>JAJFTH010000008.1 GCA_021373135.1 Bacteroidales bacterium
TGGACTAGCGGAGACGGAGGCTATGCCGCTGCACGAAAGGGAGCGGTGCTTTTTACCTGCACGAATGGAGCGATGTTAAATATCCCACAGATCACAAATGCCATACTTTTGACACTTCTCCACAATTTTTCAATTTGATCCCTTATTTATTCAACAACTCTGATAACTTTTCGTCCAACGCCCCACCCCTTAAATCCTTTGCAATAATGATCCCCTTGGGATCAACCAAGACCGTGTGGGGAATGGAAGAAAATGAATATACTGTTACCGCCTGGCTCTGCCAACCAGCCAAATCGGACATTTGAGGCCAGGGAATTTTATTTTTTCTAATGGCATCTTTCCACAAACGGGCCTCCTTATCCAGCGAAACGCCAACAATATCAAAACCTTTCTTGTGGTACTTATCGTAACAAGCCAACACATTGGGTAACTCTGCTATACAAGGCCCGCACCAGGAAGCCCAAAAATCAATCAACACATAGGTACCCTTCCCCACGTACTCTGATAAAGCCACCGGTTTCCTGTCGGGATCAAACAGTGCCAAATCAACATACTCACATCCGATACCTACTTTTTTGGAAAGCCGCAGTTGTTCCGAAACCATTTTGACGCTTGGATCAGCCAAAAATTCCGAACCGGCTTTGGCAAGAATGGATTCCAAATCCTTGTCTTCCAATGAGGATATGGCAGCCTGGAAAATATGTAAACCCAACGAGTTATCAAGATTACTCATGATGGTGGACAAAGCCAGCACACGAAAAGATTTTTCAAAATGTTCATATTCCTCATCAAAGGCTATTTCCAACGTTTCATCGGAAGGATTTGCTTTCTGTTCAGCATTCAATTTGATAATATTCACTGATAGGCTGTCATATTTATCCACAAAAGCCTGATAAGAATTGTTGATACCATTTCCTGCAATACGGAGTTTGCCGTTTTTGAAATCGACTTGAAGATTCCCATCCACATAAAAATCCTTATAGATTGACTCACCATCATTATTCTTTATCAATAGCAAACACCATCCAACAGAATCAACTCTGCCTTTTAAGTTAAAAACCCCATCTTTTATGATTGTAGAATCGATGGGTTCCATCCCTAACTCGTTTGAAAGGCTATATAAAGTCACCTGATTATTGTCCCAGGAACCATCTCCCATTTTTCCCTTAATATGGTATGCTCTCGGGTTGCTACAAGCGACAAGTATCAATGTAAACAGAATGAATGAAATTATTTTTTTCATCTCATTATTTTTTATTTTAATATTATATGTATTCGATGTAACTCGCCAAATAATTATTCACTTGTGTGAGCGATAGATCATGGGTTCGTTTCATCTCTTTAGTTATTATATTTTCATAATCATCAAAATCTGGCAAAAACGCTTAAAGGTAAATTCTTTCCCGATCTTTCAGCAACAAGCAATTCGCCATATTCAATAGAGCCGGCCTGTGGGAAATAGGACATCAGCAAATTATTTGCAATGACAGCCGAAAATCCCATGGAATACAAATTCAAGATCAGGAAACCATCACTGGGTTCAAGCAATTTACTACATGCCTCCATCAGTGGTGCGATATTTTCCTCTAAAACCCATTTTTCTCCATCAGGGCCACGACCATAGGCCGGCGGATCAAGAACAATCCCATGATAACGCTTACCACGCTTTACTTCACGATTGACAAATTTCAGGGCATCTTCTACAATCCAACGAATGCCGTCCACGCCGGAAGCTTCCATATTCTCCCGAGCCCAGGTCACCACTTGTTTCACGGAATCCACATGAGTGACTTCAGCCCCTGCTGCACAAGCTGCGACAGAAGCTCCTCCCGTATATGCAAAAAGATTCAGTACTTTGGGCTTCTGAAAAGGTATTGATTTGACCTTATCGTATATAAAATTCCAGTTTGCCGCTTGCTCCGGAAAAAGTCCGACATGCTTAAAGGATGTCATTCCCAGACGGAACTTGAGTTTCATTTGTTTATACTGATACTCAACAAACCATTGGTCGGGCATGGATGGTTTTTGCAGCCATTCTCCACGCTCATTGTCGGAGGAGTCTTTACCTTTGGCCCGTTTGAACCAAGCATGGGGCAATCTTTCCCAGTCGTTTTCTGAAAGTGTTTTGTTCCATACCGCCTGAGGCTCGGGTCTACGAAGCGTATAACGTCCAAAACGTTCCAGTTTTTCAAAACCTCCTGAATCAATTAATTCATAATCTGTCCAATCCGAGGGAAAGAGTTCTATCATAGAAGAGCCTTTAAATATAATGGGGGCGGTTGGACAAACGTAATATTTTTTTTGTGGACCTCAAAATCTTTTTGCAATTTTGGCCTTTCTAATCATAAGGATCAATGGAAAGAATCACCAGTCTTCAAAACCCCAGGATTAAACAAATCGTTCAACTTTCCAAAGCCCGAGAACGTCGGGAACAGGGTCTTGTGGCCATGGAAGGTGCCCGTGAGATTGGTCTTGCCATCGACGCAGGATATCAACCAGTCATGTTGTATGTCTGCCCGGAAATCTATTCAAAAAGCGAATATCCGGAATTGATACACAGAATTCCTGTACAAAATCAAGTTGAAATAGCTCCGGCCATTTTTGAAAAGCTGGCATACAGAGAAGGGTCAGATGGGCTTATCGCGTTGATTAAGCCCAAAGATCACAGTCTAAAATACATTGAGTTGCCAAAAAAACCATTCATCATCGTTCTGGAGGCTGTCGAAAAGCCTGGAAATTTGGGAGCCGTACTTCGTACAGCCGATGCAGGTAAGGTTGATGCTGTCATCATTTGTGACCCCAGTACCGATATTTACAACCCAAATGCCATCCGTTCGAGTGTCGGATGTATGTTTACGGTACCCATCGGCATCTGTTCATCAGAGGATGCGTTTCAATGGATGAAAGAAAATCATATCAAAAGTTTTGCAGCTGAACTCAAAGCATCCGACTGGTATCATGAATGCGACTTCAAGGAACCGTCCGCCATCATTATGGGAACAGAAGCCGATGGTTTAACGGATTTTTGGCTTCAGAATGCAGATGCAAGAATCAAAATTCCCATGAGAGGTAAGATTGATTCATTGAATGTATCGATTTCTACGGCCATACTGACGTTTGAAGCCATGAGGCAAAGGGGATTCTAACCCAATCTGACATGATTGGCTTTAATCTTGTGCTTGACAAAAAAGGAGGCAGATTCTTCAAATTTCTCGACCGATTCCGTCGTCAGATAGCAGCAACTGCCATTACGACTACAACGCTCAGCCATCTGAGGATGTCTTTTTAAATAAGAGATCAAACTTTCAGTCACATATTCACCCTGCGAAATGATTTTCACCCCCTTCGGTATAAAACGCCTGATAAGCGGAAGTAGCAAAGGATAATGTGTACAACCCAAAATGAGGGCATCAATTTCCGAATCTTTTGCAAAAAGATTATTCAAGTTTTTCTTCACAAAAAAGGCTGCTCCTTCAGAGTCCTGTTCTCCGTTTTCAACCAATGGCACCCATAGTGGGCAGGCCTCACCGGTCAGGATAATATCCGGAAATAATTTATGAACCTCTATAGGGTATGAACCGGATTGAATGGTTCCAGGGGTTCCAATCAGGCCTACATGCCTCGTGGTAGTCAGAGAGCCCAACACTTCAACCGTCGGAATCAGTATTCCCAAGACGCGGCGTTCAGGATAGGTCTTGGGTAAATCATTTTGCTGAATATTTCGAAGTGCTTTTGCGGAAGCTGTATTGCAAGCCAATATGACAAGCGAACAGCCTTGTTCAAACAGGTAAAAAACTGCCTGACGGGTAAATTCATACACCATGTCAAAGGAGCGATTACCATAAGGAGCACGGGCATTATCACCTAAATACAGGAAGTCATACTCAGGTAATTTTTTTCTAAATTCTTCCAGAATGGTCAAACCGCCATAACCGGAATCAAAAACACCAATAGGACCAACAGGCTTATTCATTGAATGGAGATTAACGCATTTACCATACGAAGGCTATTTAAAGACGGCCTCAACGTCCGATGTAAAAAAGGAAAAGGATGATTCATCACCATCCTTTTCCAGAATATTGAAATTTTATTTCAAGTTCAATTTTGTGCGAACCAAAGTAGAAACATCAACACATTTTTCAGTTGACCAATACATCAAACCCGCATTGGCAGATGTATCAAAAATGTACACGAAACCATTTTCCTGACCAACAGCTTTCACTGCATCTGATAATTTTTTATTGATAGGTACAATCATTTCTTGTTGTTGTTTCTGCATATCTTTTTGAGAATCCTGATAGAAAGACTGCAAGCGTTGTTCAATATCTTGGATTTCAGTCATACGACGTGCGCGGATTGCTTCGGGAAGGGTATCGCGGGCAGCTACAAAATCTGAACCTTTTTTCTGATATTCTTCCTGAATTTTTGATATTTCCGATTCATAATTTTTAGCCAGTTCATCCAACTTCTTTGATGCTTCTACTGTTTCAGGCATACTTTGAAAAATGTCTGCACGGTTAAAATACCCAAACTTAAGGTCTTGTGCAAATAAGCTTAAAGGCAAGAAGAAAGCGAGAGCAATGATTAGTTTCTTTGTCATGATATTCATTCGTTTTACTATTGTTTTTTTTTGAATTTCGCAAATGTACATATTTATTTTTAATATCCGAGTTTCTTTAAAACCTCGTCACTTATATCAATCTTAGGTGAAGCAAATATGATATTTTCACCGGAGGCACGATCCAGAATCAGCATATAGCCTCCTTCTTCAGATAAGGCCTTGATGGCATTGTAAATTTCATCCTGTATCGGAGTAATTAAACTTTGGCGTTTTTTAAACAATTCACCTTCAGCTCCAAAATATGTTTTCTTTAATTCTGCAGCTGCTTTTTCCTTGGCAAGAATTTCTGCTTCACGTTTTGTCTTTAAGTCATCAGAAAGATAAACCATTTCAGACTGATACTTTGTATAAAGGTCTTTGGCCTCTTTTGTCAAGACATCCACTTCGGCCTGCCATTTTTTGGAAACCTGATTCAATTGATCATTGGCCATTTCGTAAGCAGGTATCTTTTTAAGGATATACTCCATGTCAACCAAGGCAAATTTCTGAGCAAAACCAGTCATGCCACATGATAACAAAACAAATAGAACCAATAATTTCTTTTTCATCGCTTTACAGATTAAGAAAATAACGGCCTCAAAAATACAAATTATATTTTAAGATATGTGTTTTGTTAACAAATTTTGTAGACTGTTTTTACAGTCTTTAAAACTCTTGACCGAGAATAAAGTGGAATTGACTGCCACTTGGTGAAGTGGCACCGGAAACTTTATCAAATCCATAAGCCCAATCGATACCCATCAGGCCAACCATTGGCAGATAGATACGAACTCCGATACCAGCGGAGCGTTTCAGATTGAGGGGATTCCACGCTTTCGAGAGAGACCAGCCATTACCAGCTTCAAGGAAAGTCAGTGCATAAATGGTGGTAGATGTTTCCATCATCAATGGATAATGAAGCTCCAGCCCAACACGTTCATAGATGGAATTCGTTCCAAGTGCACCATTTTCATATCCACGCAAAGCGATGGTCTCATAGGTATAATTGCTGCTGTAACCTGTTGTTCCGTCGCCACCCAAATAGAAGGCACCGAAAGGCGAACGTTTAAACACATTGTAAGCACCGATATAACCCATGTCAAAACGGGTCATAAGTATCAGTTTCTTGTTTGAAGAAATCGGCGTATAAGTCTTGCTCTTAAACTTGATCTTATAGTATTCGATCCACTTGTACAGTTGCTCTGATGTCATATTGGCATAATCATAGTTGCTGAGCTTATCCATGGATGAATAAGGAAGCGTTGCCTGAACGGATAGCGAGAAGTCTGACCCTGAACGAGTAAACAAGGGATTATCAATAGATTTGCGTGATAATGTCAAAGACATACTCAAATCGTTGCTTATACCATCAGATATGACAAAGTATTTCCAGTTCTGTAAACTATAATGTTGATAGGAAAGCTCTCCGTAAAGCTGGAAATAGTCATCCGGCCAGTTAAGCCTTCCTCCTATACCTGCTGATAGACCCCACATCTTAAGGTATTTATCAGGATCCAATTCATACATATACGAGTCATTTGTTCCAGAGCCATAGGAAGAGCCGTAGGAAGAGCCGTAGCCTGAATACATGCTGTTGTAATAATTGCTATAGTTGCTGTAATAACGGGAACTTACATCACTCTGGTGGGAATAGAAACCGGAAATCTGAAGAGAATTCGGCCGCTTTCCTCCAAACCATGGATCCAGAAAAGAGAAACTGTATGAACTATAATAGTCTCCGTTTGAACGTCCGGTGATGGAGAATGTTTGCCCATCACCCTGCGGCAATATTTTGTATGTACCAAGGTTGAGCAGGTTCCTTATAGAAAAATTGGTAAACTTCAGGCTGATAGAGCCGACAATACCGGTTGACCCCCAGCCTGCTGAGAATTCTACCTGATCATTGTTTTTTGGAGTCAGGTTCAAGTCAACGTCAACGGTTCCAGCTTCATAGTCAGGGATTGGAACAATACCCATGTTTTCTGCGTCGAAATGTCCCATTTGTGCAATTTCACGTGCAGAACGCATCAAATCGGATTTACTGAATAAAGCACCGGGTTTTACCCGTAATTCACGTCTGATAACGTTTTCATATAAACGGTCATTTCCGTTGATGTTTATTCGGTTGATGGTTGCTTGTCTGTCTTCATGAACACGTATTTCAAGATCAATGGAATCACCATCAACTTTCACTTCAACAGGAGTCAGACTGGAAAACAAATATCCATTGTCCATGTACATGTTGGAAACCGCATCTTCGTCTTTCGAAGTGTTCAAGCGTTCGTCAAGCCTTTTCTGATTGTAGACATCTCCGCGATTAATCATCAAGACATGGTTTAATTGATCTGATGTATAGACCGAGTTCCCTACCCACTTGATATCACGGTGATAATATTTTTTTCCTTCATCAAGCTTGATATAGACATTCACTGTCTTATCATCGAAGCGATACACCGTATCTTCCAGAATGATGGCATCTCTGTAACCATACTCATTATATTTGGCAATCAGTGCAATCTTGTCTTTTTCATATTCTGTCTCGACAAATTTTTTGGTCCGGAAGAAGTTTGCCAGTTTCCCTTTCTGGTTGGTTTTCTTCATGGCTCTACTGACTTTGTAATCGCTTAAGGCCACATTCCCATCAATAATCAGTTGATTGATCTTGATCTTGTCCTTCCTGTCCACTTTTATTTCCACAATAACCTGACCTTTATCTTTGGGATCCTCTTTCTGAATAAGGTCTACAGTGGCATTTTTGAACCCTTTTTCGTCGTAATGTCTTTTGATTAAAGTGACAGATCGGTCAACCATATTGGGAGTAATCTGGTTTCCAACCACCAAATTAAGCTTTTTTTCAAGGTCATCCCTATCAGATTTCTTAATTCCAATGTACTTGATTTCAGAGATACGTGGACGGGGTTTCAATTGAACTTCCAGCCAAACCTGATTCCCTTCAATTTTGGTAGCCAAAATCTTGACATCAGAGAATAGCCCATGTTTCCAATAGCGTCTCATTGCTTCTGTTATTTCATCCCCAGGGACTTTGATTACTTGACCGATACTCAGTCCGGACAACCCTTTCAACACATAATCTTCATAATTGTCAATTCCGGTTACAGCGATATCTGCAATCTTATATTCACGTGGTGAAGAATAATATATTTCCGGAAGATTTTTTTCGGATGTAGCTGCCTCACCCTTCTGCAAAACAAAAGTGAATGCACAAAGGACACAGAAAGAAGCAATGATTTTTCTATACATAATGGGATTGGTATTGTCTAATTTTGGACTTGTTCGCTGGTTTTACCATAGCGTCTTTCGCGGGACTGAAACGAATAAATCGCCTCATAAAATTCTTCCTTACGAAAAACAGGCCAAGGAGTTTCGGTAAAATATAATTCCGAATAGGATAGCTGCCACATCAGAAAATTGCTGATGCGTAATTCTCCGCCTGTGCGAATGAGCAAGTCTGGTTCGGGATAATTTCTTGTTGTGAGCCGGTTTGAAACCAAAGCTTCGTTAATATCTTGAACAGTCAGTTTGTTTTCCTTGACATCGCGGGCAATGGATTTGACAGCCTCAACTATTTCCCATCTGGAAGAATAGCTTAAGGCCAAGACAAGCGTCATTTCATGACCGCCAGCCGTCTCTGAAATGCACTTCATAGCGCGATTTCTAACCTTTTCAGGCAAGCGATCCATATCACCTATGATTTCGAGACGTACTCCGACTTTGATCAAATCAGGAGTTTCACGTTCAAGAGCTTTCATCATCAAATCCATCAAATCAAATACCTCTGATTCCGGACGATTCCAGTTTTCAGTGGAGAAGGCATATATGGTCAAATAAGACACACCCAACTCACGGGCTGCTTCCGTTACATGACGAACAGAAACAACTCCTTCCATGTGACCATAAGAACGGTCTTTACCCAGGCTTTTTGCCCAGCGACCATTTCCATCCATGATGATGGCCACATGTTTAGGTAAACGTGTTTTATCTATTTTATCCAAATACGACATGCTCATTTAAAACATTTTGATCCTATACCATAGAGATCGTAACTGACATATATCATCAGGATTGAATACCAATCCTTGTTTTTATTCCATGAACCGACTCCAGACCATGAATTCTGAAGCTGAAAACCGGTTGAGCTTGCCGAATAATCCAAATCATCTGCAAATGTCTTCCTAAACGTCCATTCACAACCCAGGTTGACTCGCGGCAAGATTTTCATCTTGATGCCCAATCCAAGAGGTATATTGGCACAAACATCCTTCTTTTCCGACTCGTATCCGGTAATGCCAAAACCTAGAAGGATATACGGAGATATCTTGCTGGATCCTGGCTGAAAATCAGGTACACCATAATCATAAAAATTCATCTCAAGCTGCACACCTGCATCAACTATACGACGGCTGAAACTGACATCCGCACCATTCATGAATGCAGAGGCATTCCCTTGTGTTGTTCCTGAAATACCGGCCAAAATAGTATTGGCTTTCAAGGCAAAACGCCCGTTCAGATTATACCTCGCCAGCAACCCGTATGAAGAGTGCGCGTCGTAAAACAACTCTTCATTGTTTGCATCTCCCATATAGAAGGAACTTCCACCCAAAAGGCCGAATTCCATCCTGTAGGTTTGTCCTTTTACACCCGACGGCAGTAACAGGATTGCCATCACAAACATCACCATATCAAATAATCCGGGTCGTTTCATGCGTCATACCTTATTTCAAGAATAAACGCAAAAAAACAACTTCCAGTATTTTGATGGTCAGATTTCACTCCTTATCGGCGTAAAAACATCATCTTGTTCAAATAGCCTTTCCAAATTGCCGAGCTTGGATAATAGCCTTTGGTACCACCAAAAATCCAAATGAATTCACGATCCTTATCGTTGACAAAGTCTTTGACATGTTCGACATAGGCACTTGGGTAAGCCAATCCGTTAATCATATTTAAGAATGCCCAGTTATCAGGAGCTGTAGTCCAACCCTTGCCCTGATCTTCTGAGACATAAAGATCCTGACGAAAATCACCATTTGCATCTTGACCACCAAAACAAACCAGATAATTATCATAATAAAATAAGGAAGCTCCTTTTCTTTTTACAATGGCAGTCTTTTCATTGCTGCCGTCATCTATCAATACCCAGTCCAATCCTGTTTCCGTAGACCAGACACTGGCAGAGAAGTTTTTATTCTTATCCAATCCTGTTGCAATGGTATAGAACTCAACATCAGTCGTTGTCGTACCTTTGACCAAAGCATAATCCGTCCACGGAAAGTCGGGGTTGATTTCATTGCCGATAGTGTCCTTCCAATTGATGCCATCCTTGCTTCTTGAAAAGTGGTATTCACCGGAAGCATTTTCGACTATACCTATCAAATAATTCACATGGGACACATTATAATATTTGTCCTTAATCGCTCCGAAAAGCGTTACAATTTTGGTTCCGTCACCGGTTTGTGTCCAAACGAGTCCATCAGATGAAGAATATAGTTGATTCGATTTGGAGGTTACAAAATATTTGGATTGGAACGTGCACAGTGAATTGATGTTAACCGTTTCGGTAATTCCTGAAACAGGTTGTACATTCCATGTCAAGCCTTTATCAGTGGATAGATAAGCTGACAAACCTCCGGTTGCCAATGCAAAAAAGCTGAGAAAGCTGTTTTCTGTAGGATGAAAAATCTTGTTTTGGTTTGCATCTGTTGGAAAAGCGGCAGCATATTGATTCATAAGCATGGAGTCCGGATCCACCAGATGTACATTCACTTTAACTTGGTATTCCCGTGTATACAAACCATCGGACGATGTGTTTTTAAAAATAACCGGTGAAGAGAAATTAATGGAATCAGTACTATTCCAAAGCACAAGACTATCTGAATCACTCATATAAACGTTTCCGTTTGAAGATTGAAAATTCACCGTCGGAAACAAACAATTAACGACACGCCCATAAGGGAGAGAGTCTAAATTGAATATCAAACCGGGATTTGACATTTGATCTATATTGAAATCATAATCTTCAATATCCGGACAGGTATCATGTGCATCAAAACCAAAGCTTGTGATATTGGCAGAATAGTATGTTCGCTCGGTAAAGTTATCCCAACAGGATACAAAAAGCCCTGAAATAATAACAGAAATAATTAACAGGGAGTTCTTTTTTCTCATCATAATAAAAGATTAACATTCAAGCGTAAAAATAATCCGAGGCTATATTTTTCTATACCCAGTCGTTTAATCGGCAAAAATAGTAAGATTTTTATCTTTTGAGGGTATGTTTCTCAAGTTTTATGAAAAATTAGGTAAGTTCAGCATCTTACAACTTTTAAACCTAAAAAAATGGGTGTTTCCATTTTTTCATTGCACTTAAGTCAATTCAAACCGGAAGACGGACGAAAAATCCGAATTTTCCTGCAAGCACCACTATTCTCATCAAAATCCATGGATTCTTTTTCGAAAAGTGAAATGCCCGATAAGTCTGGTGCGCTAATTCCATGTCCGATACACTGCGAAGAAGTTTCCGTACGAATCTCATCCCACAATCCCATCCTGAGGAAAGACGCGTATATTGAGGTTCCACCCTCAACCAGTAGTGTTTGCAGATTACGGGAATATAAATCGTGCAAAATCTGACTGATGACATTTTCGTTAAAATCAATATGCACCCAAGATATATTTCCTTCTTCCCTATCGGTTTTCGATGTGTAAACGATGGTCGGAATCCGGCCATTCAATAAAACAGAATCTTTCGGCAGCATCATTTGACGATCCAACACCGCCCGTACGGGACTTTTTCCTGTCCAGAAACGAACAGTCAGGGCAGGATTATCTAAAATCGCCGTATTGGTTCCGACAAGTACTACGTCACATTCGGTTCGCAGCTTATGGACAAGCATTTGAGTAAAAGGCGTTGAAATCTTCAATGACTGTTTCTGATCACCGGGGATTCTGGAAAAGTCTAAAAAGCCATCTGCCGTTTGAGCCCATTTCAAAATAATATATGGACGTTTTTCCCGATGAAATCGAATAAAATGCCGGTTCAGGTCCATACAAGCAGCTTCTTCTACCCCAACCGTGACATCAATACCTGCCGCACGGAGTTTCGAAACACCCCGGCCGGAAACCTGCGGAAAAGGATCCAAACAGCCAACGACCACACGAGGTATCTGTTTTTCGATGATCAGATCCACACAAGGTGGCGTTTTACCAACATGCGAACAAGGTTCTAAATTGACATACAAGGTGGACGCTTTCAACAACTCCGGATTTTTCACAGAATGAATGGCATTGGGTTCAGCATGAAGTTCGCCGGCCTTGCGATGCCAGCCCTCCCCGATAATGAGACCCTGATGAACCGCCACTGCCCCCACCATCGGATTGGGAGCGCATGTAGCTCTCCCGTTTGCCGCCAGTTGCAGGCAACGTTTCATAAATATGCTATCCATCATGGACTCTGACATGTTTCAGTTCTTCTCAAAAAGTTAAACCATATCACCCTTAGGCTTATTGATATAAATTTTTTTTTTCGGAAAAAAGCAGTAGCTTTGTAAACAAATTGTTAAACATGCAACGTTTTTTAACCTATATTGAAAGCCGGTTAGGCAACATTTATTCCAAAAATGAAATGAAGTCCATTTCGCACTTGTTATTGAAACAGCTTGCTGGAATGAACAGTGTACAAATATACACCGACAAAGATACAAAATTTACTGACTGCATGGTAAACAAGCTAAATACAGCCGTAGACAGACTGGCAAATGGCGAACCCATCCAATATATCCTTGGAACGACCGAATTTTTCGGGTTAAATTTCAAGGTCATGTCCGGTGTTTTGATCCCACGTCCGGAAACAGAAGAGCTGGTGGAACTGATATTGAAAGACCACAAGAATCAGCAAATTCAGCTATTGGACATTGGAACCGGCAGCGGATGCATTGCCGTGTCTTTGGCTAAAAATATCCCCACGGCAAAAGTATCAGCCTGGGACATTTCTGAAAAAGCCATACAGATAGCCCGTGAAAATGCAGACCTCAACAAGGTTGATATTGACTTCAGTCTGCGGAATATCCTTGAATTCGAACAATCTGAAGAAATGTCCGATAAATGGGATGTAATCGTCAGCAACCCGCCCTATGTTTGTGAAAGCGAAAGGGCAGACATGGGAACTCATATCCTGCATCACGAACCGGATCTGGCTCTCTTCGTCAAAGACAATGACCCGTTGATTTTTTACCGCCACATTTCCCTATATGCAGCAAAGAATCTCAGAAAAGGTGGCGGGCTTTACTTTGAAATCAATAGCCATCTTGGTGAAAAGACCCTTCAAATAATCGAACAAAATGGCTTCCATGCAGAACTCTTTCAGGATCTGTCAGGAAGAGATCGCATGATCAGGGCCATTCTATAATTTCAACGAAATATGAGCAACTATTCTGAGGCACTTGCTTTTGCCGCCGCATTTTGTTCAACAGCCGAACATTGCAAATCGGAAGTTTTGGACAAGACCTCCAAATTTGAACTGAATCCCGAAGAGCAATTAAAACTCATCCAACGTTTGCAACAGGAAGGTTTCCTCAATGAAAAGCGCTATGTCAAAGCTTTCGTGGGTGACAGGGTCCGCTTCAACAAATGGGGAAAAGTCAAGATTCGCTACGCACTCAAACAAAAAGGAGTATCCAATGAACTGATTGACGAAGGGATCGAAACAATCCCGGATGAAGATTATAAAAAAATGTTGATGACACTTCTCAGACAAAAAAGGCCTTCCATCAAAAGTAAGACCAACTACGAATTGAGCGGAAAAATGATTCGTTTTGCGGTGGGAAGGGGATTTGAATCCGCTCTCATCACCAAGTGCCTGAAAAAGATGGACATTGACGAAGAAGAATACAATGAGGATTCCATTTAACAACATCCTCTCAGACATCATGAACCTGGCATGGCCCAACCTTTGCCAAATCTGTGAAAAACCATTGGTACAAGGAGAAAAGCATCTTTGCATGAACTGTTTGTACGAGTTGCCAAAGGCCGATTTCAAGTCCTTCCGGATGAATATCGCCGCTGATCGTTTTTATGGGAAAATACCTTTTGAAAAGATCACAGCCGGTTTTCTCTATCAAAAAGAATCTAAAGTGCAAACAGTTCTGGAATTATTGAAATACAAAGGTGAAAAGGAATTGGGTGAATGTCTGGGTTCCTTTTCCGGGTCAAGAATTGTTTCAGCAGGCTTCTTCAAGGACATTGACCTCATTGTCCCAGTCCCTTTGCACAAGGACAAGGCAAAAAAACGCGGTTACAATCAAAGTGAATGGATAGCCAAAGGACTTTCACAGATTAGTGGTATTCCCTATGATTCCACCCATTTGCACCGCGTTGTCAAGAATCCCACCCAAACAACCAAAAATATCTGGGAAAGATGGGAAAATGCACAGGGGCTTTTTGAGCTCAGAGACACTGAAACCTTTTCCGGAAAGCATATACTTCTGGTTGATGACGTCCTGACAAGCGGCTCCACACTTTGCGCCTGCGGACAAACCATATTGAAGGCTCCAGAAGCAAGAATTTCATTTTTCGCACTTGCATTGGCCTAAATATCCTGACAAACGAATGTTTTGAATCGCAAAATCAAGTATCTCTGAATCCTTTTTAATTGAAAACCGCAGTCATTATTTTGTTTAATCCGTCCAAGATTGTATTTTTACCACGCTCTGGGTTCTAAAACGTCAATTAATGAAGCAATATGAAACGAAACCTCTTCTTTGCTCTGCTAATTTTCAATTCACTCACGCTCTTTGCAGGAGAAACCGTCAAGGACGGTTACAATCTTGGTGTCCTGCCGGCAATCTCCTACAACTCCGATTTAGGCCTTCAATATGGAGCCATCCTGAATCTTTTCGATTACGGAGATGGCAGCAGATATCCGGCATACGACCATTCCTTTTATCTGGAGATATCCCGTTACACAAAAGGCAGTGGCATCTATCGTCTGTACTATGATTCAGAAAGATTGATTCCCGGTATTCGCAGCTTTTTGGAATTGAGTTATCTGACGGACGACCTCATGGATTTTTACGGTTTTAACGGGTATCAAAGCAACTATCGGGAAATTGAAGATCGCGTCTTCTATAAGATGTCCCAGAAACAAATCAGATTCCTGGCTGATTTCAAGGGCCATTTCATGGCCGACCATCTTTTCTGGATAGCCAGTTACAACTTTGAAAACTATAAAAACGGTTCCGTAAACTATGACAAGCTGAACAAAGGTATTGCTCCTGAAGATCCTGATTATCTTCAAGGAGTCAGCCTTTATGACAAATATGTAGATTGGGGCATCATAGGGGAAAAAGAAGCCGATGGAGGCATTCTGAGTACAATTAAAGCAGGATTGATCTATGACAGCAGAAATGCGTTGAACAATCCAAGCAAGGGCTCATACACAGAAGCCATCGTCGAATTTGCGCCCAAATTCATGAACGACATGCCCTATACCAGATACTTCGTAATGCATAGCCAATTTCAAAGCATCATCAAGGACAAATTGAATGCAGCCGTTCGCGTAGGCGTACAAGGTCAAATCGGTGATGACCCAGTGCCATTTTTCCGTCGTACCCAACTGATGTCTCCTTTTGCCAAAAGAACCAATGTCACTGGACTTGGCGGGAGCAACAGCCTGAGAGGTATTTTAAGGAATCGCATTGTCGGAAATGCCTTTTCTTTCGGCAACTTCGAATTGCGATGGAAAGCCGTTTCTTTCAAATTCATCAACCAAAACTTTTATTTCGGTATGAATGGATTTTTCGATACCGGAATCATCCTGGATCCCATTGAATGGAATATTGAAAACATCAATGACAATGAGTTGACGACGTACATCAACACGAATGAAAAAGATCGCTTCCATTCCTCTTTTGGGGGTGGTATTAAAATTGTCATGAATGAAAATTTTATCATTTCGGCAGAAATGGGTAAAGCATTGGATGAAAGGGATGGAAGCAATATGTGCAGTTATATCAATTTAAATTATCTGTTCTAAGAAGTTAGTGATAATTATTTAACCTTGATATCTCGTGTGTTTATGAATCATTGCTTACTTTTGCACCAATTATTCAAGAGTCAATAATTTCCCTATTACCCGTAAAGACATGAAACAAGCATGAATCAATGGCCCTTCAAAATGGAGGGAAATCCGACATGCAAGTTCCATTCAACCTATAAATTAAATCATATTCGTATGAAAAAGTTAGAACGAATTGTAGCATCTAAGTTGCTTAAGATCAAGGCTGTAAAACTTCAGCCATCCAATCCTTTCACCTGGGCTTCCGGATGGAAGTCACCAATCTATTGCGATAATCGCAAAACATTATCTTATCCGGCGTTGAGAAATTTCATCAAACTGGAGCTGGCTCGGCTCATTCGCGAAAATTATGATCAGGCGGATGCCATTGCCGGGGTAGCTACTGGAGCCATTGCTCAAGGAGCAATGGTCGCAGAAGAATTGGGTTTACCTTTCGTTTACGTCAGGTCTTCTCCAAAGGATCACGGTCTGGAAAACCTCATTGAAGGGGATTTGAAGCCGGGAATGAAAGTGATAGTTATTGAGGACTTGATTTCTACAGGCGGAAGCAGTTTAAAGGCTGTTGAAGCCATTCGCGCAGATGGTAGTGAAGTAATCGGCATGTTGGCCATTTTTACCTATGGATTCCCGGTTGCAGAAGAGGCTTTTAAAAAAGCCAAAGTGGAACTTACCACATTAAGTAACTATGAGGCCGTTCTTGAAACAGCTTTAGCCACCAATTATATTCACGAATCAGAGCTGACCGCCTTGCAAGAATGGCGCAAATCTCCGACAACCTGGGAACCCAAATAAATCACCTACAAGACCCATTAAACATGACAGACTTTGTAAGTGATGTCCAGAGAATTCCCTATAGTGCAGAACGGGTTTTTTCCAAACTTTCCGATTTAAACAATCTCGGAAGTGTGCAGTCTATGCTTCCTCAGGATCAGATTAAAGAATTCACCTTCGACACAGATTCCTGTAGTTTTCAGGCTGATACCATCGGTAAAATTTCCATACGCATTGTAGAACGGGAACCTTTCAAGACCATCAAGCTGGTTTCTGAAAAATCTCCGGTACCTTTTACCTGTTGGATTCAACTCGTGGAAGCCGCGACTGATGACACCAGGCTTAAATTAACCATCGGGGCCGACATTCCATTCTTTTTCAAAGGAATGATCGTAAATCCGCTGGAAGAAGGCATCAAAAAAGTAGCAGAAGCGTTGGCGAAAATACCCTATTAAAAATCATAACAAATGAAACTTTGGGAAAAAAGCACAAAAATTGACCATGAAATTGAACGTTTCACCGTTGGAAAAGATCCTGAAATGGATTTATTCCTGGCTAAATATGACGTTTTGGGTTCTATGGCACATATCACCATGCTGGAAAGCATTGGCTTATTGACCAAAGAGGAACTCACCAAACTGCTCATAGAACTGAAGAAAATATATCAATCAGCTGAAAATGGCAAGTTTGTCATTGAAGAAGGCATTGAAGATGTGCATTCTCAGGTAGAACTGATTCTGACACGTACTTTGGGCGACACGGGTAAAAAAATACATAGCGGACGCTCAAGGAACGATCAGGTCCTGCTGGATCTGAAACTCTTTACCCGATCGGCCATTCAGGAAGTATATGATGGCGTGGGAGAGCTCTTTGATGTTTTGCTGGATCAAAGCGAAAAGTATAAATCCATCTTATTGCCCGGATACACCCATTTGCAGATTGCCATGCCCTCCTCTTTCGGTTTATGGTTTGGTGCTTACGCAGAATCTCTTGCCGATGATCTGCAACTGCTCCTGTCAGCCTTTAAGGTCTGCAACCGCAACCCATTGGGTTCTGCTGCAGGCTATGGTTCCTCTTTCCCGCTCAATCGCCAGATGACCACCGACCTGCTTGGTTTTGACAGTATGAATTATAATGTTGTCTATGCTCAGATGGGCAGAGGCAAGATGGAAAAGACGGTAGCATTTGCTCTGGCGTCCATTGCCGGTACGATTGCAAAACTATCCTTCGATTCCTGCATGTTTACAAGCCAGAATTTCGGCTTTATCAAGCTTCCGGCACCATTCACCACCGGCTCAAGCATTATGCCCCATAAGAAGAATCCGGACGTTTTTGAGCTCACACGTGCAAAATGCAATAAGATTCAGAATTTGCCTCAACAAATCTCAGGCATTATCAGCAACCTTCCATCGGGTTATTTCAGAGATCTTCAGATCATCAAGGAAGTCTTTATTCCAAGCTTTGGAGAATTGATTGATTGTCTGAAAATGACAACAGCAATGATGTCACAAATTGAAGTGAATACACATTTGTTTGATGATGACAAATATGACCTGATTTTCAGCGTTGAAGAGGTAAATCGCAGAACCCTTTCAGGAACACCTTTCCGCGATGCCTACAAACAAGTTGGTCTTGAAATCGAAGCAGGCAATTTCCATCCGGACAAGGCTGTGAATCACACCCACGAAGGCAGTATCGGAAATCTCTGCAATGACAAGATCAGAGCATACAAGAATGAAATATGTACCGGATTTAACTTTGAACGCATCAAACAAGCAGAAAACAATTTGATAGGTCGATAATTATCCTGTCAATCATAATAGCAGAGGCTACCCTATCCTAGGGTAGCCTCTGCTATTGATTACGCAAATTTTTCGAGAGAATAGCTACAATAAGATTACTGGGACACTCAAAAAGAGGATGTCCTTTTGAGACACCCTCTTGACAAAGCTATTTTCTAATTCCACATGAACTTAGATAGCCACCACACCGTCCATGCACTCCTGAAATATAGAAAATTTAGCTTTATTTTGATAATGACACAAAGATAAAGGCTATTATTACATCTTTTCACTGATTATCACTGATTATCACTTTATTTTATTCATAACTCAAAAGAGATCTGAATGATATCATATTATTTTAATATAATTACATTGTATTTAAATTATATTTTTACTATCATTGTAGATAGATTTGTATAATTTATTTGTTCTATCATATAAAACAGCCAAGAAATACCAAAACAAATGCTTCATGAGACACATTTTATTAGTTGAAGATGATAGCGTTACAGGTGATATCGTCAGTGACTATCTGAAAGCTGCGAAATTTGTTGTTCATCTTGCCAAGACCATTCAAGATGCAAGAAATATGATGAACGAACATGTCATGGATTTGATTATTCTTGACGTTTCATTACCTGATGGAGACGGATTTGACCTGGCAGCAGAATTTCGCAACGACATAACTTGTCCCCCTATTGTGTTCATGACCTCACATACTGACGTCAATGACATTAGGAGAGGATTTGAAACCGGGGGATATGATTACATCAAAAAACCATTTGAAGTAAAAGAATTCATAGTCAGAATTAAGCACGTGCTTGGAGATTTCAGCAATAATCCTACAAAAGACAGGCAAATCGGAAAATACAGATTCAACCCTACCACTCAAACGCTACAATACAAGAATGAATATGTTATCTTAGGTAGACTGCAATCTGCGGTTCTAACGGAACTGAGCACAAAAATCGGTATAGTTGTACCAAAAAACGATTTACTTGAAAAATATTGGGATGGGGTTACCTATTTCACCTCCAGAAATCTTGACAGCGTTATCGTCAAACTTAGGGAACGTTTCAAAGAAGATCCTTCCATTCACTTCCTGGCCCTCAAGAAGGAAGGATATCGGCTGGTTCTTTTTTAGAGTTTTATCTATGATATTAAAAAATCAGAGGCTTGCCTAATAAAAGACAAGCCTCTGATTTTTTATTTGATGAAGTCTATCATGCTTTTAATTTTGAAAAGCCATCGTCATAATCATCATCAACAATATTCAATTGTTTCTTCTGTACTTCATAAGCTACAGGAACAGCAATGAACAAAGTTGAATATACACCGGTGATTGTACCGACCAACATGGCAAAAGCAAAGCCACGGATGGTATCTCCACCTAAGATGAAGATAGACAAAAGCGTCAGGAACACTGTCAGAGAAGTACTGAAAGTACGAGCCAAGGTAATGTTCAACGACTCATTCAACATATGCTTTCTGTTACGCTTTGGATAATAACCAAGTATTTCACGCACACGGTCAAAGATAACCACCGTATCGTTCACAGAGTAACCGATAATGGTCAGAATAGCCGCAATAAACGTCTGGTCAATTTCCAAAGAGAATGGTACGATACTATAAAATATGGAATAACAACCAATGATCAAAAGCACATCATGTACAAGAGCTGCGGTAGTACCGATACTGAAGGCTACATTCTTGAAACGCATCAGAATATAAAGTCCCATGATGACGACAGATAGCAATACTGCCCAAATAGCACCTTTCGTTGTATCATCAGCAACGGTTGGACCAACCTTCTGTGAGTTCATGATATTATCGGTAACAAATTGTGCCTCAGTTACATTTGCTTTCAGATATGGTTTCAATCCTGTATAGAGAAGCCCTTCCACTTCATTGGCAACGTTTTCACCATCGTCATCAATCTTATAGTTGGTAGTGACACGTACCTGATTGGGAGAACCAATCTGAATGACATTCATAGAATACCCTTCAAAGTTGGCTTCAAGACTATTCCTGACATCCTCCGTAGATACCGGTTGTTCAAAACGAATCACAAAATTACGTCCCCCTGAGAAATCGACACCTTGCTGAAGACCTCTGAAAATGATGAACAACAAGCAGGTTGATAAAACAACACCAGAGATGATATATCCATATTTACGTTTGCCAATAAAATCAAAATTTACACCCTTCAGCAAGTTCTTGGTAATCCTGGTACTGAATGTTTCATTCAGCATTTTATCCTTGGCAAGAAGTGCTTCATAAATCAAGTGAGTGACGAATACACCAGAGAATACAGATGTAATCAAACCAATGATCAATGTTGTGGCAAAACCTTTAATGGGGCCTGTACCGAAGATGAACAAAACAATACCGGTCAGCAACGTCGTAATATTTCCATCCATAATGGCGGAGAGGGCATTTTTATATCCATCGGACACCGCCTTTTTCATGGTCTTGCCCGCCGCCAGTTCTTCCTTGATGCGCTCATAAATGAGCACATTCGCATCAACCGCCATACCCAGCGTCAATACCATACCCGCTATACCCGGCAAAGTCAGGACAGCCTGGAAGGATGCCAATATACCCATCATAAAGAATACATTGACCAGCAAACTGATATCAACAATAAGACCAGGTTTAAGACCATAGTTAATTTGCATATAGATCAGAATCAGGATAAAGGCGATAATGAAGGAAATAAATCCATCGTGAATAGCTTCAGCACCCAAGGACGGACCAACAACATCTTCCTGAACGATATGGCAAGGAGCAGGCATCTTTCCTGACTTCAACACGTTTGCCAAGTCTTTTGCCTCAGCAGCAGTGAAGTTTCCGGTGATTTCAGAACTTCCACCGGTGATTTCACTTTGAACACGCGGGAAAGAATAAGCATAGCCATCCAAAACAATGGCGATACTTCTACCCATATTTTCCTTTGTCAAACGAGCCCATGTTTTTGCACCTTCGGCATTCATGGTCATGTTGACTTTTGCAGAGCCGGTCGTTTGCTGAAAGTCATCAGAAGCATCAGTGATAACGTCACCCTGAAGTACAGGCTTCCCGTCACGTGTGGTAACTTTCAGGGCTATTAACTGATACAGAGGATTCTTTTTGTCGATAGGGTTGACTGTCCAGACGAATTTCAGGTCGCGTGGGAGGACATCCTTAACCCTCTTACTATTCAAGTAGCTATTTACAATAGCAGTATCACGTCCCAAAGCATAACCGACTACAGGACCTGATCCTATTCCTCTTTCTGACTGATTGACTTGCAGAACAGAGAACAAAGGATATTCTTTTTTCCATTCTTCCGCTGATTTTGCCTGAGAAGTCGTATCCTTTTTTCCCAGTTTGGCAAGCAATTTATCGTTTTCATTGACAGATTTGGTGGTATCCGTTTTTGCAACAGTTTTTGCGACAGTTGTATCAACTACAGCAACTTTTGGAGCAGAAGCAGTCTTGTTATAATCACGGATAACATTGTTGGCAGCTACCAAAGGTTCATAAATCTCACTTAATTCGTATGTTTCCCAAAATTCCAAATTGGCTGATCCCTGAAGCAGTTTACGAACGCGTTCCGGTTCTTTAATACCGGGAAGTTCAACCAAAATACGTCCGGAGGTGCCTAATTGCTGAAGATTGGGAGAGACCACACCAAAACGGTCAATACGTGTACGCAAAACATTGAAGGAATTCTCAACAGCAGCTTGAATATCAGTACGAAGAACTTTGATCACTTCCACATCAGACGTCTGCGGATCTATGCGACCTTTCATTTCAAAGGTACTGAAGATAGCCGACAGCCGAGCTCCCGGATCCAGCTTCTTGTACTCTTCCACAAAAAGATCTAGAAAATCTTTTTGACTTTCAGTCTGGCGTTTGATTGCTGACGCCAACGCTTTGTTGAAATTGGCATCCGGATTATTATTGGATAAGGAACGAATGATATCAGGAACAGAAACTTCCAGTATAACGTTCATTCCACCTTTTAAGTCAAGACCTAAATTGATGACATTCTCACGACATTCTGCATAAGTCAGACCTAAATAAACCTTTTCTGTTTCCAGAGAATCCAAATAATAGGCCAGCTTCGTTTTGTCACCTTGTGCAATCTTTTCCGCCTTGCTCTCAATACGATTGTTTACGATTGAAAAAGATAGGTAGTATGCACACACAAGGGTCAACAGTATCGCAAAAACCCTAACAAATCCTTTGTTTTGCATGTTTAACTCTTTTTATTGATATATTTTTATTGGTTTTTTTTTATGATTCGCAAAGATATACTATTTTTTTATTGTAAGGACTTAACAAGTTAAAAAAATCAAAGTCCCCTGCGTTTAAGTAAAGCTTCAGGATTTGGA
Organism: Bacteroidales bacterium; assembly: GCA_021373135.1. Taxonomy (GTDB): domain Bacteria; phylum Bacteroidota; class Bacteroidia; order Bacteroidales; family UBA1402; genus UBA8389. Next base: position 22,627 of record JAJFTH010000008.1, read on the forward strand.
TTTGCACCACGAAATCTACGGTACAAAACCATCGGATCTTCACTATTGCCGCGTTCCAAAATATTTTTCCGGAAAGATGTTGCTGTTGTTTTATCAAAGATTCCCTTTTCGACAAAAGCTTCGAAAGCATCTGCGTCCAATACTTCAGCCCACAAATAAGCATAATAACCGGCAGAATAGTCACCACTGAAAATATGATTGAAAAAAGTGCTGCGATAACGAGGAACTATTTCATCAATTAAACCAATTGAATCCATATTTGCAGATTCGAAGGCCCTCACATCAAAATCCTGCTTCTCGGTTTGAGTGTGCCAATCCATATCCAGCAAAGCCGCAGCCACCAACTCCGTCGTCATAAAACCTTGATTAAAAGTCCCTGCCTTTTTGATTTTCTCAATCAGGCTGTCAGGGATGATTTCTCCTGTCTGATAGTGTCTGGCATATAATTTAAGTACCTCCGGATGCATGGCCCAGTTTTCCATAATCTGAGACGGCAATTCCACAAAATCGCGGTGAACATTCGTACCGCTTAAAGAAATATAGTTGCATTTGGTAAGCAGTCCGTGCAAAGCATGGCCAAACTCATGAAAGAGTGTTTTCACTTCATCCTCATTCAACAAAGAGGGAGCATCCACTGTTGGCTTTGTAAAATTGCCTACATTGTAAACGAAAGGACGAATTTCTTTTCCATTGCGGACATACGATTCTCCGAAATTACCCATCCATGCTCCTGATCGCTTCCCTGGACGAGGAAAATAGTCTGAATAGAACAAACCTAAATAAGAACCGTCAGCATCCAAAACTTCAAAGACCTCCACATCGGGATGATACACAGGCACATTATTCACTTTCTTAAACTGGATACCGTACAATTTGTTCGCCACGGTGAAAGCACCCTGACGTACATTTTCCAGTTTAAAATAGGGCTTCATCTCTGATTCGTCTATATTAAATCTGGCCATACGTACTTTTTCGGAGTAATACCACCAATCCCAAGCTTCGAGTTTAATATCCTTACCTTCAGCCTTGATCATTTCCTGCATATCTGACACTTCTTTCTTTGCCTGAGCAAGACCTCTCGTCCAGATTCCTTCGAGAAATGTCATTACAGTTTCAGGGGTTTTAGCCATATTCTCATCAAGCACATAGGCTGCATGATTGGGATATCCCAGTAGTTTTGCACGTTCAATGCGGTAATTTACAAGCTTATTGACGATGGCCTTGTTGTCATTTTTATCGTCATTGTCTCCTTTATTGATGTAGGCCTTGTACATTTTCTCACGCAAATCCCGATTGTCCGCATACTGAAGAAAGGGAATGATGCTTGGTATATGCAAGGTAAACATCCACTGACCTGCCAAACCTGCATTTTTTGCAGTTTCTGCTGCTGCATCAATAACACTTTGTGGCAAACCGGCCAGATCTGCCTTATTGTCAATCACTAAACGAAAAGAATTGTTTTCATTCAGGACATTGTCTGAAAACTTGAGGGTCAGCAAAGACAGTTCCTTGTTGATTTCACGAAGACGAATTTGATCAACTGCATTTAAAGAGGCTCCTGAACGTACAAATTTCTTGTAATAATCGTCCAGCAAACGCTCCTGTTCACGAGTAAGGTTAAGAGAAGCTTTCTTTTCATGAAGCAATTTGACACGGGAAAAAAGTTTGGCATTCAGGTATATATTGTCCTGATGTTCAGACAAAACAGGCGTTATCTCTTCCGCAATGGCATTCATTTTATCATTGGTTTCACTCTCTGTCAAAGAGAAAAAGACCAGACTGACATTTCGCAACAGTTCACCTGAAAGATCCAGGGCAACGACGGTGTTTTCAAAAGTAGGAGCAGCGGCGTTGGATGCTATTCCTTCAATTTCCTTATCCTGACGTTTCATCCCTTCCTGAAAAGCTGGCATGTAATGTTCAACCTGAATCTGATCAAAAGGCGGTGCCCCATAAGGCGTGTCATAGGTGCTAAAGAAAGGATTCTCAGCATTTTCTGCAGCAAATGTTGCCATGGAAAACAAACTTAAAATGATGAATAAATATCGATTCATGTTATGTACTCTTTAAATTATAATAACATCGAGAGACAAATGTAAGTTTTTTTAAACAATTTAAGACCGTATCTCTCTTAAAAAGAGCATTTATATTGATTCTTTTGTAACTTTGGTGCCAAAGTCAGACCATATAGAAACTACAATCTAAAGCCTCTGAATATGACCTATACTCCCGACAAAACACGTTACTCAAACGGTATGATTTATTCCTATTGCGGGAAAAGCGGATTGATGCTTCCCAAAATATCATTGGGTTTATGGCATAATTTTGGCCATGCAGACAGCTTTGAAAAAAGCAAGGATATCATTCATTGTGCCTTCGACCGTGGCATTACGCATTTTGACCTGGCCAACAATTACGGGCCTCCCCCGGGATCGGCTGAAGAAAATTTCGGAAAAATATTCAAAGAAGACCTTTCGGCACATCGGGATGAAATCATCATCTCGACGAAAGCCGGTCATGCCATGTGGGATGGACCTTACGGAGACGGCAGTTCCCGAAAGAATCTGATATCCAGCCTCGACCAAAGTCTTAAACGCCTGCAACTTGAGTATGTGGATATTTTTTATTCCCATCGTTATGATGGCATAACCCCCGTGGAAGAAACCATGCAAGCGTTGATTGACATTGTCAAATCCGGTAAAGCACTTTATGTGGGAATTTCCAAATACCCGCCTCATCTGGCTGAAAAAGCCTATAAGATTCTGGAATCACAAGGTGTACACTGCCTGATCCATCAGGATCGTTACAATCTTTTCTCCAGAGATGTTGAAAAAGGCACACTATATACGGCTGAACGCAATGGCGTTGGATTCTGTGCTTTCAGCCCGCTGGCTCAGGGCCTGCTGACGGATAGATATCTGAATGGAATCCCAGACGACTCCAGAGTTGCCAAAAATGGTTTTCTGAAAAAGGAACAGGTTACACCGGAAAAGATTGCAATCATCAGGCGTTTGAACGATATGGCGTTGAAACGGGGTGAAAGTCTGGCGCAAATGTCATTAAGCTGGTTGATTTCGGATATACGTGTAACGACTGTCATTGTTGGAGCAAGTTCTGTAAATCAGCTGATCAATAATTTAGGAACGCTTGAGTCACCAACACTGAGTGAAGAAGATTTGAAGTCCATCCGTACTATTGTTGAAATGAATCATTTTTGACCCACCATAGATAAAGGTATCCATTTTATGATAAAAATACTACCAAAACGTTATCTGTCTGCACGTTGGCTGTTTTTAGTACTTTTCCTCATTTCGGCCGGATGTGATGGGTTTGATTCAAGCATTCCCGACGCTTACGTCTATGTAAAACGGGATATCACTGCCACTAAGTTGAATGAACCCAACACAACCTGTTACATAAGCAAGTCGAATCTGGCCAACGAAGGATTGGGATATGGCGGAATAATCATTGTACATGCTTTCGACGGAGAATATTATGCCTTTGATCTCTCCTGCCCTGTAGAACACGAGTCGGATATACGTATCGGATACGCTGATCAGTCATTAATTTGCAAGTGCGATTCTTGTGGAGAGGAATATGAATTGGGATTTGGTCTTGGAACACCTAAAAACCATAAATCCAAGGAAGCTTTAAGACGTTATAAAGTCACAATCGTCAACAATGACATTATTGTGACCAGGTAAGACGCAGGATTTTGCTAATTTTGAATTTTAGTTTGTCAATTTTTCAGAAAAATAATTATCTTTGCGGCCGCTAACGCGGGATGGCGTTCCCGTTTTGCACCAAGTTGATTACGCGAAAATAGCTCAGTTGGTAGAGCACGACCTTGCCCGCTTCCGTTTTAACGGATAAAGACCTTGGCAAGGATTCAACGGGATGGCGTTCCCGTTTTGCACCAAAGTTGATCATGCGAAAATAGCTCAGTTGGTAGAGCACGACCTTGCCCGCCTCCGTTTTAACGGATAAAGACCTTGGCAAGGATTCAGCGGGATAGCGTTCCCGTTTTGCACCAAAGTTGAT
>JAJFTH010000005.1 GCA_021373135.1 Bacteroidales bacterium
GCTTCAATGTTGAAATTGCCGTTGATATCGGTGACAGTACCTTTTGAGGTTCCATCAAGAAAGACACTTGCTCCGATGATTGATTCGCCATCTTCGTCAATAACAGTTCCGGATATTTTTTCTGATTTGGAATTTGAATCAGCTTTTGCTACAGCTTTTGTAACAATAATCGAATTTTCTTCGATCGTGTACTTTAGTCCTTTTGACGGTAAAACAAGGTTTAATATTTTGTCAACACTTGCATTATTCATTTTCAGGGTGATATCCTGTTTTTTATCCAGAATACTGTTCCTGTAAGAAATTTTATAGCTGGTTTGTTTCTCTATAATATTTAATAATTGCTCAAGACTTACATTTTTCACATCTATGGAAATCGTTTGGCGTTGAGCATATACAGAACCTATATTCAGCCAGCAGCAAATTATCACTGGAATTAAAAGCCATTTCTGAATGTTTTTCATTTTGTTTAGAATATGTGTGTTTAGGTCTCGTTGGTTTTAATGGTATAATTAAAGTTTTTTCATGGTCTCGTCTAAATTTTCAACAGAGAAGGTTTCGGTAAACAAATCATTCATAGTAAAGTCGGAACATTGAGATGAAATCTTCACGCCGTAACTTCTCTCTATTTCTCGTTCATTATTGCCTTAATATAAGTAATACAATATTTTTTATCAGAAGTACCGAAATAAAAATATGTTCTGCAACAGAAATTGCAAAATGGATCAATCTGATTATTCGTAAAAGTATTTACAGAAAAAATACAGAGAAAAGGTAGACATTAGAAAACAGCTGAGCTTTTAGGACTTTTAGGATGATAGTCAGTTGATTTTTAACAGTTTGTTCGCTCAAATTTAGTTTCTGAGCAACTTCTGCATTACTGTATCCAAGCTCTTTACTTAGTTCGAAGATCATTTTTTGAGTATTGTTCAAATGGTTTTTTGCCTGAACCAATTTGAGTTTGAAATCATCATAATCGATTCCTTCCGTTATATTATCCCCATATAAACTTTTCTCATTCAGATAATCTACATAATCTACAAATACAGGGGAATTGATATTGGCTCTGAATTTATTAATGGCGATGTTTTTAGCAATGGTAAATAAAAACGACTGGAGAGAGCTATCAGGTGAGATATCTTCGCGATTCAACCAAAGTTTTACAAAAACATCCTGAACTATTTCCTTTGTATCTGCATCGGACTTGGTTAATCTAAGGATAAATCCGTAAAGTCGGTATGCATACATAGAATATAATGCATCAAATGCTCTGTACGATCCTCGTTGCAAATCACAGATATATTGTTTTTCCAGTGAATAAAGTTCTGACATTTTATGCTGGTTTAATGCAAAACTACACAGATTAAACGATTTGTCATATTATTCACTTAGAAAAATATATCTTTTCCAACGATTTTGTATTACAGAACCTTCGGACATTCAATTATATTGACTTCGTTTGAGCTATCAGATTTGTAGAAGAATAAACTTACAATCGTTATTGATGAAACGACAAATGGTAAAATGGAAACTTTTTCATCATTGTATAGGAAGCTTTTTTATGAATAGCCATCATTTTTGAATGATGACTTTCGAACATACAGGAAAATGGTCGGATAGTTTGCAATTGGTATCCACTTTGGTAGAAATGACTTTCATAGAGTTTTTGGGATAACCATAAATATAATCTATTTTGATTTTCGGTTTCATGGTTGAGAAGGTCAGTGTTGTATCAGTTGCATTGATCCAATTCGTAAAACCGTTTTTGATTTCTTCATCATGCGGCGTAGCATTAAAATCACCGGCTAAAACTACAGGAGTCTTGATTTCTTTAACTTTCTGATTGATGAATTTAATTTGTGCTTTTCTGTCTTCTGCTGAATTCACTTCCAGATGGGTACAAATGAAAGTCAGTGTCGATAGGTCTGGCATTTCTATTTCCGCAATGAGTATGACCCGTTGTTCTTTTGGGTCAGGATTTGGCAAAAACACACGTTCACATTTTACGATCGGATATTTTGATAAAATTCCGACTCCATAATATCCGTTTTTGTAATTGATGGCTTTTCCATACAAACCGAAAAGGCCGGTATTATAGGCCAGTTCGTTGACAAAGGCTTTGCCAGCCTGATGTGGCGCACGTTCACGATTCGTTTTCCAGTCACATTCCTGAAGGGCTACAATGTCGGGAGCCTCACCCTTAATATAGGTGGCAATCTCTTCCAGTGTGGCCAATTCGCCAAAACGCAGATTGTAGGTCATCAGCTTTAGAGTGTCAGAGGATTGAGCAAATAGTATATTAGAAAATGAGCAGAAAAATATCAGAATAAGCAGTGTTTTGAAAATCTTCATGATTTTTTAATTTAAGTATTCTATTTTACATTGATACATCGGAATTCCGCCGATTGAAAGTTCCTGAATGTCTCTGCTGACAAAATTTACAGGAGTGAGTATGAAAAGCGAGTATGTCTTTTCTATATCGGAAACTGTATGAAAGGCCAGCCGAAAACCGGTCATATGATATTTCAGGTATTCTTTAAACGATTCTTTTTGGTCGGTCGCAATGGTTCCAATAACGATCTTATTTGTTTTTAGACTGTCTCCCAAGGCTTCTGCAATCTGAGCATGCTGGTATATTTCTGATATTTTACAGGTAGAAAGTACAACAGTGACAGGTTGATTGCATGGGGCCATCAATGTGCATCCGGCTAAAAACAGACTATCGGATCGATGGATACCGTCGAAAACAGGAATTAAGGGACGAACAATTATCCCTGTTCCCTGAATGTACAATTGTCCTGTTTCGTTTTGTACAAAAAATGATTTCATTTTCGCTTTCCAGGCCATGTTCACTACCGGTGAAGTCTGACCGATGGTGGCATCGGAACGGTCAAAAAAGAAGGCGAGTGGCTTGCTGGTGGCTGCAATGTGGCTAATGATGGCATTGTAGTCTTCCGTTTGAAACAGGTTTTCTTCGTTTAGACGGGAATAATATTCCACAGTCAGCAGATTTCCATCCACAACGGTGGCAGGTGGTTCCGGTGCTTCGTAACCGTTATGCTCTGTTGTGTTTGGATCTTCACATGAAATGAGAATACAAGCAGAAAACAAAATATATAAGAGATTTTTTAAGGTCTTCATCCGAGATAAAATTAAGGAAATGAAAGTTCTGCAACAACAAAACAATGATCGGAGAGTTTTGGATACGACACGATCTGATAGCTGCTTTTTGTCCAGGTTTTGGGATAGCCCATGATATAATCGATTCGGCTTGTCGGATTGGTACACGGAAATGTGTATCCGGTTCCTGCTCCAATATCCTGCCAATTGTTTAGTGCATAAACAATGGTTGTTGATTCAGGTGAGGCATTAAAGTCTCCCATCAATAAGGTTGGAAGCGTTGAACCTGTGAATATGGAAGCATTGATGGTTGCCAGATTGGAAACGCGCACTTGTTCGGAAGAAACGTCCAGATGGGTGACCGCAACCCGAATCGTTCTTTTGTTTGGTAATAAGATGTCAATCCAGGAACAGCCTCTCATTTCACTGGCCCCACTTGGTTTTGAAGTGATGGTTTTTGCGTTGTAAAAAGGATATTTGGACAGAATGGCATTTCCAAAATCACCGCCATCGTAGGCGAAGGATCTTCCAAAATACGGGAACATGCCCAGTTTTACAGCCATTTCACTTACTAAGTCTTTGTTGCCGTTCCTGTTGGTATAATTGTCCATTTCCTGAAAAACAACCATATCCGGATCGTATTTACGGATGCAGGTACAAAAAGAATCGGCAACATATCCGGCCAGTTGTCCACCTTCCCTGATATTCATGGTCATGACACGGACTGAAAGATTCTGGGCATTGGCAAAGACCGAGGCCAGGAGCAACAAAGGAAAAATAATTCGTTTTATCATCTTTTTATTCATTGTTATTCCCAACCTGTATTATTCGGAAGCAAATTCGGATTTCGTTGTGTTTGTGTAAACGGTAAAGAAAGCAAATAATGTTTGGGATCAATAAATTGTCTTCCGGTCTCGATGATTAGATATTGATCTCCATCAACCGTTTTCCATTTTAATCCGCTCAAAACACCTGATGCCAGTTTGTTGTTATCCAGCCAACTACGGTTTACACCCAGCAAATCTTCACCCAGGCGAGCTCCTTCTTTCCATCGGATAATGTCCAGATATCGGTGGCCTTCGAAAAATAGTTCAACCCTTCGTTCCCTGCGAATTTCAGTCCGGATGTCGGAGCCTGCAGGCAGGCTTGATAGATTCAGATGTACCATCCCTACCCGGTCACGCAACAAATTGATAGATATGTCCAGATCATTTTGGGTGAGTTTTCCCGCACGTTCACGGGCTTCGGCGTAATTCAGCAAGACTTCAGCATACCGGAATACAATGATGTCATTATCATCATGGCCCACATCTTCGACTTTTGAAGGCTCGACATATTTGTATAAATAATATCCGGAATAAGTCATACAACCATCCTTGTCATTTGTAAATTTTGGATAGGTAAACACCTGGTTATTTGAATTGTTTGGATTTCCATCTTTTCCACCTTTCCATGCTGTGTTCGGTGGAAGAATCGATTGTTTCATGCGTGGATCCCGATTTTCAAATACCTCTTCGTAGGTACTCACGGATTTTGGATTCCAGATCTGGCCATTAGCAGTCAACCAAGCTTCGATCATAGATTTTGTCGGAACAAAACGGGAATAGTCATTTGGTACCCACAACTCTCGCGAAAGATTATGTGACGTACGTGCATCTTCTCCCAGGTCATAATTGTATATATAAGCCAGCATGGTCTCTTTATTGGCACTGACGCGGGACGCTCTACCTGTAAAATTAAACAGATTCCGGTAATCATTGGCAGGATCTCCTGTGGAATAGAGTTCATAGCCGGTTGCCATGGCTCGTGTGGCAGCATCGGCTGCTTTATCCCACTGTTCATTATATAAATAGATTCTCGAGAGTAACAACAGCGCAGTGCCTTGTGAAATTCTCCCGAACTCTGCAGATGCTGGTTCTATGAATTTTGGAAGATTGGTGTATGTCCGCTCCAAACTGGCAGTCGTGCTGTCTATTACTATTGCACGAGAATCCCGTCCACGATAGACATCGGGAGAATTGACATTGAGCTCCTTCGTAATATATGGAACATCTCCGAAGAGGGAAGTCAACATCCAGTAATCATAGGCCCGGAAAAAATAGGCTTCGGCGGCATACCTTTCACGAATTGATTTGGATACGGCAGTTGCTCGATTATAGTTGTTCAGAAAATAGTTGCAACGGCCTATATTATAGTAAGCAGATACCCATATTCCGTTGATCTGGGTGATATCTGTTGCATAATTTCCACCACCGATGGTCCGATAGGCTGTGGTGACAGACCAAGGAGCACTTTCACCCATAGATTCGAACAAATTGAGGATATCTTTTCCTTTCAAGGCAGAATATAATGCATTGGCAGCAGAAACAACATGATCCTCGGTCTGCCAAAAATTTTCATTGGTCAGGGTATCCAGTGGATCTCTTTCCAGAAAGGCATCATTACACGAAGTCAACGCAAAAATCAAAGTAGTTATAAATATATATTTTTTCATCCTTGTGTTTTTTAATCTGGTTTTAAGCTTGATGAATAATTATTGAAAAGTGAGATTAAGACCGACCACAAATGTTTTTACCTGAGGATAATAACCTCCACTTGTAATAGGTGTTTCAGGATCATAAGCATAAAAGAAATCTGTGAACGTTAGCAAGTTTTCTCCAGATGCATAAATTCTACATTTTCTGATCTTGGCTTTTTGAGTCAGTCTTTCCGGAAGCGTATAGCCAATTTGTACATTCTTTAGCCTGAGATAAGAAGCGTCTTCCAACCAGAAGGTCGAAAAAGTAGACTGGTTGAAGCTTGTATTATAGGTCAAACGTGGATAAGATGCTTTTGGATTGGGGTTAGTCACTAAATTATATCTATCCAAATGCACCTTTTGCGGGTAACCAGCCATATCCTGAAAAGCATGACGAGCCGAGCCTGTCAAATACCCATTACATTTTCCAATACCTTGGAACGAAAAGCTAAAATCGAAATTCTTATATCCGGCATTTCCTTTGAAACTGTAAGTGTATCGTGGGATTGCACTTCCCAGAATAACCCGGTCATATTCGGGAGAGATACGGCCGTCAGGAACACCTTGTGGTCCGCTGATATCGCGGTATTTAATATCTCCGGGTTCATAATTGTTGCCTACAACAACCGGAACATTTTCCATCATATATCCTTCTTCGGAATCGTTATAATCAAAATCTTCCGGAGTCATCAGACCTTCAGAAATGTATCCGTAAAAGGCACCGATGGGATCTCCAACCCGACGGATGGTATAGGAACTGAGGTCTGCTTCTGTTCCTCCAAGACTCGTAATTTTATTTTTAACATCTGACAAATTGAACGAAAATCCGTAATCGACTTTTTCGATTTTATCATTCCAACTGATATTGACTTCCCAGCCACGGTTATTGACAGATCCTGCATTTTCTTCAGAAGCTGTGGCTCCGATCTGACTTGGATAATTTTTTTGCAGCAAAATCTTGTTTGTGTTCTTGTTATACCAGTCGTAGGTAATGCCCAGCCGATTTTTCAACAAGGTGACATCAAGACCGAAATCAAGCATATCAATTTCTTCCCAAGTTAAAAGCGGGTTATTCAATGTCGTTTGTGTATAAGCATCTGTGGCCAGCGTCCCGATGCTTGATAAACCGGTTACTGCATTTAGTACCGATAAGTATGGATAATTTGTCGAACCGACGTATTGATTACCCAGTTGACCCCATGAAGCTCTAAACTTGATGTTGTCGAAGATATTTCTGGAAAATTTCATAAATGGTTCTTCGGAAAGTCTCCACCCACATGAAAATGAGGGAAACGAACCTGCCCGATGAGCGGTTTCAAAACGGGAGGAGAGATCGTAACGATAATTAAACTCTAACAGGTATTTATCATCAAAATTATAATTTAATCTTCCGAAACCTGAGCGGATGGCCCATTGGGAAGCACCGGCATCGTTACTCATGGTTTCCAATGCCCCCAGATTTAAAGTCGGGTTATATTCGGTTGCCAAATCTGAACGGGTAGCATTAAATTGCCTTAATACCGACCATTCTTGTGAAAAGCCACCAACTCCTGAAAATCGATGCTTATCAATAGCAAAATCAAAATTTGATTGCAAAATAAGGGTTTGTTGTCTTTGGCGCAAATCAAGATTCTGTATGCTGTTGGAACTGTTATACGTATAAGTTGGAGTTTCCGGGGTTTCCGGATTGGTAAATACGATTGTTTTATTTAAGATGTTTGTTAGGGAATTTGTATTTATGATACTATAGGTTGCTGTTGCATCCCATCCTTTAACAATATCAAATTTAGCAATTCCCATCAGGGATAATTCATCAGCATCAATTGTTTTATTGCCGCCATCGTATAAAATGGCAACAGGATTGGTGTTCCCTCCTCCATAAGCCCAAGAACCGTCTGTGTAATAGACAGGGACGTTAGGTGCTGTCCGCATGGCTGAATAAATAGCACCTCCGCCACTAGTGAGGGAATTGACAGGTGAGGTGATCTTACGCATGGTGTATCCCATATTTGCGGAAATATTCACTCGGTCTATCACTCGGGAATCAAATTTGAAACGAATGTTGTGGCGTTGTTCCCCAGTGGAATTTCCGACCGTTAAACCGGACTGATCAAAGTATCGGTAGGTTATCATATAACCGGTTTCCCCCGTATTTCCATTTACAGTGAGAGCGTAGTTCTGTTGGGGTGCCGATTTGTTCAGTACCGATGAAACCCAATCTGTATTTCCAAAATAATTTGGGTCTGAACCGGTTCTGACTTTTTCGAATTGAGTTTCAGACCAGGCAACAGCTGCTCCTACATTTGTTCTGGCTTCATTGTCGAGGGTCATAAATTCCAGGGCATCGCACATTTCCGGAAGACTGGTCGGTTTTTGCGTCCCCAAATAGGAGCCCAGTGAAATATTGGGTTTCTGATTTTTTGTATTCAGCTTTTTTGTGGTTACCAAAATGACGCCATTGGCACCCCTTGCTCCATAAATGGCAGCTGATGCCGCATCTTTTAATACTGAAACGCTTTGAACGTCCTCCGGATTGAGTATACTGATGTCACCTTCAACCCCGTCAATCAATACCAGCGGATTGGCATTTCCGATTGTTCCAAGTCCACGAATACGGATACTGGTACTGCTTGCTCCTGGTTGACCTGTAGAATTCACCACTGTGACACCCGACAACAGACCTTGTAATCCGTTTGCCACACTGGAAATAGGGCGGGAATCCAATTCTTCTGCTGTTATCATTGAAACCGAACCCGTCAGATTCACTTTTTTCTGGGTTCCGTAACCAACCACAACCACTTCACTGATTGCTCGGACATTTTCCTGCAAGGTAACCTTAATGAAAGAATTTCCTTCAATAGGCACTGTTTGAGGGGAGTAACCTATAAAT
>JAJFTH010000007.1 GCA_021373135.1 Bacteroidales bacterium
GAAGCTTCTGTACACGACTCTACGGCAATGAAAGAAATTCCTTATGAATCAGGATCTTATTATATATTTGACCGTGCATACAACCATTTCAAGATGTTGTATAAGATTCATCAGATAGAAGCTTTCTTCGTTGTCAGAGCAAAGAAGAATCTTCAATTCAAGCCTATCAAATGGAAACGCAGATTACCTAAGAATGTGCTTTCAGACACAACGATCGAATTGACTGGTTTTTATCCTAAGCAATACTATCCAGAACATCTTCGATTGGTCAGATATTGGGATGATGAACAAAAGCGTGAGTTTGTATTCTTAACCAATGCGATACATATTTCTGCTCTGCAAGTTGCTGAACTTTACAAGAACCGCTGGCAAGTCGAGCTTTTCTTCAAATGGCTAAAGCAGCATCTGAAAATCAAGAAATTCTGGGGTACTACTGAAAATGCTGTTCGGATTCAAATCTACGTTGCCATGTGCACTTACTGCTTAGTGGCAATCGTCCAAAAAGACATGCAACTTGACAGAAGCGCTTATGAGGTTTTGCAGATCTTGAGTATATCATTGACAGATAAAACTCCTCTTCGAGATCTCTTCGATAGAACTAAATTTCAAAATGACAAAGAACGTTTTAGGCTTAATGAGCCAAATTTGTTTAATTTTTAATAACGTCCCAATTTTAATGGGACACTACCGGTTACCGGTCGTTTCCTGATTTGACCTGCGTATCTTTATTGCCGACCCATCCTCAATCTCACTCCAGACTATATATGAATCAATCGGAAGGATTGTCCCTAAAAACAGGAACAATCTACTACTTTATAAACATAGGGACTAATCTATGAATTCTGATGCCACTAATCATCGACTTACCCCTAATGGTTTTCAAATCTATAATAATTCCCGAGCCAGAGGTAACTTCAGTTACGAATCTTTTAGTAAGAGCAAAAAGGCATCCACCATTGGCAGCAATGTTCCATACAGGCAATATCACATTTTCATTCAGAATAACATCAAAGACATTATCCAAAGGCAACACTTTTTGATTTTGAGTAGATGGTTCAACAAAACTTAATTCCACTTCATAATTTCCATCCGGCACATCAAACTGATATCTTTCAGCACCCAAGCGCATGGTCTGGAATAGAGGAACGTTTCTTGTACCCTGTATCTGATCAATCATACCAATTACCCAAGGCTTCGATCTGTAAACTTCACCGCCTACATATCCAAAACCACCCTTTTTATAAGGCTTATCGGCAAGCCAAGTGAAATGTGTTTTATCATCAGTAAAATCACTACAACTTCCACAATTGATACCTATTTCAAGCGTCTTTCCTTTGAATTCTTTCAGGTTTGCAGGAATAATCTGAAAATCGACAGTTGCTACATCTTCAATCATAAGATCAGAATTTACTGCTTTAGCATTCAGTATGTTCTTACCTTCGCGAAAAGGTACCAGCCATATAGCATTACAGTTTCTAAGTCCTTTCACACCTAGTGACTTCCCGTTTACAAACAGTTCAACCTGTTTCATATTCGAATAAATCTTTACTGGATGATCGGCTACCAGAGATGTATCATTATCGGATACCGCAGTCCGCTGATACCAGTCCTGCGTGGCAATATGCAAAACAGGAATTTTGCGAAGCATTGATTTATAATAATAAAAAACATCTTTAGGTTCACGGTTATAATAAAGTAAACCTTTGTTATTGATTCTCGGCATTGATTCATCTCGATCCGCCGAACCAAAATCGTTCATATTCCATACAGCTGAACCGGCAATATAATCTCTTTCAAGAATATAAGAAAGATATGCTTCATGAAAATCCTGCTGATACTCCATGCTGAAATCAAATGATTCCCCCTTATTCGAATGCAATCGCCTGTCACTGCCAGCACCATACTCACTTATAATCAGGGGACGCTGAGGAAAAGCCTTATGCTGTTGATCAATAAAGGTTTCAAAATCTCTAAATCTTTCGCCATACCAACCTTTATAGACGTTCCAACCAATGATATCTGTGATTTTGGAAAGTCCTGAACGTTCATAAGCTTCATCTATGTGCAATGCCATAGTCGTAGCCCTAAAAGGATCAATCTTGTGAGCAATGCTATCAAGTCTTTTGGCAATTTTTACCGTATAATCATAATATTTCTTTCGATTGTCAGCCGGGATAATCTTGTTGACCCATAAAAAAATCTCATTCATAAATCCCCAAGTCACTATGCTTGGATGATTGTAGTGCTGGTAAATCATTTCTTTCAGATTTGTTTTACTATTCTGAAAAAATGCATCATTGAACGAAACAATATCAACAAGCGGAATTTCTTCCCAGCAAATAATCCCCAGTTTATCACATTCTTCAAGTAAAGTTTCATCCTGAGGATAATGCGCAATCCGCAAAAAGTTTATCCCCATATCTTTCATTAACCGAACATCACGACGATGGAAATCATCAGTTAATGCGTTCCCCAGTCCTTCAAAATCTTGATGACGACTCAGACCAATCAGTTTCAAAGGCTCTCCGTTCAAAAAAAAGCCTTTTTCACCATCAAAAGAGAACCATCTAAAACCAATTTGAGTCGTGACTTTATCGACAAGTGCCTTGGTCATATTATCGGAAACAAGTGCTTCTACCGTATACAAATCAGGTGTATCTGGTGACCACAATTCCGGATTGACAACAATCATTTTGTCGAACACTAAATGACATGTTTCCCTTGTTTTCAGGTTAACATTTTGCTCTTTTCTGGCAACGACCCTCCCACTTTTGTCTTTTATGAAACACTGTACTTTCGCTTTTTTTGTTATATCCGAATGATTTTCCAAACATATATTCACTCTTGAAGTTGCTTTTTGCTCATTCACAACAGGTGTGCTAATCAAAAGACCTTTGTCGCCATATTCTCCAAAACCGATATGTAACTGATCGGTTAAGATGATTTTCACATCCCTGTAAATTCCACCCCAACAAGTAAAATCTCCGTGTAGAGGAGGTATATCAATATTCTCATTGTTTACTTTCACTAAAAGTTGATTCGGAGCACCAAAAATTACCTGTCCGGATATATCAAAACCAAAACCTGTATATCCACCTTTATGGTTACCAATGAACTTCCCGTTCAAATAGATTTCGGCTTCAGAAAGTATTCCTTCGAAAGTAAGAAAAACCGATTGATCCATATTCGAAGCTTGCAGAGTAAAGTTTTTTTTGTACCAACGGGTACCCCTAAAATATACTTTCTCTATATACCCGTCGGTTGAGTTCCATGTATGGGGAATATTAATCTTTTGCCAATTTGCACCTTCTGCATCATAAACCGATAGAATGGTCGAAGTACTATACCACCAAGCATCATTCATCGTACAAACCATTCTGGAAAAAGAAAATTGCGAGATAGAAAATAAAAATAAAATAAAATAAAATCTTTTCTTCATATGTTGAACATTTTATGCTAAATGTTGTATTTTACATTAATTTTTTTGAAGGATCTTTCCATAGAGAATAAATCATTTATTGTACAGACAAATTAAAGATTCAAATACGAAAATTTAAATGCATAAAATGGTCATTTTCCTACACGAAATGTCACTTCATCTAAATTCGTTGTATATGTAAATATAGATGTTCGAAAAATAGGAGGTTAACCTATTGATTGAAGCTGGAAATGCATATTCTTCCATGTGTTACATTTATCAGTTATTTTAAGCCTCATAAATCATTTGCTAATTTTATCTATTTTTGTAATGGGATCGAAAGTATTTTAACTATCTTCTTCGATTAAATTCAATATAATTGATTTACAAGTCATCGATTTTTTATCATATCTTTGTCTGTAATCTAACACTTATGAAGACGCCATCTTTCAAGTATACAACCCTTTCCGAACAGGATCAAGAGCTAAATCTATATCTGACGACTGTAGGAGTTCTAGATGTTAAACCTGGAACTAACTATCCTCCAAAAGACGGACATCCTTCACGATATTGGTTTAATACAGACAAAGGACGTATTTTGCAGGAATATCAGATCATCTACATTACAGAGGGTTACGGTGTTTTTCAAAATAAGTACAAAATCTATAGGATATCTCCCGGAACAATGATCATTTTATTCCCTGGAGAGTGGCATCGTTACCGACCATTAAAAAGTACAGGTTGGAAAAGTCATTATATCGGATTTAACGGTGATATGGCCAAATTGCTTCTGAAACATATTTTCTTTACCCCCGAGAAACCGATTGAAAATATTGGATTGAGCACAGAAATTCTATACTATTTTGATAGAATATTTTACCTGACAATCAATGAGAAGCCAGGATATCATCAAATTTGTGTAGGACTTTTGATTGCCTATATCAGTCAAATTATCGCTGCTATAAAATACAAAGAATTTGAGGGTAAGGAAATAGAGATTAAGATCAGACAGGCCTGCTTTTTACTTAACGAACGGGTACGTCATGATGTCGATGTTGTTAAATTGGCCGAAGATCTTAATATGGGATATTCCTATTTTAGAAAAATGTTTACTAAATATACAGGGTTACCTCCTGTACAATATCATCTTCAACTGCGTATACGCAAAGCCGAAATCATGTTAACAACGACCAACAAAACAATAAAGGAAATTGCTTACAATTTGGGATTTGAATCAGCGTTTTATTTCTCTCGTGTATTTAAAGATAAAACAAATTTATCGCCGGTGGAATACCGGAAATTACATTGCATTGAACCTAGCGGAAAATAATTCTTATTTTACAAAATAAGATTCAACTCCCCTTAGATGCTGAATCTTATTAAAAAAATTCAACTTTGATCAATCAGTTACAACAACAGCTTCTATACCCAAATAACGCGCTATCTTTACAATTGTAGAAGCATGATGACCAATGCCAAGAGCGAAGTGGTGGGTCGGTGCTTCTTTTACCCATCTGTTTAAAAATGTTCTGACATCTGGTTTGAACTTTCCTCTGGTATTGGTATTACCTGTTGCGGGTATAACACCTGCAACAGATTCTCCCTCAGCAATAACAAACTTAAATCTACCATCATAAGTGGAGTTAATACTTAACATGGTTATAGGACCGGTCTTGATTTTAAATTCAACCCCGGCTCCTGATCCCGGCTTTCCATGAAATTTTCTCAAACTTCTCAAAACTGGTTTTCCATCCGCTATCGAAATATTGTGAGGGCCATCATGACCAACCAGCACAAAATCCTCACCAAAATCGACCGGATGCAATTCTGCAAAGCTGCCTCCGATACTCAATCTGTCCATAATAAATAAAGCTATCAATGTCTTCAGATCTGATTCTCCACACATTGGAATATTTTCTGCCGTCAACAATGAATTTCCAACAGCTAAATTTGTCAAAACCAATCGTTCTGAACTTTCAGGCATTCCATCGTAATAATATGCCAGACCATTTATTTTATTTTTTTTGATAAATTTATCCAATGCAACATACACACGGGCTGAAACATATAAGTCAGCATCCTGCAACTTCATTGAAATGGGATCTGATACAGGATCAGGAGTATTAAAAAACTCCAGAATCTTCTTTTTTGCAATATCAATTTCTGTATCTGTTACCTGTTCGTAAGATGAAACCAATTCATTTGCTTCACAAGCCTTAATATGACAACCAAAATAAGTCGTGAACATTGTCGGATCAAAATGCATATCGAGCATGGCATTAAGAGAATGACCAATATGACCAAAATGTGCATTTTTTAATCCATGCAGTACCCGGGCAATGCCACAGTACTCCTCAATTCTCTTATCAACTTCAGTATCGTTATGAAGTGTACCGATAATAGTATCGGGAATACGAACTCCCATACGGGATGCAACACCGGTAAATTCGGGTAACGAACATATATCATCGTTGCAAAGCTGCATATATGTACTTGCATTGGCATAATCTAAAGCACCCAAAGGCTGTAAGGCTACCAATACAATAGGAATATTCAAAGTCTTCATAATTACGCTAAAAGTACCGGAAGTGGCATAGGTAACCATATCACAAAAAAGCAAATCAAGATTTGACGCAGTCAATGTTTTGACAGCCTGATATGCTTTTTCGGCATCATCAACTAAACCAAAATCAGCGACATCAACAAAATCAGGAATCTTTTCTATAAAAGAATCTATCTTCTTGTACATTTCATCAAGCAAGCCAGGAAATTGATCCCAGTATATGTGATGTCCTACTCCTATAACTCCAACCTTAGGCTTTAAATCCACATTTGTAATTGAATAATCAACTTTTTTTACTACTTTCATCTGTTATATCGTATATTTTATATTTGTATAGTACTTATGATAAAGGTTCATCCGGTTTTATTTTTGGAATAAAGAATATTAAAATCAGAAAAGCCAACGGATACATTAGTCCGGCCCAGCACCATAAAGGATCATAAGAATAATTAGTAACAATAAAGCCAATCAGTCTGTTTATGAAAAAAGCCGATACTGCACCAAAAGTTCCTGTCAGACCGATAATCGTAGAAGTGGCCTTATTCCCAAAAATATCTCCTACGGCGGTGGAATAGTTCGTAATCCACAAACCATGAGCAAAAAAGAAAACGGAAAGAAGGACAATGACAGCCTGTGGCGAATCTACAAACTGCATAAACAATACAGAAACAGTAAGCAAAGCTGAAACGCCCATGATTGATTTTCTTGCAAAACTGAGATTCAATGTCTTTCTATAAATTTTATCAGAAAGATAACCTCCCCAGATATTTGAGAGTCCGAGTACCAAAAAAGGTAACCAAAATAATTTACCTATTAAATCAAGCGATATTCCACGACTTTCGCTCATGAATTTCGGAATCCAAAACATTAAAAAATAAAATATTGGATCGAAAAACATGCGCATCGCAATAAATACCCATGCTTTTTTATTTTTGAGAAGCTCTATAAAAGAATAACTTTTTATTTCTACCGAAGCTTTTTCATTTTTGGTATATACTTCCGTTTGTACTTTATATCTTGAATTCTTTTTGTTGTTTAAATAGAGCCACAAACCAATCCAGATAAAACTTATAGCCGGTGAAACCAGAAACAATATTCTCCAACCAACTATTTCAAGCATAAATATGGCAAGCAAAGGTGCAATAACTGCACCAATGGCAGATCCACCAATGGCAAACCCCGTAGCTAATGATCTTTTGTTATTGGGAATCCACTCGATAACAGCTTTGATTGCACCTGGGAAACAAGCTCCTTCCCCTATCCCCAATAAAAATCTAAAAGCAATCAGTTGAGGGACGGTTGTTGCCACGCTATGTAATCCCGAAGCGACAGTCCAGATTCCCAGTGCCAAAGCTAAACCTAATTTCGAACCAAACTTATCAATAAAAATACCGCCCAGCGTAAACATAATTGCATAGCCTGCTATAAAACCTCCTGTAATCCAACTATAGTCAGTATCTGAAATGGCAATATCTTCCTTAATCTTTAGTATAGATATGGACAAGATTTGACGATCGAGAAAACTAAGAGCGGTTACGATGAAAAGCAGAGCTACCACCAACCAGGGTATTATTGATTTATTTTTCATAAATGGAACTTAATGCGTTTTTAAGTAAATTTAGGTTTTTCATTCTGTCCAATGATCGGTACGAAAAGGAATCAACGGAAAATCGAAATTATTGTAGATATACATGCATGAATAATTTTTAAACGCATAACGTACTGCAACTGGTTTACTTATTAAAGGATTTGTTAACTGTATTTTCCTTGATCTGTCAATAAACATTCCATTAGTCGGCCTAAAAATCCTGTCTTCTCCTGCAACCTCAAATCCTTTTATTTGTTTTTCTATTGAATGGAAACCTTCATTTGCATAATCAAAGCTCAAGATAATTGTATCATTCTGTATTTCCATTGACCTAAATTGAGGAGCCATATACTCTATACCCTCTCTTCCATAGGTTTTATTCAGTGCCAAGTATGCAAATCTTTCTGCAATCAATTTCTTTTGTGGAGAATGTATTACAATCGAATCGCCAGTATCAGCAGTAACAATCATTCCAGAAACGGGAATTATTTTTGTCAATTGTTGTTGCATTTCCCTGAAACGTGCAGATTCTTCGTTATTGACACCATTGTATTTCCACGGAGCAATCTGAGCATAATAAAACGGAAAATTCCCGTAATTGCAGCTATTACGCCAAGAACTAACCATTGCAGGAAGTAGCTTGGCATACAATTCCGGATTATAGACGTTGGCTTCACCTTGATACCATAGCATACCTTTTACCCGATAATTCATCAACGGATAAAGCATGGCATTAAAAAGCTCACAATGCCGAGGTGAAGCAGATAATTCTGATGTTGTAACTCCTGTATTTACTTTTATATAGTGGGCAAGTGTCGTACTATCCATCCAGGATTCGATGGGTGAACCACCCCACGACGTACTTATTATGCCGACAGGAATATTTAAAACCGACTGAAGATAGCCGGCGAAAAAATAAGCAACAGCACTGAACTCTTTAACTGCCTGCGAATGATTTGTAGTCCAAACACCTTCTACATTCTGCAAAGGCCTTATACTTTTATTTCGTTCGACTCTGAAAAGTCGTACAGGAATATCCGGTTTAGCTTTTGCTATGGTATTTTGTGCCTCATAAACTGACTGCCCTTGATAGCCTTTCATCGGCATTTCCATATTTGATTGTCCGGAACATAACCAGACTTCGCCAATCATTACGTCGGAAATTGTTTTTTCTTTTCCATCTGAAAACGTAATCGTATAAGGTCCACCAGCCATAGGTGTTTTTACAGTTCCAGACCAACGTCCGTTTTTGTCTGCTTTCGTAATAACAGTATTTTGACTCCACGAAATCTTAATTTTCACCTGCTTACCGGCATTGGCGTTTCCCCAAAGCTTTACCTCGGTTTGCTGTTGAAGTACCATGTGATCGGAAATCAGTGCCGGCAATTGTATTTCTGCATTCACAGCACAAATGCCCATCAACAAAAAACAAAATGTAAAAAAAAACTTTCTCATAAAAATGATATATTAGACCAACCACTGTACTCAAACAGGAATTAAGATTTATAACAAAAATAAAAAACACATTACTTCCAAAGAATATACCAAATGAGCAAATCCTTGCAGAAAATGGCACTTATAATTATTGTTTAAAACTTCTGAGATAGTCGCTACAATTATTCTCAAAAATTTGAATCAATGTATTACGAACGAATCTTTCAATCGAATATCTCGGGAAGAGCTTCCAACAAGCACTTCAAATATCCCGGGTTCAACCAGCCATTTATTTTTATTTTTTGAGAAAATGGCCAAATCCTCCTTTTGGATAACAAAAGAAACCACCTTGCTTTCTCCTTTCTTTAAAAATATTTTTTCGAAATTTTTCAATTCTTTATATGGTCGGTCTTCAGTTGATCCGACAGCTCTTAAGTATAACTGAGCAACTTCTGCCCCATCAAAACCTCCGGTATTTTTGATGTTAAAAGTAACAGTATGAGACTTCCTTTGGGCTTTGATTTTTAAATGATCATAGCTGAATTGAGTATAAGATAATCCATGTCCGAAGGGGAATAGCGGCTCAATAGCTTTAGTATCATAATGACGGTAACCTACATAAAAACCTTCAGCATAATCCACCTCATTATTCACACCGGGATAATTTCTATAAGCAGGATTATCTGACAGTTTTACAGGAAATGTTTCAGGAAGTTTTCCGGATGGACATACTTTGCCGAACAACACATTGGCAATTGCATTTCCACCTTCTTGTCCTGGATAATAAGCTTCGAGCACAGCTTTGACTTCATTGATCCAGGGCATTCCGATCGGAGAACCATTGACTAATACAACTACGGTGTTCGGATTGGTTCTTGCAATTTGAGAGATTAGTTTATTTTGATCACCCGGTAAAAGGATGTCTTTCCGGTCATTGTTCCCTCCTTCGAAAAAATTTGACAATCCGGCAAAGATTACCACCGCATCACTTCCTTTTGCTAGTTCTCGAGCCGCTTCAATAGAATTATTTCCTGGAATTTCCCATTCGAGCCGAATAAAATTGCGGTTCATTCGTTTATAAAACTCTACTTTAACATCTACAGGTTTCCCAGCTTCCATCGCAACTTCAATATGTCGGCTACTCACGGTGAAATGTGATTCAAAGTTATCTTTCCCACCGGTTAACCATTGATCAAACTCAAGTTTCCCGTTTACATATAAACGATAGCCACATTCGGCAGCCGAAATTCCCAGTTTATAGATACCGCTTACAGGTGGAATTATTTGCCCTGACCAACGAACTGAATATCCATTACGACTGATTTCCGGTTTTGGATTGCTCCAACCCCATGAAAAATTCAGTTGATGATCGACCGTATTTAAAGCTGGTTCTCCTTTTAAATCTCGGTTTGTAAAATACTCTGCTTGCAGTCCGCTTTTTATAGTAGAATGATCATTATTTTGTAAATACCTGGCATCAATAACCTTCAGATTTCCTGACAATCCACAACCTTCTTCATAAACAATTTCTGTTTTTCCAGCACACAATTTGCGCAATCCATCCAACGGACTCACTGTATAGAATGGCGATACTGATGCACTTCCTCCACCTCCCAAACGTGCGATGGATGCATTTGGCCCAATAACTGCCAATTTTTTAATTTTAAATAAATCAAAAGGTAATAAATTATTACTATTCTTAAGTAATATGATAGATTCCTCCGCTACTTTGCATGTTAAATCCTGATGCTTTTCGGTATTAATGTCAGCCTTAGACCTCGAAATGTTTACATCTGGAATAGAGGATCTCACATATGCCCGCAGAATCCTTTTTATCTTATCGTCTAAATCTTTCTTACTAATTGCTTTTTCTTCAATAGCTTTTAAAATATTAGCTTGGGTCATAAATTTTCCAGGTCCTGGCATTTCAATATCCAAACCGGCCGAAATTGATTTCGTACTTTTTACTGCACGCCAATCAGATACAATGAAGCCTTTATATTTCCAATCTCGCTTTACAATCTCCATTAACAAATGCTTACTGGCAGAAGTTCTCTCTCCGTTCAAGCCGTTGTATGATGTCATGATACCCCATGGTTCAGCTTTTTTAACAGCAATCCGAAACCCACGCAAATAAATTTCCTGTAAGGCACGTTCATCTGCTTTTACATTCAATTCTTCCTGATACATTTGTTGGTTGTTTGCTGCAAGACCTTTAATTACGGCACCAATTGATTCAGATTGAACACCTTGAATAAATGCAGCAGCCATTTCACCTGTAAGTAAGGGATCTTCAGAGAAGGTCTCGTAATTTCTACCATTCAGAGGTGTGCGCTTGATATTGACCATAGGTGCTAACAAAATTGAAGAACCGGTAGCCCTTGCTTCACGGGCGATAGCACTCCCGACCGTTCTAATCAACGAACGGTTCCATGTTGCAGCTTGACCGACCGCTGTAGGAAAGCAACTCGCATTTCCAACCCAATTGCCCTGATCATCAAAAACGATTGTAACACCATGTCCACAATCTGTGACTTGCATAGGGGGAATACCCAAACGTTCTATACCTTTAAAATGCCAATCGTCTTCTCCAGACAAAAATGACGCTTTCTCCTCCAATGTCATTTTTCGACAAATATTATTGACTTTTTGTTTTACAAACTTTGCATTATCTTGATATATAAACCTTTTTTGTCCATACAAACTTTGAGAAAACAGAACTATCAGGAGAAATATATATTTTAAATACGGAACTTTCATTTCAAAGGATATCCTAAATTATAAATGATGATATCAAAAGATAATATTTGTCTGACCAATAATTTTCACAGGGCCAATCAAGCCTGAAGGAAGCGGCAGACTTCCCGATTTTAGAAAATCATTTTTCCCGACATTGGTGTTCAGATACTTTTTCTCCGGAGATCTTTTCAAATCAGCCAGATACTGATTTAACCATGTATTAGCCACCTCTATTACAATATTATTTTCTCCTTCACGAAGCAAACCTGCAAACTGGAGTCTGTGTGGAGGGAACAAGGAAGTACCCACTTCTTCTCCATTTAAAAAAACACGGGCCACTTCTCCGACTTTACCTAAATCAATAATATATGACTGATATGCAGATACAAAGTCCTTGGTCAAATCAAAAGCCAGTTTATAACTAGCGAAGCCGCTAT
The DNA here is from genome assembly GCA_021373135.1 of Bacteroidales bacterium. Lineage (GTDB taxonomy): Bacteria > Bacteroidota > Bacteroidia > Bacteroidales > UBA1402 > UBA8389. Next base: position 12,180 of record JAJFTH010000007.1, read on the forward strand.
AGGAACTTAACTCTTTATCTGAGTGCTTAACCCAATCTACCAAACTGTCCATTTTTTGAATTGGATTGAAACCATAACCGAATTTAAAACGGACATCCCATGTTCCAGTCAATTTTTTTTGTTCGTTCTCAGATATAGGAATTAATTTCTCTATACCATCAGAAAATTTAAGTTTGTAATCACCTGAAACTGCCGAATTAATTATAAAGGAATTCCCCTTTTCTATAATTACCGGCAAATCGACGGATTTCATCCTGATTTTTTTTACCGGAAATACTTGTTCCTCTCCTATCTGGATATTTATTATATGACGTAAGGCTGGCTTTTCTTTTGAAAAAACCACAAAAACAGATTCGTAAGCAGTAAGCTTCAAAGGTAAACTGGTTGTCTTGTTTGTTTCATTATAAACAGCCCAATCACTCATCTCCATTGTCACAGGATTCCAGATTTGAGGCTGTACACCAGTAACCCTGAAATATAATTCGGTATTCACATCTACTGAATCTGTATTGCAAATAAAATATATATCCTCGGTATCCGTTGAACGGTGGATATAATCAATCTTGCTTGTTTGATTGTCGGTTCGTGCTACAAAATCAGGGACAATTCCTTGCCTGTCCAAAATTTCTTTTTCGGTATATCCTGTTACAATCATCCCTTTACCATATTTCCGAATTTGCTTCTTAAATGGTTTTACACCCCATATCTTATCAGCCAATTGCTTCACTTCCGCCTCACGTATTTTGTAATCAGCAAGCCCATAAACAGTCACTGGTTTATTTCCAATAACGATAGCACCTTTCAGAATCAGATTATTTATAGTCTTTAAGACCTCGATACTCATTTTTCCATTATCGGGCAAGACCAGCACCGCATATTGAATACCACAAGGTAGTTTTATTCTATGATTTTCAACTTCAGTCGTTTGTAATAAAATTTCAGTATTGATATCGTCATAATCATAACCTTCACCCAATTTTTCTTTTATATATTTATATCCGATTCCAAAATTAGGGACATCTTCACCCTTATAGTAAGCCACATCTGCAACAAAATTTCCTTGTTGCAGCATACCACCTACACGGGAGAAGTAATCATGCATCGGCTTCGAAAGAGGCCACCATGTTAAGTTTGGAGAAATATGAGTACCGGCACTATAACTCCAACCGGGGAGTCCTGCTTCTTTAGGGCTTAAAGTGGCTGTATGATAAACGACTCGTGTCATTCCATTACAGAAAGCATAATCAGCCAATTTTTTTAATTCAAAAGGGTTTTCCCGCCAGTGTTTTCTACTTGTAAAAGACTCCATTTCGACAATTTTCCGACCATAAACATGAGCTGCTCCTGCCACATTTTTAATGACCGAAAGTATGTCTCCTCCACGAGCATCTGTTTGTTCCGCCTTATCAATATTGTTCCAAAATTCTCCACGCATTACATCTACAGCACCCAAGGCTTTGTAATCTTCGGTTGGGACACGATGCAACGGAAGCCCCGGTCCTCCGGATTCGGAAGCCAACTTAATCCCTTTCTCATTACACATATTTCGTGCTTGACAATAATGATTATTCACAAACATTTCTGAAATAGTATAATGGTAATCGTGAAGAAAGCGTTGAGTAATATTGTCGTCTACTATTTTATGGCCAGCCAATATTGGAATATATGGATCTATACTATAACCATTTAACTTAAAAAAATAATCTGATAATTCCGGTGACCATTCTACAAGAGCTTCCGATTCGAAACTACAAAGATAGAAACGCTCCAGAGCTGTTTCATTAAGTTTGCCCAACCTGGATTCCAAACGATTGAAAAGATATGAAAAATGATGATTGGTGGCCTTCTCGGAAAAATGATCCATGATATAGCCGTGTGAGTTATCGCTTGCAGCCCACATTCTTTGTCCCATAGGTGTTACTATAGAGCGCAAAATTATCCATTTGCCTTCAGGTATTTCTATATCAACTTCATTCCCATTTATTTTATTAGCATTAAAATGAAGGATCTGATCCAAATTTTTTATCTGCCCATTAGAATTGAATGGAAATGCGACTAAAGCAATATCCTTGTAATACTGTGGAAAACCGTCCTTTCCAATGATAGGGTAAAGTGAATAGGTTCCATATAGCTTGTTGAAATGATCAGGAATTGTAGGAAACCCTATTTTTCTAAGCTTAACGGGACCCTGTACCGTGTCTTTCCAGAACAGAATATTCATAGACATTTCATCTTTTTCCGTCCAGGATCCACCCGCATTCCAGCCATTTGACACAGACAGCCCCATTTTTAAACCCAGTTTTTTGGCTTCTTTCATCGCATATACTACCCCATCGAGTTGTTCTTCACTCATATAAGCCGGACCGGATGGTACTACATCATTTGGATCGGATATTCCCAGATCAAAAATATCAACACCTCCATATCCCATTTCCTTAAACGCTTTGAGGTCTTCTGAAATACGTGTATAATCATAATTACCATGTCCCCAAAGCCAATATGTACGAGGTCTTGCATCATCAGGCGGTGAAAGAAAAATTGATTTTAATTGCGACTCGGATTTCACATATGACTGAGCACCCAACAGGATTATTAAAATAAAAATAAGGCTGTTTATACCACTATTACGTAACATATTCATGAATATGATGTTTAAAATTCACTTCCGATTTGGCAGCTAATCCAAACCGGAAGTTTATCATTTTTTTTGCAATTCATCGCAAACTTTTATACAATACTTTCTCTTTCATGTTATGGGACAATATTCATTCGTATCGGTTTCTCCCGATATCTGACAAAACCTTCAGAAGTCAACAATCCAACATAAATATTGTAAGTCCCTATTTTAAAAGGTGCAGACGAACCAGAATTGCTAATGCTAATTTCTCCGGTTTTCGTATCTACATTTGTTCTTTTATAAATATTAAGTATGTTTTGCCCCAATGTGTCTATACCTATAATTGTATCAAGAGCAATAACATAGGGATAATTAGGAATAACATTAACACTATCCGGTTTTGATACAAAAATTGGATTACCTCTTTTCCATTTAATAACAACAGTTGTATCTGAATAGAGTAGTATAGAGTTTGTACCATCCAGCTTTATGAAATGTTCTACATAGGCATCTTCCGTACAGGCAGTAATTAGCAATAACAAGAAGAATACCAGAAATTTATATCTCTTATAAGTTTTCATAAGTATCATTTTCTTTCAATTAAAATTCTGAACTGAGATTAAACATGACCAGGGTTTTGTGTTACCTTGTCATTCATCATGATTTCAAGATATGGAATCGGAAATAAAATATTACGCGAATAATACTTCATTTCACATTCTACAGCAGGATTAAGATCATATTCATGTGTCTTATAATGACTCAGATAGTTTTCGTATTGTCCTGTCCTAATCAAATCGTACCATTGATGTCCCTCACCCAACAATTCATATCTGCGTTCTTTCCAAATAGCGATTCTGAGTTCATCTGTTGTCAGGGTATCCGAAAAGTTAATAGGGGTCAAACGAGCTTTGCCATCAGCTTTCCTAGCCCGTTCCATCAACATATTCAGGTGATTCAGGGAATTGACTTTATCACCTAACTCATTTTCAGCCTCAGCCTGCATCAACAAAACATCGGCATAACGAAGATAAATAAAATTAGAACCATGTTGATTAGACCCTACAGCAAGATAATCCTGATACTTTGCAAGATATGGCCAACGTTCAGAGAGATTACTTGCCGGTCTCGGATCATACGGATAGACATAGAGAGTGTCACCTACAGCTGTTTGACGTACACCTTTCTTATAAGTATATAAGACACCTGTAGTCCCACCTAAAAATGTTACATCCATTCTATAATCATTCGGATGATCGGTCATAAAATCATCAAACAAGGTTTTGGTAATACGATATGTGCCCCATGAATTGTCGTTATAAGTATATCCACCACCTTTATTATAAGGAATAAGCTGCATTGGCAAATCCGTAGACAAATACTTATCAATCCTGTTAAACTGAATTTCAAATAGTGATTCCGTTGAATTTTCAAAGCCATCGGGCGTTACAGTTCCATTAAGTGAAATTTGAATAGGGAATTGTTTCTTGAAATCATCAACCAATTTATAGACCCCCAAGTCTGTCACTTTCTGACAATATACGCGTGCAGAATCATAATAAGCATTTGCATCAGCTACAAAGTCGAACCGATTATAATAATTGCCACTGTATTGTTTCATAGACGCTGCTGTCAGATATACCTTGGCCAGCAAACCATAGGCAGCACCTTTGGTGGCACGACCTTTTAAGCTCTGTGTTTTAGGTAAGAGGTTACCAGCCATTGTAAGATCATTGATAATCTGTTCATACACATTGCTTTCCGGATCACGTCCGCCCGGATCAGCAAAGCCTTTGGTTGACGATAGCCGAAGCGGAACAGCCCCCCACATACGAACCAGATTGAAATACGTCATACCACGCATATACAAAGCCTCTCCATATATAGAGTTCCTTACATCAATATCGATATCCATCTTTGGTACATTCTCAATCACATTATTTGCATAAGCTACAATTGTATAGAAATTTTGCCAGATATGTGTAGACATCTGATTGGTACTGGTATTTTCTTTCCAGAAAAATGCGCCGTCGTCACTTTGAGGTTTTATGTTCGTAAAACCAACACCTGAAGCTTCTAAAACCTGGAAATTATATCTACCTATCGATTCATAGGTATACATTTGTGCATAAACAGATGTTATTGCGCTTAAAGCATCGCTTTCTGTCTGAAATGCGTCTTTTTCTGTCTTTACATATAATGTCTCTTGAATGATCGATTCACATGAAGACATATATAAAACCATTAAAAGACCTGCTATAAATTTTATTGCTTTCATAAATATACTGCGTTATTTAGAGATTGAAGTTAAAACCAAAGATTACGGATTTTGAACTTGGATATGAATTATTGTCAATGGCGACTCTCATTGCATCCCCAGCAAAACTATCCACTTCAGGATCAAATCCGCTGTAATTTGTCAAAGTAAGTATGTTATTTCCTGTGACAAATATTTTTAATTCCTTCATGAAAAAATTTGCAGGGATTTTCGCATTATAACTTAATGTTATAGCAGACAACCTTACAAAACTGGCATCTTCAATCAAACGGTCTGAGATTACGTTTCCAATTGTTTTACTGTAAGGAATCGGATAATAGTTACTAGTTCCTTCACCAGTCCATCTTCTATCCCACGCTTCTTTTCTAATATTATAAATACTCCCATTCATCCTATTTTCAGTATTTAGATTGGCATTGAGCACATCTTTTCCATACACACCGTTTACTGCAATTAGAAGATTCCACTTTCCATAAGCCAAATTTGTGTTCGCTCCCCAAGTAAAGTCCGGATTCGGATTACCAATCACTCCATAATCATTAGAATCAATTATACCATTACCACTTTTATCCAAATAGATAATTTCACCTGGTTTAGGTGATCTTCCGAAATAAAAAGCCTTTACAGGGGTAGTACCATTACGAGTAGCTGCTTCAGCTACAAAATCATCAATCTGTTGTTGGTTCTGATAGACACCATTAGTACTGAACCCCCAAAATAATCCGGCAGGTTTCCCTTCAATAAATATGTTTCCAGGAATATTCAAATCTCCGATCGGATGGATTATTGATCCCGTATAAGAGACCAAGCCTGTGTTGGCATCTTTTGGCAAACCCAACTCCAGTATCTTATTCCGGTATAAAGAGATATTTCCATCTACAGTCCACATAAATTTTTTCTTATCTACCAAAACCAGATTGGTTGAAAAGTCAATTCCTTTATTTTCGATAGCCCCAAAGTTTACAAGAGCAGAAGAGTAACCGAATGATGCAGGTAATGGCCTTTTTATAAGCATATCCGTATTTTTCTTATAATATACATCAATGATAAAACCTATCCTCTCATTTAATAACCCTAAATCAATGCCGGCATTTACTTGTTCAGATGTTTCCCATTTAAGATCCTTGTTTGACAAAGAAGAAATATATTTTCCGGTAACAAGCTGTCCTCCATAAGAATAAGATGAATAGCCAAATGTAGAATAAGTTACGACAGATGAATAAGGAGGTATATTTTGGCTACCCGTTTGTCCCCAACCAAATCGTAATTTTAAATTTGAGATTTCATCAACATTTCTGAGGAATGCTTCTTCTTTTATACGCCATGCCAAAGCAAAGGATGGGAAAAATGCATATTTGTTTCCGTTGGCAAATTTTGAAGATCCATCAACACGTCCCGACACGGTCAACATATATTTATCTTTCAGATTATATGTACCACGCGCAAGATAGGAATTGAGTTTGGACTCATTATGCAAACGCTTTAGTTTTTGTCCAACATCTGTTGCATCTCCTATTTGTTCGTAACTCAAATTATCATTTTCAAATCCGGTTGCATAATAAGAGAGAGTACGTGAATCATTAGCACTGTAAGTAGCACCGACAACACCCGAAATACGATTCGATTTATTGAAAGAATAATCAAAGTTTAATAAGTTGTCTATATTGTAACCCCAATATCCCAAACTGGAGTAACCGGCACCACCGTATGCAAAACTGGATAGTGTTCGGCCATAATAGCGAAAACGCTCTATATTTTTATAATAATAGCTGCCTCGTATTTCGTAACTAAACACCTTAGAAATTTTATAAGTAAGGCCTAATCTACTCAGTACATTATTTTCGATGTTATCATCCTTATAATCATTTATCCAAGCCAAAGGTGTATTTAGCTCACTCTGAGTATCATCAGCTGTCACATAATTGATAATCGGATTTTTACTCAACATGGAACGTATCGCACTATAATTGAACGTACCACCCGAACCTGTCGTTTGTGTCATTTTACTTTTAATAGAAGCTGCAGCAATATTGAAGTTGAGTCTTAAACGCGTGGATACATCTGTATTAAAATTAAAACGGACATCCCCTCTATTAAAAAAGGTGTTTTTTACAATTCCTTCATTACTATCATACCCGCCAGATAAATAGTAGTCGGAATTTTTAGATCCTCCACTTATAGATATGCGGGAATTAGAAGATATTGCTGTTTGAAGTACCTCACCCTGCCAATCCTTCCATTGCAGATTTTCGGGTAGAGTAGATTCCGTCATTCCGTATAATACAGATGTTCTCCCTTCTAAAAGAGCAAGCTCATTGCGATAGCGCGCATAATCCGGACCATTCAGCATCTGGATTTTTTTCCTGGTCTGAGAAACAGTCAAAGACTGAATAAAATTTACTTTAGCTTTACCTACACTGCCATTTTTAGTTGTTACCAGTACGACTCCATTTGCACCTCTTGATCCGAAGATTGCAGTTGCAGATGCATCTTTAAGAATTTCAATATTAACAATATCCTGAGGACTCAAATATGCCAGTGGATTTACTTTCTGCTGGTATTTATTAAACGGATCACTTGTTCCACCTACATTATCCATAGCAATGCCATCAATAACATACAAAGGCTCTGTGTCGCCAGTTAATGAGTTCACGCCACGCACCTTGACAGAAGAGACTCCACCAGGTTCCGCACTACTCGTATTCACATATACACCAGATGATTTTCCTTTCAACATTTGATCCACAGAAATCACAGAAGTCGTTTCTGTATCTTTTACTTTTACAGAACTCAACGAACCGGTTATATCACTTTTACGCATTGTTCCATACCCAACTGCCACAACTTCGTTCAATTCAACAGAATTGGATTTCAACACAACTCTTGGCCTTAAATTATTCTCGACAAGAATTGTCTGATTCTTCATCCCTATATAAGAGATCACCAGTGAAGACTTTACAGACTTTACAGTCAATGTAAAATTACCATCGACATCGGTATTAGTTCCGTTTGTAGTCCCTTTTTCAAGAATTGATGCTCCTATAACAACCTGATTATTTTCATCAAGTACCTTTCCTTTGATTGATACTTGAGCATTCACCAAGGCTGTAGTTAAAAACATTAGTATAAATAAGATGAAAACATTTTTTTTCATATAAATTATATAGAATTAATTATAAAATTCGGCTTTATAGTTATGAAAATTATAGCCTGCTTTTAAAAATGGACATGTCATAGTTCAGGTATGTTTCATAAATAACTGTATATTCATGTAGATTGTCTATAATTTGGTTGTGAAAATATGAATAGAAAACGACCTAAGAGCATTCCAAAAGAAATCAAGTCTCTGAGAATTGAATAATTAATATTAATCTCAAGTGGAAAACGAATCAAAAAAGATGGTGTTCAAAAAGTGAAATTTTGGGATTCACTTTTTGAACACCATCAAAATCATCTCATTATTTTATAACAAATTTTGCAACTTGCCCGTTTGTTTTAAGAAAATATAAACCCCGGGCCAAACTATTCAATATCATCTCTCCATTGACAATCTTACCGTTGACGATCCGATTACCACTAACATTATATATAGTATAATCAGCATTATCTACTCCATTGACTCTGAAAAAATTATTATTTTGAAAAATTTCAATTTGAGTATTTGACGTCACCGGCTTGACTGATGTGGTCAAATCTTCTACTGTCATACTATTTGATTCATAAAATCCAATCGGATTATTGTCCGTTCCACCAGGAGTAATATATTCTTCTGCAGTAGCAAATCCAAATTCATTCAACTTAGGATCAGAACGCAATGTAGAAGCATCCATCAAAGCTTCATCATATGCACAAGGCGTTCCGGTATAGTAGACTCCACACTTTGTTTTTAAGTCACCACCTGTACCAAAGGTATTAGCCCATGCTCCGGATCCGGTTTTTTTGCTGTTTGAAAAGATACTATTCTTAAGTTCTACATTTCCCCATAAAATAACATCTGTACTGTCATTCCCATAAAAGGTACAATGATCAATCGAATATAAATCAACAAGATAAGTACTTGCATTGGATATTGTTCTTACAAATTTGCCTTTGAAAAGGCAATTTGTCAGTGTTACATTTTTAGGGCGACCAGCACCAGAAGCCGCCAAAACACCCTGACCGTTATACATAAAAATTGAATTGGTAATGGTCAAATTATTCGGATTCGGATTCGGAGCTGAATTTGAGTAAGTAAAACAAACAATGTTACTCGGTGTGGTTGCATTTGCAAGCCCACGTACCAGACAGTTGTTCATAACCACATCCACATTTTGTCCTACCGCACATTTAAGAACAAAAAAGGTAGTTGCGCATTTCATACCATCTATCGCAATACCATCAAAAGTTTGTGTTCCACTTGCGGTATTTTGATTATTAAAAATAAAACCAAAATTAACAGCTGTACCAGCCTGAATAACCGGACGAGAAGATAACCCCGCTTTTGCCCGGATTGTATAAGATTTGGGTGTGTTGATATTTACTTGGGCATCCCATTTATAAATACCAGTTTCAGTTAATTCAATGATATCACCATCAGCAGCAGTATTTAAAACAGTTGCGACATCTTCACCTGACTTTACTGATAGTATAGCAGAATTTGTAAAATTCGTAACTAAGCACGCAAAAGAAAATAAAAAAGTAATTTTTTTCATGACTGTATTTTTTTGGTTAAGTTTATATTGATTACAAAATTTCTTTGATTTTTTATCCTGAATATTTTCTCAAGATTTTTGAAATTTAAGACAAAAAAATCTGATATTAAAATATTTGACAATGCACGAAATGACAAATCATTTACACTAAATGTCAGAATCAACATATCGTAAAAGACAATCTTACAAGCTATTATTAGACATAATAAATTTACAAAGCAAAATATCTTCTTGAATAAAAAATTTTAAAATCAACATCTTCTGAGATATGTTTCCAAGTGAAATATCGCCTTTATAATCATTCACATCACATGAAGTTATTTTTTGTCCGCTTAATGAATACACATCTGCTCTATCTATATATTCATCGCATTTAAATGAAAGGATGTCTTGTGAGTTATCAACGACAATCTGTAAATTATGTTGATTTTTCTCCACAGATCTTATAGGATTGTTTATCGGAGTAGCCACTTTATAAATATGCATGCTATAATCAGAGAAATTATCATTAAAAACTCCGTTAGTTGCAGCTAACTGCCTATTCTCTCCTACAACCTCTATATTAGAGGTCCCTACAAAATCACGAAGGGTAAAAGTAGCATCCGTACTTCCGGAACGCATGGAAATTGCATAAATATAGGTGAAGCCGTTAAATCGTTTCACCATGAAATCCACAGGTATTGCTGTATTGGATGAAAGAACAGTTGCTCCGTTTGAAACTGATTGTGTATTTAATACCGGAGCATTTGCTGTTATCTGGGCATTTATTGCCGTTATTTCCGCTTTCATGGCAGCATCATTGAGTACACCGGCCTGAACAAGGGTTGGACTAAATATATGACAGAAATAACCTACACCGCGTGCCCCATGAATCAAAGCCATCCAAACTTCCGATCTTGTAATAGCCGGTGTCAACTTACAATTAGGGTCGGCATTAAAATTTGTACATTCAATCCATGCCCATACTGGTTTCTTATAATCTGCAGCCTTGCGTAAATTATCGACACCTTTAGCTACATACCATATATTACCGGATAATTCCGTTAAATGGGTATACTTCCATGATGCATAATCCGACGTCCAAGCCGGTGTATTCATAGGATACACATCAAATGTCATTATATCTGCACCTTTGGCATATTCTATATAATCTTCCGGGTGATTTGTCCTGTTTCCACGTCCATACCAGCTATTTATTGCAGCACCTTTACCTAAACTGATAAATACAGGCCTGGTAGGATCTATGGCCTTCATCGCATTATAATCGTTTATTATCGTACTTGGCGACACAGGATTTTGTGTCCCACTAACAGCATTATCCGGCTCATCCTTTTCATGCATCCATGCTTTGATAATTGAACAATTGGTGGAATTAGCATAAACCGTAGTATAGGCCGTCACTCCTGACATTCCATATTTTTTCAGAGTCCCCAGATCACTCTCTTTGGCATTTGCCACCGAGCCCCAATAATTAATAAAATTAACCCCCATTTTTTGATAAAAATAACCCGAATTTGGATTTTGATACCATACTGCTATTGGAAAGAAATTCAGATCAGACGAAGGACCGTTTGTCCATTTGTCATAATAAGCCGGACCACCTTCCCAAATCTCCATTACATCATCTGGCAGATAATCACTGTTACTTGCCTTAACATTCCAGAAGTTAACAAATGAAAAAATTACCAATAAGACAATTATAATACGATATCCTACAACCTTGACGCTTTCCATTTAATTTTTTACATTTAAATATTTTGGAATTACTACTCATAAAATTTAACGATCGAACTACATTTATGAATATTTTACTCTACAAAAGTAAAATCATATTATCACTCATTAAATACACTAAATGACTTTTATTTTACACAAAATGATACCTTCCAAACACAATAAATACTCATTTAATCTTCTGGTAAAAAAGAGTTTAAAAAAACATATTTAAATTTTCGAATCTACTAATGAACCCATTTATTTGCTTTCCATTATTTTCTTTTTGGTAGATTCTTTGTCAGCACTTCGCGAGAAACTAATACCATATTGATTCATTCGAATGTAATGAGCATGGATTTTCTGTTCAAACAATTGGTAATTTTTATGTTGTGGCTGAGTCCACAAACATTCAATCATGGCAAGTGCACGCGGAAAGACCATATATTCAACCAGATCATTTGAATCAATGTGTTCACTCCAAACATTCGCTTGACCTCCCAATATAAATTTCGCATATTCCGGAGCAAGTTCTTTAGGAGTCGGATCAAAAGTGTAAACTTTTTGTAATGGAAGAAAACGTCCATTTCCAACACCTTGAGGTTCTTCTAAAGGATTTCCCTGATAATAATTAAAATAGCAATGCGATCCGGGTGTCATGATAACCCAATTGCCTTTTTGAGCTGCAGCAATACCACCTTTTGTTCCCCTCCAAGACATAATAGTTGCAGTAGATGAAATTCCACCCTCAAGAATTTCATCCCACCCGATTATCTCTTTTCCTTTGGATTGCAGATATTCCTCTATCGAATGGATAAAATAACTCTGCAACTCTTGCTCATCTTTCAGTCCCTCTTGTCTGATTTTTTGCTGACATTTTACACAACGTTTCCAACGAGTTTTTTTACATTCATCTCCACCAATATGAATATATTTATACGGAAAAAGAGGAATAATCTCAGCCAAAACATCTTTCATAAAATGATATACAGAATCATTACCAGCGCAGAACACATCGTAAAAAATGCCCCAGTTCGTCGGAACTGTAAACGGGCCTCCACTACATGAGAGATCGGGATAAGCAGCCAAAACCGCAACAGAATGTCCTGGCATTTCTATTTCAGGAATAATATCCACAAAACGTTCTCTGGCATAAGCAACAACCTCTTTAATCTCATCTTGTGTATAAAAACCGCCTGTTGAATTCCCGTTAGATTCAACCCGGAAAGCTCCTACCTTTGTTAAGAGTGGATATTTCTTAATCTCGACTCTCCATCCTTGATCATCGGTCAGATGCCAGTGAAATTTATTATATTTGTACATAGCCATCATATCTATGTATTTCATAATAAAATATTTATCAAAGAAATGTCTAGAAACATCCAAATGTAATCCACGATAGCCATAACGCGGGGCATCTTTGATAGTAACACACGGAATCTCACAGCCGAGAGCCATGCTTCCCTTCCCTTCAACTGTGGCAGGTAAAAGTTGACGAAGGGTTTGAAATCCGTAAAATAAACCTTGAGAAGTTGAGGAAGAAATTATAATTTTCCTTTTTTTTATATTCACCGTATAAGCTCCAGGGTTTATGGTTAATTTCTTTTCCAATTGAAAAAGAATCGTAGATTTTGCGTCAGTGAATTTATAGACCTTAAATCCATTCTCCGTTGACTTATTGAGTAACTCTGCCAGAATCTTTGCAATTTTTCCAGCTTCCTTCTGACCGAGAAACATAATCCTGGTATTTTTTGAAAGTGTAAAAGAGCCCTCACCTATAATTATTTCATTGGGTTGTGGGATAATTTGAACAGAATTGGCAGCAGCTATTTGTTCCGCCACCAAGACATAAATAAGACCAGATATAATTAGAATGATAAATTTATTCATGTTCTATATATCAAAACATTAACATTTTAAATCAAAATGGGACCTTAAATTTTAATAAATTTGGATAGCATCATTTTGTTGTCAGGACCTTGAACTCTAATTAAATACAATCCTTTCAGAATAAAAGAAACATTCAACGTGACGTTCATTGATCCTGATACATCCTGTGAAAGAATCTTTTTTCCAGTCAGATCCAAAACATCAACTTTTTGTATTTTTTTACCAGCTAAATCTATATAAATCTTATCCTGTACAGGGTTTGGAAAAAATTTCAATTCATTAAATTGCACAAACTCCAAACTTGTATTGTTAGAAACTGATGGTTCTGCCATATCTATATAAGTCTCAGATGTCCACTCATCAGTACGAAAAGGAAATGCTGCAAAACCTTCCTTATTCATCAAATTCGTCATGGCACCCTCCGAAAAAGCATATCTTACTGCTACTGGAGTATTGACGTATTCCGATGAAACAATCACCTGATTTCCATCTAATAATGCTAAGGCTGGATAGAATTTTTTATCCAAACCTGCAATCTTAAAGCACCGGGCACTCATTCCATTACTTGTGCATAAACCACAACCCAATGATTCAGGTTTAAAAATCACTCTGACTTTATTTCCTTCAATCGAATGTGAAGCATATTGTGGCCCAAGGTATTGAACATTTTGTCCATAATCTTTTGCCAGAGCCAAATAAGCAAACCGTTTACCAACTGTCCTTTTATCATATGGATGAATCTCAAATAACTGGCTCGAATCTCCTAAAATGTCGGTAGTCACAATGATACCTGTTTTTGGGAGTTCAGTTATAGCACTCTGAGCTTCCCTGAAATAGCCTGTACGTGCTGATAGATCTTTGGTCTGCCCCGTAGCCCAAAAATATGGTGCTACCTGAGCTGCATAAAATGAAAAGTCATTGTCCATATCTTTACGCCAATCGTTGATCAAAGCAATATTGGCTTTAGTGTATGTTTTTCCATTATTGATATTGGCTTCTCCCTGATACCAGATACAACCCTTAATCGTAAACGGGAAAATCGGAGCCATCATGGCATTATATATATTGGTTGGTGTTTGGTATGGATTTGAATAATTATTATCCAAATACAATGCTCTTAAATCCGAATCAGAAACTAAAATTTCTCTTTTCATCCATGCCTGTATTGAAGACTGGCCACAAGCATTTTGAATTAACCCTATCGGTACATTGACAGCTGGGTGATTAAACAATTCCCGTCCAAAAAAATAAGCAGCGGGTGAAAAAGTTTTTACATTTGTGGTATTGCAACTCACCCACAAAGCATTACAATCATCCAGTGGCACCGTAGATGTTGTGCGTGGCATTTGAAAAAAACGAATGTTCGGATAATTTGCAGCCGCTACTTCTGCTGAATAATCCGGCCATTTCGGATCCATCCGATACATCATATTTGACTGGCCGGAGCATAGCCACACCTCACCTATCATTACGTTATTGTATTTGATAGTAGAAGTTCCATCAGAAATTACCAATGTATAGACAGGAGCTTGTCCCTGTAAGGCTATCGGTGTCTGTATATTTGTCATCCATTTTCCATTTGAGTCGGAGATGGAGCTTGCCATATACCCCCAACTTGCTGTTATGGTTACTGTTGTACCTGCAGGAGCCCAGCCCCAAATGGATGCATTTGTATTCTGCTGTAAGACCATGTTATCACCAAACAAATTGGGCAAGCTTAGCTTTAATACCGTTTCAGATGTTAACTTCTGTAACTGTTGTCTATTTTCTGCACTCAAATACATCTGAATACTAAAAAAAATCATAAAAACGACAAATGTGAACTTCTTCATGGTTTCTTTATCCGATTTGTTTATCAATCTGATTTTATTTCCTTTATAAAAAATTTCTTTCATTATGCTTTTTGCGATAAAAGTTCACCCTGATTCCCAGCAATGAGACAACTCACAAGCAAAGTTGATTCTTTTGACATATTTAAATATGTAATAAATCGAGTTGCTAAAGTAGTACGACAAAGATGTAAAAGGAATGTACAAAATGCTCATTGTTTTACACTAAATGCCACCATGAAAAGATTTAAATTTATATCTCAAAGAAACTGATAAGTACTAATTATCTGCATTTTACGCAACAATAACCTTCTTAAAAAGCTTGATAAATTCTTTGTGCTGAAGGTTACGGCAGGGTTTCTGGCATCTTTAAGTATATATGATTTTATTATTTTTGTGCAACCAAGTCCCGAATAAAAGGGCTAAATAAGATGTATCAACAAAAACTCTTTCTATTTCTAAATGGACATTATTGGTATATAAACATTTTTTAATCAAAAAAAATCAAATCATGAAAAAGATTTTATTATTATTATTATTATTCTCCGCAACCATATTAAATGGTTACTCTATAGATCCAACAGATCCGGGTACTATTTATTCAGAAAAAGACGTTCCCCCATACGATATTCATGACGTTCTCACTACTCTATCAGGGGAAAAAGTCACAACAGTCGCTCAATGGGAGAAACTGCGTCGACCGGAAATTTTAGAAACACTCTCTACTGAAATGTATGGATTTACTCCAGCTTCAATAGCAAAAGTAAAAATCAAAATTATAGAGGTCAACAAAAAAGCCATCAACGGCAAAGCCACGCGCAAACAGGTTGAACTCACATTTATAAAAAACAAAAAAAAGCTTAAAGTACAGGTTCTTGTGTACTCTCCAAACAAGAAAAACAAACCAGCTCCAACTTTTACTATTCTTAATTTTTGTGGAAACCAGAGTATTGAGGCGGATTCCGCAATTGTGATTTCAGAAACACTAAAAAAAGAATTTGACAAAACAGTTTTAAGAACCCGAAAACCGCGTACTGTTCGTGGTGGAGATGCCAATATTTATCCGATTGAAGAAATTATTGATAACGGGTTGGGGTTTGCGACAGCATGGTATGGGGATTTTGATCCGGATTATTATGATGGTTTTAAAAATGGAATCCACGGTCTATATCACAAAAAAGGACAAAAACACGGTTCAAACGACTGGGGAAGTCTTGGGGCATGGGCTTGGGGGCTAAGCCGGATTCTTGACTATTTGGAAACAGATAAGGATTTCGATGCCACAAAAGTAGCAGTAGTCGGACATTCCAGAAATGCTAAAGCTGCCATATGGGCTGCAGCGCAAGATAGACGATTTGCCATGTGTATTCCAAATAATTCAGGATGCGGAGGTACAGCACTAATGAAACGAATCTACGGTGAAACAGCCTCATCGCTTAATCGTCGCTTTCCTCATTGGATGTGCGAAAACTTCAAAAAATATATCAATAATGAAGATTCCCTGACCATTGATTCATACGATTTAATTGGCCTGATAGCTCCTCGTCCACTCTACATTGGAAGTGCTGAAGGAGATCAGTGGGCAGATCCTCATGGTGAATTTTTAGGAATGTTATACGCTCAACCTGTTTATCAGTTATATGGGATTAAGAAATTCCCTTATGATACAATGACTCCACTTGGATTTAAAGTAATAGAATCGCAAATAGGTTATCATTACCGCACTGGATATCACGCACTCACACATTTCGATTGGGAAGCATATATTGAATTTGCAAAGTATCATTTCTTCAAGCCAACAGAGTCCATGATATATAATAATCATTGAAAAACACTGTATTTGCGTGCAACGATTTCCCGTCCCGGCAACAAATTTGCAGATCACTCCATCGGAGACTGTAGGGATCAAATGAAAAAGTTGTTGATTAAGCATCAATCGTAGATAATATTTTTTCGTCTAATGTCTTATGGCACTCGCATGTCCATTTTATCATAAACTTGGAGGTTTTACAAACAAGTTCATTTCATATATACAGATTCTTACATAGAGATTTGATAAATAAAATTATAAAAAGAAAAAAGGAATACACCTATAACTATCACATGAAAAATGTTCAGATTGTTTGTCAAAAAACAAAGTTTAATATCAAATTTTACAAAAAAACATCAACATAGGTATAATACTGTATATACTTTACAAATTATATGCAAAAAAAATCATTCTTGGCATTCGACCTGGGTGCTACCAGCGGCCGTTCTATAATCGGAACAATTGAAAATGGAAGACTTCAAATAAAGGAATTGACACGTTTTAAAAACCAAATGCTCCAAATCGGAGACCATTTCCACTGGAACATTTATTCCTTGTTAGAACATCTTAAAGAAGCCTTAATTGCTGTAAAAAAAGAAGATATCGACATTTCCTCTATTGGTGTTGATTCTTGGGGTGTTGATTTTGCGTTACTTGCCAAAGATGGTTCCATATTAGGTGCTCCTTATGCCTATCGTGATCCGCAGACAGAAGGCGCACCTGATAAATTCTTTAAAATTTTTCCACGCCAAAAAGTCTACAATCTTACCGGCATTCAGGTGATGAATTTCAATAGCTTATACCAGCTGTTTGCATTAAAACAGGCCAATAGCTCTCTTTTGGAAGCAACTTCGGAAATCTTATTTATGCCCGATGCTTTATCTTATTTGCTTACCGGTAAAAAAGTGGTGGAATATACTATTTCTTCAACTTCCCAGATACTAAACCCGCGAACAAAACAGTTTGAAGGTCAATTGCTCGAAGCAGCAGGTGTTCCACCTTCCATTTTAGGAAAAATTGTCATGCCAGGATATATCATCGGTACCCTTAGAAAAGAGCTGGCTGAAGAAAGTGGACTGGGTGAGGTCCCTGTTATTGCAGTTGCCGGACACGATACCGCATCCGCTGTTGCTGCCGTTCCTGCCACTAACGAACGTTTTGCTTACTTAAGTTCAGGAACATGGTCACTGATGGGCATAGAGGTAAAGAATGCCATTATCAATGAAGAGACCTCCGCTCTTAACTTTACCAACGAAGGCGGTATTGAAGGAACAATCCGTTTCCTAAAAAACATTACCGGCATGTGGATATTGGAACAATGTCTCAAGGAATGGAAAAAAGAGGGTATATTCTATGCATATGAGGAATTGGCTCAGATGGCTGAATCGGCTCCAGCATTTCAGTCAATAATTGATCCCGACGATATTTCATTTGCCAATCCGGCATATATGACCAAAGCTATTGTTGACTATTGTGTGACAACAGGACAACAATCACCTGAAAATCACGCTGAATTTGTCCGTTGTATTTTCGAAAGTCTTTCTCTTAAATACAGATATGTTTTAGAAAAAATGATCAGTCAGGCTCCGTTCCCTATCGAAAAACTGCACGTTATTGGGGGGGGCTCGAAGAATCCGTTACTTAACCAATGGACGGCTAATGCAATCAGAATACCTGTCGTTTCAGGCCCTTCGGAAGCTACTGCAATAGGAAACATTATGATTCAGGCCAAAGCCGCCGGTTGCGTCGACTCTTTGCAGGAAATACGTCAAACTATCTGCGATTCCATTCCATTAGATAAATTCTTACCGGGGAATAAAGACCTGTGGGAAAGGGGCTATTCAAAATTTCTCAAGATTCTAAAATAAAAATTCATGAAAGACTATCAGATCAATCAAGCATTTGAAAATGCAAAAGAACGTTATGCCGAAATAGGTATTGATGTGGATAAAGCTTTAGAGCAACTTGATAAACTTCCTATTTCCTTACATTGCTGGCAAACAGATGATGTAACCGGTTTCGAAAATCCCGACGGGAACCTCACCGGTGGGATTCAGGCTACCGGAAATTTCCCAGGAAAAGCAAGAAACATTAACGAAATTCGTGCTGATATTGATAAAGCCATATCATTAATTCCAGGAGAACACCGTGTAAACCTTCACGCTTTTTATGGCGATTTTGGTAGAAAAGCCGTTGACCGTGATCAGATTGAACCAAAACATTTCCAGAGCTGGATTGATTGGGCAAAAGAAAAAGGTTATAAACTTGACTTCAACTGTACTTGTTTCTCCCATGAAAAATCTGCTGACGGTTTCACACTTTCAAGTCCGGATCCGAAAATCCGTCAATTCTGGATCGAACACGTAGTTCGTTGTCGTAAAATTGCAGAAGAAATTGGTCGTCAGTTAGGCTCAAAATGTATGCACAACATCTGGATCCCAGATGGATCGAAAGATTTAACTGTAAATCGTCTGCAATATCGTCAAAACCTGAAAGATTCGTTGGACAAAATCTTCGAATATAAAGCCAATGACGTATACATGAAAGATTGTATCGAAAGTAAACTGTTCGGTATCGGTGCTGAAAGTTATACAGTAGGTTCACATGAATTTTATATGGGTTATGGCGTAAAAAATAATGTTGTTATAACGCTTGATTCTGGTCACTTCCACCCAACAGAAATTATTTCGGATAAAATTTCTTCTTTGTTGCTTTTCTTACCGGAAATCATGTTGCACGTTTCTCGCGGAGTACGCTGGGACAGTGACCACGTAGTCATTCTGAGTGAAGAGTTACTGGCTATCGCTCAGGAAATTGTACGAGCGGAAGCCATTGATAAAGTTCATATCGGCCTTGATTATTTCGATGCATCCATTAACCGTATCGGTGCTTATGTAATTGGGGCTCGTGCCACTCAGAAAGCACTGTTGCAGGCTTTACTGGAACCGATTGCCACCCTGCGTAATGACGAATCAAAAAAACAAAACTTCGAACGTCTTGCTTTACTCGAAGAAACAAAATCGATGCCTTGGGGAGATGTTTTCAACTACTATTGCTTGAAAAAAGGCGTTATTGCCGGCGAAGCTTATATCGCCGACATTCAGAAATACGAAAAAGACGTAACAAGTAAAAGATAAATAAAAATAACGGGTAAATAATATTTATATTACTATTTATGTCTAAATAGGACTTTAAATTTCACGCGAAATAAAAATAGAAAATGAAGCAGTTAAATGTAAAATTAATGCATCCGATAGAGCTAATAAATGTCATTATGGGGCGAATTTACAGCAGAGGAATGACTACAACTTCAGGTGGTAACATTTCCATTAAAGATGATAACGGAGATATTTGGATTACGCCTTCGGCTGTGGACAAAGGTTCTTTGGCAACCAAAGACATTATTTGCGTAAAAAAAGATGGATCAATTTTGGGACCACATAAACCATCGTCGGAATTTCCTTTTCACAAGGCAATTTATAAGGCTTGCCCCGAACTGACTTCGATTATCCATGCTCACCCACCAGGATTGGTCGCTTTCAGTATTGCCCGTCAGGTTCCTAATACCAATATCACTCCACAGGCACGATTTATTTGTGGAGTAGTTGGTTTTGCTCCATACGGTTGTCCCGGCAGCGAAGATTTGGGGGAAAAGATAACCAAAGAATTCAAAAACAAAAAATACAAAGCCGTTATCATGGAAAATCATGGTGTGGTGCTCGGAGGAACAGATATTTTGGACACTTATCAACGTTTTGAAACATTGGAATTTTGCTGTCGTACCATTGTAAATGCCGCTAAATTAGGCTCTGTTAATGTGTTGACTGATGAACAAATTTCCAAATACCACGACCACATTCCTAAAGAGATCACACATTTTATGGATGTAAAATACCCTTCTGATGAACGTGCATTGCGCTCAGATATAGTGAGAATTGTCCACCGTGCCTACGATCAGGGGTTAATGATTTCTTCTTTCGGGACTGTTTCGGTTCGTTGGAAAAATAATGATTTCCTCATTACACCATGCGATATGGCACATTCGGATATTACAGAAAATAATATTGTTCAAATTAGAGATGGAATGGCCGAATCCGGCAAGGTACCCGATCGTTCAGTGGCTTTACACCATCGAATATACCAGTTATATCCGCATATCAATTCTATTATTACAACACAACCGATAAATTTGATGGCTCACGCTGTAAGTCATCAGAAATTTGATGTGCGCACCATTCCTGAAAGTTGGATTTTCCTACAAGATGTGCCTTCTATTCCATTCGAAAGCTTTTATGCCACCAACACTGAGGAATTAGCTCAAATGTTCGAGAAAAACCGTGTTGTGATTGTTGAAAACAATTCAGTTATCGTTACCGGCAATAACCTGATTCAAACATTTGATTACCTCGAAGTCGCAGAATTCTCGGCAAATTCATTGGTAATGGCCTCATCAATCGGACCACTTCAACCTATGGGCGAGAAGGAAATTGATGAGTTACGGGTTGCATTTAATGTGAAATAAGAACGACCCCATATAAGGCGATTTATTTGCAGCTTCTAATGCTAATTAAAACCCTCAGCCTTAGGTTTTTACAGGATTTTTGTGTAATAAAGAATCTGCTCTAAAATATCATAGGTCAACCCTATCATTGATAGTCGGAAGGATTGTCCCTAAAAACAGGAACAATCCTTTTTCCTTCATCCATTAAATCTTCTTTCCGATATAGAACACATAGCCGTAATACTCTTTATACTTATTGTATAACTCAACTTCATGCCGTTGGTTTGCTATGAGTTCTTCAGCAGTATTATTGCCTGCATACTTTTTCAAGAAAGCCTCTTGTGCGAAAACTTGCGGAGCATAAAAATGTTCCGTCCAGCAGTTTTCAGGCAGGACAAAAGTGGCAACGGGAATATATCCGGCTTTTTGCATTTGGGTGACCTTGCTTGGAATAGTGTCTATCTCAGGATAAGCATCCATCCAAAACTCGTTGATCTCGGCAGGTCGTTCTTCGGTAAACCACGATGCTTCTGTAACAGCAATATAGCCTCCTATTTTCAGAAATTTCCGCCATTCATTCAAACCCCGTTCAAAACCGATGTTATAGATTGCTCCTTCCGACCAGATCAGGTCTAATTCTTCATGCTGAAAAGGAAGATGATCCATCGAACCGACGATGCCTTTTATTCTATCCTGAAGATTCAGTTTACCGGCATTCAGGTTGAACAGGTCAATAAAAGTAGGAAACAAGTCGATACCTGTAATATATCCAGGAACATGTTGTGCCAGCACCATGGTCTGACCGCCTGTACCGCAACCAATGTCGGCAATACGGGATTCGTTGGTCAGATGATCAATAAAGCCCAATGCTTTAATGGTGACTTCGGGACTACCGGGCCCTTGTCGTTCTACGCTTGAAAAATATTCGCAGATTAAATGGAAGTCGAATTCGTGAATTGATTTATTTTCGTTACTCATGATGTTTAAATTTTTATGGTTGAGGCCACAAATATAATTTCTGTCAAGCCTCAAACTGCCATTAATGTATAGATATGGAAATGACTCTGACAAGAATATGCCTGAGTTCAATGAAGGGATAACCTTGTGGAATAAAACCAAAGGCTATTTACTTGACCAAATCCGTCTTAAATTTAAACATCCAAAGTTTTTAGACTGTGCAAAGATATAAATTTTTCAATGTTTTCAAGACTTGCAAACGTCTTTATGACAGGACTATCTTCTGCCTGTAGATTTGGTTGTCTTTGTTTTGGCAGTCCTTTTTTCCTGCATCTGTTTCTCCACTTTCACAGGATTACCAATGGTTCTGCCATAGTAATTGGTACTTTGAACCCTTGTGGACTCCGTCGATCTGGTTGATACCTCGGCATCCTCCTTGTTCGAACGATTTGTTCTGGGAGATCTTGTAACATCTGTATTGGCAGGACGACGTTCAGTATTTCCCTTATCTGAAGAAAATCTGTTTTCATTCTGTTTGTTGTAATCCTTTTGATATCGGCGATCTTCTTTTTGATATTTGAAATTCCGTTCATTCTTTAGATTCTGATTATCCCAGCTGCGCGCTCTATGTCTTTCATTCTCACCCCAGTAAATAGCACTTCTACGATTCTCGTCAAAGCCTCTTACATAAGGTATGTTGCTATGATCGTAGTAGTCACGATAATAATATCTGGGATAATGTGATACATAATATTGATGATGCATCCATGGTCTGTAAATATTTATATTTAGAACAACGGTAAAACAATCATTCAAATCATAATCCGCATATATGGAAGGAATATTCTTCGAATAGACCCATCTTCCATGGTCAAGAAAGATGAACTCATTGACGGAAAGGTCATAATAGGTTTCCAAATCAGGCAAATAGTAGTAACGTGCTCCAGGGTAAAATGGCGGAGCCCATTGAGGGTTGGAATAACTTGTTTGGATTCCGGCCGTGGAATAGGTGTACATACCACATCCTGTAAACAGTGATGCGGTGAGCAAAATGACGGCTATCACCGCTGTTTTTTTGATTTTTTTCATCTTGTTGAATATTTAAAAGACACCATTACTATGATGGAAAGCATATCAAATCCTTATTCTCACTTGATTTTTGTAACTGCTTTTGGATTTATCACGGCAAAATGTGCAGACTTTTGCGCAACTTTTGCTTGCTCAACTGTGATATTCTCAGGCCTATAACAATTTCCTATGATAGATTTTCCCGACAGGACTTCATACCAAGTACAGGCGGCCGTATAACGTCCGTAGTTCAATTGAAGATGATAGCCATCACGACAAAAATGATCACCGATTATACTAGTCCTCCCATTTTGGATGGCGGTACCGGCAGGAATTACAAAATCCATGGCAGCAACTTTTGCCGCCTTGTTGACAGCATTGACAATGGATTTGAACATCTTCATCTGATTCCGGTTATAATTTTCAAAACCAATTTGCTTACAGTCTCTTTCATACGCCCATGTTTCGTGCAATCCGAACTTAACTTTTGCATTGGTTGTGCGCGCTCGTACAAAATCTTTCAAATGAATCAGAAAAGGAAAATAAGAACTATAAATTCCCGACAACGGGCTACATTGCTGGAATGTAATATAGTCCCAATCCTCATCTTCAATAGCTGACGTCAACGAATAATGGTCCGTCATTGTTTTTACGCCATTGACAATTTTCCTGTAAGAATAGACAGCTGTATCATTAACTGAATTCATGTCATGTTTCTCCAAACAGCAACCACCAATATACAGATTCGCGATAATCAATTGATCACCATCAGCCAAAGCAAGTTCATATAAGTTTTGTTCAATAGCATCCGCAGAAAAACTATTTCCGATGGCCAATACCTTAATTTCTCTGGCTTGAAGGCCAAAAGAGAAAGATACGATAATTAAGAATAGTATAAATCTTTTCATCAGGATTGCTCACTTGAACTATACACAAAGATAAAAATATAAACTTAGTTGTTATCCATACTACCCCACAAAAAACCGGCCCGCAATTCCTTGCGTCCGACCTTTCTGATATGATAACACATCAATCCGAAAAATGTTTGAATTTCCGGCAATTTAAAAAGATAAAAAACGAGGGTGTCTCAAAAGTTTGAGGCACCCTCGTTTTTATTCGTAAACCTATCTGAGATCAAACTCAAATATTCAATCCTCAGAGGCTTAAAAAAACTTTTGAGATAGCTTCGTCAATTTTGTTCAGTCGAATCAGAACGCGTCTACAATTCCCATAAAATCTTTAGCGTTCAAAGCAGCACCACCAATCAAACCTCCGTCTACATCAGGATTTGCGAAAAGTTCCCCCGCATTGGACGCCTTGCAACTTCCACCATAAAGGATAGAGCAATTGTCGGCGACCTTTTTACCATATTTGGCTGCCAACACGCTACGGATATAAGCATGGATTTCCTGAGCCTGAGCTGCAGTTGCAGTCTTACCGGTACCGATAGCCCAAACAGGTTCATAAGCCAGTATGATCTTGGAAAAGTCTTCCACTGAAAGATCAAAGAGCGACTCTTTAATTTGAGCTTCAACAACTTCAAATTGTTTGTTGGCTTCCCGTTCTGCCAGCACTTCTCCGATACAGAAGATTGGGGTCAAACCATTGGCCAGGGCCAGTTCAACTTTGGTTTTCAGGATAGCGGGGGTTTCACCGTAATAAGCACGACGTTCTGAGTGACCAAGGATAACATATTGTGCACCGGTAGATTTCACCATGGCAGCGGAAACTTCTCCGGTATAAGCTCCGGAAACGTGATCAGCACAGTTTTCAGCAGCAACACCCAGTTTTGCAGAGTCAACAGATGCACAAACAGATGCAAGGTGAATAAAAGGAGTACCGATAATAACATCGCAATTAACTTTTTTAGAAGCCAATATTTCATTCAGTTCGGTTGCCAAAGCAACACCTTCCTGCAGGGTCTTGTTCATTTTCCAGTTACCTGCAACAATGTTTTTTCTCATTGTGATTTTGTTTTACAATTAATAAACCTAAGTGATATTTGTTTTTTTGTTTTTTATTTTTTTCAAATGGAAATGGAAACGATACCCTCTGTGCAACAAAAAGAATAAAAGGACAGGTATCATGAAAAGGATAAAAACGTTAAACACAACCCTAAACGTACTGACTTTTCTGACTTTTCCCCAAGGCAATGCATTCAAAGGTTGCTTCGTCTTAGAAAAATCAGGAATGTCTCTGGAACCCCATTTTTGGAGCACAACCCCATCTTTCAGCAAAATCATGCCTGGATTGGATCGAATCATCGTCTGTAAAGTACGCTCATCCACTGAGCAATATTCAATGTCTGAATCATATTCATAATTCCATTCATCGATGGCATCAGCACCTGAATTAGTCAAACCATAAAATTCATACCCATGATTACCGGCATATTGCCGGGCAGATTCTATGTGTACATTGGCACTCCGGTTTGATTTTTCCAAATCGGGACTTACCAAAAGGAAGGTGTACGAGGTATCTTTGAGAACATCTTCGGTAATATCACCCTTCATCGGATGTTCCAATACAAAGTCATGAATAGGCGGGGTATAACCCTTACGTATCTGAATTTCTTTCCTGTCGACAAAAGTCCATGAAGCATCATTCAAGGGTGCTTTTTCGGCTGAGAATTCCTGCTGGACACCATTTTTCTCGTAAATGAACCGTGTATCAAAAGAATCAAGCGGTGCCCCATCGGGAATGGTCATAAAATCGGCCAGACGATTCCCTATCTGATAGGGTCGGAAATCCAACAAAGGAAGATGAAAATAAGAATAAGCGGACAGTAAAACGGGAAAAATGAGGCACCAATAGGCTGTCCATCTCGCCGTATACCATCCAAAGAGCTTGTAACACAACCCATTCCAATGAAAGACAGGAAAGGCCAAAAGCAACAAGACCATATTTTTATAAAAAGTCTGCCAATTGGTCAGGATTAAGGCATCGCCAAAACAGCCACAATCCGAAACCGGATTCTTGATGGCCAGATAAAGCGTAAAAGGTGTCATCACCAATAAGAACATCAATGAAAGCGCGCTGGTCAGTTTTTTCCAGATACCCAGTATCAAAGAAGTTCCCAGGAAAAATTCGAAAGCAGCAAGTAAGACAGCAAAAATCCAGGATAGACCGGAAAAAAAAGTCAGATGGAACGCCTCTAAATAATCTGAAATCTTGTAGGCAAAGCCGGAAGGGTCAATCGCTTTAACAAAACCGGAAAAAACAAAACACATACCTAGAAGAATCCTCGAAATATTGACTGCTACTTTTTTTGTGTCCATCGATATGTTGACTATCTAATCATTAACTTCATCAAAATCCATACGGATCAAACCAAAAATGGCATAATTTATCATATCCAGATAATTGGCATCAATGCCTTCTGATATCAACGTCTGCCCTTGAATATCTTCAATTTGCTTGGTCCTGTACAATTTCATCAGGATCAAATCCGTATATGATGGAATCCGCATACTTCTCCAAGCCTCATCATAATCGTGATTTTTGTCCATCATGAGACTTTTGGCCTGACTGATTTTTTGGTCGTACATTTTGATGGCCTGTTCCGTTGTCAGGTCAACTTGCTCCGTATAGCCCAGTTCAAGCTGAATCAAGCCAATTACACCATAATTGACGATGGCAACAAATTCAGGTCGGATACCTTCATCAACCTTGGCATTGCCTTTTACCTCCAAACTTCTAATACGATTGGCTTTGATGAAAATCTGATCAGTCACTGACTGTGGACGAAGGATGCGCCAAGCTGCCCCATAATCGTGAAGTTTCTTGGAAAAAACCGAACGGCATTGAGCAACCACGGCATCAAATTGCATATTGGTATTGGCCATAAAATCTACTGGTGTTAGGCCACAAAAGTAGTAAAAAAGGAATGGAAAATCAAGACAAACGCAAGCGTTGTCCGGCATGAATTTTCGATGAAGATTTGATATTGTTCAATAAGCAAAGCTTCCTGACAGTAAGGCCGCATTTCTTGGCAATTGTATAAAGTGCATCACCTTTGCGAACTTTATAATATTTAATCTGAGCGTATGAATCTTTTTTATAGTTTCCGCTACCCTTGTCATCCGGAGATAGTCTTACGCCTCCGTAATAACCACCGGAATAGCGAATCCTTTCTTCAAAAGTCTTACTCTTGACAACATGGTACACATTCTTCAACGGAACATAGTCTTCAAAGCTGAACAATTTGGCAGGATTGATCGGGTTACCATAAATACGAGTCTCAAAATGCAAGTGGGGACCTGTAGAATGGCCTGTGCTACCACCTAAAGCAATGGGATCGCCTGCTTTGACTTCCTGATTGGGACCCACGAGAAATTTCGACAAATGGCCGTATATCGTTTCCATACCCTCATGATGGCGCAATACGACAAAATAGCCGTAACCACCACGGTTGTAGCGACGGACGCGAACCCTGCCGGAAAATGCAGCACGGATCGTATCTCCTACACGGACTCTTAAATCTATTCCGTTATGAAACTTACGATGACGCGGACCAAAAGGAGAAGTGACGTGTCCGAGGCAAGGAGGATAATATCCTGAAATATTGATGGAAAAACTATCTCTCATATGAACAATATCCATCCCGTAAGGATTGACCTTGGTATCGCTCCAATTGCCATAAAGACCTTCGTATACGTCGCCTGTTTCAACATCTTCCTCTTCCATCAACTGACGAGTGATTACGGAATCAAGTGCGGCATGTTTTTTGTCGTATTTGATATTGACAGTGTAATTATTCTGTCCGTAAACACTAGTGAGACTAATGGATATAAAAAGAATCAAGGTCTTGTAAAAATGCATAGATATTGGTTTCTGGAATGGAAAAAATTAAAAATTATCGTTCCGACATTCCAAATATAAAAAAACATTTTGGAAAAACCTGAGACGTTAAGGTTTTTTTTCAAAATAAATTAACTGATTACTCCCCAATTTACCTTTTTGGCAAACAATTTGCAGAGCTGCTTTTTCAGAACAACATGCTCTGGAAGAGACAATTCAGGGTCTTTTTCAAGAATTGACCTGGCAATGGTTCGTACATATTCTATCAATGGCCCGTCTTTTGCTAAATTTGCAATTTTTAAATCAAATGCAATGCCACTTTGTTGTGTTCCTTCCAAATCACCCGGACCCCGAAGCTTCAAATCAGCTTCGGCAATTTCAAAACCATCATTGCTGGAAGTCAGTATATCTATTCGTTTCCGGCTATCTTCCGATAATTTATAGGAAGTGACCAGAATACAATATGACTGATCCGAACCGCGCCCAACCCGTCCCCGCAACTGGTGTAACTGCGAAAGTCCGAAACGTTCCGCACTCTCTATCATCATGACAGAAGCGTTGGGTACATTCACACCAACTTCAATGACAGTCGTCGCAACAAGTATCCTGGCCTCTCCTTTTACAAAGGCCTGCATATTCGCATCCTTTTCCGCCGATTTCATCTTACCGTGTACCATGGCGACTTTTACTTCCGGAAAGACCTCCTTGATGTGATTGAAACCATCTTCCAGATTCTTATAATCAGATTTCTCGGACTCGCTGATGAGGGGATAAACCACATAAATCTGTCTCCCGGCCCTGAGTTGCTCCCTCATGAAGTCATAGAGCGGACCACGTCTGTTGTCAAAACGGTGTACGGTTTGGATTGGCTTTCTGCCCGGAGGCAACTCATCAATGACGGAAACATCCAAATCTCCGTAAAACGTCATGGCCAAAGTACGTGGTATAGGCGTAGCTGTCATGACCAGCACGTGCGGAGGCATCTCATTTTTGCGCCACATCCTGGAACGTTGTTCCACCCCAAAACGGTGTTGTTCGTCAATGACCACAAGTCCCAGATTCTTGAAATGTACCGTATCTTCTATCAAGGCATGGGTACCGATCAGGATTTGAATCTCACCTGACAACAAACCCTGATGGATAGGCACCCTGTCTTTGGCTTTGACAGATCCGGTCAACAAGGCTACCTTGATGTCCATATCCTGCAAAAGCGAGGTGATGGTTTCGTAATGTTGATTGGCCAAAATTTCTGTCGGGGCCATGATGCAGGACTGAAAACCATTGTCGGCAGCCATAAGCATAGACATCAGGGCAACCAGAGTCTTTCCGCTACCTACATCTCCCTGCAACAGCCGGTTCATCTGTCTTGGCCTGGCCATATCGTTTCTGATCTCTTTCAAAACCCGTTTCTGAGCTTCGGTCAATTCAAAAGGCAGATATTTGTAAAAAAAAGTATTGAAATAGGCTCCAATTCGCTCAAAAGGATACCCTTTGTATTTTTTCTCCCGTTCCAGTGTATAACGCAGGATATGTAGCTGAAGATAGAAAAGCTCTTCAAAAGTAAGCCTGTAGCGTGCCTGTTTCAAGATCTGGGCATCCGTTGGTTGGTGCATCTGCAGCAATGCATCATGCAAACGGATCAGACGGTATTGTTTGATCATGTCTGGCGGGAGCGTTTCAGGTATGGCTTCATGAATGCTGCGGATCAGATTGCCCTGAATGGTTTGAATGGCCTTGGAATTCAGGTAATGCGACTTCATCTTCTCAGTCGTATTATAGAAAGGCTGCAAAGTCATGGCGGGGATAGCTTGTGCATTCTGAACAGGATCCACATCCGGATGAGCGATGGAAATCTGATGTCCGTAAACAGATGGCTTGCCAAAAACGATGTAATCCACACCAGGCTTGTACTTGTCCACCACATATTTCAAACCTTTGAACCAAACAAGTTCAAGGATGCCTGTTCCATCCGTAAAATTAGCAGAAAGCCGTTTGCCCCGTCCTGTTCCTACCATCTGGAATGACTGAAAACGTCCGATCACCTGGATGTAGGGAAGATTGGAAGTTAGTTCACTGATCTTATAGAATCTGGACCTGTCGACATATTTATAGGGGAAATAATAGAGCATCTGTTCCTGATTGAAGATTTGAAGTTCTTTCTTCAGGATTTCCGCCCGTGCACTTCCTACACCAGGTATAAAAGTCAGTTCTTTGCTCGACAGGTCTAACACTTGTTTATTTTACGGGGTTAAACTTATTGATTTGCTCGGCCATAAGCAGGTCGAGGGTCGTTGTTATCTTGATATTGTCAGGCAGGCCTTCGACCAGTTCCACCTGATAACCGGCGGCTTCAACCACAGAAGCGTCATCAGTGAAACATTCCTGATAAGACTGAAGATAAGCCTTTTTCAACAGCTCCAGACGAAAAGCCTGTGGAGTTTGCACGGAACGGTACGTTTCACGACGAACGGAAAAGCTGGTTTCACCATCCATTTTTCGGATACTTTCCGTGAGTTGAGTCACAGGGACGGCAGCCCCAAACTTTTCAGCGGCTGCATAACAGCGTTCTATCAGATCTGTATTGATGAATGGCCTGACACCGTCATGCACAGCTACCAATCCTTCCTTTCCTGTCAGAGCCAAACCGTTTTTGACGGATTCAAAGCGGGTCTCGCCACCATTGGCTATCCGGCAAGGTAACTTAAAATCGTATTTGATGCAGAGTTCATTCCAATAATCTTGCTGGGATTCAGGTAAGACCAGAATCAATTTAATTTCAGGGTCAGCCTGGTAAAAAGCTTGCAACGTATGCATTAAAAGGGGTTTACCAGACAACAAAAGAAACTGCTTGGGAACAGCCGATCCCATTCTAAGGCCTTTGCCTCCTGCCACAATAATGGCATATCTCAATTCCTTTTTCATCTTCTTGTTGATTTATCAGATTTTCACATTCTCAAACACAGCCTGTATTTCAGCATCTGCCTGATACAGTTTTTGTTTACAGGCTTGGAGCAGCTCGGCAGCCCGTTTTACTTTCTGACTCATTTCGTCCACGTCGAGGTTATTCTTTTCCAGTGAAGCCAGGATTTGCTCCACTTCCTGCATGGCAGCATTGTATGAAAACTTTTTTTCAGCCATTTTGTATTTCAGTTTTATCTATGGTACTGTATATCTTTCCATCACGTAGATGGGTGCATATTTCGGATCCCGCGGACAGGTCATGAATGGATTTCACAATCTTGCCGTTATGCAAAGTAAGTGAAAAACCTCTTTGAATCAAGATATCCGGAGAAAAACCGGTCAACGTCTTTTCCATCACCTCCGTCTGATGTTTGAGCTGGCCGATGCCGGAGGATGCACGATACTGCAAATTGGAATACTGCATTTCTATCCATTGGCTTTTCTGCAATACGACACGTTTGGACGTATTCAAAAGGGAAGCTTCGCGTCTTTCTATCAGAAGTTCTGCGGTATGAATTCTTTCACGGGTATTCAGTCTCAGACGGTCCGAATTGATTTTCAACTGTTGCATATCTGTCTCCAAGATGTTTTGTGCCGTCATTTTCAGTTTTTCCGCATCCGTATCCAACCTGAAAGCCTCTTGTGACAAAGTATTCAACAGGTGCTCCGCTGCTGCCGTCGGCGTTTTTACGGAAGTATGGGAAACCCTGTCCAGCACGGAGGAATCCCTGTCATGGCCAATTCCGGAAAGGATGGGCAAAGGATATTGAGCACAATAATAGCACAAATCATACCGATCAAAGCAACTCAGGTCTGCCGATGCACCGCCTCCCCTGATGATGACCACCAAATCAAATCCGATTCCGGTTTCAACAATCCGGTTCAGTGCGTTTATAATGGATATTTCAGCTGATTCTCCCTGCATGATGGCCGGGAAAAAGGCTGTATAAAAGACGAAACTATATGCATTGTTGTGCAATTGATCCATAAAATCCTCATACCCCGCAGCCGTGGGCGAAGAGACGATAGCAAGACGTTGCGGCAATAAAGGCCAGGGCAATTCCTTATTCAAGTCGATAACTCCGTCAATTGTTAGCCGGCGAATGATTTCCTGCCTGCGCAAACTCAATTCACCCATCGTGTAAGCTGGGTCGATATTTCGGATGATTAGATTATAACCATAAAGTTCATGGAATTCTACGGAAACTTCCACCAATACTTTCTGTCCGGCCTGTAAAAAAGTCCCCGTTTGTTCTTCAAAAAAAGGTTTCATACTGCCCCAGATGGTTGCCCAGATGGTTGCTCTGGCCTTGGCGCAGATAGCATCAGACCCTTCCCTTTTCTGTATCAGCTCCAGATAACAATGACCGGAATAATGCTCCTTACATTCACTGACTTCCGCACGAATCCAATACGTATCCGAAAATTCTTTCCGAATTTCGTTTCTGACCATCTGGTTCAGTTCCAAAAGGGTTATTGCCTCCATGATTTTTTGATCCATATTTTACGACACTGCTTAGAACCGGAATATCGACCAGATAAACAAAAACCTTTAGCAGCCAAAATAGACAGGTCTTTGAAACTTTTCTCGTTTTGTAACATTCAAAAGGACAGGCAGGTCATGACAAATGTACAAAAAATCCAGTCAAAGCAAGATGCTTTTATCTGAACAAAGAATGCTTTTATCAGTTAAAAAATCTGTTCAATGATTGGAGTTCCGGGTAATCAGGACAACGGCAGAAGCGGATATTCCTTCTCCCCGGCCAGTGTATCCGAGTTTTTCTGTGGTGGTGGCTTTGATGGAAACAGCATCAGGTTCTATACCCATCAAATGGGCAAGACAAGACTGCATCTCCGGAATGAAAGGGTTTATTTTGGGGTGTTCAGCACAAACGGTCGAGTCAATATTGCCAACGACCCATAATTTTTCGCTTAAAAGTTCTACGGTCTTTTTCAACAAAATTTTGCTGTCTATGCCGGCATACATTTCGGATGTATCCGGAAAATGGGAACCGATATCCCGCAAATTGGCAGCTCCAAGCAGGGCATCACAAATCGCATGAATCAATACATCGGCATCAGAATGTCCAAGCAAACCTTTTTCGTAAGGGATCATTATTCCGCCCAACCACAAAGGCCTGTCATTTACCAGACGATGCACATCAAAACCATATCCTACGCGAATATCCATAGTCCGGCCTTTATTTTATTTTCCGAGCAGCATCCGGATTCCTTCCATATCAAAGGCAAGAGAGAAACGCAGCGTTTCGTCAAGAGGATTGCTTTGTGACTGCGATACCAGATAAGAAGCATCCAATCGGAACATGCTCATTTTGAAACCGGCACCGAAAGTGAAATATTTTCTGTTTCCCTTATATTCGTTTTCATAATAATAACCACCACGTACAAAGAATTGCTTGTTGTAAGCGTATTCCACACCAACAGATCCGTAAATTTCCTGTAACTCTTCTTTCATTCCACCAGGTGCATCTCCAAAAGATTTGAAGATTCCGGCAATAGAAGAGACATCTGTAGTCACCTCATTGGTATCTTTGGGGGTAGGTACCAATAATTTATTGACATCCATGGAAATGTTAAAGGTATTGTAATCATCAATGGGATAGCTGACTGTTGTTCCCAAACGCAGGTTGGTAGGAATGAAATAACTGCTGTTACCACCATCGTAGGAGATTTTTGTACCAATATTGGAGATATTTGCACCGAAAGCCACAGAACCTTTTTCACGTCCGAAATAGACAGGTGTCTTATAGTAGGCAGCGATATCTGCGGCAAAAGCAGTTCCTGCAGGATCTTCGCCGCTCATCAGGTCAGATACGATGTATCGCAAGGAAACGGCCATGGAGAGTTTTTCGGAAAGCATTCTTGAATAGGCGACATCAAAGGCCATTTCATAGGGTTGTATGGAAGTTGTCGGTCCATCAAGTTCCGTTCTAAGCAATACTTCTCCCAGGGAAAAATAACGAAATGAACCACTGATAGCTTGATGTTCATCAAGCTTGTAATAGCCTGCCAGATAACCTAAATCAATATCTGATGCCAATTTGGACAACCATGGTGTATAAGACAGAGATAGACCCGCATTACTTTCTATCTGGGCATATTTGGAAGGATTCCAGTATTGTGAATTCACATCAGGATCAGTAGCTGCACCCAGATCACCCATACCTGTTGAAACTGCATCAGGAGCGATACTCAGGGAATAAACCGAGTTGACGATCGGATTGTACTTGTTTTCTGAAAAAGCAAAACCAGCAACACCAAGAAGCATCACTGCACCAAAGATTTTCTGAATTTTATTCATATATGATTTTAAAAACTTGAGTTCAAAATTAGATATATATTAACTCGTAAACAACAATTGTCCTTTTTTATTGTGCCGAGACCCTGATTTTTTTAGACCCAGAAGTCTGAGCACCATTAGAATCGGTCATCCATATTTTGCAAATATAAATACCTTCTGATATTCTTCGGCCATTTGTATCGGTTAAATTCCATGCTATCGTTTCGCTGACGTTTTCACTGACCAGCATATTCGAGTCCGTATACCAGATCATTCTTCCAAACAAGTCATATACAACCAGTTTGAGAGAAACATTGGCATCCGGTCT
Organism: Bacteroidales bacterium; assembly: GCA_021373135.1. Lineage (GTDB taxonomy): Bacteria > Bacteroidota > Bacteroidia > Bacteroidales > UBA1402 > UBA8389. The sequence continues at coordinate 46,924 of JAJFTH010000007.1, forward strand.
GTCGTGATTAAAGACAAACCAAGCTGTCTCTCCCCGTTGCGCATATTTCAGATTAGAGACAGAAGGAGACATTCCGGGTTTGACAACGAACCAAAGGGTATCGGCATTGGAATTATTTTGCACATCCCACGCCTTGAGGCTTAAGTGATGCTTTCCTGCTGTCAGTTCGGGCAATACGTATTGCACAGTACCGGAAGCGTAGCTGCCGATATCAGCCGTAAAATAGTTGTTCAAATTGTAGGTCATGGACGGGTCATCATCAATTACAAGCATGAGATCATGCCCTATTCCGTTACCGGAAGTGTTCAGGCCATTTTCGTCAGAAATTAGGGCAATCAGGGTCGGCGTTTCATTCACTTCATCGCCAGCATGGAAACTGTTGTCATTCAGAAACAATTTAATATCTGGTCCCGAATGGTCAATGTTTGCCGTCATGTCTGTACCACCCAAAATGAACTGTTCAAAATTTCCCTGAGCTTCATGCCCACCGTCATTATCACAGGCATACAAGTTAATGCTTCCGGTTTTTCCTGAATAGCTGATGTCTTTGGGAACAACGAAAGTAAAGCTGAAACAGCCGTTTACCACGCTGTCTTTGCCTGAAAACAAGATTTTATTCCGGTCATAATAGGTTCTGGCTGATTCACCTTCATTGCGGGTAAACTGCAGATATATTTCCTCAGCATCAAAAACGGTGGGATAAAGCAATCCGTTGAAGTCAGTAGCCAAGCTATTGTCTTCGCGATAAACCTGTCCGGAAATCGTTACCTGACTCATGGCTTGAAGCGTATCCATTTTCTCAGAAACATCTATTCCGTTCACTTGAGTCACATTTGCAAAATATTCAGGGTATCCCAACTTAAGGGCTGGATCGCCAATCAGGGTGAATTTCAGCTTATTGAGGTCATTTTTAAGAACTTCGCTACTTTTTGCAATTTTCATGATATCGCCCAAAGCATAACGGATTCCACTTTTTTTCTTGGCAAAAAGAGAATCGGAGAAGCTTTTATTTAACAGATCATTGTTGTATGAATATACAACCCGCGTTGTAGTCAGCAATGCAATACCACCACCATTGGCATTCAGGAAGACCTCTTCCCCGCCCGATGTATCAAAGGCATCGTAACGGGTAAAATCACAAGTGGCTGTTACCCAAAGAGGCAAATATTTGTTAGTCATCGACTTAATATCCTGCATCGTCAATAATTTTTCATCCGCCCATTGAGTGGTAGATCCGTGCCCTGTATAATTGAGCATCAACAAACCGGCATTCAGTAATTCTGAAAAACGTTTATTGGCATCAGGTACAGTCACACCTGATGCTGAAGTCACCCGTGGATAGGCATCCAAATATATCTTATTGATCATGAACTCCGGATGATCTTTTTCCACACTGGAAGCCAATGAATAAGATTGAATTTCATGTGTATAATCATTCCCATCGTCAGCTAAATAGAGCAAACGATTTTTCCAGGCACCCCTTTTCTTATTCTCCATATAAGAAATGGTCTTATCCACAGCAGCCTTGGCCTGTTCTGCTGAAGCAACAGGAAAACGTCCGATGCCAATATCAAGTTTATCTGCCTGCAATTTGGCACCTTCGTTGTTATCCAGAAAACCAAAATAATCATCAGAAACGTACGAATTCAGACCATTCAAACTTTCTACCGACTGATAGGTCAGAATCTTGTTGGGTTTGGAAGAACTTTGAGAAAACATCGTTGAAACCAAACGGTTGTCGTACACTCCATCCCCAAAAAGCAATAAATAATCTGGCAGATTTTCGTCCAGTTCCTCCCTGTCATAAAAAAATTTCATCATTCGCCTGTAGGCTGTCGCATCAGGCGTACCGGATGAAAATTCATTGTAAACCTGTTCAGGAGTCACTACCATCACATTCAAATGGTCATAAATCTGATGTGCCTGTTTCAAAGTATTGGCATAGGAGGTAAATTCTGAAGGAGCTATGATAACCATATCCACCTGGGGTTGTCCATGGATGTTCTGGTTGAGCACATTTCCCTCGATGGTAGGCTTGGCAATGACTCCGTCAAGATTTACACAAAGATATTCATGTAAGGTAGAAGTTGGGGCTGTAAAATCATAGGTTGTCCCGTTCGGTTGTCCGTTCACCTGTACCATTTCCTGTGGATTCGTCACATCAAGAACCACCATGTTGGCAGAAGCATCCTGAATGGTAAAATGGCCGACATTCCCTTCACCTACACTTGTCGGATCTTGGAATGCCATCACAGATCCGGTCATTCTCAGCAACCTTCTGACATTCAGTATAATATAATTAAGACATGCCCTGTGTGTCGTAGCCGAGCCATTTTTGGCATATTCAAGTCTGACAGTGACTTTGTCGCTTTTTGGCGTGAAGGCAAACACCTTATTGGAAGAAGAAGCATAAATATAAGAGTCTCCGGTTGTCGAAACCTGAGCCATGGACAACGTGCTCAGTCTGGTACCGTCCACATAGATGCCACAGGTTGAATTTCCCGTATTTCTGGCAATAAATTCTACCTGAGCCTTTGATACCTGATTCGTATCCGGATTTGAAACCTCAAAACTGAAACTCTGGATAGCTGAGGTTGTGAAATCTTCTCCATACAACTGACGTCCTGTCCCGCTACCGGAAGCAGACTCACCGATATTCACCCTATCGGTTTCATGGAGCAGAAAATCCGTAAAAGAAGAAATCTCTTTATTGGACGTACCGCTATAAGTGGACTTACTTACTGTCTTTGTTCCTCCGGCACGTTCACCGACAAAGTAATATGCCTTGTTGGAATAATGATTACGAACTCTGCTGTATATCGCGAATGATTTGTCATATTTCCAGGAAACCGGACCTTTTGCATAAAAAAGGATATAATCCCCGGCATTAAAGACCTGATCTTTTCCCAGTTCCTTCCAGACAGCCACTTCCGGTAAATCATCCATATAACCTGCCAAACTGAAATCTTCCTCGAGCAGCCCACCACCGTAACCGTAAATCTGCACCTTATCGGGATTGATGCCCATCGCCTTGATATCCGAATAGGTCAATTTATACAGACCGGTTTCGGAAACACTGATCTTTTTCCAGACTCCGGATGAAAGGACAGAAGAAGTGGCATAATCAGCAGCAGATAACAAACCCGAAGCAACACGCAAGGCGGATTTGACAGGCTTGATATTCCAGTCAAAGGATATCAATTTATAAAAAGTATTCCCCTTTTTGATAAAAGGGAAGAATGATAGGTCCAAAATTTGTTTTTTTCGTTCGATACCCGTGGACACTTTAACCTTAATGCTGTCGGAAACATCTTTCAACAGTGGCTTGAGTTGACGAACTTCAGCCGAACTGAGCTCTTCATATACCGGATAAATCAATGTGGCGGAAAAAGCATCTGCAACCGTTGCTGGTCGTTGGGTTTCAGAATACATAGGCAATGTCGTTTCTCCCGACCGTATGGATCCCACAAAATCGGGCACAGATTTTCCGGAAGCGGCATCATGAAACCACTCCAACGTACGGCTATTGTTGGCAGATAAGCCGATGTATGCGAAAAGGAAAAAGCACAGACTATATAAAATTTTCATGTATTCAATGCCATTTATAAAGAAAACGGAGAAAAGGCAGGATTCGTATTTATTTCACACGCAGATCCAGTAATTTCTCACCCATCAAATATCCTTCCAAATGATCTTCGGCAAAAAGTTGTCCGACACCGGAAGGAGTACCGGTATAAATAAGGTCTCCTATTTTCAATGTGAAAAAGATAGATGCATATTCAATTACTTGATCGACAGAAAATATCATATCTGCAGTACATCCTTTTTGGACCGTTTTCCCGTTAATATCGAGCTGAAAATCCAGATGCTGTATGTCCGCATACTGTCCAAGAGGCTTGAATTGACCAACCACGGCTGATTGGTCGAAGCCTTTGCAGATTTCCCAAGGCATCCCGTTTTTCCGGAGCTTGTTTTGCAGATCTCTGGCTGTCAAGTCCAGGCCTACCGTCACGGCATCATAATAACGATGGGCAAATTTTGCGGCAATATTCTTGCCCAGTTTGCAGATTCTGATAACAATCTCGGTTTCATAATGGATCTCATCGGAGAAATCGGGTAAAAAGAAAGGGTTGTTAGCTGTTCCTCTGTCCGGGGTCGCATAGGCCAATGCAGAATCAGGTTTGATGAATAGGATCGGTTCAGTAGGTTCGGGCGTATTCAGTTCCAACAAATGTTTGCGGTAATTCATCCCGACCGCTATAATTTTCATAGGTAAATCATTTTTTCGTTAAAGCTTCCTGATTTTCCAGACGATTGAACATGACTGCCAAATGCGCATAAATAGAAGTGTTCTGAACAACAATATGATTGGGAACACTGATGCGGAACGGGGTAAAATTCCAGATAGCCCGGATTCCACCTTCCACCATTTTGTCCGCCACCTTTTGAGCCTGATCGACAGGTACCGTCAAAACACCAATTGAAATATCCATTTCGGCTTGTTTTTGAGCGAATTCACCAACGCCAAAAACCGGCAGTCCATTGATTTCCGTACCAATGACGTCCGGATTCACGTCAAAACCTGCGACAATTTCCATTCCATACTGTGACAACCCCCTATCTTGGAGCAAGGCACCTCCCAAACTTCCGACACCAAACAAGAAAGCCCTGTGAGCACTTCTGAACCCCAAAAAATTTTCCAGAACATCAACCAGTTCATTCACATCGTACCCTACACGGGTTTTTCCGGACACGTTCACAAGCGACAAATCTTTGGCTATTTGGGAAGCACTTACATTGATGGCACGAGCAATCTGAGTAGAAGAAACATAACTTTCCCCCTTATCTGCTTCAAGTTTCAGGTATGCCAGATACCAGGGCAAACGCCTGAGAGTCGGTTCGGGGATAGTCTGAGAATCATTTATTTTATTAAGTTCCATCTATTTGATATGAATACTGATGTGCAAAAATAATAAAAAAAACAATTGAAAGGGTGAATTATTGTCTGAGTGCGAAAACATCTATACATTTGAACATCAAAAAAATTAATGCAAATATGGCTCAAAAAGACTGGAAAGATATTTTAAATGCATCCATCAACAATATCCCGGAATCAAAACCGGTCGAATCCGTCAAAGAAGACTGCAAAAAAGTTTCAGTTGCCAAACAGAATTTAATCATTCGTTTTGAAAAGCGAAATGGCAAACCGGCCACCATCATCAGCAATTTTCAAGGTTCAGAACCGGAGCTGAAGAACTTGGCTGCAACAATAAAAAAACATTTTAGTGTTGGAGGTTCAGCCAAAGATGACGAAATCCTGATTCAGGGAGATGTCAGAAATAAAGTAGCTGAATTCCTTCGTAGACAAGGACATACCGTCCGCGGTATGACGTCTTGAAATGGATCTGCACCTGAAAATAATCAATTTTAGAACGAGACAATTAAACAATATGGATGCTTATCTTTAAAAGAGCATTCAGATGATGCAAAAAAACATTTAAAAATATATAAAACCATATTCAAAGACAAAAATAATTACGTAATTTGGGTCGATTTTTTTTCAAAATAAATACCCATACCTAAAATCTTTAATTTCATGAATAAGTTCTTAAAATTCAATCTCTTAGTAGGTGCACTGCTTGGAGTCTGTACTGGCGTGCAGGCAAGTGAGGCTGACTTGGCTATCCCTGATCTGCACCAAGGTACTTATCACATTTTTGGAGGTTCTGTCACATCTTGGGACTTCCTTTTTTATGGAGCATTAATCATTACGGGAACTCTGTTCTTCAGTTTATTCTTGTTCCACCAAATCAAAAAAAAGCCGGCGCATGAGTCCATGTTGAAGGTAGCTTCTACGATTTATGCCACCTGCCGCACCTATCTTCTTCAGCAAGGGAAATTCCTTTTAATGCTTTTTGGTATTGTTGCCATCATTTTTGCAGTTTACTTCTTTGGACTGGTTGGACAGTCCGTTTCTGTTGTCCTTCAAGTGCTCATGTTTTCCATTATTGGAATGGCAGGATCATATAGTGTTGCCTGGTATGGCATTCGTGTCAATACTTTCGCCAACGCCCGTACAGCATTTGCGGCATTGAAGGGGAAGCCCTTTGATGTGGTCTATATTCCTTTGAGAGCCGGTATGAGTGTGGGACTGTTCCTGATTTCACTCGAACTGGTGATGATGGTCTCCATCTTGTTGTTTGTTCCCCGTGAAATCGTAGGGATTTGTTTCCTTGGATTTGCCATTGGTGAGTCATTGGGAGCAAGTGCATTGCGTATTGCCGGTGGTATTTTCACCAAAATTGCCGATATCGGTTCTGACTTGATGAAGGTCATTTTCAAAGTCAAGGAAGATGACCCCAGAAATCCTGGGGTTATTGCAGACTGTACCGGTGATAATGCAGGCGATAGCGTTGGACCGACTGCCGACGGTTTTGAAACTTACGGCGTTACCGGAGTAGCATTGATCACTTTCATTACGTTGGCAATAGATGATCCCAATATACAATCCAAATTGATTGTTTGGATTTTTGGTATGCGCTTTTTGATGGATTTCCTTTCAGGATGTTCCTTCTTTGTCAACCAGGCAATTGATAGAGTGCTATCCAAAAAAGAGATGAAAAACAAAAAAGATGTTGATTTTGAAATGCCATTGATGCGTCTGATATGGATAGCCGCCACGTTGTGTATTTGTGCTGCATTCTTTATGAGTCACTTACTGTTGGCCGACTTGGCTGATCCTACAGCTTGGTGGAAACTGGCAATCATCATCGGATGTGGTATTTTGGCAGCCGTATTGATACCTGAATTTACCAAAATATTTACGGGTTCCAAATCAAAGCATGTACAGGAAATCGTGACAGCTTCCCGTGAAGGAGGAGCTTCCTTAAATATCCTTTCAGGTGTTGTTACCGGTAATTTAAGTGCCTTCTGGACAGGATTACTGCTTGCAGGTCTGATGTCAATCGCCTATTTTACAGCTACTCTCGGCCTTTCTGATTTGCTCGGGCCTCATACCCCGATTTTTGCGTTTGGCTTGGTCGCTTTCGGCCTTTTATGTATGGGACCTGTAACCATTGCTGTTGATAGTTATGGACCTGTAACCGACAATGCACAATCTGTGTTTGAACTTTCACAAATTGAACAAATCCCGAACATCAGTGAAAACATTGAAAAGGATTTTGGTTTCAAACCTGATTTTGAGCTTGGAAAACATTACCTGGAAGCCAATGATTCCGCCGGTAACACCTTCAAGGCTACAGCTAAACCGGTATTGATCGGAACAGCCGTTTGCGGATCCACCACCATGATTTTCTCCATTATCTTGTTACTCGAGAAGGTCGGCATGTTGCATTTGTCATTGACGGATGCTCCGGTGATTCTTGGCCTGATTTGCGGTGGAGCGGTCATATATTGGTTCTGCGGAGCCTCCATGCAAGCTGTTACCACCGGGGCGTATCGTGCCGTTCAATTTATCAAGAGGACTTTCAATTTTGATAAGCAGGAAGCGGATCTGGAAGATTCCAAGTCTGTCGTGAAAATTTGCACACAATATGCCCAAAAGGGTATGTGGAACATCTTTATTGCGCTGATATCCCTTACTTTGGGATTTGCATTCCTTGATCCCAACTTCTTTGTCGCTTATTTGGTATCCATCGCTGTATTCGGATTATTTCAGGCTATCTATATGGCCAATGCCGGAGGCAGTTGGGACAATGCCAAAAAAGTGGTGGAGGTTGATCTGAAAGAGAAAAACACACCATTGCATGAAGCTGCAGTTGTAGGAGATACGGTAGGCGATCCTTTCAAAGACACTTCTTCCGTATCATTGAACCCGATCATCAAGTTCTCCACCTTATTCGGACTTCTGGCTACCGAAATTTGTATTGGGATGAAAGCAAATCCAGCATTGGATTATTCCATGTATGTTTCCGTTCCTTTCCTGATCATCGGATTCATTTTTGTCTGGAGGTCATTCCATAAGATGAGAATCCCCATCGAAGACTAAAAAAGCCCGATCTATTTAAACCAACAAAGCATTCGAAATGATTTTCGGATGCTTTGCGTTTTTATACCCCTACCCGAAAGGCTGGACAATAACTCGAAAAAAAACGGGAAACCGTATGGACATCAGGTTCTCAATATTTTAATCAAGAAAGTCGGACCTATCAAAAACATCAGTAAAAAACCTTAATTTCGATAAAAATAATTGCACTTCGTAAAAATATTTTCGAATTTTGGATTATGGATAGAGAATCTTCGTTTTTTGAAATTCTTATTGCTTTTTTTGTATTTCATTTGATTAAGAATCTTTCGTGAAGATAGAAAGTCATTAATTCATTGATTCTTTACGGTTCTAAACTAAAACCTATTTAATTATGAAAATACTTGGTAAAAACATTTCTGTATTTGTTAAAACCTTTATCATCATTGGTGTAATGATGTATTATCCTTCTCAGGCCTTTGCACAAACCCCAAAAATTGAAAGGGTCATTGTTTTCATGATAGACGGAATGCATTGGCAAGCTCCCGAAAGGCTGAAAATGCCAGTCCTGAACACATTGATTCAGGAAGGTACCTATATCAAAAAATCCTATGTAATCATGCCGCATCACCCAACAATAGGAGATTACAGTACCTTTAACAGTTGCTCTTTTCCAAACCCGATGTTTCACGAAGGAACCATTTTCATTAAACCGGAGAATAAGTTCTTGCAAGAAAAGATCTCTCCGAAATTCCAGACTGCATTCGTTGTCAACACATCAGCCTATAACTCTGTCGGCAGAGGATTTTCTACAACCATCATGGATCAAACCCTCACCGATGATCAAGTGGTTGAACAAGCCATCGGATTACTGGAAAACCAAAATCTCCGTTTCATGAGAATTCACCTTCAGTCTCCCGGAAGTATCGGGCAGGCAGTCGTGTCAGCAAGCACCCCGGATAAACCCTATTACAAAAACATCTATGGGGAAAAGTCACCGTATGTCAGTGCCATTGAAAATGCAGACCGTCAGTTGGGCAAATTTGTCGCTTTCTTAAAGAAATCAGGAAAATGGGAAAGTACGGTGTTGATCGTGACTTCCGATCATGGTCAGAGTCTGATTGGCTGGCATCCTTTGTTTGATGAAGACAGTTGGGTGACACCATTGCTTTTCGTGGGCCCCGGTGTAGCCAAAGACCGTAAACTTTCTTACTTTGAACATACGGACATAGCACCGACCATCGCCTGGTTGTTAGGCGTTGAAGCACCCAATAAGGACGGCGGCGCAGGAAAGGCAGTGAAAGAAATCATGGAATCCACCGATGCGACAAATTATCAGCCTCCCATGTTACTCAAAAAAATAGACGAGCAAATCAAGGAATTCAACATCTTGAAAAGCGAACTGACCTTGGCAGCCGAAAAAGACCGTACGCTTTCCAACGTCATCGCTTCCCTGGAGAATGAGAACATTACACCCGAACCGTTTTACCATCAGGACAGGATTACCCAATGGTATCAGGCAGGAACCACCCAACACATGATAGATGCCAACGAGAAGATCCTGCAGGAAATGCGCGATCAACTTAAAAACTCAAAATGATCTTGGACTTGTCCTTGCATCCGTTATACATTTTAAGATTCCCCATGAATATAGCCGATATATCAGATAAACTTATCTGATATATCGCTTTTTGAAGATGTTTTTACGCTTTTAACACGGTGGCATAGAAATTTATAGTCTATTTTTGTGTATTAACCGTTTATCGCTATAAAACACCATATTTAGGATGGATAAAATATCTACCAACTCAGCTCCGAATAAAAGAGCTTTCTATACATCCATTGTCATATTAGCCGGAATGTTTTTTGTATTTGGCTTTGTTTCATGGTTAAATGCTATTCTTATCCCTTATTTCAAAATATCGTGTGAACTAACTCATTTTCAGTCATACTTCGTTACCTTTTCATTCTATATTGCTTATTTTATCATGGCAATCCCTTCCGGAATCCTATTGAAACGGGTAGGATTCAAGCGAGGGATCATGTTCGGATTTTTTCTCATGGCCATCGGTTCCTTTATCTTTGTTCCGGCTGCTCTGACTCGCCAGTTCGCTGTTTTTCTGATCGGATTGTTTTCCATCGGAACAGGATTAGCCATTTTACAAACAGCAGCAAACCCTTTGGTAACCATGATCGGGCCCATTGAGAGTGCCGCGCAACGAATGAGCATTATGGGGGTCTGTAATAAATTTGCAGGCATTATTTCTCCTTTAATCTTTGCTGCTGTCGTGTTAAAAGTGACAGATAGTCAAATGTTCGAACTGTTGGGTTCCGGGACATTGACGGAGGCGGCTAAGAACGTCATGCTCGATGAACTGATTTGCAGAGTGATCCTGCCGTACAGCATACTTGGAGTTGTTTTACTCTTAGTCGGAATCGGCATTCGTTATTCTGTCTTACCAGAAATAAATACCGATGATGACGACAATCAAAAGAAGGATACAATCGCTTCTCACAAAACAAAAAAAACACTTTTGGATTTTCCGTATCTCATCTTGGGTGCCGTTGCCATTTTTCTTCATGTAGGGACACAAGTTGTAGCGATAGACACCATTATCAACTATGCAGGATCGATGGGAATGAATTTATTGGAGGCGAAAATTTTCCCATCATATACCCTGACTGCTACTGTTTGCGGTTATCTTCTCGGCATTGTCTTAATACCCAAATACGTTTCACAAAAAAACGCCCTGATATTTTGTACTGTTTTAGGATTGTGTTTGTCTTTTGGAGTCATTTTCGCGGATTGGCAAGTTTCTTTATTCGGTCATCAGGCAAATGCATCCATTTACTTTTTAAGTGCCATAGGATTTCCCAACGCATTAATTTATGCAGGAATCTGGCCGCTCTCCATTCATGACCTGGGACGCTTCACAAAAACCGGCTCCTCCTTATTGGTGATGGGTTTATGTGGAAATGCCATTTTACCTTTGATCTACGGACTTATAGCAGATGGAAATTCTTTGAGAGCCGGATATTGGGTATTGATACCCTGTTTCCTTTATTTGATTTTCTTTGCCGTATACGGACACAAAATCACGTCGTGGCATATCGTAAAAAAATAAATCCAAATGAAAAAGATATTTCTAAATCTATTATTACTATCATTAAGCATTGGCGGGTTAAATGCAAAGATAAAACTACCCACCATCTTGGCCGACAATATGGTCCTTCAACAAGAATCATCGGTCTCTATATGGGGAGAAGCAACTCCAAACAAAAAAATAACCGTTTTTTCAAACTGGGATCAAAAGAAATACACCACCCTCTCAAAAGAGGACGGAAGTTGGATTTTAAAAATAAAGACACCTGTTGCCGGAGGCCCCTATGAGTTAAATATCAGTGACGGCGAACTTCTTAAACTAAGTAACATCCTTATCGGTGAAGTTTGGTTCTGCTCCGGACAATCCAACATGGAAATGCCCGTAAAAGGTTTTAAATATTCTCCTGTGGAAGGTGCGAATGATCTGGTCTTAAAAGCCAAACCGAGCTTACCGATCAGAATATATACCGCACAACGTTCATACGGTAAGAAGCCGCAAACAGATTGTAAGGGCTCCTGGAAAATAAACGACTCGGAAGGTGTTTCTTCCGCCAGCGCAACAGCTTACTTTTTTGCCAAATGTCTGCAGGAAGTACTGGATGTACCTGTAGGCATCGTCGTCTCTTCACATGGTGCATCAAAAATGGAAGCCTGGATGAGCGAAAGTTCCCTGAAACCTTTCAAGAATGAAGTATCGATGGAACATCTTTATAATAAAGATACTTTGGCATTACCTTATTTAAAGGCCTGTATGCTTAGAAATGCCATGATGGATCCTTTTCTTAATTTTAAGATAAAAGGGATGATCTGGTATCAAGGTGAAGCAGATGTCAGTACGCCTCAATTATATCATCAATTAATGAAAACTTTTGTCTCAGATGTTCGTGATTCTTTCGGGCAAGGTGAATTTCCGTTTTATTACGTACAAATTGCACCCTACCGCTACAAAGGTGAAAATTTGAGAGAGAGTGCTTTACTTCGTGAGGTACAAATGCAATGCATGGCAGAGATACCCAATTCAGGAATGGTTGTAACCACAGATATTACCGGTCAGGCAAATAATATCCACCCTTCGCAGAAAAAAGAAGTCGGAGAAAGATTGGCTTATTGGGCCTTGTCAAAAACCTACGGTAAAAAAGACATCTCATACTCAGGCCCGATTTATAAAAGTATGGAAATCAAGGATGGCAAAGCCTATATAACCTTTGACCACGAAGCTTTGGGACTCGCACCTTTTGAAGTAGAGCTAAAAGGTTTTGAAATAGCCGGTCAGGATCAGATTTTTTATCCTGCAAAAGCGATGGTTATACGAAAAGAAAACGGAAGGTTGGTTGTAAGTTCCGATCTTGTACAGGCACCGGTTGCTGTCCGATACTGTTTTAGGAATTATGAGATTGGAGATTTAATCAATACGATGGGATTACCGGCCTCTCCGTTTCGTACGGATCATTGGCCTGTCGAACAATAGAACTCAAGTTATATCAAGAGGATTATAAATCATTTGATGAAAACATGAAGAAACTGATCATAATAAACGGAAAAATTATTTTTCCCGATCGAATCGAGGAAAATATGGCCGTGATATGTGAAGGAAAAAATATCGCAAAAATCCTTCCCATGTCAAAACTTCAACTCAGTGAAACCGATCATATCATCGATGCAAAAAACAATTATGTATCACCGGGCTTTATCGATATTCATACACACGGCGGAGGCGGTCATGATTATATGGATGGAACAGTAGAAGCTTTTCTTGGTGCAGCTGAAACCCATGCTAAATTTGGAACGACCGCATTATTACCTACCACACTCGCAAGTACAACCGATGAATTATTAAAAATTTTCCCCGTATATAAAACAGCAGCAGTTCAAAACAAAAAAGGTTCAAAATTTCTGGGATTACATTTGGAAGGACCTTATTTTGCCTACAATCAACGAGGGGCACAAGATCCTAAATATTTACGTAATCCGGAACCTAAAGAATACAATCGCGTATTAGAGGCATCCGATGATATTGTCCGTTGGAGTTTGGCTCCTGAATTGGACGGGGCACTCGAATTCGGAAAGGTTTTGAGATCAAAACATATTCTTCCGTGTATTGCCCATACCGATGCTATTTATGAACAGGTTGAAAAAGCTTATGATGCAGGATTCACCCACATGACACATCTTTATTCAGCCATGTCTTCTGTCACACGCCGAAATGCATACAGATATGCCGGTGCCGTAGAAGCAGCATACTTAATTGATGACATGACCGTCGAAATCATCGCTGATGGGGTACATTTGCCAAAACCCCTCTTACAATTTGTTTATAAATTCAAAGGCTCTGATAAAATTGCACTTTGCACCGATTCCATGCGCGGAGCAGGAATGCCTGACGGAGAATCGATTTTAGGTAGTCTTAAGAACGGACAGAAAGTGATCATCGAAGATGGGGTGGCAAAATTGATGGATCGCAGTGCTTTCGCGGGAAGTGTTGCCACAACCAACCGATTGGTTCGAACGATGGTAAACATTGCGGAAGTACCATTGACAGACGCTGTAAAAATGATGACACTTACTCCTGCCAGAATCATCAGGATCAACGATAAAAAAGGCTCTATACAAGAAGGCAAAGATGCTGACCTAATAATCTTTGACAACCATATAGACGTCTTTACAACCATATCAGAAGGAAATGTGATCTATTCAAAATAAAAATTCATCATTGTTAAACTAAAAAATAAAAGGATCATGAAGCGTAAAATTTATCTATTTGTAATCATCATCTTACTCCATATAACTTCGCTCGTACAAGCTGAAATCAAAATCGGTATTATCGGATTGGATACATCCCATGCTTTAGCATTCACAGAATTGTTAAATGGAGATAAAAACACAAAATACCAAGACTTTAGAGTCGTTGCCGCTTATCCTTATGGTTCCAAAACCATTAAATCAAGCTACGATCGTATTCCCGGATACACCGAAGGAGTGAAAAAATGTGGGGTGGAAATAGTGCCTTCGATTTCTGAACTATTAAAAAAAGTAGATTGTGTGATGTTGGAGACAAACGATGGAAATCTGCATTTGGAACAGGCTCTGGAAGTATTTAAATCCGGCAAAATCATGTTTATTGATAAACCGATTGCCGCTACCCTACCACATGCAATAGCCATCTTTGATCTTGCAGGGAAATATAATGTGCCCATCTTTTCTTCCTCCGCATTGCGTTTCTCACCGCAAACCCAAGAATTAGGAAAAGGGAATTTAGGTCATATTTTCGCAGCAGATTGCTTTTCTCCGCACAAAGAAGAACCATCCCATCCTGATTTTGGTTGGTATGGCATTCACGGAGTAGAAATACTATATACGGTCATGGGAACCGGTTGTGTATCCGTCAATCGTATGACATCCAAAGACGCAGATGTCGTTGTCGGATTATGGAGTGATGGAAGAATCGGAACATTCAGAGGATTACAAAAAGGGGATCCCATTTATGGAGGAACAGCTTTTACAACAGATAAAGGTGCTGTTCAAGTCGGAGGATACGGTGGTTATGAACCGCTTCTCGACCAGATTATTACTTTCTTTAGAACCCGTGTAGCTCCTGTTTCTGCAAAAGAGACATTGGAAATATTCACCTTTATGGAGGCTTCCAATGAGAGTGTAAGGCAGAACGGCAAAATCATCTCTATGGATCAGACTTATCAGAAAGCACAAAAGGAAGCGAAAAAAATACTCAAAAAATTAAAAGAATAAATCGATGATCAATCGAATAAAAATAATCGGACTGTTTGTATTTTGTACTTTGAGCTTGTCTTGTCGTTCAGGAAATAAAATAACTGAGCCAGGGGATAAATTCGTCGGTAAAGATGGAGAAGTGAAAATGGTTATTTTAGATCCTGGTCATTTTCATGCGGACTTACTGTTCAAATCAAGTAACAAAATTATAAATGACAGCGTTTATGTATATGCTCCGCAAGAGACAGAATTGTTCCAACATATACACCGGATAGAGTCCTATAATTATCGCGCAGAGAACCACACTTCATGGAAAGAATCCATTTATTCCGAGGATGATTTCTTTCAAAAGATGTTGTCTGAGAAAAAGGGAAATGTGGTGGTTTTAGCCGGTAACAATCAAAAGAAGGCAGATTATATCAATCAGTCTATTAATGCCGGATTCAATGTACTGTCCGATAAGCCGATGGCCATCAACAAAGAACAGTTTAAAATGCTGAAACAATCTTTTGATGCCGCCAGGAAAAAAAATATGTTGTTGTACGATATCATGACGGAACGCTATGATATTTTGAATATCGTTGAACAGGAACTGATCCAGAATAAAAAACTATTTGGTGAAGTTCAAAACGGCACAGCAAAAGAACCTGCCGTATCCGTAGAAAGCGTCCATCATTTTTATAAAAACGTTTCAGGAAATGCATTGGTCCGTCCGGCATGGTACTATGATGTTGAACAACAAGGAGAAGGTATTGTTGATGTAACGACACATTTGATTGATATCGTAAATTGGTTGTGTTTTCCTGATGTCGCATTAAAATATACAAAAGATGTTACGATGCTGTCGGCAAAACATTGGACAACGGATTTGACTTTGCAACAATTTTCTCAATCCACTCAACTCAGACAATTTCCGGATTATTTGACCAAATATGTTTCCGATTCCTTACTGAAAGTGTATGCCAATGGTGAAATCCATTATAAAGTCAAAAAGGTAAACATTGCATTAAAAGTAATATGGAATTATGAAGCAGCTGCCGGTAGCGGAGATACGTATAGTTCCATCATTAAGGGAGATCGGGCGATATGCAAAATCCTTCAAAACAAGGAGCAGTCTTTTGTGCCTCAATTATATATTCAAAAAGCAGAGAATGCGGATCAAAAGGAGTTTGATGAAGCCCTTGATCAGACCATCAAAAAACTTCAGCAAACTTACCCTTTCATTTCTCTAAAAAAGGAGGGAGATCAAATCAAAATTGATATTCCGGTAGAAAAAAGAGAAGGACATGAAACACATTTTTCACGGGTGGCAGACAAATTCTTTGGTTTTCTGATCAACCGGAATATGCCTGCCTGGGAAATTCCAAACATGTTAACAAAATACTATATCACAACATCAGCTCAAGATATGGCTAAAAATTCAAAATAGATGAACCATCCCTATTTCAATTACTATGAATCCTCTTCTCTTTTCCATGGCTCTTTACTCAGCATCATGGGAACAAGATTTGACATTCTGTTTGTAATTGAAAACAAAGTGACAGGCGAAGCTCTTTGGGACAAAATTCAATCGGAACTGATTCGTTTAGATAAACTATTTAACCGTTTTGATCCTGAAAGTGAAGTCTCGCAAATAAATGCAGGTGCTTGTTTGTCACCTTTCATTGTAAGTTCTGAAATGTGGGATATCCTTTTAAGTTGCAAAAAATATCATCAACAGACCAATGGCTTATTTGACATTACACTCCAAAATTTCAACAAGGTTTTATTGGATCATAAGGACAAATCTATTATGTTTGTAGATAAGGACTTACGTATAGATTTCGGAGGTTATGCCAAAGGATATGCCATAGAAAAAATAAAGGGTATTTTGATAGAAAATAACGTTCAAAATTCTTTCATTAACTTTGGAAATAGCTCCATTTTTGGATTAGGAAAACATCCTTATGGCGATTGTTGGAGTATTGGGATAGAAGACCCTTATCAAAAGGGAAAAATGTTGGGTGAGTATAAACTAAAGGATGATGCCATGTCAACTTCCGGGAACATGCCTTCCAATCCAAAGCACATAGTAAATCCTTTTACAGGCGTTTACAATGAAGAAAAGAAAATGGTAAGTATCATCACAAAAGATTCAGTGGATGCAGAAGTGTTAAGTACCTCTTTGATGATTGCACAAATTGAGAAAAGAGAAGAAATATTGCATCATTTCAACACATCAGAAATATTCGTTTACAATCTATAATTTATGAAAAAGTCTCCATCAAATAAAAACGACCAGTTAGATTTAGGGCTTCGAAAATTCATTAAGGATTTAGGATACATTGCCGGTGGATCTGTTTTATTGGCCTCTTCACCTTGGTTACAGTCATGCACTCCTGAAAAATTAGAAGAAATAAAAGGCCAAAAGGCCCGTATTGCGCTTATTGGTACCGGTTCGAGAGGTGTTTACCACATCCACAATTTGTTGAATATTCCACATGCTGAAATTGTGGCATTATGTGACAACTATCCACCCAACCTGAAAACGGCATCGGATTTATGCCCAAAAGCAAAAACATATACCGATTATAAAAAAATGCTTGAATCAAAGGATATCGATGGTGTGATTATTTCTACCCCTTTGAATTGGCATGCTCCGATGGTACTTGATTCATTGGCTGCCGGTAAACATACTTTTTGCGAAAAAGCCATGGCGTTGACGATGGATGAATGCAAGTCCATTTACGATACTTATCAAAAAACGGACAAAGTCCTCTATTTTGGAATGCAGCGTTTGTATGATGAAAAATACGTCAAAGCCTTACAAATGATACATTCAGGATTGATTGGAGATATTGTGGGAATGAGATGCCATTGGTTCAGAAATAACGATTGGCGTCGTCCTGTACCCTCTCCGGAGCTGGAACGCAAAATAAACTGGCGGTTATATAAGGAATCATCCGCAGGTTTAATGACGGAGTTGGGTTCACATCAATTGGAAGTGTCCAATTGGGCTTTGAAAAGAATACCGGATTCGGTCATCGGAATGGGTGACATTGTTTTTTGGAAAGATAGCAGGGAGGTCTGTGATAGCATCAGTTTGACCTACCATTATAAAAACAATGTAAAAACCACTTATGAGACGTTGATTTCAAACAAATTCAACGGTATGGGTGAACAGGTATTGGGGAATAAGGGAACCATGGAATTGGCAAAAGGACAGTACTTTTTTGAAGATGCGGAACCGGCACCGGCTATCCTTCAACTGATCAATCAAGTGGAAAGCAAAGCATTCTCTGCTGTTCCCATCGCAGGTCCGAGTTGGGTACCGGAAATAGAAACCCAACATCAGGCAAATTATGTGATCAAAGGGCCAATCAGTATAAATCCGGGCATATCTACGACAGGAGTGGACAAAGACGGTTCCGATGAATTGATTTCCGCTTTCTGCCAGGCTTCCATCACCGGAGAAAAAGCAAAAAATATTGTTGAAGAATGTTATTGCTCCACCATTCTTTGTCTGATGGGCAATCAAGCCATTGAACAACAAAAGAAAATTGATTTTCCTGAAAAGTATAAAATACCTTATCTAAATTTTTAAGAAAATGAAAGATCATATCATTACGGCAAAATATCAAAAGAAAGAATTCCGCATCCTTCTCTTCTGTTTTGTTTTTGTCTTTTTATTAAATATTGCTGCCGTGATCATTTACAAATCACCATGGCTTGAAATATTTACGGAAATCGGATATGTTATATTAATTACCATGGTGCTATATTTTCTGTTTTTTTTGATTCGTATGATCATCTTTTTTATCAAGACATTGATATAGTTAGTCGTTCATAACAATTAAGATGGAAAGGGGGGAAAAAGTATGATTTGTTTTAGTTGAAAATAATGAGAATAATTAGTTGATTAACAATTATAAAATTCGGAAATATGATGAAAAAATTTTCTCAGAGTAACATAAATTATTTTAGTATGAATCTAAAACCATTTCAATTATGAAAAAATTAATTACCTTAATCTTTGTAGGACTTGCATTAAGTCTTTCATCGTTTGCCAGCACTTATTTGATTTACAAAAGCTCAGGAGGAGGAACATGGACAAACACAGGCGGAATTGCAAGTCCTGTACTTGTTAATCTTTCAACGATCAATGGAGGAAACGAAGCATCATTAAATGCCTGGTTTGCCGACAGAAGTTTAGCTACCCCGACCATGGGTGGTGGCTCTAAATTTGTTCCTGGAGATCAGGTTTGGATTATTGGTGGAACTTATGTTCTGACTGATACAGTCAAACTAAGCGACGGTGTCAGCTTGTATGGTGGTTTTTTAGGAACAGAATCTGCCCTTTCAGGGAGAGCAAAAGGAACCAATGCCTGGGATTTCACCAATGAAACAATTCTTGACGGAAATGCAGCAACCGTAGGTCTGTTGGGTGATTCTACAACAGTTGCCACCATTATAGACGGATTGTCTATTCAGAATTGTAAAAACAGTACCTCAGGTGTTCTGGGTGCAGCTGCCAAAATTAGCGGCATAACGACAATCATGCAGAACTGTATAATCAAAAATTGTACTACTACAATGACAACTGCGACTTCTGCCGGTGGAATTGTTTTGTTAGGAGGTGCTACTTTAAAGGATTGTTATATTCATGATAATACGACAAGTGGATATGGAGCCGGTGTTACTACTTTCAGCAACGGATGTAAAATAAACGGTTGTAAAATTACTAATAATACAGGCGTTTGGGGTGGAGGAGTTTGTTTGTATTCAACCACCAGCGGAGTAACCGTATCAAATTGTGACATTTCCAATAATACCACAACCACTAAATCAGGTGGAGGTTTACTTCTTTACAGCACTGCTGTTATTAATGCAGATTCTATCACCATCTCAAATTGTACTTTTAATTCCAATAAGAGTACGGCTGGTTCTGGCGGAGGTCTCTATGCTTCTACAAAAATTGGTAATATCGTGAATGTATCCAATTGTACCTTTACATCAAACACTTCGGGTGTCGGCAAGTCTACCACTGCCGGTGGAGGTGGCCTTTGGACAGGCGTAGGAACATATCACATCAATAATTGTACGTTTGAAAATAACACTACAACAGCCTCTTCCGGAGGGGCAATAATGGTTACGCCTAATCCTAGTGGTTCTGTAACGATAAGCAGCTCTAAATTTACAGGAAATTCAAGTTTCATTCATGGCTCAGCATTCATGTTTACAGGTTCTGCCAAAGCTAACAATTGCCTTATTTATGGAAATATAGGTGGAAATTCTGCTTATGTAAGCGCAAATGCAGGAATTCATGGTACATTTAACAACTGTACTTTTGCATCAAATCCAAACACCGCCGGTACTGCTTATGTTGGAATTTATCTGTCAACTCCAACTGTAGCAAATGGTAGTAATGCTGATTTTACAAATTGTCTGTTTTATAATGGTGGCGCAAAACCTATTAACGTTGATCCGGCAGGTGGCGTTGTGACCTATCCTACTGTTACCTATTGCGGTTTCGACACTACTGCTACTGCTATGGATACGACATATAAAGACGCAAGTAATATTTTTAACGTATATGCTTCTACCTATTTCAATGCTGCTAACAATGATTTTCATTTGGCAGTAGGTTCACCGGCCATAGATGCAGGAACATCAATTGATAATGAATATAGCACTGACCTGGCTGGACATAACCGCCCTTATGGATATTATGATATGGGAGCTTATGAATACGATGCAACTTATACCAACATTCCGGAAGCAAAAAAGGATCAAAATGATGTGACGGTTTATCGAAATTCAGACAACATGATTGCGATAAACTGTAATGCAGATGCGAACGCAAAAATATCGGTATCGGTTTATAACCTGACAGGTGCAAAACTGCTGACACAACAGATTACAAATTCAACCACGGTTCTAAACAAGGAATTCGGTTCGGGTATTTATCTGGTATGCGTTCAATCAGACAAAAAGACAATCGTTCAAAAAATTATGATTAAATAATCACACA
This sequence comes from Bacteroidales bacterium, assembly GCA_021373135.1. Classification (GTDB taxonomy): domain Bacteria; phylum Bacteroidota; class Bacteroidia; order Bacteroidales; family UBA1402; genus UBA8389. Next base: position 67,747 of record JAJFTH010000007.1, read on the forward strand.
ACTGAAAAATTAGAACGGGCTAACTATTTTTATATGAAAGAGCATGTTTGTAAAAACGTCCAAGTTTATGGTAAAGGGAACATGCGAGTTCTATATGACCTTAGACGAAAAAATGATTATTATATAAAAACGCCGTTTTAATTGTTGTTAGCATTAATGATGATTAGATGGTTTCAAGTTCAAGCTTGGAACCATCTTTTTTTCAATTGTATGCATTCTGAATGAGGCCTATAAATTCGGTTGACGTCAAGATTTGACGTAAAAAATAAGAATAGAAAAAAAATTAAATCGAAATGTATTAAAGTTAAATAATTTGTATATTTGAGGGCTGTATAAAATTTGATATCTATCATTATTGATTCTATTTTCATGAATTATTCATAAATAAAATATGAATTTTTATCCCATTTAGAAATGAAAAACATACATCTTTTTATTTTTACATTTTTTATTCTAATTCTTCAGGCATGTTCACTGAATGAGTTTAATGATCCGGCATCGATGTACGGAACCATATCGAATTCTCAAGATCAACCCATATCCGGAGTAAAAATTGAGTATAAGACAAGAAATTCGGTTGATTCCACATTCAGTTCGACAGACGGAACCTACCGGATATCTCTTCCGAGGGGGGGATGCGTTTATTTATACTGCACAAAAGAAGGTTATACTCCGCAAATATTTGGAAAGACATTTAAATCCGGAGAAGAAGTGAATTACAATATAAAATTAAATATGATTTCTGAAGAGGTGAATCCATAGTCGAAAGCATATGAAACGAGCATGTTTGTAAAAACGTCCAAGTTTATGATAAAATGGACATGCGAGTTTCATATGACCTTAGACGAAAAAAATATTATCATATGAAAATAAAATCTTTTTTGTCAATTCTGATCGTCTTTTCGTTTACAACAGTTTTTGGGAATAATAACTTTGTAAAAGGTTTTATCATTACAAATAATCATGATACTGTTGTCGGACTCCTTGACTTTAAAACCGATTTTTTAAACTCCACCATCTGTAAATTTAAAGTCGATGAGAATTCACCTGTAAAAACATATCTTCCCGGTGAAATATACGGATTCAGATTTTTCGATGAAGGGAAGTTTTACGTCTCAAAAAATGTAAATCTTGATGATAGTTTAAATGTTAATGTATTCGTTGAATTTTTAGTTCAGGGTATGTTGAATTTATATTATCTGGATAATGACTGGAGGGAATACTATTTTTATGAAAAAGAACCGGGGAAAATGATTAGTGTAACCAAACAGTCGGATATCATAGTTAGCGATAAAATAAAAGTTGATAATAGATATAAAGGTGTTCTTACCTATGTTTTCAAAGATTATGTCCCATTGGCAGCTAAAACAAAAGATGCAGAATTTGAAAAGAAGTCAATGATTGAATATACAAAAGTATATCATGACAAGATGTGTAAATCAGGTGAATCATGCATCATATTTGAGAATGACTATAAAAAGAAATTTGCAAAATACACCTTTTCTGTTTATAGCGGGATGGAATATAATCAACTGACTATTTCCACTTCCGGTTTCTTTGATCTTCATCAAATGCCGTCCATAAGTCCTATAATCGGAGCGGAAATTTCCCTTTACAGGCCCAGGTTCAGTAAAGGTTTACATCTGATGTTGGATGTTAATCTTGCAAAAATAATAGGATATGATGAATACATTAATTCAAGGAAAGAATCCTATTTTTTATATCGGATTCGTGCTACAAAATTAACATCAAACATTGGCTTGAAGTATATTTTTACTGAATCCAAATTAAAGCCTAACATTGAGTTGGCCTATTCTCGTGTTAACATGTTGGATAAAAAATACTCCATCAAAGAAGACTATCTTAATACTGTAATCAATAGCGTACAGACACACGACTCCCGCAAAGCCGCAGAATCATTTTTATTCGGTAACGGATATAGAATCGGCTGTGGATTGGGTTATCCGATCCTTACAAACAGATATATTAATTTAAGTCTATTGTATTATTGTCACAAACCCAGATATTACGATGATAAGCTGAAAACTTACCAAATAAAATTAGGTTTCCAGTTCTAATCAAATTTGGCAGTTTTCTCCTTTATCCATTTCATTTTACGACCGCTGTGCCGAATCTTTCCGGCCTGCCGAAACCGCCTTTGGTCATCACCCAGGATGAGAGTTCGATTAATGCATCCTTTGGCCTGCGTTCCCGATTGAAGTTTAATCCGAACTGCGGAGCAAGCTTCAGGTCTCCAACAGGAATCCCCATTTCGACAATCCACTCCTGTTTTTCCTTGTTGAGAGATGTTGCCGTTTTTATTTCAGGATTCCAATTGCTATAACTACCATCTGTCATATATGTTCCAAGAGCATTTACTGCTATATGATAGAATTTACCTTGAGTAAGTCCCGGATCCATAAACACTTCTACACAATCATCATTCGTTACGGCTCCTCCATTTTTGGTTGCATCTTTTATGAGATAATCTACCACTTCCTCCGTACAGATGAAAGCAACATAAAAGACTCCGCCATTCAATCCGCAACGGACCCTTGTCGGCATTTGCGGATTTGCAAAGGAATCATCGAGCCCGAGTTTTAAATCTGCTGCATCTTTCCATTCATCTGCAGCAACTTTTCCGTCAATAACCGGAGCATTCATCATAGTAGGAATCTCTATGGTTTTTTGCGCATATTCCGGTTTTGGAATACTCTTGGATATTGGCACAACCGGAGAAATTTTAATTCCCGTCGAAGCAACATCTCCAGACTTTTCCATCATATTCACGATATTCGTCGCAACCATCCAGCGAATTTTATCATAATCTTCCAGTTTAAGATTATTACTGTATTTATATTCGCCGCTTGCGTAGGCCATAATCTTCCCGTTTTCAGGTTTAATAAAAATATATTTGGAGGCATCCTCTTCGGATAAAAGCATTGTCCAATCCATCTTTTTGTATTGGGCAGCCAAATTACTGCTTAAGCTTTCCCGAAGGTCATCAAGCATCTTCTCAGCGGCGTCGGCAGCCTTTTCAGCTTCTCCACCTTTGGCTCTTGTTTTTTTGATCGTATTCTGGCAAAGTTCCAGATAATATCTGTCATTGATACCCTGACGTATTCCTTCAAAGCCAAGGGATGAACCACCGGGGTGTTTATCTGTCTTTGGATAATAATGCATCCAGTCACCAAAACTCCCATCAAGATCATTATAAAGATCCACTCTTCCTCCAAAGTACACCCAATTGAATGCACCGTTTAGACCAAACTTCCAATTAAATAATCCGGTTGCCCAGCGGCCGCATTCACTGAGCCAACCTGAAACATCGTAATTATATAAAGTCACCTTTCTATTTTCTGCTTGAGCTTGGCGAACATCTTCAGCGGAACTGAGTGCTGCATTATAATTCCAAAGGTTTGAATAAGGTCCGGCAACATCCACAAAATATTTGTCCCCGGGGCCGTCTTCTTCGGTTGGGATACCGGCGGCAGTCAAGACTTTCAGCATATGTAGATTCTCATCTCTCTCCTGTTGTGTATGCCATCCCGGTTCATCATAGGGCTGAATGTACATAACCGGCCACCCATTTGTTTTTGATACCTTCATTAGTTCCCTATAAAACTCAACATAGACAGAGTCATATTCCGGAGTACCAAATGTGCGACCTGTTACAGCCTTTTGGGCTGCTTTGGACATATCTATAACCGGTTCCGTAAACTTAAATTCTTTGTAGGCATCCATCACCAACTCAAAAAGCGTATTCCCCTGGAAATTGAATTTCACCTTTCCATCATCAGTAACAGTATAACTGCTTGGCTCTACCCCATTACATATAGCGATTGTGTTCATGCCGTGTGCTCTCATGTCCGCCAAATCATGACGCACTTGAGCTCTCATTGCATCAACAGTCTTCAGACTACCAAATACCTGTCCATAATTGGAATAATACATTCCATACATCATTCCTTCCGGTTCCGGCAATTTAAAAGGAAGAACCCGTATGCTCACAGGAATTTTTTGAGATGCATTTTTTGTACGAATGGTAATCGTTCCGGCATAAACACCGGGTTTGGCATTTTCAGGAGACTTGAAATTGATCCAAAATTTTTCACTTCTATCTGCAGAAATGGAAATCGGACTTTCCAAGGAAGTGATATAGGTAGGAGCATTGACAAGGTTCTGCTTTTTTTGATACATAAACCTTTTGGTCAAATACATCACAATATTCGGAGTCATGCTTTTTGCCGGAATGATTGTTCCTTTACTTTTAAGGTCAGACAGCTCAATACTCAGACCATCAATATCGCGTAAAGCATAGACACAAAAAGTAATCGGAATAATTTCACCCTGAGCGGCAAAGGCCTCTATCCTGGAAAGTCTTGTCGAGTCCGGTCTGGAATATTCAAATGACATCTTCAAAGAAGGACTCGGATAGGCAATAAAGCCTTTTTTACTTTCAGACACATTGGGAGTGGGTTTTGGAAGTCTTTCCACATATACGACCGACATGTCTGCCGGATTTTGAACTATGGTTTGCGCTTGCAATTCAGAAAATGAAAGAATTGCAAAACATAATGACAACGGTAAAAAATGAAGTTTCTTCATGAGTTGAGTTTATAATAGGTCTTTTGAACTTTTTTAGAACATTCTGATATATTCCGATCCGGCAGTAGATTCTATCATTTTCATGATTTGCTCATAATCAAAAGGATATTCTTTATTTTTATTTGCAAGATAGAATTTATTTCCCCAATCTTTGATCGTTGAATCCTTCTGTACAGATAGCCATGAATTAAACATTTCATCTGCATGTTGCTTCTCGCCCAATTGATAGGATGCCAATGCTTGTAAAAGATAATCCATGGAGTTTTTGTTTTTTTCAGCATAAGCCACTTTCTTCAGATATTCCACTTTTTTGACAGAGTCTTTTGTTTTCTGTGCAATCAAAACCTCCAGCCAATCCTCTATTCGTGAGTCAATCATTTCTTCAAAAGGCTTTCCCACACCCATGTTCCGTGACCACACCCCGGCTTCTGATATCTTTTTTTGTGCATCCGCTGTATTTCCTTTAAAAAGTGATTCAGCAGCCAACGATAATTTTGTTGCCCGATATAACAATCGTCCGTCAGGATAACCTTCAGGAGGTAATATATATATTTGATTCAATACTTTTTCTGCTGTTGTGTATTCCTTGTTCTTTAATAAGGCTCTTGTATACATCAAACCTGTAGGAAAATGGTTCTTATTTTTTCTATAAAATGGGGCAATAACCTCCAACGCTTTTTTATTATCGTTATGATTTAGGTAGAAACGTGTTAATTCCTGCGTATAACGCGATTCCAAAGATAATGAAGCTGCAATTCTCAGATCTTTCTCCTGAGATAAGACATCTTGAGTTGATCTTGCCCGCAATGAATATAATGGAGCAAATTTCACATCATCATTTATTGAAGACAATAGCACATAAGCTTTATCCCCGTTATTTCTCGAACGGTTTAGCAGAGCCAAATAATAACGAGGCTGCCAATCAGATTGCTGCTGTATGGCCCATTTAAATACATCTTCACTCTCTTCTCTGAAAGGAAATATAAAATTGGCATCTTGCGAAGCAGCTTTCTTCAACAAGGAAGCAACTTGTTTTTCATTGGCGGATTTACTTGATAGAAAAGCCAACCAATAGCTCACTTCTGCATTTTCTGGTGCCAACTGTAATACGGCCTGACTTCTGTCTATCATATTTAGCGTGTAATACCAAATTCCGAGTTCCAAATAAGTCTGTACAGGCATTTCATCCCGGATATTTTCCTGAAAATCTGATAATGTTTTTTTATTCTGATTGTTATAATACCGTTCAAAGCGAATAAAATGGTTCAGCGGTTCGATTTCGAGTATCCGATTTGCAACGGCTTCTGCTTCTTTGCCTTTTTGAAGCGACAGATATGCTAAATAAGACATCTGCAATCCTTCTATATTATACACGTTATTGATCAGACTCTTCTGTGCATACTCCAATGATTTCGCAGGATTATTCTGAAGCCTATAAATTTTACTGATCTCAGTATATGCGGCACTCCTATAAGGTTCTGTCAATGCAGCAACTTCAAATCCATCCAATGCATCAAAATATTGATTCAATTTCATCGCCGAACGACCATATTCATAATTTGCAGCAGCATCATAGGTGTCAATTGACAATGCCTTTTTTGCACAGATGAAAGCAGAATCATAATTCAAATGATAATAATACAGTTTCGACATCTCTACCAAAGATGGAATATAATTATGATCCAAATTCAATGACTCTCGTATAAATAGTTCTGCCTTGTCATATAAGCGAAATCCCATGAAATCTCTTCCACGCAGATATTTTCCATAAGCAGAGTTCCAATTAAAATCTTTAATGGTTTTTACGGGACGGCTTAACGTCTTGTCTTCATTGCTCCAAAGGACGTTATTACCAAAAATGATCTTGGAAATTTTCTGATTATCCGGCACATTCATTTTTGATTCAAAAACTTGACCTATTTGAAACTTTGCATTTTCCTGATAAACCAATTGATCATCATCATATATTTTGAGTGTGTCCTGTATCGTCTGAAGGGGCGAAATCCGGATATTGATCGAATGGTCCTTCTCACCGACATGAATCACACCCAAAGGTGTAACATTACTTACACCTCCGATGCCTCTGAATGGGAACCAATATTCTGTCCATGAATCAGTACCATACGGCATGAAGTTTATCTGTTTGTAGGGTGTCAAGCTACTGGTCACTAAATTCTGGTTGAACAATCTACCACTTTGAAGTTCAGCATATTGACCATTTCTATCAGTCAATAATTCTTCCCATATTTTCCCTTCGTCGGACAAAGCCCATATCCATATTTTTTTTCCTAATTTATCATCCCGATTTGAATATTGTAAAACACCATAATCCTCCTCTTTCCAGTAGGCACCAAAATAGGAACTGTGCGTTCCCAAAACGTGATATGATTTTGCTCCGATAAAATCATTCTCCTCCCAACGTGATAGGTTCTTATTAAGAACGGAATCCATCGGCCATGAAGAGGAAATGCCCTCATGATCAATCAAATGTGTACCCGGATAAATGAATTCAAGGTCTTTCTTTGTATTGACTGCTGAGTTTATCCAATGGTAATATGGCTGGGAAGCACCTGTTCGGTTATGCCAAAACGAACGGGTTGTAAACCATGCTTTATCTTTCGGAAGATTGATTTCTATATTCCAATAGGTACGGGTTAAAAGGTCTAAGGCACCGATGATACAACTGGCACTCCCATCGGGATTGGTGCGAGTCAAATAATCAACAGGAAAAGAACATGCCGGCGAATGCCCGATCACTCCATAATTAAATTCAAGACCTCCACTTGTCCATGCACCTCGTAAAGCCACATCCCTGAATTTTACCACTTCGTTTCCATAAAACATTTCTTTCCCTGAAATCTTATCAATCACAGACCAGATTTTACCTCCGATTTCCGGAAAGATCTGAATTTTTAAAAAATCATTTTCAAGTTCAACGACTTTCCAGGATTTCTTTTCAGGTGTCAATGTAAATCCTTCATACCTGAAATAAGGATAAATCTTCCCAAATGCAGGCATTGGATTTGCATCTGAATACGGGTAGGTTACATAGTCCTTTTGATATTCCCTGACTTGAGAATTATTCTGACCATACGAAAATATGGTCATTAAAGAAATTAGAATTAAAATGAAACTTGATTTCATGGCATATCTGATTATAATTATTGCTTATCATTCAAATTGATAGCTTCCTTTTTAAGGACATTAAACCAATCTTGTGCCGACGGACAGCAACTGAACTGACGCCCCCTCAACCAATCGGAACGGAGATAATAGACCATCGGTACACCGGGTTCACAACGCAAGACAACCCTGTGTTCCGTCGGCTGATCGTCAAAACGAATAAATCGTTCGGCAGAAGATATGATTCCCATACCTATAAAGCCGATCGCCGGATCCTGAAAACCCCAGGTACCGATAATGCCTGAACTCTTGTCGGAAAAATAGGTCTCTTCCGATAAACGGACCAGCCCGATTCCCAATTCTATCTTGTCTCCGGGTGTTCCTCCTTCCACCAACACTTCCACCGGTGATTCATAATGACCCGCCAGACCTGAAGGACGTAAGGTCACGGTATATGGTGCCTTTTCTGGCCCTACGCCCTTTGCCACAAACTCAAGCGTGACTTTGTCAAGGCTTTCCTTTAACAGTCGACCCGTAAAGGAGGGTTTGCCCGTCTCTTTCTCGTTGCGTACCGGATAGGCCACACCATTGACATAAAGTATGACTCCGCCGCAACCACTCGTTGCGCCGACATGGAGTATATCCATGCCCCAGGCATTCTGATCGAGATGATAGCTTTTACCTTCGGCAATCTTAGGCATGATCAGCGTATCCAGATCACTATGTTTACCGAATAAATCGAAATGTCCAAGGTAGAAACGGAAGGCTGCCTTTTCTGATTCCCAGCCCCAGTTCGGCGGAAGCCATTGGTTGTTCCATGCCACATGCGCTTTCTTCGACTCTTTACGCAATCCCGCAGCCCATGCAGCATAGTCCTCTTCCGGACTTTTCAACTTAAACCGTTTGGTTACCGCCTGGGTCATGGCCGGCGTATTGCCTTCAACCCGGGCAGAAGTGAATTCTTTCCAGAAGGATTTGTTCTTATAACCCAATTTCCTGAGTTTTACAATCTGACGATCCTGTACCAAGGTAAGATAATACATCAATGTCTCGTCGCTATCAATCAAACGCTTGGCAATGTTGTCGGAGAAATTTCCCCCACGCATGCTCTTTTCCATCAGATTCCATATCGGTTCCTCTCCTGCCCCTTTCCTGATGGATTCAAGTGCTGCCGTCAGTGCTTTCACCAACAGGTATTTGTTCGCAGGTTCTGTTTTTAAGACCGGAGCAAAAGACCCGTTCAGGTCTTTGAAGGTCCACTTGATTGGTTTCACTTTCGAGACATCGATATCCCAAGAATCATCCACCAGGCTGTCTCCGTCAACGTCCACGCTCATCTTGTCCATGATGCCGTCCTTATTGCTGTCGATCCAGGCATAATTCATGTCCCCCTTGGAATCGTCGTCATAGTCTACCTTTATCCAGGCCTTATCGCTGTTCTTGAAATGGACACGATGGTCGGCTGGATTGAAATAAAATTCATTGGGGCCTGTGGGCTTGAGCACCAATTCATAACGCTTGTTGTATGGGCCGCAATCAGGAGCTCCT
>JAJFTH010000010.1 GCA_021373135.1 Bacteroidales bacterium
TCCGTAACCGATTAATCTTTAAACGTCTTTACATGTGAAAAAACGTTGTTATACTGTATTAGGCCGCCTTTCGACGGGTTATCCAGTAGTTATGGGTAGGTTGCATACGTGTTACTCACCCGTGCGCCGGTCGCCACCAAAATATTGCTATCCCGTGATGCCCCTCGACTTGCATGTGTTAAGCCTATCGCTAGCGTTCATCCTGAGCCAGGATCAAACTCTTCCTTGTATAAAGTTTTTGTTTTTTCTCTGTCCAGCATGTTTATCCTTCAATTTGACATTGACGGTTCGATTTTACCCTGTAAAATCTCTTCTTGTACTACTATCTAAATCCTTTCAAAGAACACTTTCATTCGCATCCATTCATTTATCCCGCATCGCTGCGGACTCTTACTCCTGGAAAGCGGGTGCAAAAGTAGTCCGTTTTGCATTACACTCCAAACTTTTTAGAGAGAAATTTTTTAAAGTTTTTTGAACAAAACACGCAAAAACCTATCACGGTGCACGTTACAACATGACCTTTTTTGAAAGAACTTTACATCAAAACTTCTTTGATCGTCTTTGTTAGAACATGCTGTAGATATATGGCCGGCCATATTTCCCAGACAACGTTGTAGGCATGACTTTTGTTTATAAAAAAGCTTGATATCTTATCCTACTTCTTATAATAGGTCTGCGCTTCTGCCAAAACGATCTTCAAATTGGCTATACGTTTGGCATCTGAAGGGTGAGTGCTTAAAAATTCAGGGGTGGAAGTCTGACTTAGAGCAGACATCCTTTCCCAGAAAGAAATGGCTTGAGTCGGGTCATATCCGGCCATTGACATGAAAATCAAGCCAAGACGGTCTGCTTCATATTCCTGTTTACGGGAATATGGTAAAGCTACAAAACCTTCAGCAACGATACCAAAAACGCTCTGGATGGTTGATTGAGTGGTTGCTGACTTAGAGCTAAACACGGTGCCAAGAATAGAGGCTCCTGCGTTGGTGGCCATTTGCTGGGAAAGACGTTCATTGGCATGTTTGGCTACGGCATGGGCTATTTCATGTCCAATCACTACAGCAAGGCCGGCATCATTAAGAGTGACAGGCAGAATTCCCTCATAAACTACAATTTTCCCTCCAGGCATACAAAAAGCATTGACAGCAGAATCCTTTACAAGACTAAAAGCCCACGAATAGCCGGTAATCTTGGCAGACAAGCCTTGCTCTTTCAAGTAAGATTCCACCGCAGTGGTCATTTTTTGTCCAACCCGAGTCACACGAGCATTTTCCGTTGTTTTGGATGATTTGACAGCCGTGGCCATATATGACTGATAACTCGAATCACTCAATGCGAGCACTTCTGAATCAGAAACAAGTGAAAGCTGTTTTCTGCCAGTCAAGAGAACCGTCGAACAACCCGTCAACAATAATACGGTCAATAAGATAGCTACTTTTTTAATCATTGGTCTATTTTTTAATTAATAACTAACAAATCCTTCCTCTGTTTTTCTCAAATTTTCTTTGTCAGGACGAAAAATTTCTGTTTTTTCCAATATCTCATTCAGACGGGATAATTCGGAAAGTTCTATCACCTTGTCCGAATTGACAGTTTGCCGGAATAACTTGACACACAGCTGGCGTTTTTTTGCCGACATTGACTTGACTATTTCATAGGAATGATCAATGGGTTCAGACAAACTGTATTCATAATCTTCAGAAGAGATATTCAGACTCTGCAACACCTGTTCAAAGAAATCCGATTCCTGACGATCCACTTCTCCATCTGAAAAAATCAATATACCGATCAATCTGGCGACTGCAAGGGATTCAAACAATTCAAAAGGGTATTTATCCATAAATATTTTTTAAAATATGTGTTATTGAAACACATCACAAAGCATCATGTTCAACAAAAGAAATCCATCAATGATTGAAAACCTGCAAGATTTTTTCAAAAAGAAGCTTTCTACAATATTCTAAATCTTGTTGTTTGCCTGTTTCTTTTTCGAGAGACGCAACACCCTTATCTGTGAAACCGCAAGGATTAATTAATGAATAATAATACAAATCGGTATTGATATTCAATGCCAACCCATGCATGGTCACAAAACGGCTACTCCTAACACCGATGGCACAAATCTTACGGGTTTTGGCAGGGACAGTGGCATCAATCCATACACCGGTCGCTCCATTTAACCTTTCCCCTTTTACTCCGAATTCGGATAAAAAAAGGATGACCGCTTCTTCGATATGATAGATATACTGCCTTAATCCAATGTTGAAATGTTCCAGGTCAAAAATCGGATAGACCACTATCTGACCTGGGCCATGATAGGTAATATCTCCTCCCCTGTCTGTTTTGAAAAAAACAACGCCTTTGTCTTTCAGGATCTGGTTGCTGACCAGCAGGTTTTCTTCGACACCACTCTTCCCCAGAGTAAAAACATGCGGATGTTCACAAAAGATTGCAATGTCATTCAGGCCATTGATTCCGTTCTTAGCAATGATCCGTGCATCAAACAATTCTTTTTGCTTCTGCCAGGCAAGTGCATATTCAATCATTCCCCAATTATCATATACGATCATTCTCAACAATATTTTTAATCGATGCAAAAATACAATATAAATAAGAATTAAAAGATCAATGACCCGATTCACTTTCATTTTCTTTGAGACATATATGCCAAGAAACGCATTGACAACAATTTAAACTTGTAATTTTCAATGTCTCTTTTTTACATGATTTTTCACAAAAAGATGTATATTTGTAAATAATTTGATTGGATTAAAATTTGATTTATCCGGACGATGCAAAACGCAAATCGTACCCCTATGTGGAATTGATTTTTAGTAATTATTTAAGATTTATACCAACAAGTCATGAGACGAAAACTAATTTCATTTTCAGTTTTGCCATTAATTGTTGTCCTTGCCATTTCGTGTAAGAATAAGCCTGTTCAGGAAGAAGCACAGGTTACTTTCAAGCCTTTCGAGATGAATGAGAAGAACCATCTCAAAGGAGACGAAAAGAATCCAATCCTGAGTATTTCTTTAAACCTGCAATATCCTGATACTTTTTCCAATGTTTCTGTATTGAACAAAATTCGAAGGACTATACTGACGGACTTTTTCCCTGATATCGAAAAAGATATTATAGATCCAAAAATCGCAATGAAAACATATATTAAGGAGTACATCAAGTTCTATGACAACTCGGAAGATGCCTCCTCCATCAGCGATAAAAGGAATTCCGACCAGTCTGATGTTGCATGGTGGGATCATGAAAAGATGATCATCAGAAATAATTCTGAGAACATTTTGTCATACACCATTGAATCCGATCAATTCACCGGTGGCGCACATGGTGGAAAGAATTACCTGAATACGGTGATTAACCTTAAGACAGGAGATCGTATTACAGAAGACGATATTTTCACAGAAGCGTCACGTCCCTTGATTGCAGAAATCATTTTGAAGAAAATCATGGAGAAGCACCAAGTCAGCAAAGCTGAAGACCTGGAACAAATAGGATTCTTTGATATAGCCGAAATTGGTTTGAACAAAAACTTCTATGTTACCAGTGAAGGTATTGTGTATACCTATAATGAATATGAAATTGCAGCTTATGCTGTAGGAACCACGGAGGTATTGTTGAGTTATAAAGACGTTTCCGGATTCATGATACCGGGGAATCCCATTATACCTCTTATTCCATAAATGATCCGAAATAATGAATATTGACTGCATCGAACGTTATTTTCCAGAACTCAATACAACTCAAAAAGAACAAATAACTGCACTCTATGATTTATATGCAGACTGGAACAGCAAAATCAATGTCATATCAAGAAAGGACATAGAAAATCTGTACGAGCGGCATGTATTGCATTCCATGGGTATCAGCAAACTTTTGCATTTCAAGGATGGCTCAAACATCATGGATGTGGGTACTGGAGGGGGATTTCCTGCCATACCCCTGGCTATTCTTTATCCAAACGTACACTTTCACCTGGTTGACAGCATCAACAAAAAGTTGATAGTCGCCCACGAAGTATCCGGTGCCATCGGACTAAAAAATGTCAGCATCAGACATTGCCGGGTGGAAGAAGAAAAATCCTTGTTTGACTTTGTGATCAGCAGAGCTGTCATGCCTTTTCCAGATTTGGTCAAATTATGCAAAAAAAACATAGGCAAAGAACAAAAAAACTCAATACCCAATGGATTGATTTGCCTCAAAGGTGGTGAATTGGGGCATGAAATTGCATCTTTCAAAAACAAAGTCATTATGATCGAACTGAGTGATTATTTCAAGGAAGAATTTTTCAAAACTAAAAAAGTTGTTTACATTCCACTCGTATAATACCTCAAAAGCATGAAAATCCAGCATTTCACCTTCAACCCCTTTCAGGAAAACACCTATATTGTTTACAATGAAGAAAAGGAGGCGATGATTATAGATCCAGGTTGTTATTCCGAAAAAGAAGAGTCTATCCTCAACGAATTTATCGTTTCCAATATCCTGAAAGTCAAATTATTAGTAAACACACACCTGCACATTGACCATTGTTTTGGAAATGCCTTTGTAGAAAGGACATACCATGTCAAAGCCTTTGCCAACCGGGAAGACGAATTCCTGCTCAAAGACATGGCAGGCCAGGCCAAAATATTCAGGATTCCTCTCAGGCATGCTGCTAGTTCTCTTGAGAACTATATTCATGAAAATGACAAATTCGCCCTGGGTTCAGAAATCTTTGAAGCTTTCCAGATTCCTGGACATTCACCAGGCAGTGTTGTTTTATACAATGCCAAAAGCGGTTGCGTTTTTGTTGGAGACGTTTTATTTCAAGGCAGTATCGGGAGATCTGATTTGCAAAAGGGTAACTATCAGTCACTGATTGAGGGAATTCGAGAAAAACTCCTAACACTTCCTGATGAAACCGTTGTTTATTGCGGCCATGGACCGACAACAACAATTGGTCATGAGAAGGCTAACAACCCCTTTATTTAACAAAACTGTCATAATGTCATAGTAATTCGACATAGGCATGACGCAATGACATCTTTTATTTTTAGGACAACACAAATTATCTGATTGACTATCTGATGTTTAATATTTCCGGCATGCTTTTGATTAAAAAAGGCATGCCTTTTGACTATATCATCGTGTAACCGGTCAAGAAGACCGGCAGAAAAAAAATATTCATTCACTTAATCAATAGGAGATTACACGATGTTAACTACAATTAAAAGACAAAACCCTTTTTTCCCTGTTTTATCAGATTCTTTTTTTAGGGAAAACTTTTTGAACGACAGCGATTGGGCTACCAGTCCTGCAGTGAATATTGTCGAAAACAAAGATGGTTTTCGTATTGAAATTGCCGCTCCCGGCCTGAACAAAGAAGATTTTCACATCAACATCGACAAAAAAGTGCTTGTAATTTCTTCTGAAAAGGAAACCAAGTCTGAATCAAAAGACGAAAACGACGAAAAATATTACCGCAGGGAATTCGGCTATTTCAGCTTTAAACGTTCCTTCTCACTGCCTGAATATGCAGACACAGACAAAATCAAGGCAACCCATGAAAATGGCGTATTGAACGTGTTCATTCCAAAACGCGAAGAAACAAAAGAAAAACCTGCAAGGATTATTTCAATAGAATAACGTATTCTATACTTCTTTGCATCTAATTGATTTAGAAAGGCTGTTTCATGGAGGCGAAACAGCCTTTTTTTATTTACCCAAGTCTTATCCGAAATTTTTCCGCTTCAATTCTGTTAAGCTTTTTATTGCGAAAATTCATCATCGTGCATAGGCATTCAACCGTTCGATCTATCCAATCAGAACCTCTCTTGTAAAGAATCAATCGTTCAATTTCCAAGCTTCAAATTTTTAATATCGGATAATAATGCCGAACTTTGTGCGCTTGGCCTTGCAACCTGCAAATCATTGTAAACGACACACTATCAATTTTTTATGATTAAAGAAATCACTCTGAGACAAGCAAAGATCCGGGAACAGCTTGGTCTGGACAAGGTGGATGCCTGTCTCCTTTCCACATCCGTCAATATTTTATATGCCAATGGCAGCATCTTCAGCGGGTATTATTATATTCCGGCTGAAGGCGATTCCATTCTTTTTGTAAAGCGGCCTGTTGGAATGGAAGGTGAGAACATCCATTATATCCGAAAACCGGAACAAATGCCTGAAATCATGAAGAAAAGAGGCATCAGGACACCAGGAAAACTAATGGTGGAAGGTGATGAAATGGGGCATACTGAATGGACACGCCTTCAAGCTTGTTTTCCTGAGAGTGAATTCATCAATGGTACAACTTGTCTAAGAAAAGTCAGAAGCATCAAGACTGATTATGAAGTATCCTTGATCAAAGCCTCTGCTGAAGCGCATGTCAGAGCTTACAAAAGGATTCCGGAAGTTTACCGTCCGGGGATGACAGATACGGAATTCGCCATTGAAATCGAATATGTCATGCGTCAGGAAGGCAACCAAGGTCTGTTCCGGACATTCGGGGATATGGATGCTTTTATGGGTAGTGTCTTGGCTGGTGATAATGCCGCTGTCGCTTCCCCTTATGACTTTGCGCTCGGGGGGGCGGGTACAGTCTTCAACCCTATCGGAGCGGCCGGCCATAAGCTGATACCGGGAAACAGCATCATGATTGACATGTGTGGGAATTTTTCAGGATATCTGGATGATCTGACCCGTACCTTTTCTATCGGGAGACTGCCTGATAAAGCCTATAAGGCGCATCAGGTTGCTATCGATATCCAACAATGCATGAAGGATGAGATGAAAGAAGGAGCTGTTTGCGAGGATTTATACAACAAAGCCATCAAGATTGCAGAGAAAGCAGGGCTGGCGGACTGTTTCATGGGCACCACCCAACAAGCCAAGTTTGTCGGACATGGTGTCGGTTTGGTTATCAACGAATTGCCTGTCTTAGCCTTGCGTTCAAAAGAGATAATCAAGTCAAACATGACCATAGCCGTCGAACCGAAATTTGTCATTAAAGGTGTTGGTGCCGTTGGCGTTGAAGATACCTATCTGGTTGGAAAAAACGGAAGCGAAAGGCTGACGCATCTTGATTTTGACATTATAGACCTAACTAAATAAAGAACCGAAAAAAATATGAACCTCATGAGTGATTTTGCATCCCGACAAATCGGCATCCAGCCGGAAGAACAAAAAGAAATGCTGGAAAAATTAGGAATAGACAGCATTGAAAAAATGATTGAACAAACCATTCCTGCAGATATCCATTTACCAAAGCCGCTTGATATGGCTCCGGCCATGTCAGAAGGCCAATTTGCCGAGCACATCAATGATCTGGCATCCAGGAACAAGATTTTTACTTCATACATCGGTTCCGGTTGGTACGACACTTTCACACCCGCAGTCATTCAAAGAAACGTTTTTGAGAATCCTGTTTGGTATACCTCCTATACACCTTATCAGGCTGAAGTATCCCAGGGACGCCTTGAGGCATTATTCAATTTTCAAACCGTCATCACAGAGTTGACGGGGCTTCCGCTCACCAACGCCTCTTTGCTGGATGATGCAACTGCTGCAGCAGAAGCTGCCAACATGTTTTTCAATATGAGGAGCAAAGAACAGGAAACGGCCGGAGCAAACATCCTGTTCATCGATCAATCGGTATTTTCTCAAACATTGGCAGTATTGAACACACGTTGCATTCCACAGGGCATCAAATTGGAAATCGGTGACTATGCCACCTTCAAACCAAACGCTTCACACTTTGCCGCTTTGGTACAATACCCCAATGCCGACGGACAAGTTGAAAACTATGCCCACTTCATTACAAAGATGCATCAGGCAGGATTAAAAGTGGCTGTTGCCGCTGACATCCTCAGCCTCTGCCTGCTTCAATCACCAGGCATCTGGGGTGCAGATGTCGTATTTGGCTCCACCCAGCGTTTCGGAATTCCAATGGGATTTGGCGGTCCCTCTGCCGGATATTTTGCAACAAAAGACGAATACAAACGAAATATACCAGGCCGCATCATCGGCCTGTCAAAAGATAAATCAGGTCGCCCGGCATATCGTCTGGCACTGCAAATGCGGGAACAGCACATCAAACGGGAAAAAGCCACATCCAACATTTGTACCGCATCAGCCCTCATGGCCAATATGGCCGGTTTCTATGCCGTTTATCACGGATATGAAGGCCTATGTGAGATGGCCAAACGCATTCATGGCATTGCCTCCTATCTGAATGACGCGCTTTCAGTATATGGCTACAAACAGGCCAATGACAACTTCTTCGACACCCTCAAGATCAGTCTTCCTAAAAACGTCAATTTGTCGGATGTCAAAAGACTGACGTTGGAATACGAAGTCAACTTCCGGTATTTTGAGACTGGTGAAATCGGTATCAGCATAGACGAGACCACAGATCATGACGATGTTGACGTATTACTTGACATCTTTGCTTCGGCTGCCGGCAACCAAGCCAGTTTCACCAACAACGAGGATTTCACCACCATTCTTTCTTTGGATGAAAATCTGCTCAGAAATGACAAATTCCTGCAACAGGAAGTATTCAAAAAATACCGTTCCGAAACAGAAATGATGCGTTACATCAAGAAGTTGGAAAGGAAAGACATCTCCCTCACCCACTCCATGATATCTTTAGGTTCATGCACGATGAAGCTCAATGCGGCTTCTGAAATGCTGGCACTGGAAAATGTAGGATTTGCAGACATCCACCCATACGCTCCTGAAAATCAGGTGGAAGGTTATCTGGAAATGATAGAGAACCTAAAAAAGATGCTGTGCAAAATCACCGGCTTTGCAGACTGCAGCCTGCAACCAAATTCAGGTGCTGCCGGTGAATATTCTGGCTTACGCGTGATCCGGGAATATTTCAAAGACAAAGGCCAGATAAACCGCAATAAATTACTGATTCCCGCTTCTGCGCATGGTACCAACCCTGCCAGTGCACATCAAGCTGGTTTTGAGATTCTTACTGTAGTTTGTGACGAAAACGGAAACGTTGATCTGAGCGACTGGGAAACCAAAGCTTCCGAAAATGCAGATACATTGGCCGGTTGCATGATCACTTATCCTTCAACACACGGTATCTTCGAAAAACAGATTCGAAGAATGTGCGATATCATCCACCAGAACGGCGGACAGGTATATATGGACGGTGCGAATATGAATGCCCAGGTTGGAATAACCTCCCCCGGCTTTATCGGAGCTGACATTTGTCACCTGAATCTGCATAAGACTTTTGGCATGCCTCATGGTGGTGGTGGTCCCGGTGTAGGTCCGATCTGCTGTGCACAACACCTCGTAAACTATTTGCCCAAACATCCGCATTTCGGGAATATCAGGAACACCGTTGCGGCGGCTCCCTACGGTAGTGCCATGCTGTTACCGATCAGCTACGGTTATATTTGCATGCTGGGCGCAGACGGTCTGAAAAGAGTCAGTGAAATTGCTATTTTGAATGCCAATTATTTGGCCGAATCCCTAAAAGACCTATTTCCAGTTCTCTTCAGAGGTGAGGACGGACGCGTCGGACATGAAGTCATTCTGGATTGCCGTAGTTTCAAAAACGCAGGCATCACAGAGACCGATATCGCCAAACGTTTGATGGATTTTGGATACCATGCACCTACACTTTCATTCCCGGTTCACGGCACTTTAATGATTGAACCGACCGAAAGTGAAGGTCTCGCAGAGCTTAAACGTTTTATAGAGGCCATGCAATGTATCTACAATGAAATCAACGAAATAGAGCTTGGTGAATACGATAAAAACGACAATGTTCTGGTACAATCTCCTCATCCGGAATATGAACTGACTGCTGACGAATGGTCTCACAGCTATCCGCGCACCAAAGCAGCCTACCCGTTGACATGGATTACCGAAAATAAATTTCAGATTCCGGTTGGAAGGGTGGACAATGCCTTTGGTGACCGCAACCTGCAATGCAGTTGCCCTAAATGATAGCTTGGAATTGAATTTCAACTTTGCCAAATACCTAAAAGTATCTATCAAAAAATGACCACTATGAAAAAGATCGTTTTTCTATTTATGTTTCTTTTGGTATTAGTAACAAAGGTCGATGCACAATGTTATGCCATCAATAAAGTGATGTACGACCACCATCAGTACACCCACAAACCCGGAGATCCTTACTCCCCGACCGCTAGCGGAATTTGCTCATTCTTGATACCTGGATTGGGGCAAATGATCAGTGGCGAAACTGTTCGCGGTCTCTATTTTCTGGGAGGTTATATTGGCTGCCTGAGCATCTCTTACACTGGTGGACTTTTAATGTTGGAATCCGTTTTCGAAGGGATGGAAGGTTATGATTCACAGAAAACAATAGACCTGGGGATTATTCTTTTCTATTGCGGAATGGCAGGAATGGCGACTGTCAACATCTTGTCGATTATTGATGCGATCAAGGTGGCAAAAGTTAATAACATGTTTTTTCAAGACCATAGAGGATCCATGTATAGTCTTGAACTAAAACCCCATATTGAGCCTATTTCCATAAACAATCGCCTGACAGTGCCTGTTGGTCTGTCTCTAAGTGTTTCTTTTTGATGCGCTTTGATTTTGAATGATTTTTTATCTGGAAAAGCTCCGGTTTTTACTGACAGAATGGAGATAAAGTGACGGCAACTGACAAATCAGAACTGATTTTTCAGCCATATTCTGCCAAATCGTCCGTCGCTCCATTTCGGCAGACTTTTTGTTTGTTGAGAATTGCATACTCCATTGAATATGTTAAAATATGAAACGAGCATGTTTGTAAAAACGTCCAAGTTTATGATAAAATGGACATGCGAGTTCCATATGACCTTTGACGAAAAAATGATTATCATATGAAACGAGCCCATGATTTATCGCTCATACAAGTGAACGTTTTAAGTAGCGAAAACAGAAACAAAACTTGTTTTTGGTTATGCTGAGTCACGCAAAACGACTGTTTAGAATAAACGAACAATTATTTGGCGAGTTACATCGAATACCTAAATGTTAGAATAAAAATAATGAGATGAAACATACAAAAACTGAGGCTGGTCCTAAGAATGAAGAACAGCACAAAAATGAAATCCCGGTAGAAAAGGCGAAAGGTGAAAACAAAGAATCGGAGGAAACCACAGCTTCTGAAAAAGAGGCTGAGGTAGAAATAGAAGAAGCCAGGGATTCTGCTGAAAATGAAGTAAATACTGAAAAGAAAGCCTTTGATGAATTGCAAGCTAAATACAATCAGCTCAATGATACATACCTGAGAAGTCTGGCTGAATTTGACAACTATCGAAAGCGTAGTCTTCGTGAAAAGTCAGAACTGATTAAAAACGGCGGAGAAAAAGTATTGGTCAGCATTTTGGATGTCGTTGATGATATGGAACGGGGATTGGCTGCCACCAAAGAGGCAAAGGATATTGAAGCTGTCAAACAAGGCATGGAACTCATTTATTCGAAATTACAAGCCTTCCTCAAGCAAAATGGTGTTACAGGGATTGAAACAGAAAACAAGGCTTTTGACACCGATCTTCACGAAGCAATCACAACGATTCCGGCCCCCACCGAAGACCTTAAGGATAAAGTAATAGATTGTGTACAAAAAGGTTACTACCTCAATGAAAAAGTCATTCGTTATGCAAAAGTCATTGTCGGGAAATAAACCGGAAAAAATCCTGAACCAATATTACACAAAAAATCCTTTGACAGGTATAAAGAGAAGATAATAAAGAATATATGTCGAGTAAAAGAGATTATTATGAAGTGCTGGGTGTAGCCAAAAACGCATCTGACGAAGAAATCAAGAAAGCATACCGTAAGAAAGCCATTCAATACCATCCCGATAAGAATCCGGGAAATAAAGAAGCGGAAGAAAAATTCAAGGAAGCGGCTGAAGCTTACGAAGTACTGAGCAATACGGAAAAACGTCAACGTTATGACCAATTCGGTCACGCAGGTGTTAACGGAGCAGCAGGTAATGATTTTGGAGGCGGAGGAGGATTCTCCATGGATGACATTTTCTCGCAATTCGGCGATATTTTCGGTGGACACTTCGGCGGCAGTTCATTTGGCGGATTTGGAAGCAGTTCACGCGGGGGGCAGCGTGTCAATCGTGGGAGCAATCTGAGGGTCAAAGTGAAGCTCAATCTTCAGGAGGTAGCCAAAGGTGCTGAAAAGAAAATTAAAGTCAGGAAATCTGCTGCATGTCCCTTTTGTAAAGGTACTGGAGCTGAAGGAGGCAGTTCTTATTCCACTTGTTCCACTTGTCGTGGGACAGGGACTGTAAACAGAATCACCAACACCATTTTGGGACGTATGCAGACACAGTCCGTTTGTCCGGATTGTCAGGGTGAGGGAAAGATCATCACCAAAAAATGTCCCCACTGCAACGGAGAAGGCATTACGCAACAGGAAGAAGTCATCACTATCAATATTCCGGCAGGTGTAGCAGAAGGTATGCAACTTTCCATGAATGGAAAAGGCAATGCAGCCCGCCGTGGAGGATTAAACGGGGATTTGCTCATCCTTATTGAAGAAGACCCGCATCCTGAATTGTTGCGTGATGAAAATGACCTTGTCTATAATTTGTTGCTCAGTTTTCCCACCGCAGCATTGGGTGGTACAGTTGAAATACCGACCATTGATGGACGGGTTAAAGTTAAGATAGAACCAGGCACACAACCTGGCAAGATTTTACGCTTACGCGGAAAAGGTTTACCCACCGTCAACCAATACGGTACCGGTGATTTGTTGGTAAACATCAGCGTTTATGTTCCTGAAACTATTTCACGCGATGAACGCAAAACGATTGAGAAACTGGAAGAATCGGAAAACTTTAAAACCAGTCCGTCTTTGAGCAAGAAAATATTCGAGAAGTTCAGGAATCTATTTGATTAAACGGGAATTTCCGTTTAATCTTCACACCATTCACAAGATTCAGAATCATACTCGATTTCTATGGTGGAATGATCGATATCCAAAGTCTTCAGAACTTGATGAGCAGCAGCGCGCAAAGCCTTCTGCTCTTCTTTTTGCATGGATCCGTCAACGACCAAATGGACTGTCAAAACCATATATTCACTATCCATCGTCCATAGATGCAAATCGTGAAGGCCATGTACTTTCGGTAAGCTCAACAAGCTTTCGCGAATGGCCGTTTCATCCACATCAGAAGGTTTTCCTTGCAGGATAACCCGAAAAACACTTTTCAAATTCTGGTAAACATGAAATAAAATATAGAAGGAAATTCCGATGGAAAGAATGGGATCCAAAACAGGAACATCCGCAAACATCATAACCACACTACCTATCAACACAGCCAACCATCCGAGGACATCCTCCAGAAGATGAAGTGAAATCACCCTTTCATTCAGGCTACTACCTTTCTTTAACCGGAAGACTGCAGCTCCATTTACCAACACACCGACAATTGCTAGCACAAACATGCCTTTTGCGTTAGTTTCAACAGGTTCAAACAAACGCAAAATGCATTCGTACAGTACGATGGCAGACCCAACCAGCAGAACAAAGGAGTTCAGCAATGCACTCAGCGTGGAAAAACGTTTGTATCCATAAGTATATTTGGAATCCGGCTTACGCTTGGACACCTTTTGAAAATACCAAGCCATTCCAAGAGAAAGACTATCTCCAAAGTCATGCAAAGCATCTGATAAAATGGCTATACTATTGGTCCAGAAGCCACCAATCAATTCAATAATACAAAATGAAAGATTAAGGAAAAAAGCCAGAGCCAGGTTTTTTCCTGCTTCATGGGTATGCTGATGGTCATTTTCACCGTGTTGTTCATAGTGAAGGTGGCCTTCATTAGATTGTATCATATCTTTTTTTTGTAAAGATATAAAATGAGGCATAAATATAAAAATAATCACATCATCAATGCCAGCCGGATTCACAAAAACATATCCGCCATTGATATATAAACAGACTGCAGAAGATGTATTATTTGAGCCCTTTCCTGAACTGGCATTCATACCATCATCAGTCGATACGATGTGAATATTTCCACCATTGATGTTGATGACAGCACTCTCAATACCTTCCCAACATTTTATAATATTGATGGCTCTACCGTTGTCGGAGAAGACACTTTTTTGACAGAGAAATGAATTAAAGAAAGATTTTGCTTTTATTTCAACCACTTATCCAGCCAACCGAAAAACCTTCTTTGCCACAGAATGCAGTTCTGAGGTTTCAAAATCCAATGGTTTTCATCCGGGAAGACCAGAAGTTCTGCAGGAATACCCTTTATTTTTGCAGCATTAAAGGCAGCCATACCCTGGGATGCCAGGATCCGGTAGTCCTTGCCACCGTGGATACACAAAATCGGGGTATCCCAGTTATCGACGAATTTATGTGGTGAATTGGCATAGGAATTTTGAGCCACAACATTTTTTTTATCCCAGAAAGGGCCACCCATATCCCAGTTTTCAAACCATAATTCTTCGGTTTCCAAATATTGGGCCTCTGTATTGAAAATGCCACTGTGGGCAATAAAAGCCTTGAATCGTTTCTCGTGGTGACCAGCCAGCCAGTACACGGAGAAACCGCCATAAGATGCACCGACACAACCCAGATGGTTTTTATCCACATAAGGTTCCTTGGCCAAAGCATCGATGGCAGACAAATAATCTTTCATGTTCTGACCACCGTAATCCTTGCTGATTTGTTCTTTCCATGTTTGTCCCAAACCAGAAACACCACGCCTGTTGGGGACAACTATAATATACCCGTTGGCTGCCATCAGTTGGAAATTCCAACGGTATGACCAAAACTGTCCCACCGAACCTTGAGGTCCACCCGAACAATACAAGATGGTTGGATAGACCTTGGTTGAATCAAAATCAGGCGGATATATCACCCAAGTCAGCATTTGTTGCTTATCGGTTGTTTCTATCATGCGTTTTTCGACACGACCAACTTTTAATTGATCATATATTTCCTTATTTTCATCGGTGAGTACCAGCATTTCTCCATTGGCAGGATCAATGCGATAGACCTCATCAGGATGGCTCAGGGAATGTCTCAAACCCACTAATTGATTGCCGGCCAAGGCTAAGGATGCAAAGTCGAACATTCCGTCAGAAATCTGTCTCACAGTAGCAGTTTTAACATCTACACTAAAAATTTGTGTGACGGCTTGCAGAGCACTCAAAAAATAGATGGTTCGGCCATCTTTTGTCCAACAGGCAGAACTGACATCTCCATCAAACGAATCACTGATGCAACGGTTGAGACCACTATTCATGTCATGAATGAACAGGCGATCCTGATCGGATTCATAGCCATCACGAGCCATGCTCTGGAATGCAATGAACCTTCCATCTGGTGAAAAGACAGGATTGGTATCATAGCCCATCATGCCTTCCGTCAGATTTTTGGTTTCTTTGGTTTCCAACGAATATAGGTAGATGTCAGAATTGGTTGAAATCGAATATTCCAATCCTGTTTTCTTGCGACAAGTGTAAGCAATGCTTTTCCCGTTAGGAGACCATGCCAATTGTTCAATACCACCTCTGGGTTTCATCGGAGACTCATAAGGCTGGCCATCAAGAATGTCGGTAATGTTTTCCAAACCCTTTTTGGTGAGGTCGGCCACAAAAGGATGCGGCACCGTTTCCACCCATTCGTCCCAGTGTTTGTACATGAGGTCATCAATCACTTTTCCGCTCGATAAGGGGAGATCCGGATAAATGTCCTTGACACGTTTGCCATATTGCACTTGAGAAACAAAAAGGATTTTCTTTTCATCGGGAGACAGGCTGAATGCTTCAATATCCGATGAATACCTGGTCAGCTGTTTGCGCTTTTTACCATCCTTGCGCATCTCCCAAAGTTGACTGGACCCTGATTCTGAAGACAGAAAATAGATATGAGAACCATCGGTTGACCAGGTTGCTTCCTGCTCACCCTTCTCTGTCCTGGTCAACTGCTGTGATACACCTCCGGATACCGGAACAACGTAAAGATCCCGATTGCTTTTATTTTGTGGAATACTAAAATATTGTACACCGTAAAGGATATTTTTACCGTCTGGAGAAACACTGATACCATCGACACGGCCCATACTCAAGAGCACTTCAGGAGTCATCAATCCGTTTTCTATCTTGATATTCTGCTTACCGATTATTTTCCCTCCGGAAAAATTTTCTCCACTGGCATTGGAGGCAAAGGCACAAGTCATTACCATCATAAATAAACTTGATTTGTTCATAAATATAGATTTTTCATGGATATAAAATTAAAAAGGCAAATATAAAAAAAGCCACCCAAAGGCGGCTTTTAGTACGTTCTATTTTTCGGATTTTTATCCCAAATAGCCTTTTAATAATTTACTTCTTGAATTTTGACGTAAACGGCGAATGGCTTTTTCTTTAATTTGTCTTACTCGTTCACGGGTCAATCCGAATTTATCACCAATTTCCTCTAGCGTCATTTCCTGACTACCGAGGCCAAAAAACATCTTGATAATGTCGCTTTCGCGTTCCGTCAGGGTTGAAAGAGCACGGTCAATCTCCTTGGAGAGTGATTCGTTCATCAACATACGGTCAGCAACAGGCGCATCATCATTGACCAACACATCCAGAAGGGAATTGTCTTCACCTTCTACAAAAGGAGCATCCACGGAAATATGACGACCGGACACCTTCAAGGTATCGGAAATCTTTTCCACGGGAATGTCCAATTCTTCAGCCAACTCTTCGGGAGAAGGTTTGCGTTCGTGTTCCTGTTCAAACTTTGAAAAAGCTTTTGTAATCTTGTTCAAGGAACCAACCTGGTTCAAAGGAAGACGTACAATACGCGATTGTTCTGCCAAAGCCTGAAGAATAGACTGACGGATCCACCACACAGCATAGGAAATAAATTTAAACCCACGTGTTTCATCAAACTTTTCGGCTGCTTTAATAAGCCCAAGGTTCCCTTCATTGATTAAATCCGGAAGACTGAGACCTTGATTTTGATACTGTTTTGCTACTGAAACCACAAATCTAAGATTTGCACGGGTCAATTTTTCCAAAGCGGCGCGATCTCCTTGACGGATACGCTGAGCCAGTTCCACCTCTTCGTCCACTTTAATCAGCTCTTCACGGCCAATTTCTTGTAAGTATTTGTCCAAAGATGCGCTTTCGCGATTGGTGATGGATTTTGTAATTTTAAGCTGTCTCATGCTGGAATAATATAAAACGCGAAATTAGTCATTATTTTTCAAAATTGATGATTGTTATACATAAAATTTATCTTTTATCATAAAATAAACTCATTATTATACAAAGTATATCCAAAAACTGAACGAAATGTCAATCACCGAACCAAATAAATTATTCAGCAAGATCTATGGCATAGTATGTCACTTTACCATTTGGATACATACCGACAAGGAATAGCCCACTTTCATCAAATTGTGCATTTTTTTGAACATCCTTGACAACATTTTCCAACTGAGCAACGGACTGGATACGTATATCATTAATTTTCAAGATGACATATCCTTTTCTAATGCCGGCATCCATAAACTTCCCGGATGTCACACCTGACACCTCAACACCATAGGTAACATTCATATGTTTCTTTTTAGCTTCCGACAGTTCGGAGAAAGCAGCTCCAAGGTTATTGATATCGGCAGGTTTGACGATTGAAGTACCACCTTGTACGTTTTTCAAGGTCACTTTTATTTTCATGGCTTTTTTACCACGATTGACCATGAGTTCAATCCTATCTCCAGGACGATGCAGGCCCACTTGCTCCTGAAATTCTGAAGTCGTCTTGACTTTTATATTGTCAATCTGCTTAATGATATCACCAGATTTGATTCCTGCTTCCATCGCACCACTGTGATCACTGACACCATCAATATAAACACCTTCCTGTACAGAAATGTTCTTTTCTTTTGCCAATTCTGAATTAATATCTTTGATGGCCACACCGAGCGTGGCCCGTTGCACGAATCCGAATTGTTTCATATCCCCTATAACCTTGGCTACAATATTGACAGGGATTGCAAACGAGTATCCTGTAAATGAACCTGTCGGGGAAATGATGGCAGTATTGATACCTACAAGTTCACCGCGCAAATTAACCAACGCTCCTCCGCTGTTCCCCGGGTTGACGGCAGCATCGGTCTGGATAAAAGATTCAATGTTTAAATTGGATTTACTGGAAGGCTTTCGATTTCGGTATGGATTTTCATTTTCTTCACTTCCGATAATACCCAGACTACGAGCCTTGGCACTTACAATACCGGCAGTCACTGTAGAAGTCAAATTCATTGGATTACCTACAGCCAAAACCCATTCACCAACTTTAAGTTCGTCTGAATTTCCAAAGGCTATGACCGGCAAATCTTTGGCATCAATTTTGATCAAGGCAATATCCGTATTCGGATCCGTACCAATCACCTTAGCGGGATAGGTCGTGCGCTCATTCAGCGTTACATTAATTTCATCAGCCCCATCAACTACATGATTGTTTGTCACAATGTAGCCATCTTCTGATATGATGACACCGGAGCCATATCCTACCTGAGCCTGTTGTTGGGGTATTTGTCCGCGACCGCCAAAAAAATATTCAAAGATATCTGCCGGTTGGGAAATTGTGCGCATACTCTTGGATGCAATGTGAACTACAGCATTTACACTATTTTCCGCTGCTATGGTAAAATCGGTTTCAATACCGGAAGATGCTTTTACGTTCACCAAACGAACATTTTTGCCATCCGCGTTGTCATAACCAGCCAAAACTTTTGATTGTGTGCCTCTGACTGTGCAATAAGAAACGACTGCACTGACGGATGCGACAAGCATGACGCTTAATACAATTTTTCCTGCATGATTCATTTTTTCAATTTTTTTAAACTTGATAAATATTTTTCAATTTTTCCTCCATGATGGATATTTTATGTCTATAAAATGATATGCAAATAGCTTTCCAAAATCACTTTATTCGTGATTTTGGAAAGCTTAATTAACGTATCCATTCAGCACTTAACGCCTATTAACACGCTACTCCTTTTACTTTATACGGATATAACATTTAAAGCTGACAAAATTTCATCGAACAATGAAAATTTGACATTTATTACGTAATTTTGCGTCAAACAGAGGGCCGGTCTGTCGCTTTTAGAAATAAAGGAGGAAAGTCCGGGCAACACAGAGCACCATACTTCCTAACGGGAAGCTGTGTTACAACAGAGTGAACGTAACAGAAAACAACCGCCGGATGTAAATCCGGTAAGGGTGAAAAGGAGGGGTAAGAGCCCACCGCTCCGATGGTGACACCGGAGGTCAGTACGTCTTATGGGTTGCAAGACCATGTACACCGACGCATGTAGGGCTGCTCGCCCGATGTCGGGGGGTAGGTCGCTAGAGCTGCCGGGTGACCGGTAGTCGAGATAAATGACAGACGCTTAACCGGATTTTCCGGAAAAGTACAGAACCCGGCTTACAGGCTCACTGTTTTATTTTTTTAACCTTATTTGAAGGAAAAAGCCATGGTAAAATCAACATCTTCTTTGGGTGAAAAAATTGCAAACCTTTGGATTTTTGTTTCCAGAGATATCTGGCGCGTTCCGAAACATGAGGTCAAAGGACTTAAAAATAGGTTGCTGAACCTTGTCAGGACCTTGATTTTGGCAACCAAAGGTTTTATTGCAGACAGACTGACCACCAGGGCTTCAGCTTTAACTTATACATCACTGTTGGCTGTCGTACCGGTAGCCACCATCACCATTGGCATCGCCCGTGGTTTCGGTTTTCAGAAGGTCATAGAAACCTATCTGACCCATTTGCTTCCGGGACAAACTGAAGCTTTAAACATTTTGTTCAAATTCGTACAATCTTTTTTAGAAGTCACCCAGAACGGAGTTGTTGTCGGTATCGGTATCGTATTATTGATTATCGCCGTCTGGAGCATCCTGCAATCCATTGATGGAGCTATTAATGACGTTTTTCAGATCAAAAAGGCCAGAAGCGTATCAAGTATGCTGACCGATTACCTGGCTACCATGTTCCTGATTCCAGTTCTTTTGATCTTGTCCAGCGGCTTTTCCGTATTCATGAAAACAGCCATCGCAAAAAACGAGATACTATCACTCCTAAGTCCGGTCGTGAACGTTTTAATGACCTTCATCCCCTACTTCATTTGCTGGCTTGGCTTTACACTGCTTTATATACTGATTCCAAGAACCAAGGTCAAGTTCGGCAACGCAGTTCTGGCGGGTTTCATAGCGGGTTTCGCTTTCCAGGCTTTTCAATATATTTACATTAGCGGACAGATTTGGGTAAACCGTTATAATGCCATTTACGGTAGTTTTGCAGCCATCCCTTTATTCCTTCTTTGGTTACAGCTTTCCTGGACAATCGTTCTTCTGGGTGCAGAAGTGGCTTTTGCCGCACAAAATGTCCAGAACTTCTATTTTGAAAAGGAAACCAAGAATGTCAGCGACCGATACCACTATTTCATCAGCATTCTGATTATGAACATTCTATGCAAAAGATTTGAAAAAGAAGAAGGTCCGATGACTGCCAATGAAATATCCTCTGAATACGAAATCCCGATACGTCTCACGAACCATACAATTAGGCGGCTTGTTGAGCTACATTTAATTTCCGAGACATACAGTATCAATGATAAAGATGTCCCCGCTTTCCAGCCTGCAGTTGATATCAACAAACTGACGATGGGCTTTCTCTTTAAAAAAATGTTTGAGCATGGAAGTGAAGATTTCAAGCTGGATACGGATATTCTTTACAAACCCCATTGGGAAGCATTATGCAATCTTGAACAGACCATTGAACTGAAAGGCTTGGATTGCCTCATCAAAGATCTGTAATCTTTGATGATTTCTTTTCTTCCGGAAAAGAGGTTGACTTCCTTCCTATAAAAAATTCCGGATACTTGACAGCATAATACAATAATGTCAAAGAACATATCACCAGTAAAACGCTGAAAACAGCGAGACTATTGTCTTTGGTCAGTAGGGTGGTCATAGAGAACAATCCGGTTCCTATCAGTACAAAAATAAAAGTGACGAAATTGAGATAACCTATCATGTCGCCCAATTTGCGGCCTAAATTGGCATTTTGAACCAATGCCATACATGGTACTTCAAAAATGCCACCCATAAATGCGAGGCAGAATACCAAAAAAGCACAAATATAGACCGGGGGATTGAAAAAGATGATGGCTGTCAGGCTAATAATCATGCCAAGCAAACCGATGGGTATCATTTCAGGCCGTACTCCCTTTTTTGCCAAAACTCCCGCAGCAGTACAGCCCAATGCTATACCTATGGCAGCACAGCACATCACCAACCCTGCCACCGTATTGCTGGTACCCAGTGTTTTTACACAATGAATCACCATATTCATCTGAATCACACCGCCGACCAGCCAAAAAATGGAGGCCCCAAAGACAGCACTGTTGATATACTTATGTTTGCTGGCATAGCGATAGGAATCTATCAAAAATCGGATTGGATTGATGGTACCAAGATTGTCCTTTTCCTCCGGCAATTCTACCACTTTAATTTGTCGGCTGGACAAATAGCCCAAGATAGCCAAACCGATGAAAAGAGCCAATATTGCCCATAAACGATAATGGTCTGAAAGATAAGAAGCAGCAACTGTCCCGATGAGTATACCCAGGAAAGCCATCGTTTCAAACACTCCGCTACCGAATGAAACCCCTTTTTGT
Organism: Bacteroidales bacterium; assembly: GCA_021373135.1. Lineage (GTDB taxonomy): Bacteria > Bacteroidota > Bacteroidia > Bacteroidales > UBA1402 > UBA8389. Next base: position 21,718 of record JAJFTH010000010.1, read on the forward strand.
CCTTCAATATCACGGATCAATCCGTATTTGGAAGGGGAATAGATGCAACTGAGAATGCCCATCATCAAAACACAAAAAACGGCAAGCCATACCCACATGAAATAAAAAGCAACGCACACAAGCGAAAGAATGGATATTTCCAACAGTTTACAGAAACGCAAGACACTTTGTTTGGAATATTTCATGGCAAAACGGCCTGCCAATGGCGATAAAAAAAGATATGGCAGCACCAATGCAGCTGCAACAATGGATATAAGCTGAGATTGTGAAAGCCAGGATGGCAAGCACCATGTAATCGAGATAAAAATGATACAGTGTTTGAGAAAGTTATCATTAAAGACACCCAAAAAGTTGGTGGCAAAAAGGGCTGTCCAATTTTTTTGTATGCGATTCATCGGTCGTAGGTTTATGATTGACAAAGATAAGAAAACAAAAAAACCTTCGACTATTGCCGAAGGTTTTTTGGGTGGGAGACGGGGCTCGAACCCGCGACCTATGGAACCACAATCCATCGCTCTAACCAACTGAGCTACAACCACCATTTTAATGCGGTGCAAAAGTAGCATTTTAAAGTATTTCCTGCAAGTAGGAAACATACTTTTTATAAAAAAATGCCTGCTTATTTCCCTTCGCATTTTTCAAACGACTCCACAATTCATTAAATCACAATATATTATATCAGACTCACAGGGAGGAATAGCCTTTATATTGAAATCACCGGGGTCTGGCAATGACGATACCGGTGTGTTTGTCGATGGCGGAGAGATATTCTTTCAGGGATTGAATGCTGATGATTACTTTTTTGGAAGAGGAAGACGCATGCAGTAAATTGATGGTGTCATGGTTGCAAAACGCAAAACCAAGGTGAGAAAAGTCCAAGCCTTTTATGGATGTGGTGATGGCAATCATGTCGCCGTTGTGGATATCGGGGGATTTTCCGGTGAGATCCTCCTTAGGAATATAGTGGAGGGTCTGTTGACTCAGGGAAGCTTCAATTTTGGACATTTCTTCGATATTCGCCGGGTTGTTCTTCAGGGCCGGATAATAGGAAGGATGGGTAGACATGAAGTTCAGGTTCAGGTTGAGGGTGTCAGAGGAACAACTTGGCTGAACCAGGGTAATAAAGCCTTTGCGTTGATTGTCCAGGAGCCAGTCTGTGGTATAATGAAGTCTGGAAGGATAACCGATGATTATTCCATTCCTATACCGGATGGATGTGAGCATACGTTTGTAGGTGTCAAAATCAGGATTGGTCTCTTTCAGTACATTGTGAAGAGCAAGTACGGTCTCGACAAAAGTTGTACAGTCAAACTCCCGTAAATTGACCTGCAAATGTTCAGGACCGTCAGTCTCAAGCGTAGAGGCGACATAAGGCTTCTCCAAAAAGAATTGGGCAATGGATATAATTCTGTATCCTGTTTCCTTTTCGGTGATCTTTTCTTTGATCGCATAATCCAGAAAACCACGGAAAACCAGACTGTCTGTATCTTTCTGTGCATGCGTAGAAGTGCATGAGCACACGAAAATGAGCCATAAAAAAACATTACGGAGACCCCTATCCATCAATAGATATGGTTTCTCCGCAATGTTTTTATATAATTTTGTCAATTAACCGATTGTTATTCAACAGGAATATCTTTGTTTACATTTTTATGACCGACCAAGGCATAGAATAGCAAGAAAATCAAACCTGCCACAATTACCCAGTAACTGCTCAGGTAGCCAAATGAGTCTGCTATGGCACCTTGAATAAGTGGAAGGATACCACCACCGCAAACCATTACCATAAAGACACCGGATGCAATTTCTGTATATTTTCCCAATCCTTCAACTGCAAGGTTGAAAATACCACCCCACATCACGGAAGTGCAAAGTCCACATAAAATTAAAAACATAATACCAATGGGCACTTCTGCAAAACCAAATGAAATATTAGATTGGAATACAGGCATATTTACTGTGGCCGCAACCGGCATGAAAATAGCTAACAGAATAAATACAAGTCCCAATAATGACACGAATGTCAACATCGTTTTACTGGAAACTTTTGCTCCGACAGAAGCTCCGACCAATCTACCGATAAGCATCAAGAACCAATATGTTCCTACAATGGTACCTGCCATGGTCGGATCAATGCCAAGACCACCGTCAATAGCTGTAGATGTCATAAATAAGTTTGCCATATTCGGAATACCGACTTCAATACCGACATATAAGAAAATCGCAATGATACCAAAAACAAAATGACGGAATGACAGTGGGCTGTGTGCTGATTTTTCCTTTGATTTGGCTGCTTGATTCGGTTCGGGAATTCTTACCAGACTAAAAACGATAAATGCCAAAGCGAAAATACCCATCGCTAAAAATAATGCAGGAGTAGCATTATCAATAGATGCACTCGAAACGTTCCCACCAATTAAATAACCTACTAAAACAGGAACTATTGTAGCTCCAACAGAATTAAAGGTACCACCAAACTGGATTAACTGATTGCCCTTATTTCCACCTCCACCAAGAGTGTTCAACATCGGATTGACAACGGTGTTCAACATACACATTGAAAATCCTGAAATAAATGCACCTGTCAAATAAACTGCAAAGCTTTCAACTTGTCCGGATAAGAAGGAAATGCCAACTCCAACAAAGCCAACTGCGATTGCCAGTAAAGCTGTTTTTTTATAGCCGATCCTTTTGAGTAACAGTCCGGCAGGAAGTCCCATAAATGCATAAGCAATAAAGTTTGCAGCATTTCCTAATTGGGACATAAAGTTACTTGCGGCAAATTGATTTTTTACAATGACGCCCATAGGATTTTGTAGCCCTGTAACAAATGAGATCATAAAGAATAGGGCAAACATCATTGCAATAGGCAATGCATAATTTTTTGTTTGTTTGTTCATGTGATAAATTTTTAGTTTGAAAGTTTGTGTTATTGATTCATATTGATTTTTATAAGTTTGATTTTTATAAGTCTATTTTTTTGAAATAAAAACAGGAGTAAAGATAATGTTTTTTCAAAAATTTAATGTATTTCCTGATTTTTTCATTTCAAATTTTCGGATCAAATTGAAAAATTGTGGAGAAGCGTCAAAAGTATGACATTTGTGATCTGCGGGAAATTTTTATGACGATGTGTTTATACAAAGTTTTATCATAAAAAATACGAAAGCTTTTTTGCTCCCGTATTTCTCATGTACACAAATCATGTACAGTATTGCATTTAACGACAGATGATTTTCCTCAAAGGATGACCTCCCATCGATCATCAATAAATGGCTTTGCTTCCGGCAAGGAGTGTATTTTTCATCAGGGATACCCTGGTCATCAAACCTACCCCACCAGGAACGGGTGTGATATAGGAACACTTGGGAGCAACTTCATCAAAAGCCACATCCCCCATCAGTTTGAAACCACTTTTGGTTTTATCAGAGGGGACACGTGTTGTTCCGACATCTATCACAACAACGCCATCTTTCACCATATCGGCTTTCAGAAATCCGGGTTTGCCAAGTGCACAAATGATAATATCGGCCGTGAGGCATTGTTCCTTGATATCTTTTGAGAAACTATGGACGACCGTCACGGTGGCATTTCCCGGATACCCTTTTTGCATCAGCAAATTGGCTACAGGTTTGCCGACAATATTACTGCGCCCTATTACAACAACATGTTTTCCTGCTGTTTCAATTTTATAACGCTTAATCAGCTCAAGAATGCCGTCCGGAGTTGCAGAAACAAAAGCGGGCAAGCCAAGACTGACACGACCGACATTGACAGGGTTAAAACCATCCACATCCTTGCGATAATCTATGGCTTCGATAATTTTCTGTTCGGAGATCTGTTTCGGTAAAGGCAATTGGACGATAAAGCCATCCACATCCTCATTTTTATTGAGTTTTTCAACTTCAGCCAACAATGTTTCTTCCGTAACATCATTTTCAAAACGAATCAATGTTGAGGTAAAGCCGCAATCTTCGCAATCTTTCACTTTACCGGCGACATACGTTTCGCTTCCTCCATCATGTCCAACCAAAATGGCAGCAAGGTGGGGACGTTTCTTCCCTTCGGAAATCATTTGTCGTACCTGTGCGGCTATTTCTTCTTTTACGGCCTTGGAAACAACTTTTCCATCAATTAGTTGCATATATTTATTCTTAGTTTTTGAATTTCTACCATTAGTGTCTGCGCATACCGGCCAGCCCATTTTTACCAGTTTTTGCCGTACTTACGGCATGCATCATTTTGCGGGTCTGGTCAAATTGTTTGAGCAGACGGTTCACTTCCTGAATGCTGGTACCACTACCGGCGGCTATACGCTGACGACGACTGGCATTGATAATGTCAGGACTGGTTCTTTCTTTGGGTGTCATGGAGCCGATGATGGCTTCAACACCTTTGAAAGCATTGTCATCTATATCTACATCTTTGATGGCTTTACCGACACCTGGTATCATGGATGCCAAATCTTTCAGGTTTCCCATTTTCTTGATCTGAGTAATCTGAGCTACGAAATCGTTGAAATCAAATTGGTTTTTCGCAATTTTTTTGGACAAACGACGGGCTTCTTCTTCGTTATATTGCTCCTGCGCCTTTTCAACAAGGGAAACAACGTCACCCATACCGAGAATACGGTCGGCCATACGTTTGGGATAAAAAGTATCGATGGCTTCCATCTTTTCACCGGTACCTACAAACTTGATAGGCTTATTCACCACCGTACGGATAGAAAGTGCAGCACCACCACGGGTATCACCATCTAATTTGGTCAATACGACACCGTCAAAATCAAGGCGGTCATTGAATTCCCTGGCTGTATTCACGGCATCCTGACCAGTCATTGCATCGACAACAAACAAGATCTCCTGAGGATTGATTGCTTTCTTGAGTGCTGCAACCTCATTCATCATCACTTCATCCACAGCCAAACGACCGGCGGTATCTATGATGACCAGGTCATGTCCGTTTTTCCTGGCATAGGAGACGGCATTCTGTGCGATGGTAACAGGATTCTGATTATCAGGCTCGCTGTAGACTTCCACTTCAATTTGAGCACCAATCACTTTCAACTGTTCGACGGCAGCAGGACGATACACATCACAGGCAACCAGCATCGGGTTCTTGCCACGTTTGGATTTAAGCATCTTAGCCAGCTTTCCTGAAAAAGTGGTTTTACCGGAACCTTGCAGACCGGACATCAAAATGACAGCCGGACTTCCTTTGAGATTGATGTCGACCAGATCTCCACCCATGAGGTTTGACAACTCATCATGTACGATTTTGATCATCATTTCCTTGGGCTTGACGGACTTCAGCACGTCTTGTCCCATGGCTTTATCCTTAACGTCTTCTGTGAATTTCTTGGCTATCTTATAGTTGACATCGGCATCAAGAAGGGCACGACGAACATCTTTAAGCGTTTCTGCAACGTTGATTTCAGTGATTTTTCCCTGTCCTTTCAGTATCTGAAAAGACCGTTCCAACCGGTCACTTAAATTTTCAAACATATCTTATGGTTGATGTTAATACTTTATTTTTTAAGAAGGGCAAAAGTACAAAAAAGGAGAATGATGTGCAAGTACTTATCTCGTGTCCGAATACAAGAAATTCAAGTCTGAAGGGGTAATCCGAAAAAGGGAGCAGAAACTATTGGATCTCCAGGTCGGCAAAAACAGGTAAATGATCACTGAAACCTCCTTGATAGGACATTCCATGATAGGTACGGAAAGGCTTTCTGCCCAACCAGCGTTCATCCTGAATCAGCAGAAAATCAGCAGAAAAGATATGTGCTTCGGGAGCTTTTTTCAACAAGTTTCCCGAAACAATCATCTGATCCAGGATACCCCATTCTGCCTGGTACTTGTTGGTCCCAACATCAGGATTTCCGCAAAAAGGCAGCATCAGATTATATAGATGCTTGTCCTTTGGAAAAGGTACAGGCGGTGTGGCCGACAAGTCAACAGAAAGAGACCGATTGGTAGGATAATCATTGAAATCACCCATAATCAACACGTTTGAATTTTTTTGAACGGAAAAAATGGAATCCACTTTTGTCCGGATTAATTTGGCCACGACCCTACGGGCATCTTCGGACTCTAGTTCGCCCCCCAATCTGGAAGGAAAATGACAAACAAAAAGGTGTAAGATTTGGTTTGTATAAGTTTTCCCGCAAACATATAAAATATCACGGGTCAGCTTCTTGGGATTTCTATGAAAAACCACATGTATGGAGGCATGACTGACAACTGTAAACAAATAGCGGTTATACAAAAGACAAACGTCAATCCCTCTTGCATCCGGAGATTCATCATGTATATACGAATAGGCTGCGTTTTTTAAGGGAGAGTTTTTGATCAAACTTCGGATACAATTCTCATTTTCGACTTCAGCCAGTCCGACGATTTCCGGGAACTTATCCTCTCCTACCGCAGAAATGACCTTGGATATCTGACCTGTCTTTTTCCAGAAACGCGTAGGAGTCCACCCCATCGTTCCACCCGGCAGAAAATCCCTGTCATTTTTCAAGCTGTCATGTCGGCAATCGAAGAAGTTTTCCACATTGTAAAACATCACACGAAATCCTTCCCTTGCAGGACAAAGCGAGGAAAAGACAATCAGGAAACAAAAAAAGGCGAAAGGCTTCTTCATGAATATCTTCTTCATTGGATCTCAAAGTTATTCAAATTTAAATAATAAACAATTAATTGATGATTATTTATTTTCACGAAACCATTCGTAGGCTCCAATATCCGGTTTGGAATCAGCCACGCGAGATACACCGTTCATGTCATTCGGATAAAGATTTGAGAATGTGATGTCCGCACAATCACGTGCCGCAGAAAGTGAATCGATTCGAAAATCGTATTGATAATTCTCAGCTTCAGTGCCTAATTTCAAAAAAAGAGGGTCTTTAGAAAAAATACAGTCTGTGGTTGTGGCATAAGTCGAAAGAGTCGTTTGATCCGTCCGCACCAAGCAGTTCTTGAACAACAAGTCCCAGATGATCTGAGCATCTTTCAGGTAACTGATATTCACCTCCGAGACCTGGGATCCATAAACGATGCAATTTACGAAACGAGCCGTCAACGGGCTTTTTTCAAAATAATTGACCAAATCAAGTGCAAAACCTTCCCTATTGATTAAACGCTGATAATTAGCGATGGTACAATGGATAAAATCAGACGTTCCGCCCTTCAGATAGACTGTTGACCCTCCGCTATTGGTCAGCTGGCTGTTAGCCACGACTATTTTACAGTGGAAACCGAAAATACAGTTGACAGCCATATTATGGATCACAGAATTCTTCAGGGTTAGTTTTGTCTCGTCCAAAGAGGATGAATCCGCCACCAAACCAGAATATGCACCCCTGATATTCACATGATCGAACACATTCCCATAGCTGGACTCTGCCAAATATATATATTCCCATTGCCCGGGATAATTATCATAAGGAAAGTCCGTCAATACATCATCAAGCCTATCTCCGCGAAATGTGACAGGGGCTGAAGAAGAGCCGGTAGCTTCGATGGATCCGTACGCTATCAACCTTGCGGCATTGTGAAAATGGAGCGTCGTCCCTTCTGTTATATGAAGGGTTACATCTTTTGCAACGACCAGACTATCGTAAATGATAAAAGGTTTGTCAGAAGTCAGTGTCGTATCCGACGTAATGGTCTTGCCATGCCAAATGACGGCATCCCGGCTGTAAGCCTCCAGCACAATTTGCTTTTGTCCGCCATTTGACTGAAAAAGGATAATATCACTGACGAGCAAAGGTTGACCGGAACCTTGTTCTGAAGGAGTCAGTTCTACAAAAAGGAACAAGCTGTCTTTTGCCGGAATATCCACGTTGGCGAAAGATTTGCCGGAAAGTCCGTCCACATTGATGCGAAATCCATTTGTACCTTCTTTCAAACGGATGTCGGATATCCTGATCTTACGGTTGCCGGTATTGTATATTTTCAACCAGGCTGTGGTGGTGCCTATAGTCGAAAAAACGGTGTCAAAAGAAAGAGTATCCGTGGAAAAGCGCAAGGCATCCATCGGATCAGAAGCAAAACCCTCATCCTGTGAACAAGCGGAGAAAAAGAATGTTGTGCTTAATAAAATCAGCAGGAAAGCAGGAATAATCGACTTCATATATCTTTCTGTTTGAAAATTATAAACGTTTCAGACTCTCAGTCAACAAGATCCAGAAATTCTTCACAGCCGGAATATGCAATCTTTCATCAGGTGAATGTACACCCCTCATGGTCGGGCCAATGGAAACCATATCAAGACTGGGGTATTTTTGCAGGAACAAACCACATTCAAGTCCGGCATGGATGGCTTTTACCTTGGGGGCAGTACCAAACAGCTCTTGATAGGTACTGGCGACGATCTTCACCAATGCAGCATCAGGATTGGGATTCCAGCCCGGATATCCATCCCCATGGTTAGCGGAGATTCCAGCCAGAGAAAACAGGGCCTCCAACCGGTGACTGAGTGCAAATTTGGAAACTTCCACCGAACTTCTCTGAGAAGTTGTTATAACCCATTCTTTTTCACCACCTTGTTTGACAGAAGCCAGATTGAGGGAAGTTTCCACCAGCCCCGGAAGTTTATAGGACATGGCTATGACGCCGTTCAAACAGGCATACATGACAGAGATGAAACGGGTACTGTCAGATTTGGACAACACTTCGACCGGCATTTGGGTTGATTCCATCTCCAGATTGATTCCAGGTTCGATGTCTCCGAATTCTTCTTCCAGGTCAGCCAGATAACAATTCAGACGAGCCCTGATTTGCTCCTTCTGGCTCCAGGGTACGCCAACGATGCAGGAAGCCTCACGCGGGATGGCGTTGGAAAGGTTTCCACCTTTGAAGTCCGCCAGGCGCAAATCTGTTTCTGCATTTTCATGCCAAAGAAATCGTGCCAGTAAATGATTGGCATTACCCCTGCCCTTTTCAATATCATCACCGGAATGTCCACCCGTCAAACCTTTCAGGGCTATCTTGACATAAAAATAGTCAGAAGGTGCAGGTTCAGTCTTATAATTAAAGGAAAACTTCGAATTCATTCCACCTGCACAACCGATAAAGATTTCCCCTTCATCTTCTGAATCCAGATTGATCAGACATGTTCCGGTAAAAAAGCCAGCTTCCAAACCAAAAGCACCATACAGCCCGGTTTCTTCATCCACTGTAAACAGGCATTCCACAGGGCCATGTACCAGATCATCAGAAGCAAGTACAGCCAATTGGGCAGCCATCCCGATGCCGTTATCCGCACCAAGAGTGGTACCTTTAGCTTTCAACCACTCACCATCAATATAGGTTTCTATGGGATCCGTATCAAAATTGTGGCTGACATCCGCGTTTTTATCAGCAACCATATCCATATGGGCCTGCAAAACGACAACTGGCTTATTTTCATATCCCATAGTGGCAGATTTGGATATCAACACATTACCTACTGAATCCCGTTTACTTTCCAGACCTTTTTCCGCAGCAAATGCCAACAGCCAATCCTGTAGGGCTTGAGTTTTTCCAGATGGTCTTGGAATACGGCAGATTTTCATAAAAAAGTCCCACAACAAAGCAGGCTCAAGAGACTTAACATTTTGATTCATAATATTTTTTTAAATATTTAATTAAAACTCTAAAGAATGTGCAATCGTATAAAATAGCTATTAAAAATGGTTAAAATGACGCAAACACGACCTTTTTGTCTGACAAAAATAAGGAATTTATATCAACGAGTTTGGATAAAACAGTATATTTGCAATTCAAAATTCGGAAGAGACTTAATATCTGTCTCAAATCAAAGATAAAAGGCTTTGATAAAAAATGGTTATGAATTTTCCCAAAGAACTGAACAAAACAAAAAAACTACTCTGGACATTTTCCAGAATAATAAAAAAGAAATGAAACATACAAACACCATCGTAAACATTGTCCTGGCTATCAGTATTATCGTTTTGTACATATTGCATTTTTGCAGTAATGATAGTAGTAATTGTAAATCATCCAAAATTTCATCCAGAGCGATCTCCAGTTCAAAAGAGATGCCAATAGCTTACATCAATATAGATTCCCTGTTGCAGAACTATTCCTATTCCAAAGATCTAAACGAGGTCTTGATCCGCAAGCGAGAAAACGCACAAGCCACGCTGACACAAAAAGCCCGTCAATTGGATGCTGATATGCAAGAATTCCAACGCAAGCATGAAAACAATGCTTTCCTTTCTGAACAAAGTTTCAAGAGCCAGCAACAAGCTTTGGTAAAAAAACAGCAAAATTTGCAGCAACTGGAAGAAAATCTGACGCAAGAATTGGTCAAGGAACAGCAAAAAATGAACGAGCAACTCAGAGATTCCATCTATAAATTCCTTCGTTCCTACAACAAGGATAAGAAATATCAGATGATTATCAGTAATACCATGAATGATAATATTATGATAGCAGATCCTATCTACAACATTACAAACGATGTTGTAGATGCATTGAACAGCAAATACAAAAAGAGCGAAGATTGACTTTTTCCCATAAATAATTAAAGGCAGAAGCATGGTTTCTGCCTTTTTTGCATATATTTGGACCTTCATGTTCGAATATTACGCCAATATGTCATCACCTGCATTTTGGCATAAATATTGACATTACCTTCCAATAAATAGAACCCTATGGACATTCAAATAAAGAAACGACTTTCAGATGACGTCGAAGAAATAGACTCTGAATTCATTCCGATGATTTCCGAGAACGAAGAAGACCAACGCCTACAACAGACAGATCTTCCGGACACTTTACCCATACTACCATTGCGGAATATGGTTCTGTTTTCCGGGGTAGTCATGCCTGTCACCATCGGACGCAACAAATCACTCCGGCTTGTTCGTGAAACATATCAGAAAGAAGCCTTATTGGCTGTTTTTACTCAGATTGATGCCAATGTTGATGACCCGGGAGCCAAAGATTTGTACCCAAACGGCCTTGTAGCTCGTATCATACGGATTCTTGAAATGCCGGACAATACCACAACGGTTATTATCCAAGGTATGAAACGTTGCCTTTTGGATGAATTGGTTTCAACGGAACCCTATCTCAGAGGTCGTGTGAAAATTATCGAAGAGACCCCTTACATTAAAGAAGACCGTGAATTTGAGGCACTGATACAAGCCATCAAGGAACTTTCCATCAAGATTATCAAAAACTCCGGCAATATGCCTCAAGAGGCGACTTTTGCCATTCGAAATATTGAACAGCCATTCGCATTAGTCAACTTCATCTGTTCTAATTTTGCTTTCAAGCTTCAGGATAAACTAAGTCTTTTGAAGATGGATGATTTCAAGGACCGTTGCTATAAGTTGCTTGAAATTATGACTAAGGAATCACAGTTGCTGGAACTCAAAGTTTCCATCCAATCCAAAGCCCGTGAAGACATCAATCAGCAACAACGTGAATACTTCCTGCAACAACAGATCAAGACCATTCAGGATGAATTGGGAGGAAATACTCAGGAACAGGATGCCAAAGACATGCGTGATAAGGCTTCCAAGAAGAAATGGTCCGAGCAGACCGGTGAAATTTTCGAAAAGGAATTGGAAAAACTGGAACGCACCAGCCCACATTCTCCCGATTATTCAACCCAGCTCAATTATCTGACCTATTTGTTGGATCTACCCTGGAACGAATATTCCAAAGATAACTTTAATCTAAAACGAGCAAAAAAAGTACTCGACCGTGATCATTACGGACTGGAAAAAGTCAAGGAACGCATTCTGGAACATTTGGCAGTACTGAAGTTGAAAGGTGACATGAAATCCCCCATCATTTGTCTATACGGCCCTCCTGGAGTTGGCAAGACTTCACTTGGTAAATCCGTTGCAGAAGCCTTAAGCCGCAAATACGTCCGTATTTCTCTCGGCGGTATGCATGATGAAGCTGAAATCAGGGGACACCGTCGTACCTATATTGGAGCCATGCCTGGACGAATCATTCAAAGCATCATCAAAGCCGGGACATCAAACCCTGTTTTTATATTGGACGAAATAGACAAATTGGGAAATGACTTTCGCGGAGATCCTTCTTCAGCTTTGCTGGAAGTGCTTGACCCCGAGCAAAACAGTGCATTTCACGATAATTTCATTGATATTGATTTTGACTTGTCAAAAGTACTTTTCATAGCAACAGCCAATAATTTAAGCACCGTTTCCGCACCATTGCGTGACCGTATGGAGATTATCGATATTTCAGGATATCTCGCTGAAGAAAAGGTTGAGATTGCCAGCAGGCATTTGATACCAAAGGAGATGGACAATCACGGAATACATGCAGATAAGCTTCAGATCAACAAACCGGCCATCAAGGAAATCATCGAATCATATACCCGTGAATCAGGTGTACGTGAACTGGACAAGAAGATTGCAAAGATCATGCGAAAAGTAGCCGGCAAAGTCGCAGAAGATGATAGCTTCACAGAAACCATCACCCCGGAAAAGGTGAAAGATTATCTGGGAATGGTCGAATTCACGCGTGACCGCTACCAAGGCAATGAATACGCAGGAGTTGTAACAGGTTTGGCCTGGACATCTGTAGGCGGAGAGATCTTGTTCATTGAGTCCAGCCTAAGCAAAGGCAAAGCAGGCAAACTGACATTAACGGGAAATCTCGGGGACGTCATGAAAGAATCTGCAGTCATTGCCCTCGAATATATCAAGGCACATGCTTCACAAATAGGTATTGAGGATTCGATCTTCGAAAACTGGAATGTTCACATTCATGTTCCGGAAGGTGCCATTCCAAAGGATGGTCCGTCTGCCGGTGTGACAATGGCCACTTCTTTGGTTTCTTCTTTCACCCAACGCAAGGTTCGAAAAAACTTGGCCATGACGGGAGAAATCACCTTGCGCGGACGTGTTCTTCCTGTCGGAGGCATCAAAGAAAAGATTCTGGCAGCCAAACGTGCAGATATCAAAGAAATTATCCTTTGCGAAGAAAATCGCAAAGATATCGAGGACATCAAGGACATCTACATCAAAGGACTGACTTTCCACTTTGTGAAAGACATCAAAGAGGTATTGAAATATGCACTGCTCGATGAATTGGTCGACAACCCGGTGAACTTGAAGGTTGAAGAAAAAGAGAATTCCGAATCCTAAGACAGATAGAGCTCAAAAAGATCGCTTTTTAAAAATAATTTCAATTCCCTTATCGTTCAAATGTACACCATCATAAAAGCAGGTTTCATTACAACCGCAATTATCTGGATTATATGATCCTATTATTTCAAGGTTATTCAATACTGAAAACTTATGGATATAATCCATAGCGAATCTTGCATATTCATAATGTTTTTGTGACATCATTTTATGATAAACGATGGGATGATATGGTGCACAAAACACCCTGATTTGAACTCCGTCTTTTTTCACATCATCAATAAAAATCTGTAACTCTTTTTTATATTTATCCGATAAATTGTCATAAGAATCAAATTGTTGATAGGTCCATTTCGATGCTGCAATATTAACATCTTTCTGTTCTGGATTTCTGAATTTCTCATCATAACTTAGAGATCCATCATCATGTATTGTTTTACCCGGATTATCATAGTTATTTGTAGCAGTAAGAACTATCTGATTACCTTTCGCCGTATCTTCTATCTTATGGGTTAGCACCATTACAGAACTTTGGAAGTAAGACATTGAAAATAAGTTCTTTAATCTCATCATATTTGCCATTGAAGTTTCTTCTTTGACTTTGGATTCATTATGAATGAAAGCATTATAATAGGCTGCATTATCCTTCCATCTGGTATCCGCATTGTTTTCATTGAACAATTGAGGATCAAGACCTATAATCATATTCTTAACCTTTATTCCTGACAGTTTGGTTATGTAATACATCGATATCATATCTTCCAATGAAGCACCACTCAAACTCAAATTTAAGACATTGCCATCTTGAAGGACCTTCTCCGATATTAACATTGTCCGACTTGGACCTAAAATCAAATGATCAACATTTTTACTATATCTCTGAATCAGAAATCTTTTTAAGAAACGTTCATTCATATTTGCATCCGAATTGGTTGCATTTTTTCCGGAAATCAGAATATCAACAATTGATTTTTCATATTTACCACCATCATAAACGTGTGATGGATCAACAAAATAAATGCAAAGAGGAATTGCTGACAATATCATTACAAGCAATATCAATTTAAATATAAACCTTTTCATATCTTAAAATTGAAAATAGATAAATGGAGATGGATTTGTTTGCATAAACCTACACGTTACAAAAATAATTGTAATATAGATGCACCAACGAAGTACGCCATTTTTGATACCTGTTAAATCCATTCCATGTTCCTTTTCTCTTTGGAACCATTCTACAATAAACATCATTATTGTAAAGAAAAGCACATAAGCCAGTGATCTATTTAAAATTGACAAGGAAGAGAAAATTGACGGACTGAATAAACCGACAAAATAGTCAAATGCCTGTCCCAAGCTATTTGCCCTAAAAATTACTGTCCCAAAAGCAAATAAAAAGAAAACTCCTATCATTTTAAGAAAGTCGCTAAAAAACGGCAATCCAAATTTATTTGCTTTTAATTTACTTTTTTTGTTAAAGGAGCCGGATAAAATGAGCGGAATGAACAACAGGCCATTATATAATCCGAACAATCCATAAGTCCAGTTTGCTCCGTGCCACAATCCAATAACTACCATATTGATTATAATAGCCAATATAATCCCTGCATTCCCTATATTTCTGAATTTAACATTCAACGGCATAAAAACATAATCGGTTACCCAAGATGTTAATGACATATGCCAATTACGCCAAAATTCGGCCATATTTCTTGTAAAAAAAGGATAATGGAAGTTTCTGGTTACCCGAAATCCCAAGATTTTTCCAACACCAATTGCCATATCAGAATAACCAGAGAAATCTGTATAAAATTGAATACTTAAAAAGATTGCAACTAATAACAAGTTACTTCCGGTTTGACTATGAATATCAGACCATACATTGTTGATTATCAGCGCAAGATTATCAGCTATCACCATCTTTTTAAACATGCCCCACATTATTTGCCGACATCCGTCAACAGTCTGATCATAATTAAAACTTCTTTTCTGACGCAACTGAGGAATAAACTTATTCGGTCTATCAATGGGGCCAGCCATAATGGTCGGGAAAAAAGCAACAAATGTTGCAAAAGCGACAAAATCAGTACAAGGTTCCATCTTACGGCGAGAAACTTCTATAACATAGCTTATCAGCTTAAAAGTAAAGAAACTTACTCCTATCGGCATAATAATATTGAATGTGCTCCAATTTGTTTGTAATCCCATTGCATTAAACAATGCCGAAAACGATTCGATGAAGAAATTCAGATATTTAAAATACAGCAATATTCCAATGCCCAAAAGTACACCAAAAGTCGTCAGCCAAGATGACTTCTTTATACTTGATGCTTTACTTATTGCCATTCCCAAACCATAAAAGGCCACTGTTGACAGCAACAACAGCGGAATCATTTTCCAGTTGGCAAAACCATAAAAGACATAACTTGTCAAAAGCAACAACCAATTTTGCGCTTTAGTCTTTTCTTTCAATATAAAATAGTAGAGACAAAATACGACTATAAAGAACGCCAGAAATTGGTATGAATTAATAATCATTACAATAAACCTATTTGAATGTGACCTCGTGCAACTATTTGGCTATCCTGATTAATAAATTTAAAACTAAACTCGACGACTCTTACACTTTCATAAATGCCATCTATCTTAGCTTCTAAATGGAGTCTATCATTCATATAAACAGGCTTTTTATATATTATATCCTGAGAATGGATGATTACATCTTGTGTGGGAAGACACTCTCCGACAAAATATGATACAAAAGTGTTTAATATATTACCATACATGACCCGCTCTCTAAAGCCTTTTTTCAGGGCAAAAGTCACATCCGTATGTAGTGGATTCATATCACCGCTACATTCTTGAAAACTCTTATATATAGATTCGGTTATAAAAAACTGATGCGTAAGAATCCTCCCCTTGTCTGTTTCAACAGATCTCTTGAATTCATTAATATCCACGACAATAATTATTTCAAAGAAATATTGTCAATCATTTCGCCTACATTTTTCCATGAAAGAATTTCACGCGAAGTGAATTTAATCTTAAAACTCTTTTCAATAGCGACAATCAATTGAATATGTGTCAAGGAATCCCACCCTTCAACATCATCAGCCATTGTTTCTGATGTCAAGACTATTGATTCGTCATCCAATAAATCTCTAAAAATATCTTGTACTCTTGTCAAGATTTCAACTTTTTCCATTTTCCTGATTTTTTTTAATAAAGTATTCTTTTGATTTATAATTATCTATATCCAACATATATCTGCAACCGATTTGTTCGAAGCCCAGTTTCAAATAATGATCAGCGACCATTCCATTTTTGGGAGTCGGTATATATTCACCAATAATTTTTTTATAGCCTGTCGTTTTGGCATAGTCAACAATGGTATCCAACGTAAATTCTTCCATTCCTCGTTTTAAGACCCTGCAACTCATTAACCATGTGTCAATAAAGAGCGTCTCATCATCAATAGTTTTCATAATGACAACAGCTATTAAGCCATTATCACCAAATTTATCTTCAAGCGTAAAGCTGAAACAATGGCTATCTTTATCTTTTTCCATACGCTCAATATCGCCTTCGGTATATCTGATGGTACGAAGGTTAAATTGGTTTGAACGTTGCGTAAGTTGGGCGACACGTGGTGTATTATATTTGGTAAAACCATCTACAGTAGAAACCATATCAAGACTTTTCAGAAATTCAGCTTCATTTGTGAATTTACTTTGAGTCAATGCTCGTTTTGCTTCCACTTGATATTGTTTTGTCCTGTCTTTGTCTCCTGTAGAATAATTGACAGTCTCAAATAGATTTAAACCATATAAAAATTCAAGATAATCGGCAGGATCCTCCGGAAGTTCAGGTACAAGCACTCCAGGGACATTCACTCTGACCATATTCCGCTCAAATGGATTATCATCAAGAAAGACCATCGTATCGAAACCGATATTCAGGATGGATTGTATTTGCCGGATATTGTCAGCTTTGTTCTCCCAATTCGCAATGAATACGGCTATATCATCAAGCCGCAATATCATTTCGGGGTGTTTTTCAAACGGTTCTTTTGCTACTGATTCTGTATTCTTACTAACTATTGCAATGATGACTCCACGCTCTTTGAGCTTTTTTATCCATTGTTGAAATTCAATAAATGATTTACCGATACCAAATCCATGGCCAAGTTGAATACCTTCTAAACCGTCATCTCCAATGACTCCACCCCATAAAGTATTGTCCAAATCAAGAATCAGACATTTTTTGAAGTTCCCTTTTGCTGCACAAATCAAATCCATTGTTCGTGAAGCAATCAATGGCAAAGCATCTATTGTCAATACCATTTCAGTACTTGTATAAATCGATGCATCAAACAAGATGTTACGACCAATTTGATTTTGAATCGAAACCAAATCGCAAATAAACAAATCAGGACAACTTTGAGCCAATTTCATCAACTCAAAATTTAACTTACGAGTTTGATATATAAATGATTCTTCTATTTGATTGGCTAAATTACCGAATACGACATCATCAATTTCAGGATAATTGTAATAAATGATTTTACCCGGAATATTTTGACAAATCGTATCTACAAATACAATTCTGTCATCTGCCAGACTATTTCTTTCTTCAGGTTTTGTTTTATTGAATTTTTCAAGAAATTTATGCGTCGATTGGAAGACAATGGTATAGTCCGCCTCAAATTGATACAATTCAGAACTGGGATCCATCACCTGTCGTTCAATCTGATTGTATTCAGCTTCAAACAGATCAAGTGTCAAGCCCCTTTCGATAGCCATGCCCTTTAAAGCAACAGCCAAAAACTGTGTAGCCGTATCACCTATTAACGAAACTTTAACGACAGGAAAACAACCTGAGTTTTTTTTGATGTTGCCTTTTAAATCCTTAAATGATTTAAAAGGAGTTATAGTATCCATATTAAAAACTATATTTTAAATTATTGAACCACCATCAACTCGTATTATTTGCCCTGTGACATACGAAGCCTCATCTGACACCAAAAATAAAATGACTTTAGCAATTTCTTCCGGAGCCGCTGAGCGTTTTAAAGCCGTCGATTGTTCCAATTTCTTCTGGACGCCTTCTTTCATATTTATAAACATATCTGTTTGCATTGGCCCTGGAGCCACAGCATTGACTCGAATATTAAAAGGAGCAAGTTCCTGAGCAATGGAGACTGTATATTGATTTAATGCAGCTTTACTTGCATCATAACAGACACCTCCTGGTTGTCGGCCAAGACTTCCTATTGACGTAACATTGACTATACAAGCTTTATCTTGTCGCATCATCAAACCGGAAATATACTTTGTAATGAGAAACGGAGCAAAATAATTTACTTTAAATGCTTGTTCAACTTCCTCATATTCTGTAAGGAATTGTGGTTTTATGGTACTGATTGCAGCATTATTAATTAAAACATCGATATCAACACCATAAGAGGCAATTTCATCCATACCATTTATGATTTGTTCTTTATCCGACATCTCAAAATAAATTGGATAAATGAAAACACCTTCGGCTTGTTCGATCTGATGACAAATGTCAAGAAATTCGCTGTTTTCTTTTCTTATACACGCAAAAACATTATACTTTTTTTTGGCAAATGCTTCCAAAAGCGTAAGTCCCAACCCTCTGTTGCATCCTGTTATAACTACATTACTCATATTCGGATTTATTGCTTGTATTTATTTATAATATCCTCTGCAATCAAATCAGGCATAAGTCTGTTTTGTTTTAGCAAGTATTCATAGTCACCTGGAATAGAAAAGGCGTCTTTAACACCGAGCCTGAGCAATGGCGGATAATCGGTAAATTCAGAAATATATTCAGAAATGGATGATCCCAACCCTCCAATAAGATTATGCTCTTCAACTGACACAAATAACTTGCTGTGTTTCGAATCATTAACAATATCAACATCCATCGGTTTTATGGTATGGACATCAACAATTCTGGCCTTTATTCCCTGAGTTTCCAAAAGATCGCCAGCTATGATCACTTGATGTACCATTGAACCTGTAGCAAATATTGTGATATCGTCTCCCTCGTGAATAACGTTTGATTTTCCTATTTCATAGGAAAAGTCTTCTTTATAAACAATAGGTGCCTCCTTTAAACCTGTTAATCGGATGTAGACAGAGGCGTCAGTTCGAAGGGCTGCTTCAAAGGCCTTAACAGCTTCTCCTGCATCTGCCGGAGATAAGACGATCATGCCAGGAATGCCACGCATAAGTGAAAGATCTTCAGTTGCATAGTGGGTATTTCCAAAAAATTTCAACAAAAAACCTGCATTAAGTCCAACAAGGATAACATTGTTGTGCATATAACCTAAATACTGACGAACCATTTCAAAACTGCGCATGGAAATAAATGCAGCCTGAGCAACGGCAATACTTTTAAAACCTTCGGAAGCCAAACCGGCAGCAACGCCAATCAGATTTTGTTCAGCAATTCCGACGTTATAGAAACTATCGGGATAAAGATATCTGAACCTATCCAGACCTGCAGCAAGAGCCATATCAGAGGTAACAACCTTAATATTTGGATAAATATCAATATTATCCATCAATGATACACCAAAAATCGAGTTACTTTGACCTAAACTGGCAAAAGCGTTTACATCAAAATATGCTTCATTCTCCATCTGTACTATTCCATTTGTTTAATTCATCTATAGCCTTTTTATATTGAATGTCCGAAAGGATACCATGATGCCAATTCCTTTTGTTTTCCATAAATGAAATGCCCTTACCTTTAATTGTCCTTGCAATAATGGCATTGGGTTTTGAATCACTCCTTTTGCCGAAGGCCCCGACTAAATCTTTAATGGAATGACCATCAGTCTCAATTGTCTTAAATCCGAAAGCAGTAAACTTATCAAAAAGAGAGTCTGTATTCATTACCTCTTCTGTAAAACCATCAGCCTGGAGATGATTGAAATCTACTATTGCTGTAAAATTAGTCAAGTTGTAATTTTTTACACACATCAACGCCTCCCAAACCAGACCTTCATCACATTCACCATCTCCTAACAAAACATAAATTTGATTGTTTATCCCTTTGGCTTTGCAAGCCAAAGCAACACCGACAGCATAGGAAATGCCCAAGCCTAAACTTCCACCGGAAAATTCAAGTCCTTTCGTTATGTCTCTTTTTGCATGAGCCAAGAACTGACTCCCATTACCTTCGAAGGTATCGAGTTCTTCTTTTGAAAGGAGGCCGACAGATTCCAACACGCAATAAAGAGCCAATGCAGCATGACCTTTGCTAAGAATCACTCTGTCTCTCTCTTCAATACTGTTGGGTTTATTCTGAACAACGGAATGAAACAATGTAGCTAATATTTCAACTGAAGATAAACTCCCACCAATATGGGCACCATATTTTCTTGACTGAAAGGTAAGCTCAACAATTCTTAAACGTATCTCATGAGAAATCTTTTCGATACTATTAATTGATTGTTGGTTATTTATCATCATATCTATTTTGTTTTCAGGTACATAAATCTATAGTACGCAAAATTAAACATTATTTCTATATTTTAACTAAGGAGTATGTAATGTATCTCTTTCTGTCTCATTTACCTTCGCTTTTACTCATCTTCATTCATCAGGTGAAATCTACTGAACCCCCAGAATATCAGTGAAAGCACGACACCGACGATAGCGGCAAAAGCCATTCCCATTAACTGAACAGAGCCAATCTTGATGCTGGCACCGCTAACCCCGACAACGAAGGTAATGGCACCTAGTACCATATTCCTATTTTTGCTGAAATCAACTTTTTGCTCCACAAAAATACGCAGGCCTTGTACTGCAATCACCCCATAAAGGAGCAGCGTAATACCGCCCATGACAGGAGTCGGGATGGTGGAGATGGCAGCAGCAACCTTACCCATGCAAGAAAACATGATGGCAAGAAGAGCCGCACCACGGATAATCCATACGGAATAGACCCGGGTGATGGCCATTACACCGATATTTTCACCATAGGTTGTATTGGGAGGAGAACCAACCATACCGGAAACAACGTTGCTCAAACCATCCCCAAGTAAAGAACGGTGCAAACCCGGATCTTTCATCAAATCTTCACCTGTGACCTTGCTGGTCACAATCAGGTGGCTGATATGTTCAGCGAGAACGACGATACATGCAGGAGCAATAATCAATATGGCATTGGTGTCATAAACCGGAGCTGTAAACTGAGGCAAAGCAAACCATGGAGCATTGCTGATGGCTGCAGTATCAACCATTCCCATGCAAAGAGCCAGGATATAACCGGCAACAACAGCCATCAGGATAGGGATGACTTGCAAAAATCCTCTGAACATCACAGATCCGAAAATTCCAATGAACAAGGTAAACATGGAAACAATCAGTGTATCGGTATCTGCGACGTATGGTTGAACGACTTGTCCGACCGCTGTTGATCCGGATGCAAGGCCAGCCTGTTGCGCAGCCGTCGGTGCAAGTTCAAGGCCGATAATGGCAACCACGGCACCCATTACTGCCGGTGGCATGACGATATCAATCCATTTGATGCCCCATTTCTTTACAACATAAGAAATAAGGATAAAAAATAGTCCGAAGAAAATAAATCCGGACTGAGCATGACTAAAACCACCATAGTTGGTAGAAATCAAAATTACCGGTGCGATAAAAGCAAAACTGGAACCAAGATAGGCTGGAATGCCACCTTTGGTCACCCAGGAATAGAGCAAAGTACCTATACCATTCATCAATAAAGCAATAGCCGGATTGACACCCAACAGGATTGGAACCAGAATGGTGGCTCCAAACATTGCTGTGAGGTGCTGAATACTGAGTGGCAGGCTCTCTAAAAAAGGCATTCTTTCATGAATGCCGATAGTACGTCTTGTCATTTACAGATTTCCATTTTAAATTATTTGTAATAATAGTAAATATCAGATTTTAAGGTAATAATCTTTAATTGATGTAAATGAAAAAAAGTCGCTTGCATTGCAAGAGCCTCATGACCTTATTTCGGAGCCTTCATGTACAGTCCAATCCCTATCAAGGTATAGATAACATTGGGTGCCCATACGGCCAACATGGGAGTCATGCCCCCTCCTTGGGCAAAGGTCCCGGAAATGGTATCAAGAAGAATATAGGTAAAGCTGATGCCTAACCCCAAACCAAGGTGCAGTCCCATCCCACCCCTCACCTTCCTTGACGCCAAAGAAACACCGATCAATGTCAAAATAAAGGCTGAAAATGGAAAAGAGAAACGTCTGGCATACTCAACATCATATTCTCTGATATTCGCGACACCACGCTTTTCCTGTCTGTCAAGATAAGCCTTCAACTCAGGAGTGGTCAGTTGTTCGCTCCAACCTTTGATGATAAAGAACTCTTGAGGATCCACCGGAATGATGGTATCGAGTGAACTTCCTTGGTGTATTTTTTCATAATATCCGTCAAAATCCCGAATCAGATAATCTGTCAACTGCCAATGATAAGCAGATTCTTGCCGAATTTCTCTGGCAGTAAGTCTCGATATCAATTTCTGGTCATCATATTTTTCCATAAAGAAATTGCTACCAGTTTGATTTTCAGAATTATAACGCTCAATATACATGATGACGCCCGGTTTGATCTCCATTTGCACATTTCTCACAAAATCCGTTGAGATTTTTTTGACATATTGATCCTCAAAAGCCAGACGAGTCTTATTGGCATTTGGTATCCAGAAAGAATTGAGCCCGAAAGTCAAAAGAGCAAGAAATGCTGCTGAAATCATGTATGGCCTGAGTAATCTCTTAAAACTGATTCCACTGGCAAGCATAGCAATGATTTCGGTATTGCTGGCCATTTTTGATGTGAAATATATGACCGAAATGAAGATAAACAGCGGACTGAACTTCACACCGAAATAAGGTATGAAATTCAAGTAATAATCAAAGATGATTGCCTTGTTGGGTGCATCATTCTGAACGAATTTATCCAACTTCTCATTAAAGTCAAAAACCACAATGATGGACATGATCAACATCATGCAATAGAAAAAGGTTCCAAGAAACTTTCTGATGATATAGACATCAATCCTTTTAAAGTGATCCTTCAATCCTGTTTGAAATATATCATATTTCAACTTTCTGATTCTATTCAATATAGATATTACGATTTCCACTAAAACTTTAATTATTTAAAAGTAAAATTCTGATCATAATCTCGCACTCACCTGTCGCAATACCTGAGGTTTCCAGGTTGAAAAATCACCAACCATAATATGCCGGCGAGCCTCTCCCACCAACCACAGATAGAAGGCCAGATTGTGAATGGAAGCTATTTGCAAAGCCAGCAACTCATTCGCGGCAAAAAGATGTCGCAGGTAAGCTTTGGTGTATAATCGGTCTACAGATGATGCTCCTTCCACATCGATTGGTGTAAAATCATCCGCCCACTTCTTGTTGTGCATGTTCATGATGCCGTTTCTGGTGAACAGCATCCCGTTGCGACCGTTTCTGGTGGGCATCACGCAATCAAACATATCAATACCGCGTTCAATACCTTCCAGCAAATTGGCCGGATTACCCACACCCATCAGATAACGCGGCTTATCTTTGGGCAATATTTCATTGACAATTTCAATCATTTCATACATCTTTTCAGTAGGCTCACCAACAGCAAGCCCACCGATGGCATTGCCTTCCCTGTTCTTGGAAGCGATGAATTCGGCGGAACGTTTACGAAGATCCGGATAAACACAACCTTGAACGATGGGAAAAAGGGTCTGTGAATATCCATATCGGGACTCCGTATGATCAAAACGGTCAATACAACGGTCCAGCCAACGATGAGTCAACTCCATGGACTTTTTGGCATAATCAAAATCAGCAGTCCCCGGCGTACACTCATCAAATGCCATGACAATGTCTGCCCCGATAGAACGCTGGGTATCCATTACATTTTCCGGTGTAAACAAATGTTTGGAACCGTCAATATGGGATTGAAAAGTGACGCCTTCTTCTTTCATTTTCCTGCAATGGGCCAGGGAAAAGACTTGGAAACCTCCACTATCAGTCAATATCGGACGATTCCAGGACATGAACGAATGAAGTCCGCCGGCTTTTTCCAGCAAGTCAAGTCCCGGCCGAAGATACAAATGATAAGTATTCCCTAAAATAATCTGGGCTTTTACCTGCTCTACCAGTTCTGTCTGATGAACAGCTTTCACGGAACCGATTGTACCCACCGGCATGAATATTGGTGTCTCAATCTGTCCGTGGTCTGTGGTGATCAGGCCTGCCCTTGCATTGCTTTGGGAATCTTCAGCTAAAAGCTCAAACGTCATGTATCTTCAGTTTTGCCTGCAAAGATAATTTATTAAAGCCAAAAATCGCTACCTTTGCGCTGGCTAAATACAAAATCCAAGCCTTTTTAAAATCCTTTTGTTTTACCTCAATATAGAAAAAGATATTGAGCGTCAATTCATATTTACTTAAACAAACTGATCTGTCCGTCCCTATGAACACATTAGACATCATACTGATATCCATCGGTTTAGCAATGGACTGTTTCGCAGTATCGATAGCTTGTGGCATGACCATGAAGAAAATCTTTTCCTGGCCTTCTTTTCGCCTTGCTTTTTTCTTTGGTTTCTTTCAGGCTGTCATGCCTTTGATAGGTTGGTTGATAGGCAGTAGTTTTCAGTCTTACATTGAAAACTTTGACCATTGGTTCGCTTTTATCATACTCATTTTCTTGGGTGGCAGGATGATCTATGAAAACTTCAAAAAAAAGGATCCCGACAAGAAGCTTTTGAATCCCTACAAATGGGGAGTTGTTCTTACCATGGCAATTGCGACGAGTATTGATGCACTGGCTGTCGGTTTCACTTTTGCTTTTCTGAAGATTCACCTTTGGTCGGCAATCACCAGCATTGGTATCACTTCTTTCCTTTTTTCACTCTTTGGCATTTTCTTTGGATACCGTTATTGCTGCCGATTCAAGATACCGGCAGATTTACTTGGAGGTATCGTGTTGATAGGCATTGGAACAAAAATCTTGTTAGAACATTTGTTTTTTTAGACACAAAGAGTTATTTTTATGTCTTTAGTAAACAAATTTTAGATTCTGACGTTTTCTTAACTATTGAAAGCGTTGATTTTTTTATTATGAATTTTATTCTTCACAATAAATTCAATAATTATGGAAAAAAGTATTAAAGGAACACTAACAGAAAAGAACCTGCTCACAACATTTGCAGGCGAATCTCAGGCTCGTATGCGCTATACCTATTTTGCCAGTGTAGCTAAAAAGGAAGGATACGAACAAATAGCCGCCATTTTTGAAGAAACCGCCAATCAGGAAAAAGAACATGCCAAACGGATGTTCAAGTATCTGGAAGGTGGCATGGTTGAAATCACAGGAACCTACCCTGCAGGTGTAATCGGCACCACCATGGATAACCTGAAGGCCGCTGCGGCCGGTGAACATGGAGAATGGGCCTTTGACTATCCCAAATTTGCAGACATCGCAGAATTAGAAGGTTTCAAGGAGATTGCCACCATGTACCGTATGATTGCCAAAGCAGAAAACGGTCACGAAAAACGTTACCTCAAATTCCTGGAAAACATCGAAAATGATGAAGTTTACGACCGCATAGGCCCGACCAAATGGCAATGCCGCAATTGCGGATTCATCTACGAAGGAAAATCAGCACCAAAGACCTGCCCCGCTTGTCTCCATCCTCAATCTTATTTTGAAATCGAAAAAGAAAACTACTGATGTAGTTGCTTTCCTCATAAAAGAGAGGGTGTCTTAAAATGAAGTGGACCCCAAAAGTTAGACAATGAACTGCACCCCAAAAGTTAGACAATAATTTTTGGGGTGCTTTATGTTAGGAGAAAAAAGGAAACCGAGAAGATTCAATTTTCAGAAGCTTAGTCCTTTGAGGCTACCATATTAATATTCCCCGTCACCCTCCACTCTTGTAAACTTTAGTTCACTGGCTTTGATTATATTGACGTCAGAATGGTCATCAGGAGATTTTGTCCGTTCTTTGGCATTTTTTATAATTTCTGACTTGGTCAGCAATGGAACTTCTTCCACACTGACATTGGTGGAATCCAAACCAAGATATTTAACATCAGTCATACCAATTTTTCGGATGAGGAAGAAAAGATTCATCACAAAATTCTGAGCATTGCTAAATTCATAATCCTTATTGGGAACACGTTCTATCACAATATATCGAAAATCACTCAATATGTTGTTATCGCGCAAGGAAGGATAGTTGCTGACCAAATCAATTTCATTGTTTTCCATCAGTTCTTGTACGATGCTGTTGAAGTAAAGATTCACTTTGGTTGGAACTTTGAAACCCAATCTTAGGTCGACACGGATTAAAATGCCAGGTATCAACTGACGCACCTCATATTCAGTAACATGAGGATCATCCTCCACAATATCCACATGAAGCAACCAATATACATCTGCCCTCTTGGGTTGTTTGCGCAACATTGAAAAAAGGATCTTTTGTTCAATTTGCATGCTATAATTGGCGTGCGTGATATAAACCAGGTTGGAAGCATATTTCGGAACGGTTTTATCATTTGACAAAGCCTCAATGATTGATAAGTATTTCTTGATATTCACAAAAGTGATGAAACTATTTCTGATACGTCGGCCTTTTTGCCAGGAATACATGACCAAGATGAAAATACCTGCAATCAAGACAGAAATCCAACCACCATTGGTGAATTTCGTCAAATTGGCTGCCAAAAATGATAATTCTATGGTGAAGAAAACCAATCCGATTAAAACTTGTAAATAGACCGAAACTTTTCCTCGCAGGTAAAACATCAGAAGAACCGATGTCATAAGCATGGCAATCGTGATGGAAAGGCCATAGGCAGCTTCCATACCGGATGAACCTTTGAAAAACAGAACGACAAAACAACATCCTAGAAACAATGCTACATTTATCAGCGGGATGTACATTTGACCTTTTATATCCGTAGGATAATTAATACGAACTTTCGGAAAAAAATTCAATGATATGGCTTCACTGATAATTGTGAACGAACCACTGATTAAAGCCTGACTGGCAATGATAGCTGCAGCTGTTGCGATGATGATGCCCGGAATCAAGAACCAACCAGGCATAATGGCATAAAATGGATTGAGGCTTGGGGTAATCTGATCAGCATGCGTTATGATCCAGGCTCCTTGCCCGAAATAATTGAGTAATAGGGCTGATTTGACAAAAATCCATGTTGTCCTGATATTGCGAATTCCACAATGGCCAAGGTCTGAATAAAGAGCTTCAGCTCCTGTGGTACAGAGAAATACTGCTCCAAGAAGCATGAGCGCGTTTGGATATTCGGCCAGAAGTTTGATGGCATACCACGGGTTGATGGCCAACAGCACTTCGGGAAAAGATATGATTTGAGAGATACCCAGCACAGCAAGCATGGAAAACCAAAAAAACATGATAGGACCAAATGCTTTTCCCAAAAAAGAGGTTCCAAACTGCTGAATGGCAAATAAAGCTGATATAATAACAAGTACAACCGTCAAAACCGGTATATCCGGATTTATCATTTTCAGTCCTTCAACAGCTGACGTCACTGTAATGGCAGGTGTAATGATACCGTCTGCCAACAAGGCACATGCACCTATGATTGCAATCAGGTAAAGCCAGTTGTTCCGCTTTTTCAAAAGGGCAAAAAGGGAAAGAATTCCACCTTCACCTTTATTATCTGCACGAAGTGTAATGATAATATACTTGAAAGTTGTTTGTAGCGTAAGCGTCCAGAATACACAAGAAATGGCACCCAGCACAAAATTTTCATTAATGGTAGAAGCTCCATTAAGAATGGCACGGAGTGTGTACAGCGGTGATGTGCCTAAATCACCATAGACGATACCCAAGGTAATCAGCAAGCCGGAAACACTTACTTTTGATAAAGTTCCGGAAGATGAGGATGAAAAATTATTCATTGATAACCTGTCAATTTAAAAAGCCTGCAACCAATGCTGCTTCTTCAGACTTATACATTTCTTTAAAACGCGCAAATGTATGGTATAATTTTCAAAATTATAGCTGTTTAACAACTATTTTTTTCTTTTAACCAAGCAGAAGCAGACTTTGTAACGTTCATTTAATAAGTTGCAAAATTCATGGGAAGTCTTTGATAAAGAGCATCAGGCCTTACAATTAGCATATTTCAAAAAATGTCCCTATTTTTAACGGTGAAAATTCATGCTATGTTTCAAATAAATATCAAACATCATCGCATCAATATAAGAATTTTGTATGTTTTTCTGTTTTTGCTGGCTATTGTCATCATTTGTAACCAAGTACAGACAAGACGGGAAAGAAACAAGATCACAGATCTTCCTAAGATCACTGCCAAAGGTGAACTCAGAGCGTTGACCTTATATAGTCCTACATCTTATTTTCTTTATCGTGACAAAGAGATGGGTTATGAATATGAACTTTGTTCGCAACTTGCCAAAACACTCGGACTAAAACTTAAAATGGTGATTGCACCCAACCAGAAAGAGATGATTAAGATGCTGGAACGCGGCGAAGGTGACCTGATAGCATACAATGTTCCGAACACACTGGAGAACAAGAGAAAATACGAATGCTGCGGCCGTGAATATCTGACGCATCAGGTATTGGTCCAACAAGAAAAGTCATCCTCCAAAATGTTGACCGATGTGACAGACCTGATCGGGAAAAAAGTGCTGGTCCAAAAAAACACGACATACGAGACGAGGTTGAATCATCTGAACAATGAACTTGGAGGTGGTATTCAGATTGAGACCATTGAAGAAGACAGTCTATCGGTTGAAGATATGATTGAAATGGTCGCCATGGGACAAATCGATTACACGGTCGCGGACAACAACATTGCACAGTTCAATAAAACATACTTCACAAACATCAATGTTTCCCTGATGCTCAGCTTTAATCAACATTCATCCTGGATGGTCAGGAAGACTTCTCCCTTGCTGGCATCCGCAGTAAATAAATGGTTCAGGGACAATGTTCAAAGTTCCGCGTACAAATCTACCGGTAAACGCTATTTTGAGTTGATAAAAGGCCCATCTCCTTTCAAGACTGGAGGCTTGAGCATACGCAAGGACGGAAAGATTTCTCCTTTTGATGACCTTTTCAAAAAATATGCCGCAAAGATTGACTGGGACTGGAGATTACTGGCATCGATTGCATACCAGGAATCCAACTTTGATCCTTCTGCCGTCAATAGTTGGACAGGAGCCAGCGGGCTGATGCAAATCATGCTAAAAACAGCCAAAACGTTAGGAATGGATTCGAATAAAATGCTTGACCCTGAAACAAGTATCCTGGGTGCTATCAGACTATTGAAGATATACGAGCAAAGTTTATCGGGTGTCACCAATAAAGTACAAAGGCGAAAGATGACATTGGCATCCTACAATTGTGGATTTGGGCACATTATAGATTGCAGGGCATTGGCCAGGAAACACAAAAAGGACCATAATCGCTGGGATGACAATGTGGAAAAATTCATTTATCTAAAAAGCAGACCGGAATATTATCAGGATCCTGTCTGCAAACAAGGTTATCTGCGTGGTTCTGAGACTGCTGTTTTCGTCACAGAAGTCTGGACACGGTATAAATACTATTGTAATAAGGTTCCCTTATAATTCGGAGAATCAATAACCCAAACGCAGACCAACAGGTTTTTGAAAAGATTGTAAAGTCATATTTCAAACATACTTAAACTGGGACCAAACAGGAAATATGACGACGATAGACCATGTTCCAAGGTCCAAGGATCATTTGCTCTTTGTGATTAGCAGGAATGCCAAGTCTTGGCATGGTTTACAAAATTATTTTCTGGGTTTACTTCTGGTCCTGATGATCAATCTTAATGATTGGTCATAGGTGATGTAGTTCCAGAACCAGTTTATAAAGATCAGCAATTTATTTTTGACACCCAGAATGGATTTAAGATGAATGGTCATCCAGACCACCCATCCCAAAAAGCCCTGAAATTTTATGAATGGCAAATCAACGACAGCAAGATTGCGACCGACCGTGGCCATGCTACCCAAATCTTTATATTTGAAGGCTTTTAATGGCTTGTCTTTGGCCATTCTCTTGAAATTTTCAGCCAAATTGGCAGCCTGCTGAATGGCAACCTGTGCAACCTGTGGGTATCCTCTGGAATGATCTTCTGTTGCCATCAGGGCTATATCACCGATGGCATAAATATTGGAATAACTTCTTATGAGATTTGTCTCATCCACGATAAAGCGGTCTCCATGTCCGATTGATTCAGGCTTTAATCCTTCCAACTTATTTCCCCTCACTCCTGCGGCCCAAATGAGTGTATTGGTACGGATACTTGTGCCATTGGATAGCTGGGCTACTTTCCCGTCAAAAGCATTGACAGCCGCGCCCAAAAGGACTTTCACACCAAGTTTTTCAAGATATAAGTGTGCTTTTTCAGAAGAAATTTCCGACATGCCATTCAACACTTTTGGAGCGGCATCCAGCAAGTAAATATTCATTCTGTTGAAGTCTATTTCGGGATAGTCTTTTGGCAACACAAAGCGTTTCATTTCAGCCAACGCACCACTTGTTTCGACGCCGGTCGGGCCTGCACCTACAACGACAAAGTTCATCAAACCGGAGATTTCATCAGGGTCTTCACTGATCAACAAATTTTCAAAATTCTGCAGGATGGTATTTCGCAAATTCAAGGCTTCAGAAATGGATTTCATCGGGTATGATTTCATCCGGATAACTTCATTTCCAAAATAATTAGAGGTTGTACCGATGGCTATGACCAAATAGTCGTAATTCACGTAACCGATTGTGGTGGAAACCTGGTTCTTTTCAGCATTGATCTTCAATACTTCTGTCACACGAATATGAATGTTCTTTTTGGATTGAAAGACTTTACGATATGGAAACGAAATGGAACTGGGTTCGATACCAGCTGTTGCTACCTGATAAAGCAAGGGTTGGAACATGTGATAGTTGTGCATGTCCAACAGAACAATCTGATAATTTGTCTTGAGAAGCTCTGTTGCCAGTTTGAGACCGGCAAAACCTCCTCCAATAATGACGATACGTTTTCCTTCAACTTCCGGAATATTTGCTCTCATATATCATTTATTAAAAATTCATATTGGGGCATTCTCCCACAACAGGAACAAATCGGTGTTTTCCGGTAAAAATCTGCTGGTATGATTCTATTCCTGATTTACAAGCTATCAAAGACACCGTTGGATGACTCTGTATCCTCTTCCTCCGAAGAAGGCTCTCCGCCAGTGCAGTTATATTCAAAACCCGGAGGTACTCCGAAAGAATCACTTTCTGAATAACCCAATTTTTTGTCTTTATAAACCTTCTGCATGAAAATGCCCCAGATAGGCAAGGCCATATTGGCACCCTGTCCCTCAGATGTAAAGTCAAAATGGATGTCGCGTTCTTCACCTCCGACCCATACACCAGCCACCAAGCGAGGTGTAATACCCATGAACCAACCGTCGGAGTTGTTCTGGGTCGTACCGGTTTTACCTCCTATTTCGCCTTTAAGACCATATCTGTAACGAACACGGCCGGCAGTACCTTGATCAACCACAGCACGCAACATAGACAGCATTTTATAAGAGGTCTTTTCGCTAAAAATTTCGGACATCTGAGGTGAAAAGTGGGTGATGATATTACCCTCTTTATCCTCAATGCGTGTCACAAACATAGGCTGCACACGGATTCCACGATTGGCAAAACTGGTATAGGCACTGACCATTTCTGCCACTGTTGCGTCACAAGTACCGACACAAAGTGAAACAACTGGATCCAGTTGCCCATTCAAACCAAATGAACGAAGCATGCGAACAAAAGCATAGGGTGAAAAATGACTCATGACATAGGCTGATATCCAGTTGTTTGAATTAGCCAAACCCCAACGGAGTGTTACAATTTCACCAACCCTGTTATGATTGGCGTTACGTGGCGTCCAAGCCGCTCCGGTCTCTGTAGTGATTGTTGTCGGAACATTTTTTACCTTGTCACAAGGTGAAAACCCTTCTTCCATAGCCATCGTATAGAGGTAGGGCTTGATGGTGGATCCGACCTGCCTGCGACCTGTCATGACCATATCATATTGAAACGGCGTGAATGCCACTCCACCAACATAAGCCATGACATGTCCGTTCATTGGATCCATAGCCATAAATCCTGAACGCAAGAAATATTTATGATACCGAATAGAGTCCAAAGGGCTCATGATCGTATCTTTCATTCCATCATAGGTAAAGACAGACATTTCAACCTTCTTGTTGAAACCAGCCTTTATTTCACTATCGGAAAGCCCGGCATTTCTCATGGATCTATAGCGTTCTGATTGTCTGACACTTCTATACAAACTTTTCATGACCTGCTCTTCATTCAGATTTTTAGAGTATGGTGCATAATTTCTGCCTTTCTTTTCCTTGAAAAATTTATCTTGCAAATATCCGCCTATATGTTCGTAGACTGCTTCTTCTGCATAGCGTTGCATGCGGGAATCAATGGTGGTGTATATTTTAAGGCCATCAATATAAAGGTTGTAGTTAGAGCCATCTTCCTTGGTGTTCTTGTTACACCATCCGTAAAGGGGATTGGTTTCCCAGGCCAAAGAATCGTCGCTATATTGCTGTGCCTGCCAATCTGCATAATTACCTCTTCTGGGTTTGTCCTTGACCAAAATCTGACGTAAATATTCCCTAAAATAAGGGGCTAAACCTTCCTTATGATCTACCCGATGGAAATTTATATCCATAGGAAGAGCCTGTGCAGAATCACAGACAGCTTCTGAGATGAAGTCAGCCTTTCGCATCTGATTCAGAACGACATTGCGCCTTTGCCTGGAACGTTCACTGTATCGCTTGGGATTGTAATAGGTCGCATTTTTACACATACCGACCAAAGTCGCCGATTGCTCCAGATTCAGTTTATCCGGGGTCGTTCCAAAATAGACGGAAGCTGCTGTCTTGATGCCGACGGCATTGTTTCCAAAGTCGTATTGATTGAGATACATCGTCAGAATTTCTTCCTTGGTATAGAAGCGTTCCAACTGAACGGCAATCACCCATTCGATTGGTTTTTGCATTCCTCTTTGAAAAGTATTTTTTGCATGTGGAGTATAAAGTAGTTTAGCCAATTGTTGCGTGATGGTACTGCCACCTCCTGCATTTTTGTTGAAAAACAATCCACGTTTCACGATGGCTCTGAAAAGAGCTTTAACATCAATACCGGAATGACTTTTGAAACGGATATCTTCTGTCGCAATCAAAGCCTTGACCAAATAGGGAGAAAGCTGATTATAAGTCACAGGTACTCTGTTCCCTCCCTCACCATAATAATAGGTACTCAACATTTCGCCATCTGAGGATATAACCTCTGTGGCAAATTTATTCTTTGGATTTTCCAGCTCTTCAATGGGGGGCATATACCCAACTTTTCCATTGGCAATCAAAATGAACATAAAGACCGAAAGGACTAGTCCAATACCGACCGCCCACCAAAAAATGCGAATGATTTTACCCAGAGTATCTTCTTTCAAATCAGTTTTCGAATATCCACCTTTAGAATAACCACCTTTCTTGTTGTTGAAAGAATTATTTGTATTTTTAAGTGAAGATCTATATTCTTGCCCCATATTTATTGGATTTTTTATAGCCAGGGATACCATCATTATTGAACACGCAAAAGTACACTTTTCTTTGACATCAGTCAACAGGATTTTTCCATTAGTTTTTTATAATGGTCATCACCTTTCTGTAAAAAGTTTTTGTACTTTTGTCTATTCTATAACCAACAGAATCAACGGTATGTCATCTAAAAGCATTGTTTCCATTACTGATTATTCCAAAGATCAGATTCTAAGTATTTTAGACAGTGCAGCAACCTTCGAAGCCAATCCCAATCAAACCCTATTGAACGGAAAAGTTGCGGCTACACTCTTTTTTGAACCCTCCACCCGTACACGTCTGAGTTTTGAAACAGCAGTAAATAGATTAGGTGGCCGGGTCATCGGCTTCTCTGATGCTTCAACATCCAGTTCAGTCAAAGGTGAAACCCTGAACGATACCATCAAGATGGTGTCCAACTATGCCGACATCATCATCATGAGACATCATTTGGAAGGTGCTGCCCGTTACGCTTCTGAAGTCACATCCGTGCCCATCATCAACGCTGGCGATGGATCCAACCAGCATCCATCACAAACGATACTTGACTTGTATTCTATTCGGAAAACGCAAGGCAGACTCGACAATATCAAAATTGCCATGGTGGGAGACCTGAAATATGGACGCACAGTACATTCTCTCCTGATCGCACTGAATCATTTTTCTCCCCAATTTTACTTTATTGCTCCCGACGAATTGAGAATGCCTGAAGAATACAAGATCATTTGTGACGAGAAAGGTATTCCATACGAAGAACAGACTGAATTTGATACAGACATCATCAATGAAGTGGATATACTTTATATGACCAGGGTTCAGAAAGAACGTTTTACAGACCAGATGGAATATGAAAAGGTGAAGAATGTATACACCTTGCGCAATAAGATGCTGGAACAGTCAAAGGACAACCTGCGTATCCTGCATCCACTGCCAAGGGTCAATGAAATTGACATGGATGTGGATGCCAACCCGAAGGCTTACTATTTTGAACAGGCCAGAAACGGACTTTATGCCCGTCAGGCAATGATTTGCAATGCTTTGGGCCTGATTTAAACAGATAAAATCATAATGGAAAACAATGAAAAAGAACTTCAGGTAAAAGCCCTGAAAAATGGTACTGTAATTGACCATATACCCTCTGACAT
Source organism: Bacteroidales bacterium (assembly GCA_021373135.1). Lineage (GTDB taxonomy): Bacteria > Bacteroidota > Bacteroidia > Bacteroidales > UBA1402 > UBA8389. Next base: position 56,736 of record JAJFTH010000010.1, read on the forward strand.
CTTGTTCAAAGTGGTTTCCTTATTGCAATTGGACAGCGTAAAAAATCAGATTACGATTGGTAACAACCTGACGAGTAAACGCATGGGTAAAAAAGGCATTATCAAGATTTCCGATCGTTACTATGAGGAAGAAGAGATTAGCAGAATCGCTTTGATTGCTCCGGATGCGAAAATAAATATTATCCGTAATTTTGAGGTGATTGAAAAAAAGGTTCTGAGTTTACCGGATAGTTTTACAGGAATCGTTAAATGCCCGAATCCGAAATGCATCACCAACAATGAACCGATGAAGACCAAGTTTGAGGTCATCAAAAAGAATCCGGTTGTATTGAGGTGTCCGTATTGTGAGCGGGAGATTCAACAGGAAGATATTCAATTGTTATAGATATGAAAAAAGATTGGAAACCCGGAACAATGATTTATCCGTTGCCGGCTGTTATGATCAGTTGCGGTGCTGATGAAAGTGAATACAATATAATGACTGTTTCCTGGGTTGGAACGATTTGTTCAAATCCACCCATGTGCTACATTTCCGTCCGTCCGGAACGTCACTCTTATCCCATCATCAAAAAGAACATGGAATTTGTCATCAACCTGACCACTAAAGATTTGGCTTATGCCACAGATTGGTGTGGTGTTCGTTCAGGCAAAAACTTCAACAAGTTTACAGAGATGAAACTGACTCCCGGTAAAGGATCTGTTGTAAAAGCTCCGATCATTGAGGAATCCCCTCTATGCATCGAATGTCGGGTACGTGAGATCGTGAGCCTGGGTTCACACGACATGTTTATTGCCGATGTTGTCAACGTGCAGGCCGATGAAAAATATATCAATGCAGAAACAGGCGTTTTCGAACTGGAAGAAGCTGATTTACTCGTTTATTCCCATGGCTTCTACCATGAGATTGGAAAGCAGATAGGAAAATTCGGCTGGTCTGTACAGAAAAAGAAAAAATAGAGGTCAAGTCAAAAAAGAATATTACCTTTGCAGCTTCAAAAAAACCAACTTAATAGTCTTGCTTTTTCGCAATTATTTGCGTCCTATTAATATTTCTTGGAAAATTTCATTTATATACGATAGTTCATATGAAGAGAGACCAAATCATTTTCGACATCATCGAACGCGAACATCAACGCCAATTGAAAGGTATAGAATTGATCGCTTCGGAAAATTTTGTGAGTGACCAAGTAATGCAAGCCATGGGAACATGGTTGACCAACAAGTACGCTGAAGGCTATCCCGGACATCGCTACTACGGAGGTTGTGAAATCGTGGACGAAAGCGAACAGATTGCCATCGACCGCCTTAAACAACTGTTTGGTGCAGAGTATGCCAACGTTCAACCACACTCCGGTGCACAAGCCAATGCAGCCGTTTTCCTTGCTGTTATGCAGCCGGGAGATAAGTTCCTTGGTTTGAATCTTTCACATGGTGGTCACCTTTCACACGGTTCGCCCATAAATAGTTCAGGCATCTACTACCAACCACTTGCCTACAATGTCAAGGAAGATTCCGGGCTTGTCGACTATGATCAAATGGAAGAAATCGCTCTGCGTGAACATCCGAAAATGATTGTCGGTGGTGCTTCCGCATATTCCCGTGAATGGGATTATGCCAGAATGCGTGCCATTGCAGATAAGATCGGTGCCATCCTGATGATTGATATGGCTCATCCTGCCGGTTTGATTGCTGCAGGTTTGCTTAAAAATCCTTTGAAATACGCTCACATCGTTACCTCCACCACACACAAGACCCTTCGCGGACCTCGCGGCGGCATCATCCTGTTGGGCAAGGATTTTGAGAATCCCTGGAACAAAAAGACAACCAAAGGCGAAATCCGCAAGATGTCTTCATTATTGGATTCTGCTGTATTCCCCGGCATTCAGGGTGGACCTCTGGAACATGTGATTGCAGCCAAGGCTGTTGCCTTCGGAGAAGCACTGCAACCGGAATTCAAGGTTTACCAGACACAGGTACAAAAAAATGCAGCTGTCATGGCTCAGGCTTTTATGGATAAGGGTTATAAAGTCATTTCCGGAGGTACTGACAACCACTCTATGTTGATTGACCTTCGCCCGAAATTCTCTGATTTGACAGGTAAGGTGGCAGAAAAGGCTCTTGTCAGTGCAGACATCACCATCAACAAAAACATGGTTCCGTTTGATTCCCGTTCTGCATTCCAAACTTCAGGTTTCCGTGTCGGAACACCTGCCATCACGACACGTGGCGGTAAAGAAGGCTTGATGATTGAAATCGTTGAATTGATAGATACAGTGCTCAATGCTCCTGAAAATGCAACTGTCATCAAGGCTGTACGTGAAAAAGTCAATAAGACAATGTCTGATTATCCTTTATTTGCTTATTAAGCAAAACTATTCAAAATAAAATAAGAGGGTGTATCAAAAGTCTGGTATACCCTCTTTGTATTCGTACTCCTAGATCAATCTCAAATATTCAATTCTCAGAAGCTTAAAAGAATTTATGAGACAACCTCTTTTCTTAATAATATCCGGATTTATTTTTTGAAGAAACGGTCCATTTCCCGTTTATCATCACGTTCTTTAATGGATTCACGCTTGTCATAAGCTTTTTTACCTCTCGCCACCGCAATTTCAACTTTAGCCAATCCTTTTTCGTTGATAAACATTTTGGTCGGCACAATCGTATAACCCGTTTCCTTGGTCAGGCGGGTGAGTTTCTTCAATTCCCTTTTCGTCAGCAGGAGTTTACGGTCACGTCTGGGAATGTGGTTGTTGTATGTTCCGAAAAAATATTCGGATATCTGAATACCCTTGGCCCACAATTCACCATCACTCAACAGGCAATAACTATCCACCAGGCTCACTTTTCCCAAACGAATGGATTTGATTTCCGTACCGGTCAAAACAATACCGGCTATGAAAAACTCCGTCAATTCGTAATCGAAAAAAGCCTTCTTGTTTTTGATGAGTATTTTGGAACCTGAGTGCATAGTTTATTTGAGTCCGGGCAATATTAATAAAAAGATTTTTTCAACAATAAGTGGCACAGCCAAAATGCAAAGACTGGCAAGTGCTGTAAATTTACCCCTTCTGGATTCTTCTATAGAATAAAAATGGGTTGTAGCTTCCCATACCAGTACAATCACATAGACGAAAAGTATTTTCATAAAGAAAAAGTCCGACAACAACCTTGTAAAAAAACTTACGACCAAAACCGGTGTCAAAGAATAAGCAGTCAACATTTCCGCCTTCCTCTTGTCCGACTGTATGCCAAACCAACGTACAAAACTATAGTTCAAAAAGTTGGCCGTTATGAAAAAGCCAAAAAAGCTGGAAGCAAAAGAAACGATAAAAGACTGTATCCCTTGAAATAGAGTAGCCTTTGCATCAAAATATTCATATCCTGATATAAAAGGATTAATTAACGCGGTGAACGCTGCCAGACCTACCAGGGGATAAAAGAAATGCGACAAATACTTCTTTTCGTCTTCCGGATGTTGGGCTATATTGTCCCAAGTCTTGGATGGAGAAGTCAGAATATCCCATACGCGCTTAAATAAATTCTTATACATGATTCTCTAAAAAATGACGGGCAAAGGTACAAAATCCCCATCGAAATACAAGCTTTAATCTACAAACCTGAAGCTTTCAACCTTGCTTAAAGCATCTTTAAGACGGATAGCATCATTCTTTCTGATTCTTAACTGCATGATGTAATCCCTCTCGTAACCTTGATACACAATTTGTGCATCAAATTGCTTGACCAGGCGCATCACATCATTCATGAACTGAAATTCAAAACGGAACTTCAAATCGATATCAACTGTTTTTTCAATGATATCAGCCGCCTGTAACGCTTCTGCCACAGCAGATTTATAAGCTATAACCAATCCTCCCGTACCCAGCAAAATGCCTCCAAAATATCGAATAACCACTACCAACACATTCGTCAGTCCAAAAGATCGGATTTGTCCAAGAATGGGACGTCCTGCGGTTCCGGATGGTTCTCCGTCATCATTGACACGGTATTCCTCTCCTTCAGGGCCGATGCTGTAGGCATAGCACACATGTCTGGCATCGTAATAAGTCTTCCGGTATTGCTCCAAATGTATTTTAACTTCTTCGACCGTCGTGACAGGATGGGCGAATGCGATAAATTTGCTTCCCTTCTCTTTGTAAAGGCCTTCACTGACAACCTTAATGGTTTTGTAAGTATCTTTCTGCATGCAACAAAGATACGAAATCACCTTAAAACCTCTATGTGAAACATTCACTAAAAAATGCATTTAAAAAATGTATACTTAATCCTATCTTTTATCTTTTTTCTATTTATTTTTTATCCCGTCCTAAAATAGCGTTACAAAAAAAAGTAAAGCTATGGAAGAATCAAAAATCAATTATGTCAAACATACTCGGAAGGATTATCCAATGACCTTTAAGATGAGTGTTGTGCAGGATGTTGACGCTTAATCGAATGCACCAGCAAAAAGCTGTCAGAATCAGGACGTACAAGAAAGAAGATGGCCCCAAGATTGAACTTGAAGCCATCTAATACTGTTTAGTTATAAGTCAAAAACCTGTAACGGTTTTTTAGGACTAGTCATTTTTTACACCAGACATAAACGAACAGAAATTTTAAGTCAACCAAAAAAATATCACCGTGAGAAAATCAAAATTTCACAAAGAAAAAGTCGTAATAGTCACAGCACTTGTCTCTTTGTCCTTCATCTTTTCGGGATGCGCCACCCTTATCGGAGGAAGCAATTATTACGCACACGTTATTGTAGAGAACCGTCCGGGCGCAACTATCTATTATCAGGGAGAGAACATGGGCAGAGGGCAAGCCATCGTTTCCGTCCCCAGATCTCATGCCGATAAGCTTTCTTTCGTTATCAAGGAAGATGGTGGTCAGGAAGAAGAATTTCTTTTCACTCAAAGAAAGTTCAGAACCTGGGCTTTTGTAGGCACAGTCATCTGCTGGACTGGTATAACCAATACAGGTATTCCCTTACCATGGGGTGTAGCTCTGGATTGCGCCACTGGAGCTCTATGGCAACCAGATATCAAGGAAAACGGAGTGACTAAATTGAATTATAAGAATTTCAAATATTTGCTGACATATACAGGGTTTATACCGGATGAGGTTTCAAAGGACGAAGTTCCTGCCACTCCTGTTCAAAACGTAGACTTTGCGTCTCTGGAAAAATTAAAAGAACTGCTGGATAAAGGTATTCTGACTCAGGAAGAATTTGACAAACAAAAAGCCAAAATACTTGAAAAATAAGTGCTTTATTGAGAAAAAACAGAAACGGACGACATCCGAAAGGAGCCGTCCGTTTCTGTTTTTTTATTCGGAATTGTGATTACGACAATTTGTGAATAACCAACCCTGACCGTAATTTCGGTTCAAACCAGGTTGTCTTGGGTGGCATGATATTTCCGCTATCGGCAATGTTGATGAGCTGTTTCATGGAAACAGGATACAAAGCCAAAGCAACCTTCATTTCACCACTGTCAACGCGTTTGGAAAGTTCACCCAAACCGCGGATACCACCTACAAAGTCAATGCGCTTATCGGAACGCAGGTCTTTAATGCCGAGTATTTCATCCAAAATAAAATTGGAAGAAATGGTAACATCCAGTACACCAATGGGATCACTGTCATGATAAGAACCTTTTTTGGCTGTCAAGGAATACCAACATCCGGACAGATACAAGGAGAAATTGTGCAGACAGCAAGGCTTGTATATTTCAACACCTTTCTTCTCTACCGTAAAATGCTTGGATACGGCTTCAAGGAAAGCCTCATCGCTCAATCCGTTCAAATCTTTTACCACACGGTTGTAGTCGATGATGGTAAGCTGATTGTCAGGAAAACAGACGGCCATGAAGAAATTGTATTCTTCATCTCCACGATGATTGGGATTTTGTCTGGCTTTCTCCGCTCCTACCAATGCTGCTGCTGCAGAACGATGATGTCCGTCGGCAATATACATGGCAGGCATGGCGGCAAATAGTTCCGTAATGCGTTTGATATCTGCATCATTTCGAATCGACCAAAAATGATGTCCAAAGCCATCAGGAGCAACGAAATCATAAACAGCAGGGGTCGCGGTATATTTTGAAACGATGGCGTCAAGTTCAGGCTGTGCGGGATATGCAAAGAATACCGGTTCGATGTTGGCATCATTGACACGAACATGTTTCATACGGTCTTCTTCCTTATCCCTTCTGGTCAGTTCATGTTTTTTGATCTTTCCGGTCATGTAATCATCCACATTGGCACAAACAACAAGGCCATATTGTGTATGCCCGTTCATCGTCTGGGCATAGATGTAATACATTTCCTTCTCATCTTGCACCAACCATTTTTGATCCTGAAATTTCTTAAAATTTTCAGCAGCTTTCAGATACACTTTTTCCTCGTGTTCGTCCTGTCCTACCGGAAAATCAATCTCAGGCTTGATGATATGGTAGAGTGACTTTGGATTGTCGCCGGCTTCAGCACGAGCTTCTTCTGAATTTAAAACATCATAAGGACGCGATGCCACCAATTCTACCAGTTCAACAGGCGGACGCAAGCCTTTAAAGGGTTTGATCTTGGCCATAGAATTATTTATTTACGCGGAAACGTTGATTGCCGTTAACCAGGAAGTCAACAATTTGTTCTGCAGCGGCAATACCGGCATTGATATTGGCTTCAGCCGTTTGAGCACCCATTTTCTTCGGTGTGGAAAAATAACGTTCCGGAAACTTGGCAGCAAAAGTTGCATGTGCAGCCGGCATGATGTCCGTCATATAACGAAGATCGGAACGTTCTTCCATCAGACTGATTAAGCTGACTTCATCAATCACTTCCTTACGGGCGGTATTCACCAATATGGCACCTTTGGGCATCTTGCCTACCAGCGCAGCATTGATGGAGTTTTTCGTCTCTGGAGTTGCCGGAATATGTACAGAAACCACATCACAGGTTGAATACAGTTCTTCAACAGAAGAGAGTGCTTTCACACCGTCTTTTTCAATCACTTCAGAAGGACAAAAAGCATCGAATGCAAAAATTTCCATCCCAAAGCCTTTGGCAATACGGGCAACATTGCGGCCAACATTTCCATAAGCATGGATACCCAATTTTTTACCTTTGAGTTCGGTTCCCGAAGTTCCATTGTATAAATTACGAACGCCATAAACCATCAAACCCAAAGCCAGTTCTGCTACGGCATTGGAATTTTGACCAGGAGTATTCATGACACAAACACCTTTTGCTGTTGCAGCATCCAAATCTACATTGTCAAAACCGGCACCTGCGCGAACAACTATTTTCAATGCCTTGGCTGCATCAAGGACTTCTGCATCAATCACGTCACTGCGAATGATTATGGCATCTACATCAGCAACAGCATTCAGCAGTTCCTTTTTTTCTCCGTATTTTTCCAGAAGTACGCATTCAAAACCAGCTTTTGTAACTACTTTTTTGATTCCTTCTACGGCCACTTTGGCGAAAGGTTTGTCTGTAGCAATAAGTATTTTCATATTTTATCTTCATTTTTTGCCTAATGATTACTTAAGGCTGCACATCAGGCTGTTTCTAAACTCTTTTTATTCAGATTTTTTATACACAAAAAGCGGGATTCAAGCACCAAAGACCGAAACCCGCTTCTGTTTTTCATCACATTCTCATTAGTGTGTTTTGGCAAATTCCTGCATGCAATCAACCAAAGCCTGAACGCTTGAAATCGGCATGGCATTATAAATGGAAGCACGGAAACCACCAACTGAACGGTGGCCTTTGACTCCGACCATACCCCTGGAGGCGGCGAATTTGTTGAATTCATCTTCCAATGCTTCTTTACCATCGTTCATGACAAAACATACATTCATGATTGACCGGTCTTCTTTGCAGGTTACTGTACCTTTAAAGAATGGATTGCTGTCAATCTCGTTGTAAAGTAATTCTGCTTTGGCCCTATTTAATTGATAGATACCTTCGATTCCACCTTGTTGTTTGTAGAATTTCAATGTCTGAAGTGCCGAATAAATCGGAAGTACAGGAGGTGTATTGAACATGGATTCCTTGGCAATGTGTGTGTTATAGTTCAACATTGTAGGAATCGGACGTGTCACTTTACCCAGTGCATCTTTGCGGACGATCACCAAGGTAACACCTGCAGGTGCCAAATTTTTCTGAGCACCGGCAAAAATCAGGACGTAATCTTTGAAATCAATGGGACGTGAAAATATATCTGAAGACATATCTGCAATTACAGGTACTCCAACATGTGGATCAGTGTGAGTTTCAGTACCGAAAATCGTATTATTCGTACATAAGTAGAAATAATCGGAATCAGCAGGAACTTCATAATTCTTTGGAATGTAAGTGTAGTTGTCAGCTTTGGAAGATGCTAAAACATTCACTTCACCAAAAATCTTAGCTTCTTTAATTGCGTTAGATGCCCATGTACCTGTATCAAGAAAAGAGGCTTTTTTCTCAAGAAAATTGTATGGAGCCATACAGAATTGCAAACTGGCACCACCACCCAAAAAGAGGACTTCAAATTCTTCCGGAATGTTCAAAAGTTCTTTGATCATCGAACGAGCTTCGTCGCAAACAGCAACAAATTCTTTGCTACGATGAGACACTTCCAAAAGAGAAAGACCGGTACCGGCAAATTCACGAACAGCATCTGCTGTTTGACTGATGGTGTATTCACTCAAAATTGAGGGACCTGCGTAAAAATTATGTTTCTTCATATTATATAATGAAAGTTGGTATTTATCACGGTGAGGAATCAGGCGCAAAAGTACAAAATATATTTTTGTTAAGCGGCATAAATTCTATATTTTTTTGCTGTACATTTGTAGGGTAACCGTATTAAAATGTAAGCATTTTTATTGATGGTTTACCTTATCTATTGAATGTTATGATGCAACCGCTGGCAGAGAGACTCAGACCAAAAAACCTGGACGAATACATCGGACAAAAACATCTCGTAGGACCACAAGCAGTACTACGAAAAATGATAGATTCAGGCAACATTTCCTCTTTCATTCTTTGGGGTCCTCCCGGAGTGGGGAAAACGACACTGGCCAGAATCATCGCCGTTCAGTTGGAGCGGCCTTTCTATACATTGAGTGCTGTCAATTCAGGGGTAAAAGATGTCAGGGAAATTATTGAAAAAGCAAAAAACAGTCAGTTTTTCAATATAAAAACACCCATTCTTTTTATCGATGAGATTCATCGTTTCAGTAAATCTCAACAAGATTCATTGCTTGGTGCTGTGGAAAACGGAACATTTATTCTGATCGGCGCAACCACAGAAAATCCTTCTTTTGAGGTGATCGGCCCCCTCCTTTCCCGTTGCCAGGTTTATGTACTTCAATCACTTGAGGTTCCCGATTTGGAGGATTTGCTCGAACGGGCATTGACAATGGATGTGGAATTGAAAAAGCGCGACATCGAGGTAAAAGAAAAAGAAAGTTTGTTTCGATTTTCCGGCGGAGATGCGCGTAAGCTTTTAAATATCATTGAATTGGTCGTAAATGCAGAAGAAGAAAATACGGCCGTGGTCATTACTGACGCCAAAGTCACTGAACGTTTGCAGCAAAATCCGATGGCTTATGACAAGGATGGTGAAATGCATTATGACATTATCTCTGCCTTTATCAAATCCATCCGTGGTAGTGATCCGGACGGGGCTGTCTATTGGTTGTCACGCATGGTCTCAGGCGGTGAGGACCCTAAGTTCATAGCACGACGTTTGCTGATTTCTGCCTCCGAAGATATCGGACTGGCCAATCCGAATGCCTTGTTGCTGGCTAACGCCTGTTTTGAAACCGTACAAAAACTGGGATGGCCAGAAAGCCGCATTGCTCTTTCTGAGACGGCCATTTACCTGGCATCCAGTCCCAAAAGCAACTCTGCCTATATGGCCATCAACGATGCACTTTCCATGGTGGAAGAAACCGGAAATCTTCCCGTTCCTCTCCACCTTCGTAACGCACCCACCAAGTTGATGAAGCAATTGAATTATGGCAAGGACTACAAATATGCGCACGATTTTGAAAACAATTTTGTGGAGCAAGATTTTTTGCCTAAAAAGATCAAAGACAGAAGCATCTGGAAGCCTCAGAACAATGCTTCGGAATTTAAGCTCAAGGAATTTCTCCACAAACTTTGGAAGAATAGATATTAAAAAAACAGCCCTGGGGTAAGGAGGCTGTCTCAAAATGGCAGCCTCTTTGAAATTGAAATACTACACCTAAAAAAGATATTGAACAGTCAAACCAATCTGTCGTGGTCTTCCCTTCTGAGCAAAAGCATGGCCTAAGGATTCAAAGTAGAAAGTATTGTAATATTGATCGAAAGCATTCTTAATCCACAAATCAAGCCGTAAATTGCTCTTCAAAAAAGAGACCTGTCCATTGGTAACTCCATAATAGCCCTGACTCAAATCATTATCTTCCGTCCAGCAAATGGAACTTGCAGCGGTATACTGTGCACCAAGAATTACTTTATTCAGAAAGCCATTCCGCACAATCCAAGAATAATCAGCACCAAAGGACAAGGTATGTTCGGGTATCATGGGCACACGCTTTCCAGAATAATCCACTTCCGACTCAAGTCCGTTAACCTTGACTGAATCTTTATAGTCCGTAAATCTGGCTTCGGTAAAGCCATACGCAGCATTCAGCACCAAATTCCCGATAGGTTTTGACAACACACTAATCTCAAACCCTTTACTATAACTTCCTGAAGCATTTTTCATCATCCGTCCAAAACCGTTGGGAGAGAACTGTGTAATCTGACGGTTGTAGCAATCGATGTAAAAAAGAGCAGCATCCATCTGCAATTTACCTTCAACCGGCTCTGTATGGAAACCCAATTCATAATTCCAACTATATTCCGGATCATAACCTATGACGTCCTTCACATTGCTCACATGCTTTGATACGGGGATATTGCCGGCAATTCGACCGACTGTTGCCGGTGACATGTATGGCTGCAATTTTGCGGTGACACTTTCTTTCATCTGCTCTGTCATGACAGCTTTCAGTTCTGTCTGAATCAGGTCGGAGAAAAGCTGGATATTATACCCGCCAGCCTGATATCCTTTTGAAAAAGAAGCATATACCTTGTTTTTTGCATTAAAATCATACTGCAAAGATACTTTTGGAACCACCTGCCAGAAGTCTTTTGAATCAAGGCCTTCAAGAAGCGCATTCGTTGTAATTTCATCTCCAATAGAATTATTCATGTAAGTCATGCTATAATTGAAATGCATGTTTGCAGAAGAGGAATAATCCAAAGATGCATGTTCGTAATCAATACGCAAACCTGCTGTTGCTGACAATCCTTTCAGCTTTTGGAAATGATACGTGGACTGATGGTATATAGCTGCAGAATAGTTATTCTCGGTAAAAAATCCAGGGATGAGCACTTCTTTGTCTGTGATGTCAAAAGACATGAAAGGAGGAAGATTCCTGACAATATTACCTTCCAGCAAATTGGTCACACCATCTTCCTTAAAAGCAACAGGTGTATCCGTATCCATATTTTTGTAAAATCCGAAAGCCCCCATCACCCACTCATAAGATTTCTTTTCCTTAGATTTCAACACAAATTCCTGAGTAAAGGCATGTTGGTTTTGTTTTTGATTCAGTGAAAAGATAGATTCGGGTGAAAAGTCCTGATCCAGCTTCAGGTCATCATCCAAAAATTGATAACCTGTCATAGAACTGAAAACGGCCTTTTCCAAAGGCTTTTCCAGTGAGAGACCTGTCGAAAGCAGATGACGCTTATAGGAAGATACCCCGTCATAACTCACCACTGATTTGTTCTCGCTATAAGGGGCATACGGATAGCCATTCTGCATACTATACTCATAACTGACACTTAAATCTGCTTTCCAACCATTTGAAAAACGGGCAGCCCACTTGGTCCGGGCTCCACCGGACTCCAGGTCACCACAGTCCTCGCCGGTGAATGTGTTTTTTTCAAACCCATTTCTCTTGTTGTAATTGGCGGATACTGAAAAAGCCAGATTCGGACTGAACACCTGGGCATGAGACAGTTCCACTTTCAGGTCATTGTAAGAGCCATAGGACAATCTGACGGAATTCCCCGGATTTACAAAAGGGGATTTGGTATGGATGTGAATCAATCCCCCCATGGAATTTCTTCCGTAAAGTGTTCCTTGCGGCCCACGCAGAATATCAACACACTGAATGTCCTGCAATTCAAAATCGAAGGCGGATTTGTCAAGATACGGGATATTATCTACATAAAAACCAATAGCCGAAGTGTTCAGGCGGGAACCGATACCCCGGATATAAACAGCAGATGTGATTTTGGAGCCATAATCCGGCACATACAGGTTGGGAATACAGACCGAAAGTGCCCTTAGATTTTGAGATTGCTGCACTTCCAGCTGTTTGCCTGAGAGAACTGAATACGAAACCGGAAGATTGTTTAAGAATGAATTTTCGCGCATAGACTTATTAATCACCACTTCGTCCAGATTAATACTCATACTGTCCGGTTTAATTTTATTTTCTGCAAACTTGCCGGTTTGCTCATTGGTTTTTGCCTGCAACATCATAAACGGCAAAAACAGCAACATCAAGATCTTCTTCATATTTTGCACCTATTGAATTTTGATGCAAAGGAAGTTCATAAATTAAATTCCGTCAATCCTCATTTGTGAGGAGGAAATCATCTATGTAGCCATGAGTATAAGCATAGACCGTCAGACCCGGAATGGTCTTGATTCGAAGCTTTTCAACGATATTCTTACGGTGGGATATCACGGTGGTAAGGCCAATGTTCAACTGATCGGCTATTTCCTTGTTCATGAGTCCCTTGGCGACGAGCCGCAACACCTCTTTTTCCCTGGAAGTCAAAAGATTCGATGGCTTTTCCACCACAGGCAAAGACAAAAAGTTGTTTCGCCCGAATACTTTGTTTTTTTTATGAAAAGTCGTGATGATACTTTCTTCCATTTGCAAAACCAAAGGTCGCAGCAATTTTTGTTCAACCCTGTCCTGAACCAGCAAATCATTGTTCAGTTGATAAAAAGCAAACACGTTGGAAGCATATCTTAAGTCCATCAGTCTGAATTCAAGGGTTTTCTGCAACAATTTTCTGATTGCGGCAAAAGACTCCCGCAACAAATCAATCCTTCCATCATAGAATTCCAGACTATAATTCAATATATCAGAACGTTCAGAAGTGTAATCAGGACTATAATACAATTCATAGACCGTTGCAATATGCGGATTCACCGTTTGATTTTGCTGTTCAAGTCGAGTCGATAGAAGTAATCTGTATGATGCAAAAAGATCTTTTAACGCGCTTTGCATCAAATGCTTTCCACTCATCATCCTTTCGTGCATCAAATTTTTCAGGATTTCCTTGGTCAAAAAATCGAATTGATCAAGAAAAAAAGGATATCTGGCCGATAAAAGCGCGGATAATTGTAAAACACTATAGCTTGGCAAAGTCGCGGTCGGCACAAATTTCTCGTCCGTAAAAGCCTTCAGAAGATTTAAAAGATAGTCTTCATTGATGGCATTGTCTTTACAAACCTGACGCACCGCTTTACCGTTAAAATCTCCGCAAATACCAGCCAAATACATGACGGGAACCAAAGATGGATATTGCAGGATCAAATCAGACAAAATGCTATCCGGTGATATTTTTTGCATAAGAAAATCTTTTGAGGTACAAAGATACATTAAATGATGTTATGTCATGTTACAGCCTGAATATCTTGCAAATAAAAGACTCTTATGAATTCCAGCAATAAAAGAACCGTATTCATGAAAAGATTATCTTTGCCGTTAAAAAGAGGATGAATCATGTCAGAGACCATTATGAATGTTGATTACCGGGATCTTTGTGTAGATGACATTCCTTTACTGTCCAACCGGGAAACCTTGTATACCTTCGATCCTCGGAGCATCCTCGATGAATGCCTCGGGAAACACCGTTACATCGTTTCTTGTGAAAACCTGCTCAGCAATATTCTTCAAAATCAACACGTTGCTGTAAATCAGTATGCAATAAAGCATACCGATCCCGGTCGAAACAAACTTCTGACTGCAGAAATATCCGGAGATCCGAGAATTTCAATGTATACCCGTTTGAAAAAGGTGGACATTCCGGAAACAATCAAGCATTTGTTTATATCCGTACCTCATCCGGAAGCGGATCGGCTTGCAATGGAAAAAGGATGGAGCACCAACTACAGTTATGCGGATTTTCTGGATTTCAACAACAAGATTGCGCAAAAAGAGCGATTGGGCGACCTGACTCCAACCTGGACAATCATTGATCCAAAGACTTATATGTTCGATGAAACCGAGAATTGTTATTTCAAACGGGAAATTGGAGCCGGAGGTTATGCCACTTTTCATGCCTCAGATCTTACCGGCATGAAACTTCCAAGCCGTAAATACCCGGCCAGATGGTATAAAGAAACAGCCATGGAAGGTGAACCCAGAAGTGTACAAGTGTTTCGTCACGGACCAAAAGAGTACACAGTTTTCGGCTATTCCGAAATGAAGATCCTTTTCAGGAAAAATTATGCAGGTGGTCTCATGAGAAAGACCGCCAATCTAACGGATTTTCTTCATGAAAAAATAGCATTGGCATTGGAACGTCTGGACCCGATTTTCAGGGGATATACCGGTTTTATGGGACTTGACTTTATAGAGAGTGGCAAAAAATTAATGATACTGGAAGCGAATATTCGGGTTACAATGGCTACCTTTGCCACACTGCAACTCAATTCGAGTTCCAGACCAGAACTCGAATTTTACCGTTTTCAATAGGATATGCAGACACTGATCGAATGGAGTTATTTTGGTTTATTTATTGCCACCTTTTTGGCCGGCAGCATTTTGCCTTTCAGCTCCGAGATTGTGTTGAGTGGTCTGCTTGCCGTTGGTGCAAAGAGTACGGGTTGTTTATTGGCAGCCACTGCCGGCAACTTTTTAGGTGGAATGAGCTGTTATTATCTCGGTCATTTGGGCAAAATCGAATGGATTGAAAAATATCTGGGTGTCTCAGATGAAAAAATGCAGAAAGGGATCAGATTCCTACACGGCAAAGGAGCTTTTATGGCTTTTTTCACTTTTATACCGATCGTAGGCGATCTTTTGGCGGTTTCACTCGGTTATATGCGGGCAAATATATGGATCACTTCCGTTTCGATGTTGCTTGGAAAATTTGTAAGGTATATACTCTGGATTTATGTTACCTTCGGTGTGATAAACATCCTTAAATAAATAATAACCCATTTACTAAAATAAAATCCTATGGAAACTGTTGAAAAAGTACTGGAAGTCATGAAACAGGCCGGAGTTCCTTTAAATGCAGGAAAAATCGCAGAATTGACGGGTCTTGAACGCAAAGAGATTGACAAGACCATGAAACAACTGAAAACTTCAGGAGCCATTGTTTCACCGAAAACGTGTTACTGGGAACCGGCCAAATAAGCATGGATACATTGATTCGCCTGCACGATGCGGTCTTGCGCCATCCGAACGTGCAGTTTACCGAACCCATCAATTGGGAGATTCAGACCGGTGAACACTGGGCTGTAATCGGACCGAATGGTTCGGGGAAAACTGTTTTTATCGATACTCTTACCGGGAAATATGCCTTGCGTACCGGTACATGTGAGTATCCTCTTTTTGAAACAACAGGCTGCAAAGTTTCCGAAGCAATCAAGACAATGGCCTTCCGCGATATTTCCAACTTGTCGGGCGACTATGAAAATTCCGCCTATCAGCAACGCTGGAATTCACAGGAAGCGGAAGAATCACCTGCCATCGGGGATTTGCTGCAACTAAACCCGGATAAAGCCTATTCAGATAAAATTATCAAAATATTCAGTGTCAAAAGCCTGCTTGGAAGCAAATTGATTCAACTGTCAAGCGGCGAACTTCGAAAATTCCTGATATTCAGCACGTTGATGAACAGGCCAAAGCTTTTAATATTAGATAATCCTTTCATCGGGCTTGACGCGCCATCACGGGATCAACTCAATCAAGTACTGGAGAATCTGGCAAATATGGAAGGTCTTCAACTGATCTTTGTTCTTTCCAATCCTACCGATATTCCAAACATTGTCACCCATATTTTGCCCATTAAGGATATGACTTTAAGTAAAACTTTAAGTCGCACGAATTTTTTAGCCGATTCCACCCTGCTGAATAACTTGTTTCCATTACAACAAAAGACTTATAATGAACGTATTTTCAATACATACACCCAAAAAGACTTTGCGGCAGATTCAACCGATGAAACGGAAGAAACAACAATAGATAGTGTGGTACAACTTTGCAATGTCCGCATCGGTTATGGCAAACGCACCATCCTGAAAGAGCTGAACTGGACAATATTGCGTGGCGAACGATGGGCCTTGCTTGGCCCCAACGGTGCCGGAAAATCCACACTACTCAGCCTGATTTGCGCCGATAATCCACAATCCTACGCCAATGACATCCGCCTGTTCAACCGCAAACGCGGTTCAGGAGAAAGCATCTGGGACATCAAAAAGCATATCGGATACGTCTCTCCGGAAATGCATAGCTATTATTTGAAAAATACCTCATGTATCAACATTGTAGGTTCAGGACTTTTTGACACCATCGGACTCTATCGCAGATGCAATACGGAGCAACTGGAAGCCTGCGAAAAATGGATGAATATTTTTGGCATCGGACACCTCAAAGACAAATCTTTTTTGGCCATTTCATCGGGAGAACAACGTTTGTGTTTATTGGCAAGGGCTTTTGTCAAAGATCCGGCGTTGCTTATTCTGGATGAGCCGCTACATGGCCTTGATGTTTCCAACAAGCTAAGAGTCAAAAAGATCATCGAAGATTATTGCAAGGATCCGGACAAGACACTCATCTATGTAACCCATTATATCCATGAAATTCCCGTTTGTATCAATAATCAGTTTTTATTAACCAAAAACAAGTAAACATTTTATGAATTCCAACAAACACAAACCGGTCATCTGCTTCAGACGATGGTCACGCAAAGGTTATGCCGTGTTTGCAAGTCTGGATAAAGTGGTGAAAATCGGCGTGGTCACTTTTGGTTGCACTTTGGTGCAACAAAAATACCAGCCCGTTTTTGCCCAGTCGGACAGCACACGTATCACCCGCGAAGTTGACCTTGAAGAAGTGGAGATATCGGAAAGTCCAATCAGGTTAGGATCCGGACTGGCAAACGCAATCAGCGTGACGGATCAAAAAGAAATCGCAGCGTCACCAGCCCGCAGTATCGATGACATTCTGGAACAAATAGCCGGACTGGATGTCAGGCAACGGGGCTCAGACGGCGTTCAGGCCGATCTCAGCATCCGGGGAGGTTCCTTCGATCAAGTCATGATTCTCTTAAACGGTGCAAACATCACCGACCCGCAAACCGGTCATTATAGCCTCGACATACCGGTTGACCTGCAACAGATCCGTCGCATTGAAATTCTTGAAGGTTCAGGAACCCGCATCTGGGGCCCGAACGCATTCAGCGGAGCCATCAACATCATCACCACACCAGACGCTTCAACACCCGCAAAACAAGGATCTCTGGAATTAGGGACAGGTTGTTTCGGCTATCAGAAAGAAGCCGCGTCCGGTTTCCTTCAAAACGAATCCTGGCAATTGGGAGGTTCCTTCTCCCATAAAAAAAGCGACGGATACACCGATAACACCGATTTCAACCTGTTTGACTGCCATATCCAAGTTGGATTCAAAAGCCAATCCACCGGTACATTTCTGTTTCAATCGGCCTACCAGCAAAAAGCATTCGGAGCAAACAGCTTCTACAGCTTCAGCTATCCGAACCAGTTTGAACGAACCAAGACACTTTTTGGCTCGTTGAATTGGGAAAAAAACATTGGAAAGACAAATCTACAGGCGCAAATCTATGAACGACAGCACCACGACCGTTTTGAGCTCTTTAGAAACATGGAAAATGCAGCCCCCTCGTACACCGGTCACAACTTTCATCAGACCGATGTGGCCGGAGGCAATCTCAAGGCTTTAAAGCTATCGCATTTTGGGAAAACCACCGTTGGAATGGATATACGGAACGAACACATTTTCAGCAATGTACTCGGGCTTGCCCTTGCTAAAACAAAGACAGATTACCTCGATAAAAACGGTATTTTCACCAAAGAAAAGAATAGGATGAACTACCGCATTTTCATCGATCAAACGGTATATTTAGGTTCCTGCAATTTATCTGCAGGCATTTCCGGCAACAAAAACAGCGATTTCGGGAACGATTTTTTTGGCGGAATGGATGCGATATATAATATAACATCCTCATTCAAAGTCTATTTTAATCTAAACAAGGCTGTTAGGTTCCCAACTTTTACGGACTTATATTACAATAGTACCACCCAAATCAGCAATCCGAATCTAAAATCCGAAATATCAACGACTTACGAGTCCGGACTTAAATTTCATAAAAGGAACGTTAAAGCTTTACTTTCAATCTATTACAGGGAAGGAAAAAATGTGATCGATTGGGTAAAAATGCCGGATTCCATCAAATGGGAAAGTAAAAATCTTACCGGCGTCAATGCCATTGGAGGAGAAATGACAACCGAATATCACTTTCAAAGAAGTTTTATGGAGAACATACGTCTGAGTTATGCCTTTCTCCACCTCGACAAAGAAGCCAAAGGTTACGATTCAAAATACGCCTTGGATTATCTAAAGCATAAAATCAGCTTACATCTGGAACACCGGGTATTTGAAAGCCGAAAAACCGGCAAACTGAACGGCCTATGGAACATGAGTTGGCAAGACCGTGCCGGTAATTATACCGACTTTCTCAGTCAATCGGTCATAGACTATCAACCTTGCTTGATAACCGATGTCCGGCTGCAATGGAACAAAAAAGGTTTCGGCATTTACACCGATATCAATAATTTATTCAATGCCCGTTATGCAGATTTCGGAGGTTTGATACTGCCGGGCCGATCTTTCCATGCAGGGCTAAGATTAACCTTATAAATTCAGGTCTGCTCCTGTTCGGGAATCGGGAGCAGACTATTTTTTCTTTCCAAAGAAAAAATTAAGAATGCTGGATACGACGGAAAGACCTATACTGAATCCCAATGCCCACAGAAAGTGATCTACATGAAACCCTTTAACCAAAAATTCAGTCAGATAAACCATCAGGACATTAATAACCAATAAAAAAAGTCCCAGAGTGGAAACAGTTATCGGTATGGTCAATAACGTCAGAATAGGTTTAACGACTGTATTCAAAATTCCAAGCACCAAGGCCACCAAAAGAGCCACCCAAAAATTAGCCACATGAATTCCGGGCAAAAGATAAGCCAGCAGAATAACTGCAGCCGTACTAATCAACCATTTACGCAACATATCAATAGAATTTTAATGAATATCATTCAACAACAACCGTCACTTCATAACCAGATGCCGTAACGATATCCCCGACACGGATCTTAGCTCGTTTTCTCAATTCAATTTTCCCATTTAAACGGACATTCTCACCCAAGACCATAGCCTGAGCCTCTCCTCCCGAGCCGGCAATATTGACAATTTTTAACAATTGAATCAAAGGGATGAAATCTTCTCCCTTACGCAATTTAAAATCAATTTTCTTTTCCATAGAGTCCTATCCGCTTATCATTTGAAAATCAAATCCTGTAACCTTGCAAAGTTAGGCCAATTTTTCCCATATTTTCAATTTGGAGATAAACAAGTATCTATTCATATCATTCTTTTCTTTTACATGACAGGATTTTATACAGTTGCATTTCAGATTTTACACTATTTTTGCATTCATAAAATCAAAATCGATGGACGATAAAAGCAAAAAAATTGCCATTTCAGCGCAAAAGACTGAAATCACTGAACACCATATCTATCTACGCATAGCCGACCGTTGCAAAGACAAAAAAAATGCAGCACTCTTAAGAGAAATCGGAATGCAGGAGTTGACTCATGCCAAGTTCTGGCAATCCAAGACCGGTATCGAAGTCAAACCCGATAAATGGAAAGTTTTCAGCACCGTATTTTTGGCCAGACTGCTTGGATTGTCCTTCATCCTGAAACAAATGGAAAAAAACGAAGGGACAGGTTCGAAGCGTTATTCCGACCTCTCAAGTACTTTTCCGGAAACCAATAAACTTTCGGAAGAAGAAGGTGTCCATGAAAAAGAAATTCTTGGTATGCTCGACGAAGAAAAATTGCAGTATGTCGGATCCATTGTACTTGGTTTAAACGATGCATTGGTGGAACTGACCGGTTCTCTGGCTGGCTTTACACTGGCCCTGGGGGATACAAGAACCATCAGTTTGGCCGGTTTGGTCACAGGCATTTCAGCAGCACTTTCCATGGCTTCTTCCGATTATTTGTCATCCAAAGCGGAAGGAGATGCTACCGCAAAAAAGTCGGCCATTTATACCGGAGTAACCTACTTTTTTACGGTAATCTTGTTGATTCTGCCGTTCCTGCTGTTCACCAGCAAGTTTATGGCTTTGGGGGTCACCTTGTTGACTGCGGTTATCATCATTTTTTGCTTCAACTATTACATTGCCATTGCCAAAGATCTGAACTTTAAGGAACGCTTTCTCGAAATGACTTTCATTAGCCTCGGTGTTGCCGGTTTTTCCTTCCTATTGGGCTATCTGCTAAAAATAATGCTTGGAGTCGATGCATAAACAACCATTGTCTTTATATAATAAGAATATTTTTGGCGTCTATTTACCTCATTGCATCCTAAAATAAAAGTCCTATGGCAATCTATCTGGCACCCATGCAAGGCGTTTTCAACGCACATTTTCGAAAAGTGGCCGCACAGCATTTTTCAGGCATAGACAAATGTTTCACTTCATTCATCACCACACACGGAGAGGATGTTTATCCGGAGAGGGCTTTTCGGGAACTGTCCGTTGAAACCGGTATCCCGACCATTCCTCAGGTGATGGGTAACCATCCGGAAAGACTACTCATCTTATGCCGGAAACTGCAAGATTCCGGAGCTCGGGAAATCAACCTCAACTTGGGTTGTCCTCAAGGCACAGCCACCTCCCGCAAAATGGGTTCCGGCATGTTGCCTCACCCTGAAATGCTGGATGAAATACTTGACAATCTTTTCAGCCATCTTTCCGTAAACCTGTCGGTCAAGACACGTCTCGGACTTTATAAAACGGAGGAATTCGAACAGATCGTTCCCATCCTAAACAAGTATCCGCTTTTTGAAGTCATCATCCATCCAAGAACCGGAAAACAGATGTACCGGGATGAAGCAGACAGAGAGGCTTACAAACTTTATGCATCTCAATTGAAAGCTCCTGTTGTATACAACGGCGACATTAACCACTGGTATGACCCGATGGCTCTTGAAGGTACCGTCATGATAGGAAGAGGCTTTGCCTGTAATCCGT
Source organism: Bacteroidales bacterium (assembly GCA_021373135.1). Classification (GTDB taxonomy): domain Bacteria; phylum Bacteroidota; class Bacteroidia; order Bacteroidales; family UBA1402; genus UBA8389. The sequence continues at coordinate 78,163 of JAJFTH010000010.1, forward strand.
TCTTGGCCGAAAGTATCGTTGCCCGAAAACCTGTTTTTGACAAAGGAAGGCTTGAAATATTTTTGGAGGCTTTGCTGGAAGAATACTCACAAGCTTATACCGGAGGCGAAAAGCAGATTCTGATGAAGATGAAGGAATTCTGGGAATACCTCTACCTGGCATTTCCGGAGACACCCAAACTGGCCAAGACCTTTAAGAAATGCCAAAACATGAAAACCTACGCAAGCATTGTCCAATCACTTTTTTAGATTTTACCGAAGCTTGTTGCTATTGTAGTGTGGTGTAACGACTCTGACAAAATAAATGGTAGAAATGGAGACCAGTACAGCTCCGATAAAATAAGTCAAGGGAAATCCGCTGAATTCCGCCAAACTGCCACCGAAAGCCAAGCCGAGACCTATGCCGACATCCCAGCAAGTTAAATAGGTCGAACTGGCTGTAGCCCTTCTGTTATTTGGTGCCAAATTAACAAAAAGCGTATTATAGGCAGGGAAGAGCATACCATAACCCACTCCCAAAAGCAGCGCAACAAAATAAAACAAGAACGAAGCTATTTGAATATGATTGACGGAAACTGGTCCAAGAGATGCAAATACAAAAAAGACCAAAACTCCGATACTGCTTCCATAGGTAATCACTTGTGGAATCTTTCCCTTATCCACCATCGTTCCGGAAAAAGTTCTGGACACAATCATACCGACGGCCATCAAAGAAAAGAATAAGCCAAAACTGCCCAGTATATGGATTTCCTGAGCATAAAGTGCAATATATGAAGTTGTTATTCCATAAGGAATAGCCAAAAGCAACAAACAAAGACCGGCTTTAAAACCTTTGATCAGGAAAAAACGGTCAAAAGAAAGCGGTTCACAGACAACTTTCTGTTTCTTGGGTGCTTTTATCCGGCTGGCGAAAAAGAATCCCAGAATACCACTCAACAAAGCTGTATAAAAAATGACATTGTAAGAAGCAACGGTTTCATGCAAAAATAGCCCGATCATGGGACCGACGGCCATAGCCAAATTATTGGCAACGCCAAAATACCCCAAGCCTTCTCCACGTCTGGAAGCAGGCATAATATCCACAATCAGGGTGTTACCTGTTGTTGTTACCATTCCGAATGCAAGTCCGTGCAAAACACGCATGAACGTAAAAAGCAAAACCAATTCCACCAGCGGATAGCTGATGAAAATAGCCACGAAAATAGCATAAGCAAATAAATACAATGGTTTTCGGTTAAATTTATCAGCCAAAAAAGCCGAGAAAGGCCTGACAGCAAGAGCTGCAATCGTATAACATGATAAAATGATTCCTACTTCGGCTTTGGAACAATGAAACATATTGATTAAATACAAAGGAAGAACGGGCAATAATAAATAGAAGCCCATGAAGAGCAGAAAGTTGCCGATACAGGCACAAATAAAACTTTTGGTAAATAATTTGTCTTTCGGTTCGTCAGTCATAATCTATGTTGAAAGAGGAGTTACAAAGGTACAAAAAGGTTTTCAAAGCGATGGAACAGGGGTTATTCTTTAACCTATAAAAGATACTGAAATTTGCATTTTGTTTATTACCTTCGTCCAGATTTTGGAGTTTTTTCGAAAATGATTGACCAAATTACCATTGACCGCATCATGGATGCAGCCCGCATAGAAGAAGTCGTGGGCGAATTCGTCACGCTTCGCAAAAGGGGTGTGAATTATATCGGCCTGTGCCCTTTCCATGATGACAAGACCCCCTCTTTCAGTGTTTCCGCCACCAAAGGAATTTGCAAATGTTTCAGTTGCGGCAAAGGCGGCAACGTGGTTCATTTTATCATGGAGCACGAACAGCTCAGTTATTATGACGCCCTGAAATGGCTTGCCAAAAAATACAACATTGAAATCGTTGAAAAGGAACTGAGTGCAGAAGAACAGCAAGTCAAGAATGACCGTGAAAGCATGTTTATTCTCAACGAATTTGCCCGGGACTACTTTGTCAGGACACTTCATGAGCATATAGACGGGAAATCATTGGGCATGGGCTATTTTCGGGAACGGGGTTTCCGGGAAGACATCATCCAAAAATTTCAACTCGGTTTCAGTTTAGACAAAAGGGATGACTTCAGCAAAGAAGCCGTCAGCAAGGGCTACCAAAAGGAATTTTTACTCAAGACAGGTCTTTCACTCACCAATGATCGCGGAGAACTTTACGACCGATATAGAGCCAGAGTCATTTTTCCCGTACATACCTTATCCGGAAAAGTGGTTGCTTTTGGCGGACGTATCCTCAAAAAGGATGAAAAGACAGCCAAATATGTCAATTCTCCAGAATCGGAAATCTATCACAAAAGCAACGAACTTTACGGCATGTATTTTGCCAAACAAGCCATTGCCAAACAGGACAAATGCTTTTTGGTGGAAGGCTATACGGATGTCCTTTCCATGCATCAGGCCGGTATTGAAAATGTGGTAGCCTCCTCAGGGACTGCATTGACTCACGGACAGATCAGAATGATCCACCGATTCACCAAAAACGTGACAGTGCTGTACGACGGAGACGCCGCCGGCATCAAAGCTTCCTTGAGAGGAATCGACCTGCTTTTGGATGAAGGATTGAACATCAAAGTCTTACTGCTTCCGGACGGAGAAGACCCGGATTCTTTTTCCAAGAAACAGAGTGCCTCAGACTTTGCCGCATATCTCAAGGAACACGAAACAGACTTTATCCGTTTCAAGACCGAAATTTTACTCAAGGATGCAGGAAATGACCCGATCAAAAGGGCGAATCTGATTCAGGACCTGGTAGAAAGCGTTGCCCTGATTGCAGATGACATCACCAGATCCATCTATATCAAGGAATGCAGCTACCAGCTGGACTTTGACGAACAACTGCTTCAAAAAGAAGTCAACAAAAAACGATACAACAAGATACAGCGCGAACAGCAGAAGCGTATAGCGGACAAGAACGGACTTCCAAGAGCGGAGCGTAACAATCCGTCCGGATATTCCAATCAGTTTTCAACATCTATTTCCGGAGACGTTCCTCCGAATCCGCCGGAAGCTTTCCTTGCACCTCCGCCAAATGAAGAATATGATTCCGGAAACATTTCATTCCCTACAGGGGATACAGAACCGGTCAGAGCAAATTTTTCCAGGAGAACAGAGCAACTCGAACAGCCAAAAGCACCTTTTGACAAATTTGAGCGGAATATCATCCGACAAATCATTCGTTTCGGAGGATACAACCTCGGGGTTGAAGAATTGGAAAATGGCGGAACCCGTTCTGTCACCGTCGCAGAATATATCATCCATGACCTGGAGGAAGACCAAATCACTCTGGAAAATCCCCTGTACGACAAGATACTGAAGGAAGCAGGAGAATTGGCGACGAATAGCCCGGGTTTCAATGCGGAACGTCACTTCCTGAATCACCGGGAATCAGATATCAGCCTTCTGGCAGCCGACCTGATCAACGAACCCTATGAACTGAGCAAGATCCATTCCCGTTTTCAGGTCATCGAAGAAGATCAGGATAAACTCGACGAACTCATACCACACGTTCTTATCGACCTGAAAAATGCCATCATGAGACACCAGACTCACTTGGTGGAAGAAGCATTGAAAAAGGCACAACAGGAAAAGGATGAAGCAGAGATTGAAAGACTTTCCATCAAATTGATGGAAATATTGGAAATCAAAAAAGAGTTGTCAAAAAACCTGGGAGAACGCATTGTTGTCCGTTAATATAACATCTTAAAAAAGCACATGTACCCTCTTGAAGCAAAAAATCTGGTCAAAGCTTACGCCAACCATCTGGCACTGGACAATGTCAGTCTAAAAGTGCCGGAACAAAAAATCTACGGATTATTAGGGCCGAACGGCGCGGGTAAAACAACCCTCATCAGAATCATCAACAACATCACGGCACCGGACAGCGGAAGCATCCTATGGCAAGGCAGGCCTTTACAAAGTTCCGACATTGCCAACATCGGTTATATGCCGGAAGAAAGAGGACTTTACAAAAAGATGAAAGTGGGCGAACAAGCCCTCTATTTAGCCAGACTGAAAGGATTAAGCAAAAATGACGCCAAAATCAGGCTTAAATACTGGTTTGAGAAATTTGACATCACTTCCTGGAGTGACAAGAAACTGGAAGAACTCTCCAAAGGCATGCAACAAAAGATACAGTTTATTATTACAGTGCTGCACGAACCAAAACTACTTATTTTTGACGAGCCGTTCAGCGGATTTGACCCGGTCAACGCCCAACTTTTGAAAGAGGAAATTCTTTTTTTGAGAGATAAAGGAGCCACTGTGCTCTTTTCCACACACAATATGTCTTCTGTTGAAGAAATATGCGATGAAATCAGCCTGATCAATAAATCCAAAGTCGTTCTGGAAGGAAATGTCGGGCAAATCCGCCAGCAATATGCCAAAGGCGTCTATCGGTTGGTTGCCAACGAATCCAGGTTGACTGAGCAAACGGGAAAAAATTATGATATTCTTTCCCAAACCATTCAGGACAACAAAATACATCTCCGTTTACAGAAAAAGACAGGTATCAAAACAGGCACATTGCTCAAGGAACTTTCCGAACAATTTGACATCCGCTCTTTTGAAGAAGAGATTCCAAGCATGAACGATATTTTCATTCAAACCGTACAACAATGAGCAAAATAGGACTAATCATAGGACGAGAATACCTCACCCGTGTCAAGAAAAAGACTTTTATTATCCTGACCATCCTGACTCCTATTCTGTTGGCCGCACTGATTGCAGTCCCTCTCCTGCTATCCTATGTCAAAAGCTCAGAAGTCAAGAGCATCGCAGTCTCAGATGCTTCAGGGATTTATTTCAATAGATTGAAAAACAGTGAACAATACCATTTCATTCCTGCCAAGGAATCCTTTGACACCTACAAGCAAAAGGCAAAAGACGACCAAGGCATCTATGCCTGTCTGGTCATCAACGGAAACCTAAACACAGATTCTTCCGCTCAAGTCTCCCTCTACTCCAGAGAACAAATAGAAATGGAGTTGAAAAGCTTTGTTTCCTCCCAACTGGAAAATCTTGTCAGAGATGACAAAATCAATTCATATAACATTCCCGGATTAAAACAAATCATTGAGGAATCGAATCCAGGCATCTCTTTAAATACCATCAAATGGGATAAAAACGGAGATGAAAAGGAAAGTTCCTCCGAATTGGCCATGATTATCGGATTGATCTGCACCACGGTCATTTATATTTTCATTTTTGCCTATGGAGCCATGGTCATGAACGGAGTCATCGAAGAAAAGTCCAACCGTATCGTTGAAGTGATTGTTTCTTCCGTCAAGCCCTTTGACCTGATGATGGGAAAAATCATCGGTATCGCATTGGTCGGGCTGACCCAGGTGCTCCTTTGGATCGTTTTGATCGGAGGTATCATAGGCATTACCTCCCTCGCCATGAAAGATTCGGTTTCACCGGAAAAAATGGAACAAATCAGTATGGAAATGATTGACCAACAAGGGATCCACCCTTCAAACATAAGCGCAATACAAGCATCCGGAATGCCGGGAGCTACAAATTCAGAGATGGAGTCAACAGATCGGGCCGGCAATATCATCAAGATGATTTCCAACATCAATATAGGAGAAATCGGGTTTTGGTTTATCCTGTACTTTCTCGGCGGATATCTGTTGTATGCTTCCCTTTTTGCAGCTGTCGGAAGTGCCATTGACAATCAGGAAGACTCGGCGCAATTCACCATGCCACTCACCATCGTTGTCCTTTTTGCCCTTTATGCGGGGATGTACAGTGCTTCAAACCCGAACGGACCTCTTGCTATGTGGTGTTCCATGATTCCATTCACCTCTCCCATCGTCATGATGGTTCGCCTGCCATTCGGTGTACCGCTCTGGCAATTGTTGGTTTCTTTCGGACTTTTGGTCATCACCTTCATGCTGACTACCAAAATTGCTTCGAAAATATACCGGACAGGAATCCTGATGTATGGAAAGAAACCAAGTTATAAGGAGTTATGGAAATGGCTGACCTATAAAAATTAAGAAAATTTAGGTTATCAATTCCTTTTGTAAAGTTCATTGATTCTTATAATCAACAAATTCCATGTATCTTTGCATCTGTTTATTGAACTCTTATGGGGGGCATCTTGTTAGACTACAAAACTATCCTATGAACGAAACGGAAAAACTGGTAAAAGCAATCGTAGAAGGCATTCAAGAAAGAAAAGGGAAACGGATCACCATTGTAAATATGACAAAAATAGAGGCTATTTGTCGCTACTTTGTCATTTGCGAAGGGACATCCAACACACAGATATTAGCCATTGAAGACTCTGTAAAAGATTACGTGAAAAAACATGTTGATGCAAAACCTTTTGCAGAAGACGGTATAAACAATGCTTTGTGGATTGCCATGGACTATGGCGAAGTGATGGTGCACATTTTTGAACGTGAAACCAGAGCTTTTTACGACCTGGAACACCTTTGGTCAGATGCCAAATTGTCAGATGTTCCAGATATGGAATGATTTATGCAGAATAAACATATACCCGGACTTTTCCGGAAAAAACGATTATATTTTTAAAGATGGAAAAAAGACCTTTGAAAAAAGACAATAAACCTCCTCAGTTTCATTTGAACATATACTGGATTTATGCCTTGATTTTCGCAGGCATTTTGGCTGTTTCCTTTTTCAGCAACAAGGAAACCGTCAAAGAAGTCTCCATGACAGAACTTGAAAAGTATGTCAAGAATGGCTGGGTGGAAAAGATGGTTGTACAAAAACAAAAAGATATCGTAGAGGCCTATATCAATGACAGCTCCTTTGTCTCCGTTTTCGGTAAAGAAACGCAGAAAGTGAAGGGAGCGAAAGTCATTACTACCATTCCTTCAGCAGACAGGTTCGACTCTTTTGTCCGTACAGCGAAAGAACAATACGGATATAACGGAGACGTCAACTATAAAGAGAACAAAGATTTTCTGATGACCATCCTGATCAATGTCCTTCCTTTTGTACTTCTGATTGCTCTATGGATTTTCATTATGAGAAGAATGTCCGGAGGTGGTGCCGGTGGTGCCGGTGGTGCCGGAGGCGTATTCAGCGTTGGAAAATCCAAAGCAAAGCTTTTTGATAAAGGAACAGACAGTCGGGTGACCTTCAAAGATGTTGCCGGATTGACCGAAGCCAAACAAGAAGTAGAGGAAATCGTCGCATTCCTGAAAAACCCTTCCAAATACACCGAATTGGGTGGCAAGATACCCAAGGGTGCCTTGCTGGTTGGCCCTCCGGGAACAGGTAAGACACTTTTGGCCAAAGCCGTTGCCGGTGAAGCTGATGTCCCTTTCTTCTCTCTTTCCGGTTCGGACTTTGTTGAAATGTTCGTCGGTGTAGGTGCATCACGCGTCCGCGACCTTTTTCGTCAGGCAAAGGAAAAAGCTCCATGTATTGTTTTTATCGATGAAATCGATGCAGTGGGTCGTGCCCGCGGAAAGAATCCGAATATGGGAGCAAACGATGAACGCGAGAATACCTTGAACCAGTTATTGACAGAAATGGACGGTTTCGGTTCCAACAGCGGCGTCATCATCCTCGCCGCCACCAACCGGGCAGACATTCTTGACAAGGCCTTGCTGCGTGCAGGTCGTTTTGACCGGCAAATCAATGTCGATTTGCCGGACATCAATGAACGCCGTGAGATATTCAATGTTCATTTACGTCCCATCAAGATAGATGAAAGCGTCAATCCTGAATTCATGGCCCGTCAGACCCCTGGTTTCTCAGGTGCAGATATTGCCAATGTATGTAATGAAGCAGCGTTGATAGCAGCCCGAAAAAATAAGAACATTGTCCAGAAACAAGACTTTCTGGATGCCGTTGACCGTATCATCGGTGGTTTGGAAAAGAAAAACAAGATCACTACTATTGCAGAACGGAGGTCTATCGCTGTTCATGAAGCCGGACATGCCACTTTGAGCTGGTTGCTGGAATTTGCACATCCGTTGGTAAAAGTCACCATCGTACCCCGTGGAAAGGCGTTGGGTGCAGCCTGGTACCTTCCTGAGGAACGTCAGCTCACCACCAAGCAACAGATGCTGGATGAAATGTGCTCCGCGCTGGGCGGTCGGGCAGCCGAAGAGCTTTTCCTTGGAAATGTTTCAACCGGTGCTTTGAATGACCTGGAACGAGTGACCAAACAAGCGTATGCCATTGTTGTTTACTATGGTATGAGCGAAAGTCTGAACAATATCAGCTATTTTGATTCATCGGGTTCTTCTGAGTTCTCTTTTTCCAAACCATACAGCGAAAAAACAGCCGAAGCCATCGACAAAGAAGTCAAGGCTCTTGTCGCAGAACAATATGACCGTGCCAAACTCATTCTATCTAAAAACAGCACCGGCCACAACAAACTGGCAGATTTGCTGGTGGAACGTGAAGTGATTTTTGCCGAAGATCTTGAAAAAGTGTTCGGGAAGCGTCAATGGACATCCCGCACAGAAGAGATCATCGAAGCGCAAAAGAAACAAGACGCAGATAATGCCTTGGCAGCAACAAACAGCGAAAAGACCTTATCCGAAGAAAAAAAGAATCTTATTTTGCCTGAGACATCAGAAGCTGAAGAAGAAAAAGCGACCGAAACATCGAAAGTTGAGGAGGAAAAAGCCGAAGAAAGAAAAGAGAAAACCGAAAATCAATGAAAAATCTTATCATTCGAAGCATATCAGGAATCATCTATGTAGTCCTTATCAGTTCGGCGATCCTATTCGGTGCCTATTCTTTTGCCCTGCTTTTTGCCCTCATAACAGGTCTTTCCTTGTGGGAATTCTATACCATACTTGAAAAAAACGGAGAGGCAAAGATTGACAAACCCATTGCAACCATCGGAGGGGTCTACTTGTTTGTTTCAGGCTTCCTCTGGTTTGCGGACATCCTATCTGTCAAATATATTGCCCTATGGTTCATCATCATGATTTATCTGCTGATACGTGAACTTTATACAAAAAACGACCATGCCATCAGGGATATTGCATACACCTTCTTCGGGCAAGTCTATATCGCGCTGCCATTCATGTTTTTAAGCCGGATAGGTTTTCATGTCAATGAGATGGGAGATGTTGTTTACAGTCCGATTTTGCTGATGTCATTTTTTGTACTTATATGGGTATCAGACACCGGTGCTTACATGATAGGATCCAATTTCGGCAAACACAGGTTGTTTGAACGGATTTCTCCCAAGAAATCCTGGGAAGGTTTTTTTGGTGGCGTTTTCTTTGCAATCCTGGCTTCTGTTATCATATCGATATTGTTCCCTGGAAATCTGACGATAACCGAATGGATAGGTTTTGCATTGATAACGGTGATTTTCGGAACTTGGGGCGATTTGGTGGAATCCATGATCAAACGCTCACTTAAAATCAAGGATTCCGGAAATATCATCCCCGGACACGGAGGTATGCTGGATCGGTTTGACAGCACCATCCTTGCTGCTCCTGCCATTGTTATCTATTGTCTTTTCATACTTTAACAAATCATCAATAAACCTTTTTGTCGATAGCCAGTCCTACGTTTTTAGAAAAAGTGCATGGAAAAGATTGATGAGAAAGAACTGATACAAATGTTTAGCGACGAAAATCAACGACGCAAAGCTTTTAGTATTCTTGTAAAACAATACTCCGAAAGTTTGTATTGGCAGATCCGCAAGATGGTTCTTTCTCACGATGATGCCAACGATGTGCTTCAGAATACCTTCCTCAAAAGCTGGGATAACCTCAGCCAGTTCAGGGGCGAATCAAAAATTTCAACTTGGCTGTTCCGCATTGCCGTCAACGAAACATATACGTTCTTAAACAAGGAACGTCAAAGAAATCAATCAAATTTTACAGATTTGGAAGACGTCATGATCCAAAACCTGCAAAGTGATCCTTGGTTTTCAGGTGATGAAGTGGCTTTAAAACTCCAAAAAGCCATCATGACACTACCTGACAAACAGCGTCTTGTTTTTAACATGAAATATTATGACGACATGAAATATGAAGATATTTCTGAAGCTCTCGGCACTTCTGTAGGAGCTCTGAAAGCTTCTTATCACTATGCTGTAAAAAAAATCGAAGCTTTTTTGTCTTTAGAATTATAGAATAACATTAAACCATCTATAAATTATTTAGTCAAACCATTACTTAAAAAAACCACATAAAATTCGGAGAATATCAAAGAATTTTGGAGGACAGAAAAATGAAACAAAACAAAATGCCATTTATTGAACCTGGCGACAGAACCGTTTTCAAAATGCCTGAAAATTACTTTAAAGATTTTGAGGCAAATTTGGAAAAGCGTCTGGATGCCCTTGAAAAGGAAAAAGTTTCATCAAATGGGCTTTTACAGGTTCAGACAAAAGCTAAAAAATTCAAGTTTTCAATGGAAACGCACAGACCGATTTTATACATGGCTGCCATGTTTGTCTTGTTGCTTTTCAGCATCAGCCTTATATTGAATCTATCTTCCGACAAAACATCTTCCTCTTTAAGATTGTCTGCAGAAAGCCAAACACCCTCTGCGACTACCTCTGTACCCACTGCCGAAGATTATCTGATCAACTCTATCGGAGCCTATGGAATCACTGAATATTATGTGGAATCTGAATATCTTAAATAAACGATCAATTTCAGAAACGATGAAACGATATATTTTATTTTTAATTTTAAGCATTTTTACCACAAGCACTTACGTTCAAGGTCAGAATAATGGCAACGCACGCAAACAGCGTTGGGAAGAAATGAAAGCAAAACGCACTGCGTTTTATACAGAACGTATCGGTCTTACTGCTGAAGAAGCTCAAGTTTTCTGGCCATTGTATAATGAACTGCAGGAAAAAAAAGGCGAACTACACCGATCCATGTCAGCTCAGTTCCGCAATTCCAAGAGAAATGGAAACAAGAAAAGGGTTATAGATTACACAAAAGCAACTGACGATATGATTAATCTACGTGTATATGAAGCCACTTTGGAAAAAAGCTACCACGAAAAATTCAAGGCCGTACTCCCCCCTGAAAAACTTTTTAGATATTACAGAGCAGAACGCGACTGGGCCAATCAATTACTCAAGGATATAGAAAAACGAGGTGATAAGTAATAATCTTTTAAATGTTTGTTTTTATAGTTGAGGCTGTTCAAAATATTGAACAGCCTCTTTTGCTTTTGTACATGGATAAAATATGTCTTATAAGCCTTTTGATTTGGCTTCGTTCCAGATGACATCCATCTCGGCCAAAGACATCGATCTCAATGATTTACCCTGCAACAACGTCTTATCTTCCAAATAATTAAACCTGTTCCTAAACTTGGTATTTGTCCTTTCAAGCGCATTATCCGGATTGATATTGTAAAGTCTGGCAGCATTGATCAGACTGAAAAACAGGTCGCCAAATTCAGCCTCCATCTTGTCTTTTTCCATGGAATCAATTTCCGCCATCAGTTCCGAAAACTCTTCCTGCACTTTATCCCAGACCTGTTCCTTCTGATCCCAGTCAAAACCCATACCACGAGCTTTGTCCTGCATTCTGAAAGCTTTGATCATGGATGGCAATGTCTCAGGCACACCGGCCAATACCGTACGGTTTCCGCCCTTTTCCTTCAACTTCAGTTTTTCCCAATTCTGTTCCACTTCTTTGGCTCCGGAGACCTCTATTTCTCCAAAAATATGTGGATGACGATAAATGAGTTTCTGCATCAGCTGTTCACAGACATCTTGAATATCAAAACGGGATTGTTCCGAACCGATCTTGGCATAGAAAATGATATGCAAAAGCAAATCTCCAAGTTCTTTGCTGATTTCAACATGATCCTGATGTAGCAGTGCCTCACTGAGTTCATAGGTCTCCTCTATGGTCAAAGGCCTTAAGCTTTCATTGGTTTGTATTTTGTCCCAGGGACATTTTTGGCGCAATTCATCTAAAATATCAAGCAGGCGACCAAAAGCCTGCATTTGTGATTCTCTTGTGTGCATCTTGTTTTTTATGTCAATACGAAAAATTTCCGGAATAGCTGATACCGAACAACAAGGCAAAATTATCGCCATACATCTTCCCTCTGTCACCTGAAATGCCTATGCTGACTTTGGTATTTTTCCATGAAGGCAAGGGCTTTGACGCTTCCAGCTGATAAGAAAACTGTCCTTTACAGGATTTATAGGTATAGGAAGGAGATCCCCAATTGTCCGAATAGGCAAAAGTGGCTTTATAGTCGATATCCCGGATACGCCCCATTCCTGCTGCATAATACAACCGAACCTTGTTATTAAAAACGGAAACAGAGCCATTTTCATTATATTTCGGAGAAGTCAGCCAAGGATTACCGACGGTCATTCCGTAGAATGTCCATCCATTCGGGTAGACGCCATTATTGTAATAATTATCGGTTCCTCCATAAATGACACCGTCCAAATCGTGCCAAGGACCGCTCTGATCGGTTGTAGACATATATTCAAGGACGAAACGGTTCAACGGCTGAAAGTTTTTCAACTTGACAGAGACGCCCCATAAACCATCTTCCACGTTATACGTTTTGTACATAGCAAAAACAGGCCCGTCTTCATAAATATTCTGCCAATAAAGCGAAACATTTACAGACCTTAAGTTGACGTCAACACCAAGATTCTTTGAAATGATATGGTTTCCAAGAGCATTGTACCGCTCTGTGCCCGGAGAAGAGGAGTCCCCACTCTTTCCGAAAAAAATTCGTTTGAAATTGCTCCAATTAACCGGAGATTTACCATAGTTTGGCGAAGTACCAGCCCACTGGCAGACATGTTGTAAACCAAAATTAATATTGACAGGAAAAGATCCACCCAAGCGGATATAAGCATATTTGTGGTGCAACAAGGTATTGGTGGTCACCGTACTGTCCGTAAACCAGCCATGGGTTATTCCACCCTTTACTTCAACATAACCTTTGGTAAACGGCACATCTATATAATCATTTGATTCAATGGAAATTCCGGGAAAAGGACGACTGTTCCTTGAAAAAATCATACCACCGCTGGAAAGTTCAGGATCCTGATTACCATAGATTCTCTGTTTCATACCCAAAGTTCCCTTCAGAAAATACGCCTTACCTTCCACATAAAGCTCTCCCGGAAAAAAACGGCTTTCAGACTTAGAAACATTGGCATCAAGTTCAGCACCATATCCATAGTCAAAATGAGCATCATCCATCTTTTTATGAATGGTACCCCAAAGGCTCAAACTATTGGGCTGGATACTATGTCTGTCAAACTGATTGGCCGAACTTAGAAATGGGGCATATTCACCAAATCCCGGATTTATTCTGGCATTCAGGCTATAATTTACCGTATCCGTACGAGTCTGGGCTTGCAGAAAAAATGTTTCAAGTAAAAGGAAAATGGTGATATAGTGTCTGGTTCTCATAATAAATCAAAGGTTAAGGTCTGAAACTCCAGACATCCGATTTGCGTTCTGCATCATCCTCTCCCATCACAATATAACCCTTGTCACCAATGGAAAAGGCCATTGCATTCTGGCGCGCACCTCCGGGAAAGTTTCCCCGTTTTGTCCAAGAATCTGAAGCCGGATCATATTCCACAATATCCGAAAGCAACCGGCCTCCGTTTAAAGCACCATTCCAGTAACGGCCCAATAAAATATAGCCTTTTCCATTGATAGCCAAACCATTGGACAGCATTCTCGCATCCGGCAAATTTGCTTTACGAATCCATTTTTGAATATCAGGCCGAAAGCAATAAAAGAAATTCAGATTACTGCCCCGGAAACCGGAGCCTTCATAAAAGCAGTTTCCAATGGCAAAGCCGGCTGCATTACTGGCCTCATGGGGAGCATCAGTCATTTGCGTCCAAACATTGGTGGTGGGATCATATTTCCAGGTCTGGACACTCCTTTGGATACCCGTAAAGCCCAAAGTCGTGTACAAAGCACCATCTACCACCGCACAAAACAAGTCATTCCTAGCCTCACCCGGAAAATCGGCTTTTTTCGTCCAGATATCGGTCTGGGTATCGTATTCATAAAAATCGCAAAACTGATTGGAAAGCTCGATAGCACCAATGGACCCCATTCCGATATATGCTTTAGTTCCAATGACACCGGCTATGGCCTTCACCCTTGCCGGACCTGGAAAATCAGTCTTCCGCGTCCATTTATCATTATCGGGATCATATTCCCACAAATCTTTTAAAAAGCCGGATTTCCATTCAGAACGCCCAAAACAGATATAAGCTTTATTCCGGACCACAAAACTGGTGCCCGAAGCTCGGGCCACACCGGGAAATTCACCCAATGATGAATCCCAATCTTCAACGTCAATCGGATCAGTCGGATAATCTTCGCAAGAACACAGCCCGGCTAAAACAACCATACATAGTAGAAGATGCCATTTCATCGGATTCCGATTTAAATTTAAGTCAATAGGTCTGCTCTTTTAGAAACAGCCCGTTAAAAACCATAGAGATTTCACTTTTGAGACAACCTCTTCATTTATTTCTTTAAGGCTGCAATACTTTCTTCCAAAGATTTGATTTTGGATGCTGCATCGGCCTGTTTCTTACGTTCCGCTTCCACAATCTGCGGTTTTGCATTCGCAACAAAACGTTCATTGCTTAGTTTTGCAAGGACAGATTTCAAGAAACCTTGCAGATAATCAATCTCAGACTGCATTTTGGCGATTTCATCGTCCACATTGATCAGGCTGCCTAACGGCAAAGCATATTCGGTCGTACCGACCATGAAGGCCGCAGCATCGGCTCCTTTTTCACTCACCCGACTGATGACACTTAAATTGGCCATTTTCAACAAGACGGAATCATAGGCAGCATGATGTTCACCCACAAAATGGAGTTCAAGAATTTCCTTGTTGGGAATATTTTTTTCCAAACGGATGGAACGGATCGATGAGATGATGGATTTTGTCGTTTCAAATTCATTCAGGATGGTTTCCTTATATTGATCAACCTTGGGTTGCAAGGATATCATGATGCTTTCACCGGCTTTGCGCTCTGTGATGTTTTGCCACAATTCTTCCGTGATAAACGGCATGAAAGGATGTAGCAGCAATAACAGTTTTTCAAAATAAGCCATGGTCTCAGCCAGTGTTTTCGGATCTATGTCGTGCTGATAAGCCGGCTTGATCAACTCCAGATACCACGAGGAAAACTCGTCCCAAAACAGTTTGTAAATGGTCATCAAAGCTTCCGATATCCTGAACTTGTTGAACAAATCATCCATTTCATTCACCGCTTTCTGCAATTGCTGACCGAACCACTCCACAGCTATGCGGGAAGATTCCGGTTGTGGCAGGGATTCATCCATCTTCCATCCTTTTACCAGACGATAGGCATTCCAAATCTTATTGTTGAAGTTACGGCCTTGCTCACAAAGAGCTTCATCGAAAAGAATGTCATTTCCTGCAGGCGCGGCCAACATCATTCCCATTCGTACCCCATCTGCACCGAAATCACGGATCAGATTGAGCGGCTCGGGAGAATTGCCCAAAGATTTGGACATCTTGCGGCCTTTCTTATCGCGGACAATTCCTGTCAGGTAAACATTTTTGAAGCAAATATCTTTTTGGTATTCGAAACCGGAAATGATCATACGGGCTACCCAGAAAAACAAAATATCCGGAGCAGTCACCAAATCATTGGTCGGATAGTAATAACGGATATCTTCGTTATTGGGGCGGTTGATGCCGTCAAACACGGATATCGGCCACAACCAGGAAGAAAACCAGGTATCCAGGCAATCTTCATCCTGACGCAGATCCTCAATGGTCAAAGGTGTGATACCCGAACAACACTGACATTGCCCCTTGAACAATTTTTCATTGGCAAGTTTGACAGCCTCTTCGGGCGTTTCGGCAACGACAAATCCGCCTTGTGGAAGGAAGTATGCCGGAATCTGGTGTCCCCACCATAATTGACGGGAAATGCACCAGTCCTTGACGTTTTCCATCCAGTGACGGTAGGTATTCTTGAATTTGGGGGGAACCAGCTTGATCTCATCATCCATGACAGCATCCAATGCCGGTTTAGCCAAATCCGTCATCTTGAGAAACCATTGCATGGAAAGCTTCGGTTCAATGGGAACATTGGTCCTTTCTGAAAACCCGACCTTGTTGATATAATCTTCGACCTTTTCCATCAGACCGGCAGCAATCAAATCTTTTTCAATCTGCTCACGTACAGCGAAACGATCCATACCGGCATACATCTTTCCATGTGCATTGAGGGTACCGTCGTTGTTGAAAATATCAATGGTTTCCAAATTGTATTTTTCACCCAACATATAATCATTGACATCATGGGCAGGCGTCACTTTCAGACAACCGGTACCAAAGTCGATATCCACATATTCGTCTTCTATGACAGGAATGGAACGGCCAATCAACGGGACAATGACACGTTTGCCTTTCAAACAGGCATTTTTCGGATCATTGGGATTGATGCACATCGCGGTATCACCCATGATGGTTTCAGGTCTGGTAGTGGCAACGACGGCATAACCGTCTCCACCGTCCACTTTATATTTTAAGTAATAAAGTTTGGAATTTTCCTCTTTATAGATAACTTCTTCATCAGACAAAGCCGTTTGAGCTCTCGGATCCCAGTTAACCATACGGACTCCTCTGTATATCAATCCTTTATTGTATAAGTCTACGAAAACTTTCAACACACTCCTGGATCTGGCTTCATCCATGGTGAAACACGTGCGATCCCAATCGCAGGATGCACCCAGTTTTTTAAGTTGCTCGAGAATCATCCCACCATGTTCATCCGTCCATTCCCAGGCATGTTTCAAAAACTCATCACGGGTGATGTCCGTTTTCCGAATACCCTGAGCGGCCAACTTGGCAACGACTTTGGCTTCTGTTGCGATAGAAGCATGATCGGTTCCAGGCACCCAACATGCATTTTTACCCTGCATACGTGCACGTCTGATCAAAATGTCCTGGATGGTGTTGTTAAGCATGTGTCCCATGTGCAAAACCCCTGTGACATTGGGCGGCGGAATGACAATGGTGTAAGGTTCGCGTCCATCCGGAACGGATCTGAACAATTTGTTGTCCATCCAATATTGATACCACTTGTCTTCTACCTCTGCGGGGTTGTATTTGCTGGCAATTTCCATAGGTTATATAAAATTCTATTTATC
Source organism: Bacteroidales bacterium (assembly GCA_021373135.1). Taxonomy (GTDB): domain Bacteria; phylum Bacteroidota; class Bacteroidia; order Bacteroidales; family UBA1402; genus UBA8389. Next base: position 95,327 of record JAJFTH010000010.1, read on the forward strand.
CGACATCCCTTTTTCCATGACTGTCATGCAGTTTGTACGATCGGCACAAACACCATGGACTCCTTGAAAAAAATGTTGTTTTTAAGCGCACAAAGGTAATAAAAATCAATTGCAATCAGATTGCAATTAAAAGTGGTTTTGACCGATAGTCAAAAAATAGCCAGTTAAAAGAATTTGCAATTATTGGACACGGATATCCACACCTTCAATGTAATTAATAAAAGCTTGATTGACAAGACGGATTCCTCCCGGTGTCGGATAATTTCCTGTGAAGTACCAGTCACCCGTATGATTCGGACAAGCCTTGATCAAATCTTCCGGATACTGATATACCAGTTGAATCTTGGCCTTTGTCTCTTCCGGTGTCAGCATCTCTGCAATTTTATCGGAGATTTGCTCCACGGTGAATGGCATATAGATGTCTTTGACATAGTTGACGGTCTGATCTTCCTTCGGTTTTAGCTGTTGAGCCTTTATTTTGTTGTAAACCTCATTGAGTACCTTTTCCTGATGATTATCCCTCAACAGCTGAATAGCGGCTTTGAATGCAATGAATTCGCTCATGCGTGACATATCGATGCCATAACAGTCCGGATAACGTACTTGAGGTGAAGAAGATACAACCACAATCTTTTTGGGATGAAGCCTGTCTAAAATTTTGATGATGCTTTGCTTCAAAGTCGTGCCACGTACGATGGAATCATCAATGATGACCAAATTGTCTTCATAAGGCCTTAGGGAACCCCATGTCACATCATAGACATGGGCGGCCAAATCATTCCTTCCGCCTTGCTGGGCAATAAATGTCCTCAACTTGATATCCTTGATGGCCACCTTTTCCAAACGCGGATGAAGTGCCAGAATCTGATTCAGTTTGTTTTCATCGAGGTTTTTGATGTTTTTCTTGAGATAATCTTTCTTGAGATCATTCACATAATGCTCCAAACCCTGACTCATACCGAAAAAGGCTACTTCCGCCGTATTTGGGATATAAGAAAATACGGTGTTTTCAATGTCAAAATTAACTGCTTTCAGGATAGGTTGAGTCAACAAGGCACCCAGCTTTTTCCTTTCTTTGTAAATATCTTCGTCGCTACCCCTGGAAAAATAGATGCGTTCGAAACTACATGATTTCTTGACAAAGGCTTCGCGGATTTGCTCTGTGAATATGCGTCCGTTTTTCTTGATGATGAGTGCCTTTCCAGGCTCCAACTCTTTCACCTGGTTTCCGGAAACATTCATGACTGTTTGAATCACCGGTCTTTCGGAAGTCACCACGACAATTTCATCATCTGCGTACCAAAACGCCGGACGGATGCCCCACGGATCACGAAAAGCAAAAGCATCTCCATGTCCCATCAAACCGCAAATAGTGTATCCGCCATCCCAATCCGAAGAAGATTTACGCAAGACCTCCGGAATATTGATTTGCTCTTCTATGACTTTTGCAATATTCTGAATACCTTTTTCGTCCAACTTATCATATTCTTTCTGGACTTCCCTGTCTAAATAATGGCCAAGGGTTTCGAGCATCAGAAAAGTATCTCCCATATCTCTGGGATGCTGACCTTTTTCAATCAGTCGGTCTGACATTTCCGAGACATTGGTCAGATTGAAATTCCCGCATATACAGAGATTCCTGGACTTCCAATTATTACGGCGCAAGAAAGGATGTACATACTGAAGCCCTTCTTTGCCTGTGGTACTGTAACGCAAATGTCCCATCAGAACCTCACCGGCAAACGGAAGATTTTCTTTGGCCCAGCCTGGATCATTGACTTGTTCTGATGAATATTTGGCATATTGTTGGTTGTAGGATGCAAAACAGGCATCGATGGCCTGAGAACCAAGTGCACGTTCCCTGTTGATATATTCATAACCGGGCTGCATGTCCAATTTAACACAAGCCATACCAGCACCTTCCTGACCACGGTTGTGCTGTTTTTCCATCAGAAGATACAACTTCTGAAGACCGTACTGCCAGTTACCATATTTCATCTGATAAAACTCCAGCGGCTTCAGCAAACGAATCATCGCAACCCCACATTCATGCTTAATTGCTTCACTCATACCAAAAAATTATAAAATCATTCTACAGTAACGGATTTTGCCAGATTCCGCGGTTGATCAACATTACAGCCTTTGACTACGGCTATATAATAAGCCATCAACTGCAACGGTAACGCCGCCAGCAAAGGCACAAAACACTCACAGGTTTCCGGTATTTCAATATAATAATCGGCCATGCCCTTTATAGCGGTATCACCCTTCGTGATGATAGCTACCACCCTGCCCTTTCTGGCCTTGATTTCCTGGATGTTGCTCACCACTTTCTCGTACATTCCCTTATTCGGAGCGATGACGACAACAGGCATTTCACTATCGATCAATGCAATAGGACCATGTTTCATTTCTGCAGCAGGATAACCTTCAGCATGGATGTAGGAAATTTCCTTTAATTTCAAGGCGCCTTCCAAAGCGACAGGATAATTGTAACCACGACCCAGATAAATAAAATTCTTGGCATAAGTGAAAATGCCTGAAAATTTTTCAATGTAACTGCTTACGCCCAATGTTTCTTCCATTTTATCGGGAATGGAAGACAATTCAGTGACATAACTTTCAAAAAGTTCCTTCGAAAGCGTGCCTTTCTCTTTGGCTATGGTCAAAGCGATCAAACTCAAAACAGTCACCTGAGCGGTAAATGCTTTGGTTGATGCCACCCCGATTTCGGGACCTGCATGTGTATAAGACCCTGAATCCGTATTGCGGGCAATCGAAGAACCGATGACGTTACAGATACCATAAACAAAAACACCCTGATTATGTGCCAATTCAATGGCAGCCAAAGTATCCGCAGTTTCACCCGACTGAGAAATGGCAATGACTATGTCATCCTTGTTGAGGACGGGATTCCTGTATCTAAACTCAGAAGCATATTCCACTTCAACCGGAATGCGAGCGAATTCTTCAATCAGATATTCCCCGATCAGACCTGCATGCCAAGAGGTTCCGCAAGCGACGATGATGATGCGTCTGGCATTCATGAATTTCTCTTTGTTATCAATGATACCCGACATGGCAACAGTATTACGGTCAATGTTGATACGTCCACGCATACATTCACGGACAGTTTTGGCCTGTTCAAATATTTCCTTCAACATAAAATGTTGATAACCACCCTTTTCCAATTCACTGAGACTCATTTCCAACTCCATGATTTGATGGGGTTTCTCCACATTATTCAAGTTGGTGATGCGAGGTTCCTTACCTCGTTCCAAACGGACCACTTCGTCATCGTCAATGTAAATGACACGGTTGGTATATTCTATGATGGGGGAAGCATCCGAACCGAGAAAGAACTCATCATCTCCGATTCCGACCACCAAAGGACTTGACTTACGGGCTGCAACGATACAATTCGGATTGTTTCTTTCCAGTACGGCAATGGCATAAGCTCCGATGACCTGGGTTAAAGCCAACTGTACGGCATGAAATATATCGGTATTGTTGGAAACCTTCACATATTCAATCAGTTGAACAAGTACTTCCGTATCTGTATTACTTTTAAAGGTGTAGCCACGCTTCATCAGGTCTTCTTTCAAAATGGCATAGTTCTCGATAATACCATTGTGGATCAAAGCCAAATTTTCGGACTGGGAATAATGCGGATGTGCATTCACATTATTGGGTTCACCATGGGTGGCCCAACGTGTATGCGCTATGCCAACGGTACCGGATACATCCTTGGATTGAACAAAATCTTCAAGATCGGAAACTTTTCCTTTGGTCTTATAGACCACCATATCATTACTATCTGTAATCAAAGCAACACCTGCACTATCATAGCCACGATATTCCAAACGTTGCAAGCCTTTTATCAATATAGGATAAGCCTGTTGATTCCCAATATATCCGACAATTCCACACATACGATTCCGTATTTTTCAGATTTAATTTAAAACGTAAAAACAAGAGCAAATTTTAACCTCAGATGCTACAATATATTGGTACTTTCCTTTCAATCATTTCATCAATGATATTCACTCCAGCTTTTGATCTGGATATCTTCCATTTGAATCTTGCAGAATGCTTGTATAAAGGCACTTGCCAGACGGGCATTGGTCAGTAACGGAATATTGAAATCAATGGCCCCACGGCGTATCTTATATCCGTTGGTCAACTCACGTTTGGTCAAATTTTTCGGAATGTTGATCACCAAATCAAATTCCTTATGATGAATCATGTCCATGGCTTTCAGTTCCCCTTCTTCGTCGGGCCATGACACCGGAATGGCATCTATGCCGTTTTCCTGCAAGAAAGTACAGGTTCCGCCAGTAGCATAAATCTTGTATCCATTTTTTTGCAAAAGCATGCAAGGTTCCAACAGCTGGACTTTCGATTTGGTCGGGCCGGAAGACACCAAAATATTCTTTTCGGGTATGCGGTAGCCCACTGAAAGCATGGCCGTCAGCAAGGCATCGTTGAAATCGGATCCAATGCATCCGACCTCACCGGTAGAAGCCATATCGACGCCCAGAACAGGGTCTGCCTTCTGCAAACGGGTGAAGGAAAACTGAGAAGCCTTGATGCCCACATAATCCAGTTCAAATTCTGATTTCACGGGTTTTACAACTTCCTTACCCAACATCACCATGGTCGCCATTTCTACAAAATTCAGCTTCAGAACTTTGGATACAAACGGGAAACTGCGCGATGCACGCAAGTTACACTCTATCACCTTGATTTCATTGTCCTTGGCAAGATATTGGATATTGAACGGACCGGAAATATTTAAGGCCCTGGCTATATCACGGGTGATGCGTTTGATACGTCTGACCGTTTCAATATAAAGTTTTTGCGGCGGAAATTGGATGGTTGCGTCTCCGGAGTGTACACCGGCAAATTCGACATGTTCAGAGATGGCGTAAACGATGATTTCACCATCCTTCGCCACAGCGTCCATTTCAATTTCCTTGGCATTTTCTATAAACTCACTGATTACAACCGGATGCTTGGAAGAAACCTGTGTCGCCAGTTTTAAAAACATTTCCAGCTCCTCTGAATTGGAACAAACATTCATGGCTGCACCTGACAGGACGTATGAAGGTCTTACCAGTACCGGGAAGCCAACGGTATCCACAAAAGCGTTCACATCACTCAAGGTGGTCAATTCTTTCCAGGCAGGCTGGTCAATGCCGAGGCGGTCAAGCATGGAAGAAAATTTGTGACGATCCTCCGCATTGTCGATGGAAGTTGCTGATGTTCCGAGAATCCGTACTCCGGCTTCACTCAAGGGAACAGACAAGTTGTTCGGTATTTGTCCGCCCACAGACACAATTACACCCATCGGATTTTCCAGTTCGATGATGTCCATCACTCTTTCAAAACTGAGTTCATCAAAGTATAGACGATCACACATATCATAATCGGTTGAAACCGTTTCTGGGTTGTAATTGATCATGACGGAACGCAATCCCTGTTTGCGAATGGTATTCAGTGCATTGACACTGCACCAGTCGAACTCGACACTACTTCCGATGCGATAAGCTCCTGAGCCAAGCACAATTACAGACTGCTTATCTCCCAGATAATGCACATCATTCGCACAACCGTTGTAGGTAAGATACAGATAATTTGTCTGTGCCGGAAACTCTCCGGCCAAGGTGTCGATTTGCTTCACAACAGGAACGATACCATGAACCTTACGAAATGCCCTTATTCGCTCGGCTACATCTTCGAAATCTTCTTTTTTCACCATTAGACGGGCTATCTGATAATCAGAAAAGCCATACTTTTTAAGGTCTTTGAGAAAATCCGGTGACATTTTTTCAGGCACCTTGCAGCTGCTCACTTCCCTGGCCAGATTCATGATGTGCTGCAACTTCTGTAGGAACCAGCGGTCTATCTTGGTCAGTTCATGGATACGTTCGATGTCATACCCTTTGCTAAAAGCCTGCGACAGGAAGAACACCCGTCGGTCTGTCGGTTCAGACAAATCTTTATCCAGATTTTTCGTTTCCAGTTCCTTATTCCCGACAAATCCGTGCATACCTTGTTGAATCATACGCAATCCTTTCTGGAAAGCCTCTTCGAAAGTGCGGCCTATGGCCATCACTTCACCGACACTCTTCATGGAAGAACCGATTTCACGATCAACGCCATGAAACTTAGCCAAATCCCAGCGAGGAATCTTGACAACCACATAATCAAGGGCGGGTTCAAAGAATGCAGTCGTGGTTTTGGTGACTGAATTTTTCAACTCATGCAAGCCAAAGCCCAAAGCCAGTTTGGCTGCTACAAAAGCCAAAGGATAGCCGGTAGCTTTGGATGCCAAAGCCGAAGACCGGCTTAAACGGGCATTCACCTCTATGACCCGGTAATCTTCCGATTCAGGATCAAAGGCATATTGCACATTACATTCTCCGACAACACCAATGTGACGGACTATACGTACGGCGATTTCGCGAAGTTTGTGGTATTCTGAGTTCGTAAGCGTTTGTGAAGGCGCAACAACGATGCTTTCCCCCGTATGGATACCCAGCGGATCAAAGTTTTCCATGTTACATACGGTAATACAGTTGTCAAAGCAATCACGAACCACTTCGTACTCGATTTCTTTCCAACCTTTCAGCGATTTTTCAATCAATAACTGAGAGGAATAGTTAAAAGCTTTTTCTGCAAGTGACTGTAATTCTTCCGCATTGTTGCAAAAGCCGCTGCCAAGTCCACCCAAAGCGTAAGCCGCACGAACAATGATGGGATATCCCAATTCATCTGCCGCCCGATGTGCATCAGCCAGATTTTCAACAGCTATGCTCTTGATGGTCTTGACGTCAATTTCATCGAGGCGTTCCACGAAAAACTCGCGATCCTCCGTATTAATGATGGATTGTACCGGTGTGCCAAGTACGCGCAAGTTGTATTTTTCAAAAATACCGGCCTCATACAATTTTACACCGCAATTCAAGGCTGTTTGCCCTCCGAAGGAGAGCAACAAACCGTCCGGTTTCTCTTTTTTAATGACTTCTTCTACAAAAAACGGAGTCACCGGCAAAAAATAAATCTGGTCGGCAACACCTTCCGAAGTTTGCACGGTAGCAATGTTGGGGTTGATCAGAACCGTATAGATACCCTCTTCCTTGAGGGCTTTCAACGCTTGAGAACCAGAATAGTCGAACTCTCCGGCCTCTCCGATTTTCAAAGCTCCGGAACCGAGTAACAGTACTTTTTTAATGGTTTTATCTAACATGTAAGAAATGTAAGAAAAATGAGATAATCAGCAACCTAAGATTTCCAATATCCGGATCCTGCTGTAATGACCCGTTTGGCAAGAGTCCCTATTTTTTGATTGAATTCAGAAATTCATCAAACAAAAATTCCGTATCGGTTGGTCCACTCGAAGCTTCCGGATGAAATTGCGCGGAGAAGACTGGCTTTGTTTTGTGGCGGATACCTTCGTTGGTGCCATCATTCAAGTTGATGAACAAAGGTTCCCAGTCAGCACCGAGCGTCTTGTTGTCCACTGCATAACCGTGGTTTTGGGAAGTAATGAAACAACGATCGGTTCCTGCCATGATTACAGGCTGGTTGTGACTGCGGTGTCCGTACTTGAGTTTGTAGGTCTTGGCTCCACCGGCAATACTGAGCAATTGATTACCCATACATATCCCAAAAATAGGTTTATCCTGACTCAATGCCTGACGGATGTGTTTCACCGTAATACCACAATATTCAGGGTTTCCCGGACCATTCGATATAAACAACCCGTCATAATCCATTCCGGTAAAATCATAATCCCAAGGCACCCGATAAACGGTTACATCTCTTTTGAGCAGACATCGCAGAATATTATGCTTCACACCACAATCCACCAAAACAATGCGTTTGGAACCATTTCCATACTTGATGACATCCTTACAGCTCACTTCTGCCACCCAATTGACACTATCCGTGTCAAGGAAAGGCACTTCTTCCTGATCCGGAAACACAAATTTCCCTTTCATGGAACCAGCTTCACGAAGCAACTTGGTCAATTCACGGGTATCCACGTCATACATACCCGGAATTTTCTGTTCAACCAGCCAGTCGCTCAAACTGCGCTGCGCATTCCAATGGCTGTATTCAAAAGAATAATCGGAAATAATCAAGCCTTTGACATGAATTATTTCCGATTCATAAAATACAGATAATTGATTTTCGATTTTGTCTGCCGGGACACCATAGTTACCGATGAGTGGATAAGTGACCGTTAAAATTTGCCCCGCGTAAGACGGATCAGTCAAACTTTCCGGATACCCTACCATCGCAGTAGAAAAAACAACCTCGCCAGCGGTTGGACTTTCGTATCCGAAAGATTTACCTTGAAAGACGGTTCCATTCTCCAGCACTAATTGAATAGGCTTCGATTTGTTCATTCGCTAAATTTCTTGTTATTCTGATACAATATTTTGCCGATAAAGAATGATGACAAACCAAAGTCTGACAGGACTTGCATGCGACCTTGGCCTTCTTTTACTATTCACATCAGCATGCATACTTCAGGCTGCAAAAGTACAAAAAAAAGCATCATTTCTGATGCTTTTTCTATTTTTTTCTAAAAAATAATAACTTTTTGAAAAGCTTAAGGAAGCGGATATTCTTCAAATGCATAAAGGACACTACTCAAATATCTTTCACCTGTATCCGGTAGTAATGCTACAATTGTTTTCCCAGCATTCTCAGGCCTTTTTGCCAACTGTACAGCAGCATATACAGCAGCTCCGGAAGAGATACCAACCAACAATCCTTCTTTTTGAGCCAATTCACGTCCGGTTAAAATGGCTGAATCACTCGGCACCCTGATTATTTCATCAACAACGGAAGCATTGAAAGTCTTGGGTATGAAATTGGCTCCAATCCCCTGAATTTTGTGAGGGCCAGCTTTTCCACCGGAAAGGACCGGAGATTCATCCGGCTCAACACCTACAATTTTCACTTTCGGGTTATGCTTTTTTAAAGCCTCACCCACTCCACTCACCGTTCCGCCGGTACCGACCCCGGCCACGAAAATATCGACTTTCCCGTCTGTATCACGCCAAATCTCCTCAGCTGTCGTTTTTGAATGAATTCTCGGGTTTGACGGATTTTCAAATTGCTGCAAAATAACTGATCCCGGAATGGAATCTCTCAGCTCTTTCGCTTTGTCGATAGAAGCTTGCATACCGCCTGCTCCTGATGTCAGTACCAGCTGAGCACCATAAGCCTTCAATAGGTTCCTGCGTTCCAGACTCATCGTCTCAGGCATGGTCAGTATCAGCTTATAACCCTTGATTGCTGAAACAAAAGCCAAGCCGACGCCTGTATTGCCACTGGTCGGTTCAATGATGGTTGCACCCGGTTTCAATATGCCACTTGCTTCCGCATCCTCAATCATTGCAAGGGCGACACGGTCTTTAACACTTCCTGCCGGATTGAAATATTCCAACTTGGCAATCAGACGTGCAGGTACTTTATGATCAGCGTTAAAATTAGAGAGCTCCAGCAAAGGAGTGTTTCCGATAAGTTCGGTCAACTGTTTAGCGATTTTTGTCATGATATAAATAAGTTTATGTTTGTAATTTTTGATAAAACTTCATTGACGATACAAAGGTAAAAAACCTTCAAACGTGCGCAAATACCATCTGTTTGGTATATTTTGTAAAATCCGGATTATATATTACACAATTTTAGTGTAACTTTACAACGTTTTAAATGATAGCGGCAAGACACATTCCGTTTTTGCAGAATAGATAATAAAAGGTGTAAACCCCAAGGCAAGCCCTGGGCCCTGATTTCGCGCCAAGGAGCGGGGAATTTACCCATAAAGATTAAAGGACCTTTGACAAACAATATTTATATGGAACAAGTCATTATTGCAGACAATCAAGCTATTACCAAATCCGGCCTCCTTTTTTTCCTGAACAAATCAAAAAATGTCAAGGAGATAACCGAAGCCGAAAACAAAAAAGAGCTTTTAAAAGCATTGGCTGAAAAACATCGTGCAGTTGTCATCTTGGATTATACCCTTTTTGATTTTTCCGGCCCCGAAGACCTGCTGATCATGAGCGACAAATTCAAGGATACCCATTGGATACTTTTTTCCGATGAATTGAGCAATGATTTTCTAAAAGCTGTGGTCATCAACAGCCAGGCATTCAGCGTCATTTTCAAAGACAGCATCAAAGAAGAAATTACCTCGGCACTTAAACTGGCCTTTAAAAACGAGAGGTTCATCTGCAACCGTGCCAACAACCAACTGCTCGGGAAAAAAGAAGTGCCGGAAATACATGACAAAGTCCTGACCGTCACCGAAAAAGAAATCCTTCACCTGCTGGCACTGGGAAAAACCACCAAAGAAATTGCAAACGAGCGTTTTTCAAGCACCCACACCATCACGACACATCGAAAAAATATTTTTAGGAAATTGGAAGTGAATACAGTCTATGAAGCAACAAAATATGCGCTGAGGGCTGGTATCATTGATTCTGCAGAATACTACATATAAGGGAGAAAACCGTTTAAGATCAACGATCCAAACCTGGTTCGAATGAGTAAAATCAAATGTTTTTATTAAACTTACCCGGTGTCCTAAATTTTGAAAAATTATATGCGTTTCTTGAGTAAATAAATTCGCAATTCGAACATGACCATTAACGCATTTTCTATTTATTTGTGTTGAGGTCTGAGAAGCAGAATACCTATCCAAAAACCTTTACTGATGAGCATTTCATTTAATAAAGTCCTTAACTGAACACTATTAAAACCAAATAACGATGAAAGAAAAAGATGTTTCTAGAAGATCTTTCTTAAAGGCTTTATCTAAAGGGACAGCAGCAGTTGTTGCAACTAGTGTAATCCCATCGATTGGCAAAGTATCGGCTAATACAATGGAAAATGGCAAATTGGCAATCTTAGGTGGTAAAGCCGTTGCTCCAAATAAGGTGTTTCCTCAGTGGCCATATTTTGATGAAAAAATGGTACAAAGAGTAGCAGGTGTTATTCGTAGCGGTAAATGGAACAGAATAGACAATCTGCATAATGGCACTGTTGCCACTTTTGAGAAGCGATATGCAGAGTTGTTAGGCGTTAAAGGTTGTGTCGCTACCGGATCAGGTACTCAATCATTACATACTGCGGTTGAAGCTATGGGATTCGGACCTGGAGATGAAATTATTACAACCCCATATACTGACCCAGGAACTGTTGCTGCAATCTTATCAGCCAGAGCATTACCCGTTTTGGTAGATATTGATAAAGAATCCTTCCAATTAGATCCAGATGAAGTTGAACGTAAAATCAATAAAAATACCAAGGCAATAATTGCTGTCCATATGATGGGTCAAGCTTGTAATATGGAACGTATCATGGCAATAGGAAATAAATATAATTTAAAAATTATTGAAGATGCTTGCCAAGCCCATCTTTCTGAATATCAAGGCAAAAAATTAGGAACTATTGGAGATATCGGCTGTTTCAGTTTCCAGACAAGCAAAAATATTTGCTGTGGCGAAGGTGGAGGTATCATCAGTAACAATGAAAAACTTCTTGATGATTGCTATACCGTTCAGAATCATGGAACAAATCGTCAGGGACGTACTGTTACGATAGGCACTAAATATAGAATGAATGAATTTGAAGCGGCAATATTGCTTGAACAATTAACCCGCGCAAAAGACCAATTTGAAATCCGCAATAAAAATGCAGCTTATTTGACCGAGAAGCTGAAAAATTTTCCTGGACTTGTTCCTCAGAAATTGTATCCTGGTACAACCAAAGGCTCTTTCTATCTTTATACAATGGCTTATCATAAAGAATATTTTAATGATGCCAGCAGAGATGTAGTCTTGAAAGCTATTGCTGCTGAAGGAATTAATTTGAGTGGCTACATCAAAAATGGCCTTCATAGAGAGCCTTGGACTGACAATATCATTAATCGTAGAGTCTATCAGACTATGTATTCCGAACAAAGACTAAAAGATTTCAAGGATCAATTGACCTTACCTAATTGTGATTGGGTTTGCGACAACATGGTTATGCTATGGGCAAATGGACCTCTACTTGGTACCAAAAATGATATGGATGATATCATCAATGCCATCATGAAAGTTCATGAGAATCGCGATCAATTAAAATTGATTACGTCAATTTAATTGTATTTATAATGCTACCCACTTCTTAGACAGCTGTCCTTAAATTAGGGGTACATTATATTTTGTATTCACCCCCTCAGATGATGCGGTTAAATCTGCTATTATGGGATTCATTGTCATTTTTGGCCATCCTTTAGCCACTCATATAAACAAAAGAGCCCTCAAAATCAACTGATTAAGAGGGTCAACAAGTAGCGGAGTCGGGAATCGAACCCGGGTCTCAACCGTGAGAGGGTTGCGTGCTAGGCCACTACACTACACCGCCGTCAAAATTTTACGGCACAAAAGTAAAGAATCTTTTTCGATTTGCCGGGCTTTTCATGAGAAATTTTGGAAACATTATTCCATCCAGACCATCGTTGCCATCCTTCCAGACTGAGCCTTATCTCGTCTCGCAGAATGAAACCGTTTGTCTAAAAAAGTATTCCAGACAGCCCCGTCAATATTTCTCCCGGGAATTCCGTGATATACTAATTGAATCCTGGCCATTTCATACAAGTCCATTAAATACTGTCCGTCACCCGCATAGGCAAAAATAGGCTCATACAACGGAGACAAGGAAAGAACCTCTTCCCTGATTTCAGCGGAAATGGGATAACTCTCCGCAGCGATGCCGGGACCCATCCAAACATGCATTTTTTCTACGGGAATACCGATTTTTTTGATCATTTCAAAAAGAATTCCATGCTGCAAACCTTTTCTACCGGCATGGGCCACCCCCACTCTGGTTCCTGCCTGATCCGCAAAGACAACAGGCAAACAATCCGCAGTGATCACCGTACAGACCGTGCGTTTATCAGAAGTATACGCCCCGTCGGCTTCTATGAGTCCGGTTTCGGAAACAGCAACAGATTTCTCATTTACAGGCAATTCGACAATCCGGTCACCATGAACTTGCCTGAGCCAGTTGATGGGATGTTCAGGATTGATCAGATCTTCTACCCTTTTCCGGCAATCATCGGCTAAGGGATTATCATAACCAAAAGAAACGGGACTTGAATCAGAGGCAAGTGCAAGGATAGTGTAAGCTTTGACATGCGGAATATTCCAGTTTGGGAAAAGCGTTGTGAATTTTCCGGTCATTCCTGCATATTCTTTAACTGCACGATGTGAGCAACCACAAAAGCCGCCGTTTCGGTTCGTAAACGGGTATCACCCAGCGAAACCGGCTTAAACCCATTGTCCATGGCCAGCGTCACTTCTTCCGGACTAAAATCACCTTCGGGACCGATCAGCACCAAAACCGGAGTACCCGGCCGACAAACGTTATTCAATAAGGGTTTCTTTCCGGGATTGCAATGGCAAATGTATTTTTGCCCTTCGAAAGGCTGCACAACCAACTTCCTGAAATCAGTCAAATCCTGCAAGACTGGCTTGATCGCCTTCATCGATTGTTTCATGGCGGCAACAACAATCTTGTCCATACGTTCGAGCTTCAGGTTCTTCCGTTCTGAATATCGTGAATGGATGAAAGCAAAACCGCCGATACCCACTTCCGTCGCTTTCTCGACAAACCATTCGATACGATCCGGATTTTTGGTTGGAGCCACGGCTATATGGGCGAAACAAGGAGCTGAATGATCCTCTGTGGTTTCTAGAATTTCCACCTGACAGTGTTTCGGATGAGCCTGTACGATTCTGGCACGGAAGAAATGGCCCTTACCGTCGATGAGTTCAATGTCCGCGCCATCCCCCAAACGCAAAACTCTGACACAATGTGCAGATTCTTCTTCCGGCAAGTAAGGATTCTGTAAAATATCCGGTGTATAAAAAATGGCCATAATCAATACTGATTAACAAACGCAGTTATTTCTTTTCCTGTATAAACATGTTTTCATAATGAGGAATAGGATCAAAAATTCCGCCGCTACGCGCAAAGAACGCACTATCCGTATCATAGAATCCATCCTTGACTTTCGTCCATTTTTCATCATGAAAGGGCATATATTTTTTCATCATCTCCCAGTTGGTATAATTTTGATGACCGTTACTTTCCAACAATCCGACATTACCGATACCCGGAAATGATTTTAAACGAGCAGCTACATTTTTATTCCATTCCACCAAAATAGGATTGACCGTCAAATCGGCACAGAAACAAGGAATATTCCTTTCGGCAGCAGCTCTTGCTATCTTCATTGACATACTCAGCGTTTTTGCGATAGGCTTCAGTGTAACCGCTTTATACCCCATCTCTATACGATTGATGGTGTCTTCTTCAGTATGCGCAGTCTCATCGGAAGCCAAACGTACCGGAATATCAGAAACGTCCATCTCATTTTCTTCCGGAAAAGGCTCTTCAATAATTACGATCTGATCAAAAGCGTCGATTTTCTTTGCATGATCCAGAAAGCGTAAAAAAGTTTCCTTCGATTCATAACGGCCATTGGCATCGAAATAATAGGGCAATTTACCGGTTTCCGTATAGGGCGTACGAACATCCTTTAAAACATGATGAATTTCCGATAACCTATTCATATCTTTTTCCAACATCTCTTTTTGTGTACCGGCTTGCCCTATTTTAATCTTCATGAAAAAGTACCCGTCATCTACTTCTTGTTTTATAGCAACAGGACTGACATTATAAGAAATCAATGGAATAGCCGCAATCCGATCGTGACTTTCCGAAAAAGTGGATTTGAATTCGGAAGGGATCAATTGATCAAAATTCGTAAAACCATTCTCTTTCGCATAAAGTAACCAAAGAGCATTATCCAGAGAAACCAAAGCATTTAAAACAAACGTCTTACGCAAGTCCGGTCGTGAGGTGATCTGCTTTCCATACGCATAAATCTCAGGGAAAATCTGATCGATCAATTCAATGGGTGTCACAAAACTACACCCTTTGATCATTTGGAGCGCATGTTCAGTCAACGCATACATCAAAGCATTTCCACCCGATTCGGAATGGCCGGAAAAAATTGAGGCATCCGACCATAGGACACTTTGCGTTCCCAACCCTATCGAATGATTGCCTGATGTACTTTCTATATAACTGACAGCTTGCCACAACTCCGACAAGTGTCCTCCCTTGAAACCGAACGGACTTAATAACGGTTCCCTTTCAAACTGCGAGTTGGTATATTGTATCTGTATTTTTTTCAAGGAATCATTCATGGGTATTTTCCCATGCACATTCTGTCCGTACGCATTGATCCATTCAGCGTTGGCTAAAAGCAAACTTCCGGCACTGATGATACTTTTCTTTATAAAATTCCTTCGAGACTCATTGTGCATCACTCAAACTTGAATTAATTGATGAAATCTTTCCTATTTACAAAATTCAAACATTCTATCAATGCTCCATACAAAGATAAACCATCTCTATAAAAATGCAAATATATACCTTCAAATATGAGTGATAAAAGATCAAATTGAAAAGTTGTGGAGTAACGTTAAAAGTGTGATCCTTTGAGATTAGCTGGAATCAATATATTAGGAATCAACTGTAATGAGTATGGTTTCTTTCGGGCTGGTGATGGGCATCGCTCCCTTCGGGCTGGTGATGGGCATCGCTCCCTTCGGGCAGCGGCATAACCTCCGTCTCCGCTAGTCCAGGTTTGTGTCCACTCGACTCCGGCACAAAAATTTTGTCTCCTTGAGCCTTCAATATTTTGTATGCCGGACTCTTCGTGTCCACTGCACCTGTCCGTCGAAGTCGACGTCGGCCACGCCGCTGCCCTTCAGTGCGCTTTCCGAAACATATAGTGCACCACGTTACCGAAAATGGCCGATAAGTAAACAGCATCCAGAAGTGATTCTTCATCACTTTTTATGAATATTTTAAACTAATTCTATCACAAACAATAGCAGGATTTAAGATTTATGAAAAAAAGCACCGTAAAGTTTTGACTTCTGAGTGAAGTTAATGAAAAAGTATCTCCAAACGAGAAAATCCCGGCAGACTTTTATCTGTTGGGATTTTCTTGGATAATCTTGATGTTTAAGTCACCCTTTATAACCTCCAATCCAAATAATCTTGCTCTTACGAACGACAAAGTGTCTCTTACAACCTCTTGTTCTCCAAACAGATGGAAAAATATTTATTTTCCCATTTTTATTAATTTTAAAAGTCCAACAAGGATCAGCCTCTTTTAACAAATTCAGTTGAACTATATTCTTACAACCGCAAGGACAATTAAAAGCAATAAGCCAAGGGTACTCCTTTTCACCAACAATGTAAATATTTCTATTTTTTATATTGTTAGGCAAGTCAACCACATAGGAAAAATTATACTTTGGCTGTAGCCACCTTGCAATTATTTTTTGACACCAATACCTCATACAATCAGTTCAGACATTTCAATAAATGGAACCATATCACCACGACCTGTTTCCTTTTTTAAGTATAAATCTTCTTTAAAATCAGATTCATCCGAATTAACAATACATCCTTCCGTAATATCAATTGTACTCACAGCGTAAGATGATGGTTGCTCTGTTTTAAAGGGATGAATTCGATTCAGAAACTCATTTACAGCATGACTAGCAACTTGCATATTGACACTTATTACAGCGGGATTATTAACATTGACATTTTTAATATAAGCATTCTTACGCAGGCTCTCAAATTCTTTAGGATTCTTTCTGTATTGACTTGAGGCTCTCAAATCTTCAGTTGTATAAACTCCACGAGTAATTAAAGAAGATTTGCCAGGTTGCAGGTAATGAACAGAACCACAAATTTTATTGATACCACCCAATCCATCTGCTTCAAGTTTTACGCCCAAGTCAAAATAAGGAAGGAGATAAAATGACGAAAGTTGATTCAACAAGTGTCGACCATCAACACTATCCATACATCCAAAAATAACATCACATTTGATAAGTGCTTTGAGTGCATCGACATCATCATATAGGTTTACTTGCCGACTGTCAACGATAGTGCTTAATCCGATTTTTATTATTGCATCAGCAATAGCTAATACCTTTGGTTTCTCTTTTTCGGCATCCTCGTTCGTAGTGTTCAATATCCGGTTAAGGTTTTTCCTTTCAACAATATCAGGATCAATAAGTACAAGTTTTCTGATACCTAACCTAACTAGTTGCTCAATGACAGGACTTCCTGTTCCTGAACAGCCAACAACACCAACAGTCATTTTACTTAAACTTTGATAAGTTAATTCACCAAATGCCTGAATAGTTCTCAACGCAAAATCAGAATTATCTATATTTATTGAACCCGTAAATTGCTTAACCGTATCACCAGCAATTGAAATCTTATCAATTGGCTCATGATGCAAATCATTGAAAAAAAATCGACCGAAAATTTTTCCGTCGGGTAGCATCACCGCGCTTGCATGTGGTTTATCACTCATAGACCAACCAAATGCAGAATCAAAAAATTCATGATCAGAGATATTGTCAGTTCTTGAGAATTTTTCGTGCCCTCCTGGGTGACTATGGATTTTTAGCAGTGCAAAATCGTTTTTACTAATTTTCTCAAAGTAATGTTGAATCCTTTCAGTTGACCAGTGTAATAAGTCTGGTTCACGACTGATGCATTGATCGTGAGGAATCAGTGTTAAGTCATAAATTAAAAGATATTCCGATTCTGAATCATGGAATCTTCCACAAAGAGCAACAGCGACTGCTTCCCTGCCATCAGCAGGGAGCAGGTGTCGCTCCAAAATTTCATAATGAAATCCTGATATTCTAAGCTGTAATTCCATTTGCTTGTTTTATGAATTCTTGTTCAAACCAAAAACTGATTAAAGCCATATGAGTTGAAAGATCATCGACCCCTTCTCTCCACGGATTAGTTGGAGTCCTATGCCGAGACCAACGTTGAAATTGTTTTCCATCTATAATCTGATCACATATTGCATTAATTGTTTTGCCATCAAGCCGTTGCAATGCCGGATAGAAATATGCCATATCTAGTTGCGTTCGTGGATAACCGGTTTCAATCTTGACTGCAATAGAAACCTTTTCATTGTTGTATCCAGATATAACTGGATAATCATGCACGATTATCCATTGCATATTATGATCGTTAATTGCTTCCCAAGACAATCCTAATCCATCAAGAAAGATTACATCTTCCTCTGGTAGTTGAAAATCCTTTTTCATTATCCTTCGGTTTGGTCTAGAGGAATGGTCATGAATTTTTCGATACTTGGGTCAGTAAAGCAAACCTTTTGATCATACCCAACTTTCAAGACTTTGCCGCCTTTGAAGCGTTGATTCAGTTGAAATCTTTCAGGTGGGTTCTTTCCTGCGAGAATAAGTATTTCTTTGCCAGTCATACATTGTTGCCTTACCTTAATTTGCAATCTGTCAATCAGTATAGTGTAAAATGCGTCCTTTGAAAAAAAGTGTTCAATCTCAGGACGGGCGAGGTTTACTTGCTTCTCATCTGTAATCGTTTCATCCTCCCACGGTTTTTTAACCGATAGAAAAATTTCATCATCTTGAGGAATATCTCCCAATTTTCTGATTTCTGCACCAGTAATAAATTGCTGATGCCATTCATACTGCTTACCATTAATGGTAAGATACAAAACACGTTTATCGTGTTCACCTGTCGGATTTTTGTCTTTTTCGTTTAACATTGATTGAAAATTTAAAAAAACATTAGTTTAAAAAGAGAGAGTAAAATTTTTCTCTTCAAATAAGTATGCTATAATTTTAGATTTTTTTGCTACGAATGGCAATTTTTTTTCTGATCTTAGCATACTATTATAGAAAAGTCAATGAATCTTACGGAAGCATTACAGTCAGTAGATATGGAAGCTGTCATCGACAGGATGAATGCGTATGCTATCAGTCTTTTAAAATCCGTTGGGATAAAAAATTTTAATGGAAAACAACCTATTGACTTCGTCGGTGATGTAATTTTAAAGGTAATGGATGGACAACGCGATTGGTCTAAGGCAAAATGTTCATTTACAGAATTTTTATTTGGCTGTTTGAAAAGTGAAATTTCTAATTTTTTTACTACGAACAAAAATATTTATTCAGATGAATTACCTGATTTTCCCTCAAATGAAGAACCATATAATTTCAATGAAAAAAGAAGTCAAGTTTCAGCGTTATTAAAACAAGAAGGGGCAGACGATGATGAACTTATGGTTTTTGAATATTGGATGGACGAAATTTATAAACCAGCTGAAATTGCAAAAGATTTGGGAATAGATGTGAAAGAAGTTTACCGGATTACTAAACGACTAGAAAGGCATATTCCTAAAATTCAAACACGAGTAACAGATATCATATGAGCAACAAAATTAATAATAAAATTAATGAAGCTTTGTATAACTTCTACTTAAAAGCGGACAAAGACATAATCGATGATTCGCTAAGAGATGCTATTCAAAACCTTGAAGAATACAACAAAAAGAAAAAGCAGATTATCTTTTTGGCACAGGCAAAAGCACAACAAAAACAAAACGAATACCTAAAAGAATTATTGAATAAATTTAAAGAGGGAATAAACGAAAATATCGATAGGCCCGTTGCTATTTTAAAACAAATTATTCAAAATAATCCTTCCTTTGCAATGTATTGTAATATTGAGAAGTTGTCAAATGAAGATATTATTGAAATTCTTAAGGACAAGAATCTTGTTGAACTTTTGGAGCAATTAGAAGAAAATGACCAGAGTCACTAATGCACATTTAAAGGCACAGCAATTATTGGAAAATTGCGGGTTAGATGAAATAACGGGTATGGAAATGGATTTGTTCGTTTCCGGATTGGGCGCAATGTTAATTGAAGAAAAACTAACAAATTGTGACGGAAAAATAATATTTGGAAACAACAAAGTGGTAATTAAAGTAGACTCTACTATCCAATTTACAGAACGAAAGCGTTTTGTTGCGGCCCACGAAATAGGGCATTTGATAATGCATAGAAATATGCAGCTCCCTGATGATATCTTTTCAAATTTCAACATTATTGCGGGAATGGAAAAAGCACTTAAGAATGGCAGACAAGAATTGGAAGCGAATGAATTTGCGAGCGAAATTTTAATGCCTGAGAAATTATTCTTGAAAGAAGCAATAGGAAAAAAGTTTTCTCCACTACTCATAAAGCAACTTGCAGAAAGATTTAAAACAAGTTTAACAGCAACCGTTTTTCGTTATTTGCAATTTGAACAATTACATCCTATTTGTATTGTTATTATTGAAAACGGAATAGTAAAATATTGGAAAAAGTCTGATGATTTAAAGGTTTGGTTGGGTGATTATACACGTTTAGCTCCACCTTCCGATTCTGTTGCAGCAGAATACCTACAAAGGAACTATGATTTTGTATACAAATTTGAAGAAAAAGTACAAACCGTTAATAAATCAACGTGGTTTAATTTAGGTGAATACGATGTGGATACGAACTTCTATGAATATTGCATTCCTACAAAAAGATATAAAACCATTTTGAGCATAATCTGGGAAGACTGAGAATGAGAGACTTGTGCAGAAACCTTGTTTACTCGACACTCCTCATTAAACGTCAATTATTGAATCTATTACACACACAATCGGAAATAATATGTTTTGGTTTGTTTATTGATAAATGGAAATATGAGGCATGAACTATTAAATCGGACAAGAGCACTTTAACATTTCAATACTTTTCATTTGTTAGAAAAAATCTTATATTTGACTTTAATTTGGTTATGATATTAGTAAAATTAAAATATTGATTATTAGTGCCTTGTCAATATTCTTAAGCCTATAATAAAGTCATCATCACTAACAACTAAGTTTTTATTAAAATTTTCACCCTAAATCCAAATGGCAGATAAAGCATACATAAATCCTATGATTTTAAGGTGGGCAAGGGAATCGGTAAGGATGTCTCAAAATAATGCTGCTGCCAAAGTTGGTGTGACTATTGAAAAACTAAATGAATGGGAAATTGGAGATGACCAACCGACCATAAAACAAGCACAAACATTAGCAAGAGCATATAAACGACCATTTGCTTTATTTTTTCTTCCTGAAATTCCAATGGACTTTCAGCCTTTGCAAGATTTCAGAAGGAAAGGCTCTAAAGACCTTACGACATCTTCAATCTTCATTATAAGGGAGATACAGCAAAAGCAAACTTGGATTAGTAATGAGTTTGCTGAGGACAATGGTGAGAAATTACCATTCGTTGGAAAATTTTCAATTAATGATAACCCAGTTACTGTTGCAAAAGATATCCTTAACACTTTAAGAATAAATCCATTGGGCTATAAAAGTGAAAAACCGATAAAAGAATGGATTAATGCCGCTGAAACAAAAGGAATCTTCATTTCTCGTACAAGTTTTATTCATTCAAGGCTTAAGCTTGATTCAGAAGAATTGCAAGGCTTTGTGATTTCAGATCCGTATGCTCCATTTATTTTTGTGAATTCAGAAGATTGGAATGCGCCTCAACTTTTCACTTTAGTTCATGAGCTTGCCCATATATGGATAGCAGAAACTGGAATCTCAAATGAAATTGAATCAGAAGCCTTAAATAAGAACGATACCCATCCTGTTGAATACTTTTGTAATGAGGTAGCAGCAAATGCATTAATTCCTCTTGATTATATTTCTGAAATTGATAGAGCAGCTTTTAAAAATGCCAAAGATGTTTTTAAATTGGTGAAACCTATTGGAGTAAGTTCATTCGCATTTTTACTAAGAGCATTTAGGCTTGGTATTATATCACCCCCTATTTATTATAGATTAAAGCAAGAAGCTGATTTAGATTTTAAAGATTTCCTAAAAAGAGAAGAAGAAAAGAAAGTAAAACAAAAGGAAAAAGTAAACAGTAGTGGTCCTAATTATTTTTTGTTGCTACTAAATAGAAATAGTAGACTGTTTACTCAAGTTGTTTTAGATGCGTTTAAAGGTGGACACATTGAGCCAACTATGGCAAGCAATCTTCTTAATGTGCAAATAAATAAGTTTCCAAAACTTGAAGCCCAAATGTACAGATGATGAATTCAAAGAAATATTGTTTGGATGCAAATGTACTAATAGAGGCTTGGCAGAAATATTATTGTCCTGATGTTTGCCCTGATTATTGGACTATTCTTGCAGAATTAGGGAGGCAGGATATTATTTTTATACCAGAAATGGTTAGTAATGAGATATTACGTACAGAAGATGATTTGGCCGAATGGCTTAAATCAAGTGGAATTCCTATACGTAAAATAGATGAACAAACTGCAAGTTGTCTGAAAGATATATTTGCTGCTAATCCTATTCATAAACGTTTGGTAGATAGTGTAAAAGGAAGATCCTTAGCTGATCCTTGGGTCATTGCACATGCTATTTGTGAACGGGCGACAGTAGTAACAAAAGAAGAAAAGATTACTGCATTGATCTCGACGAAAATTAAGATTCCAAATGTTTGCGAAAATATGGGAGTTAAATGGATAAATGACTTTGACTTTATAAGAGAATTAAATATTCAATTTTCATGTAAGTTAAATTATACAATGCCTCATGGACAAATTGCCTTATTCTGATGAAAAATAATACCGCCGCCGTTAACACCCATTTTATAAAAAAAACGAACTACTAATGGGTATAGATGATAAAAAGAACGCCAGATTTTTATTCTTGGAAAAACTATATGATACGACAGATGGAAATTCAACTTACATAGTCGATATGTGGGAATTAGGAACTGAATTAGGATTTGACAGAGAAAAAACACATAATATAGTTGATTACCTTACTGATGAAGGATTGATTGAACCAAAAGCATTGGGTGGTGGAATTGCTATTACGCATGAAGGGATTATAGAGATAGAAGATTCTCAATCAAATCCAGATTCCCCAACTCGACATTTTCTGCCAATGAATGTGATACACATTGAGAATATGAATAATTCAGTAATCCAACAAGGAACAAGTCTTTCGACTCAAACAATTAATTTCAATGTTGATAAGTCAGAAGACTTAAAAAAGTTAATAAATGAGATTGAGAATATTAAAGAGCAAATTACACTTGATAGAATGGTTTTTGATGAATTAGTTTCGGAAATGGATACACTTAAATCTCAGATTAAATCGCCAAAACCTAAAAGTATAATTATAACAGAATCTTTAAAGACTATTCGGAGCATATTAGAGGGAGTAGCTGGTAATGCTGTTTCTCCGTTGATAATTGAAATGATTAATAATATTATAAAATAACGAGAAAACTGTCCTCTGTTTGGGATTGGTCTACTTTTATTTAGTTTGTTTTACAATCTCGGGTTTTTCAGGTACTTGGTATTTCCTAATTTTTATACCACCCCCAAAAACTCCCCGATCACTTTAAACTCTTCTTTTTCATCTAGCACAATTGCTTCATAGTCTCTATTTATGGGTCTAAGGATGATTCTTTCGTGCACCCATTCTCCTGTCTCTTTGTCGTAGGCTTTTTCGCTGGTGTATTTCTTGATGGAGTAGCATCCTTCGTTTTCTGTATCAAAATATTCGGAGTGCTGGACCAAGACAATTTTGTTGTTGCGGGAACCGACAACATTGGCTCTGAAAACGCAAAGGCTGCCGTCTGGGATGAGTGGTTCCATCGATTTTCCGACTGCCTGGATGATAAACATACTTCGGTTAAGGGTTCCGAATCCTTCGGCTTTAATCCAGCCTTTATTTTCTACGACTTGCCAATCTCCAAAGGCACCACAAGCGGCTTTTAACGAATAAAAGGGTAGATAGTCAACGTACTTGACATCTTCATTCACGTCAAATTCTATTCTCAGATCCTTTTTCTCGTCGGGCTCTGAATATTTTTCTATTTTTGCTTTATCCGAAGCAAGGACTTTGTTGCTGAAATAATTCTCCAACTCTTTATCGCAGAAGTAAACAAAACAACCTTTCATCCCTCTGGTCATTAAGGTTCGGTAAGTGTTTTTAATGATATGGTCGGCGATTCGCAAACCTTTTTCTGGATTGTTTTTAATGCGTTTCTTGATGCCTTTGATGGATTGATCGTTACCGGAACGATTATTCACATCGGTAATGACTTTGCCATTTTCACACTTCATATCAAGCCCGACAATGACTCCGACATAGTCTAGTTCTAGGCCTTGGCAAGTGTGGATGCAGCCGGCTTCGTTGACAGAATCTTCTGCGATGATCCAGGTACTGCCATCTTGTGTAAGGTTCCACTTCATTCGGAATTTGAATTCTGGAATGTCAATATCATAAGGGGCCTTCCCTTTTTTTGTATTCCAATCCCAGCAATAGCCGGAAACAATTCTGGATTTATTGTTTATTTTGTTTTTTTCGATGATGGCTTGGCGCATATCGTTAGGGTCGGAGAAGATACGAAAGTCGAAATCTTCCTGAGAAAGCAGCATGTTGGCTGTTTCACGAATTTGAAGAGATTGGTCAAGCCAGGCCAAATATCCGTCTGAACCGTTGCAGCGGAACTGTGATTCCAGTGTAAGATGTTTTACAATGGCATCTTCTTTTCTTGCCCACTTTTCGATTTGAGAGCTTTCTCCAATATCGTTGATGTGAATCCGTTGGTTATTGTCGATAAAGAAAATGGAACATTTAGAGGCCTGCATAATCTCAAGAACCTGATTTTCGCCCAGATTATGAAATAAGCCGCTCTTTGAATTCAAGCGATGCGCTTCGTCTACAATAAGTACATCAAAAATGTTCGGATCGCTATCGTAAAAACCACCAGTGCCCCCAAACATATTGTCGATATTGTTGCGTTTAATGGTTCCAATTAGTTTGGCTTTATAAACTTCTCTGGGAGCAGCGTTCTTTGAAATATACTTGGTGACAAGTTTGTCTTTGGTTAGTTGAACCAATAGATTGACAGCAACTACGCTTTTTCCTGTACCAGGACCACCTTCTACAATCAAGACCTGCTTCTTTTCTGGTTTTGCTTTCCTTGCCATAGACATAGCCGTTTCATAAACCAGTTTTTGGTCATCAATCATGATGAACTCTGGATTGCCGGATATCATGGATGCCAGAGAGTCAGCCAGTTGTTTGGATGGTCTTAGCCTGCCATTCTCGATTTGGTATAAAATGTCCCGATCATCTCCATATTTAATAAATCGCTTGATAAAATCTCTTAGTTTGATGGCATCTGGTTTTAGAAAAACCGGAGCACGTTTAATGTGTTCGCTGTAAAAAGGGTTTGTGATGACACCGTCTGGGGTATAGTTATGAAGATAGGTGCAGGGAGTTAATTTGATCTTTTTGTCTTGAACTGTTTGATTAAAACTTTCAATCAAGATTGCGTATGACCAGGCTTGGTATGAGGGGTGTGCAGTTTCCACTTCTGAACCGTGAAGCCATGTTTTTACTATGGCATCTTTGTTTGTCAATGTGGCATTTGACCACTGCTTGAGTTCAATAATGATCACCTGTTCCTCTTTCTTCTCATTCAATCCCGTGATGATGAAATCGATGCGCTTTGACGTAAGTGGTACCTGAAATTCAATGGAGATTCCTGCCGTATCTGAAATTCTCTGATCTGAAAGGACATTGCCCATGTACATCATGGAGTTAGTCCAGGATGCAACTTCGCTGGCAGACGTATCCCGGCCAAGGTGCATACGGAATGCGTTGTGTATTTTAGTGTCTATTTCATTTGAAAGAACATCTTGTAAGAATCCGTTCTTGTTTGACTGATATACAATCATAATTCGGTGTACTTTTTGGCTGTGCCTTTTGCTTTTTCGACGGGATATTTCTTTGCGTTGATCTTTATCTTTTCCTGCACGATGTCGAAAATGTCGAGGTTATGTTTTTCTGCAAGCATAAAGGCGTATGACAAGACATCGGCAAGCTCTTCTTTTAATTTTTCTGGATCCACTTTTTCGCTTTCGGAATCTTTCTTCCAAAGGAATAGTTCGTTTAATTCTGCTGCTTCAAGGAATAAGGCAAGGGCGAGATTTCTAGAATCGTGGAATTGTTCCCAATCGCGTTCATCGTTGAAGGAGAGGAGTTGGTTGATGGTTTCAGTGTATTTTGTCATGAGAATAATCTTGTTCGTTATGTTAGTTTGTTCAAGATCTCAAATTTACATTATTTCGATTAATTATCAATTTGTTCGACCAATAATTAAGCAATATCTTCAGTCAGGAAAAGGTGTAGGTTCTTGAGAAATTGACAAACTATGTTTGTCAATTTCTCATAGAGGGCTTTCTCACGCTTGGCCGCTTCCTCGTCAGGGGCTTTCGTTGAAAAATTCTCTGTTCCGCGGGTAATAAATTCACGCTTCCAGTTTGAGATTATTTGAGGGTTCACTTCGAAACGTTTCGCCAGCTCGGCTAACGTTTGCTATTCCTTGATTGCTTCAATAGTCACCTGAGCCTTGAAGGCTGCGCTGTACTTTTTTCTTGTTACTTTCATAATGGGTAAATTTAATAGTTTTTGATATATTTACCCAGTGATCTAAATTTTCGGTAGTATTATAATTCCAATTTCCCCACCGAACGCAGTCTTTTGGGTGTTGTTGCTGAAGGAGTCTTGCGAGAAAACGCGTTAAAAAAATGCAGTGATGGAAGGCGTAAAGAATTTCCGTTTCTTCAGACGACCGGAATGGCAGAGCGCAGCGATGCCTGAGGGAGGACAGCGGCTGAAGGAGTCCTGTACTCAGGACGACTGGAAGACGCGGTTCGGAAATTCAGCCTTCATCACTGCATTTTTAGCGTTTTCTGCACAGCGACGGAAAGCGACGGCACCCAAAAGACGCAGTGCTCTAAAGGAAACGAATGTCACAAAAAGACTTTCCTCATTCGGACAAAAGTATAAATGGTTTTCCGAATTTGAGTTAAATAACATGTTGCTGTATATCAGTGATTTGATTTATTATTCCGGAAGTCAGTCAAATAAGATTTTCTAAATCAAATAAGCCTATGTCCTGGAAAATGGATGATACCCACCCAAAAGACGGAGTGCTGTAAAGAATACGGATATTGCTAAAAGAACCACGGTACTATCTGGATGATAAATGACCTGCTTGTATAAACGCCTATGTCAATTCAACTATTTTTCCCAAATCGAAAGACAAGTGTTCATTATGAAACACATATCCAAGCTGATTGGTCAAACAGTTCGTTTTCCCTATAACTTTGTCGATATTCCGGTGTGAATGGCCGTAAATCCAGTATTCAATGGGACTGTTTTCAATGTATGAAGCCAATTCAACTGTAAAAGCTCCGTTCATTTTACTTTGGGCAAAATCGGGTGATGACAATTGAAAAGACGGAACATGATGGGTTACAACAACAATATGTGCTGCAGTGCTTTTTGCCACTTCGTTCTGAATAAACCGGATACAGTTATCGTGTTCGCGGTTGAAATCCTCCCACGTCAATATTTCGCCGCTGTATAGAATGCGGTGGAAATCACTAACGCTACGTTCGGTTATGTAAGCTTCTTCCAACGGAATTTTCGCCCACAAGGTTGAAACAATAAAATCAATATTCTCCACCCGGATGACTGCGTCGTAATAGCATTTCACATTGTCTCGAATGGAGCACACTAAGCCGTGGGGCATTTTTGCCAAATCGTAATACTTATATAGTTCGTGGTTGCCAACAGCAACGATTACCTGTCGGTAATTGTCCGAAGCCCAGTCCCAGAACGGATGCTTGTTGTAATTATCATCGTTCAAATAACCAATATCGCCCGCAAGAACAAGAACGTCTCCTACAGGTTTCAATGGATTCTGTTTCAAATAATTGTAGTTATCTGAAAATTCCAGATGTAAATCCGATGCGTATTGGATTTTCATTTTACCATTTCATTTCTTCTATCATTATTTCCAGTTCTTTTTCAACCCGGGCATCCGGGTCGTCTTTCATGGATAAATACAACGAAAGTCTGTCGACCACATCATGATTTGACAAAAAAGGCATGGTGGTTGGATATTTCCATAGTTCTATTTTATTTAACCCTTCTACCTCATTGAATGGATTCCCGGATGGTATGAAAAGTTTGTCCCAGATTGCCAGCGTTTCATATTGCTCGGAGTTCAAATGTGAATAGTGCGACAAAGCGTTTACTCCACTCATACTGAAATCACCTTCCGGTATGGTATCGCAAAACAAAACCCTCTTTACGGGCGAAGACAAATAGCTTTGCGCTTTCGCCCAAAGTTCCCGTTTATTACTGTCAAATCGTATATGCTTAATTCCTGTGTTGTCTTTTATTTCTGTGCTACACAACGTACAATCTTCAAGATTTGTAACGGCACGTGCCAAAGCGACATAGTTATAGGGCATGATTTGCTCCAAATCCTTGATGGTATATTCATCTATTGGTTTTTCAGACAACAAATGGCATAGCAACAGGTATTGTGCTGCCGGGGTTAATTTTGCAGAACGCTTGTTCTCTTTTTTTGCCTGGACATTCACAATCAAAGAAGGCAAAAAGGCATATTTATCGGAGATAATAAAGTAAACGCTTTGATTTATCAGGCGTTCTCGTTCGTAGTAAGTCAACGAGTCCAATAGGACAACGACCGGCATACCCACCAAAATTTCTATTTGTTTGGTAATCCGTTTATAGTTCAATGGAGTTAATGAATCCTGTTTATTTTTGGTCTGGATGACACACAACAACTGATTATTGAATTCCATCCTATAAAAGGAAAACCTCAGAAACAGATCACCATTAATTCCTCGTAGCTTGTCTCGCTGCATTGGAATCAATGCTGTTTTAATGCCTAAAATTGAAATTACATTGCTCATAATCAAATAATACCAATAAATATTGCTCTATTATCAAACTATATGATAATGGTGCAAAAATAATGATAATGATTGGATTTTCCAATTCGAAATGCAACTAATTTGATTTAGGACTGAAAAATCGCTTTTCCAATATTTCCCCACCGAACGCAATCTTTTGGGTGTCGTTGCTGAAGAAGCCTTGCGAGGAAACGAACATCGTAAAAAAGACTTCCGTTAAATACACACTCTCTGATTTGAGTAATAAACATAAAAAAAGCCACCTTAAAAAAGCAGCTTACAGTCGGTATATCAAGTTCGAAACGCCCTAAAACAAAAGAAGGTTGTCTCACGACAACCAATCTTCCTTAACCTTAAATCTAATACCATGAAAAACACAATGCAAATATAGAGGGCTTTTGACGTTTATGCAAATTTTTCGACATAAAAAATAGGGACTTTAACACGATTTAACTACCATCATCGGATAATCTATAGAAAATGACTTTAAAAAATCATTTATATATCTAAGAGTCAGCACTTTTAAAAAATATAATTAAAAACATACTTCCCAAAAAATATTTGTAAAAAATGTTCTATAACATAAAAATCAACTCAATTTCTATGCTCTCCAACATAAATAATACCAAAAAGTAGATCAAATTCAATCAGGAAGTTCATCCTCTATCTCAGAAATCTTTGTCAGTACCTGATATATTCTCAGACAGGCCCATGCATCCAAAGCAGCATAATTTTTTTGACCTTTTGAAAGTACCTCAATCTCCCAATTTGACAACCGCTGAGATTTTGAAATTTTCTTTCCGAATAAAATGGCATATAGCTTTTGAAGGCTATTATCCTCTATTCCAAAAGTCTTGACATAAGACTGCAGCTCTATAAACCCTTGAGGATCAAATTTTGTCGAACGGGCACGTAACATCAGGAAATCATCTTTGATGGACAAACCTATCTTCCGGATATTCGGATTATTAAAGAACTCAATCAATGGATCGGAAAACCCCAACACATTCAAACGAAACAAAAAGCAAGTATCTTCGGTTGCAATTTGCAAAAGAGCCACTTTGTTCATTTTACCTTTGGCAAAAACAGGTTTCGTTTCCGTATCGAAACCGACCAATCTCTGTTTGTTCAGGACATCCAAGGCCTGATTGAACATTTCCTCCGTGTCGACAACAACAACTGTCCCTTCGAAAGTCTCCAAAGGCAACAAGTTGATTTCCTCTTTTGTAATAGTCGGTATAAAATCGTGCATTAAAATATTGCTCCTTCCTCTTCTTCGCCTTGTTTGGCATATTTGCAATGATGTAAAGCGCGCAATACGTTCACCAAAGATTGTCCCCAGATCTGTTCAAAATTGGTACGGCACACATACAAGGCATCATTCATGGTCTCGTCATAACCCAAACGAAACACAGATAAAAAATCAAATAAATCCTGCCAGATATCAGCAATATTTTCTGAGATAAAGGCTACAACAGGAGTATCCGTATATTTTATGTCCGGATGGAAAACTTCCAGATAGGCGTCATCCGTTCCGAGTAAATCAGAAACAGTTTGTGATAAAACAGCATACTGTTCTTCTGTTGCAAACGTTTCGGGAGAGTCATCAGAAATCATCTCATTCTGTGGCAAAAGGCTTGCTTTGAGATAAAGAAGCGGCAGCAGACGAGTCATTGTATCCAAGAACTGCTTTTTATCAACAGACTCCAGTTGATCCAAAAAATCACAAAAAGATTTTGACACTGTGACAAACTCTATCGTATTTTTATGATATACCGGATTATCTGATTGCGGTTCTTTAGACATAAATCGTTTTTCAAGGACTTGGCAAAAGTACAAAATAACATCCACAAACAAAAAAAAACATCCGATTGATTAAATCCGGAAGAACAGCTCAAAATCTCTATTGTTTTTGTATTTTTGTACACTTAAAATATCGAGCATAATAAGGCATGGCTAAAATACCTGTGACCAAAAAAACAAACCGGGAAAGTCAGGAGCAATCCTCATTGATAGGTTTTTTCAAGAAGAAAGAGACCCACATTGCCGTCGGTGTCTTTCTTTTGGTTTTTGTAACCTATTTCTGCATCATCCTGATTTCTTTTCTTTTTACAGGTGATTCCGATCAAAGTAAAGTCAACCTTCTGGCTTTTTCCGACTTGGACTCGATTGCCGGTAAAACAAAAAACATCGGGGGAGCATTCGGAGCATGGGCGTCCAACGTCATCATCAATAAGTGGTTCGGTGTTTCTTCGTTCTTTATGGTATTTTTCGGTATCATGCTGGGCCTACGTTTTCTTGGAGCCACCAAAGCATCCATGATCAAATATTTCTTATTGAATAGTTTCGGCATGGTCTGGTTTTCTCTATTCTTCGGATTCTTTTTTAAAAGTTTTTATGAAGACACATTCCTGTCATTGGGAGGAGCCCACGGATACTTTCTTGGAAAATGGCTTACGGAACGGATCGGCTGGCCGGGTACATTGCTGGTCATTGTCTCTACCCTGTTTATTTTCCTGATCTTTATAAAAGCTGAAAACATGCCATTCCTGCAGAGGATCTTCAATCGCAGGAACATTGATAAAGACAAAATAAATCAGGAAACTGGAGAGCATACGCTGGAAGGCGAATTTCCCGACGAATTCGAGAAAAGTTGGACAGGACAAGAAGAAAAAGGACAAGCTGCCCCTGTGAATCGCCGGATGC
Source organism: Bacteroidales bacterium (assembly GCA_021373135.1). Taxonomy (GTDB): domain Bacteria; phylum Bacteroidota; class Bacteroidia; order Bacteroidales; family UBA1402; genus UBA8389. The sequence continues at coordinate 126,857 of JAJFTH010000010.1, forward strand.
CATCAAATGTCGACCTGGAAGAAGAGGATTATGACGAGGAGGAAAATGATGAAGAGAACACCGACAATGTGATAACGCCGCAACCCGCCAAGGATGTAGATTTTGAAATCAAGATCGGCCAGGGAGAAGACGCTTCTGAAGAAGAAATCGAAGAGCCTGAAATAGCCAGAGCCGCCAGTCGGATTCACGGCAAGAATGAAGACACCTATGACGCCTCCTATATGGGCGAATATAATCCGAGACTTGATTTATCCAGCTACAAATACCCGAGCATCAACCTGCTTACAAAATACGAGAACGCCGATACCATCATCAATACGGATGAGCAGAACAGCAACAAGAGACGTATCCAGGAAGTCCTTGAACAATTCGGCATTCGCATCAGTTCGATCACAGCTACGGTCGGAGCCACCGTTACGCTTTACGAAATCATTCCAGAACCGGGCGTACGTATTTCACGAATCAAAAGTCTGGAAAATGATATCGCACTCAGCTTGTCTGCACTAGGTATCCGTATCATCGCACCTATCCCCGGGAAAGGGACAATCGGTATCGAGGTTCCAAACAGAGAGCCTCAGATCGTATCCATGTACAGCGTAATCAATTCGAAGAAATTTACTGAAACCAAATACGAGTTGCCTCTTGCTCTGGGTAAAACCATCACCAACGATGTGTTCATGGTCGACTTATGCAAAATGCCGCACGTTTTGGTAGCCGGTGCGACCGGACAAGGTAAATCCGTCGGATTGAATGCCATGATCACCTCCATGCTATACAAGAAGCATCCTGCGGAATTAAAATTCGTGCTTATAGATCCCAAGATGGTAGAATTCAACATTTATTCCACCATCGAGAAACATTTCCTGGCAAAACTGCCGGACGACAGCAAAGCCATCGTAACTGATTTCACCAAGGTGATTCAAACACTGAACTCGCTGACAAGAGAAATGGACGACCGCTACAATCTGTTGATGTTAGCCAATTGCCGCAATCTCAAGGAATACAACGCCAAATTTATCGGCCGTCACCTCAACCCCGAAAAAGGGCATAAATTTTTACCCTACATCGTGGTAGTCATTGATGAATATGGTGACTTGATCATGACTGCCGGGAAAGAGATTGAAATGCCAATTGCGCGTATTGCCCAGAAAGCCCGTGCAGTCGGCATCCACATGATCATTGCCACACAACGCCCGACCACCAATATCATCACCGGAACCATCAAGGCCAATTTCCCTGCCCGTGTGGCATTCCGGGTCATTTCGGTTACAGATTCGCGTACCATCCTCGATGCATCCGGAGCCAACCAGCTTATCGGCCGGGGCGACCTGCTCTTCTCACAAGGCAGTGACCTGGTACGTGTTCAATGTGCCTTTGTAGACACTCCGGAAGTGGTCAACATCACCAACTTTATCGGAAACCAGCGTGGTTATCCTACGGCATTCTATTTACCGGAACCGACCACCGACAGCTCTTCCTTAAGCGGACCGGGAGCAGATCTGAGTGAACGGGACCCGATGTTCGAAGAAGCAGCCCGACTGATTGTAATACATCAGCAAGGTTCCACTTCACTCATCCAACGCAAGTTCTCCATCGGATACAACAGAGCGGGGCGCATCATCGACCAACTTGAGGCCGCCGGAATCATCGGGCCAAGCGAAGGAAGCAAAGCCAGACAAGTCTTGGTTGAGGACGAATTTCAGTTGGAAAACATATTGGCAAGATTAAAATAAACAACGAAGGGAAACCATCTATTCCCGGTTAACTCAATTTAAAATATGAAACGCTTTTTTTTGTCTTTAATACTTTGCACAATCTCAATTGCGGCAGCTTTTGCACAAAACGACGCAAAAGCCCTTGATGTCTTGAACAACGCTTCCACAGCATATCTCAAGGCTGGTGGTGTAAAAGCAGGTTTTTCCGTCAATGTACTTGGATACGGAGGAAAAATCACCAACAAGCTCGATGGCAGCATCCGTTTGAAAGGCTCCAAATTCAAACTGGAAGTGGAAGAAATGGTTACCTGGTTTGATGGAAAAAACCAATGGGTTTATCTGAAAAAAAATAACGAAGTAAACCTGAGCAATCCTTCAGAAGAAGAACAGCTCATGATCAATCCTGTAAAAGTCTTTCAACTTTACAACCATGGCTATAACTGCAAATGGATAGGCCAAAGTTCTGAAGGCGGAAAAACCGTTCTCAAAGTGAGTCTGAATCCGAAAAGCAAGAGCGGAACAGTACAAAGCATCATCGCATCTTTTGACAAAACCAGCTACAGACCTGTCTCCATCATTATAACAAACAAAGACAAGTCGGGTTCCAGGATTTCCATCCCCACCTATTTAACAGGGCAGAATTACCCGGATGCACTATTTGTCTTTCAACAAAAAAGTTATCCCAACACAGAAGTCATTGATTTAAGATAAACAGCATGAATAAAACATCTGAACACACTCGCTGCCTCATCATCGGATCAGGCCCTGCCGGTTTTACGGCTGCCATATATGCAGGCCGTGCAAACCTCTCTCCTATTTTATTCGAAGGAATGCAACCAGGCGGTCAATTGACCACCACTTCTGAAATTGAAAATTTCCCGGGATACCCTGAAGGCATCAACGGAAACGACATGATGGAAGATCTGCGTAAGCAAGCCGTCAAATTCGGCTGTGACGTGCGTTGGGGTGTCGCCACTGCTTCGGACCTGTCTTCAGCACCTTATCACATCATTATTGACGGTGAAAAGGAAATGACCTGTGACACTTTGATCATTGCCACCGGTGCAACTGCCAAATATCTCGGCTTACCGGATGAAGTGAAATATGCCGGACAGGGCGTTTCTGCCTGTGCCACTTGTGACGGTTTCTTCTATCGGAAAAAGAAGGTAGCTGTGGTAGGCGGAGGAGATACCGCCTGTGAAGAAGCATCCTATCTGGCAGGATTGGCCTCACATGTTTACCTGATTGTCCGGAAGAATTTTCTGCGAGCCTCCAAAATCATGCAAGAGCGCGTGATGGGTACACCGAATATTACGGTGTTGTTTGAACATGAAACGACAGGCCTCTTCGGAGAAAACGGTGTAGAAGGTGCACACCTGGTAAAACGTCGCGGAAAACCGGATGAAGAGCAGGTGGACATCGTCATCGACGGATTTTTTCTGGCCATTGGACACCAGCCGAACTCCGGCATTTTTGCACCATATCTCGATTTGGATGAAACAGGATACATACTTACAGTCCCCGGAACTCCAAGGACTAAAATTCCCGGCGTTTTTGCCGCAGGGGACGTTGCCGATCCTCATTATCGTCAGGCCATTACAGCCGCAGGGTCAGGATGCAAAGCCGCACTTGAAGCTGAAAGATATCTTTCAGCCAATAAATTATAGAAAAATATTGGGGGCGAAGTTTGCAGATTCAAAACAGTTTGCCTACTTTTGCACCTCGATTCGTCAAGGTTAACAAGCGGCACTGCCTATGGCATCCCACCTTACGGAGTATAACTTGAAAATAAAAAGTTAATGTACGCAATTGTAGAAATCGCGGGACAACAATTCAAAGCTGAAGCAGGCAAAAGATTGTACGTACACCGCCTTGAAGCAGAACGCGGTTCTGTTGTAGAATTTGAAAAAGTATTGTTGATTGATGCCGACGGTACGGTAAAAGTAGGTGCTCCTACTGTCGATGGTGCCAAAGTCGTTTGTGAAGTCCTTTCACATCTCAAAGGTGACAAAGTCATCATATTCAAGAAAAAACGCAGAAAAGGTTACAGAAAATGTAACGGTCACCGTCAGTATTTTACTGAATTGAAAATCAACGAAGTTTTAGCTTAATCCTTAAAATAAAAGAACAATGGCACATAAAAAAGGAGTCGGTAGTTCAAAGAACGGCCGTGAATCAGAAAGCAAGCGATTGGGCGTAAAAATATTTGGCGGTGAAACCGCTAAAGCCGGTAACATCTTGGTTCGTCAACGCGGTACGGTTCACCATCCGGGTGAAAACGTAGGCATAGGCAAAGATCACACCTTATACGCATTGGTTAATGGAACAGTATCTTTCCGTCGTAAAAAAGAAGATCGTTCCTTCGTTTCAATTATTCCTTCCAACACAGAAGAACAATAATCACGAAAATTCCTATAAATAAAAGGGTGTATCAAATCTTTGGTACACCCTCTTTTTATTCGTCCTATCTGAAATCAATCTCAAATATTCTATTCTTACAAGCATAAGAAAACTTTTGAGACAGTTTCTCTTATTTTAAGACTTTTCATTCCAATAGACGGGCAAACTGCTTGCCGTATTCCACGCTATTGCCGACAACATTCTCATCCGGCTTCCAATTCGCACTGATCGGGGGCATCACAATTTCAAACCCGGCTTCTTTCAACCCATTCTCTATGGTTTTGGTGGAAACATCATGCCATCCGTAACAACCGAAGGCAGCCGCCTTCTTGTTCCTGTATTTCATGCCACTGATGAATTCCATCAGACCGGCTATGGTATATAATACACCGTTGTGAACCGTAGGAGAGCCTATCATGATGGCTTTTGACTTGAAAATCTCCAACATCAAGTCACTGATTTCGGTAGAAGAAGCACTGAAAAGCTTTACGTTGACCAAAGGATCAGCTTCAGAAATACCTTTTACAATATTTTCAGCAATGGATTGAGTTCCACCATACATGGTATCGTAAATGATCGTAATCTGGTTTTCCTGATAAGCATCGGCAAATTCGGCATATTTGTTTACGATCTGCATGGGATTATCACGCCAAACAATGCCGTGGCTGGTACAAATGCAATTGACAGTGATGTCCATCTGCTTGATTTCTTCCAGTTTCCTGGCAACCAAGTGACTGAAAGGCTGAACAATATTGGCATAATATTTATAGGTTTCAGACCATAATTCACCTTGATCCACCAAATCATTGAACAGAAGTTCAGAGCAATAATGCTGACCAAAAGCGTCATTGCTGAATAAGATATGATCACCCGTCAGGAAACAGAACATACTGTCCGGCCAGTGGATCATGGCAGCTTGAATAAAAACAAGTTCCTTGCCGTTTCCAACCGAAATGCGGTCACCTGTTTTAACGGGTACGTAATTCCAATCCTCGTGATAATGTCCTTTCAGCGATTTGATCCCGTTTTCCGTACAATAAATGGGGGTATCGGGTATCAGCTTCATCAATTCAGGCAAAGCACCGCTATGGTCTGGTTCACCATGGTTTGCAACAATATAATCAATCTGATTGAGATCCACCTCTTTGGCTAAGTTCTGAACAAATTCGGAGGAGAAAGGCCGATATACCGTGTCAATCAATACAATCTTTTCCTCCTTGATCAAATAAGAATTGTAGGAAGACCCCTTGTCGGTAGAATATTCCGAACCGTGAAAGTGGCGTAAATCCCAATGATTCTTACCAACCCAATACACATTATTTTTAATATGTTTTTTCATCTCATTGTTTTTTTATTTTAACATTTAGGTATTCGATGTAACTCGCCAAATAATTGTTCGTTTATTTTAAACAGTCGTTTTGCGTGACTCAGCATAACCAAAAACAAGTTTTGTTTCTGCTTTCGCTACTTAAAACGTTCACTTGTGTGAGCGATAGATTATAGGTCGTTTCATACGTTAATTATTTTTTAGTTTAATGTCGTTTAGAACTCGCAGGGCTGATTCTTACAATCCATAAAACTATTTAAAAGGATAAAATTAGCATTAAAATCAGTCCAATCAACCTTGTGTAGGAAGTTCCTATTTTTTTCTGGTGTATTTTTCAATGACGGCAATCAACTTATCCTTTCTGACAGGCTTTGTCAGATAATCATTGCAACCAGATTCAAGTGCTCTTTTACGATCATCCTGAAGAGCATAAGCAGAAAGAGCTATAATGGGCGTATCATTGTCAAAAAGTCTTATTTTTTGAGTCGTAACACATCCATCAATATCCGGCAATCTGATATCCATCAGTATGATGTCAAAGCAAACGTTCTGACGGCAAAGTTCAATAGATTCAGAACCCGTGACAGTATGCCATACCTTATGATTCTCTTTTGTCAGAATCACATTGATATACTCAAAATTATTCGGATCATCTTCCACAACCAATATATTCAAAGATGCCTTTTCAGGCTTTTCCATTTCATGAGAAACCGGGAGAGTTTGAATAGATTTATCCTGTGGATAATTGAGGGGTATTTGGAAATAAAAAGTACTACCGTGATGTAACTTACTTTCCACCCAGATTCTTCCGCCAAGCATTTCAACATAAGCTTTCGATATGGATAAACCAAGCCCTGAACCTTCATATATCCTGGTGGTTGAAGCGTCGGCCTGAGTGAATCGGTCAAAAATGGACTGATGTTTGTCTTCAGGTATTCCGATGCCAGTATCTTTTACATAAAACACGACTTCTTCCGGATGGCAGTCACATCCAAGTTCAACATATCCACTTTTGGTATATTTAAGGGCATTATTAATCAGGTTGCCTATGACAGAATAAATTTTATTTCTGTCTGCTTTGATAAAAGATTGATTTTGGGGAATTTTGGTAGGCAAATTAAATATCAGACCTTTATTTTCAGCTTCGAGTCTGAAAAGATTGTAAAAATAGGTATTCATCTCATTGATATTCAAATCCTGATAATCAAGTGATATTTGCCCGGTCTCAATCCTGGAGATGTCAATGATGTCACGGATTGTACTAATAAGCCTTTCCCCTCCTTTTTTCACAATATTGATGTATTCATCTTTTTCTTCTCCAGTCAGATTGGGTTCCTGCAAAAGTGAGATAAAGCCCAGGATACTATTCATTGGGGTTCTGATTTCATGGCTCATATTGGCTAAGAAAGTTGACTTTAGTTGGTCACTTTCTTCGGCTTTCTCCTTAGCGATAAGGAGCTCTTCCTGATTCTTTTTCCGTACGTACACAGAACCAATTGTGCTGGAAGCGGTAGCCAGCAATTGTTCTTCTGTTGAAGACCATTCCCTCTCAGTCTTACAATCATCGAAGCCTATTAATCCCCAAAGTTTTTCTTCTATGAAAACTGGTATGACAAGAATCGATTTAATATTCTGCGATTCAAGGATTTTCCTTTCACTAGTACCAAATTCACTAACTTTTCCTATACGATTTTTTCCTTGAACAAGCCGATCTATCCAACCTGGAAATTGTGTCAGAAGCAGAGGATCGTCAATATTCCGGTTTTCAACCTGTGTTTCCACCGATCCATCAATCCATTCATAAATGAGATGCGTCAATGGAACATCATTATCAGAAAGAAAATCAATCTTGAAAATATAGATTCTGTTTATATCCATCGCTTTTCCAATCAGGTCGAGACAACCGTGAATATGATCATCGACATTCTCTCCCGCAACCAACAAATAGGTTGCATTGGTAATGGCATTGAGAAGTGTATCTCTTTTATTGATTTCATTCATGACCTGTTTCTGGATGGAAACATCTCTGGCACTTCCAACCAAACCAATCATGTCTCCTTTCTCATCAAAGATGGGAGCTTTACGGACATCAATCGCAAAAGATTCACCATTCACGTTACCGGATGCTTCAAAATGTTCCGGTTTTCCTGTCCGAATAATCCTTTCATCAGAACTCTCACTACTGATATCCATATTATACCACTCAGAAAGATGATCAGGATTATTTTTTTTTTCTCGCTCCATAAAATACATTTCATCCTTTCCTATTGGTTCTTCGGTATCAACAGCTTTTAAATAATCATCACAAATAGCCTTGTTTACAAAAATATAATTACGTTTGAGATCTTTGGCCCAAAGCATATCCGACATATTATCCACCATCAGACGGAAAAGATTATTCATACTCTTGTAGCGTTCCTCACCGGCACGGATTTTCATCTCTTTGGATATCTGCTCAGTCACATCACTAATCACAACAAGCCTGTTACCAGGCTCACCCTTGATCATCTGCTTCGAAATCCGTAGCGTTTTTGTTCCCTTTTCAGATTTCAATTCAAACTGTTCGTAAGATTCGAGAGAAATCACCGCATTCAGCAACGACCTATCAATCACATTGTTATCATCAAGAGGTTCCCCCAGCAAATTTGTATTCAGAGAGCCCAGATATCCGCAAGCAGCAGCATTGACATCCTGAACCCTATTCTTCACATCAAGAGCAATGATGCCGTCTTTCAACGTCTCAACCAACGTTTCCCTGGCTATAGGTACCAAATCCAAAAAATCAACTTTTAACATGGCATAGACTAAAAGAAAACCACTTAGCAACGTCAATGCCGGTGATATATCAAAGCCCACTATCGGATTCCCGTTTGTTACATATAGAAGACCACCAATCCATGGGCATATTCCTGCAATAAAAATAACCAGACCTTGTTTGCGGAATTTATTTTTTTGCCAAAAGATATATTTAAACAAAGCAATGGTGGCAATAATGAGCAAAATGTAATCATAAGCCATATACCCTAACCAGAACCATATTCCGTGGTAAAATTTCATCAGGTTAGTCTCAGGAGAAATGGGTGAAAATCCACTCCAAATGAGGTGATGCTTCTCATTTGTAAATGCAAGAATCAGTGTAACAAATGGCAAAAGGTACAAGAAGAGCTTCTTCTTAATGGTTATGACATTATCATGTCCTGTAAAGCGCATGATAAAAACAAAATAAAGAACAGGAACTGACACCGCTCCGAAATAGGAAATCTTAGTCCAGAAAATCTTGCCTTCAATCGTAGCAGATGCAACTTCAAAAGCTATAAGAAAGGCATAAATACCTATCACAATCATGAGGTTACTGATTTCAGCAGCCCCATGAACTTTCTTTCGTTTCCATGCCAGATATGAAACAAAAAATGACAAAAATGATGTAGCCAAAAATAGGTAGAAAAAAATCGTAAAATGCATGATCTATACTTATTCTGTTTATAGAAGAATTACGATACTTCCTTGATTATCAAATTTATTTATTTCTGTATTGTTCCGGTGTAATCGATACCTTTGTGACAAAGGTGCCGGTCTTGTCTTTATACTGACATACAATAATCACATTGTTTTCAAGATAAGGCTTCAATTCCGGATTTTGTTTAACAGAGTACAAAATTGATTGTTCCAAATTAGTATGAAAATTGATGATATCTATGGAATCCTTCAAGGCATTCACCATCGTGTAATCATATTGCAATGTCAGATGCCGAGGTACGCATGCACTATCAAGCCTCGTATCCCGATCAATCATGACAGGACAAGATCTGTTTATTTCATGAACCTTGTTTAACAATACTCTATCATAAGAAGAATCAATAAACAGATGCTTCATCAAAATGATGGCAAAAATGCCTATGACCAATACAAAGATTGGTATAATCCTATTATTCTGTACTTTATCTTTATCCACAAAAAACAGTTCTGAAACTATTCAACGCTAAAAGTCTGATTGACTTAACGGATACAAACTTTGCGAAAAAAAATTGCTTTCACAAATATTTGAAGACATTCTTTCTGACTCATTTAAAAGGAAAAAGCCCCCGATACAACTTTTGCACCGAGGGCTTCCCCACTCCAAAAAAACGCCCCATCTATTCAAACATCATTTTTTCTATATCCAGTTTTACCTTTTTTGAAGATTTTCCTTTAATGGAATGCATGATCTTATACATAACAGGCACCACTATCAGTGTCAAGAATGTGGAAAGTACCATACCTCCGATAATGACCCATGCGAGTCCGTTTCTCAATTCAGCACCGGCACCAGTGGTCAATGCAATCGGAAGCATTCCGACAATCACGGAAAGAGCTGTCATCAGAATTGGTCTGATACGAATCCGAACTGCCTGAGTCAAGGCTTCATTCATCGACTTTCCTTCTTTAAGGGCATCATTGGCAAAGTCTACCAGCAAGATGGCATTTTTGGCGACCAGCCCAATCAGCATGACCAAGCCTAACATTCCATAAATGCTCATGGCTGTATTCGTCAAAGCCAAAGCCAGGAAGGCTCCGATAATCGACAAAGGGATGGAGAACATTACCACAAACGGGTCCACCCAGTTGTTGTAAAGTACCACCATTGCCAAATAAATCAAAATAACGGAAAGCAGCAATGCGCCTGTAAGCACACTCATGGATTCAGACATGGACTTCATGTCACCTGTCGCTTCCACTTTGATACTTTGCGGTTTGTGCAACCGGTCAATCTTTGACAGAAATTCAGAAGAGACAGTGCCTGAAGAAACACCAAGCACCTGTGTCCTGATAGTGACAGAACTGTTCCTGTTATAACGTTCCAGTTTATTGGGGCCGGTTCCCAACCTGATATCCGCAAACTGCGCAAGACGGATGGTTTCTCCGCGACTGTTGATAAAAGTCAGATCTTCCACATCTTCCGCTTGCTGACGAAATGCCCGGTCTGCACGGATATTGATATCGTATTCGTAGTTTCCTTCCGTATATTTCAGGGAATTACTACCCTGGTAGGTCATCTGCATAGTCAGTCCGACATTGTCAAGCGTCAACCCAAGAGCTGACATCTTATCACGATCCACAACAACGGAAATTTCAGGAGTCCCGTTTTCAACGGAAAGTTCCTGCTGCATCGTCCCTGGAATCTTGCGCATCACATCAAGTGCCTGTTCGGCAAAATACATCACAGAGTCCGCATCATTTCCGGATATGACGTATTCAACGGCCGCTTTGGCCGCTGTTCCGGTGAGACTGACACTGAAAATTTTCACTTTGGCATCCACTAAATAATCCGATAAAGGTCGCTTGATTTTGGTGATATACCATTTTGTGTCCTCTTTTCGTTGATTACGCGACACCAATTTGACATTTAGTTCTGCCAGATATGGGGTACCCTGAGAACTTTGGGTATTGTCACTGGTCAGTCCGACCATGGTCACCACTTTGGCTACCTCGGGACGAACCCTGAACCAATTTTCTGCACGGCGTACCAAAGCATTGGACTCTTCAATGGAAATATCCTTGGGCATCTCCAGCTGAACAATGAACTCGCCACGATCCACTTCCGGCAAGAATTCAAAACCGATAAAACCCAACGGAAACAGAGAAAGAACAGCAAGAGAAACGATGATGACAATCATTCCTACCCAACGTTTGTGAGCAAGGGACCATTCCAGCAAGAGTGAAATCCAATCCGTAAAAGCTGAAATCATCCGTTCAAATGCCATCAGGATTTTTTCAAAATAATTCTTCCCGGTCAAGACTTCGATATTGCCAAAACGAGAAGTGAGCAAAGGTACCAGCGTCAAAGCCGCAAGTAAGCTGAATAGTGTTGAAATGACGATGACCCCGCAAAACTGTCTCAGAATATCTGAAACAAGCGTATTGGTCAAAGCTATCGGCAAAAAGACAATGACCAGCACGATGGTGATGGAAACGACAGTGGATCCGATTTCTTTCAATGCATCCACCGAGGCACGGACCGGGTTTTTACCCATCTCGATATGCCGATACACATTTTCAATGACAACGATGGCATCATCCACCAAAACGCCAATCACCAAAGAAAGCCCCAACAAAGACATCAGGTTGAGGGAAAAGTTAAAAATGTCCATTCCGATGAAAGTCGCGATGAGCGATACCGGTACGACAATCATGACAATGAGTGCGTTCCGGAAGTTGTGTAAAAAAAACAACATCACCAGCGAAACGAAGATGACAGCCAGCAAAAGATCCAATAACACCGATGAAATGGATTCACGGGTAAATTCCGTGGAATCCTGTGCGATTTCAATTTTCAGTCCCTGATCCTTATATTCAAGCTGAAGTTCCTTGATTGTTTCCTGTACCCTGTCACTCACTTCAATGGCATTGGCATCAGCCTGTTTCAGGATATTCACCAAAATAGCGTCTTCACCATCCACTCTGGCCAGTTGAGTCGGGTCTTTCACGGCATCGGAGACTTCCGCAACATCTTTCAGTCGAATTTGCGCCCCGGTCGGCAAGGTAGTGATAACCAGATTCCTGATTTCATCTACATGCTGAAACTTACCGGAAAGACGCACTGCCGTATTGGTCTCAAGACTGCGGAGACTCCCGGTCGGAAAATCCATATTGGAAGCTCGGATCATACCCTGAATCATCATGGGTGTGATTCCGTAAGCCCGCATTTTTTGTGCATCCAGGTTCACCTGAATTTCACGCGCCTGGCCACCCACCATAGAGACTTTGGCCGTTCCCTTGATACGCATGATTTCGGGCAAGATGCGCTTATCCATCAGATCATAAAAAGCGGTGGCTTCCATATTGGATGTGGCCGAAAGCGAAATGATGGCTTTGTCATCCACCGTTATCTTGGAAATGGTCGGCGAAAGGATGTCACGGGGTAACTGAGACTTTTTGGCATCAATCAGATTCTGGGCATCCGTGATGGATTTGTTGATATCCGTTCCGTAGGTAAAAGAAACGAACAACATGGACATACCTTCAAATGAATAAGATTGTATCTTATCAATGCCTTCCATACTGGATAGTGCATCCTCCACCTTTCTGGTCAAGGAATTTTCCACCTCCGACGGAGAAGCTCCGGGATAAATGATTTGCACATTGATCATCGGAGGCGTAAATTTCGGCATCAGCTCTGCGCTCAGGCTTTTGTATCCGATATAACCAAGAATGATTAGAACGGAAAAAAGTACAATAACGTAGATGGGGCGTTTGATGGCTAATTCTGATATGCTCATAATCCAGGCTTATTTTTTGTTTTGCACTTTGGTGCCTTCCGCCACATTGATCAAGCCGGCCACGACAATACTGTCTCCAGCCTTTAGTCCTTGCAGGATTTCCACATTCTGACCGACCATTTCACCGATGACAACGTCCTTTTTTCCAACAATCCCGTTTTTGACGACATAAACATTGGCAGCCTTGACACTACCACTGATGGCATTTCTTGGAATCAGAATACCCTGTTTTTCTGCGTTAAAATCGAAATGGACAGTGATATACATTCCTGCTTTCAATCGCTTTTTATTTTTGGAGTCAATGGTTATTTCGACCGGAAAAGTCAAAGACCGATCTGCCTTTTCACCGATGAAAGTGATGGATCCTGCATATTTTTCTCCTGGAAAAGTATTGCAAGACAAATTGACAATCTGGCCTTTTTTCAGAAGCAGAACCTGACGTTCAGAGACGTTCACCCATACCTGTAATTGACTTTCGTCGATCATGTCAAAAAGCCGGACACCAGGGCTGAGATAAGCACCTACTTCCACGTAGCGTTTATTGATGACACCGGATATCGGTGATCTGACCGTCGCATCGGCCAGACGACGTTTACTGACATCATAACGACTTTCGGCAGCAATCAGCTGCGTCCTGATGTTGTCCAGTTGCTGGTTGCTGACTCCTCCATAATCATTGACATTTTTCAAACGGTCATAATCCGTCTTCAAGGCTTTGTATCCGGCTTCACTTGCGACGAAATCAGCCTTGAGCATCTCATCATCCACTTTTAGGAGTGGTGTACCCTTGGAAACACAGGCTCCTTCATCAACCATGATTTGCAGGACACGACCGGCCACATCGGAGACATAAGAAAGTTCACGGATCGGTTCCAAGGCTCCATTTGAGGAAAAACTCATCTGATAATTTGCTTCCTTCACGACGTCCATTTTTACAGAAACAGCGGTGGAAACGTCCAAGGTCCATTCGGTTTTTTTCCGGGTTGATCTTTTATTCAGAATCAAAACCATTACGATCAATGCGAGTATGGCAATGATGGAAACAAGATAAATGCGCTTTTTCATCCGATATTTTATTTAATTTTATTTTTCCATGAGTCCACGAATGGTTCCGTTGGCTTTCCTTAAATCGATATAGGCTTTCATATAGTTGTTCAGAGCATCGGCATAGCTCACCTGCGACTGAATCAGGGAAGAATTGGCGTTCAGAACATCAGACATGGAAGCTATACCCTGAGCAAAATTCTTCTCTGAAATGTCATAGACCTCCTGGGCCAAAGTCCTGTTTTCACGTTGTGCCTGAATCGTCTTGCGACTATCCTGAAGTTTCATCACGGCATTCAGGTAAGCCATATTCAAGGATTGTTCAAGAGTCGAGGCATCTTCCTGCAGCTTCTTTTGTTCAAGAACAGTTTGCCTGATTTTGGCCGTTCTGGATAATCCGCTGAATATGGGAAGCTTGAAGTTTAACCCAATGGCCGATGTCGGGAATTTATAATGAACTTCACCATCGTTTCCGAAAGACAACCGGTCATTAGCCCAGTTCATCTGGTAATTGGCAGAAAGGGTCAAAACCGGAAACGACTCATAGACGGCAGCCTTCTTTTGTCGTAATCCCAACTCCTGTTGTTGCTGAATGATGCGATACGGAGTTTGCAGGTTGAGGTCAAATGTATAGTTTGTCTCCCGCTCGGATTGATCTTCAAAAAAACGGAGATCAACAGGTTCCACCTCGATGGGCTGATCCATGTTCAGACCCATCTGAAGCTTCAACAAGTTTTTCTGGACATCGATGGCATTCTGGATGGCATCTCTTTGAGTCATCAGATTGGATCTGGCCACTTTCAGGCGGTCCACATCCACCTTCTTAATCAAGCCATTGGCGAGACTAACCTCCATGGTCTTTAGTAATTGATCCATCAATCCGATACTTTTGTCAAACTGGACAACCACATAATCTGTCACCTGGACGGCATAATACAGATTGGCTGTCTGGCTGATGATGTCTTCCTCCTTGGATTCAACACCCAATGCGGCCATTTGCTGAGCCATTTTGGATATTTCCACGGCATTGAAAAGGGAAAAATTCAGGAGTTGTTGATTAAGTACGATCCCTGCACTGGCAGAATATGGGGTTCCCATGCTTAAACTCATGTACTTTGGATCAGTAGGGTCATTTGCCATGAAGTTCGACATGATGAACGACATGTTTTTAATATTGTCGGACACATTGGCACTGGCATTGATCTGAGGAAGTAAGGCACCCATCATTTCACGCCCGGCCTGAATGCTTTTTTCGCGATCCAACCGGGATTTTTTCAGGTTGTGGTTCTTTTCCAAAGCACATTTGATACAACTTTGCAAATTGTATGACTGCTGTGCCGGCAGATTTGAAACAATTAGATGCAACAAGCATATCAGGATAATCGGTCTAAGTTTCATTTTTTCTGGTATGGTTAAGTGCAATAGTTTATGATTTACAGATATTTCAACCCCTTTTCACTGACCAAGGCTCTTAAATTATATTCAAGAACGGTGGGGAAATAGTTTTTCGCGGAGAATTCGCTGCTATTGATGACTCGATTGATAAAAAATCCAAAAACGGAATAGATGAAATATTGGCTCATCAACGCCACATCCATATCCTGCCTGTAGATTTGTTCTTTGATGCCTTTATTCAAATTCCCGACAATTTTATCACTGAATAATCCAATGGTGGCATGATGTTCCGCCATTGCCATCTCGGGATATAATTTTTTGATGTCATGAAAAAAAACCGGACTTAATGCATAAAAGAACTTGGACATCTCTTCAAATCCTTTTCTCATACCTTCAACGGCATTGAACCGGTCATCATTCATGACTTCAATTTTATTGCGAAGTTCGTTGATTGAAGACTGGATACATTCGCGCAACAAATCATCCTTAGACTCAAAATGATTGTATAAGGTTTTTTTGACGATACCCATTTTATCGGCAATTTCATCCAAAGAAAGTCGCAAGCCTTCTTGCTTGAATACAGAAATGGCTTGATCAATATATTTTTGTTTTTTGAGAGAGATATTGTCCATGGATTTTTTTGGTTTAGTTCTTTCTTTGAATATTCAAATATACACTTTTTACTATTAATTAGTGTAATTATTGAAATAAAATTAAAAAAAATCCCCGGACAAATTGAATCTGTCCGGGGAATCATTGATTTATCTTTGCCTTTTTCAGGCTTTAAAAATAATTATTGCTTATTCTGTACCAGTTTGGTTTCGGCTTCTTCACGTTTTTGCGGGTCTTCCGTGGTATAAGCCTTAATTTTGAAAACAATCTTCTTCACCTGGTCATATCCTTTCACTTTAATATTGGGTCGGTGGGCATCCGAAGGGAAAAAGAGCAAAAAAGTACCGGGTTTTGCAACAACATATTTGCTGTCTGCCTCAGCAATATAATAAACGCCATTGTCATTTTTTGCATTATAAGGTTTTGAAACGATGGCTTTTGAAATCGGAGCGATACCCATTTTTTCCTTACCTCTCGCTATATATTGAAGGTCAATGTATTTGCTATGTCCCTCCCAGGAAGTTTTCTCAAAGGCCTTGGTCGAAGGTGCATCTGTTACATTCACCGTCACATTCATACTATCAAGCACATATTTACCAGGAGCGACTGTTGCAGGATCATTGTCCCTCAACCATTTAAAAACCAAGTCCCAATATGCTTTGTTCTTGTGATATTGCCGGGCAAATTCCACCAAATTGACAGATCTATCCACTTTCAAAGACATGCCGTTTGTCCATTCGCCACCTTTAAACCATTTGAGTGCTTTTTTCTGAGTCCAGTCATTATCCGGAGACTGAGCAGATGCGTTTATATGGAAGAGAAATATTGCTGAAAACAGCAACAATGCAGTTTTTAAGTTTTTCATACGTAAATCATATTAAGTTGCGACAAATATAGTGACAAAAAACATTCGCAAATATCCACTCCATTAAAAAAGCCTCCATTTCAATTATAAAATGAAGGCTTACGAAGATTTTGCATGGAGAAAATTATCAATTTTTGGTTTGTGGAACAGTCTTGATCGAATCAGGTCTTTTCTTGTTCTTCAAAAAAGAGCTCTCCATCGAATCCATTTCTGAAAACAATTTGTTCATTTGCTCCCTGTGCTGACGAAATTGGCTGTTAAAAAGACTATTCAGATCAGAACCTCTTCCTGAAGCGGAATCCTGAGGCATGACCTCGTCAAAAAAATCGTCCAGGGAACCTTGATCAAAGTGACTTTTCAACTCGTTCAACATGCTGTCATTGACCGCCACGTTTTCTCCATTACTGGAATAAGACCATGAAGATATGGAATCGTAACGGATTAGGTTTCCATGACTATCATATTCTTTATTGACCTTAATGTTGGTCAAAGGCTTATTTTCCGTCCCTTTATCTGTCTTTGGCAATTCCGGGACCTCTGTCTTTTCGAGTTTCTTACTTTCTCCGATACAAAAACCCAAACCCAAAATGATGGCAAGAGCCAAAAGTGTAATTCGTTTCATGACACAATCATTTAAAAATAGAATGATGATACGAAAATACAACCTGATGCAGATACCATCAAGTTGTATTATTTTAAAGAATGATAAATGAAGTTAACAGCCGGTATCTTTACTCTGGTGATTCATAGAATTCTATTTCAACAATTCTCAGTTCATCTTTGGAATCATCGCCAATGAAATCAAGTTTTCGATCAGGCACAAACGCTACAGGAGACAAATCTTTTTCATTTCCGGCTCCAGGCAATTCTATACGGACGGATTTGGAAACAATATTCTTATTCAGAGGTAAATTGACATATCCCCAACTCTTCCCGACTTCACCTTCCCATAGCACCTCTCCTATTTCATTGAGCACCCTGATCTGATAGGGATGGTCTCTCCAGCCTGAAAGTTTCAGACTGATTTCAGACAAGCTTGTCTGACGGGCCAATTCATAAGTGATCCATGCCGTTGAAAGAGTTCCGCTGTTTCGCCATTCGGTCTGCTCATTATCATCAAAACTGTTCAATACATCCTTTTGGTTGGATCCGGCAGTGATATCAATCACGGAAAGAGGCACTCTCGAAACGGTATAAGAAGTAATACCGGGCGTTCCTCCTCTAGTCAAGGAATATGGCTGTTTTGTAGCAGGAATATAAGTGGACAAACCGCTCATCACCTCTACCGCTTTTGAATCGAAGCTCAAAGAATCCAAACTTAAATGATCAGAAGTTGCAATGACTTTCACCTGACCGGATTTACGGGTTGAACGCAGGAGCATTCGGTTGACACCGGCTTCAACAGGCAATTGTTTAGAGCCAACATAGTTATTTTCACCCTGGGCGATACCACCAATATATTCTGCAGGGCCCTTCACTTCAAAAGATACCATATTGTTAGCCAAAGGACAACGCTGTCCATCGGCATCCACAACTTCCACTTCAAGCAACACCATATCGGAGCCATCTGCATGGAGACCATCAGGACCCTGAATTAGATTCATTTTCAGCGATTTAGGTTCACCTGCCGTTTTACAACTCGTTGTACTGATGGTATTTCCGGATTTGTCATAACTGACGGCACGCAATTCCCCGGGCTTAAAGGCAACATCATTGAAGGTATACCAAAAACGATTGGTTTGTGTCCCAAAACCCAAACTCTTATTATTCAGGAACAATTCCACCCGATCACCCGAAGAAATCACATAGACGTTCTTACGGACACCTTCTTTATCATTCCAGTGACCAACAATATGAGTGTTGAAGTTTTCGGAATCAACCCATCCATCCCACATCACATCATGAGCCCACCAAGCATCTTTCTTGATACGCATGGCGTCCACCTTGCCACTGCGGCAATCGTTTTCAGCACCAAGAAAAGGGGTGTTCGAATCAGAAAAAAGAGCACTTGCACCTCCGGAATTCACACGCCGGCCTGTTCCGGGACGTTCTCTCCAGAAGTCGTACCAACGGGCCACCGTTTCCATTGCAAACGTATCTTGGTTACAAAGCCTTTCATCACGACCATATTCCATGGAAAAAACCGGCTTCGAGGAACTTTTGTCGACATAGTTCCTATCTCCGCCATATTCGGCCACCTTGCTGTCAAGCATTTCACCGCAACCGACGGCTCTTCCGCCATCGGGGTCAAACTCATCCCGGATGGCCTTCATCTCTGCCAAATGTGCTTCACTGATTCCACTGTTTCCACTTTCATAAAAAATGATACTCGGGTTGTTGCGGTTATAGATGATGGCATCACGCATCAGTTCCTTGCGCTGCTCCCACATCCTGCCGTCTACATCTTTTCCGGCATCTCCTGCTGGCATGGTTTCAATCAAGCCAACCCTGTCACAAGATTCCACATCTTGTTTCCAAGGTGTCACATACATCCAGCGCACCAAATTCGCATTGCTTTCTACCATCAGATTGTTGCTGTAATCACTTAACCATGCCGGAACAGAAGGTCCTACTCCAGGCCAGTCATTGCCGGAAGGTTGTGCATAACCTTTTAACTGCAACGCCCTGTCATTCAATTTGAATACCCCATTCGTAAATTGGGTTTCCCTGAAACCGGTATGAGTGCGAACCAAGTCCATCACTTTTTTGCCCATCGTAATGGAAGTATTGACTTCATACAGATATCCAAAGCCCCAGCTCCAGAACTGAAGATTCCTCATGCTTGCAGAAACGGTTATCACTTTGGTCTCGCCAGGTTGCAATGTAACCTCTTCAGATTGAAATTCACGCACCAACAACTTTTCCTTGTCACGGACCATCACATTGATTTTCATGGTCTTTGGCCTGTCATATTCGTTCCTGACTTCCGACTCTATGTGCAATATGGCTCGTTTACCCTTGATATCAAACTGATCCGCATAAACATACACACCCTTGGTCTTCAAATTGCTGTACAAAGGAAGGGTTTGGTAAAGCTTATCGGTCAAATGCAGGAATACGTTCTTGGTCAAGCCTCCGTAATTGGTATTGAAAGCATTGTCGTTCCATTGATAAGGTGAACCGGTAGCCCGTTCCTTGTATTTCGGGGAATGATCCACCCTGACTGCAATGACATTTTTTTTCTTTCCAAATTTCACATATTTCGTCAAGTCAAACCCAAAGGCCATGACTCCATTTTCATGCAACCCGACCCATTGACCATTCACCCATACTTCGGCAGATTGTCTTGCACCTTCAAATTCGATAAAGACTTTTTGACCTTTATGTTCAGAAGGAATACAGAACGTTTTACGATACCAGGCAACAGTATCAGTAAGCTGGTCGACGGGCACTTTAAATGCTTCTTTTTCGTTGAAAGCAGCCGGCAAGTTCACAGATTTCCATTTTGAGTCATTATAATCCGCTTTTTTTGCAGTAGAGTCCTCACCGATAAATATTTTCCAGTCCGGATTAAAATTATAGGTCGTCCGGATGGAAGCTCCGACTGTATTCAGGACACCTAACAAAAAAACAAAAAACAAAATCTGGATATTTTTCATATACCTATCTTTGAATAAAAATTAATCTGCAAACATGCCAAAAACGAGCAAGCGACACAAAAATAAAAAAAATATCATAACCCGAACTACTTATTTCGGGAAAGGTTATAATTAAAAAGAAGGACAGAAATATATTTCGGGTGAATATTGATTTTTCAGCGGATTGAACGTACCTTTGCAATCCATTGTTAACAGATATTACCATGCTTACCATTAAGTATATTTCAGATAATAAAGAGCTTGTTCTCGCAGGGCTCGCAAAAAAGGGCTTCAAGAATTTTGCACTCGTTGATGCAGCACTTGAACTGGATGCAACACGTCGTAACGCACAGGCCAAACTGGATGCGGCTCTGGCAGAACTGAACCAATTATCCAAATCCATCGGCCAACTGATGAAAGAAGGCAAAAAGGAAGAAGCCGACGTTGCCCGTCAGCGCACCACAGAAATCAAGGAAAGCAACAAAGAATTAGAATCCACCATGAAATCGGCCGAAACCGGTCTTATTGATATTTTGGTGCAAATTCCCAACCTGCCACACGCAAGCGTACCTCAAGGAATGCGCGCTGAAGACAATGTCGTGGAACGCATGGGCGGTGTCATACCGGAAATGTCGGAAGAGGCCCTTCCCCACTGGGAATTGGCTAAGAAATACGATATCATAGATTTTGAGCTCGGTGTCAAGATCACAGGCGCAGGTTTTCCTGTTTACAAAGGAAAAGGAGCCCGCTTGCAACGCGCACTCATCGGTTTCTTCCTGGACAATGCCCGCGAAGCCGGTTATCTCGAAATTCAGCCGCCTTATATGGTCAATGCGACATCCGGTTACGGTACAGGCCAATTGCCGGACAAGGAAGATCAAATGTATCACGCAACTTTGGACGATTTCTATCTGATCCCTACGGCAGAAGTTCCTGTCACCAACATCTACCGGGACGTCATTCTGAACGAAAAAGACCTGCCCATCAAGAATACAGCTTACTCCGCCTGCTTCCGCCGTGAAGCCGGATCCTATGGAAAAGACGTACGTGGTTTGAATCGTTTGCACCAATTCGACAAAGTCGAAATCGTCCGCATCGACACACCGGAACATTCTTATGAATCACTCAAGGAAATGGTGGATTACGTACAGACTTTGGTGGACAAACTGGAATTACCCTGGAGAATCTTACGTCTTTGCGGCGGTGACATGAGTTTTACCTCTGCCATCACCTTTGATTTCGAGGTATTCTCTGCAGCACAGAAACGCTGGTTGGAAGTCAGCTCTGTTTCAAACTTCGAAAGCTATCAGGCGAACCGTCTGAAATGCCGATACAAGGGCGAATCAGGTAAACCACAACTTTGCCATACTTTGAACGGCAGCGCATTGGCTTTGCCACGCATCGTTGCTGCATTGCTGGAAAACAACCAGACACCTGAAGGCATACGCATCCCGAAGGCATTGGTCCCTTATACCGGTTTTGATATGATCAAATAGATTTCGATATTCTGCAGAAAGCTCATAACGAGAGCTTTATCCTTTTTGTCCAGTATCGGACGGACACATTTTAGGAAGGTTTTCAATTTTTTTTTTTGCATGAAGCATCATATATTTCTTCTTTTGGTTTTCAGTATAGGTAGTTTTATTCAGGCTCAGACTTTGAGTCAGGCTAAATCATTGTATGTAAAAGGGGACTATCAAAAGGCACTTCCTGTTTTTAAACAAGAGCTCAAAAAAAGGCCCAAGGACGCCAGTCTGAATTTATGGTATGGTGCTTGTTTACTGGAAACAGGAAAGCCACAGGCATCCCTGCCGCACCTGCAAATCGCAGCAGCAGAAAAACTTCCTGAAGCAGACAGATATCTGGCCGAATATTATCTGAAATCAGACGCACCGGACACCGCTCTGATCTATATCAACAAATATTTGGATAATCCCAGGATCAATGAAAGTAAAAAGGAATCCGGACAAGTACTGAAAACATCCATCGAAGCATTCATCGAGCAATCTCAGCGAGTTGAAGATGTCTGTTTCATCGACAGCATCGTAGTACCAAAATCAAAACTATATTCAACGATCAAACTTTCCACAGAAGCAGGTCGCCTGATGCCGGCAAACAATGCATTTCCGGAAATCCCACCATCAGCCGGAAGTGCCTATTTCCCGGAACGTAACGACAGAGCATTTTTTGCAAGTCCGATTGCCGGAAACAATCTGGACATCGTAGCCCGTCACCGTATCCTCAATGACTGGGGAGAAGATGAGCCGTTACCGGAAACCATCAACACAGAAGCAGATGAATGCAATCCTTATTACCTGTCAGACGGAGTAACCCTCTATTTTGCCTCAAACAGAAAAGGCTCCATGGGTGGGTACGATCTGTATGTCACCAGATTGAACAGTTCAAAAAACACCTATTTGTTGCCAGATCAATTGAACAAGCCATTCAACTCTTCTGCCAACGATTATTTTCTCATCATCGACGAATTTGCAAAAAGGGGTTATTTGGCCACAGACAGGAACCAGCCCAAAGATTATGTCGCCATCTACACCTTTATTCCCAGCCGCACCAAAAATATGTTGATAGGCAAAAGCATTAAAGAACTTGAGGACTTCGCACAAATTCGCTCCATCAAGGCCACACAAAAAGGAAAGAATCTGGACTCTCTGTTACAGGACAGTCCGACTCCCATTTTGACAGCTGTCCGTGAAAATGAACCTGATATCATTTTCGTCATCAATGATACGCTACAATACAGCAAGGAAAGTGATTTTCAATCGGAGGAAGCCAGAAAAGAATATATTTCCTACCGTTCCACCTATCAAAAATACGCCAAGTCTCAAATACAACTGGAAGAGAAAAGAGCTCAATACCTGCAAGCCAGTCCGGAAGTACAGAAACAACTCAGTGCAGAAATCTTGCAGTTAGAATCTGACATACTGAAAGTTAAGAAAGAACTTCCAGCCATGGAAAAAAGAGTTCGTAATCTGGAGATTACAAAAATTTCAAAATAAGATAGTTTACTTACGTTTTTCCAAAAAAAAACGTATCTTTCCGTAAAATTTTCAAAAACAATGGATTTGGTACTGATCATCGGACTTATTATTCTGGGAATTTTCTTCATGATTATTGAAGTCTATCTGATTCCCGGCATTTCGATTGCAGGAATCGGCGGAGTTGCCTGTATGGCCGGAGGTATCATCATAGCCTACAAAAATTTTGGAACAGGTTCCGGCACATTGACGCTGGCTATTTCAGTTTTGGTGCTCGGCATTGTACTTTATTGGTTTTACAAGTCAAAGACTCTGGACAAGATGGCACTCAAGTCTGAAATCAATTCAAAGACAGAACCGTTTCAAGGATTGAATGTTTCCGTCGGAGATACAGGCATTACCATTTCACGACTTGCCCCCATCGGCAAGATCTTAGTCAACGGGAAAACCATCGAAGGCCGTTCCGAAAATGAGATGATTGATGAAAATACCCCGGTCATCGTTACGGAAGTCGGCACCTACAATGTCCTTGTCCGCGTAAACAAAGAGAAACAATAATAACCCTTTTATAGAATACATCATGGTCGCAACACTATTAATTATCCTCATCGTATTGGTCGTAATAATGTTTTTTTATTACGTACCTTTCTTCTTGTGGTTATCCGCAAAAGTAACAGGAGTAAACATTTCACTGATACAGCTCTTTCTGATGCGTATCCGGAAAGTTCCACCCCAAAGAATCGTCAATGCCCTGATTGAAGGTCATAAGGCCGGTTTGAGAGACTTGAAGCGTGACGAGTTGGAAGCACACTACCTGGCAGGCGGTCATGTCGAAAAAGTGGTACATGCCATGGTTTCAGCTTCCAAAGCAAATATCGACCTCTCCTTCCAGATGGCAACCGCCATTGACCTGGCAGGACGCGATGTTTTCGAAGCTGTGCAGATGTCCGTAAATCCAAAAATCATTGACACTCCACCAGTAGCAGCAATGGCTATAAACGGCATACAACTGATAGCCCGTGCACGTGTCACTGTTCGTGCCAATATCCGCCAGTTGGTGGGTGGTGCAGGCGAAGAAACCATCCTGGCACGTGTCGGCGAAGGTATCATTTCAGCCATCGGCTCTGCCGATTCCCACAAAGACGTACTGGAGCACCCTGATTCCATTTCCAAAATGGTTTTAAAGAAGGGACTTGATGCCGGTACCGCATTCGAAATCCTTTCCATCGACATCGCCGACATTGACGTAGGCAAAAACATCGGTGCCGAATTGCAAATGGATCAGGCCAATGCAGATAAAAACATTGCTCAGGCCAAAGCGGAGGAACGTCGTGCCATGGCTGTCGCACTTGAACAAGAAATGAAAGCCAAAGCCCAGGAAGCCCGCGCCAAAGTGATCGATGCAGAGGCTGAAGTACCCAAAGCCATGGCTGAAGCTTTCCGCAGCGGAAACCTCGGCATTATGGACTATTACAGAATGAAAAATATCGAATCGGACACCAACATGCGGGATTCCATATCAAAACCCGGCACTAAAAACGAATCAAAGTAACAGCATAAAGATGAAAGTCTTTCCGGCATCAGAACTCCTTATAAATGCAGATGGAACCATTTTCCATCTGCATTTAAAATCTGAGCAAGTATCAGACACGATTCTATTGGTCGGAGACCCGAGGCGTGTCGATATGGTTGCAGGTTTTCTGCATGACATTGAATGCCGGGTATCAAATCGCGAGTTTGTCACCGTCACCGGCCGGTACAAGGACAAACGCATTTCCGTCGTCGGCACCGGTATCGGTACGGACAATATTGATATTGTCCTCAACGAACTGGATGCCTTGGCAAACATAGACCTCAGCACCAGAACAGAGAAACCTGTAAAAAAGTCACTGACTCTCATCCGAATAGGAACCTGCGGCGGTATGCAAGCGGATCTTCCGGTCGGAATTTTTCTCATCTCCGAGAAGTCCATCGGTTTTGACGGTGTTCTCAACTTTTACGCAGGCCGTGACGAGGTTTGCGACCTTAACTTTGAAAAAGCCTTTTGCCAGCAGATGGAATGGCCGGCACAGATGGCGGCCCCCTACGTCATTTCAGCCAATCCTGAATTGGTGGAACGCATCGGCCGGGATGACATGCATCGCGGTGTGACCATCTCCGCCAATGGCTTCTACGGACCACAAGGACGAGAGTTGCGCATTCCCCTGGCAAAGCCCGACATGAATGCCAGACTGGAAAGTTTCAAATACGGAAAATACCGCATCACCAATTACGAAATGGAAAGTTCGGCTGTTGCCGGCCTATCAGCATTATTGGGACACAAGGCCATGACTGTCTGTGTAGTCATCGCCAATCGCCTGGCCCAAAATGCCAAAACCGATTATCAATCAGCCATGCATGAATTGATCGAAAAAGTTCTGGAAAGATTATAAGACATGAACGAAGAAACTATTTGTGCCATCTGTACAGCACCCGGAATGGGTGCAATCGCCGTAATCCGCGTTTCCGGCCCTGAAGCCTTTTCTATCTCCGATAAGATTTTCAAGGCGGCATCGGCTACTAAAAGCATTTTCAATGCCGAGGACCATACGGTACTGCTTGGCAACATCCACCAGGATGAACGGATCATCGATGAAGTCGTTGCCACCATTTTCCGAAACCCACACTCTTATACCGGTGAAGACACCGTGGAATTTTCCTGTCACGGTTCTGTCTATATCCAGCAAAAGATCATCCAGATTCTGATCAAAAATGGCTGTCGCATGGCAGAACCGGGTGAATATTCCAGGCGAGCCTTTACAAACGGGAAAATGGACCTTTCCCAGGCCGAAGCCGTAGCAGACCTGATTGCATCCACTTCCGCTTCCAACCACAAATTGGCCATGCAACAAATGCGTGGCGGCTTTTCCCGCGAATTGGACAAGCTCCGGAACAACTTGCTCCATTTCGTCACCATGATAGAGCTTGAACTTGATTTCAGTGAAGAAGAAGTGGAATTTGCCAACAGAAAAGACCTGAACGAGTTGGCTGAAAAATTAGAAAAGCATCTGCACAAGCTCACGGACTCCTTCCGTCTCGGAAACGCCCTCAAAAATGGAATTCCGGTGGCCATCGTCGGAGAAACCAATGCCGGAAAATCGACCCTTCTGAACAAGCTCCTGAACGAAGACCGCGCCATCGTTTCAGCAATAAGCGGCACCACGCGCGACGTCATTGAAGATACCGTCAACATCAACGGCCTCACCTTCCGTTTCATAGACACAGCCGGCCTCCGCCAATCCACACAGGACGAAATAGAGAAGTTGGGCATCGAACGCACCTATCAGAAAATCGAACAGGCCCACATTGTCCTCTGGGTCATCGACTCCACCATGGTAAGCGAACACATCGAGTGGATGGCTGGAAAAATCATCCCCCGAACCAAAGACAAAAGCCTCATCCTCCTCTTCAACAAGTCCGACAAAATTTCCAAAGAAGAGCAGCTGGTTTTGGATGACCTTTTTAAAATTTATTCCAAGAACCGCATTCACCTGTCAGCCAAAAAAGGCGAAAACTTAGATATCCTACGTGGGAAATTACTTGAAATTGCAGGGCTCCCCGACTTGGAACGCCAAGATATCGTGGTAACCAACCTCCGGCATTACGAAGCCCTCACCCTCGCCCACGAAGCCATCTTGCGCGTTCAGCAAGGCCTCCGCGACAACCAGTCCAGCGAATTCCTCTCTCAGGATATCCGCGAATGTCTGCACCATTTGGGGCAGATTACAGGGGTTATCACTTCCGACGAGGTTTTGCAAAATATCTTCAAGAATTTTTGTATCGGAAAATGAAGCCTTTTTTTGGCAATGAAAACAACAGCCAAACAAAGGAAAGAAAAGGAAAACAAATACACTTTAATTCAGTTAGTTATAAATAATAGCAGGCCACAAAAAAGGTCTGTTATTTTCTTTTGATATTCTTTTGTTTGTCGTATTTTTGTTGTTACTTTGTTACTCACAAGAAACAAGTAACAAAAAGTAACAAAATATGAAAACCGTAAAGTCAAAAGCCTCATCAAAAACGCAAAAGGAACCGGTAAGACTTAGGGAAAAAGTTCTTGCCAATGGAAGCGTTAGTTTGTACCTTGATGTTTACTACAATGGAAAAAGGAGCTACGAGTTTCTGAAGCTCTATTTGGTCAAAGAAACCTCACCGATAGATAAAGCACAGAACCGTGCTACACTTCAAATGGCTCAAAGTATCAAAGCCAAAAGACAAATTGAAATTCAGAATGGTGAGTTTGGTTTTTCGAGTCAATTTAAACTTGATACTCCATTTTTGGACTATTTTCGGAAATTGTGCGAAGATCGCCACGGAAACAAAGAAAGCCGGGGTAACTGGGGTAACTGGTATAGCTGCCTAAAACATCTTGAAAGGTATTGCACCGAGAAAACCACATTCAAAGATGTGAATGCAGACTTTATAGAAGGATTCAAGGATTACTTGGACAATGTAGCTAAAGATGCCTATAAGCGCAGAAACAAGGATTTAGATGAGGCCAAACCCCTATCACAAAACTCAAAACTATCCTATTTCAACAAATTCCGTGCTTGCATCAACCAGGCATTTAATGATAGAATACTACCAGTTAACCCCCTTCGTGGTATAGATGGATTTAAACAGGAAGAAACGGAGCGCACATATTTAACTTTCGATGAAATCAAGAAACTCGTAAGGGCAGAATGTAAATACCCGGTTCTAAAAAGGGCATTCCTGTTTTGCTGCCTTACCGGCATCCGAAAAAGTGATCTTGAAAAATTGGTATGGGGAGAGGTGCAAACATTCGGAGAATTTACAAGAATCGTTTTCAAACAGAAAAAGACCGGAGGCCAAGAATATCTTGATGTGAACCAACAGGCCAAGGCGTACATGGGTGAACGTAGAGAAGATGACAAACGTGTATTCTCTGGATTCAAATACAACGCCCAAACACTACTTGAGTTAAGGCGGTGGTGTTTATGTGCCGGAATAACAAAGGATGTCACATTTCACGCAAGTCGGCACTCATTTGCAGTAATGATGCTTGATTTAGGGGCTGACATTTATACGGTCTCAAAACTACTTGGGCACAAAGACATCAAGACCACACAAATCTATGCAAAGGTGCTGGACAAGAAAAAACAAGAAGCCGTGAACCTTATACCGGATATAAATTTCTAAAACCAATGCTATGATAATAGACAAAATGCTCAAACTAATGCCAACGGTAGTAGCATATATTGGATCGGATATTGAAACCGACGATGATGGAAATATAACGCATGAAAATGAGAAATACCGTGATGTTTTGGCCGATGAACGGCATCTAACAAAAGAAGAGGAAGGGTATTTATTTGATGTTGATGAAGCCGATGCGTCAATTATAGAAATCTGCTCTCTCCCCATTGCGGAAAGGAAAATCGTCATTGTAAAACGTCTCGAAAAGCTGATAAACAGATATGCTTTGCTTGTGTGCCTTAATGATACTTATTTCGATTCTGGATCTCAGCAAGAATCAGATGTTAATGATTCCATAAAAAAAGCTCGATTTGCACAACGATCCAGTTTGGAAATGTACATTTCAAAACTCGTAGAAATCGGAATTGAATTTGACTGCATTGATGAAAAACTCATCCGTGATTCATTCATTATGAGTACCATTGAGAGTGAATTTATAGAGCAAATTTGCTCTATAACAAAGCCTCAACAGCATACTGATAGCTCAACCAAGCAGAATGAGGTAAGAGTTGAAAATGCAACCGACCAATCAAATTCAATGGAAGTTTTTAAATCCTACTTCAAGTCACCTTTTATACTAAAAAAGGATGACGATGGTAACAGTTTAATGGATCGTTTAAAACAAGACATGAAGAGAGAAAGGAAAGATGTGGATTATGCATCAATTGCTCTGCTTATTCTAAATAGTAATGTGCTTAAAGAGAATAAAAGAAAGAAGGAAAGGACCGGTGATGGTAAACCAAGTTTTGCAAAATGGTACACCATCTTTTGTGATGCCTTTAATTTAAATAGATCGACATACAAGCCAAACGGACTAAGCCCAAGAGGGTTTGAAATTGAATTTTACTACATAATTAATTACAGATAGTTTCCAAAAAGTTCCCTTAAAAATTTCCACAAATCAAATTAAGCCGCTGATATTCAGCGGCTTTTCTTTTATGCAAAGTTCCCATTTTTATTGCATTCATTATCCTTTTCTACTTTTGATTCAACGAGCGGGGAGAGTGTAAGCCCCCACTCAATGGTAAAGACGCGGATGCCTTACACCAGCCCGCCGAAGACCGCAAATTCTAAACATAATAAAATGGAACGTTACGCAGAGATTAACAGGGAAGCAATTAACACAAAAGAGGTTCTTACCTTCCGGGAGGCTGTACTCTACACGGGTTTGTCTGAATCGTGCTTATACAAGAAAACGAGCATGTGCGAGATCCCACACTATAAACCTTCTGGGAAACAGGTATTTTTCAAACGAAAGGAACTCGAAGAGTACCTTTTAAGCAACCGCATCGCAACAAATGCGGAAATCGAACAGGCGGCCACTTCCTATGTGGTAACTGGACAACATCCAAGAAAGTAGGATGCTATGGCAAGCGGATGGATCAGCATACACAGAGCAATCCAAGAACATTGGGTTTGGCAGAATGAAAAATATCTGAAGTGGTGGTTTTCGATTTTACTAAACGTCAACTACGAAGCCAAGAAGTTCCCAGTAGGAACCGAAATGTTCACCTGCAACCCAGGGCAATCATTCAGGTCAATTGAACAATGGACAGACCTGTTTTCATGCTCCAAAAAGACAACAATCAAGTTCTTTAATTTATTATTAAAAGACGAAATGATTTTAACCGAAATAGTGGGGAAAGGAAACCGAAGGAAACACCTATTAACAGTGGTTAACTGGGAGAAATATCAGACAACGGAAACCGAAGTTTCCCCATCGAGGAAACCCGAATGTTCCGTGAACGGAAACCCGAATGTTACCCCTAATAATAAAGAGAACAAACTTAATAAGGAAATAAGAGATATAGAACCAAAGTTCAATTTTTTTAAATCATTTATTGAGTTGGGAGTTGATGAAAATGTAGCATCTGACTGGCTTACGGTAAGAAAACAAAAAAGGGCAGCGAACACAGAAACGGCATTCAACGCCATTAAGCGCGAAATAGAACTATCGGGACTATCAGCAAACGAATGTATCCAGATATCCGTTGAAAGAAGCTGGCAGGGCTTCAATGCTGAATGGATTTTAAACAAAAATAAAAATGGACAAAACTTCAAACAACAGCCTGATGCAGATAACAATGCAAGAAAGGCAGAAATCATGCGACGTGCCGCGGAAGCTTGCAAATGATGTGCCACCTCAGGCATTATGCGTGATAGAACTGTACGGCGATTCTGGTACATTCCTATCCAGAATGAACCCATCAACCCAAATTATTGCCGCAGAGAACCCGGAAAAAGCATACAAAAGTGAAATTTCTCTCACTAAAGTAAAGTTGGCATTTGGGATGCCTTTTCTTAAGGTGTGGCTTATGGCTCAGCTGGAAAACCTAAATGATTTTTGCGGAACAAAATCAAAAATGACAATCGACCAAATGGATGAACTGACAGGAATCATTGCCGTTGACTACGGGTATTTACGTGCCGCAGAAATCCTTCTTTTCTTCCATCGATTAAAAAAAGGACAATATGGCCAGTTCTACGGCAGCGTAGACCCCTTGATGATTGCATCCGCTCTATTCCAACACGTTAAAGACAGGCAAATAGAAATTTCCCGTATAGAAGCCGCAGAGAATCAGAAACGGCTTGATAACCAGAGGAAAGAGTGGAAAAATAATGCAATTAGCAGGGAAGAATATGAAAATATAAAACAATCACAAGTATCATTAAATTAACATTAAAAATAACTTATTATGAAAACTAAAAAACTCACAAATCAGATCCAGGCGTTCTCTGAAACTTATGATAATTTAACTGATTGTTTTGGCGGAAACCTGCCAGTTGAATCGTTAGCCGAATTTTCAGGTTTACCCTTGGGATCCATTAAAGCCTTAGTTATATGCAAGGATATTGAACGATCTATCGAGAAGCTGGACAGGCTCTTGCTCAAAGACCCTACTGTATCCGCTCTTGGTTTTACCGGCTCAGGCCGGGCGCATCTCATCAATATCGCTGATGACGATACATTTTTCATTACGTATCAGAATTTCGATGTCTTTGAAAATGAAAAATAAGCTATCATTCAGGCTTGCCGAATAGATATGATTTTGAACGAACCGAAACGGCTTTAATGTAAATTTTAAAAAATTCGACTTTAAAAACTAAAAATATGAAGACAAAACAGAGCTTTCGATTAAGCGAATCAGATGATCTCATAATCAACGAACTATCGGACTTGCTGCAAATTAAAAAATCAACAGTCTTTCAAGTTATTATTGACTTGCAAATCAAACAGATTACAGATAATGAGGGAAATCTTTTAAAATCAGTACTTGATGAAATCCGAAAATACATACAACACTCTGGTGCTGGAAGTGATAGCGAAGAACTATGAGAAATTAAAGGAAGAGATTAAAATCGAAAAACAATCAATCGACGTTCCAACAAGAAACATTGATGATGTTTTTCAAGATACCATTCTTTTAATTGCAGAAGATTCCAAAGTCTCTTCGTTTAAAAAAGAGACTGAGATATTAGAATACTTTAAATACAGGTACAATGTTATGAGATACCGAACAGTCTTAAACTATTTATGCGAAATGAAAAATATAGCTAAATACATTATAGAAAAATATGGAAAAATTTAAAATAAAACCAACAATTTATGAGCTACGTAACAAAATATACAGTGCCATTCAAGACCACATCTAATATATCTTGTGTGGTGGAGATTCAGGAGGATGGATTTACCGGAACATCAACGGAATTGGTTGGAGGAACAGATCCTTTTGTTATAAAATTGGATGATGACGACTTCCTTTACGTCCCTACCCGATTTAGTACCGCTACATTAAGGATAGTCGGTGATGATTATCTTAAAACTTTGTTTTCATCAAACTACCAACAATTTCGCGTCATTTTTAAAATTAACGATGTTGTTAAGTGGATAGGTTTTATTTCTCCAGAGGTTTATACACAAGACTATACTTCTACTCCATTTGAATTAGAGATACAATGTATAAGTGCTATGAGCACCCTTGAACAAATAGATTATTCTATTACAGGAGATTCCTACACTTTTATAAGCTTATGGGATACTGTAAAGAAATGCGTAAACGCCTCTAAAGCGGAGTATTCAAATATTTTCATACCACATGTTTATGCAGAGGGATATGATTTATATCGTACACTTGCTAACGTTCTTGAAAGAATGACCATATCGGAACAAAACTTCTTCGACGAGGATGATAAGGCCATGAAATTAAAGGAAGTTTTAGAATCATTCTGCAAGTTGATGAATTGGACATGTGTAGATTGGTGCGGAAACTTATACTTTATAGATATGGATCATTCCGGACAATATTACAAATACTCTTCAGATTTTCTTACCTATGAGATGGTGAATGCAAACAGTCTTTCTGTGCAAGATATAGGTTTCTCAGGGAGCAATCATACACTTGATATTTTGGGAGGATACAGCAAAGCAAGTGTGAAAACATCCACTTACGCTGTTGGTACTATTTTTCCAACAGAAGACTTTGATTCATTAACACATTTTTATGATTTACCGAAATATACCAGCGGTGAAAATATCAGCGTAAAGAAGTTTTACCTACCATCTGTTTATAAACTAAGGCATTATAATATTGTAGATTCTCAGCTTATAGAGGTGGAAGATATTACCGAAAATCTCTCAAATGATTTATTGGGGGCTATGCCTATAAAGGCTACAAGTTATAAAACAACAGATGAATTAACGAATTATACTTTTGATGAAGTTATCCAAGTAAGGGCTAAAAACTATTGGCATCAACATAGTGTATATAATGAACCCATTCTTTCTGATTCTAATCCCATACTTGAATTTTCCGGAAAACTCCCGACGGCGGCATTTTCTGCCGGGGCAACAGCGATTAAATGCTCAATTAAAACATGCCCCTCGAATAATCTTGCTTATTTTTCAGATACAACTAGTATCAATGGAGCACTTACGACTGTAAAGATTAAATGCCAGTTTTCAATTGGAGATAAATATTTTGATAACGGTAGATGGTCTGATACTCCGAGCTTTTTTTATTTAACATTTGACGCTCAGAAATTAAGAGATGGTGGGTTTGTGGATGTTAACAGTACGAAAATGTTAGACACTCCGTATTCTGGATTAGATGGCGTTCTGATACCATTTCCGCTCACACTGTCTCTTGTTGGTGAAGCAAAGTTCACAATGTATTGCATGGATACCGATGATGAAGGAACGAGTATTTCGGGATACTTTATAAAAGGACTTTCTTTTGATTATAAAATACTTGACACAATAGAAGATTCGGTAAACGGGAACTCGGACAGGATATATGAGAATGAGGTTAACGAGAACTATATCAATGAACTTGATGAGATAGAATTTAAGATGTCAAGTTGGAATAATGATGAAACTGCTTATTCTAAAGTTCTATTAGGTGAAAACTATCTACAAAACACACTCTATTGTGTACTCACAGATGGAACTGTGCGCCCGGAAGAGCAAATGATAAATAGAATAATAAATCAATATAGCTCTCCAAAAACAAAATTAACACAGATTTTAAAGTATAGCACAGAAATATTACCCAATACCGTTTTGTTAGAAAATTTTTCGGTTAATAAGAAATTCACCCTTACTGGCGGAGAGATAGATTATAAAGAAGGACGTTTCGAGGCTATAATGGTTGAAAATGGCAATAATTAAAAGTAAAACAACAACCGCCCCAGAGGATAGAATAAAGTTCGCTCAAAGGGCTTTATTAAATAAAGAGATAACCATTACATGGGAAACTGATCCAAAACAATTTGACTTTTCAAAATTGAGAGGATTTGAAGATGGTATGTTCCAGAATAAGAACCCCTATTTAAATAATTGATTATGAATATTAAAACAGTTACCGGTATTCCACTTTATAGGCCTGAATTTGCACCAATGGGTGAAGATGGCGAAAAACCCAGAAATAGAACATCTTTTCTAGTAACACAAGCTAGATTTCGCCAGGCAAAAAAAATAATAGATGGCCTAAAAATGGATTGGGAGTTTGATTTAAACAAAATGAATTTTGGGGAATTGAGAGACTCTAATTTTGATTGGATCAAAATGTATAACCCAAAAATTGGAGCAAGAAAAATAGATATTTGGTACGATGGTAATGAAGGAGACCCAAAAGATATATTTCATCAACAAAATATTGACATTATTCTTGATCTAATTGAGTTTGTTCAAACAGGGAAAAAAGTAATACCTCCTATTGCCGTAATACCAATTCATATAATAGATGGAAAGAGGATATCCTTCGAGGTGGTGCTTTTAGATGGCTTGCACAGAATACGACTTGCAAGATATTTAGGCGAAACAGAAGTACCCATGGTATTATACGAATATACTAGAAAATACGCATTTACAAAGGCAAAGTGGAAAATAAAACGTATTGCAAACGAATACAAAGTGAGCAGTTTGAACGGATTTACAAAATATACTTTTAAAATGTCTGAATGGAAATTGAGTACAAACGAGATAGGAGACTTTTTTTTAGACAGATAAGAAATTAAAACAAGCCATATATGCAGTTATCAACGACAACAGGCATTGTCATTTTCGAGAATGACAAGCCAACACTAAAAGAAACCATATCCGATGCCATACAATCAGGCATTAAGAATATGGATAACATCAACCTATCAGACCAAACTCTCACTGGAATAGATTTGTCCGGTATTAGTCTAAGCGGTGCGTATTTCAAAGACGCAAGCATCACAGACAGTAAATTCATTGCTTGCAAATTTGAATGGGCAGATTTTGCACTTGCTTCATTTGATAAATGTGATTTTTCAAAATCTGAGTTTATAGAGCCCTATTTTTCAAAAGCAAATTTTAAAGATTGTAGTTTTAGGGATTCGATGATTAAAGGACAAACCTATACAAACTACGATTCAGTTATATTTAATGGATCAGATATGACGGGTGTAAGAATGCGTAAAATAAACTTTAACCAATGCGATTTTGGCGGAGTATCGATGCAGCAAAGCGTATTACATCAAATTGAATTTAGAGACTGTCATGTTTCAGATATGTCACTTAAAAAAAGCTTTTTGAGCTCAGTTCAGGCGTGTAATGACAATTTCGGAGATATTAATTTAGAAGGCATAATAGCAAATTCATGCGATATTAAGGGACTTCAAGACAACACAGATTTAGAGTTTTTGCCCAAACCCTTTAATATTGAAACTGAAAATAAAATTACAGTCTATCGTTATAACTACGGGAATACATCTCCATTTAGGTCTAGTTATAACTGGGACTATGAGAGTAAGGCTGTCAGTACAAAAAGTGGTTTTGGTATCTATGGGTATACACCAGATATGAGTGGCTGCAGGAACATATCAATTGGACAACTTGGGTCAAATGTTAGGAATAAAATATCCCACACAATAGAAAGTTTAAGGAAGAGCCAAGTAATCATTGAATTAGAAGTCGACAAACGCAAGGTTTTACACAAAGGAAATGACGAAATAGCATTTTCAGAGTGTAACATCATAGGATTAGTAACGCCTAAAGATTTTATTTTAAAAAATTATCCACAATGTAAAGCCTTATTAGATTTATACGATAAAGCTATGGATAACCCTGATTTATATGGAAATCAGTATATCCAAGAGGAACAGATGCAATGTGGACAACTTCGCAACTTAGAGAGGAAACTGAATACGTCAAATTTAGAGATTCAGGCATCGCAATTTGAAATAATAAAGACCTATTCCATTAATAACTCAAAACCAAGTGATATTCATGGTTTATCACATTGGAAAAATGTAGAGAGAAACGCCATACTCTTAGCCGAAAAGACTGGAGCAGATTTACAAGCACTAAAAGTCTTTGCCTATGTACACGATATGTGCAGAGAAAACGATGGTGGTGATCCTGACCATGGTTTACGAGCCAGTCGATACCTTAAAAAGTATGCAGTGACTTTCTTAAATGGAATGGATGACAGTATAATCCACAGGCTCTGTTTTGCATGTGAACATCATACCGATATGCAGAGGTCTGGCGATTTGTTAATAGACACCTGTTTTGATGCAGACAGGCTTGATTTGACACGTGTAGGTATCACACCTGACCCTGCAAAGATGGCAACGGATGTAGGGGCTTATTATGCCGCAAACCCAGACATATATAAGGCTGAAATTAAAAAGGTGCAGCTCTAAAATCATATATAAATCAAGCACAAATAATCGAACTAAAATGAACAGAAACACACCAAAACGCTGCTTTTTTAAGTGATTTTATGCCGTTTATCGTTTGATTTTGCAGCGTTTTGGTGCATTGTAGGACCAAGGTGTTAGTCCACAGGCCCCCGGTATCGGTGCTAAATGTTTGATTTTAGACGTCCGATACCACAGCCCAATCGAGCTTACACACACGCTATTTTTTTGAAAAAAGCTGAAATGTTAAAATTCAAGAATAAAAAAAGCTGCAATTCAATGAAGAACCGTAGCCTTTTAAATAGAAAAAATATGTTTTTGAAAGAAAATGGCCTCGTTTATGGCTTGGTTATTTTAATAGTATTACCACAATATGGGCAACGGACTTCATTGTTGTTGGATGATTCAGCAAAGAGTTCATTTACTGAAACTCCAAGAACACCGGCAATCTTTTCCAAAGTCTCAGTAGTTGTATTGCTTCCGGATGCTATCCTGCTAATACTGGCTTGCGATGAACCTATCCTTTTTGCTAAGTCTTGGAATGTAATTCCTTTATCCTTACAGAGTTCTTTAATCCGATATTTCATATTTAACATGACTAATTTGGGGCAAATATAGTAAAAATATCATTTACGACAATGATATGGATAAAATATACTACAAATGAGAATATTTTTTAAAAAATGCTTGGATTGTTATATTATATATAATATATTTACAGCATAAATATCTCACTAATGAGAACAAATAAAAAACGTACAGCTTTAATAAACAATAATTACTCATTAAAAACAAAAAAAATGCAAACTCACCAAACTTACTATTGCCAGAAAAAGGCTGATGGAATTACCTCAACGGCCAACGCGCTTGAGCACACACTTGCTCGCGTTATTGAATTGTCCCGCCTATGCGACATTAACCTGACCAAAGAGGCCATCAGTCAATTAAAGGAAGGGAATCCAACAATCATTTTGGCCTTAATCAAAGACCAGTATGACAAAATGGAGACCGAAGCGGCTCTTTGTGAGCTGAAAAAGAAGATCGAACCCAAACATTTGGCTATCAAGGACGAAAACTTGTCCAAATTAAAAGAAGAAGTTAAATACATGACCGACAAAGTGTTACCAACTTATGTCTGGGACGGGTACAAGATTTCACAAAATGGCCTTAAAAAGTTCTTGAACGAAGCATGTACGGTAAACCTAACTGCCCAGCAAAAAGCAGATATTGACTTGATCGATGCCGTTGCAAAGGTTCTACCGCGCTTTAATCCAACCCATTTTATTGATGGCAATAAAGCCTGCATTGAGGGCTATCTTGAATTGTCCCATCTTTTTAATAATTGAACCATGGCAAGACTTATTAAAGTTAAAGACAGGCGAACCGGTGAATATCGGAATGCGACCAAAGAAGAAGAAAAAGAAATTCGGGAGTTAATCGAATCCAGTTCCCCCATTCAACATGAACGCCGGAGTATTGACAGCAACAGCGAAACATTTATCGAAACAAGAATAAAAACTTTTAACCACAAGTAAAATGAGCACATTTGCACAACTTATCAATGAAGCCGGAGACCATCCGAAGCAAAAAATGGAAATTAGATCGGCCTTAGTAACCGGTACAGGTACTAAGTCCTTGGACATCATTTCGCCCTTACTGGCTAACTTGGTCTTGAAACAAGCCGGAGCAACGATCTTGACCGGTCTTGATGTTACCAAAACCAATCGAATCCCAGTAGCATCCGGAAATCCTGCACATTGGGTGGGTGAAGAAGGCGAAGCTGTATCATTCAACAGCCCTGAATTAACGCCTTATTCAATGGTTGCACAGTTTATCATCAGTAATCTACTACTCCAACAAACAAACGATTCAGTCGAAAAATATTTGATAGATTTAGCGGCTAAATCTATGGCTGTTGAAATCGAGAAAGCTGTTTTAGGTGATGAGGATACGGAGATTAAGCCTAAAGGTGTTTTTAATGGTGCCAGTAAATGGGGTGAAACCAACACCTATGAGCAGATACTTGCACTTATTCATTCGGTGGAGACAAAAAATGTACGCCCTGGCTCATTTATAACCAACGGAGATACGGCCAAAACTTTACGTGCAGCACAAAAGAATGGCTATGGCCAAATCCTTGACAATGGTACAATCTATGGTTTCCCCTGTCTTGTAACCGAATCTGCAGTCGGGCTTGCCTTCGGTGGCTGGTCTGATTTGGTGATAGGATTATATGACAAAATATACGTCGTTTCAGACCCATATACCGCCGCAGAAAAAGGTGAAACGATTATAACCATTTACTTTGATGCATCGGCAAAACTTATCCGGGAAACTTCCATCGCCCGGGTTAAATAAACCACAAACTTTAAATATCCTCGGGGAACTTTCCCCGGGGTATCCTTACTCTTTTTTAATTATTTACAAACAAAACACAATTTACCATGAAAACAACTGAAAAGCGTCTTAAAATTACCGATCAAGACATGATTGACATTCAAGAAATCAAGGATATTTTTCCAAAATTCTTTAAGTATGAATATGAAATGTACAATCATGCAACATCCGATGATATTCTTTGCAATTTGGATGCATTAACTAGTGCATTGGGATATATCTGCGATTTTATAAGTGATCTTAAAACACACTCACATGTTATAAACAACGCTCTTAAATGTGTCACCATGAAATGGAAGGCTGAAGGATGCCTATGTAAAGAAGAGGTTGATAGAATATTCTGTTTTACCAATCATTTCACCAGAATGAGCGGGCTTAGTAATGAAATCAATATCCTTTTTAATTATTTTACCGAAAAAGAAGATCGTCTCAAAAGTTTAGAAGAAACGAGTTTTGAGGACTTTTTGTCTTCCCATGAAACAGGAACTAAACGCTAAAAACCAAAAATTACAAATAATCACAACAATTCAAGGGAAAATTTACATACCCCAAAAATGGTGTATTTAAAATCAAGAGCTATAAGTCGATTATTCTCACAAATAACAAACAATACCATGAAAAAAACTAACGAAATTTACAGCAAGTTGATACCGAAAACAGAAGAAGAAGTATCTGATATAAAAAAATATTAATAAAACATAGAACATCCTTCCTTATGGCCTCTAATGATACAATAGAGGTACAGAGATTCGCCATGTACAAATATACAGATGATTTAGAGAATGAACTTTTCCGACTTCGTGGGGAAAACTCTTTCCTGCGTAAGAATGCAGAATTAAGTAAAGAAATCCATTATCCGGATAAAAAAAGTGGTGTAAAAATTGATTTTTCCACTGGAAAAAGAATAAATTAGAAGGCTGCTTTTAAGTATATTGAAGCTTGTACAAAATACATTAGAGTGTTTCCACTTTATAACAATATCCGATATGAGACCAAGAACTTATGATGAGGTAATGGCTGAAAGACTTGAAGCCATCTATTCAGCTACAAGAAGACTGACTTTTTCAAAAAACACCGCTATGGAAATTGTCGGCGGAAAGTCAAGACTTATGAAACTCGTTGGAGCTAATAAAATTCATGCAGAAAAACCTACGGATGCACAAAACGGCAGATGGCATTGCAACGCATCTGATGTGCTTAGATACGCAGTTGATCCATTCTTTAAAGAAAAGAAACGCTAAAATAGCGATAATACAAACAAGGGGGGTAACTTGTTGTTACCCCTTTGACGATGATGTCATCTCAACCGACCCCGTATCATTTAAGGACAAAAATGGCATTTCATTTGTCAATGCTACGGAAATGGCTGGAAATTTTGGTAAAATACCCGCAAACTGGCTTAGAACTGAACAATCAAGAAAAATTATTGAGGCTATTTCCACTTCTCATAAATGCGAACTGGCTAAACAGAAAGCGACTTTAACCGGTCGCTTTTTTATTTGCAATAATCTAATTATCAGTTATATTTGCAGACAGTAATGTTCTGGAGCAAAAACGTGTAATAAAAGGCCTATTTGTTGACCTCTATACTATAAATGTGATTTGTAACTAAATATCTTTATGGGAATATTTATTTTGGCAATAATTGTTATAATTGTATTTGGAATACTTTTTACAAAAAAGGGTCATAAAAATAGTATTAGCAAGAAATCCATTTCTGAATTATCTGAAGATCAAAAATATTATATAGGAGATAAAGGTATCGGGTTATCTCCACGAAAAGGATATGAAAAATTTGAAATAATGGGATGTTACTACCGAAAACTTCCACTGAAGATGGTAGGAAAATTTAACGGATATGCAGTAGCCCAACTTGATAATAAATATGATCCATGTGCAATAGCTATCTATAACGACAATGGAATACAATTAGGGTTTTTACCAAGAGATAACTTAAAGCTGCATACTTACATTATTTGTGAAGGTAAATCAGTTCACGCCTACGGTTATATTGGTTGCAACGGATTAGGCAGTATATACGGCGAAGTATGCGTGGAAACAGATAAGACCATTGTAACAAAAAGAAACAGGCCGTATGGCGTTGAGTAAAATATTATAAAATAGATTATTATCATGAAAAAGCTACTGTTCTTATTTTTGTTGATAGTTCCAATTTACTTATATGCTCAAAACGATACAATTCCAGGGATAGAATTCAGTAAATTTAAATTAAGTTGGTTTAATGTAATGGGAATGAGGGGCGGTTCTGGTAGCCAAACGCTTAACCTGAACTTTAAGAATCTTTCGGATAAGGCATTGAAATATGTTTATGTGGAATATTGGGGAGTTGATCCTGTTGGAGAGATCCAAACGGATGATTTTAGAAGGAGGGATTTCTCGGTTAAATGCACTGGCCCATTTATCCCTAATAAAGTTTACAAACAAGAAGTTCAGATAGCTTTGTTTTATGCTATAAAACTTACAGCATACCCTCATAGCATTACTTTGACTTATATGGATAATTCGGAAAAAGAAATTGAGATAATAAAAGATAATTTAAATTCTATTTTTCCGAGCGTGCCTTATATAGAGATAGGGAACAAGTAAAACTAAAATAATTTAGCTTTTTTTGTTCCCTTCTTTTTGTCGAAACGTACAGAATTATCTATTGCATAGAATAGCTGAACATATTGTATTTTGTTACCCATTTGTTACCCATCAATATTCAAACACCACACTTACTACTGATTATTAGAACATTACAATAATACAATCACATTCTGTATCGGGAAATGATCGTGTTTTGCTCGCTCCCCCCTACCGCAGAGCAGCGGGGAATGCGCTCACCGGAATTCAAAGGGTTTCTTAATCGGCTTTTTGCCTCACAGCTATCCTTTGCTTAATCTCTCAAGCATCCATTGGTGTAAACGGCATTTGGCAGTACAGTGATTTCGGCTAATTTCCGAAGTATTTTTCAGCATTTTATTTCGCTGTAATTAATGCATTGAATGTTTTTTCAAGACCGACTAATTAAGTTTGTAGGAAATTGTAAACAGTATTGGTGTACTTGAAAAATTGTACCCAATCCCTGTGTTTTTAGATGTTGACTCACTGGTGACAAAACTTCCATCATATTGTCCGAATGAATACTTTTCATTTCTTTTGGTCGACCAATAACTCATTCCGGGATTCAATTCGGCACCAATTGAAAACTTATTATTTATCACATAATTGACTCCAAGAACCAAGTACAATCCTGGGGAATAATTTGAATACTCAACATTCGTATTACTATTTGCTGTAGACGAAGGTTTGTAGTCATTGCTCGAGTGAGTGTAGCTAAATGATAAATCTGCTCCGTATCTAAACTCAAAATTCTTATAAATTGATTTTCTAAATTCCTTTCCAACTCTTAAGGCTATTCCAATATTATTAACATTAGTTGATGAACTATCTGCTCTCGAATCTTGATTGCTGCCTGACAAATTAAATGCACTGAACCGCCATAAAGATTCACTGGAACCTACTTTGTATGATAATCCAAAAGTATCAAAATTATTAGTTATCAGCCCTATTTCTTTTTGGTTTACAGACTGTTGTGCCATAAAAGGAACAGATATGGCCGCAAAAAAAAAGATTAGCAATTTTTTTTTCATTTCTCTAGTTTATTGGTTTGTTGTATTTTTTTCAGCCGCTAATCTACAACTTTTTTAATGATTATATGATTAAATATTTAAATATTCAATAAACTATTCATATACTTGAAATAAAACAGAATAAACTTTTATATTATGTAGACAAAAAGTTACAACCTAATTTCTAAATCTCATCGCTGAAATATTCTGACATCTCTCAATCATAAAATCAATAATCTCTATTCCTTTCTTGCAGGATATGCAAAGAAATTGTATGCTTCTACTCAAATTTAGCTATAGTTGCCGCCAAAACACCACTAATTTCAGAAGAGACAGTAATCTTCAATGAAAAGCCATCAACTTCATAAAAAAGAAAGTGACAGAATTGATCATTCCCGATAAATGCAGGATGTTGATATGCAGATAATTTTCGGCCAGAATAATGATTAACAGAGCCAAGGTGCCGTATTTGTATAAATTGGTCATCAGCCTGGGATTGATTTCTTTCAAAAATGTCAGATAAAGGTGCGAACCGTCAAGCGGAGGCAGCGGAATCAGATTAAAAATAAATAAGCTGATGTTGATTACACCCCAAACCACAATCAGGTTGACAATTCCCAAACCTACATTTGTACTGTTGAAGTATGCCAAGAAATAGAGACCACGGGCAATCAAAAAAAGGAGAAAGGCTGTCACCAAGTTGGATAACGGGCCTGCAATGGAAATCAATATTTCATCACGGTGTTTGTGCTTCAGATTCT
Source organism: Bacteroidales bacterium (assembly GCA_021373135.1). Classification (GTDB taxonomy): domain Bacteria; phylum Bacteroidota; class Bacteroidia; order Bacteroidales; family UBA1402; genus UBA8389. The sequence continues at coordinate 170,260 of JAJFTH010000010.1, forward strand.
CGGGGTTGAAAGTTACAGGCTTTGCCCATCCGAACCCGGCTACAACAATCAGGAAAAAGCCAAGCCAATCTATATGTTTCAATGGGTTCAGCGTCAAACGCCCTTCGTCTCTGGCCGTATGATCTCCCAGGCGGGAAGCCATATACGCATGTGAAAACTCATGTACCGTGAGACCGATGATGGCTGCAGGCATTATCTTTATCATTACAAAGGCATCTATCATACTTCTCAGACTACCAGATACTTACAATCTGCTCTTTCGAACGCCACATCTTGTCACCTTCTTTAACGCCAAAAGCTTGATAAAATTCCGGCATATTGGACAAGGGGCCTATGACTCTCCATTTTGCAGGTGCATGTTCATTGCTTTTCACCTGGTTTGCCATAGCTTCGGGACGAATGTTTTGCATCCAGGCCAGTGCATAACCAAGAAAATAACGTTGGCTGGGATTCAAACCGGCAATCAATTCGTTGTGCTTGAATTGCTTTGTCTTCTTGAAAGCTTCATATCCCATAATCACTCCGCCCAAATCGGCGATATTTTCCCCTTGGGTCAATGCTCCATTGATATGCAAATTGTCAACAACCACATAATCGTTGAATTGCTTCACAATCATTTTTGTTTTTTGAGTAAACTTTGTATTGTCCTCGCTTGTCCACCAGTTGCTCAGGTTTCCGACCTCATTGTACTTGCAACCCTGATCGTCGAAACCATGAGTTATTTCATGCCCGAAGGTTGCACCGATGATGGCATACAGTATCGCATCATCGGCCATCTTGCTTTCATAACCCGGAACAATGATGTTGCAGCCGGGAATGACGATTTCGTTGTTGGAAGGATTATAATAGGCGTTGTAGGTCTGTGGCTCCATCCCCCACTCCGTGCGGTCTACAGGTTTTCCATATTTGCGGATCATATAGTTGAAACCCCATTTATTGGCACTCATGACATTCTTCACGTAAGAAGTGCGGTCTATCTGCATGGTACTGAGATCTTTCCATTTTTCAGGATAACCCACTTTCATTATCACGGCATGAAGCTTTTTCAACGCTTTTTCTTTGGTTGTTGCACTCATCCAATCGAGTACCTTGATGCGTTCGGCAAAAACCGTTTTGATGGCCTCCCCTATTTCTACCAACTTTTCTTTGGTGCCTTTCGGCAGATACTCTTTCACGTAGACCTGCCCGATCAATTCTCCAAGCGACTCGTCGGTTTGTTCCACCACCCGTTTCCATCTGGGTTTCGGTTCTTTGATACCACGCAAAACGGATGAATAAAAGCTAAAATCTTCCAGATAAGTTTTATCATCCAAATAAGGAGACAAGCCACTCAGCATTTGAAATTTAAGGTAATTTTTCCAGTCATCAACCGTATATTTATTCAGATAACCGTTTAAAGCAGTAATAAATTCAGGTTGACCGACAATGACGGTATCGACTTTTTCCAATCCTACCCCACTCATAAAAACCTTCCAGTCTATATTCGGAGTCAATTTTGTCAACGCGCTGAATGACATTTTGTGGTAATTGGCAAAGGGATCGCGGGTATCTTCACGTTTGCGCGATGTTTTTGCCAGAGCCGTTTCCATTTCCATCAACCTGACGGCAGCCTGTTTGGCTTTTGATTTTTCGTAGCCCATTATCTGAAACATATTGCCCACGTGTACGACAAATCTTTCGCGAATGACCCCAGCCTTGGCATCCGTATCAAAATAGAAATTCCGATCCGGCAAACTTAATCCACCCTGACTGATATATACCTGATATTTGTTGCTGTTCTTATCGTCCTGACCAATATACATATCAAACAGGGGTGCCGACGACACTGTATGGATGTAAGAAGCCTCCCTGATAATACCTTTCAAATCCTTTATCTGATCTATTGCCGTAAAATCGCCTTTCAGGTCACTGATCCCTTTTTTATTTAACGAAACGCTATCCATTCCCGAATAAAAGAAATCGCCTATTTTCTGTTTGTTGTTTCCTTTTTTGGCATGCTGAATGGCTGCCGACGATTCGCATATCTGACGAATCTGCGCATTTACGGTATCCTGAACCAATTGAAAGATGCCGTTGCTTTGTTCGCTGGCCGGAATCGGATTTTGTTTAAACCATTTACCATTGGCATATTGAAAAAAATCATCACCGGCTTTGGCTGTTGAATCAATATGTGCAGCAAGGGCGTCTTCCTTTTCAACCGGACATTTTGTTTGTTTGCAGGAGATTATGGCCATCGTGAATAAGAGGCCACATAAAAAGGCATTGAAAATATTCTTTGTCATATCAAAGGGTTTTATTTGACAGATCTATGAAGCACAAATATAAAGAATATTTTGAGCACGTTACCTCAACTCTCATTTATATTAATGTGAGTTCGAAATAAGATCAGAATAAGTGATTCAAAGTTTGACACCATTTATTTTATAGTCTCGAACAGTTATTGCTTTCGTGTCAATTTATTTATTCTTTCAATAAACTCTTTTTTTGAATCTGTATATTTTTCTCTGTCATTCTTATATTTATCAGCAAGTTTCATTTTAAGGGTCTCGTATTCTTTTGCTACATCTGCATGTTTTATCAAGTAATCTCTAAACCGAATCTCGTCCCAATCTCCCTTGAATCTGATATGCACATGATATGCTTGTCCTTTAAAACCTTGAATAGTATATCCTTTTACAAAGGTCAAATGCGGTGAAGGCTTATCAGGCCGTTTGTTAAGTTGATATCCAAGTGATTTAAAAACATCCTTTAATTTTTGAATATCAATCTGATCCGATATTTGCAATAAAATATCAATCGTAGGTTTGGCTTTTAATCCTGGAATTGCCGTACTGCCGATATGTTCAATACTTACGATTTCCGATTTTAATATAGAATCTCTTATTAACTGCTTTTCCGTTTGATACAAATCAATCCATTTATCCGTGTACTCTTGAATGATGATGGGGAATAATCGACCAAATTCCTCTGTCGTCAAATCATTAAGGGATTTATTTGAGTTTGTAGCATCTTTCTGATGCTGAAACTCCTCCAATAGAATCCCACTTTTTACTAATTCTTCCTCAATCTCGGCAATCTTGATTTGAGCATCTTTATTCCAGTTTGTATGTCCATTTTTTAATAATGATGTTTCAAAACCTTCTGCCAATCCGCCCAGACAAGTCGCTTTAACGCATCCATGACTGACTAATCCGCCTACTGTTATAGAATTTATGCCCAATGCGGAAAGTACTGTTTTTAAATCGGTTTTTTGAAAAGCATTTCCATGACTTTTCTGGACGACGGTATCACTCTCTTGCCTGTCAATCCGTCGGTCGATTTCCCAATCGAATGTGCCGGATTTAAGTTGATTATTATTGTGTTGGACAAAAACTATTTTTGAATCCGAATCTCGATATGTTTTTATGGCAGAATTAATTGTTTCAAGGAAAATATCCTCATGATATAATGAATTCCTTCTTGTCAATCCATTTTGTATATCAATAATTATCAAGGCTTTCATACGGATTCTTTCAATTGCCAATCGGTAAGGTAAATTTAAATGTACTTCCATTGCCTTGCTCCCCTTCCATCCATATTTTTCCACCGGATTTTTCTATAAATTCTTTACAAGTGATCAATCCCAGACCTGTTCCTTTTTCAGCAAAAGTACCATCTGTTGAATAGTGGGCATCTATCCTGAACAGTTTTTTTCTGTTTTCTTCGCTAATGCCAATTCCTGTATCAATAACAGAAATTTCAATCAAATTATCTTTTTCGACAGAAGTAATACTTACTGTCCCACCGCTATTCGTAAATTTTATAGCATTTGATATTAAATTTCTGATCACGGTCGAAGCAATATTTCTATCGACATACACATATTGATTTTCAGGAATTTCCTGATTTAAAGCAATATTTTTCTCTTCCGCACTATTTTTTAGGACAGAAATATTTTTGATACACAATTCTCTTAAGTTGACCCTTTCAGGATTGTTCTGTAATTTACCGGACTGACTTCCTGCCCATAAAAGTAAATTTTGTACCAAATCGAATAAATGATGAGAAGATGCATTGATAATCTTGCTAAACTCTACAATGGCATCCCTATCATATTTCTCAGCTTCTGTTACCAATATATCTGAAAACCCGAGTAATGAACTAAAAGGCCCTTTGAGATCGTGAGAGATAATTGTAAAAAATTTATCTTTTGTAGCATTTGATTCTTTAAGATCAGCTTCTGATTTTGATATTTTCTGGATAGCGATTTCAAGTTGTTTGTTTGTTTTCTTTTTGAGTAGATATCGGTTATATAATATAATGATTAATAATATGATAAATAAGGAACCTATGATCAACGAATTTCTTTGTATATTTTGTTTTTTTAATTTTAATACATTTATTTCATTTTCATTTTTTAAAATTTCAATTTCTTTTTCTTTTCTAAAAGTTTGAAATTTTACCTCCATTTCTGCAATATTTTTTCCTATTTCTTCCGAAAAAATACTATCCTTAATATCTGAATACAGTTTGTGATATTCGTAAGCTTTTTTGTAATCGCCTTTAGCATAATATAATTCAGAAAGGGTAACATCGCAATCTTTAATCAAATGTTTTGAATCAATTTCCTGAGCTATTTTTAAGCCTTGATTAAGATATAAGAATGAATTATTATAATCATGAAGTTTTATATAAACCTCCCCAATATTTCTTGAAACATTGGAAATACTCCATTTATCTCTTATTTTTTCGGAGATTTTTACTGATTTTAAATAATATTCCAATGCTTTATGATAGTCTTCTAAATACCAATAAACCATTCCAATATTGTTTAAACAAGGCCCCATAATTTTTGTATTACCAACTTCAATACAGTTTTTCAACGTCCTTTTATAATACTCCAATGCTTTATCATAATTTGCCAATTTCATATAAGCTATCCCCAGATTGTTAGATAATTTATACATAAGTTCCTTATAGCCAATCTTTTCAGCTATATTCCATCCTTTTTGCAAATATTCCAATGCTTTATCATAGTCAGCTAAATGCAGGTAAATACCTCCAATATTATTATACAATTTTGAAATAGCTTTTTTATCCCCGATTTCTTCTAGAATATTTAACGATTCCATATAATAATTAATTGACTTATCATAATTGCTTAGAAAATATTGTACTCTGCCAACTCTGTCTAAAGACATAGCAATATCTTTTTTACTTTTATATTTTCTTGCTAATTCAAGAGCCTGGTTTGCATACTCTAAAGATTTAATATATGATATGGTGTCATAGACTGTTGATAATTCATTTAGAACATCAATTTTTTTTAAGCCAGTGGATGTTTCAAGAAGATGATTTAGGTCATCAATTTTGGGATCAATAGGCATAGCAGGCAAGACATTAAAAAAAAGGAATGATGACAATATGAATATAATAGGTCTGTTTTTTATGAATGTTACCATATCATATTAATTTTAATGGATTATTCTTCACTGTGTACTAACGGCCTGAATGCGGCCTCCTTTAGCGGGTGTGGCTTGAGTGGAGGCATTACATTCGTTGTTTTCGGGCACACTATCTTGTCTTGTTTTGTAATCAGATTTATAAGTTTTACATCTAAAGCACTAAAATACATAAAAATCAAATCACTTGTTCAATGTTTGTGATTCTTTATCAACTGGGAGAAAATTCGCTGACAGGCATATCAATAATAGATCGAGCATCGAAGACTGATGCCGTTTGGTGGGTGACATGGAATGTTTTTTCTTCTTGCAAATGTAGTAACAAATTCTCCCAAAAAGTAACAAATTCTCCCAAAAAGAAACGCTTTTCGCCTCACTTTGTTGCTTCCAGTTTGGAATGGAAACAGACTATGCCTAATTATTTAATCTTCAACAACTTTTCAATTCTTTATTTGTTATATGAAAATGAAATGGATATCATACAAAACAATCCCACATTGTTTTGTGAATCAAAATGATGGTACAATGTCAAGCAGCTAAAAGACTGCAAGTAAAACTTTTTTTAATGATTGGCCTCTTCATAAATATTCCACTATATATCTGTTGTTTAACCATTAAAAAAAGGAGGTAATTATGTCAATAATCAAAAAAAGCGAAGAATATCCATTATGGCCGAAATTTTTTAATGACTTTTTCGACCGTGACTGGATGGATTTCTCAAACCGAAATTTTTCAAAAACCAACACCACACTTCCTTCAACAAACATCAAAGAAGGGCAAAATGGTTTTGAGGTAGAGATGGCAGCACCAGGTCTGGGAAAAGACGATTTCAGAATTGACTTAGACGAAAATGTATTAACCATCTCATCTGAAAAAAAGGAGGAAAACGAGACGAAAGAAGATCAACATTTTACGTGCCGAGAGTTTAGCTATCAATCGTTTTCCCGTTCTTTTACATTACCCAAAAACGTTAATAGTGATAAAATCACTGCTAAGTATGAAAACGGCATTCTGAGAGTTTCTATTCCGAAAAAAGAAGAAGCCATGCCTATGCCGGCTAAACAAATTGAAATTGAATAAATAATACACATGGAAAAAGTGCAAAAAGTAGCCGGAAGCCTATAAACTCCCGGCTTTTTAATTACTTTTTCATCGGAATGAAACGATGTTGACCCCCACTTTTTGTTGTCATATCAATAGGCCATTGCAACTCATTGTTTATAATTAACCCTTTTTTTTTAAAAAGTATCTGAAAATTTAAGTCGTTAGTATTATTACCATTGAAAAATTGCTAATTTTGAACGATATTTGAACCCTTAGATATAATAATCGCATTATGAATCAACTTCTTTCCATCACCAATCATTTTAAATTGGTTGGTACAGTAAAAGAAATCACTCCTTTTGGAGAAGGAATGATTAACTCAACCTATCGTATTAAGCTTAAAGATGCTCAGGAAGAATACGTTTTACAAAAAATCAACCATGATATTTTTCAGGATGTAGATCTTTTGCAAAATAACATCAAGCGCATTACTGACCATATTCGCCATAAATTAACGGAAGCTGGCGAAACAGACATTGATCGCAAAACATTGACCATTATCCCCACATTGGATGGTAAATTATACTATTTCGATGGCAAGAGCTATTGGCGCATAACCTTGCTGATTTCCAATTCCAAGACTTTTGAGGCTGTAACTCCGGAGTATGCTTATTACGCAGGTCAAGCTTTCGGAAACTTTCAGTCCATGTTGGCCGATATTCCCGGAGAGCCGTTGGGTGAAACCATTCCCAACTTCCACAACATGGAGAATCGACTGGAATCCTTCCGTTTAGCAGTAAAAAATAACGTTGCCGGAAGGTTGGATGAAGTCAAGGACTTGGTTGATGAAGTCGAAAAAAGAGCCTATGAAATGTGTCAATGCGAACGTTTGTATCGGGAAGGCAAATTGCCGAAACGCATCAACCATTGTGATACAAAAGTGAATAACATGCTTTTCGATGATTCTGGCAAAGTTTTGTGCGTGATAGATTTGGATACCGCCATGCCGGGTTTTGTCATGTCAGATTACGGAGATTTCATGCGTACAGCCGGTAATACGGGTAGAGAAGATGACCAGAATCTGGACAATGTTTCATTCAATATGGATATCTTCAGATCTTATACAAAGGGCTATTTGGAATCTGCAAAAAAATTCCTTACCCCATTGGAAATCAAGCTATTGCCTTTTGGAGCCAGACTTTTGACCTATATGCAATTGAGCCGTTTCCTGGCTGATTATCTGAATGGTGATACTTATTACAAGATAAACGGTCCTTTACATAATCTGCAGCGTTCCAAAGCGCAATTCAAACTATTGCAAAGTATTGAAGCTCATTATAAAGAGATGGAAGCATTTATCTCCTCTCTGACTGAAAAATAAATTTTGCAGGAAAGTCGCCTTTTAAAAACGGAGAATCTCGAATCGATCCAAAAGTATTCGGGCTTCTTCCGATACTGGGCTACGGTTTTCATCAAAAAATTAAGAGGGCGTCTCTGAGCTATTTGCTCTTGATACGCCCTCTTCCTTTTTTTATTTGGCTTCAATGTTTTTCTTTCGACTTAACGCTTCCAGAAAATAATAATCAGCATAATTGAGCGGTACGTTAATCTCGCTGTTATGAGGTATGCTGCCAACAGAATGCATCAGCAGGAAATTGCCATTGGTGCCTAATTTGGCACGATAGGCCGGTGTTCCCAATGAGTATAAAATACGATCCGCATACAATTTGTAAGAAGAAGCATTTGGAATGTCAAACGTACTGATTTCGTAGAGCGCAGAAGCTATGCAAGCAGCAGAAGATACATCCCGTGGTTCATCGGGTATTTTGGGAGCGTCCATATCCCAGTAAGGAATCAAATCTTTGGGCAAACGGGGATGATTTTTCATAAAAGCAAAGGTCTTTAATGCCTGATTCAGATAGACAGGATTTCCGGTTTCCCTGTAACAAACTGCAAATCCATAGATTGCCCAGGCTTGTCCCCGTGACCAGACAGATTCATCTGAATATCCCTGAGCCGTCTGACGGTGCCTCACAGAACCGTCAACCATACTATAATCCACGACATGATAGCAACTGCCATCCGGACGAAAATGTTCAGCAAGCGTCCTGTTTGCATGACTGACAGCAAATTTGTAATAAGTGGAGTCTCCGGACAACCTTGTTGCTTCAAACAGGAGTTCCAGATTCATCATATTGTCAATGATGACCGGACATTGCCATCCCCGTTGTGCTTGCCATCCCTTATCGGCATCCCAAGATTGAATAATCCCAGGGACTTTTCTAAACCTGGTAGATAAGGATTTGGCTGTCTGAATGATAATATCTTTATATTCTGGATCTTTGGTCAGCTTATAGCCATTGCCAAAACTGCATCCGATCATAAAGCCTACGTCATGATTCCATGTGATGTTTTTTGCCTCTTCAATGGCTTTTGAATATTTTTTTGCAAGTGGTAAATAGGTTTTATCTTTGGTCAATTGGTATAGATACCATACAGAGCCGGGGAAAAATCCGCTTCTCCAGTCCGTATAATCGCAATAGAAGACTGTGCCGTCTTTTTTCAAAGTAGTCGGATTCAAAAGTTTACCACTTTTTTCAATCATTTTAATCTCTTTGTTTATTTGTTTTTTGGAAAAATTGACATTTTCCTTCATAAACTTTCCCGAATCCAAAGGCTTGGCAGTACAGGTAGCTGACACTACAATCATCGCCAAACTTAGTAATTTGATTAATCTCATTTTAATTGTTTTTGAATTTAATAAAGTACTATCCATTATCATGAACAAAAAAACTGTCTTTTCATCATTGTTGCTACCTGATCCATTCGGATTTTACGGCCATCACCTTTCCTTTACCCTTGGATATCAAAATTCTCAGATCACTGGCATTGGTCAAACTGAATCCGCAATTTGATGTTTTGATAGCATCAGGTATTTTATCTTTGAAAAGGGTGAGAAATTGACCACCACCTGAAGTCAGTTGAACTTCAAACTCACCTGTGGCATCATCAGACCACATAATCTCGACATGGTCAATCTTGGCATTGTCTTTCAATTGAAAAGTCAGGTCATCACCAGCTCTGAATTCCCATGGAAAAACCGTATTATTCATGTTTGCAGTCTTCGCCTTTTCCTTTGCTTTCAAATCAGTTACAGTCAGAGTGGTCTTCAAGCGGATATCCTCTGAAGAAGCTCCGATCATGATATCAAAATCACCCGGTTCAACCACCCATTCATCATGTAAATCAAGAAGTGCCAAATCTTTTGACCGGATTTGCATGGTGACGGTCTTTATTTCTCCCGGTTTCAGATTGACACGTTCAAAACCCCTCAAGTCTTTTTCATAGGTAGTCACACTTCCCACTTTATCTCTTATGTATAATTGCACAACTTCATCCCCTTCCCTGGTACCTGTATTTTTAACCTTAAAAGTAACAGTCACAGGTTCTACAGGAGTGATTTCATTTGATGACAATTTCAAATCTGAATACTCAAAGGTGGTATAGCTTAAGCCATATCCGAAAGGGTAAAGAGCTCCGTTGATACGGGATTGGTTTCCGTTTGGCCCCGGCTTGATGCCGCCATCAATCTGAGAATTTGGTTTACACGGAAAATTGAATGGTATCTGCCCAACCGTTTTAGGGAAAGTAACCGTCAGCTTCCCTCCCGGATTATAATCTCCAAACAAGGCTTCAGCTACAGCTTTACCACCCTGGGCACCGGGATACCAGGCTTCAAGAATGGCATTTACATTTGCATCTGCCCAATTGATGGAGTTGGGACGTCCATTGATCATCACCAGGATGATCGGTTTGCCCGTTGCATAAACCGCACGGAGCAAATCCTCCTGATGTCCGGGCAATTGCAAACTTGAACGTGATTTATTCTCTCCGCAGGTTCTCTGTCCTCCACCCATGACCATAATAGCGACATCGCTTTCTCTGGCTATTGCAACCGCTTTGTCCATCTCTGTCTTTTCTTCGGCTGTCAGGTCGACAGGCATAATTTCCGACAAAGGCCAGGTGGCATCAACCAAATCGCAGCCTTTTTCATATTTGACTTCACAGCTGTCACCCAAACGATTTTTTATACCTTCCAGAACAGAGGTAACCTCTGTTGCCAAAGGTCCATAATGAGACAACGCAAAAGCCTTGGCATCAGCATTCGGGCCAATTACAGCAACTTTCTTCAGACTTTGAGCATTTAAAGGAAGTATTTGATCTTTGTTTTTCAACAAAACCAAACACTCTCTGGAAGCTTGTAACGCCACTTTTTGATTTTCAGGTCCGTCAACTTCCTTATCAGCAGCTTCAAGATCTGTTTGATAGGGATGGTCAAACAATCCGATCATAAATTTCACACGAAGTACATCCCGAACACGATGATTTATAGTCTCCATGCTGATTGCTTTTTCCGCAATCAATTCACGAAGAGGATAAACATAGGATTCAGGAGATTTGAAAGTACATCGTACATTTAATCCGGCCTCGACACTTTGACGAACAGCTTCTTTGTAATCCTCTGCCACCCCATGCTTGTTCCAAAGGTATTCAACTCCGCCACTGTCCGATACGACATAGCCACGAAAACCCATCTCTACGCGAAGACGTTCCGTCAACCAATACAAGCTTCCTTCGATAGGAACACCGTCATAATCATTATAAGAACACATGACGCCTAGAAGGCCAGCACGCTTGATCACCTCTTTCCAGGGATAGACATGGACATTTTCCACTTCTCGTTTGGACATTTGGGGGTCAACTCTGGACATTCCCTCTCGACCTCCCTTATTATTGCTATAAGCAATAAAATGTTTTGCAGTAGCCGCAACCTGATAATTGGTTTGCATTCCGGTAGCCATTGCTACACCTAACTCTCCAACCAGATAAGGAGATTCACCATACACTTCCTCATATCTGCCCCAACGCTGGTCTCGTCCAACATCCAGAATGGGTGCATACACATTTGTATATCCCAACAAACGGCCTTCCCGTCCGGTGATATAACCTACTTTATGAATCAAATCGCGATCCCAGGTATGTCCTAAACCCAGTTGCGTCGGAAAATTCGTTGCTTTATATGCTTCCACACCTCTGATTCCCTCATTCGTAAAATCGGTTGGAATGCCCAAACGTGTTTCCTCAATAAAGAAACGCTGAACCTCATTGAGTGCCCAGGCATGTCTGGATGCAGGCCAACAGTTTGGATTATCTGATACCGCGACTCCCCACTGCTTGAAGCCATTCAAGTGTTCATCTATCGCAGCCACTCCATCTTTCCAAACTTTATTTTTCCATTCGGAAGTTGGAAGATCGTCAGCAAGGACACGTTTATAGCCGTAAAGAGTGACCATCTGACAGGTCTTTTCTTCTACTGTCATTTGTGAAAGCAAGTTCTCAATACGTGCATCGATGGGTGCATTCGGATCTTCATAGACGTCTTTGATGCCATTTTTGTTAAGGTCTATCCAGCCTTTCCGATAAATTGGACTTTTACCAATCTCAAATTTTTTTACGGGATCTCCAGGTTTAGGAAGCATCAAAGCTGCATATACCATTTCAGAGGAGAGACATCCAAGAACAAAGAAAAACGCTAGTAGTCGTTTCATAATAATCTAGTATTTATAGTTTATTTCTTAAATGAAAAGAAGAGTGTCATTCTGATGCCCCCCTTTTATTAGACTGCAAATTTACAATAAACTTACTTGATTCACATCCATTCGAAGTATTTTCAGCAAAATAACCTTATCTTTGTAGCGGCATATTGCTGTTTTTTGTAATAGATCCGCTTCATACTATCTGATTATACAGTCTTTCCACATTGGAAAGTATCTATCACTGAAACAAGAGTTTCCGAAAAGAAATTGGAAGATTGATCTCTTCTTGCATAAAAACACTTTTTTGAAAGGACAGATGCATCCTTTCAAAGGATGTCATTTTGTGATTATTGATGCATCGATTTAAAAAGTATGACAGAAAAAATTGTTCTCACGATTACCAAACATCCTCTTTGGGGATATATCCTGCAACCAGTACTTGTAGAGGAAAATGAATATGGGAAAATGGCCATTTTGGAATATGCAGATAGCCAATCTTCCAGTTTCCACCTATTGGATGACTTGTCCAAAGAAATAATTCTGCTCTCCGAAAAAATGTCGGACATCACCCTCATGGAGTGCTTTTCCAAAGAAAAGGAAAGAACCATTGCCGCTTTCCATAAAAAAATAAAACAAGAAACAATTGAAATTTCTATACTTCCTTATATAGAGGATATCCAAAGCCGGATTCTCACAATATTAAAAAAAACAGAACTTCCCCTCTATTTTAGAGAAAACGTAAAAATCAGAAATTTATATGAGACAAATCAGGTTGTTGTGCCGAATGATTACTCAAAAGCCATTTTCAATTTCAAGAAGGAAGATAAAGATTCAGGCATACAGTATTCCATTCATGTAATATGGCAGGACGAAGAATTGGACATCTTCTCACAAACATACATTCCTCTTTGCAGCAAACCAGCAGCATTGGTCGTCAACAAAAGATTGCTTCTGTTCAATGATATTGACATCAAAAAATTGATTCCGTTCTTTTCAAGAAAAGAAATAGAAATTCCGATTTCATACGAAAACACCTACATCAAGACTTTTATTAAAAACTGCATGGAAAATCATGAAGTCATCACAAAAGGCATTGATGTAAGTGAAATCACGCCCCATCAAAAAGCATAACTATCCCATATACTGACTCAAGCAATAGGACTGTCCTACAACTTTAAACCTTCATCTAAGGAAGGGGCATTGACTACAAATCTGCGGCACCCCCATTAAAGCTCCGACTTATCTTATTCCCAATCCGAACCCAACCGAGGCCGTCGGATACTTCTGAAACGTATACTGCGCGTGCGCTGCAATGATGCCCAAGAACTTCAACCTAAACCCAAGCGTAGCTCCCGGCATGACCTGGCTGGAACTGATACTAATCGGGTCCGTCATATTGATGATCTGCATCTTATATTCCCCTCCTCCGGTATCAACAGGATCACCAAGCGTAGGATAATTGCCGACCATTGTCAAATCAAAATTCGTCCGAATGAAACCAACCCCAAGATACGGTGTAAAAAGAATTAAATTCTTGGAAATAATGACATTGGCAGTCAGCGAACTGGCCGACATTTTCATACCTTGAGTGGTATAATCGTCCGACTGAGGATCCGGAACATACCCCAAATCTCCACTGACCAACTTATCAGGTGTCACTTGTGCAGAAGTCGGGAAAGCATAACGGATGTCAAACTGGTTATAAGCGACCAAAGCAGAAAGGTTGAATGGCAAATATTTAAAGAACGGCATAAACTCCTTGAAATTATTCTTCAAGCCAACCCCCCAAAGAGAAGTCTCAACACCACTATTTTTAATGGTCGGTACAAAACGAACCATCAGGTCATTGTTCAAAGGCAAGCCCAAAGTAAGCTGAAGACTGGCAGTAGGCACATATCGAGTAAGACCGGAAGGTGTCGTAAACGAAGTGATGACACCGTTTCCGTTGTCATAGAGTGGATTTTCACCGCCACCTTTCAGGTTGCGAGGCTGCATCAGACGCAACTCAACGCCATCTGCATTTCCTCCGAAAGTCGGTGCCTGAGTGACATTTGGATCAACCGTTTTTAAGTTTGTGAGTCCAGTCAGACTAAACATCTGGTCGGCAACAGGTATCTGAGTGCCACTTATCCCGATCCTTAAATCAAAGCCCAATAACTTATGGGTATCGGCCGTATTATACCAATTCGACCCCATCCCAGCCGCAAAAGCATTACCGGCAGGTGCCAAATATCCTTCTGCAACCTTATTCAGGTCAGCCATCCCCGATTTAAAAAGGTTTGGAATATCATCCTGAGCTTTTAAGGAATAACCCAAGCTGCCAAACAATAATAAGATTGATGATAAAAGTGCTTTTCTCATAGGTTTATATTTATTTGTGAATAAATTTAGGATATTCGATCTTTACCTGCGACAAAAATACCTTAAAAATAATTATTTAAACAAATTGAATGAACAAATAATGAAGCATCATTAGAAACTAAAAACAGTCAAAAGCAAAAAATGTGTATATTCGCAGAAAATTACACAAACAGTTTCGCGTTGTCATGTTCAGAAAAATTGGACGCCTCATCAAATGGTTGGCCATATTCTTTTTTGCCTCAACCGTATTGGCAGTCATCGTCTTTCGATTTATGCCTGTCTATTTTACGCCACTCATGGTCATACGCACTGTGCAACAAATGAGTGAAGGTGAAAAGCCCACTTTACACCATCATTGGGTTTCCAGCAAACATATCTCCAAAAACCTTAAAAAAGCTGTCATTGCTTCAGAAGACCAACGTTTTTACGATCACTGGGGTTTTGATGTCGGACAAATCAAGAAAGCAGTAAAAGAAAACAATAGACGCAGGAAACCACGCGGAGCCAGCACCATCAGCCAGCAAACGGCCAAAAACGTTTTCCTTTGGCCCAAGTCGTCTTGGGTACGCAAAGGACTCGAATTCTATTTCACCGTCCTTGTTGAAGTCTTTTGGAGCAAAGACCGTATTCTGGAAGTCTATCTCAACTCCATCGAAACAGGAGATGGCATATACGGGGCAGAGGCCGTGGCAAAAGACCATTTTCACTCTACTGCCGAAAATCTGACCAAGAGGCAATCAGCCGTAATTGCTGCCACTTTGCCAAATCCAATCCGCTTCAATTCAAAACATCCATCCCCATACATTCGTCGTAGACAAGCGCAAATACAGAGGCAGATGCGCTATATCCATTTGCCGGAAGAATAAAATATTTTCCCAGCCAATTTTAAACGGAATAGGACGTTTGCCTCCTTTATCAATAACCTTGTAAGATTTCCTTCAATTCTTTTGATTCAAAAACAACCTTTTCAGGAGGGTATTTGGTCAGTTTGATCATCGCCTTGGCCACATCAATGGCATACACACCCCGATATTTACGGAGTGGGCCGATAAGAAGCCATCCGAACAACAATATAAAGAACATGCCCATACTTTCACCCCAGCGAAGTTCCTTTCGCTTTCCAATCAATAAAGAAGGCCGAATGAATTTTAAGTTTCCTGAGTATATTTTTCGAACAGATTCTTCCATCTTACCTTTTGTTCTAAGATAAAAATTGGAAGAGGCGGCATTTGCTCCCAATGAGGATATGACCACTAAGTTTGGTATGGAATGTTCCTTGGCCATTTGCGCAATGGACGTTGGTATCTCGAAATCAACCTGAACGAAAGCCTCCTGAGAACCAGCTTTTTTGATAGTGGTACCTATGCAACAAAAGTAATCGGTTGCATTTAATTCTCCTTGGAGATGAAGCAGATGACGAAAATCTATCAGGATCAGCTGTTCCAGTTTTGGATCTGAAATTGGTATATAATCACGCAAAACGACAGTTACTTTCTCATAGTTCTCGTCGGCAATCAATTCATGAATGAGAGCCATTCCTACAAGCCCGGATCCACCAAATACCACAGCTGTCTTCATGCTTTCTGATCTATTGGTTTATGACCAAAGATAATAAAAAATACCCATGAATTTCTGTTCCATGGGTATTTTTTAAAAAGATAAACTTAAAGACTATCTCCGAAATCCTTACGAAATTTTGCGACCAGTTGTTCCGGCCAGTCTGAAGTTGGGGCTAATTTACCCATAAAGAAACGAAGAACCGTCGGTTCATAGGTAAATCTAAGCCCACCTATCAATTCTCTGTTATCATATAGCCAAGATAAGCGGTCTAAAACATATTTAATCTGTGAGAGGGTAAACACACGACGAGGTACAGCCAGTCTAAGCAATTCCATATCTGCATAAGTCTCGTTCCCTTCTTCGTCCCTTTGGTTGGAAATGGAACCACGTTCCATACCGCGAACGCCGGAAATGAGGAAGAATGCAGCAGCCAGAGATCCGGCAGGATATTGAGTCTGTGGAATATGTTTACAAAAATCCATGGCATCTACGTGAGCACCAAGAACCCCTGGAGGTGTAATCATGGGAATACCCTTTTTCATGGCTTCTTCCACCAGGTATTTTATGAATGAAGGGCTTTGTGAAATCATGCTTTCATCCAAGGTTTCGTACAAACCGACAGCCATGGCTTCCACTTCGCGGATAGAGATTCCACCATAGGTCAAGAATCCTTCGTAAAGGGGCACAAGTGCCTCCAATTCATGATAGATGGTAAGGTCATTGGTACAAATGCCACCACCTCTGGATGAACTCAATTTGCGGGCGGAAAAGTAGACCAGATCAGCCAAGCCTGTCATGGTGAGAAGAATTTCAGCCATCGATTTGTCCTTGAACTCCTTCTCACGTTGTTTTACCAGATATGCGTTTTCACCCAGAAGACTGGCATCAAGCACAATACGAATACCATACTTGTCAGCGATGGCACGTACGTCCCGCAAATTCTGGATGGAGAAGGGCTGTCCGCCAATCAGGTTGGTCGAAGCTTCCATACGGATAAATGGGATATGCTCCGCTCCTGTTCTTTGAATGCAATCTTCCAGAGCCTCGACATTCATGTTTCCTTTGAAAGGATGAGTGGAATTGATGACATAAGCCTCCGGATAAAGAAGCTCTACAATACGACCGCCATTTTGTGAAATATGTGCAAGTGCTGTTGTAAAATGATAATTCATGGGTACCAAACTCGTCTTGTTGACATACGCTGCTGCCAAAATATTTTCTGCTGCACGACCTTGATGAACAGGTAAATAATATTTCTTACCCAAGACCTCCTCAACTGCCTTTTGAAGACGATAGAAACTCTGAGAGCCGGCATATGCATCATCTGCACGCATCATAGCTGCCAGTTGGTTGTCACTCATGGCATTTGTACCACTATCGGTAAGCATATCCAAAAAAACATCTGTGGTATTTAATTGAAAGGTATTGAAACCACCTTCATTCAAAGCTTCCAGTCTTCTTTCAATAGGAACCAGATGAAGTTTTTGTACAATTCGTACTTTGTGTAGCTCTAATGGGATTTCCTCTCCGGAATAGAATTTTACTTGCGATTTTTGCGATTTTGAGGTCATGGTTTTTTCTATGTTTAATAAATTGGCCTCAAAATTAAGAATTTAATGCATATCTAAAATAATATCTTCACAAAATATTTATAGACAATCATAAAACTGACATGTATCTATGACAAAAAAGCCGAAGATAGACTTTTAAGGCCACCTTCATGTATTTTAACCTGGAATCGTAAAATAAAAAACAGACCCCAATCCAACCTCGGAATCCAGCCAGATTTTTCCACCCAGCATCTCAACAATGCTCTTGGAAATGGCAAGTCCCAATCCATTTCCACCATATTCTCTTGTATAGTCTGATTCTACCTGACGGAAACGATCAAATATTTTTTCATGATATTCTTTTGGGATACCTATACCCGCATCTTTCACATGAAATTCAAGCACATTTTCTTTTGCTTTAAAACCGATCTCAATATGACCATCTTTAGAAAATTTGATAGCATTGGCCACAAGATTCACCAATATCTGCTTTAATTTAGAGGCGTCACTGTTGATGTAAATTTCCTTTGTGGGACTCAAGAAATCCAATCCCAATGTAAGACCTTTTTCGGCTGCCTTATATGAATATTCTTTCTGAACATTCGAGACTAATCGATTGACTGAAAACACATCATTTTTTATAGCCAATTGACCTGCTTCTATCTTTGAGATATCGAGAATATCATTGATCATCGAAAGCATATTGGTTCCACTGGAATTGATCATTTGTGCAAACTCAACCTTTTTATCTGTATCAAATTTAGGATCAAGTAACAAATCAGAGAAACCGATGATACAATTCAACGGAGTTCGGATTTCATGGCTAATATTTGCAAGAAAGGCTGATTTCAAACGATCGGATTCCTCTGCTTTTTCCTTTGCTGCTATCAAATCATCCAGCATCTGCTTTTTCTCCGTCATATCATTCATGATCAGGACATAATTACAGATCGTATTATTCTCAGGATTGATCAATGCCGAAATGATGGTATCTTCCCAATACATTGTTTTGTCTTTTCTGCGATTTTGCACCTCACCTCTCCAAGTGATCCCTTTTTGTATTTTTTTCCAAAGATCCTCATAATTCTTTTCAGACAAATGTCCGGGATTAAAGATTCTCGGGTACTTACCCTTCACTTCTTTAAAATGGTATTGGGTATTTGATATGAATTTTTTATTTACAAATTCAATTTCACCCTTTTGATTGGTGATGATAATGGACGATGGCCCCTGTTCTATAGCCTTCCCCAGCGTCCAAACCTGTTCTTCCGCTTTTTTACGGGCGGAGATGTCACGAATATTGCATTGAACAACTTTTACCTTGTCAGCAAAATAGATATTGCTGACAAGTTCAACATGGATGATTTTTCCATTAAAAGATTTTATCTGTAAGTCGTCTAATCTGGTGTATCCTTTTTTCTTCAACTTCGCAAAAGCGACTCTGCATGCCAAAACGTTCATCAACGCACCGACATCCCAAAACTTTCTACCAATTAAATAATCGTGAGAATAGCCCAGCAAATCTATCAAGAATTGATTGGCATCTATTATTTCTTCTGTTTCCGGGTTGATGATCAATATTCCATCCGTTGCAGACTCAAAAAGTCTGCGATAACGCATCTCTGAAGATTTCAGCTCCTCTACCAATTTCAGCATCTCACTATGGCTTTTCTCCAGCTCATGAGTACGTTCTGCAACCAACAATGCCAGGTGCTCTTTTTCATCACGCTTCTGTTTGTTAGACTCTTTGATCTTGATCATGGCCCTTATTTGGGCAGTTAGTTCAGGGACATCGATCGGTTTGGAAAGAAAAGCCTCTGCTCCTACCTCAAGAGCTTCAATCCGACTTTCTTTGTTTTGTTTGATGGCTGTCAAAAAAACAACTGGAATATCCCGTAAATAACTATCCTGTTTTAACTGGCGACAGACCTCAAAGCCATCTATTTCCGGCATCAATATGTCCAGAAGAATGACATCAGGATCTTTTTCTTTGGCAAGTCTAATACCATCTGTTCCATTTAATGCTGTATCAATATATGCATCTGGGAAAGCATCCTTAATGATGGCCCTCAAACTGATCAAATTATCTCTGTTATCATCTATTGCAAGAATTCGTTCCATTTAAAATTACATTTAGCTTCATCATTCTACAGACAAACCTGTTTTTATTTAATTATAACAAATATCTTAAATCCATTCATTTACAACTTGTGTAAAATACTGATTATCTATTGGTTTAGAAATATAATCATCAAATCCATGAGCTAAAAAATCTTCCCTGTCGCCTTTCATGGCATTTGCAGAAACGGCAATTACGGGAATGTCTTTCAGTTGATCATCTTTACGTAGCTCATTTAACGCATCAATGCCATTTACGCCAGGTAGAGCAATATCCATCAATATCAGATTCGGATGATATTTTTTTGCCATTTCTATGCCTGTCACCCCATCTTCAGCCTCTGCCACTTCACACCTATCTGAAAGTAAAGCCTTAATGGTCATCATATTGTCAGGATTATCCTCCACGATCAACACGACAGGTGTTCCAGATGCAGGGATTGGATTACGACGTTCAGGCTCCACAGTTTCGGATTCAGGCTCTACTGAAACCATACAAGCTACAGTATCAAGCAATTTTTCTTTGTTGATGTCTCCTTTATGGATCAATTGGTAAATATTGCTATTTTTCAGGAATGAAAATTCCTCTTTGGTCACATATTTAGCGGTAAGGATGATGATCGGAAGATGGTCATATGTCTTATCATCACGGATACACTTCAAGACCTCAAAGCCATCAACACCAGGCATCATCAAGTCAAGAATCAAACCATCAGGAATTTTTTGGGAAATTTGTTTTAAAGCGTCACTGCCATTTCGTGCCACCATCATTTGGTAACCTTCTGTTTCCAGTATATCTTTCATTTGAATGACGGCTGCGTCCGTGTCTTCTACCAACAAAATGGTCTTTTCTTTGGCATTGACAGTCCCTGCATATTTTTCCGATCTCATGCATTTCGCCAAAACGTCAAACTCTTCTGACTTTATTGCAGCATGTTGAGTGTCAAAATTTGCAGGCAACTCAAGTATAAATTTTGAACCTCTTCCATAAGTACTTTCCACATGGATACGACCACCTAACAGTTCAGCATATTTTTGAGATATTGAAAGTCCAAGACCGGTACCACCATATTTTCTGGAATTACTGCCGTCAACTTGTCTGAATTCATCAAATATTTTCGAAAGATTTTCCTTTTCAATTCCAATGCCCGTATCGGTCACGCAAATGAAGATGCTTTCTTCTTTTGCCTCAGCAGTTATTTCAACATAACCCTCTTCTGTAAATTTGACAGCATTGCTCACCAGATTCTGAAGAATGTGCAAAGACTTTTCATAGTCACTGTTGATATTGGGCAAATTGGAATTGGCGGCATAACGAAGGCTTATTTGTTTCTGGATGGCCTGTGGTTCAATCATGTCTACAATTTCCCGGATAGCACTGTTTACATCAAAATTGGTGATATTTAATTCTTCTTTTCCGGATTCGATGCGGGAAAGATCCAAAATGTCATTAATCAGGAAAAGCAAGGCCTTTCCGTTACGTTCAATGACATCTATATAGCTGTATTCTTCATCAGGAATTTTCCCGACCAAACGTCGGCTGAGTACACCCGAAAGTGCAATCACAGAATTGAGGGGCGTACGCAATTCGTGACTCATGTTGGACAAGAAGCTGGTTTTTAACTTATTTGATTCGTTCAACTGCTTCTTTTGCATTTCCAACTCCATGTTTTGTTCCTGGAGCGCACTTGCTTGTGCAGAAAGCTCTTTCTTTTGAGTTTCAAGTTCCAGATTCTGATATTCCATTTTTTGCGAGAATGCGATAATCTTCCGGAAAGCCAGGATTCCATCCATGCGCGCATTGAGTGTGTCAAAAATTGAATAAATCAATCGTAGGCTGCCTTTACTAAAACTCTTGACACTTGCCAAGGATATGATAGCCACAACTTCATCACCTTTTGAGACCGGAATGGTAATGATTTCCCTGGGAAGGAATTCACCAACAACCGTAGAAAATTTAAACTGGGTATCTTTGGGAATATTTGTCAGATGTTGAATTTTCCTTGTTACAATTGCCTTGCCGAACTCTCCTTCGAATTTTTTGGCGGAGAATGGTTTACAGCCGGCCACATTCATACCTATACATTCAAAATATTCGAATTTGGTTTTTTCTTCATTCAATAAATAAAGTGCCCCCATTTGTGCCCAAGTCTCTTCAAGAAGAACTGTCAAAAGGGTCTGTCCAAAATGATGGGCATCTTCTTCAGCCAACATCATACGGGCAATTCTTGCGGATTTCTCGTTCAATTTATAATCATTTTCAATTTTGTCCGCCAACTCATTGAAAGCAACGGCAAGCAATCCAAACTCGTTTTGGGAAACATAACCACAGCGGGCATCCTTTTTCCCTTCTTTAAAAAGTTTTGTAGCAGCAAGTAATTCTCTCAATGGCCGATGGAAATTTTTTGATAAAATGGTAATAAGCAATAAAACAAAAATTGCGATGCCCACGAACCAAGACAACAATCGTATGTTCATATTTCTGTTCAGAACAACGGCATTATTATATATGCTTTGCCCCTCTTGTTCTGAATAGTCATCCACAACCTGTATTTTTTTTAGGAGCAAACCAACTTGATTTCCTTCAATTCCACTTGATTTCATATAGGCCAAGCCTACTGCTTTGTTTCCTTCAAGCAATAAACTGGAAACCCTGTCCAAAGTCGCATTCAGTCCTACAAAATCATTGTATATATTGTCTATATCGGACTTTGCCCCCTGATATCCGTTATAAAGGATATCAAATTGTTTGAAGGCATCTGCTCTTTTGACATCTATCAACTGTGATTCTGTCGTACTTTCCTTTTCACTTTCGGCCAGACAGAGATCGCTCATTCCATGTTG
Source organism: Bacteroidales bacterium (assembly GCA_021373135.1). Lineage (GTDB taxonomy): Bacteria > Bacteroidota > Bacteroidia > Bacteroidales > UBA1402 > UBA8389. Next base: position 192,775 of record JAJFTH010000010.1, read on the forward strand.
CATAAAAAGCACATCCACTTTCAGATCATTCAAGGCATTGGATACAGCCAACGGATGCTCGTACAAATCTGTTGTCTGTGAAGTCATTTCTTCAATCCTACGCCAGTAGATTGTCCCTAAAATGAAAAAAAGAAGTAAAATGATGGAGAAACCTATTTTAAGTTGAGCTCCAATTTTTAAATTGATTAATTTCATACGTAAATCATTTTTTCGTCTAAGGTCATATGGAACTCGCCAAATAATTGTTCACTTGTGTGAGCGATAGATCATGGGCTCGTTTCATGATATGATATTAAATAACCGGAATTTTGTCATTTTTTATACCCAAGCCATCATTCTTTTTTTTAAAAATTCCTGAACCGACATAAACTTCACTAAAATGATGCTCTTTTACAATATTTCTTTCAGTATCACCTGTTATTAATAAGCCTCCGGGAGCAAGACTATTTGACAACCTTTCGAGAATACACGACTGAGATTCCGTATTGTAATAAAAAAGCACATTACTGCAAAATATAAAATCAAAGTTTCCATAAATGCTGACCGGTGGACAATCTTCCTTCTCTGTAAGAAGATTAAAAACGGAGAAATCAATATTTTCCATCAACCTCGGGACAATGATATATGTCTCATCTTGTTTGGTAAAATATTTTCTAAAACGTTTAAATGTCACGTTGTTTAATGCCGCCGGATAATAGGCACCGATTTTGGCCTTGAATAATTCTTTTTCGTTGATGTCAGTGGCAAAAATCCGGTAAGCAAATTTTGTAGAAAAACCATCCATGACTTCATCTAAAATCATGGCAAAACTATATGTTTCCTGACCGGAAGCACAAGCTGCAGACCAGACTCGAATTTCTTTTTCCTTCCCTAATTTCTTTTTCTCCAAAAGAGAAGGCAGGACTAAATATTCCAAAATGGAAAATGTAAGCGGATTTCGGAAAAACTCACTATAGGAAATGTGCAAAGAATTTGCCAAAAAATCAATTTCTTTTTTGTCTGCTCTCAGGTAGTCGGAATAAGCTTTGTACGAATGAGTGTTTGTAGCTATCAGCCTTTTATCAAGCGATCTGATCAGAAAATCCTCCTCATAAAAGGATATATCAATCCCATGGTTCATGAGCAAGAATGTGGTTATTTCTTTTAATCTTTTATTCATTCATGGTGTTCAACAAGGTCTAATCAAGCAAAAACATTTATTTATAATCACGCCATTCTTTTTTGTCTGCATTAGGATGAAATCCACCAAATGCAGCAATAAAACGAACACGTGTACAAATCACACTTTTTCATTTCCAAAGATATAAAAAGACTTGAAAAAACAAGAATAAATTAAAAATTAAAAAAAATATTTTAAAAAGGCCTATTAAATAGGATGCAAGTCATCTACTTGATCGCCGTTGGAAACTGGAGAAATAAACATTTAATAACAATGGTTGTTGATTAATTAAATTAAATTTGATTAATAAAACAACAGGGATTAACCCACTATGAGTTAATCCCTGATAATTATCTGAAATTTAATTAAATTTCCCTGACAAGTCAGAATCAATCTGATTTAACATCCAAGACCTGCACATTTTCTTTAAAAGGCTTGACCTGAATGGCCGTCAATCCTTTGGGTCCCATCTGTACCTCAAAAGATACGATGTTACCTTCTTTTATTTCTTCCAGAATATTCTTTACATGCACAAAAACACTTTCCTGAGTTTGTGAGTCTTTGATGAATCCAAAGCCTTTGGATTCGTTGAGATAAGTGACAACACCTTTTCTATTGGGATCGGGTTCTTCGCCCATTTCCTGTTTAGGTACGCTTATCAAAATACTCTCGGTGTCGATTGGCTTCTTTTTATTGGGATCCGGGGGAGTTGAAGTAATGACGCCATTTTCGTCAACATAGGCAATCATATCTTCCAAACTACCGGATTTCTCATTATCTTTCTTCTCCAGCCTTTTCTTTTCCTTTTCTTTCTTCTTCTTATCTTTCTTGTTTCTTACGTCCTTCTTGTTGAATGTTTCTTGAGATCTACCCATAAGTAATTATTTGTTTGACTTCAAAGGTAATAAAAACTTGCGTTTTTACCTAAAAAAAATGATACATGAGAATATTTATACGAAATATCGACTGGCTAATCCTAAAAAAAATAGCGTTACCTTTTTTGTAACGCTATTTTAGGACGGGACACCCCTCCTACATTCCCGTTGGCAGCAAGCCGAAAAAAAGCCTAAAGCATAATTTAAAATATGTTCTCAAACATAAAATTTAATTTTGTTCTATAAGTAAATGATTTTAATTTTAAAGTTTTACACACAATATCTTCTTTCTTACTTTTTTCTATAAAGTGTTTTGAGTACAGACTTATTATAAATCAACTGTCGATAAAAGAAAAGGAGGCAAAACCAACGATAGTTGTTAATAACTTTTTCAATATACTCTTAAATCCATTAGATTTTTGTTTTCCGCATTTTTTACCCGGACAAACAATTAATAACCAGAAAGTTCCTTAATAAAAATCATCTATTTCAAAGAACTATCATAATCTAAAAAATACCAATATGAAAAAATTAAATTTGATTTTACTGCTATGTGCAGTAACTGTTTTTTCTTTTGGACAGTTAAAAGTTTTAAACGACGGAAAGGTAGCCATAGGAGGCACTAATATTTCCAACAGCAGGGTTCAAATTAATGTAACAGAAGGCGAAAACACAGGTTTTAAAATTTATGATACTACTTGGTCTGAATCTAAATTTAAAATCAACACCAGCGAGCTCTACACCTATCTGTCTGGTTGGGCGTATTATCCAAATCTTTCTATGGCTTTTACCTGTGATGCGGGTATCAATATCGGTGAAAAGCCTTATTTAACGGAGTACAGTGGAGGACTTTTGAATATCTTTACAAGGAATACTTATGGCTATAATAATTGTGGAATATTTTTGCGAACGACAAACAATTCATCGGTGGGAATATATTCTTCGGTAGACAATACCACAAAATTAACTTTCGCCAGCGGATTGTCTTCCGGTTCAGGAAATTATAATTTTTATGTGAGAGGCAATGGAGAAGCCTATACACAAGGTATTCTGGTAACATCCGACTCTACATTAAAGCAGGAAATTCAATCCTTGTCCGGTTCCTTGGATAAAATACTGAAAATGCGCGGCGTGAGTTATCGTTACAAGAACGAATCATTTTATCTACCGAAAGAAAATCTTATATCACAAACAGATACAAGTGAAGTGGGAATAATAAATCCAAATGAAAATCGCAAAAAAAGTTCTGCCATAATGGGAGTACCTAAACTTGATCCTGCTATTTTAAAAAAGATAGAAAATGAAGACAATAATTTGAAACACATCGGCTTGTTGGCACAAGAAGTGGAATTGGTAAGTCCGGAAGTAGTTCGTACTTCGGTAAATGGAACAAAAGCCATTGCTTATACCGAATTAATTGCACTATTGATCGAAGGAATGAAAGAACAACAAACGCAGATCGAGACATTAAGAGAAGAGATAAATGCAATAACAGGAAACAGCCAAGCATCTATTATCCAAAAGAGTGCTTTATCTTCAAATGATACCCCATCTGCTAATTCAAACGACTTGAACAATGAATCTGCAACCCTTTATCAAAACAATCCCAATCCTTTCTCTCAATCCACACAAATACACTACTACCTGCCGGAAACAGTCGGCGTTGCTTACCTCTGTATTTATAATTTGCAAGGCAAACAACTTAAACAAATCGCTATTACATCAAGAGGCGAAGGCTCTCAAACTATAAACGGTTCAGAGTTTTCTGCCGGTATTTATCTTTACGGACTTATTGCCGATGGACAGCAAGTAGATGTGAAAAGAATGATATTAACTGAATAGGAGGAATAGCTATGAAAAATAAAATATTTTTTATTGTTAGTTGGCTTTTTGTTTTTATTGTATGTATAAAGGCACAAGAGACAAATATGATTGTAAATGAAGGTGTATCATGGGCAACCTTATTTTATGTTTGGGGAGCAGACGACAACGGAAATACAGCCATAGTAAACGTTTCAACGGCATATCATTTCTTTGAAGGAGATACTGTGGCCGATAATAAAACCTACAGAAAATTATACCAGTACACAGATAAGCAACATACAAACCGTTCTCTTTTGGGTTTTATGAGAGAAGAAAATAAGAAAACGTATTTTGTTGATAATAAGTTTACTCCCAATTTTTCGTTAGAAAATATTTTATATGATTTTTCGCTTACACAAGATAGTATTTTTAAACAAATAAAGCAAAATTCCGATTATCACGGAAATATATATCGCGATACAGCATATTTTTATGTTCAAAGCTGCGATTTGGTTTTAGTCAGCGATAATCTCAAAAAACGATTGATACTTGCTGATTGTCATATCACTCCCTCCGATACAATAATTGGAGAAACCATTGATACAATTATCGAAAATGTAGGCAGTTTACATGGCTTTTTATACCCCTATTGTTATAATTGCACAGGCGCATTCCAAGAATTATTATGTTATCATCACAACAATGAATTGATATACAAAAATCCATCTTATTCCGAATGTTATTATGATAAACCGGAAGATATTACTTTCACACCAACAGTAGCGGTTAGCAATTATCGGGTTTTTCCCAATCCGGTTGATAATGTATTGACGATTTATTCTCCCGACAATGTCATATCACAAATTGAAATTTTTGATATTTTAGGAAGAAAAATTCACAGTCAAAAAGGAAAAAATACGATTAATGTAAGTACTTTATCTAAAGGACTATACCTGCTTAAGTTGTATAATATAAATGAACAAGTTTCATTCGTTAAAATTATTAAAAACTAAATACAATGAGAACAAGAAAATTATTATTCGTTTTTGCGTTACTTTGTACGAGTTCTTTTCTTTTATCTGCGCAAACCCTTGTATCTATAAATAATACAATAACCCAAGATACTTTGCTTACAACCATACAAAAGAATGTCCTTATTGCTAAAACGGTAAACGCTTCGGGGCAGGCTGTCTTCTCCTCTCAATCAGGCTATGTCAGGATATTGCTTTCTGATGATTACGGTTATGATTTGTTGGTATATGAAAGTTCTCCGTTAGTTGCTGTCAATGGGATAGACAATTTCAGCAGTATGGCTATGGAAACTGTTGATATTCCCTCTCGTCTTGCATTAACAAAAATTCGAGTAGAAATAAAAAAGGCCGAATTGAGAAATTTGTCGATTGATGTCTCTGCGACAAATCTATTGCGTACTCAACAACAAGCAAAAGCCGATAGAATAACTTTGATAAACAGCAATCTTCGTAATCAAAATGGCCTTTGGGTGGCAGGCGAAACTTCTGTGTCTGAAATGAGTTTTGAAGAGAAGAAAGGATTGTTTGGTGGTAGTGTTCCTGATTTACAGGGAATAGAATATTATGTAGGAGGTATATTTGAAGTTATGGACGAGAATGGCATACAATCCAATCGAACAACTACAACAAGCAGAAATTCAACAATGGTTTCTCTTTTTGATTGGAGAAATAGGCATGGAATTAATTGGAATACGCCTGTCAAGTCTCAGTTTGGAGCAACTTGCTGGGCTTTTGGAGCAGTTGCTTCAACGGAAGCTCTTGTGAATTTGTATTATAATAAAAAATTAGATATGGATTTATCCGAAGGATATATTGTTGCTTGTGGAAATTCAGGAAACTGTAATGGCGGTTATTCAAGTAGTGCTCTTAATTATATTGCCTCTGTGGGTGTTTTAGATCAAGAATGTTTTGCAAACGGTGATTGTAATGCCGTGTGTAATAATAAATGCCCTAATCCCATTGAAAAAATTTTGATAAATAGCAGGACTTCTTTTTATCCCTATTCGTATGCTAATCCAGAATTAGAACTCAAAAAAAAAATTATTAGCAAGGGTATAATATGTGCAGATGTTTGGGCTTGGAGTCATACGATGGCTCTTTCTGGTTTTGGCTCAATTGAAGCCGGTGATACAGTATATTCAGGTACTACTTCGGGAGGGAATACACCTATTATAATTTCTGATGGAGATAATCGGATTGGCAAAACATATTGGATATTTAAAAATAGCTGGGGAACTAGTTGGGGAGAAAACGGCTACGCTAAAGTTATGTTAGATATAACCAATCAATACATATTTGGAAGCATTTTAAATACGCCAATCACAAGCCTCAACTATACCGATACCGATATTGTTTGTGCAGACCGCGATGGCGATGGATACTATTATTGGGGAATTGGTTCAAAGCCAACACATTGTCCTCTTTGTGCACCTGATGAACCTGACGGAGATGACTCCAATCCTAATTTAGGTCCAATGGATGAATACGGATATTGTGCTGAAATTACTCCACTCGTTGAAAATATCACAAGCACTCAAACGTGGAATACAAATAAGACGATATGTAGAAATGTCTCTATTCAGTCAGGTGCAATTTTGACTATAACTGCTACTGCTACTGTATTACCTAACTATACAATAACCATCCAGAATGGAGGTAAATTAATTTTGGATGGTGGTATTATTGATGATGGAAATATAGTTGTACAAAACGGAAGCGAGATAGTCATAACAAACAATGGTAAGATATTATTAGGTAGTTATGATAATCTTGATATACAATTAGGAGCCATAATGAATAATACTTATGGAGAAATTTCAATAAAATAGGTAAAAAAATAAACACCCAAAAAGCAAATAAATCCACAGCAAGCAAAAATTAATTATTCAATGTTTTGCAATGGCTTTTATCGCTTTTTCTTATGGGTAGAGCGGTCACAGTACATTGTTTTTGTTCATTTAGAAAAATTCGCTAACTTAGACAGAAAAACAATGAACTGGACTTTGTTTTGTTTAGCAAACTCGTCTTGCAACTTGTGCCTGATAATGTTCGTGTTCCTCCAGCCGGAACTTTGCCGCCAGCTTCCTTCAGATTCTACCTCGCAATGAATACCCTTGCTCTTGGCCAATGGCTGCCAACTGCCTGCCCCGATAACGGACTCTCACCGTCTATTGATGCGCCATACATGCCTCTAACAAAAAGAAAAGAGGCTGTCTGAAACAGACAGTCTCTTTGATGTGATTAATGTATGATGTTATATGGACTAAGCCAGTTTAACATTTACTGCATTTAATCCTTTTTTTCCTTCTTGAAGATCAAAAGTAACCTCATCGTTTTCCTTGATTTTGTCAATCAAACCAGATACGTGTACAAAGTACTCTTTTGAAGAATCTGCGTCTTTAATGAAACCAAATCCTTTTGATTCATTGAAAAATTTAACTGTTCCGTTGTTCATGTTATGAATTTATTTAATGGCTGCAAGATATGATTAATTATTTTAAATTAGTTAATTTATTTAAAAAAAAATTTACTCGTTCAATTTTTTTATCTTTTCCTCCGCTTCTGCGTTAAGAGTTGTGGCTTTTTTTTGAGCCTCAGATTTTAATTTCGAAGCAGAAGTCTTAGCTAAAGCTTTCAATATCGGGTTATTTGCTTTTTCAATCAAAAGATTCCCTTCCTTTTCAGCAGCTTCAATCAGTTCATCCCCTGCAGTCTTAGCCTGAGCGCGAATCAGTTCTGCTTTCCTTGTGATATCTTCTTTGGCTTTTGTCACCGTTTCTGCCGTATTTTTTCCGGTAGTCTTCTCTAACAATTTATCAGCCAAGCCGGTAACGGCATGTTTCGCCAATGCACCTGCATCCAGCCTGATCTTCGGATTTGAGAACGTCCCGGTAATGTTTCCATTCAAACCGGAGACCTCGCCAAAGGTCAGATTTTGAGGTAAAGACACCTTCACTGCATAATCTATGGTCTTGTCCAAACCTGTATTTCCGGAGAAATTCAACTTAACATTGCCGACATTGACATTGAAAGGTGAGGTATAAACCTTGCCGTCGCTGACCTTAAACTGCACCTTCAGATCCTTGGGGGTAATCGTCTTGAGCGATTTGTCATTCAATGTCGTAGCCAAAATGTCCAGCACTTTGACGTTAGAAATCTTAACGCCGCTTGAATTCAGCAAGCCACTTCCGGTAAAAGTCTTGAGATTTGGATCCAGACTCTTGTTCAACGCAGTATTAAATTTCATCGTCATAGAATATGAACCTTCCATATTCTCGAATATCGGAGCCATTGATTTTACAGCATCAAAGGTTTTGAAAGTTTGTGAAAAAGAAACATTTTTCAAGTTCACGCCAAAATCCACCTGCGGTTTCTCAGGATTGACAGCTTCATAATAGCCATTAATGCCCATAGATCCGCCCAGTGCATTGGCCGACAAATTCTTAATCGTAACACGTCCGTCCTTGACAATCAGATTGGCTTGGGCATCATTCATGACCAACTTACTGAACAGTACTCTTTTACCGGAAGCATTGAGACTGAGGCTCAGATTTTTCGGTATTTCAAAAGCCTGTATAACTGTTGTCTCTTCCTTGGTCGTAGTGTCTTCTTTCATAAAATCATTGAGATTCAGATAAGAAGATGTCACATGAAGTGAACCGTCCAGGACATCATCCTTCAAAAAATAGCCCAACATATTGTGCAATTTACCGGTGGCCTGAATATCATTCTTACCGATCACCATGGAAAAAGCAGTCAATGCAACGTCTTTCGGGCTGAAAGTCATTGCTGCTTCTTTTACCATGACATCAGGCAAACCGGACGATTTATAACGAATGCCTTTGACAGTCAACTTACCATCCGCCTTAAATTTGTCATATTGCTTTTTGTCAAGGTAAGAAAGACGTCCTGCAGCAGAAAGGTTTGCTGCAATCACCCCCTTGAGGTCTGTCCCTTTATCGAGCGGATAAATTTGCTTAACCACCCCCAGATTGATGGTCCCCTTTGCCGTGCCCTTCACATCCGGATCGCTCATGGGAGTTGCCACAGATGCTGTCAGGTCGAAGGGATTTCCTGCCATATTGAAATGAAATGCAGAAATATCCACCTTTGTATGATCTATAGAACCTCCAATACTTGAAATGTCCGCCTTGATATGGATATCCTTAACCGATTTTGGCAACGACGGATATTGGAACATACCATTGTCTACTGCAATATTCAGGCCAAAAGCCGGATAATTCTCACCTTGCATCTTTCCTTTGACGAAGGCCCTGATTTTCAAGTTACCAGAAGTCTTGATGGACTCAAAGTCTTTCATATAAAGGGCTGGAATCAGCGATAGAAACTGTTTGAAGGTAACCTTGTCCGTATTGATTTTCAAGTCCATATCAATGGTCGATGTATCAGGCATTTGTACCCAACCGCCAAAAGATATTTCCATGGCATTCAGCAGAATCTTGTTGGAACGAAAAGTATATTTACCCTGTTTAAAATTCGCATCCATGGCTATCTCCGTTTCCAGGGTCGCTTCACTTAATAAAGGCATTCCATCCATGGTAAAGGACACAGACTTGATGTGTGAAGTGGTGGACAACATGGTCATATCAGAAGCCAAATCTCCTTTCAGAGTACCGCTCCAATCCTTCAATTCGGCTTTCATCTTTGATTCCCGGTCATCATAAACCACTTTCGTATGCCTGACGATGACCTTTTTCATCTCAAAATGCATAGAGGCAGAGGTATCTTCTTCAGCAACCGACGTATCCGGTTTCATGATATCCCAGTTGACACGACCATCAGGCAAAACTTTGGCCAAAACGTTTCCACGGTCAATTTCTATACTTTCAACAGAGATACCTTGATCTGTCAGCAATGTCCCTAAATTAATGGCCAGCCTCACTTTTTTGGCACTGACCAATGTATCGAGGGCAAAGGAGTCGACACCTGCCACTGTCAGATTGGATAAGGAAGCTGTCATGTCGGGAAAATTACTGAATAGGTTCAACCGTAAGTCTGTGAAAGAAACCTTTGCATTCAGGTTTTTATTAATCTGCGTCTGCACAATTTCTGCCACTTTTCCTCTAAAGGCAAAAGGAAGAATAATCATAGCCATTAAGATAAATCCAAGTGTAATGATGATGATCTTGATGGTTTTCTTTGTATCTACGTTTTTTTTCATAAGAATGAATGATAGGATCTGTTTGACAAATATACTGGATTTCAAACCATGTTTTTGTATGTAAAGCCAAAAATGACAGTTTTTATCTTTAAAAAAGTTTTTTATATTATAGGATTATTATCTTTGCATCTTCAATGATTTACTTTTATGAAAGTAGCAGTCTTTAGCACTAAATCGTACGACAAAGATTACCTCGATCAAGCAAACGCAGATGGTCAGCATGAATTATTTTATTTTGAAGCCTCACTCACAAACAAAACAATAAAACTGACAGAAGGTTTTCATGCTGTATGTGTTTTTGTCAATGATACGCTCACACGTGAGGTTATTGACTCATTAGCCGCAAATGGGGTGAAAGTCATTGTTTTGCGCTGTGCAGGTTTCAACAATGTTGACATAGAAAGGGCTACCTTTTGGAAAATCAAGGTTTTAAGGGTCCCGGCTTATTCTCCCCATGCAGTGGCAGAGCACGCCGTGGCATTAATCATGACCCTAAACCGCAAGACTCATAAAGCCTATAGCCGGGTGCGGGAAGGAAATTTCTCCATCGAAAGACTGACCGGTTTTGAAATGGATGGAAAAACGGTCGGTATTGTAGGCACAGGTCGGATTGGAAGCATTTTTGCCGGAATCATGCAGGGATTCGGCTGCCATGTTCTTGCTCATGATGCTCACCTCAATAAATCCTTGGTGGATGTAGGCGTAGAATATGTTACACTTGAAGATTTGTTCAGCAAATCAGATATCATTTCCCTTCACTGCCCGCTCACCCCGGACACGCACCACATGATCAACAGCCAATCCATTTCCTTGATGAAAAGAGGAGTCATGCTGATCAATACAAGCCGTGGCAAACTAATAGACACGGATGCAGCTATCGATGCACTTAAGGACGGACAAATCGGTTACATGGGTCTTGACGTTTATGAACAGGAAGAGAACCTATTTTTTAAGGATTTATCGGAGATAGTCATCCGTGATGATAAAATCTCGCGCCTGATGACTTTCCCAAACGTGCTCATCACTGCACATCAGGCTTATTTCACTGACAACGCCCTGATTCAGATTTCACAAACAACCATCCAGAATCTGAACGATTTTGTAGGAAACACCATCCACCTGGAAAATGAAGTAACGGTTGATATGATCAAAGCATAATCAATTTCTTATAGCATTTTTTCGTTTGATAAAAAAATGCATTAAATATTCAGAAATATTGCGAAATTTGTAGTAGAACGCATTATTCACTAACGGAACTCTCACATGGAAATTTTTGTCATACTCGGTTTAATTTTTTTGAATGGTTTCTTAGCTCTTTCCGAAATGGCTTTGGTTTCTTCCAGAAAATCCCGTCTTGAAAGCGACTCCAAGCATGGAGACAATAAAGCAAAAAAAGCATTGGATTTAACCGGCAGCCCTGACAAATTTTTATCTACCATACAGATAGGAATTACCACCATTGGTATCTTGACCGGTATTTTTTCCGGAGAAAGCATTGCGGACTGGCTTTACAAAGTCATTGTAAAAATTCCGGCACTGGAAGCTTCTTCCTATACCATTTCAGTAGTGGTCGTTGTTGTCCTGGTCACCTATTTTAGCCTGATATTCGGAGAGTTGATACCAAAAAGGATAGCCATGAGCAATCCGGAACGGTTTGCCAAAATGGTGGCCAACCCCATGAATTTTCTATCCAAGTTGGGGTCTCCATTTGTATACTTGCTTTCAATCAGCACCAAAGGATTCATGAAGCTATTTGGCATTTCAGCTACCACAACAAGTAAAGTGACCGAAGAAGAGATCAAGGCCATTCTGCAGGAAGGTACTGAAGAAGGTGAAATTCAGGAAGTCGAGCACGATATTGTTGAAAGAGCATTCAATCTGGGCGACAGGGATGTCAACACTTTGATGACACATAGAAACGAACTTGTTTGGCTGGATATCGAGGACTCGCTTGACGAAATCAGAAAGACCATCAACGCAGAAGTCCACAGTGTCTACCCGGTTGCAAGTGAACAATTGGATGAAATGGTAGGTGTCGTTTTTCTGAAAGAGTTTTTTGCAGACTTCAATGATCCCGATTTCAACCTCAAGAACTATATACGTCCGGCACAGTTCGTACCGGAGACCATGAACGGTTACAATGTACTGGAATTATTCAGGAAAAGCCAGAGATTTTATGCCATTATCATCGATGAATACGGAAGTATTCAAGGAATGGTCACCATGAATGATCTCATGGAAGCTCTGGTGGGCAATATCCTCGAACCGGATGAGCATGAAGAACAGATCATTCAGCGTGAAGACGGTTCCTGGCTGGTTGACGGTCAATATTCCTTTTATGATTTTTTGGCCTATTTTGACATGGAAGACCTGTATCAGGAACATGATTACAATACATTAAGCGGCCTGATACTTGATATACTTGAAAGGATTCCGAATACAGCCGAGAAGCTCCGATGGAAAGATTTCGAGATGGAAATTGTAGATATGGATGCAGCCAGAATAGATAAGGTTCTGGTAAAACGAATTGAAGAAACTGAATAATCTTAATCTATTCTGAAAATGGTTTGGTTAAATTTATTTATGATCAGTTGATATTTATCTAAAAAAGATATTTAAAATTTGCATTTAGAAGAACTAAACTGTATTTTTGTCTCAAATTGGTGTAAAAATGACGGATGAACAACAAAAAGTACTAACCAATTTTGAGACCAGGGTTAGACAACTCATGTTACTCTGTGAATCTCTCAGACAGGATAAGGCAGAATTAGAAAAATCCTTGAATGCCAAAGAGATCGCTCTCAAAGAAGCGAAGGAAAACATCCAGGATTTGGCCACCAAGTATGACAATTTAAAGTTGGCAAAGATGATTACTCAGGGAGAATCAGATGTAAAAGGTGCTCAACAGAGATTGTCCAGATTAGTGCGGGAAATCGATAAATGCATTGCACTTATAAATGGATAATGGCAATGGATGATACATTCACAATCAACTTGTATATAGCAGACAAACACTATCCGCTAAGAATTAAAAGAAGCGAAGAAGAGCTTGTCCGTAAAGCAGCTAGGTTGATAAACGATAAAATTGCTCTTTACCGGTCCCATTTCAAAATGGATGAATCGGAATTGGATATTAAAGACCTTTTGGCCATGGCAGCTTGCCAAATCGCCATTCAGGCTCTCAAAGCTGAAGAGCGCACGGATAACGGTCCTATCGCCGAGAGTATCATCCAGTTAAACAAGGAGTTGGAGGATTTTCTCCGATAATTTTTCGTTTTTAAGAAAACACATATACCGCACGACATTCAATCAGGAAACACCTGATTGTTGTGGTGCGTTTTTTATTATATACTAAAAAAAACAAACATGCAGATTGTGTTAATCATAGGAGCACTCATAGCCGGAGGTATAATTTCCGCACTTGGATTGCGTTTCGTGACCAATGCCAGATTCAAAAATATCATCAAAGAGGCCGAAGCTGAAGCCGAAGTGATCAAGAAGAACAAAATGCTCGAGGTAAAAGAAAAATTTCTGTCCCTCAAGTCTGATCTTGAAAAACAGGTGACTCAACGCAACTCCAAAATCCAGGCAACAGAATCGAAATTGAAACAACGGGAATTGCAAATTAATCAGCGACTCGAGGATCTTCAGCGAAAAAAGAATGAAACCATCGCTGCCAAGGAAAACCTTGATGTACAGATGGAACTGATTGAGAAGAAAAAAGGTGAAATGGAGAAACTCCACAAGCAGGAGGTTGAAAGGCTTGAAGCCCTTTCCGGACTTTCAGCCGAAGAAGCCAAAGAGCGTCTCACAGAATCCCTGAAAGAAGAAGCCAAGACACAGGCAGCATCCTTTATCAACGAGATCATGGATGACGCCAAGATGCAGGCCAACAAGGAAGCCAAACGCATCGTTGTCCAGACCATCCAGCGCGTAGCAACTGAAACTGCCATTGAAAACGCCGTTACCGTCTTTCATATCGATTCCGATGAAATCAAGGGCCGCATCATCGGTCGTGAAGGTCGCAATATCCGTGCACTTGAAGCCGCCACCGGCATCGAAATCATCGTGGACGACACCCCTGAAGCCATCGTTCTTTCCGGATTTGATCCCGTCCGTCGTGAAATCGCCCGTCTTTCACTTCATCAGCTGGTTACCGACGGCCGTATCCACCCTGCACGCATTGAAGAAGTGGTTGCCAAAGTCCGAAAACAAATAGAAGAAGAAATACTGGAAACAGGAAAACGTACCACCATCGACTTAGGCGTACACGGTTTACACCCTGAACTGATCCGGATGGTCGGTCGTATGAAATACCGTTCCTCTTACGGTCAAAACCTATTGCAACATGCTCGTGAAACAGCCAACCTTTGTGCTACCATGGCATCCGAACTCGGCCTGAACCCTAAAAAAGCCCGTCGCGCCGGTTTGCTTCACGATATAGGCAAAGTGCCCGATGATGAGCCGGAATTGCCACATGCACTCCTTGGCATGAAGCTGGCCGAAAAATACAAGGAAAAGCCCGAAATCTGCAACGCCATCGGTGCTCACCACGATGAATGCGAGATGCAAACCCTTCTGGCTCCTATCGTACAAGTCTGTGATGCCATTTCCGGTGCCCGTCCGGGTGCCCGCCGTGAAATCGTGGAAGCCTATATCAAACGTCTCAACGATCTCGAACAACTTGCCCTCTCCTACCCGGGTGTTCTCAAGACTTACGCCATCCAGGCCGGCCGCGAGCTCCGCGTCATCGTAGGTGCAGACAAGATTGACGATAAAGAGACCGAAAGCCTCTCCAACGACATCGCCAAAAAGATTCAGGACGAAATGACCTACCCTGGCCAAGTCAAGATTACCGTCATCCGTGAAACAAGAGCTGTCAGCTACGCTAAATAAACGCTGATAGGACTAACTGATTTCCAAACAAAAATATAGCGCAAAATTCAATGATGGATTTTGCGCTTTTTAATTTTCCGAACCTTCGAGAAAGTCAACGAATTTAGGAGCTTCTCATGTTACTCGAAATCAGCCAACATGATCAATGCCAAAAAAACTATTTCACATAAGATCGGATCAATTGCTTCCATAGCAAATACCCTTCTGCCAAAAGATGGAGTCCGTCGTTGGTATACTTCTTGTCCAAACTTTGAGTTCCAGGAGTAACGAAGTGTGAATAGAGGTCAATATATGTGCATTTATTTTCTTTTGCCAGGATTTCCAGCCCCTTATTCACATCAATAATCACTTGGCTCTTATGATGAATTTTCGGGTAATTGTTGAATTCATCATTTACCGGAAGCAAACTTTCGATATAAAGTTTTGTTTTGGGAGAATCCGTCCTAATCTTATAAATCAGCTTCCTGTGCATCATCAAAATAATATCTGCAGTCAAATCATGAGAGACATCATTGATACCAATCATCAGGAAGATTTTAGCCGGTTTACCTTTCAATATGGGATCGATGCGATCGTATACACCCATTACTACATCCCCACTAATGCCCCGATTCTTTATATGAGGATTCTCAAAAAGCTCAGCCCATTCACAAAAATCAGTGATGCTATTACCCAAAAAGACTATATCTGAAGACTTTATAGGCAATTTATCAAACAACGTTGCATGTTGATTGTAATAGATACCATACTTTTCTTTCTGAGAAAAACTGTTTGATAGCACAATCATGCAGAAAGCCAAAAACAACCATATTTTTTTCATTTGAATTTTGCGCTTTGTAGTATATCCCGATTGCCGGAAAACATCATATTTTAATATAAATTTTCTTCTTGTATAAGATATATCCGATAGCCCAGTTAACGCCGACAAACAACAAAGCAAAGGCCAAAGAACCGGCATAATCTCCAAAAAACGGTTGTAACAGGTATTTATAAAGATACGTCTTCAGACCGATCAACTCACCGTCAACACCGTAAATACAAAGAAAACTGCCAGTTAGGATGGACAGTACCGCTCCTGTTGTGTAAATGAATAAAGGATTGACCCCAAAAGATTCAAAGAACCTGCTCCAGGTTTTGTAACCTTTAATATCAATGATCCAGATGAGCAAGGCCAGTAAACTGGATGCAAACCCGCAAGTAACCAATACAAATGTAGGAGACCATATTTTCTTGCTGATAGGACATCCGTAACTTAATAAAAATCCGGAAAAGGTAAGTATCGTGCCAACCAGAAATAGCCGCTGAATACGTTTACTATTTTCTTTGACACCCATCATCAGTTCCCCGCACCAAAATCCTATCAACACATGGCAGATGGCAGGAATGGTACTAAGCAATCCCTCCGGGTCAAAATTCAACCCGGCATCTTTATACATATGATTGACGCCAAGGATTGACCTGTCTATAACAGAAATAATATTCTGTTCGCTTTGCTCGAATCCATTGCCAAAAATCAATATCAGGAAATAGGCAAAAAGAGTGGTGAGAACCAACACCGGGATATATTTATGTTTTATCACTATGGCAATGATAGCAGTTGCTCCGTAACACAAAGCCAGCCTCGGTAATACACCCAAAAGCCGGAGATGTGCAAAGTCTGAAACAGACTGCAGGAAACGCTCTCCGAATGCCATATTTTCACTTGCCAAAGAATTGAAGTTTCTAAAAGATAGAGACAACCAGGCGATTGCCAAACCAATAGCATAAATGACTACCGTCCGTTTCACTATTTTCCGGACAGCCGATTTACTAAATTCAAAATTATATTTCCGCAAAGAGATATAGGTCGATATCCCCATGATAAACATAAAAAACGGAAACACCAAATCGGTTGGAGTCAGTCCTATCCAGGAAGCATGATCGAGAGGCGCATATATCGCCGACCAAGAACCAGGATTGTTTACCAATATCATTCCTGCGATGGTAATACCTCTAAGTACATCCAAGGCCAGTATTCGCTGATTTTCATCTGTTTTCATACAATAAAAATATTAAAAATAAAATAAAGTCATAACCATTCCATATATATTTTTTTAGTGATCACTTTTTTCAGGTTCAAGATGTTTAAAGTTTTATTATCTTGACTCTTTGTCTGAATCCGTCTTTCCCTGCAACGGTCACTAAATAAGTGCCCAAACGTAAATTGGAACCAAATCTGAACTGAGAGGCATTTGCATCTAGTTTTATCCGATCAACTACATTACCCAGCAAATCATATACGACTATGCTTGAGATCAGCGTTGGGGCTTGAATCAAGAAATCATTGGTTGATGGATTCGGTGAAACATTTATAGATAGACGGTTAACTTCTTTCAGAGCACTTATAAAAGTTTCGTTGTAGACATAATTAAATCTTCCGCCCGGAGCGACATCGCCGTTCACGTAGAAATCCATGATATTTCCATCTTCCTGCATATTGTCACTCCATTTGAATTCGAAATTAATTGGAACACTTTCTGCTATACCAAGCAATGTGCGTTTAATTTTTATGACTAACGTTTTCCCATTTATTGAATATGCCGCTGAGCCTGCCTTTTGCCAGTACCATGAATCAGTGCTCTTTTCAACAGTGGCAGAATCTTCAGGATTAACTCTGTTCACCACATAGTCATAGCCTTCCCAACCTGTGGTTTTGTCACGATCCACATCAATAAAGAGCCGCATCCAGTTCGCATTTGCCTTATCGGTAAGACTTTCGGCCGTTTCTACATAGAAATAGATATAGGAAGGATCTCTGGCCACTTTAGCACTGACAATATCATTCCGTCCGGTTGTGTTGGTATAGACAAGTGAGCCTTGACCTGCAGCATTACGATGCAGCACATTGCCTTTGTATGATTTGTATTCTGGTTTAACTCCTTCCCAACTTGTTATATCCTGCATATTGATGTTTTTTTGAGCAGAGACAGCTTCCGGTAAATCCATTCCTTTGAATCTACGTATATTACTAATAAGTTGGATGTAATAAACATCACCCTTGTTTCCCCATGATTTCACAGGTTCAATATCACGACTCTTATCCGCATTGTATTGATCTACAAAACCCATCGGTATGCCCCAATTAGACCAACGGCCAGCGACCCACTCATTCCAGCCGGTTACAAACACCAGATCCGGATCAAGTACATGAGCTCTTTCCCATTGTTCTTGAAAGTTGAGTCCTTTAAGATAGGCTTCGGCTGATGTGTCCTGTTTGTTTGCCTGTGTATAGCTGCGTCCGTAGGTCTCATAAGCAGGGCCACTCTTAAATTCATACATATTAAATGCACAACAACTGCCACCTGTATAATCACAGGCATTCTGACCGACACCGACTGTTACTTCTTCATAGCCACCATCTGTTTTAGGGGCATAGCCTTTTTGCGGGGCGATTTCCAGCCAACCCCATTGATCCTTCCGTTTTGGACCACAAGCATAATCTGGTTGACCTGGACGAAAGGTAAAAAAATTCTTTATGACATTTATTCTTGCCAGGTTAATTCCGTTTTCGGCAACCTGAACCGGCGTATGCTCTGTCCCTGTTGTCAAAGATGTAAAATTATTTATTGAAGAGCCATAAGATATTCTGCTATCATAGTAGCCACTCACTCGTAATCCGGCATAATAGCTGACAGCAGAATTAGTACCGTTCATCCATTTCCAAACACCAACGGTTTCAGTACCATTGGACAAATCCCATATATAATCACCGGCGGGCTGTGTCGGAAAAGTCAATGTGATGTAGGCATTATCTTCGAAATTGACAATGGTATCTACAGCAACCGGAGTGCCGGCAACACTTTGAGTATATGATGTATTCCACTTATAAAGACTAAAGGTCAGACTTCCAATATTATTGGAATAGCTTGGACAACAGGCACTGATAGCTGAGAAAGAAGATGTGGCCGTAAATTTAAGACTTGCGTTATGGCCACGCTGAACTGATAGTTCGGGATAAGCCATGATCAAAGGCTTGTCATGCCACATAAACCACAAATCTTTATACAATTGAGGTTCATATAAATCTGTGTATAATTCATTGATAGACGTTACCTCATCCGAAGTAGCGCCGAACGGTAAGATAAATCCAATTTTAGGGGTATTTACGCCATCCTGTCTTGCCTGCTCCCAAACCTTCAGCAACTCCATGTAGGATGATTTCCAAGTAAAAGATCCGTTTGTACAATCAAAAAAAACCACATCAACACCAGCATCGGCCAACATCTCTGCATGTTTTCGCAAGAC
Source organism: Bacteroidales bacterium (assembly GCA_021373135.1). Lineage (GTDB taxonomy): Bacteria > Bacteroidota > Bacteroidia > Bacteroidales > UBA1402 > UBA8389. The sequence goes on from JAJFTH010000010.1 coordinate 212,005, forward strand.
CCAGTCATCTGTTGTACGATAGTAACCAAACAGGGGCTGATCCCACCAGAAAACACCACCCTCTATTCCTTTCCATAGTGTATTACTTGAATTGGTTGCAGCAGTAGGATCATTCAATAGAATCTGCGAAATATCCATTACTTCAGGTGTTGCTATATCATCGCAATGCCATGTCCAATAAAACAAGCCTATGTATTTTCCGCCTCTGGCATCTCCTGTTTGTGTTATATCCGGCAGCTTTCTGCCTAAGCCATCGGTTGCTGTCCATTGATTACTAATTGTTTCAGAGACCTGAGAACAGAGTATATCCGAGAACAAAACAACATTCATAAAAAAAAATAATTTGAGCATTTTGTTTGTCTTCATTGCAATAATATTAGAATTTGAATCACCTGTATTTTTAATCCAACTACATAAAAAAGAATCTGAATACATGCAACCCCAAAGAAGACATGCACTAAGAAATAATTAATAAAAAAACAAGAACCGATCAGTAGTGGGCATTTAAAACCCACTAATTATTAATAATTCATAATCGAATTCTTTGACATCTTTGTAATTGCGTTTCGTAAGAATCTCATTTATAGGTTTTATCCAGTATCCGGGAATGCGACCTGCACCTGGTAAGCAAACTTCGGGATGACGCGGACTTGCTATATCTTTCAAATCGCGATTTATTCGCCTGTTCGCCACCAACCCGAACTCAATCAAAAATCATCAGCATGTCAAAGATCTTTTGTATTTCGGCACTATGGCCGCGTAAACATCGCTATTTTTTGTACGAACTATTATAAGCATCAACGGCCTTTTTTACTGAACCGTACAAAAGCAGCAGATTCTTTGCCGAATCGTATTCCAGTTGCGTCTCCTGCATAATCATCCGGGTTCCTCTGTCAATCAGTTTTTTATTGGTCAATTGCATATTGACCATTCGGTTTCCCTTTACCCTGCCCAACTTGATCATGGTTGCAGTAGTAATCATATTCAAAATCATCTTCTGAGCTGTGCCCGATTTCATCCGAGTACTTCCGGTCACAAATTCGGGCCCCACAACAGCTTCAATCGGAATATCCGCATATTGTGAAACGGGAGAATTCGGATTACAAGAGATAGATGCAGTCAGAATACCCTTTTCACGGCTATGCTTCAATGCTCCGATCACATAGGGCGTTGTTCCCGATGCGGCTATTCCGATAACGGTATCTTTGGTATTAATCCGGTAATCAAGCAGTTCTTTCCAACTTTTCTCACTGTCGTCTTCCGCTCCTTCCACTGAATTTCTCAAAGCGAAATCTCCTCCGGCAATCAAACCTACGACCAGATCTTTCGGCATGCCGTAAGTAGGAGGAATTTCCGAAGCGTCCAAAACACCCAGCCTGCCGCTGGTTCCTGCACCCAAATAGAAAATTCGGCCTCCGCGTTTCATGCGCTCCACAATAGACTCTACTAAAACATTCAAAGCAGGAATGACTTTTTCCACAGCATCCGCTACTTTGTGATCCTCTTCGTTGATCCCCCTCAACAGCTCCAGCACCGAACGATTCTCCAAATTATCATGCATAGAAGCCATTTCCGTTACCTTCAAAAAAGTCTTATCCGAATTTATTGCCTTATTTTTTTCATTGTAATACAGTATAAGTCCATCCATAGGATCCTGGATCACCTTTCCAAGTTTTACAGACAATTCCGAAGCAACTTTTCGAAGTACTTCCGAAAAATAAAAACCTACGGAACCGGCTACATGAACAGTTAGATTCTGATAATCATACTGATATACATTTCGTTTGAAGAATTCCACAAAACCGTCATAAACGATGGAATACACCTCGGGATCTGCCAGATTTTCTTTCAGGAAAATGGTAAAAGAGGCCAAAAAACGATTTGGAAAAGGCTTATGGTAGATCGTATCCATAATTTGCGCTTCGGTTAAACCAAAACGCTTAAAGAACTTTTTCTTAAGCGTTTCGTTCAATTGATTCTTCAAACAATCCGCAACCAATCGCCTACCAAGAGAAACGCCACCACCTTCGTCTCCAATAAGATAGCCCAATGGAGAAACACTCTTTGCAATCATCTTGCCATCATAATAACAAGAATTGGACCCGGTACCCAGAATGCAGGCTATTCCCGGTTCATCTCCACACAGTGCTCTTGCTGCTTCTAACATATCGCTCTCCACTTCGATCTCGTCGAATTCAAAAACTCTAGAAAAGGCATTTCGAACCAATTGTTTCTGGACGTCGGTAGTACAACCGGCACCGTAAAAATGAATTTCAGAAAAATTATTAACACCCAGACGAGGCAGCAAATCCGTACGTAAATGATTTTCTATTTCATATTCTGATTGGAAAAAAGGATTTATCCCGGATGTATAATAACGGCTGCATGCCTGACCATCTTTCAAAAGAGCCCAGGATGTCTTGGTCGAACCACTGTCAGCTAATAATATCATTGTTTTAGTTTTTAAGTTTATTCAATTTAAATCAAAACCTTCTGAGAATGTAAATATCTCATATACAGCTATCTATACCCATTTATTTCTCTTCTTTGGGCGTTGCTTTACCGTATTCCGGATCTATCTTAAGCAACATCACTGCAATAATCGGAATAATACTCGATATCATTGCCCATATGAAAAAATGGTTATAGCCCAACTTCTCCTGAAGCCATCCGGAAAACATTCCTGGAATCATCATTCCCAATGCCATAAATCCGGTACAAAAGGCATAATGAGCCGTTTTGTGTTCTCCTTCAGAAAAATAAATCAGATACAGCATATACGCCGTAAATCCGAATCCGTAACCGAACTGCTCGATAAACACACATGCATTGATGATCAGGAGATTGTGTGTTTGAGAAAAGCTGAGAAAAATGAAAACCACGATAGTGAGCAGCATACTCAGTGTCATCGGCCAAATCCATTTTCTAAGTCCTCCTTTTGCTGCCGCAAATCCTCCGATAATGCCTCCCAACATCAGACCGAGAATTCCGATAGTACCATACACCAATCCCACTTCGCCTGTGGAAAGTCCTAAGCCTCCGACTTCAAGGGAATCAAGCAGGAAGGGATTTATTAACTTTAAGACCTGTGCTTCCGAAAAACGGAATGTCAGCATAAAGAAAAGTGCTGTTGCAATGTGGGGCTTTTTGAAAAAAGAGTAAAATGTCATTCCGAATTCATTCAGAATTGAACTCACCGTGACAGGTATACCGGTTTTATCGGATGTTGGCTTGGGCAAAACAATACGGTGGTAGAAGCTGAAGAAAACAAACATACCGGCCATCACAAAAAAGGTGATCGACCACGCAAAAGGTATATTTCCGGACGTGCCTTTGTAAGTTGCAGTAACGTTTCTTTTGAGTTTAGAATCAATTTGGAAAACAAGGTAGGCTGTTTTGTCCCAGTTTTTTTCATTAAACGACAAATGATCACCTTCTATCAGCGAAACACTTCGATTACCTTCGGTCATGAAGGTATTGAGTAATACGGATTTCCCCGCTTCCGGCTTTCGGGTCATTCGAACGGGAACAACAGCTATATTCCCGATTTCGTTCGATACGGCAACCTCGCGTTTTTCTCCGAAATTATTTTTGAGCCAATTACCTAACGGGGTGGATATGTTCTTTGACCAGAAACCTTCTCTGTCCTTTATTTTTTCTTTATCCGATTCTTTTTCGGCGGAAATAAAATGGTTAGCCTGATTGGCTGAGGAAACTTTTTTTATCATAGCCTGAACAGAATCTTTGGGCATTTTTGCCGCTGCAATCCGGATCGTATTTTTATCCGTTGCAAAAACACGTTCAGCATTTACATCGGTTATCTGCAATTCTTTTATTTGAGGGGCTACCTGAACATATTTCGGGGAAACCTCTATCTTGAAATCAATGGGTTTGCTTCCGGTGTTACTTTCGATGAATCCGGCAAGGATAATCAACAATCCCTGCCCAATAATAGTGGCGACACGGTAGAAAGTACTACGGATCCCTACAAACTTGGCCTGCGTGTTTGTGTCGAGCGCAAGCATATAAAATCCGTCAGCAGCAATATCATGTGTAGCAGAGCTGAAAGCAAGCAGCCAAAAAAATGCCAGGGTCGCTTGAAAAAAGAACGGCAACGGAATAGTAAAGGCGATTCCGGCAAATCCAGCCCCGATAAATAACTGCATGGTGATAATCCACCAGCGTTTGGTCTTCAGCAAGTCGACGAACGGACTCCAAAAAGGTTTGATCACCCAAGGCAAATATAACCAACTTGTATATAAAGCTATATCCGTATTCGAAATACCCATTCTTTTGTACAGAATGACAGCAACCGTCATCACCGCCACATACGGTAAGCCTTCCGCCGAATAGAGCGTCGGAATCCATTTCCAGGGAGATTGACCTTTCATTGATTGGTTCATAGGCTTTTAAGCGTTTAACTGATCCGCTATTTTTTGTAACGATGCTTTATCCAAGCAGACTTCCCATATAATTTTGCTTACATCCTCTTCTTTTATTTTATCGAAATCCTTTTCGAGAGGAGTGATAAATACACCACCCATATCCACAGAGGCGGGGCTAATCAAGATGTTATTCTCTCCCTCCTCAAAAAAGCATGACGGCCGATGTTTCACTCTGGGGAAAAAACACAGTTTGTACCGGTCTTGGCTATACCATACCAGTACGTTCATCATCGGCTCATATTCTCCAGTTTTAATTTCCAGAGCATCATCTATTTTGTTAAAATATTCATCGATCAATAAAATATCCTCCGACTCCATAATGAATGTACTACACGGATATTCCGCAAGCAGGCTGATCTGAATATTACTTTTTAAAACAATGTTTTCTTTTTTGAACGAGTCAAAATCCTTTTCCATCGGAAGAAAGCCCTTATTTCCAGCCTGAAAGTGTAAATGATCCGGTGCAGACGCACCGCATTTAGGACCGTTGTAGAAGAAAACATAATCTTGCAGGCTGTAGGCCAATTCAAGCATGTCGGTTATCTTTCCCTTTATTTGCTGAGGTTCGTGTTTGTAACCTGGGATAGTGAGATGTTTGGGAAATATCGGAAATGGATTCACTAAAACCAGATACTTTCCCATAAAATCAATTCCTTTTTGTTGTTCCGGCAAATTGCCCGGGCAAAGAAAGCATTTGCGTTCCTGAATGGATTTGCTATCCACTTTGGCTGCAGAAGAAGTAATCCTTTTCGGATTAAACTGAACGATCATAGGGATGCTGTCAATCACGAATTTTTTGGTTTTTACAGTCCGCAAATTATCGTAGTTCACCTTTGCCAATTCCCATTCCTGCAATTGAGAATAACGCATTTTTTCAACTTCTTCAGCAAGTGTTGTTGCCATATTCTTCTGCTACTTATACTCGTTCTTGATTCAGTTTGATGCGGGCTTCAATTTCCCAGGTACGTATCCGGTCCTTGTAAGTGTTGTGCGAATTCATTTTCACAATGTCTAATGCCGCATCAGAATTATCTTCCCAACGGCGACACAAATACAGTACCTCATAAATACGACCTATTTGATGCTCACGAGAGAAATACAATCCCAAGGCATAATCTTCTCCATAACTTGTATTTGGTACCCGAAATTTTCTCAGCATCGGTGTATAAAATGCGCGTGGCGCACCTAACCCATTGATACGAAGAGCATTATTCCTCCCATTTTCGGGTGTCCATTCCTTATGATCAATGATTCCGGGAGGCAAGGTGTTCATATTGAAATCGGTCAGTTTATAAGTTCCCACCACCATCACACAGTTTTGCTCATAGAAGGCATCCACGATTTTTTGCAAAGTATGCTCGTCGGCATAGACATCGTCGCTGTCCAACTGAATGGCAAATTTTCCACACTCAGGATGTGCTACACCTTCGTTCCAACAGCCTCCAATGCCCAGATCATCGCTTTTTGGTATGACATGGATGAGTTTTTCGTCGGTAAAAGAATCAATAGCCTCTGATGTTCCATCCGTAGAAAAATTATCAATGATAATCAGGTTGAATTTAAAATTTGTTTTTTGCCGGATGACCGATTCTATGGCATCAGATATGGTCTTTACACGGTTTTTAACCGGAATAATGACTGAAGCTTCGTTTTCAAAGTCAAATTCATCAAACTTCACCGATTTGAATTCAGGTTTCAGATATGCACCGATTTCTTTCAGATGATCCGTGCACGCCGCTTCCATTTCAAGTTGAACAGCATGATTTTTCGGATCTACATAATCGAAAAGTTTTTCCCCGCTTTTGCGATTATCATCCTCCATCTCGGTGTAGAGGTATTCATTGATGTGAACAATATCACCCTGTTGCGAAAGTTTCAATCTCAAATCATACAAACCGGCGTAAATGTAATTTTTGTTCATTGCATCCACGGCTTTTTGGAGCTTTCTGCTATCAAATAACAAAACGGATCCGAAATTAAAATCATCTCTCAGGCTTCCTTTTTGGTAAGAAATCAATGGATTGTTCCTCTTCAATCCGTTTATAACCTGATAATGGTCGGCATAGACCATTGCTGCCGATGAATCCGATGCTATTTGAGACATTCTCTCCATACCGAATGTCCCCATTTGTAATCTTGCATTTTTAGTATAAATGAGTGAATATTCAGTATCTGAAAAAGAAGCTATTTTACGTACCGTATCGGTTGACCAAATATCCTGAATCCGGATGACCTCCACATCAAGATCTTTTCCACCTTCTTTTTTGTCCGAAAGAAGATAAATCCGACCGATTAATGTCGACTTACGCAACGACTCGATGGTTTCTTTGAGCTGCCGTGGCTCTCCTTGAGAAATAAAGCAATTGATTTTCATTTTATGTTTTTCTATATTCTATGATTGTATCTGATTCCATTTATACCTTATTATAATTGAAGATATATGGCGACTCAGTTTCGACCGATAAAAACCTGATAAAAAAGTAAACAATTATCGAATAAAATTGTTTATAAAGTGAATATCTGCTTATTTCTTGGATTCAAACAACAATATTGTTGCCGGAGCAGAAAACTATAAATTACTTTTTCTACAAATGTACTTTTTATTTATAATTGCATTTTATTTTATACTTAAAAAATCACATAAATTATGAAAGATGAACATATTTTAACTTATCATAACCTGTATCTTTCGACCGAACCTTTCGATATTTTTCCTATCGAACAAAATTTAAAAATGCAAATTAAATAAATTTATGTATATAAATCATAATTTATGTAAATTATTGCAACAAAAAGCGAAAAAGAATTTGCTTGTTAGAAAAAAACCTTTAATTTCGCTGTGGTTCTTTTAATATAAGAAACCGAATCATTAGCAAGCACTCACAAAAAAGCAATTCGTTCTTTGAAACTCTTTATACATCGCAGTTGTAGCGTTTTTATCGGCGTAACAATTTGCAGTGATTTTGTTCATAGATGGGCGAAAAAAATCTAATACCTTAATTTCAGACAAGCATATTTCCATACAGTATACAGATTTTCCGGCTCATAAAGTGTTGGATATGATCTTCAAAAAAGATGAATTCAACAAAGACAACATTAAAATTGAATAACTATTTTTTTGAAAGAAATGATTTATAGCTTGCGCTTAGTTTTGTAAAATTCTTTTTATCATATAAGTCGTATTTCAATATATTATTCCCATTAAATCGAATCCATCAGTATGAGAAAGTATTTTTTTCTACTCTTTTTACTTGTATTTACAACTATATGTGCTGTTGCACAACAGTCGATCTCAGGAGTTGTCGTTGACGAAAACCAGGAACCCTTGATCGGAGTTTCTGTTAATGTCAAAGGTTCAACAACCGCGACAATTACCGACATGGACGGGAAATACAGATTTTCTTCCGTGCCCGCATCAACGACTATAGTATTCAGCTATGTCGGAATGAAGACCCAGGAACAAAAAATCACTCCGTCAACATCCGTTCTCAACATTACGATGCAATCAAATGCACTTGCTATTGATGAAGTAGTTATAACGGCAATGGGTATCCGGCAAGAAAAGAAACGGATGAACTTTGCCGTGCAAAGTGTAAACGCTGATAATCTGACAGAGAACAAGTCAGCCAACTTTGTAAATGCCTTACAGGGAAAAATTGCCGGCTTAAGCGTGACCAATTCGAGCGGATCGCCCAATTCTGGCACACAAGTGATCATACGTGGCATTTCATCGATTAATAACACTCAAAGCAACGAACCGCTATTCATCCTCGACGGAATGCCTTTAGCAGGCAAGGGTAGTTCAGCTGCCGACATCAATCCAAACGACATTGAAAACGTTACAGTGTTGAAAGGTGCTGCAGCTGCAGCACTTTACGGTCAGGATGCCGCCAATGGCGTGATCATGATTACCACTAAAAAAGGCAATGCCGGAAAAATCACCGCTACATTAAATGCAAGCGTACAATATGACAGCCCCACTCGCCTGCAGCAACTTCAAACAAGTTACATACCCGGCTCTCAGGGTTTTTATGTTGACCAAGCATTTGGTGGATGGGGGCCATTATTAAATGAAGGCGATAAAATTTATGACAATGTCAACAATTTCTTAAGAGATGGCCTTTATCAAAAATACGACCTTAGTCTGAGTGGTGGCAGTGACAAATTTCAAGCATATGCTTCTGCCAATTATTCAAAAAACGATGGTATTGTACCTAATGATTACCTGAACAAATTTGGTATCTTATTAAAAGCAACTTTTCAACCAATCAAAACACTTTCATTTAATATCTCGGTAAATATTCAGGAAAACACTTCCCGATCTTTTGACGCCACGGGAATGTCGGGTATCTACAACTTTCCAATCACCAGTGACATAACTGATTATGAACTTATCAACGGATATCCGCGATTTTCCTATTATAGTGATGGTGATGCCAAGAAACACTCTTCACCTTTGAGCCCTCTATATTCAAGGTATAAGGACAATGGCATCAACAAAAAACTAAGAAACATCCTGAATGGTTCCATTGAATGGAAGCCTGTCAGAAATCTGAACATTACCGGTCGTGTCAGTTATGACACCAATGCATCATCTTACGATGGCTATACGGTTCCTCGTTTTGACGATTCAGTCATCTTACCTTACCTATCAAAACCTGAGAACCCGGCAGAGAACGCTACTCCGGCAGAACTGCAGGAATATCAGAAAAATTTGGAGGCTTATTATGAGTTTCTTGAGGAATATGCCAACACGCCCTATCTGTCAAGTAAAGATATTAAAGATATGGACATAGATTTATTGGGAACGTACAGCACATCTATGAGCAGAAGCGAATTGCTTTCGGCATCCGCTTTAGCAACCTATAAAATTGAATTAAACAATGATTTCAGCATTGATTTTTTGGCTGGAGCAGACTTAAAAATGGAGGAAGGCTTATCAACCTCCAATTCCGGAAGAGACTTTATCATTCCTGGAACCTATAGCTTAAGCAACACAAACAGTGCCTATATTTTCCTCGGTGACCGCACGACAGAACACAGACAAAAACGCATGTACGGTTATTTCGGTGAAATTCGCGGAGATTACAAGGGACTGGCTTCGCTGAGTGTTACCAGCCGATGGGACTGGTCTTCAACCATCCTCAAAAATCCTTATTATTATCCATCAATCACCGGAGGTTTACTTTTCTCTGAATTGTTCGATCTGAGCAATGATGTATTCAGTTATGGAAAACTCCGTGGAAACTATGCAGTAGTGGGTAAAGATGCCATCCCCTATTTATACGATCGTCGGTTTAAGCAATTTGCCACTTTTCCCGACAATGGTTACGGATTAGACCCAACATTGTCTTCCGCCGACAGAAACCTGGCACCCGAAATGTCGTATTCATGGGAAATCGGTGCTGACTTGCGCTTTTTTAATAACCGCACACGACTGGATATGGCATATTATTCCGTAAAATCTGACAACCAAATTGTTACCGTGCGGGTATCCCCCACTTCGGGACATATATTACAAACACGAAACGAAGGAGCCATACGTAATCAGGGCATCGAATTTTCACTGGAACAAGACATCATCAAAAATCGGGAATTTTCGTGGACATCCATCCTGAACTTTGGTTTGAATCGCGGTACCGTCGTCAGTTTACCTGAAGATGTAGCTGAAATTACAGGAACACAATACGGTGACATTTACACCTCTGCATATTCCGGAGGTTCTACAACAGGTCTATCGGGTAAGGATTACCTGCGTACGGATGAGGGGAAAATCATTGTCGGCTCGGATGGTTATCCAAAAATCGACCCGAACAAGAACAAATATATCGGAAACCGTGAACCGCTTTTCCATTCAGGAATAACCAACACATTCAAATACAAAAATCTGTTACTGTCCTTTTTATTTGAAGGACGCTTAGGTGGCGACGTGGTTAATGTAACCGGTCGCGGACTGATTTCCAACGGCCAAAGTAAAATGTTAGAACAATACCGTGGCAGGCAAATTGTGGTGGAAGGTGTTGTACAACAACCGGATGGTTCATACGAGCCCAACACAACACCGATTTCGCTCGACAATTCAACCATTATTAATTATTTTTATGCCGTAAGTTCGAACTTCGTGGAAGACGGTTCTTATATTCGCTTGAGTTATCTGACAATGAATTACGATTTATCAAAATATGTCAGAAAAACCCCTTTTACAAGCTTACTGTTTACTGTAACAGGGAATAATTTATTCCTTTTAACCCGATATACGGGTGCCGATCCAAGTTTAAATGCAAACACAAGTGCCGGAGGTACAGGTTCTACGGGTATCGACAACTATGCCGTACCTAATACCAGGAGTATAAATTTTGGAATCACTGCTACTTTCTAAAAAGTTAAATCACAACTAACAATACAAAATATATGAAAATTTTCCGATTTATAGCATTCAGTATTCCTGTTGTTATGCTGCTTGCCGGCTGCGAAGATTTTTTGGATGTAAATGTCAGCAAGGACAGCCCAACAACCATTACGGTAGATCAAGCATTACCTACAGCTTGTTTCTATGCCGCGCAAGAAATATATGATCATGCGGAATACAGTGTCTATCTTTCACAGGCACTGACAACTTCTTCGAAGAGCCAGACAGGCGTATATGCCTACAGTCAGGGTTGGGAATTTTTATCGATGAACCGTCACCCGCAATGGCGCAGGCATTTTTACGACTTGGGGGCCAACATTAATGAAATGATTGGTGCTGCCGAAAAAATTGATTCAAAGAATTTTATTTTAATCGGTCGGACCATCATGTTACAATCCACCATGCTGACAACCGACGTATTCGGGCCAATGCCGCGTTCCAACGCTTACACATCAACATCGCCTACCTACGACACACAAGAAGCAATTTACGAGTGGATGTATCAGGAAGCGGATAATCTGGTAGCTTTATACGAAGACTCTACATGGACCAATAATCCGGCCAACATCCCTATTACGGCAAAGATGGATCGAATATATGCCGGTGATATGAAAAAATGGGGATTATATGCCAAGGCACTACGTGCACGCTTATGGTTGCGTAAATTACCCAACTGGGAAAATACCCCTGCTGTTTGCAACCACATTGTCGAAATGGTAAATGATATTTTGAACGACCCCGATTGGGAAGAACCGCATTACAAATATCCGGGGGGAACCAATGAACAAAACTGTCCCTGGGGTCCTTCTGCACCAATCATCAATTCCTGGGAAAGCAGGGGAAACCGTCTGGCAACTTCCATTCCATCAAAGTTTTTTGCTTACGCCATTTTAGGATGTTACCCCAACCGATTGACTACCAGACTATCTTCACTTGACCCGCGTACAGAGAAACTCATGTCGCCACGCGGAACAGGAGCCAGCGGTAGCGATGCCATACGTTGGTTGGAAAGCAATATCGGGATGGATGTATCGATGAAGGTAACCTACTACCCGGATTTATATGCTACCACCTCCGGAGCAAATCCTTATACAAAAAATGACGGTTATTTAGCTTTGATTACCGACGAAGAATTGATGTTCATCAAAGCTGAAGCCCAATATTGGGGTGGAGATAAACCGGCAGCGTATAATACGACTAAAGAAGCAGTTCTACGAAATTTTACCCGTTTGGGAATAAAAGAACCTGTTGCAGCAATAGATGGAAACAATGCCGTCAAACGCTATTTCAGTTTCTTTAATATTCGCCTGCCGGGTGCAAGCTCCTTTACCATTGCCGACCTGATGCAACAAAAATACATTACCATGTACCTGCAACCGGAACAATGGAACGATGTACGGCGATACAATTACAGCAGTAAAACAAACGGAATTTTTTACGACAACGTAGCTGTTTATACGGTAACCACTTGTCACAATGGAACTGGAGGAACCAATATACCCGGATATTCCACCGCTCCCGGTGCTGTTTTCGGAAGTGGTGCAAATCCCATGACCGCTGAATATTCCCTCCGTCGTCCCTACAACCTGTATGAACCATATTGGATGCAAACCGATGCCTTCGGCGTAAATGCAGAACTTTCTCCCAATGCGTGGATAACCAGATTGAACTATGACCCAGAAACTGAAGACAAATACAATAAAGCTGAATTAGAACGTCTGGGAGCATACAAAAACCACGAATGGTTGAAAAAAAGGATGATTTGGGCATATAACATCAGTGGAAAAGCTACAGCCAGCGATCCTACTGAATGGAAATAAAAACCTTTTCCTTTTTTCAAAATAATGAGTAAAGGAGAATTTGAGATAAAAATTCAAAGCATAAATAAACTTACAAATTAAGACTAAAACAATGAACAACATTTTGAACAGAATAGTATCATTCGCTATTTATGGTTTGATGTTTACGGCATTATCTTCCTGCGAAAAACATGATTTTTTCGATGAAAATGCCATTACAGGTAACGTCGGTCCCCAAGCCTACTGGGAAGTAGGAAGTTCAACAGTAAGTGCGGGATCCAACATGTCATTTGTCATACAATATTATTCCACCAAAGCAGATATAGATCATTCGGAAGTGTGGTACAATGTTACCGAAACACAGGAAAAAGTTGTTTCTTGTCCATGGGTAACATCTTTTACCTATTCCTATAATTCCATTACATCCGAGGAAAAACGTATTGCTCAGAAAATACAGGAATATCCCCATGCTCTCGCTCTGTGGTCTGATTCATTGCATGCCTATACCTTTACCGGAGAATTTCCGGTTAGCGGAACATTAAAACCTTTTGCATGGGCTAAGCCGGAAGTTTTCGATTCCACCAAAATGGATACCTACTTTGGAACAGGCTATATGCAACATTTCAAGGACAGTCTGTACACCCTGATGAAGTATGCTGATTTCAAGAACATGTTATTGGGAATGAGTTTGCTGGATAATTTTAGCCAATATACAGATTCAACCTTCGATATTAATTCGAATAGTTATGTATATCACTTTCCAAAAGATGGAAACGGAAACACACCGGTACCGGAGAATATCCGAAATCTGTACAATGCCATTCCATTCGATCAGTTGATAGAAAGTCCTTCGGGATACAATGTGGAATTTAAACGCACCTATTTTCTCGAAACCAGGATGCGGGTTTACGACACTAACGGTATTTATGGAACAACAGTATCAAAAAAAATTGACATTAATTGATTTCAATTTCATTACTTACCATGTACCATTTGTTTTTACTATAAGGATTAATCATGATATAAGCATATCAGCATGAATTTATTAACTCAGGAGCACATGAAAACAACAGCACTCATAAAACAATATTTGTTAATTTGTCTTATCGGATACGTAGCCTTCGGATGTATCAACAATGTGCCGGAAGTGGAAGAACTACCCTCTGCTGACGTAGCATTTACTTACGAAGTAATTGACAACACCTATCAATTGGATTATTATGTGGGTGCAACTATAGAATTCACCAGCATTTCAAGCATGGAAGGCGAATGTGTCTGGGATTTCGGTGATGGCAGTGATCCTGTTATCGGTAAAGTAGTTACACACAAATATACTGACGCAGGAACCTATTCTGTGAAACTGACAATTTCCGATTTGAAGTTCAACAAACAGCCTATTTTGGTTAAGGACATTGTTCCGATTATGAACGTTGACCCTATTCAAGGTGGTCTTTGTGAAGTGCTTACCACTCCGGTTAGTATTTCGGTTGAATTACCAAATCCTGAAAATCTGACTGAAGAATATTTATGGATTTTTCCTCAGGGAACAACCGACGAAAGCGGAAATCCGATCAGCACATCCACAGCAAAGGATCCAGGCAAAGTAAAGTTCAGCCATGTTGGATCGCAAGCTGTCCGGTTACAGGCAAAATTGGCAGGTCGTCAGTTAGAGGAAGGAAAAGTCAATGTGCAAGTTGGCTACAATCAGGAAATGCCGACCTTGTACTATGCTGTAAAAGGTGGAAACATCATGGCGCTTAAGCTGGTAAGCAATAAACCTGCAGGAATGAACATCTATCCGTTTGATATGGGGGTTTCTTCAGGGAAACATCCATTGAATGTTTTATTCAAAGATTCTTCTCTTTATGTATTGGATTGCGGACAACAATTTACCTATGTGGATGACGCTGATGGTGTGTTAGGAGATGGTAGGATTACCGTGATGTCTAAAGACGGCTCAAAAGTTGAAACCATGTTGTCCAATTCAGGAGCAGCATTCAATGATCCATTCTACGGATATATTGAAGGTTCAAATCTATATTTTTCAGACAGATTAACAGGATTTACAAAGATTCCCCTGAGTGATCGAAATAAAGTTTATTCTGTTTCTGAATTTCCATTTTTTGTAAAAGGAAATTTACTTGGATATTATGGAAAAGGTATGGGCTTTGCTTCACTAAATGCAGGTTTTACAAAAATAAACGGTACATGGTATTGGTGCAAAATTAACTCTGGTACAGGAATATATCGTTTTACAGAGGCAGATATTCTGAAAACAGAAAACAATGGTATTGCTCCAGTTCCAGAAGCTGGGATTGTGTTATCAGGTGTGAACCCTAGATCCATTTTGTGGGACAAAAATAATAAAGTTATATATTTTACACTCATTGATACTGGTAAAGAAGGTTTATATCGCTGTACTTTAGAGCAATTAAACGCAATGGGCGCTGTTTCGGAAGCCGCATTAGCCCCTTACAGATTAAAAACAAAAAATGGAAAAACGGTTACCCCGATAACCGAAACAGGTAAAGGAGAAGGTTCGACAGGTGAATTTATCGGTATCAGCCAACTAACTCTGGACGAAGCTACGGGTTGTGTTTATTTTGGTCTGCGTTCAGCTTATCCAGACGAAGTTAAATCAGGACTGATGCGTTACAACCCGGCCACCGGGTTTATTGAACATGTCATCGAAGGAGTTGAAGTTTATGGAGTTGCTGTAAACAACAACAAGTCAAAATTGTTTTAACAGAGACACGGCATACCACGTTTGTATCATTAAAAATCGCATCTCTACATTTAATATATTAATCATCTGAATGAAACGTATCTTTCATATTGCAGCCTTTTTAATTTTCACCGGAATGTATCTTTCGGCACAATCGCCAAAGCGCGAAGTTCGTTCCGTATGGCTTACAACAGTTTGGCGACAGGATTGGCCATCGACCACTGTCCCTGTAGCCACCGGAACCAATGAAGCGACACGCGAGGCAGCGCGCAATGCGCAAAAATCGGGTCTAATCTCTGTACTCGACAAATTGCAGGGTGCGAATTTCAATACTGTTTTCTTTCAGGTGAGAGGAATGTGTGATGCTTTTTATAACTCGCAATATGAACCCTGGAGTCAGTACCTGTCTTCCGAACGGGGAGCTGATCCTGGTTGGGATCCGTTGGCATACCTCGTCCAGGAAGCCCATAAGCGTGGCATCGAAGTTCATGCATGGCTCAATCCATATCGTTATTCCACGTCTTCGCAATCACAAGACACCTTGCCGGGTAGTTATTTAAAGGCTCATCCTGACTGGTTGATGGATTACGGAGAATATAATATGATTTTAAATCCTGGCATGCCTGAAGTCCGGCAGCGTATCACTGATGTCGTGGCAGATATCATTACGAATTATGATGTGGATGGCATTGTGTTCGACGACTACTTTTATAAGTCAGGCACAAAAGATAGCATGGATGAGCAACAATATCAAAAGTATAATCCAAACAGTCTGCAAAGGGGTGATTGGCGTCGTGAAAATATAAACCAGATGGTCAGGGACGTACAGGCACGCATCAACAGCATTAAATCATATATCACATTTGGTATCAGTCCGGCCGGAGTTGCTGCTTCAGACCCCTACGTGGCCAATAAATACGGTGTTGAGCCTCCTCCGGTAGGTGACGACTGGCAATACAGCGGCATTTATAGTGACCCGTTGGCATGGCTCTATAACGGAACGATTGACTACATTTCCCCGCAGTTGTACTGGACGATTGGTTCAACCAATGACTATTCGAAACTCAGCCCTTGGTGGGCCAAGGTCTCCAACTTCTTCGGCCGGCAATATTACTCAAGCAATACGAGTACTTATTCATCGGCTGAATTGATCAATCAGATCAACATCAACCGCAATGCCGATTTAAACGGCACAACCGGAAATGTTTATTTTCGCACGAACGATCTTCCACAGACCACTCTTACGGCGTTTAAAGCCGTCCCGTATCAATCGACGGCTTTACGTGCAGCCTATGGATGGAAAGCTGCACCTGTACAAACGCTGGTGGAAAACCTGACACTATCGGGTCAAAACCTAACCTGGAATTATACCGACAATATGGTTCGTTATAGCATTTACGCTATTCCTAAGTCAAACAGGAAAGACGCCGATGCTTTTACCAGTCCGAAATATTTATTGGGAATATCCTATACGAAAAATTATACGTTGCCTACAACGATAAGCAATGCAACACATGACATTGCCGTAGCTGTCTACGATCGGTACGGCAATGAATTTCCGCCACGTGTATTAGGCGAGCTTGCAACGACTGTTGGCGCTGCACAACTTACCTATCCGGCCCAAAACAGCAACAATGTTGTGTTACCGGCATTCTTCACCTGGTCAGCTGTAGAAAATGCAGCTTATTACGTGTGGGAATTATCAGAAGATGCGGCCTTTACAAAACCCATCGTATCCCGTGAAATATCGGCACCAGAGTTCTATTCGGGACTTCAAACCAACATCAAGGAAAACAGAACCTACTTTTGGAGAATAAAGACAGTCAGTTCCAATGCTCCAATGACGATATCGGAAGTACGCAGTTTCGAGGGTACTAAATTTAAAATCACCTCACCTGCTGACGGCAGTCCAAATGTATCAATGTCGCCCGAATTTACCTGGACAGATATTGGTGAAGGTGCCAGTTATACACTGGAAATTTCGAACAAATCAGATTTCTCCGCCCTGGTCTACACAATCAGCACTCAGACAACAAGCGCCTTAGTACCAAGCGGTATTCTATTCACTTCAACAACCTATTATGCTCGTGTGAAAGCCGTCAAAGGTGACATAGTGGCTATCTCGGAACGCATTCATTTTGTTACTGAAGAAGTGCCTATTCCCGTACCTGTGATTATCTCTCCTGAAAACGGAGATACCGTTTATGGAACTGAAATAACACTCAGTTGGCAACCACAGACTTCCAAAGGTTTCCGCGCCGAATTGTCGAAAACCGCAACCTTCCCTTCAAGAGGCACTACGCTGATGGCGGTAGATGCATTCACCTATAAAGTTGTTTACACCGGGCTCGACGAAGGCACCTATTACCTGCGCGTCAGGGCAAAAAACAGTGTTGGACTGACTGAACCTTCAGCATCTGTGATGGTCTATCTGAAAAACACATCGGCTGTTCATGACGTCACTGCTTCCGATTTCTGCCAGATTTATTACGACCATACAGGTATCTGTCATCTGGTTATCAACAATGCAGAAAGCAATGAAGCTACTATTGATATATATGCCGTAACTGGGATGCGGATCAGTACCTATTATTTCAGTCTGACTGCAGGTAACAATACCCTGACACCTGACATGACAGGCTTTGATAAAGGTTTATACTTGCTGAAAATACAAACTGGAAATAAGGAGAAAGTATTTAAAGTCAAACGATAATAGCTATTAGCTTGTTAGACAGTAAAGAAGTTGAACTAAAATATAAGATTCTCAATTATCAACCCAAAATTTAATGTTTATGAAAAAGTTTACTTTATTATTCGTCGCTTGCAGTATGACGATACTGTCATTTGCAGCAGGTGGAAACATCACCTATGAACTAAATGGTGGTGTAACCAACGACTATGGATGGAAAAACAAGGCTGACATGCTTGTAAGTTTGAATCAGGATTACAACACGCAGTATTCCGTAGCAACTACTGCAACCTGGTACACTTGGGAAACACTTGATGTAATTTTGAAAGCAGGCGATCCGGTTGTCCGTATTCCAACTTTTGCTTCAAGTATGTGGGGAGTCATTAAGACTCCAAAGTGGTTATGGTTACACGACTACATCGTCGCCACAGTTGCAAAACAAGGAATTGCCGCAATAACTGAAGCCGAAGGCGCTGCCTGGCGTTACAATGTTTCTGCATTTTTTATAAGTGGTAAACGGGCAACATATCCCGTTTCTGCCAATTATGCCGTTGAGGGACTTCCTGAAGCATTCATGCCTACCTGGAAACATGCTTTTGCCGGTCCTGCTACCTACGATGGAACTGCAGAAGTGATAATTCCAGCCCCTTACAAGGAAGGATTTACTTTTGATGGTTGGTACGATAACACAGCATTTACAGGGAGTAAAATCACCTCTATCGCTATTGGCGCCGAAGGGAACAAGGCATTGTATGCCAAATGGATAGAATACATCCCAACTTGTGCTGAAGTGAAAGCATTAGGAGCAGGCAAAGCAACTAAAGCCGGTGGTTTTGTAACCTTGGTTAACGGAAACACTGCCTATATTCAGGATGCCTCTGCAGGATTGATGATAGAATTTACAGAAGCTCCCACCATTGTCGCCGGTGATAAAATCACCATCTCAGGAACAACCGCTGCTTTGGGTACTTATCTAAAAGTAACAGGTGCCACTTTGTTGGCAAAAGAAGCCGGATCAGTTCCTGCACAGCAAACTTTGACATTGGCTACATTAAAAGGTGATCCGGCTGCCTATATGCATGAATATGTATATCTCGAAGGGCTAAAAGTTGTATCCTACGGAACCGGCAATGTTGTTTTGGCCGATGACACTGAAAGTAGCATTACGCTTGTTGCTGACTTAAATCAATCAACCATTCCTGTAAACACAAAAGTGAACGTGAAGGCCATTGTGACTTTTGACACAGAAGTCAAACTGGTTTCTGAAGCAAGCAAAGTTACCATTTCTCCGGTTCCAAGACCCGACCCATCCAGTTATGCCGCATTGGAAAATGGCAAATACACTTTAACAAGCAAATGGTTGGTTTCCAACACTCTTGATAATTTATCTGCCAATCCGATTGGAACATCTCAGATGGTTCGTGGTATGACTGCAAAGAATGGTAAAATGTACTTTATTGACAGGGAATTCCAAAAAATCACTGTGGTGGATGGTGCAACCGGCAAGAAACTGGCTCCGATCGCATTGGATACCAGTGTTCTTTTCAAACATGTTGGAAAATATAAAGATGGAAGGGATAGTATCTACTTAGCGGGCACACTTCAATACAACGATATTAAACAGGATTCAGCAGGAAATATCCTGATAAGCAATTTAATAGCATCCATAGCCCAACCATTCCAGGTTTGGAAAATTGATTTGGTAACAGGGAAAGGGACGCTGGTCATTGATGAAATCCTGAAAGACAATCCGGACTTTGCTTCAGCAACGGTTCGTTTTGATGCCTTCGGTGTGTATGGAGATGTTACTAAAAATGATGCCATTATCATGGCTGCCAACGCTTCGGCAATGGAAGCTTATAAATGGACCATTACCAATGGAGTGGTTGGAAAGGCAGAATCAATTATTATTGATGTCAGCACTGATGGAACATTTCTGAAAGGGTTGGTTAATCCCGGAACTGCTCCGCAAATCTTCCCTATAGATAATGATTATTTCTATTTAGATGGAAATGCAACGCTTCCTACCTTAATTGATATGACAGGACAAATAGTGGATGGTTTCTATAACGTTCCTAAAGAAGTAGAAGACTGGTCTTTAAGCATTGGTTCAAAACAAGGTCACAATGGTCTGGTTGAATTTGAATTGGGAGGCGAATACTTCTTCCTGATTGCTGCAGGAAATACGGATGCAACTCCTCCTTCCAATTTCCGTTTGCTCAAATGGGCTGACGTAAACAAAGAATTCAGCGGAATCAAATCCATGTGGACGCTTCCTGCCAATGGTATGGGGGGAGCTTCTAATCCCTATCGTACAGCTATACCTGTGGTTGAAGTGAACGAGTCAACAAAAACGGCTACCCTTTATTTATATACCGGAGAAAACGGTTATGGTGTCTATGAATTCAAAATTAACGACGGCGATGGCATAAAAGATGTCAAAAACAACATTTTGAAAATCAGTATTGTTGACAGAACAGTGACTTTCGACAAACAAGTAGCAAACGTTACCGTTTATTCTGTTACAGGACAATTGGTAAAAAATGCCAACAATGTATCTTCTGTTAATGTTCCAACCAATGGTGTATTCCTGGTTAAGGCAACGACACACGAAGGAGAAACGGTTGTTGATAAAGTAATTGTAAAATAAAAAACAACCATAATTCTTGACAAAAAGGTGGTGGCACTTCCACCACCTTTTTTTTACCTCTACAGCAAATACGGCCTTTAAAGGGTTATGAACAGGATATTTCTTCGATTTTAGCATCACAGATAATCGTTATCAAAATAATTTCCGTATGAATAAGCTTTATTCCATTATCTTCATTTTCATTTCCGTACTGTTTGTGCAAGCCCAAACCTTGCCGATTGACGGAGTTAATTATACGGTCGACACACTGGAGAACCATCAGGTTGGTCCCGGCACTCAATATGTATCCCTGCGTTTGACCGCTCCAGCTAAGCGTTTGGATGTTTATTTTCTGAAAGCAGATTTAAAAGATCCACACATTGAAATCAGGACGGCACTGGGAAAAGATTCCATCTACACGGGAGAAGCACCATCGGCACTTGCTAAAAGAATATCTTCTGACGGCAATTTTTATTTTGCCGGTACGAATGGTGATTTCTACGCGACGTCAGGTTATGTCGGTTATCCTGTCAGCGGAAATATGGTAAACGGAGAAATAGCAAGAATTCCAGGTCCCCGTAATGTCTTTACTATTGATGACCAGAAAATACCGGACATCGGTATTATGTCATACAATGGTAGTATTCAGTTCGGTGCTTCCAACTGGGCCATTAATTCGGTGAATCACCTGCGAGGAGAAAACGAATTAGTTCTTTTCAACCGTCATAACGGAAAATACACCCACACCAATGAATATGGCACGGAAGTGTTGATTGAACTATTGGATGGATATAACTGGGGAAGCAATAAAACCCTCAAAGCAAAAGTTGTCAATATTCGAAAGGGCGTTGGAAACATGGCCATTCCTAAAGGGAAAGCCGTTCTTTCGGGTCATGGCACAGCGGCTGAACAATTAAACCTGCTTTCGGTAAACGATGAGATTGACCTCCGCCTTAACTTGACGGTAAATGCGAACAGTGTTTCCAACTTCACACAAATGACCGGAGGTGATAATTATAAAACCATGCTGCAAAATGGCGTGGTAGAACAAACAAGCGTCTGGAGTGAACTCCATCCGCGTACCGGACTTGGATACAGTCAAAACAAAGACACGGTGATTTTTTGCGTGGTTGACGGACGCGGGCTTTCTATTGGAGCTACCACCAAACAACTCGCTATATTGATGAAAAGTGCCGGAGCCTATACCGCTTTCAATATGGATGGTGGAGGGTCAAGTGCCATGTATGTATCAGAATATGGTGGTCCGGTAAATAGAACAAGCGATGGAAACGAACGTGCGGTGGCAAACAGTGTTTTCATTGTGTCCACAGCTCCTACCGACAACCAAATCAGCATCATAAAACCTTACCGATCTTCCATATCGCTTCCTGAATACGGAGAACATATTCCGCAATTTTACGGATACAATCAATATGGCGTTCTTCTGAACTCTGACGTTCAGGGTGTTGTGCTTACCTGCCCCGAAACCCTGGGTACGATATATGGCAATAAATTTATTGCCAACGGAAACACCCCCGGCAACATCACAGCAACCTACAATGGCAATGTAACAGCAAGCATTACCGTAAATCTGCTCCCGGTTTCCAACTTAAGAATCCGCTTAGATTCGGTAATGGTTGATAACCGAAGCGATTATCCGATAGAAGTTATAGCGACAACAGCCGGAGGTGAATCTCTTATATCACCTGCTGCTCTCAACTGGAGTGTAAGCAATCCGGAAATCTGCAAAATAGAAGAAGGCGTAGTCAAAGCCCTGAAAAACGGCAAAACAACTGTAACCGGACAAATCAACAGCGTAACCGATGAATTGCAAATTAATGTTGCCATACCATCCGATCCAACCATGATTGGTGATAGTCTAAAGTCATCAAGCTGGTCACTCAATGCTTCTTCTTTCCTGAATGCACAATTGAATCAGACGAATTTACCCATCAACTGGAATCATGGTTCGGCGGTTAATTTTGTGCACACGGCGGGACGTTCTCCTTTTATCAAGCTGATTAATCAACGCGCGTTTTTCGGAATGCCCGACACCATTAAGATTTTGATGAATATTGGCGACATGGCCATTTCCAGGGCTATTATTTATCTAAAAGCAAACAATGGAACCAGCACCATTTCCTACGAAATCAACAGTTTTGAACAAAACAAAGATTTCACGCTGAATATACCTTTGAATCAACTTTTTAATGCCACAGACAGAGCCATCTATCCCATCTGGTTCGACAATGTCAATTTCTACATCAATACTTCCGGTATGACTGAGGCAAAAGCATATACACTTGCAGTAAAGGATGTTTTGCTGGTTTTTAAAGATTTTGTAATCAGTGGTCTATCACCTGTTAAATCGACTAACTTCAGTATTTACCCGAATCCCGTGACGAATCAAACACTGTATCTGCAGCCTAAAGAAAACAATTCTCAGGTTTTGCGTACGGAAATTTATAGTTTGACTGGACAACTGTTGATCCGCCACCAACAAGGAATCTATCAGGGAGGTGTTGTTTCTGTCCCTGTGAAGAAACTGAGTTCTGGAACTTACTTGTTGAAGGTATATGAAGATGAACACTTTAGTGTTGCAAAATTTATCATAGAATAAGCTATAAATAAATTTAATTCCAAACATGAAAACACAAAAATTAACACAAAAAGCGATCATATTACTCGTTTTGCTGCTTTGTGGGTCAGGAATGATAACCGCCAATGCACAACCAACGAGCGGTCCCGGGATTGACCCGAATGCCCTTTTACTCCTTGATTTTGAAAACGGAGATGTAAGTGGATGGACAAAAAACACCATTAACAGGGGAGAAAAAGTAAGCGTTGAACTGATGGATGCTGAAAAAGGAGACCCCGTACGCTTTGGCAGATACGCAGTAAAACTTAATTGGGATTTAACTGCTGCTGAATCGAATACTACGCTCGCATGCCTTTACTCGCCTCCTGGCAATGCCTTTACTATCCCGGCAGCTGCCAATCCACGGAAAATCGGTATGTGGATTTATGCATCGCCCGAATGTCAGGGAAATATCTGGTTCAGGCTCCAATTATTCTCTCCTCCGGGCAGCACACCGGGTGCCGGTGCTACTGCAGTGACTGTCTTTGGAAATGAGATAGCATATTCCTACTGGACTGGATGGAAATATCATGAATTTACTTTCCCTGACGGTGGTGCCAATAAAGCACTCGGTCCACCTTCTACAACAACGCCCTCTTATGGGATGTTCAGACTTCTGCAAACCGGTTCGGGAACAAATGGAAAACAATTGACCAAAGGTTATTTTATCATTGATAACATACGCGTTACTACTGCAACAGAGGATATAACCAAACCGACTATCAGCACCCTAACCGGAAACGGGACAAGCTTAGCCGGAGCCACCTTTGATACCGGACAGATGAACTTGTCAACTATCTATAGCGACGGCACCAGCGGTATAAACGCAGCAAGTGCCTGTTTTACAGTAAACGGCGTTCTTTATAAATCAGGAAGTACAGGCTTTGCAGCAGATGCAACTACCGCTACGCTTACGGGCCTGAAACTTCGTAACGGGACACATACTGTTGTGTCATACGTAGAAGATAAATTCGGAAATATCCAAACAAGCACAGCCACATTTACGGTAAACGATCCCAATGTAGTGGCTACTACCGTTACGCTTGCTCCTGATGCCGAAGCGCAGGTCGGTAACGTATATGAAATGAAAGTCAACACGAATAATTCACAAGATATAAAAGAACTGAATATTAATCTTGAGTTGAATCAATATGCTTCCATTGACGCGACAACTGGTGTTGTTTTTGGCGGATCCGTTACAGAGGGAACTTACAATTACAATTCCACAAATAATCAATTGACCATTAATCTAAAAAATGACAATACTGCCGCAGCGGTGGAAACACTCGCAACCATCAAGGTAAACATCTCGAAAAACAGTAATCCTGACGATGTGATTAGATGTACACCGATCTCTTCTACTGCAACATATAGTGATGATACAGCCGGAGCGTTCTCATTTTTTACCGCTTTCTCCAGACCCGTATTGGCAACATACAACCTTACTGCTCTCAAACGCATTGTAGGAGTGCCCGGTAAAGTGTTGGTAACCGATCTTGGCGGAAACCCCGTAGCAGGAGCTACAGTCTATGCTGACGAAGTTTCGGGGGTAACCGGCGCAGACGGTATCGCTTCATTTGATTTCACTGCTTCAGCACAGGCTGTAAACATGTATGCCGGAAAAGAAGGTAAATACTCTTATACCTATATAGTACGGACACTCGAACCGAAGCTGACAAGCACTCCATCAGCTATCAGATCAGGTACGACAGTTGATCCATCCACCTCAAAAACCATGGTATGGATGGCAAATCCTGCTACAGCCGCCAATCTTTCCGTTATGAAACTGACGAAAAAGTCTGCCGGCGAGGGTAGTTTTGTGGAATACACCGGCGTAACTGAAATACTTGAATTCGATGCAGTGGCAGGCAGCGGAGTTGCCAAGGGCAGCAAGGTAACGGTGACAGGATTAGAACCCGGAACGACCTATATTTATCAGGTGGGAGACGGCACAAACTGGTCGGCAACAAGAGAATTTACAACAACAACCAATACCAGCAAATTCTCATTCAGCACTTACGGCGATTTACAGGCGACAGGTGCAGCGGATATGGCTCATTGGATCGCGGCTGCGGCAACATTGGAGGCAATGGATCAAAAGCCCTTCTTCAGCCTGAACGTAGGAGACATTGTTGATAATGATAGTCGTTGGGATTATCACTCACAATATTCGTCTTTGTTCGATCAACGTACTGGTTTCGCGAATATCGACATGGTATCCGGCTATGGAAATCATGAATATATGGGTACTGACAACGCAAAAATTATTAAATTTTTAAACGGACATCCAAGCTTAGAACCTTCTGCAAAATACAATATTGATGCGGTTGGAGATGGTACTTATGCATCCGTGTACGGTAATATGATTGTTATTGGTCTGGATTGGGAAGCAAAAGGCGGAGGATACACGACACTCCAACGTCAAACGGAACAGGTAAAATGGTTGGACGAAGTCCTGACAGCCCATGCCGATAAAACATGGAAAGTCATTACGCTCCACTATGAAATACCTAATACGGACTTTACTCCTACTTCTATGGCAACATTAGGACCAGTATTGGATAAGCACAATGTACAAGTGGTGTTCTGCGGACACGGTCATACATTCCGTCGGGTTCAGGTTAAAAACAATGTTTGGACTCCATCAACTTATACACGTACGGCAGTACCGGTAGCAGGTGCAGGAACTATGCATTGGCAGCTCGGTGGTATGAGACCAAGCGATGGTAATAGCCAGAGATGGGTTTTAGGTGAAGTTGACGGCAATACTATAAAATTTACCGTAAGAGATGGCAGCAATGCAATAGTAGAAAATGAATGCTTTTCTTTAACTACTTCCATAGAAGAATATCCGGTTACTTTTAATACAGTAAACGGTAATGGTACGCTTACCGCTACGGTAGACGGCACGGCAATAATCACAGGCTCACAAGTGCAGAAAGGTAAAAATGTAGTCTTTACATCAGCTCCAAATGAAGGCTTCAAGGTAAAAGAGTGGAAACTTAACGGCGTAGCAGTTGATAATACAAATGCAACTTACACGCTTTCTAATCTGACAGGGATAGCAACGGTAACGGTAGAATTTGAGATTGCAACAGGAGTAGAAAATTCGTTTGCTGCTAACATACAAATATACCCGAATCCTTTTACGGACGCATTGAACATTACAGGTGCAGAAAACAGCGTATTAAAGGTCATGGATATAGCTGGTGCAAAAGTATATAAACAGAAAATAAGTGGTAATAATGAAGTTATTCGTTTAAAGAAATTATCTCCGGGCGTATACTTCTTCCATATTGAAAAAGATAAACAAGTAAAAATTGTAAAGATTGTAAAAAAATAGATATGAATTAATGCCGGTAACATTGGTTTGTTACCGGCATACTTAAATGATAGCACTAAAAAGCGACCGACAGTGTCATCCAGCTTTCCGTTACCGAACGCATCTGGGTAGCCTGGATTTTACTTGCGAAACTTAAATTATCTAATATAAATTTTTCAGATCGTGAAAAAAAGCACAGTCCTGTTTTGGCTGATATTACTTCAGTCATTGTATGTAAATGTCACCGCTATCAATATTTCCGGGGTTGAAAAACAAATGGATACATTGGAGTATCGAATGATCGGACCGGGCATCAGATACACCAGATTTGTATTGCCCGATTATCCTTTGTCGGCCTATCTGCTGACAATTGATCAGACTAATCCTTATAACTTTGTGGAAACATTTCAGGCCGGGAATCAGGTAGGAAAAACAGAAGCCATGACTACGGCATACAACCGTTTAAATGCCGCATCTCATACAACTTTAGCGGGAGTGAACGGAAATTTCTGGATTGTATCCGGCCAAGGTCAACCAACTGAATTGCTGGGTGTACCGCACAGTGGAAGTGCACTCAACGGAGAACTACTCACTGATCCGAATGGGTGGAACCGCGGTCATGGAAGCATTGGCTTTGCCATGATTGATGCGAATAAAAAAGTCTGGATTGATGACATTGAATTTGCCGGAAAAGTAAAAATCCCAAATAACGGAGAATTTCCTATCTCACAAATTAACAGAATCAGAGGCGAAAATGAATTGGTGCTGTTTAACAATTATCTGGGAGCAGGGAAAACGACAAGAACGGATAATAACGGAATAGAAGTTTTCATCAAACCGGTGGATAATCAAAAATGGAAAACCAATGAAGATGTATCTTGCGTAGTAACAAGAATCATTGCCAATCAGGGGGCCAATTTACTGGAAAACGGCGAGTCGGTTTTGTCAGGAAATGGTACCGCCCAGACTTTTCTCTCTGCCTTATCAGCGGGCGATACCTTATCTGTGAACATGTCCGTTAAAACACTTACCGACAATCAGTATCCACAGGTGGAGAATATGATTACCGGTAATGCACTGGTGATGAAAAATGGAAATTTGACAGATAGAAATTACAATGAAGCCTATAACTCACAACTATATCCCCGCACAGGTATAGGTTCATCTCAGGACGGAAAACTTTTGTATTTAATTGTCATAGATAAAAAAGGCACATCAGTCGGTGCAAGTACCGCAACCATGTGTAATATTTTAAAAGCCTTCGGCGCAGACAATGCTACTTCGATGGACGGAGGAGGTTCTGCTCAAATAATGCTCGATGGCCTCATCGTAAACAACCCGGCTGATGGCAAGGAGCGCCCTGTAGCTAACGGATGGTTTTTGTACCACAATGCTCCCGAAGATAATCATGTGACACAAATTGAATTTAATGATTTAAGGACAGAACTCCCTTCGCTCGCAATATACAAACCTACAATCTTAGGTTATAACCAATACGGAGTCCTGATTAATAAGAGTCTTGATAATTATACGCTGACCTGTTCCGAAGGATTGGGAGAAATCACCGGAGACGGGGCTTTTATTGCTAACGGAAGCACTACGAGTGGCACGCTTACTGTAACTTATAACAATGTATCTATTTCCAAAAGATTAAATATTATATCGGGAAATATTTCTTTCCGTCTGGATTCTGTTCTGATCGATCAGGATTTTGAATATCCGGTTGAAGTACAAAGCATCTCTGATAATGAGACATTAAGCATTCCTCCCGCTCTGTTAACATGGACCATTCAGGATAATACAATATGTACTATTGAAAACGGCATTTTAAAAGGATTAAAAAACGGGAAAACAAAACTTTATGGTATGATTGGGGCCACTAAAGATAGTCTGACTGTGTATGTTCAAATACCGGAAAATGTCCATCTTGTTTACGATGATTTTGGCAATACAATCAATTCCTGGAAATTATCTGCCTCTTCTCAATTATCAGCCACTTTGTCGATAATCGACATACCGACATCATGGACATCAGGAATAGCCACTAAATTCACTTATATATCAGGTCGGGCACCCTTTATCAAACTGACGAATCAGAAACCTTTGTACGCACTGCCCGACAGCATCAAAATCATCATCAATACTGGTGATATGTTGATCGACAGAGCACTCATCAGTTTACGCGCCAACAACAGTAAACTAACTGTTTCGAAAGAATTCAACAGCTTCGTTACTGATGGCGGTGACACGGAAATTAAATATGCGGTGAGTGATTTTTTCAATACGGAAGATATTGCCGCATATCCTGTGTGGCTCGACAATTTCAATTTTTATTTGAAAGCTATGACGGAAAATCAAAATTATGTATTGGCTTTTAAAGAAATTCAACTGTTATACGGTGACAATAATTCTTCAGGGATACAAAACCCTTCAGCTGAAAAAGGTTGGCGGGTTTTTCCGAATCCAGTGCAAGAGATAATAACTGTCAGGTTAAATGAACATTCAGGCAATGTTGATTATGAATTATTCAATTTAACCGGTCAAAAAGTGATGTTGCAGCAATCGGTGAGGGTGGATTCAAACATAATCTCTATTCCTGTTAAAGGTTTAACACCGGGATATTATTTTCTGACGATAAGACAAAATAATGAAAAGAGCACTTTGAAGATTATCAAAAACTAATATGAAGAAGCTTCATTGTTTTTTAATTTGTTTGACATTTTTTTCGGCAGTTGCAGCTCAAAACAACTATTTGCCGGGATATATAATAATGAACGAAGGTGATACTTTGTATGGTTTGATTGATTACAAACTCGAAAAAATCAATCAGGAGACGTGTTTTTTTAAAGAAAATAATGCATCTCCTGCCAGAATCTATTCACCCGAAGATATTTCAGGGTACCGTTTTTTGAAAAATGGTAAATATTATGTATCCAAAAACATTGATCTTAACGATACTGTCAAGAAAGTTTTTCTGGAATATATGGTTGACGGTATGATGGATCTCTTTTATTATGTTATCGACGGACAATCCTATTTTTTCTTCGAAGATGAAAATGGTAAAATGTTCTCTGTAACAAAAGAAAAAGACAGGATAGATGAATTTCAAGTGAAGCGGGATAATAAATATGACGGCATCATTCGGTATAAATTCCGTGATTATCATTCGATAGCCCGTTATGATAAGAAAATTGATTTCAATCAGAAATCAATGATAAATATTGTGAAAACATATCATGAAAATGTTTGTACTTCTGGTGATGCATGTATCATTTATGAGAATGTAAAACCCGACCACAAAGGGATTGATGTGAACATTTCGGTATACACGGGATTGGAACTATTCGTATTTGGTTTTGATTATGATAAACTATATATGAATATTCCCACGGTTCCGCTTGGTGGTGAATTTGAGTTTATTCATCCTCAGTTATCCAAAAATTTCGGCCTTTACGCAGATGTCTCAATAACTAAAATGGATCGGGTGGTTGACAATATTAAATATGGCGAAGATGTCTATTTATACTATAAGAAATTTTATTTTGATGTGTATCCGGTTTCTTTACGTTTAGGGATAAAGTATACCTATCCGGTAAAAAGTTTTAAACCGTTCATAAAAGCAGGCTTTTCGTCCAAGCATTTATTTCTGGGAGATCAAATTCTGGTGCAACTCAAAAGGCGTTATCTCGACGATACACAGAATTTAGGTCCTGCCAGTAGTTTTTACAGAAAAAATTATTCGGGACTTCACATTGGTATAGGAGCAGGTTATCAACTGAAGAATGAATATGATTTATACTTTAGTCTCATCTTTGATAGTTACGTAAGTAAATCATATGCCAATTTTACACCGCTGTTGTCAGATTCTTTTACTGCATACAGTGTAAGACTGGGATATGTTTTTAAATAGAAATCGATACGCGAGGCAGCTTTTTTAAGTTTAAATAAAGCCATCTATTAAAAACAAATAAAAATTATCGCCCCATGAAAAATTTATTATTTATCGGAATTGTACTGTTGAGCATCACCTCTGTTGAAGCTCAAACAATCACAATTAAAAAAATGTATTGCCCAATTGAGCAAAAGGGCTTTCATCCCAAATTCAATTCCAACGGGAATTTGCTGGCTTTCACTTCCGAATCTTACATAGGCTTGGATGTTTATAATTTTTCGGATAAGTCTATCGTAAAAATATCGGAAGATACAGGTGCCGGTTATCAACCGGTTTTTAGTAACAACAACGAAAAAGTATTTTATAAAAGTCTCACTTACGACTCAAAACTGCGTAAAGAAGGTGTTAAATGTTATGATTTAGCTAAGAAAACACGAGTTGAGATGTTAGAGCCTCGTCGAGACATGAAGCAACTGCAAACATTTGAAAATGGTTTTGTAGTTTTTGCCGACACCAAACTTTTAAAAACGACTATTGGAAAAACAGCAACCCCAGCTCCCAATTATATATGGAGCGATGGTGAAAATCTGAATATCTACAAGGATAATAAAACACACATACTAAATCCCGTAAAAGGAGCCAATGGATATGTTTGGGCTTCGTTATCTCCCAACGGAAAAATGATTCTGTTTACCGCAGCCGGACAAGGAACATTCGTTTGCAACCTGGATGGAAAAATCATCGCGGAATTGGGTTATCTCAATGCTCCGGTATGGTACAACGATATTTTCGTAGTCGGCATGCAGGATAAAGACGATGGACAATTCGTAACCGAATCGAAAATCTTGATAAAAAGCATCTATGGAAAAACAGAAAAAAGATTGAGTACCTCCAATCAGATAGCCATGTATCCGGCAACCGCATCTGCTTCAAGTAAAGTGGCATATAACACAGTTGATGGAGATATTTATGTTGTAGAACTGAACATCAGCAATGAGTAACTAACAATATTTATCTGAAAAAGAACTATGCAAACACTAAATAAGAGATTTCTTTTGCTATCCGCGTTCACTCTATTGGCCTTTGTTGCAATTGCTCAAGATTTGACCGGAATAAGAATTCATATTAATCCTGGACATGGTGGCTGGGATAGTGACGACAGAGGCATTTCAACTCCACTTTATCCAAATGTCGGATCTGGAGTCGGTTTTTGGGAATCGCAAAGCAACCTCGATAAAGGGTTGCAACTCAAAAGTATGCTGGAAGCTCTTGGAGCAACGGTACAAATATCGCGCACCCAAAACCGTACGCAGGACGATTTGTCTCTTTCGACCATTGTACAGATGGCAAACGAGTTTCAGGCAGATTTTATGCTGTCCATTCATAGCAATGCCGGAAGCGGAACTGCCAACTATGTTTTGCAACTGTATGCAGGCAAAAACATTGGCGACACTTACTCCTACCCTTCTGCCACTCCAAAATCGGATGAAGGCAGGGCTATCAGCACGGAAATCGCAAAAAACCTGATTAAAAATCAATTGACCTACTGGACTTCGGCAAATTATAATGTATCCGGTGATAAAACTTACGCCCGTATGTACATGGGTTGGTCTGACGGCTACGGAGTCCTTCGCGGGCTAACAGTACCCGGAGTTATATCCGAGGGTTCCATGCACGACTACATTCCCGAAACATACCGCTTGATGAATATGGAGTATAAATGGTTGGAAGCGTGGAACTTTAAAAAAGCATTTTGTACCTATTTCAAACAGGCGGAAATACCGACAGGAAACATTGCCGGTTATGTGAAAGACAGCCGGAATCTGATTTTGGACGGCTCTTACAAAAAATATGGTAATGATGTATTGCTTCCGATCAATGGAACAACTGTTACCGTACTGGAAACCGGTCAGACCTATACGGTCGATAATAACCGAAACGGGGTATTCGTTTTCAAAGATCTGGCATCGGGCAATTACACCGTAAAAGCGGAAGCCGAAGGTTATTATGCTCAAACACAACAAATCACAGTGGTGAAAAATGAAATTACCTATATGGGTTTTAAACTGAACAAAGTACGCAACACCCCGCCTCAGGTAATCAGTTATTCTCCCAACGTTGCCATTACGGATAGCGTTGTGACTTCTACAAACATTGTGTTGGAATTCAATTGGGATATGGACGAAGCATCAACGCGCGCTGCATTCTCAATCACTCCTGCTGTAGAAGGCACTATTACATTTGAAGACAGCCAGTACCGCCTGCGATTTACACCAAATGTCCCCTTAGACAAATCGACTGTTTACACCGTTAAATTGGACAAATCGGCAAAACATCCCGATAACCTGAGCATGGAAAACGATTTTATATTCCAATTTACGACGCAAAACAGAAATAGATTATTGTTGCTCGACAGTTATCCGGCCAACGGAAATACAAGCGTTTATGCCACAAAACCTCTGTTCTTTTTTATTTTTGACAAAGCATTAAACACTACGAATATTCGCGACGAAATAAATGTCTACAAATCAAATGGAACTGCGATAAGTAAAGCAACCCGCTCGGTAAAAATAAATAAAGTAGGTGCGCCCTACGGAGACATTTATTTTGAATTGGCGGAACCGCTTATTGCCGGTAACAATTATACAGTCAAATTGGGCAGCAATGCCATGGACGATGCTGGAGTGAAATTGGTTGATCCTATTGAGATCAACTTCACGGCATCAAACGTTGCGGTTTCGGACAAAACAATCATTGACGATTTTGAAACCGACGGAAAATATACCTATGATAAAACTCAAAGCGAAAACGACACCTTGGCAAGCATAGCACGAAGTACGACACAAAAACTATTCGGAACTTCAGGTTACAAGATCAATGCGACATTTACCGATCAATCTGCCTCCGCAGTTTACAGAATAAACGACCCTTCAGTAACAACAGTAACTTCTAAAGTGTTCGGATTGCACGTTTACGGCGACATGTCGGGAAACGAATTGCAATTGCAGTTCCGTTCTGAAACGTCGGAAACAGATGTAAAGTACCTAAAGATTTGCGACTTAAATTTTATCGGCTGGCAATTCGTCGAAGCACATTTTACTGAAAATGAAGCCTATAAACTAACCGGCATACGTCTTATTCGTAAAGATCATATATTATCTAAATCGGTTGAAATCTATGTGGATAATTTGCTTCAATACGACACACTCATTTCCGGGTTGAATTCGACCTTGTCCGATAATACTATACAGGTATATCCGAACCCTGCATCGGAAAATATTTTTGTTAAAACAGACAAAAACGAATTACCTCTGCTGCAGCTTTATTCTTTGAACGGTATTTTATTAAAGACAATAAGAGACCATCAAATGTCAATCACTGAATTTGATCAGGGAACTTATGTGCTGAAAATAATAACACAAGCCGAAGTGTTGAGCAAGGTAATGATGATTTATTAATATTGTGAATCAGGGGTTAAGAAATTCTTTACCCCTGATTCTCATAAACCGTTAATAAAGCTTACCAAGTAAATAAAATTGACTATGAAACAATCCTTTTTCCAATTATCTCTGATCGTTTTATTGATTTTCCTGTCAATAGAATCCTATGCTTCAAACGCCTCGGATAAAGTTAGATACGCTTTTCTTACAGACATTCATGTAAGTCCCGGAAAAGAATCGGAAAAAGCATTGACACAGATTGTGAACGAAGTGAATAAAGGGAGTTTTGATTTTGTCATACTCACCGGTGATCTTACCAATGTAGGTGCCGATGTTGAACTGAAAACCGTCAAAAATGTACTTTCCGATTTACACATACCCTATTACATCATTTCGGGTAATCATGAAAACACGTGGTCGGAGAGTGCCGGAAAAACTTTCCGTTCATTATTCGGCGAAGATCGATTTGTTTTTGATTACGGAAAATACCGTTTTTTTGGAATACCTACCGGACCATACATGAAAATGGGCAACGGACATACCAAAGAAGAAGATATCGAATGGTTAAAGGACCAATTGAAAGATCCTTCAAGCAAAGGGAAAACACTTATTGCCGCTGCACATTACCCGTTGATGGATGGCATTGACAATTGGTACAAAATCACGGATATCCTCAAAGAAGCTCAAGTATCGTACGTTATGTGCGGACATGGACATATACTATCCTTGCTCAATTTTGATGGAATTCCAGGTATCATGGGACGAGCCACATTCACTCGCACCGACTCACGAATCGGAGGCTACAATATTGTGGAGCTGACGAATGACAGTGTGTATGTCTATGAAAAAATCGTTGGAAAGGATGACCTTCATCCGTTTACCAAATTTGGTTTGGACGGAGATCAAACTATTTTGAACGGACTACCGACATCTAAGCGGCCCGATTATTCGGTTAACGGGCAGTACAAAAATGTGGAAGAAGCTTTTGTCATTGAAAATTCAGCTTCGGTTTTTACGGGAATAGCTTACTTCAAAAATGATGTTATTGTATATGGTTGTTCCGATGGAAAAATAAAAGCCTGGGATGTGTCAGAGGACAAACATCCCAGACAACTATGGGAAAAGCAAGTAAACGGTTCGATTTACACCACCCCGCTTGTAGCCGGTGATGCTGTTGTTGTAGGAAGTATCGACGGCGAACTCACAGCATATTATTCTGAAACAGGAAACATCAAATGGAATTTATCGTTGGGGAAAACCATCTCCGGAAATGGGCGGATAAAAGGCAACTATTTATATATTGGTGCTGAGGCTGATTTTTATAAAATTAATGTGGAAAATGGAAAGATTATTTGGAAATATTCTGCAACCGGTCGTCTTCAGGCAGAACCGTTGATACTGTCGAATCAAGTGATTTTCGGTGCGTGGGATACCTATCTTTATTGTTTGAACAAGAAAAGCGGAACCTTGAATTGGAAATGGTCGAACGGAAGTTCACAGATTTTATATTCACCCGGAGACGTTGTTCCCGTTGCAAACAGCGATGTTGTATACATCGTTGCTCCGGATAGATATATGACGGCAATCAACCTGAAAGACGGAAAGACTTTGTGGCGAAGCAACGATTTCAAAGTGCGTGAGTCAATTGGGATTTCTCAGGATGGGAAGACAATTTATGCTAAAACGATGAATGATAGTATTATTGCAGTTCATTCCTCAAAAGATAAAATGTCTTTGACCTATGCGCTGAACGCCGGTTACGGATATGAGCACAATCCGTCACCGATGATTGAGGTAAATCATACCATTTATTTGGGGACAAGTAATGGCACTCTCATTGCAATAGACAGCAAGAATCACCAGATCAAGTGGAAGCATAAATGTGGCAATTCCGGCATCAACAATATCAAGTGTGATAAGAAAGGAAATATATTGGTCAGTCTTATTGAAGGAAAAATAATGAAAATATTTCCACATCAATGAGTTATACGCCACCAATAAGTAAAATTTAATTGGGTGAATAGTCCTTTTCTTTTAAGATTTTTTGTTTCTTTGCAGTCTGAATCCGTTGATTATTCTATGTTTGAGAGCACTTAAATGAAAATGTATCGCCCTTTCCCTTGTTGAGATGAAATAACAGAACCGATCATCTATTTTAAGATTATTGTATAGAGGAATCAATGATACAAAGCAGGGAACATTGAATTTTTATGCTTTGACTATCTCATAAGCGAAAGTATTGCCTGAAGAGTATGTAGATGAAAATCTGACTTTTTAGTGTTTCCTACAACATTGGATATCAGATAAATAAAATAATAAATAAATGAAAATAATTGCTGAAAGTAGTTCTTTTAAAACAGAATGGGTCATTATTGAAGGATGTCACGTTATAGAGTCTACTTTCACGGATGGTATCAATCCTTTTTTTCAAACACGCAAGGAAATAAGCCGGTGTATACGACTGCAACTTCCGAAGAAATTTTTCTCTAAGTTGGAGGAAATCCATTTCTATGGGGCAGGATGTACTACAAATGAAAAGAAAGACATCGTTAACGCCTCGCTGGTAACTCAATTTCGAGCTCCCGCCATAGTCAACAGTGACCTTTTAGGAGCTGCAAGAGCTTTTTTTGGGGAAAAGACAGGCATTGCCTGCATTTTAGATGTTGGCTCCAACTCTTGTTTTTATGATGGAGAACAGATTGTAAAAAACGTTCGCTCATTAGGTTATATTTTAGGAGACGAAGGAAGTGGGGCTGTTTTAGGGAAAATGTTTTTAAGCGATTGTCTGAAAAATTTGGCACCAGTTGATATTTCGCAGGAATTTTACGATAAATATCGGATAACATCCGACGATGTACTGGAAATGGTATATAATAGATCTTTTCCCAGTACATTTTTATCGTCCATTTCATTTCTTTTGGCCGGACATCTTGATAATGAATACGTTTATACTTTAATCTATAAAAATATCAGAAGATTTTTTGTACGTAATCTGATGCAATACGATTATCAGAACTATCCGATAAGTTTCAATGGCTCCATTGCATCAACCTATTCTTCTATTCTACGCGATGTAGCCAAAGAGTTTGATGTGAAAATTGATGAAATTGTAGAATCCTCCATAAAAGGACTCATAAAATACCACACAATGAATATTGCCCATCTTAATGATTTATGACGGTCATTCCGTTTTTAATATCACCTACAGCAACTCATCCACACGAACAATCTCATATCCTTTCGATTTTAACATTTTAATCAGCCTGTCCAGCCAACCATAAAATTTATCTGTACGTCTGGGATCAGTACCGATATGGGTTAGCAGCATAAAGCCATTCAAGGTTTTTGTCTGTTCATACTTGATGATATTTTGATAGATCTCTTCTGAAGAACGATAATTCTTCATCTCCGGAACCGTATAATCCGCATTGGAAACAGTTCCAGGTGTATAATTGATCAACTGCACACCCAGTTCCGAACACCAGGAAGATATATCCTGATTATACCATTCAAAAGACGGAAGGAAATAAAGCTTTTCGGGAAGATTTATTCCAACGCGGGTCATTGCCTGGTAATTATCTAAAAGATCTTTCTGAAAGGTATCGTGAGAGACCAATGTGGAATCTCTTTTGCCCCAGTCCGCAAAAAGCAGATGTTTATCAGAATGAGGGGCCAGATAATGACCCTCTTTTTGCAACTGCCTGACAATATTAGGATATAAACGATAAAACTCACCCGTAAGAAAGAAAGAGGCTTTAACCTTATTTCTCTTCAAAGCCTGACGGATCGCTTTACTTCCATCTGCAAACTCATGTCCGGTAAAAACCAACGCCATTTTCTTTTTGGTCGGATCACCCTGAATAATTCCACCAAGAACTCTTTTATCAGAATCCCTAGAAAGTGACCCTGAGGTCAAACCGGCTAAATAATAGCACAAAGATGCCGTACCGTCCATTGTCGGTTCGTTGGTTGAATAGTCTGCAAAATCATCGTGATAGACCACTCTGTCCGATTGAAAACCGGCATATTTATCCTCTTTTGCTAAATGAACACCTTTTAAACTATTAAATATGGAGGTATACACAGGGCCATCGACCAAACCTCCTTCAATGGAAAAATGATTTAATTGCGCAAGAGCGGAATGTGGATATAAAGGATAGTCTCCGTTTGAAGGCAACCCGATAATCATACACTTTCCCCAGGGATTGCACCCGAACAGCCAATCTCTCATGGCCGTTTCCATTTCCTGAAATTCCGTGTCTCCCGTCAATTTCCGATACAATTGGCATTGGGTGATCAGTGCTACGGTCAGGTTATTTGAACACCAAATAAAAGGGATGCCATTCAGGAAAACATCATTACCAGCTCGTTCACGCACTTTTTCCAAACCACTTTTAAGAAGACCGATAAATTCCTTGCTTATAGCAGGATTATCCATAGAGGCCAACTGGTAATGGCCAATATTCAGGAAGGGATACCATTCATAATGCCGGGCTGTATCCGCCCCCATCCAGGGTGTGACAGGCTCCATCCGGCCATATTGAACAGCATCTTTTAAATACCTGGTCTCACCGGTAGATTTATAAATCTGGATGGCAGCAAGTTGCATATCATCACTCCAGTTATCCTCTTCATAGAAATAAGGAGAGCCGCAAGGGGCCGTTTGACAAACACCGGGATACTTTACTCCTACTCTATATGCCTCCAAAGATTTTTCCCTTAAAAGCCGGGCATAATCCGGATAATACGTCGTCAACAAATCGGCCCCCAAAGAGAAAGCAGAAGCAAATTTTCCAACGGTGGAAGCCAAACCGGTGGTTCTGTTCTGATATTTGAACAATCCTTGTTTCTGCCCGGTGCAATAATAAACAGGCCGCTCCTTCCCTTTCCCCCAGCCATAATCAACAGAATCATTCATTGGCAGTTTAAAACCCGCGTGGTCTCTGTCATCAGCTATCTGATTGAAAAAGGTATCCTTATCAGGGTTCATCCGCACCAGCCAGTCCAGTCCCCATTTGGCCTCATCAAGCACATCGGGAATGCCGTTTTTCCCCGGCAACCCATTCGCCTGAAAATGATCGGCAAAGACCTCCGGATACTGACTATAGGCGAAAAGCATCTGATAGATCGCATTGGCTGAAGTGGTGACATACTGAAGATAATCTGAAGCGTCATGCCATCCTCCGCGAACATCTATCTTATCTCCACTTCGGGTAGGATGATAGATTATTCTACCGTCAAACCGATGACAGGAATCTTTCAGAAAAGGGTTGTATCCGCAACGCTGCTGACGCATATATTTCAAGGGTATTTCAACAGCCGAAGCATAGACGTTGCCTCCTATCTTGAAAGAAGGAGATTTTGCCTGATCCGTCTGAATATAAAACAAACCGGATTGTTTAAAAT
This sequence comes from Bacteroidales bacterium, assembly GCA_021373135.1. Classification (GTDB taxonomy): domain Bacteria; phylum Bacteroidota; class Bacteroidia; order Bacteroidales; family UBA1402; genus UBA8389. Next base: position 251,399 of record JAJFTH010000010.1, read on the forward strand.
TCGAGAAATTCAAACGACAGGTATTTGCAAAAGGGCCCTGGGCTCCTTTTTGCTGCACTGTTTTACCATGATAAGCCACTTTGCCTGTCAAAGCATTTACGATCTGAAATCCCGAGATCGGTTCAAATTGATCGTTTTTATCGGTCAGCCATACAGCCACCTTAATGTCTTCCGTCAGATACCCGGCCTGATTGACCCTGATCCATTGCGAAGCCGATACAGAACATATCAACAGCTGAAAGCAAAATAACAAAATTCCGGTTTTTTTCATCATGCAGGTTTTAAATAGTTGACAAAATAAAAAGATATAAACCCCAAGGCAAGCCCTATACCCTGATTTCGCGCAAGGGGCGGGGATTTTAACCCATAGAGATTAAATGGAATTACAAGCCAGAAATCTTAAAAATAATAAAAAAAACAGCATTTCTTGTATTTTGTAATTTAAGTCTAAAAATACAGATTAATCCCTGAATCACCTATTTCCCGGCAAAAAAACGTCCCCGATTGAAAACCACGGACTTCCAAATATATAAAAATGATCATGCTCCAGCCCAACACATATCTCAAAATATTGACTATCTTTGTAACATAAAATCTCCTCATTGGATTTTGCGCTTTTTAATTTTTTGGGCTTTTAATAGCCTGGGAGATTTTGATTGGAAATAGTCAGATACAAGGCCGCGCCGGTGCACGATGGAAGGGAGCATACTCAAGTATGTGACCGACAGCGAAACCAAGCAACGCAGTAGATGGCTGTTTATAATCAAAAGATCGGGGATGACTGGATTTGACAGCGGTTAGAACAGGTATGTAAGCATGCAGTGCATCGATAGCAAGCACTCAAATCTCACTATCAGAATTATAACTGGCGAAAACAATTACGCTCTCGCTGCTTAATCGAATTATAGTAGATTAAGCTTAATCCTTGCAATAGTTGCAAGGACGTCACATCACCCCAAGCTTTTTTCCCGAAGCTGATAGGATTTGGTGGTGCAGCAATATCGGGGATAGGAAACAGCAAGTCCGGGGTTGCATCCGAAATTTACGGAATAAGGTTTGAATAGGTGGCTTCGGTCCGGTTCAGGCACGAAAACTTAGGCGAAGATAAGCATGTAGAAAGCGTATTGGTTCACTGTTTGGACGAGGGTTCGAATCCCTCCATCTCCACAACTGGCACTATTTCAAGGTTTTTAAAACCTGGATCTAGTGCCTTTGTTGTATACAACAGGGACTCTCAGTCTCAAATATTGGATCAAATTGAAAAATTGTGGAGAAGTGTCAAAAGTATGGCATTTGTGATCTGTGGGATATTTAACATCGCTCCATTCGTGCAGGTAAAAAGCACCGCTCCCTTTCGTGCAGCGGCATAGCCTCCGTCTCCGCTAGTCCA
>JAJFTH010000001.1 GCA_021373135.1 Bacteroidales bacterium
CTCCGTTTGTTCTCTTCCCAAATGCATATTGAAATCACTTTCCCTGTCTTTTTCTTGTGTCCAACCGGTAGCCAAAGCTACCACAGATGCATCATAGCTCCTCTGTTTCCCTATGACCGGGTCAACATTAAAACTCCAGCGGAGAAACTTTACCAATTCATTCTTCCCTTCAATACGAATGACTTCTTCCGTAACCCCATCGTTGTCGGAATCGTAGAATAGGAATGGATTTTCAAAATAGGGAACCCATTTGTTTGATCCAGATTCCAAATAAAAAGCAATATTACCTTCGTTACCCCCAAAATGAGAATGATCCTGACAGGGCGATTGGTAATAAGTGTAATCACTATCGTATAAAAGCAAATTGTCATCGCTGTCATCCGTTGCCCAAATTACCCCCAACACATCTTTATAATTGCAAAATTGATTTTTCTTTTCATAAGCATACATCCCCATTTGATCAACATCATGGTCCTTATCAAGATCTTCATAACCAATCACAGCATCAACAGAACCATCGGCATTCCAATCCGCAATCCAAAGGTCACCATATCTGTCGGGCTCTTTACCCATCTCCAAATCACCGTCTTCGTCAATGACCTTGACCAACATCGGTCTGTTCCTTTCATTGTGACGGGGATCAACATCTATGAACCACACCTCTTCAGGCTTACCGTCACCGTTCTTATCCACATAATAACGCTTGCCCGACGGATCGGCTTTAACTTTCTGCACCATGACGGAATCGAGCTTAACGGCATCTCCGAAAACCTGTTCAAAGGCTTTCTGTTTTGCTATTTTTTCCTCGTCCTGGGCATATATGTTTGTTGCCAGTAGCAATGCAAAAACCATCAATATATAAGTGGGAGTCTGCCGTACATGATTTTTATTGAAAGATTTTGTCTTCATAGACATCTTATTTATTTCTTCAAGATCTTTTGCACTTGTTTGTTCCCATTGATATCAATCTTACAAAGATATAAACCATCGGCTAAGTTACCTGCGTTCCATGTAACACTATGTTTTCCCATACTACTCTGATCTTCATCAACAAGCCTTTGAATTAATTGGCCGGTAAGATTATAAATTTCTATCATCACTTTTCCACCTTGCGAAACATTATAATCTATGGTAATGCTTGAAGAGAACGGATTTGGATAATATCTCGTACTAAATGCATTTGAAACTTCTTCTACGGACAAAGGAATATCATTGTACAAATCTTTTATTTCACCTGAAGATAATGCCTCATTGAAAATTTTCACTTCGTCTATAGCACCTATAAACGGAAGCTCCCAAGTGGTGGCGGTAGTTTGCCATTTTCCGACATGAACATTTCCTGTCGGAACAAATATGTTTGAAAATCCGGCAGCTACACTTGTACTTAAAGCTCCGTTCAGGTAGATTTTCATCGTTGTTCCGTCAAATGTAGCGGTCACATAGGTCCATACATCTCTGGTTATAGTGGCTGTTGTAGTTAGCCATTTTGAATTAGTTGATGTTCCATCTTTACTTAAGCCAAAAGAAATTTTTCCGTTGGCACCGACATATAAATTAAAAGCTCTTTGATTGACACCTGTTCCATAAAGCCATCTTTCTATGATCGAAGAATTGGCCGTATTGGTACTTGCTTTTATCCAGGTGGAAATAGTAATGGCACCGGTGATCGTATTTAAACTTGTTGAGCCTGGAATGTTGACATAGCTATCCGTGAAATTTAACGCACTGCCTATTTTACCGGTTGTCCAGGTTGGCGAGTTTGTTAATGTTCCGGTATTTCCATTGTTTGAATTATCAGTAGCAACATCACCCGCATTTTCATTAAACTTCCAGTCGGCAATAAGACTGGTCGGATTGCTGTTGATAATAAGTGTATCTACAACTGATATTGACCAATCACCTCTATCATCTTTCACTCTGAAAGTGATAACATGGGTTCCAGCATTTAATCTAGAATAATCTGTATTTTCAGATGAACTGAAAATGCCATTGATGCTTGAACTCCATTCGTAAGCGGCTATGGTTCCGTCAGTATCGGCACCTGTACCTCTGAAAGATACTACAGAACCATAAAATGCCGGATTTGGAGTGATGCCCTCGATTACAGCTACAGGAAAGATGTTAGGAGTTACAGTACTGTCATATTCATTCCTGCCGATATCAGGATTGGAGTCTAAATAATATAAAGGATCTGCTATGTCGGTAACCATCGATATTGCGGGCATATCTAAATCAGTTCTTTCAGGCGCAATATCTTTTGTACCTGCATCTCTATAAGCTTCGTCGGTCACGTTGTTTTGTGCATCAAGAGACGGAGTTGTTGTTAGATTGCCGGTACCTGGAAAAGTTGTAGTACCATTATACGTTGAACCCCACCATCCGTTATTTGATAACACATGATTTTTACCTGCATTAGCGTCTCCAACTCTTACTGTAGTATTGACAAACACATTGTTGCGCATGTAGATATCGTAGAACCTTGAATAATTTGTAGTAACAGAACCTGAAAAATTGATACCTGAATTGACAAACGTGTTATTGAATACTGCCCATATATTACCTGGATCATCAACGCCCAAGTCACTTTCACCTCCATTATACAATTTATCACTTTGATATATAGCATCACCTCCCACAAACAAGTTGTGATATACCTTATAATACTGGTTTTTTGCTCTTGAGCCGGTAAAATGGTTGATACCGTTTGCTTCGTCTTCGTTTACATTACCAATATATTGTGTATATGCAATGTCAAAAAATTGACAGTTTCGAATAGTTATACCTCCACGTCGCATACTGATTGCACATCCGCCGGCATTGTTCCTGAATGTTACGCCATCAAAAAGGTGCCCGGTTCCACCGGAAGCATAACAGCCATGAACATGCCAACCCGGATTAACTTTACCGGTATTGGTTATTGACCCTCCGATGTATGAAAACCGATCACCTGCCGCATCCGAAAGCAATATACCATCTTCATCCATTTGATCAATGATTGTATTCACAAAAGTGATATCGGTCGCCGTTGGAATGGTAATAGCAACTCCCTGAGTACCATTGTGTAAATATAAATTCTTAAATTGAATAAACTTTACAGGATTCGTGCTGGTTTTGACGGTTATTACTTGAATACTATGACTTGCACATTCAAAATTTAGAAACTCAACATATTGCGTATTGGAAAGAGTAATGCCCTTTATAACTGCACGACCGTTATTAGGCTCCATACCCATAAAAACAATCGGCGCAACTTCAGAGCCATTACCGGGATCGTACATAACCTGGTCAGTAATTGTTCCGTAAAATCTTACAGTATCACCGGGATTAAATGTCAGGCCGTTCACTTTTCCCATGGTCGCCCATGGCAGATCAGGTGAGGTCCCGAGATTGGAATCACTTCTGTACTGAGCTGTTGAAGAGACATAATAATTTGTTGCCGTCCCTAACATGGCGACAAACAAAGAAAGCAGCAAAACAGTAATTCTTTTCATCTGACTTTTTATGTTATTCGTTTTTAAAAACTCTTTTTTACAACTTAATAAATATTTTTCTTTTATACAGGAAATAGCAGATGTACCAGACCATCGCAGCTACAGCTGTTATAGTTACCATATCAATGACAATGTCGTTACTCCAACTAAAAAACCGATAGGTGAACGGCCTGGCCATACGGGTGAGTATTTGTCTTCCGCCCAGATTGGTAAAAAGATATATAAAAATGGGATTCATACCGACGATGGCAAAAAACAACCCGATTTTTTTGCAATTTAAAATATCGATGAACCAGTACGAAAAAGCCATCGCCAATACACACCATCCGCCGCTAAAAATAACAAACGAGCTGGTACTGGTACGTTCAATCATTGGAATATAGAAGCTTAAAACATAACCGGCTATGACTCCGGATAGTCCTGCGAGGACCATGATCGATAACTTTTTCTTTTGTGACCAGTCAGTCATCAGCAATTTACCGATCATTAAACCCCAGATGATATGAGCACAAGTAGGTATGGCATTAAATGTCACCCAATGATATGGATGTAAATGACCTACTGTGACCATATCAAACCACGAACCGAAATTATGATCAGGAGTATACGGCATATTGTACCCTTCTATTGGCCAGAAATGGTAAAGAAGATCTGATACCAGGATCATGGCGAAAGAAACAAACAATTGCCATTTTACATTTTTTTGTATCAACAAAAAAGCAATGATATATACAAATGAAAGTTGAGGCAGAATATTGGTCAGATAAAATGTTTTGTCTTTAGCTCCCAACATGAATCCAAGAACAAGTAACCAAAAGGAACGCTTCAATGCATGAAAAAATGATTTTTTCCAGCTATCACCTTTGGCCAATCGTTTGGTAAGAGAGAAAGGCATTGCAACACCAACAATAAACATAAAGAACGGTTGGATAAGATCCCAGAAATAAATTTCAAACCACACCCCATGATCGGCATGTTTATTCAGCAATGCAATCAAAGCTCCTCCTTTACCTGCTTCAACCAGTCCGTTGAATAAAGTTCCGATCCCCGATACAAGAATGAACATTACCAAACCACGAAAGAAATCTATTGATAGAATCCTATCCTGTTCTTTACTTAATTGAGTTGTTGTATCCATTTACATTAATCATTTAGCCATTTAAAAGATTTTGTCTTTCCGGATGTTGAAACAGTTCCAATTAAAAATCCTTTTGGATATTTGGAAATATCTATGACTATAGGATTAACATGATTAAATGTTTGTTTTGTAGTTCTGCCATCTAAAGTTGTAAGAGATACGGATACCGGATTTGACATCATATCAAGTTCCGATAAGCTTATTATCAGCTCATTACCTTTTTTATAATAAGTGAACCAATCGCTTTTAACTTCTTCCAATCCTGTGATAGAACTCCTTGATGCTTCGGCCGTATTTCCATAAGCCCCCATATTTATTCTAAATCCATTGGGGGATGTCTCATTGGCATAAAGATCTTGTGGGTCACCCGCATCAATACAGGGACTTGTAACACCATCAGTTGTTACCCATGTGGTACCATCCCATCTTCCGTATTCTGATTTAAGATGGAAATCGGAATGATCTATATCGGCAAACAAAGGATCAGCAGAAATGTTTCCGGTTCCTGAAAGTGCTGAGAAGCCATTCCAAAAATCGGTATAGGTGGCTGTAACTTCCGCCATATCACTGTATCCTGTTTCTGTCCCTGAAGTTGAGTATTTCCATGGGGAAGCCAACGGACGACTGTCATATTGGGTAGTGACGCCGGAAAGAATGCAGTTTTTCAGAACAGTTCCCGAGTTGGCATCAGAACCGGTACTGCTATAGCTGAAGCGAAATAAGTTGGGTGTATTGACAAAATTGCAATTTTTAAATGTTGTGTTGGTAGCATTCCGTAGAAAAGCACCAATAGTAGTACTTTGGGTACCTTTAAAATTACAGTTGACAAAAAGATTATTATTCTGGTTCTGGCCTCCGGAAGATTCCACTCCATCATATACACTGACAACCCCAGTTTTGCCGACTCCCATGCAATTGGAGATTGTGTTGTCATAGGCACCTTCCCGAATCTGAAAACAAAAGTTAAATGAGGAATTTTTATTTGTATTATCAGCATAGCAGCTGTCAACCTTGTTGTTATATGCCTCATGGGCAATGACATAGCCTTCTTCAAAATTCTTTGTTATGCAGTTTACAATCAAGTTACCTGTACTATGAGGGGTTGATCCATCTTTGATAATAATACCATGATTTCCTTTGTAAGATCCATTGATATCTTCTACATAACAGTCCCGAATCGTGTTGTAGCTGCAACACGTCAAGACAAGGTAGTAATCGGTGATGTACTGGTTACTTGCCGTTTGCTTACATCTGATTTGGCAGTTTTTAACTGTACAGTGATTTGTACTTGACATAAATACACTACTTCCTCCATTGTCCATTGTCGAGCTGTTTTGGAGCACAGAGTAATCGCTTTTCTGAATTACGATGCCGTAGCCATCCCATCCACGATTAACGTAATCAGTATGACAACATGAGTCTACTACACACGAGTCGATTAATGCGTGATTACTGTTACCGTCAACCCATATACCAGCGTAATATTTCGCTACCCGTATATTTCTTAAGGTTATATACGGTTTACCATATAATTTGATCGCATATCCGGTATAGTCGGCACCATCAAATAACGGTGTACCATCGTATCCCTCAAAAACTATAGGGTTGCTACTCGTTCCCGCATTGGAGACAACGACATTTTCATCCCCATAATTTCCTCCTTTGATATAAACATGATCCCCCGCTTGCGCTCTTGTTGCTGCATAGGTAAAGGTACGCCATGCTGATTCGGGCGTTGTTCCCAAATTACCATTGTTTCCGGTTAAAGAAACATAATAATCTGTTGCTCCTACAGAAAAAGGTACCGAAATAAAAATCATTCCAATGATCAGAGCTTTTACTGAGTTCAAGAACATGGATGTCGTCCTTTTTTGATACGTTATCATTCTTTTCATTTTAACACTTTTTGAATTGCTTTTAAACCTGCCGAATTTCTTAAAAATATGAGCTTATACCAAGTAATGACCTATAAATAAATCAAGTAGATTAAATTGAAATCCGGCGAAAATCAGTCAGAAGTTTAACGGTTCCTTATTCTTTCTTTAGGATTACAATTCCTTTTGAATCAGTTTTTTTAGAAATTAAATTTAGTGTCCACTTAAAAATGATTGACCAAATCTGTATTTGTATATGACAACTTTTAAGTGGACACTATAGAATTAATACTATAAGTAAGCATTCAGTACACTTCTATTGAAACTTTTGAAGCTTACTACAAGTTTTGCATTTTGTCTTATTCTACCACTTCCTTGAAAACTTTTGAGTTCACACGTACCAAATAAATACCTTTTTCTAATGGTACATTAACTGATGTACCATTCAATTGTCCCTGAAATACTTGTTTTCCGGCAATATTGTATATGGAAACGAGTTCACCCGGTTGTGCAACATTGAATTCCAAATAGCCCTTCTTAGACAAGATATTGAGATCGGAATTGGTGATGTTGTTGATACCGGTATATACTGAAAGGTTCTTATTTATTACACTCCAATTTTTTCCGGTAGCAATAGCGACATCTGCAGCAGTAGCAGCATTAGCTTCAGGATAAGTAGTAGCTGCAGTATCAAATATTGTTATTTTATTACCAGTAGTCGTAGTGGGCAAAGAATTCATGAATGCTGTCATGTTGTCCCCACTAATGCTGTTAGAATAGCAAGCTATATTAATTAATGCTGGGGCAGAACTCGGCAAGACCAACTCAGTCAGCTTGTTTTGAGCACAGTTTAGATCCGTCATTGCTGTATTATTACTCAGATCCACAGAGGTTATTTGATTGGTATAAAATTGCATATAAGTTATTAAAGGATTTTTTGTTACATCCAAAGATGTCAATGCATTACTTCCACAATTTAATTCTTTTAAAAGTGGATCATTTGTTAAATCCAAGGATGTGATTGCTGTGCCATTACAATAAAGAGCAGTCACTTTACCATGTATGGTAACAGTTTGTGAACCAATTGTATACATAGTCCTTGGACTAAAAGTTACCACAGTTTCACCTTCGTCTTTCGTACTGTTGTTGTTCAAATCAATCCATACATCTGGCCTATCTGCTTCTTCAGCCCCTAACATGAATCTTAGTTGTTCTCCAACTGCTTTAGATGTGGTTACGACAATTGTCTCATTTTGTGCCATTGCACTTGCTGCCAAAAATAACAGCGATACTAAAAGTAAATTTTTTTTCATGTTGATTTGGTTTTAGGCCTTTCTTCTCTTTATTAGGAAAGAAAAGCTTTTGGTTAATAATAGAAAATGGTTTTTAATCTTTAAAAAGTTTTTAAATATATCAATCAGACTTCCATCTTAAAAAATCTTCGTACTATTTCCGCATTTTTTAATTTATAAATAGGCACCTTCAACTTCAGGACTGGAATCCGGATTTCTATAATCAAAAAAGGTAATTCCAAAATCTTTATATATCTTCATCATACGATTCATCCGGGAATTGAAATTATCGAAATTCTTAACCCGATCTTCGGTCCATGCAGCTTCAGACAATGCCGATAAACGGGGGTATGTCATAAATTGCAAACGTTCCGGTGTATGGATCCTTTCAGTCCATATACAGGCTTCTATTCCCTTTACCAAAGGAGTTGAAATGGAGATACCGGAGGTATACTCTGTTCCCGGGAAATTATAAACACTTTCAATCGGAGCGAACTTGCCGTCAGACCACTTTCTGCCATATTTATGTGATGTATTCTGAATAAAATCAAAATAAAGCGGCAACCTTGGGCATAGAATCACCTGATATCCTTTGTCGATTGACTCTTTGAGTAGTTCCGGCCTTTCCTGACGCCACCACATAACCATTGTATTGGATATCGGAAGATTTGCTTGAACCACTTCATCCCATCCGATAAAGGTTTTACCCATACTTTTTATAGAATCTGACATCCTGTTATGAAAATAATGTTCTACTTCTACCAGATTTTTCAACTCATGCGTTTTCATCAGCTGTTGAATATCCGGAAGACTATTCCATTTATCATTTCCATAATGCACTTCGTCTCCACCTATATGGATATATTTGGATGGAAAGAGTGTCATCACTTCTCTCAAGATATTGGTTAAGAACGTATATGTTCCGTCTTTTCCCGGATTGAATGTAAAGTCCGGAAGTCTTTCCGAACCGCCACCGCTGAATTCCGGATATGATTTTGCAGCCGATGAGGCATGCCCGGGCATATCAATTTCAGGGATAATCTCAATAAATCTTTGCTTTGCATATTCAACTATCTCAGCTATTTCAGCCTGTGTATAATATTTTGCAGGCGCATTCGGATCTGTAAGATTACCAATTGCACCAATGGAAGTCAATAACGGATATTGCTTGATCTCAATTCTCCATCCCTGAGAGTCTGTCAGGTGCCAATGGAATTTATTCAGTTTATACAAAGCCATAAAATCGAGCAAGCTTTTTACTTCCTTCATTCCCATGAAATGCCGTGATTCATCCAACATCAAACCCCTCCACTCGTATCTCGGTCCGTCCTGAATGGAGGCACAAGGAATAGAGCCACCTACTCCTGCATTGCTTATCAATTGCAAGGCAGATTGTAATCCGTAAAAACAACCGTTTGCACATCCGGCTTCAATAGTGATTGCTTTTGATGTTATATTCAACCTATATTCTTCGGGGTTATATATTGCCGCATTCCAAATCAATTGAATAAAACCCTTTCCCACTTTTTCCTTAGCTTGTATGGAAAATCTTTTTGCAGTTTTCACAAACTCAGGAATCAATGAAGAGAATTCACCGTATGTCGATATGGTAACAATTTTTGAAACGTTTAGCTTACCTTCCTTTTGTTCATAATGATTTGGAAAAGGTATGATCTCCTGAGCCTGCCCCAGATAAGAAAAGAGGATAAGAAAAAACAAAATGGATATACGAGTCTTCATGATGGGTATATTTTATTGTAAATATAATGATAAATCGTTACTATTTGCCTGAAATAGCGTTCTTTAACACATGGAAAATGGTTAGTCAATGCTCTCTAAATCCATTTTCCTTTTCAGGGCTTCAAGATAATAATAGTCGGCATAGTTCAAAGGAACATCAACTTCCGAATGATGAGGAAGACTTCCCACTGAATGCATCAGGATAAAGTTTCCATTTTCTCCGGATTTTGCAAGGTAGTCCTTGCTTGAGAGACTTTTCATCATTTCGTCAGCCCATGCTTTGTAATACTTTGGTTTGTCATAAGTAGAAAGTTCGTAAAGAGCAGATGCGATAATCGCAGCCGAAGAGACATCACGGGGTTCATTCGGAATCTTTGGTGCATTAAAATCCCAATATGGTATTTTATCTTTCGGAAGATTCGGATGATTTGCAACAAATTCAAAAGCTTTCTCTGCCTGATTCAGATATTTTCGATCACCTGTTTCACGGTAGCACATGGTGTAACCATATATAGCCCAAGCTTGTCCACGAGCCCAAGCCGATTCATCGGAATATCCCTGTGCTGTCTGCTTATGCCTTACGGAACCATCTGTCAGACTGTAGTCAATGACATGCCAGCAACTGTAATCGGGACGAAAATGATTTTTTATGGTTTGATCGGCATGACTGACGGCAATCCGATAAAAGGAAGAATCCCCTGAAAGTGTTGTTGCATGAAACAACAATTCCAAATTCATCATATTATCAATGATCACCGGACATTCCCAGCCCCGTTCTTCCTGCCAATTGCCTTTCACATTCCAAGATTGAATGATACCTGCGGCCGGCCTGAAGCGAGAGGATAAGGATTTTGCCGCTTGTACGATCACTTTACGATAAGCTTCGTTTCCGGACAGACGATATCCATTACCAAAACTACTGCCGATTATAAATCCGATGTCGTGGTGATCTGTCAGGTATTGTACGGAATCAAGTGCTTCCGTATATTTTGCGGCAAGTGTCTCCCATTTCTTATCTCCCGTAAGTTCAAAGAGATACCACAGACTTCCGGGGAAAAAACCGCTTGTCCATTCTATGATTGGAATATATCTGATTTTACCATTGATTATTGTTTTAGGATTCAATACCTTCCCTGATCCTTCAATGATATTTGTTTGTTTCTCATACTGACTGACTGCAAAATTCACATGATCGGAAATAAAATCCGACGTACTTTTCTTTACAACACCGAAAGACAACTGTGTGAATAAAAATGCTGAAATTATAACGATGACTATGGATGTTCGTCTCATAATTATTTCCAGTTTGAAAATGGTTGTAATGACCCTGTCAAATTTGTATCATTAATCGCATTTTGATCGCTGCTCATTACAATCTGAATGATTTGATTGGTACCATCCGCAGGAGATACTTTTGTTTTTAACAGATAAAAACCGTTTATGGCAGCTTCCTGAGAGCTATTTGTTTTTGCCGTTGTCTTGGTGAATGTCGCATTGGCAGGGGAAATGATTTTTATATAAAAACTTTTGCCGTTCTTTTGCAACGTTGCCGTATTCCCATTAATAGTGACACTGGCACTTGTTACAGAAGTCCATTCAATTTGTTTGGCTCCCGGTGCAAGACTGATTTCGTCCTGAATAAGAGCAAGATTATCCGATAATAACATAAATCCGCGATAAGCCTTTGTTGCCAAATTTTTATAAACAGTGGTCATGTCAATGATACTAAAAGGCTTTTCAGAATCTTTGTCATACCTTAAAATCTTACCTCGTCCCGTTGAATACTGGAGGGTATTATCTATTGATACGGTATTGTGACAAAAATTATTGTAACGAAAATATTTCCACCTTTGTCCTGTGATGGCGGTGTAATCCCAAAATCCGGCCAAACTGTAATCAGCGGCAACACAACCAAGATCATCCATCCATCTGACTCCATTTGTTTCGAGAACAAACGACCCTATATCCAAATGTTGATGTGCCACATCACCTGCTCCACCCTTTGCTATCAAATAAATTGAATTTGTCGAAGATCTATTTCCATTGAATACCATGATCGGATTGACCGAACTATCAAAAATCTGAAGTCGTGGAATATCAGAAGAAGTAGATGGAACAGAAGCATCATACCATGGTATATTCAGGAAAAAATGCCATTTAGGAAACTTGCTGGGGGAGTTTATGACCCCTTGAATCAGTGATCTGTAAAATTCAGCCACTCGTGGTAAATTAAATTTTTTACTGAAATAGAAGTATGCCGGTCCGTTATTCGGAACACCACTTCCGGTATCGGCAAAATCGAATATTCTTCCCGACGGACTTACAGAAGCCTCATAATAGGCGGCAGTCTTACTAATTCCCGGCAGGGCTGAAAGTCCTAAATCGTTACCCAGATTATCATTCAGACAGTTCATCAGCATAGCAAGATTCACATTGGTATAGTACCAATAACCGGGACCTTCGTAACAAACCCCATCCGGGTCAAAATACTGCAGGCAAATGGGTACACATTTTACGCCTTCAGTGATGATATTCTCTGCCATGACCGGTTCATTTTCTGCTATGGCCAATGCGCCCAAAATCATAGAAGTATTACATACTACATTCCAGTTTGATTCACGTTTAGCCCAAACAAGACCACCGGTATTGTATTCATTTACTGCCAGAAGCAACGCTTTTTCCTTTAATGAATTTCTGATTAATGCTTTGGTATTATCTGATAACACATCATAAAGCCAGTCATAACCGATTGCAACAGCTTCAGTCATTTCAGACACATCCAAATAATGATCAGGATCCCAATCAGGATAATTGCATACGTTGATCAAATTTTCCTCTGCTTTTGCTGCATATCTCGAATCATTAAACATTCTATAGGCAAGAGCCAATGTAATCATCCGGTAAAGATGTTCCCTGCTGACTACCAAAATATCTGAAGCCCCTGTAGGATATGCATACATTGGGGTATTTAGCAATGTATTCGCTTTTGTTTTTAAAAGACTTAACAGATTGTTTAATAAAGGATTACTATTTACTGCATTTTTAAGTGCTATTTCACTCTCCTTCGTAAACAACAATCTTGGATGGTCCATAAGCGGCTTATCAAATAGCTTGATCGTGTCCTTTGCTTTCGCTACCACAAGAACAATCTCTTGAGAATCATCAACAATCTTTTGAGACCCTTTTTCATATTTAGGCCCGAGATCATAAGTTTCACAACAAACGGTCAAATTTGAATAAATCAATAAAATAAGTATATAAAAGATTTTTTTCATAATTAAGAGAAGAACTATTCGCTTATTTTATTTTTTAAACGGATTCGGAATTTTTACTAAATCTTCTACTATTTTTCCTTTATGATCAAATCTGGCCAAAGTATATACATTACCCTGCTTGTCAATAGCTATGGAATTCACATAGGTAGGACGCGAGCCGTCTTCATAAAATATCGGACCATGGTCCATATATTTTCCGGTAGGAATATGATAAGTCACTAAATGAAGGTCTTCCAAACCACGCGCTGCACCCATCGAAATGTCATCCACCCCTTTCACTCTTTTTCCATTCTCGTAAATAGGCCCCCCTGTCAGATAATATAAGGTTTCTTTATCATTACCCAGATTGAAGCCTAAATATCCATAACTGAACTGATCGAACATCCCGCTTTTACGTGAAGGTTCTGAAGTGATCCTATCTACAATTTCAATTTTTTTGTTTTTAGGATCAAACTTGAACAAATACCCGGAATTACCATGAACACCGTATGCAACTTGTTCACCGGGATACCACACAATTGATCGCCAGTTGTAGCCCATGCTTCCGGGTCTTGTCGGATCGTATTTTCCAAAATAATCTAACCGTAAATCAACACCTTCAACTTTATTGATCTGACTCGTTTTTGGATTGTAGCAAAAGATGTCACCTTCAGCTGTCGAATAATATACAGCTCCATCTCGAGGATCAACGAACATCGAACGACACAATACCCTATAATCTTTGCCCACCTGGCCTCCTTCGCCATTGCCTGAAACGAGGCCAAGATTGCTTAGTTTTCCTGTATTGACATCGTAATGTATAAAATACCCTTTGGGCCATGTAATAGCGTACAGCTGCTTCCTATCGGTATCCATAATCATAGTCAAGACACCTTCACCATTAGGGACAAGACCTAAATCTTCGAATTTGCCACTTTTGAGATCATAAGTTAAGAAATGACCTCCGGGATAAAGTTTATAACCGACCGGTGCGGTCACAGGAAGGCATTCCATACCATCGATCATTTCATAATAACCTACATGGGTAGAGAAATATAGTTTGCCGTCACTTTCATAAAATCTTACATGACTTTTACCCTGAGCAATGGCTTTTGCATCTTTTTCACCACAAATATCCGTTAAGTCAGCCAAAAATTTCGTCTGATCAGTCTTTGGGTCATAAACATAAATCTGTCCACCAACATTGTGAGGCTGCGAAGAAAGCACATAATAAATCTTTCCATCACTTGCTGCAGAAATTGCATTATACGTATCATGTGCCTGCTCAAAACCGGAAAAATAATGAGTGGCAATCAAAGTGCCCTTTTCTGTGGATTGGTCCTTTACTTGATTTTTCGAATTGGAACAACTTGTTCCGAGCATTAGGATAAATAATGCAAATAAAATTTTAATTTTCATTATTAGTTATTTTGTGTTTGTAGATTATACGGAAGATAGAGCCTATGAATGATTCTTGAATGAATTTAATAAAATGTCGGTAATAACCTGTTCATCACAAATTCCTTTTAAATACTTCTTTAAGATACAAACAGGAGGTTAAAAAAAGCATTTAAAAGGAATTTACGATATTCCCAAAAAGCTACTGCAAACTCTTTGAAATAAATCTCAATTACTATTTATCAAGCTCCATAAAAAAGGCTTCAGAACATTTTATTACTATTCAAAATCTATTTTTAAGAAAATACGAGAGTCTTATTTCAGGAACATCAATGTCCGGTATTTAACAATTTGGCTATTGCGTTCAAGAGTACAGTTTCAGCTTCCGGTGTTACTTTTTCCACGGTCATTTCATACCCGCCTTGATTAAATGCAGCTGCAGTAGGAATATAACCGGGACCGAGATCTCCGTAAGCTGCCATTGCAACAAATAGGTCTGGTCTCATTTTTTTAGCTGCAAGCTGATATTCAACAAAGAGTTCACCTGGCATAAAGAGAATACGAGCCTTGTTATTAAGAGCCAGACACTGCAAATCAAATTTTTTCCCTGCTTGATATCTCAGCCAAAGTTCTTGATTTGTTCTTGCTGAATCCAATGGTAGAGCCACAGCTTCAGTTGTCCATTTAACCTCAGAAGCGGTGATGGGATAACGTTTCGTGTTTTCCCATGCCCGTGTCATGCCATCGGCAAGGCGTTTGGCTAAAATGCCACGGTTCTCATGGGAACCATCATTGTATTTACCGGCACCAACATTCGCTCCGGCACCTGTAAAATATACATGTATTGCATCAGGTACCTCCAGTTGACGATAAAAACGGGCAATTCCGGGAAACTCCGGAGTAGGTATACCAACTCTGTAGTAGCTTTGCGGGTGTGTTGCATAATAACTCAGAACTGCCACAGGTTTATCTTCATTCCAAAAGCTAACCTTTGACACCATTGGATCAATGGTGCCTTCAGGTTCTGCACGCAAGGAAGAATCAGCGCAGGATGTAAAGCGAGAATCAATCACTTTTCCATCTTTACCGAGAGGACGTCGGGTTGAAGCAACTTGATATACTTGAGCTTCTCCAAGGCCTATATGGGTTATCGGAACAGTTTTAGTAAGAGCATTTGCTACGGCCATCGAAAGACGATGAATAACAGCTAATGTAAAATCGTCGTGAATATTGGCATAAGGAGCATCGTGCTGATGTATGACATGCACCGCTACATGTTCAGGATCTGTTCCGGCAGCAACGGCTATAGAACGTTTGAATTCATCATAACAGTCATTGGCAATACCAATCCAATCCAATACGACCAAAACAATCGGTTTATCAGAGCCTATTAATACAATTCCTTTGGCACGAAGTCCCATATCGTATGTATTGACCATGGTACCATAAGCCAATTTATAACCTATGGGAGGGGTTACATCCATATCAAAAACAGCCAATTGTAAATCTGACGTCTTTTTTTCTATGCCTGCAGCCGGTTCAATATAAACCAAAAGAAATAGAGCCATAAAAGAAAATGCGATCAACAGAGCCCGCTTCATATCATTAAATTTTACTTTTTATTTTTTCAGCATTATTCCTGATATTCTTAATAGCAACCGCTATACTGTTCATATCAGATTTTGAACCTAACAATACATTCTGTGTAATCCAAATGGCCTCTTCATTACATAGTTTCTCATTCATCGGACATTGATTCTCTTCCGCATATTTTTCATAATCCAATCGTTCTTTCGGATAGATCTTTTGGAAGAATTTACTGTTGAAAGCATTTTTCAAAAAAGGCATTTTATTCAATTCATTATATCCGCTTGAACATGGAACACCCTCTGCATTCAATGCATTAACAAATTTTTCTCTCGGAAGTCCGTAAAAATCATCTTTATGATATCTGAACGGGAAAAGATGAAATGCGGCCTGATTTACATTCGGATTCAGTTTATAAGGAACAATACCTTGTATTTCTTGAATGAGTGATTTAAGATGTCCTGCGTTTTCATTCCGCAATTTCGTCTGGCTTTCCAACCGACTCAGCTGTGCTAATCCAATAGCAGCCTGATATTCAGTGATACGAAGCTTAGTCCCGATCATGATAGTTCCGGTTCCAATTTGTCCGGCAACAGCCCCATAAGGGTTCCCATAGTTATGAAAGGAATAACAACGATCCATAAAGTCATCATCATCACTGATGATTGCTCCACCTTCGCCAATTGCCATATTTTTGGAATTCTGAAAACTAAAGCATCCGGCATTTCCGAAAGTTCCGACTTTTTTATGGTTTATCTCTCCCAACCATGCCTGACATGCATCTTCTATTACTATCAGATTGTGCCTTTTTGCAATAGCCATGATTCGCTCCATATCACAAGGCAGTCCAAGGATATGGACAGGAATAATTGCTTTAGTATTGGGCGTAATTTTTTCTTCAATCTTATCAGGATCCATCTGGAAAGTCTCCGGATCGACGTCCACAAAAACCGGAATAGCTCCATTAAACAAAATACCTGACACTGATGCTATAAACGTATAGGAAGAGACCAAAACCTCATCACCCCAACCAATCTCTAATTGTGCAAGGCAAGTATTGAGGGCATTCGTCCCATTAACAACTGCAAGGCTTCGTTTGGCACCGCATAATTCTGCCCATCGCCGCTCAAATTCAGCAACGACCTTGCCTCTTGACCAAGCACCGCTACGCATTACCTCCAACAGTTGCTTTTCATCTGTTTTAGGATTCCAAATGGGCCATGCCGGCCAATCATGACTGGATAACGCAGGATGACCTCCTAAAACAGCAGGAGTTGTAGAAAAGTCAGAAACATAATTAGCAAAAGCTTTATTGGTAGAGCCCAATGCTGCTACAGCACCGGCCCCTACCAATAGATTTGTCTTAATAAAATCACGACGTGAATAATTTTTCTTCAAGGATTTCATTTATATGGAATTGATGCTGTTGTAAAAACATCTGGCGTGATTGTCTCTAAGACAACGCCTCTATCTCTTATCACTAAAGTATCCGTGGCCGAATAAGTCTTTGTTCCGTCAGTAAAATGATAGTCCAAATGAATGGCATCACGTTTCTTGTTACCCCACGTATCTCCATCATTGACAAACTTTCCTGTACCGGTGACACTGTAGTTGGATGCCCCGGCTCCTCCTGTAACGGTACAATCTCCATTATCGGAAAAATCAAGAATCAAATTAAGTTTACCAGAAAAAACAGAAGACTTAATACCTCCTTGAACCGTTGCCGTTTTCATGCCGGTAGTCACCAATTTCCATAACTCATCGTCAACATTATATTTATAACGATAAATGGATGATTCAAGCACACTCTGAGAAGCATTCGTAACAACACTCTTTCCACGATGGAGGTATGTTCCATGATAAGGATTGATATATTTCACGGCAAAAATGGTGAAATCTCTCGGTACCACACTCCACTCTTTAGGCACCCTGCAATCCGGATGGCTAAGAGTATTCGTAAGGGTTACCTGACCACGTAATATACTATCAACTCCTGTAGCACTAACAATACGCAACGGGATAGCATAAAAACCCTTGACGGATAATGGATCATTAAAAAAAGCATCAGTCAAACTAACCACAATATGACCATTAAATTTACCTTTTGGAATGATTAATTTGTTTGTTGAACTTAACGAATAATAACTGGAAGGCATTAAACGCAAAGTATCAGTCACCAATGTTGGTGTTATTTGACCTTTAACGCTATCACATAAACTTTCATCAACTGCAATGTCAAGCACTACGTCATTTTTGTTTGAATATGCACCTCCAAATCCAGCAGAAATGTAACATTGATGATTATTGTCATTGGTGTTATTGTAAATGTAATCACCCAAGACCAAAGTTCTTACTGGATATTGATATGTGAAATAGGTGGAAGTATAAGCATAATCAGGAAAACCATTATCCTGATTATTACATGAGGTCAAACCGACTACGAGTGTTATTATTATCAATATTTTTTTCATAATATGTGTTTTCTATTATTTGATTTATAATTGAATATATCTATATCGATAATTACCATCCTTCATTCTGGATAAGCTGATCAAATTTAACGATCTCAGTTTCCGGAACAGGGCCATAATGCATGTATAAATTATCATATGCACGCAGTTCAACATTAACAATGTTCATGTTGGCATTATTAATGTCTATTCCTTTTGCAGTTTCTGTTAAATCGGCATTCCAACGACGTAAATCCCAGAAACGGAATCCTTCAAAACAAAGCTCAAGTCTTCTTTCATTCCGGATCAACTTCTCCATGTCAGCTTCTGTGGTAATTGAAGCTAAATATGCGTCCGGTTGCGTAATGCCTGCACGTTTACGAATTGCACCGATAACATCTCTTGCAGAATAGGCATGAGTTCCCTTTCCATCAGGACCCCAAGCTTCATTCGCAGCTTCGGCATAAATGAGAAACAATTCTGTATATCTCATGTGAGTTTCATAGTGATTTTTCCCTGCCGGTGAAATCGGATCAAGATTTACATCGTCTCTCATCAGTTTACGAAGATAATATCCTGTTCGTGTGGATGTCGAAATGGAATCTTTAGCATTAATTCCTCCGCCAACGCCTGTCTTGATGATTGTGTTTTTCAATGTACTGTTATTATATACAATGTATAAAGCCAAACGCGGGTCCCTGTTTGCATAAGGATTGGTCGGATCATAATTACTATTTGTATTATCGGTAATCGGATACCCATTAGCCATAGGAAAAGCATCAACTAAATTTTGTGTCGGATTAACTCTGCCATTACCATATAATGAAGGAGGGAAGTTGGCTGATTCTCTGGAATAATAAATTGAAATCGCTTTTCTCCAGACAATCTCCTTCTGGTCTAACTGGGTTGTTCCAGTTGGTTTGAGTTTTATAGCATCGATCTTTTTATTGGTATAGAATATATGACCACTGGGGTCAAGTCCGGCAATGCCACCAATCTTATCTAAAACAACTGCAGCATCGTCAGCCGCAATTGCCCATAAAGCAGTGTTGTCCACTGAAAAAGCAGGACTTGCAGCCAATAGTGCAACACGAGCCTTGAATGCCTTGATTATTTTTCCACTAATTCTATGAATAGTTTTTGCTCCAAAAACTTCATTGTAATCACTTATTTGGGTTACATATTCAAATCCTGCAGGAAGTTGACTAAGCGAAGAGATATCACCGTAATCATCCATTGTAAGATAAGTCAGAGCTTCGTCAAAGTCGGCATAAATCTGATCTACAGATACTTGAAAAGTTGCACGGGAAACATTGAAATTCCCATCGGTTTCGACAAAATTATTATAGATAGGAATACCCAACAATTCACCGTTTTTTCCTTTTCCAGCTGTTGCCTGCAACAAATAATATTCAAACACCCCTTTCAGAGCATAAGCTTCTCCTTTATATATCCTTGCATACAACTTGTTCTTAGTATCACTCGACCATTTCCATTGAACTGAATCAACAATAGTTAAAAATTTATTCAGATACATAATGGCAGCATTACAACGAGTCCATTCACTGACCGGATTATAAAGAGCTGACCACTGACCTGTTGCCATACGTAGATAACTATTGGTTTTGTCATTGCTGACAGCATCATCCGTTGCAACATCATTAAAACTTAATGTATTGGTCGGGAGCTTAATATATGCAGTCATTAACAATCCTTCTCCAAATGCAGGATCTTGAGTTAATCTCTTCTCCGTAGTTAAATTTTCATTCTCCGGTTCTAAAAGACTCTCACAAGAACTAAATTGTATTAATAAAATCAACAGGATGAAATATATTTTATATTGTCTCATGATTGTAAAATTTAAAACGTTGTTTTTACTCCTAAAGAAAATGACCTATAATAAGGCTCACTACCTATCCTCAAATCTTTAATCTCTCTGTGCTTGGAAATAGTCAGAAGATTGGATCCATCCAAGAAGCAACTAAGTCCTTGCATCCTAAGTTTCTTTACAAATGTTTGCGGGAACTCATAAGTTATTTGAGCTCTTTGCAAAGTAAAGTAATTATCCCTATAAAGCCAAAAAGTTGAATTACGGAAATTATTTGAACTGGCCGAAGTCGTCAAACGCGGATATGTTGCTGTTTCTTTTGTTGACTCAGTCCAACGGCCCAATACATATTCGGAATATTTATCATCCTGATCTACCCAATAATAGTCACCGCTAATATACGAATCTGCACCTATACGGCCGGTTCCAATGGCAAATAATGAAAGATTCTTATATGTCAAACGTAGATTCAGTCCATAAGAGAATGGAGCCTGTGAACGACCAATCTGAACTTCATCATTTTCATCAATGATCTTATCGCCATTTTGGTCAACATATTTTATATCACCAGGTTTTACAGTACCAAACGTTTGGAATGTTTCATTATTGGCAATTTCTTCATTACTCATAAAAAATCCATCTGCGACCAATCCAAACATGGCGTCTACCGGTTTTCCTTTACGATATCGATAAGAATCAGCATAGACTTCATCCTTTTTCTTTACTTCAGATGTAGAATATAAAGCATTGGCTCCAAGAGCTATTTGAAAATCTCCAAACTTTTCCGTATAAGTCAATCCAAGTTCGGCTCCACGATAAGCATTATCATCGTAATTTTTATAAGGCATAAAATCAGTATAAAAACTCGGATACATCGTTTGAGGCATCGTGATCTGATTGTAATACAAACTTGTAAAAACGTTTGTTTCCAAATAGAGCTTTTGATTAAAGAATGAACCTTCAATTCCAAAATTCAACTCTTTTCGTTTTTCAAATTTTAAATCATCATTATCACCGTATTCAGAAACAACCCCTTGATCCGGAGTTCCTTGTATTTCACTCCAGCTATAACTGCTATTGTAATCCCAACGGTTAAGATAATAATAATAACCGCTGATTCCATTGTCACTATTCAGAATACCTCCCGTCAATCGAAGTTTCAGATAATCTATCGCTTCAACTGACGACATAAAATCTTCAGAGCTAATCATCCACGCCAATCCCAATGACGGAGAGAAAGCCCTCCTCGATTTTGAAGGCAATTTTACAGAATTTACATAAGCACCGCTAAAATCGACCATGTATTTATTATCGTAACTATAATTCAAACGCAAACCAAGATTGGTATTTTTATTACCCTGATAGTCACCCATTCTTTTATAAATATTTGCAAATGCCAATAAGGTACCACCAACTTTGTGAACGTCATTAAATGTTCTGTTGTAGTCCAATATACCTTGGAAACCCAATCTTCTTTCATAACTTGATCCGGAAATTGTTTGAGTAGTGGCTTTTTTGTCATTTCCATATTTTGTCAAAGCTGTGCTGGCTGCCGAAATAGTATCACCTGTCCATGCCGGACTATACACAGAATACTCGTCGGAAATATATTCATCATACGTCGTGTAATAATCAAAGCTTAAATTCGTATGAAATGCCAGTCCTTTAGCAATGCTACTCAGATCAAAATCTATTTTATTATTAAAAGAAAAAGTATTCTGAACATTTTGATTAAGTGGAAGTTCATAACCATTTGCAATCGCATTGGTTAAATAGCTTTGTGTTCCTCCAAGAAGATACATTCCATCAATATCCCTTTTATGTGCAAGGAGCGTTGCATTTTTTGGATTGATCTGACTGATAGGAATCAATGGAGCAAACAAGTTGGGTTGTAATGTTTTTGCATTTGCCCAATAATCTCCAATAGAAGTAGCAGTAGGACTACTGGCATTTGTAATTACAGCAACAGCATCTAAAGAACTTTTAATAAAAGAATTGATTTTTAAATCAATATTACCTCTAATATTAAACCGGTTTTGTTTACTGTCTTTTGCTCTTCCAAAATCAAAAAGACTTCCGACTTGCTCCCATCCCATATTGGAATAATAAGTGGCGGTTTTATTCCCGCCTGAGAACTCAGCCGTTGCTTTGGAAAAAGGCTTATAAGATTTCAGGTATTCACTGGAATAATAGTCGACATCAGGATATATATACTTATAATTAGGATACAGTCTTTTATTTTGGGATCTATAATTTTCGATCGTCTCTTTACTGTACAAGGCTGCTAATCCATCATTAGCCCGAGCTTCATTATACAGCGTCATATAGTCGGATGATGACAAATATTCAGGTAATGCTTTAGGTACCGAAATTCCACTGTAAAGGTTAAATTTCATTTGTGTTTTTTTAGCATCACCTCTTTTTGTCGTAATCAAGACAACGCCATTTGCAGCAGCACTTCCATATAAAATAGATGCGTTTATATCTTTTAATACGGTAATCTGTTCCACTTCAGCTAAAGTAATTGTCGAAATATCACGTGGTAAACCATCTACAATAAACAAAGCACTTCCTATTCCACGTATATTATTATATCCCAATAATCCAGGAACACGACCAAGCAACGCATCCGAAACCAATTGAGTGTTATCATATTTTGCTATGTCCTCAGCATTAATAGAACTGGTTGAACCTACCAGATCACGTCGTTCTACTTTACCGAAAGCAATATTCACTGCGTCCCTATTAACAATAGGACTGTCTTTCTTCAGAGTCTCTTGTGCCTGAATTTCTCCGGTAATGCACAGAATCATCAAACTCAACAAGGTTAATACTTTGAAATATCTTATTTTCATTTTTTACAAATTTAAAGTTTATACTTCTTAGATTACCAACCTGGATTCTGTGGAAATTCAGGATATATTGTAGTGAAGTCCTTACGGAATGGTAACCAATTGTGCTTTTTCTCAACAACCCGGGTAATAACGACTCTTTCACTTAAATTTATGGGTTTTCCATTTGCCCCTCGGTCAAAATCAATAGCGGTTTTCAGCCTATACTTCTCATCACCGTTTAAGTTCCATCTACGCAAATCACAAAACCGATGAGCCTCAAATCCTAATTCTACAGCACGTTCCCGAATAATTTCACCCATAAACGTCGTTTTTGTGGTATAACGATCTTCAAGATTAGGCAATTGTGCGCGGTTTCTGATGATGTTTACAGCTTGCTCAGCTGTAAGCGTATAACCTTCAGCTGTATTAGTAGCGTCGCCATATCCCTGGAATACAGCTTCAGCATACATCAGATACACATCTGCAAGCCGTAAATAAGGAATATACGCTTGAAAATTTTCCCATCCTTTATCCCAACCATTACATCCTATAGGGGAAAACCTTTTATAGTAAAAACCCGTCACACTACCTTCTTTAGTCGGGCCACCACTGTTTTTGCGATGACGTCCACCGGTATATAATTGGGCTGTTTGCTCTAAAACAGCATTGGGATCGGTATTCGTAGTCAACGTATCTCCATCAATGATGATATCTTTATAAAACCGAGGTTCACGCCCTGTCCATGGATCATTAGGATTATAACCCGAATTGGGGTCATCAATGGGCAATCCATTAGCCATGGCATAATTCTTAATATAATTATTGGTAGGCACTTCAGCCCCTTGATACCCTTCGACAAAAGGAGACGTTCCACAAACGGTTGACCATCTGACCCTGCCCGGGTCATAAATGGTCGGATCCATAATAACTTCCGTTCCGCCCGGACGCAACGTATTACCTGGGGACCATACCCAAAAATTATCAGTCCAGGTGTCCCATGATTGTAATTGATAAACTCCTGTTTCATTACAAATTTTGAGTGCTTCTCCAAAAGCAATCGCTGCCCTTTTGCACAAATCAACATCATAGGAATTATGCCCCGTTGATTCTTCATTCATCATGGGACTTGCAGCATATAACAAATCTTTACCCAAATAACATAATGCAAAAATCTTATTGATACGCTGGTGATTGTCTCCAAGAGTTCGGAAACCGGCAGCTGTTTTATCCCAATCAACAGGCAATAATTTAGCTGCAGCTTCCAAATCTTCAGCTGCCCTTAATGCTGTTTCGCGGTAAGTTAAGCGAGGACGTTTCAAATTATCATTGGGGTAAAGTAACGTATCAATATAAGGCAGTCCTCCCCAATAACGCATCAATTCAAAATGGAACCATCCTCTGAAAAACAGTAATTGTCCTTTAATGATATCTTTTTCTTCCTGGGTGGCATCAATCAATAAATCAAGTTTGGTTAATCCCAAATTGGCTTTTCTGATACCGTACCAACACAATGGCCAAATTCTTTTATTTTTGGGATTACTGTTGACCGTCGTGACAGCTGTAGAAACCTCGTCAAAAGGTCTGGTCATAGACCAATAATTCCCTTGATCAGATGGATAAGGTGATTTATTCAGTGTTTCATCGGCAAACAGATACTGATTCCATGCACCGCATTTGTTGTAGTCGGTAATACAGTTATACAGTTCCTCCGTAAATCCCTGGAAACTGATAAAACTCCCATATATTTCCTTATCTGAGATATCCAATTCGGGTGTTCTATCCAAATAACTTTCACAAGAGCATAAGGTCAATAGAAGTATCAATAGATATTGGAATTTAAATATTTTATGTTTTTTCATCTTCTTTTTATTTAAAAAGTCACGTCAATACCAAAATTAACTCTCTTAACGGTTGGATAAGTACCGGTGGTGGCACTGTTACCGGCGTTCGATTCTCTATCATCGGGCAAATCAGACCATAGGAACAGATTATTCCCATTTACGTACAGTCTAAGTGATGATAGCCCTGTCTCTTTTAACCATTTCAGATTTTTATCAAAAGTGTATGCAAGTTCTACTGTTTTTAGTCTCAAGTAAGAAGCATCATACAGATAATAATCTCCGATATTTTGTCCCGACGTTCTCCACCTGGGTAAAAAAGAAGTCGCATCTTCATTGTCTTTTGACCAATAGTCTGCTGCTTGTTTGAAAACCACATCTGTTTGGATCATAAAATTCGATAGAGGAACTGAACGTGAAACATTCGTCACGCCATAGAGCTGAGCCATAAAACTAAATCGCTTATAGTCAAATCCGAATGTGAAGTTACAGGAGTTTTGAGGAACATCGGAATAGCCGTATGGAACAACATCATCTGCATTGATGACACCATCTGCATTGAAATCGAGCAGATTGTAGAATCCCGGAAGTTTTTGGTTATCGCCTGTCGATGTAGGTACACTGGCATACACTTCATCCCAATTGTTATAAAAACCGGTTCTCACCTGAGTCCTCACCTGATTGATCGTATAACCTTCAGACTTTAGATAGGCAGCTTTGTAATAGGGGTCATCATGGTCAATGATCTTATTCTCGTTGTGGGAATAAGAAATATTTGACCACAAACGGATATCACCTCTGAATCTTTTGTTTATTTTTAACTCCACTTCATATCCATTGGAATTGACACGTCCCAAATTGGCAATCGGCGGTGTAGCACCGAAAAAAGGAGGAATAGTTCTATTTAGCAGGATGTCTGTTCTTTTTTCTGTATAATAATCAAAATTAAGAGCAAATAAATCATTCAAAAATCCCATTTCCACTCCAAGATCATTCTTTTGTGAACTTTCCCAATGAAGGTCCGGATTACCTACAATCGTTTCTTTATACCAAGTATAGGGACTGGAACCTTTGGGTGAAGCATTTAATTTGGAATAGCCACCGGAAACATACTGTGTCATATATAACCATCTGTCGCCCCCTCTGTCATCACCGACATGTCCTGTACTGTACCTTAATTTCAACCGGTTCATCCAGTCTATTTTAAAGAATTTTTCATTGGATACATACCACCCGAGAGCAAGTGAAGGGAAGAAATCGAACCGATAACCCGGCCCAAATTTTTCAGAACCATTGTATGCTCCGTTCATTTCCAACAAATATCTGGTGTCATAATTATATGTTGCTCTGAATACCCAATCTTCACGGTAACTATTGAACTTATTTTCATCTGCAAATTCTTCACGTTTAAATACGCCCATGGCACTTACCTCATGACGCCCGAATTTCCGGGCATAATTCATTTGAAACTGGTATGTCATTCTTTTGGAAACATCAGCATTAGTTTTAGCAGTATTATTAGCAATCGTCTCATCTCTGATTATCCATGGCTTCAGACACCAATCATATTGGTCTATACCGACATCAGGCAAGTATGTGGTATATTCACTTGGATCCTGATCAGGCCCTGTATATTTCTCAGGGTCGATAACCTTGAAGGCTGTATTGCTTTGAGTGTCATGCGGCCAAACGCCATTGGATGCATCAGATGTTCCACCTGTTGAAGCAGCACTGTTATCACTATGTAATGAAGCGTTTATACTTAATCCCTTCGTTATAAAATCAAGCTTTTGTTCCAATTCAAAATCGGAATATAATTGTGTCGTACGAATTTGTTTTATCCCCGTATTGTAGATGATAGCTACAGGGTTATATACTCTATCCGACCAACCCCAATTCCCGTCTGAATACTGAGGAACATACAAGTCAGGAGCCATAGAATAAATGGATGCCCACATCAGGTTTTCTTTACCATCAGTATTGAAATTGGTGTTTTTCAGGCTATAATATCCGGAAAGATTCAGCTTAAAGGTCGTTGATTTGGATATTTTGAAATCGATGTTACTTCTGAAATTGAAACGATCGAAATTATAGTTGGGATCATATCCTTTATCGTTCTGATAATCCTTAAACATATCCCCTTCATGAAGATAAGCCAGAGAACCGAAATAACGGACAATATCATTTCCGGCAGAGACATTCAAAGTCGCTTTATGAGAGAGGCCAACATCTTTGAACATGGCTTTTTCCCAATCGACATTCGGATATATTTCAGATTCCAATACTGATTGAGGGTTTTTGTATTTTAGAGCCAATTCATAAGGGATAAACTCCGTCCAGGAGGTTTCGTTGAGTGGCGTTTCACGTTCAATAGCCTCGTCCCTTAACATGATTGCATCATAGGAATCCATTTTTTCGGGTACTTTTGACAACGATTTTGCAGTCGCATTATAAGAGAATGAAATCTGCGGTTTTTCATTCACACCTCTTTTGGTCGTTATCAATATGACTCCGTTTGCTCCTTTGACACCGAAAACGGCGGTAGCAGAGGCATCCTTCAATATGGAAATACTATTGACTTCGCTCACCTCCACATTACTCATATCTCTCTCAACACCGTCCACAAGAATGAGCGGTTGTCCTCCATTCCATGTGTTTTGTCCACGAATGAAGATACTGGTTGCACTTACTCCTGTTCCGGTACCTCCAGGCTCGCCTGAAGATGTAATGGTGACCAAACCCGGCAATTGCCCTCCCAAGGCTTGTTTTAAATCGGAGACATTACCTGTTCTCATCAATTCTTCAGACGTTGTCTGAGAAATTGCTCCGACAACGCTTTCTTTCTTTTGTACTCCATAACCAATGGCGACAACTTCTTTCAAACCAATGGCCTCATCTTCCATTTTCACATTAACGATTGTCCGGTTTTCAACATTGACTTCCAGTTTTTTCATTCCAATGAATGAAAAGACAAGAGTTGCATTTTTACGAACACTCTTAAATGAATAATCTCCGTTAAGATCACTGGTGGTACCTAAAGTTGTGCCTTTCACAACAACAGTAATTCCTGCCAGAGGTTGATTGTCTTCAGCGGAAACGACTTTTCCCCGTAATGCTATTTCTTGACTTACCAGACTTACCGGCAGTAAAAATAAAAGAATAATAACATTAACTATTTTCTTAATCATCATCGGATGCAAAAATTTATATACCATAAGTTTTTAGATATTAATTAATGAATAGTAATATATGTATGTTTTGTATTAGATTGTTACACTATCTTAGTTAACATTGCTCAATAAAAGCGAAAACATTTGTTAAATGGATCCGCTATACAGGTAATTTTTTATAAAATTGCCCACTAATGTTAATCTTTTACAACATTGCAAAGAAAAGTATATAAAAATAAAAAAATAAAAAAATTACGCAGACTTATGCTCAAAAAACGCAAATTGCAACTCCATAGACTAAGATCAGAGAGGAATAGTTGCATGATATCATGCAAAACCTCATATAAAAGACATTTAATCAATAACAATCCTGGCTTTTCGGCATAATTTCGTAGTAGTACACATTAATATAATGTCTAAATGTTTTGACTGACGATATAAATTTATAAATTTGTTGTTGGAATATCACCTGCCTTTGGCTAATAGGAATTGCGATGACAAAAATACTTATCTTGATTGACTACTCCAGTGAATTCAGCCGGGAACTGCTGAAGGGTATCATCCAATATTCCAAAGATTTCGGTCCCTGGACTTTCTACCGGTTACCTTCTTATTACAAGTCACTTTATGGGAAGGAAGGTATTGTGAAATGGGCAAAAAAATGGGGTGCTGATGCAATCATTGCTCAATGGGATACGGAGGGCAGAACCTTGTTGAAAGAATTGGATATTCCTGTCATTCTTCAGAATTACAAAGAACGTAGCGGATATTTTTCAAATCTGACCGGAGATTATACCGGAACAGGTGCGATGGCTGCCAGATTTTTTTCACAAAAAGGATTTAAAAATTTCGCTTTCTATGGGAATAAGGATGTAATCTGGTCAATGGAAAGAAGGGACGGGTTTAAAAATGAAGTTGAAAAAATCGGAGGTCGCTTTTATAGCCTTGAAGTTGAGTCTATTGAAGACAATCAGATGGAAAACGGCTATTCTCATTTGGATGAATGGCTTTTGTCATTACCTAAACCAATCGCATTGTTTGCTTGTGATGACAATTTTGCCTTACAGATCACAGAGACATGTAAAATAAACAATATCAATATTCCCAATGACATTTCACTTTTAGGCGTTGATAACGATGAGCTTATCTGTAACTTGTCAGACCCTCCCATCTCTTCTATTGTCTTGGATGTACAAAAAGGTGGATATGAAGCCGGTCGACTCTTGCATCAACTCATCAGGAAAGAAAGAAGCGAACCCTTTAACATTGTTGTCAATCCGGTAAGGATTGAAGCCAGGTTATCGACTG
Organism: Bacteroidales bacterium; assembly: GCA_021373135.1. Lineage (GTDB taxonomy): Bacteria > Bacteroidota > Bacteroidia > Bacteroidales > UBA1402 > UBA8389. The sequence goes on from JAJFTH010000001.1 coordinate 29,203, forward strand.
AAAAATATGTCGTTACGAATAAGAATATTATGACTGTCATAAAATACATAGAGGAAAACTTCGCATCGGATATTTCCATCACTGATTTCACAAAATTAGTTCCACTTTCAAGACGTCTTTTGGAAATCAAATTCAAGGAAGAATTGGGCACATCCATTTATCAATTTATTATAAACTTCCGGATTGAGTATTTTGCCAACCTATTGTTGACCACCGATCAGCCTTTGTATGAATTGGCACTTCAATCCGGTTTTAATGATTGCAAGAATATTTCCAGGACATTCAAAAAGCTAAAAAACTGCACTCCGCTTGAGTTTAAACACAAATTTGGTTCCAAATCGTAACAATTTCGCTTTCTGAGACTCAAAATACGCTTTTCATCCATCATTAAAAAATGATTCCCTTATTTTTGCCTGAAATGTTCAGGGTATATATGAGGCCGTTTGCTATCTGCATTGGATGAGGATTTGTAATCTTTGATCAGAATATGGATATTAAAGACTATCCTGAAAAATCGGATAATTTTAATATTAGGAAGTTATGCTATTGGAAAAGAATTTTGGGCGGTTGATTGTCAAAGTGTATGAAAACCGTCAAACTATGGGTGAAGAGGCAGCCAAAGAAGCCTCAGGTTACATTATTGAACAGTTAAAGATCAAAGAGTTTCTGAATATCGTATTTGCGGCAGCTCCTTCTCAAAATGAGTTCCTCGCAGCATTAGCGGCCAGCGAGGGCATTGATTGGACGAGAATCAATGCATTCCACATGGATGAGTATATAGGATTGCCCGATGATGCGCCACAAGGCTTCGGAAATTTCCTGAAATCGGCCATTTTTTCAAAAGTGCCGTTCCGTTCGGTAAACTATCTGAATAAATCCAATTTATCTCCTTCAGAGATTTGTGAAAAGTATACCCAATTATTACTCAAATATCCCGTTGATATTGTCATGATGGGCATTGGCGAAAACGGGCATATTGCGTTTAACGACCCTCATGTGGCAATGTTCAATGATTTGAAAATGGTTAAAGTGGTTGAGTTGGATAAGACTTGCCGCAATCAACAGGTCAATGACGGGTGTTTTGCATCCATGGACTTAGTGCCGATGCACGCAATTACTCTTACGGTTCCGACATTGATGTCTGCAAACAGGCTTTTCTGTATTGTGCCGGGTAAATTAAAGGCCAATGCAGTGAAAAACACCCTTACAGGCAGCATATCCGAAAAATGCCCTGCTACCATTCTGAGAACGCATCCGTCCGCTACACTTTATTGTGATAAAGACAGTGCAGCATTTATCGGATGAAAAGAAAGCTACTTTCCCCGTAATATTTGTAAGACTTTTTATAGTGCGCTACCATTTCTGTTCCGGAAATGGTAGCGCATAATTTTATAACATTCATTCCGAAAAATCTTTACAACCATCTGATATCTTTATAAACTTCCATCCGGAAAAAAGGAAAAGTGATCTTAAGATGGATGGATTGTTGATCGATGAAGAACTTTATTTCCAAACTTTTCGTTTCAACTTTTGCATATCTTAAAAAAACGCTGTACTTTTGCAGGCCGATTATTTTCGAAAAAAAGTGTAAGATTTTAATTCTAAGCAGATTAAGGTTCATGTGTCCGAATCGGGGTCTGTAAGGAATCAATAGTTTTTTAATCAATTAAAATTTAAGCAGTGGATACTTTGAGTTACAAGACCATTTCTGCAAACAAAGCAACGGCGCAAAAAGAGTGGGTTGTAGTTGATGCAACCGATCAGGTGCTGGGACGTTTGGCTACAAAAGTTGCCAAATTGCTGAGAGGCAAATACAAACCCAGCTTTACCCCGCATGTTGACTGTGGTGATAATGTTATCATCCTCAATGCAGATAAAGTAAAATTGACGGGCAACAAATGGGATGACCGTGTTTATGTGAGCCATACCGGATATCCTGGTGGCCAACGTTTTATGTCACCAGCAAAAATGATGGCAAAAGACCCTACGAGACTTTATAGAAAAGTTGTCAAAGGTATGCTCCCCAAAAACCGTTTGGGCGAGGCAGTTATCGGAAACATGTATGTTTATACGGGTACTGAACATCCGCACGAAGCACAGAGTCCGAAAGTTATTGATATAAATTCTCTTAAATAAGAAGTATGGAAGCAGTAAATGCAATAGGAAGAAGAAAAGCTGCGGTTGCTCGTGTCTTCGTTAGTGAAGGAACCGGAACAATCACCATCAACAAACGTGATTTGATTCTTTATTTTCCATCCAGTATTCTCCAATATGTCGTTAGACAACCACTGAACAAAATCGGTGTTGCTGAGAAATATGACATTCGTGTGAATCTTGACGGAGGTGGTTTCAAAGGTCAGGCAGAAGCCTTGCGTTTGGCGATTGCTCGTGCTTTGGTGAAAATCAACCCGGAAGACAAGTCAGCCTTGCGTTCTGAAGGATTCATGACCCGCGATTCACGCGTTGTTGAACGTAAGAAACCAGGTCGTCCAAAAGCAAGAAAGAGGTTCCAATTCAGCAAGCGTTAATCGCTTTGATACCACTGCTCTTTAATATAAGACGCGTTTAGTATCTAAATGGCCGGGACTTCAGGTTGCTTGGTGCAACCAAAAACTACCCGGCGATTGAATGAATCCAAAAGAAAGTAAACGAATAAAACAAACAAAAATGTCAAGAACAAATTTTGATCAATTGTTGGAAGCCGGTGTGCATTTCGGACACCTGAAAAGAAAATGGAATCCTGCCATGGCACCTTACATTTTCATGGAACGCAACGGCATCCACATTATAGACTTACACAAAACGGTTGCTAAAGTGGACGAAGCTGCAGAAGTTTTGAAAGGTATAGCAAAAAGTGGCAAAAAGATTCTTTTTGTCGCTACCAAGAAACAAGCAAAACAAGTGGTAGCCGATATGGCAACTTCCATCAATATGCCTTACGTGATTGAACGCTGGCCAGGTGGTATGTTGACCAACTTCCCTACCATTCGGAAGGCAGTCAAGAAGATGTCCACCATCGACAAAATGATTACAGATGGTACATTCAACAACCTCTCCAAAAGAGAACGTCTTCAAGTGACCCGTCAACGGGCCAAGCTGGAAAAGAATTTAGGCAGTATCGCTGACCTGAACCGTCTTCCTTCAGCACTGTTCGTTGTTGACGTCATGAAGGAACAGATTTCAGTGCAGGAAGCACTCCGTTTGGGTATTCCTGTTTTCGCAATGGTTGATACAAATTCCAATCCGGAAGTCATTGATTATGTCATTCCTGCCAACGACGATGCAACAAAATCCATCGAAGTGATTTTGGGTGCGGTTTGTACAGCTATCAGTGAAGGTCTGGAAGAACGTAAAGCTGAAAAGGTTGACATGGCTGCTGCTGAAGGCGATGAAAACGCTGAAGTTCCTGTTAAGAGAGAACGTCGCGGAAAAGCCAAGAAAGAACTGATCCATAAAGATGACGTTGAGGCTTTGAAGGCAAATGTCGCCGCTAAGTACATCAAGAAAGAGGACGAAGAATAAGCTACAAAATTCTCATTATATCAATGTGCTGATGTGCTTGTTTTTAGAACAAAAGCATATGGGCACATTGTTGTTTTAATCCAGAATTATTAACGAAATAAATAAATTATACTATGGCAGTTACTATTGCAGAAATCTCAAGACTCCGTACAATGACAGGAGCCGGGATGATGGATTGTAAGAAAGCTTTGACTGAAGCAAACAATGACTTCGACGAAGCTGTTAAAATCATTCGTGAAAGAGGTAAGGCTATTGCTGCAAAACGCAGTGATCGCGAGGCTTCAGAAGGTTGTGTATTGGCTGGTTCCAACGGTGGCTTTGCTGCTGTTTTAGCTTTGAAATGCGAAACCGACTTTGTTGCTCAGAATGCTGATTTTGTCGCCTTGACACAATCCATTTTGGATGTTGCTTTGACTCAACAACCTGACACATTAGACGATCTGAAGAAACTCCCAATCAATGGCAAAGACATTGCTTCACTGGTTACAGAACGTAGTGGCGTTACCGGCGAAAAAATGGAATTGGACTATTACGAACACGTAAAAGATGCATTTGTCATTACCTATATTCACCCGGGGAATAAATTGGCATCCATTGTTTCTTTCAATAAGGATACGGAATATCAGGTTGCACGAGACGTTGCCATGCAAGTGGCCGCTATGAACCCAATTTCTCTGGATCGCAAATCCGTACCGGCTTCAGTGATAGAAAACGAACTGGAAATTGGTCGCGAAAAAGCCCGTCAGGAAGGGAAACCTGAAAACATGTTGGATAAAATTGCTCAAGGCCGTTTGAATAAGTTCTATCAGGAATCCACTTTGGTGGAACAAGCATTCATCAAAGATGCAAAGATGACTATCGAACAATATTTGAAGAGCAATGACAAGAATCTGAAAATTTCAGATTTCAAACGTGTTACTTTGAATGAAGAATAAAAATCACCCCCAATAACTTTGAAAAGGCTGGAACTTCTTTGGTTCCAGCCTTTTTAGTATGTCACAAAATGGAATTGTTTATCCTTTGATATAGTTTACCAGCCAATCCCCCACTTCACTGGTCTTGCGTGCTTTCTGACCCGGCTCAGTAGTGATATCCTCGGTAACAAATCCCGCATCCATGCTGGCGGTGACAGCTTCACGAATAATCTGGCCTTCTTTCATCAGGCCAAATGCATATTCAAACATCATGGCAGCTGAAAGAACGGTAGCCAATGGATTTGCGATATCTTTGCCCGCTGCTTGCGGATAAGATCCGTGGATGGGTTCAAAGACAGAGGTATGAAGACCAATAGAAGCCGATGGCAACATACCGAGTGAACCGGTAATGACGGAAGCCTCATCCGTGAGGATGTCTCCGAACATGTTTTCCGTTACCAGTACATCAAAGCTGGATGGCCATTGAACGAGACGCATGGCTGCATTATCCACATAAATATATTCAACCTGAATATCAGGATAGTACGGTGCCATTTCCTGAGCAATCTGCCGCCAAAGACGAGAGGTCTCCAAAATATTGGCCTTATCCACCACCGTCAGTTTTTTTCTGCGTTTACCTGCATATTCAAAAGCCAGCTTCAGGATTCGTTCAATTTCTTCGCGGCTATAGACACAAGTATCCACCGCAGTATTGCCATCTTCACTCCGACCTTGAGGGCGGCCAAAATACAGCCCCCCTGTCAGTTCACGAATGCAAAGGAAATCAGCATGTTCAACCAGATCAGCCCGCAAAGGTGAACGGCTGATCAAAGACGGGAAAACATTGACAGGACGAAGGTTTGCATACAAACCCAGTTTCTTGCGCATGGCCAACAATCCTTGTTCCGGACGAATTTTCGCCGTGGGGTCATTGTCGTATTTTGGAGAGCCGATGGCTCCGAAAAGCACCGCATCCGATTTCATGCAAAGTTCATGGGTGCTGTCCGGATAGGGATTTCCGAAGGCATCTATGGCACAGGCTCCAACCAGTGCCATTTCATCATTCAATGTATGGCCAAATTTTTCACAAACGGCTTTTGTAACTTTCAATGCCTGTTCTACAATCTCAGGACCAATACCGTCACCGGGAAGTACTGCAATATTCAATTTCATCTCATTATTTTTTTATCTTAACATTCAAGCATTTTAACTCGCTAAATAATTGTTCACTTGTGTAAGCGATAGATCGGGCTCGTTTCATTCGATCATATTTTTTTGCTAAAGGTTATATGGAACTCGCATGTCAGATTTTCATCATTTTTTGGAATAGACCTGTTCATGCTTCTTTCCTATTGTTCGGTTTAATCCGTGTTCTTGTCCCAGTCCTCAATGATGTTCAACATCTTGATGGTCGCCTTGATGGCAGCCTCAGCCTGGTCAGCATCCAGTCCACTGGTTTTGAAATTCTTGTCTTTATATGACCAACAAATGACGGTCTGCACAAAAGCGTCCGTACGTCCGCCGGGTGGAATCGTCACTTCATAGTTGGTCAGCATCGGGAAAATACGGTTTTGGGATTCGTAAATTTTATGCAATGATTTTACAAAAGCATCGTATTGGCCATCTCCAGGGGATGTTTCCTGAAAGATTTCCCCGTTGATGTCGAGCATGACGGTGGCAACAGGTTTCAGATTCTGGACCAGGGACAGGGAATAATTCAGGATACGCACGGACTGGTTTCCGTTAGCATGTTTGAGCACATCGGAAATGATGTAAGGCAGATCTTCCTGGGTTACAAGTTCTTTTTTGTCCCCCAGCTGGATGATGCGGTCTGTCACCAGTCGCATGGATTCTTCATCCAACTCAATGCCCAATGCATCCAGGTTTTTCTGGATACTGGCTTTCCCGGAAGTCTTGCCAAGTGCATATTCACGGGTACGGCCAAAACGTTCCGGCAACAAATCGTTGAAATACAGGTTGTTTTTGGCATCTCCATCGGCATGTATTCCTGCACACTGAGTAAAAACATTGTCACCGATCACCGGTTTGTTGGCCGGAATACGGATACCAGAATACGACTCGACAATCTTGCTGACCGAAGTCAATTTTTCTTCACGGACACTGGTCTTTATCTTCAACTGATCATGCAACACGGCAATGACACTGGTCAACGGAGCATTTCCTGCGCGCTCACCAAGTCCGTTGACTGTGGCATGAACGCCCATGATTCCGGCCCGTACTGCTGCGTATGTATTGGCTACGGCCAAATCGTAATCGTTGTGTGCATGGAAGTCAAAATGCAAGCCCGGATATCGTTGTATCATGGTAGAACAGAACGTTCCTGTCTGGTCTGGATTCAGTACACCCAGCGTATCCGGCAACATAAAACGTTTAACCGGTTGATCCTTCAACCCGTCCATCAGGAATTGAACATAATCTGGAGAACTCAGCATACCATTCGACCAGTCTTCCAGATACAGATTTATGGTAATGCCCATGGCCTGAGCAAAGGCAATTTCATCCTTCACATCCTGTAAATGCTGTTCAGGAGTTTTTCGAAGTTGCTCCGTCACATGCTTGAGCGACCCCTTGCAAAGCAGATTTGCCACTGAACAGCCTGCATCTTTCACCCATTTCAGGGATACGCCTTTATCAATGAAGCTCAATATCTCAATGCGTTCGAGCACATCGTGAAGGGAAGCCCAAGCGGCAATGCGCTTAACAGCTTCAAATTCGCCGGTGGAGACACGGGCCGAGGCAACCTCCACCCTGTCTACTTTCAGCTCTTCCAATAGCAGTCGGACAATACTGAGTTTCTCCTGAACGGCAAAAGAGACACCGGAAGTTTGTTCTCCGTCCCTTAAGGTCGTATCCAATATTTCTACTTTCATCTCATTATTTCTATTTTGATATTTAAGTATTCGATGTAACTCGCCAAATAATTGTTCACTTGTGTGAGCGATAGATCATGGGTTCGTTTCATCCTTTTATTTGTTTGTTTTTTCCCAGGCTTCGATTTTCGCCTTGTTGCTGAGAAGAAAATCTATATCATCGTATCCTTGTAACAGGCAATTTCTTTTATAGGCATTTATCTGAAACTTTTCGATAGCTCCATCGGCATTGTTCGTGATGGTTTGTTCTTCGAGATTTACAGTGAGGGTTGCTGCCGGATTGGCTTTTACAGCAGCAAAGATATCAGCCAGGAATCTTTCACTCACAACAACAGGCAAAAGGCCGTTATTGAGCGAGTTATTCTTGAAGATATCGGCAAAAAAGCTGGATACAACCACCTTGAAACCGTATCCGGCTACGGCCCAGGCTGCATGTTCACGGCTGGAGCCACTTCCGAAATTTTTTCCGGCTACCAGGATGGTGCCGTTATAGGTAGGATTATTCAGAACAAAATCCTTGATGGGTTGATTGTTGCCGTCAAAGCGCCAATCACGAAATAAATTATCCCCAAAGCCCTCTCTGGAAGTTGCTTTCAGAAAACGCGCAGGAATGATTTGATCCGTGTCCACGTTCTCAATAGGAAGTGGAACTATGGTAGAAGTAAGAGTGATGAACTTTTCCATTTTTGAGGTATGTCATGCGTTTATTTGAAATCAAATGCGCAAATTATTTAATGATTAATTGATCTCCTTCATGTGATATGATGCTTTTTCGCCAATGTTCCGGAACGGGTATGCTTTTCAGGTTCTTGACGTCATAGCAAACAAGAATAGCCGCACAGGTGGAGAGCAATTCTCCCGTTTCACAATTCACCAACCGGTGATCCATCGTAAGACTTTTATGGCCCAAAATAGAGATCCGGGTCTCAACGTAAATTTGGTTTCTCATGTAAATAGGTTCCAGATAGTCAATTTTAATGGAAGCACCGACAACGCCCAATATGATATAGTCCAAATCAGGCATGACATGGTCAAAATAGTCCATTTTCCCTGCATCGTAATAATTCTGATAGACAGTATTGGAAACATGCCCCATGATGTCCACATCATTGAAGCGAACCTGGATCGGCACTCTGAATTTATAAGTCGGTTCCATAGCTTCAAACTCTCGGATCAGTGATACGTCCTGTCACTGCTGCGGCAGCTGCAACTAATGGGCCGGCCAGAATGGTGCGTGCACCGGGCCCCTGGCGACCTTCAAAATTTCGGTTAGACGTAGAAACTGCATATTTTCCTGCAGGAATCTTGTCTTCGTTCATGGCCAGACAGGCAGAACAACCTGGTTGGCGCAATTCAAAACCAGCGGCATTCAGAATATCCACCAAACCTTCCTCACGACATTGGGCTTCCACAGCCCATGATCCCGGGACCAACCATGCAACCACATCTTCTGCTTTCTTCTTACCTTTCACAAATCCGGCAAAGGCACGAAAATCTTCGATTCGTCCATTGGTGCAACTACCCAAAAATACGTAGTCTATTTTTTTGCCCAGCATCTTTTCGCCGGGTTTGAAGTCCATATAATCCAAAGACTTCTGATAAGAAATCCGACCGGATTCATCTATGTTATCCATCATTGGGATGGATTGGGTGATACCCATACCCATACCGGGATTCGTTCCATAAGTGACCATGGGTTCGATGTCGGCTGCATTCAATTTGATTTCCTTGTCAAAAATGGCATCATCATCCGTTTTCAGGGTATTCCAGTAAGCGACAGCCTCATCCCAGGCATTGCCTTTGGGTGCATAATCTCTGCCTTGAATGTATTTGACGGTGGTTTCATCAGGAGCGATCATGCCTCCCCGGGCTCCCATCTCTATGGAAAGATTGCATAAAGTCAAACGGCCTTCCATGCTCAAGGCGCGGACTGCCTCTCCTGCATATTCCACAAAATAGCCGGTTGCACCACCGGTGGTCATTTTGGCTATCACGTACAGAGCCATGTCCTTGGCTGATACACCTGCACCAAGTTTTCCGTCAATGGTCATGCGCATACGTTTGGGCTTGGCTTGTAAAATACACTGTGAAGCCATGACCATCTCTACTTCCGATGTCCCTATACCGAAAGCAACGGCACCCATGGCACCGTGCGTTGAGGTATGTGAGTCTCCGCAAACAATGGTCATTCCCGGTAAAGTCAGTCCGGTTTCCGGTCCAACCACGTGAATCACGCCATTTTTCTTGTGTCCCAAGCCAAAAAGGGTAATACCAAAATCATTGGCATTCTTGGTCAAAGTTTCCACCTGATTTCGGGAAACAGGGTCTTTAATCGGCTTGTCCTGATTGAGTGTGGGAATGTTATGGTCCGGAATACAGATGGTTCTTTCCGGACGAAGAAATCTCAGATTCCGGTTGCGCATTCCCTGAAATGCTTGCGGACTGGTTACTTCGTGACAGTAAAGCCTGTCAATGTATAGTTGCGTAGGTCCGTCAGTGACGATGGCGACCACGTGCTTATCCCAAATCTTGTCAAATAAAGTCTTTCCCATATTTATTTTTTTACAAATTTGTTGATTGCATCAATATAAGCCTCCACGGAAGCGACAACAATATCAGTGTTACCGGAGAAACCATAATAAACCACGCCTTCATATTCCACCTGCATGTGTACTTTTCCTGTATCGTCACTGCCCTTGGTGATGGCCTGGATCAGGAATTCCTGTAAGGTCATGTCTCGTTTGATGATACATTTCAAGGCCTTGATTGCCGCATCAACAGGGCCATTTCCGGTTGCGGCTGCTTCAAATTTCTCACCGCCAATATCCAGACGAATACTGGCAACCGATTGGACGCCCTTGCCTGAAACAACCTGTAAATGATCCAACTTAATATGTCTATCTTCAGATCGTTCCATCCCAACCAACAACAGGACATCATCATCATTGATGATTTTCTTACGGTCGGCTAATTTAAGAAATTCCAGATAGACTTCCTGTAAACGGTCTCCGTCAATTTCAACACCAAGTACTGAAAGGCGGTGTTTCAAGGCTGCGCGTCCACTTCTGGCTGTCAACACGATAGAATTTTCGTCAATTCCGACTTCTTTCGGGTCTATGATTTCATAGCTTTCCCTGTTTTTCAGGACACCATCCTGATGAATGCCTGATGAATGTGCAAAGGCGTTTCTTCCGACAATGGCCTTGTTGGGCTGGATGGGCATATTCATCAGATTGGAAACCATCCGGCTGGTCTGAGAAATAAGTTGTGTATTGATATTGGTCATATACGGAAGATCCTTATGACTCTTGATGATCATGGCAATTTCTTCCAGTGCCGTATTTCCCGCACGTTCTCCGATACCATTGATGGTCACCTCCACTTGACGGGCTCCGTTCAGGATGCCGGCCATCGTGTTGGCTGTGGCCATACCCAAGTCATTGTGGCAATGGGTAGATATCACAGCTTGATGGATATTCGGCACATTTTCCATCAAGAACTTGATTTTATCACCATAAACACCGGGTAAACAATACCCGGTGGTATCCGGTATGTTCACAACGGTTGCTCCTGCCTTGATAACCGCTTCCACCACTCTGGCCAGGTATTCATTATCCGTTCGGCCTGCATCTTCTGCGTAGAATTCCACATCTTCGACATATTTTTTGGCATACTTCACGCAAGCGATGGCACGTTCCAGAATATCTTCCCGATTGGAATTGAATTTATACTTGATATGGTAATCCGAAGTACCGATTCCTGTATGGATACGCCCGTGTTTTGCATATTTCAATGCCTCCGCTGCCACGTCTATGTCCTTTTCAACCGAACGGGTCAAGGCACAGATGGTGGGCCAGGTCACTGCTTTTGAAATTTCCACAACCGACTTAAAATCACCCGGACTGGAAATGGGGAAACCTGCTTCAATAACATCCACACCAAGAGATTCAAGTGCTTTAGCCACCTGAATTTTTTCAACCGTGTTCAATTGGCACCCGGGGACCTGTTCTCCATCACGCAAGGTCGTATCAAAAATAAATACTTTGTCAGACATATCACCTATGATTAATATTTGTTCATTTATTTGGATATTAACAAAAAACCCTTCCTGCAAAGGTAGCAAGAAGGGCTTTCGTTATTCATTCGTTATAGTCTAACACACAATCTCACTACCTTGCTACCATTCCAATAGAATAATACCAATTAGAGAAATAATGTGTAGAACATTGTTTGTCATTGATCATCTTTTGTTTTGACGATGCAAAGATAGGTTATTTTTTATTATCAGCAATAAATTCTAATATTTTTCCTGAAAAAAGTTACGAAAAAGAATAATATTGATGATTTTTATCGGATTTTATCAGATATAAATAAATATATCTTGCGAATCGACACCTTTTAAGCTTGTGTCTTCAGATCATGATTGTGGCTTTTTTCCCGGCCAGTTTCAACTGCTCCGGACTCCCGATATCAAACCATTCCGCATCGCTGACATCGAACATCCTGATTTCATGGGTACGCGCAAGTCGCAAATAAACATCTGTGATGGAAAAAACGCCCTTTTCCGTCATCAATGGGAAAAGTGCAGGATGAATCAGATGGATTCCGGTAAAACCAAACCGCTGCAAGTTTTTCTCCTGTGGCCGGGATATCTTTTGCTCACCGGTCTTCACATTTTCCCAACCACAGAGCAAACCATTTTCATTGAAAAGGAAATAGCGGTCACTTTGAGTTTTGCGAACAGCCAGTGTAGCCAGATGCCCGGGATTGCCAAGAAGGTATGCCAGGTCGGCTTTTTGCATGGCTTTTAAGTCAACGGTGGAGATCACATCTACATTATGAACGATGAACGGAGCATCAGCCAGCATGGGTTGCATTTTCTTCAGACCTCCGCCAGTCTCGAGCAACAAATCTCTTTCATCTGAAATGCGAATCTGCATTTCAGGATTCAAGGCAGAGAACTCCTGCAAAAAACTTTCCACCTGATCGGCAAAAGCATGTACATTGATAACAATATCCTTAATGCCAAAAGCCTGCATCCTATGCAAAGTATGACCAAGCATGGACACACCTCTCACTTCCACCAAAGCTTTTGGTTTATCTTTTGTATAGGGATACAGCCTCGTTCCAAGTCCTGCTGCAAATATAACCGCTCTCATCAACCATGGAATATTAAAATAAAAAATCGGGCGTCATCATCAAAATCCAGTGTCAGGAATGTTTCTGAAACAATTATAGCTTTTCAAGCATCTTTTTTAAATATTCGGATTTCAACATTCGATTGAAACAAGCTTTCAGCTCCGGTATCTGCACCGGTAAGGACCATTCATCCAAAATATCGGCAAACATACCAAGTGCCGGTGGAATGCTTTCCATAAAACCCGGCTTTTTTTCTACAATCCCCCGAAAGCCAAATGCGCCCATGGCCTGCATCAGACGAATCAGCACATACCCCTGATAATGATCCATGAATTGGACCTTATCCACCACCATCTTTTTAGATAGTTCCTCTACATAGAATTCGATTAGTTCCTGACGAATCTCCTTGGGGACACGGGCTTTGGCATCAAAAAGCAAACTGGCCGGGTCATATTGTAATGCACCACGACGTCCGCCCTGATAATCAATAAAGTATGGTTCCCCGTTGGAAATCATGATATTGGCAGTCTGAAAATCGCGGTACAGAAAATAATCGCCACGTTCTTGCAGCAGATAATCCGTAAAATTTCGGAAGTCCTCCTCCAATGCCTGCTCATCAAAAGGAATCCGCACCAATTTCAAGAAATAATATTTAAAATAATTCAGGTCCCACATCATGGAATCCCTGTCAAAAGCAGCACGCGGATAGCATTTTCGGTAATCGATGCAATCCTTTCCTTTCAACTGAAGATCAATCAGTCCGGTCAGGCTCTTTTTATAAAGTTCTTTCAGACGATCGTCAAACGGACGATCTTTTACCAGATCAAAAAGTGTGTCCGATCCGAAATCCTCCAACAGATAGACGCCTTCCAAAGGATCTTCGGCATATATTTCCGGAACAGCCAAGCCTTCTTTTCGAAAACTTCTTGAAAAAGACAAAAAGGCATCATTCTCACGGGCATCTGAATTCCAGGCACCAAGTGCAGAAAACGACCCTGCCTTCATACGGCAATAACTTCGATAAGAGCCACTTGGGGGCAGAAAGCTGATATTCTGTGGCTCACTGCCACACCAGTTTTCAAACATTTTAGCGAGGAACACCACTTTTTCTTTTTCCACGGGAATTTTTTTTAGCAAATGTAAATGATTTTATTTTCTCATCCGCATTACTGAATCATTTATTTATATGGTTTTTATCTACCATTTCAAACAAAAGCCTATTGAATTGTTCAGATATGCAACATTTTCGACAAAATTTATATAATTTCATAATGACACCTTTTTCTCCTTTTATTGAATCATTATGTAAGCGATTGTGAGTTTTGAATATCATTTTTATACTTATATTTATTTTTATGTGTCTTTTTGTATTATTGTTCAAAATTTAATTATTATGTTTGCATGGTGAATTAAATGAACAGACTTAACCACCAAATAATGGATTATGAAACGAGCATGAATACGAGTATTCACGCAAGACAATGAAAATTTGACATACGAGTTCCATACAACCTAAAAAAACAATTATATACGTATGAAAGATTCTTTCAAAACAAAATCAAAAGGCCTCTTAGGTTTGTTCTTTTTATCTACTACAGCACTTGCTTCTGCTCAGGAATCAAAAGGATGTTTTAATATAAATGCAGACGTTGTCAGTTCGTACGTATGGCGTGGAATCAATCAAGAGTCCAATCAGCCCAATATTCAACCAACAGTTTCATATACCAATGGTGGATTCAATATTGGGACATGGGGATCGGGTAATTTTACCGGAAGTCTGAAGGAATTTGACTTTTATGTCACTTATGCTTTCCCTCATTTTTTTTCCGTAACCCTGACAGACTACAACTGGAATTTTACCAAAAGCCATTTTATATATAATTCCAATCGGACAGATCATGTTTTTGAAGGGACACTTTCTTACGCAGGGACAGAATATTTTCCATTGAGTGCTTCCTTAAACACGATGTTCTTTGGTGCAGATAAAAATGCAGAAGGAGATAATGCCTATTCCACCTATGTAGAATTGAGCTATCCGATTACCTCCAACGCCAAATTATTTTTAGGGACATCTTTGTTTGATGGCCCTGCTTATGGAACCAATGGATTTGGCGTAACCAACCTATGTATTAGGATCTGCAAGACCATTTATTTTTCTGATAAATTCTGCTTACCGGTTTATGGAATTGCCGGATTCAATCCCGATGCAGAAAACGCTTTTTTAGTAGCAGGTATTACCCTATAATTTAAATAGATAAGATTATGAAGAAAATTGAAGCAGTTATTCGAAAATCAAAATTCGAGGAGGTAAAACAAGCATTGTATGATGCCGGCATCGAATGGTTTTCCTATTGGGACATTACTGGACTTGGTAAATCCACAGAAGGCCAAGTGGTAAGAGGTCAAATCTTTCAATCAAACTACATCCAGCGCCGCATGCTTTCCATTATTGTGCGTGACATCAATGTCGAAAAGACGATCAATGCTATCATTGGCGCAGCTCGAACCGGAGATACCGGTGATGGTAAGATATTTGTTTCGGACATAGAACAGACTTACCGGATCCGTACAGGTGAAACAGGTCCGGAAGCATTGTACAACAAAGAATAGTCAGGTTTTTATAAAAGTTTTACAGATATGAAGAAAATAATGATATCGGCAACAGCCCTATTGGCGTTGTTCAGTACCGGAGCATTTGCTCAAAGTTCAGTTGCAACAGTCGCGACACCCTGCGTTGATTCAGGAGACACAGCATGGATCATCATGGCTACAGCATTGATCTTGTTAATGACTATTCCTGGTTTGGCACTCTTTTACGGAGGATTGGTACGCAGAAAAAATGTTTTAAACGTTTTGATGCAGTGTTTTATCATTACTGCTGTGATCAGCATTGAATGGGTTGTATGTGGCTACAGCCTGGCTTTTGGAAGTTCAAAAGGATTTCTGGCACCTTTCATAGGCAATTTCGACTGGGCTTTTTTAAACGGAATCGGTTTGAATGATTTATGCCCTTACTTCATTTCACACTCACAAGTTACAGCAGACAGTGGTGCTATTGGCACCATACCTCACCTCCTCTTCATCATGTTCCAATGTATGTTTGCCGTAATCACGCCTGCACTGATTATCGGGGCATTCTCTGAACGGATCAAATTCAAAGGATTTTTGGTATTCACCATTCTTTGGTCTCTCTTTATATACAACCCGGTGGCACACTGGGTTTGGTCAAGTGACGGATGGTTATTCAAGATGGGTGCACTGGATTTTGCCGGAGGCACTGTGGTACATATCAATGCCGGTATTGCTGCCATCGTCATGGCACTGATGTTGGGCAAGCGACGTGACTATAAAGGTCATGCCATTCCTCCTCACAACATCACATTGGTAGTCATCGGTGCAGCACTATTGTGGTTCGGATGGTTCGGATTTAATGCCGGAAGCGGATTGGCTGCAGACGGACTTGCAGCCAACGCTCTTATGGTAACGCATATAGCTGCAGCAACTGCTGCCCTGACTTGGGCCTTGTTGGATTGGTTTATAGGGAAAAAGCCTACTGTTGTCGGGATTTGTACAGGAGCCGTGGCCGGTTTGGTTGCCATCACTCCTGCTGCGGGATTTGTAGGAGTAACAGGAGCACTTCTTATTGGAGTCATCGTGTCGGTCATCTGCTTCATCATGGTTGCTTATGTAAAACCGAAACTGGGATACGATGATGCTTTGGATGCCTTCGGAGTGCATGGTATAGGTGGTATGGTCGGTGCAATCCTTACAGGTGTCCTGGCCACTCCGGCCATTCAGTCTGCATACAGCGGAACCGCTTATGGAAACATCCGTCAGTTGACGGTT
Source organism: Bacteroidales bacterium (assembly GCA_021373135.1). GTDB lineage: Bacteria > Bacteroidota > Bacteroidia > Bacteroidales > UBA1402 > UBA8389. The sequence goes on from JAJFTH010000001.1 coordinate 45,515, forward strand.
CAGCTGATAGCCGTTGGGGCAACCATGGCTTATTCAGGTGTTGGGACATTCCTATTGTTTAAAATCACTGAAAGACTAATAGGGCTACGGGCCACAGACAAGGAAGAAGCGGTCGGTCTTGACGAAACCCAGCACGGAGAAACGGCATACACAGCCTTCGATTGATTTTTATAAAATAACATTTTCAGGTTTAAAAGCGGTTCATTAAAGTTCTTTAGGTTTTCAATTCGGAAGTCGTCTCGGTTTACTGAGGCGGCTTTCTTTGCTTTTATACTTGGAATTAAAGGTGTTAACATCTGTTAATGATTAAATATTTTAGGCCATTTTGCTATATAGACATTACAAATTGCTATATTTGCGCCGGCCAATTCCTGAATAAGTCTTATTGTCATAAATGTTAGTATTTTGCTATATTTGTAACAGCATCTTTTGACAGCATTCGGAATTTGCCATGATTATTTGCTCTATACAATTGATTTTCTTTTGTATAAAAAGACAGCTTAACCGATTTAATATTGAAATTGTGCACGAATCTATAGAAACGAAACCGGGAAACAGCCTCAAATCAAGACTGGAAGAATCAGTTGGAGTGATTGTCTCCCATTGTTATCAGTGCGGAAAATGTACGGCAGGTTGCCCGCTGAATGAAGATATGGACATCAAACCCAATCAAGTCTTAAGGATGCTGCAAGCTGAACTTCCCGGATATGAAGACAAACTTTTAAGTTCCCTATCCATCTGGCTTTGCCTTGCATGTGACACTTGCTACTCACGTTGTCCGCAGGAAGTCAAGCTTTCACAAGTGATGGACTTTCTTCGCCAGGAATCTGTACGGCAAAATAAAGTCAATCCCAAGGCAAAAGACATTTTGAGTTTCCACAAAGCATTTTTGGAAACCATTGAAAAGAACGGGAAGTTGAACGAAGTATGGTTGACGCTTAACTACAAATTGAAAACCCTGAATATGATACAGGATGTCCAAAAAGCACCGTCGATGTTCTTTAAAGGAAAACTGAACCCCATTCCAAGCAGGATACAACATGTGAAGGAAATGGAGAAAATATTCCAAAGAATCAGCGAAAACGAAGGAGGAGATAAATGAAAGTAGGTTTTTATCCAGGCTGTTCGCTTGAAGGATCAAGTAAAGAGTATAGCAAGTCCTTGTTTGCCGTTTCCGAAAAATGCGGCATCACCCTCGAAGAGATAAAAGATTGGAGTTGCTGCGGTGCATCTGCCGCACATAGTCTGAATCACGATTTATCCATTGCTTTGCCTGCACGCACTTTGGCTCTGGCAGAAAAACAGGGCTTATCGGAAATCGTCATTCCCTGTGCGGCTTGTTATGGGCGTCTTGCCGCTTCGCAACAGGCCATCCTGAACGACAAGGCCATTCTTGAGAAAACAGAAAAGTACATTGATATGGCATTCACCGGAAACGTACAACTTCTGACCGTTTTCGAATTTCTGCAGAAATACATTTTCCCGGTTGCCGACCAATACATCGTCGACAAACTGAATCAAAAGACAGCTTGCTACTACGGATGTTTGTTGGCCAGGCCCAAGGACCTCACCAAACTGGAACGTCCGGAAAACCCCATGGAGATGGAAAAAGTCATGGAAAAAGCAGGTGCCACCCCCATTGATTGGGCATTCAAGACAGAATGTTGCGGTGCAGGATTTTCCATGTCCCGCACGGATCTCGTCGCCAAACTTTCCGGAAGGATCCTCGAAGACGCAGCCGAGCGCGGTGCCGATTCCATCATCGTCGCCTGTCCTATGTGCCATTCTAACCTGGATCTGAGACGGCCGGAAATCAAAAAACAATTAAAGAAAGATATCAACATTCCCGTACTTTTCATCACCCAGGCCCTTGGCCTTAGTATGGGTATTTCCGCCAAAGAGCTCGGACTTGACAAACATTTTGTTCCGACTGGCAAAGCAGTATCTTGTATCGTAAAAAAGGAAGCGTAATATATGGCAAGAATTGGAGTATTTATCTGTCACTGCGGCGAGAACATTTCTGCAACCGTCGATGTTGCAAAAGTCGCCGAAGAGGCTGCAAAAATGCCGGGCGTAGCATACGCCATGGATTATAAATATATGTGTTCCGATCCGGGACAGACAAAAATCATTGAAGCGATCAAAGAGCACAAATTAACCGGCATCGTCGTCGGAGCCTGTTCTCCCCGTATGCACGAAGCCACCTTCCGCAAGGCTGCGGAAAAAGGTGGCATCAACCCTTTCCTGTGTGAGATCGCGAATCTTCGCGAACAAGTATCCTGGGTTCATCCCCGCACGGAAGCGACCACCCGAAAGGCCATCGACATCGTCAGGACCATCGTCAACAAGGTCAGTAAAGACACCCCGCTTTTTCCCATCAAAGTGCCCGTCACAAAGACGGCACTCGTTATCGGCGGCGGTATTGCAGGCATTCAGGCAGCATTGGATATTGCCAACGCCGGGCACCAGGTCATCATGGTTGAGAAATCACCATCCATCGGTGGTCACATGTCCCAGCTTTCCGAGACTTTCCCTACCCTCGACTGTTCACAATGTATCCTGACCCCACGTATGGTGGAAGTGGCCCAGCATCCGAATATCACCCTGCACACGTTTGCAGAGGTTGAAAGCGTGTCCGGCTTTGTCGGGAACTTTGATGTAAAAGTCCGTCTGAAAGCCAGAAGTGTGGATATGTCCAAATGTACCGGTTGCGGAACTTGCTGGCAAAAATGTCCAAGCAAGAAAATTCCTGACGAATTCAATGCCGGCCTGAGTTACAGAACAGCCATTTATTCTCCGTTCCCCCAAGCCGTACCAAACAAACCTGTCATCGACCGTGCAAATTGCAATTATTTCCAGAAAGGCAAATGCGGCATTTGTAAAAAAGTGTGTCCGGCAGGAGCCATCGATTATGAGATGGAGGATGAAATCATCGACATCAAGGTCGGTGCCATCGTTACGGCCACCGGTTTCGACATCAAGCACACCGATTTCTTCCCCGAATATGGTTATGGAGAGTTCAAAGACGTCATAGACGGACTTCAGTTTGAACGCCTTGCTTCCGCTTCAGGGCCTACAAGTGGTGAAATCAGACGTCCTTCCGACGGTAAAATACCGGAAAAAATCGTCTTTCTCGCCTGCTCCGGTTCACGAGACAAGGCCAAAGGCATCGAATATTGTTCCAAAATATGCTGCATGTACACGGCCAAACATGCCATGTTGTACAAACACAAACACCATGAAGGAAATGCTTACGTTTTCTACATGGATATCCGCTCAGCCGGAAAAAACTACGATGAATTCGTTCGTCGCGCCATCGAAGAAGACGATGTGCATTACATCCGGGGACGTGTTTCACGTATCTACGAAAAAGACGGCAAACTCATCGTCAAGGGTGTTGACACCCTGATGAATGCAGAGCCGGTCGAGATAGAAGCGGACATGGTCGTTCTGGCAACAGCCGTTGTAGCCAATCCGGACGCAGAATCCGTGGCTCAAAAGATGCACATCAGTTATGACAAGCATCATTTCTTCGCAGAAGCCCATCCCAAATTGAGACCGGTAGAAACCAATACTGCCGGAATCATGTTGGCAGGTGCCTGCCAGACAGCAAAAGACATCCCGGATACCGTATCTCAGGCATCTGCTGCCGCCAGCAAAATTATGGGCCTGTTCTCCAGCGATGAGATGACCCGTGAGCCGGTGGTCGCTGTCGTCAACCGCTGTATGCCCCCATTGTTCACCACCTGTACCGGTTGCCTGTTGTGTTTGGAAGTTTGTCCTTACCACGCCATTGAACGGGAAGAAATCAAGGACCGCCGAACCGGAGAAATACTCAAAGTCGCTGCAAAAGTCAATGCCGGACTTTGTCAAGGTTGCGGAACCTGCGTCGCTTTTTGCCGTAACAAATCCATCGATTTACAAGGCTTCAGCAATCAACAGATGTTATCTGAAGTGGTGGCCTTATTGAACAAACCTTTTTAAACTTATCATCATGTCAGAGTTTGAACCAAAAATAGTGGCCTTTGTCTGCAACTGGTGTACTTATGCCGGAGCCGACCTGGCCGGGACAAGCAGAACACAATATGCCTCCAACGTCAGGATCGTCAGATTCCCGTGCACAGGGCGCATTGATTTTATGCTTTTGATGAAAGCGTTTGAAAACGGAGCTGACGGCGTCATCGTTTCGGGCTGCCACCCCAATGACTGTCACTACACTTCGGGAAATTTCCATGCCCGTCGCCGCTGGATTGTTTTTCGTTCCATCCTCGATTTGATCGGATTTGACACGGATCGCATCACCTTTTCCTGGGTATCGGCGGCCGAAGGGAAAAAATGGGCAAACCTGGTGGACGAAGTGACTGACAAGATTAAAGCAAAAGGTCCGTTTACCGATCTCGATAAACTGGACGGTGTCCAATTAAAAGAATTATACGATGAAGCTATTACAAAATAAAGTCGCCGAACTGTTCGAGAACGGAACTATTAACCTGATGATCGGATTCAAAGAAGCGTTGACAAAACAGCCTGTGCCTTGTTTCATCGAAAAAGCCTCTGAAATCGAACAACTGATTTATACCAAAGATTGCAAAAACAATCTCTCTGTCTATCTCCACAAACCGGAAGTGAAGCAAGCCGGAAAAATCGGCATTCTGGCCAACATCGCCACCTTGCGCGCCTTGGTGCAACTGACTTCCGAGAACCAGTTCTGGGATATCGAGAAAACCGTTCTCACGGTGAACGACAAAGAGGAAGTGATTGTTTTTTCCGACATGGAAGAAGTGGAAGCTTACGTCCAGGCCAACTTCCCCGAATTCTCAGAAGAAGACCTCAAGTTGCTCGACTATCTGGAATCTTTATCCCGTGAAGACCGCTGGAAATATTGGACAGAACAATTCTCCGCCTGCATCAAATGCTATGCCTGTCGTGCCGTATGCCCGATGTGCTATTGCCCGCAATGCACCGTGGAATGCAATCAACCCCAGTGGATCAAGACCTCGGCCCAGACCACCGGCAACCTGGAATGGCACATCATGCGCGCCATGCATTTGGCCGGACGCTGCATCAATTGCGGCGAATGCGGCAGGATCTGCCCCGTCGGCATACCCGTTCATCTGCTCACCGTCAAGATGAATCAGGACCTGTTCAAAGAGTTCGGCACCAAATCAGGCTTTGCACTCAAGGGCGATTATGCTCTGAATAGCTTTAAACCTGATGACAAAGAAGGTTTTATCAAGTAATCTACGCTTTAATCAATTTCCCATGGAAATAAAAACCATCACATCGGCCAATATACCTGTTTTCTTCAACAATCTTGTCAAATCGGGCAAGGTCGTTGTCGCCCCCGTCCTGAAAAAAAGCGGGAAGGTATTTTTTGAGTCCGTACAATCGTATGACCAAGTGTCCACCGATTATATCCAGACCGCATTTTCCGCAAAATCGGTCGTTTTTCCGGAAGTGGAAGAATTATTTTCCTATACCAAAAAAGAAGACGGAGATTTCGAATTCAGGAACGACATGTCCAACGTACCTGAAACCGTCATTTGGGGACTTCGTCCTTGCGACAGTTCGGCATTCAACTACCTGACCGATTTCTTTCTGAAAGAAAATCCCGATACGTATTTCAAGCTTCGTAAGGAACGCACCACCCTCATTTCCGTCAGCTGTGCCAAAGCCGACGCCGCTTGTTTCTGCACCTCCGTCGGTCTGAATCCGGGGAACGTCACCGGCAGCGACATCCTGCTCACAGCCATGGGCGACTCCTACTACGTGGAAATCAGTACGGAAAAAGGCAAATCGGTCATTGACACAGCCTTGTTCACCGATAGCACCGAAAAGAGCAAAGAGGAATTTCTGGCAAAGGTGGAGACGAAGTTTTCCATGGACGAAATCAGGGAGCGCATCCAAACCGCTTATGACAGTGCCGAATGGAAACACGAATCGATGGGCTGCCTCGGCTGCGGTGCCTGTGCCTTCTCCTGCCCGACCTGCACTTGCTTCGACATTCAGGACGAAGGATCACAGGAAAGCGGAAAACGCCTGCGTTGCTGGGATGCCTGCGGATTCGGCCAGTTCACCCGGCATGCTTCAGGCCACAATCCCAAGTCGAACCAGACAGCACGCCGTCGCCAAAGGTTGATGCACAAATTCAAATATTCTGTAGAGAATTTCGGAATAGTCAGCTGTGTAGGCTGCGGTCGTTGCATCCGCGTTTGCCCGGCACATCTGAATATTTTCGAGAATATTTTAAACGTCACAAAAGCATAAGTCATGGATAAAGAAAACAAATATATACCTTACAGAGTACGCATTGCGAAGAAAACGCAGGAATCCTCGAATATCCAGACCTATCGCCTTGAATTTGTCGATGAAAAAGATGCTGAAAATTTTTCTTTCCGTTCGGGACAATTTTGTGAATACGGTGTACCGGGAGAAGGCGAAAGTACTTTTTGCATCGCATCACCGGACACCCGTAAAGGATATGTCGAATGTACCTTCAGGACAACAGGCCGTGTAACCGCTGCCCTCGCCAATTGCGAAGAAAACGACATCATCAGTTTACGCGGGCCGTTTGGAAACGCCTTTCCCATCGAACAATGGTACGGCAAAAATGTCGTTTTCGTGACAGGTGGCATAGCCTTACCCCCGCTTCGCTGCGTCATAGATACCTTGCTTGACCAACGTGAAAAATTCGGTGAAATTTCCGTCTACTACGGTGCGAAAAACGTCGAAGAACTGACCTATAAAGCCGAACTGGAAGAATGGGCGGCACGTGGCGACATGAACCTTTTCATCACGGTAGATCCCGGTGGTGAAACGCCGGAATGGAAAAACTTCATCGGCTTTGTCCCGACCATCCTGGAACAAAATCCTCCCAAAAGCGACAATGCCGTTGCGGTCATCGCCGGCCCTCCCATTCTGATCAAGTTGGGTATGCCGATCTTAGCCAAGAGTGGTTTCCCGAACGACCAGATATACACCACCCTCGAAAACAGGATGAAATGCGGCGTTGGAAAATGCGGGCATTGCACGGTGGGTAAGACCTACGTCTGCAAGGATGGCCCGGTGTTTACCTATGAGGAGGTGCTGGGAATGCCGTTGGAATATTGATATAGTCAAAATACTATTCTCAAATTACATTATAACTCTTCAGTTTAGAAATTTACGTTGCATATCAGATGCTACCATTTTCTGCTAAAAAATCCATTTTTAGGAGATGTTTCTTTCTGTAACAGCCTTTCAGGAAAAAACACATGGCTAAATTAGGGTGTCTTTTATAGGCAGCCCTATTTTTTATTTCTTTATTTTACATGGGAAATAAATATTAGCCTGATAGAAAAATCATCTTAATTAAATATTTTATTTTGTCTTTTTTATAACAATTAGTTTCATACATTTGTATAATTCGTGTATTTAAATTGTGCAATATAAATTCAGAACGTAATAAAAAACTTGAAATGGATTCAGAAAATAAAAAGGGACTCATAAGAAATCTCAAAGACAAGCTTAGGGAACAGGAGCTGTCTTTTGTTATTGGAGCCGGATTTAGTAAGAACGTTTCTGAAAAATTCTTGGATTGGAAAGGATTATTAAAAGATATGATACTTGAAATTTACGACTCATACAAAAAATGGAGCAAAACGATAATATTCTGGGAAGAGTATAAGCCAATCTATTTTTTATAAGTTTACAAATCAAAAGAACATGCAGGAAACCAATCGCATAGAATACAAACAAGAACTGACTGACGATTTAGAAAAGGAAGTGGTAGCTTTCCTGAATTATTCGGAAGGTGGTCTTGTTTATATCGGAATTGATAAACGTGGAAATATGGTGGGTGTTTCCGATGCAGATTCTCTTCAACTCAAGATTAAAGACCGGCTAAAAAACAACATTTCACCATCTTGTTTAGGGTTGTTTGATATTATTTTGGAAGAAAAAGAGCACTGTAATATTATCAGGATAATAGTTGCAAGCGGTAGTGAAAAGCCCTACTACATCAGAAAGTTCGGGATGTCAAATAGAGGATGTTATATCAGAGTGGGGAGTGCCTCTGAACCTATGCCTACTCAGACGATAGAATCTCTTTTTGCTAAAAGGACTCGTAATTCAATCGGTAAAATCAAATCAGCCAACCAGAATCTTTCCTTTGAACAGCTAAAGATTTATTATAATGCGGCCGAAATATCATTGAACCATCAGTTCGCAAAAAATCTGGAACTCAAAACCGAAGATAATGCCTATAACTACGCCGCATTTTTATTGGCAGACACAAACAGCATTTCAATAAAAGTGGCAAAATATGCAGGAATTGACAGAATCGAATTAATTGAGAATAACGAATACGGTTACTGCTCACTCATCAAAGCCACAAAGCAGGTTCTAGATAAAATCGAGCTGGAGAATAAGACTTTCACAAAGATAACGTCAAAAGAAAGAGAAAACAAAAGACTCTGGGATCCGATTGCTTTGCGCGAAGCCACTATTAATGCGATAGTACATAACGATTATACGGCAGAAATTCCACCCAAGTTTGAATTCTTTCGTGATCGAATGGAAATTACATCTTGTGGTGGATTACCGCAAGGAATGAGTGAAAAAGAATTTTTTGAAGGTTATTCTGTTCCACGTAATAAGGAATTAATGCGTGTTTTCAAGGATTTGGATTTGGTAGAACATTTAGGCTCAGGCATCCCCAGAATTTTAAAAGTATATAATAAAGATTGTTTTCAGTTCTCTGAAAATTTTCTACGTATGACTTTCCGTACATCCATCGACGTTACCCCCCAAGTTACCCCCCAAGTTACCCAAGTGGTAAACATTTTATTCGAAGAAATGGACAGGGTGGAAATGCAGGAAAAATTAAAACTATCGGACAAAAAAAACTTTGTAAAGAATTACTTAAATCCTGCCTTGAAAAGCGGAATTATAGAAATGACCATCCCCGAAAAGCCAACAAGTCGTATACAAAAATACAGATTGACGGCATTGGGTGAACAAATTAAAGATAAATTAAACGTAAAAGTTTCTTAAACACATAAATTATGAAAATCATTTTTTTAGACGCTTACTCCATAGGCAACGCCGATATTTCCGAACTTGCCGCCGCCGGCGAATTGACTACCTACGACAATACGATTCCAGAGCAAGTTGTATCCAGATGCACCGGTGCTGACATCGTCATCACCAACAAGGTTAAGCTGATGCAGCCTGAACTGGAAGCCTTGCCCAACCTGAAGCTTATTTGCATCGCAGCCACCGGTATGAACAATGTCGACCTGAAGGTTGCAGCCGAAAAAGGCATCACTGTGAAAAACGTAGCGGATTACTCCACAAACAGCGTGGCAGAGCTGACTTTCACCATGGCTTTGGACCTGATTCATCAGACTCATTACTACGACCAATACGTCAAAAGCGGCGCATACAGCCGTAGCGGCAGGTTCACCCATCACGGCCGTTCGTTCTTTGAAATCAAGGGTAAGAAATGGGGCATCATAGGAATGGGACATATCGGTCGTCGCGTAGCTGAAATAGCCTCAGCCTTTGGAGCCGAAATTTCCTACCATTCCACCTCCGGAAAAAACCTGCAATCCGGATACCCGCACAAAGAGCTGGATGACCTGCTGTCAGGAAGCGACATTATCTCCATTCATGCACCGCTGAATGAACAAACGCAATATTTGATCGACTACCAAAAACTCTGCTTGATGAAACCGGCAGCCTACCTCATCAATGTAGGACGCGGCGGCATCGTGAAGGAGACAGATTTGGCGCAGGCTTTGCGTGAAAACCGTCTGGCCGGTGCAGGACTTGATGTGTACGAACAGGAGCCGACGCCAGCCGATAATCCTTTGCTGTCACCGGATTTACAAGAGAAACTGTTGATGACACCTCATATAGCCTGGGCTTCGGCAGAAGCCAGACAGAGGTTGGTCGATACGATGGTAGAGCAGATTCAAGGACAATCCAGAATTTGGGGTTGTGAATAAACAAACGGATTGAACCCACAAAAAAATGGTTCCAAAGTCACCCTTGAAACCATCTTCTAATCCTTTCTGAAAGCCCGCAAAGGCTCTCAAATCGTGGGCCCCATTTACTTTTTCAACAATATTTCATTGATAGCCTTCACAAACTGATCCTTCGGCATGGCACCCATGCTCATCTGAGGTTTCCCTTCCATCGGGACAAAAAGGATGCTCGGAATACTACGGATACCAAAAGCAGCAGCCAGTTCCTGCTCTGCTTCCGTATCAATCTTGTAGATGTAAATCTGACCGTCATATTCTTTTGCCAGCTCTTCCATAATTGGAGCCACCGCTTTGCAGGGTCCGCACCAATCTGCATAAAAATCAATGATACAGGGCTTGTCACCCAAATACTTCCATTCCTGAGGATTGGTTTCGTAGTTGGCTACTTTTTTAAGAAATTCTTCTTTTGTCAAATGAATTGTTCCCATCTTATTTTTTGTTTTAATTGTTTCTTTATCTTTTCCTGCACTTTGTGCACTACAACCGGTAAAAATAAATGCAGTCAGGAAAAGTAGCATCGATAATCGTTTCATACTTCTTATTTTTTTAGATAAATAAATTTAAGTTCGCATGTTCAGAATGTTCCAAATAACTTGCGACGCCACCCACAGTGACAGTATCAAGTAATTCTTCGCGCTTGACACCCATCACATCCATTGACATAGTGCAAGCAATCATTTCCACCTGCCCGCTTTCAATGGCTTGTTTCATTAAGCCTTCCAGACTTTCAATCTGTTTCTGTTTCATGATGTAACGCATCATTTTCGAGCCCATTCCCAACATATTCAATTTGGAAAGTTTGAGCGCACTGCTGCTGGAGGGTAACATCATGCCAAACATTTTCCCGAAAATATCCTTTTTCACTTTTGAGTGATTTTTCTTCTTGATGACATTCAAACCCCAGAAAGTAAAGAACATGGTCACCTTTTTACCCATGGCCACAGCACCGTTTGCGATGACAAAGGAGGCCAATGCCTTATCCAGGTCATCACTGAAAATAATAAAGGTTTTGTTATCTCCACCCGACATCAATCCTGCAGACTTTATGGCTTCCGCTTTTTCTATATGTGCGGTCACGATGCCACCCTTGTTTTCTACTCCCAACAATTTGGCACCGACAATGTTACTCCACGCCTTGACATCCGTTGCAAAAGCCTGATCGGTGGCTTTCACGTCCATTCGTTGCCCTGACTGAAGTTCATCATAATATTTTTTCGTCTGGATAATGGGCCCCGGGCATTGCATACCACAGGCATCCACACAAAAAGTACTGATATTGGTATCTTTCATTTCATCTTTGGAATCTATATGAATATTCATGAAGAAATTGTAGTTGTTTTGTTCGTTGGTGGCCGAGGCATAGGTCTTATAACCGCCGGACAAGTTCCGGACATTTTCAAAGCCATGCTGCGTCAGAATACGACTGGCCAAATATCCGCGCAAACCTACGGCACAGTAGATCACGATATCCTTATCCTTAGGAAGTTCACCCAACCGGCCGCGAAGATCGTCTAAAGGAATATTTACGGCACCGGTCAGATGCGACAGCGAAAACTCTTCGGCTGTCCGAACATCCAGCAGCATCGTTTTCTCCGGATCCAAATCATTGATCTCACGCCAATGAATGAGTTTTACTTTTCCTTGCAAAACATTTTGAGCTACAAAACCTGCCATATTGACCGGATCTTTTGCCGAAGAATAGGGCGGTGCATAGGCATGCTCAATCTTCGCAAGGTCATTCACCGTTCCACCGTTCCGGATGACCTGGGCAAAGAGGTCTATTCGCTTGTCAACACCATCAAACCCCACCACCTGAGCTCCAAGCAGCCTTCCGGTTTCAGGAGCAAAAAGAGTCTTTATCGACAAAGGCAAAGCATCCGGATAATACCCGGCATGTGATGCGGAATGGGTAAAAGAAGAGATATAAGGAATCTGTTCTTTTTTCAGCATCTTTCCGGATAATCCTGATGAAGCCACTGTCAGGTCAAATATTTTGGCAATGGAGGTACCTATGGTTCCTTCATATTTTTGTTTATTTTCGTTCATGATATTGTCAGCCACTATACGTCCTTGTTTATTGGCCGGCCCGGCAAGGGGAATCAACACCGGTTTTCCGGTGATGGGACTCTTCACCTCAACAGCATCTCCCAAAGCAAAAATGTCCGAATCGGAAGTCTGGAGATATTCATTGACGGCAATTCCACCAAGAGAACCGATTTCAAGTCCGGCGTCTTTGGCCAGTTTGGTTTCAGGACGCACTCCAATGCTGCATATAACCATATCGGTTTCAATCACCTTTCCGCTTTCCAATTCGACGTTCAAGCCCTGATCTCCATCAGAAAATCCGCACACTGCTTCTTCCAGCAGCAATCCCACATTCTTTGACTTCAAATGTTCATGGACAATGCTTGCCATGGAAAAATCCAGCGGGGCCATCACTTGATCGGCCATCTCCACCACACAAACCTCCAAGCCTGCATCACTTAGATTTTCAGCCATTTCCAGACCAATGAAACCACCGCCGATCACCAGTGCCCGACAAGGTTTCTGTTCACGGATGTAATTCTTGATCTGATCCGTATCCGGAATGTTCCTCAAGGTAAATACCCGTTTATCTTGAATACCTTTAATCTTAGGTTTGACTGGATCCGCCCCGGGTGATAACACCAAACTGTCGTAACTTTCGGTATAGACTTCACCTGTTTTCAGATTGGTTACCTGAATGGTCTTTTCGACGGGATTGATCTGATCCACGTTTGAATTGACACGGATATCGATATGAAAGCGTGCCCTGAATCCTTGTACCGTTTGCACAAAAAGCTTATCCCTGTCTGTGATGGTCGTACCGATATAATAAGGCAATCCACAGTTTGCATACGAAACGTAAGCACCCCTTTCAAAAAGAATGATTTCTGCCTGTTCATCCAGTCTCCTCAAACGGGCTGCAACGGTTGCTCCACCGGCGACACCCCCTACAATCAGTACTTTCATAATGCTTTCATTTAGGAATATAAAAAAATTAAGACTCGCATTGTTTGGAAATCTTGTTGATAAACTCTGCCAGATGGAGCGATTTTCCTTTCAGCTCTTGCACCTTCTGTTTGCCTGATTCCGTCAGGGAAAAAAACATCTGGCGTTTGTCGACAGATCCAAGTCTACGCTGGATATAGCCCATTTTCTCTACAGCACACAACACCTTTGACACTCTGGAATTGGACAATCCCACAAAATCACAGATATCACCTGCTGATTTTTCTTCGCCCCCCTTCAGGCAACATAACACCATGGCATCGTTGATACTGATCCGGTTCATTTCCAGAAAGTCCTTCTCGAACTGGTACAGTGAGCGATAAATTTCTTTGATCATGCAAATGTCTTCCATCTTCTTGAATTTAACGACACAAAAATACATATTAATTTCCAATAAACAAACTTTCTAATGGAAAATATATTTATAAAAAATTTAATACTGTTCAAAATGCCTCCAAATCTGGTCGTTTTGAGGCAACGGAGCTGTTACGCTAATCCGGATACCGCTTACAGGATGAATGAATTCGACCTGTCTGGAATGCAGCGAAATCCCTCCGTCCGGATTGGATCTGGGAAAACCATATTTCAAGTCACCCTTGATGGGACAACCCATCTTGGCTAATTGGCATCTGATTTGATGGTGGCGACCGGTTTTCAGGTCCACCTCCAGCAAATAATAAGTATCTGATTTTCCAATCAGTTTGTAGTGAAGAATGGCTTTCTTTGAGTTTGGTTTTTCCGTGTCGTAAGCATAGCTCTTATTCTGCTTTTCGTTACGCACGATGTAATGTTCCAAAACGCCTTCTTCCTGCCTGGGAGGAATTTTGACCAAGGCCCAATAAGTCTTGTGAATCTCACCATTCTGGAACATCATGTTCAGACGGGGCAAAACTTTACTGGTTTTTGCAAAGATGACAATACCTGTTACAGGGCGGTCTAAACGATGGGTAACGCCTAAAAAGACGTTACCCGGTTTATTGTATTTTTCTTTCAACCACACTTTCAGCGTTTCTTCCAGTGAAGAATCGCCGGTTTTGTCGACCTGAACGATTTCGCCGCAAGCTTTGTTGACGATCAGGATGTGATTGTCTTCGTAAAGAACGGTCATCTATTCATACCGCCATCACAGTGAATAACCTGGCCACTTACATAAGAAGACAGGTCGGATGCAAGGAATGTGCAGACATTGGCCACATCTTCAGGGGTACCGCCACGACGCAAAGGAATTTTCTGAGCCCATTCCTTGCGGACTTCTTCAGAAAGTTGAGCGGTCATTTCGGTAATGATAAAACCTGGAGCCACGGCATTGGCACGAATGCCACGTGAACCCATTTCGTCGGCTATGGATTTTGCCAAACCAATCAGTCCTGCTTTGGATGCAGAATAGTTACATTGACCGGCATTGCCTGAAACACCTACCACAGAACTCATATTGATGATGCTCCCGGATCTTTGTTTCATCATGATGGGACAGGTAGCATTGATAAAATTGAAAGCAGACTTCAGATTGATATTGATTACCATATCCCATTGTTGTTCAGTCATTCTGAGCATCAGGCCGTCACGTGTGATACCGGCATTGTTGACCAAAATATCAATTTGGCCAAAGTCTTTGTGAATTTCCTCAACAACCCGATGTGTATCTTCAAAATTAGCAGCATTGGAAGCGTAACCTTTTACTTTTGTGCCGAAAGACGCAATTTCAGATTCGGTAGCTTTGGCATTGCCATCAATGACTAAATCAGTAAAAGCAATATTGGCCCCTTCCTGCGCGAATTTAATGGCAATGGCTTTACCAATGCCACGTGCGGCACCGGTAATGATCGCTGTTTTTCCTTCTAATAATTTCATTCGTTAATTTTTAAATTTGAACTATCCTAAAAATATAAATATGAAAAAATGACATCCCGCATGGAATGTCATCCGTCAAATCAATTATTCTTCTTTTTCAATCCGTTGAACAACAAGTCGTAAATGAACTGACTCTGTTCATGGCGATTGCGAATATTTTCACGAATATAAGGCACTTCCATTCCTTTTAGCGCATATTGCATGATTTGGGCAGTCTTTCTGATATCTTTCACTTCAAAAACATCCTTTTCGTTGCCCGATTTCAGGATTTGTGCAAGCATCACCGCTTCTTTCTTGTCCATCTTGCGACGAAGCTTTTCAATTTCTGTAATATCCTTGAATAATTCAGCATGCAAACTGCCGTTACGGATCACCATATCCTTGAATACATTAAAATGGGCACGGATAAAAGCTTCCAACTTCGCTTCCGGTTCCAGGTTCTGTTTCATCACAGACTGTAAAGTCGTCGTAACTATTTGAAGTTCACTTTCAACGCAGGCCATATATATTTCCTCTTTATTCCGGAAATAGGTATACAACGTACGCCTTCCTTTTTGTGAAGCTGCGGCAATATCGTTCATCGTGGTATCCGCCACTCCGTTTTGAGCGAAAAGTTGTCTTGCAACTTCCACCAGCATTGCTCTCGTTTTAGACACTGACATAATTATTTATGCACATAAAAACATATACTGTGCAAATG
Organism: Bacteroidales bacterium; assembly: GCA_021373135.1. Lineage (GTDB taxonomy): Bacteria > Bacteroidota > Bacteroidia > Bacteroidales > UBA1402 > UBA8389. The sequence continues at coordinate 61,124 of JAJFTH010000001.1, forward strand.
TACAAAAAATTACATCCGGACAAAGGTTTCATATGATAATAATTTTTTCGTTTAAAGTCATATGTAACTCGCATGTCCATTTTATAATAAACTTGGACTTTTTTTACAAACATGCTCGTTTCATATTAATTTTTATCGAAATGCATAAAAGGGTTTGTTTTTTCAATAAAAAGCAGTACTTTTGTGCCACAATTAATCGCGGAGTGGAGCAGTGGTAGCTCGTTGGGCTCATAACCCAAAGGTCATAGGTTCGAGTCCTGTCTCCGCAACTAAAAAGAGGGAATTTCAAATTAGACCTTGAGATTCCCTCTTTTTTTGTCTTTTTCCCGAAACATCTGATTCCGGATGTTTTCGAACAAGCTTAAAAGCTGTCATATTCATTCAAATTTTGCTACCTTTGTTTCATACAAATTGACATCTCATGGCAAAAGTCAAAAGCCTGTACGTATGCAACAATTGTGGAGCAGACTCTCCCAAATGGGTGGGGAAATGCCCCATTTGCGGTGAATGGAACACTTATCACGAAGAGGTCATCCGAAGTGACACGGCTGCCAAACGGCCATCCGCTTCCGGTTTTCATGCGCCCAAATCCAAGCCGGTATTGCTGTCGGATGTGGAACTGGCTGACGAACCACGCATCGGTACCGGTGGCGGCGAGTTGGACCGTGTTCTGGGAGGAGGTATCGTACCCGGTTCACTGATCCTGATTGGCGGCGAGCCTGGCATCGGAAAATCCACGCTGGTACTGCAAACCGTTTTGCAGATGCATGATAAGAAAGTGCTTTACGTTTCAGGCGAAGAAAGCGTCGGACAGCTCAAACTCAGGGCCGAACGCATTCCCGGCGAGAATACCCACGCCTGGTTTGTCAGCGAAACCTCACTCGAAGAAATTTTTGTTCACTTATCGAATATCAAACCTGACCTGCTCATTGTTGATTCCATCCAGACCATTTCCACAGAAATGGCCGAATCATCTCCCGGCAGCGTCACCCAGATCAGGGAAACGGCCGCGGCCTTGCTCCGTTTCGCCAAGGAAAGCGGAACGCCTGTTATCCTGATCGGACACATCAACAAGGAAGGCAGCATTGCTGGGCCAAAAGTACTGGAACATATTGTGGACACTGTTCTGCTTTTCGAAGGTGACCAGCAGTTCATTTACCGGATTCTCCGTTCCATGAAGAACCGGTTTGGAAGCACTTCTGAAATCGGTATTTATGAAATGTTGCAGGATGGACTTCGCGAAGTGACCAATCCCTCCGAAATGTTGCTTTCACAAAACAATACCGATTTGAGCGGTGTGTCCATTGCCGCCACCATCGAAGGGATTCGGCCGTTCCTGATAGAAGTGCAGGCTTTGGTCAGTACCGCTGCTTATGGCATCGCCCAGCGTTCAGCCACCGGCTTCGACCTGAGACGCTTGAACATGTTGCTTGCCGTGCTTGAAAAACGGGCGGGATTCAAGATTGCACAAAAAGACGTTTTTCTGAACATTGCAGGTGGTATCAAGGTGAACGACCCGGCCATCGATTTGTCCGTGCTCTGTTCCATTCTCTCTTCCAGCCTTGACATTACCATTGACCGGCATTGCTGTCTGGCCGGCGAAGTGGGACTTTCAGGCGAAATCCGTCCTGTAAACCGTATTGAACAACGCATCATGGAAGCCCAGAAACTGGGTTTCAAACGCATCATCATACCGAAGTTCACCACGACTGCCATTGATTTCAAGCGTTTCAAGATGGAAATTCAACAAGTCAACAAAGTAGAGGAAGCTTTCCATCTGTTATTTAAATAGAACGACATGACTCAGGAATTTGACCTTCGTCTTCTGCCGGAGCAGGCTGCCGGCGAGCAAACCATCCGAAAAGTATTGGTTCATGACAAAGGCGTCTCTCCTGAAAGTTATTGCGGACTTCGCATACTCAAACGTTCCATCGATGCCCGCCAGCGTACCATCTATGTCAATCTGAGGGTGCGCGTATATTTAGACGAGAAGCCGGAAGAAGCACTTTTCCCATCCATTGAATATCCAGATGTTTCTACATCACCTTCTGCCATCGTGGTCGGTGCAGGTCCTGGAGGTCTGTTCGCCGCCTTGCGTCTTTTGGAACTTGGTATACGACCCATCGTGGTGGAACGCGGAAAGTCCGTGCATGAACGCAAACGGGACCTGGCTTTGATCTCCCGCGAACACAAAGTTGACCCCGAATCCAATTATTGTTTCGGCGAAGGTGGTGCCGGTGCCTTTTCGGATGGCAAGCTATATACCCGCAGCAAGAAGCGGGGCAATGTGGAAAAGATATTACAGGTCTTTTGTCAATTCGGAGCCAGTCCTTCCATTTTGGTCGACGCACATCCGCACATCGGCACAGACAAACTGCCGGCCGTTATAGAAAACATGCGCGAAAGAATCCGCAGTTGCGGCGGCGAAGTCCATTTTGAGACGCGCATGGACGACATGATCCTCCATCAGCACGAGATTGTCGGCATCCGCACTTCCGACGGAAAAGAGTGGAGAGGTCCCGTTATCCTTGCAACCGGCCATTCAGCCAGAGATGTGTACAGGCTTTTATACCAAAAAGGCATCCGGCAGGAAGCCAAAAGTCTGGCACTGGGTGTTCGGCTGGAACATCCGCAATTGCTGATCGACCAGGTGATGTACCATAACGCCAAAGGCCGTGGTGAATACCTGCCTGCTGCCGAATACAGTTTTGTGACACAGGTTCAGGGCCGTGGCGTTTATTCCTTCTGCATGTGCCCGGGTGGTTTTGTGGTGCCCGCCGCCAGTGGGCCCGATCAGGTTGTAGTCAACGGCATGTCCTCTTCAAACCGGGGTTCGAAATGGGCGAACTCGGGTTTGGTAGTTGAATTTCATCCGGAGGATATTACTGAAAACAGATTTGATTTCTCAGCCATCCCTTTATTTTCAGAGTTCGAAAAATCAGTTTCTAAACCTGAATCTACTGAATTAAAACCTGAGAATTTTGCTCCTGAACTGGCTATCATGCATTTTCAGGAACAGCTCGAAAAGCTTTGCTACATTCAGGGAGGCTCTTCGCAAACCGCCCCTGTTCAGCGCATGAATGATTTTATTCAGGGAAAAGTATCACAAACCCTGCCCGTTTCTTCCTATGCTCCTGGTATTAAAAGTTCCCCATTGAACGAATGGTTACCCAAAGGTATCTCCACCCGTTTACAGGAAGGATTCAATATTTTGGACCGCAGTAGTAAAGGCTTCCTCACCAACGAAGCACTGCTCCTTGGTGTTGAAACTCGCACCTCCTCCCCTGTCCGGATACTGCGCGACCCGCAACTGTTGGAACATATTGAAATCAAAGGACTCTATCCCTGCGGTGAAGGGGCAGGTTATGCAGGAGGAATAGTCAGTGCGGCCATTGATGGGGAAAGGTGCGCCGAAAGTCTGGCTGAAAAAATAAAAGCCGTTGGGCAATCAAGGAATCTCCAACTCATCTCTTGAAGGCAACTTGGGGAATTTGGCATGTGGTTCGTTCTGATACCAGAAAGAGGTGGTGGAAATATCAGATTGTTGAGGATTATACCTCCCGTCACTTTTCCAGCCTAAGTCCTGAATAGTTACTTTCAAATCTTTGTCAAAACGAACGGGATCTGTTATATGCCAACGATACAACCCAAACGAAGTGACGGATTTATATAGCCCGTCAGGTCGGATGACCTGATGCAAACCAGCATAAGGAGTGGTAAATTCCTGATATTGGTGAGTTGCCTTATTCTCGAAATTATAAGAACCGCAGAAATAATCCTCCGTCCCGGTACCACAAATGGTTGGATAATCACTGTCTCCATCTATGAAAAACTTCATCTCGCCTTCACCCCACCAACCATTATCGTGTACCCTGCAAGCCATATATGTTCCGACATATTGACCTTTACCTTTTATTCCGTCTACAAGTGTGTGTATCGAACCTTTTGTTGGGTTTGAACGTCTGAACTGCACATGCAGATAGGCCTCATCGTCGGATACGTCTGTCAGGACATAGTTAATCTGATAGTATAAACGCATTGGTTTATCACTGAGATTTTCCAGGGTCATTTTACATTTTTTCCGAAAAGGCATTGTCCAGTAGCAATTGAAGGCACTGCCCGGATTCACACAAACAGCCAGGGATGAAAGTTGCGCATATTGATTATAGGCACTGGCAAAGAAATCGCCGACCGGACACTCCACGGATGGTTCGGTCTCATCATCCCAATAGATTCTCAAGATAGAAAAACGCCAATTGCCTGTCGGAGTCATCCAAATCTGTTGAATTGCTCCCGGCCCTGTCATTTCAGCAATTGTAAATGTCTCGTTTACCCCAATATTCACAAAAGGATTTACTTTCCATCCTTTTCCCAAATCGCGGGCGGGAGACCATGAATTAGCAACATTGGGTATATTTTTGTCATTTGGGTCTGCCATGCCTCCTTTACCTTTCTCGCCGCTAAAATTTTCCGGACTAATGGAACGTGACCTGGCTTTTGAAAGTTTTGAAAGATTGCCCATATTGACGGAAAGACCGTTAAACGGGACATTTTGTGCAAAAAGGCCGGTTGACAAAAGGCTTACCATGAGCGTCAAAAGAAAATTTGATTTCATACGCAAATATTTTTTATTAAAACTTTAAAGTTATTATTTATTTTTTAAATTCTGCTCAAATTGTCCCAAATCCAAATATCTGAGGTAGCGTTGGTTATAAATTTTGTGGCGTTCAGCTTCCGGATAATAAGTCTTGGCTATGGAAGAACCCATCGCGATCTGAGCTTCTCCAACGGTTTGATGGATACCTGCAGCAACTGCAGCAAACATCGCAGCACCGGAAGCGCATGTTTGTTTTGATTCTACCACACTGATAGGCATATTGAGAACATCAGCCATCGTTTGCATCACAAAAGGAGATTTTTGGGCAATGCCACCTATCGCTTTTACAGAATCGATGGGTATCCCCTCTTTCAAAAATCTTTCGACAATAGCTTTTGAACCGAAAGCCGTCGCTTCAACCATGGCTCTGAACACCATTGGGGCCGAAGTTCCTAATGTCAAGCCTTCAATAGCACCCTTGAGAGACTGGTCCGCATCAGGCGTACGGCGACCGTTCAACCAATCCAATGCAATGGGGGCATCCAAAGTCAGAGGATATTGAACAGCTTGTGATGAAAGCTCATTCAAGATGGCATCAGAAGTCTGTGAAATAAGTGCATCTTTTGTTTCCTGATCAAGAAGATTTGATTTAGATACAACGGCATTCATCGGAAAAAGCAATAAGGATTTAAACCATGCATAAATGTCCCCAAAAGCCGACTGCCCGGCTTCAAGCCCGACCATTCCGGGGAGGACAGAACCATCTACCTGTCCGCAGATACCGGGAATTATTTTTTCTCCGATAGATTCATCAGATGATACTAAAATATCACAAGTCGAAGTGCCGATAATACAAGTCAGTTCGTTCGGTTTTATGGACGCCCCGACCGCTCCGACGTGCGCATCTAATCCGGAAACAGACACGGAAACGTTTTCAGGCAAGCCCAATTTTGAAGTCCAGAGCGGTGTCAGATATCCTGCAAAAGTATCTCCAGGATAGGTTTCAGTAAAAAGTCTTTTCCGCATTTTGCCCAAATAAGGATGGAGTTTCGAAAGGAATGCTTCAGAAGGGAGCCCATCCCACGATTTATGCCACATCGCTTTATGCCCGGCAATACAACGGCTCCTAAGCATTTTCTCAGGAGAGGTGCAACCGGTTACCAATGCAACCATCCAATCACCATGTTCCACCCAACTGTATGCGGCATTCCGTATGGACTGGTCCTCATTCAATACATGCAATACTTTTGACCACACCCATTCTGAAGAATAAATGCCTCCTTCATATTTGGTATAGTCCACCTGATAATGCTTGGATAAAGCATTTATTTGTTCCGCCTCACGGATTGCGGTATGATCCTTCCAAAGAATAAACATGGCATTCGGATTTTCACAAAATGGAGACAACAAAGCCAAAGGCGTTCCATGACTGTCAATCAGGACAGGAGTACTGCCTGTTGTGTCGAAAGATACACCTTTGATTCGTTTGACAATGTCATTGTCAACCCCTGAAAGCAAATCTTTCATAACTTGTTCCAAAGATTCCACATAGTCAAGCGGATGCTGCCTGTACCGGTTGACCGATGGATCGCAATACAGACCCTGACTCCATCTGGGATAAGGACTTACTGCAGATCTTATTTCACTGCCGTTTGCACAATCAACCAACAGGGCACGAACAGAATCCGTACCATAATCTATACCTATGACGAATTTTCTATCTTCCATCCGAAAACGATTTTTAAAGTTCAGGTTGTGCCGATGTATGTTTTCTACACACAACCAATCCGTAATATGCGACTACCATAAATGCGATTGCCGGAATCCAATAAGCAAAAACGATGCTTCCAGAGTGATCGGATACAATGCCCTGCAACTGGGTCAATACTGCAGCACCGGCTATGGCCATGACCATTCCTGCACCACCGATTTTCGTATCATCCCCAAGACCTGAGATGCCCGTACCGTAAATTGTCGGGAACATCAGAGACATGCAACCGGAAATACCCATCAGGCCATAGACTCCGAAACGCCCTTCAGCAAAAATTGTTATTAATGAACATATTACGGCACATATAGCCAATACGGAGAGCATATTCCCCGGTTTAAAGTATTTCATCAAAGCGGTACATACAAACCGTGCCAGCACAAAAAACAACAGGGACAAGATGTAATATGTCGCAGCAGCCTGTTCTGCCGTCCGAGGCAACAAGGCATCCAAACCAACCTTTTCACAAATAAAATAAAACCCTTGTGCCATTGGTTCTATGCCACGCAAAGCATTGGTGATGGTTTCTGTCGGTGGATTTTCACCCAGTTTGGCAATGATTGCATCAAAATGCAGTTGATGCATTGCATACCTGATGGCAAACGACCACACGGCAATCTGTGCACCGACGTAAAAGAATTGCGCTACAACTCCCCATACATAGTTTTTGTTCTTGATAAGTCGGCGTACTGTCGGAAAAAAATCAAACCTTTTGTCATCTTCTTTCAGATTCGGCATTTTGGTCAGAAAAATGGCCAACAACAAGACCAGCATGACACATCCCAATACGACATAAGTTGTTGTTACTGCATGGAGTTCCGTGCATTGAATATTTGCCAGTTCTTTAGCAGGAAGTGCTGCACGTTCTGCTGCGCCCTTTGTGTTGAGATTGGAAAGTATGAAAACCTGGCTGATAACAGCTCCGGCTATGGCTCCAAACGGGTTGAACGATTGTGAAAAATTCAAACGTCTGGTAGCGGTTTCCTGAGGTCCTATGGCACATACGTATGAATTGGTCGATGTTTCAAGTACAGAAAGGCCTGCAAAAAGAATAAATATGGCTAACAGGAACATATAGTAACTTAAACCAACGTTCGTTTGAGAAAATATCATAGCAGGATAAAACATGATCGCACCCAACGCATACATACCCAATCCAAGCATTACACCGGATTTGTAGGTGTGCTTTTTGATGAACAATGCCCCAGGTATGGCAAAGCAACCATATCCCAAAAAATAACAAACAATTTGAATCCATGCAGTCTTGGAATCCGAAAAACTCATGATTCTTTTAAATGTTGCAAGCATGGTGTCCGTCAGATTGTTCGGTACTGCCCAGGCAAAAAAGAGTGTTGTAAGGAGTATAAACGGGAATACTATTCCTTTGGGTATTAATCGTGATTTTTCCATTAGACTTTAAGGATATAAAAATATGTTTTTACTGAAATTTGACAACGATATCTTTCAAATCAATATTGAAAAGCTCATGAACAATTGCTGAAAGTTCAGATTCTTCTCCGCATAAATGAACGACACTTTGAAGATGTTGCATATATTGTCCGGGAGCAAGTGCAGCAGCAGGCGACGAGGTTTCAATCTCATAAAACGGTCCCATGATGGAACCATCTTCTACCGGGCCATCGTTATACGCATTGATGACGTCTCCGTCAAACGGATTTGATTGTTCGCCCCATTTTGAATTTACATAGCTTTGCGTCCCTGATGGAATCGAACACCATAGCAATGTAAGAACCTTTTTTTGAGAATCGTAACTTCCGCAAATTCCTTTGCATCGTTCCGATGGAATTCCGATTTTACTGCGATATGTCCCGTCAATCTTAAAAAAAGCCATCCCGTTTTCAACGATAAGCCGGTCTGAAGGTACTTTTCCGAAATAATCATCATGAACAATGGTACCCTCCGCATTCGTATCATAAGGTATAAAAACAGTCGTTGTCGGGGTAGGATTGAACATCCCCAAAAGCCAGATTGAGAGTAAACCGCCCTCTTTTGTCCATGCCTGATCGCCTTTATTCACTATTTTGTTATCTGTTTGATAACCTACCGATTTAATGGCATTTGAAAGTTCGATATGAAGCATCTTTGAAATCTGATCTTTAGACAACAGAGAAATGGTACGCTCAATGCCTACTTTGAATTTGGTACCTGAAGCATTGGTCAAAGAAGCTTCTTTTTTAAATTTTAAACTATTCTTGCTACTGCTGACCAAATCATATTTTTCCGTATCAATGGAGGAGGGAACCTTCCAATTTTCATAAATTTGCTCTTGTTTCGGTTTAAAGTAAATTGAAAATGGACCTCCTTCCGGTCCCATCCAAAAACGCTCTTCACCACCTACAGGATTAAATTGCGGGTTTATTTTCTTTGATTCAATCAGTTTGTAATTGATCCAGCCAAAGCTTCCTCCTTTATCGCCTGTGGCAGTTGTTGTCATTACCCGACCTTGATAACCGGGTGCGACAAGTATTCTTGCCAAACCATCCTGACTTTCCAATTCAAGGCATTGAATGCCATTCTTTTCAAAAAAAGATTTGTCGTATCCGTATGTTCCCATTTCATTATTTTTTTTCGCACATGAACATAAAGAAATAATACACATCAGTGTCATTATCATTTTTGTATAGTGTGACATGATATTTATTTTTTATTTATAAATCGATCCGAAATTCTGACAAGCTCTGAAATCCGAGCCTTCCAAATCCGAGCCGAAAGCATTCCAGGCAGTCGGTCGGAAAATCTGGTCTTCATCTACATTATGCATGCAAACAGGGATGGACAGCATGGAGGCCAGCGAAATCAGATCGGCACCGATATGCCCGAAACTAATGGCACCATGATTGGCTCCCCAATTGTTCATCACGGAATAAACATCCTTGAAGCGTCCGCTGCCCGTTACTCTTGGAACAAAGAAAGTAGACGGCCAGGTTCTGTCCGTTCTTTTGTCGATGATATCAAAGACCTTTTCAGGGAATGTGGCACTCCAACCTTCTGCAATTTGAAGAACGGGACCGAGTCCTTTAACCAGATTCAAACGACTCATAGTCATCGGCATTCCTGATTTTGTAAGGAATTTTGACGAAAAGCCTCCCCCTCTGAAATATTCCAGGGAACCCGGATGCCATTTGGTCGCACCCAACATTTTTTCAACCTCTTCTTCGGATATCTCCCAGAATGGTTTCATCACCGGATTGCCTTTTTCGTCCGTTTGCTGACCCGTTCCATCCAATGTACAAGAGCCCGAATTGATCAGGTGTATGGCTCCGTTAGCCAACAGCCCGTCAGGTTTCCACCCACTCACACGTTCAATGGCTTCCGGACTCCAATAAGTACGGACATCTGCGAAAATTTGAGCCCTGTTGGTCAACAAATGATTGAGCAACATGCTCATTCCGTTCAAATGATCATCCTCTGTGGCAAAAGTAAAAGGAGCACGAATACCGTTCCAATCGAAGGAGGTGTTGAGCATCGCTTCTGAAAAGTCGCCATTCGGCAAGAAATCCGTCCATTGACGCTGACCTTGAAAACCGCCGGCTATGGCGTTATGGCCAAGTGCTTCTTCACCATAACCGATTTCATTGAGTTTCGGATTTCCTATCATCAAGTCTCTCATGATGATGGTCATCTTCACAACAAATTCCCAATCTTTATCTTTTTGTTCCCTGCTCTTTTTTATTCGGGCAGGATTATAATCTTCTCCTTCATTTGCCATGCAATGCCTTTTTGTCCATTCCATCGCACGCTCAAATTCAGCCTTGTCGTAGATTTCAAGTTGAATCCGGCGAAGGATTTCAGAGCAATCCACACATTCCGTTCTCATTCCGAAATATTCCTGCAACAATTCCGGATTGACGATGGAGCCGGCTATTCCCATCGCAACGGAGCCAATGCCAAGATAAGACTTTCCTCTCATTATCGCTACGGCCAATCCGGCCTTTGCAAAACGAAGCAATTTTTCCTGGACATCTTCGGGAATTTCCGTACAATCCACATCCTGGACATCTCGCCCGTAAATACCAAAAGCGGGTAAGCCTTTTTGGTTGTGGGCAGCCAGTGCTGCAGCCAGATAAACGGCACCAGGCCGCTCTGTCCCGTTAAATCCCCAGATCGCTTTCGGAATCAAAGGATTCATGTCAATGGTCTCCGAACCGTAGCACCAACAGGGTGTCACAGATAGACTGAGACCAACATTCTCCTGTTCAAATTTTGTGGCGCAATTTGCTGCTTCTTTTACACCTCCGATGCAGGTATCCGATATGACACACTGCACAGGTGAACCGTCCGGATAGTATAAATGATCTTGATAGAACTTAGCAACTAATTTCGCAAGATTCATCGTCGTTGCTTCCAATGATTCCCTGATACCTTTTCTACGGCCATCAATGATGGGGCGAATGCCAATTTTTGGATAAATATTCATCTTTTTATTTTTTTTTAAAATTTGGTTTATGATTTTTATTATATTGATAATCTACTAGTTGTGAATTATTTTTTATGCTGAATCGTTTTAGCTTAAAGTGCAAAAAAATTCTACTTTTTATCATCTACATTTGACGAGCCAAATATAATACTAAAACGTTTTAGCTTAAAAGCATATTTACATATTTAACATTATTTAAGCATAACTACATTCAACCATTTCTTAAAGAGGATCTTTTGACAATCAATTCAGGCTCCAATACAGCCATTGATTGTTTCGCCGACTCACCATTTTTGATTTTATCCACCAAAATATCCACAGCCGTTTTTGCAATTTGCTCCACAGGTTGTTTGATATATGAAACGGGGCATTCATATAAATCAAAAACATCACTCTCGTCAAAACCGACAACAGCAACATCATCCGGAATCTTTACATTCATTTCCTTCAGGCAAGTCAAACCATGAATGGAAAGCATGTTTGTTGAAAATAGGATCGCTTCTGTCTTGTCTTTTTCAATAAACCTTTTCACAGTACCAAATACATCAGACTTCGTGTTCGAGAAACTCACCTGCTTCACATTGATCTGTTTTTCCAATCCGGCTTTCCGCATCGTATCCTTGTAACCGGAAATTCGATCCAGCACATTGCTCATTTGTGATTGATAAGCTATCAATGAAATCTTCCGAAAACCCTGTTCAATCAAATGCTGAGTTGCAAGCACCGTTGCACGGTGATTGTCCAGACACGAAAAGCTGATGTCCAGATTTTTAAAACACCTATCTATCAAGACTGTAGGGGTCTTATTTAAATGAAGTCTCTCCATAATTTTCTCAGATCCGTCACAGGGAACAATAATCAATCCATCAGCACCCTTATTCAGTAATACATCTATCAGTTTTTGAGTATTCGTATATTTTTCATCAGAACTGCCAAAAATAACCGTATAATTTAATTCGTTCGCCCTATTTTCAATCACTCTGGAAATCATAGAAAAAAAAGGGTTGGATATATCTGTGACTATCAGACCTATCAGTTGTGTTTTGCCGCCCCGCAAGTTTCTGGCTATTAAATTGGGGGTGTAATTCATTTCTTTAACCTTCGCCATCACCCGACCCGCCATTTCATCAGCAATGCGATATTGTTTGGCTTTCCCATTGATTACAAGGGAAACTAAAGTAGTAGAAACGCCGACTGCTTTTGCAACATCCTTTATAGATACTTTCTTCTTTTCAAAATCTTTCATATCGTGTGAAAATAATTTTCAAGCTGAACCGCGAAACACAATTACATTAAATTCATGTTTTTTATTGCGATTACAAAAGCTTCGCAAAGCTAACAATTTTCTTTTCAGAATACTTTTTCAAACCTTTTTTGTCTATATCTTTTATCCCGACTATTACTTGATTTAACTTCTTCTTCATCATTAATCATGTATTTTTTACCCAAAAAATCCAGCTATATACCGATTCTTTCCGCCAAAAAAATGAAACCGACATTCTAAGATAAAGCTAATAAGTAACTTTGACACCTGAAAAGAAAAAGGTTAAAATGTATAAGACCTTGATTCTTTTCATTTCAATGGTAAGATCATTAAAAAGATACAAACAATGAAAACGAGAATTTTCATCCTCAGCCTGCTTCTGGCAAGCTCCATGTCTCTTCCGGCAGTAACTCCGACGGAGAAACCTGCAAAATGGGATTTAAAGACCTGCATAGAATACGCCCGTAAGAACAATATTCAAGTGCAAAAAGCGAAGATTTCCACTCAGGAAAGCGACATCACACTCAATCAGAGTAAAGAAGCACTTTTTCCAAGTCTTAGCGCATCGAGCAGCCTGAATTATTCCAACGGTAAAATACGGAATACTGCCGGAGACTATTATAGCAATAATTCCTCCCTTGGCAGCAGATATTCCATCAGTGCAGGTATGACACTTTTTGACGGGTTGAAAAATTACAACACCATCAAGCAAAATGAACTTCAGAAAAAGGCATCGGAGCTGAGTACCAAAGAGACAGAAAACAGCATCGAAATAGCCATCACAGAAGCATATCTGGAAATATTATATGCCAAGGAAACGCTTGATATGGCAAAGCGGACCGTTGAAACTTCCAAGGCACAAGTCGAACTCAGCCAGAATCTATTGAATGCAGGCAGCATTGCCAAGGCCGATTTCAGCCAGGTCAAGTCACAATACAGCACAGACCTCTATTCCGTCGTGACTGCCCAAAACAATTACGACACTCAGATATTGACCTTGAAGCAATTGCTTGAACTGGACATGATGGATAAGCTGGAAATTGTCTTTCCGGATATCAAAGAATCGGACGTCTTATCCCCTCTGCCGGCAAAGGCCGACGTCTATCAAACTGCCATCAATGTCATGCCGCAAATTCAAAACAGTGAATTGTCCGTTAAAATGGCCGAATTTGACTTGAAGAACGCCAAAAGCAGTTATTATCCGACACTCTCACTCAATGGATCCCTGGGATCCAGTCATGACGTTGAGAATGATGAATCTTACGGAAATCAGTTGAACAACAATTTCAACCAATCCGTCGGATTGAGTCTGAGTATTCCAATCTATAGCAACGGATCAACCAAAGCTTCAGTCCAAAAAGCCAAACTAAGCATTCAATCCGCCAAACTGGATTACACCAGTGCCCAAAAAGAGCTCCTGAAAACCGTCGAATCGCTCTATCAGGATGCCATTTCGATGCAGGGAAAATATGATGCTGCCAAAGAACAGCTCCAATCAACAGAAGAAAGTTACAATCTGACAGAAGAGCAATTCAAACTCGGTATGAAAAATACGGTTGAATTGTTGACAGCAAAAGACAACTATCTCAAGGCTCAACAAACAGTGCTTCAAGCAAAATACGGAGCTGTGCTCAGCCAAAAATTACTGAACTTCTATCAAAATATACCCATTGAACTATAAAAAAACAGAATATGAACAAGAAACGTAAAATAATCCTTTTATCCGTACTGGTTGTCGTTATCGGATTTGCAGTATGGTTTTTCACCAAAGGGAAAGAGACAAAGGAAGCATTAAGCATTCAAACAAAGGAAGTCAAATATGGAGACATATTAACAGCTGTAACGGCAACCGGTACCATCGAACCGCTAATCACCGTCGAAGTTGGTACCCAGGTTTCAGGAGAAATTTCCAAAATTTATGTTGATTACAGTTCTGTCGTTAAAAAAGGGCAGAAATTGGCCGAACTGGATCGTTCCACACTGAATGCCACCTGGATTTCATCGAAAGCCAGCTTTGAATCGGCTGAAAATGAACTGACATACCAGCGCAGCAATTACGAACGCATCAAGCAACTGTATGAAAAGCAATCTGTCAGCAAAACCGATTTTGAGACAGCCCAATATCAGTACAACAATGCCAAAAATGCTTACACCATATCAAAATCCAATCTGGATAAGGCTGTCACCAACCTGGGATATGCCACCATCTATTCTCCGATTGACGGTATCGTCCTCTCGCGTGCAGTAGATGAAGGTCAGACGGTAGCCGCCAGTTTTAGTACGCCGACCATGTTCACCATCGCCAAAGACCTGAAGAAAATGCGTGTCATTGCAGACGTGGATGAAGCAGATATCGGCAATGTCAAAGTTGGCCAAAATGTCATGTTTACCGTAGATGCTTTCCCGAATGACGAATTCAAGGGTACTGTAACGATGGTACGTCTCGAAGCCAAAACTACATCCAATGTCGTCACCTATGAAGTGGTCATTGCCGCTCCGAATCAGGATTTGAAGCTTCTTCCCGGACTGACGGCCAGTGTCAATATCTACACCCAGGAGCGAAGAAATGTCCTGATCATTCCGGCAAAGGCACAGCGTGTCCATCCGACGGAAGAGTTGCTGGCATCTCTCAAGGTAAACCAATCAAAGAATCTTCCGAATCTGACGGAAAAGACCGGGAAAGCAGCAAAAGACACGACAAAAGCAGCTTTAAAGGATCTGCCCGTTGAGACAGACGGACCTGATGCCCCAGAAGGAGAACCCAACCAACGGACAATCTGGGTCAAAAATAATGACGGCAGTATCGAACAACGGCAAGTCGTCATCGGAGTGACTGACGGAGAGTCCACAGAAATTCTGAGCGGCCTCAAAAAAGGTGAAAAAGTAATCACAGAATTGAAATTATCCAGCAGTAAGGTCAAAAGTACGGAAGAAGAATCCACGACGAAAAGCCCTTTCATGCCACAACGTCCAGGTCAAAAGAGTAAAAAATGAGTAAAGAAATCATTCGCATAGAAAACCTTTGCCGGAACTTTATTGTCGGAGAAGAAACGGTCCACGCCTTGCGGGGAGTCAGCTTTTCCATCAAACCCGGTGAATTCGTGACCATCATGGGTACCAGCGGATCCGGTAAATCAACTTTACTGAATATGTTGGGGTGCCTGGACACACCTTCCAGTGGTGATTATTTTTTAGACGGCCTTTCTGTCCGTGAAATGAACAAAGACGACAGAGCCACAACCAGAAATATGAAAATCGGATTTGTCTTCCAGTCCTACAACTTGTTGCCGAAGACGACAGCCATAGAGAACGTGGAATTGCCGCTGATCTACAATCCTGCCGTTTCCAGCAAGGAACGCCGTGAAAGAGCCATCCGGGCATTGAAAGAAGTCGGCCTGGGAGACCGTTTGCACCATACATCCAACCAAATGTCGGGTGGACAACAACAGCGTGTAGCCATCGCCCGCGCCTTAGTCAATAATCCAGTCATCATCCTCGCGGATGAAGCGACAGGAAATCTGGACACCCATACCTCTTTCGAAATTTTGGCCCTGTTTCAACGCCTGTACAGGGATGGCCGTACCATCCTGTTTGTGACCCACAATCCGGAACTGGCCAAATTTTGCAGCCGGAACATCCTTTTACGCGATGGCAAGGTTATAGATGATAAAAAGAATTTAAACATCGCTTCTGCAGAGGAGGCTCTTGCCGCCCTTCCGAAAGAAGATTAACATCAGACATCATGGATTTTTCAAATGCAATCAAAATATCACTTCGCGAATTGGTCAACAATAAATCGCGTACTTTTCTCACGATGCTGGGTATCATCATCGGTGTTGCAGCGGTCATTGCCATGCTGGCCATCGGACAAGGATCCAAATCAAGCATCAGGAACCAGATTTCCGAAATGGGCTCCAACATGCTGAACATACGTCCCGGAGCAGACAATGGCCCTGGTGGTGCACGTATGAGTGCAGACGAGATGCAGACCCTCAAGATGGGAGATTTTGAAGCCATCAGAGACGGATCAAATTACTTTGCAGCCATTTCACCCGGAGTAACCAGCAGTGGACAAGCCATCTACGGAGCGAACAACATGCATACCAGCATGACCGGTGTCAATGAGGAATACCTGGATATCCGTAAATATGAGGTTGTAGATGGTCAGATGTTCACAGAAAAAGATATCAAGGAATCAGCCAAAGTCTGTGTAATCGGGCAAACCGTTGTAGAAACACTTTTCCCCAACGGTGAAGATCCTGTTGGTCAAAATATCCGTTTTGGAAAAATTCCTTTTAAAATAATCGGTGTCCTTGGGGAAAAAGGAGACAACTCCATGGGGCAAGATCAGGATGATATCATACTGGCACCCTACACTTCGGTCATGAAAAGAATTCTGGCCATCACCTACCTGCAAACTATTTATGCATCAGTCATTGACGAAAAGGATACGGAAGCGGCACAGGCTCAGATAGAAGGAATCTTACGCAACAGACATAAAATCAGCACTGGTGAAGATGATGACTTCAGCGTCCGTACCCAAAAAGAAATGCTCACCATGATGACTTCCACGACAGACATGATGACGGCTTTACTGGCGGCAGTAGCCGGCATTTCCCTGATAGTCGGAGGTATCGGCATCATGAACATCATGTATGTATCGGTAACCGAACGCACCAAGGAAATCGGACTTCGTATGTCCATCGGTGCAAAAGGGAAAGATATCCTGATGCAATTCCTGACTGAAGCAGTTCTAATCAGTGTAACAGGCGGCCTTATCGGCATCTTGCTCGGTGTGATGTCTTCGTACAGTATCAAGTGGATAGCGAACTGGCCGATAGAAATTCAGGCTTATTCTGTTTTTCTGTCCTTTTTAGTCTGCTCTATTACCGGAATATTTTTCGGATGGTATCCTGCAAAGCGGGCATCTGAACTGGATCCGATAGAAGCAATCCGCTACGAATAAAAGCGAACCTTATAATATGCCATTTTGACACTATATAGCCAAAATAATGTCAATATGACATATTATTTGTTTGGCAAAACAATTGCTGCTTGATAGTTGTTATAAAAAAACAATTATGAACTTCAACAATTTCACCATCAAATCGCAGGAAGCTGTTCAAAAGGCCATCGAACTGGCTCAGGGAAGACAACAGCAAGCCATCGAAACTCCACACCTTTTAAAAGGAGTCATGGAGGTCGGAGAAAATGTGACCAATTTTCTTTTCCAAAAATCCGGAGCAAACCCAAATACACTCAATACAGCCATAGACAGACTACTCGAAAGCTATCCGCGGGTAAGCAATGCCGAACCTTATCTTTCCCGGGAGACAAATGCCGTCATCCAGAAAGCGATCGAATATTCCACCAAGGAAGGCGACCAGTTCGTATCGCTGGAATTTATTCTTTTGGCTTTACTCACCGAAAAAAATACCGTCTCTGGCTTGTTGAAGGAAGCCGGTCTCACCGAACAAGTAATGCATGAAGCCATCCGGGAACTGAGAAAGGGCTCTAAAGTCAGCAGCCAGTCTGCTGAAGACACCTACAACGCCCTGAACAAATACGCCATCAATTTAAATGAGCGCGCACGTTCAGGCAAACTGGATCCGGTCATCGGACGTGATGAAGAAATCCGCCGGGTACTGCAAATTCTAAGCCGGCGTACCAAGAACAATCCCATCCTGATCGGAGAACCCGGTACGGGTAAAACAGCCATTGCCGAAGGTCTCGCTCACCGTATCATCCGTGGTGATGTACCGGAAAACCTGAAAAGCAAGCAATTGTTTTCTCTGGATATGGGAGCATTGGTGGCTGGAGCCAAATATAAAGGCGAATTTGAGGAACGTCTGAAATCGGTCATTAACGAAGTGATCCAGTCCGAAGGTGAAATCATCCTGTTCATCGATGAAATCCACACCTTGGTCGGAGCAGGTGGAGGTGAAGGAGCCATGGACGCAGCCAATATCCTCAAACCGGCGTTGGCTAAAGGCGAACTCCGGGCCATCGGGGCAACCACGCTCAACGAATATCAGAAATATTTCGAAAAGGACAAGGCCCTGGAACGTCGTTTCCAGATTGTTCAGGTCAATGAACCGGACGAAGCCAGTTCTATTTCCATCCTGCGTGGTCTGAAAGAACGCTATGAAAACCACCACAAAGTCAGGATCAAGGACGATGCCCTAATTGCCGCCGTCGAACTTTCAAGCCGGTACATCACCGACCGTTTCCTGCCGGACAAAGCCATCGACCTGATGGATGAAGCAGCAGCCAAACTGAGAATGGAAATTGATTCCGTCCCGGAAGAACTTGATATCATCGAACGGAACATCATGCAACTGGAAATCGAGCGCGAAGCCATCAAACGCGAAAACGACCAAACCAAGCTGTCTCAACTCAATCAGGAAATAGCCAACCAGAAAGAAGAAAGCAGCAAAATCAAGGCGAAATGGAGTTCCGAAAAAGAACAAATCAACAAAATCCAGCAAGGCAAGATCGACCTGGAAAACTTGAAATACGAAGCCGAAAAAGCCGAAAGAGAAGGTGATTACGGCAAAGTAGCCGAAATCCGCTACGGAAAAATGAAGGAAACTCAGGCTGCCATTGACAGCACCAAGGAAAAACTCCATCAGATGCAGGGAGATAGCCCAATAATCAAGGAAGAAGTGGATGCTCAGGATATTGCAGACATCGTTTCCCGTTGGACAGGAATACCTGTCAACAAGATGATGCAGAGCGAAAAAGACAAGTTGCTTCACCTAGAAGAAGAACTGCACAAACGGGTTATCGGACAGGAAGAAGCCATTGCCGCCGTTTCTGACGCTGTACGCCGAAGCCGTGCAGGTCTGAACGACCCCAAACGGCCCATCGGATCCTTTATCTTCCTTGGAACGACAGGTGTCGGGAAAACTGAATTGGCCAAAGCATTGGCAGATTATCTATTTGACGATGAAAACAAGATGACCAGAATCGATATGTCGGAATATCAGGAAAAATTTTCCGTTACCAGACTGATCGGTTCTCCTCCGGGATACATAGGCTACGATGAAGGTGGTCAGTTGACGGAGGCTATCAGGCATAAGCCCTACTCTGTCGTCCTGTTTGATGAAATCGAAAAAGCACACCCGGATGTTTTTAACGTGCTCTTGCAGGTTTTAGACGACGGCAGGCTGACAGACAACAAAGGCAGGGTGGTCAATTTCAAGAACACCATCATTATCATGACCTCCAATATCGGTTCGTCGTTGATCAGGGATAGCTTTGCCAAGATGACAAATGCCAATCGGGATGAAGTCATGGAATCGACCAGAAAATCCGTTTTCGAATTGCTGAAACAAACCATCCGGCCCGAATTTCTAAACCGTATTGATGAGCTGATCATGTTTACGCCATTAAGCCAGTCTGAAATCAGACAGATTGTAAATCTGCAACTGAACGGCATCACCAAACAACTGGAAGAAAGCGGCATCAAACTGGAGGTGACGGACAAAGCTCTCGATTGGATTGCAAAAATCGGCTACGACCCTCAATATGGAGCAAGGCCCATCAAGCGTGTATTACAACGTAATTTGCTCAATGAATTATCCAAGCGTCTGATTGCACAAGACGTCGACCGATCGGTACCGATCGTGGTGGATGAAGTTAAAGACGCTTTGGTCTTTAGAAACTAATTTTCATTTAACATACCATCGAAGAGGGTGTCTCAAAAGAGGCACCCTCGTTTTATTCGTACACCTATCTGAGATCAAACTCAAATATTCAATTCTCAGAGGCTTAAAAAAACTTTTGAGACAGCTTCTCTTTTTATCATATTATCCTTCAGAATTGCAGACTGGAAACTATTTATCAAATCGAGCCATACCTTTTGTTATCTAAAGATTAAACCAACAAGTCAATACCAGTAGTCCAAAAAAGTGGGGTAAATGATTTAATCAGAGTAATATTTTAATATTATAAGAATATATTAAGATTATACAAGATTTTATATAGATATAGAATCAATTATATCATATAATTTTGGAATTTATATGCGATTGATTTACCCAATCACGCAAATCCACTTTATATATTTTAAAAATTAATTATTAAACCACCTCCAGCAGAGCGGGATGATTTAGTATAGTTTTGCAAACACAATTCGCTAATGGTTCTTGAAAATATTATAACGTCAGTCAAACAAAATGGATTTTCACTATTATCCCCTTCCTATTTTTAACTCTTATCAGATATTTATCTTTAGCAGCCGCTATTTTAAGCTCGTGCTACATAGCAACAACCTATTCTGAATTTTGCATTTATATTTTATTGTTTCTAAGTGTTTTTTAAATCTATTATTAACAAATTAACAAAAAAAATTATGATGAAAATTTTCTTTAAGAATCAAGGAGAGCCCACTTTAAAGCTCTTTAATTTAGCAAAAGTGCTGATGTCCGGAGTTGTTTTTATGTTGGTTTCCATGTCTGCCGGAGCAGCAACTTACTATGTTGCCACAAACGGACTTGCGACCAATCCCGGTACGGCCGACTCGCCGTGGTCAATAGCAAAAGCCTTTTCCACTGCCGCAGCGGGAGATGTCGTGAACATTAAAGGCGGTAACTACGGCCATTTACATCTTGTCGTAGCAAACAGCGGTAGCTCCGGATCGCCAATCACATTTCAAGCACAGGCTAATACCGGTACGCCAACACTCAATGGTGTTAACTGGCTCGAATACGGAATCATTGTATCAGGAAAATCATATATAACCTTAAAAGGTCTGCGGGTAAAAAATTACCGGTATGGCATTTTTTTCAGCAATGCAAGCCACTATGCTACGATTGACGGGTGTGTGGCAGACTCATGCTGCAATACAAATTTCGAGACTTATGGATACGATGGCTACGGTATTTCAATAACAGACGGCGACCACGGCATAATTAAAAACTGTTCGGCAACAGACAACGGAGGAAATAACATCTTTCTGTCGAGGGCTAATTACTGCACCATTCAAAATTGTCATGCGTATAGTAAGCAGACTGTAAAAAATCAGTTCATTACCGATTATTACATCGTCCTGGCATGGAGTAGCCACAACGTAGTAAGAGATTGTACTGTTGAAGATATAAACGGATCCTATAAGGGAAACCACGGCATTATAATCAAGGATAATCCGGGAAGTGGTGGCTCTGACGCCCACAGTACCGACAACCTTTTTATTAATTGTACGGCGAAGAAATTTGAAGAAGGTTTTGTTATAGCTCACCTGGCATATAACAACAGGATTGATAGTTGTTACGCAGACAATACAGGTAAAAATTCAACGTTCAATTTCTGTTTTCAGATTCGCGAGGGTGCCCATGACAATACGATTTCCAATTGCAGCGGGATTGCCAAAACAGGGGGAATCAGTGTATACGACGGTACGGAAGGTACCAATCCTCAAACCCAGAATAACAATCTTTTCGAAAACTGTAGTATAAAAGGAATTTTAGGCACAACGATCGGCATCTTCCTTAGAAACGCCACCAATACTACATTTAAAAATTGCAACTTTGTCAATACTCCCTACCTGTTTCGCTTCAGTAAGAGCAGTACCGGTTCAGATGCAAACTCAGGAACGGTTTTGAGGAACTGCATTCTATCAAGTGTAACCAATCAGTATGACGCCCGCACACTTGAAGACGCTTGGTCTTGGGGTAGTTCGGAAACCGGATATAGTGACATGGGGAATGTTGCAACCTCCTATACCGATTTTTATAATGGTTTTGCAGCACTTACAGGAACCGGGAATATATCCTCCAATCCATTGTTTGCCAGCGCAACCGATTTTCATCTCAAATCCCAATACGGAAGGTGGAATGGATCGACGTGGGTGAATGATACAGTTACAAGTCCTTGCATCAATGCAGGCAGTACCGCCGACTCCTATGCAAACGAACCGGTTGAAACCGGAGGTGCCGGACGTATCGACATGGGAATGTATGGTAATACAGCGAAAGCTTCCAAAAAATATCCTACCGGTAATCAAGCTCCTGCAGCAGTAATTGATAACATTACTCCAAATCCTGCAACACAAGGCTCTACAGTTTCCTTCACCGGTACAGGTACGGATACTGACGGGACCATAGCCGCTTATGAATGGAGTTCAAGCATCAATGGTATTTTCAGTACATCACAAGACCCAAGTTATTCGGGATTAAGTGTAGGAACGCACACCATATCTTTCAGAGTAAAAGACAATGATGGTGTCTGGTCCTCATCTGCTACAAGATCGCTTGTTGTCAATAGTGCAACTACATATCCCGATATGGTAGGTTTCTGGCAATTGAACGAAAGTACAGGATCAGCCACTTACGATTCTACCGTTTGTGTTAATAATGGTACCATAACCGGTGCAACACATGTTGCAGGAAAAAAGAACATGGGCTTAGATTTTACGACAGCTACTACAAACTATGTAAACATACCAAGCTCTGCCAGTTTAAATGCAATATCAAGTGCCATCACTCTTTCTGCATGGGTAAAAGCAGATGCCAATACAGCCAATTCCAACATCATAGAAAGATGGCTTTATGGGACAGGTGTCAATCAAAGAGCTTATTGTTTGTATGTTACAGGCACCGGAGCCATTGCTTTTGGTTTAGGTAATGATGGAACATCTACCAATGTAAAATGGCTAACTACAACAGCCACCATAACCAGAGATGTATGGACCCATATCGCTGCCACGTTCGATGGAACAACGATGAAAATATATATTAACGGAGCTTTGAGTACAAGTGTAGCTGCCGGATTTTCAACCATATTTGTTCCGACAGGAAATGTTCATATCGGCAACTGGCAAGCAACCGCCACCACTTGGGCAAACCCATTTATCGGTTCAATAGATGAAGTGAGATTATACAAGAAAGCCTTAAGTGCCTCTGAAATCCTTGGCATCTATAACAATCCGGCAAATCTTGTTGCCGACCTGAAATTGAACGAAAATACAGGTACCATTGCTACCGATAATTCGGGAAACGTCAATACCGGGACATTAACAAACTCGCCAACTTGGGCAACCGGAAAAATAGGCAGTGCGTTGAATTTCACGGATAGCTATGTCAACATTCCAAGCTCAACAAGTTTGAATACGATCACCGGTGCCATCACCCTTTCCTCTTGGATAAAAGCAAGTGCCAATACGGCCAATTCTACCATCATAGAAAGATGGCTTTATGGAACAGGTGTCAATCAAAGATCTTTTATCTTATATGTCGGCAGCAACGGGACAATTTCTTTTGGTTTGAGTAACGATGGAACATCGGCCAATGCAAAATGGCTGACTACAACAGCCACCATCACCAGAGATGTATGGACCTATGTGACCGCCACATTCGACGGGACAACGATGAAAATCTACCTGAACGGAGCTTTAAGTACAAGTGTAGCCGCCGGCTTTTCAACCATATTTGTTCCGACAGGGAATGTTCATATCGGAAAATGGCAAACGACCGCCACCACTTGGACGCTTCCGTTTATAGGTGCCATAGACGAAGCAAAAGTTTACAACAAGGCTTTATCTTTAAGCGAAATACAAGCACTGTATGGTTTAACCAGATCAGCCGTTTTTGTTGACGACAGTCAAGATAAACCAGCCGATAAACCAAGCATATCTTCAAAATGCTATCCAAATCCTTTCTCTTCAGAAATAACCATCAGTTATAATGTCCCGGAAGATGGAAAAGTAAAAATAGAGATATACAATGCTCTCGGGCAATTGATCAGTAAGGTTGTTGATGAGAATCTGACGGCCGGAGAATACAGTACTGTTTGGAATGTGGAAAGCAGCAATGCCGGAAATTTGGCAAATGGACTTTATCTCTGTAAAATTGTCATCAACGGAAAGGCAACAGCCTCCAAAATAATGTTGGTGAAATAAGATCAACGGCCACAGACTTTAGTCTGGGTACACAAGAAAGAGGATGTCTCAAAAGGGACATCCTCTTCACTTTTTAACGTATTCAAGAACTAATACCTCATCAAAAAAGATAACGTCAAAAAGTTTTACATATTTTCCTGAGGCTGACCGCCTTCAGGACGTTGACCAGGGCCACCCTGTCCTTCAGGACGTGGACCGCGCCTTTGATTTTCTTTCAGGAATTCATCGTATTTTGCCTTTTGGCCGTCTGTCAAAAGAGCCTTAATCTCTGTAGCTTTGGCATCTCTTTCAGCCTGCATGGCTTTTCTCATCGCTTCACGATCCACATTTTCAGATTGATTTTTACGCCTTTCCGCCATGCTCACTGAATCCTTTTGGGCATACTTCAAATTGATTGCCTGAATTTGAGCAGTCTGGCCTGCCTTCAAATCCAAAGCTTTCACCATCTGCTCACTTTCCATTTTTGCACGCTCCGTAGCAGATCGCATTTGGCGATGGGCCGGTCCTTGAGCCATTGTTGCCGTACCTATTAACAATAGGGTTACAACTACGATTGATTTCAGATTTTTCATTTGTTCTTTTATTATGGTTTAAATATTGTAAATCAAAAATATACGTTTAGAACAGACAAAAAGCAAAATGTTTAAAGAGTATCGGTAAAAGGTTAAAATTCATCCTTCATACCATTCAAATTTCTCTCTTTGGAATTCAAGGACAAGGCATTGCTTCTTTACACTGCATCAACGAACCTGAGGTCTGAATTTTCTGACATTGTTGTCCCTCTTTTCCTTGCCTCATGTTCCTTTTCATTTGATCCGGTTTCCGGCATTGTTCCCCACAAGAACACTTTTGCATCTTCTGGTTTTTACCCTGAGTACCGAAAATGGCCTGATCAGCTTTCATCAATTGCATATTCTCCATTTTCTCCAGCTGTTCCTTGTTCAATAGAGATTTGAAAGATTTCATCCTTTCAATTCTTAATTGTTCCCTTTGCTTACGAAAATTTGTTGTAGCAATGGAATCTTTCTGACGAAAATCTTTTTTGATTTTCTTCAGTTCGGCTTGTTGTTGACTGCTCAAATCCAATTGAGCGATAATAGGACAACCTTGTCTTTGTCCAGGTGCTTCACATTCTTTTCCACATCTCTGTTGTGCATAAGCTGTTGAGCCTGCAATCAAAAGAACAAGAATCAATACATTTTTAATTGTTTTCATTGTTGAATCATTTTGTTTGTTTAATCATGTAGATAACTATATTTGCTTGTTTCGTTTTACAAAAGCTTAGAACAAAAAAAAGGTCAACAGTTTAATCGACAGCGAGAAAAGAGCGCATATTTAACAAAATATTCATGTTTTTCAACGAAGAAAGCTTGTCACAGAAGAAAAAACGACGTTCACCGATGGGAAATAAACGCCACAAAAAAGGCTGTTCCCTCCTTTTACTCCAATCCGCGCAATAAATTTTTCACAGCTTCCGATACCGATTTTTCCCGGTTGAGACACTCTATAAAACGACTTCCGATGATGGCTCCCGACGCATTTTCAAAAGCGGCATCCAGGGTTGCCTGATTGGATATGCCAAAACCTATCAGACGAGGATTTTTCAATCCCATACCGTTGATTCTGCGGAAATAGGCTTGCTTCATTTCATCAAAACTCTTTTGGGCACCTGTGGTAGAGGCCGATGAAACCATATAAATGAAGCTGCCGGTATTGTCGTCTATCTTTCGGATGCGTTCATCTGAAGTTTCAGGCGTAATCAGAAGAACCATCGCCAAACCATACTTATCCATCATCGGTTTATATTCATGAAGATAATCATCCATGGGCAAATCCGGCAAAATTACGCCATCTACGCCAACCTCCTTGCATGCTTTACAAAAGGCTTCCGGCCCAAATTGCATCACCACATTCAGATATCCCATCAAAATGACAGGGATATGGATTTCGGAACGCATGTCACGGATCTGGTCAAAAAGTTTGTGCAAAGTCATGCCGTTTTTAAGGGCTATATTTCCACTGGCTTGAATGACCGGCCCATCTGCCATCGGATCGGAAAACGGTATACCGATTTCCGCCATATCCACCCCCTGAGCCTGAAGTTCGCGCAACACCGGCAAGGTATCTTCCGGTTTGGGGAAACCTGCCGTAAAATATATGGACAAGATTTTTGAACTCTTTTCCTGAAAAAGTTTGTTTATTCTATTTTGCATATTGATTTTCATTTTTTATCATTAACTGATTCATAAAATATTTAAGAAGTCCGACATCTTTTACTGCAGGCCTGGTTTCAAAACAGCTGTTTAAATCGATGCCTAAAAGCATGGGATGGTAAAATGTCCTGACCTTTTCCACATCATCCACCCCGATACCCCCGCTCAAAAAAAAGGGTTTTGTACCGGAATAGCCTTTCAGCAAATCCCAGTCAAAATGTCGGCCTGAGCCTCCAAAAAGAGCGGTTTTCGTATCGAACAGAAAATAATCGCAACAATTTTCGTAAGCTGTTGTTTTTTTCAAGTCCAAAGAGTCAGCTACCTTAAAAGCTTTTATCACTTTAAAACCTTTCGCCCTTAAAACCTCACAAGTCTGCGGGGTTTCATCTCCGTGCAACTGAATATGTGTAAAGCCATACCATGTCCTTGTCTGAATTATGGTTTCCATGGACGCATTCACAAAAACAGCCACCGGCTCAATACCCTGTTTTTTAACGGAGGAAATGATATCGTACGCCATGTCACCCACAAAGCGGGATGATTCCGGATAAAAGATGAAGCCCATATAGTCCGGTTTTAGGGCTGCCACTTCAGAAACGTTGATACATTCCCGCATACCACAAATTTTCAGTTTCATATCCGTATTCATTATAAGGTCATTCCCTTAATAAAGTCTTTCAAAGCCTCTCCAGGCTGATTGTTCTTCATAAAGGCCTCCCCCATCAGGAAACCCTGATATCCGACCTTCCGAAGAGCTTTGACCGTTGAAGGATCGCTCAATCCACTCTCTGAAATCCGTATAATGTTTGAAGGAATCTTTGAAGCCAGATCAAAAGAAGTCTGCACATCCGTTTTGAAAACTTTCAGATTCCGGTTATTGACACCTACCATATCCGTATAACGGCTGATGTAATCCAGTTCTTCTTCGGCATGAACTTCCAGCAAGACTTCCATACCCAATTCATGCGCCAGTTCGCCCAGGTCATAAGCTTCATCCAAGGTCAGCGAAGCAGCTATCAGTAAAATGACATCGGCTCCCAGTATCTTGGATTCATACACCTGATAGGGATCAATCACAAAATCCTTACGCAAGACCGGACAATTCAATACCGCTCTGCCTTCTTTAAAATCTCCAATGGTGCCGCCGAAATATTCATAATCGGTCAAAATGGAAACACCGGTACATCCTGCATCCTGATAAGCCTGAACCACAGGCACCACTTTTGCATCCATATAAATGGAGCCCTTGGAAGGTGATTTTCGCTTGAACTCTGAAATGATACCTGTCGAAGAATCAGACAGAGCCTGCTTCAAAGACCTTCCCTGTTTAAGACCTTGACTCATTTTTCGGATGTGTTCCATGGGTATGACCTGCTTTCGCACCGCAACTTCAAGTCGCTTATCCGCCACAATTTGTTCCAGTATGGTCATGGTTTCAAGAGTTGAGTTCAAGGAATTTCTTAAAGTTGTTCAAAGCCTTTCCGCTTTCGAGTGATTCTTTAGACTGGGCAACCGCATCGGCAAAACTCATTTCAGGACAAATAACCTGAATGGCTATGGCTGAATTGGCCAGAACCACATTTTTCTGGGCTTCAGTACAAGTATTTTGGAGTACATTGTCAAACAAGGCGGAAGCTTTTTCCACGGTATCTCCGCCATACAAATCTTCCTGAGCAACGGTCTTGAATCCAAGGTCGGCCGGCCTGACCACTTCTTCGCCGGAATTTCGGATAATTTTCATATCTCCGGTCAAAGACAATTCATCGTAGCCATCCAAACTGTGAATGATGGCGAAATTCACCCCGGTTTGCTGATAGGTGTAATCGTAGAGACGTGCCATTTTCAGGTTATATACGCCCAAACACTGACGGCGGGGAATGACAGGGCTGACCAAAGGTCCCATCAAGTTGAAGAATGTCCTGACAGTCAGTGATTTTCTGACCGGGGCGACGGTTTTCAGTGCCGCATTGAACAAAGGTGCGTGCAAATAGGCCAGGTTGGTTTCATCGATGGAACGACGAAGTTTATCCACATCGGTCGTGAACTTTACGCCATGCTGTTCCATGGCATTGGAAGAACCTGACACCGAAGTGGCACCATAGTTGCCGTGTTTGGAGACCTTGTATCCTGCGCCGGCCAAAACAATGCAACTCAAGGTAGAGATGTTAAAGGTGTTCTTTTCATCACCTCCTGTTCCCACAATATCAATGGGGTCGAATTCCGACAGATCCACCCGGTGACACATGTCCAGCAGGGCTTTCTGAAATCCGGCCAACTCATCCACCGTGATGCTTCTCATTAAAAATACGCTGATAAAGGCAGCAATCTGATTTTCATTATATTTGCCAGACCCAATATTGATCATAATATCGGCAGCTTCATCAGAAGTCAGGAACTGATGTTCAAAAAGTCTGTTAAGTATTTGTTTCATATAATATTATAATTTTATAAAGTTTGCCAGTATGGTTTTCCCGTCTGGAGTCAAAACGGATTCCGGATGGAACTGCACACCGTGTATAGGATACTTCTTGTGCTTCATGGCCATGATTTGCCCGTCCTTGTCCACAGCCGTCACCTCTATACAATCCGGTAAGTTTTCCGGACTCACAGACCACGAATGATATCTGCCCACTTCAAAAGAATCGGGCAAACCCTCAAACAACGGATCCGGAGCAATGCGGAAAACCTTCTCAGCCAAACCATGATGCACCTCTGTCAGGTTGATCAGTGTTGCGCCAAAAGCCTCGCACAAAGCCTGATGCCCCAGACAAACCCCCAAAATGCTTTTGGTCGGCGCATACATCCGGATCAAATCAAGCAGCAAACCTGCTTCAGAAGGAATTCCAGGGCCGGGAGAAAGCACAATCTTATCATATTTTGCAGCATCCTCAAGTTTCAACTTGTCGTTCCTGACCACCTCTATTTCAGCGTCACTGATTTCCCGGAGCGCGTGCACCAGATTATAGGTGAAGGAATCATAGTTATCGAATACCAATATTTTCATCGTTTTTAATTTTTAAGGCTGACGGCCATATCCAAAGCGGATTTCAGGGCGGCCAGCTTATTTTTCACTTCCTGTAACTCACTCTCTTCATCCGATTTGGCTACAATGCCGGCACCAGCCTGATAATACAGCACATTATTCTTACTCAGGAAAGAACGGATGGTAATGGCCTGATTGAAATCGCCATTCAAGCCGATGTATCCGATACAACCTCCGTAAAATCCCCGGGAGTTCGATTCAATCTCATCTATCAATTCCAGAGCGCGGACTTTTGGAGCACCGGAGAGCGTCCCTGCCGGAAAGGTGTCGGCAAAGAGCTTGATGACGTTGGTTCCGGGAATCAGCTCTCCACTCACCCTTGAAACCATGTGCAACACATGCGAGTAATACTGGATTTCTTTGAAAATCTCCAATTTCACGTTTTTGGTGTTCCGGCTCAAATCATTGCGTGCCAAATCAACCAACATAACGTGTTCC
Source organism: Bacteroidales bacterium (assembly GCA_021373135.1). Lineage (GTDB taxonomy): Bacteria > Bacteroidota > Bacteroidia > Bacteroidales > UBA1402 > UBA8389. The sequence continues at coordinate 90,784 of JAJFTH010000001.1, forward strand.
GCATTTTCTTTCGGGTCTCGTCTCAACTCTTCCGCCAACTGAAGATCTTTTTCATCATCACCTGTACGACGGAAAGTCCCTGCAATCGGGTCGATGTACGCCCTGTTCTTCTTGACCACTAAATGGGCTTCGGGAGAAGAACCGAAAATGCGGAAAGAGCCGAGATCAAAATAAAAAAGATAAGGAGAAGGATTGATGGAACGCAAAGCGCGGTAAGCTTTGAAATCGTCACCGGCATATTGCTGGGAATAACGGCGGGAAAGTACAATCTGGAAAGTGTCCCCACGGTAACAATGCTTCTTGCCTGCCGTCACCATTTGTTTGTAAGTCTCATCTGAAATCTGGGCTTTTTCTTCGCCTACAATGGAAAAATTATAGGAAGCAAAATTGCGGTTATCCAGCAAAGCCAGCACCTCATTCATATTGCTTTCTTCCCCCTCGAAAATATTCTCAACGACGGTCAGTTCATTCTTGTGATGATTGACAGCAATAATAAATTTGTAAAAAACATACTGGATGTCAGGAACTTCCGAACCATCCTCGACTGTATTCATTATTTTCACATCTTCAAAATAGCGAACGGCATCATAAGCGGTATATCCGAAAAGGCCGTTGATGCCCAAGTCACTATGATCTTCCACGACTGAAAACGACTGAATGAACGACAGAAAACAATCAGGCACATTGGTGTCTGAGTTGACCTCCGTTTCAACCTTCTGACCATCCGGAAAGTTTTCCGTAATCCGGTTTTTTTCCAGCTTAAAATCAGCGACAGGTTTAAAACCGATAAAGGAAAAGCTGTTTTCGCCTCCATGGTAGTCTGAACTTTCAAGTAGTGCCGAGTATGGATACACATCCCTTATTTTCAGGTAAATACTTACCGGAGTCTGTAAATCTGCCAAAAGTTTTTTGGACAGTGTTCGAATTTTGTACTTCATCTTATCTTGATTTTAATGTTTCTTGAAATATTTCACGTAAGTGTCCATGTCTTTGTCTCCTCTTCCGGAAATGTTGACAACAACGACATCCGTAGGTTTGAAAGTCATCTTGGGCAACGCAGCCAAAGCATGCGCACTTTCCAAAGCCGGTATGATACCTTCCATAGAGGTTAGCTCATAGGCGGCGGCCAAAGCCTCATCATCGGTTGCGGAAAGCACATGGGCACGACCTTCCTTGGCAAGATGCGCATGAAGTGGTCCCACACCGGGATAATCGAGCCCTGCAGAAATGGAATAAGGTTCAATGATCTGACCGTCTTCCGTTTGCATGATCAAAGTTCTGGAACCATGCAGGATACCCAATCGGCCCAGTAATATCGAAGCTGCCGTTTCGTCTGTATCAGTACCTTTGCCTGCGGCCTCGACGGCCACCAAAGCTGTCCTGGTTTCATTGAGATAATGATAAAAAGCACCGGCGGCATTACTTCCTCCGCCGATACAGGCTATGATGTAGTCCGGATAATCTCTGCCCTCATGTTCCAAAAGCTGTGTTTTCATTTCACGGCTGATGACAGATTGAAAACGGGCTACCAAATCCGGATATGGATGCGGACCGACAGTACTGCCGATGATATAATGCGTATCGGCAGGGTGGCAGCACCAGTCACGAATGGCCTCGTTGGTGGCATCTTTCAGCGTCATGTTTCCTGAAGTGACCGGACACACCGTTGCGCCAAGCATTTCCATTTTCTGCACATTCAGATGCTGACGTTCCACATCGGTCTTGCCCATGTAAACAATGCATTCCATATTCATCAACGCGCAAACGGTGGCTGTTGCTACACCATGTTGTCCTGCTCCTGTTTCTGCGATGATTCTGGTTTTTCCCAATCTTTTTGCCAAAATGATTTGGCCGATGGTGTTGTTAATCTTATGGGCGCCGGTGTGGTTGAGATCCTCCCGTTTCAGGTAAACCTTGCAACCATACTTTTCTGACAGCCTCTTTGCCAGATACAAAGGCGACGGCCTTCCGACATAATCGCGAAGCAAATCGTCCACTTCTTTCTGAAATCCCCGATCATTCATGATTTTCAGATACTGCGATTTCAGATTTTCAACATTACTATACAGTATTTCGGGAATATATGCTCCACCGAACTCACCGTAAAATCCTTTTTCATTGACTTGATACATATTCATCATTTATTTAATACCGGTTGTAAAATTGTTGTTTGAATGGTTTTGTCGAAAAAAAACATAAAAAAAAGGCCTGTCGCGTGAGCGACAGGCCTTTGTAATACTATTATTTCATTGATTTATGTACACGGGCTCATTACCTCACCATTTTTGTTGAAGTTTGAAGAGCCACCACCAATTTGCACATAAAATCTTACTCATTTTTTTCATCTTTGAATCGCAGCAAAAGTATATGATATATTTTTCCCTTGCAATAGGTTCGTTTATTTTTTTATGATTTTTTCTCATTTTAATTCATGCCGCGTTCTTTCTTAATTTGTTCATAAGCGACATTCACTTTCTTAAACTTCTCATTTGCTGCCTTTTGAACATCTTCTCCCAAATGGCTCACTTTGTCAGGATGGTATTTGACAGCCATTTTCTTGTAGGATTTCTTGACTTCGTCGTCAGTGGCCTGCGGCGTAATTTCCAAAATCTTGTAGGCACTTTCTGTGTTTTTCACAAACATCGCCTGAATGGATTCATAATCCACGGAGGAAATACCCAACCAAGTAGCAATGGAGCGAATTATCCGGATTTCATCCGGATGAACTTGTTTGTCGCTTTGAGCCAGACCAAACAGGTAATGAAGCAATTGAAGCCTGGATGCCTGGTCCATATACAACTTGATCTGCAAGCAGACTTCCCTCAAATCAAAATCTTGTTTGAGCAACTCGCGAAACATCAGGATATAATTTTCAGCCTTTTCCTGCCCAAACTGTCTTTTAAAAAAGACCTTGACGAATTCAAGCTCCGATTTGACCACCTGTCGGTCAGATTTCATGACAGCCGCGGACAGTAAAAGCAAGCTAACGCCAAAATCTCCTGATTGTGTTTGCTGACGTTCTGTCCGGTTTCTTTGAGCAAAACCTCTTCCTCCTGTATCTGAGTTGCGATGGTCCAAACCATACTCACCACTCATCGCATTTTCAAAAAGAGAACCGAAAGCGTAACCCAAAATACCACCAATCACACCACCGACAGCCCAACCCAGGACGCCGCCTACCCATTTAATTGCACCCATGACTTCTTTTTAAACATGCAGAAAAAACAGAGACAATTCCCATCAAGGAATAATCTCTGTTTCTATTTGGGCACAAAATTAAATCATTTTTCGGTAAATCCTTATTTTTCAAAACCTAATTTAACATGTGAACCATCACAAAATGGTTTCTTTCCACTTCCGCCACAACGGCATAAATGAGCATTTTCCTTGATTTCTTCCTTTCCATCGGGATATATCAATTTAACAGGACCTTTCACCAAATATGGACCAGCTTTCAGCACTGTTACTGTTGCAAGATCTTTTTCTTTTTCCATAAAAAATAATTTTAAGGTTTAGTAATCATAGATAAACAGCTCAAGATACTAAAAAGTTTAATAAATTCCAGGAATTATTACCAAAAAGGTTTTCATACAGAGACCTTCCAACCTAAATTTTTGCTTTCTTTGTAACGTTTTTCATAAAAAATCATCTATAGTTTATCCAATGCTTGAATCTGAAGTCGAAGAGAAGCAGCTGATAGCTGATTGCCTCCATGGTGACAGAAATGCCCAAAGAAAGCTCTATGAGTTGTATTCGGGTAAAATGATGGGCGTGTGTTTACGTTATTGCAAGGACAAGGAAACAGCCAAAGACCTGTTACATGACGGTTTTTTGAAGATTTACACCCACCTTGACAGCTTTGAAGGCAAAGGTTCATTCGAAGGCTGGATGCGGCGAATCATGGTAAATACGGCATTGGAAAGTTTGCGCAAACAAAACGATGAAGGCTATTGTATAGATATTGAGGAAGCTTTTACGCTGACCAATGGAGACTATGGAGTACTCGAAAAAATGCAGGCGGAAGAATTGGTGAGAACCATTCAGAAACTTCCAAAGACATACAGAACAGCTTTCAACTTATTTGTGGTAGAAGGTTATTCTCATAAGGAGATCGCGAAAGCAATGAACATTACGGAAAGTTCTTCCAGGGTTTATCTGACCAGAGCCAAACAAATGTTGCAAGAAATGTTGACTTCAAATAAAGGACAATTATAGATGCAGAATTTTGATGAAATGTCACCTCTTCGGAATAAGTTGGAGACTTATGAGTCTCAAGCTCCCGATTTCGATTCACTCTTTGAGGGTGAAGTTCTGGGTGATGCTCCACTTCGTCAGATCTGCCAAGCCAAATTAGATGCTTACAAAGCAGAATCGCCCTCATTCGATCAACTTTTCAAGAGTAAAGTCTCAAAAAATCCCGTTCCGAAAAGGCGCATGGCTCCACTGTGGATTTCCATCGGCACTGCTGCTGCCTGCTTCACTTTACTTATGTTGTTGCCCGATAAAATACAAATGTATCAGGAAGCCCCTAAACTGACTGAATCCAAACATGAGTCCAAAGCTATTGTCAGGAAGAAAGCCCTTGCTGTAAACCACTCGGAAGAAAATATTCAGGCAGAGGATATCCAGTCATTCTCTTTGCTCAAATCTCCCAAATCCATCAAAACCTTGGCCATCGATAGAAAAGACCAACAGATCAGGGAAATTTCACTCACTTACGAAGATTCTCAAATAAAACGGGATTCATCAGATAATCATGGTCTTAAAAAAATAAAGCCATCCAAAAAAGGCAACATCGCCGTAAATTATGAACGCAGTGTTGAGGAAGCTTACGCTGCAGCAAAGTTAAGCCATTCAAAAGCCAAACGTGAAAAGATGACGTTAGGTACTCTCTTCAACGGTACAAACAGGCTACTCTCACTCGTTAACACCAAATCTGCAAATTCATTTCCACTTCAGTCCGTTGCAGACAAATACTCTGCAGGGTATTCATCTCTTGAAGGATCATCTTCCAATTTGCTAAGAACTGCAGTCTCTTCAAGAAATGAATGGGAAGCACCAGATAATATTCCAAACGAAGTCCTGAAAAAATATGATGCAGTATATTCACTTCCTATCAACGTTGGTCTTTCCCTATCGTTTCCCATATCAAAAAACCTGGAAATCATGACAGGATTGAATTATACCTATATATCCGGCGAAATTTCGGGAAAGACAAATACTTACGACTTTAATTTAAAGCAAGAATTGCATTATATAGGCATTCCTGTAAAAATAGCCATGAATATTTTTAAGGAAGGTCGCTTTGGTGTCTATGCAGCATTGGGTGGAGCCATCGAAAAAGGAATTGCAGGTATTCAGAATTCTCATGTATCCTACACAAGCGGAGAAAAAAGCAAATGGGACTCCAACCAACGGGTTTATGGCATTCAACCAAGTCTGACCGGCCAGCTCGGACTTTATTATGATTTGAACAAAACGTTCAATATTTATCTAGAACCCGGAGCTTCCTATTTTATTCCCAACGACCAACCTATCAACATCCGAACGGAAGAGCCTTTTAACTTCAATTTAAGTCTCGGTCTGCGCTATCGAATCCATTAAAGTCCTAAATTCTGCACATAAAAGTTATCGTTGTGCAATTTTTCATTCGTTTTCTATTGAAAATTAAAAGGGATTACTACCTTTGTCCGTCCAAAGTTCCATTGTGGACAGAATGAAAAATATTTAAAAAATGTATATATGAGCTTAAACATTTTAGTGCTGGCAAAGCAAGTTCCTGACACACGCAATGTTGGCAAAGATGCCATGACTGCAGAAGGAACAGTAAACCGTGCTGCACTCGCTGCTATTTTCAATCCTGAAGACTTGAATGCCCTCGAACAGGCTCTTCGACTCAAGGATCAAAATCCCGGCACTACGGTGACGGTATTAACGATGGGGCCTTTTCGGGCTGCAGAAATCATTCGTGAATCTTTGTATCGAGGTGCAGACAAGGGGTTTGTATTGAGTGACCGCGCATTTGCCGGATCAGACACCCTGGCTACTTCGTATGCCCTGAGTTGCGCCATCCGAAATCTGGGAAATATAGACCTGATTATTTGTGGCAGACAAGCCATAGACGGAGACACCGCACAGGTCGGACCTCAGGTTGCCGAAAAACTGGGCATGAATCAAATCACCTACGCAGAGGAAATACAGAGCGTCAAAAATGATATCATACGTGTTAAACGCCGTGTTGAAAAAGGTATTGAAATTCTGGAAGGGCCACTGCCAATGCTTGTCACTGTCAATGGAACTGCAGCTCCATGTCGTCCAAGAAACGCAAAACTTCTGATGAAATACAAATATGCCCGCATTCCAAACGAGCTGCAGGCAAGCAATGAAGACTACACCACCCTGTGCAACAGCCGTGATTTCCTTCAAATTGGAGAATGGAGCGTCAACGACATTGTCTGCGACAACTCTGAACTGGGTCTTTCAGGCTCTCCTACGAAAGTGAAGAAAATTGAAAATGTTGTCTTCCAGGCTAAGGAAAGCAAAACTTTTACTGCTTCCGATAATGATATCGAAAGCTTGATTCAAGAACTCATCAGTAACCACACCATCGGATAATATTATGAATAATCTTTTTGTATATTGCGAAATAGAGGACGGAGTTATCGGTGACGTAAGCTTGGAATTGCTTACCAAAGGCCGCTCCCTCGCCAATCAACTCAAATGTCAGCTTGAAGCTGTGGTTATTGGTCACAATCTGGCCGGTATCGAGAAACAGCTTTTCCCATACGGGGTGGACGTCCTTCACATTGCCGACGACCCACGTCTGGCTCCATTTACGACACTGCCTCATTCTTCCATCCTGATCAATCTCTTTAAGGAAGAGAAACCACAAATCGCCCTCATGGGTGCCACCAGTGTCGGACGTGACCTCGGGCCGCGCATTTCCTCAGCTTTGCACAGCGGCCTGACCGCCGATTGCACCTCACTCGAAATCGGGTCTCATGAAGACAAGAAAGTTGAAAAAATCTACGACAATCTGTTATATCAGATCAGACCTGCCTTTGGCGGTAACATTGTTGCCACCATCATCAACCCGGAATGCCGCCCACAAATGGCAACAGTCCGTGAAGGCGTCATGAAAAAAGAAATTTTTGATGCCAAATATAAAGGTCGCATCCACCAACTAAACGTAGCAAAATATGTCAGCAACTCCGATTTCGCCATCAGCGTCATAGAACGTCACATGGAAAAATCCAGAATCAACATCAAGACCTCCCCCATTCTGATAAGTGGTGGATATGGCATGGGTTCCAAAGAAGGTTTCCAGATGCTGTTTGATCTTGCATCCGTCATCGGAGCTGAAGTCGGTGCATCCCGCGCAGCCGTTGACGCAGGATTCTGCGAACATGAACGCCAGGTTGGACAGACCGGGGTTACGGTACGCCCGAAATTGTATATAGCCTGTGGTATTTCAGGTCAGATACAACACATTGCCGGTATGCAAGAAAGTGCTCTGATCATTTCCATCAACAATGACCCTGCAGCTCCCATCAACAAAATTGCAGACTACGTCATCACCGGTGACGTCGAAACCGTTATCCCGAAAATGATTAAGTATTACAAGAAAAATTCGAAATAAGATGGCAAATCTATATAAAGAAACCCCCGAACTGAAGTTTCATCTCAATCATCCGATGATGAAACACCTCGTGGAGCTGAAAGAAAGAAATTTTGCAGAAAAGGACAGTTTTGACTATGCACCACAGAACTTCGAGGATGCCATGGACAGCTACGACAAAATACTGGAACTGACAGGCGAAATCTGTAGTGACATCATTGCTCCCAATGCCGAAGATGTAGACCACGACGGACCTCAGGTTGTAAACGGACATGTTGTCTATGCCCCGGGCACAGCCAAAAACCTGGAAGCCCTTGTTGATGCCGGGCTGATGGGTATCACCCTGCCCCGTAAATATAATGGGCTGAACTTCCCGATCGTACCCTACGTCATGTGTGCCGACCTGGTCAGTACCTGTGATGCAGGTTTCACCAATATCTGGGGTTTGCAGGACTGTGCGGAAACCATCCATGAATTCGCTTCAGAAGACCAGAAAGCCAGATTCCTGCCCCGCGTCAGTGCCGGTGAAACCATGGCTATGGACTTGACTGAACCGGATGCAGGTTCTGACCTGCAGGCTGTCATGCTCAAGGCAACCTACAACGAATCAGACGGATACTGGTACCTGAACGGTGTAAAACGTTTTATCACCAATGGTGACGGTGACATTGCACTGGTTCTGGCACGTTCTGAAGAAGGAACCCACGACGGACGTGGTTTGTCCATGTTCATTTACGACAAGAAAAACGGTGGCGTTACAGTACGCCGTATCGAAAACAAGATGGGTATCAAAGGATCTCCCACCTGCGAATTGGTTTTCAAGAATGCCAGGGCGGAACTTTGCGGAGACCGCAAACTGGGTTTGATCAAATATGTAATGTCCCTGATGAACGGAGCACGTCTGGGCATTGTCGCTCAATCCGTCGGTCTCAGCCAGGCCGCTTACAACGAAGCAAAGACCTATGCCAAAGACCGTTGTCAGTTCGGCAAAGCCATCATTGAATTCCCAGCCGTATATCAAATGCTGGGTCTGATAAAAGCCAAATTAGACGCATCCCGCAGCATACTATATGAGACTGCCCGTTTTGTAGACCTCTACAAAACCTGGGGACAGATTTCAGAAGAAAGGAAACTGGAACCGGCAGAACGCGATGAAATGAAGAAATATCAAAAACTCGCAGATGCCTGTACCCCTGTTGCCAAAGGAATCACCAGTGAATTCTGCAACCAGAATGCTTATGATTGTGTCCAAATCCATGGCGGATCAGGTTTCATGAAAGATTATGCCTGCGAACGCATTTACCGCGACGCACGTATCACTTCCATCTATGAAGGCACCACACAGCTACAGGTTGTGGCCGCCATCCGTCACGTCACCACAGGCACATACCTGAACATGATGCGTCAATACGAAAATGAAGAAGTCGCACCCGAACTCGAAGATCTGCGTGAAACATTAAAAGGTTTGACCGACACTTACGAATCAAGTGTAGCCGAAGTCCTTGCTTTCAAGAACAACGATTACATTGATTTCCAGGCACGCCGCCTGGTTGAAATGGCCGGTTATATCATCATGTCCCACCTGCTTCTGATTGATGCGACCAGAGACAAACAATTCCGCCTTTCTGCCGAAATCTTTGTTCAGTTCACTGAAGGAGAAATCGCCAAACATGCAGGAATTATCGCTGCCGGCAAACCCGAAGAAATGACCAAGTACACCAAGTGCATGCTTTCTAATGCCTGATCATTTCCAAGGTAAACCATACATAGAAACTCCATAAAGAATACGCGCTTCATAAGTTCAGTCTTGCAGACTGAACTTAAAGTGCGTTTTTTTGTTATAACGCAAGTAATAAAGTCAAAAAATGAAAAAATTATCAATCGGAAATCTGAACATTACCGTTCCCATCATTCAGGGCGGAATGGGAGTTGGGGTTTCTCTCTCCGGCCTCGCTTCAGCCGTTGCCAATGAAGGTGGTGTAGGCGTCATTTCCAGTGCCGGACTGGGTTTGCTATACAAAAAGCTCTCTCCCGATTACCTCAAAGCCAGCATATTGGGTTTGAAGGAAGAATTACGGTTAGCCCGTGAAAAATCAAAAAAAGGAGTCATTGGTGTGAATGTCATGGTTGCCATGTCCAACTATGCAGATATGGTCAAAACGGCCATCAAGGAAAAAGCAGACATCGTTTTCTCCGGAGCAGGACTCCCCCTGGATTTACCCTCATTCCTCGAAAAAGGCAGCAAGACCAAACTGGTACCCATCGTATCATCCAGCCGTGCAGCCAAGATCATCATCGAGAAATGGAAAACCAATTACAATTACCTGCCTGATGCCATCGTCGTAGAAGGTCCGAAAGCAGGCGGACATCTTGGTTTTAAAGCGGAACAGATCTTCGACGAAGCTTACTCCATCGAGAATCTGATTCCACAAGTTGTTGACACCGTACACGGATTTGAGACACAATACAACCAAAAAATTCCTGTCATTGCCGGAGGCGGTATCTATACCGGTGCAGACATGTACAGACTGATGGAACTCGGTGCTTCAGGCGTACAAATGGGGACCCGTTTTGTCACGACAGAAGAATGCGATGCCTCTCCTGAATTCAAACAGACTTATATCAATGCAGAAGAGAAGGATATAGAAATCATCAAAAGTCCTGTAGGTATGCCCGGACGTGCCATCTTCAACAAGTTCCTCCAAAAAGTGAAAGATGGTAAACAAAGACCTCTCCGTTGTCCTGTCAACTGCATCAAAACCTGTGACATCTCAAAAAGCCCTTATTGTATCATCTCGGCCTTGTATAGTGCTTATAAAGGAAGAATGAGCTCAGGATATGCCTTTTGCGGAAGCAATGCATTCAAAGCCAGCAAAATAGAGAAGGTTCGTGATATCTTTAAGGAAATTTGTATGGATTATAAAAATCTAAAATCTAATAAAACCATTCTAAAAAGCTATTGCCTTTAATTTGAAGATTGGATTTTTTTTGTAATTTTGCGCCGTCAACGCAACTGTCCCGTTGTGTAATGGTAGCACTACAGATTCTGGTTCTGTCTGTCTGGGTTCGAATCCTAGCGGGACAACAATGATAAAAATATAACGTCTGATTATCAACATGATAGTCAGACGTTTTTTTCTTGCCATTGATTAGAGACCTAATTGCGAAAGATAAGAGATTACCCGTAAAAGTTGTGGACTAAGCGTATATTTGTGCGAATAATTCCAATCTGGACTTGCAAACTTTTTACCAGACACAAAGTCAAATCTCCAACTCCAAGACAAGTCTGCCCGATTAATCATACAAATAATACTTCTTCGACAATTTCTTGAAAGCGGCCTCATCTTTTCGCCAATAAGGTAGTATATCTGCCACTTTCATGTTGGCCGATATGCGCAGACGGATCTGATCGGTGCCACATACTTTGTCGAACATATTGAATCGCGAGGCAGTAGAGTCGCTGAAACATTTTTTCTGAGGATATAATACTGCCATCTCTTGCATCACGTAAAACTGGATTTCGGTAAGGCGCGCATTCTTGTAATCTGTCAGATAAATTTGTACCCCTGAATAATTTTCACCCTTGCCGGTCGAATAAAACGGTTTCAAATAAATCGGACGGAACAAGACTCCCGACAAATGCAAATCATTCAATCGTCGTGACAATAAGTCGGCATCGATGGAGTCTTTGGCAAACATCTTGAATGGAATTGTATAACCAACGCCGACAGACATAAAGCCCAGTTCTCCCAATATGCCGGAAGCTGAATAATAGTATGCCGAAGTCGCCTCTGGAATATGGGGAGAGGTCAATACCCATGGCAAATCGGTCTTTTCGAAATTCATGTTTCTCTTCCATCCTTTCATCGGCACAACAGTCAGCTTACACTTTTTTCCCAACATGTTCTCCTCATTCAGCATTTTGGCAAGTTCTCCACAAGTAAGACCATACAAATATGGTATACGAAACTGACTGACAAAAGAAATAAATGGTTCTTCGGTCAGACAGCCTTCTACTTTAAGTCCATCGATGGGATTGGGGCGGTCCAGCACCACAAACTCGATGTTATGCTCAGCTGCGGCCTTCATCGCAAGTCCCATCGAACTGATAAAGGTGTAAGACCGGCACCCGATATCCTGAATATCATACACAAGCACATCTATGCCTTTCAGCATTTCAGGAGTAGGTTTTCTTGTCTTTCCATAAAGTGAATAAACCGGAACACCCGTTTGCTTATCTATGGTCATTCCAACGGAGTCTCCGGCATACACATTACCGCGTACCCCATGTTCAGGGCCATACAGTGCGACCAACTTCACATTCGGGGCTTCGTTCAAGATGTCGACGGTTGATTTTAAACGGTGGTCCACACCGGTTGGGTTGGTGATCAAACCGACACGTTTGCCTTGCAGCAAAGCAAAATCACTTTCACGGAGTACTTCAATTCCTGTCTTAACCCTTTGGGCAGAGACTTCCACCAGCATCAATTGCAATAAGACGGCCATAGCCAATATCACTTTGTTTCTCATGACTTTTAATTTATTTGATAAGCGTTTATGGCTCTTTTTACAAAGCCGTGCAACAATAACAGATAAAACCCTATCGGGATATTTTTTGTTCAAAAAAAGTAAGGATGCGCTTCATCAGGTCATCCCGCATCTCCGGTTTTACAGATTCAAACGGAATACCGAGTACACAACTGGAATAGACACCCTTATATGCTACCCCTGCACTCAGATTATTCTCCGAATATCGCAGAATGGTGTAGGAATCCGAGCCGGCAGGTTCGATGGCGTCAGGGCGTTCCACCACGTATGAGGTATCATTCAATTCATTGAAATAGTTGAAATCCCCCTTGAACGATTCAAAAGGTGAATCTACGGCCTTAAAACGACCGGTCAGTGCGCCTCCTTCGTTTCTCCAACAGAATTTCAAGGTGTTGCTCGCCCACTTGCGTTCAGCGTCTGTAGCCCGCAGATTATTCCACAAATCACTTCCAAGGTATGCTCCGGTCACCAGAATATTTCCTCCGTGCTGACAATAATTGGAGATTGCGTTCTGCATTTCTTTCGGGAAAGCCTTAAATGCAGCAGGCTTTGCCCCTTTGGCCATGACTGTTTCCTTTTCTTTGCCCAAAATAAGATCGACAACAGGGTAATTATCCCATAAAACCTGGTTCTTACAAACCGATTCTTTACTGCAGGAGACAAACGAAAACCCTGCATTGGCGATGGATTGTCCGTGTATGAACGGATAATCAAAGCTATTTCCCAAAACAATTCGTGCTTCATGGTCACCGTTACTGGCACCGAACCCAGGTGCATCATCGTCCGTCCATTCTTCATCACGTCTGAATTCGTACATGCTGCCGATATAATTCGTTTGAACTCGATCAGGTATGCCATAATCGATAAAACCGGCAAGGCTATCCTTGATGGTAAAACTTTCAGGTGCACAGATCCGTGTAAACCCGTTTACGATGAGTGCTTCACCTTTTTCTCCCGACTTGCGGCATACTGAAAGAATCTCGGAAGGAAAGCTTTCTCCTCCGGAATTGAGTGCCGTAACTTTAAAACTGTATATCTTATCTTTGTCTATCGGGAGCACACAAGAGGTGTCGTTAAAAACTTGTCCATTGTCAAAATCGCCATCACCAATGCGGGTATATACCACATATTGCTTGGGAACAGCGGTTGGTTCAAGCGGATCCATTGTGGGACTCCATTGCAGCTTCACTTGATTTTCACTTGAAAAGCGGGTATTGAATTCCATAATCGGCAAAGGTTGTACGACGTACTTATAGCCATATTGTCCTGCAATGAATTTCAACATCCCTTTGTAAATGGCGCGACTGACGGTGAAACGAAATCGTGGATCCAGATTATATCGCATATCGGCAAAATTCTGATGAGACAACAGTTCAAGCAACATGGTGGGGACATTGGGCACCCGTGCTTCACTGTAGGAACGGTCCCACATGGCACGGCGGGTCCATTCCGGTTCATAGGAAGATCGGATATCGTTGACCACCTGATCCATCACCAGCGTCGTCAAATCGCGTGAAGCCATGCGAGATTGTCCATTTTTAAATACGCCATCGTTAAATTGGGTCATATAAATACCCAAAGTACCGATGATCGAATCCGCCTGTCTCTTTCCTGCATCGGTGTGAAAGCTAAATGCCAGATCAATGGGAATGTTCAATCCCTGATCATCAGGAAGGACTTCGGAACCTCCGGCCAGAAAATTGACCCAGTAACCTCTGCTTTGAAAATCATCTGAATAGTCATCTTGAAAAAGGGTGTGGCTATAAACCGTATCGGGAACGCCGGCCAATTGCAACCAATATCGTGCCCCTTCGGCGTAACGTGGATAGCCACTGACTTCAGGCGTATAATGAATCGGAAGCGGCTGCTGTCCGGTATCACTCATCAATGGACCTGTTGTATTGGGACAACGGGCTACATTACCCATGCCACCGCCGATTTTGACCGCATCGGCGGTGATGATGTCTTCTTTTTTATTGCCCTTGTTGGATAAGGTAATTTTGCAGATATCGCTTTTACCTTTGTCAAACATAAAGGATCCAAGGAAAATCCAAGTACCTCCACCCATTTTCTGATTGACCTTGAATTCTGTCTTCCCTCCAAGGTGATAGACGGTATAAAGGGCTTCCTCTGCACTGTTCGGCAATGTCTTGTAAGAAACATAAACAGCATATCTGCCTTTTTCCGGCATATCAGGTATCCATTCTGCAACGCTTTCCACACCTTTGCCAACCGCTTTGATTTGACGATAAGACCCTTCTGTGAAAGGATTTTCGCCGTTCAGGTACACCTCCTTTTTTCTGGCAAAGCCAAAGCCTGCTCCCTGTTCCCAGGATTTCTTTCTATCGGTTTCTTTATAGACAGATTCATAACATGAAGTATCGTTGTCGACAATTACCTCTACGCTGTGATAATCACGTTCCCGCGGAAGCAGGACATTTGCGCCTGCATGTTCCAGCATAGGCACCAAATAAGGGAAAATGTAGCTTTCGGAATTGAGGTCTTCTACCGTTTGAAAGAGGCGTGGACGTTGCCATTCCCAACGAGCTCTTTTTTGTTCATAATAATAACCATGACTTGGCCATAATGCAATATACTTGTTCTGCAATCCTTTTTTGATTTTGAATGGTTCAGAAATACGTTTTATCAAAGGGGCAGGATTTTCTTTGTTGGAATATATCCGACTATCATCCTTGTGAATTTTCAATCGATAGGCATTGGGTACCAGCTCTTCCAATTTCAACCCGGCAGAGAGGATGATCAAATGATAGGATTTGCATGAATCAGGTAATATTTTTTTGACACATGCATAAATTTGTTTTACATCATCCTCATTGATTGAAATATACGAAATATTTGCATCTAATGTAACAGTCACAGTTTCCGTTTTTTTGTCTATATTGACATGTCTGGCCGAAGTGCTTCCTGCAATTTGTTTATTATAAAAAACGGTCAACGAATCGGATATTTCCTTTTTCAAACCGCTATCTGACATCTCTTTTGCTTCCAACGAAAAGATAGTCAACATCAACAAACAAAAAATTCCTGTTTTTAACTGATACGATTTCATAAATCTTTGTGATTATTTCTCTTGTTTCTTCCATTGTCTGATGTCCCGACATCACATCCGTTACGACCTCAACAATAAAATCAGATTGATTGCGAATATAGTAAATTTTCCGAAACGTATCCGGTCATGCACACATATAATAGATTGATTTGACAGACATTTTAACATGAAAGCCTTGAAATTCAAATTTCAAGGCTTATGAAGTTGTTAAAAAAACAGGAGTTTTTTAAATAGTTGTCCTTTTTTTGTATCATCTGAGTTTTAAGCGTATTTTTGTTCGCAAAAAAGAGAACTATGCTTTCATATATTACCTGGACCGCTCACCCCGAAATATTTATACTTGGAAACTGGGAAGTTCGTTGGTACGGATTATTCTTTGCCATTGGATTTTACGTTGGTTTGCTCATGATTTCAAAAATGTTTGCATCAGAAAAAGTGAAGGAATCCTGGGCTGACGTTTTGTTTATCTACGTCATCATTGCAACCATCATCGGAGCACGTTTGGGGCATGTATTTTTTTACGCATGGGATTATTACTCTCAACATCTCGGAGATATTTTCAAAATATGGGAAGGTGGATTGGCTAGTCATGGGGGTGCTTTAGGCATCATTATTGCTATATGGCTATACTCAAGATATGTCACCAAACGCAATATGCTGTGGACACTTGATCGTTTGGTCATTCCAACGGCTTTTGTCGCTGTGCTGATCCGTACAGGTAATCTGATGAATCACGAAATATATGGTGTTCCGACTGATTTGCCGTGGGGGTTTCGTTTCATAGAAAACGTCCGTCAATGGCAACACGGAGCAGATCCCATCTTTTCAGCCCCTTCACACCCCACTCAGATTTATGAGGCATTGTGCTATCTGGCAACATTCATCCTGATTTTCACACTCTATTGGAAAAAGCCAAAAGCCAAAAACAGAGAAGGTCTGATACTCGGCATTTTCTTTGTCTGCATATTCTTTACCCGTTTCCTGATTGAATTCATCAAGGAAAACCAGGAAGCATTTGAAGCAAACATGACGCTCAATATGGGTCAATGGTTAAGCATACCTTTTATCTTGGCTGGCATCATCCTGATTGTGCGCGCTGTAAAAAGAGAACCTGTTTATTACAACGTAGAGGGGAGAAAGCCGGCAAAAGAAATGGAAAAGGACTTTCCCGAAAATGTGAAAAGCAAGACTAAAAAATAAGCATTCCTTTTCCCTGACGGATAATCTGAACTTCATCCTGTGTACAGTCTACAACTGTAGATTGGACAATACCGCCGATTCCACCGTCTATCACCAGATCAACGAGATTACCATAGCGTTCATCAATCAATTCCGGATCGGTGGTGTATTCAACTTGATCGTCCGTATCGTGCAAAGTGGTGCTCATCAACGGATTTCCAAGCTCACGGACAATGGTCTGGACAATATTGTTTGCGGGGATTCTGATGCCCACCGTACTTTTCTGTTTAAATAACTTGGGTAATTTATTGCTTCCGTTCAGGATGAAAGTGAAAGGGCCGGGCAAATTTCTCTTCAGTAGTTTAAAAGTCGGGGTATCCACCTTGGCATATTCGCTCAGCTGACTAAGATCAGGACAAATAAAGGAAAGGTTGGCTTTCCTTGGATCTTCTTTCTTTAGTTTGCAGATTTTTTCAACAGCACGGGTATGAAAGATATCACAACCGATGGCATACACTGTGTCGGTCGGATAGATAATAAGTCCTCCATCGCGCAATGCATTGGCTATTTTTTGAATGACCCTTGTATTGGGATTATCTTCATATAACTTAATGAGCATGCTGTAAAAAAACTTCTTTTTGAATTTGCGCAAAGGTATGTAATACTAACGACAATAAAAATACGTCTTTTCAAATTGTCTGATCAGGTGTAAACACAAAAAAAATGAGGGGCTGCCCTATTTCAGGCAACCCCTTCAACTAATACTCCTACTTGAAAACCTTTTTTGTAGGAAAATGGATGAACAAGTCATCTATGTCATTACCAATATTTACCCGTAAATGAGTTTACCATGCTCATCCTTGAATTCATCAAAACTCTTATTATATTGATTCATCGCACGCAAGCTCATACCCATGCTGGAGAATCCCCCATCATGAAAAAGATTCTGCATCGTCACCTTACGGGTCAAGTCAGAGAACATCACCATGCAATAGTCTGCACATTCTGCAGCACTGGCATTGCCAAGAGGTGACATCTTATCAGAAAAGTCCATCAGGCCATCAAAGCCTTTGATACCACTTCCGGCAGTCGTCATGGTAGGTGATTGGGAAATGGTGTTGATGCGAACTCCTTTTTCGCGGCCATAAATATATCCGAAACTGCGGGCGATTGACTCGAGTAAGGACTTTGCATCTGCCATGTCATTGTATCCGTAGAATGTGCGCCTGGAAGCCACATAGGTCAATGCAATAATGGATCCGCCTTCTGCAATGGCATCCATTTTCTTGGCCACTTGTATCATCTTGTGGAATGAAATGGCAGAAATATCCAGTGTGTTTGTAAGCAAGTTGTAATCCAAGTCATCATAGGTCCGTTTTTTGCGGACGTTGGGAGACATACCGATAGAGTGAAGTACAAAATCAATCTTTCCACCCAGAATTTCCTGAGATTTTGTAAAAACAGTTTCCAGGTCTTCTATACTTGTAGCATCAGCCGGTATGATTTCTGCGTTCAATTTTTCACCAAGCTCCATCACAGATCCCATACGACAGGCGACAGGTGTATTGGTCAGCGTGATGGTCGCACCTTCTTCAACAGCACGTTCAGCGACTTTCCATGCGATAGACATATCGTTCAATGCACCGAAAACAATCCCGCGCTTCCCTTTCAATAAGTTGTTTGACATAATTTTTCTGTTTAATTTCGCAGCAAAATTACACAAAATCTTTAAATGTGTGCAATTTTTTATTCAAAAATAGGCATTTTATCCAATTGCAGACCGCGCTCGATGTGTGTAGGAGATCTCAACATTCTGTTTTTCTGAACATTCCCGCTTCTTGTCTCAACAGGATTTGGATTGTTAATAATTCCCAAAACGAACAAAGCCTTATTCAACAAATTTTCATTGACGTCACCGAGAGGCTTGATTCCAAGCAAACCGGTATCATCCACCACGTAGTTCGGGCGAAAGCCGGCTGTAAAATCAGATTCGTTGTTCTTGTTGAAATATTTGGCGACAATGGGTTGTAGACCCCATTTGTTTTTCGAATCATCTTTTTCGTAAAGCGAGTATGATGCCACATTCTTTCCATAAGTGGTATCACCAATCAGGATCACACTTTCTATATAAGGTTTCAACCCATTGATTACCTGTTCACTGGCTGATGCTGTATACCTGCCGGTAAGCACAACCACTCTGCCACCCAGATTGTTTCCGATATTGTTGACAGCCTCCAGCACGACTTCCCCATTCATGACTGACTCTGTAAAATAGGTATTGAAAAAGTCCTTTCCGTATTTTTTCAAATAATAATTATTCAGAAAGTCGTTATAATCATAATAGGTAAATACATTTGATTTACTCAGGTTGGGAACAATGAGGCTGGCCAGAAGCTGTGCCGAAGAAGAATATCCGCCACTGTTATATCTTAAATCGAGTACAAGGTCTGTGATGCCTGCATTTTTGAAACCTCCGAAAACACGATTCAGTTCAACATCATAGACTGCATTATCTGTCCCTCCGTCAGGAGCAAAGAAATTATAAACCAGATAACCGACTTTGTGTCCTGAAATCTGATACACAGAATCAAGATATACAGGATTTTCCGAATAACTGGCAAGCGTCTGTATGGTCAGGCTCTGTCCTGAAGTATATCCGTTGAACGTACCTTCATCGGTATAATTCACATTCAGGAAACCGAAGGTTATTTCGCCGGCCGTGGTAGACAAGAGTGTATAATAGTTGGAGGTAGTCAGATCTGATCCATTGACCTTGTCAAAAAGCATACCCCTCTTGATGCCGGCAGCTTCTGCCGGAGTCCCTTTTTTGGTATAGGTGACCTGCCCTATCACAGCTGTAGATCCTTTTTCCTTCAGATAAAGTACATAGTCGAATCCGATTTCGTTGGCCTCAACACCTTTTAGGGAAGAAACCAACTCTTGCCAATCCTCGCTGATCCAGGAAAAGCGATCTCCATCCTGAGCTGTTTCGGCATCATATTGATAGAGCAGTGATTCAAAATAAGCATCCGGATAAAGGGTCTTGTCAGTACTTGACGGCATTTTATCTTCCCAGTAATAGTAATCATCCATCGTCTCGCTAATCCAGTCATTGACATACTTGTTCGGATTATCTTCCGAGGTATCAATATCAATGACATTTAACAAAATACAGGAATGGAAGGAAAATGTCAAAACAACACAAAACAGGGCAATGATAATATGCTTCATTCCTTTGATTTTTATTCCTGAAAATATATTCGTTTCACACGATTGGACACGGAGGTCAGTATTTCATAAGGGATGGTTCCAAGCTTCCCGGCTACTTCAGAAAGCGGAAGACCTTCCCCGAAAACGATAACTTCATCTCCTTCTTCTGCCTTGATATCGGTCATATCGACCATACAGGCATCCATACATATATTCCCGATAAATCGAGCACGGTGTCCATTGATGAGCACCTCTCCACATCCGTTACCCAAATGACGGTCCAGACCATCGGCATATCCAATAGGCAAAGTCGCAATGCGGGAATCACGGCTAAGCATGCCTTTTCTGCTATATCCCACGCTTTGTCCGGCTTTCAAACTGTGAATCTGCAGAATGGTTGTCTTAAGGGTACTCACATTCCGAAGCTTTGACTCATCAACGGATGAAATCCCATACATTCCGATTCCCAATCTGACCATATCATATTGGTATTCAGGAAAACGGTCAATACCTGCAGAATTGAGAATATGTCTCAGAATTCGATGGGGGAAGGCAGCCTGAATGGCTGACGAAAAACGGTCGAAAAGTTCCAGTTGTTGATGGGTAAAATCATCAAAACGAGCCTCATCGCTACCAACCAAATGAGAGAATATGGATTTCACACGCAAGGATTCCTGGCCTTTCAATCTTCCCAACAGTTCAGGAAGATCATTTTCTTCGAAACCCAAACGGTGCATACCGGTGTCCAACTTGATATGGATGGGATAGCTTTTCACCCCTTCCCGTTCTGCTTCCCGTATAAAAGCATCCAGCAATTTGAAACTATATATTTCAGGTTCCAGTTTGTGCTCAAAAATAGTCGAAAAACTTCCAAATTCCGGGTTCATCACCAAAATCGGAATGTAGATACCTCCATGACGCAATTCAACGCCTTCATCTGCCACCGCGACTGCCACCGCATCACAAGAATGTGTCTGAAGCGTTTTGGCTATCTCGAGGGCTCCGCTGCCATAGCCTTCAGCCTTGACCATGCAAATCATCTGAGTCTTCGGATTCAGTCTGGACTTAAAGTAATTTACATTGTGCACCAAGGCATCCAAATTAACTTCCAGCACCGTTTCATGCACCTTCAAGGACAATCTTTCGCTGACCTCCTCAAAACCAAAAGAACGGGAACCTTTTACCAAAACGGATTCATTGCGAAGCTGATCCAAAAGGCCGGACAACAAAAGGCGCTCTGTCTGTAAAAAGAAATGGGTTTGCATCGGGAACAAGGATGCATGGGCCGAAAGTTCATAACCGACCCCGATAAACCGGTCGATCTTTTTACGTATGACCATTTCGGATACAACTTGATACAAATCATCTGCGCTTTGTCCGCTTTGAAGGATATCTGAAAGAATCAATGTCCTTTTGGTTGATCCGGCCGAACGTCTTGCCTGAAAATCGAGTGCCAGTTCAAGAGCATTCACGTCTGAATTGTAACTATCATTGATGATCACACAGCCGTTTTTGCCCTCTTTTACCTCCAGGCGCATGGCCACCGGTTCCAATTGTCCCATCCTGGCCTCAATATCAATGACTGGAACATCACGAAGCAACATGATTGCCAGGCAGTTTATTGCATTTTCAATGGAAGGTGCATCACTGAAAGGTAAAGAAAAAGAGTACTCCTTATCCTTCCAGAAATATTGAATATTGGAATAAAGACCTGTACCAACTGTCTTTTTGATATAAAGCGGTGCACCGGAATCCTCAAAAGACCATCCAAAAAGCCGATTTTCAGGATATATTGTTTTAAGAGCCTTGTCTGATAAAAACTGGTCCTTGCAATAGATGATGGTTTGGCAAGAAGCAAAAAGCTTGATCTTTTCATTGGCTTTTTCTTCCATCGAAGTGAAATTTTCCTGATGGGCACCGGCAATATTTGTCAGAATACCAATTGTTGGAAGAATCATTTTCTGCAATTTTTCCATTTCACCTTTCTGAGAGATTCCGGCTTCAAAAATACCAAGATCGGTAGCTTCATCCATTTGCCAAACAGACAACGGCACCCCAATCTGGGAATTGTAACTTCTGGGAGAACGGGTGATACATATATCTTTCCGCAACAATTGCCAAAGCCATTCTTTAACGATGGTTTTTCCGTTGCTTCCTGTAATAGCAATGACCGGACAATCAAAACGTTTTCTATGGGCAATGGCCAAAGACTGAAGAGCTTTCAGGCCATCCGATACCCAAATGACATTGGCCTCAGGAAAAGCCTCCATATCAAAATCCGGATCGGAAACCACAAAATTGCGAAGACCTCTTTTATATAAATCAGGGATATAGCGATGACCATCGTTTCTGGCCGTCTTCAAAGCAAAAAACAAGCTTTCTTCAGGAAAAGACAAAGACCTGCTGTCTGTCAATAACCAACTTACAGGAACATTTTCGCAAATCCGACTTTTGGATTTCCAAATTTCGGCCAGTTCATTCAGTGTATACTTCATATCATATTATTGTTCGGGTACGGATCTCATCACATCCGAAAATCCCACATTATTCCAGTATTTGTTCAAAAAAGCACCGTTCCTTGTTCAAATCAATCTCCGGAGCTTTGGCTGCCAACAATTCAAGGATGGCGATGTTCTTTTTGGCAAAACGCTTGTACGCTTCATCTTCAGGATGAAAAGGTTTGTGTTCCATTGCCTTGCGAATCTGTTGAACCTGATGAACAATATCTTTCGTTGATTTGGTAAAACAGGTATCTGAAAAGTAATCCCAAATATAACGCTGAGCAATAGCAGAAGGATGTACCATATCTTCAGCATAAAAACGATAATCCCGCAGATCATCCATCAGCAGTTCATAAGCCGGGAAATAAAATACATGGTCAAAACTTTCACAAAGGCCTTCAATAGCAAGGTGTAAAGTAGCTTTGCTCAAGGTATTTTCGTGTACGCCATCTTTCATATGCCTGATTGGGCTGACAGTAAACAACACCTTCAGGTCTGGCTTTTCCTGAAACAGCATTTCGAGCAGTTCAATGTAGAAATACTCAATCTCATGGACAGTCAGCCGACGACGTAAGAAATTCTCTTCAGGCATCTTGTGGCAATTAGCCACAATCTGATCTGTAGAAGGCAAAGTATATACCCATGACGTACCGAAGGTGATAATCAGACAAGTTGCATCTTTCAAATCAACCACAGCCTGATTGAAAGCTGTATTGATCTTTTCCAGGGTACTTTTGGGATCTGTTCCGGAGAATGAGCTGTGATGGCTGAAACTATGGTAAAAGCCATCATGTTCTACCAGTTCCTCTTCCCTAAAGGACTGATCCTGCCACAATCTTTGCAAAGCAGTGCCCACTGAAGCCGGATTATACAAAACCCCGAAAGGGTTGAGCGATACCCTAAAACCACTCTCTTTCAACATGAGTCCGATATTTTCAGCAAAGCAAGAACCGAGTATCATCATCTTGTCCGTATGAGCAAGATGAAAATCAGCTATTTGTACAGGGATTGCAGTTCTAAATTCCATAGAGGACAAAAGTACAAAATATTATAATTTATATGAGAAAAAAGCTTATTTTTGCAAGCTTATGAATTATGAAAAACGATAAAGAAAATATTCTAAACACGATAGATTATCCGAGTGATCTCCGAAAGCTCAACGTTAAAGATTTACCCCAGGTTTGCTCAGAGCTTCGTGAGTTTATCATTGACGAACTGGCTGAAAATCCAGGGCATCTGGGAGCTAACCTTGGAGTTGTAGAACTCACCGTCGCGCTGCATTACGTGCTGAACACACCTGAGGACAAATTGGTCTGGGATGTTGGGCATCAGGCTTATGGACACAAGATACTGACAGGACGGCGCAAAGTCTTTTCCACCAATCGGAAATTTAATGGCATCAGCGGATTCCCGAATCCGGCTGAGAGTGAATATGACTCCTTCATTGCCGGTCATGCATCCAACTCCATTTCTGCTGCACTTGGACTTTCCATCGCTGCTAAAATCAAGGGGGACAATCATTTGGTCGTTGCTGTCATCGGAGACGGAGCCATGTCCGGAGGTTTGGCTTTTGAAGGGCTGAACAATGCATCCGTACACCCCAATGATCTACTGATCATCCTGAATGACAACCACATGGCCATCGACCGTAACGTTGGAGGGATGAGTGATTATTTGATTAAGATCACCACTTCCAAAGGATACAACCAACTACGTTGGAAGACATTTTTGCTGTTTAAGAAAATTGGTCTCATCAATGATCATCGAAAAGGCAAGATTTTGCGTTTCGGAAACAGTCTGAAAGCTCTTCTGACCAATCAGCACAACATCTTCGAAGGGCTGAACATCAGATACTTTGGACCTGTAGACGGCCACAATATAGAAAATCTGGTCAAGATTCTGAATGATATCAAAAATATGAAAGGCCCCAAATTGCTTCATGTCTGCACGACAAAAGGCAAAGGGTTCGAGCCTGCCGAACGGGATGCGACAGAATGGCATGCCCCTGGCAAATTCAACAAAGATACAGGTGAACGCGATTGCGATGAAAAGCCAAAAGATTTGCCTTTGAAGTTCCAGGACGTTTTTGGCCACACACTTGTTGAACTTGCCGAAAGTAACCCAAAAATTGTGGGCATCACGCCTGCCATGCCGACAGGATGCAGCATGAACCTGATGATGGATCGTTTTCCGGACCGCTCGTTTGACGTGGGCATTGCAGAAGGACATGCCGTCACCTTTTCCGCAGGCCTTGCCAAAGAAGGACTTATACCATTCTGCAATATCTATTCTTCTTTTGCCCAAAGAGCTTATGACAATATCATTCATGATGTTGCCTTGCAAAAACTGCCGGTTGTCCTTTGTCTGGACAGGGCGGGTCTTGTCGGTGAAGACGGCCCGACCCATCACGGTGCTTTCGACCTGGCATATCTGCGTTGCATACCGAATGTCATCATCAGTTCCCCCATTGATGAACATGAACTTCGCAACCTGATGTTCACTGCCCAAACCATGAAAGAGGGTCCTTTTGTCATTCGATATCCACGCGGACTGGGTTTTAGCAGGAATTGGAAGAACAAAATGGAGCTCCTGGAAGTCGGTAAAGGAACTTGTCTTATTGAAGGAGACGATTTGGCCATCCTATGTGTAGGCCCCATTGGAGAAACCACATCCGATGTTGTCAATAAATTGAGTCAGGAAGGTATATCGGTGGCTCTTTATAACATGCGGTTTATAAAACCTTTGGATGAAGCACTCCTGCAATCAATCGGTGAAAAATTCAACAAAATCATTACCATCGAAAACGGCGTTTTGGAAGGAGGTTTCGGAAGTGCTGTACTGGAATATTATTCCGAACATCATCTTTCACCGGAAATTAAACGCCTGGGGCTACCCGACGAATTTGTGGAACATGGATCTGTTGCCGAACTGCATCATTTATGCGGAATCGACAAAGAAGGTATAAAAAAGGCCATCCTTGATTTATTAAAAGAATCATAATTCTTATTGTATGAAACGAGCATGTTTGTAAAAACTTCCAAGTTTATGATAAAATGGACATGCGAGTTCCATAGGACATTAAACGAAAAAATGATTATCAGATGAAAATAATAGTTGCAGGTGCCGGAGAAGTTGGTAGACATTTGGCAAAAATGTTATCACGGGAGAAACACAATATTGTGGTTCTGGACTTAAATGAAGAAATCCTTGCCAATCTTAATACGAATTATGACGTCATGACACTGGTTGGATCCCCTGTATCCATTGAAAAGCTTAAGGAAGCAGGAGCAAAATCTGCCGATCTTTTTATAGCAGTAACCCCGGATGAAAGCCGGAACATGACAGCTTGTATCTTGGCAACCAAACTGGGAACTAAGAAAACAGTAGCCCGCATAGACAATCCCGAATATCTGGAAAGATCCTACAAAGCCTTTTTTGAACAATTGGGCATCGACTCCTTAATTTATCCGGAAATGTTGGCTGCAGAAGAAATTGTCAATAGCCTAAAACGCCCATGGACCAGACAATGGCATGAATTCTGCGGAGGAAAATTAATTTTGGTCAGTGTGAAAGTCCGTTCCAACGCCTCCATTCTGGAAAAGCCACTATCTGAATTGTTTAAAGATGAGAACGCTTACCGCATCGCAGTCATCAAACGTCAAAACAGGACGTTAATTCCTTCAGGAAAAGATATGGTTCTTGCGGGAGACTTGGTTTTCTTTATTTCTACACCTGAAGCCATAGAAACCATCCGAAAAATCTGTGGAAAAGCCAGCAATGAAGTACATAATGTCATGATTATGGGTGGTAGCCGGATTGCCATTAAAGCTTCTCAGTTGTTGTCTGATGACTTTAACGTAAAGATTATTGAACAGAACCGTGATCGTGCCGAATGGTTGAAGGAAAGAGTCGATTCAAACACCTTGGTCATTGTTGGTGACGGCAGGGATGTGGATCTTCTCGAATCTGAAGGCATTGAAAGAACGGATGCCTTTGTCGCCTTGACAGGCAGTTCTGAAACAAACATCCTTTCCTGTCTGGCCGCCAAAAATTACCACATTCACCGCACCATTGCGGAAGTTGAAAACATTGATTACATTGCTCTGGCTGAAGGTTTGGACATAGGCATGATTATCAACAAAAAGCTGATTTCCGCAGGCCATATCTACCAGATGATGCTTGAAGCCGATGTCTCCAATGTAAAGAGTCTCGCTTTTGCAGATGCGGAAGTGGCAGAATTTGTCGTCAACAAAAAGGCTAAAATCACAAAAGTAGTGGTCAAGAATCTGGACCTTCCGGAAAATATCAGTTTGGGTGGTTTGGTTCGAAAAGGTAAGGGAATGTTGATTTACGGAGATACCCAAATCCAGGAAGATGACCACGTTGTTGTTTTCTGTCCGAACTCATCCATCCAACGCATAGAGAAGTTCTTCCAGTAAATATAAAGGGAAAAAATTTGCAAAATAATCAGAAAAGCATAACAAAAATATATTCTATGAAAAAGAAACGCCCCGGTCTTACGACTGAGGCGTTTCTTTTAGTTATATAGAACCTGAATGTTACATCATACCACCCATACCACCGCCCATGCCGGCTGGCATTGCAGGTGCAGGATTTTCTTCTTTCTTCTCTGCGATCACACATTCGGTAGTCAGGAACATGCCGGCGATAGATGCAGCATTTTCAAGAGCCACACGGGTCACTTTTGCGGGATCAATCACACCGGTTGCATAGAAGTTTTCATAGGTATCGGTCTGCGCATTGTAACCGAAGTCATCCTTGCCTTCAGCTACTCTTTGTACGACCACAGCACCTTCTTTTCCAGCATTGAATACAATCTGACGGAGAGGTTCTTCGATGGCGCGGCGAACAATCTTGATACCAAGTGTTTCTTCCTCGTTGTCACCCTTCAGGTTTTCTATAGCCTTCAAAGCACGGATGTATGCAACACCGCCACCAGGAACAGTACCTTCTTCAATAGCAGCACGTGTAGCACTCAAAGCATCGTCTACGCGGTCTTTCTTCTCTTTCATTTCAACTTCAGAAGGAGCACCTATGTAAAGGACAGCTACGCCACCGGCCAATTTTGCCAGACGTTCTTGCAATTTTTCTCGGTCGTAATCGGATGTTGTGTTGGCAATCTGAGCCTTGATCTGAGCAACACGTTCAACAATGGCTTCTTTTTTACCTTTACCATTGACAATCGTTGTATTGTCTTTGGTGACAGTAACTTTTTCAGCAGTACCCAACATCTCAAGTGTAGTTGTTTCCAGTTGCAAACCTTGTTCTTCAGAGATAACAACACCACCGGTAAGAGTTGCGATATCCTGCAACATTTCCTTGCGACGGTCACCGAAACCAGGAGCTTTGACAGCACATATTTTCAGATTTGCACGCAAACGGTTAACAACCAAAGTGGTCAAAGCTTCACCATCGATATCTTCAGCAATGATCAATAATGGACGACCGGTTTGAACAGCTGCTTCAAGAATCGGCAACAAGTCTTTCAGTGAAGAAATTTTCTTGTCGTGAATCAAGACATATGGATTTTCCATCCCAACTTCCATCTTCTCAGTGTCAGTTACGAAATAAGCAGAAAGGTAACCACGGTCAAATTGCATACCTTCTACAACATCAATGTGTGTATCGGTACCTTTGGCTTCTTCAATGGTGATGACCCCTTCTTTGGTCACTTTCTGCATGGCTTCTGCAATCAGTTCACCAATTTCAGAATCATTATTGGCGGAAATACGAGCCACTTGTTTGATTTTTTCAAAATTGGCACCAACTTCTTTGGCCTGAGTCTTGATGTGGGCAACAACAGCTGCCACAGCTTTGTCAATACCACGTTTCAAATCCATTGGATTAGCACCGGCGGTAACATTCTTCAAACCTTCACGAACAATACATTGTGCCAGAACAGTAGCGGTAGTTGTACCGTCACCTGCATCTTCACCAGTTTTGGAAGCAACTTCTTTAACAAGTTGTGCACCGATGTTTTCGTAAGGATTCTCCAATTCAATTTCTTTGGCTACAGTTACACCGTCTTTGGTAATTTGAGGTGCACCAAATTTCTTTTCCAAGATGACATTGCGACCTTTAGGTCCCAATGTTACTTTTACAGCATCTGCCAGTTGATCAACTCCGCTTTTCAATAAATCGCGGGCTTCCATATTGAATTTAATTTCTTTTGCCATGATTGTATGTATTTTTTAAAATTTAGCAAATATGTCTGATTGACGCATAATAAGTAATTTTTCACCATCGACTTCGATTTCAGTGCCGGCATATTTACCGAACAGAACAACGTCACCCACGCGAACCTGCATGGTTTCATCCTTTGTACCAGGACCTACTGCGATAACTTCACCTTTCAGAGGTTTTTCCTTCGCGGAATCAGGAATAATAATGCCACTTGCTGTTTTTTGTTCTGCTGCCGCCGGTCTTACCAGCACGCGGTCAGATAAAGGTTGTAATGCCATAGTAATACTATTTTTAAGTTGATAAATATTTAAATCATGACGGGTCAACCCCGCATTCATTTTCACGTATAAATACGCTCGGCTTTTTTGAACCGACAACCTGTTAACAGCGAAATCCGTGCCAAAAGATTCAGTTGGCCAAATTCATAGAAAACATGACATATTTGACCACAAAAATAGATTTTTTGCCATCGGAACTGACAAAATGTACATTATTCCACCGCCACTTTTTGAATATAATCGCATTTATATTTGGAACTTGCCATAATCATATACAGACCTCTTTCGAGTGGTTCACTATAAAAGTTCACTTCGTCCAGTTGCTTCTGAATAAGCAACTTTCCGGTGAAATCCCAGACCGAAAAGGCTGTAAGACCATCCCCACGAATCCATAAATGTGAATTTCTGTCCGTTCCGAATGTGATGGATTCATCCTTTTCTTTCTGATGACCCAGTATCAGGACTGCGCCATACAGCTTCGACGAGACAGAAGAAAGGTTCATTCCGGTCAATACCGCATGTTCCATGGTTATCGGATAGGATCCGTCACTGACATTTTCCGTGCCTTCCAACACTAAATTTGCCAATATCCCGGATTTCCCTAAAAATGTGGCATCCGGTTTTAAGGCATAGGATAATAGCCGATATCTATTTTCTGAATACTGATGGATGGAAAAAACCTGTCCGGAATTCCGTTCCGAATTTTGTAAGAATTGACCTGTCTGAAGTTTCAATCCATCCGGTAATATGATATCCACTTGAAAAGCCTGGACATCATCGACATTATCAAGGCACAATTCCAGATTTTCTGAATTTTCAGCCGAACAGCGCAAAAACAAATGATTCCCCACTGATGCCTCTTCTGCACAATAAATGGATAATGTCCCGACGTCTGACGAAGTCCTTACGGAAATTGATCTTGACAATATTTCACCTGAATTGATGATGACCACCAACTTGGCAATATCCGCCACATTCCACAACCCATTTCCGTCAAGATCTATTGCCGCAGAATCAAGACCGGCAGGCTGACGACCATTGATAAATGCAACCAGGTTGACGATATCTGTCACATCCACCATTTTATCACCATTGGCATCACCGGTCTGTGAGATAGATTTCACCATTATCTGACCATCTGTTACGGAGACATCCATCAAATTCGTCAATGTATCTATCAATACTACATTCTGAATATCCATCGTATAGGTTTTTACAACCTCCGGGGCTTTGAAATATAGTTCAAGCAGGGAGCCATCCGTTCCTGAAAATACATCCTTCATCTTCAGGGAATATGCGATAAATCTATAGAGCTGTGCGGAGGTTGATATTCTGGCAACAGATAACAGATGTTGACCTTTCCGGGCAGCAGAAAGACAACTTCGCAAAGTATCCAGAATAAATCCATCCGGTATCATCAAATCAAGTTCAAAAGCCATGACCGGTGCCGTATTCTTCAGACAAATATTGACTTGGGCAGAATCTGCCATTTTGCAGGAAACCGACGGCAAATAAAACGAACTTTGCGTAATAACACGATCCAACGTCCAGTTTTTAGCTGCTGCAATCTCCGAGTGACAGGAAGACGATCCCGGATTGTTCAGGACAAAAAGATTTTTACTGGCAGATATGGTGCCGAGTGTAGGCAAGGCAACAAAAATGGAGTCCAGGCTTTCTGCCGAAAGACTACAGGCAAAGCAGGACAAATAAGTCAGGGCACCTGTGGGACATGTATTGATTCTGACAAGCGGATTGGTATGGCTGGTGATTTTCTTCAATACCGGCAACATCGAGACATCCAATTCTGCAAGTTGATTGTCAGAGCAGGTCAATGTCTGCAATTTTGTATTCTGACTGAGGTTCAAAATTTTTAGATTATTTCCGCCGCAATATAAAGATGCCAATTGGGTATTCTTTGTCAAATCAAGAGAGCTGATCTGGTTACTTGTACAACTCAGGTAAGTCAAAGAAGGTGCCTTCAGGGGATCAAGGCTCAAAAGACGTTTCGAATCCGCCTTAAAATAAGAAATTCCAACCCCTATTGCAGTACAGGTGTAATTCGCCTGAACGGAATACACATGGGTGATGACCTTTGAGCTCAAGGAATCAGGTATCCACTCCGTCACCCCGTCACCCCAGTTCACCAATAGATTATCCGAAAACTCCAAAGTACAGGTTTTGGTTTGTGTACTCAGCGTAGAGGAAACCTCCCATGTCCATAAAAGGGTGTCGGGCACAGCATTTTCAGCACTGACTTTACCAAAATCACCACAAAATGTCTGATATAGCATCAGACCAACAAAAACAAACAGTAAATGTTTTTTCATTTTTTTCAGATTTACAAATTAACACTTTTGAACAAATCAATCAACTCGTTATGAAACTGCCTATTGTAACATATTATCACACACAAACAGTTTGTTTTATTAACATTGATTTAATTTTACAAATATACCATTTATAAATCTATTATGTATTTAATATTAATCTATTTTTAATATAAATATATTTATAAAAACAAATCCTGATCGTTATTGACAATCAGGATTATGGAAAAACAGGAGCTGTTAAGATGTAACGTTCCCTTTCAGGTTATATCCAGAAACCTCCAAAATTTGATAATACATCCATGCTAAAAAAGATGCACAGTCCTATTCCTATGAACCAGAAAATAAAGCCAACCCATACCTCCCATTTTGACGTCGGCTTAAAATTCAACATCCTTCCGAATAATAATTTAAAGAGGGCTATAAAAGGAATACCTATTGTCAGGATCAGACCCAGAGTCATCCAGGTAGCCGAAGATGGATTGGTCAAAACTTGTTGCAAGGGTATCATTTCATGAGGCCATGCTGTGGCAATATGAATGTTTCCAGTCCAAATGACCATTAATGTCAACACCAAAGCAACCAGGACGGCGAAACCTGCCAAACCGATTGAGCCGGCAATGAAAGCAAAAAATACTTTTACACATACACGACAAAATTCGACGAATCCGTTTCCAGCCGTGTGCATATTCTCTTGAAACCGGTTTGAATTTACATAACCATCGACCCGGCCTTTCACCTTTCCGTATTCTTCACGGACTTTCTTTTCAATGTTTTCGATGGTTACATCTTCCCCCCGCATTTCGAGGCGTTGAGCTGCTGTCCTGGCTTCAGGTATGATAATCCAGCAAACAAAATAGAGGAGCAATCCTGTACCGCCAAACCAAATCAACAGGAAGTAAAGCAAGCGTACCAAAACCGGACTCACATTCAGATAAACCGCCAAACCAGAGCAAACACCCCCTAAAATGGCATTGTCGGTATCACGGTACAATTTGCGATGAGCATTGCTTGTGGAACGGTTATGTTCTTCTTTTCGGTTTCCCTTTTCTTCCGCTTTTTCTTTTTCATTTCTCGGTTCATCCTCTGCGCTGTCATATTGTTCGGGACGTCCGAGAACATCAATCACTTGATTAACATCAGAGGCTGTAATAACCTCGCGTTTACCTTGCATCCACTGAGTGAAAAGTTCACTGATGCGTTGTTCAATGTCCTTGAGAACCTCTTCGGAAGAAGCTTCATCACCAAGATGTTTCTTCACATCCTGCAAATAATCCATCAATTCCTGATAGGCGTCTTCGTCAATATGATAAACAGAGCCACCCAAATTAACACTTAAGGTCTTTTTCATCTCATTCTTTCTTATTTTTTATGCTTCAGTACATTCGCACATCAACACTTCATTGGTTACTACTCGTTTAAATGATTAATCGACGAAGAAAGTTCAGTCCAGGCTTCACTGAGTTCCACAAGAATACCGTTACCTTCTTCCGTCAGCGAATAATATTTACGGGGTGGTCCCTGCGTAGATTCCACCCATTCATAAGACAAGAGCCCGTCATTCTTCAATCTGGTCAATAAAGGATAAAGTGTCCCTTCCACCACAATCAAATGAGCTGATTTCAAACCTTCAATGATATCCGAAGTATAGGAAGGTCTCTTCTTCAGTATCAGCAAGGTGCAATACTCTAAAAAGCCCTTGCGCATCTGTGATTTAACATTTTCTATATCCATGGTCTGTATTTTTGCCACAAATATACAAAATACACAGTACCATGCAATACATACTACTATATTTTTTAAAAATATTTCAAGAAAACAGGTCAGAAGAGCCTTTTGTCCTCTCCGTCTTTTTACCTTACATTAGAATATATAACCAATAAGTCACACAAAAAAAGGCAACTGAACCCCTTTTGAGAAAGTCCAGTCACATTCGTGTGCGTCCTTTTACAAAAAAACGTTTATAGTCTGCAGAAATTCTATTTCAGCAAGTCCACCACCGGCTGATACTGCGGCTCCTGCCCGATTTCCGGCACTTGTTCCGTATAAATCACTTTTCCGGTCTCATCGAGTACGACAACCGCTCTTGAAAACAATCCGGCCAAAGGTCCATCCAACATTCTCACGCCATAATCTTCTCCAAACCCTCTGGCTCTCATCTCACTCAAAGAGACAACATGATTCAACCCTTCCGAACCACAAAAACGACTGTGGGCAAACGGCAAATCAACGGAGATACACAGTACAACTGCATTTTTCATCTTCTCAACTTCAGCATTGAAACGTCTCACGGAAGTGGAACAAACCCCGGTATCTATACTCGGGAAAATATTCATCACAACTCGTTTTCCGGAAAAATTTTTCAAACTGACATCAACAAGGTCTGTTCCGGTCAGACAAAAATCTTTTGCCATAGAACCAACTTGGGGTAGTGTTCCACATGTATTGACAGGAACGCTCTTAAATGTAATTTTTGCCATATTATATAGAATTTATGATTTAAACGTTTTCCGATTTGATAAAGCTACAAGCAGTACCTTTTATGGAAACATCATTTTAAAAGAAAAGTTCAGCAATCTAAAAAATAAAGATCTTTCATTGATTACCGAATACCGAAAATGCCACATTCGACAGACAGGCCGAATAAGAAGAGCTTCTTAACTATTTTATAGACCTTATTCTTAGATAAACAGCAAGGCTATCCTATATACAGCAAACGAAACGACCCAAGCCAAAGCCAACGTGTACAAAATCGTAAAGGCACCCCACTTCCAGCTTCCGGACTCATTCTTGATGGCTGTCACTGTCGCAATGCAGGGGAAATACAGCAATACGAAAACCATCAGAGATAAAGCCACCGCTCCGTTAAAAACGGGAGATCCGTCTGAATAAGTATCCGACTTGAGCCTGCTACTCAATGCTGCTTGATCATCCTTTCCTACATAAAGGACACCTAATGTGCTCACAACCACCTCCTTGGCTGCAATCCCGGAGACAAGTGAAACTCCGATTTTCCAGTCAAATCCAAGAGGTGTGATGGCCGGTTCTACAAATTTTCCAATCTGCCCAATGTAAGAATGCTCTTGTTGCTCGATATGGCTTTTTTCAGAATGGGTAAGATTATATGTTTCATTTTGCGGGAAATAGCCCAGAAACCAAATTACGATAGAAGCCAATAGAATAACGGTACCCATTTTTTTCAGGTACTGAGCAGACTTTTCCCACATATGCCGGGAAATGGATTTCAATGTTGGCAGACGATATGGAGGTAGTTCCATCACAAAAGGCATTTCTTCCCGGTGAAAGAAAAAGCGTTTGAATACTCTGGCCATCACCACAGCCATGACTATCCCCAGCAAATAAATACCAAACAGCACAAGCCCGGCATGATCCGGAAAGAACGCCCCGGCCAACAGTAAATAGACAGGCAACCGCGCACTGCAAGACATGAGCGGAGTCACCAGCATGGTCACCATCCGGCTGTTTCGATTTTCGATGGTTCTGGTAGACAAGACAGCAGGCACACTGCAACCAAAACCCATAATCATGGGAATGAAAGACTTGCCGTGAAGTCCCATCTGATGCATGATCTTATCCATAATGAAGGCTGCCCTGGCCATATACCCGCTGTCCTCCATAAAGGAAATGAAAAAGTAAAGAATCAGGATATTGGGCAAAAAGACAATCACCCCTCCGACTCCTCCGATGATACCATCCACAATCAAATCTTTCAAAGGACCCGGATTCATGAGTTGGTCGAAAAGTCCGGCCAACCAGCCCACTCCTGCATTGATCCAGTCCATGGGATACTTGCCGAGTGAGAATGTACACTCAAACATCACAAACATGAACAACAAAAAAACAGGATAGCCCAGATACTTACCAAGCACAACGGAATCAATTCTTTTCGTTTGATTCTGTTCCGGTTTTTTCCCCACTTTATATGTTTCTGCCAATGCTCCGGAAATAAAGCCATACTTGGCATTCGTGATAGCCACCTCAGGATCCTCTTTCAGTTTTTCCTTTATGATAATGACCGATCTATCCCTTACGGATTGAATATCTTTGGCATTGGGCAAGGTTTGGATGAGTTTTTCCACTTCTTTGTCGCCTTCCAGCATCTTGATGGCCAAAAAGCGGGTGGAATACTTATCCCGGACACCATCATTCTTGACTATTTCAGCCCTAACCACTTGGATGGCCTTTTCAAGCACCGGCCCATGATTGACATGAATGTGTCGGGTCATGGAACCTATTTGATAATAGTGCTCGTGATGTTGGTCAGAATGATCCTCCTGTGAATCAGCACGCCGATGTTGACGATATTTCTTCTCGAGCCTGTCACGATGTCCCTTTTTTTCCTGATGTTCCAGTTCCAATTCTTCGGGAGTCATCCGGTGCTCTGTATCTTCATAAATTTCCTCCAAAGTTTCATGATCCAAATCATGTTGATGATAGTACTCATGAAGTTCATGCAAACTTTCAAGTTTTATTTCTCCTTCCTTGGTAAAGAAGTCTGTTCCTTCGTATACTTTAATGATTACATGAAATAAGGTATCCAATCCCCAGCCTTTTCGGCCAATTGTAGGAATGACAGGTGCCCCTAAAAGCTTGCTCAACTGCAGATGATCCAACTTGCTGCCGGATTCCTGCAGTTCATCATACATATTCAGCGCAATGACCATACGCAGGTTCATGTCAATAAGCTGCGAAGTCAGGAAAAGATTTCGTTCCAGATTGGAGGCATCCACCACATTCACCACAACATCCGGTGTTTCTTCGGCCAAATGTTTTCGCACATATACCTCTTCCGGCGTATATGCAGAAAGGGAATACGTTCCAGGTAAGTCTACTATTTTAAAGGTATAATCCCTGAAGCAAAAACTCCCTTCTTTGGCATCCACTGTGACACCTCCATAGTTGCCAACATGCTCATGAGCACCTGATGCCTGATTGAAAAGAGATGTTTTTCCACAATTCGGATTACCTACCAATGCAATGTTGATATGTTTTCGTTTTGAAAAGGCTATCTTTAGAAGTTCATCCTCACTGATGACACCATTGTAGGCATCTGTCTCCAAGGTCTCAAGTGCTTCTTTGTTACTGACCACTTCAATGTTTTCTGCTTCACTCCGACGCAACGAAACCTCATAGGTCATAATCCTATACTTGACAGGATCCAACAATGGGGCATTCTGTAAAGACTCTACCACTTTACCACGGACAAAGCCCATTTCAATGATGCGTTTTCGAAATCCGCCATGTCCGAAAACCTTGACGATAACCGCCTTTTCTCCTGTCTTTAAATCTGAAAGCTTCATATTGAATATTTAACAGCAAAGTTAGTTCATGAGAATGTTTCAGGCAATACCCATTTATCGGTATTCAGCATAAAATTTTCAAGTTGTTTATATTGATGCCATCAAATAAATAGCTACCTTTGTTTACGAACAAACCCTTTTCTGATGGCTTCCATACCGAATATTCTGATTGTTGATGACAACCTGGACAACCTCCTTTATCTGGAGATATTATTGCGTAACCTTCAGGTTAAACTAATTCAAGCTGTTTCTGGATATGAGGCATTGAAAGCCACCAAAAATATTGATCTTTCACTGGCCATTCTGGATGTACAGATGCCAGGCATGAACGGCTTTGAGCTGGCTGTTCACCTCAATGAAGATCGTGCAGAGTGCAAAGTACCCATTATTTTCCTGACAGCTGCCTACCCCAACACTTCCAAGATTGAAGAAGGTTATGAAGCCGGTGCTGTAGATTATATCATCAAGCCACTTAACAAGTCCATACTCATCAGCAAAATCAATGTTTTCCTCGAACTTCACTGGCAACAGGTCAGATTGATTGAAAATGCCGAGAAACTCAGGATTTCCGAATCGAAGCTTCTGCAAGCCAAACAAGAGCTGGAACAACTCAACCAATACCAGATCAAAGCCATTGAGGAAGAACGTACTCATATCTCCTTTCAGGTTCACGACGAACTTGGACAATCAATGACAGCCCTAAAAATGGATTTGAGCTGGGTGCGTCAAAATTTGGACAAAAAAGATCAAATTGAACAAAGAGTCGGAAAAATGATAGAGATGACCAACGATGTCATACGGAAAGTACAACACATTTCCTCAGAATTACATCCCGGAATGTTGGATGACCTCGGGCTTGTGGCAGCCATTGAATGGTACTGCGGAGAATTTGAAGAAAGAACAGGCATCCCATGTAAATTATCCCTGGATGACATGGACTCTGAAATCACCACCATCAACCTGACTTTGTTTCGCGTACTACAAGAAGCACTGACAAATGTTATCCGCCATTCCAAAGCAACAACCTCAAAAATCGAACTTATCAACCGAAAAGACGAGATTACTCTCAGAATTTCAGATAATGGGCATGGTATTCCACAAGAAAAATTGACTTCAGGAAAATCTTTCGGAATCATCGCCATGCGACAAAGGGTTCAACAATGCGGAGGAAATATTGATTTTTTAAACAAATCAAAGAATGGGACCATCATAGAGGTCAAAATTCCTAAAACAAATATCTCATGAAAGTTCTTATTGCCGATGATCACGCAATCGTGCGCGAAGGAGTCAAGCAAATCGTAAAGACTCTCCCTGAAGTCACCTTAATTGAAGAAGCGACAGATGGAAATGACGCTTTTTCAAAAATATGCAACACAGAATACGATTTGGTCATTCTGGATATTTCCATGCCCGGAATGTCAGGATTGGATGTTCTTCAAAGGATCAAGGACAGAAATATCCAAACGCACCTACTCATTTTCAGTTTTTACCCACAAGAACAATACGCCATCCGTGCCTTCAAGCTTGGAGCCTCTGGCTATCTGTCCAAAGACAGCGCATTTGATGAACTTGCAAAAGCCATCAGAAAAATAGCTGCCGGAGAAAAATATGTTTCTGCTGCATTGGCAGAAAAGCTTATTTTTCAGGATTCCA
Organism: Bacteroidales bacterium; assembly: GCA_021373135.1. GTDB lineage: Bacteria > Bacteroidota > Bacteroidia > Bacteroidales > UBA1402 > UBA8389. The sequence goes on from JAJFTH010000001.1 coordinate 128,693, forward strand.
GCATGGATGGGAAACTACCCCATGAGCAACTCTCCGAACGGGAATTTCAGGTAATGATCCTACTGGCAAAAGGCAAATCCGTGATGGAAATTGCCAACGAAATCTTTATTTCTGACAAGACTGTAAGTACTTATAGAATGCGAATCATGGAGAAAATGAATCTGAAAAAAAATGCAGACCTTACCATGTACGCCCTGAGAAACAAGCTTATAGAATAAGATCCTTCTTGGAAAATTCCACGCAGTGTAGGTGATTGCCCTACACAAAAATCAGACTTTCCCCTGCTTATTATTACAGCTTTCCTTATCTTTTCAGGAAAATACATATTATATATTTGTATAGTGAAGGTCATCCCTCACGGATCTTTTTATAAGAGATAAAACAAAGAAAACGAGCCGTTACATATTTTCATGATACCACTCCTATTAGTATGTAACTGGTTCGTTTGCTCAAAGCTCAGTTACAGCCAACATTTCAGCCACCATTATCAAGACAATAAACATCAATAAGATTCAGGATAAAACTTTGGAAAAGTGGTTGTTGGAATGGATTTGACCATGTCTGAGACCTATGTACAAAAAAAGGGATATCGTCCCCAATATCCCTTTATGTTCTTTTCGCAACTATTTATTCCGGATGAATAGCTTCTACAGGACAAACGTCTGCACAAGTTCCACAATCGGTACATACCTCCGGATCAATTTTATAGATATCACCTTCAGAGATAGCTTCTACCGGACATTCATCGATGCAAGTTCCGCATGCGATGCAATCTTCGCCAATAACATGAGCCATGATACAATAGATTAAATGAGTATTAATTAGCAGGGCAAATGTACGGAATTTTAGAATTCTTCCAAACAAAGCTGCAATATTTCATACTAAAAATCGTTTATTCTTTTGTCATTGACGAGATATTCGTAGAAAAGCAAGGATGAGGAACATAAAAACGTATATACTTCTTTTGAGTATTATACTCTGGGGGCAATCTGGAACATTGACTGCTCAGCATCGGGTTCAGTATCTTCAATATGAAGATCTGAAACCTTATCATTTTGGCTTTTTGGTAGGACTTCATGCACAAGACCTGATTTTTCAACATTCCGGAATCGAAGACGCAGACGGACATCGATGGTATGCCAATATTGCCTCCTATACCCCTGGGTTTTCCGTTGGCGTCATTGGCGATTTAAGACTGGCTGATTTCCTGAGCTTACGGGTGACCCCTACCATCCATTTTGGGAGCAAAGAAGTCACCTTGATGTCCGACGCGGCAAATGCCATCGCGACAAAGGCTTCCGTTCGCTCAAATTATATCATGTTACCCCTCAATCTCCGATACAGAGGAGCCCGCACCAACAATTTTCGACCATACATCTTAAGCGGTTTCAGTGCAGGCATAGATATGGGAAGAGACAAACATGAACCCATTTTGCTGAAGCCGGTTAATCTCTATTGGGAAATCGGAACCGGTTGTGATTTCTACCTTCCCTATTTTCGCCTGGTTCCGGAATTGAAATTTTGTATTGGCATTGGTGACATATTCGATCATGACAGATCTGACAAGGATAGCGAATCCTATCTCAAATATACCAATGCCTTTGATAAAATCACTTCCAGATTGGTGGTATTTACACTCCAATTTGAATGATCTTGCAGTCTATGTCTGTGTAAAGAGTCAAAAATCAATTATTTGGAAATTTTGGATACCGTTCTTGTTTTACCCGATTTTTTTTACTTTCTTTGCACCCGCTTTGCGTAATCGCTGGCAGGAAAGAGAGTAGCCTGTTATGTTGCGCCATTCACTCACTAATAAATGTCTTATTATGGACTTAATGAAAATTGCCGAAGAGGCTTTCGCCACAGGAACTCAACATCCATCTTTCAAGAGTGGAGACACTGTAACAGTTGCTTACCGCATTAAAGAAGGTAACAAAGAACGTATACAGCAGTATCGCGGCGTTGTAATAAAAATCGCCGGACATGGCGAAAAGAAACGTTTTACCGTTCGAAAGATGTCTGAAAACGTTGGTGTAGAACGTATTTTTCCGCTTGAATCTCCGTTTATCGACAGCATCACCATCAATAAAGTCGGTAGAGTTAGAAGAGCAAGACTTTTCTACTTACGCGGTCTAACCGGCAAGAAAGCACGCATCAAAGAAAAGAGATCGTAAGCATCTATTCTTCCAGGTATATTAAACAAAAAAGCAGCTTTATGATAAAGCTGCTTTTTTATTTAACGCCCCCTCCCTTTCTCCACTCCTTAAAAAATCCAAAAATCGAGTTTTTCTGCACTTATAACGAATTAATTTCATAATTTCGTCCTCGGTTAAATGTCTTCGGATCTTATTTTACATCCTGAATTTTGACCCTGTGTCACTCTGCAACCAACAAACCGGTCAAACAAACATGCAGGAATACAAAATGCGGACTGTTTTATCCGATCTGAAATTTAAAATTATTCTCAAGTGAAAAAATCCATCATTTTCGGTTTTGCATTGATTTTCTCAATCAATCTTTTTGCGCAGGAATCCGCCTCAGATGCTTCCATTCCAAAAACAAACGAAACAGCAATCACTCATCTGACCAATCAAATCAAGAATTTTCCACAGGAAAAAATATATCTGCACATTGACAAACCCTACTATTCTGCAGGGGAACGGATCTGGTTCAGGGCATACATGGTACATGCCACCGTGCACACGCCTTTTTATTTCAGTAGATACCTCTATGTGGAATTGCTTAATGCGCACAATGAAGTGGTTCTCCGAAAGAAAATCCGCCCCATCGACGAAACGCAATTTTTCGGGCAGATTGAACTATCACCGGATATAGCAGAAGGTTGGTATTCTATCAGGGCTTACACCAAATTCATGCAAAACATCGACGAAGATTATTTTTTCCGCCAAAGAGTTTTCATAGGCAATTCTCTGAAAGGTATAAACGGGGTCACCGTTGATGAGAACACCGGCAGCTACAACAGCGATTTCAAGAAAGCGACAGAACAAAAAGCGGACTTTGATATCCAGTTCTTTCCCGAAGGTGGGCACCTGATTGCAGGAAATCTTCAAATGGTCGGCTTTAAAGCCATCACAAAAAACGGTCTGGGAACAGATGTCAGTGGAAGAATTGTAGATGAACAAAACAAAGACATCTGCACTTTTAAAAGCAGCCATCTGGGAATGGGCATATTAGCCATAACGCCGGAAGCCGGAAAGACCTACAGTGCCATCTGTGAAGATAACCGTGGCCTGAGCATGACAATCAAACTTCCGGAAGTATCTGTACAACACTACGCATTGGTCATGAAACAAAGCTCTACCCTCATCAACGTTTCTGTGCTTACACCAAACGCAGCACCAAGAACAGATACGCTTTATCTGATTGTCAACCTCAGGGGATTGCCCATCTTCCAAAGCTCCCTTTTGCCGGAAAGTGCCGGCATTGCATTCTCAAAGAAAGGTGTTTCCTCAGGTGTAGCCCAATTACTTCTTTTAAACAAAAATGGCGAAATTCTCAGTGAAAGGATGCTGTATATTTTCGGAGAAGACAAAGCAAACCTAAACCTGACATTGGATAAACCTTATTATATGAAAAGGGATGCAGCGCATGCAGCCATCGTTTTGAAAGATTCAAAAGGTCATCCTGTTGAAGGTGATTTTTCCATCAGTGTAACCGATGACAATGATGTCAAGATTGATCCGAATGAAACGACCATCGAAAGTTACCTGCTTCTTCAATCAGACTTAAAAGGATATGTTGAAAACCCAAACTGGTATTTCAACCCTGCTAACAAAAATGCATCCTTCCAAATGGATTTACTGATGCTTACCCAGGGATGGAAACGCTACGATGTTCCGGCTGTCCTTGCAGGAAACTATGACAAAGGACGTGGCTTTTCGCTGGAACAAGGTCTCATCATTTCAGGAAAAGTTCAAAATTTCCCGGCAAGGAGAGGACTACCTAATAATAATGTAACTTTCCTTGTACATAAAAAAATGGGCTTTGACATGACCACCACAGACAATCGCGGCCGTTTTTCATTAAAATGCCCGGAATACCCGGACAGCACAAAAATCATGATACAAGCTGAAAAAAAACCTGGTGCTTTTATTGAACTGGTTGTATATCCTGATACCTTTCCAAAAGTGGGTGTATCATGTGTATACCCTGATGACATCAAACAAAACTTAGCCATGAAAGACTTTTTGAAGAAAAGTCGGGATAGATATTACTATCAGAATGGGATGAAATCAGTAACCCTGAAAGATGTCGTGGTTACGGCAAAGAAAGTGGACAAGAACAAGAAAATCAGAGATGAACGCGCAGGAGGCATGTACTCTTACCCAAGCTATACCTTTGATGAAGAAGCAATTTCAAGGGCAACAAACCTTGCAAATCTGCTGATGCAAGCTCCTGGTGTGACGGTCAGCAGTGATGGGACAAGCATTACAATCCGAAACAATACCCCATTGATTATGGTTGACAATATGGAATGCTCCATGGAGGAATTAAGTTCCATCAGTCCTTCAGACGTACAAATGATCGATATATTGAAAGATCCTTCAGAAACCATGATGTTTGGTTCCAAAGGTCAAGGTGGCGTCATCTATATCTATTTGAAACGGATGGAAGACAGGGAAGAAAAAGAACCGGAGGAAATGGGAAGAAATCAGGTGGAATTCATCCCTCTTGGATATTCATTACCGGCAGAATTTTATGTCCCGCGATATCAGATGGAGGAGAACAGACAAGACCCGATTCCCGATTTGAGAAGCACCATTTTCTGGAAACCGGTTGTCAAGAGCAATGCAAATGGTCAGGCAGACATCTTCTTCTATACCGCCGATACCCCGGGAACTTACACCATAACCGCAGAGGGTATCACTCCGGAAGGAGAAATCATCCATTATCAAGGGAAATTGAATCGAAAATAAATACTTGGATATGAACAGTTTAAAATTTGAAGGAAAAGGATTTGAGTTTTTTAAAATTCATTTCGTTAATGTTATTCTGACTATTCTGAGCCTGACTTTCCTTTATCCATGGGCGAAAGTCAGAGAACTCAACTATTTTTGTCAAAAGATCTTTCTGGCAGGGAATTCTTTCATTTTTACAGGTAAAGCGAAGGAATTCTTTAAAGGATATATTAAAACCATTCTTGCCAGTCTGCTATTGATTGTTATTTGTATCGGCGGATCAGTACTCTCTGTCTCTTTTCAAGGATCCATACTCTCTGTCGTGATTGTCTTGATTTCCTGCATGATTATTCTCGGACTTTTGTATTTCTTTGCACCCGTCATTTTACACGGATCACTCAACTACAGGTTGAATCATATATTATGGGGGGAAGTAAGGCCTTCATACAACGGAAAATTAAGCGAACTAATCACTATTTGTTTTACAGGATCCATTCTTACCACATTGACAGCAGGCATTTATAATGCCTGGTATCAGGTAAAACTTTCCAAATACCTGCTTCAGAACGTTCGGTTCGGCAGTCTAAGGTTTGATTTTAGTGGAGAGTCAAAAAAGTTGTTCCTGCTTTTACTGAAAGGTTCCTTACTGAGCCTGATCACTTTTGGGATTTACGGAATCTGGTTTATAAAACAGCTTTACGAATATTCAGTGAATAATATCGTGGTGAAAAAAGGAGATCACGAATTCAAGTTATTTTCCAATGCGAATCCTTTGGAAGTTTTTGAGATGGCGGTTGGTAATTTCATATTGATTTTCCTCACCTTGGGTATCGGTGCTTCATGGGCATATATGCGTTATTATCGCTTCATCATTGATCATTGCATCTTACCTGAAGACTTTGACTTCAGCTCCATTCAGGATTCTGTCAATGAAGAAGAAACAACAGGAAACGCAGGTTTAACCGGCAAAAACTGGTTGGACAAATGGAATCCGACTTTTATCGCTTGATCTTCAACCACGTGGATCGACACCCCACATCAGTTTTTTTCTGAGTGTGTTGATAAAGGTATGACCAGGACGTTTGATGGCCTTGATACAGTAATCCGCTTTGGTAATCTGTAGTTTTATAGAACAAGGCATCGTATATGAACGTCCGTCCAAAGAGACCAGAAAGTTCTGGCTGCGGCTTTCCACTTCCAACTCAATGACAGCAGAATCATCGAGCACTAAGGGTCTGGCGGTAAGATTATGGGGGGCAACCGGAGCTACCAACAAGGTCTTGCTTTCCGGCATCATGATGGGGCCTCCAACACTCAATGCATAAGCTGTTGATCCTGTGGGTGTCGCAACAACCAATCCATCAGCCTGATAGCCGTTGAGGTATTCACCGTTGACGGAAGCATGGATGTTGATCATGGAAGATAGGTCCCGCTTCAGTATGGCAATCTCATTGAGGGCACAAGGATACTCTTCAAAAGACTCTCCATTGATTGACAGATGTAGTTGGCTCAATTCGGTAATCCGAAAATTTCTTTTGTACAAGTCCGTGATAACAGCATCGATTTCGATGGAATCGACTTCCGCCAGAAAGCCCAGACGTCCGGTGTTGATACCCAATATAGGAATGTTTTTATTGCCAATGCTATGGGCTGTGCGCAGATAGGTTCCATCCCCCCCAATACTCAAGGCAAAATCTGCCGAGAAGTCGTTGCTTTCAATGATACCATCTATTACAGGGGGATTCACAAGTGTTGATGTAAGAAAATCATGGAACGTCTTACATACATAAATTTCAGCATCAATATCATGAAGTGCATCAAATACACTCCAAATTTGATTTAATTTTTCAGACTGAAACTGACTTCCAAAAATTGCAACCTTCATAGATGTTTTTAGTTAAAGAAAAATTTGTGCATTTTTAGCGGAATTAACATGAAAGGCCAGAAAAACAGTATCCAGATTGTAGAAACTAAGGTAAAAGCTATTAACTTTGCATAGGCTGGTCAATAGGGATTATTTGAATTGATCTTTTCAGAAATCGTGAATATGCACTTGCCGATACAAAAGTGAGAAAACTTTATGACATGACAAAACTAAGCGTAAATATCAACAAAATAGCGACCTTGCGTAATGCTCGCGGGGGGAACACACCAGACGTTCTCAAAGCTGCTGTGGATTGTGAGGCTTTTGGAGCAGAAGGTATCACGGTGCATCCAAGACCGGATGAAAGACATATCCGTTATAGTGACGTGATGCAATTAAGACCGCTAATCACAACAGAATTCAATATTGAAGGATATCCTTCCCGCAATTTTATGGATCTGGTTCTGACAGTCAAACCTCATCAGGTCACATTGGTTCCTGATGCCATCGATGCCATCACATCCAACGCTGGATGGGACACCTCCAAACATTTCAAATTATTGTCGGAAATCGTTGAAGAATTCTGTAACGCCGGCATCCGTACATCCATTTTTGTAGGTACAGCATTCAGGGATATCGAAAATGCGGCAAAGTTAGGTGCTGACCGTGTGGAACTTTATACAGAACCATATGCCACCATGTACCCGGATAATCCAGAAGCCGCCATCAAGCCTTTTATAGATGCAGCAAACATCGCCCGCAAGAACGGCCTTGGCATCAATGCCGGGCACGACCTGAACCTTAATAATCTGGCATACATGCATACAATAATTCCATTTCTGGAAGAAGTGTCCATCGGACATGCTCTTATTTCAGATGCCTTATATCTCGGACTAAAGGGTTCTATACATGCATATAAAAATTGTTTGAAATAACTGAAAAAAATTTATGAATTTACTCCTGCTTCTCCAATCAACCGTTCAAGAGGCTCTTCCGGTTTTATCGAATGTTAGTGAAGACGCCACGGATGTGGTCCATGAAATGCGATTCTTTGATATGGCTGTCAAAGGTGGATGGTTGATGATTCCGTTGGTTATTCTCTCCATCATTGCCATTTATATTTTTATAGAGCGTTTAATCACCCTAAACGCAGCATCAAAAGATGACCCCAGCTTCATGGGCCGCATCAAAGATCATATTTATGAGGGACAGATTGAATCAGCTGTTAAGTTGTGCAAGCAGGTAGACACCCCATTATCACGCATGATTGAAAAAGGTATATCCAGAATCGGACGTCCGATGCACGATGTACAAGTTTCCATCGAAAACTTCGGTAATTTGGAAGTCGCAAAACTTGAAAAAGGTATTTCTGTTCTGGCTTCCGTGGCAGGTGGTGCTCCCATGATCGGGTTCTTAGGTACTGTAACCGGTATGGTACAGGCTTTCTTCGATATGGCCAATGCAGGCAACAATGTCGATATCACCATCCTTTCATCCGGCATATACACGGCCATGATTACAACAGTCGGAGGATTGATCGTGGGCATTTGTGCCTTCTTTGCCTATAACTATTTGGTTACACGTGTAGGAAAAATCGTCAACAACATGGAAGCCAAAACAATGGAATTTATGGATTTATTGAACGAACCCGCCAAATAATATTGACATGGCTCTGAAAAGGCAAAATAAAATTGACGCAAACTTCAGTATGGCATCCATGACAGATATCATTTTTCTGTTGTTGTTGTTCTTCATGATTACATCAACCGTGGTAAATCCGAATTCCATCAAGATACTTCTGCCGGAAAGCAAGCAACAATCCTCAGCCAAACCCCTCACAAGGGTCATCATAGACAAAAATCTCAATTATTACGTTGCTTTTGGAAACGAGAAAGAGCAGCAGGTGCCATTTGAAGGCATCGAGACTTTTTTGCAGGCCAAAATTTTGGAAGAGCCTGATATGTACGTGGCATTGTATGCCGATGAAAGCATACCATATCGCGAGCTTGTCCGCGTGTTGAATATTTGCAATGAAAATAAATTCAAACTGGTCCTTGCCACCCGTCCTCCTGAAAAATGATATTAACCAAAAGCAAGAACTTGGGGATTGTAGGTACGGTATTCATACATGCGCTATTGATTATGTACCTGATGCTCTTTGGATTCGAAAAAAAAGAACCCATAGCAGAGGAGGGGTTACCTGTTAATTTCGGGAATATAGATGAAGCAGCCGGGCTCTTCGAACCTGCAGGAGAAGCAGCCAATGAAGCAGAAGTTGCCCCGATTCCTGAACCTGAACCGATAACCCAAACAGACCAAAAAATGATTACTCAGGATCAAGAAAATTCTGTATCTTTATCAGAGAAAAAGGAAGCGGAACAGACAAAAATCAAAGAAAAGCAAATACGAACAGAGCAGGAACAAAAAGCAGCAACCATCAGAAGCCAAACAGCCAGTGCTTTCGGGACAAAGACAGGTAAGGGTATCAGCCAAGGTACATCCTTGACAGGAACGGGTGACCAAGGTGCTCCGACCGGAGGTTCAGGTTTTGGTCAATTTTCATTGAATGGCAGGAGTGTGAAAGGAGGATTGCCACGACCATCCTATTCCATTCAGGAAGAAGGAATCGTCGTTGTTCAGATTATTGTTAATCCAAAAGGTATCGTCACAACTGCCTCTGTTGCCTTGAAGGGAACAAATACAGACAATGCCACATTAAGGAGTGCTGCGCTTAGTGCCGCTAAGCAGGCTCGTTTTAATGTCATTGAAGGGAATCAGGTACAAAGCGGAACCATCACCTACCGCTTTAGATTGAAATAGATACGACATGAAATCGTGCTGAAATAAGAATAATCCATAAAAGCATACCATCATGAAGCAACTTTTTCTTTTTTTAGCTCCGGGCTTTGAGGAAATTGAAGCCATCACAATCATTGATATTCTTCGCCGGGCTGGTTTAAGCGTGTCAAGCGTCTCCATCACAGGCGATCTTCGTGTTGTCGGAGCTCATGGCATTGCCATTGAAGCAGATTGTCTATACCCGGAGATTTATTTTGATGAAGCAGATATGCTCATTTTGCCTGGTGGACAACCCGGAACAAAAAACCTGAATGTACACGAAGGTTTAAAAGCAGCTTTGTCAAACTTTGCAAAAGCCGGTAAGCCTTTGGCTGCAATCTGTGCTGCACCCATGATTTTAGGTCAACTTGGAATTCTCGAAGGAAAAGAAGCAACCTGCTATCCTGGTAACGAAGTCCATCTGAAAGGTGCCATCCTATCTAAAAGACGTGTGGTAAGAGATGGCTCTGTGATCACAGCAGCAGGCCCCGGATTGGCCATCAAATTCGCATTGGAAATAGTCAATTTCTTTTTAGGCGAAGAAAAGACTGAAGAAATTTCTAAAGGTCTTTTATTGAAATAGACATAGATCATTTGACATTTGACATGAGAGTCTAAACATTTATGCAGCAGGTTTGTTATCTTGTTTAAATATAAAAAAATGATCGGATGAAACGAGCATGTTTGTAAAAATGTCCAAATTTATGAAAGTTTTAAGTAGCGAGAGCAGAGGCGAAGTTTACTCCGACTATGCTGAGTCACGCAAAACTTTTGTTCCGAAGGGACAACAATCTGACATGCGAGTTCTATATAACTTTAAACAAAAGATTATTATCCTATGAAAATTGAAAAGATTATTGGACGTGAAATTTTGGATTCTCGTGGCAATCCTACTGTAGAAGTAGACGTCTATTTGGAATCAGGTGCTTTTGGACGTGCGTCTGTACCTTCAGGTGCATCAACCGGCGAGAATGAAGCTATTGAATTACGTGATGGTGATGCAAGACGTTATCTGGGAAAAGGCGTTACCAAGGCAGTCAATCATGTCAACAAAGTGCTCGCTCCCTTATTGATCGGGATGTCTGCGCTTCAGCAAACAGCCATTGATAAAAAAATGATTTCACTCGACGGCACAAAAAACAAATCCAAACTTGGAGCCAATGCTTTGCTTGGAGTTTCACTCGCCGTGGCTAAAGCTGCTGCCAATTATCTGGATTTGCCATTATACAGATACATTGGGGGGGTAAACACGTATGTTTTGCCGGTTCCAATGATGAATATTATCAATGGAGGATCTCATTCAGACGCACCCATCGCCTTTCAGGAATTCATGATCCGGCCAGTAGGTGCATCCTCCTTCCATGAAGCATTGCGTATGGGCTCAGAGATCTTCCATTCCCTAAAGAAAGTACTTCACAAGCGCGGATTAAGCACTGCAGTTGGTGATGAGGGTGGCTTTGCCCCAGCCCTGAAAGGTACAGAAGATGCCCTGGAATCAATTATTGAAGCCATCAAACTGGCAGGGTATGACACCAACAATGTACATATTGGACTTGATTGCGCCTCTTCTGAATTTTATCATGATGGAATTTATGACTACGGTAAATTCGAGGGTGTAAATGGTGCAAAACGCAACTCAGCAGAACAAGTTGCTTATCTGGAAGAATTGATCAATAAATATCCTATTGATTCCATTGAAGATGGAATGAGCGAAAACGACTGGGAAGGCTGGAAACTACTGACCAAGGTTCTTGGTAACCGTTGTCAGCTTGTCGGTGATGATTTGTTTGTTACCAATGTGGACTTCCTGAGACGCGGCATTGCGGAGAAATGTGCCAATTCTATACTGATTAAGGTGAACCAAATCGGAACACTGACAGAGACGTTGAATGCCATTGAAATGGCTCACAGGCATGGATACACCACCGTCACCTCACATCGGTCAGGAGAGACTGAAGACAGCACCATAGCCGACATCGCAGTAGCCACCAACTCTGGACAAATTAAGACCGGTTCTCTCAGCCGATCTGACCGTATGGCAAAATACAATCAATTGCTCCGCATTGAAGAAGAGCTTGGTTATTCTGCAGTTTATGGATACAAACGGATTGAGTAAAAGTCCTTATAAACACAAAAAAGCCGCTCTAAAATAAGCGGCTTTTTTGTGCACATTAAGAATCTCTGATTGTTATTTCTTCTTTGCCGGTCTAGAATATTCATCCATTACAGCCTTAGCATTGGCATTTTTCGGATCTAATTCCAGAACCATGTTCCAGTATTTGGTTGAATTTTCCTTGTCTTCTTTCAGATAATAATAGTAACCAAGATATTGATAGCAAGTAATCAAGTCTTTTTGATTTCCACCGACACCGTTATTTTCTTTTGCCTTATTCAAAATTGCATTGGCAGCAGCTTCATAATGAGGCTTTGCAAGTCCCAATGTAGTTTCTGGGTCAAGTAATGCATTCGTATGTCCTCTCCATAAATAGCCGGTATAGCTTTCTGGCGTAAGATTGCAAACGGATGTGAATGCCGAATCAGCCTTGGCAATATATTCTTTAAACTGAGTCTTTCCAGCTTCTGTAGAATCATTTGCCAAAGAAGAAGCTGCAGAATAATAAGCACGGCCCAATTGATAGTAATCAAGCACACCGACATAATCAGCACCCATTAAATCCATATACTTTTTATAACTAGCTGCTGCTTTTCCACTTTCTCCCATCTTGCTGTATACAGTATACAATTCTTTATAGACATCCGCCTTATTTGGATCTGATTCCAACATTTTGTTAAAGAGTTCCAACGCTTTGTTATAATCACCGGCATTAGACAGAATAATGGCATAAGCCATATAATCCAGCGGAATAAATCCTTTTTCACTTTTTAGTGTAAAAAAGTAATTGGCATAATTCAAACCGTTTACATGATCATTAACCTTGGATGCATTGTACATTCTAAAACGGTTTAATACAAAATTTGTAGAGTCCAAAGCCAATCCTTCATCTACCAAGGTGATCGATTTTTCAAACTGATCGGTAAAGAAGTACGCAGAAGCAAATCCTATAATATCTTCAACATTATAGGTCTTCTCAGCAAAGAATGAGGTATAAGCTTCGATAGCACTCTGATACATACCTTTCTTACTGTAGCTATTGCCTAACCCTCTATATGCAATGGTATAATCAGGATGAGCTGCAATCACCTTATTAAGCATCTCAACAGACAAATTGGGATTGATTGATTCATAGACCTCGGCACACTTGATGGAGGCAACCGTATAATTCGGATCAAAGTAAATTGCCTGCTCGTATTTTCCGGCAGCTTCACCTGATTTGTCTTCAGCTGCCAGGATATCACCTTCCAATGTATATATGAGCGGAGATTTTTTTCCAAACTTGCGTGCCATTTCAATTTTTGCAGTTGCAATGTCTTTCATTCCACATTCATAATATGCTCTTGCAATGGCAATATTGAGTTCCACATTCTTTTTATTCTTTTTCAAAGCAGTAGCAAAAATGGTTTCGGCCGCTTTTTGATCGGTCTTGAGTTGCAACTTTCCTTGTCCAATATAATTCAGCATAAATAGAGGATCCGCAGCAATACCCTTCTCATAATAAGCCTTGGCCTCATCCTTTTTACCCTCGGCAAAAGCAATTTCACCAAGATAATAGTTAGACTCAGCAGGAGACTGTGAAACTTGTTTTTCAAAATATTTCTTTGCAGTCTGGTATTCTCCAAGACAGAAATAATCTTTTCCAAAGTTGCTCTGGGCATTTACAATCGTAGCCAATACAGCAAAAAGCGCAGTAAATAAGCGAATTTTCTTCATTCTTCTATTTATTATATTTGTTTTTGATAAGTTATCCGGGAATTTAAAATTTTGATTTCACAGAAACCAGACGCATCGGTCGGTTAGCAGGAACAAGACCGCATTTCAAGACAATTCGCTGACCACGATCGCCGGCAACAAAGTGTAGAACACCGGCAGGCAAGCCACCGGCAACATCGGAGGTAATCATATATATGTCACGTACCATAGGATACTCTTTTAAGGCCAAATAGGCAGCAAAAGGCTTATAACTGTTATCTATCCTTGCATCTTCATAAGGGCTGACAGACATCACTCTGATATCGTCGATGAAGCTCAAGTTGGTCGTATCTTTTTTATTGCTAACCCAGCCGACACCAATAATACCGATAGCATTTGACGTGTTGGAAACAAAGTCAATCACTTCCTTGTTTGATTTCAATGCCTTTACATTTCCGGAAATAGCCTTGCCACCACATACAGAATCTTCTACATAACGAACTGTACTTGAATTTGGATTATCAAAGACAAGACGTATCGAACCTAATGAAGACTGTGGGTCTATTTCTTTCCAATCAGTTATTTCTCCATTCAATATTTTTTTAAATGTAGGAATACCGATGATTGAATCTTTATTTGTTTTGTTAATAATCAAAGCTATACCGTCGACAGCAATTCTTCTTGAACGGGGCACAAGTTTCTTTGATTTCAGGTAGTTAAATTCTTCAGCCGTCAAATCTCTTGCTGCAACAACTAAACGAATACTGTCTTTCATAAAAAGATTCATGGCAGTAACTTCGTCTGTATATATCGGCGTAACATGAGCTTCAGGATTCAAACCCTGAAAAACACTTATTTCCTCTTGGATAAGTGGTGAGAAACAATCTTCGCAAAGTATTGAAGCAATACCACTCGTCATCGTATCCATGCGAGTGATTTTCGGTTTTCTGTTACATGCAGTAAAAGATAACACAAGAGTAAGCATCAAAAAAAACCGAATATTTCTCATACTAAAACAATTACGAGGCTAAGGTAGAAAAAAAACTAAAATCTAAAAAATCAAAATACGTTATTGTATGTAATACAATGATAAAATTCATAAAAAAGTGCTTATTCAGATACTTTTCCAAATGGTCCATGCACGAAAAGCACCATAAATAAAGAATATGACACCAAAAATGATGCGAAACGTCAAAGAGATGTTGGCAAACAGATTTGTAAAAACAAACAGGAAAGCCATTCCAAGATAAATCACGACCATGAAGACGCCCCACATTAACTTAAAATTCAATTTATTATCTTTTAGTGTCATATCAAAAATATTAAAAAGAAGAGAAGAATACTCTGATACAAAGCTTCTTCTCTTCTTAATTATTTGGTTATAAGATGATTATTTCTGCAATTTATACAAAATCGGAAGTGTATAATAAACCGGAACATTACGTCCATTTTGTCTTCCCGGAATCCAGTTAGGCATCATTCTCACAACACGGATAGCTTCCTTATCACATGCAGGGTCAAGACCACGAATGACTTCAACATTGGTCACAGCACCGGTTTTACTTACCACAAAACGAATGGTAACACGCCCTTCAATACCTAATTCAGAAGCTGCAGCAGGATAATGCAGATTATCACTGATAAACTTGAATAGTTCATCTTCACCACCCGGGAATTGAGGCATCTGTTCTACTCCATAAAGCGGTTTTTCTTCTATAATCTCTTTATGCTGCTGAAGGTCTGCAATATCAACGCCATGTTCTTCGTCGTTACCTTTTACATCAGCCATTGAAATCTGTACTTTTGATTCCAGAAGGTCTTTCTGTGATTTCATCTGATCTTCATCGGATACTTCTGATGCGTCAGCGATTACAGGAGGTGTAAATCTGATGGTACTCTTCAAAGGAACGGGTGGAGGAGCCTGTTCCTTATGGATAATCTGCTCTTCTTTCAGTTGATCCTCCAGTTTCAGATCGGATAGTACTGTTTTTTCAGTCATTGCCTCCTTTGGTATAAGGTTTTTCTTGACTGTTTCAATCAAGCTTGGAAGAAAAGCCACAAAAACAACAAATAAAATACACAGCACGAATGCATATATATGTCGTTTACTGGACGACTTACGCATATAAAAAGCACCATAACTTTTATTTTTGCCTTCGAAGACTAAATCACACCATTCCTGAGAATTTAAATTTATTTCTTTTGCCACTTCGTATTATTTTTAAAGTTTTAAAATATTACTTTATATCTGAGGCTTTAGTGAGAGCACCTTGTTTCTGAAGATTTTCAACAAGATATTTATCTCCCGCTTCCACATCAACAATGGCATATTTCCCAATGCTACAAATTTGCATTTCATCAAGCGCATCGATCAGGTTCATATAAGTAGACTCGTCAGTCGGTTTGATAATGACAACCTGTCCATCTTTTGAGTCTTTGATTTCCGCGACTTGCTTGGTAAAATCCGCATCTGAAATCTGTTTCTTATATTTCAGTTGTTTTAGCTTTTGTACCTGAGCTACACCAACCTTGTTACGTTCCAGCAAAAGACTACGCAGGCTGTTCTTATCTTCAGCACCTCCGTAATTTGCAACCTTAGTAGAAGAGTAATCTTTATAATTAGGTTTACCAAGATAGTAATAGACCTTATCGTCAGCACCCAATATCAAGGTAATGGCATTGGTATCCTTTACCTTATTTTTCTCTTGTTCAGTTAAATTTTTGTCTTTTGTAGGCATTACAATTTCCATTGTCTGCGGTTTGGACATAGAGGTACAAAGCATAAAGAAAGTGATCAACAACATATTCATGTCCACCATAGGCGTAAAGTCTACACGTGTCTCTTTTTTATGTGGTTTACCTTTCTTTGGCTTGTCGCCGCCGCCAGTATTTACTTCTGCCATATTCTTTTTATTTTTTAATAATCAATTCTAAAGCCACTCCATTTTGATCTAAGCCATAGAGTGATTATGCTTTGTTTAGAATCCGGGGGGCATACCCTCCAAACTCGTAATAAGATTATATCTGTTCTGCTTTATATCCTGAAGCGTACTCAGTACATTCTTGACTTTAGGATATGGAGTAGTTCTATCAGATTTGATGGCGATGGTGATATCCTCACCAACCAATTCCTTGTTCACAGCAACAGCATTCACAACCCAGGTTTTTAACTGATTATTCGTACTGTCTGCAGGGACGCCATATTGTTTTAATGCTTTGTCCTGATCTTCTCCATCCATATCCAGGAATTTCGGCAGAAGTCTGATGTCAATACCAATATTAGGCTGATTGACAAAGGACTTTAACTGCTTTTCCGTGAATGTGATATTATAATCTTTAGCGACTCTCTTCAATACTTCCAATTTTGTAGCTGGTCTGTCCAGATTCAAATAAACTTTTCCGGTCGGATCGATCAAAATCATCAATCGATTGGACTCTGGAATCTTTATCTCTGAAACTGATGCAGGTGTTGATAACTGCACCGGTTCTTTAGGAATAAAGTTTGCAGTAAGTATGAAGAATGTCAGCAAAAGTACAGTAACATCACTCATTGCCGTCATGTCAATAAGCGTACTCTGTCTTTTTCCTTTTACCTTCGGCATATCTTTTTTTCTTTAATTTATTTAGAGTGAACCCATCAAGATTCACAAACAATCGTTATTTTCCAAGATGTTTGGTGGTATAGGTTTGACCTACTGCAAAACCTACTTCATCAACAGCATTGGTTATATTTTCCACTTTTTGTGCAAAATAGTTGTAGAAGATAATGGCCATAGCACCAGTTGCGATACCGGAAGCCGTATTGATAAGAGCTTCAGAAATAGCGGTTGACAGAGCAAGAGAGTCTGGCGAACCTTCCTGACCCAAAGCAGCAAATGCACGTATCATACCAAGTACCGTTCCGAGAAGTCCGAACAACGTACCAAGTGTAGAGATAACAGCAATAACCGGCAAGTTCTGTTGCATGGAGGGCATCTCCAAAGCGGTCGCTTCTTCAAGTTCTTTTTGGATGATGGCCGCTTTTTCGTCATTGTTCATACCCTGGATCTTTTCAACGTCTTCATATCTGATCAAACCGGCATTCAGGATGTTGGCAACAGTTCCTTTTTGTTTGTCACACATTTCACGTGCACCGGCGATGTCACCTTCTGCCAATTTTGCTTTTACGTTCATAACAAATTTTGTCTGATTTGCTTTACCTTTCATTCTTCTAAAAGCAAAAGCGCGTTCAACAGAAAGAGTCAATACGGTCAACAACAATGTAAGGATGATAGGAACGACAAATCCGCCTTTATACATGGTCGCAAAGATCTTACCTTGAAGTGGAGCCCCTTTCTCGTTAAAACCGGAGGGATCACCGCAGACAAATACGAAAAAACATACAGCAACAATAGCACAACCGAAAATGACCAACGCAGCCGATACACTACGAGTTTTCTTGACCTTCTTTTGTTTTTTGGTTTCCATAATAATTAAAATGTTTGTTTTTATAATTGATTGATTATTTCATTGGCTCTTAAGCACGAATGTATATCCTCCATAATTCATCGACAAATCACTAATGGCAAAAGGCATATGCGCACAATAATCCACATCTCCTTCTGATTTAAGTCTGCAAATATACAAATGGATTTTCAGCAGATTTACTTTTTTCCCAATTATTATTTGCAAATAATTGTTAAAGATAAAACAAAAAAGGCTCTTTAAACAAAAAAAAACGGCATATTTAATTTTTTATAAGTCTATATGATATTATATTTGCTTCAATTTAGCGTTAATTAATATTCATTTTTTAAAAAATTAAAAGCAAAGCTAATTCAACGACATCATAACAGCCCTTAAGAAATCTCCCCAAATATCATTCTTTTGCCACGACTCTCTATTGGTATAGAACAGGATAACCAGTTCGTTTTCAGGATCAATCATGTACTCTGTTCCGTAACAACCTCCCCAGCAAAGTGAACCTGGTGTTTTCATCGTACGTGCAAAAGTCTCTTCCGTAGCGATTTCCAGACCAAGACCGAATTTATAATTGCCCTCGGCACCAAACAGCTGATCAGAACACATTTGCTCAATGGTCTTTCTGGATAAGATCCTATTCTTATGATAAACGCCTTTGTCGAGAATCATCTGACAGAGATGCGCATAATCTTCAATGGTACCGCTCAAGCCGGCACCTCCTCCAAAATACAATTTGTTTTGAGCCAGCGGATAAAAACGAGATATGGGATTTGTAGCAAGTGCCACAGGAGCATCCTGTTCAGGCTTCTGATATAAAGGCACCAAGCGGTCAAATTTCTTTGGTGGCAAATAAAAATAGGTATCCTCCATATTAAGAGGATCCAACACCCGATTTTTGATCAGAGAATCCAGACGCATTCCGGATATGACTTCTGCCAAATGGCCAGCCACATCTATACTGAAGCCATAGGTAAAACCGTTTCCAGGATCGTGCTGAAGGGGAAGTTTGGCGATACGCTCCACAACCTCTTTCGTCGTCACTTGTTCTGCATAATTAATTATTTGCAAATCCTGATTATAGGTGTTATAACCCAACCCACTGCTATGACTCAATAGCTGACGAATGGTGATGTCACCATCGGCTGGCCTGGTGACCAAGTTGTTTTCAGCAACAGTACCAGAAACATAGACTACCGGATTTGAAAACTCTGGCAAAAATTTCTTCACAGGATCCTCCAAACTAAACAAACCTTGTTCATATAAAGTCATCAGAGCGACCGTCGTGATTAGTTTTGTCTGAGATGCCATGCGAAAGATGGCATCCTTTTTCAATTTTTTGTCGTTCTCACGATCGGCGAGTCCGAAAGACTTATAATAAATTGGTTTTCCATGGTATGCCACATAACATACAGCAGAAGGAAGAACGTCCTTTGCAACCGCATTTTCCATCAACCTGTCAACATTCTTATCCAACCGGTGCAGGTTTATCACGGTTTTAACCGGAGGAACATTTTGTACCTGCTTATTGGATGCTTGTAGGTTTGATCCGGATAAAAGAAAACAAAGTAACATCAGAGAAAAAAGCGGCAGTCTCATAAGATTGTGTTTTTTAAGGTTACCTTTTTAGAAAAGTGTAAAAAATATACAGCCTATATTTCCACCAATAATGTAGTCAAATAGTCCCAAAATCTTTCTACACTGGCAATTTCTACTTTTTCATCCGGAGAATGCGGGAACGAAATGTTAGGTCCGAATGAAATCATATCCATTTTACCAATGGCATCCTGTATGATTCCACATTCCAACCCTGCATGAATGACATTCACATTAGGCTTTTTTCCGAATTTTTCCTCATATATTCTTGCCATAAGATCCTTTAAAGGAGATTCCAGATTGGGCTGCCATCCTGGATAATCTCCGGATTCTGTGACTTTGGCGCCAGCCAATGAAAAACAACTCTGAAGTGAAGATACCAAGGACCTCTTCATAGATTCGGCAGCACTTCTGATCAAGAACTGACAAGTGATCAATCCTTCTTTGGATTCACAGATGGCCAGATTGGAGGATGTTTCAACAATGCCAGAAATACCCGGGATCATTCGCAAAACCCCGTCATGAGCAGCTTCGATGGCGTTAATCACGTCATCCTGAACATCTTCAGGTATTAGCCCTGATGGCAAATCAACCTGGTCAATTGTAAAATATAGCTGGTTTTCGATACCCTTATATTCTTCGTTGATTTGATCTTCATAATCAGCAACGGCCTCAGCCAAATCAGCTAAACCGTCTTCAGGAATAGTCACAATAGCATAAGCCTCACGCGGAATGGTATTCCTGAGCGACCCGCCGCCAAAAGAGGCCAGACGAACTTCATTTTCTGCCACCATTCTTTTCAAAAAGCGGAAAAGCAACTTATTGGCGTTTGCTCTGCCCAATAAGATATCCAGCCCGGAATGACCTCCCTTGAGTCCTTTCAGGTTTAACTTGACAGCGATGTCACCTTCAGGGACAGGAACATTATTTTCATATTCAAATTCAGCAGTCAGATTCACCCCACCCGCACAACCGACAAAAAGATCACCTTCATGCTCTGAATCCAGATTGACCAAAATCCGACCGTCAATTTCACCAGCTTTCAGACCAAAGGCTCCATACATGCCAGTTTCTTCATCAATGGTAAAGAGTGCTTCTATCGGTCCATGTTTAATTTCGCTGGATGCCAATACAGCCATGGCTGCAGCAACGCCTATTCCATTATCTCCACCCAGAGTCGTTTCGTTCGCTTTGACCCAACCGTCTTCTATTCGTGCACAAATCGGATCTTTTTCAAAATCATGCTGAACATGGTTGTTTTTTTGAGGAACCATGTCCAAATGCGCTTGAAGAACAATACCAGGCCTATTTTCCATACCAACTGTCGCCGGTTTTTTTATCAGGATATTTCCAGCTTGATCTTTCACCGTTTTCAATCCCAAAGTCATACCGAAATTGAACATAAAATCCTGAATAGGGCCCATGAATCCTGATGGACGAGGTATTTGTGTCAAATCTGAAAAATAATTCCAAAGAGCTTTTGGATTCAATTGTCTAATATTTTCTACCATGATACCATTAGTTTAACGTATCGAAATAATTGATTTACGGTTTTTATATCCGCGTTATTTACAAAGATAATATTATTTAGTTCAACACCGAAGCGACGTTGTTTTTTTTATTCAGCACAGAAATCCAAATATAAGCTATAAGTCCTGTCAATAGCGTGACTACTATTTGCAAACCATGAATCACAAAAGCAAAGACACAAGCATCCGGTTCCGAAATACCATAAAATACAAGGGTATAAATAACCATGAAATGATAAGCTCCTATCCCACCCTGTACAGGTGCAACCACCCCAAAAGAGCCCATCACAAAACCGCTCAGCATAGCAAGAACGCCCAGCGGAACTTCAAAAGAGAAGAAATACTTGCCGATGTAAAACATCAGAAAGTATATCAACCAGATCAACAAAGACCAACAAATGAAAAGGAACGGACGTTTCAGCGTCATGATGCTTTTCATGCCTTCCCAAATTTTTTGCACAAATCCGCTGATCTTTTCATAAAAGCCAAAATGTCGAATCCGTTTCCGGAAAACGACAAAAATTATCACGACAGTCAACAATCCTCCCCAGATGATAGGAGATGTCACCATTCCAATCAATTTATCCAGAGAGGAAGGATTCTCCATGAAAAAATTCCTGAAAAAGCCCATTTGAAACAAAATGGTGGCCAAGGCAATCACAAGCAGAAAAATTACATCAACAGCCCGTTCTGTGATGACAGTCCCCAAAGTTTTGGTAAAAGAAAGGCCGTCTGACTTTTTCAGAATTCCACAACGAGCCACCTCCCCTGCACGCGGAAACAACAAGTTGGCTGCATAAGCGACAAAGATTGACAGGATGGTCACTTTGAGCCTTCCACCGGGACAAACCGGTTCAATAAGCTGGTGCCAGCGAATACCACGAATAAGGTTACTCAATACACTTAGGAAAAAAGAAAGCAGAAACCACTCATAATGAATACCCCCATGAAAGACATTCATCAATTTCGAGAAATCCATATCCCTGTAAACCCACCAGAACAGCAACACGGCCAAAGCTAAAGGAAGTACAATTTGGAGGACTTTTTTTATTTTTTTCATTCCTGACTAACTTTCAATTTAAATGTTTACTTTTGCGCTGCTTCGATCATTTTTGAAGCACACAAATGTACTAATTTTTTCTTACCGAGGTGGATGACGATTGTAAAACCAAAAAAATCACTGGGACAACATTTCCTAAAAGATTTGAATGTTGCCGAACGCATCGCGCAAACGCTTGATGCCTACCAAGGTCTGCCGATCCTTGAAATCGGACCTGGCATGGGCGTTCTCACCCGTTTTTTATTGGATTTCGGACATGACCTGAAGGTGGTTGAACTTGACCGCGAATCGGTCGCCTACCTGAATGAACATTATCCTTCACTGACTGGAAAAATCATTTCAGCTGATTTTCTGACACTGGATTTATCCAAACTCTATCAAGAGCCCTTTTGTGTCATCGGCAACTACCCGTACAACATTTCTTCACAGATTTTTTTTAAGGTACTTGAGCATAAAGATCAGATACCTTGTTGTTCCGGCATGATCCAAAAAGAAGTTGCCATGCGTATCGCTTCAAAACCCGGCAAAAAAGCCTACGGTATCCTGAGTGTTCTTTTACAGGCTTATTACGATATTGAATATCTTTTCACCGTCGACGAACAGGTTTTCGACCCGCCGCCCAAGGTAAAGTCTGCGGTTATCCGTCTCACACGCAATAAAACGACAAATTTGGATTGTAATGAAATATTATTCAAACAAGTCGTCAAGACCGGATTCAACCAAAGGCGAAAGACCCTGAGGAATTCGCTAAAACCATTGTTGGGAAACGACTGTCCGGTCACAACTGATTCTATCTTTAATCTTCGACCCGAGCAGCTATCTGTAGAGCAGTTTGTAACACTGACAAATATGGTTTCTCCTTATGTAGGAGAACTTGGCTAAGCAAATCCATGTGAGTGGGTATTTTGCCTAAAAAAGCGTTCAAAACAAAGTTTTAACTCAGCACCGGTTTAAGCCGATGCAAAAAGCACAAACGCCATGGCCGATATTAAATTATTTTATCACGAAGGTGGACGAATCAAAGTCAGCCGTAGTTTGGATTTCCTAAAAAAAACACCCATAGAAAATTTTCTTTGGATAGACCTTCATGATGTAGATGATGAGGTTGAAGATCAATTGGAAGATTTCCTCAAGATTTATATTCAAGAAGAAGAAGAAATGGAAGAAATCGAGATGTCTTCCCGCTTCATAGAAACTGCCGATACTTTGGTGGTTAACTCTCACTTCCTGCTACCTAATTTCGAACTTGAAAATGTTTCTTTCATCATGAAGAACGATATACTGGTAACTGTACACAGCGAGGATCTCAGTTCTTTCAACGAAACAACAAAAAAGCTTTCCACCAACCCAAGAAACTATCCTACCGGCTACCACGTGATGGTGGCTATCATGGAAATGCGGGTGGAAAAAGACGCAGACCTCATTGAAGACATTATCGACAAAATCACCGTCTTGAGCGATACACTCCGCGACGCTGACGAAGGTGTATTGATGGATATCACCGAACTTCAGGAACAGATCATGCAAGTCCGCCAAAACATCATCGAAAAGCAGCGGGCCCTTTCCAACCTGCTGCGATGCGAGCTCATGCCTACGGAACTTTATTCTAAATTGACGATTGTTTTAAGAGACGTCACCTCGTTGATTGAACACACAAAATTCAGTTTTGAAAGGTTGAATAACATGCAAGAAATCTTCATGGGGTTAATCAACGTTGAACAAAATAAAATCATAAAGATCTTCACCATCGTTTCTGTGATCTTTATGCCTCCAACATTGATAGCCAGCATCTTCGGCCAAAACATACCGAATATGCCATTTACCTCTAATCCGAGTGGATTTTGGATATCAATCGGATTGATGTTCGCTTTCTCAGGGGTGATATTGCTATACTTCAAGCATAAGCATTGGCTATAAAACAAAAAGTTGACAAACTATAATGACATTACCAAAACTTTTTCTTTAATTTGTAATTGCCTCTTTTCGAGGTAGATTTAACGTAAAAATATATTGATTATGGACACAAAAGAAACCAACCATCTGCCTCAGAAAGCAGAGTTGGAAGAAACTCTCGCCGACGCTGCCATTGTGACAGCTGATAACCAACAAACCGAAAGCGAAACCGAAGCTTCTGAGATTGTCAAAACAAAACCCAAAAGGGTTACAAAAGCCAAAGTCTCCAAAAAAATAGAGGAATCAAAAGAAGAAGCATCAGCCCAGGAACCGGAGGATTCAAAAGAAGAAGCATCAACTCAGGAACCGGAGGAATCAAAAGAAGAGGCATCAGTTCAGGAACCGGAAAAGTCAGAAGAAAAAGCCATAGTCCAGGAACCTACAGCGATAGAAGTTTCAGAAGAAACAAAAGAGACTTCAGCCCAACATGTATTCGGTACAAAAAAGGAAATTATCGATACGTTTAAATCGTTGGTCGAGAACTCCAATGCAGATATTAAAGAAAAAGTTGATGCACTGAAACAATCTTTTTACAAAATACATAAACAGGAAATTGAGAATGCACGTAAGGCTTATGTGGAAGCAGGAAACGCCATTGAAACTTTCAAAGCAGAAGAAGATTCCCTGGAAATTGATTTTAAAACACTACTCGGAAATTGGCGTGAGAAACGTGCTGAAAGACTGGCAGAACAAGAGAATCAGCGCAAATCGAATCTCGAAAAGAAAAACCAGATTATTGAAGCCATCAAATCCTTGACCGACAGCACAGAAGATATCGGCCGTAACTTCAACGAATTCAGAAGGCTTCAACAATCATGGAAAGAGGTTGGTCCCGTACCGCAAGAACAGGTCAATGAGCTTTGGAAAAAATATCAGGTACAGGTTGAGCGTTTCTATGACCTCCTGAAAATCAACAACGAATTCCGTGAATATGATTTTAAGAAAAACCTTGAAATCAAGACCAATTTATGCGAAACAGCCGAAAAACTGGCAGAAGAGACCGATGTTGTCATCGCTTTCCGCCAATTGCAGAAACTACATGAAGAATGGCGTGAAACAGGACCTGTTGCCAAAGACTTCCGTGAAGATATCTGGAATCGCTTCAAGAATGCCTCAAGCGTCATCAATAAAAACCATCAGGGATTTTTTGAACGCCTCAAGACCATCGAAAACGATAATCTCAATCAAAAGACCGCCATTTGCGAAACCATAGAAGCCATTGATTTCACACAATTGAAATCCTATAAAGACTGGGATGCCAAAACGGCTGAAATCATCAGTTTACAAGAGCAATGGAAGGCCATCGGATTTGCACCTAAAAAGGTAAATATCAAGATTTTTGAACGTTTTCGCACAGCTTGCGATAATTTTTTCCGTCAAAAAAGTGAATTCTATAAAGCATCCAAAGATATCCTGAATCAAAATCTGGAGAAGAAAAAGAATCTTTGCGAAAAAGCAGAGGCCCTCAAAGACAGTACTGACTGGAAAGCCACCTCTGACATACTTATTCAGATTCAGAAAGAATGGAAAACTATTGGTTCTGTTCCCAAGAAATTTTCAGACAGTATTTGGAAACGTTTCATTGCAGCCTGCGATTTCTTCTTTGAACAGAAAGAAAAGAATGCCCCTTCCCAAAAAAATGAGGAGCAACGCAATCTAACCAATAAGAAAGAGCTGATTGAGCAACTCGAATCCATCACAGCTGAAACCCCAGAAGAGGAGGCACAGAAACTTCTACATGAACTTTCCACCAAATGGAATAGCATAGGCCACGTCCCATTCAAGGAAAAAGACAAGATATACAAGGCATGGCATGAAGCCTTGGATAATCAAATGGAGCGTTTTCATTTAGACAAGAGCAACCGCAGATTGAACAACTTCCAGCACAATCTGGAAGATATGAGTGAAAAAAGCCAAGATAAAGTGTTGCATGAACGCGAACGTTTATTGCGTCAGTTTGATAACCTGACTACTGAAATCAAGACATCAGAGAACAATATTGGTTTCTTCACTACAAGCAAATCATCGGGGAACGGACTTCTTGACGTGATGAAAAAGAAAATTGAGGATCTCAAAGAAGAACGTGATTTGATATACAAGAAAATCAAAATGATAGACGAGCAACTTTAAGACCGCGCCTTACATCATACAACCCGTGCAGACAGCCCTTGAAAGAAGGGAACTGCGCGGGCTTATTCTTATACTAACACGCAAGTTATTATTTTATTTCCGTATCAGACTGATAAACTCTTCCCTTGTCTTTGCCTGTTGGAAAACCCCGGTAAAATCGGAAGTCGTTGTGATGGAATTTTGCTTTTCCACCCCACGCATTTGCATGCATAAGTGCCTCGCTTCGATGACCACCATCACACCAAGAGGATTAAGCGTTTCCTGAATACAATTCTTGATTTGTGTAGTCATCCTTTCCTGAATTTGCAGACGACGGGCAAAAATATCAACCACTCGCGCAATTTTGCTCAACCCCGTGATATAATTGTTTGGAATATAAGCCACATGTGCTTTGCCATAAAAAGGCAGCATGTGATGCTCACACATCGAATAGAAGTCAATATCCTTAACGATAACCATCTGGCGGTATTCTTCTTTAAACATCGCCGATTTTATAACCTCCTTAGGATCAATATTATAACCATAAGTCAAGAACTGCATGGACTTGGCTACTCGCTTAGGAGTCTTCAATAATCCTTCTCTTTCCGGATTCTCGCCAAGAAGACGCAGAATCTCCAGATAATGCTTTGCCAATTCTTCCTGAACCGGATTTGTTTCAGTAGCCAGAATGACCCTTTTATCTACCATTTTATTGAGCTTTTACCTGTATCTTTTCTTTTACAATAGACATTTCTCTGCCAAATGAAGGAAATGAATGCCGCAATTGCACCAACATCTGCTGTGCATCCTGATAAGTCTGAAAATCTCCAACCCTTAAACGCCAAAAAGGTGCATTATATTTCACATAAGTGGACAACTCCGGATAGGCGGCCTTCATATCAGTTTCCTTACGAAAAGCTTCGTTTTTTGAAACCCTTTGATTGTTTCCGGAAAAAACTTGAATGCGCCAACCGGAGATTTGTATATATCGGGGCTCATCGCTTGATTCCATAGATGTCGTAGTTTCTATACCAGGCCTGCCGATTTTGACAGCAATTTGTTCATCCTGAATAATTTCCACATGTCCTTTACCTGTTTCATGTTTGTTGATCTTATCAACAATATTCTCAGACTGTTTATCAGAAACATTCTCTTGCCCCGACAGCAGGGTCGGAAACAACATCAGCAAACACAGTGACCGAAAATACTTCATGTAGACATGAATTTTAAAGTAGAATTGTAATTCAAGTATTGCAAAACAAAAGTACAACTTTTTGATTTGTAATACTGATAATATGGCTGAAAAAGGAAAAAAGGATGACATTCCAGCAAGGAATGTCATCCTAATGTTCAATCCAACGATGGAATATTAAGCTAAAACACCTAATTGGCTCAAAACAGAGTTCGTATTACGGACTGCAGCAGCACTCTGGTCGAACAAAGCTTGTTCTTCAGCATTCAACTTAAAGTCAACGATTTTTTCAACACCCCCCTTACCAATAATACAAGGAACGCCTATACAAATATCGCTTTGACCGTATTCGCCTTCCAGATAAACGCAGCAAGGGATCACTTTCTTTTGGTCATGAAGAATAGAAGCGACAAGGTAGGAGCATGCTGCACCAGGAGCATACCAGGCAGAAGTCCCCAACATTCCTGTCAATGTAGCACCACCAACCATGGTGTCAGCTACAACTTTGTTTAAAGTGTCGGTATCCAGAAGTTGGGAAACCGGAACACCTTTGTAGGTAGCAAAACGAGTCAAAGGTATCATGGTCTTGTCTCCATGACCACCAATCACTGTACCGTGGATTTCGTTGATATTGGCATTAAGAGCCTTGCTCAAATAGCATCTGAAACGAGCACTGTCCAAAGCACCACCCATACCGATTACACGGTTTTTCGGAAGTTTGGTATCTTTCAATGCCAAATAGGTCATCGTATCCATAGGATTACTGATAACCACCAAAATAGCATTTGGAGAATATTCCAGAAGCTGATCAACGACAGATTTAACGATACCGGAATTGACACCGATCAAATCTTCACGGCTCATTCCAGGTTTACGTGGAATACCTGAAGTGATTACCACGACGTCTGAATTTGCACTTTGTTTGTAATCGTTTGTGCAACCGCTGATTTTGGTATCAACACCAAGACATGTTGCAGCCTGCAACATATCCAATGCTTTACCTTCAGAAATACCTTCTTTGATATCCAACAATAAAACTTCATCGGCAACCCCATTGTTTGCCATTACATTTGCGCAGGTAGCGCCTACATTACCTACACCTACAACCGTTACTTTTGACATAAATAATTTATTACGTGTTTAACTAATCCAATCGAAAAACGATTTCCCAATGATGGGGAATTTTTTACACCACAAAGGTACTAATAATCCAGATTAGAGAAAATTTTCTTTAATTCATTTATGCAAAATTTCTTTAATTCTTTATCAAAATCATTGAAAAAGAAACGGGTGAGCAAGAATGCCATAAATAGCTGATTTAATATCATTAAACAAACAGAGTATTAAATATGTCTGCATACAGTCCCAAGGATAGAATTATTGCACAGAATTTTGTATTTTTGCAGCAATAATTCATAGACTCAAATGGGGTCCAAAGGTTTCCGTTGATCAGCAAAATTCGATTTCAATATGCAAAAGAAAACAAAGATAATCATAGGAGTGATTATAGTCATACTGCTTGGAGGAATGGCTTATTTAATTATTAGCCTGCGCAGTAAAGATGTTGTCATTACAGAAATGACAAAACAATTCGATTTGGAAAAAGAGGAACTTACTGACGAATATTCTCAGCTCACACTACAATATGAAGGTTATGGGTTGCGCATTGGCAACGACTCGTTGGCTACCATGCTGGATGCAGAAAGGTACAAAATACAGCGGCTACTTGAAGAATTAAAAACAGTCAAGTCTACTGATACCAAGCGTATCAACAAGTTGAAGAAAGAGCTTGAGACCCTCAGGGGAATCATGAAACATTACGTTGCACAAATAGATTCACTCAGTGCATTGAACAGCCAATTAAGATCAGAAAACAAGGCCGTGACTATGCAATATCATGAAGTGAAACAACAAGCCAGCGTTCTGACTGAAGAGAAGAAGGCTCTTACTGACAAAGTTACGCTGGCATCGATTCTGGAAGCAAGAAACTTTACCATTGAAAGTCTTACGAACAAAGGGCGCAAAGCAACCAAAATCAGTAAAACGGCTCAACTCAAATTCAGCTTTATCATCAATAAAAACATCTCAGCACCTACCGGCGAAAAATACATCTATCTCCGCATTCTTCAACCTGATGAGACACCATTGGTTAAAAAGAATGACAACGTCTTTCTTTTTGAGAACAAATACATCAATTATTCAGCCCGCAGACCCATCGAATATGAAGGCGAAGAAGTAAATGTCGTTATCTATTGGGATGTAGAGGAATTCCTCCATCCCGGCACATACAGAGTTGATGTCTTTGCAGATGGATATATCATTGGTACAACAACCTTCGCTTTAAAAAATTAAGGACTTCTTTGAATATAGAACAGGAGGGCGTCTCAAATAAACCATTGGGACGCTCTTATTTTTTGCCCTAAAAAATCAGGAAGATTATTACGGTTGTTTATTTTTGTAAAAAATGGAAATCCAATGTTATGATTTCAATCTTTCCACGTCATATCATCAATGAATCCGGAACAATTTAAGACAAATGTTTTGCCTTTACGCGACAAACTGTTCTTTACTGCTAAAAAGCTGCTTGAAGAAGAACAGGATAGCGAGGATACTGTACAAGAAGTATTTCTCAGACTTTGGCACATGCGCGATTCTCTGGAACATTACGATAATCTGATCGCCTTTGCCACAACGATGACCAAGAACCTTTGCATAGACAAGATCCGGGTTCGTGGAAGAATGAATTCACTGGAAGAGGAGATGTTCCGGCAGGCTGGCCCGGACAATCCCTACCTGCAATTAGAAAGAAAAGATACCAACGAAATACTTCATGCCATCATAGAAAAGTTGCCACCTCTGCAGAAAGCCATCATCAAGATGAAAGATATCGAAGAATATGAAATAGAAGAGATTGCAGAAATAACAGGTTCTCAGGCTGAAGCCATTCGTATGAACCTTTCAAGAGCACGAAAAAAAGTGCGGGAAGAATATATAAAAATAACATCATGCTGAAAATCAACAATATGAGAAAAAGAATCAATATAAAAGAGGCTGAAGCATTGCTTGAGAAATATTACGAAGGTAACACCTCTCAAGCCGAAGAAAAAAGGTTATACCATTTCTTGTTACAAGATCATTTACCTGAAAAATTCGAAGCCGACTGCGCCTTATTTGGTTTTTTTGCAAATCAAAAACAGAAGCCAAAGGCTGTCATCATTCCCCTCATGAGGTGGGCAAGCATTGCCGCCGTCATGGTTGGAATCATAGTCTTCGCCAAGACATGGGTCAGTGACAATCCAACAAATATTGCATACATCAACGGACAAAAATACACAGATATCCAAGTTGTGAAGGAACAGGCCATGAGCTCACTCAAACTCGTATCTTCACTTGACGAAGTGGAAGAATGCGTAAAAAACCTGAATGACAAAGACTTGATTGAATCTCAACTTGCCATTTTCAACGATATTCATTAACCATCAAACAAGAATCTGCTTATTAAAAAATAGATGCTCATGAAACGATACAAAATTTATTTTTTGCTGCTTTTTGCCATAGGATTGACGGCTTCTCCCAATCTGTTGGCACAAAAAGATTTGCAAATCAATAAAGTCTTTGAACAGTATGGAAAAAAGAAAGGATCCGTCATGGTTGAACTTTCCAATGAAGCTTTGGGCGATTATGATCTTACACTCTTCAAGAGCATTATCATCAGGAATGATCCATCAGCCGCTAAACTCACCCGTATTTGCCTTTCAAAGGATGAAGAAGGTGCAAAAAAAATCAAACAAGTGATTGCCAATGGAGTTCCTACTTCCATTTATCTACAATTACCCCGCAAGGGAAAAGACAACCGCCTGATACTGTTCAATGAATCCCGCTCAGAAAACCGGCTAACACTGATTTATATCGAAACCGTAAACGATTCGGAAAACGTGCTTAAGCTATTATTAAAAAAGAAATAACTATAAAAAACCTAACAACCAGAGCTATGAAACAAATTACACCATTATTGTTTTTGTCATGTTTCGCAATACTTCAGGCAAAAGCAGCAGAGACCATGTTTTCTGATACCACCTTCCGTTATCACAACAGGCTGATCAATCTGGAAGATAGCGTAGACCAGATCAAGGTTAAAATTTACGATACATCATCTAAGAACGACACCACCCCGTTCAAACAAGTTTACGAAGGCATATACAGCGAAGAAAAAAGTTATGAGAAATTTACGGTCATAGAAGACCTTGGATTCCAGTTCCCCATTATTACAAAAGCTTTTACAAAACGCCACAAGCATTACAAAATGAAATCCCACTGGGCAGGCATCGGACTTGGCTTTGCAAATGTTACCAATCCAAACAGTTTAAGTCTCACACCGGTCAATGGATTTGAATTAAAATCTGAAGACTCCTATGAATTTTCTATAAACATTTTTGAAAGAATCTTGCCGGTTTTCCGTAACAATATCGGTATCACAACAGGTATGGGATTCAACTCACGGAAATATTTTCTGGACAACAACAAACATTTGGTTGAGACGAATGGAATCACATCTGAGATTCCTGCTCCGGATGGTATCAACTACAAATACAGCCGGCTTAAGGTAGTCTATTTGACATTTCCTCTACTGATGGAATTTCAACCGACATTCGGCAACAACCATACATCTTATGTCGCTGCCGGAGTTGTCGGCGGGGTGAAGTTGCTTTCCTCATCAAAGGTTAAATATAAAGATGCCGAAGGACACACTATCCGCGATGTCGAAGCCAAAGGCCTGAATGTTGCTCCACTCACTTTGGATTACCTGGTTCAGGCAGGTATAGGAGACTTCAGTGTCTATGCGAAATATTCACCATTCAATCTTTTTCAGCAAGACAAAGGTCCGGAAGTCAGGCCCATCTCACTAGGTTTTATGCTGGATTTCTAATAAAAACCATGAGTTAGAAACCAAAAGAAAAAGCCTGCGTTTTGCAGGCTTTTTCTTTATCATATAAGCTGTGTGTTAGATAAAACGCACAACTCTAAAATGGTAATTATTCAGCAACAGGTGCCTCAGGAGCAGCAGCTTCTGCAACAGGTGCTTCAACAGCTTCAACTTCAGCAACAGGTGCTTCAGCAACAGTTTCTTCAACAGCAACAGTTTCAGCGGCTTTCTTCTTTGCAGAAGAACGACGCGTACGTGTTTTCTTTTCAACTTTAGCCTTCAACATATTGTCATCAAAGTCAACAAGTTCAATAAAACACATCTGTGCATTGTCACCCAAACGGAAACCAGTTTTAATAATACGGGTATAGCCACCTGGGCGATCAGCAACTTTCGGAGAAACAACCTGAAAAAGTTCAGTGACTGCTTCTTTATTTTGCAGCGAACTAAAAACCAAACGTCTGTTTTGGGTCGTATCTTCTTTGGCTTTGGTTATAAGGGGTTCAACCACCATTTTAAGAGCTTTTGCTTTTGCCGTTGTGGTAAATATGCGTTTGTGCATAATCAAAGAGGTTGACATATTCGACAACATAGCACTACGGTGAGCTGTTTGACGTCCTAAATGATTGAATTTTTTATTATGTCTCATCGTCTTATTCTTTATCTAATTTATATTTTGCGATATCCATCCCAAAGGACAGGTTCAAACTTTCCAAAAGATCGTCTAACTCAGTCAGTGATTTCTTTCCAAAATTGCGGAACTTCAACAAATCGGTTTTATTGAAGACTACCAATTCTCCAAGTGTTTCAACATCTGCTGCTTTCAGGCAGTTCAATGCACGAACGGAAAGATCCATGTCTACCAACTTAGATTTCAATAATTGACGCATGTGCAGGATTTCTTCGTCAAATTCTTCACCTCCGTCTGTTTCTGTTGTATCCAAGGTGATTTTCTCATCAGAGAACAACATAAAGTGATGAATCAAGATCTTTGCTGCGTCTTTCAAAGCGTCTTTTGGATGTACAGAACCATCAGTTGTGATTTCAAAGACAAGTTTTTCATAGTCAGTCTTTTGTTCTACACGGAAGTTTTCAACCGAGTATTTCACATTTTTGATGGGGGTATAGATAGAATCGATTGGAATTACATTCAAATCTGAATAGACCATTCCGTGCTCTTCAGCAGGGACGTAACCACGACCTTTGTTTACAGTCAATTCCATTTGAAAGGCAGCGGCTGAATCCAAGTGGCAAATGACCAATTCAGGATTAAGCACTTCAAATCCAGTAAATGCTTTACCGATCTCACCTGCCGTCAGAATCTCCAAACCGGAAACGTTAATGGTGGCCTTTTCATTCTCAATCTCATCAACAAGTTGTTTAAAACGAACTTGTTTCAAATTCAAGATTATATTTGTTACATCTTCCACTACACCCGGTATGGAAGAAAACTCATGATCCACACCTTCAATACGCAAGGAAGTGATAGCAAATCCTTCAAGCGAAGAGAGTAGAATACGACGCAAGGCATTACCTACCGTAATACCAAAGCCGGGTTCCAGGGGACGAAATTCGAATTTACCGAACTTGTTGTCTGCTTCCAACATGATGACCTTCTCGGGTTTTTGAAACGCTAATATTGCCATGGAGTCTGGGATTATTTAGAATATAATTCTACGATCAGTTGTTCTTTAATATTTTCAGGGATATCAGCACGTTCCGGCATATGCAGGAATTTGCCTGATTTTGAGGACTGATCAAATTCCAACCAAGCATATTTACTGTGATTAAAACCAGACAAAGAATTGTTGACAATTTCCAAAGATTTGGATTTTTCACGTACCCCAATAACCTGACCTGCTTTTACAAGGTAAGATGGAATGTTGACCAACTTGCCATCAACCACAATGTGACGATGCGAAACAAGTTGACGTGCGGCGTCACGTGTAGGTGCAATACCCAAACGGAACACAACATTATCTAAGCGGGATTCCAACAATTGCAACAGCACTTCACCTTTAATACCCTTGGTACTTGAGGCTTTTTCAAATAGGTTACGGAATTGTCTTTCCAATACGCCATAGGTGTATTTCGCTTTTTGTTTTTCACGAAGTTGTATACCGTATTCTGAAGTTTTCTTCCTACGGTTGTTACCATGAATACCCGGCGGGTAATTCTTTTTGCTCAAAACTTTATCGGGACCATAAATGGGTTCCCCGAATTTACGCGCAATTTTAGTTTTTGGTCCAGTATATCTAGCCATTTTTTTGTTTGAAAAAATATGAACCGGAGTTGTGCAGTCGCATGATTTTGTGTGCAATCAATAACACGATCCCTAAATTCATAAAATTAATACTAAGATTCTTATACTCTTCTTCTCTTAGGAGGACGGCATCCGTTATGTGGAAGTGGCGTAACGTCTACAATTTCCATCACTTCAATACCGGCACCATGAATGGTGCGGACGGCCGATTCACGGCCGTTTCCAGGTCCTTTTACATACGCCTTGACCTTTCTCAAGCCAAGATCATATGCGACTTTTGCACAATCTTGTGCAGCCATTTGGGCTGCATAAGGAGTATTCTTTTTTGAACCCCTGAATCCCATTTTACCTGCAGAAGACCAGGAAATAACCTGACCGTCTCCGTTGGCGAGGGAAACAATGATGTTGTTAAAAGATGAATGGATGTGCGCTTGTCCGATTGCTTCAACTTTTACGTTTCTTTTTTTAGCTGCGACTGTCTTTTTTGCCATATCAGTTCTAAATTTTAAAAGCTTGTGTGTTTACAAAGGCTTATGATTACTTCGTAGCCTTCTTCTTGTTAGCCACTGTCTTCTTCTTACCTTTGCGGGTACGGGCATTGTTCTTGGTACTTTGACCTCTTAGAGGAAGGCCCAGACGATGACGAATGCCACGGTAACAGCCGATATCCATCAAACGTTTGATATTTAACTGTACTTCAGAACGTAAATCACCTTCAACCTTGAAAGATTCACCAATGATCTCACGGATCTTACCGGATTGTTCATCATTCCAGTCTTTAACTTTGATGTCTTTATCGACACCGGCTTTTTCCAATACCATCAGAGAGCGACTGCGACCAATCCCATAAATATAGGTCAAGGCAACTTCTCCTCTTTTGTTTTGCGGCAAATCTACACCTACGATTCTAATAGCCATACTTTATTATATTTACTAAATTTTCTACTTTATCCCTGACGTTGCTTGAACTTGGGATTCTTTTTGTTAATCACATATAAAACGCCTTTCCTGCGAACCATTTTGCATTCCGGAGTGCGTTTTTTCAAAGATGCTCTTACTTTCATATCTATAATTGTTTATTTGTATCTGAAAGATATCCTGCCTTTCGACAAATCATACGGCGACATTTCAACCCGTACTTTATCACCAGGTAAAATCTTGATGTAATGCATCCTCATTTTACCAGAGATATGAGCCGTAATTTCATGCCCGTTTTCTAATTCTACACGGAACATCGCATTGGACAATGCCTCTACAATGATACCGTCTTGTTCTATTGCTTGCTGTTTAGCCATAAATTAATTTACTGATTTAAATGAATCTATCACCTAAGGCCTCTTTAATATGGTCAAAAGAAGTTAGAATCTCAGCTGCACCATTCTTACGGATTGCAACAGTATTTTCAAAGTGTGCAGAAGGCTTCCTATCTGCGGTTCGAACCTCCCACCCGTTACGCCCGATGATTATATTTTTCGTTCCCATATTGATCATGGGTTCAATGGCTATAACCATTCCGGCTTTCAACTGAGGGCCAGCTCCATGTTTACCGTAATTCGGAACTTCAGGATCTTCGTGAAGGTCTCTTCCAACACCATGTCCCACCATTTCCCGAACAACTGAATAACCACGTTTTTGACAATATGTCTGCACTGCGTTTCCTATATCTCCGATCCGCTTTCCCTCTATCGCCTGTTCTATGCCTTTATAGAGAGATTCTTTGGTTGTTCTTAAAAGAGCAACGACTTCTTCCTTAACATCACCTACTCTGAATGTGTAGGCCGAGTCACCATGAAAGCCATTCTTCTTTGCACCACAATCAACGGATACAATATCACCATCTTTAAGAATTGTTTTTTCAGAAGGGAAACCATGCACCACAACTTCATTTACAGAAATACAAAGTGATGCAGGAAAACCACCATAGTTCAGGAAGGAAGGCTCAGCCCCACAAGAGCGAATAAAATCTTCAGCTACCTGATCCAGATATTTTGTTGTTACTCCGGGTTGTACATATTTTGCAACTTCGCCCAACGCTTTGGCTACGATTTCACCACTTTCCCGAAGGAAAACCAAATCATCTTCTGTTTTTAAATAAATCATTAAAAAAATTAATTAATAAGCAGCTATGCTACCAGTTCTACCTTTAATGCGGCCGGACTTCAACAAACCGTCGTAGTGACGCATTAACAAATGGCTTTCTATTTGCTGTAAGAAATCCAAAATAACACCGACAATAATTAAAAGGGATGTTCCTCCGAAAAACTGTGCAAATGATGTATTGATACCAAACATCTTAGCGAAAACCGGCATGATGGAAATAAATGCAAGGAAAATGGATCCCGGCAATGTAATCTTTGACATGATAGCGTCAATATACTCTGCCGTTCTTTTTCCAGGTTTAATACCAGGAATAAAACCATTGTTTCTTTTCATCTCTTCAGCCATCTGTGTCGGATTGATTGTAATAGCTGTATAGAAATACGTGAATGCTATAATCAAAAGTGCAAAGACGATATTATACCAAGGTCCGTTCATATCAGTCAGTGCTTTTCCAAAGCCACTGGCGGAAACAGTATTGGAATATCCGACAAAAGCCAAAGGGATAAACATGATAGCCTGGGCAAAAATGATAGGCATAACACCGGCAGCATTCACTTTCAATGGAATATACTGACGTGCGCCACCATATTGTTTATTTCCAACAACTCTCTTGGCATATTGTACAGGGACTTTACGGGTACCCTGAACCAAAAGAATAGCGAAAATGGTAACAGCCAACAACAATAAAAGTTCCGCAAGAAGCATCACCAAACCACCAGCTGCAGTTGTTGAATAACGAGAGACAAATTCCTGAGTCAAGGCCTGAGGAAGACGAGCTATAATACCAATAAGGATAATCATGGAAACTCCATTTCCGATACCTTTATCAGTAATACGTTCACCAATCCAAAGCGTAAACATACTTCCGGCAGCCAAAATGAAAACAGATGAAATCTTGAACCAGAATCCTGGAGGAAGTGCAGCACCTGCATATCCCATTTGGGCACTCAGGTTGGCAAGATATGCCGGGCCTTGGAACAATAGAATCGCAAATGTCAGGTATCTTGTATACTGATTCATCTTTGTCCTTCCACTTTCACCTTCGCGTTGAAGCTTCTGAAAAAAAGGCACAGCCATTCCTAACAACTGCATAACGATAGAAGCAGAAATGTAAGGCATAATACCCAAAGCCACTATTGAAGCATTTGAGAATGCACCACCTGAAAACATATCAAGCAATGACATGATACCTTCGCGAGTCTGCCCGTGTAAAGCGGTAAGTGTCGAAGTATCAATACCGGGAAGTACAACAAAGGAGCAAAAGCGATACACTGCTACAAAACCCAAAGTAGTTAACAGGCGGTTACGCAACTCTTCGATCTTCCAGATATTCTTTAAGGTTTGAATTATTTTCATGAGAACTTATTTTTATCGTTTAGAATACAGATCAACAGGTTGTCACTGTTCCTCCTACAGCTTCAATAGCCTTAATGGCTGAAGCAGAGAATGCGTTTGCCGTTACATCCAATTTGACTGTCAACGTACCTTTACCCAAAATCTTTACCAATTGAGAAGAAGAGATGAATCCAGCTTCTTTCAATGTATCAATATTGATGGTTGTAAGGTTGCTCGCTTCCGCCAATTTTTGTAAAGTATCAATGTTGATCGCTTTATATTCTATCCGATTGATGTTCTTAAAACCAAATTTCGGAACACGACGCTGCAAAGGCATTTGACCGCCTTCAAAACCACGTTTACGAGAGTAACCTGATCTTGATTTGGCACCTTTGTGACCTCTCGTAGAGGTACCGCCCATTCCTGAACCTTGTCCCCGACCAATTCTTTTTCCGTCTTTAACGGATCCTGCAGCGGGTTTTAAATTGCTTAAATTCATAGCTCTATATTTATTCTACGATTTTCACTAAGTGTTTAACTTTCTCAACCATACCTAAGATGGCAGGGGTAGCTTCGTGTTCAACTACATTGTTCGTTTTCTTGAGTCCAAGAGCATCCAAAGTTCTTTTCTGAACTGCAGGACAACCTATGCGACTCTTAAATTGTTTGATTTTTATCGTTGCCATTTTTCTACCTCCTTATCCTTTAAATACTTTTTCAACGGAAATACCACGGTTCTGGGCAACCATATAAGCATCACGCATTTCGCATAATGCTGCCATGGTGGCTTTTACCAGGTTATGAGGATTGGAAGAACCTTTCGATTTTGCCAATACATCCGTAATACCTACACTTTCCAAAACTGCACGCATAGCACCACCTGCTTTAACTCCGGTACCAGGGGTAGCGGGTTTGAGGAATACTTCCGCACCACTGTACTTAGCCCATTGTTCATGAGGTATGGTACCTTTAAGAACCGGAATTTTGATCAGGTTCTTTTTTGCAGCTTCTGCACCTTTGGCAATGGCAGCGGTCACTTCACCTGCTTTTCCCAAGCCCCAGCCAACGATTCCGTCTTCATTTCCTACCACAACAATGGCAGAAAAGCTGAATGCACGTCCTCCTTTGGTCACTTTGGTAACACGGTTAATAGCTACCAGTCTATCTTTCAACTCCAAATCATTGGTAGTCTTTACTCTATTCATTTGTCCTGCCATGATGATTAAAATTTTAATCCGCCTTTACGTGCGGCATCAGCCACTTCTTTAACTCTACCGTGATACAAATATCCGTTACGGTCAAAAACCACACTACTGATACCTGCTTCCAAAGCATTCTTGGCTATAATTTCACCTACTTTAGCGGCTTGTTCTTTTTTATTCACTTTTTCCTCCAATTTCAGGGAAGAAGCAGCTGCCAAAGTCTTACCGGCTTTATCGTCGATGATTTGAACATAAATCTGCTTATTACTTCTGAAAACGGTCAAACGCGGGGTTTCAGGCGTACCGGAAATTTTACCGCGAACCCGTTGTTTTATTTTAAGTCTCCTGGATGTTTTCGATGTCATCTGATTAATTTTTAGCGTAAATTACTTCTTACCTGCTGATTTGCCAGCTTTTCTACGAACTTCTTCGCCAACAAAGCGTACACCTTTGCCTTTATAAGGTTCCGGTTTACGGAAAGAGCGAATTTTAGCACATACTTGACCGATCAATTGCTTGTCGCAGGATTCGAGAATGATCATCGGATTTTTATTACGCTCCGATTTTGTTTCCACTTTAATTTCCGGGGGCAACATCAAATAGATATTGTGCGTATAACCCAAAGCCAAATCAAGGATCTGACCATTGTTTTGTGCACGGTAACCAACACCGACCAGTTCCATTTCCTTATGGTAACCTTCAGAGACTCCTACAACCATGTTGTGGATCAGAGAACGGTATAAACCATGTTGTGAACGGATCTCTTTATCATCATTCGGACGTGTAACAAACACGGTACTTTCCTTCACTTCTACAGCGATAGGACTGTTGACTGCTTGTTTGAGTTCCCCTTTGGGCCCCTTTACCGTTACGGTATTATTTGCATCAACCGATACGGTTACGCCGGCTGGAATGCTAATGGGTAATTTTCCTATTCTAGACATGTTTCTTTCCTCCTCATTAATAGATGTAACACAATACTTCACCGCCGAGCTTGAGGTCTTTGGCTTCCTTATCGGTCATCACACCTTTGGAGGTGGATAAAATGGCAATACCCAACCCGTTCAAAACGCGAGGCATGTCACGATAACCGACATACTGACGTAAACCGGGAGTAGAAACACGGGTTAATTTCTTGATGGAATTAACCTTGTTTACAGGATCATACTTCAAGGCAATTTTAATCGTACCTTGAGGACCTTCATCCACAAACTTGAAGTTCAGGATATAGCCCTTGTCAAAAAGGATTTTTGTGATTTCCTTTTTCAAATTAGACGCCGGAACTTCCACAACTCTGTGTTTTGCCTTAATGGCGTTCCGCAGTCTGGTTAAATAATCTGCTATAGGATCTGTCATA
This sequence comes from Bacteroidales bacterium, assembly GCA_021373135.1. Lineage (GTDB taxonomy): Bacteria > Bacteroidota > Bacteroidia > Bacteroidales > UBA1402 > UBA8389. Next base: position 169,200 of record JAJFTH010000001.1, read on the forward strand.
ATAAAATTTAAATTGATCCGGACTACCCGGACAATATTTAATACTTGAGAAAAATCTTACCAACTTGCTTTGCGTACACCCGGTATCAAACCTTGTGATGCCATTTCGCGGAATTGGATACGCGAAATTCCGAATTGGCGCAAATAGCCTTTCGGACGACCTGTAATTTTGCAACGGTTGTGCAAACGTACAGGACAAGAGTTCTTCGGCAGGGCTTGAAGTGCTTCATAGTTACCATCTGCCTTGAGCTGAGCTCTTCTTTCGGCATACTTGGCAATCAGGGCAGCACGTTTTACCTCACGGGCTTTCATTGATTCTTTTGCCATACTATCTTAGTCTTTTTTAATGTTTTTAAACGGCAAGCCGAATTCCTTCAGCAAAGCATAACCTTCTTCATCGCTTTGAGCCGAAGTCACAAAGGTAATATTCATACCCAATAATTTCACGATATTATCGATGTTAATTTCCGGGAAAATGATTTGTTCTTCAATACCAAGGGTATAGTTACCACGTCCGTCAAATTTGCTTTCGATACCTTTGAAGTCACGAATACGGGGTAATGCTACACGAACCAGACGTTCCAAAAATTCATACATCTTCTCACGACGCAACGTAACCATCACACCGATGGGCATTTTCTTACGAAGCTTGAAATTGGAGATATCTTTTTTGGACATGGTTGCTACTGCTTTTTGACCGGTAATGGTGGTCAATTCCGTAATAGCTGTCTCAATGATTTTTTTGTCAGCAACAGCTATTCCTAAACCTTGATTGATTACAATCTTTTTTAGGACAGGCACTTGCATATTTGACTTATATCCGAATTCCTGGATCAATGCAGGAGCTATTCGTTCTGCATATTCTTTTTTAAGATTAGCGGTATTGGCCATTATTTAATTTCCTCCCCTGATTTTTTAGAAACACGTACTAATTTGCCTTCTGCATTTCTTTTACGTCCGATACGTGTCGGTTTACCTGACTTTGGATCAATCGGATTCAAATTTGAAATGTGAATGGCGGCTTCTTTTTTTACAATTCCTCCTTGAGGACTTTTAGCGTTTGGCTTGGTACTCTTTGAGACCATATTAACACCTTCAACGATAGCACGTTGTTTGCCTACCTGTACTTCGAGGACACGTCCGGTTTTACCCTTGTCTTCGCCAGTATTTACATAGACGGTGTCGCCTTTTTTTATGTGTAATTTGCTCATTACTCTTGATTCATTCTTAGGGTTAAAGTACTTCAGGAGCCAAGGAAACAATCTTCATATTGGTATTACGAAGTTCTCTGGCTACAGGGCCGAAAATACGGCTACCGCGGATTTCACCTGCATTGTTCAAAAGCACACACGCATTATCATCAAAACGGATATAAGAACCGTCGGCTCTTCTTATCTCTTTCTTTGTGCGAACAATAACGGCTTTAGAGACCGCTCCTTTTTTGATTTCGCTGGACGGGATGCAACTTTTTACAGCTACTACGATGATATCCCCAACCGAACCGTAACGACGTCCTGTGCCGCCTAAAACGCGAATACACAGTACTTCTTTAGCTCCGGAGTTGTCAGCTACTAATAGTCTTGATTCTGTTTGTATCATAATTACTTCGCTCTTTCGATTATTTCAACTAATCTCCATCTTTTGGTTTTACTCAACGGACGAGTTTCCATGATTTTTACAGTGTCACCAACGTTGCATTCATTTTTCTCATCATGAGCGTGATATTTTCTCGTAATGCTGATGAACTTACCGTAAATAGGATGTTTTTCCTTCCATTTTACAGCCACCGTGATGCTTTTATCCATCTTATTGCTGGTAACAACTCCAGCTTTTACTTTTCTTAAATTTCTGGTTTCCATCAGGCCTTATTTTTGTTGATTCAACTCTCTTTCGCGCAAAATGGTGTTCATACGCGCAATATCCCGACGTACGAATTTAATCTGAGCGGGATTGTCCAAGGGAGAAATGCTGTGTTGCAGTTCCAATTGGCTCAAGTTTGCAGATTCTGTCTGTACACGTTCCGTCAATTCCTTGGTTTTCAATTCTCTAACTTCTGCTATCTTCATACGGCTTATGCATTTTGATTTTGAACATCATAATCACGTCTCACCACGAATTTTGTAGGAATAGGCAACTTCTGAGCACCAAGACGCAAAGCTTCCTTGGCCACTTCATAAGATACTCCTTCCACTTCAAAAAGCATTCGTCCCGGGGTAACAGGTGCAACATATCCTTCTGGATTACCTTTTCCTTTACCCATACGTACTTCTGCCGGTTTTTTGGTAAACGGTTTATCTGGGAATATACGAATCCAGATCTGACCTTGACGTTGCATATAACGCGTTACGGCAACACGGGCAGCTTCAATCTGTTGTCCTGTGAGCCAGTGCGAATCCAACGCTTTAATGCCAAAAGAACCAAATGCCAACTGGTTTCCCCGTTGTGCAATGCCCTTCATACGACCTTTTTGTTGTCTTCTGAACTTTGTTCTTTTCGGTTGTAACATTTCTTAAAAAGTCTTACGTTAACGATTATTGTTTTTCTTTTTGCGGAAACCACCTTTGCGGTCATCACGACGTTCGCCACCTGCATTACCTGCACTGCGACCGCCTTCTTTTGCTGCTGTAAATTGTGGAGCCAAATCAACCTTACCATATATTTCGCCACGGCAAATCCACACTTTTACACCAATAAGACCGACTTTGGTCAAAGCTTCTGCTTGTGCGTAGTCAATGTCAGCACGGAATGTGTGAAGTGGTGTACGACCTTCCTTATACATTTCCGAACGTGCCATTTCTGCGCCATTCAAACGACCAGAGACCAATACCTTGATCCCTTCAGCACCCATACGCATGGTAGACTGAATAGCCATCTTCGTAGCACGACGATAAGCTATTTTTCCTTCAATCTGACGAGCAATGTTGTTTGCTACAATCACAGCATCCAATTCCGGACGTTTGATTTCGAAGATATTGATCTGAACATCCTTATCAGTGATCTTTTTCAATTCTTCCTTTAATTTGTCCACTTCTTGACCGCCTTTGCCAATGATGATACCCGGACGTGCTGTGCACACAGTTATGGTAACCAACTTCAAAGTACGCTCAATAACTATACGTGATACGCTTGCTTTAGCCAAACGAGCGTTCAGGTATTTACGGATTTTGCTGTCTTCCAACAGCGTGTCGCCATAGTTATCACCACCATACCAGTTGGAATCCCAACCTCTGATAATACCCAAGCGGTTACTTACCGGATTTACTTTCTGTCCCATTTAGCCTTAGTTTTGTTCGTTTTTTGTAATAGTATCAACACTCAAAGTCACATGGTTGGAGCGTTTACGAATCCTGTAACCTCTTCCCTGCGGAGCCGTACGAAGTCTTTTCAACATCGTGGCAGAATCAACTTTTACTTCGGTTACATATAATTCACCTGCTTCAGCTTTACGTTCGTTTTTCTGTTCCCAATTGGAAATGGCGGAACGCAGCAATTTTTCCAAGCGACTTGCAGCTTCTTTGGACGAGAACTTCAAAATACCAAGCGCGAGAAACACTTCTTTACCGCGGATAATGTCGGCAACTAAGCGCATCTTACGGGGCGATGTCGGAACACCGGTGAGCTTGGCGAAGTACTGTGTCTTCAGAGCTTCTTTTCTGGCATCAGCTGCCAATCTTTTTCTTGCACCCATTTTATATACGTGTTATATTTTTTCTGTCAACGGTTTATTTCTTTTTATTTCCAGCATGGCCTCTGAATGTACGCGTTGGGGAGAACTCACCCAATTTGTGACCAACCATGTTTTCGGTTACATAAACCGGGATAAACTTATTTCCGTTGTGAACGGCGACCGTATGTCCAACGAAATCAGGAGAAATCATCGAAGCGCGAGCCCATGTCTTAACAAGGCTTTTCTTCCCCGATTCATTCATTGCCAAGATTTTAGATTCCAGCTTGACATTAATATACGGTCCTTTTTTTAATGAACGACTCATAGTTTTCTTGAATTTATCAGGTTATTTTTTACGTCTGTCGATGATATACTTGCTGGAGTGTTTCTTTGGAGCTCTTGTCTTCAAGCCCTTAGCCAACAATCCTTTACGTGATCTTGGATGTCCTCCGGATGCACGGCCTTCACCACCACCCATGGGGTGATCTACAGGGTTCATCACAACACCACGGTTGCGAGGGCGACGTCCCAACCATCTTGAACGACCTGCTTTACCTGAACTTTCAAGTGCATGATCTGAGTTACCGACACTACCTACAGTGGCTTTACAGGTAAGAAGAATCTTACGTGTTTCGCCTGAAGGCATTTTAAGAACTGCGTAGTTTTCTTCTTTTGAAGTCAACTGAGCAAACGTTCCAGCTGAACGAACCATTTTCGCACCTTGACCAGGACGAAGTTCAATGTTGTGAATAACGGTACCGATCGGAATGTTTTTCAAAGGAAGGGTGTTCCCTATTTCAGGAGCAGCTGCTTCTCCAGACATGAGTTTCATGCCTACTTCAAGACCATTCGGTGCGATAATATACGCCTTTTCTCCGTCGGCATAATATAACAAAGCAATACGAGCCGAACGATTCGGGTCGTATTCAATCGTTTTTACAGTTGCGGGTACACCATCTTTGTTTCTCTTGAAATCAATGAAACGATAACGTTGCTTATGACCACCGCCTAAGTAGCGCATGGTCATCTTACCTTCGTTATTACGTCCACCTGACTTGTTTAAGCCAAATACAAGAGATTTTTCTGGTGCGCTAGCAGTGATGGTTTCAAAGGCACCAATAATTTTATGTCTCTGCCCCGGTGTTGTGGGCTTTAGTTTACGTACTGCCATTTTATTATAAATTGCTGTAAAAATCAATACTGTCGCCTTCTTTCAAAGTCACGATGGCTTTTTTATAAGCAGATTCACTGCCTTTAACCATTCCGGCTTTGGTCATGCGACTCTTATTTTTGCCACGGAAATTCAGTGTGTTTACGCTTACTACCGTAACATTATACATATCCTGAATAGCTTTAGCTATCTCAATTTTGTTTGCATCCGGTTGCACACGGAAACCGTAACGATTCAGCTTTTCTGTAATAGCTGTCATCTTTTCGGTTACGATAGGTTTAATGATTATTCCCATTTCTTAATCTCCTTATGCATTTAAAATGTTTTCAATTCCGGCAATTGAGCTCTCGGTTAAAACAACAGATCCTGCCTCCAACACTTTGTAAGTGTTTAATTCAGAAATTGTTACAACTTGGACTCTAGCCAAATTACGAGCCGACAAATATACGTTTTTATTTACTTCTGCCAATACAAATAGCGACTTTTTATCAGCGAGTTTCAAATTATTTGCCAGTGTCACAAAGTCTTTAGTCTTAGGAGCTTCAAAAGAGAAATCCTCAACTACGATGATGGCATTGTCAGATGCTTTATAAGAAAGCGCAGACTTACGAGCCAAATCTTTGACTTTTTTATTCAGTTTGAAGCTATAGTCACGTGGTTTAGGACCAAAGACCCTTGCACCACCGACCAATACCGGTGAATTGATATCACCGCGACGAGCACCGCCGCCTCCTTTTTGCTTGCCCAACTTCCTGGTGGAACCGGACATTTCACTTCTTTCTTTCGATTTGTGCGTACCTTGACGGCCATTGGCCTGGTATTGCTTCACGTCCAACCAAATGGCGTGATCGTTGGGTTCGATAGCGAAGACAGAGTCATTCAACGTAACCTTTCTTCCGGTATCTTCACCTTTTATAGTATATACACTCAGTTCCATTACTTTTCGATGATTACGATTGAACCTTTAGCACCCGGAACAGAACCTTTGATCAAGACCAAATTGTGTTCGGGTATCACTTTAATAACTTGCAGGTTTTGCACTGTTACGCGATCACTGCCCATATGTCCGCCCATACGCATTCCTTTAAACACGCGTGAAGGCCATGAAGATGCACCCAAAGAACCGGGAGCACGTAAGCGGTCGTCCTGACCATGTGTTGCTTCACCTACACCATGAAAACCATGACGTTTAACAACGCCCTGGAATCCTTTACCTTTTGAAGTTCCGACAACATCAACATATTCGTCAGCCTGGAACAATTCTGCGGTGATGACATCACCTGCCTTGAATTCGTCACCGAATCCTTTGAACTCAACCAAGTGTCTTTGTGGAGCAACTCCGGCCTTTTGAAAATGGCCCTTTTCTGCTTTGTTGGTATGTTTTTCATTCTTTTCCTGAAAACCCAACTGGATAGCATCATAGCCATCCGTAGCAACAGTTTTTACTTGAGCAACCACACAAGGACCAGCTTCTACAACAGTGCATGGAATGTTTTTCCCATCAGCACTGAAAACGGAAGTCATTCCGATTTTTTTTCCTAATAATCCTGGCATTTCTCTAATTAATTAAATAAATCACACTTTAATTTCAACTTCTACACCGCTGGGTAATTCCAACTTCATCAAAGCATCTACCGTTTTTGCACTTGAATTGTAAATGTCTATCAATCTCTTGTAAGACGACAATTCAAATTGCTCACGTGATTTTTTATTCACGAAAGTAGAGCGGTTCACAGTGAAAATACGCTTGTGCGTGGGAAGGGGTATTGGACCGCTGACTACAGCTCCCGTTGCCTTCACAGTCTTCACAATCTTCTCAGCGGATTTGTCCACCAAGTTGTAGTCGTAAGACTTAAGCTTAATTCTGATTTTTTGGCTCATAAATTGTTATTAATTATTATATATGAAGGCGGATACTTTGTAGAGCTATTTACACAAAATTTAGCCGCCATTCTTCTTTATTACAATAGTTCTACGTGACCTTTAGCCTCTTCCAGCACTGCCAGAGCAATTGATTTGGAAACTTCTGCGTAATGGTCGAATTCCATCGTGCTGGTTGCACGACCGGAAGTAATGGTACGCAAAGAGGTTACATAACCAAATGTTTCAGCAAGAGGCACTTTAGCCTTAACGACACGTGCACCTGAACGGTTTGTTTCCATACCGCCGATCTGACCACGACGTTTGTTCAAGTCACCGATGACATCACCCATACTTTCTTCAGGTGTGATTACTTCCATTTTCATGATTGGCTCAAGCAAAACCGGTTTTGCTTTTGCACAAGCACTCTTGAATGCAATACTGGCACAGATTTCAAAAGAAAGAGCATCAGAATCGACCGGATGGAAAGAACCGTCAACAACGGTCACTTTTAGATTATCCACAGGATAGCCCGCCAAAACACCATTTTTCATGGCATTTTTAAAGCCTTTTTCGATAGATGGGATATACTCCTTAGGAATATTACCACCTTTCACTTCGTCAACAAACTGAAGATCGCCTTCAAATTCTTTATCTTTCGGACCAACCTTAATAATCATATCGGCAAACTTACCACGACCACCACTTTGTTTCTTGTAAGTCTCACGCAATTGAACTTCCTTGGTGATTGCTTCTTTATAAGAAACCTGAGGACGGCCCTGGTTGCATTCAACCTTGAATTCACGACGCAAACGGTCGATAATGATTTCGAGATGAAGTTCACCCATACCTGAAATAATGGTCTGACCGGATTGTTCGTCAGTTTTAACCGTAAAGGTCGGATCTTCTTCGGCCAATTTACCCAAACCGATACCCAGTTTATCAAGATCTTTTTGAGTTTTCGGTTCAATAGAGATACCAATTACAGGTGCAGGGAAATCCATGGATTCAAGTACAATCGGATGTGCTTCATCACAGAGCGTATCACCTGTACGGATATCCTTGAAACCTACTCCGGCACCGATATCACCGGCAGAAATGCAGTCAACCGGATTCTGTTTGTTGGAGAACATCTGGAACAAACGTGAAATACGTTCCTTTTTACCTGAACGGACATTATATACATAACTACCTGCATCAATCTTACCGGAGTAAACACGTACAAAACATAGACGTCCGACATAGGGGTCTGTGGCAATCTTAAATGCCAAAGCGGTCAAGGGTTCGCTTTCATCCGGTTTACGGGAAATTTCTTTTTCAGAATTATTTGGATCATGACCAACAATTGCTTCTGTATCAAGTGGGCTTGGCAAATAAGCACAAACAGCATCCAAAAGAGTTTGAACACCTTTATTCTTAAAAGAAGAGCCACATAACATCGGATTCAGTGTCATAGCGATGGTTCCCTTACGAAGAGCGATACGGATTTCATCTTCGGTGATCGTTTTGGGATCATCAAAGTATTTTTCCATGACCGTCTCATCACATTCTGCAACTGATTCCAACATTTTATCTCTCCATTCCTGAGCTTCTTCTACAAGATCCGCAGGAATCTCACCCGTTGAGTACTCTGCACCCAAGGTTTCATCATGCCAGTAAATGGCTTTCATGGAAATCAAATCCACAACGCCTTTAAATTTTTCTTCTGCACCAATCGGTATTTGTACCGGGCATGGGTTTGCTTTCAAAATATCTTTCATCTGGCGGACAACTTCATAAAAGTCTGCGCCGGAGCGATCCATCTTGTTTACATAACATATACGTGGCACATTATATTTATCTGCCTGACGCCATACCGTTTCTGATTGAGGTTCTACGCCTCCTACTGCACAATAAGTAGCTATAGCACCATCAAGAATACGGAGCGAACGCTCTACCTCTACGGTGAAGTCCACATGCCCCGGAGTGTCAATCAAATTGATTTTGTACTTGTTGTCAGCGTATTTCCAACTTGTGGTCGTAGCGGCAGAAGTAATCGTGATACCCCTTTCCTGTTCTTGTTCCATCCAGTCCATGGTAGCGGCACCATCGTGCACTTCGCCAATCTTATGGGTCAAACCGGTGTAGTAAAGGATACGCTCTGAAGTCGTAGTCTTTCCAGCATCAATATGGGCCATAATCCCAATGTTTCTGGTATAATGTAAATCTGCTTTTGCCATTGTTCTTTTTTACCTTTTACCTAATATTAAAAACGGAAATGAGCGAACGCACGGTTGGCTTCTGCCATTCTGTGCATATCTTCTTTACGTTTATATGAACCACCCTGATTGTTGTAAGCATCAACAATTTCAGCAGCCAATTTGTCCGCCATGGATTTTCCTCCACGTTTGCGGGCATATAAAATTACATTTTTCATTGAAATGGATTCCTTGCGATCCGGACGGATTTCAGTAGGAACCTGGAAGGTTGCTCCACCGATACGGCGTGATTTAACTTCGACTTGAGGAGTAATGTTGTCGAGTGCAGCTTTCCATATTTCGAGAGCGGATTTTTCGTCATTAGGCAATTTTGCCTTTACGGTTTCAAGAGCGGAATAGAAAATCTCATAGGAGGTGTTCTTTTTCCCATCGTACATTAAGTGATTCACAAATTTGGTCACTTTAACGTCGTTAAAAACAGGATCCGGTAGGATAACCCGTTTCTTTGGTTTGGTTTTTCTCATTTTCTCAAAATTTTCCGTTTTTGTTTTGGTTGTCTTCTTTTTTTGTGTCTTCAAAGTTCCCACCGGAACATTTACTCAACCGAGCTATAAAGCTTCTACCAATAAAAAACAGCGTTAATAACTAACTGTAAGGATTTTTTAAGTAAACTTTGAAGATTATTTCTTCTTGGCTGCTGCGGGTTGTCCTGCTTTCGGACGCTTCGTTCCATATTTGGAACGTCTTTGAGTACGACCTGCCACACCGGATGTATCCAATGTTCCGCGAACGATGTGATAACGTACACCTGGAAGGTCTTTTACACGACCACCACGTACAAGTACAATAGAGTGTTCCTGCAAGTTGTGACCTTCTCCCGGGATGTAGCTGTTCACTTCCTTCGTATTGGTCAAACGTACCCTGGCCACCTTACGCATCGCTGAGTTTGGTTTCTTCGGTGTCGTCGTGTACACACGCACACAAACGCCACGTCTTTGCGGACAAGAATTCAAGGCCGGAGACTTGCTCTTATCAGTTTGCTTAGACCTTCCTTTTCTTACTAATTGCTGAATTGTAGGCATTTTAGAAATTTTTACTTTTTATGATATACTTATATAATATACTTTCACTTTTTATCCCAAAAAAGGACTGCAAAATTACGCCTTTTTTTCGATAAACCAAGGGCTTACCGAAAAAAAAGTAATCTTGTTCCGAAAGCGGGTGCAAATGTAGAAAAAAATCCCCGGAAAACGATCTGCTTTTGAGGAAATTAAAAAATAAAATATACTATGCTTCTCCTCCACCAAAACCGACAATCGGTGGCATGAATGTGTTTCCGCTACCGGCAGGTTTCTTGATATTTCCAAACTGACTTTCGTATTTTGCAATATTATCTTGTAAAGCCGACAAAAGGCGTTTTGCATGTTCAGGTGTCAGGATGATGCGAGACTGAACTTTAGCCTTGGGGACGCCTGGCATCAGTCTGATGAAATCGACTATGAATTCTGAACTTGAATGAGAAATCACTGCCAGATTGGAATAAATACCTTGAGCAACTTCTTCGCTCAGCTCGATGTTCAATTGATTGGGTTCGTTTTGTTTTTCCATAATTATATATGTGAAAATGTTCGGATTAATAATTTCTTTTGTAAATCTTCCGGCGGTATTCCAGGAATTGTTTTTGACTTGCCTCAAAATTACGGATAATAAATCAGAATTCAGCAAGTCTTGAAGATTCAACCATCATACGAATGCAGTTTAGCTTTTGTCCAAAAAGGTTTACAAGTCCATACTTACCCTACAAAGGGTTAAACAATATTAAAAAGTATTTCTATAATAACCAATAGCAATATAGTCATATTATATTTGCATCGTTGTTTATGCAACTATTTGAATTACTTCCAATGATTCACATTCCAAGGTGATGTGAAAGTAAGTTATTAACAGGTATATCATGGATGAGATCAATATCGACAGAGAGGTACTTTTCAGTGTACTTAACGGACGTGCAACAACAGCAATCAACAGACGTTTCTACAGGGACTTTAGAGCCAACGACATTGCCATTACCCCTGAACAATGGGTTGTTTTGTTGTATCTTTCCTTTAAGGATGGAATCACTCAGAATGAGCTTGCCATCAGTACCTACAAAGATAAGCCAAGCATCACCAGACTGCTTGACAATCTTGAAAAACGGTCGTTAATTGCCCGCCTTGCTGATAAAAAAGACAAGCGCAACAACATTATCTACATTACTAAGGCTGGAATGGTCATCCATAGGAAAACGAAAGAAATCGCCTTGCAGATCATGAAGAAAGCCTTGCAAGGGCTTACTGAAGAAGAAGTAAGAATTGGTGAAAGTTTGCTTAAAAAGATTTTCAAGAATCTTGAATAAAAAAAAATTAATAATTGGTTGCATCAACAACTCATAACAATAAAACTCAAGGCATCTATCATGATTTCAAAATTTAAATTGCGGATGAAACGATTCATTTTATCAATTGTGACAATTGCGGTCACATGCTTACCGATGCAATCCCAAACCATTTATAGTTTAAATGATTGCAGACAGATGGCAATAAAGCACAATAAGAATTTGCTGATTGCGAATGAAAATGTAAAGGCTGCGAACAGTCTGAGAAAGGCTGCCAGAACACAGTATTTGCCGAATTTTTCTGCAAACGGCGGTTATGTGCATAATCAAAAGAATATTTCATTGTTGGGAGCTGACCAATATTTGCCTGTTTATGCGACAAAAGCAGACGGGTCATTGAATTTTGCCTCATCAGTCAACAATGGTTGGACTGTGGTCAATGGCTCCTATGTTCCGTTGGATGCAAGTGGAAACGCTTTTGATCCAACAAAAAATCCTGAAAAGATCTTATGGAAAAATTACGCATATATCCCAAAAGATGCTTTCGAATTTGACACACACAATGTTTGGGCAGGATCAATATTGATGACACAGCCATTGTTTATGGGTGGCAAAATCCGTGAACTGAACAGAATTGCCGAAAGTTCAAAGCACTTTGCTGAAGCACAATATGAAGGTCAGACGTCTGAAACCATTTTTGATACAGATGCTGCATATTGGCGTGTTATTTCATTGGTAAATAAGGAAAAACTTGCAAAAAGTTATGTGGAACTCCTTCATAAACTGGACAATGATGTATCAAAATCAATCGACTTTGGCGTCGCCACAAAATCAGACGGACTGTCCGTAAAAGTGAAGCTAAATGAAGCGGAAATGTCACTGTTACAGGTTCAGGACGGTTTGTCTTTGTCAAGGATGGCGTTATGCCAGCAATGCGGACTTCCTCTTGACAACGAGTTTCAGCTTGCAGACGAAAATATCAGCTCACTGCCTCAAAATACCATTTCTGCGATAGACAATAATGACGAAAACATAGAAAAACGTTACGAGATAAAGAGCCTCGAAAGCATGGTTGATATTGCAAAATCAAATGAGAAAGTTCAGTTGTCAAGATTTTTGCCTAACATTGGCCTGACAGCGGGGTATTTAACAACAAACCCAAACATGTACAACGGATACGAAAAAGAATTCAGCGGAGAATGGCAGATTGGAGTAGTGGCAAATGTACCACTTTTCCACTGGGGAGAGCGCATTCATACATTGCGGGCTTCAGAAAACGAAAAAAACATAGCTCAATATAAACTGGATGATGCCAAGGAAAAAATCAAACTTGATGTCACACAGGCAAAATTCAAAATATCAGAGGCTTCGAAGAAGGCAAAGATGACAGCCTACAATAAAACCAAAGCTGAAGAAAATCTGAAATATGCGACCATCGGCTTTGAATCAGGTACAGTCGCTTCATCAACACTGATGGAAGCACAGACAGCATGGTTGAAGGCCAACTCAGAAGATATTGACGCACAAATAGATGTCCAGCTTTGTCAGGTATATTTACAGAAAGCATTGGGAATCCTGAATTAAAATAAAAATTAAAATAACGTTCGTATGGAAAACAGCGTAAAAGGTCTTTCTAAGGCCGCATTAAGAAAGAATAGAACCAACCTCATCATCGGTCTAATCACATTTTTAATTGTTGTGGTATTGATTTCTGTCATCGGATGGATTGTCATGAAACCTGAATCCGAGATTATTCAAGGAGAAGTCGATGCAAATGAAGTCAGAGTTTCCGGTAAACTACCGGCCAGAATTCAGAAGCTCAAGGTGGAAGAAGGTAATTATGTGAACGAAGGTGATACTTTGGTACTTCTCAGTTCACCCGAACTTTATGCAAAACTCGCACAGGCAGAAGCTGCTGAAGATGCAGCTATGGCTCAGGACCAAAAAGCGATAAAGGGAGCCCGTTATGAAATGATCGAAGGGGCTTATGAATTATGGCAAAAAGCAAATGTAGGACTGGATATTGCTGAGAAAACTTATAAAAGAGCTGAGAACCTATATAAGAATGAAGTGATTCCTGCTCAGAAATTTGATGAAGCAGAAGCCCAGTATAAAGCGGCCCTTACAACCGAAAAGGCTGCAAGAAGCCAATACCAGATGGCGAAGAATGGTGCCGAAAAAGAAGATAAACTTTCAGCAAAAGCATTGGTTGCGCGCGCACGTGGAGCCGTTTCTGAAGTAGAAGCATATATGCCTGAAACAAAGTTGACTGCACCAATCAGCGGAGAAATCTCCGAGATATATCCGAAACAGGGGGAACTGGTTGGCCAAGGTGCCCCAATCATGTCTATTGTAGACCTCAGTAACTGCTGGATTACATTCAACGTACGGGAAGACCAGCTGAAGGATTTTACCGTTGGTAAGGTAATCCAGGTCTCCGTACCTGCTATAGGGAACAACAAATCAAACTTCAAAATCACCTATATCAAGGCTCTTGGAAGCTATGCCACCTGGAAAGCCACAAAGACAACAGGTCAATTTGATGTCAAGACTTTCGAAGTAAGGGCTAAACCGACACAGAAAATCGAAGGATTACGTCCCGGAATGAGCGTTTTGCTGGAAGAAACAAATAAATAATATCATAAGATGCGAATTATTAAGTCACCGGGATGGAAAGTGGTATTCATGCGTGAATTAAGACGCATCGTTTCCAGGCCTATCTATGTCTTGATGACTATCATTTTACCTCTTGGATTTCTGCTTTTCTATAGTACTTTTCTAAGCGAAGGCTATCCGGAGCAACTTCCATTAGGCGTAATAGATCATGACAATTCATCGCTATCGAGAAATATCATCAGGCAAATAGATGCGACCCAGCAGACGAGGGTGGCTGGAAAATACCTGCATTTCACAGATGCGAGAAAAGATATGCAACAAGGAAAAATTTATGCATTCATAGAAATTCCCGGCAATCTTCAGAAAGACGTATATTCAGGACATCAGCCTACTATCCACTATTATTATAACCAAAGCTTTTTTGTAGCGGGTTCTCTTTTGCTCAGAGATATGGAAATCATGCTGAATACCATATCTGCCGGAGTCGACCTTCAGACCCGTCAGCTTAAAGGCCAGGGCGTTGAAGAAAGTATGGCCCAGATCTTGCCTATTGTTCCGGAAATCCATGCTATCGGTAATCCTTATATGAATTATTCAGTATATCTCAGCAACATCCTGCTGCCGGGAATGCTTCAGCTTATGATACTCATGACAATAGTATACTGTATAGGAATCGAGCTTAAAAAAAGCAGTTCGAAAGTATGGTTGAAAGATGCCGGAGGTTCTATGTTCCAGGCTATTGTCGGAAAGTTACTGCCCTATACGATCATTTTTTCATGCATCGGTTTCTTCTATGAAATATTCTTGTTCAAGTTTATGCATTTTCCTATAAACAGTAGCCTATGGTGGATGATTTTGGATACATTCCTTCTGGTTATTGCGACTGAAGCCGTAGCTATTGTAATGATCGGAATTGTTCCGGTATTAAGAGACGGTTTGTGCTTTGCCGGATTGTACGGAATACTGGCCTTTTCGTATTCAGGTTTGGTTTTCCCGATAGAAGGTATGCCTGCAATATTGCAGGGTTTGAGTTATCTGTTCCCACTGCGTTTCTTCTTCAAGATTTATCAGAATGTTGTTTTAAACGATATAAGTCCAGCCTTTTCTATAATAAATTACCTGATTATGTTGCTATACCTTCTTTTCCCAATCGTAGTATGGAGGCGGCTTCACAATGCTTTGACAAGGCTTGACTATCCAAAAAAGTAATCACGCAATGAAACATACAAGCTTTTTTAAAACAGCACTCACTGATATTGCTGAGATTTTCACAGAAGAGATCAAGCATATCTTTAAAGATTCAGGCGTCATCATCATTTTTTTCGGTGCAGGTATTTTATATCCGATTCTTTATGGATTCATTTATAGGAATGAAGTGCTGAGGGATATTCCTATTGTTGTTGTAAATCAAAGCAACTCAGCTTTAAGCCGTGATCTCGTCCGGAAAATCGATGCGACACCAGATTTGAAAGTCGCCTATAAGGCAAATACCATGAATGAAGCAAAGGATTTGTTTGCCAAAAATGAGGCACATGGAATTGTCTACATTCCTGCCTCTTTTTCCAAAGATCTTTGCAAAGGCAAGCAAACACATGTTTTTGCTTATAGCAATATTGCTACAATGCTTTATTTCAGGGGTGTATATTCTGCAGTCAATTTTGTTTGTCTCGATTTTGATGAAAAGATTCAGGTAGCGAATCTGGAGGCCAAAGGCCTTACGGAACAGCAGGCGAAAGCGACAGCAACACCTATCCTCCGGGAAGGGCATCCATTATATAATTCCAACAATGGTTTTGCATCCTTCCTGCTTCCTGCAGCATTGATCCTAATTATACAGCAAACGCTTGTGATTGGTATCGGTATGCTTGCCGGAACAGCTCGGGAAGAAAACAAATACCATCAGTTGATCCCTTATCAACGGAAATATCACGGAACGCTGCGAATTGTAACAGGAAAGGCTCTTGCCTATTTCATCATATACCTGTTCATCGGAATATATAATCTTGTCCTTATACCGTATATGTTCCAATTGCCCAACTATTTTACAATCGGGTCTGCATTGCAGTTCCTCGTGCCGTTTTTGCTTGCCAGTGTATTTTTTGGAATGGGTATTTCTGTTTTTTTCTGGGTCAGAGAGACGTCCTTGCTCATTTATCTGTGCACATCCATCCCTCTGTTGCTGATTTCCGGATTTTCATGGCCTGCGTCCAACATTCCTATTTTCTGGAAAATGATTTCCTACTTTTTCCCATCCACTTTCGGAATTCAAGGTTTTCTGAAAATGAATTCGATGGGAGCATCCATTTCACAGATCAATTTTGAATGTATGGGTCTCTGTATAGAGGCAGGAATTTATTTCATATTCACCTTCTTCGTCTACAGGTGGCAAATCAGACAGAGTGAAAGGAGAATAAGGTAATTTATGTTCCAAAAAAATCATCGAAAACTTTTTCATATAATAATATTTTGGATCAAATTGAAAAATTGTGGAGAAGTGTCAAAAGTATGACATTTGTGATCTGCGGGAAATTTAACACCACTCCATTCGTGCAGGTAAAAAGCACAGCTCCCTTTCGTGCAGTGGCATAGCCTACGTCGACTTCGACGGACGGGTGCAGTGGACACGAGGAGTCCGGAAAAACAAAATATTGAAGACTTGAAAAAGACAAAATTTTTGTGCCGGAGTCGAGTGGGCACAAACCTGGACTAGCCGGAGACGAAGGTTATGCCGCTGCACGAAAGAAGCGGTGTCCATTTTGCCAATACTCCACAACTTTGTAACTTGATCCCGGACATACCTGAATCGGCAGGCTGGACAAAAAGAAAGAAGATAACCAGCAGTGCCAGAATTATGCCAAGTTTCTGAATATTGTTCGCTTTTTCTTTTAAAATTTTACCAGGAATGTCCCGTCATATGCAGAGGTATTATCCGACTTTGTAACTGTAATTGTGTTGATTTTATTGTAGCCCAATGCTGCATTCCACATACCGACATTAGCCAGTCTAATACTATATTCAGGACGTGTAGAAAGATTTGATTCCGGGTCTGGCAAGTTGAGATACACATCATATTTACCCACCGGCATCGTTTCCGGCAATCCAAAAGTAACGTTGATGGTGTATTTCCCGTTCGCAAACCAGAAACGAGGATCATTACTGAGCTTGATCTTATATTTTGAAGCAGGATCTTCTCTTGAAACAAATATGAGTTCTACATCCCTTGAATTTACAGCTGCTGCAAACCCTACATTTTTGATATTGAGCTGCACTTCATATTTTTGACTAACTTCGGCTTTTTGAGTGAATTTTCCGTCAGTCAGGACAAAACGATAGCCCATCCGTTTCTTGATTTCAGGCATGATTCCGCCGGAAGTCCAATTGCTCAAAACTGTTTTTATGTAATCGGCATTCAAATAGGTCAAATGTAACTTTTCCATAGCAGCTATTGCTACAGTATAGTCAGAATAAGTAGATTTCAGATCAGTTTCACCTCCCATGACTACATATTTGGTTTCTGCATACCAAAAGTTTCTGTCTGCTGTTCCTTTGAAAGTTCCCATATCACTTGAAGTGGACAGAAAAGCATCGTCGTGACAAGCTATGCGTGATAAATCAGATCCATTATATGCTGTTGCCGCAGTAATGGTATCCGCAGTCGTGATTCCAAAACAATTTAATTTAAATGCCGGAGTTCGCACACAAATCATCCGTTTCTGTGGCAAAGCCTTCAGCAAGGCATCCAGTACGGCATGACGAGGTGCATAATCGGCGGAGGTTTTCGGCTCAAAATTAAAATGGTCTGTATAATACCATTCTCCCCAAACACCGACAAATCCAGCTTCCATGGCAAAAATAATATCTGAATATTCTATCAGATAAGGTTTTAACTGCTCAATGTGTTGTAAAACCAATTCCTGGGAAGCATCCCATGGGGTATCACTCTCACTGTCTGTGTACGCAAACCGAAGCACGGTTTTACATCCACCGGCACGCACATTCTTTAAACTTTTATCTATACGTTCCAAAAATTCAGGAGAAATCAAGGAATTCCGGAAATCCTGCATGTAAAAAATGAGCAATGTCAAGCTTCTGCCACTTTCTCTGCAAACTTGAGCTGCACTTTCTGTAAAATAATTCGTCCCACTGGAAGAATATTCATTGTGGGCGTAAAATCCTCTTTCTGGATTTAGAAAAATAGAATCAGATTCGGTGTAATTAACTGAGTCGTATTGAATAGAATCATCATTGCGATCATTCACGCAAGAGAAAAATAAAGTGCAAAAAAACAAAATAATTGAAAGAGGCATCTTACGTGACATTGATTTTATTTTAAATAAATTTTTAAGAATAAAAAATGCAAACAAAAATGAATAGTCTCAAAAGAAAGTCAGGCGCAAGGCCATATATGGCTTCCCCTTGAGACTATTAATCATTCTTAATGTTTAAGCTTTACTGTCAACATTGGCAAGACATCTTCACCAGAAACTTGTATTGGCAATGCTCCTGCTTCTGCCCAACTGTTGTATGAGATAAATACACCCATTTTAATATTATCAGCCAAAGTTGTCGGAATCATTTCACGGACAATTTTTGCCTCAAATTCAACAATCTTACCACTAACAGTCTTGCATTCTGACATGTTAATAATTCCACTTCCGGCAGCAATTGCTGTATTCCATGTCCAGGCATCCGCACCTGCAGTATCATCGTGTTTAAATACATCAACATCCAGATTTGAATGCAGCATTCCTTCCATCAGGATATCAGCACCGGCATCTGCAAAAAGCCAGGAATTGGCACCTGTTGTTGCTGTATTGTCTGTATCAAAAAAGAGATCAACCGGATTCACATCGGTGGTATCAATTTTCATATAAACGTAAATGAAATTATCATCTGCACAGACTTTCAATGTTTTTAATGCCGTTAAACTGGCACCATCAGGTAAAGTAGCGGTGGATAATATGTCCGAAGAAACTTCTGTCCAATCCGTAAAGCTTCCATCAATCTTAATCAACGATTTTGCAATTACGACTGACTCTGTTGACGTTGTACTACCGCTTTCATTGGTCGCAGTCAAGACAACCGTGTATGTTCCGTTTGCTGCATAAACGTGAACTGGATCCTTTTCGGTAGAAGTTTCACCATCACCAAAATCCCATGAATAGGAAGTTGCACCTATTGCCGTTGTTGTAAATGTAACAGTCAAATCACTGATTTCAGAAGAAAATTCAACAACAGGAAGATCTACCGTTTCTTTGCTACACCCAACAGTGAACAAAGTGACTGCAAGCAAAATAAATAATTTCGAGAAAAGATTTTTTTTCATTGTTTTGATTCTTTAGTTTAAAAATATAGTTCGATTAAGTATAAAGCATGTATTGAACGTTTATGGATTCTGAGTGATTCCGTTGACTGACATTTCATCAACAGGAATATAGTATTGAATTCTATTATTGTTGTAATCTGCTATTTCCCAAGGTTGTACCCCGGCAAATTCTCTGTCCATGGAAATTTTTTTAGATAAACGAACACGGATCTTTTCTCCGTTCAGCATAATATAATTTTGAGGATACCCATTGACGGTCTCTGTCTGAACATATATTTTCTGAGAATTATCCGTATATATAGTATTTTTCTGTCCCATCTTTGGTAAAAAACTTCAATTTCATTTGAGCGACAATCATCATCAGCACTTGCAACAGGCCAACGGATCATCCACTTTGTCGTATCGTCATAAACAAATTTGATAAAGGAGGTACGCAGATCATTCGGATTCTTGTCGTACAAATCATTCAAAGGATCGGATGAATACACTTTTACAATTCTTAAAACCTTTTGTTGGCAGAATAAATGCAAGTGTATCTCCGATAAAAGCAGAAGTACCTGCTCCTATCAATATAGTTTCGGAGTCTTTCGAAATTTGATATTTTTGAATGAAATCCTTGATTTTTTCCTTCTCTTCAAGAATCAGCTTATACTCCTTCTGCCATGCTGATGGCTGTTGAAATATCTCTGTATATGTGCTTTTCAGACTATAGTCTTTTTCTGATTAATTTCTTGCATTTTATTATTTTTTAATTTATATATTATATAATCTCACTTTTTAAGTGATGCAAAAATATGCACTTCGAAACTTTCGAAACTATTTATTTTTATGCTATAAAACATAAAAAATATAACGTGTTAGCTATGTGTTTTATTTATAGGATTTTAAATGTATTTAAACAAAAAAAACAATGTTTCGTTATGTTTCGTTTTATAATTTTGGAAACTTTTTATTTTTTTTAGAACTTATATTTATATATACAAAACAAAAAAATAGAGCAAATTAAGTATACAGACTTTGAGTTATTTATAAATGTATATATGGAAACTCCTATTCAACAAATGAAAGAAGAGCCAGGATTCTACAGGAGCTTAAAGAAAACCCGAAAGTATTTGCAACCGACCTAATACATATAGAAGAAGCGAACATCAATCAGACCATGATGTTCATTTCGAAAGAGACCATTGCTGTTTTCGATTGCTTGAAATTTAATAAACGAAGTTTCGCTTTTATTGCTGCGGTCAACAAAATAAACGCTATTGTTGCGGATAAAGGCATTCCTACCGATATCAAGACACAACTAAAGAGAATGGATATTCAACTGTATTTAGTGGAGGTTGAAAAACCTGATAATTTTAATCATTAATTGATATTTCCAATCAACTTAATATTCACTGATTTTAGTTCTTCATCATTCATGTGATAAATCTTTCTCCAACTAATGGAACATTCGACAAGTACCAAACAAACCAATACAACCAATATTGCTGAAATAATAGAAAGTGTATACAGACCTTTTGGCCAGTAATTCTCGGTAATATTCAAAATTGCCGCAGATAAGGTTGTAACCGTTATAAAGGTTAAAGGTACAACCGTAACCCAAATATATTTTATCTTTTTTGAGCGAAGCAAATAGGTTGTTCCGATTGCAAATGCAATAACTGCAAGCATTTGATTGGCCGTACCAAACAAAGGCCATATCGTGGAAATATTTCCGGAAAATAATAGATAACCCCATGAAAATGATATCAGTGCGGAGAATAATATCGCATTGAACCAAGTTCTTTTCTTGGATAATTTCTTATTGCTTTGTTTAAAAAGATCTTGAAGTAAATATCTTCCGATTCTTGTTCCTGAATCTATTGTCGTCAATATAAATAAAGCTTCGAACATGATGCAGAAATGATACCAATAGCTCATCAGGGGTTTTAACCAGGGTACGCTTTGAAATACATAAGTCATACCGGCCGCTAAAGAAACAGATCCTCCGGGCCTCCCCGCCAAATCCTCTCCAACCAATGCAGAAAGAGAAGATAGATCCTGAGGAATCATGTGCAATTTCGCAAAAACTTCAGGCAGCGAATTGATGGCAAAATAGTCGGCAGTCGGCATAACCGTTGCGGCAAGCAGTGCCATGATTCCGACAAATGCTTCCAGTAGCATGGCTCCAAAACCGATAGGCAATATATCCTTTTCGTTCTTGATCAGCTTAGGAGTAGTGCCGGAAGCAATGAGCGAATGGAATCCGGACAGTGCACCACAGGCAATTGATACGAAAAGGAATGGGAAAACCTTACCTGGAATGATCGGACCACCGCCATGTACAAATTGGGTAATGGCAGGCATCTGAATATGAGGTTGAATAATAATGATGCCGATAGCCAAAGCACCGATGACACCCAACTTCATATAGGTACTCAGATAGTCCCTCGGTAAAAGCAACAACCAAACAGGTAGAGCTGCGGCGCAAAAGCCATAGATTGCGAGCATTACAGACAATTCTTTTCCGTCAAAATCAAGGATATGCCCCCAAGAGGAACTTTGTACAACCGGACCAAGTACAACGCACAATAAAATTAAGGAAACACCTATAATCGTACCTTCAAGAATTTTCTCAGGTCTGATATATCTCATGTAAATGCCGATAAAAATTGCAATAGGGATTGTCATTCCGACGGTAAAGGTTCCCCAAGGTGAATTTTTCAAGGCGTTGACAACCGGAATTCCCAAACCTGCCATGGATATGATTAAAATACATATCACAGCAATAGAGGTAATCAAACCAAGCCTTTTACCAACCAGGTCTTTAGCGATTTCTGCTATGGATTTTCCCTTAAAACGGACAGATGCCGTCAGAATTACCATATCATGGACAGCACCGGCAAAAACCGATCCGATCAGAATCCATAAAACGCCAGGCAAAAATCCGTATTGAGCGGCAAGCACCGGTCCGATGAGCGGACCTGCTCCGGCTATTGCTGCAAAATGGTGTCCCATCAACACAACTTTATTTGTCGGAACATAATCTTGTCCATCTTTGTAGATTTCTGAAGGGACAGGGTTGTCAGCATTTAACATCAGCACTTTGCGGGCTACAAATCTTCCATAAAATCCATAACCGATCGTAAGGAATAAAGCTGCAACCAGTACAATTACAATAGAATTCATAATGATGATATATTTAATGAAAAAGGATTAAAGTGAAGGGCTCTTATAATCCGGCTTATCAGACTTCAATCCACTACTTTCTGTAAAAATTTCAAAATTAGTGTTTTTTACAATTAAACCTTCACAATAAACCTATACAATTTCAAAATATTTGATTTTCCTGTATCATTTTTATTGGATCAAATTGAAAAATTGTGGAGAAGTGTAAAAAGTATGACATTTGTGATCTGCGGGAAATTGAACACCGCTCCATTCGTGCAGGTAAAAAGCACCGCTCCCTTGCCTCCCCCTAAAA
>JAJFTH010000006.1 GCA_021373135.1 Bacteroidales bacterium
GCTCAGTTGGTAGAGCACGACCTTGCCCGCCTCCGTTTTAACGGATAAAGACCTTGGCAAGGATTCAGCGGGATAGCGTTCCCGTTTTGCACCAAAGTTGATCATGCGAAAATAGCTCAGTTGGTAGAGCACGACCTTGCCAAGGTCGGGGTCGCGGGTTCGAGTCCCGTTTTTCGCTCCATGTTGCCCGAATGGTGAAATGGTAGACACGAAGGACTTAAAATCCTTTGGCCATAACGGCTGTGCCGGTTCGAGTCCGGCTTCGGGTACCAAAGATCCCTTTATCCAAGTGATGAAGGGATTTTTTTGTTTTTACCATGTTTATAAAAAATAATGTATTTTTGCACAGATGAGAAAAAACCGCAGCAACCACACTCCGAATTTCTCAAAACAAGGACACAGATTGATGATTGACACAAATTTTACATAAAAACACCGGATTTTATGAAACGCTCCACCTTTTGCTTTTGTTTGCTGGGTCTCCTGACATCTCTTAAGACCATCGCCCAAACTACCGATGCATCAACCTTTGAGGCAACTTTACCACAATGGACAAACACTTCAAAAAGCGATGCGACACCGGCCGTTGCTGAAGAGCCCAAAGTTCAGGACAGGAACCAATCTTTTTTACTCCGTGGACGCATTTTGGACTCAGAGACAGGAGAACCCCTATCCTATGCCACTGTCAGCGTCAATCAATTGGGTATCGGAACAGCCAGCAATCAAGACGGAGACTGGTCATTACGGATTCCCGCAACCGGAGCAAATGGTAAACTGAGTGTCTGTTTTATGGGCTATATGACCAAAAACCTCAATATCGCAGACCTTTTCGAAGTTTCAACCATCCGGCTTAATCCCTCCCATTTTGATTTAGCTGAAGTAGTCGTTGTTCCGAGAGATTTTATCGCTGAGCTGTTGGCAAAAGCATACAAGGCAATACCGGAGAATTACCCTACTAAGCCGACACTCTGTGACGGTTTCTATAGAGAAACACAACGTGTGAACGACAGCCTCTTCCTGTGTTTCGATGAAGCTGTACTCAATGTCTATAAGAACACTTACAAGAATACAAGGAATTTCGGTCAGATCCGCATTGAAAAATCCCGTAAAAATGTATTTCCGGGAATAGACAGCATCAACGACGTCCGGTTTTACGGCGGGCCGCATTTTCCAAATGATCTCGACATCGTTTTCAGCCGCTGGGATTTCATCAAACCTTCCGAATACAAGAACTGGGTATATGAACTGGCCGGTGTGTATAAGGACAGCCTTTCCTCCGTTTACACGATATCGTTCAAGAACCGAAAAGCACCCAATTCCAATTTTCAGGGGCGCATGTTCATAGACAGGGATAACCTGGCTTACGTGGGTTTTGAATTGAAACGTGCAGGGCTTAGCGTCTTTACACAAGAGCAAATGCAATCGGGAGTCTCCTACCTTCCCGGAAACACCAATATAAAAATCGGTTATACCGAAAAGGACGGCAAATATTTCCTGAATTACATCACCTATAAGACGAACGGAGTAAATACTGCATCCAAAACCAGGATATATAAGGATATTGAATATGTCACCACCTCTATAAAAACAGATTCCGTCTCTCCAATACCCTTCAACCAACAATTTGATTACACCGATATCTTGTCGATTAAAGCAGATAATTATGACCAAACCTATTGGAAAGACTACAACATTCTTCAGGAAAGTAACATCATGAGCACTCAGACGAATTTGCTCTACAAGCAAGAAGCAGCCATGCAACAGCTTACCAAGGTCTACAATAAAGAATTGACGGATCAGGAAAAAACCTTGCTCTTCCTGAAACGCTTTACTTTTGACGGAGGATTTGCTTTCCTCCCCGTCAACTATAAAGGAGGAATGCACCATATCGCCTATGGTATCGACAACGGAAACGCCGACATCTCTGTTCCCTCAAAATATTTCGGAATCTCAACCATGGACGGCATCCGTTTTGAACTGAACAAGCAGTATACCCTTTTCAGTACCATTTCTGCTGCCTTATACGGCGTTGACCAGATTCAATTTGACCTTGGAATGAGCTATAGGCTTTCCCTGTTTCCAAGCGGACGCTGGTTCTTTCTCGACCTGGGGCTTGCCGCTTCGACCGTCAATACCAAAGTGGACATCTGCAACATCACCAACACCGGTGAAAATCTTCAAATCGACGGAAAAACATTCGATTCGGAAAAAATCAATGTAAAAGCCGGAAAATCCGGTTTCGGAGTGAAACCGGTCATTGGTCTGGCTGTCAGGATGGGGAAAAGATACGAACTGTTCATGGATGGTTCCTACTTTTTGCCTTTCCTCTTCAAACGCGAATACCTACAATTCAAGGAAGCTGAAGGAGGCTTTTTCAGTAAAAAAAGTGCCAAGGTTGACTGGAATGATCCGAACTTGTACTTTTATGTGAACAACATGAAAATTACTACCCCACGCTTTGACGTTGAGCCCTATCAGTTCCGCATCGGCATCCGTTCCGGTTTTTAAGCTTAATCACTGACAAGGGGAGGATTGATTGCGGGCATTTCCGGATAAGCTATCCTGGTATGATAAATGGTCTGCAATTTCGACTTGAAGACCGCTTTGATCTTTTCCAGATCCCTGAAGGTAATCGGGACATTTTTGAATGCACCTTCCTGAAACTGCATATTGATGATGCGTTCCACCAGCAGGGATATTTCAGCCTCGGAATATTCCTTGAGGCTACGCGATGAAGCCTCCAAAGCATCTGCCATCATCAGTATGGCTGTTTCTTTCGATGCCGGATTGGAGCCTTTATAGAAAAAAACCTCAGGAACAGGTTCATCGGGATGCTCTTTCATAAAGTTGCTATAAAAGAAACGGACCGGGCCATTCCCATGATGCGACCGAATACAATCGCGTATCACTAAAGGCAGGCCATGCTTATGGGCCAGTTTCAAGCCTTCAGAGACATGGCTGATAATGATCTTGGCACTTTCTTCCGGTGTCAGTTCATCATGGGGATTTACACCGGATTGATTCTCAGTAAAGTAAATGGGATTGCTCATTTTACCGATATCATGGTATAAAGCTCCTGTACGCACCAACTGTACATTTGCATTGATCTCTTGAGCCGCAGCCGTTGCCAGGTTCGAAACTTGCATGGAATGCTGAAAACTTCCAGGACAAGTTTCAGAAAATTCCCGCAACAGCGGATTATTGATGTTGGAAAGTTCCACCAATGTCACATTGGACGTATATCCGAACATCCATTCAAAAAGGTAAATCAACAGATAAGAAGTCAACATAAATCCACCGTTGATCAGGAAATAAGCAAAAATATGCCAGTCAATCCGGTTCATGAAACCTTCCTGAATGAGGGATATGCCAAGATACATGACACAATAGGTGACGACCACCAGAATGGAACAAAGAATCAATTGAGAACGTTGAGTAAGGTCTTTCAGAGAATAGACCGAAGTCATACCTGCTGCAATCTGTATCAGCAGAAATTCATAGGGATACGCTACAATGGTTGAAGAAATCAAGACCGTGATGATATGGGCAAACAACGCTGTTCGTGAATCGAAGAACGTCCTGATCATGATGGGCAAAATCGCATAAGGGATCATATAAACATGCAAATACCCGGTATGGACTACCAAAGAGGTAAACAAGACCAAACCTGTAATCATGATCAAAATAAAAACGACATTCGCTTTCCGTTCGTACGTGGTTGGCCTGAAAAACCACAAAAACAGGAATTGCAAGACAAAAAGCCCGACAACCAGAACAATCTGACCTATCAGAACCCCGTTGGTACCCGAAGCGGCTGATCTTTCTTCCGCTACTTTTTTCATGGAGCACAATACCTTGTAAGTATCGGCAGAAATGATTTCACCCCTGTCAATGATGCGTTCCCCGCGCTGAACAAGTCCGGAAGTATGTGACACCCGCTTTAAAAATTCCTCCCTGGCTCTGTCTGTAGCCATTTCATCAGGCTTTAGATTTTCAACGATATATTTATTGAGTTTACAAGTCTTCAGGACACCAGCATGAATTCCCGGAGGAAGATTCTGGAACAAAGCCTCATAAGCCCCTTTAGTCGTAAAAAGCGTATTCAAGTCCCAGGATTTTACGACCCGATCCTGAATAATTAAGACTGACGAAATTGAATCAGCCTGGTATTTTTCCATATTGGTGGTTGAAATAATACCTACTTTATAGATGGTTTCGAGCTGTTTGTCAATATACCTCAGGTATTGCTGTGGGACGGTAATCCTCAGATAAGAATAGAAATCAGATCGCAAATTGTTTTTAGCTGTTTTTACGACAGAGGCATCAAGGCTCAAGTAGGGCTGAAAACCTGCCATGACACTGTCTGTTTCATGTTCGATTTCCTTATCGGTCTTGAAAATCTGAAAATCATAAGGAGCTGTCATTAAACCATAACGCCAAGGCTTGCCTTCCTGAAATGAATATCTAAAACGACCTTCCCGTGGAAATGATTGAAGAATCAGAACTGCAGAGATGACAAAAAAAACAATTTTAATAAGGTTTTGCGATAAATTCTCCTTGAAATTTTTCCGCTTCATAAATATTCAGGTATTGAAAATGAACCTATCAAAACACAAGAAAAGCATTGATATTCCGTTCTAAAAGTACAAAAAAATCAAACACGACCCGATAAGTCTTAAAATTTATTGAAAAATAGCGTACTTTTGCAAGCTTGTACATATAAATCTATCATTATGTCCCAACAAAAACGCATTCGGGTGCGCTTTGCACCCAGTCCTACAGGTCCATTACATATTGGCGGAGTCAGAACTGCCTTATACAACTATTTGTTTGCAAAAAAATTGAACGGAGACTTTATATTGCGTATCGAAGATACAGACTCAAACCGTTTTGTTCCTGGTGCTGAAAACTATATCATTGATGCACTCAACTGGTTAGGTATAAAATTTAATGAAGGTGTTGGTATTGGAGGTCATTTCGCACCATATCGTCAATCAGAAAGAAAAGAAATTTATAAAAAATACGTAGACCAGCTATTGACCGCAGAAAAAGCATATATAGCCTTCGACACACCGGAAGAACTGGATGAAAAGCGTAAGGAAATCAACAATTTCCAATATGACGCATCAACCCGCCTTCAAATGAGAAATTCGCTGACACTTTCTCCGGACGAAATCACAAAAAGTATTGCAGCCGGAGAAAACTACGTGGTCCGTTTCAAGATTGAATCGGGAGAAGACGTTCTGGTGAATGATATGATTCGCGGTGAAGTCCGTATCAATTCTTCCGTTCTGGACGATAAAGTGCTTTATAAATCTGCCGATCAACTACCGACCTACCATCTTGCCAACATCGTAGATGACCACTTGATGGAAATTTCTCATGTGATCCGCGGAGAAGAATGGTTACCATCCGCACCATTGCACGTATTGCTTTACCGCGCTTTTGGCTGGGAAGACAGTATGCCGGCTTTTGCGCACTTACCTTTACTGCTAAAACCTGACGGAAAAGGTAAATTGAGCAAACGCGACGGCGACAGGTTGGGTTTTCCTGTTTTCCCCTGTGACTGGATTGATCCGAACTCAGGAGACAGAAGTTCAGGGTATCGGGAAGCAGGCTATTTTCCCGAAGCTGTGGTAAATTTCCTCGCTTTGCTTGGATGGCACCCCGGGACCGATCAGGAAATATTCTCCATGGATGAATTGGTAGAGCTCTTTTCCATAGAACGTTGCAGCAAGAGCGGTGCCAAGTTTGATTTTGAAAAAGGGAAATGGTTCAACCACCAATACATGCAGCTGAAACCGGAAAGCGAACTGACAGACCTGTTTATTCATGAATTGAAAGAAAAAGGCATTTGCACTGAAAACAAGATGATATTGCCTGACTTTAGCGGCAAAAAAGCGTGCGTGTCCAAAGAATATCTTTCCAAGGTTATCTCATTGATCAAAGAAAGGGCTAATTTCATCAATGAATTGTGGGATCAAAGCCATTTCTTCTTTGAGCGCCCGGAAACTTACAATGAAAAAAGCGTCCAGAAATACTGGAAAGAAAATACTTCCGTTCTCATGTCCGAATTGATTGATATTTTAGAGGGTATTTCAGATTATAATGATGGTGTCCGTATGGAAGAAACAGTCGTTAAATGGATTACTGAGAAAGAATATAAAATGGGAGCTGTAATGAATGCATTCCGTGTATCTTTGGTTGGCGAAGCCAAAGGACCACATATCTTCGACATTGTTGTCTTATTAGGAAAAGAAGAAACCATTTTCCGTGTCAAAAACGCCGTCAAGGCTTTAAAGTAAAAATAAAAAACTTTCTACAGAATGTACCAAATTGGCATATTGATTTATATTACCCTTTTTCGTTTCATTGCTTTATTTCATAAGAAAGCCGGCAAAATGGTAAAAGGGCATCAGGAAACCTGGACTATTTTGCACGAAAAAATGGACCAAAACAAAGAATGGTTGTGGTTCCACGCTTCTTCTCTCGGAGAATTTGAGCAAGGTCGGCCAATCATTGAAAACATACGGGCAAACCATCCCGAATACGGTATTATTGTCACGTTCTATTCTCCATCCGGATATGAGGTACGTAAAAATTACGGCGGGGCCGACATCATTTGCTATCTGCCTTTTGATACATTACTGAATGTTGTCAGATTCCTGGATATGGTGAAACCCAAAATGGCCTTTTTCATTAAATATGAATTTTGGCCCAATTACCTGATTCAGCTAAAAAGGTTGAATATTCCCACCTATCTGATTTCCGGAATTTTCCGTCCGGAACAGGCATTCTTTAAGAAATACACAGCACCATATCGTTCCCTGCTCAAAAATTTCACCCATTTCTTCGTTCAGGATCAGAAATCTGTCGATTTATTAAAATCCATCGGCTATTCAGACAATGTCAGCATATCAGGAGACACTCGCTTTGATCGTGTCCTTGATATCAAGAAAAATGCCAAGATTCTGGACATTGCCATCGCTTTCTCACAAGATAGCGCGAACTCATCCAAAAAGATATTGGTTGCAGGGAGTTCCTGGCCAAAGGACGAAACACTTTTCATCCCGTATTTCAACGAGCATCCGGAACTCAATATGATCATTGCCCCTCATGAAATTCATGAAGACCATATACAGGCCATTGAGGCACAATTAACCAGACCTTTCCAACGTTATACCAAGACATCCCCCGAAGAAGTATCCAAATGTGATTGTCTGATCATAGATTGCTTCAGTTTGCTATCCTCCATTTATCAATACGGCGATATTGCCTATATTGGAGGTGGCTTCGGAACAGGCATCCATAACACTTTAGAGGCAGCAGTCTATAGCATACCAGTCTTGTTCGGACCGAATTTCAAAAAATTCATCGAGGCAGAAGAACTGATAGCATGTGGAGGCGGTTTTAGTTTCGACTCAAAAGAGTCGCTGGAAACGCTTCTTGATAAGTTCCTGATCAATGATGAGGACAGGAAGGAAGCCGGAAAAATGGCCGGTGAAATGGTAAGAATCGGAAGTGGTGGAACAGTCAGGATCCTTCAAACGATCAATTTATAAGAATCTCAACAAGGATTCACCCATGAAATGGAAAAAACGCTGAAAGAGAAAACGACCTCTGCCTTAATTTGGAGTTTCATCGACAAATTCGGGCAACAGATTATTTACATAATAACTGGAATCGTTTTGGGGCGTATACTTTCACCAACAGACTATGGTCTGCTTGGATATTTACTGTTTTTTCTTGCCATATCTACAGTACTTATTGGCAGCGGATACAATAGAGCTTTGCTCAATAAATCTGAAATCAGACAAGAAGAACTCAACGCACTACTCTATTATTGTGTAGGAATGGGGTTGGTCATCTATCTTATCCTTTTCTTCTGCGCACCGCTGATCAGCCAGTTTTACAACAAACCTTCACTCACCCTTTATTCGAGGGTCATTTTTCTAACCATCATCTTTAATTCGGTGATGATCATTCCTGCTGCCACGCTTACAAAAAGGATGGATCTGAACGGATTGGCAAAAGCAAACATTCTCTCCTTGTTACCAGCGAGTATCCTGGCTGTTATAGCTGCAATCATGGGTTACGGTGTTTGGGCATTGATCATCCAGAACGTTGCATTTGCAGCTTTGAAAGCCTTATTCTATATATATTACTGCAAATGGGAACCAACGAAATTTTGTGACTTCAAAATACTAAAGGAACTTTATTCATTCAGCAGCAGAGTCCTTTTAATCAACTTGATTACAGCTACATTCAACAATGTCTATTACCTGCTGATTGGGCGCTTTTATCCAACCTCACAACTTGGATTTTACACACAAGCAAATAAATATCAGGATATTCCAACATCATTGATCAGGGAAACTTTCCGCTCGGTTTCCATGTCTTTGCTCTCTGAAGTCAGCCAGGATAAAGAGAGGCTAAAACGAATATTAAGCAAGATGATTAAAACAGTCGCTTTTGTAGGTTTTCCAGTCATGTTTGGATTTATTCTGATTGCAAAACCACTTTTCATTGTATTGATTACAAATAAATGGCTACCCTCCGTTCCCCTTTTTCAGATTCTTTGTATAGCCGGAATTTGCGTCATATTCACTTCTGTAATTGAGGAATCCATTTTATCTAAAGGTAAATCGGGGAATCTACTTACACTGGAAATTATCAAAAGGTCTATTTTTATTGTCCTGATACTGTTCACGCTTAAACATGGTCTTCAAGCACTTGCAATAGGTTGGGCAATCTCCTGGTTCATCTCACTCATCCTTTCAATTATTCTTTCTAAAAGGATTGTAGGATACTCTCTCTTTCATTTTATCAAGGATTGCTTCCCCTATTTCGCCATTTCATCGGTATTATGTGGCATTGCATACCTGATTACCCTGCCCATACAGAACAATTTCCTCTACATTGGCGTGTGCATCATTTTTGTCGGTTCGCTCTATCTGCTGGCCTGTAAAATATTCAAGCTGGATGCTGCGATGGATGTCATTCTTTCGCTGTTGAAAAAGATAAAAAAATAGATCCTTTTTCTATCTATTCGCGAACAAATGCATCAATCCAGGTAATGCTGCTCTTATTCACAATCCGACAGTTATACAGATGTGAAAATGCTTCCAGTACATGGTAGATTTTTAAGGCTCTGGCCAATATGGTGAACATTTCATGAACTTTAATGGGTTCCCCAAACTTGTTACGATGAGCCATCATTTTAGGATTCCCTTCATAGAAGTGTTTGTCCTTTATATACAGGACGTTGTCTCTACCCAAAATCAAATCTTCATGCCAAGAATGGTCTGCACCCCAGATTACAATCTCTTTGGGAGACATCTTGATGCAAAAAAAAATGGCTGCAATAAGAACATTTCGGAATGGCGGTGTTGCCAAATCGTGTTTATAGAAAAGTCTGTTCAAACTTTCACTTCCGTCATAGACAGGAACCACCCTGATAAAATCCAGCACGATATTCTTGTTTTCCATCAATCGTTTTACAAATGGGCTTTTTCTGGCAGTATGTGAAAGCAGCAGATGTAAAGGCCATTGCGTCTTTAAGATAAGCGCATCAGAAATGGATTTCTGAAGTCCTTTTATCCTTTCATCGGTCGTTTCAGTAAAGAAAGCAGGATCAACCAGAATATAATACTGAGGTTTTAGTTTCTCAAAATAATCGGTACAGGCAAAAGAATTAACCACCATGATGGAGTCGGATTCAGATAAATCAGAAAGAAGAGCAGGGTAATCATCCTTCAATGACGGACCGTTTCCAAGTACATGGATACGCCCATTAATCCTGATTCCCATTTTCCGGACACAAAAAAGGCCGGGCAAATGAAGAATCACAACCAAGATGTTGACAAGTGACTTGAAAAAAATTGTTACAAGATTGAATATTCTGGTCATAATTGATATATTCTTATTTTCTTTTGTTCATGAGACACTCTGCCATTTCCCAGTCAAAAGGAGTGTCTATATCCAGAGAAGATTCCTCGTCCATCACAAATTTGAGTTTTTTGGTCATCCGGCCAAGACCTGTACTTTTTAAAGACTTGATATCAATAACATATATAGCACCGTTATATTCAAAATAGTTTTCACATTCCTGCCTTCTGTCTGCATTTTTATTGATGGTCAGTTCCAGAAAACCAGTTTCATTTTCGTGACATAATACAGAAGCACAATGAGATTGTTTGACGGAAACAACCATTTCCAAATCCTCACGGTACAGCTCCAGTGCTTGTTTAATCTGCTTACTAGTTCTGAATGGAGAGGTGGGCTGTAGCAGAACAAGAAGGTCATAATTTCTACCCTGGTTCTCATAAAAGTCCACTGCATGGACAAGGACATCATTGGTCGTTGCATGATCTGTAGCAAGAGCGTCAGGCCTTTTAAACGGAACCGCCAGCCCATAATCCTCAACAACCCGAATGATTTCATCATCGTCTGTTGAAACACAAATATTTTCATCCGTTGTAAGTGATCTCGCTACATCAATGGAATAGCAGATTAATGGTTTCCCACCCAAATTTATGATGTTCTTGTGAGGAATGCCTTTGCTTCCGCCTCTGGCTGGAATCACATATAATATTTTCATTTTCGTTTGATTTGCAATTTGTCTCCAAGTTTGATCAGAGATGTTCTACCAATTCCTGCACTCTTTTGTAATCTTCATGCTTGCCTATATCAATCCAATATCCAGTCAGTGGGAAACGCACCACCTTGTATCCATCCGTTGCCAGTTTCTTAATCAAATCAGTGGCATCATAATAAGTATTGTCAGGAATCTGATCCAGGAGTTCTCTTTTTATCAAATAGATACCGGCATTCACATAATAATCGTAAGCCGGTTTTTCTTCAATTCCCTTAATGGCACTCTCTTCAAGGTCAAAAACGCCATAGGGTATATTCACGGTATAGGGAATGGCAGCAGCCAACACATCAGCTCCACAGTTCACAAAGCTCAGATAAAAATATTCGTAATCAATATTGGTGAAAAGATCTGAGTTCATCACCAAGACAACATCGTTATGGAAAGTGTTCACGAACTTCAGGGATCCCATAGTACCCAAAAAGGCAGGTTCTCTGACACATTTGACCTGTATTCCTTCCCTCGGCTCTTCAAAATGCGATTCAAGCTGTTCTTTCAGGTAATTCACCGTGACGGATATATGCTCTACACCAAAAGAAATCAAACGGTCCACATTATAGTCAATAATAGCCTTACCACCGACTTTCAGCAAGGGTTTGGGCGTATGTTCTGTCAGAGGGCGAAGCCTTTCTCCCTTACCTCCTGCCATCAGAACAGCATCAAAAGGCAAAATGGATCTGCGTTTCTTTAAATTGTAGACCCGAACGATATGTCTTCCAGTGTCAAGAGTAGGAAGCAATATGATACCAGCCTCCCGGAAAGCTTTAATTTTTTCTACATCCACATTGTTATCTTCCACATAACGAAAATCGGTATGCATAGCATTGACCACCTTTTCTTCCAACGTATACCCTTCCACCAGTTTTCTCCGGATATCACCGTCGGTTAAAGTTCCGGTCATACAACCATTCTTGTCGATGACAAATAGGGTAAGCACATCTCCCGATAATTTGTTGAGCGTTACCAATGCATCTTTGATGGACGCTTTCTCCGAAATAATATATTTTTGAAAATCTATCATATATCGATATTGTAAAAAGATTTCTGAATAATATTTTCCAGCGGATAACCTTTGATAACCTCTTTGATACTCTTGATCGTATCAGCTTTATAATATGGATTCTGCCCTTTTTCGGCTTTTTTCAGCATCGTTTCTGTAAGTGCAGATTGAAGACCTTCAACAATTTCCTCATAAGTGCTTCCACAATGAATGACGCTTGGACCGGAGATTCTTCCTCTTTGCCGATCGCCGATATTCAACGTTGGCTTTCTAAAAGACGGAACCTCTACCAACCCACTGGAAGAATTGCCCACCACAACGGTGATATATTGCAGTAATGATAAATAACGTATTTTCCCCAAGGAATTAAAAACCACAGCCTGATCTTGGTGGACATCCACATATTCTTCAATCATAAGTCTGATGATACGTCCATCTGTATCCGAATTGGACATGGTGAAAATAATCCGGTAATCCCTTAGTTCTTCCAAGGCTCTCAAAAGATTCCCGCATTGTTCCTGAGCTGTGGCATTTTCCAATGTGACTGGATGGAAGGTGACCAATATGGATTTTTCTCCCAATGTGAAGTCAAGATTTTTTTCTAAATCTTTTTTGGACATTAATTTGAGATTAGTGGCATTTTCCACGCCAATGGCTCCGACATAAAAAACCCGTTCCGGACTTTCTCCCATCTGGATGACTCTATTCCTATAATTTTCCGTAGAAGTAAAGTGCAAATGGCTCATTTTAGTGATGGCATGACGGATGGAATCATCATAGGCGCCTTCCGTAATTTCTCCGCCATACAAATGAGCGACAGGGATCTTATAGAACAAGGCTGCGGTGACTGCTGCCAATATCTCATAACGATCACCCAATACCACCAGTAGATCTGGTTTCAAATCTTCATAGGCATCAGCAAAACCTATCGTTGCCAATCCGACTGATTTGGTCGTTCCATTTGAAGTATCCGATGAGAGCAACATTTCAACTTTCTTGTCGATGACAAAACCATCTGCCTCGATTTCCTTGTAAGTCAGACCAAACTCTGGAGACAAGTGCATGTTGGTCGCAATGACTTGCAGATGTAACGTTGAATCATCCTTTATAGAAAGCATCAGACCGCTTAAAAGTCCGTATTCAGCTCTACTCCCGGTAACTACACAAATTTTTCTCATAATTCAATCAAATCATCCGGTTGATAACTCTTTTTAGACACCTGACCTATCACAGAATCCCAAA
Organism: Bacteroidales bacterium; assembly: GCA_021373135.1. GTDB lineage: Bacteria > Bacteroidota > Bacteroidia > Bacteroidales > UBA1402 > UBA8389. The sequence continues at coordinate 12,897 of JAJFTH010000006.1, forward strand.
GCATAGGAGAAACACCGGTTCCAGGCCGTTTGACTGTCAGGTTTTGTTCTGTGAACAGATCTCCTATGTTGATTTTTATTGCGGCTATAATGCTTTTTCTGGCAATAGCTATATTTTTACGTTCTGAGGATGTGACATGTTTATCTTCTTTGCCAAGGGCTTTTTCTATATTCCTGATAGCCAAAACCATGGCCATAAATTCATCTGGTTCAAGAGATGCTTTTTGATCTGGACCTTCCATCTTTTTATCCAGTGTAAAATGCTTTTCAATCACACAAGCACCCAATGTAACAGCAGCAATTGGAATCTCGATGCCTTCGGTGTGGTCTGAATAGCCCACCTTGACGCCAAACTTGGCAGCCATCGTATTCATGGCTCTCAGGTTCACGTCTTCCATTGGAGTCGGATACTCCGTATTGCAATGCAGCAAAATTACTTTTTTGTTGCAAAGTCCATTTTTATATAGAATTTCTAATGCGGCACCTATTTCATCCATTTCGCACATTCCGGTGGAAAGAATGACTGGAATACCTAATTTTGCCACTTTCCTCAAATAGGGCAAATTGGTAATTTCACCAGATGGAATCTTGAAATAATCCATATCCAGGGTACTCAGCAGATCGATTGAAACGAGATCAAAGGGTGTAGACAAAAAATGGATACCCACTTCATCACAATAATCTTTCAATGGTTTGTAATCCTTCAAAGGGAGATGAATCTTACGGCACATTTCCAGTTGCGATTCATCATTACCGGTATTGACTTTCTGATATTCGGCCATGACAGCAGACCTTGAAATCACCAGTTCCGGAACTGCAGTCTGGAATTTTATATAATCTGCTCCTGCTTCTTTTGCAGCCAAAACCATTTTTTTCGCAATCTCATAATTGCCATTGTGGTTTACCCCTGCTTCTGCTATGATTATTACATTTTTCATCGACATGATATTATTTCAGCAAAACATTTCAGTTTTGTCAGGAATTCTTTTTCTCACGGAGGTTTTTCACTCTTATTTCTTCTTTTTGGATAATATATTCAGTATTTCTGACCAATTGTCTCTGAACTGCAAGGCTCTATCGTCAATCCAGACATCACCTACGGGCTTTCCCATAAACAACTGATGATATTTTATGCCATTCCTTTTTAACCAGTCTACCGTCATCTCATATTCCACCCATGTCCTTGCAGAGTAGATGATGATGATATTACCTGCGTCGTAGAGCGCATTTACGGATTCTACTGCATGATCTTTCGGCTTGGCCAAACTGCGACTAAATGTTCTTTCTTCAGAACAGATGGTACCATCCAAATCAATGATTATCTGCATAAAAAATAACTTCTTTAAAATATCTTGTCATTAATACTCCTTCTTTCCATGTCAAAACTGGTTTCAGTTCGTTTCTTAAATATTCGCCGATAATAAAAGAAAGCATACCAGAACCTGCTCCAATACTTGCTATTACGCCGCCGCCCAATCTTGGGTTAATTTCCATCACATATACCTTACCTGTCCGGTTATCTTTAATGAATTGTATAGTGACCGGACCTCTGAAAAATCCAGTACTAAGTATCTTTTCAGATAAGGTAATAAGAGTTTCGTCACGAACTGTCTGTGACCTAACGACCTCGCCTCCTGCAGTCTCTAATCTAACTCTGGGCACTATTGAAAAAATATGACCGGCCGAAGACACATAGCAATCTACCGTAAATTCCGTATTATCTGCAATATATTCCTGAATCAGATAATTGTCAATGTCTCTAACCTTTTCATATCCTTCAAGGTTGTCAATGACCTGAATTCCTTTAGAAGCAGAACCTTCTCTAGGCTTGAGAATGACCGGAAATGTACAAACCTCTCCGTTTTTATAGGTTCGCGGCTGCTCGATACCGCTATGGTAAAACCATTCGGATGCCAGTTTTTTGTCAAACATTGTTTTGCAGGATTTAACATCTGAGCAAGGTATGAATACATCCGGGTACAGCGCGCGCATCTTGCTGGCCACCTCTACAGCCGAATCGACAAAAGGCAATACAATATTGATTTTGTTCTCTTTTATAACACTTCCCAAATCCTGATAAAGATTGGGATCCTTCCATTTTAAGCCAACAATTGCCTTCCCAACCAATGAAATGGGAACTTTTATATCCAATTCATAGGAGAAAATATTTATCTCAAATCCTATTTCTTTTCCATAACTGATAAAATGTTCAGCTAGAGAAACACGTTTAGCTCCGCCTAAAAACAGGATGTTTATTTCTTTTTTCATGATTTTACAATCTGACACTGCTTGGTAAATTGACAACTCTTTCTTCAAACCAAAAGGTATTATCCAAACCGTCCGTCTGACAATCCTGAAACATCGGCAATTTATTCATCAGACACCATACCGGCCGGGTCATCACACCATGGTCATTGGTATACTCCAGAAATTTCGTCTTTGCAACCTTGTCTTTGAGAAGGACCACATTCAACCAATAATTGGAATAGCATTCTTTTGGTTCCGAAAAGAATTCGATGTCCGGCACTGTCGCAAAATAAGTCTTGTACTTTTCTGCCGTTTCGCGTTTATTTTCAAGAAACTTATCCAGGTTTTCCAACTGGGCGCAGCCCAAAGCTGCATTGATATTGGGCATCCGATAGTTATAACCGATACAGTCATGTATAAATTCCCAGCGATGCGGCACTTTTGCCTGTGTCGTAATGTGCTTGGCAAAAGCAGCCAGTTCTTCGTCCTGAAAAAGTAACATACCACCACCACCTGTCGTAATGGTTTTGTTTCCATTAAAACTGATAGCACCAACTTTCCCAAAAGTTCCTGTATGACGTTCTTTATAGCGGCTTCCAAGACTTTCTGCTGCATCTTCAACCATCTCAACATGGTATTTTTTGCATACTTCTATCAGTTCATCCATATGTACAGGGTGACCAAAGGTATGCATCGGTACACAAGCCTTAATTCTTCTGCCAGTCTTTTTGTTGTAGCAACTACCCCCCTTCATTTCTGCATTTGCCTGCAACCACTTCTCAACAGCCACTGAAGAAAGTCCCATCGTGTCGAGGTCAACATCAATAAATACCGGGTGTGCCCCGATATAGCTGATAGCATTGCAAGTAGCAACAAAAGTAAGTGCTTGGGTCAGGACCTCATCATCCCTTTCAACACCGACAAGCATCAAGGCCATGTGGAGGGCATTCGTGCCATTCATACAGACCACAGCTTTATTCGCACCCGTATATGCTGCCATCATGTCTTCAAAACGGTCAACGAATTTTCCGACGCTGGACACAAATGTAGTATCAATGCATTCATTCAAGTATTTTTTCTCGTTTCCTACAAAACAGGGAGCATGAAGAGGAACCTTTTCATCGGTACCATAAAGCTGATGAATAAATTTTACAACGTCACTATACATTGTATATATCTGATTTATACTTATTTAGATTTTTATTGTCGATAATCCATTCAATCGTCTCACGTAATCCGGCTTCAAGGGAATAAGATGGCGTATATCCGGTCAGAGACTTAATTTTGCTGTTATCTCCCAACAAGCGAAACACTTCCGAATTTTTCGGACGCAAACGCTGGGCATCTTCCACGAACTTCACATCGGAGTTCATCATTCTGGCAATCAACTTCATGGTGTCACGCATCGATATCTCACAATTGCTACAAACATTCACTTCCTGACCGATGGCCGCATCGCATTTGGACAATTCGATAAATCCTTTGCAAGTATCCTTGACAAAATTGAAATCACGGGTAGGCGTCAAATCGCCGAGTTTGATTTCTTTCTTACCATTGGCAATCTGTGTAATGATGGTCGGAATGATTGCTCTAGCAGACTGACGGGGACCATAGGTGTTAAATGGGCGCACAATGACCACCGGAAGTCCGAAGGCATTATAAAAACTCATTGCTATTGCATCAGCTCCAATCTTGGTAGCTGAATATGGTGATTGCGGTTGTTTGGGATGCTTTTCGTCGATGGGAACATATTGGGCTGTTCCATAAACTTCGGAAGTAGAAGTAACCAAGACCCTTTTAACGCCGTTTTCTTTCGCAGCCTGGCAGATATTCAACGTGCCCTTCACATTTGTGTCAACATAGCTATCAGGAGCAATGTACGAATAAGGAATGGCAATCAAGGCTGCAAGATGAAAAACCGTCTCCACATCCTTGGTGATAAGCTTGCAGAAGTGTGGGTCACGGACATCTCCCGTAAGAACTTCCAGGTTGGGATGTTTGAGCTCTTCCAGCCAACCCCAATCATTGAAGGAGTTATAATAGGACAAGGCTCTGACTTGATAACCTTGTTCCAGTAACATTTCAGTCAAATGAGAGCCGATAAAACCATCTGCTCCGGTTACTAATACTTTCATAACAATTGCGCAAAAAAAGGTTCTTGATACCAAGGATAGAAAGATGCCTTCATATTAATATAGTATGGACAAAAATACGGAAAAAAGTTTGTAAAAAAACAAGTATATTTGCCAAGAGGCTTAAAACATTAAAGTGATACCGGTGCCTATCCCAGATTTGAATTATGAATATCCTTATTCTTAACACTTTTGAAACAAAAGGTGGTGCAGCAGTGGCAGGGAAACGCCTTACTGTAGCTCTGCAAAAACAAGGAATACAAGTTTCATTGCTGGTAATGGAGAAAAAGACTTCAGACACTTTTGTCTCAGCAATTGGGACTTCGGTTTTTCGAAAACTTTTGACAAAATGGGCTTTTCTGTCTGAACGTTTGCAGATATTTCTCACAAACCGATTTCATCGGGAAAATTTGTTTTCTGTTTCTACAGGCTCATCAGGAGCATGCATTCTTCATCATCCTTTGGTAAAAAAAGCAGACATCATTCACCTGCACTGGATCAATCAGGGATTTCTATCCTTGCAGGACATTCATGCATTAATAGATCTTGGGAAACCCATTGTCTGGACCATGCATGATATGTGGCCATGTACTGGCATCTGTCATCACGCCAGAGATTGCTCCAGATATCTTGAAAATTGTGGCAATTGTATGTTTCTTCATACTCCTTCTGTCAAAGACCTTTCCTATCGTGTCTTCCAAAAAAAGAGACAATATCTTTCCAATTCAGATTTGTGGTTTGTAACATGCAGTAGATGGCTTCGCCTTTTAGCCGAAAAAAGTGCGATAAAATCAGGAAATCACTTTTATAATATACCAAATCCGATTGATACGGATTTTTTCTGTCCAGGAAACCAGAAAACTGCACGCCAGCTTCTCAAACTTCCTGAGAATAAAAAATTAATTTTGTTTGGCGCATCGATTGCATCTGACAAACGCAAAGGAGTGGATTATCTGATTGAAGCAACCTATCTGCTTTCAGATTTGAAAGATGAAGTGGAATTAATATTCTGTGGACAAGTAAAAGAGGAACTCTCTGCAACTTTCGGCCTGAAAGCACATGCACTTGGATATATTTCAGATCCAGAAATGGTTGTAAAAATGTACCAGGCAGCTGACTGTTTTGTCATACCTTCCCTCGAGGAAAATCTCCCGAATATGATCATGGAAGCAATGGCTTGCGGCATTCCCTGTGTCGGATTTAATACTGGTGGTATCCCGGAAATGATTAAACACCAAGAAACTGGCTACGTTGCCCAATATAAATCTGCTGAAGATTTAGCTTCAGGTATTCGCTCCCTTCTTGAAAAATGTGATGACTTATCATTCAAAAAAAACATTAGGACTTTCGTCCTGGAAAATTACTCAGAAAGTATCATTGCCAAACGTTATATACAATTATATACAAATGCTCTTAAAAGCAAAAACTCAGGGACAATAAAAAAAGCAGAATAATGCAGAATGAATTAACAGATAGGGATTATTGGTCACAGTATTGGTCCAACTATCAATACGAAAAAATCCCGTCAAAGACCATCTACGACAAATATATTCCTACCCTGAAGGAAAAAGAATCTTTTATTGAAATAGGTGGATTCCCGGGAATCAATGCTGCCTATTTCTACAAAAATGTCTGCAAAGATGTAACCTTACTGGATTTTTACGTAAATCAGGCCATCGTTTCCAAATTTGAGCAAATCAATCAGCTTCCTGAAGGATCTATTCATTGCATTGAATCTGATTTCTTCAAATTCGACAGTAACAGGACTTATGATATTGTATTTTCTTTCGGTTTCATCGAACATTTTGACGATACCAGGGATGTCATTGAAAGACATACCAAACTATTGTCAGAACATGGACAATTATTGATCATTCTTCCTAACTTAAGAGGCTTGAACGGATGCATTCAATGGCTCTTTGACAGGAAAAATCTTCGTGCCCACAATCTGGAATCGATGAAAATCGATCTTCTGAAAGATATAATGAAAAAGACAGGGATGAAATCCTGGAAAATTGATTATACCAGGAAACCCATGGTCTGGCTGGAACCAAAACCCGGAATCTTGAATAAAACAGGAAGGACATTGATTAAATTATTCAGCTATAGCATCAAGATATTCCCTATTAAAGGCTGGTTACTCTCACCCTACATTATTATCACGGCTCAAAAATAAACAATCATGGGACCTCAGATATCTCTCATAACCATTACATTTCAGGCCGAAAAGTATTTTGGCCGCACAGCAGAAAGTGTATTGAGGCAAACATATCCTAATATCGAATATATCATCATAGACGGAAACTCCAAAGATGGGACAATCTCCCTGATCAAAGACTATGAATCCAAATTTAATTCAAAAGGGATTCCCTATCACTGGAAAAGCGAACCAGACAAAGGCATTTATGATGCCATGAATAAAGGCCTCCGTGAAGCATCCGGAGATTATGTCTGGTTTATGAATGCAGGTGACAAAATTGCATCAAACGATTGTCTGGAGAAAATCATGCACACCATTCCAGGATATTCATACCCTATATCCGTGAATCCAGAAACTGATCTTCCTGATTTTATTTATGGAGAAACAAAAATCGTCGATGAAAAGGGTTATATTTTGGGAGACCGCCGCCTGAGAGCACCGGAAATTCTGACCTGGAAAAGTTTCACGATGGGGATGCTGGTATGTCATCAGTCTATGCTGGTGAAACGGGTTTTTGCTCCTCCTTTTGATCTTCAGTACAAGTATTCAGGCGATTTTGACTGGACCATCCGTTGCCTTCGAAAATCACAAACCATCCACAATACCCATCTGGTCCTATCCCACTTTTTGGATGGAGGCGTTTCCAAGAAAAAGATGTGGGCATCTCTGAAAGAGCGTTTTATAATCATGGCAAAGAATTATGGATGGTTTTCGACAGCACTTCACCATGTTTGGTTTATATGCAGGGCGGCTTGGTTTAAGCTATTCCACGGTTGGATTTAAAAACAGAAGAAACTGTCATATATGAAGGGGAGCCTCTTCTGTTTTATGTCAAGGCTTATCAAGCCTCTTTCTTATTCTTCTTCATAAAATTCATTCCGAGAGCGACCACAATCAATAAGATCAATCCAACCATTGCAAGGAGAGACAAGTTCTCCACACTCTTAAATGATTTGGGTGCAAAATCAAATTGGATAACATGATTCCCAGCTGGAACAACCATTGCACGAAGAATATAGTTTGCACGAAAATAAGGAACGTCTTTGTTATCAATTCTAACCTGCCATCCTTTTTCATAATAGATTTCAGAAAATACCGCCAACTGTTCCTTGGTGGTGTTTGTTTGATAAGTCAGATGATTGGGTGCATATCTAACCAAAGCAATTTTTGAAGTGCTATCCTTGGTAAAGGACTTTCCTGCAATTTGTTTTTCAAATCGTTTATCCACAATAAGTTCCTGAGCAGGATCAAAATGACCGATTGCTGCTATTTCTTCGTCAGCATTGTTGACCATTCTGGCAGAGCCTACAAACCAAGCAGCACCTAAGGCTTCCGGATTGCGTTCGACGACAGGTTGTTTAGATTGATCCGGTACAATGAAATAGCGTGTATTCAGCATATTCAAAATCGGCATGTTCAAGTTCGTTGACAAATAGTGGTCGATCACATCCTGATAACGGCGTAATTTCGCTGCATGATAACCACCAATCGAACGGTGATAGTATGAAGTACTTGCATCCTGGAACGGACTTACCGTCAAATTAAAGACCCTGTAGCCCAAATCTTTATCCTGCAAGATCATTTTATCAGCTTCCGTTGCTTTCCATGCAACCACGGTCTCTCTTTTAGGTACAAAGTGGCTTTCATTCAAATAACGCTTATCGATGGACCACAAATCGACAAGAATCAAAGCTGCTACAAAGAAAATGAACAGGCCCTTTTTGATTTTATTTTTCTGATACAACAACAAACAGCCAACCCCAAGTGCTATAATGAAAACAGAGCGAAGAGCATCCGATTGCAGAATTGCTACACGGGCAGATTCCAGACCGGCCATATAGATATTGATCTGACCCCCAGCATTGGGATTTTGTTGCAACATCTGGGCAAACTGCTGTGTTTCGTTCTGGCTGAAAAAATGAAAGAATAATTTTGGAGCTACCCAGAAAATGAAAGCCAGACCACCGGTTAAACCAAAGCTAATCCAAAAACCCTTGGCCTTTACTTTAATAATTTCCGGTTTTTTAATAATTTCAGACAATGTCAACATTGCCAGTATCGGAATACACAGCTCAGCCACAATGAGTATGGAAGAAACCGTTCTGAATTTATTGTACATAGGAAAATAATCCAGGAAGAAGTCGGTCAAAGGCATCCAATTCTTTCCCCAGGCCAAAAGTATTGAAAGGACAGTGGCAAAAAGTAATGACCATTTGATGCCACCTTCTACCGCAAAAAGTCCAAAAAGGAAAAGGAAAAGCACAAAAGCTCCCACATAAACAGGACCAGCTGTAAAAGGCTGATCTCCCCAGTATCGGTCACTATTGGCTACATCCTGCTTGAAGTTTGGATCTACATTTTTCAAAAATTTGGGATCAGAACCAATGGCTGCATTCCCTCCACCTTTTATATTCGGAACCAGTAAAGAAAAGGTTTCTGCTTTTCCGTAACTCCAGTCCGTAGCATAACTTCTATCCAAGCCAGAAGTCTTATCATTGACATTCGCTGTCAACTCTGATTTTCCACGGATGGTATCCTTGCTGTAGTCAGCCGTAAAAAATAAATTTGTCGCATTGACTCCCACAGCCAGAATAGCACCCAGAATCAATGCACCACTGGCTTTTGTAAAGTTCATGTATGTCTTGTTCTTGATAGCTATCACCAATTCGTAAACCAGATAGGGTACGACTGCAAAAACAAAGAAATAGTATGTCATCTGGATGTGGTTGGCCAACAGTTGCAAGGCAAAGAACAAACCGAAGACTGCTGCTCCTTTCAGATATTTACCCTTGTATGTCCAGATAATTCCGGCAAAAGTAGGTGGTATCAATCCCAAGGCCATAACCTTCCATAAATGTCCGGCTGTAATGATGATAATAAAGTACGACGAGAATGCAAACGCTGTTGCTCCAATAATTCCAATCCACGGATTTACCCCAAAGGCACACATCAGAATGAAGAAACCAAGCATATATAAAAACAAATGTCCGGCCGGAGACGGCAGGCCTGCTTCAAAAAGCTTACGAATATTGAAAAAGGGATATGATTTGTAACTTGGAGAAATTTGATAAGCAGGCATACCACCAAACATGGAACCTGTCCATAAACTTTTTTCACCAGTTTCCTCACTATAGGATTTGATATCCTGCCCCATACCAGCACCTTTTCTGGTGTCCATCTGGTTGAGTCGTTTCCCCTCCAGAATCGGAGAACAATAAATGACCGATATGGCGAAAAAAACCACAATTGCTACCAAATAAGGTAAAATGTCTTTTTTGAAATCCAAACCTTTAAACATAATCGTTGATTTTTATTTGTATAATTTTTCTTGTCCTTTCAATTCCTTGGATGCATGGCCGGTCAAAGCCTCTTCCATAAAGCCCATTCCATATCCGAACAACTGCGCGTATGCAGCCACAACCGACAGTAATGCAATCCGGACGCTGCCATTCTTGCGCCATGAATCCAAAAACAACAACAGCATATATAATGCAACGAAAAGCAACCAGAGCGGGCTCCAGGCAATGGCAAGCACCAATAGCAGCAAATGTCCCAAGACAAAAGCCATGGGCAAGAGATGTACCACTTTAAGTGAACCGGGATGAGCCTTGGTCAGGACAATCCTTGCTTTTCCAAAAGTATGGGTCTGCTGATAGAACTTGCGGATATTCACTCTGCGTTTGTGGTAGACAAAAGCATCACGGTAGAGTTTCGTTTCCATACCGGCTTCCCTGACTCTCAGGCTAAAATCGATATCTTCTCCAATCATGGATCTGAAACCACCCGTCACTTCAAATGCTTTTCGGGAAATACCCATATTGAACGACCTCGGATTGAATTTTTCCATTCGTTTGTTGCCTCCCCTGATTCCTCCTGTCGTAAAAAAAGAAGTCATCGAATAATTCACAGCCTTTTGCATGTCCGAGAAGTTGCCGTCTGCATTGTCCGGGCCGCCAAAGCAATCTGCAGGTGTTTCCCTGAGGGCTGCATCGACAGCATCCAGATATCCGTCAGGAATGACGCAATCCGAATCAAACAGAATAAAATAGGATCCTTTGGCTTGCTGCATCCCATAATTGCGACGATAACTGCGATCTGTCCCGGGAATGAAAAAATAATGGACATCAAGCTTCTCAGCATACTTTTTAGCAACCTCATCGCTTTTCATCGGAGAATTATCTTCCAATATCAAAACCTCAAAATCCTTAAAGGTCTGAAAAGTTAAACTTTCCAGAAGTTCGGCCATTTCATCGGGTCTATTGTATATCGGGACAATAATGCTGAATTTAGGCATGCGGCAGGTTTTTTTCAAAATATATGAACATCCTTCTGATGCCTTCCCTGATTTCACACTTAGGTACGAAGCCAAGAGCCTTCAACGCTGAATTGTCTATTTGATAACGAGCCCTGTCGGAAAATTGCCCGAAGTCGGATACATCCTCTGCGTTTGGTGTACAAACAGGAATGGTTTCACCGTACATTTCTTCATATTCTTCCTTGACAAAACCCGCCAATTCAAGTAGTGTATAGGTTTTGGCCGAAGAAATATGATACGTATTACGATTTGTCGTTTTAGGTGCTTTTTCACAGAGCAGCTCCACTGCCTCACAGACATCACTGCCATGGATGAAATCACGTACAGGAGATCCGTCGGAAAGAAGCCTGACTTTTTTCTCCGTAAAAGCGGTACGGCATAAATCATTTACAGCCAGCCACCAACAATTGTTTTCAGTAAAAACCGGATGCCCGTAACTGTTTGACAAACGGACGGTGAGGCAATTCATATTTGTCGTATGGTTGTAATAATCGCAAATCTGTTCACACATGGCATGTGTCAAGGCGTAGATATTTCCCGGATTCAACGGCTGTTTTTCGGTGATCAGGTCATTCTGAAGCACTCCGTAAACATGGATGGTCGAAAAATAAAGGAAAGTCTTCAATCCTCTGTCCTTAAAAGCATCCAGCAACATCCAGCAGGGTTGTACGTTGACAGATGCCGCCACTTCCGGAGTTACTGTCTGTGATTGATGGTGATCCATGGAAACGAGATGGATGACGGCATCAAAAGACCGTTTTTTCAAGACGTCGATGGTTTTTCGTTCTGCCACACTTCCCACAATCACTTCTTCCATCAACTCACACCAATCTGTATCCTTGGGTGCTTCCGGATAACAAAGTGCCGTAACGCGATGGCCTTTGGATGCCAGATGCCGGCTCATCTGTGCTCCCAGATAGCCGTTCGCTCCGGTAATCAGTATGTTCTGAACTTGAATCATTTGTTCTTTTTGGGATATACAAAACGATCCGGATCCGCTCTTTCCACTTCTTCGGGATCATGCTCCAAATCAGCTACATTCAATAATAAATTCAAGGTCTCGCCAATTCCTTCAAAGGCCATCCATAAGCCGGGAGGGACTGTGAGGCGCTTATAATTTTCAGGTCCAAGTTCGATTGACATGGTTTCATCCCGAGTTGGACTTTCTGTTCTATCATCATGGATTACAAATCTGATTTTTCCGACAGGGACTATCAGATTGAGTGTCATTCGAAAATGTTTTTTCCATGGCTTGATCTCTCCAGCATGGATGGTCGAAAAATAAGCTTCTCCAAAATCGGTAAAACCCGGATCGCTTTTTTTCATCCCGTGAAACAAATCTCCTTTCGGATGGTAAATTTGCTTCAAAGGGGTTAATATGACACCTTCTATCATCATCTTATCCTTGTATCCAAATTTGTTTGCGTTCAACAGCCTTTTCCTGATAAGACCGTAACTGTTCCAAAGTGAAATCATACATGTTCACCTTTTTTGAATTCCAGTTGTGATACCAATCTGCGGTGAAATGGATCAATTCCTCATATTGAAGGGTAGACATCCAGTGCAAATGGAAAAGTGCTTTATCACAGTTGAGTTTCAATAGACCGGCTTCGTGAAATGGAATGTTGTCTGTTATTGTAAAGGATTCCTGGCCTTGAGGTTGCCCGAATATTTTTCCTATAGCCGATATCAGGTCAACCACCGTATGGCTGTTTTCTGCCTGAGGACCGAAATTGAAAGACTGACCGTTCAGACTCTTGTCTTTTGAAAGTTTCTGGCCCAAAGTCAGATATCCGCTTAAAGGTTCAAGTACGTGTTGCCATGGTCTGGTAGCCTTGGGACTTCGTATCTCAACAGGTTCTCCCTTACTCCAGGACCGGATGCAGTCGGGTATGATGCGGTCCAAAGCCCAGTCACCTCCACCAATCACATTTCCCGCACGGGCAGTGACCAAACGGACGCGGCAATCTTCTCCCTTAAAAAAGGAATTATAATACGACTTGAAAACAATCTCAGCCGCTCCTTTGGAACCGCTGTAAATATCTTTTCCGCCAAGGGCATCGGTCTCTTTATAGCCCCAAACCCATTCCACATTGTCATAGCATTTGTCACTTGTAATGATGACGGCCGTGCAATCCGGGTTTTCCAGTCTAAGTGCTTCCAGCACATTCGCCGTACCCAAAACATTCGTTGAAATGGTGTCCAACGGATATTCATAAGAAACAGAAACAAGTGCCTGGGCAGCCAAATGGAAAACGAAATCCGGTTGGACTTCCCGGACAATTTCCCGCACTTTTGAAGCATCACGAATATCCGCCCAATAATGATTGATTTTATGGTCGATATTCAGTTCATTGAACATACAAGGACTTCCAGGTACGGTATTTGACAATCCAAAGACCTTGGCTCCCATTTCTAAAAGCCAAAGCGTCAGCCAGCTTCCCTTGAATCCGGTATTTCCTGTCACCAACACTTTCTTTCCGGCATAAACGCCTTCAAAAGCCCGTCTATTCATTTCCAAATGGTCCATGGTGCCTTATTATTCTTGTAAATATCATTTAACAGACTATATTCACGGGATGTATCCATCGGTTGCCAGAAACCGTCATGCTCAAAGACCTGAAGTTGCCCATCAGCAACTAATTGACGAATGGGCTCCTGTTCCAGTACAAGATCCTCCTTTTCGTTCAAATAATCAAAAATCTCACGGCGAAAAACAAAAAATCCGCCATTGATGCGTCCTCCGCTCACCTGCGGTTTTTCATTGAAACCTGCAACTGTTTTCGTCTGCATATCATAATCCAACTCGCCAAAACGTCCGGGAGGATGTACCCCCGTCACTGTAGCGATTTTCCCGTGTGAAAGGTGAAATTTCATCAAAGCATCCAAATCAATATTTCCGACGCCATCTCCATAAGTAAGCAGGAAATTCTCATCCGAACCAATATATTTTTGGATTCTTTTTAAACGTGCACCGGTCATGGTGTTAAGCCCGGTTTCTGCCAATGTAATCTTCCAGCCGTTTTCATCGGTATTTTTTCGAGGCATTGAGGGAATATTTCCCCCCAAAGTGATGGTCAGGTCAGTCGGTATTGTCCCGTAATTCAAAAAGTAATTTTTAATGACCTCACTCTTGTATCCCAAACATAACACAAAATCTTTGTGCCCGAATTGCGAATAATATTTCATGATATGCCACAAAATGGGATACTCCCCAATCGGGATCATAGGCTTCGGTAAATTTTCCGCAACCTCACGGATACGAGTCCCGTATCCACCGCAAAGAATGACCGTTTTCATATCAGTAAAATGATGTTTTTCAATTCAAGGATTGACAGCCATTAATACCTATAATGGTCTGCCTTGTAGGGCCCGTCTGCATCTACTCCAATGTAAGATGCTTGTTCAGGAGTCAGTTTTGTCAACTTCACACCGATTCTTTCCAGATGCAATCTTGCAACCTCTTCATCCAAATGTTTTGGTAAACGATAAACGCCCACTTCATATTGTTTTGACCAAAGCTCGATTTGAGCCAAAGTCTGATTTGTAAATGAATTACTCATTACAAAAGAAGGGTGGCCTGTGGCACAACCCAAATTGACTAATCTTCCGTCAGCCAACAGCAAGATGGAATGACCTTCCGGGAAAAAATACTGATCTACCTGGGGTTTGATATTCCGAACTTTGATGCCCGGATATTTCTTGAGCTTTTCCACTTGTATCTCATTGTCAAAATGACCGATGTTGCAAACAATGGCATTATCACGCATCTTGTTCATGTGTTCGATGCGAATGATATCACAGTTTCCTGTTGTTGTAACATAAATATTTCCTTCACCGAGTGCCTCTTCGACAGTCTTTACTTCGAAGCCTTCCATGGCAGCCTGCAGTGCACAGATCGGATCAATCTCCGTGACTATGACACGGGCACCATAGCTACGCATGGAGTGGGCACAGCCTTTTCCGACATCACCATATCCACAAACCACGACAACCTTACCGGCAATCATGATATCGGTTGCACGCTTGATGCCATCCGCCAAAGACTCGCGGCAACCGTAAAGATTGTCGAACTTCGACTTGGTCACCGAATCATTTACATTGAATGCAGGGAACAAAAGCTCTTTTTCTTCCATCATTTGATATAAGCGATGCACACCAGTGGTGGTCTCCTCAGAAACGCCCTTGATGAAAGGCACACGATTGTTCCAGAAATGATTGTCTTCTTGAATCAATTTTTTCAGGATGGCCTTTAACTCCACCTCGTCTTCCGTTCCTGCAGGTTCATCCAAAACAGAAGTATTCTTTTCAGCCTTGAAACCCAGATGGCACATCAGGGTAGCATCACCACCATCGTCCACTATCAATGTCGGGCCTTTTCCACCCGGAAAATTCAGTGCTTGCAAAGTACACCACCAATATTCTTTCAGGTTTTCCCCTTTCCAGGCGAAAACAGGAACGCCGGCAGCAGCAACGGCAGCAGCAGCATGATCCTGCGTTGAATAAATATTGCAGCTAACCCAACGGACATCTGCACCGAGTTCAACCAATGTTTCAATCAGTACAGCCGTCTGAATGGTCATATGTAAAGAGCCCATGATGCGGGCACCCTTCAGTGGTTTTTGTTTGCCGTATTTTTGCCGTAAGGCCATCAAGCCAGGCATCTCGAACTCAGCCAATTCAATTTCTTTTCGCCCAAACTCAGCCAACCGGATGTCGGCAACCTTAAAAGGTTCTATCGTAAATAAACTCATATGATTATTTTTTCAAATTTACACAATCCGTAAAACCATATTTTTTGAAACAAATATGCATTTTCCGGGGCAAAGATACAAAAAGTGCCAAACTATCTGTCAGTTTGTATCTTCCTTTTGGTTTGTTATGGTTTTTTCACCACTTATTTTTCTATCAGTAACGACACTTGATGACTGAAAAAGCGATAAAAATTAATTCTTTGAAAAAAAACAATTTTTATTGTAGCGTTTTCCATCTATCAGCATCTTACTACTAAACATTACCCTGAATTTTATCGAAAAAATCAAGAAACTCTTTTTAATTTCCTCTATATACATTTGAAGCCGCTCCAACGTGATGTTGTGGCGGCTTCGTTTTTATGCCTTCAAAATGACACTTCCTATACTATATATGTTGTAGAAGCAGTATCTCCACCTTTTCCGGTCCAGTTGGTATGAAAAAATTCACCGCGTGGCTTATCGACACGTTCGTAAGTGTGTGCACCAAAGTAATCGCGTTGAGCCTGCAAGAGGTTTGCCGGCAGACGTTCACTGCGAACCCCGTCAAAATAGCAAAGTGCCGTTGTCAGGGCAGGAACGGGTATACCGTAAGTCAAAGCAGCTGCACATACACGACGCCAACCAGCCTGGGCAGATTCTACTTTATTCTTGAAATACGGATCAAGCAACAAGTTCTTCAGATCCGGATTCTTATCAAAAGCTTTCTTAATATCTGCGAGGAATACAGAACGGATGATGCAGCCTCCGCGCCACATCAGGGCAATACCTCCGTAATTCAAATTCCAGCCATATTCTTTGGCCGCTTCCATCATCAAATTATAGCCCTGAGCATAAGAAATGATCTTGGCTGCAAACAAAGCGTCTTTGAGGTCAGAAATCATTTGAGCCTTGTCGCCAGTGAATTTGGTTGTCGGGCCGCCAAGTATTTTGGAAGCTTCTACACGAAGGTCTTTTTGAGCAGACAAACAACGTGCAAAGACAGATTCTCCGATCAAGGTCAAAGGAATACCCAAATCAAGTGCAGCAACACCGGTCCATTTTCCTGTACCCTTTTGTCCGGCACAATCCAATATCTTTTCAACCAAGGGTTCTTTCTTTTCATCTTTATAGGCCAGAATATCACGGGTGATCTCAATCAGGTAGGAATCAAGGTCACCCTTATTCCATTCCTTGAATACCTCGTGCATTTCGTCGGCACTCAAACCCAATAGGTCTTTCAACACCTGATAAGCTTCACAGATGATCTGCATGTCACCATACTCAATGCCATTGTGAACCATTTTTACGAAATGGCCTGCACCACCTTCGCCGACCCAGTCGCAGCACGGAGTACCATCTTCCACCTTCGCCGAAACTGCCTGGAAAATTTCTTTCACTGCCGGCCATGCTTTTGGTGAACCGCCAGGCATCAGCGAGGGCCCGTGCAGTGCACCTTCTTCACCTCCGGAAACACCTGTTCCGATATAGAGCAGACCTTTGCTTTCGACATACTTGGTACGACGGATTGTATCAGGAAAGTGTGAATTTCCACCATCAATGATAATATCACCCGGTTCCAAATGGGGTATGAGCTTTTCTATAAAGTCATCCACAGGTTGCCCGGCTTTCACCAGCATCATCACTTTACGGGGTCTTTCAAGTGATGCACAAAGTTCTTCTATCGAACGTGCACCAATAAATTTTTTACCGGCACCACGCCCGGCCATGAACTGATCGACACGAGACACAGTACGATTGAATACTGCCACCGTGAAGCCTTTACTTTCCATGTTCAAAACCAGATTTTCGCCCATTACAGCCAACCCGATCAATCCAATGTCTGCTAATTTTTTCATCCGTGTTAATTTTGATTTTTTAAATATATTTATTTTAAAAATTTTGCGTTTAAAATGGATTTATAGAAAAGAATCACAGCTCCTGCGCATTAAAACCGAGATTCCTGAGTTTTTCCAATGTGGTTTTTTCCATATTTTTTGTAATTACCGTATACACAGGATATTCCCTTCTTACCGGGTAATCTCCACGAAGCTTCTCAAACAATTCGGGATTCTTTCGGAATGCGGCGTCATCTCTCCTGATGTCAAAAGTGGCCAATATTGCTTTGGATAATATTTCTTCTTCAGACAAATTCTTGCCATCCAACTCTATCAGAGTTTGAGCGGGAAGATCCACATTCCGGGCCTGCCAGTCATTGATGCCCAAGTTAAAGAAACGGCTGACAGCCTGAATACTCATACTCGTCCCGTTGGCTTTCCCATCTTTGGAATAGCCTGCCACATGCGGCGTCGCTAAATCAACCATCCCGAGAAGTTCCCTATCAATGTTCGGTTCGTTTTCCCAGCAGTCAATCAACATTCCGGACACCCGGCTTTTCTTTAAGGCTTCTTTTGCTGCATTTGTGTCAAAGATTTCACCCCTGCATGAATTGAACACGATGGGCTTGCGCTTCACGTTCTCAAAGAAATGTAAATCAGCCAAATGGAAAGTTGCATCTTCGCCCTGCAAGTTCAAAGGCACATGGAAGGTGATGATATCCGACTTTACCATAATCTCCTCAAAACTGCAGAATTTTTCAGACCCTTCCTGTCTGGCACGGGGAGGATCATTCAACAATACATTCATTCCGAAGAGTTCACATACACGAGCCACTTTTGAGCCGACCTGTCCGACTCCAACTATACCTATTGTTTTTCCTTTTAAAGAAAAGCCTTTCTTTTCGGCAAGGACAAAAAGAGCGGAAGCAATGTATTGTTCCACCGATTTGGAATTACAACCCGGAGCATTGGTCCACTTGATTCCTGCTGCGTCGCAATAGGCAGTATCTATATGATCGAAACCGATAGTTGCCGTGGCAATGAACTTTACAGATGAACCGGACAACAACTGTTCATTGCAAATGGTGCGGGTACGAGTGATTATGGCATCCGCATTTCTGACAACTTCCGGTGTCGTTTGGGGGCCTGAAAGATAGACCACTTCACCGAAGGGTTCCAGAGCTCCCTTGATATAAGGTATTTTATCGTCAATAATAAATTTCATCTCATAATCATTTTTTCGTCTAAGGACCTATAGAACTCGCATGTCCGTTTTATCATAAACCCGGAAGTTTTTACAAACATGCTCGTTTCATAGGTACATTTCTTAAGCCGTAAACGAGAGTTGTCCATATTCCATCCGTGGATCACCCAACCTACTTTAAATGTTTTCCTATAAAAAAGTCCGCTGCTATGTATAGTCAAATAACTAATAATTAAACCGATCCTTAAATGCCCACAACCCCAAAGCGGGATTTGAAATATAATAAATTGCTTCTCCATCGGGCATCGTATTATAGCCATCACGCAATTCGGACAAATGGTATTTGAGTGAAATCTCGTCGATATCCGCATATTTGAATCCTACACTTTCAATCTCTGCTCTGCTTAGATTCTCTTTTCCTTTTCCGGGACAATAGGTAATGCCGAAACGTCCTTCGGATGAGCCATGAATCAGATGGGCAGCCGCACCCAGATTCTTTTGCAATTCCTCATTTTCAGCGCAAGCTTTCAAGGTGGCAGGTGTTCCGAAATAGCCGTACTTACGGATCAAACGGTCTATTTCCTGATCTTCACCAAATTCTTTCAGTGCAGGAGCAATGACGATTAATTCCCCTCCATCATCGATGGCCATACGGGTACGATAAATCGATTTGTTACCAAGCCAGGTACTTTTGAACTCAGACGGATCAAGATAAACCACCACTTTTTTCAGAGGTTTATCAAGCATGTCAAAGTTTACCTGGAGAGCTAATTTTGCGGCTTTATCAAAAACTTCAAAATCATCTCCGATAAACAGACCGCGCGTCTTAATCCTACCATCGGCCTTATCCTGACCGACTACCGTCTGTACATAAACGATGGGCAGATGATTCGTAAAATGCTCAGAAGCATAATTGAACACCCTGCGGACAGGGGTATCCGCATGTCCCATCATTTTTTCCATCCCGTAAGCCGCTCCAATAAAATGACTTTTATTGATACCTTCCGAGCCACCGGTTCCGACAAAAATATTCTTGTTGTAATTTGCCATTCCGACCACTTCGTGAGGTACGACCTGTCCTATCGACAAAATCAGGTCAAAATTTCCTTCCAACAGCAATTTGTTGACCTGGGCAGGCCACGGATATTCAACGGCACCACCGGATACCTTTTTTACAAATTCTGCCGGAACGATACCCATTGTCACTACATCGTTGCGCCAATCGTGTACACGGATCAAGGACGCCGGCAATGAACCAAACATTTGCGCAATCTGTTGGTCTGTCATTGGTGAGTGAGTCCCGAGTGCAGGCAATACATCCGTGAGTTTGTCCCCGAAATATTGCCAGGTCATCTCAGTCAATTCTCCGGCACGACTCGGCAAACGGGTATAATCCGGAGGAATGGCCAATACTTTTTTTCTGGCACCCATTTTTTCAAATGCTGCATAAAGGCCTCTCTTGAGGTCGTCAGCACTTAAATCATGGTCTTTGGAACCTATCTCATCATATAACATTTCTGCTTCCTGTTTTTTGAATTATCTTTTTACACGGGCATTCCCTTTCCAAATGCTCCATACCATATCTTCATCCGCAGGCTGAGCATAATCAGTCAGGAAAGTGGTAGCCAAAGCTCCTGTAGCCCAGCCGAATTGCGGCCATTTTGCAGGTTCCCATCCTTTCAGGATACCATAAAGTAAACCACCTACAAAGCCGTCGCCTCCGCCAATACGGTCAAGGACTGTGATTTTGCGAGGTTCGATGACCTGCCAATCGTTACCTTCGAGCATGATGGCACCCCAAAGGTGTTCATTGGCACTGATCACCTGACGTAAGGTTGTTGCGTATACTGAGGTATAAGGGAATGCTTTTTTGACACGGCCGATCATACCTTTGAATCCGTCGATTTGTGCTTCAATGCCTTTACCACCTGCTTCAGGGCCTTCAATGCCCAAACAAAGCTGGAAATCTTCCTCGTTTCCGATCAGAATATCAGACACAGAAGCTATTTCGGTAAAATTCTTTCTTAATACTGCATCACGACCTTTCCAAAAAGACGCCCGGTAATTCAGGTCGAAAGAAATGCGTGTCCCGTACTTCTTGGCAGCACGGGCAATCTCAAGGCAGAAAGTAGTGGTTTCGGGTGACAGAGCTGCAACCAAACCGGAGAGGTGTACAATTTGAACGCCTTCTTGACCAAAAATACGTTCCAAATCAAAATCTTTCACATTGAGCGTGCGTCCAACTTCTCCTGCGCGGTCGTTCTGAACACATGGCCCTCTTGAACCATATCCACTATCGGCAATATTGAACTGGTGACGATATCCCCAAGGATCACCCTGAGGAACTTCGGGCCCTTCATAATCCATGTGCCGACTTCTCAAATTACTTTTTATGAATGCAGCAATCGGGCTGTCCTTTACAAAAGTGGTAAGAACTTTTACCGGAAGGCCGAGGTAAGAAGCAATGCTGGCGACATTGGTTTCAGCACTTGTTGCCTGCATTTCAAACAAGTTGCTGCTATAGACAGGTTGTCCGTTTAATGGAGTGATGCGAACACCCATACTGGTTGCAACCAACAAGGAGTATTTACAATCTTTTTTTAATTCGAGGCTCATTGATCTTATGTATAAAATGATAGTTTGTATAAAGGCTATAATCAAAATGTCATCTATTGAAAAACCCAATATAAACAAATATCCTTATATAGAAATTCAACACAAAATCCGGTTCAATCTTCCAAAAATAAACTTCAAAAAAGTTCCGATATTTATAAGTCTATATTTGATGCAAAAATAATCAATTTTCCGTACAATAAAACATAAAAAAAAGTCCGATCAAATTGAATCAGACTTTAATTTATGGTTAGATTTTATTTTCACAAAACCAATTCGGACTATACTCCACTGAAAGCATTAAACCCTCCATCGACAATGGTTGTTGTACCGGTCACAAATCTGGAAGCATCACTTGCTAGATAGATGAGAGCACCTTGCAAATCATCAGGTTCACCCATACGTCCCTGAGGTGTGCCTTGAATGATCAGTTTACCGCGGGGAGTAAGACTTCCATCTTCTTTATTTGTAAGCAGGAACCTATTTTGGTCTGTCAGGAAGAAACCCGGTTCAAGTGCATTGACACGCAAATCTTTACCATATTTCTGGCCAAATTCGACAGCCAGGTATTCGGTCAGGTTCTTGATCGCTGCTTTGGCTGAGGAATATCCCATCACACGGGTCAACGGATGTTCTGCTGAAGCCGAACAGATGTTGATGATATTTCCGTGACCTTGTTTCACCATCTCTTCTGCAAAAACATAGATGGGATATAAGGTACCAAAGTAATTCAGTTCAATGACAGACTTCATGGCGTTCATATCCACATCAAAAAGACTTTGATCGGGTTGAATACAAGCACCTGGCATATTTCCGCCAGCTGCATTGACCAAGATGTCAATATGACCATACTTTGCAAGGACTTCGGCTTTCACTTGCTTCAATTGTTCCATGTTTAAAACATCGGTAACGAAAAAAGTAGCGTCTCCACCATTGGCACGGATACCAGCGGCTATGGGTTCGCCACTTTCTTTTTTACGGCCAAGGATTGCAACTTTTGCACCTTTATCACAAAGTGCAGCACAGAATGAACGGCCAAGAATACCGTTTCCTCCGGTAACAACGGCCACTTTTCCTGTCAGGTCAAATAAATCTTTCATACGATAATCATTTTTTCGTTTAAGGTCATATGGAACTCGCATGTCCATTTTATCATAAACTTGGACGTTTTTACAAACATACTCGTTTCATAATACTATAAATTATTTTAAGTAAATTGAATCTTTTGACGAGTAAAGATATAAATTATTCTTTAATGACCTCAACGCTTTCTATTTTTTTGCCTGGAATAAGACTTGGAACGCGTTCCTGAATAGGTCCCCTTCTTTTTATAATCAAAGACATTTTCGTTACGGACGCTCTGCTCCTTGATGGGTGCTTTACCGTTTTCATCTGTTTCCAAGTCTGTAGCTAACGCAAAATCGAGCTGTTTACGCTCTAAATTGGCCCTGGCCACCTGAATCCGGATGGGGTCTCCCAATCGGTAGAATTTATGGTTCCTACGTCCGGTCAAACAGTAGCTTTTTTCGTCAAATTCATAATAATCATCGTCCAAATCACGGATTGGAACCATACCCTCGCATTTATTCTCATTGATTTCAACATACAAGCCCCACTCCGTCACACCGGAAATGACGCCGTCAAATACCATGCCCAAACGCTCAGACATAAATTCAACTTGTTTATATTTTACGGATGCACGTTCAGCCTGAGAAGCAAGCAGTTCCATTTCGGAACTGTGTCTGCAGAGTTCTTCCCATTTTTCGACAGATACGCTTCTGCCCCCCGCCAGATAGCGTTCAAGCAAACGATGCACCATCATGTCCGGATAGCGTCTGATAGGTGAAGTGAAATGGGTATAAAAATCAAATGCCAAACCATAATGGCCTATATTCGTGGTTGAATAAACGGCTTTGGCCATAGCACGGATAGCTACCGTCTCAATCAGATTTTCTTCCCGTTTTCCCTGTACCTCATCCAACAAACCATTGATAGATTTGGAAACATCTGATTTAGTACCGTTGGTCTTTAATTTATAGCCAAAACGCCTGATGAAATCGGCAAAATTTTCCATTTTTTCTATATCCGGCGAATCGTGGATACGATATACAAAAGTCTTGGCAGGCTTGGACTTTCCGACAAATTCAGCCACTGTCCTATTGGCAAGAAGCATAAACTCCTCAATCATCTTATTGGAATCCTTGGCTTCCTTGAAGTAAACGCTAAGCGGTTTCCCCTTTTCATCAATATTAAACTTCACTTCCCATCGGTCAAAATTGATGGCACCTGCTGCAAACCTTTTTCCCCTGAGTATTTTGGCCAAACGGTCCAATGTCCGTATTTCTTCCTCGCAATCACCATTATTCCCTTCAATGATGGCTTGCGCCTCTTCATAGGTAAAGCGTCTGTTTGACTTGATCATCGTTCTACAAATGCGGTGATTCTTCACTACGGCATGATCATCCATTTCGAAAACACAGGAAAAACACAATTTTTCTTCATCAGGTCTTAAGGAACATATCTGGTTACAAAGGCGTTCAGGCAACATGGGAACGGTTCTATCCACAAGATAGACAGAAGTGGCGCGATTTTCTGCTTCCCTGTCAATCAGTGTCCCTGGTTTTACATAATGCGTCACGTCCGCGATGTGCACACCAACTTCCCAATTTCCATTCGGCAACTTCTGTACGGATAAGGCGTCATCAAAGTCTTTTGCATCATAGGGATCGACGGTGAAAGTGGTCACTTTCCTGAAATCTTCGCGCTTTTCCATATCCTCTGAAGAAATGACATCCGGAATTTGCCCGGCCGCTTTCTCCATCTCTTCAGGATAGGTGTACGGCAAGCCATATTCAGCCATGATGGCATTCATTTCGGTGTTATTGTCTCCCACATCTCCAAGCACATCAATCACTTCTCCGATGGGATTTTTGGCACGATCAGGCCATTCAATGATCCGTACGACCACTTTTTGGCCGGACTTGCCTCCTTTGATCTTATCCTTTGGAATAAAAATATCGTTGGCCAGTTTTTTACTATCCGTAATCAAAAAGGCATATGATTTTTCAACATCAAGAACACCGACAAAAGTGTTTTCTGCATGTTCCAACACCGCAATCACTTCTCCTTCCGGTTCACTGAAAGCCTTTTTCGCAGAATGCATCACCCGCACCCTGTCTCCATCCATAGCATGAGCCGAATTCCTTTCAGCAATGAATATGGGATCGCCTCCATCGTCAGGCAGCAGATAGTTTTTTCCATTATGGCTACGCTTAATGAGGCCTTCCACATATAGTCCACGCTCGTTGAACTTATATTTTCCGGTGGAAATCTCAATCAGATAATTCTGAAGACAGAGTTCTGCCAAACATTCGGCAACCATGGTTTTCAAAGCCTGCTTTGTCAAACCCAATGCATTTGACACCTGCTGATAATTGAAAGCCCTTGTGGTATCTTCCTGAAAGAATTTCATGATTTCAGCAATCAGTTCTTTCTTTTTTATGCGACCAGAATGTGTTTTTTCCATAATCAGTTAAATTTTCAAACACTTCAAAGATATGTAAATAATCATTCATTCGTTACCCAACGCCAATGAAAATATTCCAAGAGCTTTTTTTTCGAAAAAGCATTATATTTACTGCAGGTTTTCAATATGTTTCAGTTCCGTAGACAATCACCTTGCACGTAGGATCGAGGGAATCCTGTTTGTAAAAGCAATCAGGATATTTTGCTTTTGATGATTTTTAATTAAACAGAATCAAATGAAAAGACGGTTTTTATTGGTGGTAGCTTTCGCTGTTTTTATCTTCTGGAGTGTCGATGCCCAAATTTTTTGGAAAGTTTCCGACAACGGTTTGGCAAAAACGAGTTACCTGTTTGGCACACATCATCTGATAGAAAAAGAACAAATCAAAGACTTTGACCGGATTTTGGCAATTTGTAATAAAGCCGAGGCTGTGGTATGTGAAATTGATATGAGGGACAAAAGTCTTCAGGCAAAGTTGGCACAGGCTACTGTCATGTCAGAAGGAGACATGAAGGATTTGCTGAGTCCGGAAGACTACATCTTGGTTGACAATGAATTTAAAAACTTGCTGGGTGCGGGAATGAGCCAATTGGGAAAGATAAAGCCGGTGATGCTGGACAACCTATTCCAGATCATGTGGTATTTGAAAGAAAATGGTTTGAAAAACCAACCGGAAGCCATTGACATGATTTTTCAGAAAAACGCATCAGACAACAACAAGAAAGTCATTGGTCTTGAAACAGCAGAAGATCAGATCAATGCCCTTTTCAACAGCCTTTCTTTGAAACGTCAGGCCGAGATTCTGGTTAAAGATGTCAAAGAAAAAAAGAAAGGGATTGAGCTCCTGAAAAAACTGAACGAATATTATCTAACCGGAAATCTGAGAGGTCTTGAGGCACTTAACAAAGAAGACGACTCCATGACAGAAGAAGAGATGAAAGTGCTTAAAGAAGACCGCAACAAAAAATGGATGAAGCAATTACCGGACTTGATGAAAGAGCAATCCTGCTTTGTTGCAATCGGCTGCCTGCACCTCACAGGTGAAACCGGACTGATCAATCAATTGAAAAAAGCCGGATATTCAGTGGAGCCTGTGGTTATGTAAGTTTTAAAAAAGCCTCAAATCCAAGGAATAGGAAATGAGGCCTTTTCGTCGTTATAACAAATTTCTATTTGTAATTCAGGTTTATGTAGCCGCCCGAAGTCTTGAGAGAGACGGGAATACCACCTCCGTTCATTGTTCCCAGTATCTTGTTTTTTTCCGATGTACCGGAAAAATTCAATAACTGCGTTTCAATATTATCCGCTGACAAATCCAGATTCAATCCCAAGCCTTTAGGAATCGTGCAGTTGATGCTTCCCCCGGAAGTTTCCATCTGTAAATTTTCTGTCAAGAGGTTCACATCCACAGAAATATTGCCTCCGCTTGTATATGCGCGGACCGAACCTGAAATTTCATCCATATGAATGGATCCGCCCGACGTGCTGACATCCACAGCCCCTTCTGTCTCACCCACATGTATGTTTCCACCGGATGTGAAGGTCTTGATATTTCCTTTCACGCTATTTACAGAAATATTCCCACCAGAAGTAGATGCATTGACATCTCCTGTCGAATGATTGATAGCAATATTTCCACCTGAAGTTCCGGCTTCGATTTTACCCACAATATTATTGATATGGATATTGCCTCCGCTTGTACTCATGTTTTGATTGGCATTGAGGTCTGAAATCGAGATATTACCCCCGCTCGTATTTAAGGTGGCAGCTGTATTGACAGGGGTCTTCACTTCAAATCCTACACTTATATTTCTCTCCGTGATCTTGTCAATACTTATTCCAAGGTTGGATTTGTCATTGATAATTTTCACCTCTGCTATCTTTTTCAATTCATCAAGGGTCATATCCAATATCCTGCCGTTTTTGGTAACAAGGAATGAGACTACCACTTGCTCCCCATCATACCCGATCGTGCTGATGTTCCCACCGGATGTGGAAAGTTTCAGGTTTACAGGTTGTGAAATAGGATAGGATTGTACAAAAGAAACATCATTTTCACTCCTCTTAAACTTACTGTCCTTATCAGTCCTGACATTGATGACGCAAGATGAAAAAAGCATGAGAAATGCGAAGAGAAAAGCTATACCGGAGTATGCAAAACCTGTTTGTTTCATGATATAAAATATCTAAGTTTGATACTATTTTAAATCAGCAGATTACCAAGTCGTAAAAGTATATAAAAAACATTAACAGTGATGATTCGATAAGAAAAATAAAAGCCAAGACGAAACTGTCCTGACCTTTACCTTAATACTGAGGGATTAAAAATACCACTCCTCAAATTTATACCGGTTGGATACCCTGTTCCTTGAGCAAACCCAAACCAATATCCCTCAATTTAAATTTCTGAATTTTCCCACTTCCTGTTAAAGGAAATTCCTTGATAAAAAAGACATACTTTGGGATTTTATGACGGGCAATCTTGCCACGACAGAATTCACGTACAGTATCATCATCCATTTGAACCCCATCATGCAAGATAATGAAGGCACCAACTTCCTCACCATATTTTTCAGACGTGATACCTGCAACCTGAACATCTTTAATGCCTTCCAAATGATAGAGATATTCTTCAATCTCACGCGGGTAAACATTTTCACCGCCCCGGATAATCATATCCTTGATTCGGCCGGTGATGCGATAGTTTCCATTTTCATCTCTTACTCCAAGATCACCTGAGTGCAAATAGCCATCTTTATCAATAGCTTCAGCCGTAGCCTCCGGATTTTTATAATATCCTTTCATCAACAGATATCCACGACAACAGATCTCACCTTGTTCGTTATCGGCACATTCTTCACCTGTTTCCGGATTGAAGATCTTGACTTCGGTAAACTCATAAGGCCTTCCGACCGTCTGGCAACGGACATCGAAGGGGTCATCAATGCGGGTTTGAGTCATACCGGGAGACGTTTCAGTCAAACCATACACGCTGGTGACGTCCATGAACATCTTTTCGTTCACACGACGCATCAACTCAACCGGGCAAAGAGAACCGGCCATGATACCTGTGCGCAGGGTACTCATGTTAAACATCTCAAACATCGGATGGTTCAACTCGGCAATAAACATAGTCGGGACCCCATATAGAGCAGTGCATTTCTCTTTATGAATGGATGCCAAAACAACCAGCGGGTCGAAACGTTCCACCATAACCTCGGTACAACCGTGCGTCAGACAGTTCATGGTAGCCAGGGTCACACCAAAACAATGGAACAAGGGCACGCAAACGCAAAGACTGTCATTGTTGGTGAATTTCATGTGTTCACCTGTCAGGTAACCATTGTTGGCCAAACCGTAGTGTGTAAGCATGACCCCTTTTGGAAAACCGGTGGTTCCTGATGTGTACTGCATCATCATGATGTCATCAGGCTTCACCAACTTCTTGGCCTCCTCAAGCATTTGTCCGTCCATGTTGCTTCCAAGCAATTGCAGTTCAGCGGAAGTGTACATGCCACGATATTTTTCCTGTCCGATATAAACAACATTCCGCATCTGCGGAAAGCGTTCACTGTGTAACTGTCCACGTTGCTCTGTCTTCAGTTCAGGCAACATCTCATAAGTCATCGCTACATAATCGGAATCCCAGGTTCCATCGGTAATGCATAAGGTATTCATATCCGAATTCTCCACCAAATATTCCAATTCGCTTTGTTTATAATTGGTATTCACAGTGACGTATACAGCACCGATTTTTGCACAGGCATACATATACGTAAGCCACTCCGGTACATTTTGTGCCCAAATACCTACGTGGTCTCCTTTTTTGACACCAAGTGCCATAAAACCAAGTGCCATCTCATCCACCCTTTTGTTGAATTGTTTCCAGGTAAAACGTAAATCGCGGTCTGAGTAGACTATATATTCCTTATCAGGTGTTGTCTCTGCCCAATGTTCCAGCCAATCACCCAGCGTTTTGTCAAATAATTGCATATCTTTTAGATTAAAACGGCGTGTAAACTACTGCCAGGATCTTGGCTTTGGATCCATTGGCTGCATGTACATTATGATCGACAATTGAATCATAATAGATGCTTTCACCGGTGTTTATGACATATTTATTTTTTCCGTAAGTCACTTCAATGACACCTTCGAGTACAAAAATGAATTCTTCACCTTCGTGTGTGGAAAGCTGATATTCTTCCTCAGAAGCGGAATCGATATCGATCAGGAACGGTTCCATATGTCTACCCGTCTTTGACTGAGCCAAGGCAAAGAAATTCAAATTATTGTGAGAGTTGGCTGTATCATTGGAAAAACTGATCCCTTCAGGTTGTTCATCTTTACGGCAAATGACAGGCCCTAAATGATCGCTGTCATCTAGAAATGTACCCAATCTAACCCCAAGAACACGGGCTATTTTAATAAGTGGGGCAAGAGAAGGAAGATTTTTATTCTCTTCAATTCTTTCAATTTGATCCGTGCTAAGCCCCGAACGTTCAGCAACTTGTTCTATAGTGATGCTTTTGACTTCGCGAAGTTTTTTAATTTTGGATCCTACCAATGTTGATTTTTCCATTTGATTTATAATATTTATCATGCATTTATCTTTCAATTCGAAATAAAACGGCGCAAAAATAAGAATAATTTCTATATTTCCATCAATATTTACAATCTTTTGTAAGAAAAAGCAAGAATAATTCCATGATGTATGAATCTTAGGAATGTTGGTTTTATAAATAGTCAATTTAAATACTAACTTTGTGATGCGGCGAAAGACAAATTAAATTAATATATAAATAGCCTGATGATTACTCCTCCGTTTTTAAAAAAAGGTGATTGTGTGCGTTTGATCTCTCCGGCTGGAGCAATCAATCCAGACTTTGTCGATGGAGCTGAAGCCTGCCTTGCTTCATGGGGCCTCAACGTCCTGAGAGGTGAAAACGTCACAAAACAGGAAGGACGCTTTTCCGGTAGCATAACACAGAGATTGTCCGATCTTCAGGAAGCCTTGGACGATGCCGATTGTAATGCGATTTTTTGCTCACGCGGAGGTTACGGAGCGGTTCACCTGATTGACAAGATTCGTTTGAAAGGCTTCAGAAAAAGTCCGAAATGGCTGATCGGTTATAGCGACATTACCATGTTTCACTCTTTACTGCAAAAAGAAGGGTATGCATCCATCCACGGAGGAATGGCTAAAATGTTGGCCGCGCAAATGAATCAGGGCCATTTGAAAGCCGACTCTGAACCAGCCTCCATGTTGCATGATATCCTCTGGGGCAATCTGCCTGAATACACAACACCGATACATCCGCTCAATCGCAACGGAGAAGGATCCGGCTTCCTGAGGGGCGGAAACCTTTCCATCCTGTACAGTCTGCGTGGCACCCCTTACGATTATATTCCGGACAAAAGTATCCTCTTCATAGAAGATATCGGAGAAAAGCCGTATGTCATCGACCGAATGATGCACAATCTAAAATTCGGCGGTATCCTGAAGAATCTGTCAGGCTTGATTGTCGGTCAATTCACAGACTATGAGGAAGACCCATTATTCGGGAAAACAGTTTACGAAATCATAGCCGATGCTGTTTCAGAATATTCCTATCCGGTTTGTTTCGACTTCCCGACCGGACATACTGATCAGAACCTGCCATTAATGACCGGTTCTTCTGTCAACCTGAAAGTCAATGCAGACGGAGCAAAGCTAAACTATATAAACAAAAGCACCTTCTCGGAAAAAAGCAAACAAGTATGAAGAAACTACTGATTTTAATCTCTCTGCTTTTTTACGGTTTATCCTTACATGCAGAGGATATCGTTTTAAAAACCTTAAAAGAGGAAGCAAACAGGAACCTGGAAGTTCTAATGAAAGAGAAAAATCCTGCCTATTTTATCGCTTACCGTGTTACAGACCTGGAAGCATTGACATTCTCAGCAACCTTCGGCAATTTTTCCGGTGAAAGGGAACCTTCTCATACACGATATCTGCAAGCTCAGACCAGAGTCGGCAATTACGACTCTGACAACAGTCATGAGCTGAAAAATGGAGAATTTTCAACTGGATCCAGACCTGAAATGATTTCTTTTGAAGACGACGCTACAACCTTGGCAGATGAACTTTGGCGCAAAACTGATGCTTCATACAAAGATGCTGTCCGAAGATTCGAGCAAATCAAGGCAAAGGCAGCAGTGAATACAGCCTCTGAAGATAAGTCTCCCGATTTTTCCAGGCAAAAGGCAGACTATTACTACGAGAAGCCTATACATCTGAAAGATCTCAAAATCAATGTAAAGAAATGGGAAGGAATTTTGACCCGTTTATCGGGACAAATGAATGGAAACAAGGATATCATCAACGGATCTTTACGTTTTTCAGGGAATATCCAGCGTCGTTGGTTCTATAACACGGAAGGTTCCTCATATTCAGAAAACAATATTTCCTTCAGTCTGTACATCAATATGACGGCTACCGCTGATGACGGGATGCAATTGCCACTATACAAAAGTTATTATGCGGCCAGACCGGAAGATTTGCCTTCGGAAGCAGAAATTCAAAAAGAAATTAACCGGATGAGTCAGCTTCTGTCTGAACTAAAAAAAGCACCTCTTGCCGATCCGTATTCCGGCCCATGCATTTTAAGCGCAGAAGCTGCAGGAGTCTTTTTTCATGAATTTTTCGGACACAGGGTGGAAGGTGCCCGTATGAGGCTGGACGATGATGCTCAAACATTCAAAAAGAAAATCGGAGAAAAAGTATTGTCCGAAAATATTTCAGTGACATTCGATCCGACAATCAGGGATTTTAAAGGACAGTTTCTCAACGGATGTTATACGATGGACGACGAGGGTGTCAGAGGTCAACGTGTGGAAGTGGTAAAAGACGGTATCCTGAAGGCATTCCTTATGAGCCGTACCCCACTTGAAGGATTTCCTGAATCCAACGGGCACGGAAGAGCTGCTTATTATTCAGATCCTGTTACCAGACAAAGCAACATGTTCATAAAAAGCAACCAACCTCTTTCAAACGACTCACTTATTCTCCGACTTAAAGAGGAACTGAGAAAAAGCGAAAAAGAATACGGTTATTTATTTTGCTCTGTAAGCGGTGGTTTCACCATGAATAACCGATTTCTGCCCAATGCCTTCAATGTGACACCCCTTGTCGTTTACAGAATCTACTCAGACAATCATCCCAATGAATTGGTGAGAGGTGTAAACATGGTCGGCACTCCCCTTTCTGTCTTTTCACAGATTCTGGAATGCGGAAATGACTATCAGGCATTCAACGGATTTTGTGGAGCTGAATCCGGACCGATTCCGGTCTCCTGTATCGCACCTGCCATTTTGGTCAGACAGGTAGAAACCCAGAAAAAGATAAAATCCAGTGCACTTCCACCCATTCTTGAACGTCCGTAATCCGCCTCCTCATGAAAAAACAAGTATATTTTGCTATAATCCTTTCTCTATTGAGTTTTACAACCATTCAGGGGCAGATTCAAGATGATCCCATACTGAAGGCCATCAAAAGCGAAGTTGACCGAAATAAGGCCGGATTGCATGCCGGAAATCTGGATTATCCCTTTTGGATTTCATATCGTTTTCTAAATGCCACCCAAACGACGGTTTCTGCTTCAGCAGGAGCACTTCAGATTGAGGAGAAAAGGGAAAAAAATATTGGAATAGCAGATCTTTTGGTAGGAAATGATGTTTCTAACAATAACAATGACACTTACCAGTCTTACAACCGACAAAATGAATATCCTATTGGAGAGACCGACATCGAATCAGCCCTCAAATATGTTATCTGGAGTCAATTGGATCCCGACTATAAAAAATCTGCCGAATCATTCGAAAGCAAAAAGGTAAAGATTGCTCAACAGAACATTCCGGAAGAAGAAAAAAAAATCCACGACTGGGATCAGTCAACTCCTGTACAATACTATTGTAAAAAAGAAATTAAATCAACTGATCAGAATTTTTGGAGCGAATATTGCCGCAAAGCCTCCATTGCCTTAAGCGAAAACGAGTCCATCATTTCCAGTGAATTTCGCGCAACCATTACGGAAGGCGATTATTACTACTACAGCACAGACGGTTTTATGTACAGACTGCCGACGTGTTTCATTGACCTTTCCGGTTCTGTTGAATGCCGTTCGGATGACGGACAAGTCATGAATGAAAAGTACAGCTTCTATTTCGATGACATCAACGACGTCACTCCAATAGATACGCTGTGTACTGAAATAATCAAATATAATGAATTACTGCTTGAAGAAAGTAAGGCTCCCATGATTTCTGATTCCTACTCAGGACCTGTTTTATATGAAGGGACAGCTGTGTCCAGTGCCATTAGCAGAAATTTTCTCAATGCAAACAACGGCTTATTGGCAAAACGAAAAGGATTGTCCAAGTCTGAAAACCGCATGGAGCAGATGATGGATAAAAAGGTGGCTGACCGAAGACTTGATTTTATCTCCATGACCGGGACCCCCCGATGGCATGGTCAAAAACTCCTTGGGTACACCCCGATTGATGCTCAAGGTGTCAGACCTGACAGTTCACTGACACTGATAAATCATGGAGTGCTCAAAAACATGCTTTCAGACCGGACGCCTACTAAAACCAATCCAAAAAGCAATGGACACAGCAGAATCAACATGAGTTTTTATTTTGAGAGTCTGGGAGCCGGAAATATCAGACTTACAGCCTCACAGACCATACCTGAAAAGGTCATGAAGGATAGTCTGCTGGCTGCCGCAAAAGAAGAAGGTTATGACTTTGCTTACATTTACAAAGGATACCCACACATGGACGGATGCTTTTTGTACAAAGTGTATCAGGATGGCCGGGAGGAGATGGTCAGAAACGGATCAATCAGCGACATGAATCAAAAACAATTCAAGTATATCCTGCATATCGGAACAGAAGAGGTTATTCACAATATAAACAACATGGGATTCATCACCACCCTCATCGTCCCTTGCGGGATCATTTTCAAAGAACTTGAAATTGTTCGCAATAATAACATGACACTCGAAAAACCATTTATCGTTCCAAGGCCCTTGAAAACAAAAAAATAAAGTAAAGTCATTTGATCAAAAAAATGCATATAAAAATCCAACTTGATACCCTTCTCATCCTGTTGTTTCTTGTGATTACGTCTTGTGGAGCAGGCGCAAAAAAAACACAGGAGAAAACAGACAAGGCTGCTTGCGTACCTACTTTTAATGCGGACAGTGCCTATTCTTACGTAAAAGCTCAAACACTTTTTGGCCCGAGAATTCCCAATTCGGAGGCACATGTTGCTTGCCGAAAATATATCGTTTCGAACCTTCAGGAGACTGGTGCTAAAATCACGGAACAATCTGCAGACCTGAAAGCTTTTGATGGGAAAATACTGAGATCCACCAATATCATTGCCTCCTTTCTGCCAGAAAACACAAACCGTATCATTTTATGTGCACATTGGGATTCCAGGCCATGGGCAGATAATGACCCGGATGAAAAGAACCGGCATACGCCCATTCTGGGTGCCAATGACGGGGCAAGCGGAGTTGGAGTTCTGATGGAAATAGCCAGACAAATCGGAATAGAATCATTAAAAGGGAATAGTCCGAAAATTGGGATAGACATCATACTCTTTGATGCCGAAGATTACGGCACACCCAGTTTCTATAAGGGCAATCAAGATGAAGAAAGTTGGTGTCTGGGTACCCAATATTGGGCAAGGAATCCTCACGTTCAAGGATACAAAGCAAAATACGGCATCCTATTGGATATGGTTGGCGGTAAAGCACCGAATTTCCAGTGGGATTACTATTCCGATCAGTATGCCTCACAAATATTGCAGAAAGTCTGGAAGGAAGCAGCCACACTCGGGTACAACAGCTATTTTAAGCCCGAACTTGGAGGTGCTATCACAGATGACCATCTCTATATCAACAAGTTGGCAAACATCCCTTGCATCGACATCATCGATTATGATCCTCAAAGCAAAACCGGTTTTGTACCCTACTGGCACACAATAGATGATACGATGAACAATATTGACAAAGTCTCCTTGAAAATCGTCGGGGATGTTTTGCTGAATATTGTTTATAAAGAATAGAAATTTGATCATCATACCAATATTCCGAAAAACATGCTTCTACCCTATCTGAATAAGGATTTACAAGAAGCCGGCTGCGATGAGGCCGGCAGAGGGTGTCTTGCCGGTCCGGTTTACGCAGCAGCAGTCATCCTACCAAAAGATTTTCGTTGTGAAGAGCTTAATGATTCCAAACAGTTGAGCGAGAAAAAACGGTATGAACTTCGTAAAATCATCGAAAAAGAAGCCGTTTCATGGGGACTTGGAGTTGTTGAAGCCGCAGAAATCGACAAGATTGATATTTTGAACGCCTCCTTTCTGGCAATGAACAGAGCCATCCTTCAGCTTGAAAAGCAGCCGGAATATTTATTGATAGATGGAAATAGATTCAGATATCCAGGGCAAATTCCTTTGAACAAGTTGCCACATCAAAAAATTGAAGAAAAAAAGTTCGAACATTATCCGGAAATCCCCTACACGAGCATCATCAAAGGAGACGGGAAATATTTATGTATCGCCGCCGCATCCATTTTAGCCAAAACATACAGAGATGATTATATGCTGATGCTCCATGAGCAAAATCCACATTACGACTGGAAATCAAACAAAGGATATCCTACCATGGAGCATCGCAACGCTATCCGCAAATACGGATTGACAGAGCATCATCGAAAAAGTTTCAAGCTTCTGGAAGACCAGCTTTCCCTGGACTTTTAAAGACTTTTACTGAGCGGTCAATTTAAATGCCAATGCATAGTTCCTGATTTGTTTCACCATGGATACCAGGCCATTGGATCTGGTCGGAGAAAGATGGTCTTTCAATCCGATTCTTTCGATAAAATACAAATCTGTATCTAATATTTGCTGAGGTGTACAGCCAGAAAGCACACGCAATAGAAGCGTCACAATACCTTTGACAATCACGGTATCGCTTTCAGCCTGCAAAATAACCTTCCCATCAACCAACGTCGCATGTACCCACACTCGACTCTGACAGCCTTCAATCAGGAACTGAGGCGTCTTATACTGTTCATCGATCGGTTCCAGGGAATTGCCGATATCAATCAATAGCTGATATTTATCCATCCAGTCATCGAACACTTCGAATTCTTCGATGATTTCGTCTTGAATTTCATTGATAGTCATTGTTCTTATACTTAAAAACGGAGTCAAAGGTACAAAATCTTAAACCCCATGATTATTTTTAATAAAAATAATCTTAAAACATTGTTTGGATGCGCTTTAATGCCTTAACAAGGACATCTACTTCCTCAAAAGTATTGTAAAAAGCAAAAGAAGCTCTGACCGTCCCATCTATGCCGAGTCTTTCAATAAGCGGTTGAGCACAATGATGACCTGTTCGGACAGCTATACCAAGATGATCCAGCAATGTCCCAACATCAAAAGGATGAATATCCCCCAAAAGGAACGAAAGTACAGCACTCTTGTCCGCTGCCGTACCGATAATCCTCATCCCATCTATTTTCATCAGTTCCATCGTAGCATATTCCAACAAGGATTTTTCGTAAGCTTCAATACGTTCAATGCCGATTTCATCGACAAAATCCAAGGCTTCAGAAAGAGCTGTGGAGCCGATAAAGTCGGGCGTCCCGGCCTCAAATTTATAGGGAAGGACATTATATGTTGTCTTTTCAAAATGAACCTGATCAATCATTTCTCCACCTCCTTGATAAGGGGGTATTTGATTCAGGAGCTCAGCCTTACCATAAAGTACACCAATACCGGTAGGTCCATAAATCTTATGACCGGAAAAAGCAAGAAAGTCGGCATCCATCGCCTTGACATCCAACCGGATATGAGGTGCAGATTGAGCGCCATCCACCAAGACCTTGATTCCGGCAGCATGGGCCAAAGCAATCATCTCCTTAACAGGATTGACAGTACCAAGTACATTCGAAACATGAGTGATGGCAACAAGCTTGACTTTCGGATTCAGTAAAGCCTGATATTCATCGAGCAAAATCTCTCCCCGATCGTTCATGGGTATCACCTTCAAGGACATTTTCTTTCGTTCGCAAAGCATTTGCCAAGGCACAATGTTGGAATGATGCTCCATTACGGAAACGACGATTTCATCACCCTCTTTGCAAAAAGCCTCACCAAATGAAAAAGCGACCAGATTGATGGATTCTGTGGTTCCTCTGGTAAAAATAATCTCAGAAGTTGAATCTGCATGAAGAAATTGTCTGACCCGTTCTCTGGCTGCCTCATGGGCCTCGGTAGCACGCTGACTCAGATAATGTACCCCACGATGAATGTTTGCATTACCATAATAATAACCGCTTTCAATTTTTTCAACGACACGACGAGGCTTTTGGGTGGTAGCACCATTGTCCAGATAAACCAAGTCCTTCCCATAAATTTTTTTCGATAAAATGGGAAATTCAGAACGAAGATCTTTAAAAAAAGAATCCATATTATTTACAATTAGTTGCAGAACAACCTGCACATTTTGCCAACTCACCACGGAAACGTTTCTCCACCAACATGCGCATCCTATCCTTCAGCGGTTCCAATCGAATATTGTCGAGCACATCTGCCGTAAAGGCAAATTTCAGCAGCAAACGAGCTTCTGATTCTGAGATACCACGCGAGCGCATATAAAACAAAGCCTTTTCATCCATCTGACCGGTAGCAGTTCCATGGCTACATTTTACATCGTCGGCGTAGATTTCCAACTGAGGTTTGGCAAACATCCTGGCTTCCTTGGTGAAGCAAAGGTTCTTGTTCGATTGATATGCGAATGTCTTCTGTGCACCTTTCTGTACCAGAATCCGGCCACCGAAAACACCTTTGGCACAATCGTCCAGCACATACTTGTAAAGCTCCTGACTATTACAACGAGGCACCGCATGATCCACAAAAATGTGGTTATCAATCAACTCATTGCCATTACCCAAGGCCATGCCCGAAAGACTTGCCGTAGCACCTTCTCCTTCAAAACATAGATTGATATTATTTCTGGATAAACCGTTCTGCAAAGTAACACCGTTGATGAGTAATTGAGAGGATGCTGCCTGAGACACCAGCGTGTTGGATACTCGTGTAATATTGGGCTGATCCATTTCCAAATCATAATACTCCAAAGAAGCATTCTTGCCGACAAAAATCTCTGTAACCTGATTGGAAAAGAAATATCTGGAAGAAAGCGCGTGGTCACAAACCAAAAACTGTGCTTTGGCACCCTCTTCTACAATGATCAGCAAACGACGGTTTGCCATCATATCCACAGTACCGTGCAAAACTTGGATCAACTGGATGGGCTTTTCGAGAGCAACCCCGGCAGGGACATACAAGACAAAGCCATCCTGAGCAAAAGTGGTATTAAAAGAGACCATTCCATCGGATGATTTCTCAGATAATCTCGTATAGTATGGCTCCAGCAAACGGGCATGCGTTTCCGTCAGATCGTTCAGGCTTCCACACAATACGCCTTCAGGAAGACCAATGGGTTTATCGTTTTTATAAAACTGGTCGTTCACAACAAAAAAGAGTTTGGTCGAAAGGTTTGGAACATCGCAACTAAAAACATCATGCGGATTGATGGGTATTTTCA
The DNA here is from genome assembly GCA_021373135.1 of Bacteroidales bacterium. GTDB lineage: Bacteria > Bacteroidota > Bacteroidia > Bacteroidales > UBA1402 > UBA8389. Next base: position 51,371 of record JAJFTH010000006.1, read on the forward strand.
CCCTATTGATGTTCAAACCGTAATCAATTGACAAAGCTTCCCTCAAATCGCAATGGCGATATTCCTCATGCGTATTTTTTGGAAAGCCCAACGTCTGAAATTTTTCAAAAGCAGCCTGACGCTTGCCATTGAGCAAGTCGCTGCAACTTTTGCTCACCGATTTGGCATGTTGCTTGTAGAGATTAATATAGGCTTCTTCTGCTTGCATCATTCCTCTACTTCTTGTTTAATCCAATCATAGCCTCTCTCTTCAAGATCAATGGCCAATTCCCGTCCTGCGGTCTTGACAATGCGTCCCTTATAGAGAATGTGCACCTGGTCGGGAACGATATAATCCAGCAAACGTTGGTAGTGGGTGATGACAATGGTGGAATTTTGAGGCGTTCGTAATTTATTCACTCCTTGAGCGACAATGCGGAGTGCATCTATGTCAAGACCACTGTCCGTTTCATCCAGAATAGATAACTTCGGATCCAACATGGCCATCTGGAAAATCTCATTCTTTTTCTTTTCACCGCCGGAAAAACCTTCATTGACAGAACGGTTGGCAAGTTTGCTATCCAATTCTACGATGCTTCTTTTTTCGCGCATCAGTTTCAGAAAATCTGAAGCCGACAAAGCTGATTCCTGACGATATTTCCGATGTTCATTGACAGCCGAACGCATAAAATTGACCATACTCACTCCCGGAATTTCCACCGGATATTGAAAGCTCAGGAAAAGGCCTTCCCGGGATCTGTCTTCGGGAGACATGGACAAAAGATTTTTCCCGCGAAACCAAACCTCACCGTCAGTCACTTCATAGGCAGGATTTCCGGTCAGGACAGCAGATAAGGTGCTCTTCCCAGACCCGTTCGGACCCATGATCGCATGTATTTCACCTTCATTAATCGATAAATTGATGCCTCGTAAAATTTCCTTCCCTTCTATGGAAGCATGTAGATTTTTGATTTCCAACAACATATTCAATATATTATTCGTTTTTCCAATTTAAAACGTTCTTTAACGGGACGTCCTTCTTTTTCTCTTCACCGACTTCCGTTTGGAAGTCACCGACCTTGCCTTTCTCTTTTTCCCCGGCTTGTATAAGCTATACAGAAAGACAATGATGGCCAGGGAAAAAAGGATAACACCGACCCCACTGATCAGCATTCGGTTCATATCAAGGGCTTCGTCGGGAACTTCCGGTTTCTGCAAAGCCTCCACCAGTAAAAAAATACCGATGCCAAGCATAAATGCCAAAATCAGAATACACCCGATCAAAAGTATCCAACTCTTCTTTACCGGTTCTTCAATATCATCATTTGTATTTCTCATACGTCTTTCTCCATTCATATAGTGCACGAATCGCTATCATGGTAAATACCCCGAACAAAACGGAGGTGAAAATCATACCCATACAAGCATATAATACAGTACTTATACCATCAACCATCACCCATAATGGCCAATTGTCCAAAATCTTCCGTGACAGCAGATACTGAGCAACCACGCTTCCCATGGTCAGCATGGCGTCCAGCCACGGATAAGCGGGCGGATCAAAATACTGAGGGAAACGCGCCTGAAAATGGATGACACACCAACCCCAAACCAAGCCTGACAGAACAATGACGACCAGATATCTAACCTGTTGTTTTCCCGTCAACCTCTTTATCTTCTGTTCCTTGTTTTTGTCTGCATCTTCAAGCTTGGGATGTCTCCAGTGATAAAAACCATAAACACTGAAACTGAAATAAACAATCTGTAACAGCATTACAGAATACAGCCTGTACTGAAAATACAACAAAAAATAGGCGGCACTGTTTACCAAACCAAAAAGGAAATTGACCGACCATGCCTTTGATGCCAAAAAGACAGATGCAAAACCGGTCAACACTGCAATCAGTTCCAATACACTCAAAGGGTAATCCCAAAGAGTAAAAAGGGTATAGTTCAATACATCCATTTATCCCACACTACCTTCGAGAGAAACTTGCAGCAACTTCTGGGCTTCCACGGCAAATTCCATAGGCAGCTTATTAATCACTTCTTTGACATATCCGTTTACAATCAGTCCTACAGCATCTTCCGTTGAAATACCACGCTGGTTACAATAGAAAAGCTGATCCTCGTTGATTTTCGAGGTAGTTGCCTCATGCTCCACCACCGCTGTTTCATTGTTGATATCGATATAAGGGAAAGTGTGGGCGCCACATTTGTCCCCCAACAGCAAACTGTCACACTGAGAAAAATTACGGGCATTGTCTGCCTTGGGCGAAACTTTTACCAATCCCCGGTAGCTATTTTGACTATGGCCGGCAGAAATACCTTTCGAAACGATGCGACTCACCGTATTTTTTCCAAGGTGAATCATTTTTGTTCCTGTATCCGCTTGCTGATAGTTGTTCGTAACAGCTACAGAGTAAAATTCTCCGGTGGAATCGTCTCCTGCCAGAATACAGCTTGGATATTTCCAGGTAATGGCAGACCCTGTTTCCACCTGAGTCCAGGATATTTTCGAGTGACGTCCTTTACACAAAGCCCTTTTCGTCACAAAATTGTAAATACCACCCTTGCCATTCTTGTCACCCGGATACCAGTTCTGAACCGTTGAATATTTAACTTCAGACCTTTCCAGCACAATGATTTCCACAATAGCCGCATGGAGCTGATTTTCATCACGCATAGGAGCCGTACAGCCCTCCAGATAACTGACGTAACTATCATTGTCGGCCACGATGAGGGTTCTCTCAAACTGGCCTGTATTGGCTGCATTGATGCGGAAATAAGTGGAAAGTTCCATCGGGCAACGTACCCTTTTTGGTATGTAAACAAAAGAGCCATCACTGAAAACGGCAGAATTCAGGGCTGCAAAAAAATTGTCCCTATAACTGACAACCGAACCCAGATACTGGCGAACCAAATCGGGGTATTGTTGTACTGCTTCACTAAAAGAGCAAAAGATGATACCGAGTTCTGCCAGATTCTCTTTGAATGTGGTCTTGACGGAAACACTATCCATCACTGCATCTACTGCCATACCCGATAAGTGTTGGCGTTCCTGAAGCGGAATACCCAATTTATCGAATGTTTTCAGTAATTCCGGATCCATTTCATCCAGGTTTTTCAGGGCTGTTCTGGATTTGGGCGCAGAATAATAAATGATATTCTGATAATCAATTTCAGGAATCTGCAGATGTGCCCAATCCGGCATCTTTAAAGTAAGCCAATGTTTATATGCTTTCAGACGAAAATCAAGCAACCAGTCCGGCTCATTCTTTTTGGCGGAAATCAGTCTGATGACATCTTCACTCAGGCCAAAAGGAATACTTTCAGCATCAATGTCACTGACAAAACCATATTTGTACTCTCCGGATGTTACCTGGTCAATAATATCTTGAGGTTTTTCTTCCATTATAAAGTAATTTTACGCGAATCTTTTGAATCCGGTATTTTTGATTGATGATTGGATTTATCAGAATCAAACAAAGGAAAAATTGTCGGGGCGACTTTCAAAACAGGTTTGTAAAAAACGGACGATTCGATATGTTTGGACCCAACGAAACTACGGTCACTATCAATCGTTTCATATAAGTTTAAAATGATGCTCAATACCAATGCACCCTTCAGCAAACAAAAAGCACCTCCTGCCAAACGGTTAATCCCACCTAAAGCAAAGACCCCTAAAATACCTTCAAAAACTTTTGCCAAGATAACAATAAGCAGGTATATGACCAAAAATGTGAACAAAAAACCGATGACAGAACTCCATCGTTCCGATCCAAAACAAACCGGTCCCAGCAGATGAGCCATTGGTTCGCGAAAAGCAGTAGCAGCATAAAAAGCCAAGACAATACCAATAATCGAAGCAGCCTCAATCATAAAGCCTCTTTTCAATCCCCTGACTATTTCATACAACAAAAAAAGTCCAATAAGAATGTCCATAAACTCCATTGTGATGGTTATAAAAACAAAGGTACTCGAACGAAAAAAATCCGTATCGGTACCTTTGTCTGATTTATTAATTTGAACTGCTGAAATTCAGTGTCCGATCATCAATATCAGGCAATGAACAGTCGGCGTTTATAAACTCTTTTTAACTTCGATTTCCTCAAATGATTCTACAATGTCTCCGACATGAAGATCCTGATAACCTGCAAAGCTTAAGCCACATTCGTAACCGAAAGCAACTTCTTTCACATCGTCCTTAAAGCGTTTCAAGGCACCCATCTCTCCGGTATAGATAACGATACCATCGCGGATGAGCCGCAGTTTGTTCCCACGTTTCACTTTGCCTTCCTTCACCATACATCCGGCAACTGTCCCGACTTTGGTAATCTTGAATACTTCCCGAACTTCGATGGTAGCAGTAATTTCTTCCTTGATTTCGGGAGAGAGCATCCCTTCCATTGCCGACTTAACTTCCTCAATGGCATCATAGATAATGGAATACATATGCATGTCCACCCCTTCTTTTTCTGCCAGACGACGGGCTGCCATCGAAGGACGTACCTGAAAACCGATGATGATGGCATCTGAGGCTGATGCCAGTGTCACATCTGATTCAGAGATGGCACCAACCGCCTTGTGAATGACATTCACCTGGATTTCTTCGGTTGACAACTTGATCAGGGAGTCTGAAAGTGCTTCGATAGAACCATCAACGTCACCTTTCACAATCACATTCAGCTCTTTGAAATTACCTACAGCTATACGACGGCCGATTTCAGCCAAAGTCAGAAGCTTGTTGGTACGCAAGCCTTGTTCACGTTGTAATTGTTCCCGCTTGTTGGCGATTTCGCGGGCTTCCTGTTCCGTATCAAGTACATGGAAATTATCACCTGCCTGAGGTGCACCGTTCAAACCTAAAATCATGACTGGCTCCGAAGGTCCGGCTTGTTGCACACGTTGACCACGTTCATTGAACATTGCCTTGATACGGCCATGATTGATGCCGGCTATGACAATATCACCCATATGGAGTGTTCCGTTGTCTACCAATACGGTAGCCACATATCCACGACCTTTATCCAGAGAGGATTCGATGATGGAACCTGTTGCTTTCCTGTTTGGATTGGCTTTGAGTTCGAGCATTTCTGCTTCCAGAAGCACCTTTTCAAGCAATTCCTTGACATTCAGACCTTTTTTAGCTGATATATCTTGCGATTGATATTTACCGCCCCAGTCTTCAACGAGGTAATTCATTTCGGCCAGCTTCTGCTTGATCTTTTCCGGATCAGCATGGGGCTTATCAATCTTATTGATTGCAAACACGATAGGAACATTGGCTGCAGCTGCATGATTGATGGCCTCAATGGTCTGAGGCATCACATCGTCATCCGCTGCAACAATGATGATGGCTATATCTGTCACTTTCGCACCACGGGCACGCATGGCAGTAAATGCTTCATGACCCGGGGTATCCAGAAATGTAATCTTTTTACCGCTTGAAAGCTTCACATTGTAGGCACCGATATGCTGTGTAATACCTCCGGCTTCACCGGCAATCACATTGGCATTACGGATATAGTCAAGCAAGGAGGTCTTACCATGGTCTACGTGACCCATTACGGTCACAATTGGTGGTCGCGGAATCAAATCTTCGGGTGCATCCTCTTCCACCTGAATAGCCTCCATGACTTCAGCACTGACATATTCGGTCTTAAATCCGAATTCATCGGCTACAAAATTGATGGTTTCCGCATCCAGACGCTGGTTGATGGAAACCATCTGTCCAATGCTCATACAGGTTGAAATAACTTGGACGACAGGTACATCCATCATACTTGCCAGATCGTTGACAGTCACAAATTCAGTGATCTTGATAATTGCGTTATCCTGATTTTCACGTTCTGCATCTTCCATACGACGCTGAGCACCGGCTTCACGCTTTTCTTTACGATATTTCGTCCCTTTTTTCGGTTTGGATGTCAAACGGGCAAGGGTCTCTTTTACTTGTTTGGATACATCTTCTGAACTGATCTCAGATTTCAACACAGGCTTCTTGAGCCTGGATTTCATTTCCTGAGAAGATTGGGCAGAACGTTGGTTCGTTGATCCGGATTGAGAATCGTTTACTCTGACCTTACCATCTTTGATGCGATTTCTTTTCTTCTTCTTGATATCAGAAGATGTCCCGGACTCTGATTTTTCGCCAATGATTGGCTTAGCGATGGAAGTCCCTTGTTCTGCCGGTCTTTGCTTACCGTCAGATGGATGTGATGAACGTTGGTTACGATCACTCTGTATCTTTTCTTCTCTCTCCTTACGCTTTTCTGCCTGTGTCTTCTTTTTGGGTCTTGTAGACTGGTTCAAAGCATCCAAATCTATGGTTTTGATCACCTTGATATTGGATTCGAGACGCTGTACTCCCAATTTGAACAATTCCGGTTCAGACTTTGTATCTTTTTCTTCCTGAACTTTAGGCTTCGTCACAGGTTCTATTTTCTTTTTATGTTCAGGTTTCTGAATTTTCTGAACATTTTCAACAGGTGCTTTTTTGCCGGTTGAAGCAGGTGCTTTTTCTACGACCGGTTTTTGAGCAATTTCAGACGGAGCAGGTTCAACAACCTTTTCCTGTCCAACAATGGGCTTTTCTACAACAGGTTTTTCCACAATTGGTTCAGGAGCCTTTTCGGACGGAGACTCTTTTTCAAGTTTCACAGGCTCTTCAATAGTCGGGGTCTCAATTTTAACTGTAGGAACTTTTTCTACAACAGGGGGTATCTCCTCGGTTTTTTTCGGTTCTTGAACCGGTTTTTCGAACTTTGACTTAGCATCCGGAATCTCTTCCGATTTTGTTCTTTTATTCAGTGTATCAAGATCTATTTTCCCCACCTGTTTAATTTGCGGACGAAAACCGGCAAGTTCATCCTCAATCTGGATTGTGACAGGTTTTTCTTCTTCGACTGGAGCATTAACAGGGGTTGGAGCTTCAACTTTCTGTTTATCGCGGTTGATCCTTTCATGAACCAAACGTTCAGCTTCAAGTTTCAATGACATGTCCTGTTTGAACTCTTTGACCAATAAATCGTATTCTTCGTCAGTGATCTTCGAGTTGGGATTATTCTCAACTACGTGACCTTTTTTTTGTAGAAAATCTATCAATGTAGACATTCCTACGTTTAAATCTCTCGTTACCTTATTTAATCGAATCGACATAAACTGGGTTTAAAAATATAAAACTAAAAAAACAGAGGCTGAACTTTCATTCCGCGTAAAACCGGCTGGAATTTAATCTTCAAATTCCGCACGTAAAATCCCCAACACTTCATCAACAGTGCTTTCTTCCAAATCAGCTTTTTCAATCAACTCTTCACGAGGTATTGCCAAAACATTGCGGGCTGTATCACAGCCAAGCTTTTTGAGTGCGTCAATAACCCATCCATCAATTTCATCCTTAAATTCGTCCAAATAAATGTCATCATCCTCAATGTCATCCGTTTCACGGAAGACATCAATGGTATAACCGGTAAGCATGGAGGCTAATTTGATGTTCATACCACCTTTACCAATGGCCAGAGAAACTTCTTCCGGTTTCAGAAACACTTCAGCCTTGTTGTTTGTTTCATCCAAACGGATGGAAGAAATTTTGGCAGGGCTCAATGCTCTTTGAATGAAGAGGTTTATATTTGAAGTATAATTGATTACATCAATATTCTCATTGCGAAGCTCGCGAACGATACCATGAATACGGGCACCTTTCACACCGACACAAGCTCCGACCGGATCAATCCTTTCATCATAAGATTCTACAGCCACTTTTGCGCGTTCTCCAGGGATACGTGCCACTTTCTTGATCAGGATAAGCCCCTCGTGAATTTCCGGGACTTCCAATTCAAAAAGCCTTTGAAGAAAAACAGGAGAAGTTCTGGAAAGTATAATCTTGGGATTATTGCTTTTGTTTTCAACTCTTTCAACAACAGCACGAACACTTTCTCCCTTGCGGTAAAAATCTGAAGGAATTTGTTCGACTTTAGGAAGCAACATTTCATTGCCTTCGTCATCAAGCAGCAGGATTTCTTTTTTCCAAATCTGATAAACCTCAGCACTTACAATCTGTCCGACACGATCGATGAAACGGTTGTACAGACTGTCCTTTTGAAGTTCCAGGATCTTGGAAGCCAGTGTCTGACGAAGGTTCAACACGGCACGACGGCCAAAATCGGCAAAGTGAACTTCATCTGTCACATCTTCGCCAACTTCAAAATCGGCGTCAATTTTTTTTGCTTCACTCAGCGTTATCTGTAAATTTTCATCTTCAAGGGCATCATCTTCTACAATCTGACGGTTACGCCAGATTTCAAAGTCACCTTTATCCGGGTTGATGATGACATCATAATTCTCGTCTGTACCGAACATTTTTGCCAACACATTCCGAAAAGACTCTTCCAACACACTTACCATTGTTGGGCGATCGATATTTTTCAATTCCTTGAATTCTGCAAAGGTATCAATCAAACTGATTGTTTCAACTTTTTTAGCCATGGGGTGATTTGATATATTTATATTTTAGATTTTCAATCAGGAAAAACGGATCAGATATTTGACTGATTTGACATCTGCATGTTGATAGGTCTCATCAACATCCATTTTCATTACTTTTTTACTGTTTTCGAGCTTCACTTTACAATTCTCTGTAAGAATGAAACCGTTCTCATCAGCACTTTTCAGTACACCGGAAACCTTTTTCCCGGCTTTGGTGATTATTTCAACTTCATCACCTATATGAATCAAATATTGCTTCAGAACTTTAAAGGGTTGTCCCAAACCTGCGGAACCGACTTCCAATGCAAAATCCTCCTGATCACGGTCAAGTCTGGACTCTACAAATTTGCTCAAGTCCACACATTCGTCAATATTGACGTCATCAGATTCAGATTCAAATTCAATGAAGATCTCATTTTCCGGGTTAATTTTGACATCAACCAAAAAGAAGGACGTATTTTCCATCCACTCCTCCACAATCTGAATTACAAGGTCTTTTTGTACCATATATTGTTAATTTTCAGCATTTTCCGCGCTCGGTCTTGTCAAAAAAGTCCTTCCATTTTGGGAATAAAAGAGGGGAACCTTAGCTCCCCTCACATCCTCTTAACGGGCGCAAAGATACAACTATTCAACACTTTTACAAAAAAAAACACCACAAATATACTGATTGACTGTTTCCTTTGTCTTGTCCAACAAAAAAGTCTCGAACATCCTGCAACAAACAAAAGAAGCTGCCCTTTTGAGGCAGCTCTCCTGATATGATACGGTTTTTTCTTAAAGTTCGCCAGCTTGAGCTTTCTTCAACATTTCTTCATTGGCTGTGATGGCAATTTCCACACGACGGTTTTGCGTACGACCGGCTTCTGTGTCATTGGTAGCCACAGGAGAAGTTGATCCCATTCCCTGAGTTGTAAGACGACTGCTTACAACGCCCTGAGCAACCAAAAATGCTTTAACGGCATTTGCACGATTTTCAGAAAGAGGTTGATTGATGGCATCTGACCCTGTATTATCGGTATGACCATAAATCATAACGTCGGTATCAGGATAATCAATCAATGTTTTAGCAAACTTTGTCAGCGCAGTTATTGAAGAAGCACTTAAATCAGCTTTACCAGTATTGAAAAGGATACCTGATTCAAAAGTGACCTTAATACCTTCACCGATACGTTCAACTTCTGCATTGGTACCCAATTGAGCTTCCAATTCTGCCGCTTGTTTATCCATCTTCTTACCAATCAAGACACCCGTTGTTCCACCAACTGCTGCACCAGCAATTGCACCAACTGCCGTATTTCCGAGCAATTTTCCTACACCTGCTCCAACTGCTGCACCAGCTATTGTACCAATAGTACCACCTTTAACTGCATTTGACCAGGATTTGCATCCTGAAAACACCAAAGAGACACTCAATAAGCCAACTACCAATAAACGTGTTCCTTTCATAAGAATAATTTTAAGAATGAATATTTCTAAAATATACTAAAACTCTATTTACAAAAGTAAGACTTTTTTTTTGATATGATCAAAAGATTTTGTGATACTTTTTGGATTTTTGGCAAAAACAACATCCTGTCGTTTTCAGCAAAAATCACTATCTTTGCACTGTTAAAAGTTTTTGGTAAACAAATTAAGGCAATAATAGTTCATAGGTATGAGTAAAAAAGTAATGTTGATGATCCTTGACGGTTGGGGTATGGGACATCACGGAAAAGAAGACGTCATTTTTAACACCCCCACTCCTTACTGGGATTACCTGTTGGAAAAATATCCTCATTCACAACTTCAGGCCTCCGGTGAAAATGTCGGACTGCCTGACGGACAGATGGGCAACTCAGAAGTAGGTCACCTGAACATTGGTGCCGGACGTGTGGTCTATCAGGACTTGGTAAAGATCAATAAGGCTTGCCGCACCAACAGCATTATGCAAAACCCGGAAATCATCCGCGCTTATTCCTACGCCAAAGAACACAACAAACAAATCCATTTTTTGGGTCTTGTTTCCGATGGCGGCGTACACAGTTCACTGGAACATTTATTTAAATTAATAGAAATATCCAAAGATTACGGCATCGAAAAATCTTTCGTTCATTGTTTTATGGATGGCCGTGACACCGATCCATACAGCGGTAAAGGTTTTATCGAAAGTCTTGAAGCCCATCTATCCAAAAACACGGGTGCTATTGCTTCCATCATCGGCCGTTACTACGCCATGGACCGTGATAAACGCTGGGAACGCATCAAAGAAGGATACAACCTGCTTGTAAACGGTATCGGGACTCCTTCGACGGATATGGTTCAGGCTGTTCAGGATTCCTATGACGCAGGTGTGACGGATGAATTCATCAAAGCCATTGTCCATGTGGATGCAAACAAAAAACCTGTTGCAAAAATTGAAGAAGGCGACGTAGTCATCTTCTTCAACTACAGAAACGACCGTGCCAAAGAATTGACCATCGTTTTGACTCAGCAAGATATGCCGGAGACCGGAATGAAGACAATACCCCTTGAATATTTCTGCATGACTCCTTATGATGCAAAATTCAAAGGCCTGCACATTTTGTTCGACAAGGACAACGTTCAGAACACCCTTGGAGAAATAGTATCTAAAGCAGGGATGAAACAACTTCGTATTGCCGAGACAGAAAAATATGCACACGTGACTTTCTTCTTCTCCGGTGGTCGTGAAAAAAACTTTGAAGGTGAAGATCGCATTCTGATTCCTTCACCAAAAGTCGCCACCTACGATTTGAAGCCTGAAATGAGTGTTTATGAAGTGGCTGACGCCTTGAAAGAAGCCATCGAAACTAAAAAATTCGACTATATCACTGTCAATTTCGCAAACGGAGACATGGTTGGGCACACCGGCGTTTACGAAGCCATTCGGAAAGCAGTTATAGCAGTGGATGAAAATGTCAGGAAAGTGGTTGAAGCTGCCAAAGCCGAAGATTATGAAGTCATCATCATCGCTGACCATGGTAATGCAGACAACGCGCTGAATAAAGATGGATCTGCCAACACAGCACACTCTCTGAATCCTGTGCCTTTCGTCTATGTCACCGGCAACAAGTCCGCAAAGGTTTCCGACGGAATCCTGGCTGACGTCGCTCCTTCCATTTGCCATATCTTAGGCATCAAACAGCCTGCGGAGATGACTGGTAAATGTCTGATTAAAGATTAATGTTACAGATTAAAGATACACTGATAAGTCTTGATCTGATTGATCGACAGTTTTGCTGCGATTTAATACATTGCGGCGGTATATGTTGCGTTGAAGGTGAATCCGGCGCACCGGTGGAGCTGGACGAGATTGCCGAACTGGAAAATTCCCTGCCTTCTGTTTGGGAAGACCTATCCGAAGAGGCCAAGGCCATCATCAAAAAACAGGGAGTTGTCTATGCAGACCATGACGGAGAAATGGTGACCAGCATCGTCAACGGAAAAGACTGCGTCTTTACCTGTTACGACGAAAAAGGCATTTGCTTCTGTGCCATCGAAAAAGCCTGGAGAGCGGGAAAGATCTCTTTCATGAAACCTATCTCATGCCACCTATACCCTGTTCGGGTTAAGAAATTTGATGATTTCACGGCGGTTAACTATCAGGAATGGTCCATCTGCTCCAGAGCCAGACTTTACGGCGAGCAATTGGGACTACCAGTCTATCAGTTTCTGAAGGAACCACTTATCCGCAAGTTTGGACAGGAATGGTATGATGAATTGTGCGAAGCTGCTGAGATGCTGAAAAGCGGAATGAATGGCGATCCTAAATAAAGGAGCCAGAATCATCATTATACAGAAAGGGCTGTTCCGTAGAACAGCCCTTTCTGTATATCAATAAAATTATTTCTTTCCTAAACGTTTGCGTTCGGTTTCATCAAGAATAATCTTGCGCATACGCATGTGCTTTGGAGTGACCTCTACATATTCATCTTCTTTGATATATTCAAGAGCTTCTTCCAAGGAGAAGATGATGGGTGGAGGCAATGTCGCCTTGTCATCCGTACCGGAAGCCCTGACATTCGTCAGTTTCTTGGTTTTATTCACATTGATGACCAAATCACCCTCCTTGCTGCTTTCTCCTACAACCTGTCCGGCGTAAACATCTTCACCAGGGAAGATAAAGAAACGTCCGCGATCTTTTAGCTTATCCATTCCGTAGGCAACGGCAGTACCGGTTTCTATGGCAATCATGGAACCATTTTCACGTTTTTCGATTTCACCTTTATATGGTTCAAAATCCAAAAAGCGATGGGCAACGACAGCTTCACCGGCAGAGAGCGTCATAAGAATACCACGCAAACCGATGATACCACGCGAAGGCATCGTAAACTCCATATGAGAACGTTCATTCTTTGTTTCCATTGTCGTAAGCTCTCCTTTACGACGAGTCACTATATCAATCATTTTACTGGCAGTCTCTTCGGGGCAATTGATGGTCAACTCTTCAATTGGTTCACATCTGACTCCGTTGATTTCTTTGATAATCACCTTAGGCTGACCTACCTGCAATTCATAGCCTTCACGACGCATGGTTTCAATAAGCACTGACAAGTGTAGCACTCCACGTCCATAGACAGTCCATATATCAGTGTCTGAACTTCTTTCAACGCGCAAAGCGACATTTTTGTCGAGCTCTCTCATCAAACGGTCATTGATATGACGGGATGTCACAAATTTTCCGTCTTTGCCAAAGAATGGTGAGTTGTTGATGGTAAAAACCATACTCATGGTTGGTTCGTCTATGGCGATTGGCGGCAAGGCCTCAGGGGTTAGAATGTCAGCAATTGTATCTCCAATTTCAAATCCTTCAATACCAACCATGGCACAAATATCACCGGAACTCATCTCAGCACAGCGTTTGCGACCAAAACCGACAAATTCGTGCAGTTCCTTAATTTTACTTTTTACAACCGTACCATTCCGCTTAACAAGACTGACGTCCATATTTTCCTTAAAAGTGCCACGATGGACACGGCCCACTGCTATACGACCCACATAGGAAGAATAATCCAAAGAAGTCACCAGCATTTGAGGTGTACCTTCCAACTGAGTAGGGGCAGGAATATATTTGATGACAAGATCCAACAAATAAGTGATATTGTCCGTTTCATTTCTCCAATCATCAGACATCCAGCCTTTTTTGGCAGAGCCATAAGCCGTAGGAAAATCAAGCTGATTTTCTGTAGCATTCAAACTGAACATCAAATCAAAAACTGCTTCCTGAACTTCTTCCGGACGACAGTTTGGTTTATCAACCTTATTGATACATACAATTGGCTTCAAACCAATCTCAAGTGCTTTCTGCAAAACAAAACGTGTCTGCGGCATAGGCCCTTCAAAAGCATCAACCAACAGAATCACACCATCGGCCATATTCAGAACACGTTCCACTTCTCCACCGAAGTCAGCGTGCCCTGGAGTATCAATAATATTGATCTTTGTACCTTTATAATTGATGGAAACGTTTTTCGAAAGAATGGTGATACCCCTTTCACGTTCAAGTTCATTATTGTCGAGCATCAATTCCCCGACAACTTCGTTATTCCTAAACAATTGACCGGCAAGCAACATCTTGTCAACAAGTGTCGTTTTCCCATGGTCAACGTGAGCAATAATTGCGATGTTTCTAATATCTTGCATCCTATTGTTTTAACTCTTTTTACCTATACAAACCTTTATGGACGCAAAAGTAGCTGTTTTTTTGCAGAAAATCATTGTTTTTACAAAAGTATTGTCTATTTTTGTGCCCTTATTTGATTCAACTTACAATAATAACTCATTTTTTATGTATTTAAATCCAGAGAAAAAGCAGGAAATCTTCGGTAAATACGGAAAGTCTAACACTGACACTGGTTCTCCCGAGTCCCAGATAGCATTGTTTTCCTACCGTATCAACCACTTGACTGAGCATCTCAAGTCAAACCACAAAGATCATAGCACAGAACATGCCCTGAGAATCATCATTGGTAAGCGTCGTCGTTTACTCGACTACCTGAAAGAAAAAGATATTGAAAAATATCGTTCTTTGATCAAAGATTTGAGCATCAGACGTTAAAATCCTGATTAACGCAAAAAAAGGCCGTTCTCGAAAGAGAAACGGCTTTTTTTTATATCTTTGAGCGGTCTTTTTTATAAAAGCTAAATATTGTATATAGGAGGAACTATCCTGGAGGTAATCATTTACTAACCATTTTTATTGCCATGAGCCTAGAAATTAAAGAAGTTAAGACAGCCAAGGAGCTAAAAGCATTTATCAAATTTTCCCTAAAACTTTACAAAAACAACCCTTGTTACGTTCCCGCCCTCACTTATGACGAGATCAATACTTTTGACCCCAAAAAGAATCCGGCTTTGGATTTTTGCGAATCAGCCAGATTCATAGCAATCCGTGACGGTGAGATTGTTGGTCGCATAGCTGCCATTATCAACCATGACACCAACAAATGGTGGAAACAGGAACATGGACGTTTCGGATGGTTTGACGTCATTGACGACCAGGAAGTCACCAAAGCGTTACTCGACACAGCAGAGGCTTGGGTAAAAGCAAAAGGGATGAAAGCTTTGAAGGGTCCATTGGGTTTCACAGATTTGGATCACGAAGGTATGTTGATTGAAGGCTTTGAAGAGATGGGCACTTTTGCCACCATTTACAACTACCCATATTACCCCAAACATCTGGAGAACCTTGGTTTTCGTAAAGATGTAGACTGGAAAGAATATCAAATAACCATTCCTGACCAGGTTCCGGACAGGCACGCCCGAATGGCAGCCATCGTTGCCCAAAAATACAATCTACATACCGTAAAATTCAAGACATCCAGAGCTTTAATAAAAAGATACGGGGAAAAGATCTTCAAACTTTGGAACGACACCTACAATGTCCTTTACGGTTTTGCACCTTTGACAGACAAGCAGGTAAAATATTACATCAAGATGTACCTGTCCTTTGTTCGTCCTGACCTGATCAGTCTGATCATAGACAAAGACGACAACGTAGTCGGCATGGGTATTGCCATTCCTTCTTTGAGCAAAGCTTTTCAGAAGACAAAAGGAGATATCTTCCCGTTTGGTTTTATACACCTGCTCAAAGCACTTCATAAAAATGATGTTGTCGACTTATATTTGATGGGCATTCACCCCGACTACCAGGGCAAAGGCTTAAATGCACTGATCTTTGCAGACTTGGTTCCCATTTTCATCAAGAACGGATATAAACTGGCAGAAACAAATCCAGAGTTGGAAGAGAACGGACGCATCCAGGTATTATGGTCCGAATTCAACCCCCGACATCACCGTTCCCGCAGAGTCTATATCAAGGAGTTTTAAAAGCCGGCCTTTTTTGTAAAGTCCATCGACAAATTTTGTCAGGAAGCGGAATCCATCTCTTTATTAAATCCGGAGAACAGGGACAAAAAGGTTTTTTCAAAATGTAAGAGTATCATTTTAGACAGTTTCTTCGTACATTTGCGAAACGATCCCAGAAAAATTTTTACAATCTATGGAAGAACTGATCGCAACACCACCCACTATCGGGAGTTACGAAGATGATAATATCATTACGCTTGAATGGCAGGAACATATCCGTCGCCGTCCGGGAATGTATATCGGGAAACTTGGAGATGGGAACTCCGCCGATGACGGAATTTACGTTTTACTAAAGGAAGTTCTGGACAACAGTATCGATGAATTCATGATGGGCTTTGGCAAGACCATTGAAGTCACCGTGAAGGAAGGTTTTGTTTCTGTACGCGATCACGGGCGCGGAGTACCACTGGGCAAGGTTATGGATGTCGCTTCGAAGATGAACACTGGTGCCAAGTATGATTCCAAGGCTTTCAAGAAATCTGTGGGCTTGAACGGGGTAGGTATCAAAGCAGTCAATGCACTCGCCTCTTTCTTCCGCATACAAAGTTTTCGCGATGGGGAGACCAAACAAGTGGAATTCTGCAGAGGCATCATTACAAATGAGACACACAAAGAGGCGACTAAAGAAAGCAATGGTACACTGATTGAGTTTATGCCTGATATCAAGATTTTCTCCAATTACGAATATCAGGATACCTATATAGAGTCTTTGCTTAAGAATTATGTTTTTCTGAATTCCGGATTGATCATCTACTACAACGACAAAAAATTCATGTCACGTAACGGATTGGTTGATTTACTGAATGAAAACATGACTTCCGAGCCGTTATATCCAATTATCCATCTGCAAGGTGAAGACATTGAAGTTGCTTTCACTCATGGAAATCAATACGGAGAAGAATATTATTCCTTTGTAAACGGGCAACACACCACACAAGGCGGGACGCACCAAACCGCCTTCAGGGAAGCTTTGTCACGTACCATCAAGGAATTTTACAATAAGAATCATGATTACTCAGATATCCGTATGGGTATCATTGCGGCAGTGAGTATCAAGGTGGAAGAGCCGGTCTTTGAATCACAGACCAAGACCAAGCTCGGATCAAGGGATATGGGTCCAAACGGCCCTTCCGTATCCAAATTCATCAGTGACTTCCTAAAAAAAGACCTGGATAACTTTTTGCATAAGAATGGCGAAATTTCAGAAGCCATGCTTAAAAAAATCGCTGAATCTGAAAAGGAAAGGAAGGCCATTGCCGGCGTTACCAAACTAGCAAGAGAACGTGCCAAAAAATCAAACCTGCACAACAAAAAATTGCGGGACTGCCGCTTCCACTTCAACGACTCCAAAGGAGAACTGCTTGAAGAAACCAGCATTTTCATCACTGAGGGAGATTCTGCCAGCGGATCCATCACCAAAAGCCGTGATGTTAATTACCAGGCTGTATTCAGTTTAAGGGGAAAACCTCTGAATTCCTTCGGTATGACCAAAAAGGTCGTCTATGAAAACGAAGAATTCAATCTTCTGCAAGCCGCATTGAATATTGAAGATGGCCTTGACGACCTGAGGTACGCCAAAGTTATTATTTCAACCGATGCCGATGTGGATGGAATGCATATCCGTCTGCTGCTGATGACTTTCTTCCTTCAATTTTTTCCTGAACTGATTAAAAAAGGTCATGTCTACATCTTACAGACCCCCTTGTTCAGAGTCAGAAACAAGAAGGAAATACGTTACTGCTATAACGATGACGAACGTATTCAGGCCATCGATGCCCTTGGCCCAAATCCGGAAATCACCCGATTTAAAGGTTTGGGAGAAATTTCTCCCGATGAATTCAAGTATTTCATCGGCAAAGACATCAGATTGGACCGTGTTTCCCTGCGTAAGGAAGATCTCGTTAAGGAATTGCTGGAATTCTATATGGGCAAAAATACATCTGAACGTCAAAACTTCATTATTGACAATTTAGTTGTCGATGAAGAAAATCTATAAAAAATAAAGATGCAAACAGCGATATTCCCTGGAACCTTCGATCCATTCACCTTGGGGCATGCTTCTGTTATAAGAAGGGGATTGCGCCTTTTTGACCGGATTATCATAGCAATTGGCGTCAACGACTCCAAACAAACAATGTTTTCAATCGACCAGCGTTTAGAGCAGATCAGAGCTTGCTATGCACACGAACCAAGAATTGAAGTTCGTTCTTATGAAGGGATGACTGTAGATTTTGCCCGTCAGGAACATGCCGGTTTCATACTTCGTGGAGTACGGTCATTGGGTGATTTTGAATATGAAAGGTTGCTTTCGGATGTCAATCAGAAAATCTCCGAAATCGATACGGTCTTTTTATTTACGGAACCGGAATACTCCAGTATTCAGTCAAACGTGGTGCGGGAACTACTTAAATTCAATCAGGACATCAAAGACTTTGTCCCAACAGAAATTATCGAACTTTTGAAAAAATGATATAATGAAGAAAACCATCCTTTGTCTTGCATGGATATTATCCCTTTCACCTTTACTTTTTGCACAATACACCAATTCTCCTTCAACACTGAAAATGAACATGGCACTTTATGCCATCAATAACCTGTACGTTGATCAAGTCAACACAGATAAGTTGGTGGAAGAAGGTCTCCGTGCCATAATCAAGGATTTGGACCCCCATTCAGCCTACATGACTGTTGATGAGGTCAAACAAATGAATGAACCTCTTCAAGGAGGTTTTGACGGTATTGGAATTTCATTCAATATGCTCAACGATACCCTTTTTGTTGTTGAAGTCATTTCCGGAGGTCCCTCTGAAAAAGTCGGATTGTTACCGGGAGACCGCATCATCAAAGTGGATGGACAAGCCATAGCCGGCGTCAAGATGAGTAATACCGATGTCATGAAACGGCTGAAAGGGCCAAAGGGGACAATGGTTGCCGTATCCATCAAAAGACGTGGAAACAAAGATTTAAAAGATTTCAAGATTATCAGAGACAAAATTCCCATTTATAGTCTGGATGCTGCGTTTATGGTGGATAAAGCGACAGGATACATCAAACTGAATCGTTTCGGAGCCACCACTGTCGAAGAATTCAGGCAAGCATTCGATGAACTGAAGAAACAAGGCATGACCCAGCTTATTCTTGACTTGCAATCCAATGGTGGAGGTTTTATGAACGCAGCCACAGATTTGGCGGATGAGTTTCTTTCCGACAAAAAATGCATCGTATACACAGAAGGCTTGCACAGCCCACGTCAACAAAGCGATGCAACAGCAAATGGCTGCTTCGAAAAAGGGAAACTGATCGTTTTGATTGATGAATATTCTGCTTCAGCCAGCGAAATATTGTCCGGTGCGATCCAGGATTGGGACAGAGGTCTGATCATCGGACGTAGAAGTTTCGGAAAAGGTCTTGTTCAGCGTCCAATTCCTTTATCCGACGGATCCATGTTGAAACTGACTGTCTCTCGATATTTCACGCCCAGTGGCCGTTTTATCCAGAAGCCCTATGATAATGCGGAAAACTATAGCAATGACTTGATTGATAGATATAACCGCGGAGAAATGGAAAATGCCGACAGTATTCATTTCCCGGATTCGCTCAAGACCAGCACTTTGATCAACAAACGCACTATCTACGGAGGCGGAGGCATTATGCCTGATGTTTTTGTACCTATGGACACGACACGCTTTACCAACCTGCACAAAATCATGGCAGCCTCAGGCATCATGAACCGCTTCAGCATTGAATATGTGGACACTCACCGTTCAGAATTAGCTGTAACCTATCCGAAAATAAACGATTTCATCGAAAAATTTAGCGTTGACGACAGTATGACCAACCAGATGATACGTATGGCTGAAGCTGAAAAAATCACAATCAGTGATGAAGACCGCAAATCAGACAGGACACTTCTGAAAAAGCAGCTGAAAGCATACATGGCAAGAGATTTTGGGAAAAACGCAGATTACTATAAGGTCATGTATAATGAAGACAACTCGTTGAATGAAGCCAGGCGTATTCTTGGAAAGAAAAATGCCTATGATGAAATATTGAAAAATAAATAAATCAGATATATGAGCGTAATTGATAAAATCCTCCAAAACAAGGCCACTGCTTTTTCATTTGAGCTACTACCACCATTGAAGGGAAACTCCATTGACAGTGTCTATAAGACGATTGACACCCTGCGCGAATTTGATCCCAAATATATCAATATCACCACGCACAGAAGCGAAATGGTTTATCGTGAACTTCCAAACGGGCTTTTTGAACGCGTCGCAGAACGTCACCGCCCTGGAACAGTTGCCATCGCCGCAGCCATCCAGAACAAATATAAGATTCCCGTGGTACCACATGTATTATGCAGTGGCTACACCGAAAGCGAAACGGAATATGTGTTGATGGACCTGCAATTCCTCGGCATCCAAGATCTTTTATTGTTACGCGGAGACAAAGCCAAACAAGACAAAGCCTTTATTCCAACGGGACACGCACATGCCACAGACTTACAGAATCAAGTAAACGCCTTCAATGAAGGTTACTTCATAGATGGTTCCAAGATGAAGAAACAGGATTGCCCTTTCTCTTATGGAATGGCTTGTTATCCGGAAAAACACGAAGAAGCTCCCAACATGGCTTCGGATATATACTGGGCTAAACAAAAAGTAGATGCCGGAGCCTCTTACCTTGTGACACAGATGTTTTTTGACAACCAAAAATATTTTGATTTTGTGGAAGAATGCAGAAAAACCGGAATCAATGTGCCCATTATTCCGGGCATCAAACCAATTACCTTCATGAATCAGCTAACGGCACTACCCAAAATTTTTCACGTTGATATGCCTGAAGCTTTCTCCGTGGAGCTGGCCAAATGCAAGACAGATGCAGATGCTACAGAGGTAGGTGTAGAATGGTGTACTTTTCAAGCCAAAGGACTTAAGGAGCAAGGTGTCCCAAGCATCCATTTCTATTCGATGATGGCCACTCAAAGTGTCAAGAGAGTAGCAAAGGCAGTCTATTGAATCACTTGCTTATCTGCATCAATCGAATCAAAAATCCTAAATAATTCTTCGACAGTTTCAGCCCGAAGCATGGCGATACGGGTATCTCTGAAATTCGGAATACCCTTAAAAAGCGGAGTTGCAGCCAAGTGTCTGCGAATATGAATTATACCTCTCCTTTCATCCAACCTTCGCACACTTTGTGTTACTTGCTGCTTTAAGATGTCAAGCTTCCATTTAAACGAATAAGGTGGTATTACATCAATTTTAGCGGTATTCGCAAACGACTCTTCTATATAACTCCCATGATTCAGGAAATATTTAACTTCCTCGAAAATCCAAGGATGTCCGATACCGGCACGCCCTATCATCACTGCATCCACACCTGTTTCGTCAAAACGTCTGCGACATATTTCCGGTGAAGTGATGTCTCCGTTTCCTATAATAGGAATGTTCATCCGCTGGTTATTTTTCACTTCCCCTATCAGAGACCAATCGGCATCACCCGTATACATCTGTGCCCTTGTCCTTCCGTGAACGGCCAAAGCTGAAATGCCGCAATCCTGCAATGATTCAGCCAGATCGACAATAATTTTGGAACCATCATCCCAGCCTAAACGTGTTTTTACGGTAACGGGAATTTTAACGGCATCCACGACTCTGCGCGTAATTTCCAACATTTTTGGAATATCCCGGAGCATCCCTGCTCCTGCTCCTTTTCCGGCAACCTTCTTAACCGGACAACCAAAGTTGATGTCTATCATGTCAGGATTGGCCGCTTCACAAATCAGGGCAGCCTCTGCCATCGCATCCGGATTTTTTCCGTAAATCTGGATGGCTACCGGACGCTCATCATCACTGATGTGTAGTTTCTGTTGGGTTTTGTTGACATTTCGTATCAGCGCATCAGACGAAACAAATTCCGTATAGACCATATCCGCACCAAATCTTTTGCACATCAATCTGAAAGAAGGATCTGTCACATCTTCCATCGGTGCGAGAAACAAGGACTCCTTTCCAAAATCTAAATTTCCAATCTTCATACTTCAACATTCATCATCCCGGAAACAATATACAGTGATACCGGAAGCTGATGCAAAAGTATTGATTTTTAGCCAATGGGCAGCAGAGAGACCATAGATTTCGTTCATTTGTTGTACTTTTGCATGAAAATTAAAGATTTACAAAATGCTTCAAGACACCAACATCCAACGCAAGGATTTTGAAATAATGGCTCCGGCAGGATCTTATGAATCATTGGCAGCCGCTTTTCAGGCAGGCGCAGACTCCATTTATTTCGGCATTGAAAATCTGAATATGCGTTCCAAATCGTCCAACAACTTTACCATTCAGGATCTTAAAACAATAGCTGCCGCCTGTAAAGAACACGGCATAAAAAGCTACCTGACCGTAAACACGGTTATATACGACAAAGACATGCGCTTGATGCAGCAAATCGTTGATGCAGCCAAAGAAGCGAAAATCAGTGCCATCATTGCAGGAGATGTGTCCGTGATGTCTTATGCCAGACAAATCGGTGTAGAGATTCACCTTTCCACTCAACTGAACATTGCAAATGTGGAAGCTCTCAAGTTTTATGCCCGGTTCGCTGACGTCGTGGTTCTGGCACGTGAACTCAACCTGGATCAGGTTGCCGAGATTCATCATCAAATCATTGAACAGAACATCTGTGGTCCAAGAGGCGAACTGGTCCGTATCGAAATGTTCTGCCACGGTGCATTGTGTATGGCCGTTTCCGGAAAATGCTACCTAAGCCTCCATGAATACAACGCCTCCGCAAACAGAGGTGCCTGTGTTCAGATTTGCAGACGCGGTTATACTGTCAAAGATAAGGAAACTGATGTCGAACTTGACATCGACAACCAATATATCCTTTCACCAAAGGATTTAAAATCCATTCATTTTATGAACAAGATGATGGATGCCGGCGTACGTGTTTTCAAGATTGAGGGACGCGCCAGAGGAGCAGAGTATGTAAAGACGGTGGTCACCTGCTATCGGGAAGCCATAGAATCTCAGCTTTCCGACACCTTCACAGAAGATAAGATCAATGTATGGAATGAGAAGCTGGCAACAGTCTTTAATCGCGGATTCTGGGATGGCTACTATCTTGGACAACGCCTCGGTGAATGGACTCACAAATACGGTTCTTCTGCCACCAAACGGAAAATCCTGATAGGAAAAGGCATCAAGTATTATTCCAAACTCGGTGTTGCAGAATTCCTCATTGAAAGCCAAGATCTGAATGTGGGAGACGAAATTCTCATCACCGGGCCGACAACAGGTGCCGTTGAATCGGTTGTCGAAGAAATCCGTGTCGATCTGAAGTCGGTTCTGAAAGCAGTAAAAGGGGAAAACATTTCCATTCCCATCAAGGAAAAAATTCGTCCTTCCGACAAACTCTATAAACTGGTGGAAGCGGAAAAATCATTCATGTAATAAGTGAATCAAAAGTAAATAAAAACGAGTATATTAATTTTATATTAATATTTTATTTATATTTGCATCAAAATAAGTATAGAAAAATGGGGAAATATAGTCTGCAACTTCGGGTCAGGGATTATGAATGTGACCTTCAGGGCATTGTGAACAATGCCAATTATCAGCATTATCTGGAACATGCCCGTCACGAATTCATCAAAACGCTCGGATTGAGTTTTTCGGAACTGCATGCTCAAGGAGTCGACTTTGTAGTGGCCCGAATAGAAATGGCCTTCAAAACGCCACTAAAAAGCGGTGATGATTTTATCATCACCGTGACGGTTAAAAAAGAAGGAATCCGTTGGGTCTTTCTTCAAGACATTTACCGACTTCCCGACCAAAAAATAGTGGTAAAAGGTAAAGTGGACACCGTCTCCGTCATCCATGGAAAACTTGCAAACTACGAGCCTTTTGACAAAATATTCTGTCAGGAGAAAGCGTAGTATGGATGAAACGTTGCGCTACAAAATTGCTCTTTCTCTCATTCCTGGTCTTAATGCCGTAGAAAGAAGACTTTTGCTGGATCATTTCGGATCTGCGGAAGCTGTTTTTTCAAAGGAAAGACTAAATCAGGCCAATGACCTAAATCCCAAAATACGGAAAAACATACTTCAGGGTACAGCCTTGCAAAAAGCAGATGAAGAAATCATCAACATCGAAAAGAATCACATACAAGTGTGCTTTATCAATGATGACAACTACCCGAAAAGGTTAAAGGCCTGCCCGGATGCGCCCGTTATCATATACAGCAAAGGCCTCAGTGATTTGAATGCAAGCAAAGTTCTGGCCATTGTGGGCACACGCCATGCCACAACTTATGGAAAAAGCCTGACAGAACATTTAGTGCGTGATTTGGCTCAAGTCTTTCCCGATATCATCATTCTGAGTGGTTTGGCTTACGGAATTGATATCTGCGCCCACAAGGCTGCAATAGCCAACAACCTGAATACAGTGGCAGTTCTTGGACATGGACTGCAAGAGATCTATCCGGTCATGCACAGGGATATTGCTGCAAAAATGCAGTGTAACGGCTCATTAATCACTGAATTACCTTGGGGCACACCGTCCGCAGGATGGCGATTTATCCAAAGGAACAGACTTGTTGCCGGAATGAGCGATGCTTGTATCGTCATTGAATCGGCAGAAAAAGGCGGCTCACTCATTACAGCCCAAATGACATCAGACTATGGTAAAGATGTTTTTGCCTTTCCCGGTCGTCCATGTGACGAATATTCAAGAGGTTGCAACCTTCTCATCAAAAAGCAGATAGCCGGATTGATCGAATCGGCGGAAGATGTAATCACAGGCATGAATTGGACTACATCACAGAAAAATAAGCAAATTCAAAGATGTCTTTTCCCTGATTTAAATCCACCGGAAGAACGTTTATACCATTGCATGACCATAGGTGAAAAACAAAGTGTCAATGAATTGGCCATCCAAATGGAGACAAAAATAGGAGAAACTCTTTCCCTCTTGTTGCAGCTGGAAATGGCAGGGTTGGTAGAAGCATTGCCTGGAGGACTTTACTGCAAAAAGGAAATTTAAAGCGTCTTGAATTGATAACCTTCCTGAAGGAGGAATTCAACAGCTCTTGGCATGGCATAACGCATATTGCGTTCCGCTTTCAGGGAATCATGAAAAACGATGATTGACCCGTTTCTGGTATATTTTTTGACAATATTCAGAACCCTTTTTTCAGGAATATCCTTATCATAATCACGACTGATCACATCCCAAAAAATGACTTTGTATTTCTTTTTGACCTCATGATACTGAAATTTGCGCAAGCCTCCATGTGGCGGACGGAATAAATCACTGTCAATATACTCCGTAGCTTTTTCGACATTGGCTATGTATTTTCGGGAAGTCGTAAAGAACCCCCTCAAATGATTATAAGTATGATTTCCTATTTGATGTCCACGCCGAATAACATCCTGATAAATCTCAGGATATCTCATGACATTCTCACCAACACAAAAAAAAGTGGCCTTCACACCGTATTTATCTAAAATATCCAACACCCAAGGGGTAACCTCGGGTATTGGACCATCATCAAAAGTGAGATATATTGTCTTTTCTTTGGAGTTCTTACGCCATATCGACCCCCAATAGAACCGGCGAAATAAAGAAGGAAGTTGTTCTATCCACATTTAAATTAATGATTACTTCCGTATTGGGCGTTTCTATAAGCTTGATATTGCTGATACAACTGTCCGTGTTTCTGAAAATCTTTCATATATATCTGTACTTTATCTTTATCATACTGACTCAGAATTGCCAGAATCTCCTGCATGGTATATAAATAAGCATTGACCAATGAACTTGCTGAATTGTATTCTACCGGCTTCAGGGTATATGCCCAATTCAAATATTCCAAACTGACATTGGCACAACGTTTCAGTATTGGATAAGCCTTTTCCGGTTTGCCTAATTTGTAATATATTTCTGCCATGGCAACATTATGATAATTAGGCGCAACCGTATTCATCGGAATGACCTTCATACAATAATCAATCGCCTTTTCGGCTTTTTCCTTTTTACCTTCCTCATAAAGAGCGTTCGCCAATATGGAAAATAACATACGGTGTGTACAACACATTCTCAGATTGTTTTCATCCAAATAGACCTTTGGATCCTGAATGTTTCCCCAATGGTATTTATGCATCATTAAATCGTACATCTTATCGGTATTGACGATCGGTTCACCATTCACACTCTTCATAGGAGTAATCTTATTAGCCAGACCTTCCTGCAAGAATGAACTCTTCAGTCCAAGGAATTGAGATTCATCCACGGTAACAGCATAATAAATCGGGCGTTTCCATTTGTTCACCTGAAGCATTTTAAGAATTGCCAATTCCTGTTTGCCCAGATAAGATTTGCTACCAAGATTGATGTGCAACTGAGGAACTATCTTATCTGCAAATTTTGGTTCCAGATATTTATTCGCCATCACCTGGGCCGGATCTATATCAATATAAATCTTGTTTGCAGGAATAAAATCCATTTGTTCGTCATATCCGGGAACCTGTTTGTATCGGGGATCATTTGTTTCAAACCACTCCATGGCCATATCAAGACTAATTGAATCATCGGTCAATTTGATGATACGCGCAACATCACGTTTGCCGTTTGAGTACATGTCTTTCGTCCAATTGATAGGCAGCGCGTCAGATGTATAATAAGGCCTGCGCATTTGATCTATATACCAGTCTGTCTGTAAATAGCTCAGATTACATACACGAACATCCGGTCTGACACCTTCTACCTCCTGAATATACCACAAGGGGAAAGTATCGTTATCTCCGTTCGTAAAGATAATAGCATTCTTATCACAAGATATCAGGTAGTTGTAGGCAAAATCGCGGCAAGTATAGCGATTTGAACGATCATGGTCATTCCAGTTTTCCGTTGCCATCAAAACAGGGACATATAAACACAACAACGTTCCGACAATAGCAGCCGGAGTTTCAGGCAATAACTTCCTAAGTCCTTTAATCAAGAGTGGAACGCCAAGCCCGATCCAGATGGTAAACGCATAAAAAGATCCCGCATAAGCATAATCCCTTTCACGAGGCTGCAGCGGAGTTTGATTCAAATAGAGCACGATGGCAAGTCCAGTCATAAAGAACAGGAAAAAAGTAATCCAGAAACCCTGGACACCTTTATCACCCTTGGAAGCCTGAAAAAGAATTCCGAGAATTCCGAGCAACAATGGTAACAAATAATATTTATTATGTCCTTTGTTGTTGTTCAGTTCAGAAGGCAGATTCGATTGATTTCCGACCAGCATATTGTCTATCGCATTGATACCCGTTATCCAGTTACCATTTTGGATTTCACCATGGCCCTGAATGTCATTCTGTCGTCCGGAGAAGTTCCACATGAAATAACGCCAATACATGAAATTGACCTGATAAGAGAAGAAATAGCGCAAGTTTTCCGTCATGGTCGGTTGCATCACTGTCTGAGTCTCTCCGCAACGATTATAGGTCACAGGTCTGCCCCTGAAATTGGACCACATCTTGTAGGCCTGCACATGATCTGCCCGATTACTGTACATCCTTGGGAAAAACATGTTGCATTCGTTCACCATCGCCGGAGTTTGCTTATAACTGGAGATGATATATCTATCCTTTTCATCGGGAGAAACTTTCGCTTTTTCGTTCCAAATCGCGCCTCCCTTTTTATAAACAGGCACACAATTCCTTCCCTCAGAATTCCAGGAAATGTCAGATGCAAAAGTTTCACCATAAATCAAAGGTGTTTCACCATATTGTTCACGGTTCAGATAACGTTCCAGCGTAAACATATTGTTCGGTGAGTTCTGATCCATGGGAGGTTGAGCACATGAACGGATGACGGTAACACCATAACTTGAATAGCCGATCAACATCACCATCAAAGATAGTAGGACAGTGTTCATAAACCTTGGATTGATGCCTTTCCATAAAAAAGTCAGGGAAATGACTGCACCACAAAGCAATATCCACAAAAAGGCACTGTTGCCAAAGAAAGGGATTCCGACCAAAATAATGTTGACACAAAAAGCGATTTTCATCCTTAGCTCGCTTTTTCCTGAGAATGTTTCACGAAGTCCCCAAATAATGACCCCGATCATGATGATCACATAGACTATGGCACCGGTATTGAAAGAAAAACCAAAAACATTCACAAACAACAAATCAAACCATCCTGCCATATTGACGAAACCAGGAACGATTCCGTAAAGCACAATCGCAACCAAGGCTGCTGAAGCAACCAAGGCAAGCAGGGAACCTTTTACATCAACTTTTTTAGCTTTTTTGAAATAATAGACAAGGACAAGAGCAGGGATACACAGTAGGTTCAACAAATGGACACCGATAGAAAGGCCCATCAGGTAAGCAATGAAAATGATCCAACGGTCGGAATGAGGCTCATCCGCAATATCTTCCCATTTTAAGATGGCCCAGAAAACGACAGCTGTAAATAAAGAGGAAAAGGCATAAACTTCGCCTTCTACTGCCGAGAACCAAAATGTATCCGAAAAAGTATAAGCCAAAGCTCCAACGAATCCGGCACCTAAAATGGTGATGATTTCTCCCGTCGTCATATGATTCTCATCCTTTGGCACAATTTTCTTCGCCAGATGAGTAATGGTCCAGAATAAAAAGAGTATGGTCAAGGCACTAAACAATGCAGACATCGTATTGATCATTTTTGCAACCATGGTCGGATCAGAAGCAAAATCTGCAAAGAAACGGCCGATCAACATAAAGAACGGTGCTCCGGGTGGATGTCCTACATCCATTTTATAGGCAGTAGAAATAAATTCCCCGCAATCCCAGAAACTTGCCGTAGGCTCAATCGTTAATAAATAGGTTACTGCAGCAATGACAAAGGCAATCCATCCTGACACATTATTCGCAAGCTTGAAATTTTTCATACGAACGATTTAATTTTTATTGGGATATATTCGATGCACTTCCTCTTGGAAAATAGACAGGGAAATGCATGTGTTTGTACTTTTAACGGATTAAAGCGACAAAGATAAAAAAAAGCAACAATATTCTCCTCTTAAAAAAAGCCAACCAGGACATTTTGACAGATAAAAAAACATTCTTTAAATATTATCCCTATTTTTGTTGAAATATAATCATACCTAAATTAATAAATGACAACGTATGAAAACCATCAAACTATTTCTATTATTCTCCTTCATTACTTGCTTTTCAATACATGCTCAAAGCCTGCAACCGATGCCCATGGATTCCACCATACGTTATGGAAAGCTGAGCAATGGCCTGACCTATTACATACGCCACAATGAGCAGCCGAAAGACAGGGCAGAGTTTTATATTGCCCAAAATGTTGGAGCCATTCTTGAAGAAGATTCTCAAAACGGACTGGCACACTTTCTGGAACATATGGCATTTAACGGAACCAAACATTACCCCGGCAAAAATCTGATCAATTATTTTGAGACCATAGGAGTCAGGTTCGGATACAATATCAATGCCTATACCTCTCTGGACGAAACCGTCTACAACCTGTCCGAAGTGCCTACCAACCGGGAAGGCATCATCGACTCTGCCTTGCTGGTACTTCATGATTGGTCAAATTCCATCCTCCTGAATGGAAATGAAATCGATAAGGAAAGAGGCGTCATCCGTGAAGAATGGCGTCAGGGCCAAACCGCCAGCCGCCGGCTCTGGACAGCTTCCAATAAAGTCATCATGGCCGGATCGCAATATGCAAAACGAGATATCATTGGAGATACTGCCGTCATCAACAATTTTTCATACCAAACACTGAGAGATTATTACAAAAAATGGTACAGGCCTGACTTACAGTCAATTATAATTGTCGGAGACATTCAGGTATCTCAAGTGGAAGAAAAAATCAAGACATTATTTGCTGACATACCCGCACCGATAGACCCCGAAAAGCGCATTTTCTATCCTGTTCCGGATAATGATGAACCGATTGTCGGCGTCTTTACCGACCCGGAAATGCAGACTACGCAAGTCAACCTATACTTTAAACAAGAACCTCTTCCCGATGAAGTCAAACTTTCCGTTCAGGGCTACACCTTTTCCATCATTAAGAGCCTCATCAGTTCCATGGCAAGACAAAGGCTCGATGAAATCAAACAAGAGCCGGAAACGCCATTTACAGATACTTGGTCAGGAATCTCCAGCCTGGTCAGGACAAAAGATATCTTTGCTTTCATCTGCAACCCGGTAACAGGTAAAGAAAAGGCCGCCAGAGAAAGATTATTGAAGGAATCAGAATCCATCAAGCGATTCGGTTTTACATCTTCTGAATTGGAACGAGCCAAAACAGACCTGTTAAGCAGCTATGAAAAGATATACAATGAACGCAATCAGCAAAAAAACAATCGTCTGGTTCGTGAATATGCACGCCATTTTCTATCGGCAGAACCAATACCGGGCATTGCGTGGGAATTCAAATTCGTATCTGATCATTTACCGATGATCAGTCTCGAAATGATCAATCAAGTTGCAGAAAGCTTCATCGGGAATAAAAACATTATTTTTTCGATAACAGGACCTGAAAAAGAAGGACTGACCTATCCCACCAATGATGAACTGAAACAAGAAATCAAAGCTGCACAAAGCGTAGAACTGAAAGCTTATGAAGACAACGTCTCAAATGAACCGCTCATAGCAAAAAAGCTCAAGCCTGGAAAAGTAAAGAAAGTCAATGCTAACGAGACATTTGGAACAGCAGAATGGACTCTTTCCAACGGTATCAAAGTCATTTTTAAATCCACCAAATTCAAAGAAGACGAGATCAGAATGGCTGCTTGGAGTGACGGTGGCATGAGCTTATTACCACAAGAAGACTTGGCTTCAGCCATGTTTGTCACAGATGTAATCAATCAAAGTGGCTTAGGAACATTCAACCTGACCGAATTGAACAAGAAACTGACAGGAAAAATAGCATCGGTCAGTCCAAGCATCGGAGGTTATGAGGAAAGTTTCAAAGGTTCCTCCTCTGTGAAAGATCTTGAAACCATGCTTCAACTCACCCATTTATATTTCACAGCTCCCCGTGAGGATGAAAACGCTTATCAATATATCATCAAATCCTTTCGAACTTATTTGGAAAATGCAGCACTCGACCCTGAAAACGCCTATTCGGACTCCATCACAACAACGCTTTACGGATATCATCCGAGAGTCTTGTTAACCAATATTGAAACCCTTGAAAAAGTCAGTTATGAAAGGATCAAGCGCATTTATAAGGAACGATTCTCCAACCCGGCAGATTTTACTTTCGAGTTTGTGGGGAACATCAATGCTGAGACATTCAAACCTCTGATAGAGCTTTACTTGGGTAGTCTGAAAACAAACAAGGACAGGGAAACCTGGAAGGACAACAACATTCGCATACAAAAGGGACAAATACATAAGGAAATAGTCAAACCGCTCAAAATCAGCAAGACCACCAATTATATACGCTACAGTGCTGATCTGCCATATAATATGAGCAATCGGGTCATCATGAATGCCATAGACAATTTGCTTGATTTACGTTATACAGCCACCATTCGTGAAGAAGAAGGAGGTTCCTATGGGGTAGGAGTCAATGGATTCATCAGCAAGAAGCCGGTTGAGACAAGCGGACTAAGCATCCATTTTGACACCGACCCCAAATTAGATAAGCGAATGCTCGAAATCGTCCATGCAGAAATCAAATCCCTTGCCGAAAACGGTCCCAAACCGGAAGACTTGAATAAGGTCAAACTAAACCTGATCAAACAATATAAAGAGGATTTGACGGAGAACAGTTGGTGGATGCAAACCATTTCTTCCTATTACAAGGACGGTCTGAACTATTGTACGGATTATGAAAAAACAGTTGAAGATCTGAATGCACAAGACATCACCAAATTGGCAAAGACCTTGTTGGAACAAAACAATGTTACTGAGATCCTATTGATGCCGGAAAACAAATAAAGGCCCATACCATGAATAAACAAGGAAGCCACGTCCAAAAGGCGTGGCTTCTTTGTTAAAAAAACGCCAAGGGAGTTGTGAACTGCACCCCCAAAACTATTGTCTAACTTTTTGGGGTCAGATCAGTTGCTTAAATGGGGTTCTTCTTCGGGTAATCTATCGTATAATGTAGACCCCTGCTTTCTTTGCGTTCTTGTGCCTGCTTGATCACCAAATATCCGGTATTGATGATATTTCTCAGCTCGCAGATTTCTTTGGAGACCACCGATCTCGCAAAAAGTCTTTCTGTCTCCTTATAAAGAATATCCAATCTGTCCATCGCTCTTTTCAGACGCAAATTTGAACGGACGATGCCGACATAAGTACTCATAATCTGTTCAACCTCCTTTTTGCTTTGAGTAATCAGGACCATTTCTTCAGGAAGTCTGGTTCCTTCGTCATTCCAGAGTGGGATGCGTTTCTCATAATCAAGGGTATCGATCACGGAAAGTGCATGTTTGGCGGCAGCATCGGCATAGACGATAGCCTCAATCAAAGAATTGGAGGCCAAGCGGTTTGCTCCATGCAAGCCAGTACAGGAGCACTCTCCTGCTGCATATAGATGTTTGATGGTGGTTCTGCCGTTCAAGTCTACCTGAATTCCACCGCAAAGGTAGTGAGCAGCAGGAACTACCGGAATATAGTCTTTGGTGATGTCAATGCCCAGTGAAAGACATTTTTCATAAATCATCGGGTATTGGGTTTTGGTCGTTTCAGCATCCAAATGCGTGGCGTCCAGATAGACAAAATCATCTCCTCTGGCCTTCATTTCTGTGTCGATGGCTCTGGCGACAATGTCTCTGGGGGCAAGCGACAAACGTTTGTCATATTTCTGCATGAATTCCTCACCGTCCTGGGTACGCAAAACAGCACCATAACCACGCATCGCTTCCGTAATCAGGAAAGAAGGCCTTTCTCCGGGATTATACAAAGAAGTTGGATGGAACTGGATAAATTCCATTCCGCTTACAAGCCCTTTGGCACGGTAAACCATAGCGATTCCGTCTCCGGTTGCAATCGATGGATTGGTGGTGGTCTGGTATATGTTTCCGATACCACCGGTAGCAACCATGGTTACTTTAGCCAGAAAAGTATGGATTCTCCGGGTTTTCATATTGAGGACGTAAGCACCATAACATTCGATATTGTCGGAATGTCTGGTCACATTTTGTCCCAAATGATGTTGTGTAAGAATTTCAATCGCAAAATGTTGGTCAAAAATATGGATGTTCGGATGAGCCTTTACGCGACGGATCAGACTCTTCTGAATTTCGGCACCGGTAGAATCCTTGTGGTGTAGAATACGAAAATCCGAGTGACCACCTTCACGATGCAAATCGAAACGACCTTTTTCATCTTTATCAAATTCCACACCCCAGTTGATCAGCTCTTTGATCTGACTGGGTGCCTCTTTGACAACTTTTTCAACAACAGCACGGTCACACAAGCCATCGCCTGCAATCAACGTATCCTCAATATGTTTCTCAAACTCATCTGTCGTTTTTGTCACGGAGGCTATACCTCCTTGTGCCAGATTGGTATTGGCTTCTTCCAGTCCGGTCTTACAGCAAAGTGCAACCTGACCTTTATCGGCAACTTTAAGAGCGAAGCTCATGCCAGCCAAGCCTGAACCGATCACCAGAAAATCATACTCTTTTACCATATTTTCCTATTTGAACCGTTCATATTACAACCAATATAGTTAGAGATTGTTCATTTTTAAACGGAGATGCAAAAATAAGTCTTTTTTGATTAGAGTATCCTCCGTTCTTGCAATAAAATACATTTAGGACAGTTTTCAAGAGTCAAAAGGGTAAAAAGCAGTTGTGTATCTTTTTAAAAATTGTAAGGAAGGTTTCCTTCAAATGATTAACTTTGCACCAATTTCACACCGCATTTATTTTAGGACCAAATGGATTATAATTTTAAAGCCATCGAGCAAAAATGGCAGGCAGCCTGGAAGGCTAACAAAACCTATCAAGTAAAAGAAGATCGGTCAAAACCCAAATATTATGTATTGGACATGTTTCCCTATCCGTCCGGAGCAGGGTTACACGTCGGGCATCCGCTTGGTTACATTGCTTCTGATATTTACGCAAGACATAAACGTCTACAGGGCTACAATGTGTTGCACCCCATGGGCTACGATGCCTATGGTTTGCCTGCAGAACAATATGCCATTCAGACCGGTCAACACCCTGCCGTCACAACGGCCAAAAATATAGCACGCTACCGGGAGCAACTTGACAAAATCGGTTTCTGCTTCGACTGGGATCGTGAAGTTCGCACCTGCGAACCTGAATATTACAAATGGACCCAATGGGCATTTATTCAAATGTTCAACAGCTATTACGATCATGATGCGAACAAAGCTCTTCCGATTGCCGAATTGGTCAAAGCCTTCGAAAAGAACGGAAGTTATGCCGACAATAACCAAAAAATATTACTAAACGTCTCCTGCTCAGAAGAGCTGGTTTTCACCGCAAATGAATGGAAAGCCAAAAGCCTGCGGGAACAACAGAATCTCCTGATGAATTACCGAATCGCCTATCTGGGTGATTCCATGGTAAATTGGTGTCCCAAACTTGGTACTGTTCTCGCCAATGACGAAGTCAGCGAAGGTCTTTCTTTACGGGGAGGTTACCCTGTTGAACAAAAAGTGATGCGTCAATGGTGCCTGCGTATTTCCGCTTATGCCCAAAGGCTGTTGGACGGGCTGGACACCCTGGATTGGTCTGATTCCCTGAAAGAGACACAACGCAACTGGATTGGCCGAAGTGAAGGTACTGAACTGAAATTCAAGGTAAAAGATTCCGACATTGACTTCACCGTATTCACCACCCGTGCCGATACGGTTTTTGGTGTCACTTTTATGGTACTCGCTCCTGAAAGCGAAT
This sequence comes from Bacteroidales bacterium, assembly GCA_021373135.1. GTDB lineage: Bacteria > Bacteroidota > Bacteroidia > Bacteroidales > UBA1402 > UBA8389. The sequence goes on from JAJFTH010000006.1 coordinate 86,114, forward strand.
TAGTTGACCAACTGACCACACCGAAACAAAAGTCCGAGGTGGATACCTATATTTTGAACACCAAAAAACGTACGGAGCGCGAACGTATTGCAGACAGAAGGGTAACAGGTGTTTTTTCAGGAGCTTACGCCGTCAATCCTTTTACAAACGAGCCCATTCCTGTCTGGATCAGTGATTATGTGCTGGCCGGATATGGTACCGGTGCCATCATGGCCGTTCCTGCTCATGATTCCAGAGACTATGCTTTTGCCAAACATTTCAATCTGCCCATCATTCCACTGATTGAAGGAGCAGATGTCAGCGAGGAAAGCTTCGACGCGAAAGAAGGCATCATGATGAATTCCGGATTTCTGAATGGTCTGAACGTGAAGGAAGCAATTGCCAGGACGAAGGACTATGTAACTGAAAATAATTTGGGGCGCATCAAAGTTAATTACCGGCTACGTGACGCCATCTTCAGCCGCCAACGCTATTGGGGAGAACCTTTCCCCGTATATTACAAGGACGGTATGCCCTACATGCTGGACGAGCAAAGACTGCCTCTGGAATTGCCGGAAGTGGACAAATTTCTGCCTACAGATACAGGTGAGCCGCCTCTCGGAAATGCCAAAAACTGGAAAACAGAAGACGGTTATCCACTTGAACTCAACACCATGCCCGGGTTTGCCGGTTCTTCCGCCTACTACCTGCGCTATATGGATCCGCACAATGACAGGACTCTGGTAAGTAAAGAAGCAAACAATTACTGGGAGCAGGTCGATTTATACGTCGGAGGTACGGAACACGCCACAGGGCATTTGATATACAGCCGTTTCTGGGATAAATTTCTGTTTGACCTTGGCGTAATCTGCAAAGACGAACCTTTCAAGAGACTGATCAATCAGGGTATGATTCAGGGTCGTTCCAATTTTGTATACCGCATCAAGGACACGAATACTTTCATTTCCTGCAACCTAAAAGACAAGTACGACACCACAGAGATTCATGTAGACGTAAACATGGTCAGCAATGACATCCTGGATGTCGAGAAATTCAAAAAATGGAGTCCGGATTATGCCGACGCAGAATTCATCCTCGAAGAAGGCAAATATGTTTGCGGATGGGCTGTCGAAAAGATGTCCAAATCCATGTACAATGTCGTGAATCCGGATGATATTGTGGAAAAATTCGGAGCCGATACGCTTCGTCTCTACGAAATGTTTTTGGGACCGGTTGAGCAATCGAAGCCATGGGATACCAACGGCATTGACGGAGTACACCGCTTCCTGAAGAAAATATGGAATCTTTGTACCAACGAAAACGGTTTCGAATTCAGTGATTCGGAAGCCACCAAAGACGAACTCAAGGCTTTGCACAAACTAATCAGGAAAGTCAGCTGGGATATCGAACACTTCTCCTACAACACTTCCGTAAGTGCTTTTATGATTTGTGTCAACGAACTAACCAGCCTGAAATGTAATAAACGCAGCATCATCGAACCGCTCATCATTCTTCTGACCCCTTTTGCTCCGCATTTCTGTGAGGAAATCTGGGAAGCTCTCGGACACAAGAACAGCATTTGTGATGCCAAATGGCCTGAATGCAATGAAGCTTACTTGCAGGAATCTGTCTTTACCTATCCCATCTCCTTTAACGGCAGAACCCGTTTCATGATGGATTTTGCGGCAGATGCCAGCATAGATGACATCAAGTCGGCAGCATTGGCCAATCCTGCCGCTCAAAAATGGCTGGAGGGGAAAAATCCGAAAAAGATTATAGTCGTTCCAAAGAAAATTGTAAATATTGTAATATAAGGTTCTGTAAATTTGAAATTTAAAGTTTTGAGTCATGTCAAACAAATTCAAGATTGAAGCCATTAAAGAATATTGCACAATTGTCATCGGTCTATCTTTATATGCCTTTGGATGGACAGGATTCCTCCTGCCCCATGAAATAACGACCGGGGGCGTTACAGGTATTGGAGCCTTGATTTATTTTGCAAATGGATTTCCGGTTGCAGCCACTTATTTCATTATCAATATTGTTCTGCTCTTTTTTTCAATCAGGGAATTCGGTTGGAGGTTTAGCCTGAAAACCATTTTCGGAGTTTTCATACTGACCTTTTTCTTATCTGTTGCACAGACTCTGATCAAGAAGCCTTTATTGGTGGAAGAACCGTTTATGGCTTGTGTCATCGGTGGTGTCCTTACCGGATTGGGCATAGGAATCGTCTTCACGGCCAACGGCAGTACGGGAGGTACTGATATCGTGGCCAAGATTATTAACAAATACAGCAATGTCACGTTGGGAAGAGGACTCTTATACATAGATTTGTGCATTATCTCATCATCATATATCTTGTTTCAAAGCTTTGAAAAAATATTATTTGGCCTGGTTACACTTGTCATCAGCACTTATTTCGTAGACTTTGTTGTAAACGGAGTCAGGCAGTCTGTCCAATTTCTGATTGTTTCCGGACAATCTGAAGATATCGCAAAACGTATTGTTATAGAGGCACATCGTGGTGTGACAGTGTTACATGGGATGGGATGGTATTCCAAAGAGCCAACCGAGGTTCTGATGGTCATGGCTAAAAAGAATGAATCGGTCAAGATTTTCAGAATTATAAAACAGTGCGATCCTCAGGCTTTTGTCTCACAAAGTTCCGTTATCGGAGTCTATGGAGAGGGCTTTGATAAGATTAAATCAAAATAAAAATAATAAGATGAAACGCATCCTTCTTTCACTTTCTCTTTTGCTGCTTGCATGTAACGGTTTTGCCCAAAAAGGGTTCGGTGTGGATGGATCCATTGGAATGGGCCGTAATGGAGGAGACTTGGTCTATCCGTTTTTAATAGAAGGAAGAGTTCAGTTTAATGACAACTTTTCTCTTAATCTGGGTTTGGGGTTATGGAATTCCGGTTTCAAAGGCGGTTGGAAAGTGGATGGGACAACTACTTCCACCTTATACCAATTAACCAGCGACAAAACCCTTCCAAGCATACAACTGAGTCCTCGGGTCCAAATCCCTGTTTTTACTTTAGATGAAAAACATGTCCGTTTTTTTGTAGAACCCAAACTCTATTTTTTGCCATTTTCCGCTCAGAAGGTCAACCTCGAAGAAATTTACCACAAAATTGTGATTGATGATATTACTCAGGAAAAAACCTATAAGGCAACCGGTCAAACCAAGAACACAACTTTTAAAAGCGAATGTCACCCCAGGCTGTATACGGGCATTCAAGCAGGCTTGGCCGTTGAATTGGTCGAAAATGTTGATCTGGCCGTCAGCTATGGTTACACAAAAATGGATTTATTCGAGGATTTAAGAGGTAAGGCTATTGAAAGCTGGTCTTTTGATCCCTATCTTCCACGAACAGATCTGCATCTCATTAGCGTCAGCTTTTTGATAAATTTCGACTTGAATTGATTTTTGGGCGAACTTAACTGTTCTTATCGACGCTCACAGGCAGTATTAATACATTCGCCCAAACAAAAAATATATGACTTTTGAATCATTAGGCTTATCACCCGCTTTATTGAAAGCACTTGCAGATCAGAATTACACGCAGCCTTACCCCATTCAAACGGAGGCCATTCCTGCCATTTTAAACAAAAAAGATGTTTTAGGCATCGCTCAGACCGGTTCAGGAAAAACTGCCGCCTATGTCTTGCCCATTTTAATGAATCTGCAAGATATAGCTCCTTCTCAAAACAGGTATGTCAATATTTTGGTACTTGTCCCTACGCGCGAATTGGCCATGCAGGTCAGCGAGGTCTTTTATAAACTCGGCAAGGATCTTCCAAGACGCATCAAAACGATGGCCGTTTACGGAGGCGTTTCCATCAATCCGCAGATGATGCGGATGAATGGCGTCAATGTCCTGATAGCAACACCCGGACGTTTGCTGGAGTTGACGGAATCAAATGCAGTACACTTATCCGATATTGACACGCTGGTACTGGATGAGGCAGACAAAATGCTGAATATTGGCTTCCAGGAAGAGATGAACCGCATCATCGCCCTTTTACCCAAAAGACGCCAGAACCTCTTGTTTTCCGCAACGCTGAATGAAGATATCACCGCCATCAACCAAATACTTTTGCACAATCCGTTGGTCATTAAGATTGAACCCGAAGAAGATTACTTTGACTTGATCGATCAGTTGGGATATTTTGTTTCAGAAGAGCGGAAAGGTCCCCTCTTAAGATACATTATCAAAAGTCAGGATTTACGACAGGTTCTTGTTTTTGCCTCCTCTGTCTTCAAAGCCGATGCCATAGCCGACAAACTTCGAAAAAACGGGATAAAGGCTACTGCCATACACAGTAAGAAAAGTCAGGGAGCCAGAACAGAGGCTCTGTCCAAATTTAAATCGGGCGACCTGCGTGTGCTGGTTGCTACCGATTTGATTTCACGTGGCATTGACATCAAATTCTTGCCCCACGTCATCAACTATGAACTGCCTCGTTCTCCCAAAGACTACCTCCACCGGATCGGCAGAACCGGCCGGGCAGAATCCCCGGGTCAAGCCATTTCCCTAATCTCACCCGAAGAGCAGCATCACTTCCGGATCATTCAGAAAAAGATGGGAAAACCGATTACGATGATTGACAGCGAAGGAATAAATTTGAAAAGTTTTTAAATAGTTATTTCACATTTCTATAAATATATATATATTTGCATCGAATTTGTGGAAGGATTTGGACGCTTGCAACCACACGAAAAAATGCTAAAAAATAAAATATAGTCCGCGCTTACGCGCAATATCCTCCTTCAAATTTTATAATATCGGACAGTACTTCTCAAAAAGTACCGGTCTAAGTTTTTATTTTAAAATATTATAAAATGGCTTATTTATTTACGTCTGAGTCCGTTTCTGAAGGACATCCGGATAAAGTTTCCGATCAGATTTCCGATGCGCTCTTAGATGAGTTTCTTGCTTTTGACCCGGAATCAAAAGTCGCTTGTGAAACCTTGGTAACAACCGGTCAGGTTATTCTTGCAGGTGAAGTCAAATCAAAAGCTTATGTTGACTTGCAGGATGTAGCCCGCAAGGTGATCAACAAAATCGGATACACCAAAAGTGAATACATGTTTGATGGCAACTCCTGCGGTGTGTTCTCAGCCATTCACGAACAATCGGCTGACATCAACCGGGGCGTGGATGGTGCCGCCAAAGTTGACCCCATGAACCAGGGAGCCGGCGACCAAGGTATGATGTTTGGTTATGCCACCAACGAAACTGCAAATTACATGCCTCTGGCCTTGGATTTGGCTCACGGATTACTGTTGGAGCTGGCTGACATCCGTCGCGAAGGGACCATTCCATACTTGCGTCCTGATGCAAAATCTCAGGTAACCATCGAATATGATGACAACAACAAACCTGTCCGCATTGATACCATCGTCATTTCAACACAACATGACGAATTCATCCGGCCTTCAAATAATAGTGATGCGGCCGTAGAAAAAGCAGATTCTTCCATGTTGGCCAAAATCAGGGAGGACATCATCACCATCCTGATTCCAAGGGTCATTGCCAGGCAAACCCCTGAAGTTGCAGGCTTGTTTGATAAGGACATCAAATACTTTGTGAATCCGACCGGCAAGTTTGTCATCGGAGGTCCTCACGGAGATACGGGTCTGACAGGTAGAAAAATCATCGTTGATACATACGGTGGAAAAGGTGCTCACGGTGGTGGTGCCTTCTCCGGCAAAGATCCCTCGAAAGTAGACCGTTCTGCTGCGTATGCTGCCCGTCATATTGCCAAAAACATGGTTGCAGCCGGTGTCGCCGATGAAGTTCTTGTTCAGGTTTCCTATGCCATCGGTGTAGCCAAACCCATGAATTTATACGTCAATACTTATGGAACTTCCAAATTGAAAATCTCCGACGGCGAATTGGCCAAAAAGATGTATGATTTATTTGATATGCGTCCAAAAGCTATTGAACAAAGATTGAAACTACGTAACCCCATCTATTCGGAAACAGCTTCATACGGGCACATGGGACGTGAACCAAAAACAGTAGTCAAGACTTTCACCTCCCGTTACGAAGGCAAAAAGACCATTAAAGTTGAACTCTTCACCTGGGAAAAGCTGGACTACGTGGAAAAAATCAAGAAAGTGCTGGGCATCCATTAATCCCAACATGACTCTGTATCAAAGGTAGGAGTGAAAAAAAGAGATACTGTTTTAAATCCAAATAAAACAGTATCTCTTTTTTTGGCAGTATCCATAATTTTGTGTAAACGAATGCTCCTCTAAAATGCAATAGTTCCACTTATATTTACAATGCGTATGATATCTTTGCTCCCAGGGTTGAATATAATAAGCCCATCTCTGAAATATTTAATAAGCCCTCCGCCAAAATCTCCGGTAACATACACAATTTTATTGTTTTGTATCGCATAGACAGCATCACGCATGGCCACATAGAGAATATTATTAGTAGGATCAACTGTCATTGATTTAATATCATTCTCTTTTTGAAATCCGGCAACTAAATTTAAGGTATTGCTCTTGGGAGAAAAGGAAAAAATGCCGCTTCCGATAGCCAAATAGAGAGAATCGTTCATTTCAACCGCTGTAGTGATAGGCTTTGGGGATACTAAAAGCTGTTTGTATTTTGCGCCTTTAGCAAAAACGTAGAGCCTATACTGCTTGTCGCTCCTGTTACGGTCGAACAGATACATCACCTCTTTGCCTGCAGCTAATCCCATGTCGGAGGTTGGTAGTTGAACAAGCTGAATGAGTTTGCCTAATGTATCCATATAGCACAATGAGTTGTTTTTTACAACCATCAAAATTCCGGTAGATGTATATCCGTAAGAACTGACCGAACCATTTGCATCTAGCCCGAGTTTTTTTATGCCACCCCAGCCTAACTGATACATTTTATTACCCGTGGAAAGGGTAATGTATCTATCGGGTGAAACGTCAATACCATTGACAAAACCTTCGTTTTTCATGGAAGCATCCAGCATATTCTTACTTAGCATGATTTCATAACGCAAGTTGTTTTTTTGTTGGGCCATGGTTGTTTGCGTGAGAAGTAAACAGAAAAATAAGAGCGATATGGAAATGTTTTTTTTCATGGCTTCATTTTTTTCATCATAATATTGCATTAATAGCTCTCTCCTTCCAATCTTTCGGTGTCAATTCTATTATTGTTTTATAATTTGGGAAAAGAGTTTTTGCTCCTTCATGTATTACTTCAAAATTCTTATCCTGGATACCACCCATCACATTATCTTTCAGATTTTCGTAATTAGCTTTTACGGTTTTTACTCCGGCTTCGTACAGCGCGTTGGATGACAGTTTGCGTAAGTCCATTTGTCCCGTCTCTTCCATTTTTGCCATATTGCCGCTAACAGCCGCATCGGAAGCATCTTTAAGGTAAGATATGGTGTTATTTTTAATACCCACCATATACCTGCCGGCCAATGCTGCAACCCTTCCTCCTTCGAAAGTTTCAATCTTATTGATTGCATCGTCCAAATATTTGTCCGGTCCGTTTGCTTCAGGCACGTATGGGGTTTCTTCCATTTTATAACTATTGGATGGAACCTGAGCCCACGCATTATAATCCCAGGTAATCCCAATTCCCCTTTTTTTAAGGTTTTGCCGTTCCCTCTCTTCCATGGTCATAGGAGCACTGCCACTCTCTAATGATTTGAATTGCATGTTGGATGTTGACAATGATTTGAACTGAAGATTGTTTGCGTCATTCAGTCGTTTATACGATTGCATCATCTTTTCATACTTTACCTGTGCTATCGAATCGTTGATTCGTTTTTCTTCTGCCGCTCTTTGAGCCATAAGTGCTGCTTGTTGCCGTTGTTGTTCAATAGCCTGTTCATTGTTTTGTGAGTTGTCATTGAACAGAAGACTGAAAAAAGCACTTGCAAGGCTGGTTGCAAGCTGCATTTTTATACTTTGCTCCGTACTAACACCAAATAAAGAGGAAGATAAGGAGGTAGTTGGTGAATTGTAATACTTACACCATGTCTTATGGCTTCCATTCATGGCACCACACTCAACACACTGAGCTCCGCTAACAGCAGGAACTTGACTCACACCATATATACTTACAAACAATAACAGGGCAGACAAATAATATTTTATTTTCGTTTTCATAGCTTCTTTGACTCTAAATCTTGGTTTGAATGATATTCCCATTCATAAATTTTATCCTGTGCCGCACGGGCATCGGGTGCATCGGGGTCAAACAATAGGTATTTTTTCATGTTTGTAATGGCTCTTTCAAAATCTTGTTTTTCAGCAAAAAGCAATGCCATATTGAAATATGCCGCCGGATAAGCAACAGGGTTAATTGCTAAAGCCTTTTTATATGCATCAATCGCTTGTTTATATAATTTGTCATTGGTTAAAGAATTTGCCTGTACAATATATTTTCGTTGTTCTTCAGAAACAACGGGTTTTATGTCCATTTTCCTGTATTTGTCAAGCTGAATGCTGAATTGGATACTATCGGCGATATCAGTTAAATGATCATTACGGTAACGTTGCAGGATATAATACATATTTTCTGCAAAATACCGTGCTTTTTCTTTGTTGCTATTATCCATATAATCGAATTCAAAATTCTGTACTGCAATCTTATCTGAATTGCCCCAAAGTTTGCTTACATAAATGCTCACCCCAAAATAGATATAAGAAAGTTGGAGTTCAATATTTTTATTTTCAATAACATCTCTGTAATAAAACATTATACCGGCCTTGGTCTCAACTCTATTATTGAAAAATTTAAGCCGTTCCGATCCTGAATGTTGGTATCCGTCCTTTTCATGAAAAGAAATAAAACACTTCTCAATATGTTGATTCATATTGTTGATTAAGTCGTCCATATCATACTGGCGTAGAGGTGGCGAATATGTTTTTTTGACAGAAAACGTACCGTTGTTCTTCATTTTTCCTTCATCTATTTGAGCCTGAACATGAAAAGTGAACAGCAAGGCTGTGAATAATACCAAGAATCGAGTAGTTCTAAGTAACTTTTTCATAATGATAAGTTGTTATTTCCCAATTTCTGCTTCCCACTCATAAATCTTATCCTGTGCAGCCCGCGCATCTTCTGCTTCGGGAACCAACATCAGGTATTTTTTCATATTGAATATAGCATACTGGTAATCCTTAATTTGTGCAGCTAATAAAGCCATATTATTATAAGCTGAAGGATATGAAAGTGGATTTACATTTATTGCTTTTTTGTAAAGATTCAAAGCTTCCTGGTATTCTTTTTTTTCGTTTTTACTATTTGCCTGTACAATGTATTTGCGTTGTTCCTCGGTGATGGTCGGCTTCTCACTTAACGCTTTGTAGTTTGCGGCTATTGTCTGAAATACTGCTAATTCTTTGACATTGGCTTCTGAGGTATATATGTGATGCAAAGCTGAAATTAATTGATGGATTTCTCTTATATGTTTTTTCTCCCAACTTACTATAATTAAGGAGTCGCTTATAATTATTCTATCGTAATTGGCATTTGAGTCATAAGTTATACTGCCTGGAACTAACCTAACAGATATAATCTGTTCCTTTTTTGCTTTGAGAATAAGGTTGTAATTATCTAAATTTTTTGCTTCAATAACTTTTATCCAATTCCATCCTTTTTTCGGATCGTTATAGGAAAACGACAACTTGTTATCTTTATCATTCAGAATTTTCAGAATTTCCGTTTTCTGCCGGTCAGGTGAATTTACAATACTCTTTTCCTGCGCATAGGTATTCAGGCATATCAATGTCAGAAACAGGATATTTATACGTTGGATTGTTTTCATAGCATCTTTATTTAAATAGGGTTATTTAATTTCTGCTTCCCATTCATAAATCTTATCCTGCGCTGCCCGTGCATCCTCTGCTTCTGGAACCAACATCAGATATTTTTTCATTCGGTTAATTGCCGAATCATATTGACCAACCAATGCTAAAAGCAGAGCCTCATTATTATATACCATAGGGTTTGTCGGGTTCATGGCAATTGCTTTTTCATATAATTCGATGGCTCTGTTATAATTCTTTGATTGAACCATTGCATTGGCCTGCACAATATACCGACGCTCTTCTTCTGATATGGCAGGTTTCACTTTGAGTGCCCGGTATTGAACAGCAAGAGAGTCAAATTGTTTGCCTCCTTTTACACTCACCAACTCTTTCATGTGCTGAAAGTAAATCAGATCATCTGCAAATTTTTTTGCATATTCCAAGTCCTTAAATCTCCAATACAAATTTAAGTTCAGCAGTTCCATTATAACGGACTTTGGTCCCCAGTGGTAAGAATCTTCGGAAATCTCAATCTTTTGTTTGTCGGCACACAAGAAGGTGTATTTTTTCTTTTTCGAAAGGTTAAACGACACGCTGTCGGGTGTCACAATCAGACCTTTGTCTTCGGGTAAAGGACCGTACTGATGCATCACATTTTTGCGAATAGTTTCACACCAAGAAATATAATTTAGCATTTCTGAGAACTCTTTTTTTATGGAGTCCAATTCGTCAATAGTAGTGTGCCTGAGCGTGCCGCTATATATAGTTTGAGCAGAGGCAGATTCCGCTGTGCAGTATGCCAACATTACACAAAGAAGTAAATGCCAGAGTTTTTTCATTTTTATTATTATTAGAGTTTACGTGCTGACTCCGCACTTTTGATTTGATACTAAACCACATAGGTTCCATCAGGTAATTATGGCTAACCCATTTTGTGTTTCTCAGTCGAAAAATGATTGATCCAAAGATATTATTTATTTCTATTTGAGGTAACTATTGTTCGACTAAAATATAGTTTCACAAAAATATCTTCTGCAATGCCCATTGTATGAGCATCCTTTTTGTTTTCTTAAAAGCAACCCCTCTTTTAAGAGCAGCAGGAACTCTACAAGATCGTGATGAAACGGGATATTTTATAAGCTTTTCTTTTGATGGGTGTCCCATTGACGAAAACAGGAAGCATGCCGGAACATAGTACGTAAGAATTGACGAATAAACAACAACGCAAAGATTTGCGCCCTCTCGAAACCTCTCTATATTTGGCCTTGTTCAATCTGTATGACAATCCGCTCAATCATGAGATCTTCCGTAGTCGGATGATAGTCCGACTTCAGGTCTTCCCCGAAAATCTTTGCAACACCTTGCCATAATGTCGCTGCAAAAGAACCTCTATAGGCACGTATCAATTCATAAGGGGAAGAATTACATTCGCGATTAATCAGTTTCAACAATATTTTTCCTTGGCTGTAAGTCATTTTTCTCAAAACGGGTTCATACTCCTTCACAAGATCTTTTTCCATTTGACGAAGATGCTTCGCACGGGCTCTCTCATCAGGAATGGTTTCCAAATAGCCCATGGTCTCGTATAAAGTATAATAAACAACCTTGGAAAGCGGGTAAACCTTCTTGACATCCCTTACCAATTTCCAATAGTATTTTTCATCCCTTTGACTTCTGAACATTTCCTTTGGAAACACGAAAGCAGAAGTCAGATAGCCCATGGGTATCGTATCACCACTTTCTATTACTGCATAAGTTGTTTTTCCCGGCTTGTTCATTGGTATCATACCCCTCACTTCCTGATATTTTTCAGGAACAGGTGTTGTCGGATTTTGTTGGGCGAATAGGCTGACAAAACAAAAAACAATCAATGATAAGGAATATAAACGTTTCCGCTTCATGTGAATATTCTTCTATGAGATACAAAAGTACAGTTTTTTCTTCTTTGAGGTTCGCTCTTTGATCCATTTTACTTTTATTAATCATCCAAGTTCAATGATTGTTTTTATTTTATCTTTCTTTTATATTATTTTATTATTATTTTTGTGCAATTTTAAAAGCACATGAAGCGTATTATAATACTGTTTTTATTCGTTTTATACTGCACAAGTAATATTAGCTATTGCAGAAACGAACTTTTTACCGGAGCATCCTGTCAAAAAGATGGAAGAAGCATGGCCTTAGGTGGAGGAATGATAGGGATTGAGCAGTCTGATTCTTCTGCGGTCTTCCTAAACTGTCAACTGCCCTACAACCTCCGTGAACTTTCGATTAAAAGCATCAAGCTGACCAATCCGACAAAATGGATGAAGTTGGATGTGCTCTGGGCACAGACAGGGGATGCCGTTTTCCAGGAAAACTATCTATCATTGGGAGCATCCCGTTATTTGTCAGGATCTTTCATGCTGGGAATAAAAGCCGGTTATTATCATTATTCCTTGATCAGCGATGAAAAAGGAGGTACACTCCTTTCAGAAATCAATTGCAGTTACAAACTCTATGAAAACTTTAAAATTGACATTTATATTTTCAACCCGACAGGTTCAAAAATAAACAAAGGGGAAAATGACATTCCATTGTATCAGTCATTCCATATAGGAGGATTATTTTCCAACACAGAAAAGGCAGAGTGGCTGTTTGAAATCGAAAAAGTACAACAGGAGAAACTGATCTGGCATCTGGGTTTTGAATACGCAGTATGGGACACTTTTATCCTCAGGACGGGATTATCAGCCAATCCGTTAAAGCCATCATGGGGCATTGGTGGCAAGTTCCACCGATTAAAATATTCATTGGGTGGAAATGTACATCCGGTGCTTGGTTTAAGCTCTTGTTTCACGATAAGTTACAACTGGTAAACGGCAGGAGTTTCAAAAGATGAAAATCATCAATCGCATCATCCTGACAAGTGCCCTGATTTCCGGATATCAAGGCTATGTTTTAGGTCAGGCCCCTGAAAAGACAGACAGCATCGGACAAGAAGAGATAAAAACGCAAGACTGGACAAGTCTCATTGAAGAAATAACAGAAAACAGTGAAAATGAAATGAATGCAGAAGACTGGCAGGATCGGTTTTCTGAATTGTCAGAAAATCCCATTCCCCTGAACACCGCGACAAAAGAAATGTTGGAAAGCATTCCTTTTTTGAGTGAGGAACAGATAGAATCCCTCTCTTATTACCTATATCGGTATGGGCCACTCGTAAGCCTTTCTGAACTGATGCTGGTGGAAGGAATGGATGAACAGACCCTTCGTTGGATGAAACCTTTTGTTCGTCTTGGAAAACCGGTCTCCTTCCCGATTGAGATGCCTGCCTGGAAAAATGCGCTCAAATATGGAAAGCAAGAAATCCGCGCACGTTTTGGCCGGTCTCTTCAGAAAAAGGCGGGATATGCCCATGCATCAGACAGCACACTCAAGAATGATTCCTATTCCGGAGACCCTTTTCATATCTATTTACGTTACGGTTTCAATTACAAAGGGAAAATACAATGGGGACTGGTATTAGAAAAAGATGCAGGTGAAAAACTTTGGAACAAAAAGAACAAAGGCATTGATTACGCTTCTTTCCATTTTTCACTTAAAGATCAGAAAAGGATAAAGACACTGATCATTGGTGATTACAATCTGCAATTCGGACAAGGCCTGGTCTGTGCAAGTTCTTTTTCTATGGGCAAAAGTGCCAGCGGAACCGCCATCGAAAAAATCGGGACAAATATCAGCAGACACTTTTCAGCTTCCGAATCCGGATTTTTTCGAGGCATCGGAGCGACATTCATATTGAAGCCTTTTGTTTGGCAAACAGCAGAAACAAAAGGAATATTCGGTCTTGAAATGACTTCTTTTGCCTCCATCAGGAACATAGATGCAAAAATCGCGGAAGGAAGCTTTTCAACCATTTCCACCAGTGAATTGCACCGAACAATAAAAGAATCAGCAATCAAGGACCAATTAAAGCTTTACACCATTGGTACCCATTTTTCATTGAAAACCAATCATGGCCAGTTTGGTCTTACAGGGTTGACTTATGGCTTCAATGCGGATTTCAACCCGGAGCCAAAGCCCTATAATTGTCACTATTTCCGGGGAAAGCAAGGCGGAAATGGCTCGTTGAATTATCGCCTGAGATACAAAGGAATGCTCTTTTTCGGTGAGTTCGGCATGGATGCAAATGGAAATACAGCGTTCCTATCAGGAACGACCCTTCATCCGGATTCCAAACTGGATATCTCCATCCTGACACGAAACTATACTCCAAAATATCAGGCTTACTATGGAAATTCATTTTCCGAAGGTACATCTGTTCAAAACGAATATGGATTTTTCGCAACGTGTGAATGGAAAATCTTCAAAAATTGGCGGTTGAATGCTTACTATGACCTTTTCGTTTTTCCATGGTTGAAATATGGCATCGACAAACCTTCAAATGGCTCCGACCATGCCATTCAGGCAACATGGAAACCATCCTTCAACAGTGAATTTGTTATCCGCTTCAAGAGCAAGACAAAAGACAAAAATCTCAGCGGGGAAAGCAACACTTTGCTGCCTGTGGAAAAGCAAACGAAAGACCAAATGCGCATACAGATTTCTTCAAAATATGGTAATTGGGCCTTAAAGACAGTCATTGACGGAAATCTCACGAAAACCATAGAAAAAGAGACCCGGGGGTTTTCAGCCTCCCAAGAAGTGAACTACAGTCCCAATGAGAAGCCTTTTTCTCTTTCTGTCAAATATGCTTTGTTTGACACCGACCATTACGATAATAGAATCTATTCCTATGAAAAAGATCTGCCGGGGACCTTTTCCATGACTCCTTTTTATGGACAAGGCAACAGATTCAGCCTGTTATTGAAGTATAAGCTGACGAATGCCGTTTGCATACAGATCAAAATCGGGCATAGTGTTTACCAAGACAGACAACAAGTTGGAACCGGGTTGGAGCAAGTTCAGGGAAATCAACTGACAGATATCAGAAGCCTGTTCCTTTGGAAATTCTGAACAGGATGAACTATCGTGGATTTTTTGCCTACCTTTGTCTCCGTTAATAAGTTGAGCCTTCAAAACAAGGTTCGAAAAACGTGCAACAATGTCAACAATACTTTTTGAAGAAATCATTTTCGGACCTGTCCACAGCAGAAGGCTGGGGACATCACTCGGTGTGAATCTTTTGCCCCTTCACGGAAAAATTTGCTCTTTTGATTGCCTTTATTGTGAATGCGGATTGAATTCGCAGCACGAAAAAGGTCAAATGCCCAAAGTGGAAGAAGTAAAAGAAGCTCTCGAAAAAAAGTTGATCGAACTTCAGGCGGACAAAGTCTCGCTTGACGTCATCACCTTCGCCGGAAACGGAGAACCTACGTTACATCCGGACTTCGACCAAATCATCGACATCACGATTTCATTACGCAACCAATATTTTCCGAAAGCGAAAGTGAGCGTACTTTCAAATGCAACCCTATTGGACAAGCCAAAAGTCCATGCCGCACTTTTGAAAGTAGAAAATCCGATTCTAAAGCTGGACAGCGCGTTTGATGAAACGATCAGAATTTTGGATCGTCCGGTATCTTCCTCTTATTCTGTCAAAGGACAGGTTGAGAAAATGAAAACGTTCCACGGACGATTGATCATCCAGACACTTTTCACCAGAGGCCAATATGAAGGACAGACTTTCGACAATACAACAGAATCTGAAATTTCGGCATGGATTGAACTTCTTCGGGAAATTGCCCCGGAATCAGTCATGGTCTACACCATTGACCGGGAAACACCTGTCGCCGGACTGGAAAAAATTACGGTAAAAGAGCTGAAGAACATAGCCAAAAGGGTGAAGGTCGAAACAGGTTTACCTGTATCCGTTGCAGGATGATCTGGTTTTCAGGTGAAGCACATATCAGGCTCTTCTGTCAAGCGTGAAATATTTAGGGCTACAAAACTAATCCAAAAGCATATAGCGCACAGAGATGGAGAGGGCTATAAATAGGATGAACAATGCCCGTGAGTACCTGATATCGATCAAGGAGAAAAAATGAGCAGCCATCAGGGAAGACAGGCTGAACAAGAGCAACAGGATACCCATATCGTTTCCAGAAAAAAGCCACAAGGTCAAAAGACTAAACCAAAGGAGAAGTACACTGTTCAGATAATTTCTTGTACGAAGTTTGTCCAGGTTCTGCCTGGGCCAGAATGAGATCATGGCCGAAATCATCAATATTCCCAGAAAAGAAGTATAGGCGATTTCCGCCGGAGAAAAGCTATTGAAGTCTACAAACTCAAAAGAGATCAAACTCTGGGAGTAAGTTATGATAAAATGATAATCATCCATCAAGAAAGACACGCCCCCAATGATCCAGTAAATACTCATCATACCAAAAATCGATGCACAAAAGCTTTTGAATGAGAAGACCTGCAATATGCCCATCACAAGCCAAAAGACCACCAAAATATAAATGATCTTGCTTTGAAATAGAGAGGCTATGGTCAATAACGCGGAAGCATCAAATACCACATGGTTGACCGATCCATCCAACGCATAAAACAACCGCGAACAAGACCAGCAAAACAAGAAGCAGGCAATCGAGGATCCGTCAAAAGGAACAGCAGGAATAATGGTTGCGGAAAAGACACAAAACAGGAAAAAAGGGAAAAAACTCCTCACCCTGATCAGACGGAACTCGGAGGATATATATTGAAGAATCAAGGCACTTCCAAGCAATAGTAAGAAACGCAATATATGAACGAAAAGCGGATTCTTCAGAAGCAAATCTAGCTGAAATCCAAAGATTTCCAAACCGTACAATTCTGCAAAGGCCGGTATTTCAACAATTTGCGAATCAGTAAAAGAATAAAACATATTCCCAAAGACTGAAAAAAGCAGCAACAGCAAACCTGCAATCCAAAGTCCATTGGAATAGGCTATTTTAGTTAGAAAACCTTTTTTCATCCAAGAATAATTTTAAATTATGAGCCGGATGAACGACATAAGCAAAAGATCATTCACACGAATGCGCATATAATCACAAATTCCTATAAATCAAATCCTATATCAGACCTGAAGTATTTATTCTCAAAATTGACCTTCTCAGCATTGACAAAAGATTTTTTCAATGCTTCAGCCATGTTTTCACCATAGGAACTGACAGCAATCACACGACCCCCGTTTGTCAGGACCTTCTTTCCATCTTTTTTGGTTCCTGCGTGAAACAGGATACTGCTTTTCACTTGTCTGAGACCGGATATTCTTTTCCCTTTTTCATAAGCCTCAGGGTATCCGCCAGATACCAGCATCACTGTCGCAGCAGAGCGCGTATCAATGATAAGTTCTTTTTCAGCCAGATTTCCTTCTGCCACACCTTCCAGCAAGTCAAACAGATCCGATTTGATGCGTAACATCACCACTTCTGTTTCCGGATCTCCCAAGCGGGCATTGTATTCGATGACAACAGGATCTCCGTCCACCTTGATCAATCCCAGGAACAGAAATCCTTTATAGTCGATACCTTCAGAAGCCAGTCCCTGAATGGTCGGTTTGATGATCCTGTCCTCCACTTTCTTCATGAAAACAGCGTCGGCAAAAGGGACAGGAGAAATCGCCCCCATTCCACCGGTATTCAGCCCCTGATCACCAACGCCTATGCGTTTATAGTCCTTGGCCTCCGGCAATATTTTATAATCCTTCCCGTCTGTTATGACAAAGACAGAACATTCAATACCTGAAAGGAATTCCTCAATGACTACCGTTTTGCTGGCAGCTCCGAACTTTCCGTCCAGCATGGATCTCAGTTCTTTGATGGCTTCCTGAAGATCGTTGATAATAAGGACACCTTTTCCAGCAGCTAAACCGTCCGCTTTCAAGACATAAGGAGCCTTCATGGTTTTCAGGAATTTCACACCATCTTCCAGCGTTTCTGCGGTAAAACTTTTATAAGCAGCTGTAGGTATTCCATGTCTCTGCATGAAAGCTTTTGAAAAATCCTTGCTGCCTTCCAACTGAGCACCTTTTTTGGAAGGGCCGATGACTGGAATATGTTTCAAGTCTGGATCTTCTGCAAAAAAATCATATACCCCATTTACCAAAGGATCTTCAGGCCCAACGACAACCATATCAATCCTGATACCCATGGCCAGTTTCTTCAAAGCTGCAAAATCATTTGCAGAAATGGGGGCATTTATCCCGACCAAAGACGTACCGGCATTTCCCGGTGCAATAAATAAAAGATCAACTTTGGGACTTTGTGCTATTTTCCAGGCCATCGCATGCTCACGTCCACCTGAACCAAGTAGTAATACATTCATAATTGATTGATTGTGTTTCGCAAGCAAAGATACGTCTTCTTGGGAAGATGTTTACAGTTTTTGGCGTATTTTTGCAAAATGACATCCGTTGATTTATCGACATTTATCAAGGAACAGGCTTTAATACTCGGATTTGAGGCTTGTGGCATTGCCAGGGCAGACCGGATATCCAACTCTGCCAGGACCAAATACCAACATTGGTTGGAAGGGAAATACCATGCCGGTATGCAATACATGGAGCGGAATTCAGAGAAGCGATATGATCCGAGACTGTTGATGGAGGGTTGTCGTTCAATCATTGTCGTCGCGCTCAATTATTCTCCATTAAAAAAGCAGAATCCGGAGGCACCTCATATTGCAGAGTTCGCCTATGGAAAAGATTATCATGACATCATTCGTGAAAAGCTGAAGACCTTGCTTAAAGCCATCAAAGAAATGAAACCGGCAGTCCACGGACGGGCCTTTGCCGATTCCGCACCCATCACCGAACGTTATTGGGCCAGAGAGGCGGGTCTTGGATGGCTGGGTAAAAACCATCATTTAATCTTACCCGGCAAAGGTTCAACCTATCTACTGGGAGAGTTGTTGATAGATCTTGATCTGGCTTATGATAAGCCGGTGGCAGATCATTGCGGAAAATGCCGGCGTTGCATAGATGCCTGCCCCACAAAAGCCCTGAACGAAAGAGATGTGCTGGATGCCAATCGCTGCCTTTCTTACCTGACCATCGAAAAGCGTGGAGCATTCAATGCAACTGAAGCCCGTCTCGTCGGCGAAAGCAACTGCCTTTTCGGTTGTGACAAATGTCAGGAAGCTTGTCCATGGAACCGGTTCGCATCTGGAAACAACCATTCTGAGCTACAACCCAAGGATGGATTTCTATCGATGAAAAGAGATGATTTTGAAAAAATGACAGAAGCGGATTTTAAAATCTTTTTTGCAGAGAGTTGCCTCCATCGAACAGGCTACGATGGATTCATCAGAAATTTGAAGGCATAAAAAACCGGTCATCTTTTCAGATAACCGGACTTTCGTGTTGTCCTACCCGGATTCGAACCAGGACAGGCAGTACCAAAAACTGCAGTGCTACCATTACACCATAGGACAATCCTCTTTGCTTTCCTTTGAAAGCGGGGGCAAAAGTACATAATATCTTTTACCCGGCAAAAAGTTCGATGATATTTTTATTTTGCAATCAGCAAGAAATAGTTTTTCTTACCCTTTTGTGCGAGTATATAACGTCCGTTTATTAGGTTTGAAGTATTCAGTATACCATCAACTTCCGTGAACTTTTCCTTGTTGATGGAAAAGCCACCGGCCTGGATCATTTTCCGCATTTCACCTTTTGAAGGGAAAACAGGAGCTGTCTCCGTTGCAAGCAAATCCACAGCCTTGACTCCAGTGCTTAAGGCATCCATGGACATTTCGTAAGTGGGTACACCCTCAAAAACAGCAAGGAATGTTTCTTCATCGAGTTTCCTGAGCGCATCAGCCGTTGAATTTCCAAACAAGATAGTTGACGCTTCGACAGCAGCATTGTAGTCTTCTTCTGAATGGACCATGCAGGTTATTTCCTTAGTAAGTCTTTTTTGCAGAACGCGTAAATGGGGTGCCTGACGATGTTCGGCAATCAGGTTTTCCACTTCTTCCCGGCTCAGAAAAGTGAAAATCCTAATATACTTTTCAGCATCGGCATCACTCACGTTCAGCCAGAATTGTACAAACTTGTAAGGAGAAGTATAGCGACGGTCCAACCATACATTACCTGTTTCGGTTTTACCGAATTTGCCTCCGTCTGCTTTTGTAATCAATGGGCAAACCAGAGCAAAAGCTTCACCACCACAAGTACGCCGGATCAATTCAGTGCCGGTAGTAATATTTCCCCATTGGTCGGAACCACCCATCTGAAGTTTACAGTTTTTTTCCTGATACAGATGCAGAAAATCGTAGCCTTGCAATAGTTGGTATGAAAATTCAGTGAAAGACATGCCTTCATTCGACTCACTGCTCAACCGCTTTTTAACGGAATCTTTTGCCATCATATAATTTACTGTCAGGTGCTTACCGACATCCCTTATAAAATCCAGGAAGGAATAATCCTTCATCCAGTCATAATTATTGACCAGTTCAGCAGCATTGGGTGCATCGCTGTCAAAATCCAAAAATCTTGACAATTGTTTCTTGATGGCTTCCTGGTTGTGACGCAAGGTCGCTTCATCCAACAGGTTTCTTTCCTGAGACTTCATGGAAGGATCACCTATCATTCCTGTTGCACCACCGACCAAAGCAATTGGTTTATGACCACAACGCTGAAAATGTTTCAGCATCATGATACTCACCAAATGACCAATATGCAGAGAGTCTGCTGTGGGGTCAATGCCTACATACGCAACAGACATTTCTTTTTTTAACTGTTCTTCGGTGCCGGGCATTAAATTTTGTATCATGCCCCGCCATTGTAATTCTTGAATGAAATCCATTTGAAAAATTCGGTTTCTATATTGACTGATTGTTAATTTATGTTATATTCCACAAAATAAGAAAGATAGAATGAACATTTGTATGCAAAAATACGTCATATTTCATAATTAAAGATAAATTGATTGAAAAATTTGCCTAAACCAATGCGTTGAATTATTTTTGTGTGATATTATTCTTTTGGTATTAAGCCTTTAGAGGAAATATTTACCAACATTATTTATTTATTTATTAAAAAAATCAAACATTTATGAAACCACTCCAAAGTAATGTGTTGATTTTTTCTGTAAAAGGTTCTGTTCTTGGTACAAAAGTTCAGGAAGCTTTATTGAATACAAGAGCTGTAGTAGAATATACATACAGCGTTCAAAAAGCATTTGAATTTATTACTGAAGAAACACCTTGCCTGATCTTTTTCGACACTTCGTCGGATGATCCTAAAGCAATTGAACTTTGCAAAAAAATCAAAAAATTGAAAGAAGAATTGCGTTTTAACGTATACTTCTTGATCGACAACAACCAAAACATCGAAGAACAACTCGAATGGTTCGATTTAGGAATTGACGAATTTGGTACACGTGATACCAACTCTGCCTTAATCTCCCGCCGTATTATTAACATACTAGCCAAATACTTGGGTAATACCAAGGACATGGTGCCTCAAAAAGGCATTGTTATAGACCGTGAACGTTATCTTGTTTTCAAAGACGGCAAAGACATTTTCTTACCACGTAAAGAATTTGAACTTTTGGTTTTATTGGCTTCAAAGCCATTGAAAGTCTTCACACGTGAAGAAATCTTCAAATTGGTATGGGGCAACAAGTCTATTGTTGGTGACCGCACCATCGATGTTCATGTACGCAAAATCCGTGAAAAGATCGGAGAAAATTACATTTGCACCATCAAGGGTGTCGGCTATAAGTTTGTAGGTTGATTAAAACCAATAAACAGTTAAAAGAGGCTGCCTTCGGGCCGCCTTTTTTATTTATTGAAAACCGAGTTGAAATTCTTTTCGACCTGACTTTCCAGCTCCAGGATGGAACACCCCAAGACCTTGGCAGCCCGTTCGTAAACAAACTTAATATCTTGTGTATTCTCATCCGTTTCAAAAAACATCCTGTCAACCGGACAAGCCAACAAGCCTTCCTCTTTGAACATAGTTCCGAATGAAAGATAAAACCCTTTTGTGATATATTGTCCTGTGACTTGCCTTTTACCTCTGAATCCGTGTATAATCCAGGCTGGAACACCTTGATGAGCCTTTTTTATCTCAAAAATTTCAGACATTGTACGTACCAGATGTAACAGGACAGGCTTTCTGATTTGTTCAGCCATCTTGACCTGGATTTCAAAAACGATCTTCTGTAAATCAAAAGGTACCGAAGAAGTTTTGTCCAATCCAATTTCTCCAATCAATAAGACCCGATGATCAGAAAAAAATGGATTCAAAGCAGGGATATCATTCACACACCAGAGCGAGGCATCACACGGATGAATTCCAAGGCTCAAAGATGCATTATCTTCATATTTGAGTATGGACGTCTGTACGTCAATCAAAGAGGTCGCCTGAAGGTTAAAAAGCACTTTTCGGCCTGGCTGAATATGGAAATGATGACTATGTATATCAATCAGCATCTTATCAATATTTATCAGGGTACCGGATCATAACCATGACCACCCCAAGGATGACAACGCAAAATCCTTTTAAGCGCAAGCCATGCTCCTCTAAACGGTCCATATTTCTGAATGGCCTCAACAGCATACTGGGAACAGGTAGGAATATATCTGCAAGAAGGATGGGTGTAAGGAGAAATGGCGTATTGATAAAATCTGATGATTCCCAGAAACAACAACTTGAATATCCTGTTCATCGCAATGGTGAAAGATCTTAATAGATTTACGTTCAATTTTCTATTTTTGTATAGACAGTTCCATCTGTAGTATGTCCCAAAATCCATTTTCCTGCTTTGACCAAGGCTTCCTTCATCTTCTTTTCTACTCGCTGATAATCAATGACTTCCGGAGGTATCCAAATAAATGCCATCCGAACGGAAACCCCTTGTGCCATCGCCTGCTCCAAAAGGGTCTGTTTATTTAACCGATAAGTCTCGCGTAAAAGTCTTTTCACGCGATTTCTATCGACCGCATGTTTCAGTTTTTTTTTTGGAACACTCATCACCACCCGTATTTCAGAATGTTCAACAGCTTTATAAATCTGCATCACAACTCTTACCGGATACGACATGAAAGACTCGCCATCTTGAAAAAGTTCAGCAATCTGACTTTCACTGCAAAGCCGTTCTGTTTTAGGGAATTTAAATGGATGGTCAGCCATAAAAATAGGAACACGCTGTTTTCGCAAAGGTAGATATTCTACCGGAAAACAGCGTGTTATAAAAAGGTTTTATAAAATTAATTTTTTTTTGCCGCCTTGTGATTTTCCTTGATGAACAAATCAATGGCAGCAGCCATGGAGGGAGCCTCTGCGGTCGGAGCCTCTACATCCAGGCGCAATCCTGCGTCACGGACAGCCTTTGCGGTAGTAGCACCAAGACATCCAATGGCAATCTCACCTTGTTCGAAATTGGGGAAATTTTTTAACAACGAAGCGATTCCGGAAGGGCTGAAGAAAACCAACATATCATAGTCAAAGGGCTCTTCAGGTTTGAAATCATTGCTTACAGTACAGTACATAACCGCTTTCGTGTAATCTACGTTTTTTTCATCCAAACGGACGATCAAGTCATCTTTATGCACATCGGAAACTGGCACCAAAAATGTCTCACCTACATGCTTCTGGATTAAAAGGACCAAATCTTCCAGTTTACCGGTTGCTGTATGAAATATCTTTCGTTTGCGGTATATGATGTATTTCTGCAAATACAAAGCAACTTGCTCATTGATGCAAAAATATTTCATGGTTTCCGGAATGGATATTCTCATTTCTTCACACAAGCGGAAAAAATGATCTATAGCCGTGCGGGCTGTGAAAATTACAGCAGTGTGGTCTAAAATAGATACATGTTGTTGTCTGAATTCTTTAGCCAAAACTGGCTCCACCTTAATAAACGGACGGAAATCAATCTTTAAACCATATTTTTCAGCCATATCATAATAAGGAGACTTTTCAGTAGTCGGCTTAGGCTGAGACACTAACAAATTCTTGATTTTCAAAATCTTAAATTTTAAAAAATGGATGCACTATCATATCAGAAATAAGCCCTTATAAAACAATAAAATAGGCAATATTTCCAAGCCGCAAAGATACAAAATCAAATATAAAAAATCTCCAATTCTGACAGAAAAAATATCAACTGCATTGACCAACTGCCAGATTTTAGCTATAATAATACTTACAATAATCCATGCATAGACAAAAGAAGCTTGCATGGGTATTCCCACTTCTGCAAAAATCAAGACAGGAAAAAGGATCAGGGCATAAAAAGAAATCATGGTTTTATAAACAGTAATCCATTGTCTCGTTTGATATATATTGAAGAAAGTCATACCCACCATCCTGTACATGAAAAACTTTACAAAAAAGTACAAGAGTACATACACAAGATGTTTGAAAAAAAGCAGATTGTCTTGATCATAATTAACTTGCACTCCCTGAGAGTTTAATAGGATAGGAATCATCAATGCAAAAACAACAACACTGATAAGCCACAGAATTCCACGGAAAGAATGGCTTTGCCCTATTTCCTCTGAATGTTCCCTCCAGTCATCTTGAGCAAAAGATCCTTTAAAGGTTTTATGGATAAACTTTAAACTGTTCTTGATTAGAAAAGCCACAAGAACAATTTCCAAAAGCAAAACAATCAGAAGGATACTTTCTGACATGTTCCTATTTGAGCGAACGATGCCATCATGTTTGGGATAATACAGTGATTGTCTTTGGTGAAAAACCTGAATGGTGTCTTGAAGCCAAATCTTTGTATCCAGCAGAGGGGTAGTATTACCGGAATAATTCCATTCATTGAACATGAGTGCGGTTGAATCCGAATTTGCAGCATAGCTTGTCTGAGCAGTAGTGTCAATCCTTGTGAGCGTATCGGCTTCCATGATCTGGTTTTTTATACCCGGCATTCTAAATTTTCGCAAAAATAAGCATTTCTTTTCGTATTTTTGCGCCTCATCAAGATTCTTATGAAATCCGACACGCACAAATTGGTTTTCCTCACAGGCTGTACTGGCTTGGTCGGAGGACATTTTTTGGTTCACCTTTACCAGTCCGGATATCATATTCGTGCATTGGTTCGTTCCACTTCTTCCTTCGACCAACTTCGGCTGATTTGCGCCTTTTACAACCAATCCTTCGATGAATTGTATGATTCCGTAGAGTGGGTTTGTGGGGACACACTGGATTATGTCGGACTTTGCGAAATGATGGCAGGCGTTGAAGATGTTTATCATTGTGCCGCTGTCGTTTCTTTTAACAGCAAAAATAGCAGGGAACTTCTCCGGACCAACATCCAGGGCACTTCAAACATGGTCGACGCCGCCTTGAAATGTGGCATCAAGCGGTTTTGTTTCATAAGCTCCATAGGAGCACTTGGTAATGCAAAAAAAGGGGACTTCGTCCATGAAAATACACCGCGAAAAAGTAATGGAGAATCTTCCGTCTATTCAGAAAGCAAATTCCGATCCGAATTGGAGGTTTGGCGGGCCGGCAATGAAGGACTAAACACCGTCATTTTAAACCCGGGCATCATTCTCGGTCCCGGGACTCCGGATAAAGGAAGCCTGCTGTTGATTCAGGCCGGACGTAAAGGAATGCCTTTTTATACCAATGCGACAACCGGATATGTAGACGTTCGTGATGTTTGCCGGGCAGGAATTGAGCTCATGGGAAAAAACATATTTGGAAAACATTTCATTCTGGTATCTGAAAACATGGATAACAAAGAGTTGTTTTCAATGATTGCTTCTGAATTCAACAAAAAGCCTCCCCGTTTTCTTGCAGGTAAAACCATACTTCATTTGGGTGCATTTTTATCAGAAATATATGGAATGATTTCAGGGAAAATGCCGCAACTGACCAGAGAGACTGTAGAGACAGCCCAAAATCCTCAGAAATATTCAAATCAACTGATTAAAAGCACACTGAATTTCAATTTTACGCCAATAAGTCAAACCATTCGGGACACCTGTGATTTTTTGAAAGAAAACAAGATATAGATCTTTTAGGCTTTTCCCGGCAAACAGCGATGGAATCCGGAATGACCCTTTGCCTTAATATTTATTGTCAACCTCAAAGGTTTTCCCATCGATTCCAACACCCGTAATTGTAAGCTTTTTCCATTTTTCAGGCAATACCGATTTCTTTTGTACAATGCCGTCAGGAGTAATATTCAATCCGCCAAAACCCATGATAACGCTTTGCAATATTCCACCTGCCCCCGTCGCAAAATAGGGATTGGTGCCTCCTTTTGTTTCAGCAATCACTCTAAAAGGTGGATTCAGGTTCGGCTCATAAGCCTCCTTAAACCATTGAAAAGCACGATCACGATCACCCAACCTGGCATACAACAAAGCAAAGATAGCTTGTGTCATGGTTGGAGTGTCGGCATCAGGTATCCGTTTGCTATAATACGCGAGATCGGTTCTTATTTGATTGGAATCTGAAATTTCATTTAAAGGATAAGCCAGCAAATTCACATCAGCCTGTTTAATTTCTTCTCCATGATAAGCGGCATGTTCTTTGGTCGTTCCGTCAGGTAGTTTAAGTATGGGTATATTCTGCGCGACCAATTCCCAGTCAGGATCGGCAGTGTATCCAAGCACTTTGGCCGCAAGGATTGCATGCTGCAGGTTTGCTTTTGCCGCGGCATTTGTGAAAGCATCGTTATCTACATTTTCAGCCCATTCGTCGGCAGCTACGACATTCTTGATATCATAACAACCCGGGCCGTTACGCTCTACCCTGCTTGCCCAGAAATCTGCTGTTGCGGAAAGTATCGGCCAGCCTTTTTCTTTGAGCCAGTTTTTATCCTGCACAACACAATAATAATTCCATGCAGCCCATGCGACACAAGCCGTAATATGGTGCTCAAACGGACCGGTAAGTGCCCATACGGGTGTTTCTTCCACTCCTGTTCCCGCACTTTCCCACGGGTACATAGCACCCTTAAATCCATGAGAGAAAGCATTGCGTTTTGCCGCCTCAAGTCTTTCAAACCGATATTCTATCAATGATTTGGCCATTTCCGGATGAAGCACCAAATAAACAGGGAACATCCATATTTCTGTATCCCAAAACACATGACCGTTGTAACCTAAGCCCGATAACCCCATCGGAGAAGGGGAGAATGAATTACCTTCACGGGCAAAGGAGTACAAATGATACAACATGCTGTGTATATCTTGTTGCGATTGTGCATCGCCTTCAATCTGCAGGTCACTTTTCCACAAATCCGCCCATGCTTTTTTATGAAAATTGATCAACCTGTCGCGTCCTTGCAATCTCGCAAAAACGGTCAAACGTTCTGCCTCATTTAGAGGGTCATCATGATGTGCGGACGATATGGAAGTCCCAACGATGCAATAAGTGTAAGTTTGGCCTGTTTTTATGGCTTTGCTGAATTCCATCAGGTGCATGTTGTTGTCCCACATTTTATGGATGATGCGAGGTTCCTGTAAGTGGGCTTCCGTAAACAGAAAACAGGTTGAGGCACAAATCTGCAGCTTCCCTGTCGGGCTTTTTGCCGTAGAGGTAAGCAAACTGATTGTAGTGTGGGGGCGGTTTATCTCGTTATAATAATTCTGAACATCGCGCAAAGCATCCGGAGCCTCCATGATGCTGGCTGTGTTGATGGTAATGTCCTTTTTTGCAGTCACCTTTACTTCCATAAGGACACAAAAAGGCAATTGACGGAGTGAATAATAGGTATATGTGACTCTTGCCTGATCTTCGTAGTCAAAAGAAGAGGTGAAAGCTGCAGATTTCATATCAAGCTCCTGGCTGAAATTCTTGACCGAACTTGCATTCATTTCTCTTCCATTAATATCAAATCTCATATTCAATAAATTGAAGCCGTTAAGAAAATTGCTCACGCGCCCTCTCCCATATAAATCATAAGTTCCTGCAAGTATCACATCTTTTACTTTAAATGGTTCCGGCGATGAAACAATGCCGACCATACCATTGGCTACTGTTATGCCATAATAATCAGACGGGTTTATTTTATTCGCTTGAATGACCCATGGATCTGTCTGTGCAAAAAGTTGCACGGATGTCAGGAAAAGAATAATCAATATCAGCGTCTTTACTGAAAGGGAGATTGAATAGTTTGTCATTTCTTACTAAGATGATTAATAATATTGGTAAAGGATGATTGCTCTTTTTAAATTATTTCGAGAATTTTGTTTTTTAATTTATGAGGTTGTTCAAAAGGAACTTCCTTCTGAGCAACCTCATAAAAGTGAATCGTACCTGTTAGTACCTAAGACTATTTAGAAGCTCTTCAAACAATGTTGAAAGATATAAACCACTCCAAAGATTTTAATTGAAAACAATTCATATTTGAGAGAGCTTTCTAAATTTAATTATATCCATCATTTTGAATCAAGTTTTTATTGGCTCCAATTTGTTGACTGGGTATTGGAAACAAAGTCCTAAACGCCCCATTAGATGCAGCTTTCATGTCCCAGGCATCATCGTATTTTCCAAAACGAATCAAATCATTTCTTCTAAGAAGTTCCCATGCAAATTCGCGCCCACGTTCGTCAAGCAATATATCAAGGTTTATTGAAGGTAAGGCTCTTGCAGGATCATTTGCATCAAAAGCACGAGCCCTTACGGAGTTGACCAAATCCAAAGCTGTTGCACCCTTCGGATCGACGCCTCCACGAAGTATTGCTTCGGCTTTCATCAATACAATATCGGCAAAACGGAATATCGCAAAATCGTTATTGAGAAAATAGAGAGGTGCCGGGCCACCCGGAATATACTTTAATACACGTACGCCATCTGTTTCCGAGGCGTTGTCCATACCTTCAGCTGTTGTATATTCAGGCGTAAAAATGAGGGGCGTAATTCCATCTCTACAAAATAATTGTTCGCTATTCGGACCATATTGTTGCCCGACAAGAAAGATATAGTTGCGCTTATCCGTTGAAGTGAATTTTTCATAGAAACTCTTCGTTGTCGAATATCCATTCCAGCCACCACTTGTTAATCCAAACTGAGGCCCTTGATTGTAATGCAAAGTGTAAAATAGGATATAGAGACCCGCCCCCCATGTACTGGTTTCGGAACTATTGCGGTAAACATAAATATTTTCAGGGCTATTATCATTATCCCATTTGAAGATGGATTGATAATCATCGGCAAGGTGGTAAGTGCCGTCATCAATAACCAGGTTGCAATATTGTATAGCCTTATCCCATTGTGCTGTTCCGGTAAAAACTTTTGCATTGAGATACAATTTAGCCAATAAAAAGTATGCTGCATTTTTATTTACTCTGCCGTAATCACTGGTGGCAGGTAAAATTTCGGCAATTTCCTTTAATTCGCTTTCGATAAAATTGAATACTTCAATACGGGTATTGTTACTTGGTGGATTTGATGGATCGACAACGTCTGTTACAATAGGTACGTTCCCAAACATGTCAATCATGTTATAATAATGAAAGGCACGTACGAACCTTGCTTCAGCAGCAATAATGTCAACATCGCCCCCTGTCAGATCCGAATTATGAAGTGCTTTGATAAAAAGATTGGCCTGGGCTATTCCTGAAGATAAATCAGTATATGCACCATTAATTTCACTGTTGTCACTGGTCCATGTATGCTTGTGCAAATCTTGTAAAGCTGTTGATTTCCAGTCGCTTCCACGTGCCGGCACGACCGCTTCATCCGTGCAGGGTTCGTTCACTACAAACAAACTGGCTAAATAGCAACCACTGGTAGCATAAACGCCCGATAAACCACATAATAAATCATTTTTCGTCAAATAAGCATTCTCATCAGTAAGTTGACTTAATGGATTCATCTCGAGATCAGTACAGCTTATGGTCGTTGTTATTGCCAAAAGCAATAAATATAATATTTTTTTCATAATGCTCATTTATTAAAAGTTAATGTTTATACCGGCAGAAAAGCCTCTTGATTTAGGATAATTGTCATAATCTATTCCTATAGAAGAAGCAGATGAATTTCCTGCTTTTGTATTCACTTCAGGATCGTAACCTGAATATTTTGTGATTACAAATAGATTCTGACCGGTGCAATAGATGCGTACTTTATTCTTTGTTCCGAATATATCCTTTAGATTATATCCCAAAGTCAAATTGTCCAGCCGTAAAAAGCTACCATCTTCAAGCCAACGGGAGGAAGCATATTCATAAGCAGCATGAGCAATACCTTGTGAGCCTTCCGTACTGACATTCTGACCTGCCAAACGATTCGTCTGAGAAATTTCGGCTCTGGTATTGTTGTAGATTTTGTTGCCGACACAACCTCTGAATCCTATATTCAAATCAAAATCTTTATATTTCAAGGTCGAACTTAGACCCATTGTAGCTGTCGGAAGCGCATGACCGATAATCGTCTTGTCTGCAGATGTAATTCCATCACCGGTGAAATCGGTAAATATTTCTTTACCATTGGCATCCAATCCTTTATATTCGTAGCCATAGAATGAGCCGTAAGCTTCTCCTTCCCGAATAATCTGAATGCCCACACTGGGAGCACCGGAACCGCTAATAGTGCCGGTATGAATATCAGAACCTTCATACAACTTAGTAATATTATTTTTATTACTGGCAATATTGAAATCAATAGCCCATTGCAGGTCCTTCTTCTGAATGGCTATAGCACCTATACTGAATTCAATCCCTTTATTGGTCATTTCTCCGATATTATCAAGATAGGCCGAAGATACCGCAGGTTGAACAGCTACCAATTCCACCAATAGTTTTGTCGTGTTCTTGTTGTACAAATCAACCGTTCCATAAATACGTTGTTTGAAAAACCCAAAATCAATACCGACATTCATTTGTGTGGTTTGTTCCCATTGTAATTTGCTATTTGGAATGGTAGTGGCGGTATATCTTGCATAATAAGTATCACCGAAGTAAGATCCACCCAGTTGGTTGACAGAAAGTGTGGACACGTAGCGGTAATTTCCGATTTCCTGGTTACCGGTACCACCATATCCTATTCTTACTTTCAGATTTGATAAAGCGTTGATGTTTTCCATCCATTTTTCGTTGATTACCCGCCATGCCAAACCGACCGAAGGAAATAGTCCGTATTGATTGTCTTTCCCGAATCTGGAAGATCCGTCGGTTCGTAAGGTTGCTGTGAGAATATACCGGTTATCGTAGGTATAATTCACACGGCCAAAATAGGAGATCAACCTATTTGATTCATTCAATATGTCAATCGTTGTCTTACCGGTCGCATCCATACTGTTATAACTCAAATTGTCATTACTGAATCCTTCGGCTAACGTACTGGTGAAGTAATTATCATATTGCTGCCATGAATATCCACCTAATATATTAATCTGATGGTTTTTAAATTGTTTATCGTAGGTAAGATACAATTCCAGCAATTTGCTCCCATTCTTGCGGTCACTGTTTATTGCCCTGCCACTGACATCTTTTCCTATTGAAGATGCAATCGGTTGGTAAATATTTCTTTCTTGTGCATCACGATCGTAAGCTAAGTTTAATTTTGCTTTTAAATCAGAGAAGATTGTAAGTTCTGTTTCCAAATTTCCGATGACGCGGTTGCCTTCTGTTTTGTCGATCATTTGATTTTGTAATGCAACCGGGTTTCGTACATCATTCGAATATTCCAAATAAGTACCATCGGCATTTTTAACCGGCTGAGTCGGATCCATTTTAAGTATATTATTCAATACACCACCTCTATATCCTCCTGTCTGCTGTTCAACAAGATTATTCGAATTGTAATTTGAGTTGGCCATGTTGAACTGAAACTTTAACCGGTCATTAAAACATTTCTGGTTTACATTTACACGTACATTATACCTGTTCATGTCGGTATTGATAATGATTCCATCCTGGTCTTGTACTCCAAGTGAGACCCGGTATTGGGAGTTTTGATTACCACCGCTAAATGCGACATTATGACTTTGTGAATATGCTGTACGAAAGATTTCATCTTGCCAATCGGTATCGGCATTACCGAAAGTTGCGGACAATCCTTTTGCAGTAATCACTTTTTTATAATCGCTGGCAGAGAGAATATCCAATTTCTTCGGCAAACTGCTAAATCCAAAAGATCCGTCATAGCTTAATTTTACTTCACCGACAGCACCCCTTTTGGTCGTTATCATAATGACTCCATTGGCTCCGCGTGAACCGTAAATGGCAGTAGCCGAAGCATCCTTTAATATGGTCATTGACTCAATATCTTCCGAGGCCAACATCACCAATGGATTTGTAGCGGAATTATTAAGCCCATTATCGGAAGAAGAATTGAGATTAAGCTGTGTCCTATTGTTATCGACCGGAACACCGTCAATGACAAAAAGAGGCTCACTGCTTGCTGTAATAGAGTTTGTTCCACGGATACGGATGCTTGGAGCACTTCCAGGTTCACCGTTTGCGGTTATTATTTGAACACCTGCCGTTTTACCGTTTAATAATTGTTCGGGCGATGAAACAAAGCCTTTATTGAACTTTTCAGAATTGACGGTAGAAATTGCACCCGTATTGTCTGATCTCTTCTGTGTCCCATAACCAACGACCACCACTTCTTCCATCATCCTCGCGTCTTCCTCCAGTCTGATCAGCACGTTTTTTTGCGAACCGACCTTATATTCCAGAGTAGAATATCCGATATACGAAACAATCAATGTTGATTGCCCGGGCATATCCAATGAGAAATTCCCCTTACTATCCGTAATTTTTTGAACTTTTGTCCCTTTCAACGTTACGATAGCCCCAACGAGTGGTTCGCCTTTTTGATCGGTGACAACTCCCAATATTTTTTGGTACGTTTGGCCTGATGAATTTTTGTCGGCATTGGATTTTTCTTTCAAGGCTATATTCTTACCTTCCATTGTAAATACAATGTCAGTACCATTGAGGACTTTATTCAAAACCTCTCCGACCTTGCTGTCCGTAGCATCAACAGATACGATTCGCTTGATATCAACAACTTGTTCATCAAAAACAAAAAGATAATCCGTTTGCTTTTCTATTTGGGAAAAGACAACGCTTAATGGGACGTTTTTTAAATGGAATGAAACCGTTTTTTCCTGGGAAGTGTCGGCTAAAACATTGAATGAGGAAATTAGAAAGAATGCAAAAAGGCTCATCAGCCTTAAAATTAAAGTAATTCGGGCTTTTTCCTGTATAAAAAAAGTCCTGTAAAGAATGTTTTTCATATATTTGTGATTAGAAGAGTTAATACTGCATTTTTGATTTTAAAAAGTAGGCTTTGACTATTCTTGATCGGCGGATATGGAGGTATTCGCCGATTTTATTCAACGGTTTGGAGGTTCGCGTGTTTTCATCTCATTATTTTTTATTTTAATATTTAGGTATTCGATGTAACTCGCCAAATAATTGTTCACTTTTGTGAGTGATAGATCATGGGCTCGTTTCATACGGTTTTTTTAAGGTTCATGATTTTTGTTTAATTTAGTATATGACTACGGTATTATTTTCTTCATCTCTTTGAAAATCGAAGTCGTTTGTATATTTTAATACCTTGATTACATGATCAATGCCTTCTTTTTGTCTGAACTTTCCGGTACATTTAAAATTATTAATGTCTTTGTTCCGGACAATGATCCGTATTTGATAGTATTGCTCAAGTTTTTTAAAGAGATCTATTAAAGGTTCATTCTTAAATACATAAATTCCATCCCGCCATAAAAAACCATCTTCTGATTCCAACCTCGATGCCAGTAACTTTCCGTTTTCCATTTGGACCCTTTCGTTTGGTTTTAGCATGATTTTCTGAGAGGTCTTTAGATCGGAAATACAGACTGATCCCTTCAATAACGATGTTTCAAAAATATCGGAATGATTGTAGGCCAGGACATTGAATGTGGTTCCCAATACTTTTATATCACACTTTTGAGTCCTGACATGAAACGGTTGCCTGGCATTGTGCGTTACCTCAAAATAGCCCTCTCCATCTAAAACGACGGTCCGGTTTTCAGCATCAAATGTTGAAGGAAATTGAAATTTTGAATTTGAATTCAACGAAACTTTGGTACCGTCAGAAAGCGTCAAATGAACACGTTGTCCCATAGGGACTTCTATTGTCTGAGTGAATATGGGATTCGGTTTATCTACTACCTTTTGGACAAATAGTGTTCCTCCGACAGCAATGGCAATAACGGCTGCCACTTTCATCCAATCTTTAAAGAAAATAGTCAAGGGCTTTAGCCTTGGCACCTTAGTCTCTTGTTTCGTCGCATCCGCCTCGTTTTCGCACCAAATAGCAGTATCATAGAGACGTCGAAGTCGCATGAACTGCTTCCGATTTTCAGCAGTTTTTTCAATCCATTGCAGTATTTCCAACTTCTCTTCCGGAAGGGCTTCGCCTTTTAAATACTTATATATTAATTCTTGATTCATCTTTTCTAATCTTTAAAGGGTTTATTATAAGTAAAACGATGCTGTGTATTACTATTCACAGTTTGCCCTCTATCATAAAGACAAATGGAAACAGTGTATCACTAGTGGAACATGAAATATTTATTTAAATAAGTTGATTTTAAATTTTTAAAAGAGGATGCCAAAATGGAGCGGATTTCCTGTAATTTCACCAGCTTAGCAAAAATAAAAGGGAAGGAATGTAGTCTTTTAAATTAATAC
The DNA here is from genome assembly GCA_021373135.1 of Bacteroidales bacterium. Lineage (GTDB taxonomy): Bacteria > Bacteroidota > Bacteroidia > Bacteroidales > UBA1402 > UBA8389. The sequence goes on from JAJFTH010000006.1 coordinate 120,465, forward strand.
GTAGCATTCTCAATACTTTAGAAATATGATAATCAACCCCTTTTACAGTGAGGCCTAAGAGTTGAGCAATTTCTTTGCTCGATTTGTCCTCCACACGGCTCATATTAAAAATACGCCGTGTCTGTTCAGAGAGAGAGGCTAATGTCTGTTCAAAAATAGAACGAACCTCTTCTGAAAATAAAATATTGGGGTCACACGACTCTAAAGTGGAGATTCTTAGTTCAAGTTCCCGTTGCGAGGCATCAAAAAGGGATTCGTAAACCTCAAATTTCATTTGTTCATGGCGTAAATAGTTGAGTGATTTATTTTTCACAACAGTGAACAGAAAAGCCTGGATATTAAGTACATCATCTGCCGTATTCATATTTTCCCACAACTTCAACATGGCCTCCGATGCAAAATCCTCTGCACTTTCTACATGATGCACATACGATTTTGCAAACAGAAAGCATTTTTGATAGTACGTGCTATATATTTCGTTAAAAATTTTGAGTTTGTCTTTTTCCATAGAAATTCAAGATTGATTAGGGTCTGCCGGTTAAGTCAACTCTATTGCTGCTTTATTTTTCGTGGTACTATCATTTTTCAACCAAATTTTGGAAATCATCGTGATTGATGGGATAATAAAAGTGTTTAACAGCAGGCTCTAATATAGACTTTAATTCTTTCTTTGTCCATTATATTTCATATAGCCGGGATCTTGCTCCGGAGCACGCAAACCTGCCACTTCCAGTGCCTTCAGCACAAAAACATTCCACGAAAAGACCCTCGTACTTGACCACCAACAATTGGGCACATTCAAATCGTAAGGCAAGAATTCATGGCTGAATGGTTCATCGGGATTTAAGGTGATTTCTGCCGTCATTCGGTCTTTGATTCGTTTTTCCGCAGGTTTCCAACCGTGTTTCAGACCGGCCACATAACCGCAGATTTCTTCGCGCATCCAACTACCTGCATTGTAATAAATGCCGTTATCCCAAAACAGATTGGGCGAAAAGGGTTTGTTTTTTTGAGTGAAGTAGGTCTCGGTCACATGGAAGATCAAAGGAGAATAGCCATCGTGAGCAGGAACTTTGTCCAAGGTGTTGTTCACCATTTCAGAAGTTAGAATAGGTTCATTGAAAAGCCACAAGGATACAAATTCGGGCAAAAGAGCATTGAAGGTGATGACATACGGATACAACTTATTATCGACCAAATAGCCCAGTTTCCTATCGTAAAAAGCCCGATATCCGGCATTGGCTTTTTCAATGTAAGCGTTTTGAACGGGCATACCCAATTCCTGAGCCACCCGCAGGGTCACGGCAAGCATGCCTTGATTGACCGCCAAAGCAGAAGTGGTGTTGGGATATTCCACACAGTCGTTTTGCCCCAACACAAAATGAGCGTTGCAAATCCCATCGCCGTCCGGATCCAATTCCCGGATGCAATAGCCGAAAGCTTTTGAAATCTTATCCATGGGCGGTGGCGTGCCGTACTGCCGCTTGTTGACCAAGGCAAACCATAAGAACTCCAGTGTGGCATCATTGCCTTTCAGCTCTTTACTTCCCATGCAAGGCGTAATGATAGTGCCGATGGTGCCGGCAGCATTTTGAGTGGCCGCCCAGGCGTTGAATATTTTTTCGCTGCTTTCCTGGTTAAAGACACCCATCTGACTCCAAAAAGAATCCCGGTTGTACATGTCGGGTGCGTAATTGATGCTCGGTACGCTTAACGGCGTAAAATTATCCGCACTGGTAATCCACATCAGCATCTGATAACAAGCATAGAGGCATTTCTCTTCGGTCGTTCCCTGAAAATGCAATCCATCTGCCAAGCAGACCTGCGAAGCCAGACGAACATCGTGAAGCGTCGGTTTGGCCGGAACTGCAAAAATAAAAGTCCGCTTTGTGTTCATCACACCTGCACGCAACTGATGATAAGCACGTTCTGATGCCACAGACTGAATGACATCAAGGTCTTTGATTTCCAATTTAAAAGGATCTCCGGTTTTCAGGTTGGAAGCAGCCATGAGCAAGTTTGTAGGCTGGCCTTCCGTGTTGGCTAAAAAAACGGTTTCCTCCTGCGAAGTCCATTTATTTTCAAAAGAGGGTATATTGGTCTGATAATGGAAGCCTTGCACATCCATGTTGGCGGTTCCGTCGTTTTTAAAAAGTCTTAGAGAAAAAGGGCTACCGGAGCGGTGTTTGAAACGAACGGTGTAAAAACCGTCAGGCAGCTGGTACGGTAAGCGGAATCCGACTACATCGGCTACGGCTTTTTCACCTTGAATGGTATAAATGGAATCCGTCGAAGTGACTTCAGCACCGTTATAGGACTTCCACTGTGCTATTTCGGGGGTTTTATAATGAATTTCTTTAGTAGGGTGGTTAAAATCGGAAAGCTCGCCGAAAGTCAATTGTACAAAGTTTTTCCCATAGCTCCGATCTTCCATCGTTGCAACCCGATATAAGTTTGCATCACAGATTTCCCGAATAGCCCGAAAGCCGATTTCACCGGTAGAAGGACGGCGACGGATGTTCCGGGTCCAGAGATTCCGGTTTCCGGCATCGGTCAACAGGCCGACGGCCAAGGTATCTCCCATCATATAACCCGCAGCAGGAAAGGTTTCATGGGCCACGCCTCCCTTGTTGTCTGCATCATCGAAACTCCAGAAAGTGGAAGGGGTATGTTTGGAGGACAAAGAGGTATTTACGGAATAATAGAGCAGGGGTAAATTGGTCTGAAGCAGCTCCATGCGTTTTTCCACCACTTGTTTGTTGATTTTTTCATAAATCACAGAAACAGAGAGATCTGTCTCCAGCCTGTTCAATTTGACAATGCCCGAAAGAATGATGGCATTTCCTTTTTGAATAGCCGATGTGACTTTCCAATGATTGACATATTCGCGAATGGAATAATCCTCATTTTCAACATACAGATTCAACTCACCTGTATGTTCGGGAGTTGAAATCGGTGTAGTCCCGTAAAACAGATCCACATAAAATCCGGAAAGGGTATCACCGGAAATCTTCATGTTCAACTCGCCGGCCGACAGTGTAGAGGAAACGAATAAGAATAGAAGTATCAAACAACTGCAATTAATCTTCATACATTGGATGTTAGAGTGTTGATGTCAGTTCTGCCGGATAATCTTGGTGGTGAAAACCGCTCCCGATTCAGTGTATATTTTTAAAAAAAAGAGCCCGTCAGGACCGCCCATGCTAAGACTTGTGGCGGATCCCCGGGCTCGGTACCGGCATCTCCCGAGCAGATCATACAATTCAGCCTTTTCCATGATTTCACCCGATGGCAGACTGATGGTTATTTCTTCGGAAAACGGATTCGGATAAACAGTGAAAGAGGAAAGAGCCGTGTCTTTCGGAATGACATTTAGTGTAAAAGTCTTTGGCAAAGCATGAATTATGTTTTGAGGTAATTCCGCATCATAAACGCGGACTTCATCCACAGTGCCTTTGAAACTGTAATCGCTGGTAGCCTCATCTTTTCGGGCAATGGTCAGGCTGTTGTCGGTGGTTTTGATCTCCCCCGTCAGGGGTTTAAATCCGGAGAGTAATCCATTTCGGTATAGCTCCAAGGAATAGCCGGTGTACATTGCTGTAAAATAATCAAAATGGCCAACCTGAAGGGTTGAATCGGCATCCACATCAACCACGGAACTGTTGGTTTTCACCGTCCATCTGACTCTTTTTTCGGGTATGACGGAAACTTTATAACGCTCTTCCCAGCTGCCGTGAGATAAGATAAATTGTTCATTGGAAGGCAGTGCGTCCGGTTTCACCCAGAAAGAAACGGCTATTTTATCCTGAAAATTGAGAGCCGCTTCGTTGGGTGTGTACAAGTATGCCGCACTCGAAGAAAATTGACAGGCTCCATCCGCTATTCCATTGACTCCGGTGGTGAATGCCGCATTGACCGAGACGGCGTGAAACGCATCCTGAGCGTAGTTCCGCACATCGCCATTCAACGGATAATAAATTAAGGGAACGGGTTCTTCGGTAACAGAGAAATCTTTAACCAGCACTGGTTTTGATAAAGTGGAAGTTCCGGCTTCATTGGTGACAAGAAGGGTTATCGTGTAAATACCCGGAGATGCCGGAGAATGCCAGGTGGGTGAAGCAGTATCGGCATTGCCAAGGGTCCCGCCATCACAACTCCAGGCATATTGCACTTCTTCCGTATTGATACTGGCACTGACTATAAAGCTCGAATCCACCTCCAAAGGCATGGAATCGGAAAAACGGATACCCTTAATATCCGGTATCTTGTACACTTTTTCCGCTACCGTTACCAAGAGGGGTTCTGACCGGGCAGTATCTCCTTTTTCTGAAACGACACAGAAAAGCCGATAAACACCAGCCGTTTCAGGTGCTTTCCACTTCCATGTTCCCGTTGTGGTGGTGGCTATTTTTTTTTCATTCTGAAACCATTCATATACTGTATCTGTCGTGGCATTGTTTTCTGTCAGACAATAAACAGAAATGGAATCTCTTATTTGCACCAGCGTATCCGAAACCGAAAAAGCCTTGATGCGCAAGGCATTCGTAAAATCATAATTTGTATGGAAATCAAGAACAGCACCATTCACGGTTTTGAGGCGGCCTTTCACGACGGCTGTTTTTCCGGTGGGATAAATCACCAGCAATCGAACTGCATCCGGATCGATGGTGAAACGAACCGTATCGCTTACATTCGTTTTCAGCACGGTTTCACCAATAGCATCGTAAACATCACAGCCATCGGTCAAAAGCACCAATTCAACGGTTTGCATCGTTGCCAACGGATTGTAGTACAAGTAAACAGGATAGGTATTTCCCCCTCTGAAATCCGTTTTGTTTAGATCTATCTGCAAAATGCCTTCTACATTCGTTTTTTTCAGAATACCAGCCATATAACCCACACTCGAACCGCTGTACATGGAAAGATTTGTTGCAGCCCAGCCCCCTTTTACGGCATCCCCCATTGCATAAGGTTTGGTTCCGTTCCAACTTTGTTTCATGGATTCATAAGGAATGCAAGCCGCCGTATCATATTGATTGGCCCAGGCATAACTTGCCGGCTCCTGATTGGACTGGGGCAAACCGTTTCTGTAAAAAAGACGGCTGGCATTGGCCAGATTTAAAATCCATTTGCCGATGGCACGGGCATAACGTTTATCATATTTGGCTACCGGTGCCAAAGCAGCAGCGTGCTGGAATCCGTTCATGCTGAAAGCATAATCGTCGCCGGCATCGTTGGCTTCACCAATCAAACCGGAAACATCGTATCCGTTCCAGTTTCCTACAATACATCCCCAACCCCGCAAGGTTCCCTGACCTGCACAAAAAGTCCAGTTCAAGAACTTCCCGACATCATAATTGGTCCCTTCTGTCGCATTCATCCTTGCTGCAGTAGCGATACCATACGGCAGTTGTATTTCGTAAGACGGATTTGAGGTCCAGTTTTGAAGGAAATCCAGTGCCAGTTCCGCTCCCTGCAAATACTTCAAACTGCCTGTCTGATTGTAGGCCTGATATTGAATCCAGGCTATCGAACCTGCTGCTTCCGGTTCAGGGACACTGGTCTTATTGGGTAAACCTGTCATCAGATTGAACGCCCGGTAATTCATGGAGGGTGCCTTCCAGGGCTGAACGGTTCCTCCAAGCTTGTGCAACACTTCCAGCTCTCTATCTGCAATGGTCACAAATTGAGTCTTGAAATCCGCATCTGCCTCCGGATACAACGCATACAACTGATAAAAATAGACATTGGGCATCACTTCATACCACCAGTCGCTGCCGGTCGTGTTTGAATAATTGTTTAAATAGACGTTCTGCCCGTTTTTAAGGTTAAAAAAATCTTTGACTTTTACCACCCAATTTACATTTAAATGAGCCGTCTTGTCTACACCAACCAAAGATGCCCCTATCACTGCGGGCATGATGTTGATGGCTTCAGCCACATATCCATGATCCGATTGTCCCACATACGTGTCCATTCGGATTGTTTTTACATCGGAATAATTAACCCCGCCTGAAGTACTGATTTTTGTAATAGGCAGATAGGTACCGGTACTGCCTGTGTCGAAAATGAAGTGGTCATAATCCACGGCCACTTTTTTCCAGTCACGCATCTGATAGGGTATCGGCAGATTTGACATCTGCTCTATCCTTGGAATGGCTGTTTGCTGTGCTGAAACAGAAAAAACGATGCCAAAAAAGAAACTATATATCAAAATGTTCTTCATCATTTAGTGTCGGTAAACCAGGAAATCATTGGTTCCTAATATGGTATTGCCCATCAGTTTTTCTGAACCGTCGGGTAAATCAATCTTTGTACTTTTCCCGAAATTCACAATCACGGTAATTTGATCACCTTCGTAAGAACGGGTGAACAGTATCATATCATCTTGACGTTCAAGTCTTTCATATTTTCCGTATTGAAGAGCCTTTTCTTTATTTCTTAGGGCAATCAGATCTTTATAGGTCTTTAGCATTGATCCTTCTTGCTGCAAGTTGCTTTGGACATTGACTTCCCGAAAATTTTCATGGACTTTAATCCAGGGTTTACCGGACGAGAAACCGGCATTGGTGGAATGATCCCATTGCATAGGGCTGCGCGATTTATCCCTGTTGTGTTCGTTTCCCCATTTTAAGGCCTCTTCCGGTGTTTTACCGTCCTTGATGGCCAGGTTATAAAAAGTGATACCCTGTATATCCGCAATTTCATCATAGTTGTTTGCTACAATGTTTTCCATTCCGATTTCTTCCCCATAATAAACAAACGGGACGCCTTTTGCCAAAAGAATCAGTGTAGCCAAGGCCTTTGCCCTTTGAATATCTCCTCCTGCCATACGATCCATAAGACGTGGATTGTCATGACTGCCAAAGAACAAAGTTGGATAGCCGCTCATATTCTTTTCCATGCTTTGCAGTTCGTTGAAGATACGTTCAACGGAAAAATCAGGGAGGCTGCCAAAGTTAAAATTAAATACCACATCCATCAAGTCTGGTGCCTGATATTGTTTGAGTACATGGATGTCGTCGCTGCCTATTTCACCCACTTCAAATTTATCCGGATACTCATTGATTGTTGATTTGATGAGTTTCATCGCTTCTTTCACTCCAGGTTGGTTCACGTCATAAAGATGCTCCTGTTTTCCATCTTTCATTGGATTATCTGTCATTATACTACCGGTTGACAGTTCGTTGATTACATCAAAACGAAACCCGTCAATACCCAAATCCAGCCAATAACGAAGCACGCTTTGTATTTCTTTTATTACCTGAGGGTTAGACCAGTTGAGGTCGGCCATGCGAACGGCAAATTTATGATAGTAATACTGATTGGTAAGCGTGTCGAGTTCCCATGCTCCTCCTCCGAAAAAAGATTCCCAGTTGTTTGGCTTATCCCGCCAGATGTAATAATCACGATAGGGATTGTCTTTCGATTTTCGGGATTCCTGAAACCATTTGCTGTCAGTAGAGGTATGGTTGACCACCATATCCATAATGACCTTGATACCTCGCTTGTGGGCTTCATCCATAAATTTTCGAAAATCTTCTGTGGTCCCATACACAGGATCGATCTGTTTATAGTCGGCAACATCATAACCATTATCGACTTTGGGTGATTTCAAAAAAGGAGTAAGCCAGATTCCCTTGATTCCCAAAGATTGCAGATAGTCCAACCTGGTGGTCATTCCTGCAAAATCGCTGTATCCGTTTCCGTCGCTATCCTGAAAAGAAGGCATATAAATTTGATAAAAAACAGCCTCTTTCCACCATTTCGGTTGATTATCTGACTGCGCAGACTGAAAAGTAGCTGCTAAGAAAGAGAGAAGAAGTAAGCATTTTAAGGTGTTGCGTAACATGGCACTTTACTTTAAACATGAATCAATATATATGATAACTCCAAAAAGAAAATAAGGGGCCCGGCTTACGAATAAGACCAAGCCCCTTTCAAAGAGTGTCACAGAATTATGAAAATCTTGTCGGTCATTGATCAACCGATCTCATAATCTTGAATTATTTTTCGTCATTATACAATTTGGCAGCTTGCCCATCTGTTAAAGCTATATTGTACAATTTCAATTCATCCATTAAGCCAGCATAGTGTGGGAATGCTTGTTTTGTTTGCCACCAACTTTCAGTACCCATAACAGCCATACCTTCTGCATAGGTAAATCCTGCACCAACCATCAACGGTAACACAGTAGCATAAGTGGAGAAGGAGCCAGTAAAGTTTGGTTTAGTAACTGAAGTCCATTCCATTTGGTTTTGACCATTAACATAAAAAACCAACTTGCCTGTAGTTAAATTCATGCTAAGCACAAGATGTGTCCATTCTCCATTTGGAGCAGAGAAATCAAGTTGATCATCTGCATCTGTAAAGCCCGCGGAAGTTTTAGCTGTAAAGAAAGGTTTGTTTTGAAGTTGTAATTGGAATTTCCAAGTATTCCAATAGTTATAAGAAAGAAGATAATTATTCTCTCTTGTTGAATCAGGTTTAACCCAAACAGCGATGGACAATGTATTGCTTAACAGATCGCTTGCTGTGTAATTACTAACCTCAAGATGCGACCCATTTCTGAAATACATAGCTTTACCAACTTTACCAGAAACAAAGCTTGGTAGACTCGTCCCAGTTCCAAATATCTGCGAAGGGCCTGCTGTTAACACTGCTGTCCAACTTTTTCCGGCAGCAGTCAATTGAGTCCCGGAACCTTCATCAAAGCTCAGTCCCATTAAAAGAGCAGAAGGTGGAATAGCATCAAAAGCAGCTGCTAAAAATGTAGCTCTAGCTGCCCTTAATTGTACCACTAAATTATCAACAGCTGTTTGCGTAATCTTGGTGTCCAGAATTGCTGTATTAGCAGTCGCAAGAACAGCATCAAATGCTGTAATGGCAGCTTGTGGATAATCTGTTGTAGTAGCTTCATCTGAAAGAGTCTGACAAGAATCAATCAAAGCGACCAATTTTGTCGTGTCTGCCGGCGTAAAAGTCTCATCCTTATCACAGGATATGAATGCACCGGCACACATAGCCAAAGATAGACATGCAATAAATGCATTTTTTAAAAGTTTTGTCTTCATGTTTGTTTTTTAGTTAAAATTAATGTTCAGTTAAAAAAGATATTTGGTATTATTGTAAAGCTTGATTTGCATCCAGTTCTGACTGCGGAATCGGAAAGTAAAAACGAGGTTCAGACCATTTCAAGTCACTGCCAAGTGCTGCTTCTGCCGTCGCTTTTCCCCAGCGCATCAAGTCAAAGAAACGATGGAACTCAAATCCCAGCTCTTTACGACGTTCATTTTGAATGACAGTCCGCATGTCTGACTGTATGGTTGCAGTGGTCGGAGCCAATCGGGCGCGGTTTCGAACCTTGTTTACTTCAACAGCTGCTTTTTCTACTGCATCGGCACCTCCAATCTCATTGATGGCTTCTGCTTTCATCAACAGGATGTCGGCATATCGCATATAGTTGTATGGTATGACGCATTGAGATATTGGGACTCCGACTATTTTATCCTCGTTATATTTTTTAACCAGATAACCTGTTGCTTCCGACCAAGAAGAGGAGAAGGTCGTATTGTTGAACCAGGGTTTCCCTTGCCTGCCGATAGAAGCATCCAAACGCGGGTCATCTGCTCCACCAATGGTTTTCTCACTGAATGCATCCACGTAACTCTGTGTCGGTGCATCAAAATAATAACCACCCTCCAATGACGGTGCAAACCAAACTTTCAGATTATTACCAAGTGTAGCTTCTTTATCAACCAGATAGCGAATACCGAAAATGGTCTCACAACTGTCTTCAGAACCTACCTTGAACAGGTCGGCATAATTGGCTACCAAATCATATTGGTTCAGACTTTCCAGTGCCTGAATATTCGTCAGGCAATCGGCATAGTCTTTTTGATAGAGTTTGGCCTTTGCCAGTAAGCCGTAAGCAGCACCTTTCGTTACCCTGCCGGTTTCTGAATCATAAGAAGCGGGCAGGACTTCAATGGCATCCGTCAGGTCTTCTTCTATCTGATCATAAATGGCACTTACTTCACTTAAGCCGACATGGATGGTAGCGGATGTAAGTTGCGGCTCCACTTTCAAGGGCACTTTCCCAAAGATGTTCACCAGATTGAAATAGGAAAAAGCCCGAAGGAACTTAGCCTCTCCTACCAGACGATCGCGTACCGTTTGATCGAAACTCATCGGTGAAACATAGGAAATCACATTGTTTGCACGGGAAATCGTTTCATAAGTTGACTGCCAGAAAGTGTTCAACACTCCGTTATCCGTAGAGGCTGAAAAATCGTTGATAAAATTGATGTCAGCCTGGTCTCCGGCATTGCCACCTTTCACGGCATCGTCCGATGCTACATCCCCAAATATCCACAAGGTGGTGCCATACAATGAACTATAGATAGCGTTAACAGCCATTGTGGCAGATTCTTTGGTCGTATAGTAATTTTCAGCAGTATATGCACCTTTCAGTTCTTCGTTCAGAAAATCATTGCAGGAAGACAGCATACTACATGATGCTACCATTGCAAAGAGATATATTCTTTTTTTCATTTTGGTCATCTTTTAAAAAGTTATGTTCATTCCAAAAGTGTAGCTTTTTGCAACAGGATAAGTACCCCAGTCGATTCCGTTGGCTCGGTCTTTTTCGATGGATGAATTGGTGCTGACCGTCATCTCCGGATCAAGTCCTGAATAGCCTGTCAGCGTAAGCAGATTCGTTCCAGCCACGTACAGGCGAAGACTTTCAATCTTTATTTTTTTGGTATTCGGAATGGTGTAACCGATTTGCAGATTCTTCAAACGAACATAAGAACCATTTTCCAGAAACCGGGAAGAAGCCCGTACATTATTCGATTTGCCCGACCAAGAAGCACGTGGCTGTGTGTTGGATGTGCCTTCTCCTGTCCAATGTTCGTTATAATAGCGTTCCGTTACATTAAACCCACGATAAAAACCTTCAATGTCCATATTGACCTGTGAATAAATCTTTTGGCCAAAAGCGCCCTGGAAAAACATCGACATGTCAAAACCCTTATAGTTTCCGGAAAGAGTCAGACCCGTGGTAAAGGTCGGAATAGCACTACCAAGAAATTTGCGGTCTTTTGCATCAATCACATTGTCCGTGTTTTGATTGACATATTTCACATCACCTGGTTTAATATTGTTCCCCTGGTATGCAGAAGTCATAACTTCCAGATCATTCTGAAAAATTCCGTCCATCTCATATAAATAGAAGGATCCTATAGGATGTCCGACAGCCGTCTTGGTTGCCGAAACCCCTGTATCGACACGTCCTCCGAGGATTGGAGCATCCAGTTCCATCACTTCGTTGTGTAAGAAACCTCCGTTCATAGAAATGTTAAATCCGCCTTTTTTGTAATTTTTCCGAAAGAATACTTCAAGATCGACTCCGGTATTCAGCACATTGCCACTATTGATCCATGGCGTTAACGCATTACCGACAGAAGGTGGAAGAGGTGCCTGAACAAGCATATCGTTGGTCATTTTGTAGTAATAATCCAGAGAAAAGCCGTAGAGCCCATTTTTAAAGTCCATATCGACTCCGACGTTCAACTGATTACTGGTTTCCCATTTCAAATCAGTATTTCCAAGGGTGGTCTGGGCATAACCGTTATAACTTTTACCTCCGTATGTATAATAGTATTTCGGAGCATATCGGTCGCAATAGGCGTATAGTTCTATATTTTGATTCCCGATGGCTCCATAACCTGCACGTATTTTCAGTTTGCTGATGTTGCTGTATTTTTGCATAAACTCCTCAGAATCAACATTCCAACCTGCTGAGAAAGAATAGAAGGTACCCCATCTGTTTCCTTCGCTAAAACGAGAGGATCCGTCTCTGCGGATAATTCCGGACATATAGTATTTTTGGTCATAATTATAATTGACCGTTGCGAATGCAGAAAGTAAAGTAGAACCATATTCGCTTTGGCTGGCAGAATTTACACCTTCTCCCATACCGATATAAAGTAAAGCAGGATTAGTGTTGATAAATTCACTGTCACTGGCATCCAGACTATGTCCGCCAGATTTGACCGCTTCGACACCCAACATGGAGGTCAGGTTGTTGTTATTGCCAAATTTGACACTATGGTTCAAAGTACTGTTGACCGTCCAACTGTAATCCGTTGAATTGGAAACATCAAGACCATTTGTACTGTTGATTCTGTTTTCTGTTCCCCATGTCTTGTTATAGATACGTGTTTCTGTATTCTTGTAATCGATCCCATAAGTATTTTTCCAAAACAGATTTTTTGAGAAAGTAAACAAGGCATTTCCAGTAGCAAGTAATGTCTTGATCTTCTTGGTATTGTCTGTATAATCACATAATCCTTCCGGACTGTATCCATCCCCAAAGAAAGAGTTATAAACTGGATTTCCATAATATTCAGAAGGCAGATCCACATATTCACCGGTTGAATTGCGCACAGGAATAGCCGGAGTCCTGAAGAACGCATAACGTATAACGCTACCACCTTCATTGACAAAGCCATCACCGGAACTGGACACTTTTCTGTTGGATGAAACGCCACCACTGATATTTAATTCCAATTTCAGCCATTCCTTTACTTCCGTATTGATATTGGAACGCATATTGAAACGTTCATAGTTGGTATTTTTAATGATACCATCCTGATTAAAATAGGAAGCAGATACCAGATATTGTGTTTTGTCATTTCCTCCGCTGATGGATAATTCATGAGACTGAAGGGGTGCTGTCTGGAAGATCTCTTCCAGATGGTTCACGTTTGGAAAGTCCTTGACCCAGTCTCCCTCAATAAGAGCCCGTTGCACAACGGAATTGGCGTTATCTGCAGCAGCAGCTTCGTTATACATTTGAATGTATTGGTTAGTGTTGGTCATCTCCGTCAATTTGCCATGTGTCTGAAAACCAAATTGCGCATTGTACATAATCTTTGAAGCACCGGCTTCTCCTTTTTTGGTGGTGATCAAAACAATACCATTGTTGGCACGCGAACCGTAAACGGCAGCGGAAGATGCATCTTTAAGCACAAAAATACTTTCTATTTCATTGGGTGAAAGGTTGTTTAGCGCGCCTTCCACTGGTATCCCGTCTACAATATATAAGGGTTCATTGCTGGAACTGATGGATCCGACACCTCTGATACGAACGGAGACGTCAGAACCTGGTGCACCGGTTTGCGTAGAGACCTGTACACCGGCTACCCGGCCTTGTAAGGCTTGTTGTGCAGACGGAACAGGCAATTTAGATAAATCAGAACCGCCCACTTTACTGATTGCGCCCAAGACATCCCGTTTCTTTTGAACGGAATAACCGACCACCACGACTTCTTCCATCAGTTTTCTGTCAGGCACCATCTTTACATCCAGATTGGTAGCTTCAGTCATGGTGAATTCCTGAGGTTTATATCCGATATATGTCAGTCTCAATTTCACATTTTGAGGTACTGAAATGGAAAAATATCCTTTTTCATCCGTGATTGTTGCAACATTGGATCCAATAGCAATCACACTTACCCCTATCAGGTCTTCGTTGGTTTCCACATCCTTGACTGTACCGGTCACCCGTATCTGATTCTGGGCTTGCACCACAAAACCAAAAATACTTAGGAAAAAAAATAATAGTGTTCGCTTCATATTGATAGAAATTTAGGTTTTTTAGATTCACTTATAAGAAATGATCTCTCCATCTGCCATCAGCATACCCTTTTTATGTACGATCTTGGTTTCTGCCGGTATTTCCACAAGAATACAAGCCTGATCGGCAGAAATACTGATTGGTGTATCAGAGGTTATTCCTTTTGCCATATATTGTTTTGAAACAATATCAAAAACATCAACCTTACCTTTAGGACGATAGGTCACTTTCTTGTTTTCGGAATAGGGGTTGTAGTACAAATAGACCGGGTATTTCTTATTGGCATAAAAATCTGTCGCATTGCAGTTTAACCGCAAAATCATTTTCACATCCGTCGTATCCACAATCGCTCCGAATATTCCTATCGGCGAGGTGCTGTACAAGCTGAACATGGTTTCTTTGGGATTATTTGGATTCCAGTTCGGTCCATCACCCAAAGCTACAGGGTGAACATTCTTCAATTCTTTTTTACCATAACAATCTTCATAGCGCAAGCCCTCATAGGCTACCAGAGAGTTGGTGCAATTTTTCATTTCAGGAAGCCATTGGTTCTTATTTGAAATCTCGTTCGGGAAAAACAAGCGGGCAGCATTGACATTGTTGAGCATCCATTTTCCGATAGCCCTTGCAAACTGTGGCTGGTATTTTACCATTGGAACTAAAGGCCAGGCCATTTTCATACTATTCATCAGAAACGCATAGCCACCACCGTCAGTGAGGCTTCCTTGCAATCCGCTTACATCATAATCACCCCATTTACCGACAATCACGCCCCAACCGTTACGTCCCTCCGGGTTTTTACACCCTTCAAACACCCAGTTAATCATTTTTTCAACATGGTAGTTCGTCCCTTGTTCTGCATTGAGTCTTGATGCCGTGTAAATACCCATGGGTAACAATATCTCATAAAAACGACTCTCTTTTTGTGCATCCAAAGCTGCAATAGCCGATTTGGCATGGGCCAGATAACGGGGGTCTCCATATTTCCGGTAAGCAGCATACAAAACATAGGCATGACCACCGGCTGCATCTTGTTGTAATGCATTATGATTGACCTTCCCTTTCATTTGTCCATAATCAAAAAAAGAATAATTGTAATTCCCGTTCAGCACTGAATCTGCTTTACAAAATTGTTCGGCAATGCTCCGCTGAATCTGGTCTGCTTTTTCCACACCGGGAAAAACATCACATACAGCATAATACAAGACATTCGGTAATACGTCATACCACCAGTCGCGACCATAGCCACCACCAAGTTGGGCCACTTCCGGACACGTGTTGTTCATCATGATGTTCCAGCCATTTTCAGAATTGAAATAATTCTGAATCATTTTCACATAATTATATCCGTTTTGATTCGTCTTGTCAATTCCAATCAAACCGGCACCAAGAATGGCAGAAAGCGAATTCAGACTTTCATGGAATTCTCCGTTGTTATGATCCGGCCCCTGACGACAATCGTCGATGGCTGTATAAAGCCCAAAAGTAATCTGCGGTAAATTACGCTGACTGTTATCCAGCCAAATCATCCGACCGGCAGGAAGTTCAGGGTTGAAATCAAAAACATAGTTGTCATAATCTATAGCCTTTTGCTTCCAATCAATAATTTTGTAAGGTTGAGGTTTGACGGGCATCAGTTCTATACGCGGAATAGCAATTTGTTTTACTTGCTCCCCATAATTGTCATTAATTCCACAAGATGCCAACAGGCATACAAGAAGAAAGAGGGAATATGTTCGTACAAATTTTTGCATTTATCTGATATTTTTTTATCCGGGTATTCTTATAAAATTATTTTCTGTATTTGGTATCGATTTCCTTGATGATATGCTTTGCCAAAGGCAAGGATAGCAACTGTAGGGCACCCACTATCATTAACACATATTTAAGGGCAAAAGTTTCCGAAACCAGGTATGCCAGTGCAATAAATAAAAGCATACCGGTGGCACGTCCGATAAACAAGCCTATCTCGTGACTCATGATATACGCATAATCATTCCGTTTTTCAATGGCTGAAACGGCATCAATGGTCTTCATCATGGTCGGAAAATAGGCCAAATCATGAAGTGGCTGGAAGAGGACTTTACAAAGTACAAAAATGATGACGCCGATTGCCGAAAAGAGAAGTCCGTTTACAAGTGTACCGATAAAGAATACCAGTAACCCAAAACCAAAAATTTTCATCCGGTGCTGCGGTTTTGCTACACGTCCAAGCACATAGACCAAAATGGCCGTAACACCTCCGCCAAGGCCTTGAATCAAACCAAGTGATCCTTCATCCCCAACCAGACGCATCACCAAAATGGCCGGTGCGGTAACCAGGAATCCCTGTACCATCCCTTTCAATCCTGCCAATGCAAGAAATTTTTTCCACAAGGGATGGAAATGGATATAAAAGAATTTTTTCTGAACCGGATTCGAAAATTCCCCATGCGAAAGTGCGATACATGCAGCAATGGCTATGATAAAAGCCACCACTGTGATGATTTTATATCCTGAGTTTACGTCCAGTTCATAGCCAAATAAGGAAATACCGTCCAAACTTCCCAATAATGCACCAACACACAAAGGAATGACAATACTCCATAAAGAAAAGAAAAAGGATTCAAATCCAAAGAAATAATTTCTATTATTATCGTTCGTCGAAGTCAGTGTCAACAAATATCGATTTGTCCAAAAGAAACCGGTTGAAGCACCTAAAACAAAACCGGCAAGACCAAGCCCTACGATTCCTATTGATTGCACAAACATCATCACCATCAAGACTATTGCCGAAAGGATAATTCCAAAGCTGTAAAGTCTGTTGACCTTGAAGTATTGAAGCAAAACGCCATTCAATATGGAGGTGCTCACGACTCCGATATACATACATAATTGATAAATCACAACATAGGAAGAGTTTCCTGTATTGCGCATGATATATGCCCCAACGAAAATTTCGATGATTGGTAATATCATTGCGAACAGCAAGTTGGTAATCAACAAGGTACGCATATTCAGCGGCTGTGATTTGAAGAATGCCAATTCTCCGGAAAATTTATTCACGATTATTTCTTTTTTAAAGTTTTTAAAATTTCAGAGATGGAAAATGCTGCACTGCAAATGACTTCATCACTCGCCCCGTAAAATATTTTAATGGTATCGTTTTCTACATAATGTCCGTTGGTAAAAACGACATTTCCGAAAAATCCTGTTTGTTCATATTCGGCAATAGGTTCCATAATGGGTTCCATACTTCTGGCTAAAACTTTTGACGGGTCGTTCAGGTCAAGCAACAATGCTCCCAAACAGTAACGATGCTGACGATTGGCTCCATGATAAATTTCCAACCAGCCTTCAGCGGTTCTGATTGGTGGGGCACCGGCTCCGACCCTGGTCTCATCCCAGCTTCCGTCACGTGTCACGGCGACACATTTGTGATTACCCCAATGAACACGATCAGGCGATTCGGCCAACCAGATATAATTTCCTCCCAACTCAGGGCTGCTTGGCCTATGAAAAGCATAGTATAAGCCATTGATTTTTTCTTCAAAAAGTGCACAGTCTTTATTATGCGGCGGAAATATCATTCCTTTCCGATCCAGAAGTTGAAAATCTTTCGTAGCAATAAGTCCCACACCCACAGCAACCGAAGAAACTTCGGTAAAGGTGAGGTAATATCCATCATCCATCGTGGCCACACGACAATCTTCTATTCCGAAAGATTCCAGGTCTCCTTTGCCGAAAATGGGCGGATAAGCCGGATCTTCGTAAAAATGGATATCATCGTCACTACAAACCAGACGCAAATAAGACAAAGTGGTTAAATAATTTTTGCCCCGATACATAATGACCCGCGGATCTGAGGCGTCCAATTGAGGATCGTTCTTATCAAAGCTGAGTACTTCGATTTTTCCATCTTTATTATAAATGGGGAAACTGATTTTTCCATCGATTTGCTTAGGCCTTTCGGCAACCCGCAATAAAAGCCACGTCTTGCCGTTCATACGGAAGACCCCGGGATTAAGCAAACATGTTATTTCCATTCCGTCTATTTTAGCCGGCAAGTCTCCGGGACGGAGTATGGGATTATTGATGTTTCTTTTAGCAATATCCATGATTTTCAGGTTATAATTAGAAAGAGGTATAAAATCGAATGTAAATGTAACGAAGCATCTTTTCTACAAAGTATCCTATTCTGACAAATGGGTACATGTTTTCAATTACAACAGATACGATACCTTTTTGTAAGAATTGTATACCTTTTCATCTTTAGCCAAAATCCACTTTATTCATTATATTTGTCTGATTATAAAGTTAATCTTTTCGCGGATGAAACAAATGCTCTTTGTCCTTGGTTTCTTTATATCGGTTTCGCTGACAGCGAAAAACTATGATATAAGTAATCTGACCAATAATGACGGACTATCCAATAGCTCCATCAACACCATCTGTCAGGATTCTGACGGACTGCTTTGGTTTGGCACATGGGACGGTTTGAATGCCTATAACGGCCGGGAATTCAAAGTTAACAAGCCCGATCCCAGTAACTCGCAAGCCATCAGTAACAATATCATACGTGATATCATCGAAGAGCAAAAAAACATTCTTTGGATAGCCACAGATCACGGCATCAATCGATTGGACAAAAGGGGGAAAATTTTTGAACACTTTTTCGTTGATGCTGTAAACCAAAGAATTTCCAGTGAACACACCTTCTTGATTACAAAAAACAGCTCCAATCGCATTTTTGTAGCCATATATGAACAAGGTATCTTTTACTTTGATGCCAAAATCCATCAATTTATACGCCTGAATGCCGACATTAATTTTAGGATCAAAAAGATATTTTTTGATTTGGATGATAATCTGTGGCTATATACGGAAGAAAAAGTGCTGTATAAGATTGTTTTCAAAAAAGGCAATTTAAAGACACCAAAAATTGAAAATGTTGTTAAATTTCGTCATTTGAGTAACATAGAATCTGTTTTCTATCATTCCAACAACGAAATATGGATGCAAGTCTCCGATGGAAACATTTTCTCCTACCAAATCTCAGAAGGGACACTGACCAATTATCCGATAGAAATCAAGAAAGTTGGAAATATCAGAGCCATCATCTTTAAAAAAAATCATCAATTATGGGGAACAGTGAATGGCTTGTTCCAATTTAATCCGAAGACGAAAGAAATCAAATCCATATTGACCAATATCTCCGTTTTATCACTCTTTGACGGAACCCAGCAAATTATATGGGTAGGCACAGATATGCAAGGTGTCTGGCAACTTTCTCCTTCCAGGGAAAAAATCAGATCCTATTCAGCAATAAACATACCCAACTTCAGCAATAGTGCAGTCCGTACATTTTTTGAAGACCAAAATCGGATGCTTTGGGTAGGGACCAAAGGTAGCGGCATTTATATCTTTGCAAATCATATTGAAAAAGCGGAAACGACATTTTCAAAACATTATACCACACAGGATGGTTTGCTTAGCAACTCTGTCTTTACCATCGTCAAAGGTCAGAAAAGTGAATATTGGATAGGAACAGATGGTCGGGGGATTAATTATTACGACACGAAAATAAAAAGGATATTATCCCTGCAAATCGATGAAAACCTACAACGTCAGGTAAACCTGTCTTCTGTCTATTCCATTTTTCCGACAGAGGAGAATACCTTATGGGTAGGGACAAGTGGTTACGGCATGTATAAATTGACCATAGACCGAAGTACAAAACCCTATTCCATCAAAAATTTCAAGCAATACATTTACCAGAAGAATCGATCTTCAGCTCTTAGCAACAACATTGTCTATTCCATCATCCGTGATGATGATACGCATTTGTGGATTGCAACCAGAGGCGGTGGCCTCAACAGATTTGACCTTCGTACAGAAAAATTTAAAAACTTTCGGTTTTCGGCCAATAATCCAGATTATATCAGCAGTGACGACATTCTCTGCTTATACAAGGATAAACAAGGTTTCTTATGGGCAGGGACAAGTATGGGCTTGAATAAATTGGTGAGTAGGGGAAACGGAATTCCTGTTTTTATTCGTTATACGGAAAAAGAAGGAATGCCAAACAACACCATCCACGGCATCCTTGAAGACAAAGGCCATCATATGTGGCTGAGCACAAACAAGGGGATTGCCAATCTTGTATTCGAAAAAGGGACTTACCGAATCATTCCCTATTTCAAAAAAGACGGACTTCAAAATAATGAATTCTCTGACGGTGCCTTTTATGAAAGCCCATATTCACATCAATTTTTCTTCGGTGGAATCAGCGGATTCAATGCTTTCAACCCGTTTGAAATAACCCGTAGCAATTATATGCCAACCTTGGTGCTGGATGCTTTTTATTTGGAAAACATAGAGACGAATCTTTCAAAATACCTGCAGATTAAAAAAGAAGGTGAAACGCTGGTTATAGCCCATAAGAACAAATCCTTCAGTTTTAGATTTATTCCTTTAGACTATATTTCCGGATCAAAATGTGAAATATCCTATTTATTGGAGGGTTACCAAAAAGACTGGATACATTTGGGGACGTCAAATGCCATTGTTTTCTCGAACTTGCCGACAGGCAAATATGTGTTAAAAGTTCGTTGCAGCAACGCGAATAAAATATGGAGCCAAAAATATTTCACGCTTCCTATCAGAATATTACCCCCGTGGTGGGCTACTCCCTTTGCCTATTTTTGCTATGCCATCTTGCTATTTCTGATATTATCTGGCTTTAGACGTATTGCAAAATACCAATTGACCATGCGCCATAATTTCAGGATGAAAGAACTTGAAAAACAAAAGATAGAAGAAATACATCAGGCCAAATTAAGCTTTTTCACCAATATTGCCCATGAATTTTCCAATTCACTGACACTGATCTACGGGCCTTGCGAACGATTGCTTAGAATTCATCCGACAGATAACGATACCAGGAAATATATCAACATTATCAGGTCTAATTCCGAGAGAATGCAAAACCTGATTCAGCAAATGATCGACTTCCGGAAAGCGGAAACGGGACATCTTAAACTGCATATCGAACGGATTGAGATTCCCGAATTGGTGAAATTCGTTGTTGACAATTTCATAGAAGTCCTGGAACAGAAAAAGATACATTTATCGATTAACTTCTCCCCAGAGATGATCTTTTGGCAAACAGACAGGGATAGCATTGAGAAGATTGTGTTCAACCTTATTTCCAATGCCGTAAAATATACTCCCCCCGAAAATGACATAGAAGTTCGGGTTGAAACAAAAGAAAATTTACTGTTGATTTGCGTCACAAATACAGGTATTGGTATAAAACCGACTTTCCAGGAAAGAATCTTTGACCGTTTTGAAGTGCTTGATCGTTTTGAGATGCAAGTATCCAAAGGATTTGAAACGAGAAATGGCATCGGTTTGGCATTATGTAAAAGCATTGTTGAGGTCCTGCACGGAAATATCGAAGTCAACAGTGATGGCGAAACCTACACCTCATTTACTGTCAGCCTGCCTGAACAAGCTTTGGATGAAGCGACTTCACAAATGGTACACGAATCTCCCCTATTATCAGCTCCAATCGTGGAAATAAATGAAGAAGAACATGCTGATGAAAAACCAAACACGATCCCAAATACACAAAAAGATGGTATCGTGTTGGTGATTGATGATGATAGAAACATCAGACAGCTGCTCAAAGACTTCCTGGATGAGAGATTCGAAGTCGTTGAGGCAGGGAACGGGCAAGAAGCTATTGAAATGATGCGCATCCGCATACCAATGATCATTGTTTGCGATATCATCATGCCGATAATGGATGGCGTAGAATTTGTAAAAACAATGAAGAGTCAAGAGCTCACACGTCATATCCCCATCATTCTGTTATCTTCCAAAAGTACCATCGAAAGTCAGATTGAAGGTCTGGAAGTAGGAGCAGATGCCTATCTGAGCAAGCCTTTCCACCCCAGACACCTTGAAGCTATCATAGAAAGTTTGCTTCATCGGAATAAAGCGGTTCTTGAATACAGCGAATCCATATATGCCGCATTGGAACAGTACGAAGGCAAGTTCATCCACAAAGAGGACAAAGAATTGATGTTGCGTATCACAAAAATCATTCATGACCAAATTGACAATGAAGCCTTGTCTCTTGATTTTATAGCTCACGAAACGGCACTCAGCAAAATGCAATTATACCGTAAGATTAAAGAAATCACCGGTCAAACCCCTACAGAATACATCCGTTCCATCAGGCTGAAACAAGCTGAAAAATTGCTTAAGACGACCAATAAGACCGTCCAGGAAATCATGTTTAATTGCGGATTCAACAACAAGGCCTATTTTTACAGGGAATTTGCCAAAAAATATCACCTGCCTCCCAAAGAATACAGAAATCAGAAATAGCAATTATGCTTCCTTTTCTTTCTGAATGCCTTTTACCAGACCTAAAGTCCCATTGATGCCCCCAAGTCCCATGGACTCTACCGCTGTGCTTGGTACGATCACAATGGTGGAATTGGTTTTCAGACCTTCATAAAGCATATTCATGGCACGAAGATGAAAAGCCGTCGGGTTATTCTCATAGCTTTTTGCCGCTTCATTGAACATATTGGCAATCTGACGTTCAGAATCACCAAGAATGACTCTGGCCTGACGTTCCCGTTCAGCCTGCGCCTGCATGGACATGGCAGCTTCCAGTCCCTCCGGAATCAAGACATCCTTGACTTCCACCGATATCACATTGATACCCCAAGGTTCAGTACGTTCATCAATGATGGTCTGCAAAAGAGCACTCATCTTATCTCGACCTTCCAGCATATCCGCCAGCATTGTTTTTCCGATGACATCACGTAGTGCCGTTTGCGATGCCCAACTGATGGCACTATAATAATCGGCGACATCTATGGATGCCTTTTTGGGATCAACGACTTTCCAAAAAAGGACAGCATCCACATCAACAGGAACAGTATCCTTGGTCAGCGTCTTTTCTGCCTTGAATGATGTGCTTATCACGCGAATGTCAATCCAATACGGAATATTGTCAATGATTGGAATGATAAAAAACAGTCCGGGACCTCTTAGAGAATGATACTTCCCCAGACGCAGCACAACAGCCTTGGTCCATTGGGAAGCTACTTTGGTAGACCAAGCCACAAGACTGGCCAAAATTAGAAAAACGATAATAATGGTCGTACTTTCTGGTGATGATAGGTCGCTGCTGACTGTAAATGCCACAGTAAATCCCAACGCTGCAATTATCACAAAAAAGAGCGTGGCAATAGATCCGTTGTTTTTCATCTGATGGAAAATTTAGATTGTTTATATCTGATAATAAGACCATTAAACCCTGTTTATTATTTGATTTCAAGATAAAAATCCTTGCCGTTTCCACACAAATCACAAGTGTCAGGTGCAGTATCCTTGTTAAAGGTATTACCGCATACAGGACATATAAGATAGTTGAATGGTAAATTATATTCCGTATTCGTCTTCAACGCCTCCAAGGCCTGTGAAAACATTTTCAAGTGTTTCTTTTCTGTTTCAAGAGCCCAGGTCAATGATTGAATGACGGGCTTCTTGATGCTTTTAGAGGATTTTGCATCCTTTATGAACATGGGATACATCGTGTTCACTTCGTACTTCTCTCCATCTATAGTTTCCTGAAGATTCTCAGATGTCGACTTTACATTGAACTCAGGAGAAAATTTATCCATCTCTACCAAAAATGTTTTCAGTACAGACTCATGGTTGGAGGCATGAATGGCCTCAGCTTTGGAGGCCGCTTCGAATAGTTTTGCAATAGTATCATAACCCTCTACCCAAGCTTTTTGGCCGAATGCGGCATATTTTACACTGGCATTTGTTTCGGTCTCAATTCCAAGTTTAATATTCGCAATTGTTTTTCCCTTTTTTGTGGTACATCCGGCAAATGCAACCAGACAAGCCAACACAAAGAATAGAATGCCTCTCGTCGTTTTCATAGCTCTCATTGCATTTAATTATTGATATCGTATTTATTTGGATTCTATCAATGTAACAGAATATCAATCAAAAAGTTCGACTAAAATGAGAGATTAATTTGTCATAATGCGTATGTTTCTCTGTTAAAAGTGATATGCTTTTAGAATAAAAGTTAAGATCTGCTTCTGATACTTTCCACAAGCTTCAGAAATTCGCCGGTTTCCTCTTTGACTTGAACAATGAAGCTATTATCATCAATCGTCCCAATGGCAGCTTCCATCTCTTCCGGTTTTCTAAATGTCGCTTTCCGGAACTGATTGTCGTAGTCTTTCTTTCGGGAAACATAGACCTGTTCACAAATATATTTCTGAATGTCGATGACTTTATCCAATGCGGTATGCCATAATGATTCCGAGAGTCTGTCAGCATTCAACAACTCGCATAACAGTGCATAAGCATGTTTCTGTTTATCCAAGGTGTATCTATCCCAAAGCTTGTCATATCTGTGATGGATTTCCCTCCAAGTGCTGAGTTTTCCTGATCCGATATCGGAACGCAGCTGATCAAGGTCTTTTTTAGGCATAATCTGTCCACCCAGATTGACCCATTCATGCTGACGCTTCCCTTTCAGGTCATTGCACATGGATACGAATGTCGCATTCGGGTCTGACGCCATAAAATCCAGTAAATTTTTGACAGCATAATAATACATCATGTCTCCATAGGCATGCCAAGCCTTAGAAGCTTTCAGAATGACAACCTTCCGTTTGGAACATTCCATTTTTTCACCTAAAACTTCCAGTCTGGCAACATAATCAGAATCTTCTGCCAACAATTTTCTGCCGGTTTCTGCAAGTTCCTCTTCGCTGATACCATCTACCGGTTTCATTTCTTTACGTAAAGCACTTTTGGCTATCCATATTTCCAGCAACCTGCGGGCTATGATCACTTCCTCCATCGTGTCAGGCGCATAAGGATCAAATTCTATGTGCTGGACTTTGTGGATTCTATTGTCACGGGCTTTGTATTTCCATGAATTACGGGCCAAAGCATACATGTCGTAGAGCCACCAGAATGCAGGCATCACTTCCAGCTGATTTTTTGACACGTTGTTATTGAGCAAGGCAAATGGTAACGGAATATCAAGTTCTGACGGATAATCGGCCTTGGAGAGCAAAATGAAGGAGGCAAAACGGCAGGAATGTTTGACACTGGCACATAAACCAGGCCAAAACCCACGACCGGCCTGAATCTCGTTGTCATTGGAGCGACTATTGTGATTGGAACCCATGGTGGCTCCGGCTGCCATATTGCTTTGCCCCATGACTACGGCAGCAATAAGGAATGAGTTGTTGTGGTGTTGTTCGTGGGCGGGAAATATCAGATTGTTTAACACTTCACAGCAGGAAATGGTTGAATTGTCTCCAAGAAAGGAATTCAACAGACGGGCACCATATTTCAGGTTGGAGTTGTTTCCAATAATGAAGCGGACCGCTATACAATTGTAGAAAATATGACAACCATATCCGATGATGCCGTTCACCAGTGTGACACCTTCTCCGATTTGAGTGGATTCATCTTCTGTTGAATTGATGGTCAGGTTCTTTAACTTGCTGGCTCCCTTGATATAGCAATTAGATCCAATCTTTACATCCTTGATGATGAGAGAATTCTTGATGACACAATTATTTCCAAGAGTACCGTAATATCCCCGATGACAATCCATGCTTTCTTGGGTCATCTTTTTAAGATTTGTTTGCAAAGCTGTATCATCAATATATTTTGCCCACAAATAGGCATCAGCTGTGGTCATTCCATCAAAGGGCAGTACCCTCCGACAACCTGTTTCGTTCATGAGTTCAAGCCAGGTACGGACATTTTCCGGTTCTCCTTCCTTTACGATACCATTGCCGAATTTGGCATGATCGGTGGCCTGCATTTCATCGATATTCAGGAGCATACAGTTGTCTCCAATGATGTAGTGTGCCATATAATGCACGTCATGTATGGCAACATCATTGCCAATATCACAGGAAATGATCAGGCTGTTCGTTATTCCGGAAGGCAACTTCAGGTCATGATGTTGAAGGATGACATTTCGTATACTCCCCAACCTGACAAGGCCAAAAAAACGTGAATTCTTGATTTGTCTCGGATTAAAAGGATCCGTCACCCGGATATCATCCCAGTTGCCTGCTGTATTGTCATTCTTGACCAATCTCTCAACCTCGTCTGAACGTAAGTGTCTCCAACCTGATTCGGGAGGGATTGTTTGTTTGTTTCTCTGGTAATATTCGTCTTTTCCTTTGGGTAGAAATTCTTTGGAAATAAAGTTTTCGGAGATGTTCTCCGGAGGTAAAATCATGACTCTGTTCATAGGTCTATCTTTAGAGCTTTAGAATAAAATGCCGGCAAATATAGATAAACCTTTTTACTTTTTATTGATGTCAAGCTTTTTATTTGGCAACAGCCAGCCCCCATAACGGACTTGCACCGTCAGGTGATGCGCCATGTGTGACACACTAA
Source organism: Bacteroidales bacterium (assembly GCA_021373135.1). Lineage (GTDB taxonomy): Bacteria > Bacteroidota > Bacteroidia > Bacteroidales > UBA1402 > UBA8389. The sequence goes on from JAJFTH010000006.1 coordinate 146,569, forward strand.
AAAAGGGTTGCCTGAAACAGACAACCCTTCGTTTTTATAAGCTGTAAAACGCTCAATCTTTAAATTTTGCGGATAAGAACTCACGGTTTAAACGTGCGATGTTTGTGATGGAAATGTTCTTGGGACATTCTGCTTCACAAGCGCCGGTGTTGGTACAGTTACCGAATCCCAGTTCATCCATTTTGGCAACCATGGCTTTTGCACGACGTGCTCCTTCTTTTTTACCTTGAGGAAGCAGGGCCAATTGGCTGACCTTCGCAGATACGAACAACATCGCAGAACCATTCTTACAGGCAGCGACACAAGCACCGCAACCGATACAGGAAGCGGAATCCATGGCCTCATCGGCAATTCTTTTAGGAATAGGAATTGCATTTGCTTCTGCAAAACCTCCGGTGTTGACGGATACATAACCTCCGGCTTGCATGATCTTGTCAAAAGCGGTACGGTTCACCATCAAGTCACGGATGATCGGAAAACCATGCGAACGCCATGGTTCGATGGTAATGGTTTCGCCGTCCTTAAACTTACGCATGTGCAACTGGCAGGTTGTTATATCTTCATCAGGTCCATGTGGATGTCCGTTGATATAGAGCGAGCACATACCGCAAATACCTTCCCGGCAATCATGATCAAAAACGACCGGTTCTTTCCTTTCGCTGATGAGTTTTTCGTTCAGCATATCCAGCATTTCCAGAAAAGAGCTATCGACGGAAACACCATCCAGTTTGTATGTTTCAAATGCGCCTTTGGTCTTTGGACCACGTTGACGCCATACTTTTAATGTAATATTGATTAACTTATTTTCCATGTCCGTGATTATTTATAATTCCTTTGTTGTACCTTGGTGAATTCATAATTCAAATCCTCCTTGAGCATTTCAGGTTCCTGATCTTCACCTTTATACTTCCAGCAAGATACATAAGAGAACTTCTCGTCGTTACGAAGAGCTTCACCATCAGAAGTTTGGTATTCCAAACGGAAATGGCCACCACATGATTCTTCACGAAGGAGTCCGTCTCTTGCCATCAAGTCTCCGATTTCGAGAAAGTCCGCAAGACGTATGGCTTTTTCAAGCTCGGTGTTCTGGTCTTTTCCATCACCAGGGATAAATACGTCACTCCAGAATTCTTTCTTGATGCGCTTAATTTCTACAATTGCTTTTTCCAGGGTTTCTTTGGTTCGTCCCATACCAACATATTCCCACATGACCAAACCAAGTTCTTTATGGAGAGAATCAACGGAACGCTTGCCCTGTATCTTCATCAATCGGTCGATACGTTCCTGAACGCCCTTTTCAGCGTCATTGAATTCAGGAAGATCGGTTGAAAAACGAGGTGTACTTATTTCACCTGCCAGATAATTCTGAATGGTATATGGCAACACGAAATAACCGTCAGCCAAACCTTGCATCAAGGCAGAAGCACCCAGGCGGTTAGCTCCATGGTCGGAATAGTTGGCTTCACCGATACAAAAACAGCCGGGGATGGATGTCTGAAGTTCATAATCCACCCAAATACCACCCATCGTATAGTGAATGGCAGGATAAATCATCATTGGAGTTTCGTATGGATTTTCATCAACAATCTTATAGTACATCTGAAAGAGGTTGCCATAGCGAGCCTCTACAACATCACGCCCAAGTCTTTGTATCGGTTCTGAAAAATCCAGATAAACCGCCAAACCTGTCGGGCCAACACCATAGCCGGCGTCGCAACGTTCTTTTGCGGCACGGGATGCAACATCACGTGGAACGAGATTACCGAATGCAGGGTAACGACGTTCCAAATAGTAGTCCCTATCCTCTTCTTTAATCTGGGTTGGTTTCAATTTTCCGGTACGAATGGCTTCAGCATCTTCCTTTTTCTTTGGAACCCAGATACGACCGTCGTTACGGAGCGATTCAGACATCAAGGTCAATTTGGACTGGTTTTCACCATGAACAGGAATACAAGTCGGGTGAATTTGCGCATAACAGGGATTTGCGAAATAAGCACCTTTTCTATATATCTGCATGACGGCGGAGCCATTGGAGCCCATCGCATTGGTAGACAAGAAAAAAGTGTTGCCGTATCCACCGCTGGCAATCACGACTGCATGTGCAGAGAAGCGTTCTGTCTTACCTGAAACCAAGTTTCTGGCAATGATACCGCGAGCCTTTCCGTCAATGATCACCAAATCCAACATTTCGTAACGGGTATAGAGCTTAACGCTGCCTTTCTGTGCCTGACGGCTCAAGGCGGAATAAGCACCGAGCAACAATTGCTGGCCGGTCTGACCTTTGGCGTAGAATGTTCTGGAAACCTGTGCACCACCGAAAGAACGGTTGGCCAGGGAGCCGCCGTATTCGCGTGCGAAAGGAACCCCTTGTGCCACGCATTGGTCAATGATATTGTTTGATACTTCAGCCAAACGATATACGTTTGATTCGCGGGCACGGTAATCACCCCCCTTAATGGTATCGTAGAATAAACGATAAACGGAGTCTCCGTCGTTTTGATAATTTTTTGCGGCGTTGATACCACCCTGTGCTGCAATGGAATGCGCACGACGGGGAGAATCCTGAATACAGAAGTTCTTGACGTTGAAGCCAAGTTCTCCGAGTGTAGCGGCGGCAGAAGCTCCAGCAAGACCGGTACCTACCACAATGATGTCGAGACGACGTTTATTGGCAGGGTTAACCAGTTTCTGATGAGCTTTATATTCAGTCCATTTTTCAGCCAAAGGTCCCTGAGGAACTTTGGAATCAATTTTATTTTTTTCGTTATTTGTGGTCATAGCAAATTATTTTTAGCCCAAAAGATTTGTAATCAGATAAAATACAGGTATTGACATGAAAATCAACACAACTATCGTAGCCCAGATGTTCGAAATAGTCTTGATCCTCGGCAACCAGATGTGATTACTTCCACCCATGGTTTGAATGGCACTCCAGATGCCGTGTGTCAGATGAAACCAGATTGCAGCAAACCAAACCATATAAACAACACAATAAACAGGGCTTTGAAATAAGCCTTTTACAATCTCAGAACCTACTGCCGGTTCCTGACCCATTATTTCAGGCAATTGCATTTCATACCAAAAATTGTAAAGATGAAGTCCTAAGAATCCAAACACGATTAGACCCAGCACCAACATATTCTGACCGGCCCATTCAACGCCGGGAGCATTTGCCTTAACATCATAGCGGTCCGTACCTCTTGCTATGTAATTCTGTATAGACAACCACAAAGCGTAGAAAATGTGAATGACAACCAGTGCTGCCAAACCGACAGTTCCGACAATAGCATACCAATTTGCACCCAAAAATTCACAGATCTGATCATAAACCTCAGGTGAAATAATCACGAAAATATTCATGACAGCATGGAAGGTGAGGAACAAAACAAGGGCTATACCGGTAATGCTCATTACGAGTTTCCTTCCGATAGAGGAATTAAAAATAAAACAACCCATACCTTTGATTAATTAGTGTTTGTATAATTTTACAAAAATTTCTAATGACTGCTTTTTGAAAGCGCAAAAGTAAGGCAATTAGTCGGCAGTCGCAAACAATTACAGAAATTTTTCTTTAATGTAAGTTACTGATTCTAATTGTAGAAATAAAATCCATTGAAAAAGAAGCATTTGACACTCATTGATTCTCGTCCATGAACAAACCTTTTAAATTTGTAATGTTATTTTAAATATTTACTTTTGAAGTATTATAAAATAAATCTATTTTGCCATGGAAAAAAACCAAGACTGTCTGTATTGTACACGCAACCAACTGCAACATGATTTGATGATAGAAATCTGTGATTTGAACGTTTCAACACTCTTTTTATTCAAAGAACAAACTTACCACGGGCGTTGTGTAGTAGCTTACAAAGATCATGTGAATGAACTTTTTGAACTTTCCGACAAAGATCGAAATGCCTTTATGAAAGATGTTTGCCATGTTGCAGAAACAATGAGCAAAGTTTTTAAAGCTAAAAAAATCAATTACGGTGCCTATTCTGACAAATTGCAGCACCTGCATTTCCACCTGGCTCCGAAATATGCGGACGGACCTGATTACGGAGGCACCTTTGCCATGAACCCTCAAAAGGTATATCTATCCGATGCAGGATATGCAGAAATGATTTCCAAAATCAAGGCAGCCTTATAATAGCAATCCTTTCATCGTTTAAACAGCTTTTTATTCTTGGCTCGAAGCCAAAAACAGATGCAGATTCCATGTAAAATGATTATTTTTGCGTCTGATTTAAAAAAGAAATGAACATCAACCATTCGGAAAAAATAATAAAAGCCATTCAGGAACTCTCTCAGTATGACTTACTGAAAGGGCTTTGCCATGAGCAACAGGAGTCAAGTCCGATGCCTTCTGCGAAAGTTCTGGAAGAAATTGTCACATTGTGCCGTGCCGTTTTGTTTCCCGGGTATTTTGGCAATGCATCCATCAGCAAACAAAACCTCTCTTTTCACATTGGGGTCGATGTTGAACGCATCCACCATATCCTAACCTCTCAAATCCTTTCCGGATTGTGCTTTGACAAACATTCGGAAAATATAATGGAAGATGGCTACACAGACTTTCCTATCAGGAACAAAGACGATATTCGCCTGTTGCGTGAACGTGCAGAATGTATCTCTGCAGATTACATTGCTGCATTGCCAAACCTGCGCAGTATTTTGGCAACAGACGTTCTGGCCTCTTTTAACGGAGACCCTGCTGCCGAAAGCATTGATGAAGTCATCTATTGTTACCCGGGTATCAGGGCTATCAGCAACTACCGGATTGCACACAAGATGTTGGAACTCGGTGTTCCGATGATTCCGCGAATGATTACAGAAATGGCTCATTCCGAAACCGGCATTGACATCCATCCCGCAGCGACTATCGGAACCCATTTTGCCATTGACCACGGGACAGGAGTGGTCATAGGTGCAACAGCCATCATCGGCAATAACGTAAAGCTTTATCAAGGGGTAACGTTGGGAGCCAAAAGTTTTCCTCTCGACGATCAGGGTCATCCCATCAAAGGGATTCCCCGCCATCCCATCTTAAAAGACAATGTCATAGTTTATTCCAACGCAACCATACTTGGTCGGATCACCATCGGAGAAAACGCCACAGTCGGCGGTAATATCTGGGTCACAGAAGATGTCGCACCAAATGCCCGTGTTATTCAATCAAAAGCAAAAAAATAAATGCGTTTCGAACTTATTGCTAAAACGATGCAGGGTCTGGAAGAAGTTCTTGCAAAAGAAATCATCGACCTTGGAGGAGATCAGGTACAAATCGGCCGGCGTATGGTTTCCTTTACCGGTGATCAGGCACTGCTTTATAAGGCAAACCTTCACCTCCGTACCGCTGTACGAATTCTGAAACCCATCATTTCCTTCCAGGCAAAGGATCCGGACGAAGTTTACGAACAAATCCGCAAGATCGAATGGGAAAACTATCTGCAACCTCATCAGACTTTCGCTATCGACGCTGTTGTCTATTCAGAATTTTTCAGACATTCCAAATTTCTCTCCTACCGCGTTAAAGACGGCGTCGCTGATTATTTCAACGAAAAATTCGGAAAACGACCCTCCGTTCGGTTAACAAACCCGGATATATACATCCATGTGCATGTTTCACACAATATTTGCACCGTTTCTTTGGACAGTTCAGGAGAATCACTCCATAAAAGAGGCTATCGTGTCGACCAGACGGAAGCTCCGCTTAACGAAGTTTTGGCTGCAGGGATGTTGCTTCTGGCTGGTTGGGACGGTCAGTGCAATTTCATCGATCCCATGTGTGGTTCCGGAACACTCCTGATTGAAGCCGCCCTGATTGCACTCAGAATTCCACCCGGTATTTATCGCAAATTTTTTGCTTTCGAAAAATGGAAAGATTTTGATGCCGAACTCTTCGAAAATATACTCAATGAAGAAGCTGACGAGAAACATTTTGACTTTAAGATATACGGGTCAGATATTTCTCCGCAAGCCATTGGCATTGCAGAAAAGAATATCAAGAGTGCCAGTCTTTCAAAATATATCCAGCTTGAAACAAAGTCCATCCAAAGGATTACACAAGCACCGGAAAACGGAATGCTCGTCATGAATCCGCCTTATGGAGAACGGGTTTCTTCCACCGACCTGCTAACGCTTTATGAAAACATAGGGGAAAGGCTAAAACACGGCTTCCCCGGATATAATGCCTGGATTTTGAGTTACAGGGAAGAATGTTTTGACAAGATCGGACTTCGTCCATCTGCCCGTATCAAGCTGATGAATGGGCCACTTGACTGTGAATTCCGTAAATACGAGATTTTTAGCGGAAAGAGAAAAGAACTGTTTCAAACCAAAGATCAGGATACCATCAGATAATTTGATCCGACATGGCCAAAAAAGAAAAATTTTATGTCGTGTGGGTTGGGCAAAAGCCCGGCATTTATCAGCACTGGACTGATTGCAAAGCTCAGATTGACGGGGTAGAAGAGGCCAGATACAAATCTTTTGATTCTTATGAAGAAGCCAAAAAGGCTTTCTCAGGAGACTGGAAATCTTTCTATAAAAAACAAGCCTCGGATAAAAGCACGATATCAGGAGCAAAACCTTCAGGCGATGTCATCGCTGTTGACGCAGCTTGCAGCGGAAATCCAGGACTCATGGAATATCGGGGGGTGTATCTCCGTACCGGGCAAGAAATCTTTCATCAAGGGCCTTTCAAGGAGGGGACCAACAATATCGGAGAATTTCTTGCCATCGTACACGCTTTGGCTTTGCAGGAATCAAAGCAAACCAAACTTCCTGTATATTCGGACAGTATGAATGCCCTAACCTGGGTGAAAAAGAAAAAATGCGGTACAAAGCTGACAATGACACCGGCAAATGAATCTCTTTTTGAGATGATAGACAGAGCTGAAAAATGGCTCCGGACACATTCCTGGGATATCCCTTTAATCAAATGGGACACTCGGTCATGGGGAGAAATTCCCGCAGATTTTGGAAGGAAATAAAATTAATATAACTTTGTCTTGATATTTTTGGTTCATTTAACCTTTTTTCAGCACTGCTGATGTGTAAAAAAACGAACTATCCCAACAATATTGGTGTCATCATCTCCACCTATAACAGTCCTGTCTGGCTGGAAAAGGTCTTGTGGGGTTATGAAAGCCAAAGCTATAAGGATTTCGAAATCATTATTGCGGATGACGGGTCCTCGGAAGAGACACAACAACTGATTCATTCCTTTCAGCAAAAAACAAGCCTGAAAATCAAACATATCTGGCAAGAGGACAAAGGCTTTCGAAAAAACCGCATCCTTAATTCAGCCATACTTGCTGCAGAATCCGAGTATCTCATATTTACCGATCAAGACTGTATTCCAAGACAGGATTTTATAGAGACACATGCCCGATATGCAAAGAAGGGGTATTTTCTTTCCGCCGGCTATCTGAAACTGCCTTTATCCATCAGCCAGGCTCTGACCAAAGAAGATATTTTAAACCAATCGGCTTTTGACCTGAAATGGTTGAGGAAGAAAGGTCTGGAGTACAATTTCAAGTGTACAAAACTCCTAAAGAGCCAAATATATTCCAAACTGCTAAACTTTACGACAACGGCCAAGGCGACATGGAATGGATGCAACTCCTCAGGATGGAAGACGGACTTTTTGGCCATTAACGGCTTCAACGAAATGATGGAATACGGAGGAGAAGACAGGGAATTTGGTGAAAGACTTTTCAATAACGGTATCAAATCCAAACAAATCAGATATTCAGCCGTTTGCGTTCACCTGGATCATCAGCGTCCCTACAAAACGGATGAAATCATGAGAAAAAACAAAGCCATCAGAAAGCAGATTCGCAAGGAACATCAGATAGAAACGCCCAATGGCATCCGAAAAATTGATAAAGGAATTTAATATTAAATACCTGAATCAAAATTCATAGCATAAAATGACGAAGATAGGATTTGACGCAAAAAGAGCTTTTTATAATTCACGCGGCTTGGGGAATTACAGCCGTGACACCATTCGTATACTATCTCATCATCAACCTGACAATGAGTACTTTTTATTTACACCGAAGACCCGCAATGCCATTGATTTTCCTTTTCCTTCAAATTGTTCCGTCGTCCAACCTGAGAGTTTGTTCTATAAAGAATGTCCTGCATTGTGGAGAACTTTCCATGAATGTAGAAAAATCAACAGTTTGCATTTGGACATCTTTCACGGATTAAGCCATGAATTGCCTGTCGGTATTGAAAAAACATCAGCCAGGTCTGTCGTTACAATGCATGATGTGATCTTTTTAAAATTTCCACAACTTTACACCTTGATTGACAGGCAATTATACAAGAATAAATATCTTCGAAGCTGCAGGATTGCAGACAAAGTGATTGCCATCAGTGAACAGACAAAAAGGGATCTGATTGAATATATAGGTATTGAAGAACAAAAGATCGAAGTGATCTATCAAGGTTGCAATCCCATCTTTCAGCAAAAATGCAGTGAGGACAAATTGTTGTCCGTCAAGAAAAAATACAATCTTCCCGGCCAATATTTGCTGAATGTCGGAGCCATCGAAAGGCGAAAGAACCAGGGATTGATCATTCAGGCACTTATCAGCGGTCACATTGATATTCCTTTAGTTATACTGGGAAAACCGACAGAATATATTGACGAACTAAAAAATATGATTGATAAACATCATCTTGAATCAAAGGTGCTCTTCCTGACAAACGTACCCAATAACGATTTGCCTGCCATCTACCAAATGGCGGAGATTTTCATTTATCCTTCCATCTTTGAAGGCTTCGGCATACCAATCATAGAGGCCTTGCATTCAAAAGTTCCGGTAATCACTTCAAAAGGGAGCTGCTTCGAAGAAACCGGAGGGCCGGAAACATATTACATCGATCATGATAATACAGAAGAACTGATAGCGGCAATCAATGATCTACTCAACAACACGTCAAAACGGAAAAAAATGGTTGATGCTGGTCTGTCATATATCGAAAAGTTTTCCGATTTGAATATTTCAAGGTCATTGACGAATGTTTATCAACAACTCTTATAACTTTTAACAGTTCTTATTCCCTGTACCTGAATTATGTCCGCACCTAAAGCCTCATTAATCATTTCCGTCTACAACGATACCCGCTTCCTGAAAGTTGTTTTGGATTCGATAAAAGCTCAAACTTTTAAAGACTTTGAAATCATTATCTCTGAGGATGCGGAACATGAAAACATGAAAACATTTTTAAAGGATTATCCTTTTGAAAATTCCTGGCAACATCTCACACAAGAAGATTTGGGTTGGGCAAAAAATCGGGCTTTGAACCGGGCTATCCTCGCAGCAAAATCGGAGTATCTGGTTTTTATTGACGGAGATTGCGTATTACATCCACAGTTTATGGAACAGCACCTCCGTTTATCAAGGGAAAATCTGGTATTGGGAGGAAAAAGACTGAAACTCAATAAGAAGCTCACTCAGTCTTTTCTTGACGGGACAATGAATCCTTCGGATATCAACCGCTTTCTACTGCTTCATTTACCGCTACTTCACAAAAAGAGCATCCGTTATCCCGAAGAGGGTTTCTTTATCGCTCCAAAAAGCGTTCTCGGTTTTATACCCAGAGGTAGGATACTAAAAAACATAACCGGTTGCAACATGTCTTTCTACAAAAAGGCTATCCTGTCCATCAACGGTTTTGACGAAGATTACAAGTTGCCGGCCATTGGTGAAGATATCGATCTTATCTGGCGATTTCAGAAAGCCGGTTACAAACTCGGATCCGTCCGAAATTTGGCTGTTCAATATCATTTGTGTCACAAGGGAAACTGGGTTGACCAAAGCCTGAACTCAAAGATGCTGAAAGAAAAGCAACACAAAGGTCATTTTCGTTGTCTGAACGGAATCGAAAAGATTCAGGAAAAATAATAAACCCATGGTATCCATTATTATCTGTTCAAAGAATCCCAAATCTTTAGATGTTCTGAAAGCAAACATCCATGAGACTGTCGGAACGGAATACGAACTGATTGTCATAGATAATTCCGGCAACAATTATTCCATCTTTTCTGCATACAACAAAGGAATGGAAATGAGCCGTTATCCCTACCTCTGCTTAATCCATGAAGATATACTTTTTCATTCCAGAGATTGGGGAAAAGCAGTATGCAAACATTTGGAGGATCCGTCGTGCGGATTGATCGGAGTCTGCGGAGGATTTATTCTGCCTCGGATACCTTCTCCCTGGAGTTTTTATCATTTTACGGAGCATATCCTCCAGTCAGACAACAAACACTCAAAACCCATCTATAAAAATGCAACTGTTTACAACAAAGACCATGAAAAGCCTGTGGTTTCTCTGGATGGTGTTTTTTTGGGTATACGTAAAGAGCTGTTCGAAAAGATACGATTTGATGATACGCATTATAAAGGTTTTCATTTTTACGATGCGGACATTTGCCTTCAGGCTTATTTTCAAGGTTTTGAGAACAGGGCTGTCAACGACATCCTGATTGAACATTTTTCGAAAGGATTTCAAGGCAGGCAATGGGTTGAAAACAGCCTGATTTATTGGAAAAAATGGGGAGACAAGATGCCCGTCTCTTTCATTGAGTTTTCTGAAGATGAATTGCAGAAAAAAGAATATCGGTATATGACAGGTATTTACATGAAGCGAATGATACGGGCCGGCTATTCAACACAGGAGATAGTCCGGACATTGCTTCCATTCCTAAAGCACGTAGACCAAGAAAATAAACGGTATTTTTGCCTGAAAATGAACATCAGGATATTTATGACTAAGCTCACCAAAAAGCCTTCATCACTTATTCATGTCACTTCAAAGATTGGTGTTTGTGACGGAAATGATTCTTAAACTCCCTTTTACGTCTGAAAGTTTTTACACTTTTCTCATAGTAGTGAAGCATCCGCTTAAAGCAATATTCAGCATCAAAACCACGGGCTTTTGCATAAGAATCAGCCAGTACCCTGAAAAAATCGGAATCACCCCTCAATCTTTCAAAATTCTTACAACCAGCTTCCCGCCCAATTTTCCGGAATTTCATCCGATTCATGTCAACGAGGCTAAAATGGATGCCGGTTTCATCCTTTTCAAAAAGAATATTACCCACAGAGAGATCCAGATGAAGGATTTCAGCATCATGTAATGCGGCTACCAAAGCACCTGCAGCCTGAATGATATCTTCGCACCCGGATATGCCGGAATCTCCTTCAAACTCTCTGAACATCCTGGTATAAGGACATTGCAAGGAAACAAAATAGGACCTTTCAAGCAAACCCCCTTTCTTTATTTCAATATAAGCGATAGGTGCCGGAGTCTCAAAGCCTCTTGAGCCAACCTCCAGGGCATTCTCATAGGCACGTCTCGCTTTGGAATGACGAAAGAAAGTGTAAATAACCCTATTCAAAAAAATCGGTTTCCGGTAACTCTTAACATTTAGGGCCATGCCTTCTATATTAAAAGTCTTGACTTCATTACGGGATTTATAAATCGTATGACCTTCTTTCTCAAAACACTCAGGCAGGCGTTTCAAAAAGTCTTCAAGAAACTGGAATTTTGGGTTGATGAAAAACGTCATATACCTAATTCTTCTTCGATTTTTTCAATAATCTGTCCTGGAGAGATGGCCAGCATACAGGCATAATCATTTCTATAGCAAGGCTTGTTGCCAAAAACAGAACATGGTCTGCAAGGCAAATCTGCTTGAATCATATATCGTTCATCCTGATACAAACCGTAAAAACCAGCGTAAGGATGAGTGGCTCCCCAGATGGAGATCACTCTGGTGTAAGCCAGCGACCCAAGATGCATATTGGCAGAATCCATGGTGAGCATGATATCCAAACAGCTCATGAGTTTTATTTCTCTGCTTAGACCTATTTTATCGGGAATCTGTAAAGAAGGATATTTTTCTTTCCAAATTTTCATCATTGCCAACTCTTCTTTTCCACCGCCAAAGAGAAACACCTTAAATTGATCATCTCCTGCAAACCGGGCAATGACATCCTCCATTCTATCAAGAGGATATATCTTCCCACGATGTTTGGCAAAAGGAGCAATACCTATCCACCGGTTGGTTTTCGGCTCGTATTCCGGCTCAAAATCCTTCAAGGCTTCGGGAGAAGGTCCCATCTTGGGATGGGCATTGAAATAAGCCAGAGAAAGTCCGGCTTTTGAAAAGACATCCCGGTAACGTTCAAAAGAAGACTTTAATTGTTTGAAATCCTTATTCTTCCGACGGATCAGCTTCCGACGCTCACGGCGTTCCTTATTGATTCTAAAAACAGGTATACGATGCATCTTGAACAAAAAACCGAGAAAGTGGCTACGCAGTGTATCGTGTAAATCACAAACGGCATCAATATGCTTTCCATCTATTTCCTTGAAGAGTCTGATCAACCCTGGTATTCCTTTATGCTTTCCTTTGGTCTCAACAGCCTTGAAGGAAACATTGGAAGGACAATGCTCAAACAAACTTGCCATAAGAGGCAGAGAAATCATGATAAACTGATGCTCCGGATACTGTTCTGCAAGATTCTGCAAAAGAGGGACAGAGATAGCAACATCCCCCAACGCAGAAAGTCTTATGACCAGAATTTTTGCCATTACTCTATTTTTGATGCATATAAAGATGGATTCAGGGAAGGATCATTGTACATCTTCATTTGTTTGTACATTTTCATATACCGGCGGCCAGATTCAATGTCCTCCAACAACTGGTCAATGGCCGAAGATAAATCCTTCTTTTGCTCAAGTAATATATCTAATTTCTTCTGACACTGTACTTTATGTTCCGGCGTGGCATCCTTCCGCTCCACCTCTGAACGCATGTGCCAGATTTTCAGTATCAGGATAGACAAACGGTCAATGGCCCAGGCAGGGCTTTCCGTGTTGATGACAGCCTCAGGCAAAACTTTCACATCCTTATATTTCCTCCAAAAATAGCTGTCTATTCTTTCCACCAAATCTGTACGATCCTGATTTGACTTGTCAATACGACGTTTCAGAGCCAAAGCTTCTTTGGGATCAATATCAGGTTTTCGGATAATATCTTCCAAATGCCATTGTATAGCATCAATCCAATTCTTCAGAAAAAGATCATGTTCGATGGTATTGGGAGAATAAGGGTTCGGATTAGAAGCATCTACATGATCCGTATCATGATAACATTTAGTAGCCTCGTCAAAAATGGTATTTAAAAGAATACTGAAAGCCATGTATCCGTTATTTTTTGTTCGGGAACAAATATACATCCATTTTGTCAGATATAAAAACAGTACCCCCTTTCCAAAATCAAAAAGATTGTTTAGGTTTGCGGTCGGAAATTAAGATTAGTTATTTTATGAAAATTGTTGCTGATTGCAAGATCCCTTTTTTAGAGGGTCTGTTGGATCCCTATGCTGAAGTAGTCTATATGCCGGGAAAAGAGATTAGGAAAGAAAACCTCTTGGATGCCGATGCTATGATCATACGAACACGAACTTTTTGTACGAGTGAACTCCTTGATGGCACCAATATCAAATTCATCGGAACAGCAACGACCGGATATGACCATATTGATACGGATTTCTGCAAAGCAAGAAACATTCGCTGGGTCAATGCACCCGGATGCAATGCCCGCGCTGTTGCGCAATATGTTTCTTCTGCCATTCTCTGCCTTTCCAAAAAACACGGATTTCACCCTTCTGAGAAGACCATCGGTATCATTGGAGTGGGCCAGGTTGGCCAAAAAGTGGAGCGTTGCGCCAGGTTGTTAGGAATGAAAGTTTTACTCTATGATCCTCCGCGTGCACGCGACGAAGGGGACAAAAACTTTAATTCCCTGGAACAGATTCAAGCCGAATGCGATATCCTGACCTTTCATCCGATTCTGGAAAAAGAAGGTCCGGATAAAACATACCATATGGCCGATACCCATTTTCTCAACAAACTCAAAAAATCAGTTTTTCTGATCAATACAGCCAGGGGAAGTATCATAGATACTGAAGCACTCAAACAGGCCATCAAGGATGGAAAAGTCATTGATTGTGTCTTGGATTGCTGGGAAAATGAACCGAACATTGACGAAGATTTATTGAAATCGGCATTCATCGCAACACCACATATTGCCGGATATTCTTCTGACAGCAAGGCTCATGCAACCAGAACCGTCGTTGAGCAACTGAATACATTCTTTGACTTGAGGATGCCAAGGATAACCCTCGAACTTCCTGTGCCGGAAGAGCCCATTCTGAAAATTCACAAAAATAGCCCGCACAAAATAGCCTCTGCTCTATTATATGCTTACGACCCATTGAAAGATACGGAGTTCCTAAAGAAAAACCGGGATAAATTTGATGAATACAGGGAACAATATCAGCTGAGAAGAGAATATAAAGCCTTTCGGATACTGAATTCCAAAGAAGAAGATGCTGAAATATTAAGGGCTTTCGGTTTCCAAACACCTCCAAGAGCAACAGATATATCCGGTAATGAATCCTTCTGAAAAGGAGTATTGATTTTCACCATGAGGAGGAAGTCCCGTTATGGCCTATTCCTCAAAAACAATCCGGAAACTCTTTCCTTAATACCCGGTCAATGACAGAAGGGAAATATTTATATTCCAGTGCATGAACTTTTGAGGCGACAGCATCCGGTGAATCTTTTTCAAGGACAGGACATTTCGCTTGAAATACAATGTCTCCTTCATCATAATTTTCGTTGACATAGTGGATAGTGATGCCGGATTCCTTCTCGCCTGCCTCAACAACAGCCTCATGAACTCTGTCACCATACATACCTTTGCCTCCGAATTTTGGCAGAAGCGCAGGATGTATATTGACGATCCGATGGGGATATGCCTCAATCAAACCACTGGGAATACGAAGCAGATACCCGGCTAAAACAATGAAATCAATCTGATATTTCCTGAGCAGGCTGAGCATTTTTTCAGAATCACTTAGGTCAGATTTTGACATGGTTAAAGAAGCTATTCCGAGTCTTTCAGCGCGTTTATGCACATAAGCATCCGCTTTGTTGGAAATGATGACGGCGATTTCAATGTTTTTGTTCGAAGAAAAATAGTTATATATATTTTCGGCATTTGAACCTGAGCCCGATGCAAGAACAGCTAAGCGGATGGGGAACATATTAAATTTTGTGTTACATATTGCACATTGTGTATAAAGTTGTGCAAAAAAAAGCACTTTATACGGGAAACATTAGGACAATTTGAAATTTTATTTGTTTCTTTGCACCGCAAATTTACAAACTAAATTTTATTATTAACCTAAAAAATGACCGTTATGTCTGATGTTGCTGCAAAAGTAAAAACTATTATCGTTGATAAATTAGGCGTTGAAGAAACTGAAGTGACTCCTGAAGCCAGCTTTACAAACGATTTAGGCGCAGACTCTCTTGACACTGTAGAATTGATTATGGAATTCGAGAAAGAATTCGGTATTTCTATTCCTGATGATCAAGCTGAAAAAATCACCACCGTTGGTGAAGCGATTGCTCATATTGAAGCCGCCGCTAAATAAGAGGCTCTATAACAAAAACGTATGGAATTAAAAAGAGTTGTAGTAACAGGCCTGGGAGCCATTACCCCCTTGGGTAAAAATGTCCCTGAGACATGGGCATCGTTAATCAAGGGAGTAAGCGGAGCCGGGCCTATTACGCGCTTTGATACGTCAAAGTTTAAGACCAAGTTTGCTTGCGAAGTTAAAAATTATAATCCTGCTGATTTTTTTGACAGAAAAGAGGGGCGCAAATACGATTTGTTCGCTCAATTTGCGCTCATTGCCGCAAAAGAAGCCATCGCTGATTCAGCTCTGGACACCCAAAAAGAAGATCTTGACCGCATTGGTGTTATCTGGGGTGCTGGAATCGGAGGCATTTCCACTTTTGAAGAAGAAGTTGTTGAATTTGCCAACGGCGACGGAACGCCAAGATTTAGTCCGTTTTTCATCCCAAAAATGATCTCAGACCTCTCTGCCGGACACATATCCATTGAGTTCGGTTTCAGAGGCCCGAATTTTTGTACGGTTGCAGCCTGTGCTTCTTCTACGAATGCCATTGCTGATGCGTTCAATTATATCAGATTGGGTAAGGTGAACGCTTTTGTTTGTGGTGGTTCTGAAGCTGCCATCACCGCCGCAGGTGTGGGTGGTTTCAATTCAATGCATGCTCTTTCTACCAGAAATGATGATTATATGACAGCATCCCGTCCGTTCAGCAAAAGCCGCGATGGTTTTGTAATTGCTGAAGGTGGTGCCTGCCTGATTCTGGAAGAACTCGAACACGCATTGGCCCGCGGTGCAAAAATATATGCTGAAATTGCCGGTGTCGGCCTGTCCGCAGATGCTTATCACATGACTGCCCCTCATCCGGAAGGACTTGGAGCCATCAACGTGATGAAGAATACTTTGTCAGACGCTGACATGAAGCCTGAAGATATCGATTATATCAATGTACACGGAACATCCACCGGACTTGGTGACCTCGCAGAAGTAAAAGCGATCAAGGCTGTTTTTGGAGAGCATGCTTATAATCTGAACATCAGCTCCACAAAGTCACAAACCGGGCACTTACTTGGTGCAGCAGGTGCGCTTGAAGCAATAGCAAGCATACTTGCCGTCCGGGATAGCATCATCCCTCCTACCATCAATTTTCAGAAAGGAGATGAAGATCCGGAACTGGATTACAATCTGAAATTTACTTTTAACGAAGCTTGCAAGCGTGAAGTAAGAGCCGCTCTTTCCAACACTTTTGGTTTTGGCGGTCACAACGCCAGTGTCATCGTCAAAAAATGGAATCCAAACTCTTGATTTCAAATCTTATACAAAACTTAAGGCTCCTGACTGTCAAACAGAAGGAGCCTTATTTGTTATTCCGAAGTATACTGGGTTTTTATCCGCGTAAGATAGAAATATACAAACAAGCTCTTCGGCATAAATCACTGTCACTTCGCTCAGAAGATGGCATGCTGTTAAATAACGAACGGCTGGAGTTTTTAGGAGATGCCGTCTTGAATGTACTTGTTGCAGATATTCTGTTCAAGCAATTTGAAACGGAAAACGAAGATTTCTTGTCCAAGACTAGATCAAAAATCGTTCAGCGGAACAGTTTGAACAAAATTGCCATGGAACTGGGACTGGACAAACTGATCGTTACCTCAACACCGGTTGAGTTGCCTCATCACTCCATCTATGGAAATGCATTGGAAGCACTGATAGGAGCCATTTACATAGACCAGGGATATCGGCGATGCAAACTTTTTCTTGAGAAAAAGATACTGGAAACATACGTTGATATTGATCGGGTTGCAAATACAGATGTTAACTTCAAGTCCAAACTGCTTGAATGGAGCCAACATGAAAAAGCCTCCCTTCTTTTTTATACACAAGAATTGCAGAAGCTGGAGAAAACGGTCTCAAAATTTAAAGCCTCTGCCGTATTAAACGGAGTATCTATCGGAGAAGGCGAAGGTTCTTCCAAAAAAGAAGCACAGCAAGAAGCCGCAAAAGCTGCACTCTCCCACATTGAAGACTCTCCTGAAGAAATTAAAACATTGTTGGAAAGTCAGGTAGCAGACAATCCTGAATCATAGAAGATTCTTTAGATTTACAGTTTTCTCATAAAGTGTGAATGTAGAGTACAAAAAAATCACTACTTTTGACGGAATCAATTGAAACGCTCATCAATATGGCATTCGATCTCATATCAAATTTTGTCAGTCTGTTTTTAAAAGATCGCTTTGAAGAAATTGAAGACTTTCGTTCAGAAGCTTCCGATATTCAAAGTGAGCAGCTTTTCAATTTATTGAGGGAAGCAGAAGATACTGAATGGGGAAAAAAGTATGATTTCAAAACTATTTTCAGCTATCAGGATTTTCGTGAACGACTACCAATACAAAGGTCAAAGGATCTTCGCCCCTATCTGGAAAGGATGAAATCGGGAGAAGCCAACATCCTTTGGCCTGGCCTTCCAAAAGGTATCATCCCAACGTTCAGTTACGAGCTGATTCCTATCAGTGAACAAGCCCTCGACGAAATCTTTTTTCAAGGTATCAATGATTGTTACGCCCTATACCTTCACCAAAATCCGGAAAGCAGGCTATTCAGCGGCTACATGGTGTCACTCGGAAATGGGATAGAGGATCCTTTCATGTACGACCTGTTTCGTCTTCTTCAGGATAACGAGCCATTCATCAGTTCTCTTTTAAATATGCCAAGACGAATGGCCGACGAAAAGAGCCAGAATAAATGTTCAGATCTGATTCTTAAGGAAATAAAAGGACAGAAAGTCTCCTGCTTCAAGGGTTCCCCCGAATGTTTGAACGCTTTACTTGAAAGAGCCGGAGGTCATGATGAAAACACAAATTTAAGGGAACTGTGGCCAGATGCAGAAATCTTATTTCACAGAACTCCTGCCACGACATCCAAACTGACAGAGGCCAAAAAGACATTGCCTCCGGTTCTGGCATACCAGGCAACCTACTGTAGTCCAGAAGGATTGTTCGGAATTCAGGACAATCTCAACGACCCATCCTATTTACTAATGCTTGACCTGAGTACATTCTACGAATTCTACCCTGTAGATGGAACAGAAAATCAATGCATTCCATTGGAAGATATAGAACTTGGTACCGATTACCAAATGGTCATCACGAATTGCTCGGGTCTTTGGCGATATTGTTCGGAAGGACCGAAATTCAAGTTCGTTTCGAAAAAACCTTATCGATTTATACTTATTTGATTTTATCTCTCAAATTTTTCAGCAATATGCAACACGATTTAGTATTGTACAATACGCTATCTCGGAAAAAAGAAGTATTTAAACCCATTCACGAAGGCCGTGTCGGCCTTTATGTCTGCGGCCCGACAGTATATGGAGATGCCCATTTAGGCCATGCCCGCCCTGCCATCACTTTTGACTTATTGTTCCGCTACCTGACACAAATCGGATATAAGGTACGTTATGTCCGAAACATTACAGATGTAGGCCATTTGGAAAATGATGCAGATGAGGGAGAAGATAAAATCGGGAAAAAAGCACGTTTGGAGCAACTTGAGCCTATGGAAGTGGTTCAATTCTACACCAACCGTTATCATAATGCCATGGAGGCTCTTAACGTATTGCCACCCAGCATTGAACCACACGCTTCCGGTCATATCATCGAACAAATACAATTTGTACAAAAAATATTGGATAACGGCTGGGGATATGTCAGTAACGGATCTGTTTATTTTGACGTTGAAAAGTACAACAAGGTTCATCATTACGGCAAACTTTCAGGACGCAATGTTGAAGATCTGTTAAGCACCACACGTGCATTGGACGGTCAGTCTGAGAAGAAAAGCAGTATGGATTTTGCACTCTGGAAAAAAGCATCACCGGAACACATCATGCACTGGCCATCTCCCTGGAGTGAAGGATTTCCAGGCTGGCATCTGGAATGTTCCGCAATGGGTACCAAATACCTGGGTGATGAATTTGACATTCATGGCGGCGGCATGGATTTGCTTTTTCCACATCATGAATGTGAGATCGCCCAATCTGTGGGAGCCCTGGGGCATGAAACAGTCCATTACTGGATGCACAACAATATGATCACCATCAATGGCCAGAAAATGGGCAAATCACTGGGAAATTTCATCACTTTGGAAGAATTCTTCGAAGGGAAACACCCACTCCTCACACAGGCATTCAGCCCGATGACGATTCGTTTCTTTATTTTGCAGGCCCACTATCGCAGCACGGTGGATTTTAGTTCAGAGGCTCTACAAGCCTCCCAAAAGGGTTACGAACGCTTAATGGACGCTTATGCCCGCCTGCAAAGGATTACAGCGACAGACTCCACGACCATTGACGTACAAGGATTAAGACAACGCTGCTTTGAGGCTATGGATGACGATCTGAACAGCCCGATTGTCATTTCTCACCTGTTTGAAGCCAGCAAAGGCATTAACCTGATCAGCGATGGAAAGGCAACCATCAATCCGGAAGACCTGAAAGAGCTGAAAAATGTTTTCGACCTCTTCATCAAGGATATTCTTGGTCTCAAGATTGAGACCGGCGTTTCAGAAAACACCGGTGATGGATATAAAGGAGCCATAGACTTATTGCTGCAAATCCGCATGGAAGCAAAAGCGAACAAAGATTGGGCCACATCTGATAAAATCAGGAAAGAACTGACGGCACTCGGTTTCGACATCAAAGATACCAAAGACGGTTTCGAGTGGAAACTATCCCGTTAATTTATTGAACTCTTGTCCCTGGCTTTTGCCAAGGGATAAAGTGTTCTCTCTGCATCTTTGAAAACTGCTTTCACATATCCTACCCGAATGGGGGATTCTATAAGCAACGGTATTTTGTTTCCATCGTCTGATAACCACAATTTCAAGACATCCCCACGTTTAAAGACATTACCCTCTATCAAGGAGAGGGTAAATTCGTGAGCAGAATAATATCCGCCCCCATAGAGTTTAATCCATTGTTTTCCCAAATAGGTCAGGTACAGGTTGTATTCATCATCATCAAGCCTGACAGGAATTTCAATTCGACGACCTTTGACATACAATTTTTCATCAGAAATACAGCGAAGACGGTAAATGCTGGTTATCATGTCAAATCCACACTGCGTTGTCCTTGAAACCTCAGGGTATCTCCATTGTTTTTTTCGTTTTAACCTGGTAGTAATGCTCCATCCGTTCTGTTCCGGAACGAATCTAAAGTCATCGATGCCATGCCAATTGTCTTCGTGGGTGTATTTGAAGGCTTGATATGGCACTATCTTATCGCGAGTCACATAAGACACAATCGTGTCCCTTACCTTATAAAACGAATCAAAAGATTTCTGGGTCTTTCCTTGTGCCATCAGCTGATAGACCTTTTTATTGTTCCAGGTTGCCAAACACACGCTAAATTCACAGGTGCCTGCCTGAATCCACACAGGGCCCCAATTGTAAAACAACTGATAATGAATTCTCTCTCCAGAGGCAAATGGCTTATTATCAATATCACATAACATTTGTGACTGGCAAATAAATGCCAAACACAAGACCAAACCAATCATTGCCAAACGCCGTTTCATACAGAAATCTTATTTTTTACTTTCTTTAGGTTTGAGCTCCCTGGGTTTTTGTTGTAACAGAGGATATTCATGGACATTCCAACTTTCCTCAACATCCCAGTTTGCACGCAAAGTCATTACCCGTGGATTATACCAGACATTCTCAGGTTGTTTCTTTTCTGCATAATTACCGGTGTCCCAGCTGAAATTATTATTGAGATCTTCTACCGCCCGTAGATAATAGGAACCAGGCATGAGATATTTAAAATCAGCCACCCCCTTTTCAATTTTTTCACGACGCAACACTTTATCCGTTTTGTCTAAAAGCTCAACATAGCCTGAGCCTTCAATTCCTTCCACCGTAACAATCAGTCTCGAATAATCCTCTTCCTCACGAATCTTAAAGGTCTTGCTATACTTATCATTTGTCTTGTTAAACAGTCCCAAAACCATCCCTGAATCAATATCAAAACGATATTCGGCTCCGAATTCCCATTTCGCCTCAAGATTATAATTCCGGAGACTGGTACTGTCCTTCAAAACAGAGAACGGAGTCTTCACCCAAGTCGTGTCTTTCTTCTTGTAAAGATTCCATGGAGACCCTTCCACCCGGATGACCGGCGTTTCCCATTGCATGCCGGGCTTTGCATTGATCTCCGTTATATCTTGAAGGGTGCAACTTAATGCCAGATGTCGAACAGGTAGAGGGGCTTTCTTTTCTTCTTTATCTTTCTTTTTCTTATTGACAGACCCTAAATTCTGAACGCCTTTACTTCTGGATATCAATTTTAAGGTATCCGTATTCGATACAAGTCTATTTAAAGAATCTGTCTTCAAATAGTCAAGTTGAAGTCGGAGGGTATCCATCGAAGAAACAATCGTATCGGTAATCCAGTAGGTCAAGGTGTCGTTCGTTGGATTTTTTTCGAGCAAATACCAGTCTAAAATTCCGGCATTCAACAACTTCAGACTTGGCAACGTTTTTGATTTATAACCGAAAGCAAGCAGGATCTTTTCCCGGGAGGGTCTTTCCCGTTTGGACAAATATTGCCTGCCAAAATCTTCTGCGAAATAGCGGAGAATCATATTATCGGGCTTATAACAGGTAGCATTCCGTACCATCACCGTATCAACCGTGATAGAATCTTTCCAGATAGTGTCCGTTTTTTGACAGGGTTCAATCCAAGGCGTGATAATTGAATCATCAAAAGCAATGGGTTCTCCGGGTTGGTCAAAATGATAATCCCTGTTTTTATCACCCAAAGCGAAAATATGAAACTTGTTTTTCGGCAATCCTTTGATTGAAAAGGAACCATTTTGGTTGGTTTTTGAAATTCTTTCAAACGGTACTTTCTTGAAACTGGTATCGTTCAAATTGGTATGAACCCCAATGATGGCCCCAGAAACAGGATTTAGATTGGATGCATCAAGCACCGTTCCGGAAATACATAAAGAATCAACGGTTTCTCCGGTCGAAAAAGAGAAGGCGTAATCTCCGAACTTGTTCTTTTCGTTATAATCTACAATGGCGTCTGTAAAATCGATGGTATAAGTAGTTTCAGGAATCAGGGTGTCTGCCAGCAATACAGAAAGCTTATTGCCAACAGCTTTTATAGTTGGAGCTATTTTTTGCGGTGGAGAGACAATGACTTTTTCAGAAGGATTTTCCAGTGAAACAAGTTCGTTAAAAAATATTTCAATCTTTTTCTTGTTGTAATTCAACTGATTCTGTAGTGGTACACTCTTCATCAGCTTGGGAGGTGTAATGTCTTTAGGACCACCACTGGGCGTCCCGGTACTGGCACAGGCATTCCATAAAATGAAACCTGCCAGAATAACAAATTGATGTATTTTATTCTTTCTCATGTGCACAGAGACTATTATTTCTGTTTCCCAAAAATCTTATTTCAAAAAGGACGTTTCTTTCCAGTACTTTTCAAGTGTGCAAATGTACGAGTATTTTAAGAACCTTTCCATTTTGAATGGGCCTTTTTAACAGATTGTAATCATTCTTACAGGGTCTTGCATATTTTTTTATGTATCTTTGACCTTTCAAAACTGTTGAATCTTCAACTCCATAAGGCTCTCAAGGCAAGCCATTGATGGTATTTGGCTGAATAGCCTGGAAGGATTGAGACAACCGAAATAAACATAAAAAACATTCGAATGAAAATTTCTTTGATCGGATATGGCAAAATGGGCCATGAAATTGAACGGATTGCACTGGAACGGGGACATTCCATCGTAAGTACAATAGACATCAACAATCCAGAAGAGTTCAATTCCGAGAATTTCCGTTCAGCAGATGTAGTCATTGAGTTTACGCGCCCGGAAACTGCTTTGGAAAACTACCGAAAATGTTTTGCAGCAGGGCTCCCTGTGGTATCCGGCACAACCGGCTGGCTCAAGAATATTGATGAAGTAAAGACAGCCTGTGAAAAAGGCCAAACTTTTTTTTACGCTTCCAACTACAGCTTGGGGGTCAACATCTTTTTTGCCATCAATAAGAAATTGGCAGAAATGATGAATGATTTCCCCATGTATGATGTCAGGATGAAAGAAATTCACCACATTCAAAAGTTGGATGCGCCATCCGGAACAGCCATCACTTTGGCAGAAGATATTATCGACCGCCTCGACCGCAAGACATCTTGGGTTAAGGATACCCAGAATACGCCGGAAGAAATTGCCATCGTATCTGAAAGAACCGGACAAGTTCCTGGTATCCATGAAGTCATTTACGACTCCGACGTTGATACCATCACCATTTCACACGATTCCAAGAGTAGAGCCGGCCTTGCCTTGGGAGCAGTTCTCGCTGCAGAGTATACGGTAGGCAAGAAAGGATTTTTAAGAATGTCCGACATGCTGGGCTTTTGACAAGGATAAATTTATAATCAAAACTTTATTATATGAGTACTCCATCTGAAAGTCAAAAAGGGGAAGATAAACCCTGCCGTTTTTCGGCACCAAAAGCCAAATGGATCCGTTTTGGAATTTGGGGAATGATTACAATCATTTTTTCGCTTTGGACGAGAAGTGGATGGTGGCTGCTTGCCCTTCCTTTCTTCTTTGATTTATACATCTCCAGATTTTTCCCTTGGGGTTTTTGGAGGAATTCCAAAAACAAGACTTTCAAGAGTATCATGGACTGGACCGATGCCATCATCTTCGCTCTGGTTGCCGTTTATGTCATCAATATCTATTTCTTCCAGAATTATCAGATTCCATCTTCCTCTCTGGAAAAATCATTATTGGTGGGTGACTTTCTTTTTGTCAGCAAAATGAGTTACGGCCCTCGCGTTCCGAACACACCGATCGCCTTCCCATTGGCTCAACATACTTTGCCCGTTATCAATACAAAATCCTATCTTGACAAACCACATTGGGATTACAAACGTGTTCCAGGTTTTGGTAAAATCAAACGAAATGACATTGTCGTATTCAATTTTCCGGCAGGAGATACTGTCCCTGTAAAGCAACCGAATCCTGATTTTTACTCCATGTGTTATTACATTTCCAAGGGGAATAATATATCAAGAGCTGAAGCAGGTCAATACATCCGCAACCACCCGGAAACTTTCGGTAAAGTTGTTTATAGGCCTGTAGACCGTCGCGAAAACTACGTAAAAAGGTGTATCGGTCTTCCCGGAGAGACCCTCAAAATTGTCAACAATCAGGTTTTCATCAATGGCGTTGCCATCAAAAACGAACCTGGTGTGCAGTTTAATTATTTTGTCCAGACCAAAGGTTCTTATATTTCAGATGAGCAATTCCAAAAATGGGGAGTCAGCAAGGATGACCGGGAATTGTTCACGGAAGACAACGAATTGCTCAACTTGTTGCCATTCAAGAAAAATGCCAACGGAAGCGTCAAGCCCGTTTACCGTTTCCCGGCTACCCAAGCGTTGGTTCAGACCTTAAAAAACAGTGCCGCCATTGACACGGTCATTATCGAACCAGATATGCTGGGAGGCGACAATGTGGGAGGGACGACCTATCCTTTGAATGATCGCATCAAATGGTCCCGCGATAACTTCGGGCCACTTTGGATACCAACCAAAGGATCCACCATCAAGCTGACGGAAAACAATCTCATCTTATATGAACGCGTTATCCGCAATTATGAAGGACAGAATCTCGAGATCAAAAATGGAAAAGCATTTATTGACGGGAAAAGAGCCGACATTTATACTTTTAAAATGGATTACTTCTGGATGATGGGTGATAACAGGCATAATTCTGCAGATTCCCGTTTCTGGGGGTTTGTTCCTGAAGACCATATCGTCGGAAAGCCTATTTGCGTATGGTTGTCTTTAGATAAAGACAGAAGTTTTCTCGATGGAAAAATCAGATGGAATCGCTTTTTTAAGAAAGCTTATTAAGGCTGAAAGAAAGATTTTGCATGAACACTAAAAAGCTGGTCGGTGTTTTATGTATAGCCGTGATATTGGCTATTTTTATCCGGATGATGTTTTTTGAAACAATCAGGATAACCACATCCGCCATGTCCGAAAGCCAGTCTGTCGGCAACCGGTTGATTATCGAAAAATGGTCAATGGGTGCCAGAATGCCTTTATCTATAGGAATACCCTTTGTTTCAGACGAACTTAACGGTAAAAAGACCTATTTCAGAATTTCAGAATTTCCAATCCGATTTCATGGCTTAAAAAAAATTGAAAGGAACGATCTCCTGGCTTTCAATTATCCCATCGAAAACGATAAGCCTATTGATATGCGCCCCCTTTTGCTCAGTCGCTGTGTGGGTTTACCGGGAGAATATATCCAACTCAAAGGGGTCCAATTGTATGTCAATAACCAAAAAATCGAGCGGAGTCATGATGCTTTATTTTGTTACAGCTATCCCATTGAGTCACAAAATGGGGTGACTGCTCTACTGAGAGCGGAACATATCTATCAGAAAACCTTTCAGGAAAAAGACTCCGGATTCGTCTATCTTACCAGATATCAGTATTATACCTTCACCAATGGACAGCCAGGAATATCCATCCGTCTGAAAATCAGAAGCTCATCCTTTGATCATAGAATGGACATCATCCCTTATAAAGGATTTCATCTGGAGCTCAACCATCGCACCTACAAACTCTGGGCAGAAATCATCAACCGATACGAAGGTGTCAAGCTGGAACAGACAAAGGACGGTTTATACAAAGTGGATGGGAAGAGAGCGGAAGATTATGCCTTCAGACAAAACTATTACTGGCTGCTCAATGATCATCAAGGCTATCTGAATGATTCAAGGAGTTTTGGCATAATCCCCGAAAGTTATATTATAGGAAAAGCCTGGTTGGTGCTATTCTCCCCTGAAACCAAGCGTTTCCTGCAGTATATCTAAAACAAACCTTCTATCTCTGCCGGTGTTATAGGCAACCTCTTCTCTCCAATTATCCTGCAACCGGAAACTGTGACCAGAGCGTCATCTTCCAGTCTGATGCCACCTACACCTATATACTCTTTGGCCTTGTTGTAGTCAATGAATTCAGCCAGGTGCCTTTGTGATTCCCATTTTTGGATCAAGGCAGGTATGAAATAAAGACCGGGCTCCACCGTCATGACAAAACCAGGTTGCAACCTCCTACCCAAACGAAGACTGCTGAGACCGAACTGGGAACTTCGGCTCACTTCGGCATCATAACCCACATAATCCTCACCCAGGTCTTCCATGTCGTGCACATCCAGCCCCATCATGTGTCCAAGTCCATGTACCATGAACAAAGCATGAGCCCCTTGAGCGACAGCCTCATCCATATTTCCTTTCAAAATACCCAAAGATTTCAGACCTTCTGCCATTACGCGGCAGCAATCAAGATGCACATCCTTGTAGAAAATACCGGGACGAATCAATTCAAAAGCATGGTTGTTGGCATCAAGCACAATCTGGTACAAATCTTTTTTTTGAGAGGTGAAATAACCGCCTACAGGTGTCGTCCTTGTAAAATCAGAAGCATAGTGGCTCCATGATTCTGCGCCGGCATCACAAAGCATGAGACGGCCTTTCTCAAGGACCTGACTATGATCATGCCCATGCAACACTTCTCCCTTTTGTGAAAGGATGGTCGAAAAAGACACACCGTGTCCCCTGGAGCAGGCAATTCCATCTATCAGACCAGCCAAATCACACTCTAAAGCACCAGGCACAGCACCAGTCATGGCGGCATGATGCATCATATAACCAATCGCTGAAGCCTTTTCCAGTTCCGCGATTTCTTCAGGTCCTTTGATGGAGCGCAAGGCCACCACCACACGAATCAGTTTTTCAGAAGCAGCATGTTTCAACTGCTGTGTAGGAATACCCAAAAGCGACTCTAATTTGAGCATGTTTTTTGCTCGATACGGGGGCAGGAAATGAATTTCCCGATTTTCAGCCTGGACCTTATCCAGAATACCGGACAAAGCAGAAGAAGGCATCACCCGGGTAATCCCCGATTTTGCCGCCTGATCGCTCAAACTTTCCATAGGCCCTGTCCAGATGATGTCATCCATCGTCAGTTCATCACCAAACAGGATTGTTTCCTGAGCATCAATGTCAATCAGGACAAACAAATCCGGTTGGTCAATCCCGATAAAATAGATAAAATGACTATCCTGACGGAAATGATAAACATTGTCGGGATAATTCATGGAAGAATCTGAATTTCCGGGCAACAGAATGATGCCTGAGCCCACCAGTTCACAAAGTTGTGAACGGCGTTGCTGATATATTTCTTTTTCAAACATAATCTGATGTTTTTTCGATGATGGCAAAAATAGCGATTTTATGACAGAAACGCTACCTTTGCTTCCATATTGAGAAAAATCATGTCAACTTCCATCTTTTCAACCGCTTATTTTGCTCCGATTCAATATTATGCCCATTTCAGACAAAGTTGTGACCCAATCATTGAAAGCCATGAACATTATATCAAACAGACTTATCGAAACCGTTGCATCATCGAAACCGCCAATGGCTTGATGCCCCTTTCCCTCCCCGTCGACAAAAGCAATTCTGAAAAAACAGATATCAGAGACGTGAGAATTTCCGACCATGGTCATTGGCAACACCTACACTGGAACAGCATTGAGTCTGCCTACAACTCAAGCCCTTTTTTCGAATATTACGCCGATGAAATCAGGCCTTTTTTTGAAAAAGAACCTAGCTTTTTGTTCGATTTCAACGAGGAAATCCGAATAAAAATATGTGAACTGTTGGATATCTCCGGAAAAGCAGATTACTCCAGAGAATATCTGAAAAATGACCTCTTGCCTGAAGGGTGTCAGGACTTTCGCGAAATCATTCATCCCAAAAAAGATTGGAGAGAAGTAGATACTGCGTTTATAGCGAAACCTTACTATCAGGTTTTCGAACACAAATTTGGTTTTCAACCCAATCTCAGTATTTTGGACTTGCTTTTCAACATGGGCCCGGAATCCATCCTTTACTTGTAGACCAACAAACTCATGGCTTGAGTATCCAGCACCTCGTTGGCTATTTCCAAAAGGGATTCAGAGGTAAAACTTTCGACCTTTCGGATAACCTCTTCCATGGAATCGTAGCGATTAAAGTGCAGCATGCTTTTTCCCATGCTCAGACTCTGGCTCTCCTTATTTTCAGAAGAAATCATCATCTGACCGTAAAGTTGCTTTTTTGCCGCATGAAGTTGTATGGCTGTCAACTTGGTTTCACGCATCTTTTTCAGTTCCTTTTCCACCAATTTCATACATCGCCCGGTTTGTTTCAAATCCGTTCCAAAATAAATGGCAAAAACGCCGGAGTCGGTATAAGAAGTTACATTTGATTCGACCGAATAAACCAAACCTGAGCGTTCACGAAGAGCTACATTCAGACGACTATTCATACCTGGTCCGCCCAGAATGTTGCTCAACAGATACATCCCTACCCTTTTATCCTCAAACAAGGAATAGTTTTTATTTCCATAAATCACATGTGCCTGATGGGTATCTTTGCAAACCGTTTTTCGGATCCCATGTTGAGGCATCGGAACGTTATTCATTGTTACATCTTGCTTTATATGGGCAGGTATACAACCAACATACTTATTGACCAAATGCTTTACTTTCTTCAGTTCCATGGGGGACTGAGAAAAAAATACGATTCGGTCAGTGGTATAGTTCCTCGTATAGTAATCGACAAAAGACTGATTGTTGAATTTTTCAAGACAAGACGGTTTTCCCAAAATCCGCCTACCGAGAGGATGTCCTGCGAACAACAGATCTTCATAATCGTCAAAAATCAGTTCAGAGGGTGAATCTTCATAGGAATTGATCTCATCAAGTATCACATCCCTTTCTTTTTCGATTTCCTCTTCAGGAAAAGTCGAATGGAAAAACAAGTCGCTTAACAGTTCAATAGCCCGCTCATAATCTTCCTGTAAGAAATTAGAATAGACATAGGTCTCTTCTTTTGTCGTATAGGCATTCAACTCTCCACCTACATTTTCCATCCTGTTCAGAATGTGGTGGGCATGACGTTTGATGGTGCCTTTAAATAACAAATGTTCGGTAAAATGAGCCATTCCCAATTCAAAATCCAATTCTTGGCGGGTGCCGGCATTTACAGCAAAACCACAACAGGATACCTCTCCCTGACATTGTTTGTGGATCACCCGGATTCCGTTGGGAAGAGTGAAAATGAGAGGTCTAGCCTCAGAAGAAATAATCATTGACATTTTTTTTAGCGATAAGCATGTCTGAAAATGACATCCGCCATAGTCAGCAGATTTGAATAGGCAAAAGTAGCTATTTTTTGCACAAAACGGATTAAAAGCGGATATTTGCAGACATAAAACAACAGCAATGCAAAACATCGGAATATTTTGTTCAGCCAGCGACGAACTCAAGGATGTCTTTGAAAAAGAAGCCATCAAACTGGGTGAATGGATGGGTAAAAACGGTAAAACGTTGATAAACGGAGGTTCCAATCAAGGGCTGATGGAGGTTTTCTCAAACGCAGTCAGAAGAGCTGGAGGGCATTGCATTGGGGTCATTCCGGAAAATTTTTCAGAACGCGGATGGTACAGCAACTCTACCGACGAAAAGATTATTGTAAAAAACCTGAGTGAGCGAAAAGATGTCATCAAGAAACGCAGTGATGTTCTGATTGCTTTTCCCGGAGGAATAGGTACCATGGATGAGTTATTTGATGCATGGTCTTCCTATAGTCTCGGATTCCATGACAAAAAAATTATTTTGGTCAATATAGAAGGATTCTTTACCCCACTGATACAACAGTTGAAAGTCTTCCGTCAGGAAAAATTCTTACACGACTTCCTGCCAAACCCCTTACTGATTGTAAATTCGGTGGAGGATTGCATCAAAGAGCTCGAAACAATGGATCGTTTCGTAAAAAAAGATTAACGCAAATAGTTTTTTGCAAACTCTTTGGAGATGTAATTGTCATAAGACTGACAAACTTCTGCAGAAAAATCCAGGCCACATTGAATGATACTGTCCCAATCTCTCTCGGTTAAAGTTGGTAAATCCTGCCGCCTGATCCTACCACGCAACAATCCGAAAAGGACACCAGCATTGAAACTGTCTCCGGCTCCCACCGTACTAACCGTCTTGATCGGTTTGACATCGTAATGTTTGGAAAAATTTTCACCCCATACATCCACACCTTTTTCTGCTGCAGTATAAATAAAATATGGCGTATAAAACTTAATCTTATCCTTATAGATCTTGGCAGGATCTGTCAAATTATAGAGATAACGGAAATCTTCCTCCGAACCTCTGATAATGTCGGCAAATTCAAAATTCTCGATAAAAGTAGCAGACAGACGTATTGCTTCATCTGCGTGTGTCTTCCTGAAATTGATGTCATAAAAGACAATGGCCTTACGATCATTGGCCTCCTGCAACAAATCCATCATAGCTGGTCTCAGCTGCGGATTCAAAGCATAAAAAGATCCAAAAATGAGGATATCATCCGCTTCGATTCTCGGAAAAACCATATCCAGACGTTGTGAAGGATAATCCTTATAGAAAAGGTATTCAGCATCATTATGATCATTCAAAAAAGCCAAGGAAACCGGCGACTTTCCATCCGGGAAAGTATTGATGAACTCGGTCGTCAGATTGCTATCTTTCATAAAATCCTTGACAATCCTGCCGATCTTGTCGTTTCCTGTTTCACTGATAAACAAAGCAGGAACATCCAAACGTCCCAACGAGATCATTCCATTAAAGATGGAACCGCCAGGAACAGCAACGTTGGGTTGATCGTTCTTAAAAATAACATCAAGGATGGTTTCACCAATACCAATAATCTTTCGCATACATGTTTTTTTTTGCCGGAAGGGGAAAAATAAAATTCGTAAATACTTTTGTATTAGACGCTAACAAAAAGGGCGTTCTACGACAAATTTGCGTCAAACATAACTCATTCAGCCAGAATAGACAAGAAAAAAAATATTTATTTGAAAATTATATCTACCTTTGCAGCCGCTGTTGCTGATAACAGTATTTTAATCATTATAAATGAAGACATTTGAAGAATTGGGAATCTCACCGGCACTATTGAAGGCGATTTCCGAAATGGGTTATGAACAGCCCATGCCAGTACAGGAAGAAGTGATTCCTTTTCTACTTGGCGAAGAAAACGACGTGATTGCCCTCGCTCAAACAGGCACGGGAAAAACCGCAGCCTACGGATTACCCATCATCCAAAAAATCAATCTTGCACTGCACGCACCGCAGGCATTGGTACTATGTCCAACCCGTGAACTCTGCCTGCAGATTGCAGATGACCTCAACGATTATTCCAAATACATTGACGAACTGAAAGTTCTTCCCGTATATGGCGGATCCAGCATAGAGAGCCAGATTAAGACCCTGAAAAAGGGCGTACAGATTGTAGTGGCCACACCTGGTCGTTTGCTCGATTTGATGAACCGTCGTTGTGTTGACTTATCAGGAATCGTCAACGTGATTCTGGACGAAGCAGACGAAATGCTCAATATGGGTTTTTCAGAAAGTATCGACGACATCCTGGCTGAAATTCCCGCGGAACGCAACACTTTGCTTTTCTCGGCAACCATGCCTGCAGAAATTGCCCGCATCACCGGCAAGTACATGCGCAATCCCAAGGAAATAACCATTGGGAACAAAAACGAAAGTACAGCCAACGTCAAACACGTTTACTATATGGTCAACGCCAGAGACAAGTATTTAACTCTGAAGCGTATAGCCGACTTCTACCCGAACATCTACGGTATTGTCTTCTGCAGGACCAGAAAAGACACCCAGGAAATTGCGGATAAACTGATACAAGACGGTTACAATGCAGACGCCCTGCACGGAGATCTTTCCCAGCAACAACGTGACTATGTGATGAACAAGTTCCGTAACCGAAACATTCAGTTGCTGATTGCCACCGATGTTGCTGCCCGTGGATTGGATGTAGAAGATCTGACACACGTCATCAACTTCAGTTTGCCCGATGAAATCGAAGCCTACACCCACCGAAGCGGTCGTACAGGTCGCGCAGGGAAGACGGGTATATCTATTTCCATCGTTCACATCAAGGAAAAAGGGAAAATACACGAGATAGAGCGCAAGATCAATAAAAAATTCGTAGCGGCTAAAATGCCTACCGGAAATGAAATCTGTGAAAAACAGGTATTCCATTTCATCGACCAAATTGAGAAGGTTCAGGTAAACGATGCTGAAATTGAGGGTTTGCTTCCTGCCGTTTACCGCAAATTAGAATGGCTCGAAAAAGAAGACCTGATCAAGCGCATGGTTTCTCTGGAACTCAACCGTCTGCTCAATTACTACAAAGAAGCCAATGAGATCAACACCATTGACGAATCCGAAAAGAGGGAGCGCAAAGACTATGACAGAGGAGCCTCACTGGCGCCCGAAGCCGGATACGCCAAACTTTATATCGGTTTGGGGAAAATGGACGGTATCACCCCTAAAAACCTGATGGATCTCATCAACGACTACGTCGAAGGACGTGTCCAGATTGGAAAAATCGATTTCTTTACCCGTTATTCTCTTTTTGATGTAGAAGAAAAATCTGCAAAAGCTGTTGTTGCTGCATTGCGGGAACTCGACTTTTTGGGTCGTGACGTCAAAGTGGATTTCGCGACAGAAGAACAGATAGCCCGTGGCACCAAAGATCGTGCAGAAAGCGCAGGCCCACGCAACCGTGGTGGATACAAAGGACGTCGGGAAGACGGTGGTTCAGGCAGCAACTACAGAGGCGGAAACTACAAAGGTCGCTCCGAAGGTGGTTACAAAGGCCGCAGTTCCGAAGGTGGATATAGCCGAAGTTCTGAAGGCGGTTATAAAGGACGTAGCAGCGAAGGCGGTTATGGCCGCAGTTCCGAAGGGGGCTACAAAGGTCGCAGCTCCGAAGGTGGATATAAACCACGCAAAGATAGTGGCAGCAGCTACTCTGGCAAGGACAAAGGCGGATACCCCAAAAAGAAATATTGATATTTCCAATAGAAGAACATCAAGCACCGTGGAACAAGTTTTCAAGGTGCTTTTTTTTGCAAAGGAATATTGAGTACCTTTGCGAATTCGAAAACCACAAGGTCACCGAACATTTGGAAGACATCCATGGATTTTTGGCTAAAAAGAAACTCGAAAACCTCAGGAAACTTGAATGTGCAGTACAGTAAACTGCAGGTGCAAGACCTGGAGATCAACCTGATCAGGAAAAATGTCAGAGGCATGCGGCTTTCCATTCGTCCTGACGGTGAGATTCGTCTGTCCATTCCATACGAACTCTCTGACAGCATTGCCAGAGAGTTCGTAGAGTCGAGGTTACCATGGCTTCGCCTTCATTTAGAAAGAATCAACCAAAAAAAAGTGCTTGAACCGGATGATTTCAGCACCATCCCCTATCTTGGCTCTTCCTATCAGACACTCATATTTTATCATCGGATTGCCCCAAGGGTGGTCATAGACTCCTCCGAAAGGATGTGCATTTTCCTCAAACCCGGGACTCCGGAAACGGATTTACCCAAGGTGCTCGATGCCTGGTATCGGACAGAGCTGAAAAAGATCATTCCTCCCCTTATCAAGGAATGGGAGCCCATTATGGGAGTCAAGGTCGATTCCTTCCAGTTCAAGCGAATGAAAACACGCTGGGGAACTTGCAATGTCATAGACCATCACATTTGGTTCAACGTGGCATTGGCCAAAAAATCCTTTCCTTGCATCGAATACATTGTCGTCCACGAAATGTGTCATCTGCTTGAACGTGGGCACGGACCTAAATTCAAGGCCTGCATGGATAAATTTCTTCCCGATTGGCGTAACTTTAAGAAAGAGTTGAATGGGATTCCCGTGAGGGCTTAATTTACCTTAACAAGAGTGAAGCTTGCATTCGATGGCATTTTACTTTCTATCTTTTCCTGAAGAGCTTGTTCAGATAAGGGATAGATTGGACTGAGATGTCTTTTCTCAGAACATAAACGGCGAACAGCATCAGCAGAAAGGTTCGGAAACCCAATCTGAGGATTTCAGATTCAATTGGAAGTTTCATTCCCATGAAATATAAGATTGCCCCGATAACGGTGTACCTGAAGATTGACTTTAGATCATAGGAAATCGGATAATATTTTTTACCCAACATCCAGGAAATCGTCATCATCACAAAGAAAGTGATGCAGGATACCCAGGCAGCCCCCATATATCCGAAGATCGGCACAAAAATAATGTTTCCGGCCACCGTCATCACACAACCAATCAAAGAAATATAAGCACCCCATTGCGTTTTATCCGACAGTTTATACCAGAAAGACAAGTTGAAATAAATCCCCTGAAATATGAAACAAATCAGCACAACAGGCACTACAATGAGTCCGGAACGATATTCAGGACTTACCAAATATTGAAGCACATCCAGAAAGTAAACAATTCCCAGGAAAATAAAGACGGAGAAAATGAAGAAATATTTCATCGCATCGGAATAAGCCTTCTTGCCGTCAGAACTTTTTTGTTTCGAAAAAACAAAAGGTTCGTATGCATACCTGAAAGCCTGAGTAAACATCATCATGACTACGCCAATCTTGTAACAAGCCCCGTAAATACCCAGTTGAGCTTTGGCGTAAGCCTGATCCTCAAACAAATGAGGAAACATCATCTTATCAAAGGACTGGTTCATGATACCGGCAATTCCCAAAACCAGCAATGGCAAGGAATATTTCAGCATTTTTTTAAGAAGGTCCCCGTCATAACTCCATTTGATATGAATCATGAATGGAATCAGCGTGATTAACCCAACAATGGAAGAAATCAAATTCGCAACAAAAACATACCCCACTCCGTAACTCGGATTGTAAAACCAACTGATCAAACCCGGATTTGAAATCTGAATTTTCGGGCAGATAAAAAGAAAAAACAGATTGAAAAAGATATTGGTGAAAATCATCAGCACTTTTAGAGAAGCAAAAGCAATAGGCCGTTTCTTATACCTCAGCCAGGCAAAAGGGATGGCACAGAAAGCATCGATGGCTACAATGATCGCCATCATCCAGATATAATCCGGATGCTCCCCATAGCCCATAGCAGAAGAAATTCCAGGTAAGAAGACCAAGCATAGCAGGATAAACAGGATGGAAGAACCGGCCAAGCTGAACATGGAAGTTGAATAAATCTGTTCCGGATCGGCACCCGACTTATTGGCAAAACGGAAAAACCCCGTTTCCATTCCATAAGTCAAAAGTACAAGCAATAATGCTGTCCAGGCATACAGTTCAGTCACCATTCCATATTCTGCAGAAGAGCTCAGGATATAAGAATAGAATGGCACCAAGCACCAATTCAAGAACTTACCCAGAATGCTACTTACTCCATAAATGGCGGTATCCTTCGCCAAAGTTTTCATTTCAGCCATAGTAAAGCTGTTAAAACCGACAAAATCTACGATCTAAACGGTTAAAGATTTAATTAAACAAGAATAAATCAGAGCTTCCGCGAAATTTTCCCAAATGTTTCCAGGCCAACTCCGTCACTTCACGCCCCCGTGGCGTCCTTTTCAGAAAACCTTCCTGTATCAAAAACGGTTCATAAACTTCCTCAATCGTGCCCGGGTCTTCACCCAAAGCAGTCGCAATAGTCGTCAACCCAACAGGTCCACCTTGAAACTTATCAATGATAATGCTTAGAATCTTGTTATCCACCTCATCCAATCCATATTGGTCAATATTCAAAGCTTCCAAGGCATATCTTGCAATTTCAAGGTCAATTTTTCCAGACCCTTTAACTTGGGCAAAATCCCTCACACGGCGCAAAAGCGCATTTGCGATACGAGGCGTTCCGCGACTACGGCTGGCAATTTCTCCGGCAGCCTCCTTACAACAGGAAATCTGCAAAAGCTTTGCAGATCGTAACACAATCGTTTGTAAAACTTCCGCATTATAATACTCCAGATGACAATTGATTCCAAAACGTGCACGAAGAGGTGCTGTCAGCAAACCGCTACGAGTCGTGGCCCCAACCATGGTAAAAGGATTTATATCCAACTGAATGGATCTTGCAGAAGGGCCTTTATCAATGACAATGTCAATACGAAAATCTTCCATGGCCGAGTAAAGATACTCTTCAACTACAGGACTTAAACGATGTATTTCATCGATGAAAAGGACATCATTGGGTTCAAGTGCTGTCAATACGCCCGCCAAATCACCAGGCTTGTCAAGCACAGGTCCGGAAGTCATTTTGAAGCCGACACCCAACTCATTGGAGATGATATTGGAAAGGGTGGTCTTACCCAAACCCGGAGGGCCATAAAGCAAGACATGATCCATCGCCTCTCCTCGCATATGAGCGGCTGAAACAAATACCATCAGATTTTCAACAATCTTTTCCTGACCCTTAAAGTCAGAAAAGCGAAGAGGTCTCAAAGCATTATCTGCCTCTTTGTCCCACTCGCTCAGGTTTTCATCCCGAATATCAAATGTCTCTCGCATACAACTTATTTATGAAGGCAAAGGTACAGAATCCGTTTCAAATTCAAATACAGTAAATGCCATGTTCTGTCATTTACCTCATCTACGTTGAAGTTCTTTATTCCGCATTTTTAGAATAAAGTGTTTTACAAAGGGAAAAGACATCAGCATAAAATAGGCAAAAGGCCATAACCGATAAGGATAGATATTCTTCTTATCTTTTTTTATTCCTCTTAATATTGCACGGGCACATGCCTCCGATGACTGAATCGGTCCGGATTTGTCGATAGAAGTCCCTGCACGTTCAAAAAAACGGGTACGCGTGGCTACCGGATAGATTATACTCAATATGACATTCCCGGGGACTTCATATTGAATGGACTTCATGCCGCCATTAACAGCAAACTTGGTTGCTGCATACAATGCATATCCAGGCACTTCCATTTGTCCAACAATGGAATCAGTCACCATAAAACGAATCTTCTGATTCGGATACAATGTCAGCAGTTTTTCAAGCGAGTAAAAAGGCGATAACACATTGGTCTCGAAAATGGACTCCATTTTCTGCCAGTCTGGCTCACCAAATTTTTGATAGCAGCCAAAACCTGCATTTGCCCAAAAAAGGTCGATTCCACCAAGCTTTTTTTCTGCTTCGGAAAAGACCATCTCCACGCCTTCCCGTGAAGCAACATCACATTGCAGCGGGAAAACCTTGTTATCCTTCGGAAGATGCTCCATATTACGTCCGACCGCCAAAATATGCACATCATACTTTAGCAACAATCTCAAAACTTCAAGTCCGAGGCCAGACGTTGCGCCAGTGATGACAATGCGTTTTCCATTTATATCCATAACCGCCTATTTGTATTAGTATATATCTTCATTAAAATCAATCCGAAGACCTGAAATCTCAACGTTTCTTCCCTTCCAACACCTTCTTCAGGGCTGTCGGAATTTGAAGCAAATCATAGTCATTGTCGTAAATCATGAATCTTGTTTCCCATTTCGGATGAAATTTCTCTTTGTAGCTTCGCAGACTCTTGAAATGCCCCAGAGACTTTAGGTTTTCATAAGTGAATTTCACCGCCTTTTCCTTTATGTTTGCGCCTTTTACGCCAGAAAGAGGTGCAAGTCCAAGGTTGGCTTGTTGGAATCCTTTCTCTTTGAAATACAGCAGCGTTTTGGCTATCAACATATCCAAAATCCCATGTGGTGCATCAACTCTTTTGCGAATCAGGTCATACATGGCCTCACCGGGTACTCCATCCGAAACGACATTCAGAAAAGCATATATTTTTCCACTCTTGTTTTCCACCGTGATGATTGTCTGATTCTTCAGGATTTCCTTGTTGAATACACCTTGAGAGAATGCCACTTCCCTGATATTTAAAACATGAAGCCATCCACTGGAGACATGTTCCATTTTCTGCAGGAGTTCCTCTTTGACAGGAGCTTCGTATATTTTCACTCCAAAGCCTTCGG
This sequence comes from Bacteroidales bacterium, assembly GCA_021373135.1. Classification (GTDB taxonomy): domain Bacteria; phylum Bacteroidota; class Bacteroidia; order Bacteroidales; family UBA1402; genus UBA8389. Next base: position 185,047 of record JAJFTH010000006.1, read on the forward strand.
CCTCCAGACTATTGATTTCATTTCTGGTCATTTTTGTTTTAGTGCTCTCAAGCGTAAAATCAGCCAGATCTACAATAGCCTCCTCACCTACTGGCAGCGATTTCTTTCCCAGTTTATGATAGATGGGTAAAGAATGATGCGGCACCCTGTAAAAGACACTGATAAAACCACTTTCCTGACAGAACCGATCAAAGCTCTGAATCAATTTTCCGATGGCTGCATCGTCTTCACAGACAGGGTCTCCCAAAACAACAGCAAAAGAATTGGTCACTTTGAAGGAAACAAACCCCTCTTTGTCATCCGAAAAGAAAAAGAACTTATCCGAATAGACCTTAAAATAATCAAGAGAAGATTTTCCGTATCTCTTGAGAATGTCCCTGGCCAAGACTCTGTCTTCATTTGAATTATAAGGATGGGAAAAATGAGGCTTAAGCACACTAATAAAGATAAAGCTTAATTCCAGTCCGCCCAACGCATACATGATGTAAATGAAATTCTGTGCGAACTTCGTTTGCGGCACAAGTCCTGTATCATCAAACAGGAAAAACAGCCGGAAAATCGTTTCCACAGAAGTCCAAAATTCAAAATCGATCCCGAAATGTCGTTTATCCATCAGCGCAAAGCCGGTGATTCCAAAGGCAAACAAGGCCACTACGCTATATATCAAAACCATATAACTAATACGAGTCAGCTCCGGATGTGGCTTAAACTTATATTCCTTCCTGGTGTATATCAACGTGGCAAAGGCAACAAAGGCCAAAGACGCTTCTTCATAATCCACCCCTTTAAATAAATGTCCGACAAAAGAGAATACTGTCAGGAGCAGACCAATATAAAAGGCCCTTTTGGATCCCTGTAATAAATAAACACTCAGTATCAAAAGGAGAAGACCGCTCACAAGCACCATTCCATTGCTTGCGCTGATGATATCTTCAGGCAAAAAGTTCTTTAAGATAAGCAAGCGGTCAGGCAAAGCCGGAGTTACAAAAGACAGGATATTGACTATTCCCAACGTAAAAACCAGGCAAGCAGGTAAAATTCGGAGTAACAGGTTGTCTCTTTTGCTGAAGAAGCTCATCAAGCCAACAAGAAGCGGAAGCCAAAACTCAAAAAACCGATAAAGCAGGGTGATTGCTGCGGCTGCGACAACAGGAAACCCGAACTGACCGAGAATATATGTCACCGAAACTTCAATGGCTCCGAATCCCCTCAGGAATGGAGATGCCATCAGCAATACCACCATCACGATGTATCCAAGTATTGCCGCCGGCCATGAGGGTTCAAAACCGAGAGCCAGCATGGCCACATAAAGATGTAAAATCCCGATAATCTCAATCAATATGGAAAAACACAAGGTTTTGAAAACCTCTTTTCGCTTGATGTCCTGTTCAATCATTTCGTCAAGTATCAAAGCGACAGAAGGTAACAGCCTGGAGAACAAGCTATATACCTTGCCTTTCTTGAAAATGGATATGATCAGGAATACGACCAACGCCGTCAATATCAAAAGAGAAATAAATCCATAAGCCTCTATCTGTGGCATATCTTCCATAAACATCGAAAAGAAAAGCACCAAGATGGCAACAACCAAGACCGACAGGAAACTCATACACCCAAAAAGGGTGGAAGCTAAATGAATCTGAGATTTTGAGATCCCTTTATCTTCTACTTCCTTCGTGAAAAACAAGAGGGAGGAAAACCCGCCTGCAGGCAAAAAGACACTGACAAAATTTCTTTTCAGAAACAAACGGACAGCCATCAACAAAGGTATCTTTTGACCAATTGACTTGAAACTGTGTACATACATCAATCCCATCAAAAGGAAATAGACAACTGTCAAGGCTATACCTAACAGCACAAACCAAGGATTACTCAGAAAAAGCTCGTCACGTATCTTTAAAACCTCAAGATGTTCATGACTGATGAAAAAAATGGCCAAACCGACCATAAAGAAAGCTAAGATTAGCTGCCAGAAAAATTTATTGTTAAAAATATAGGTCGTGAAGTTCTTAACTCTCTTTATCATAAAACAACTATAATATAAGGCATGTTCAATCCGTTTTCAAAAATAGACAATCAGTTTATCAGGTGAACTATTATTAGGGATATTTTTACACTTTATTAAGCATTTTGCTCTGATTATGATTTCACCTTCTGTTTCCTGTTCTATGATTGAGTTTTTTTATTTAAGTCCATGTTTTTTTGTAATTCGTTCAGCAAAAGTTACTTTTGTGCGAATTATCCTCCCTCATCATGGTATTAAATTACATCTGGATTGGCTTTTTTCTGGTTGCATTTGCCGTAGCTCTCATTCAACTTGTTGTCTTTCAAGACTATGGCGTTTTTGAAAGGATCATAACGAGCAGCTTTGACATGGCCAAATTTTCGGTGATGGATATTGCATTGCCTCTGGTCGGCATTATGACTTTGTGGTTGGGCATCCTGAATATCGGAGAAAAGGCTGGAGCGATTCGTTTCTTTTCCAGAATTATAGGACCGTTTTTCAGCAAACTTTTTCCTGAAATACCAAAGAATCATCCTGCCAACGGACAATTGGTCATGAATTTTTCTGCCAATATGCTGGGACTTGACAATGCGGCCACCCCGTTGGGACTGAAAGCCATGCAAAGTCTACAAGAACTGAATCCCAAAAAAGATACCGCATCCAACGCTCAAATCATGTTTTTGGCATTGAATACCTCCGGTCTGACTATTATCCCTTTGACCATCATAGCTCAACGTGCCATATTGGGTGCAGTCAATCCTACGGATGTCTTCATCCCGATTCTGATAGCCACCTATATTTCTACACTAACTGCCATCATTTATGTGGGAATCCGTCAGAAATTGAATCTAATCAATAAGACAGTCCTTTCATGGATTGGTGGCATTAGCTTGCTTCTAAGCGGTTTGGTCTTTTGGTTTTCAGGACTGGACAAAGATCAAATGACCATCGCATCCGGCATCATCAGCAACCTGACACTTTTTTTAATCATCGTTGTCTTTATGGCTGGAGCGTTATATAAAAAAGTCAATGTTTGGGAGGCCTTTGTTGACGGAGCAAAAGGTGGATTTGAGACTTCCGTCAAGATTATTCCATATTTGGTCGGAATGCTCGTTGGTGTCGGCGTTTTCAGGGCTTCCGGTGCCATGGATCTGTTGACAGACGGAATTTCCTGGTGCATAGGAGCTTTGGGTATAAATACTGATTTTGTTAATGCACTTCCGACAGCATTCATGAAACCATTGAGCGGAAGCGGTGCAAGAGCCATGATGGTTGAAGCCATGAAGACAAATGGCCCCGACTCCTTTGTCGGTCGCTTGTCTTGCATGTTTCAGGGAGCAGCAGATACGACCTTCTACATCATAGCCCTCTATTTTGGTTCTGTGGGGATCAAAAAGACAAGGTATGCCGTTGTTGCAGGTTTGATTGCAGATCTGGCCGGCGTGATCGCTGCCATTTTTCTTGCATATATTTTCTTTCATGAATAACTAATATGATCAGGTATTACTCAGAGGATTGTGATCTTCCCGGAATTGACCAGGATATCATCACAGACTGGATCAATCGGGTTGCAGTTTCCCATGGGAAAAAAGCCGGTGAAATCAATTACATTTTTTGTTCTGACACAAGGATTTTAGAGGTAAACAATCAATATCTACACCACGACTATTACACGGATATCATCACTTTTGACTACTCAGAGCAAGCCAAGATTTCAGGCGATATATACATTGGTATCGAAACAGTTGAATCCAATGCCGGGATGCTTGGCCTTTCTTTTGAATCAGAACTGAACAGAGTCATTATTCATGGCGTTCTGCATCTTTGCGGATTTAAAGACAAAACACCCGAAACAGAAAAAATAATGCATCAGAAAGAAGAGGAAGCATTAAAAATACACATTTAGATTCTTGTAAATCAACTTTTTAAAAAATAATGAAGTTTAATTTCGACGTCATAGTGATCGGGGCTGGACACGCAGGCTGTGAAGCTGCGGCTGCGGCGGCAAATCTGGGGTCTCAGACCTTACTGATCACAATGGACATGAACAAAATAGCACAAATGAGCTGCAATCCTGCCATAGGAGGCATTGCAAAAGGACAGATTGTGCGTGAAATTGATGCGCTTGGTGGACAAACAGGGATCGTAACCGACAAGACCGCCATTCAATTTCGTATGTTGAATCGTTCAAAAGGTCCGGCCATGTGGAGCCCAAGGTCACAAAGCGACCGTCAAAAATTCATTCTCGCCTGGAGAGAGATTCTTGAAAATACCGAGAATCTTTATATCTGGCAAGATACGGCCAAAAGCCTAATCTTTGAAAACGGAGCGGTAGCGGGTGTAAAAACCACGATGAATGTAGAATTTCAGGCGAAAAGTGTTGTTCTTACGACAGGCACTTTCCTAAACGGATTGATTCATATCGGACGGACACAATTTTCAGGCGGGCGAATGTCAGAACCTGCTTCTGTCGGTTTAACCGAACAATTGAAAGATCTCGGTTTCACCACAGACAGGATGAAAACAGGAACGCCGGTCCGTATTGACGGAAGAAGCGTTCACTTTGATGAAATGGAAGAGCAATTGGGTGAAAATGACTTTCATAAATTCTCCTATCTGGATTTCAAGCCACGTCAACTCAGACAAAGGAACTGCTGGATCTGTTTTACCAATGAGAAAGTTCATGACATTTTACGCAGCGGGTTGGCCGATTCACCCCTTTTCAACGGACAAATTAAAAGTATTGGCCCTCGATATTGTCCCAGCATAGAAACCAAGATTTTCACTTTTGCCGATAAAACCTATCACCAATTGTTTCTCGAACCTGAAGGAGAAACCACGCAGGAATACTATCTCAACGGCTATTCTTCTTCTCTGCCGCTGAATATACAAATAAAGGCGTTGAAGGAAATTCCTTGCTTTCGTGACGTACATATTTATCGTCCCGGCTATGCCATCGAGTATGACTACTTCGATCCGACACAACTCAAGCACACGCTTGAAACCAAATTGATAAAAAACCTGTTTTTTGCCGGTCAAATCAATGGAACGACAGGTTATGAAGAAGCCGCAGGTCAGGGAATCATAGCAGGAATCAATGCTCATCAGAACTGCTCAAATGCAGCCCCATTCATTTTAGCACGCGACGAAGCATATATTGGTGTATTAATCGATGATTTGGTCACAAAAGGGGTTGATGAACCATACCGGATGTTCACCTCCAGAGCAGAACACCGCATTCTTTTACGGCAAGATGATGCAGATTTGCGTTTGACGGAAAGATCCTACCGGCTCGGTTTGGCCAAATCCAACCGCTATCAACTTTTAAAAGATAAGGTAAAACAGATAGACGACCTACTCCATTTTTGTGACAACTATTCCATCAAGGCCAAATACATCAACGAATCTTTGGAAAAACTTGACACGACACCTTTGAAACAAGGCGTAAGACTGACAGATCTTTTGCTTCGTCCACAGTTAAACTTCGAGAATCTCCAGGGATATATTCCTGCATTGAAAAGTGAACTTGAAAAAATAACAGACAGAAATGAAGAAACAGTTGAAGCCACAGAAATACGTATTAAATATCAAGGCTATATTGAAAGAGAAAGAGGTATCGCCGACAAAATACATCGGCTTGACAGCATCCGGATTGCAGACAAATTTGACTACCAAAACATCCATGCACTTTCCATTGAAGCCAGACAAAAATTAAGCAGGATCCAGCCTGAGACCATTGGACAAGCCAGTAGAATCCCCGGAATTTCACCGAATGATATCAACATACTGCTCGTACTATTAGGAAGATAGATCAATTGTTCCACGTGGAACATTAAAATAAAGCCCATGACAACCGATGACATTAAAAACTCCATCCGGAATATTCCGGATTTTCCAATGAAGGGTATCCAGTTCAAAGATATCACGACCGCTTTTAAGGATGGAAAAATGCTGCATAAGATAGCAGAAGAAATGTATGAACTGTACAAAGATAAAGGGATAACAAAAGTTGTGGGTATTGAATCCAGAGGCTTTATTATGGGAGCAATACTTGCAGAAAAATTGGGAGCGGGTTTTGTCCCCATCCGAAAAAAGGGAAAGCTGCCTGCAGAGACCAATACCGTCTCTTACGAAAAGGAATATGGCATTGATGAAATAGAAATGCACAAAGACGCATTGATACCAGAAGATATTGTTTTGATTCATGACGACATTCTTGCCACAGGAGGCACCATGTTGGCTGCAGAAAATTTAATCAAACAATTCGGTATCAAAGAATTATATATTCATTTCATCATGGAATTGGATGATTTAAAAGGCAGGGAATTATTTGAAAACCCGGAGAGGGTTGAATCCATGATCCATTTCTAAATGACAATTACCAACAAATGAAAAGCCTTTACCCTATTTCAGATGCTCTTCAGGAACAGTTGGACAGAATACCTGATAATCCCGGAGTCTATCAATATTTTGATGAAACCGGGACAATCATCTATGTGGGTAAGGCAAAAAATCTAAAAAAGCGTGTCCACTCCTACTTCCTCAAAGACCATGAGGATTCTCCCAAAACACGGATTCTTGTCAAAAAGATCCGAGACTTAAAATATATTGTCGTCGATACGGAAGAAGACGCACTTCTATTAGAAAACAATCTCATCAAGGAATTTCGCCCAAGATATAATGTCTTGTTAAAAGACGACAAGACATACCCAAGCATTTGCATCAAAAAAGAGAACTTCCCAAGAGTCTTCCAAACAAGGAACATCATTCATGACGGATCTGAATATTTCGGCCCGTACAGTTCGATTCCAATGGTCAGGACCATGCTTGATCTGATCAAGAAAATCTACCCAATCCGAAGCTGCAAACTCCCCCTCCTTGAAAGTGCCATTAAACAGGGGAAATACAAAACCTGTCTTGAATATCAAATCAAGAAGTGTCTTGGGCCATGTGAAGGATTGCAGAGTGAAGAAGAATACAATGAGAACATTCAGCAGATCAGGGAAATACTTAAAGGTAATGTGCAGGCTATCAGTAAGTTGTTGCTTGATAAAATGCGGTTATTAGCCAAAGGATTGCAGTTTGAAGAGGCACAGCAAATCAAAGAAAAATACGAATTGATCGAACAGTACAGAAGCAAATCAGCCATCGTCAATTCAGGTTTGCACAATATAGAAGTCTTTTCTTTTGATGAGACCGAACAGTCGGCCATCATCAATTACCTATATCTCGTAAACGGCTGTATCGTCAGAGGAATGACCTTTGAATATAAAAAACGGTTAGAGGAAGAGAAAGAAGCCTTGTTGAGTACCGCCATTTACGAAATGCGACACCGGTTCAACAGTCCTGCAAAAGAGATTATTGTTCCTTTCATTCCAGAAGTAGCATTGGAGAATGTGACGTTTACAGTACCTCAGAGAGGCGATAAGAAAAAAATCCTGGACCTCTCCCTTCAAAATGTCAGGCAATACAAGTTGGATATGCTCAAACAGCAAGAAAAGCTGAACCCGGAACAGCGTACGACACGTATATTAACGACCGTCAAGAAGGATTTGAACCTTCACGAATTGCCCCTCCACATAGAGTGTTTCGATAATTCAAACACACAAGGAAGCTTCCCGGTTTCTTCATGTGTGGTATTCAAAAATGCCAAACCATCCAAGAAAGATTATCGACATTTCAACATTAAAACAGTGGAAGGGCCTGATGATTTTGCGTCCATGGAAGAAGTGCTGACAAGACGATACCGAAGACTATTGGAAGAAGGTCAAACTTTGCCACAATTGGTCATTGTCGACGGAGGGAAAGGACAATTGTCATCAGCAGTAACAGCCTTAAAATCAGTAGGAGTCTTCGAAAAATTACAAGTGATAGGAATCGCAAAAAATCTGGAAGAACTCTTTTTTCCATTTGACCCGATACCCTTATATTTGGATAAAAACTCTGAAACACTAAGACTTATCCAACAATTAAGGGACGAAGCACATAGATTTGGCATCGCCCATCACCGAAAAAGACGCAGTAAGAACCAGATCCTTTCAGAACTGGACGAAATACCAGGCGTCGGAGAAAAAGCGAAGACACTACTTTTGACACAATTCAAAAGTGTCAAACAAATCAAGGAAGCAAACAGAGAAGACATCGAAAAGATCGTCGGGAAATCCAAAGCAGAGAAAATAATCGTATTTTTGCACTCAAAGAAAGTGAATGAATGAGAGCAGTCATACAAAGGGTCTCCAAGGCCAGTGTCGAAATAAAAGGACAAATTAATGGGAGCATTGGGCAGGGCTTACTCGTCCTAATTGGAATCGAAGACGCTGATAATCAAGATGATATTGAATGGCTTGCCAAAAAAGTCGTACAACTCCGTATATTCAGCGATGAAGCAGGGTTAATGAACAAGTCTATCTTCGACATTAACGGTAACATATTATTAATCAGCCAATTTACTTTATTCGGACAAACAAAGAAAGGAAACAGGCCCTCCTTTATCAGGGCCAGCAAACCGGACTTTGCCATTCCTGTCTATGAAAGCTTCATTCAAGAACTGAGTTCCTATCTTGGAAAAGAAGTACAAACCGGAATTTTCGGCGCAGACATGCAGATTTCACTGATCAACGACGGACCGGTAACCATCATCATGGACACCAAAAACAAAGAATAAATGACTCTGGAAGAAGCTCAGAAAAAAGTGGACGAATGGATCAAAACCTATGGTGTTCGGTACTTCAGCGAACTCACCAATATGGCCATTCTCACCGAAGAAGTCGGTGAAGTCGCACGCATCATGGCACGCAAATACGGCGAACAATCCTTTAAGGAAAACGAAAAAAACAAGGATTTGGCAGATGAAATAGCGGACGTGCTTTGGGTACTACTATGTCTGGCCAATCAAACAGGCGTCAACCTGACGGAAGCATTTGAAAAAAATATCGAAAAAAAGACGAATAGAGATAAAGAACGTCATAAAAATAACATAAAACTCCCATAAAATGGATAAAATAACAGAAGCCTTGAACCAATATTCCAAGCTTTCAGTATCAGAAATAGAAGCAAAAGTAACGGCCATCCTGAACGAAAATAGGACCAAAAACCGCACTCAAAAAGTATATGAAACCATTTTGAGCTGTATAGACTTGACGAGCCTGAATATAACAGACAACGAAGAAAGCATCGCAAACTTTACCGTTAAGGTCAATGACTTTGGAGATAATTATCCGGAACTACCCAACGTGGCTGCCATCTGTGTTTATCCTTCCATGGTTAAAACAGTCAGGGAAACCTTGACAGAAGGCACTGAAATAGCCGCAGTTACCGGAGGTTTTCCCCACTCACAGACATTTATAGAAATTAAGATAGCAGAAACGTCACTCGCCCTATTGGATGGTGCTACAGAAATCGATACCGTCATACCCATTGGAAAAATCATGGAAGGCAAGTATGCAGAAGTGATGGAAGAAATCCAGGAATTGAAAGCAGCATGCAAGGATGCCAATCTGAAAGTGATCCTTGAATCCGGCATTCTCAACATTAATGATTTGCAAAAAGCGGCCATATTGGCAATGGAATCAGGGGCAGATTTCATCAAGACGTCCACCGGTAAGCTGGAAAAGGGAGCCTCCACCACAGCAGCTTATTGCATGTGCCAAATGATTCACGAATATAACCAAATAAGCGGTCGAAAAGTCGGTTTCAAAGCAGCAGGAGGAATATCTACCACCGAAGAAGCATTAAAATATTATTGCATTGTGGAATCAGTCTTGGGTAAAGAATGGCTGAACAGAGATTTGCTTCGATTTGGAGCCAGCAAACTGGCCAATAACGTCGTAAGCGAAATACTTGGAAAAAGGAAAGAATGTTTCTAGGCAAAAAGCAAAGTAGAAGATATCTATGGTTTAAAAAAGCTGCTCAAAAGGCAGCTTTTCATCTATATTCAAAATTATTTGGAACGCATCATGGCAAAATCAAGACAATTCAGCAATGCCTTCTTTCCCGAAGAATCCTGAAACCCAGATAAGGACTGAATGGCCAGTTGCTTGTAATCCTGCATCCTTTTTTCAGCATATTGAATACCACCTCTATCCAAAACAAACTGACTCATATTTTTCAGATTTTCAACCGAATAATCCTTATTCCGGATCATGTTCAAAATTGGTTTTGCATCGTTTTTAACGGCATTTTTTAAAGCAAAAATCAAAGGCAAGGTCATCTTCCCTTCCTTCAAATCATTCCCTGTAGGCTTACCGATATCGCCGGAATCAAAATAATCGAAAATATCATCTTTCATTTGAAAAACCATACCCAAATACTCCCCAAAAAGTCGAAGTTGCTCCTCCTCCAACTCATTGGCATCGGCAGAAATAGCACCTGCCTGGGTACAAAAAGCAAAGGTCTTGGCTGTCTTTTTCTTGATTACATCAAGATAAACAGGCTCATCAATCTGCAACTTATTTTCATTTGTCAATTGAAGAAGTTCACCATCAGCCAGGTCACAACCCAACTGAGCCAAAAGTGGTGTGACTCTGCGATTTTTCATTTGCGCAGAAATATGAGCGGATTTAGATAGATAATAATCCCCCACAAGAATGGATATCTTATTATTCCATAAAGCATTGACTGAATATTTTGACCGTCGTTGATACGTTTCATCAACGACATCATCATGCATCAAACTTGCAGTATGCAATAGTTCAAGAGAAACAGCCGACTGAATGGTGTCGCTACCAATTTTACCAAATAAGGATGCAGTGAGTAAAACCAAAATCGGACGTAACTCTTTTCCTTTGGTCGACTTTATATATTTAAGGATGTTTCCCAACAATACATTGTCAGTCTTTACGGCCTCATCAAAAGCGGCTTCATAAAGACGGAATTCTTTTTCGACTGGTTTCCGAATCTGATCAATCATAACTTCTCATTAGATATACAAAAGTAATAAAAAAAAGATGTAAGCTCATTTTTTAGTACTTTTACACAGTCCGGTATCAAATGAAAAGAGTGAACGCCAAAAAAATGAAAAATGGAAGGTGAAAAAAAACTGTTTTTATTGGATGCTTATGCCTTAATTTACAGAGCATATTACGCATTCATTAAAAATCCCAGAATGAATTCAAAAGGTCAGAATACATCTGCCATTTTTGGATTTGTCAATACACTTGAAGACTTGCTCAAGCGGGAAAATCCCAGCCACATTGCCGTGGGTTTCGATCCTTCCGGTCCAACTTTCAGACATGAAGCCTACGAAAAATATAAGGCACAACGCGAAGAAACTCCTGAAGTCATCCGTAAGTCCGTACCCTATATCAAAAAAATCATTGAAGCATACCGTATTCCCATACTGGAGGTCGCTGGTTTTGAGGCAGACGATGTCATTGGAACGATTGCCTGGAAAGCCGAAAAAGCCGGTTTTACCGTATATATGATGACTCCGGACAAAGATTACGGGCAACTGGTCAAGGATAAAGTGTTTATGTACAAGCCCAAATACGGATCAAATGATTGCGAAGTGTTGGGACCTGAAGAAATCAAAAGCAAGTACAGCCTGACTGATACCAGACAGATGATAGACTATCTGGGATTGATGGGTGACAGTTCAGACAATATTCCAGGTTGCCCGGGAGTCGGCGAAGTCACAGCCAAGAACTTGATTGCCCAATTCGGAAGCATAGAAAATCTACTGAAAAATACCGAGCAACTGAAAGGCAGTCTCAAAGACAAAATAACCAACAACAAAGATCAGATTTTGTTTTCCCAATTCTTGGCAACCATCCGGACAGATGTCCCCATTGAATTTGAAGAAGACAAATTAATCAGGGAACCCATCCATGAAAATGAACTTCAGGAAATTTTTGAAGAATTGGAATTCCGAAATTTTTTGAACAGAATAAAAAACTCTACGATTACACCTGTTATTGAAAAGCCCAAAGAGCGTCCAAAAAAAATCACGGAAACTCACGGACAAATTTCCATTTGGGATACTTTCGAATCCCCGACTGAAAATAATTCAGGAACAGGCAATGAAAAAGAATCGAATCTGAAAAGCGAGGCAAAAAACACCTCCGAGAATAAAATATTTCCCACCAGTGGGCAGGACGATTCAAAAGAATCGATTCTCAGGAGCTTAAAAACGGAACCTCACTCCTACTATTTACTTGATAATGAAAGCAAAATCAATGAATTTTTAGCCAAAATCTCTGTACAGGATTCTTTCTGCTTTGACACAGAAACGACGGGTTTGGACGCAATGGCGGCAGAATTGGTGGGCATGTCATTTTCCTGGACAAAAAACGAAGCCTATTACATTCCTTTCCCATCAGACCAAAAAAATTGCAAAGAAAAAATACAACGTCTGAAAAAAATCCTTGAAAATCCCTCTGTAAAAAAAATCGGACAAAATCTCAAATATGATATCGTCGTTCTCAAAAAATATGACATCCATGTTTGCGGTCCGATTTTCGACACGATGGTGGCCCACTATCTGCTTCAACCGGAATTGAGACACAACATGGATTACCTCGCAGAAATTTATCTAAACTATCAGACCATTCACATCGAAGAGCTCATCGGCCCCAAAGGAAAAGATCAAAAATCGATGAGAGACATCCCTCCCGCCGAGGTTTATCCTTATGCCGCTGAAGACGCAGACATTACTCTCCAGCTTCAAAAAATCCTTGAACCCGAAATCAGTAAAAATAATCTCGACTTCCTTTGTTACGAGGTAGAAATGCCGCTGGTTCTGGTTTTGGCGGAAATGGAGACCACCGGTGTCAGCATTGACCAAGAGTCTTTAAAACAAGCCTCCATCACCATGACTGAAAATTTAAACAAACTGGAGGAAGAAATACAAAAGATGGCAGGTATTGCTTTTAACGTAAACTCACCCAAACAAATCGGGGAAATACTTTTTGAGACATTGGAAATTGGGGGAAAAGCAAAAAAGACCAAAACAGGACAATACTCCACCTCGGAAGATGTATTGGAAAGTCTGAAAGGGAAACACCCCATCGTTGAAAAAATACTGGAACAAAGAGGACTTAAAAAATTGCTCAGTACCTATATCGATGCTTTGCCACAACTGATAAATCCTCATACAGGAAAAATACATACCTCCTTCAATCAAACTGTTACAGCAACAGGCAGGCTCAGTTCAAGCAATCCGAATCTACAAAACATTCCGGTAAGGGATGCTTTGGGTAGAGAAATCAGAAAAGCTTTTGCGGCCGGACCTGGAGAAGTCTTTTTCTCCGCAGATTATTCCCAGATAGAGTTGCGCCTGATGGCCCATCTGAGTAAAGACCCGTCCATGATAGAAGCCTTCAGGAACGGGCAAGACATTCATACGGCAACCGCTGCAAAAATATATCAGATACCTTTGGAACAAGTCACTTCCGATATGCGACGTAAAGCAAAAACAGCCAACTTCGGCATTATTTACGGAATATCCGCTTTTGGGCTGGCGGAACGGATGGGTGTTTCCCGGGGAGAAGCCAAAGAACTGATTGACGGATACTTTGAAACATATCCACAAGTGAAGGCCTACATGGACAATGCCATCCGCGAAGCCGGAGAAAAAGGCTGGGTAGAAACCATTTACCACCGAAAAAGATACCTTCCGGACATTCATTCACACAACGCCAATGTCCGTGGTTATGCAGAACGAAACGCCATCAACGCCCCCATCCAGGGAACAGCTGCGGATATCATCAAAGTAGCGATGGTACAGATTCAGAAAGCTTTTAAAGAAAACAGGCTGAATACCAAAATGATCTTGCAGGTACATGATGAATTGAACTTTATTGTACCGGAATCCGAACTTGAACAGGTTCGAAAAATTGTTAGCAGGGAAATGGAAATGGCCGCAAACTTAGACGTTCCATTGAAAGCCGATACCGGTTTTGGAAAGAATTGGCTGGAAGCTCATTCGTAAACGGGTTATTTTTAGTAATTTTACAGCCTCAAAATAAGGTAAAAAAATCGGGGTGCACTACCCCATCAACATTATATATCAAAATTATGGCTTTACAATGCGGCATCGTCGGCCTTCCAAACGTGGGCAAATCAACCTTGTTCAATTGCTTATCAAACGCGAAGGCACAAGCGGCTAATTTCCCCTTTTGCACCATCGAGCCCAATGTCGGCGTCATTACCGTTCCAGATGAACGACTGAACAAACTGGTTGAGATGATCCATCCCAAAAATGTTGTTCCGACCACGGTTGAAATTGTTGATATTGCAGGGCTTGTAAAAGGAGCCAGCAAAGGGGAAGGTTTGGGAAACAAGTTTCTGGCCAACATCCGTGAAACGGACGCCATCTTGCATGTACTTCGCTGTTTTGACGATGACAATGTCACACACGTAGATGGCAGCATCAACCCGGTCCGTGATAAGGAAATCATTGATTATGAACTTCAAATAAAAGACTTGGAAACCATCGACAGCCGCATCCAAAAGGTTCAGAAGCAAGCCCAGACCGGTGGTGACAAGATTGCCAAACAAACCTTGGAAGTGCTCCTGAAATTTAAGAAAGCATTGGAACAAGGCAAGTCTGCCAGGACTGTCCGGTTTGAAACCAAAGATGAAATAAAAACGGCTCACGACCTTTTCTTGCTCACCAGTAAGCCGGTGATGTATGTCTGCAATGTGGATGAAGCGGCTGCGGTAAACGGCAACAAATACGTAGACATGATTCGCGAATCAGTGAAGGATGAGGACGCTGAAATTCTGGTCGTTGCTGCAAAAATCGAATCAGAGATCGCAGAATTCGAGACCTACGAAGAAAGGCAGATGTTCCTGGAAGAAATCGGTCTGAAAGAATCCGGCGTGAACCGTCTGATCAAATCAGCCTACAAATTATTGAATTTGAGTACTTACCTTACAGCCGGCGTTCCGGAATGCCGTGCCTGGACGTTCAAGACCGGAAGCAAGGCACCTGTTTGTGCCGGTATCATCCATACGGACTTTGAAAAAGGATTCATTCGTGCAGAAGTCATCAAGTTTGAGGACTATGTGAAATATGGATCGGAAGCTGCTGTAAAAGAAGCGGGCAAGATGTATGTGGAAGGAAAAGATTACGTGGTTCAGGATGGGGATATCATGCATTTCCGCTTTAACGTTTAGTATTCATCGGACGCCAAACTGTTGCATTACAGCTCACTTGTTCATCTTAAAATCACTTCTTCCCTTTCAATATGCGTTTGATATCACTCAATTTATTGAGAGCCTCCAACGGTGTTAAGTTGTTGACATCGACTTTGATGATTTCATCACGGATTTGGGAAAGGACCGGATCATCCAATTGAAATATACTCAGCTGCATACCTGAACGTTCAGAAGCCATTTCCCTGGTCGGCTTTGCTATATTGCCTTTGCGGTTTTCCGCCTCCATTTGTCCGAGGATTTGATTGGCCCTTTTCAGAATGCTTTGAGGCATACCTGCCATCTTGGCAACATGGATACCGAAACTGTGCTCAGTACCACCACGTTCCAGTTTTCTCAGGAATATGACTTTTCCATCAGCTTCGCGTACAGAAACATTGTAATTTTTAATACGCGGAAAAGTTTTTTCCATCTCGTTCAACTCATGGTAGTGTGTGGCAAACAATGTTTTAGCTTTATATTTCGGATGTTCATGAATATATTCTACAATAGCCCAGGCAAGAGAAATGCCGTCATAGGTACTGGTTCCGCGACCCAATTCATCGAAAAGTACCAGACTATGCTGGGAAATATTGTTCAAAATATCGGCGGCCTCATTCATTTCAATCATA
Organism: Bacteroidales bacterium; assembly: GCA_021373135.1. GTDB lineage: Bacteria > Bacteroidota > Bacteroidia > Bacteroidales > UBA1402 > UBA8389. Next base: position 200,818 of record JAJFTH010000006.1, read on the forward strand.
AAAGTGGATTCTCCGGAAGAAATATTGTCTGAAGCTCCTACCCTTGTGAAAATCTTGTCAACAAGGCCGATTTCTGCAGAATCTGCAGGAACAAACGAACCTATCTGAGCCATCAGGACAATCAGTGCCGTTTGTCTCAACAAAGCCGATTTACCGGCCATATTGGGTCCGGTAATAATGAGAATCTGTTCTGAATGGCTGTCCAAATAAATATCATTGGCAATGTAGGGTTCTCCGGCCGAAAGCTGTTTTTCGATGACCGGATGACGCCCTTGTCTGATGGTGATGGCATCACCCTCTATCACCTGTGGTCGAAAATACTTGTTTTCAACAGCCACTTTGGCAAAACAGAGTAAACAATCCAATTGCGCTATTTGAACTGCATTTTTTTGAATGTCAGACATATAAGCCGTAAGATCGGAAACCAGGTCATTAAAGAGGGTCAATTCGAGTGCTGCAATTTTTTCTTCAGCTCCCAATATCTTTTCTTCATATATTTTCAATTCCTGAGTAATATAACGTTCTGCATTGACCAACGTCTGCTTGCGTATCCATTCTTCCGGAACCTTGTCTTTCTGAGAATTACTTACCTCGATATAATAGCCGAAGACATTGTTGTAACTTATTTTCAAACGGTTAATACCCGTCCTTTCCGTTTCGCGTTCCTGAATGCCGGTCAGATAATCTTTACCGGAGGTTGACAATGTCCTTAACTCATCGAGATCTGCATTGACCCCATTTCGGATCACCTCTCCCCTGTTCAGTGCAATTGGTGGGGTATCAACTATTTCTCTTTGTATTCTGTCTCTGATTCCGGGACAAGGATTCAGTTGATCGATCAAGTTCATCAAAGCCTTGAAACCCGCATCTTCCATTTCTTCTGATAAGTCGGAAGAATCATTTTGAGCCTTCACTTTCAAACAAGCCTGCTTGATTTCATCAATGGCTTGTAAGGATGTTTTCAGGTAAACGAGTTCACGCGGAGATATTCTTCCAACGGATATTTTAGAAACAATGCGTTCCAAATCACCGATTTGCGCCAATTTTTCATTGATAAAATCACGCAATGACGGATTTTTGAAAAAGTATTCCACAATATCCTGACGTTCTGTGATAGCTTTGACATCCTTCAGGGGAAAAAGCAACCAGCGACGCAACAAGCGTCCGCCCATGGAACTTTGTGTCTTATCAAGCACACTCAGTAAACTTTTTCCGCCATCATTCATGGCATCACAAATTTCCAGACTTCGGATGGTATATCTGTCCAATCGTACAAAACGATCTTCTTCAATTCTTGAAATGCTTTGGATATGGTCTAACTGAGTATGCTCGGTCATATCCATATAATATAGAATAGCTCCTGAAGCAATGATGGCAAATGGCATGTTTTGAATACCAAAACCTTTCAGATTTTTGGTTTGAAATTGTTTCAAAAGCCGGTTCATGGCAGAATCTTCCGTGAAAACCCAATCTTCCAATTCGAATTTTGCTCCGGAATGGTGAAAATACTGCACAAAAAGGCTTCTTTTAGCCCTTTCATAAAGAACTTCCTTTGGCGCAAAAGAATTCAGCAACTTATCAACATATTCAAAAGAACCTTCGGCAGTCAAAAATTCACCGGTTGAAATATCAAGCAAAGCCAATCCGGCTTTATATTTATCGATATGCAAACTGGCCAAAAAGTTATTTTCTTTTTGACTAAGGATATTTTCATTGGTAGAAACACCAGGTGTAACAAGCTCCGTTATACCCCGTTTCACTAATTTCTTGGTCATTTTCGGATCTTCAAGCTGATCACAAATGGCAACCCTTCTTCCCGCCCTGACCAATTTTGGTAAAAAATTATCCAATGCATGATGTGGAAAACCGCACATTTCTATCGGCCCGGCCTCACCATTTGACTTTTTGGTCAATGCAATACTTAAAATATCAACAACTTCAAGAGCATCTTTACCGTATGCTTCATAAAAGTCACCGACACGAAATAAAAGAACAGCATCCGGATGTTTGCTTTTCATCTCGAAATACTGTTTGATCAATGGGGTATTCTCAATAATCTTCGTCAAAATTCTTGTGTAATAATATATACAAATATAAAAAAAAGCCCGTTCATAAGTTGTGTTTGAGTGTGGATAACTTTTCAAAAAAAGTTATAAAAGATATTTGTCGAAACAACATCCAAAATGATTAAACAGGAATGAACATTTTAAACAGCAATTATGAACAAAAAATATGAATAAATCTATAAACATCGCCTTTTTTACAGAATAACCATTTATATATATATTATTGATTATAAAAATAATAACAATGCTATTCAAGTTGAAATATGGTTGATAAACTCATTTTTCTATTCATAACTCAAATTTTAAAAATTTTTTGAAAAAGTATTAAACAGAATGAACAGTCTATTATATTCATCTCTTTTTTTTAAATTTACTTAAATAAAAAAGAATAATAAAAGAGATGTTTGTTACTTACATTTCAAGGCTTTTTCAATTGATTAAAAAAAGACCATAAAACGATACCTGTCGCTACTGATACATTCAATGAATGTTTGGTTCCCATTTGAGGAATTTCAAGACAAGCATCACAATGATCAACGACACATTGTTGAACACCTTTTACTTCATTTCCCAATACAACAGCATATTTTTTATTTGTATCCAATTTTAAATCAGATAGATAAATGCTTTCATGAGCCTGTTCAACGGCATAGATATAATAATCTTTATTTTTGAGTTGATGGATGACATCCATCGTATCTTTTGTATAAATCCATTCAACGGTTGATTCAGCACCAAGTGCGGTTTTATGAATTTCAGGATGTGGTGGAGGGCAAGTAACTCCACAAAGTATGATTTTTTCAATTAAAAAAGCATCTGAAGTACGAAATATTGATCCTACATTGTGAAGACTCCTGATATTGTCCAATACAACAGTCAAAGGAATTTTTGGACATTTTTTAAATTCCTCCGGCGTAAGGCGGTTCATTTCCAGAATGCTAAGTTTCTTCATATTAATAAGTTTAAAGAGGTAAAATTAGAATAAAATATATAATTTTGCGTGCTTAAAAGAATCTGATATGAATAAATTACAGTTGATAGCAGAAATCAATCGTCTAAAAGTTGAAAAAAATGCGATCATTATGGCGCATTTTTATCAGAATAACGATATTCAGGATATTGCCGATTTTATTGGTGATAGTTTGGCTTTGGCACAGCAAGCAGCAAAAACGGATGCGGATATATTGGTAATTTGTGGCGTACATTTTATGGGTGAAACTGCAAAAATTCTTTCTCCAAACAAAAAAGTATTGATTCCTGATAAAGAAGCAGGTTGTTCCTTGGCTGATAGCTGTCCTGCAGATGCTTTTAAAGCATTTATCAAAGAACATCCCGGTCATAAGGTTATCAGTTATGTTAATACATCAGCAGAAGTTAAAGCGTTGACAGATGTTGTAGTGACATCTACCAACGCCGTTTCTATTGTTCAAAGTTTTTCCAAAGATCAAAAAATTATCTTTGGTCCTGACCGTAATCTTGGAAATTATATAAATTCTTTGACAGGAAGAAATATGGTTCTTTGGGATGGAGCCTGTCATGTTCATGAACAATTTTCCTTGGAAAAATTGATTGAACTGAAAAAAGAATATCCTTTAGCAAAAATAATTGCACATCCGGAATGTAAACAAACAATCTTGATGCTGGCTGATTTCATCGGATCTACAGCATCTCTCCTAAAATATGTACAACGTTCTGATAATGAAGAATTTATTATTGCAACGGAATCGGGGATATTACATCAAATGAAGAAGTCTTGTCCTGAAAAGATATTTATACCTGTACCACCCAACGATAGCACTTGCGGATGTAATGAATGTTCATTTATGCGCCTTAATACGCTTGAAAAATTATATCATTGTTTGAAGAATGAGACTCCTGTCATTGAAATAGAAGAAGGAATTCGTTTAAAAGCTGAAAAACCAATTCTAAAAATGCTGAAATTGTCTAAAAAACTTGGCTTATAAAACGTTTTGAGTATGCATAAAATAGTTTTTGCCACCAACAACGTTCATAAAATGGCTGAAGTTTCGGATATTTTATGCTCTGGAATCAAATTGCTCAGTCTAAAGGATATCGGATGTTTCGAAGAATTACCTGAAACACAAAATACGATTGATGCAAATGCTTTACAAAAAGCGCGGTATGTCTATGAAAAGTTCAGCATGGATTGTTTTGCAGATGATACCGGCCTTGAAGTTGAAATTCTAAAAGGTGCACCGGGTGTATATTCTGCCCGATACGCAGGAGAAGACTGCAATTCTGAAAATAACATTCAGAAATTACTCCTGGAAATGGATGGTGAAACAAATAGAAACGCCTGTTTCAGAACAGTTGCCGCATTGATTTTGGATGGAAAGGAATACCTTTTTGAAGGAAAAATTTCAGGTCGAATTTTAACCGAAAAACATGGAACAGATGGTTTTGGTTATGATCCTGTTTTTTTGCCGGATGGTTATGATCTGAGTTTTGCTCAAATGGGTATGGAATTGAAAAACAGAATAAGTCACAGAGCTTTGGCAATGAAAAAATTGTCGACTTTTTTAAATAAATAAGAATTGTCAACTATGAGAAAAGTTCTTTTGCTGTTGTGCTTGTTTGTACAGTCCTGCTTTATTTTTTCAAAAGTTTCTGTTGGAGAATGGCGTACACATTTTTCATATAATTCTGCAAATGAAGTCGTTTATGCGGATGGAAAGATTTATGTTGAAGCCAGCAATAAGTTATATTCTTATGATTCAAAAACAGGAGAAAAGGAGACTTTTTCCACTTTGACAGGCTTAAACGGGCATAATATAACTTCTATTGCATGGTGTGAAGCGGAAAGTACCCTCATTCTTGTTTATTCTGACGGAAATATTGATTTTTTGACTAAATCAGGGCTGGTGAATCTGTCTGATTTTAAAAACAAATCGCTTACAGGTGATAAGACAATTCATGGAATCAGAATTGAAGGAAGCAAAGCCTATTTATCAACAGGCATCGGGTTGATGGTCATAGATGTTTCAAAACGGGAAATTAGCGATACTTATTATTTAAAATTAACCTCAATCTACACCAATATTGATGATGCAGCTGTGTGGAATGATACAGTGACTGTAGCGACAGCATCTGGTTTATATTGGGGAAATACCAATTCAAATCTTTTGGATGCCTCTTCATGGTATCAGATGCCTTTTGTATCTGGAACAAATGCCGTAAAAATGGTCAGGTTTAATGACGAATTGATCGCTCTGGCTGAAAACGGGATGCTCTATCGTAAAGGGCCTTCAGGTTGGACCGGCTTTTTGAATGTTCCGAATACTTCTAAACTTAAAGTCCAGAACGGATATTTGTTTGTTTGTTCCGGTGCCGAAACCTTTATGTTTAATTCATCCTTTCAATCACAGCATGTAGAAACCGTTGAGAGCAATGATATTGCGATGAATCCGACTTCAGATACGCTCTATATCGCATCAGGGACAAAAGGTTTGACCAAGCTTTCCAAGACTGATTCAGGATATACGATTTCTGAGGATTCGATCATGGCAAATGGTCCTGCCAGCAATGTGGCTTGGAAAGGTTTTTTCAAAGACGGTGCCTTTTACACGACTGCAGGTGCCCAAGCTCAAAATTGGGGAAACAGAGCTTTTAATAAGGGTGATATTTTGGTTTTTAAAGACGAAAAATGGAGTCACATGAAAAACCAACAAGATATTATAAACGAAACCCATGTTCCTTTTTGGGATCTATTGACTCTTGCCATTGATCCGAATGACGACAAGCATTATTTTATAACATCCTGGGGAGAAGGTCTTTATGAATTTCGTGATAGTACTTTTTATAAACTTTATACAAACAAGAACAGCCCTTTGGTTAGCTCCTGGCCTGGAGATTCCAGTCGATACATCCGGGTTGACGGGGCAACTTTCGATGCAAATGGAAATCTTTGGGTCTTAAGTTCCAATTCTGAAAATCGTACACTCGCTTTGAATAAACCTTTACAAATTTTGAAAAAAGAGGACAAAGATGGCAAGTATTATGCTACATGGTGTAAGACAGATTATCCTCTTATGCCCCTCGCATCAACTTGGAATTCCATTTTATTTACTCAGGGAAATCAGGTCTGGATGAATTCCATGCGTGAACCGGCCGGAATATTTGTTCTGGATAATAATAACACGATTGATACAGGATCGGACGATAAATCTCGCTGGATTACTGCTTTTACAGATCAGGACGGGAATGAAATAACCCCATATTTCATTAATTGCATCACAAAAGACCTGAGCGGCTCCGTTTGGATAGGAACTGTTTTTGGACCAATTGTAGCGAGCAATCCTGCCAATATCTTTGATGATGATTATACTTTTACCCGCATCAAGATTCCGCGTAATGACGGTACGGATAATGCTGATTATTTGTTGAACGACATTCGTATCAATTGCATTACCGTTGACGGAGCCAACCGAAAGTGGATAGGAACAAATGGTAACGGTCTTTATTTATTGTCTCCGGATGGACTTAAGACCATTCATCAATTTAATACGGATAATAGTCCCCTACCTTCTGATTATATTTGGTCAATAACCATTGATCCTGAAACCGGAGAAGTTTTTATAGGAACGGAGTCCGGTTTGGTTTCCTATCGGAGTGATGCCACCCAGGGTGCTGATTCTTACGGCAACATTCATGTTTTTCCGAATCCGGTGAGACCGGAGTATAATGGTGTCATCACCGTGACTGGCTTAATGGAAAACTCGCAAGTTAAAATTTCGGATCTTGCCGGAAATGTATTGATTTCAGGCACATCGCTTGGAGGTCAGTTTACCTGGAGCGGTTATACCAAACAAGGCAAACGTGCTGCAAGCGGCGTATATCTTGTTTTTTGTGCCTCCGAAGATGGAAGTGAATATCAAACCTGCAAATTTATGATCGTCAACTGATCTCTTTTAAAAGATTTTTTATTGTCTTTTTGAAAAGCGGATGAATAAAGTCCGGTGCAATTTCAGACAGCGGATTCAGCACAAACAATCTTTGATGCAATAATGGGTGAGGAATGGTCAGCCCTTCTTCCTGGAGAATCATTTGATCATAAAAAAGAATATCAACGTCAATCACTCTGTCGGCATAGCCCTTTGTAAGCTTCTTGGAGCGTCCTAAACGCTTTTCAATGTCCGTTATGGCCAGCAGGCACTCTTGAGGGTTTAAAGTCGTTTCTACGGCAACGCAGGCATTTAGGAAATAAGAAGAGGATTCAAACCCCCATGGGGCAGATTCATAAAAAGCAGAACGGGCCACAATGTGCCCGATCTGCTTTTCAATTTCTGAGATGGCCAATTCGAGATGGTGTTCCTTTTGACCTAAATTTGATCCTAATCCGAGATAAACAATAGCCATGGAATCAAATAATCAACATCGCATCACCGTAAACCCCAAAACGATATTTTTCTTTGATGGCAACTTCATAAGCGTCCATAATCAGGTCGTAACCACCAAAAGATGCGACCATCATCAACAAGGTTGACAACGGCGTATGAAAGTTGGATATCATGGAATTGGCAACATTGAATTCATAGGGGGGGAAGATAAACTTGTTGGTCCATCCGTTAAAACTTTTCAAGTGTCCGGCAGCTCCGACAGAGCTTTCTATGGCGCGCATGACGGTAGTACCTACCGCACAGATTCTATATCCGTTGTCTTTGGCATTATTGACCATATTGACGGCTTTTTCATCGATAAACATTTGCTCTGAGTCCATCTTGTGTTTGGTCAAATCCTCTACATCAATTTCACGGAAATTTCCAAGACCCGCATGTAGGGTGATATAGGCAAAGTCCACACCCTTGATTTCCAATCTTTTCATTAATTCACGACTGAAATGCAGTCCTGCTCCAGGTGCGACAACAGCACCTTCATTGCGGGCGAAGATGGTTTGGAAACGATCTTCATCTTCTGCTTCAACGGGTCTTTTAATGCTTCTGGGCAGTGGCGTTTCGCCTAAAGCATAAAGTGCTTTTTTAAAGTCCTCATGATTGCCGTCATACAAGAATCTGAGTGTACGTCCCCTTGATGTGGTGTTATCAATGACTTCAGCAACCATCGAATCGTCCTCTCCGAAGTATAGTTTATTTCCGATGCGGATTTTACGGGCTGGATCTACCAGAACATCCCATAGGCGCAATTCTTCGTTCAGCTCACGGAGCAGGAAAACTTCAATCTGCGCACCTGTCTTTTCTTTGTTCCCGTACAGCCGGGCAGGAAAAACACGTGTGTCATTAAAAATGAAAACATCCTTTTCTTCAAAATAAGATGGCAACTCTTTGAACAATTTATGTTCATGGCTTCCTGTTTTCCGGTCGATGACCATCAGACGTGACTCGTCACGATTGTAGGCCGGATACTGTGCGATCAACTCTTCCGGGAGTTTGAATTTGAATTTTGAAAGCTTCATATTTTTATTTTTAGTTTTATTTTCTGAGTTAATCTTGGTTTTCAATATCTTTTTCAAGATCATTCAGTGATCATTCAGTATCTTCGGATTTCAGGTTCAATAAAAAATCGTCAACATTTTGACAATTTTCAAGACGTACATCTCCGACCCGCGTTCTACAAAGAGCTGTCAAATGAGCCCCACAGTTTAATGCTTCTCCCAAATCTCTGGCCAGCGCACGGATGTAAGTCCCTTTACTGCATACAACTCGGATTTTTAGCATAGGTATTTGGCATTCAAGGAGCTCTATTTCGTCGATTACCAGAACTTTTGGTTTCAGGTTCACTTCTTCTCCATTGCGGGCCATATTGTACGCACGTCTTCCATTGATCTTACAGGCCGAGAAGTCAGGCGGAATCTGTTCAATGCGTCCGACAAACTTTTTGATCACTTTTTCCACAGATTCGCATGTCACATGACTGTAATCAAAACGCTGGTCAATCGGTTTTTCCAGGTCGTAGGAAGTCGTTGTCGCTCCCAATTCAAGTGTTGCAATATATTCTTTAGTCTGATATTGAAATTCCTCTATACGTTTTGTCGCCTTCCCCGTACAAATGATCATCACTCCAGTGGCCAAGGGATCCAATGTTCCTGCATGTCCCACTTTCAACTTTTTGATATTCAGTTTTTTGCAAATGGAATTTCTTACTTTTGCAACCAACTTGAATGATGTCCAAGTGAACGGTTTGTTGAAATATAAAATTTCGCCATCTAAATAATCCATTCTTTATTTAATCGTGTTTGTCTTTTTTGAGAATGCCAAAAATTACAAACAAAAAACCAAACAAGCTTATTCCAGGCCCTAAAACGATGCGCCTGAAACTGAAAATATCCGGATTATAAGCACTTTCTTCAGATGGAGCTCCCGTCATCAAAATAAAACCAATGACTACAATGATGACTCCAATACTTATCAAAATAAGATTTTGCTTGCCAAGTGCGAATTTTTTGTCCATATCAAAATGATTATTAATCGTTCAAAAACATTAAACGTAATATAAATCGCTCGTATTCATTTTCAGATATCTGTTCACCGCCAACCATGTCGCCAATAAGATGATGATGACACCGAAAACAAACATTGCAACGAAAACAAATGCCAAAGTCTTGATATCCAGAATTTGAATGGCTCCTGCCATTTTTTGTTCCACATAATATAAAGTGCCGTATAAAAAGCCCATGGCTACAAACGCAGCAATAATGCCACTCCACAGATTTTCAAGCAAGAATGGTTTTCTGATGAAATTTCCGTTTGCTCCGACTAATTGCATGGTGCGGATCAAGAATCTTTTGGAATAAATCAGGAGTCTGACCGTATTGCGTATCAGCGAATAGGAAATGAGGGTTAAAAGTATAGCCAACGCCAACAGGACGATGCTGATGCGTTGCACATTTTCATTGATTAAATGAATCAGGTCTTTTCGATAGATGACATCCTGAACATCCTTGTTCTGTTTGAGGACTTTTTCAAATTTTGCCATGCTGTCTGTATTGGCGTAATCGGCATTCAGATAAATGTCAAAAGAAGCCAATAGCGGATTATAGCCCAATAAGTCTTCCGGGTTTTCCCCGAGATCTTTGACCAATTGTTTCAATGCTGTCTCTTTGTCAATATATTGTGCGGATTTTACATAAGGGGATGCTTCAAGCCGTTTTTGAAACATTTTTACATCGGGAAGCTTCATTTGGTCATCGACAATAACGGACATACTCACATTTTCTCTGACATAGATAGATAAGTCTTTTGCTATGAAGCCCAGTACCAGCATGATTCCAATCAGGAAAAGAACCAGGCTGATGCTTATTGTTGATGTGAATCGCGAATTAAAAACCCTCGTAGCGCTGATTTTTTTTGGTCTGTTCATTATGAAAGAGGTAGAATAAAAGTATATGGGCATTAATCCCCCAAAATTGCCGCAAAAGTGCGAAAAATATCCGAAAAAACAGCTGTTTATTCGGAATATTTAATATAATTATAGATAACTTGGCCAAGTAAGGTGGCGGTGGTACAATCCGTAACCTTTACGCGGACTAATTGTCCTACATGAGCATTCCCTTTTGGGAAGACCACCACTTTATTCTGTTGTGTCCTTCCAAACAACTGTTCACGTGAACGTTTGGAGAATCCTTCCACCAGAACGTCGAATTCTTTTCCCAAATCGCGCATGTTGCTTTCTCCCGAAAGTTTGTTCTGTAAATCAATCAGTTCATTCAAGCGTCTGATTTTTTCTTCTTCAGGAACGGTATCAGGTAATTTTTTGGAAGCGTATGTCCCCGGACGTTCTGAATACTTGAACAAAAAGGAGGAGTCATAACCGACTTCCCGCATCAGGGAGAGACTCATCTCGTGGTCTTCCTGTGTTTCAGAGTGAAAACCACAAAATAGGTCGGTGGATATGCCACAATCAGGAATGATGCGTCTGATGGCGTCAATGCGGTTCAAATACCATTCACGGTCATATTTGCGGTTCATCAGTTTCAGAATTCTTGAGCTGCCGGACTGTACAGGGAGATGAATGTGGTTGCATATATTCGGATATCTGGCGATTGTTTCCAGAATGTCATCTGTCATGTCTTTGGGGTGGGAGGTGGAGAAGCGGATGCGCATGTCGGGTTTGGCTTCTGCAACCAGAGCCAGCAAGCCGGCAAAATTCAGACCCTTATCGTCAGACCCTTCAGGAGCATCGTATTTGTAAGAGTTTACGTTCTGTCCCAAGAGCGTCACTTCCTTGAAGCCTTTGTTGTGAAGGTCTTCCAGTTCCTTGAGGATACTCTCCGGTTCACGGCTTCTTTCACGGCCACGTGTATAAGGTACGATGCAATAGGTACAGAAATTGTTGCAGCCACGCATGATGGAGATGTATCCGCAGATTTTGACATTTCCGAGCCGGGTAGGGATGATATCCTTGTAAGTCTCTGTGGTTGAAAGTTCGATGTTAATCGCTTTTTCACCTTTTTGGACAGCACCGATCAGATTGGGCAGATCCAAGTAGGCATCAGGGCCGACCACGATATCTGCGTGGTTTTCACTGATTAATTTTTCCTTGACGCGCTCTGCCATGCAGCCGAGGACACCAACTACCATTTTCTTCCCTTTTTTCTTTTGGGATTGAAAATACTGAAGACGTGAAATGATTTTTTGTTCGGCATTGTCGCGGATGGAGCAAGTGTTCATCAAGACCAAGTCTGCTTCAGCAAGCTTGTCAGTGAGTATGAATCCGTCCATTTCGAGAATGGATGCCACGACTTCGCTATCTGCCACATTCATTTGGCATCCGTATGTTTCAATAAATACTTTTTGAGTTTCTGAATCCATCTTATTTTTATTGTGCGAGACCTTCTTGGTCCGAGGAAAGGTGAAAAAAATTGTGGGGATAAAAAATCTTGTTCAAGCTAAACGGAATAACGGGCAAATTTTGACATCACTTTTTCCGTGTATGTCTTTGATACAGGAATGTCTGGAATATTTTCCTGATCAAGTGCCAGATAAATGCCGTCTTTTTCCTTTCTCAACACCTTGACTTTGTCGAAATTGACGACAAAAGACCGATGACATCTAATCAAGGATGTATTTGAAAAACCATCGTCAAGAGTTTTAAGAGAATTCCGGAGCATAAAATTTGATAATTTGCCTTTGTTCAGATAGTAGATCTTGACGTAGTTGTCTGCCGATTCGAGATAGAGCAACTGATCTGATTGAACGGAAAGCTTGAAATCTCCCTTCTCGTCAAAAAAACTGAGCATACCTTTTTTGTTTTGATCAGCGGCATTTTCATCCATGGCGATTTGTTGCAACTTTTTGTTTTTGTCCTTCCAGGAGAAATAGAGCCAGGACATTCCGTAAGGGAGCAAAAGCACCAGGCAGGTGTTGGTAAATGATTGCTGGATCATATCTTCGATGGGGCGCACGTCGTGAAGTGCAATTTTCTCGAAAATCGTATAAAAAGTAGACATGGCCAAAATTTCTGCCAATACCCAGATAAAATAACCCAGGAGCATCAAATCCTTTTTTTTGCAGTATTGGTACATGATGATTCGACTGATCACCACAACAAAGACACCAGTAAGCATAATCATGCTGGATCCTAAAAAATAGGTCGTTTCAGAAACCCTGAACCATTCAACGGAACCGAACGGTTTATAAAGGTTAATGAAAGCCAAGGCAAAAAAGGCCGTGAAGAGAATCAGCCGGATAATATTGCCCTTTTCGTACAGATAATCAGGAATTTTTTGGTTCATAGTCAGAATGAAAACGTTCCGGTTTACAATTTACAAAAGTAGCTGATTTCTGCTGTTTTATCAATTCTTTCGAAAAATCTTTTTTTGGTAGGTTCACCCCTGTCGGCGAAATTTTATCCCATATTGTGAAACTCTGCCCCAACGGTGTGTGTAGAATCCCTTTAATTTGGAGTGGAGCCGAAAGGCTTGTTTCTTTGTCCAGAGATTTTTTCTTAAGGATCACTGATATTAGGTTTTTTAACATCACAGTATAATGAATTTCATCAATTTTGTACAAAGGCAAAAAGAGTTGCTTCAACTTTTCTGTTTGGGAAAAGATGTTTCTATTCAGGAATCATCCCTCGAAATCCGTTTTTTCCATTTTAAGTCCGGATATCATTTCATGAAGGAAGCCGAAGGGCCAAACTTCATGGATGATGATAATTCCATTGTCGAGAACAGATGTTTCACTTATCCTGTCTTCGTTGATAAGAGATGCAAGAAGGCAACCGATGTGATTATTCTGTTGCATGGACTGAACGAACGCAACTGGAATAAATATCTTTGTTGGGCAGAATATCTGGCTACACAAACCAAAAAACCTGTCATACTGTTTCCCATCGCTTATCACATCAACCGGTCTCCTTTCAAGTGGAGCGACCCGCGCAGCATGTCTCTTTTGGTTAAAAAGAGGCAGCAGAGCGTAGGAGAGATCCATTCCTTGTGCTTTGCCAATGTGGCTTTAAGTGAACGACTCTCAGAAGATCCGACCCGCTTTTACAATTCAGGACGTCAGACTGTAGAAGACTTGACAGATCTCGTCAGGCAGATCAAACAGGGAAAGCATCCCTTGTTTGCCCGTGATGCCTCTGTCGACTTCTTTGCGTATTCCATCGGTGCTTTTCTTTCCGAAATCACTTTGATGTCAAATCCTGAAGGCCTTTTTGGCCAATCAAAATTGTTTGTTTTTTGCGGTGGTTCCATTTTCAGGGAGATGTTCGGTGAATCCCGCTGTATCATGGACAAACCTGCCTACGAACGCTTGCTTCAGTTTTATTGCAAAGACTGGCTCAGCAAGGAGCATAGGGATCATTATGAAGAATTAGAAAAAACAGACCAGACATTAAAGGCGTTTAATGCGATGATTGTTCCGGAAGTAGACAGAGAAAAAAGGGAAGGATTCTTTTCAAATCTAGGCAGTAGATTGTCAGGAATCTTGCTGAAAAAGGATCTTGTTATGCCTTATGAGGGTGTGGAGGCTTGCATGGGGCATGATATGACTGCCCGGCATTTCACTTTGATGGACTTCCCTTATGATTATACCCATGAGGCTCCTTTTCCAATCAACGGGCGGGTTGATTCTGCTTTATTGAACGCTTCATTCAATGAAACCTTTTCCAAGGCGGCTTTATTTCTCAGTTGAACCCGCAAGGAGAAAGTCCTTCTATGTCCTATTTCCAGCTATTTCTGTGTGTTTTTTGTGTGAATAAGATGTTTTCTTAAAAATTAACTAAAAATTGCAGCTTATATTCCAAATTCCTCATTAACTTTATACCATTAAAGGGAATAAATAGGTATTTTTGTGAAACCTGGAGGACATCTATGCACTTTGCAATCAAATAAATCGACAGATGAAACGAGCATGTTTGTAAAAACATCCAAGTTTATGATAAAATGGACATGTGAGTTCCATATGACCTTAGACGAAAAAATGATTATCATATGAAAACACTTCGTTCGCATTTGTTCTTTTTACTTTTACTGTTTCCTGCCTTTCTTCTTGCTCAGGAAGAAGATAATAATGGCTACCTTTTCCCTGATTTTATGCAAGGGACAGTTCTTTTTAAAAATGGCGGCGTAGAACCTGCAATGCTCAATTATAATTATATTACCAGACTCATGTTGTTAAAAAACGATAAAGGCCAGATGCTGGAATTTTCAGACTTGAGCAGCATCGTTGCAATAGACATTGACAACCGGGTATTCATTAAAGGAAAAAACAACGCGTTTTTTGAACAAGTTTCTGCCGGCAATGGTTACTATTATATACAATGGTTTGGAAAAATAGTTTCACAAGAAAAAGCTGGAGCTTATGGAACTTATTCTTCTACTTCGGCGGTTACCACTTATTCAACCATCAATGCCGACAACAAGGTGATCCAACTCAAACTGGGGGAAAGGGTGAAAACGGAAAAGAATTGTAAATTTTATTTGAAAGTAAATGACAGTTTCAAGAATTTTGATTCTGCCAGGACGCTGGGGAAATTGTTTAAGGGGCATGAAGCCGAAATCGAAAAATTTGTTGCTGAACAAAAAATCGATTTCAGTAAAGCATCAGATATAGAACGTATGGTTGTTTTTTGTGAAAAGTTTGCAAATTAATTCTGATAAAAAAATAAGATATGGATTCCGGTGATTTGATTTTTTACGGCATCATTGCCGTTTCTATTGTTTCTTCCATTCTCAAGGCGGTGAGAAAAAAGCCCGAACAAATAAAAGATACGGGTATGCCGGATTTTAAAGGATCTCGCGCTGGAGATATTTTCAAGACCATTCTGCAGGAATTGGAAGAAAAGGATGATGAATTTATCCCTTCCAATCCAAAGCCTGCACCTCCAATAACCTCTCAGGTGAACAAACCCAAAGAAAAGCAGGTAAGGCGTCAGGATATGGCATCTGCTATGCCCCGCAGAGAGTCTTTTAATACAAAGACTACCGCTGAGACTGTTTCCGTGTCTGAAAATTTATCTGATCCTATTTTGCAAACTTTGGATTTGCAGAAGATGGATGAACTCAAGAAGGCCATTATTTATAGTGAAATCATACGTCCAAAGTTTTGATTTTCTTATTAAAATCCCTTAAAAATCTTTTTTTTCCTGTTCTATAAATCATACCTTTGCGCCGTTAAAATTAACAGCCAATTATATGTCTTTAAAATTTATTACTGCTGAAGAAGCAGCATCCTTTGTCAAGAATGGCGACCAAGTAGGATTTAGTGGTTTTACTCCTGCCGGAGCACCCAAAGTTGTATCAAAAGCCATCGCGGAAAAAGCTGTCAAAGAGCACAAAGCTGGTCGTGAGTTTCAAATCGGTGTTTTTACAGGAGCGTCTACCGGAGATGCTCTGGATGGAGAATTGGCAAGAGCAAACGCTGTCTCTTTCCGTACACCCTATCAATCAAATAAAGATTTGAGAAACAACCTGAATTCAGGGAAAACAGCTTATGTTGACATGCATCTTTCCAATTTGGCACAGGAGCTCCGTTATGGGTTCCTTGGTAAAATTGATGTAGCCATCATGGAAGTTGCAGATGTCACTGAAGATGGAGAATTGATTCTAACCTCCGGTGTCGGAATATCTCCGACGATAGCCCGTTTGGCAGACAAAATCATTATCGAATTAAATTCAAACCACCCCAAGTTTATCAAGGGGTTGCACGACATATATGAACCTCTGGACCCTCCTTACCGAAAAGAAATTCCTATATATAGTCCTTCCGACCGAATCGGAAGCCCTGTCCTGAAAGTGGATCCGACAAAGATTGTGGGTATTGTTGAAACCAATAAACCAGATCAAACAGGAGGTTTCACTCCTGCTGATGAAGTGACTACGGCAGTAGGCGAAAATGTGGCAACATTTTTGGTAAAAGAATTGAAGGCAGGTCGTATTCCTGCATCTTTCCTACCCATCCAATCGGGTGTTGGTAACATTGCCAACGCCGTATTGGGTGCTTTGGGAAGAGATCAGGCTGTTCCTCCTTTTACCATGTATACCGAAGTTATTCAGGATTCTGTCATCGGTCTGCTGCGCTCCGGTGACATCAAGTTTGCAAGCGGTTGTTCCCTAAGTATTTCTCCTGAACTTCTTGAAGACGTTTACAAGAATTGGGATTTCTTTAAGGATAAATTGGTACTCAGACCTGAAGAAATTTCAAATAATCCTGAAGTGGCTCGCCGCTTAGGATTGATCACCATCAATACGGCTCTGGAGGCAGACATCTTCGGAAACGTCAATTCTACGCATGTTTTGGGAACCAAAATGATGAACGGCATTGGCGGCTCGGGCGATTTCACCAGAAACGCTTACATCTCCATTTTTACGACGCCATCTGTTGCAAAAGACGGAAAAATAAGTTCCATCGTGCCTATGGTTTCTCACTTGGATCACAGCGAACACTCTGTCAAGGTTTTGATTACCGAACAAGGAGTTGCAGATTTTCGAGGCAAATCTCCGATACAGCGTGCTGAAGCCGTCATTGAAAACTGTGTGCATCCTGATTACAAAGAGATGCTTTGGGATTACCTGAAAATGAGCAAAGGCGGACATACCCCTCATACCTTGAGAATGAGCAATGCCATGCACTTGGAATTTGCCCGATCCGGTGACATGCATCATACTAAATGGGAATAATAAATGAAATTGCTATGGATCTTTTGATGCTCCTTAAAGCTGTAATTATCGGAATTGTGGAAGGAATTACAGAGTTTCTGCCTATTTCAAGCACGGGTCACATGATTCTCGTTGACGAATTCGTCAAACTCTCTTCTGATAAAACATTTACAACCGCTTTTGAGGTGATCATTCAACTGGGAGCTATTATGTCGGTGGTCGTTTTTTTCTGGAAAGACCTATGGCCTTTTGCAGGGACAGAGGAACACAAGAAAGACACATGGCAACTTTGGTTCAAGGTTATTGTCGGAGTTATTCCTGCTGTCATTTTGGGCCTTCTGTTTGATGATACCATTGAGGAAAATCTTTTTAACCCATTGGTCGTGGCCATCACATTGGTCGTTTACGGTATCATTCTGATTGTACTTGAACGTTTTAATGCCGGAAAAAAAGAATTCAAGTTTAATTCGATCAAATCCGTTTCTTTTGGTCTTGCCATTTGCATCGGATTGTTCCAATGCTTGGCCATGGTGCCCGGAACATCCCGTTCTGCGGCAACAATCATTGGTGCGATGCTGCTTGGCCTATCCCGCGGAGCTGCTGCTGAGTTCTCTTTTTTCCTGGCGATTCCAACCATGGCTGGTGCAACTGCGCTGACCATACTGAAGAATGGTCTTGCTTTTGATGCGCAACAATGGATTGTGATTGCTGTAGGTCTTATCACTTCGTTTATCGTTGCGTATGCGGTGATCAAGTTGTTTATGAATTTTATCCGTCGTCACGATTTCAGTGTCTTTGGCTATTATCGCATTGTGCTTGGTCTTGTCGTATTGCTCCTTTTATGGAACTTCTGATGACGAAGTACAATTAATCCAATTAAACCGACAACAAATGCGAAGAATATTTTTTATCGGCTACATGGGGTCTGGTAAGACAACTTTCGGACGTTTGATCGCAAAATCTCAAAAACTGTTGTTTGTTGATTTGGATGAGTATATAGAACAAAAATATTCAAAAAGCATCGTTACGTTGTTTGATGAATTCGGAGAAAGTCAATTCCGTCAGATAGAGCGTGATGCTCTTCATGAGGTCGCTCAGCTTGAAAATTGTATCATTGCGACCGGAGGCGGTACTCCTTGTTATTTTGACAATATGGAATACATGAACAGCGTGGGAGATACTGTTTATCTAAGAACGACTGTACATGAATTATTTGACAGATTGAAGTTGTCGTGCAACAAACGCCCGCTTCTGAGTCAAAAATCCGATCAGGAATTGGAATCACATATTGCAGAGATGCTCGGAAAGCGAAAGGTTTGCTATATGCGTTCGAAATATATTCTTGATACGGATGATTTGAATATAGAGAATCTTGATTCCAGGTTTTTGGCTGTTTTTGAGGCTTAATGACCTTTTATTGAAAAAAGAAGCCCTCCATATATTTTTAAATCTTCGCTTTTTGGTTTAGCTTCACATTTCCCGTACGCTTTAAAATTCCCCAGCTGGCGAGTTCGCCTTTCATGGCTTTCAGGTAAGATTTGATCAGTATATAAAAGAAAATCTGACGGTAGACAAAACGCTGAATGAAAAGAGTTGCGGCATTCATTAGCGAGAATTTCTTACCATCATATCGGTAAGCAAAAGCTGAAACAATCCAATCAACCAGAAAGAACAGTACATAAGTAAGGACATAAAATGCGACGTGGGTTGAAAATAGCCCGATAATGAAAAAAAAGTCAACCAAAGGCGAAAATAACGGGATGATAAATCCAAAGACCAACAGATTGGGCAACATGATCCAGCCAATGTTTGGCTTATGTAAGCTAAACAACAAGTCACGGTGTTTCCAAAACGTTTGCATCATACCGAATGTCCAGCGGAAACGTTGCTTCAGGAACATCTTCATTGTTTCCGGGGCTTCGGTAAGTGAAATGGCATCGTTGCATGAGTGCACTTTAAAGCCGGCTCTGTGTAGTCGAACCGTAAGATCACAATCTTCGGCCAAGGTGTCGATGGTAAAGCCTTTGATCCGATCAATAGCAGTTTTTCGAAAAGCTCCGATCGCTCCCGGAACTACAAGGATTGCGTTCACATCATCGAGTGCTCTGCGTTCGAAGTTCTGACTGGTGATATATTCCATCTTTTGCCAGTTTGTCAAAAGGTTTACAGCATTGCCTACCTGGACGTTTCCGGCAACGGCACCTACTTCTTCATCCACAAAGAAAGGCACCATTTTGGATATGGCATCCGGCATTAACAAGGTATCGGCATCAATGCAAACCAAGATTTCACCGGAAGCACTGGCAATGCCGAAGTTTAATGCGGAGGCTTTTCCACCATTGGGTTTTGTAAGAATCTGAACGTTGTCTATGTTACTGAATGCCTCCTTGACATTCGCAAAGGTTTGGTCTTTCGAGCCATCATCGACAAAAACAATGTCCAGCAAAGGGTAGTCACTTTTGAGCAAGTTTTCAATAGTACGTGTGACCGTCAGCTCTTCATTGTATGCCGGAACAATGACACTAACTTTCGGCTTGTAATCAGAAGGGACCGAGCTTTGTCCTTTTTGGAATTTTCTATGTTGAAGAATGGCCAGAACCATCAGGATGAGGATGCGTGAAATTCCAAGAACAATCGCTACCACAAAGAAGCCATGCAAAAAGTTTTCAAACAAGGAGGTAAACAGAAAAAATATATAATCGAAATTTTCTGCTTTTCTCGCGTTGCCTTTTATAGTGGGCATAACCTGATCTCTGGTTCGCCCCATGATATCCGATATGGTTACAAACTGATAACCCTTTTGTCGGTAAAAGTTGATGATTTGAGGTAACGCAAGGACTGTTTGTGAGCGATTTCCGCCGGCATCATGCAGGAGTAGGATGTTCCCAAGATTCTGTTGAGAGAAGACCCGAGCGACAATAGTATCGTCCGTCACTCCGATTTGCCAGTCGTTGGGGTCAATGGAGGAGGCGATGGTTAAGTAGCCTTCGTCTTTGGCAATGCTCAACGGGCGGATCTGATTGATGTCCTGTGGTTCTGCATCGGTATTGTAAGGTGGCCGGAAAAGAAGCGTGGAATGGCCTATGATGCTTTCGAGGAGTAAGCGGGTAGAGCGGAGTTCGACCCGTTCACGGTCTTTCGAGGTTATTTCGAGGTCAGGATGAGTAAAGGTATGGTTCCCAATTTCATGGCCTTCCTTGTACATTCGCCGTATGATCGAAAGGTTCTTTTCAATATTGACACCTACCACAAAAAAGGTTGCCGGAATCTTGTTCTCTTTAAGAATGTCCAATATTTCCGGGGTAAAATCTTTGTCCGGGCCATCGTCGAAAGTGAGGGCGATTTCTTTGCCCTTGGGTTTGCCAAAGCGATTGATGAGGTAGGAAGTCGGCAAACTTTGGTAGCTTTCATTTTCAATCATTTGATCCGGAACGTCCAATTTTATTTTTACAGAACCAGGTTCAGGTTCACTGGCTATTTCCAGAATCTCACCACTTCCGGTGAAGTTGACCAAAGAGGCTGACTTGAATTTTTCCAGCTGCTTATAATTGAACGGATGTTTTGTCAAGGACTCTGCTGAAAGTGATCGGTTGTAAAAGCTCCATATTCGTGGATCTTCAGTGCCAAGATGCCAGAGTGATACACCGGCCGTATGGTATTCTTCGGCTGTCCGGATGGAGTTAAAAATGGTTGTCGCATCGGTGCAATGAGCCTCACCTGGATTTCCGTTTTCATCATAGTAATTAATGTACAAATCGGAATGGTCATCATCAAAATTCACCGGGGCATTGTTTGCAGCGGAAAGGGAGATGAAATCATCATACGAAATACTTTTCCCGTTTTGACCGTCCTTCCAGTCATACCCGTAACCAGCCAGACACAAAACGAATTTTTCAGAAGGGACCTCTTTCATTGCCAAATCCAAAGCCTGTTCGATGAACTTGACAGAAGTGATACAGCCGGGAGACTTACCGGCAAAATGTTCATCATAAGCCATTAGAAAAATAAGATCGTAATAAGTATTCAGATCTTTATAATTAAAAGTTTTGTCGAAAGGGTTCACATCGATAGTTAACAAATAACCTGCCGGATGAAGTGCCTGGTACAGTTCCCTTGAAAAAATCATCCGGTAAGAAGCCATGGCTGGAGGTATATTCTCAAGGTCGACGTTTATTCCCTGAAAATGGTATTTTTTCAATAAGTTCTTGATATTGGATATGAGTTTGGCCCTGTATTTCGGACTCTTAAGTAAGAGTGCAGTAGAATCACCATTCCAATGCTGGTTAATGTTGTTGCTCAGAATGGGAATGATGGCCACATCGTTTTGGTACATGATGTTCAATGCTTTCGCATTGATCTTGATATCAAGATCGCCTTTGGTATTTTTTTGGAAAAACCATTCGGGTAGCACCATGTTCAGCTTGTCGACGTTGCTTTCCAACGAAGAAAACGAATTTCTGTCCCAATTTACGTAAAAGCCGGCTCTTAGCGGAAGGTATTCTTTTAGCGGACCTCTTTCTATTTTTTGATTATAAAACTCGTATCTTTTTTCACTTCTTATTTTTTTCAAATGAAGCGCATACGCCACCAATTCTGAATCCGAAACCGCTTTTTTTGAGGGGTTGATATTCACATTACGGATTCTTTTCTCTTTATAAATCAAACTTTTGGCATCATAGTGTGATTGGTGGGTCAAGGATATGACAATAGACAGCACTCCCACCAAAATAAAAACCAAAAGAATACGGACAAACCAAACAAACCGATTCCAGCGTGTAGAGTTGGGACTTTGAAAAATTTGTTGCATATATTTGTTTTTTAGAATTGTGGTAACCAGTAATTACAGGTGCTGGTCAGCCTGAATCTGATTGGCATTGTCGGCTGTCCGTCTCTGAATTCAGTCGGAAATAGGGTTCCGCATTTTTGAGGCATGTGGTATGCATTCGAAAGGGAGAGCATTAAGAATATGGTGGCACTTTGCTTCATAGAACAAGTCCTTTTAATTCTTTGCGGAGTATACATCCGCTTTTTGCGGACAAAGATAAACATATTCCTGTGACTGTGGAGTCCTGAATTCACCCTAAAATATCTTAAAAAACAGGTCGGCAAGATTCGGGGTTTGTTACTGCGGACTCTCATCAGCGCATTTAAACATAATTGGAATGCAAATTTTTTAATGTATATTGAACCGAATATCCTTTCATACGGCCGTTTGATTCTGCTCAAATATCAGATTATTAATATCATACCATTGTACCCAATGTTAATACACACGAACATGGAAAGAGAAAGTCTCCTTTTGAAAGAAAAAATAAAAGAACTTGAAAAAGAAAATTCAATGCTAAAACAACAACAAATGGAAATTAACAAAGCCAAGGAGTTGTATTTGAAAATATTTGAAGAATTTCCTGCTTTAATTTGGCGTTCCCGCTTAGACAAAATGTGCGACTATTTTAATAAAACATGGCTCGAATTCACAGGCAGAACAATGGAACAAGAAGTTGGAAATGGTTGGGCAGAAGGAGTGCATCCTAATGATTTTGATTCTTGTTTAAAAACATATATTACCGCCTTTGATAAAAGACAAGCGTTTTTAATGGAATATCGAATGAAAAATAAAGATGGAGAATACTGTTGGATACGTGATTTCGGTAGACCGTTTTACGATTTGGATAATACGTTTTTAGGATATATCGGTTCTTGTTATGATATAACTGAAATTAAAAATAATGAATTAAGCCTGATTGAATTAAATGCAACCAAAGACAAATTCTTTTCAATTATTGCTCACGATTTGAGAAGTCCGTTCACTTCTATTATTGGTTTTAGCGAATATCTGGTGGAACAGGTCAAAGAAAATGACTATGAAAAAGTTGCTGAATTTGCCGATATTATATTGCAGTCGTCTAATAGTGCGATGGCCTTGCTCTCCAACCTCATGGTATGGTCTCAATTGCAATCTGGCAGGATGGTCTTCAATCCCGAATCCTTCGATATAGCCACCCTTATTCGAGAAGTGACACTTTTATTAAAAGGTCTTTCCGAACAAAAATCCATCATTATTGAAAACATACTACCGACGCATGCTTTCGTTCTTGCTGATAAAGAAATGATAAGCACGATATTGAGAAATTTGATTTCAAATGCTTTAAAATTTACACAAACGGGAGGAAGGATTTCAATTTCAACTGTGAGTAAAAATAAAGAATTAATAGTTACTGTAAGTGATAATGGAGTCGGAATATCAAAAGACAGGATTGATAAATTATTCAATATGGTTGAAAGTTCTTCAACTCCCGGCACACAAAAAGAAAAAGGAACAGGTTTGGGATTAATTCTCTGCAAAGAATTTATTGAAAAAAATAAGGGGAAGATTTGGGTAGAGAGTGAGGTCGGAATCGGGTCGTCTTTTTGCTTCTCATTACCAACATTGGTTGAAAAATAGGGCTGCGGCTAAGTAAACAGGGCACCAGTTATATATTTTTGATGCCATTCGTATTCTTTACCATTGATGGTAAGATGCAGGGCTGTTTTTCCTTGCTATTTGTTTTAAGTATCCATATTTCTATTTCTTGTTATTTGAAATTATTTAAAATCCTTTGTTTATCCTCATTCTCTTTATCATTTTTGTGATACAGTTCAACAAAAATTATTTTTTCTTGATCTTTGAAGTAAGCATAAATCAATCGCAACCCTGAATTTACACCACGACCTTTTAACGATTTGCAGGCAATCTTTTTTACTTTAATGACACCTGTTTCTAAAGTCAAATTGTCGATACGAAAACTAAATGGTGGTCTCGCATCGGGTGCAGTAGTCAATACTTGTTTCACTACATATAAATCATCGTTGAGTGTTCTGTGTTTTTTCAAAAGGATTTTTAAATCCTTTTGAAATTCGGTTAATTCTTCAAAAATCATTGTTCTTCAAATTCGTCTCCATAGTTTCTCACAGAGAAAGGCGCATCTCTGTAAAAGACCAATTCGTAATTTATTTCTTCTCCTTCTTTTGAAGCAAGCCACGGCATATCTTTATGGGAATAACTACTGATTGCAGAAGCCGACCAGTCACTCATTTGCTCAATCACTTTGTCAATCACTTCTTTTTCACTTGCTTTCAATTCAGTCAAATCAGCTTTTGCAAGAGGAATGTAACGAGTTTGCATCTTGTCGTAATATTCTGTTTTAATTCTTTGTATCATTCCTTTTTCCATCATTTGACCAATGATTGTGTCTAACTTTTGTGGAACAGGACCATAAGGCAACTTGCGATATTTTGCACCAGTCAAATGTTCCTCATACAATTCGTAGTAATTGAAATCAGAAAAATACAGCAATTTGTAAAGCACCGTTTCTCCAACATTTGGTTTGCCTGCACATCTTTCTAAAATGTATAGCAATACATTTTTGAATTTTTTGACTTGCAGAGTTGGGACAGAAATTCGTTCATCTGTTTTCTCTGACTTTGCTTCGGCTTTGTCTTCAACATCTTGGCTCACTGAAAAATTTTTGGACATAAAATCATCCAATGAAAAATTCAAAACCAAAGACAACTGTTGCAATTCAAAAATATTTACACCTCTATGACCTAACTCTATTTGAGCCAAAGACGGTCTGGATATTTTGACACTTTTTGCTAAACCTTCCTGTGACAACCCTTTCATCTTACGAAGTTCAGTTATCCGCTGACCAATTTGTTTTTGTGAGAGTTTTATATTCATATCAACCTGTTTATTTCAATTCAACGCCACAAAAATAAGCATTGTTTTAAATCAAAACAAATAAAAGTTCGTAATTCGTACAAAGAATTTTCAACAGATGGTTTACTTGGGAAATGAAAAGCCCACCCACAAAAAACACTTCTAAAAACCACATTACAGATAAATTTTATTGCCCCCAACTCTCCCGATCCAGTGTCCTGTATTGGATGGATTCTGCAATATGCTGTACCTGAATATTTTCTGAATGATCCAGGTCGGCGATGGTCCTGGCCACTTTCAGTATCCGGTCGTAGGCTCTGGCAGAAAGATTTAATCGTTGCATGGCCATTTTCATCAGATTCTGACTTTCTGCATCAATTTGTGCAAACATTCTTATTTCTTTGGTGGTCATTCTCGCATTGCAGAAGATTTCCGGTTTGTTTTGAAATCGCTCTTCCTGAATCTTGCGTGATTCAATAACCCTTTTCCGTATAGATAGACTGGATTCACCTTGTCTTTTCTCACTCAGTTTGTCGTAGGAGACTGGCGTTATCTCAATTTGTAGATCTATCCTGTCCATAAGGGGCCCGGAAACCCGGCTCAGGTATTTTTGGATTTGCATCGGCGTACAGACACATGGTTTGTCCGGATGGTTATAGTAGCCGCATGGGCAAGGGTTCATAGAAGCAACCAGCATGATACCGGCAGGATAGTCCACTGCGTAATTGGCTCTGGCAATGCGGATCTTTTGATCTTCCAAAGGTTGACGAAGGACTTCCAGCACAGAACGCTGAAATTCAGGTAATTCATCCAGAAAAAGAACCCCGTTGTGAGCCAGGGAAATTTCGCCAGGCTGAGGTTTGTTTCCTCCTCCGATCAAAGCCACGGAACTGATGCTGTGGTGCGGTGCCCGGAAAGGCCGGTCTACCAGCAGGGAGCGGACGGCATCCATCTTGCCTGCAACTGAGTGTATTTTCGTTGTTTCAAGGGATTCTTGCATGGTCATGGGTGGAAGGATGCCGGGTATACAATGGGCTATCATTGTTTTTCCTGCACCGGGAGGCCCGATCATGATGAGGTTGTGCCCGCCTGCACAGGCTACTTCAACAGCCCGCTTTACATGTTCCTGGCCTTTGATGTCTGCAAAATCTGCGGCGGGTGCCGTTGATTCTCTATCCATCAGGATATTGATCATTTTCTCCGGCTCTTTATGGATTTTATGGTTAAGAAATTTGACCACTTCTGTGATGTTGTCCATCCCATAGACTTCCAGTCCTTCTACAACCGCAGCTTCAGGAGCATTAAGAGCAGGAAGGATCAACCTTTTAAGTCCCATTTCATGAGTGAGTACCGCCACCGGTAGAATACCCCGGACAGGTTGCAGGTGTCCGTCAAGTGACAGTTCTCCGATAAAAAGGGTGTTTTCCAACGAAGAGGCAGGAATGTAATCCCCTGCAGCCATGATTCCGACTAATAAGGGGAGGTCATAAGAGGTACCTTCTTTTCTTAAATCTGCAGGTGCCATGTTGATGACAATTTGTTTCCGTGGTAAATCCATCCCGTTTACTTGCAGGGCTGAAACGATGCGCTCATGGCTCTCACGGATGGCATTATCCGGCAAACCGACCAAAGAGAACCGGATACCTCTCGATAAATGGACTTCAATACGGACAGGCCTGGCTCCAACACCATGGATGGCTGCACTTATAAGTTTTACAAGCATCTGTTTTTTATATTAAATACCTGCAAAAATAACAAATAAATAATATATAATTAATAACAAATAAATAATATATAATTAATAAAATATAAATTTATTGATGAATTACCAATCTTGTATGCCTTCGCGTATGCGTTCGGTCAGATGGGAATTTTTGGCATCACCTTCCAGAATGTTCAGTAAATCTTTGGTGACAGGATCATAATCCTGATAGAAAAAGTCTTGGATGAGTACTACGCTGGCAATAGAGGCAGGGTTTTCCTTTATGTATTCTTTTGCTGCACGTTTCAGCAGAAGATTGATGGCTGCCAGACGTTCTTCGGATTCTTCAACGGTGTAATATTTGCCGTTCAGTATAGCCAATCGCTCCATATACAGAGGCTTGATTTGTTTTTTATACCGGCTTAGGTCGTCATTGACTATTCCTCCTGAAATGTTCAGCAAATCCACCAATTGGATATTTCCCCGAATACGCACATGATCTCCGGATTTGGCAAAAAGAGTTGTCCAACATTTTTTTTCAGAAAAATAAATGGTGACAGGAGTTATTTTGTCGTATGTATTGATTTTGAAATCGAATTTTCCCGAGCCATTAGAAAAGATCGTGTCATAAGCCAAATCCTTGTTTTCGTTATAATAAGAAATACATAAGGAAGAATGGCCCAGATTTTTAATTTCTCCCTGAACATGGACTTTGCTCTTTTCAGGAGATGTGCATCCGAATGCCATCAAGTAGCATAATAGGGCAAGAAAAACATTCGGCCTTAGATTCATAATAAATGTTAATTTTGAGTAAAAGTACGAAAATATATTATACAACCAATAAATTATCGGTTTATCTGTGAAAAACCAATTAAATATCATATATGATGTACTGCGAAATAATTCGCTACCTTTGCCAAATGGTACATTTTAATGAGAAATGAAAGAAATAGATGTTAAGGCTCGCATAGAACAAGCTGTCGAAAATTTCAAGAATGGCTACAACTGCGCCCAATCTGTTGCTCTGGCTTATGCCGATCTTTTTCCCGTAGAGGTCGAAACAATCAAACAGATTTCTGCGCCTTTTGGAGGCGGAATGGGACGTTTGCGTGAGGTTTGCGGAGCGGTCACAGGGGCATTTATGATTTTGGGATTGGAGCACCCAGTTACAATCCCCAACGATAAACCATCAAAAGCAGCCAACTATACATCAGTGCAGCGTGTCGGTTTGCAGTTTAAAGATCAGATGGGAAGCTATATTTGCGCAGACCTGCTGAAAATTGGAAGACATCCTGAGAATCCCAATCCTGAAGATCGAAATGCCGAATATTATGCCAAACGTTCCTGTGCCTACTGTGTGGCAGTAGCTGCAGAAATTTTGGGCAAAGAGCTGATGCAATCGAAAAAATAGGTTGAAGACTATATCCACCGTTAATAAAACGCCCCGGAATCTTTTTAGAATCCGAGGCGTTTCAATTTTATTATCTTTTGCTTGATTATTTGCAGCAGCAACCTGTTTTAGGCAACTGAGGACCGGAAGGAATCAAAGCTTTGGCAGCATCATTATCGCAATATTGTTCAAAGTTATTGATATACATGCCAGCCAGCTTGATGGCTTTGGTTTCCCATTCTTTCTTGTCAGCATAAGTGCTGCGAGGATCAAGAATATCAGAAACTTTTTCCAGTTTAACAGGAGCAGTCAGGTTCATGATTGGAATCAACTGTGTTTCTGCTTTGTCGATAGAACCGTCAATGATGGCATCAATGATGGCACGGGTATCTTTCAAAGAGATACGTTTGCCGGTGCCGTTCCAGCCTGTATTTACCAAATAGGCTTTTGCTCCGTGTTCTTTCATCTTTTTAGCCAAAGTGCTGGCATATACGGTCGGGTGCAAGGTAAGGAATGCTTCGCCGAAAGCAGGAGAGAAAGAAGGAACCGGTTCTGTGATACCGCGTTCCGTACCAGCCAATTTGGAGGTAAATCCGCAAAGGAAGTGGTACTGAGCCTGTTTGTCGTCAAGGATGGAAACAGGAGGCAATACGCCGAATGCATCAGCAGACAGATAGATGATCTTCTTGGCGTGACCTGCACGTGAAGGCATCACAATCTTGTTGATATGATAGATAGGGTAAGAGACACGGGTATTTTCTGTCGTTGACTTGTCTGAATAATCGATATGACCTTTGTCGTCAACAGTTACGTTTTCGAGCAACGCATCACGTTTAATGGCACGCCAGATATCCGGTTCGTTTTCTTCGCTCAGGTCGATTACTTTTGCATAGCAACCACCTTCAAAGTTGAATACGCCGTGATTATCCCATCCGTGTTCATCGTCACCAATCAAGTAACGTTTCGGATCTGCGGACAAAGTGGTTTTACCTGTGCCGGACAGACCGAAGAATACAGCCACATCACCGTCTTTACCAACATTGGCAGAGCAGTGCATGGCAGCGATACCCTTTTGTGGCAAGTAGAAGTTCATCAATGAGAACATGCCTTTTTTCATTTCACCGCCATACCATGTACCGCCGATGATATTCATTTTCTTTGTAAGATCAAACAATACAAAGTTTTCAGAGTTCAAGCCTTGTTCTTTCCAATTTGGGTTGGTGGCTTTGGCACCATTCATGGAAACGAAATCCGGTTCACCAAAGTTTTCCAGTTCGTAGTGAGAAGGACGGATGAACATGTTGGTTACAAAATGTGCTTGCCATGCTACTTCCATGATGAAACGTACTTTCATGCGGGTATCTTCGTTGGTACCGCAAAATGCATCAACAACATACAATTTCTTAGCTGAAGAAAGTTGTTTGGTAACCAGGCTTTTGCAGTGATCAAAAACGTCAGGTGTTGTTGGACGATTGATTTTACCATCCCACCACATCGCACTATCGGTTATAGCATCTTTAACAAAGAATTTGTCTTTAGGAGAACGGCCCGTGAATTTGCCGGTGTAAACAGCTGTAGCACCTGATTCCGTAACTTTTGCTTTGTCAAAACCTTCGTTTGCAGGGTTCATTTCATCTTGGAACAAAACTTCATAAGACGGATTATGTACGATCTCGAAATTCCCGAAGATACCGTACTTACTCAAATCTAAATTTACCATTTTTGATTAATGAATTGATTTATACTTAATTAACTATTCTATTGAAAACCACCTTTTTCGAAAACAAAGATATAAAGAAATAATGGGAAATCGGTTCTATTAAAGAAAAATTTCTTTAATTGTTTTTAAGAGGTCAAGAAATCGTCCATCAATCTGTTTTTTTTACCTTTGTTTCCAATTAAACAATCTGAGATGATAAACAGTTTGTTGTGTTTTCATCTTTAGACTCTTATCATTCTTTTCAAATATTTTATAGATCAATGGAAGTAATCAATCTGTCTGAGCAGAACACATTGCTCAACCAGTTTTTGCTGGAAATCAGGAGTGTTGACATACAGGGTGACCGTATGCGTTTTCGTCGTAATGTTGAACGAATAGGGGAGATTATGGCTTATGAGATGAGCAAGGATTTTTCGTTCAGTACAAAAAAGGTACAGACTCCGCTCGGTGTCGCCCGGGTAGAGACTTTTGACAACCCATTGGTCGTTTCTACGATCTTTCGTGCCGGATTGCCTTTCCATAACGGTTTCCTAAACTATTTCGACAAGGCTGAAAATGCTTTTGTTTCTGCTTACAGAAAATACAAAGATGCCTTGAAGTTTGAGATCAATATCGAATATATAGCTTCTCCTAATCTTGACGGCAAGACCCTGATCATCACAGACCCTATGCTTGCTACCGGAAGTTCTCTGGAACTGGTATATGGAGCGTTGCTTACGAAGGGTACACCTGCCAAGGTTCATATCGCTACCGTTATTGCCAGTCAGGTCGGTGTGGATTACATGAAGAGCTGTTTCCCTGAAAACACGACATTGTGGTGTGCAGCCATTGATCCTGAACTGAACAGCCATTCTTACATTGTCCCTGGTTTGGGAGATGCAGGTGATTTGGCTTACGGTGAAAAGATATAAGAAAAAAGCGGCTGATCCGAAGGATGACCGCTTTTTGTCCATCCCTATATCGACAGGTTTATTAGATGAAAATGTATTTCAGCAAAAATAAAAGAGCAAGAACATACATGGATATTGAAACTTTCTTGAATTTTCCGCCAAGTACGTTCAAGAAGACATAAAAGATTAATCCCAAAGCGATACCTTCAGTGATGCTGTACATCATTGGCATAGCGAGAATGCAAATAAAGGCGGGAATAGATTCAGCGTATTCTTCAAAATTGATTTCCTTGACCGGAGAAAGCATCATCAAACCTACCAGAACCAAGACCGGAGCGGTTGCTGCGGCTGGGATCGAGAGGAAGAGAGGAGCAAATAACAATGCTATGGCGAAACATCCGGCTGTAACCAATGCGGTCATACCCGTACGGCCTCCTTCAGATACACCGGCGGCACTTTCTACGTAGGTGGTTACGGTGCTGGTCCCGAAGAGGGCACCAGAGAGGGTACCGATAGCATCAGCGTAGAAAGCTTTTTTGACATTGGGAATCTGGCCTTTTTCGTCCAGCATATTGGCCTTTTTACAAACACCGATCAGTGTGCCCACGGTATCAAATACGTCAACAAACAGAAAGGTGAATACCACGGTGACCATGTCCCAGCTAAAAATCTGAGAAAAGTCAAACTTGAAGAACAAAGGCGATGGACTGGGTGGAAGACTGAATATTCCCTCAAAACGGGTGAGCCCCATTGGAATACCGACTATGGTTGTCGCCAGGATTCCAAGCAATAAAGCACCTTTTATTTTCTTGATAAGCAAAACGGAGGTGATGATCAAACCTATCATAGCCATAAGAGCCTGGCCTTCCGTGATGTGACCGATAGTCAGGAAGGTTGTCTGGTCGGCTACCACAATTTTGGAACCCTGAAGCCCCACGAAAGCGATAAAAAGTCCGATACCGGCACTGATGGCATTCTTTAAAGTGTCTGGTATGGCGTTGACAATTGCTTCCCGGACGTTAAATATATTCATGATCAAAAAGACAACACCTTCAATCAAAATGGCGGTGATGGCAAATTGCCAGCTGTAACCCATGATGCCACATACGGTGAAAGCGAAAAATGCATTGATACCCATACCTGGAGCTTGTGCAAAAGGTAATTTGGCGAGAAGAGCCATTGTCATTGTTCCGACGATGGAAGCCACAGCGGTCGCAGTAAAAAGGGCTCCTTTATCCATACCGGCAGCAGAAAGGATAATCGGGTTGACTGCCAAGATATAGGCCATCGTCAGGAAGGTGGTAATACCAGCGATGATTTCAGTCTTCATCGTGGTGCCGTTGGCTTTCAGTTGAAAATATTTTTCAAACATAGTGTTTGATATTTAGGTGTGTTTAATCCGATTAAAAATTCCATTTGACAGCAAGAGTGGGACAAACCTTAAAACCTTTTATGCCACCGAAATTGGAAGCAATTTCCACTTCGCTACCGGCAGAGAAATTGGAAGTGAAATTGTACCAAAACTGTGGTTCAGTGATGAAAACGGGGTTTGCGTCATCTCCGGAAGCTGTATAGGTGCCTTTTTCCCACCATAAATCAGCAAAGCCGCATAATGTGACTTTTTTGTCCAGTAATTGCATTCCCCAAACGGCAGTGAATTGCGGTGTATAGTTTTTTCCAATAATATCTTTTGCCAAAACTTTTAAATTCAACGTTTTTGAAAAATCAGCATTGTGCATGAAGTAGTCAACGCCGACCAACCAAGCATTATTGATTGCATAGGATTCACCTGCAAAGTTGGTTGTAGTAGCACGTCCTATAAGCCCGCCATTGTATTCGATTTGTGCACTGAAAGGTCCTCCCCAGAAGTTCAGACAACGCGCAAAT
Source organism: Bacteroidales bacterium (assembly GCA_021373135.1). Classification (GTDB taxonomy): domain Bacteria; phylum Bacteroidota; class Bacteroidia; order Bacteroidales; family UBA1402; genus UBA8389. Next base: position 233,248 of record JAJFTH010000006.1, read on the forward strand.
TCCATGTAGGAAAGAGCAGGTGATTTTTTATCTCCATAATTGAAATCATAATCTATAAATGCAAAGGTGTTACCCCATTTGTCTACTTTGAACAATTCCAAGGTGGTGGTCACATACTCTCTACCTTTACCGAAATCATAATGAACCTGAAAATTTTGAGCCTTTACTTGTGTAGAAACTGCTGCCAATAAAAACAAGGCTGCCATCATTTTTTTCATAATGCGTAAGTTTAATTTTTTGGAATATTTAGTTAGAGAGTTAGAAAACAAATTTCTTTTGTGCAAAAGAAGTGAAAAATGTTAGTAAATCATAAAATTGAATGCCTATTTTCCATATAAAAAATGATAGTAACGGAAAAAACAAAAAAAGGCACGATGTCAATCATCGTACCCTTTCCCGAATCTTAGTTTTGGCTAAAAAACTATTTTATTTCCCATGTTTCCAATGTACGTAAAAAGTCTTCCAGTTTGTGGATTTGCGGATGTTTTTCCTGAACATCCTTGACTTGTTTTTCCACTTCCCTGTCGTAGGTCGGAGCTTCAACGTCTCTGATGACACCCAATGCCACAGGAAGGTCTCCCGACATGGTCCCAAGTTTGAAATGCAGTGTCCTGTCTTCGCATTTGGCATCATGCACCAAGATGTCTTTTTCCGTCATTCCGTTTTCTCCGATGGTGATTGATTTCAGGTTGAAACCTTCGATGACCAGACCTTTATTACGGTCCTTTCCGTAAATCATCGGTTCTCCGTGTTTCAGGATGATTGTGCGGTCTGCGCGGAATTCCTTGTCTGAAATGGCACTGTGGGTTCCGTTATTAAAAATGACGCAGTTTACCAATGCTTCGACAACGGAAGTGCCTTTATGTTTTGCAGCCTGGATCAGAACGTCCTGAGTAGTCTTAAGATCAACGTCCAGTGTTCTTGCGAAGAAGTTACCTCGGGCACCGAAGGTCAGTTCTGCAGGGCGGAAAGGATCTTCAACGGTTCCGTAAGGTGAGGACTTTGAGATAAAACCTCTCTTGGAGGTCGGAGAGTATTGGCCTTTGGTCAGACCGTATATTTCATTGTTGAACAAAACGATATTCAGGTCGATGTTTCTGCGGAGGGCGTGGATGAAATGGTTTCCTCCGATAGCCAGGCAGTCACCGTCTCCTGTCACTTGCCATACGGTCAGTTCCGGATTGGCCGTCTTCACTCCGGTAGCAATGGCAGTTGCACGTCCATGGATGGTGTGCATTCCGTAGGTGTTGACATAGTAGGGGAAACGGCTTGAGCAACCGATTCCGGAGATGACAGCCGTTTGATCCGGTGAGATGCCAAGTTCGGTCATGGCCTTTTGGATGCTGTTTAAAATGGCGTGATCGCCGCAGCCTGGACACCAGCGTACATCCTGATCGCTTTTAAAATCCTTTATTGTATAATTATTTGTTTCCATCACTTAGTCGTCTAAAAGAGTTTTGAAATGATCTACTAATTCCTGAACCAAAAATGGTTGCCCCTCCACTTTGTTGTATTTCAGTGGGGTAATTCCGTCTATTTTTGAACGAAGATATCCTGCAAACTGACCGTTATTGAGTTCACACACAATGATTTTTTTGTACTTGGTAAGGACTTCTGCTGTATTTTTCGGGAGCGGATTGATATAATTGAAATGAGCCAATGCTACTTTTTCCCCTTCTGCATTCAATGCTTCAACGGCTGAGTACAAATGGCCGAAGGTGCCTCCCCATCCTACAACCAGCAAGTCTGCATCGGGATTCCCCTGTATTTTGAGTTCAGGAATGACATGAGCGATGTTGTCGATTTTGGCCTGACGCAAGTTGGTCATCAATTGGTGATTCTTGGGTTCTGTCGAGATGGCTCCTGTCTTGTTGTCTTTTTCAAGACCGCCGACGCGGTGGGCAAAACCTTCAGTGCCGGGTATAGCCCAGTAGCGGGAACCATTTTCGGGGTTACGGAAATAAGGTTTCCAGTATGATTTCATGTCTTCGCTTACAAACGGAGGATGGATGGCAGGATAATCATCCATGTTAGGGATTCTCCATGCTGATGAACCGTTGGCGATAAAAGCATCGGAGAGCAAGATTGCCGGAGTCATGTGCTCAACAGCCAGCTTGGATGCAATAAAGGCGAAATCAAAGCAGTCGGCCGGGGTGCTTGCTGCAATTACGACGCAGGGGCTTTCACCATTACGGCCGTAAATAGCTTGCCATAAATCAGTTTGTTCTGTTTTGGTGGGAAGACCGGTTGAAGGACCGCCGCGTTGAACATCTATGACAACCAATGGAAGCTCTGCCATAATTGCAAGATTGATGGCTTCGCTCTTTAAAGCGAGACCGGGACCTGATGTTGAAGTGGCTGCAAGGCTCCCTGCGAAACTGGCACCGATGGCTGTACAAACGCCTGCGATTTCGTCTTCAGCCTGTACGGTCTTGACTCCAAGGTCTTTTCTTGCAGAAAGTTCGTGTAAGATTTCTGTGGCTGGAGTAATGGGATAGCTTCCCAGAAATAAAGGCAGTCCTGATTTTTCAGATGCGGCAATCAAACCCCAAGCTGTTGCCTGATTACCTTTAACGTCTGTGTAGGTTCCTTTTTGCTTTTCGGTGGAATCAATGTGGTAGGTTGATACGCTTGCATGCGTGTTGCTCCCGTAGTTGAACCCGTCAACCAAAACTTTCAGGTTGGCTTTCAGGATGGTTGGTTTTTTCTTGAACTTGTTTTCGAGAAGATGCATCGCATTGTCAACAGGAATGTTGAACAACCAGCAAAGCAGACCTAATGAGAACATATTTTTACATCGCAGGATACTCTTGTTGTCCATTTCACTGTCAGCAAGGCTGGCCTTGACCATCGTGGTGATGCGGGCACCGATAATCTGAGCGGCACCGAGACCTAATTCTGCAATGGGGTCGTTTGTCTTATATCCGGCTTTGGTCATGCCGCTTTCGTCAAAAGCATCTTCATCAATGATGATGATGGCGTTTGGTTTGATGTGCTTCTTGTTGACCTTGAGTGCCGCGGGGTTCATGGCAATAAGAATGTCTGCCAGGTCACCAGGAGTGTAAACTTTTTTGCCTACATGCACTTGATAACCGGAAACACCTCCCAATGTACCCTGTGGGGCGCGGATTTCTGCCGGGTAATCCGGAAATGTTGAGATTTCGTTACCGGAGATGGCTGAGAGATTTGAAAAAAGGCTTCCGGTGAGTTGCATTCCATCTCCCGAATCGCCTGAAAAGCGAATGACCACTTTTTCTAATGATGTCACTTTTGCTGTATCTGCCATAGTTCATTTGATAAAAACAGGTAGGGGTAATATTTCAGGCCACAAAGGAACAAAAAAAATGGAGAAAATGCAATAAAATAAGAAAAAATCGCCCCCATAATGCATATAAATACAATATACTGCATCTTTATTGCATAAAAAAGCTTCCAGACTCATCGTGGAAGCTTTTTTATATGATATTGCCAATATAAATATTCTATTTCCTTTTGTTGAAAAGGTTCATGGCTTTTGAACAAGGATGTGCTAATTTAAGTTGAAAGTTTGATGCTGCTCAGGGATTTCAATATTCAAGAATCCTTTTTTGTGTAGACGTTCACAGAACGCTTTCTGAGATTCCGGTTCACCATGTACGATAAAGACCTTTTTTACTTCGTCAGGTTCCAGACTTGAAAGATATTGGCACAGATCCCTGTAGTCGGCATGGGCAGACATGGATTCAATGATTCGGATATCAGCCCTGACCGGGTAATCTTCTCCAAAGATGGTCACGATCTCGGGTTGTAATTTTAAACGTGCACCCAAAGAATTCTTTTCACAGTACCCAACCATCAGAATCGTGGTGCTTGGATCGGCAATATTGTTGGCGATATGGTGCTTGACCCTGCCGGCTTCAGCCATTCCGGATGCTGAAATGATCACGCAGGGTTCATCTGATCCGTTCAAAGCCTGTGATTCGCGCTTGTCTTCGATATAGTGCAATCCTCTAAAATCGAACGGGTCTTTGTCAAATTTCATGATTTTCTGAACAGAACGATTAAAGCATTCAGGATGTTGCTTGACAATTTTTGTCACTGTCGTAGAAAGGGGACTGTCGACATAATACTTTACATCAGGAAGTCTGTAATCCAGTTCCATTTCATTGAGCGTATAGAGCAGTTCCTGTGTACGTCCGACACTGAAAGCAGGAATAATCAATTTTCCCCTTTTGCCTATGCACGTTTCAACGATGATATCGTGCAAGATATCTGATGTTTCATCAATTTTGTCATGCAAGCGGTTTCCATAAGTGGATTCAACAATCATATAATCGACCTGCGGGAAAACAGACGGAGATTTCAAGATAGGATCACCGTATCTGCCAACATCCCCGCTGAATGCAATTCTTGTAATTTTTCCGTCTTCTTTGATGGAAAGAAAAATGGTTGAGGCACCTAAAATGTGTCCGTTTTCAAATAATTGAAGCTCTATGTCTTCGTCTATGTCGAATGGTTTCTCAAATGGGACGGGTTCAAACAATTTGGCGGCTGCTTCGGCATCCTCTATGGAATAGAGTGGTTCAATAAAAGGCTTGCCTTGTATCAGTCTCCTTTTATTCATGAACTTGATATCATTTTGCTGAATAAAGGCTGAATCTTTCAGTAAGGCATCTGTCAGGTCGAGTGTGGCGTTGGACCCGAATATCCGTCCGTGAAATCCATCCTTGATGAGTTTAGGAACCAAGCCGGTGTGGTCAATATGCGCATGCGAAAGAATCAGATAATCTATTTCACTGGCTTTGAAGCCGAGATTTGAGTTTAATTCCTGAGTTTCTTTACCCATACCTTGGAACATTCCGCAATCAAGCAGGATGGTCTTTCCATTGTTCAGTGTGATGAGGTGTTTGGATCCGGTAACGGTCTGTGCTGCACCATGGAATGTGATTTTCATATATTAGTCTTTACGATTATTTCCAAATGTACACTTTTATCATATTCGCTCAATGATGCTTGTGTTAAAAATATAAAATAAAATCGGTCCGAAAACAACGGGATAAAACCGATGTCATCCGAACCGACGCAGTTCTGAGAGGCTTGATGTATGTTTTTACATTCTGTCCGGAACGTCGATGCCCAATAGATTCATTCCTGACTTGATTATTTTTCCGGTGGTATCGGAAAGCATAATCCTGAAAGCTTGGAGAGAGGTGTTTTCTTCTTTCAATATGGGAAAGTCGTGATAGAATTGATTGTATTCCTTGGCCAAATCATACATGTAATTGGCTATCAGTGCGGGGCTGAAACCTTCGGCGGCATCCTTGAGGATATTGGGAAAAGTTGTGATCAGACGGATTAAGTACAACTCTTTATCTGATATGTTCAGGTTGACATCAACTTTTTCGGGACGGGCGATGCCTGATTCATCAACCTTGCGCAAAATGGATTGGATGCGGGCGTGTGTGTATTGGATGAACGGTCCTGTATTTCCGTTAAAATCAATGGATTCTTTGGGATTGAAAGTCATGTTCTTTTTGGGATCGACCTTGAGGATGAAATATTTAAGCGCGCCAAGACCGACCATGTTGGCAATGTCTTCTGCCTGATCCTTCGTCAATCCGTCCAGCTTGCCCAATTCGAGGGAAGTTTCCCTTGCTGTACTGACCATTTCATCAATCAGGTCATCGGCATCTACAACAGTTCCTTCTCTGGATTTCATTTTTCCTTCAGGCAGTTCTACCATTCCATAGGAGAAATGGACCAGTCCTTTGCCCCAGGCAAACCCCAGTCTGTCAAGCAAGATGGAAAGTACCTGGAAATGGTAAATTTGCTCATTTCCGACAACATAAACCATTTTGTCGATGGGATATTCGCTGAAACGCAGGTTGGCAGTGCCGATATCCTGAGTCATATATACAGAGGTGCCGTCACTTCTGAGCAGGACTTTTTGATCCAGCCCGTCTGCAGTCAAATCCGCCCAGACAGAGCCGTCTTCCTGGCGATAGAATAGCCCTTTTTCAAGGCCTTCGAGCACTTTATCCTTACCGAAGAGGTAAGTTTGTGATTCGTAATATATCTTGTCAAAGCTCACGCCCAGTTTCTTGTATGTTTCATCAAAACCTGCAAAAACCCAGCTGTTCATGGTTTTCCAAAGCTGACGGACTTCTTGATCTCCTGCTTCCCATTTCTGAAGCATTTCACGGGCTTCGCCCATCAGTGGTGATGCAGCCTCTGCTTCCTCTTTGGTCATTCCTTTCTCTTGCAGATCAGAAACTTCCTGTTTGTAATGTTTGTCGAATGCGACGTAATAGTCACCAACCAAGTGATCGCCTTTTTTGCCGGATGAGGCCGGTGTCTCTCCGTTACCCCATTTTTGCCAGGCAAGCATGGATTTGCAGATATGAATTCCCCTGTCGTTTACAATGTTGGTTTTTACAACCTTGTTTCCATTGGCTTCGAGAATCTTACACAAGCTGTAGCCTAACAGGTTGTTTCTGATGTGTCCGAGATGTAAAGGCTTATTGGTGTTTGGAGAAGAATATTCGACCATCACTAATGGTGCCTTCTCGTCGGCTTGTCTGATGCCGTATTGCCGGTCATTATATGCATTCTCCAGAGCCTGTAGCCAAAATGCCGGAGAAACAACCAGATTCAGAAAGCCTTTGATGACATTATAGGAACTGAGTTCAGCCGTATTTTCAACCAACCATTTGCCCAGATCCTGTGCCGTTTCTTCGGGTTTCTTTTTCGAAAGGCGTAGAAAAGGGAAAACTACAATGGTGATGTCTCCTTCAAATTCCTTTTTTGTGGGTTGTAATTGAATTTGGGCTTGATCGGCGCTTTGTCCGTAAAGGGCTTCCATGGCGAGGATCAGGTTCTTTTCAAGTATTTGGTTGATGGTCATTTTGCTCAAATTTTAGAGGACGCAAAGTTAACGCAAATTCGCTAATGCTGCAAACTGCCTGTAAAAAACAAACAAAGGTCATAACAAAAGGCATAATAGCCCTTTGTTACAACCTTGGAAGAGGTGTGTCTTTATAACAAAGGCTGCCTTAGGGGCAGCCTCCTGAATTCGTAATGCGTTATGTTCTAAACCAGACCGGCCAATTCGGAACCTGCTTTAAATTTAACGACTTTCTTTGCTGCAATTTTAATTGGCTTTTTTGTTGCAGGGTTAATACCTGTGCGAGCTGCTTTTTGTACTACAGAAAAAGTCCCAAAACCAACCAATGCAATTTTGTCACCTGCTTTTAATGTTTCGGCAACACTACCCAAAAATGACTCAAGGGCTTTTTTGGAATCTACTTTGCTCAAGCCGGATTTTTCGGCCATAGCGCTAATAAGTTGTGCTTTGTTCATAGTAAAAAATGGTATATAAAGTTAAACAAAAGGGTTTAAATCAAAAATAGATAAAGCAAAAGTATATTTAAATTTCAGTATTACAAGAGAAAAAGAAAAAAAAAACAAGAGAAAATACATTTTTTATTAAAAACTGTCAATGAATAGTCAATAAGCCTGCTTTTTTGTACTTTTGCCCATGAAATATTCCTTTTTATGGCTTATTTTTAAACCATTACCTTCAAAAAATATGAGTAATTTCCATTCATCTTCCGGTTTTATGTCTTCCGTCCCTGTTGTGACAAAAAATTTAATCATCATCAATGTCTTATTTTGGGTGGCATCGTTGGTCCTTCCTAAAGTAGGCATTGATTTGATACCATATTTAGGTTTACATTATATTGGATCTCATGACTTTTTGCTGAGTCAGTTTATCACATATATGTTCATGCATGATCCCATGAATTTCGCGCATGTCTTTTTTAACATGTTCGGTGTTTATATGTTTGGTCGTATTCTGGAACAGGTGTGGGGACCCAAAAGATTTCTTCTGTTCTATATGGTAACCGGTATTGGTGCTGCCATTGTTCAGCAAATAGTATGGTATATTGATATCAGACCATTTTTAGCCGCCATCGACAATTATAACATATCAGGAGACAGTTCAGTCTTGTCACATTATCTGAATATTCAGCAAGGTGTTTTATATTCGGCTGAAACCATGGTTCAGGCAAAGGAAATGGTGTTGAATAGCATGATAACTATTGGAGCTTCAGGAGCGGTTTTTGGAATATTGCTTGGTTTTGGGATGTTGTTTCCCAATGCACCGCTGTATATCATGTTTATCCCGGTACCCATCAAGGCTAAGTATATGGTGATCGGTTATGGTCTGATTGAACTTTTTACCGGAGTGTCAAGCTTTTCCGGAGATAATGTAGCACATTTTGCCCATTTGGGTGGAATGTTATTCGGCTATTTCTTAATACGTTACTGGAAAAAGAAAGGATTTGGAAATGGCTTCTTTTTGGGATAGTCTGGTTCAAAAATATAAGCAAGGGACAATCGTTTTGCAGCTTATTTATATCAATGTCGGGGTATTCCTGTTGCTCCGTCTGACATTGCTTCTTCTTGGTATGTTCCGTGTTGACGCAGATTGGTTAATGCCCTTGTTTCAAATGCCTTCAGACTGGATGTCCATCCTGATGCGCCCCTGGACGGTGTTCACCTATATGTTTGTCCATTTGGGTTTGATGCATATCTTTTTTAACATGCTCTGGCTCTATTTCTTCGGAGGTATGTTTCTGCATTGGTTCAATCCCAGACAATTGGGCGGTTTATATATTCTTGGCGGACTGTTCGGCGGATTGTTTTTTGCACTGTTCAATAATTTGCTCCCGATGCAAGAAGGCATTCAAGGTACCGTATACCTGATGGGAGCTTCCGCTTCTGTTTTGGCACTCGGTATAGCCGTGGCATTTTACAGGCCGGATGAGCCCATTCGTATTTTCCTGTTTGGTTCCTTAAAACTGAAATATTTGGCCATCATCATGGTTGTGTTGGACGTTTTAAGTCTGAACGGAGATAATGCAGGTGGTAGTCTTGCGCACTTGGGCGGAGCATTGGCCGGTCTCGTTTTTGGTTATTCCCTGAGGAGGGGTGTCGATCTCACAGCTTGGGTCAATCCCATTTTGGACTGGTTCGTCAATCTGATGCCCCGGCGTCGGAAAATGAAGATTACCTACAAGCGGCCAAAAAGAGAAGAAACCTACAAAACGGCAGATGTGGATCAAAAATTCCGTGATAAAAAGAAGCAGGATTCTGATCAGATGGATGCCATTTTGGACAAGATCAAGCAATCCGGTTATGAGAGCCTTTCGCAGGAAGAAAAGAAAAAACTGTTTGATTTTAGCCGAAAATAAATGATATTTACGGTTCTCAGGCCGAAAACATATAAACAACATGAGCGCTTTTTGGAAATTCCTACATTCCTTTATCCTGACCATCAATGTGGTGGTCGTGATTCTCTTGATCATCTGTGGGTTTGCATATTTGATCAAACCGGAATTTTCCATCTTGTCTTCATTTTTAGGATATGGTTTCCCTTTACTGGGATTGATCAATCTCTTTTTTGTTTTGTACTGGCTGGTTCGACTGAAAGGCTGGGTGCTCATATCTCTGGTTGGTCTGGCCATTACTTTCAGCTCGTATCGGGCTTGGATTCCGTTTAATTTCCATTCCGACGAACATCCTTTGAATGAGATCAAGGTGTTGTCATACAATGTGATGTACTTTTCTTTCAGTGAAAGCCAAGGGGTTGGAGAATATTCTCCCATACTGGATTATATCCGGAAAACGGATGCAGATATCGTTTGTTTGCAGGAAGCCGGGCCTGGTCTTGTGGAGAACTCAATGAGTAAGGGATACCGCCAAGCTCTTAAATCGTATCCATATGTTTGTTCAGGTAAAGACGAAAACAGGTACTCTGTAATTCTTTTATCAAAATATCCTGTTATCCGCTACCAAAGGATTCAGTACGAAAGCAAATCGAATTCTTCCTTTTTCTATGATTTGAAAATTGATGATGATACCATCCGTGTTATCAATAATCATCTGGAATCCAATAAGCTGAATAGTGATGAAAAAAATAAATATACCGATCTGCTGACAAAACGGGAATCAGAGCAATTGACTGAAGTTGCTGAAGTTTTGGGCAACAAAGTCGGGAATGCCTCTTTTATTCGCGCCAATCAGGCCGATTCGGTTTCAAAAGTAATCAAGGGATCTCCTTATCGAGTCATTGTATGTGGTGATTTTAACGATGCCCCTGGGTCTTATACGTACAGGACTGTTCGAAATGGATTGACGGATTCATGGGTCGAATGCGGTAATGGTTGGGGAAATACTTTTCATGAAAACCTGTTTCTTTTTCGGATTGATTTTATTATGCATTCTCCGGAAATCATAGCTTCGCGGGTGAAGGTGGACAAAGTGAAATATTCTGATCATTACCCGATCTGGGCCAATTTGGTAATCAAATGATTTCCGCTCCGCTTTATGCTGATGTCCTGCTTCCACTACCTTTAACGCAAACATACACCTATTCGGTTCCGGAAGAATTGGGAGCCAAAATTCAGGTTGGCTGCAGGGTTATTGTTCCCCTGGGGTCCAAGAAACTCTATACTGGAATTATCCTGGATTTGTTCGAGAACAAGCCGGTAGACTACGTGATCAAGCCTGTTTATTCTCTCCTTGATGAGAGTCCCATTTTGATAGGTCCTCAATTGAATTTCTGGCGTTGGATTGCTTCTTACTACATGTGTTCTTTTGGAGAAGTCATGAAAGCGGCATTGCCTTCCGGATTGAAATTAGAAAGTGAAACACTTGTGACCCTCGCTGATGGATTTGAAGCAGATGCTCCATTGACAGAGCGCGAAATCAGGATGATGGATGCGCTTATTCCCGGAAAGCCGGCTTCTTTGCTCGATTTAAGTAAAAACAGCGGTATCACCAATCTTTTGCCGATTGTTCATGAATTGATGGAAAAGGGTGCACTTCTCATTTCCGAAGGATTGCGTACATCCTATAAGATGAAGACAAAACCTTGTGTCAGATTGACCGAAAAATACCGAAATGATCAGGACAAGCTAAATGCCTTTATGGATGAAACTTCAAAATCGAAGAAGCAAATAAAAATTCTGATGGATTATTTGGAACTTTCTTCCTTTTTCAGAGAAACGCAGCCGACGGAAGTAGGTAAAAAAGAATTGTTGGACAAATCCGGAGCATCATCTGCTGTTTTGCAGGTGCTTTGTGCCAAAGACGTTCTTGAAGTCTATAAAAAGGATATTGATCGTTTACAAAGAGATGATCACCCAAAGACCGGAATGTCATCCTTGAGTAAAAAACAGAAGGACGCCTTGGATTCCATCAAAAAATCTTTTCAGGAAAATCCGGTTTGTTTGTTGCACGGACTTACTTCTTCCGGAAAAACAGAGATATACATTCATCTGATGGACGAATGTATCCGTTCCGGGAAGCAAGTGCTTTATTTGGTTCCTGAAATTGCCCTGACCACTCAATTGTCTGACAGGCTGAAACGGGTTTTTGGGAATAAGCTGGGCGTGTATCACTCAAAATTTCCTGATGCGGAACGTGTTGAAATATGGAATAATTTAGTCAGGAATTCAGATTATCAGGTCATACTTGGGGTACGGTCCTCCATTTTTTTACCTTTCCGCTCACTTGGCTTGATTATCGTGGACGAAGAGCATGAAGGAAGCTTTAAGCAGCAGGATCCGGCACCAAGGTACCATGCCAGAAGTGCCGCATTAATCCTTGCAGCCATGCATGGGGCCAAAACCTTGCTTGGGACGGCCACCCCCAGTCTGGAATCATATTACAATTGCCTGAACGGGAAATCCGGTTTGGTTGAATTATTCTCCCGCCATTATGAAATGAGAATGCCGGAAATTATGGCAGTAAATACCAAAGAGTTAAGGCGAAAGAAAATAATGAAGGGTCTGTTTTCTCCACTTTTGTCTGAAAAAATTGGAAAGGCTCTTGCTGTTGGTGAACAAGTGATCCTATTTCAGAACCGCAGGGGATATGCACCGGTCATAGAATGTAAATCTTGCGGATGGGTGCCCAAATGTGAAAGATGTGATGTTTCGCTGACCCTTCATAAATTTCATCAGAAACTGACGTGCCATTATTGTGGGTTTGAGCATGATATTCCACAAGTTTGCCCTGTTTGCGGGGCTCATGAATTATCCACCCGTGGTTTTGGAACGGAACGGATCGAAGAAGAAGTTCGTCTTGAATTTCCGAAAGCGCGTATAGCAAGGATGGATACGGATACGACCAGGAGCCGTCGTTCCTATGAACAAATCATCCACGATTTTGAATCCGGTGATACAGATATTTTGATTGGGACGCAGATGGTTACAAAAGGACTTGATTTTGATCATGTTCGGGTGGTCGGAATCCTGAATGCAGACCAGATGTTGAATTTTCCCGATTTCAGGGCTTACGAGCGTTCTTTTCAACAGATGGCGCAGGTAAGCGGTCGCGCCGGCCGAAAAGGGGAAAGAGGGGTGGTGATTGTTCAGACATCAGATCCTGAACAGCCTGTCATAAAGGATGTGATTTCAAATGATTTCAAGTCTTTTTACAGCCGTGAAATGGTTATGCGAAAACAGTTTTCATATCCACCTTTTACTCGGATCATACAAATCCGTTTCAAGCATAAAGACATATCTGTTGTACGTCATGCTGCCGAATTTTACACTAATCTGATAAAACCGGTTTTCGGTCAGCGGCTTCTGGGCCCTGATCAGCCACCTGTTGCCCGAATAAACAATTATTACATGCAACATCTGCTTTTAAAAATAGAAACGGAAGCGTCAGTTTCCAAAGTCAAGGATTTTCTATATGAAGCTCAGGATGTTTTTAAACAAAAAGCTGATTTTAGAACCGTTCAGATTAATTTCGACGTAGACCCACTGTGATTTCTTATAATTTCTCCGTCGTTTTTAAGCCTTTGATAGGCAAAGAGCGGACATAAATGTAAAAAAATTGTATAATTGCTTCTAAAATTGTCGGAGCAAGCGGTTTTTTTCTACATTTGTGTAAAATAAATGGAACAAGCATATTTGCTTCTGGATGATATTTATAGGTGTCGTTCCATCCGACCAATTTTTATAAATTAATGACAGGTGGAAATGAATAATAATTCTTTGAAAATGAAGATCAATACAAAGACCTTTCTCTTATCGGCAGCGTTTTTTTGCAACCTGTGTTTCTTTGCATGTAAGAATGACGATAACGATGTCACTGTGAAAACTTACCATGTGACCAATGTTTCTTCGACTTCGGGTACCCTTCGCGGAACAGTAACCTATTCGGATGCCAAAATCATTGATGCAGGTATCATATATACTTCTACTACAAGTTCTGAAATTACCTATCCAAAAATAACAAACAGTCCTCACGCATCGAAAACATCCGGCTCTTTTTCTGATTTTACGGTCGTTCTGAATGATCTGAGTCCTGATTCAACCTATCGTTTTCGTGCTTATGCCCAGACTGCCGATACCGTTTATTATGGATCGATCTATTCTTTTGTACCGACGGATATAGATATTCCAACCGTTCCTGTATCCAGTGGATTTTTCACGATGGGTGCAACATCAGAACAGGTTGCAGATGCAAATTCAGATGAGAGTCCGACACATGTTGTTACCTTGTCGAAAAACTTTAGAATGGGTTCCTATGAAATCACAAATGCCCAGTTTGTCAAATTTCTAAGAAGTCGTTGTATTGCCAGCAATGGATATTGCATGACGTCTGGGGGATCTTCCAGAGGCTTGATATCAACAACTTATACCAGGACCATCATATATAGCGGAGATATTGCAAACTGGGTTGTGCAACCAGGATATGAGGACATTCCTGTTGTACATGTTTCTTGGTATGGAGCCAGTGAATTTTGCCAATGGGCCGGGGGAAGATTACCGACTGAAGCAGAATGGGAGTATGCTGCCCGAGACGGAAAATCAACCCCGCAGTTTATTTACAGTGGCAGCAACACAGCCTCGGAGGTGGCTTGGTATCAATCTCCTATCAATGTGGATAATGCATATCCTGTTGGGCTAAAGAATGCCAATAACTTAGGTATTTTTGATATGAGCGGAAATGTCTGGGAATGGGTTTCCGACTGGTACGATAGTTACTCCTCTAAAGCTCAAACCGATCCCACAGGTTTGACGGATGATCAGGCAGAAAAGGCAGATATCACAGGGAAGGTTAAACGCGGAGGAGGTTGGGCTAACAATGACGCTTCTGTCTTGCGGGTCAGTGCACGTGGTTCAAATGCGCCGGGAATTTTCTCCGGATCGATCGGATTCCGTTTCGCAAAAGATGCTCAATGAGCAACCTGTAACAACCATAAAAAAACCGCAGCTTTTAAGTTGCGGTTTTTTTATGGGAACAGATTCTCAAGTTTATAGTTGCTTTCGAATATCGGCTGCAATCTTTTCCATTTCTTCAGAAGGTAGACTGAGCTTTGGGTTGGAAAACAACATGTCTGATTCTTTTTGGATTGGAATCAAGTGGATGTGTGCATGAGGCACCTCCAAGCCGATAACTGCAGCTCCGATGCGTTTGCATGGGACGGCATTTTTGATGGCGACTGCAATCTTTTTTGCGAAAATATTGATAGCTGCAATCTCCTTGTCATCCAAGTCAAACAAATAATCAATCTCTTTTTTGGGAATAACCAATGTATGTCCTTTGGATAAGGGATTGATATCCAAAAAGGCGAAGAAATGATCATCTTCTGCAATTTTATAACAGGGAATTTCTCCCGAAACAATTCTGCTGAAAATACTTGCCATGATCAAATTATTTTGCGAGTTCGATATTCTTGATTTTGAAAGTTAATATACCTGCAGGTACAGAGATGTCGACAATTTCTCCGATCTTTCTGCCGAGCAAACCCTTGGCAATGGGTGTACTCACTGAAATCTTTTTCTCTTTCAGGTTGGCTTCAGAATCAGATACAATGGAATATGTCAACTCCTTTTGGGTTTTCATGTTGAGTAATGTAACCACTGTCAAAATCTGTACTGTATCTGTGTTGATCTTACTTTCATCTAATATACGGGCATTTCTGAAAAGTTCCTTTAGCTGGGAAATTTTCATTTCCATCATGCCTTGAGCTTCTTTTGCAGCATCATATTCTGCATTTTCAGAAAGATCTCCCTTATCGCGGGCTTCTGCGATTTGTTGTGAGATTTTGGGACGTTCCACTGCTTCCAGATGTTCGATCTCTTTTTCTAACTTTTTGTAACCGTCTTCGGTCATGTAACTTACTGCCATATCAGGTTCCTCCTTTTTACAATTGGACATAAAAACAAAAAGAATTCCGGCCGGAACCGGAACTCTCAATCAAATATCAAAGCAAAGATATAAAACAAATCTGAATTTGCCAAGTTCTAAGCTGCTGTTTTAAAACATGTTTTATAAAAGTTTCTGTATTTCTTTATTAAGATCGGAAATCATAGCGTCACGTGCCACGATGTTTCCTGCTTTGTCCATCAGGAAGAAAGTCGGCAGATTTTGGACGTTATAGGTGGAGAGATATCCGGATCTCAGGCTGTTTCTGTCGCGAACGCAGACCCATGGTAAATGGGATGCTCCGGTCTTCCAAAGATTTTCATCCGTGTCCAGTGATATCTGATAGATTTCAAATCCCCGGTCTTTATATTTGTTGTATAACTCTCTAAAATACAAATTGCGCGTGGCTGATTTTTCAGCTTGATAAGCCGTGAAATCCAGCAATATAACCTTGCCAATCAGGGAGGATAAAGGAATAGTCTTTCCATAAATATTCGGAAGTTCAATTTCGAAAAATGAAATATTATTCTTTTTATCTATGACAATATTCTTGGTATCCCTATCTTGTCTAATCGCCTTTATCCCCTGGAGGGTCAGGTTAACCAGATTCTTGCTGCGGTCGGATTCCGGATAAATTGCATTCCAAGAGGTTGCAACGGCTGCGTAATATTTATTATCGTTTTTATTGAACGGATCAAAAATAAGATAATTCTTTATGCGCTGAAACAGGGCGTAGTAAGCGGTACAAGACCGGGGGGTCCCGTAAATGATTTTGACTGCCATACTTCGGTGCAGATTAAGTGCCTCCTCAAATTTTCTTTGATAAACGGTATCTGAAATTTGTTTGTTTTTGTATAGATTGCTGAGTGAGTCAATACATGCAAGTGTTCTGGATTGTGAACCAGACAGAATCTTGATCAGTTCGCAACATTTCGAACCGCTGACTGAATAATTTTTCCCAAATTTTTTGCCGTCGGCTTCAATTGTTACCGATGAAGCTGAATCTGCTCCCAGTTGAATGAATCTTTCACCAATGCGCAATCTGTAGAATTCAGGAGCACCAGGCAGTGTTGCCTTGAAATGAAAAGAACCATTTTTTGTAAGTTTGGCAGAGTCCAATATTTCCGTTTTATTTATACCGGAAAGCTCGAAATAAAGCATTTTTCCTTTGGCATTGCTGATTTTTCCTTCAACTTCAAATTTTGGAGTTTTGGAGCAGGCGGAGAAGAGCATCAAAAGGATGATTCCTAAAGAAATGGTTTGGTGTTTCATCTGATATTCATTTTTTCGTCTAAGGTCCTATGGAACTCGCATGTCCATTTTATCATAAGCTTGGACGTTTTTACAAACATGCTCGTTTCATAGGATGAAATTTGAACACAAACCTACATAATATTGTCGGTTTTGCCAAAAGGATGCACCTGTTTTAATGCTATCTTCAAATACAAGAGGCTGATTTTATCCAAATTTTTCATTTTTTGTGTCAATTTGTTTGCTGGCAATCATTCAGTTAAAAAACCTACAAATTCATTCTGTCAAGTAAAAAGTGCAAATTAATGCATTTATTTTTCTAACTTTGCGCGATTTTATAAGAAGAAAAAAAAGACAATTTAAAAAAAGACGTTTTTTATGATTAACCCGATTGTCAAAACAATTGAACTTGGTGATGGAAGAATCGTTACCATTGAAACCGGGAAATTAGCAAAACAGACTGACGGATCCGTGATGGTCCGTATGGGCGACACGATGTTGCTCGCTACTGTTTGTGCTGATGTAGATGCCACTCCCGGTACTGATTTTATGCCTTTGCAGGTAGAGTACAAAGAAAAATTCGCCGCAGCCGGCCGTTTCCCTGGTGGTTTCACCAAACGCGAAGGTCGTGCAGGAGACTCCGAAATTTTGGTATCCCGCATGGTGGATCGCGTATTGCGTCCGCTTTTTCCGGAGAACTATCATGCGAATGTAATCGTTAATGTAATCCTTTTCTCTGCCGATGGCAAAGATATGCCGGATGCACTTGCAGGTTTGGCTGCTTCTGCCGCTATCGCTGTTTCAGATATACCTTTCAACGGACCCATCTCTGAAGTTCGCGTTGCCCGCATCGACGGACAGTACAAGATCAACCCTACTTTTCAGGAACTCGAAAAAGCGGATCTGGACTTGATGGTCGGTGCCACTTATGAGAATATCATGATGGTAGAAGGTGAAATGAAGGAATTGCAGGAATCGGATGTGCTTGAAGCTTTAAAATTAGCTCATGAAGCCATCAAGGTTCAATGCAAGGCTCAAATGGAACTGACCGAAATGGTTGGCAAGACTGAAAAACGTACTTATTGCCATGAAGTCAATGACGAAGATCTGAGAAAAGATGTTTGGGCTAAGACTTACGATAAAGCATACGTTGAAGCAACGTCCTGCAATCCCGACAAACATGCACGTTCGGAAAATTTCGAAGCCATTATCAAAGAATATGTTGCCAATATGACTCCCGAAGTTGCTGCTGAAAAAGCAGACATGGCTGTCCGCTACTATCACGATGTTGAAAAAGAAGCCATGCGTCGTTCCATCCTTGATGAAGGGAAACGTCTTGATGGTCGTAAGACAACCGAAATCCGGCCTATCTGGTGTGAAGTTGATTACTTGCCCGGTTGCCACGGCTCTGCCATCTTTACACGTGGTGAAACACAGTCACTGACTTCTGTCACATTGGGTACCAAGATGGATGAAAAAATGGTGGATGATGTACAAGATCAAAGCAAGCAAAGATTTTTGCTTCATTATAATTTCCCTCCTTTCTGTACCGGTGAAGCCCGCGCAAGCCGTGGTATCGGTCGCCGTGAAATCGGTCACGGTAATTTGGCCCATCGTGCATTGAAAAATATGTTGCCGCTGGATTACCCTTATGTGGTACGTGTCGTTTCCGATATTCTTGAATCAAACGGTTCTTCTTCCATGGCAACGGTTTGCGCCGGAACTTTGGCTTTGATGGATGCCGGTGTGCCCATCAAGAAACCGGTTTCAGGTATTGCAATGGGATTGATAGCCGACCCCAAGGGCGGAAAATATGCTGTCCTTTCAGATATTCTGGGTGATGAAGATCATCTGGGCGATATGGATTTCAAGGTAACAGGTACCAAAGACGGTATCACTGCAACCCAGATGGATATCAAGTGTGACGGACTTAGCTACGAGATTTTGGAACAAGCGTTGATGCAGGCTCACGAAGGACGTATGCATATTCTGGGCAAGATAACCGAAACGATTGCTGTCCCGCGTCCTGATTTGAAACCGAATGCTCCGCGTATTGAAATGCTTTGGATTCCCAAAGAATTTATCGGTGCTGTCATTGGTCCGGGTGGAAAAATCATTCAGGGTATTCAGGAAGAAACGGGTGCTATCGTTACCATTGAAGAACTCGACGGAAAAGGTCGAGTAGAAGTCTCTGCAAACAATAAGGCTGTTATCGATGCTGCCATGTTCAAGATCAAAGGCATTGTTGCCATTCCTGAACCAGGAGAGACCTATCATGGAAAGATCCGTTCCATCATGCCTTATGGTGCATTCGTAGAGTTCATGCCCGGCAAAGATGGTTTGCTGCACATTTCCGAATTTGACTGGAAACGACTGGAAACAGTAGAAGAAGCCGGGTTCAAGGAAGGTGATGAAATTGACGTAAAATTGCTTGATATCGATCCTAAGACCGGTAAATACAAACTTTCACGCAAAGTGCTGTTGCCCAAGCCTGAAGGTTATGTTGAACATCCTGCCCGTGAACGCAGCGAACGTCCGAACCGTGATCACGGTGATCGTCCTGCACGCCCAAGTCGCAAGGAAGAATAATGCTGACCCTAAAAGTTAGACGGATTTATAAATGAATGATTGAAGGACTGAGCTCTAAACGATATAGGACTCAGTCCTTTTAAATTGTCTTTAATACATCAAATACATTCCGAAAGTTGTGCCTGACTTTTAGGGCCGTTTTTTTACATTGACCTGATCAACTTCTTCAGATTGTTGAGAGGCATATAGGGGCGATGTCATTAAAAATCACTAACTTTGCCCGCTCTTTGAGAAAAGGGAGTTTCGGTTTTTCGACTTTGTGAAAGGTCGGTTTATTTCTAATAATTAAAAGGTAAAAATGATTACAGTTAACAATCTTAAGATTCAGTTTGGGAAACGTATTTTGTTTCAGGATGTGAATCTCAAATTTACGCAGGGGAACTGCTATGGTATAATTGGTGCCAATGGTGCCGGAAAATCGACATTATTGAGGGCCTTGAGCGGTGATATAGAGCCGGCCAGCGGCACAATTACATTCGGCCCGGGTGAGCGTTTGTCCGTACTAAAGCAAGATCACTTTGAATTTGATGCGTTTACGGTCATGGATACCGTTTTGATGGGACACGATAAACTTTGGAAAGTCAAGACAGAAAAGGATGCCATCTACCTGAAAGAAGATTTCACCGACGCCGACGGAATCCGTGCTTCAGAATTGGAAGAACAGTTTGCAGAAATGGACGGCTGGAATGCAGAAAGCAGTGCTGCTGCACTTCTGAGCGGACTTGGCATCAAAGAAGACCTGCACTATATGTTGATGGGAGACATTGGAAACAAAGAGAAGGTTCGCGTCCTGTTGGCTCGTGCCTTGTTTGGTAATCCGGACAACCTTTTGCTTGATGAACCGACCAATGACTTAGACGTTGAGACCGTGATGTGGCTGGAAAACTATTTGGCAAACTATGACAATACCGTATTGGTGGTATCTCATGACAGGCGTTTCCTGGACTCTGTCAGTACCCATACCGTAGATATTGACTTCAACAAGATACAGCTTTATGCCGGAAACTACAGTTTCTGGTATGAATCAAGCCAGTTGGCACTTCGTCAACAACAAACTCAAAATAAGAAGGCTGAAGAAAAGAAAAAGGAATTGGAAGAATTCATTCGCCGTTTCAGTGCAAACGTGGCAAAATCCCGTCAGGCAACCAGCCGCAGAAAAATGCTCGAGAAACTCAATATTGAAGATATTCAGCCTTCTTCCCGCCGTTATCCTGGCATTATTTTCACACCGGAACGGGAGCCGGGCAACACCATCCTTGAAGTGCGGGGGCTAAGTGCCAGTGTAGATGGAGAACTGCTTTTCAATGATGTGAACTTTAACGTGGAAAAAGGCGATAAGATTTGCTTCCTTTCTCGTGACTCCAGAGCGATGACCGCTTTTTTTGAAATCATTTCGGGCAATCAGAAAGCTGATGCCGGGACTTACAACTGGGGTATAACGATAATACCTGCCTATTTGCCTGTCGATAACAGCGTTTTTTTCAATACAGACCTAAATCTGGTGGAATGGCTCGGACAATTTTCTGAGGATACCAGTGAAAGTTATATCCGTGGATATTTGGGGAAAATGCTTTTCGCCGGTGAGGAAATATTTAAAAAAGCATCCGTGATTTCCGGAGGAGAAAAGATGCGTTGCATGATTTCCCGAATGATGTTGAAGAATGCCAATGTTCTGGTGCTTGATTCTCCTGCTAACCACTTGGATTTGGAGTCCATTCAGGCTTTCAACAATACGCTGGTAAGTTTTAAGGGCAATGTGCTGATGGCTTCACACGACCGTGAGTTTATACAGACCGTCTGTAACCGAATCATCGAACTGACTCCCAACGGTATTATTGACAAGATGACAGATTATGAGAGTTATGTTCTGGACCCGATTGTAAAGGAACAACGTGAAAGAATGTATAAATAGGAGATGGTTTTGGGAAGATTAAAGTTCCCGGGTTTCCTCCAGACTTTCATCTTCCCAAGAGTCATCATCTTCGGTTACAGAATTGATGAGTTCCATCAGCTCTTCGGCCTTTTCTTTGTCTTTTTCAAATATGTGTAAACGAACCCCATATTCTGAAAGGTTGTTACCTACAAATGGATTGTTTTCATTACTCAGAAAGCAAGGAATGTTGTTGGATTCAAGCGCACCTTTTACAATGGAAGCTTCTCCTTGTGTCGGAAAATCCATGAATACAATGGTCTTGTCTTTATTTTCATTCATAGCTGTTGAATTTTTTCTCAAATATAACTGAAAAATCATTCTGATAACAACAATGATGTCAATTTTGTTTTTGGGTAGTCGTTGGTGTGGATTATTTCCTTTTGCTGAAATTTCTGCTTCCTCCTTTGTGAGTCGCTCTTGAATGATGTTTCGAGGGATCATAATCAGGACCATCTCCCACTTCTTTGGGAAGAGGAATCCTGTAAATGGTTTTTCCCAAGAACTTTTCAATACGTTCAAATAAATCCTGTTCGTCTTCAGAGACAAAAGTGATGGCCAAACCGTCTGCACTTGCACGGGCTGTCCTTCCGATACGGTGGACATAATCTTCTGCATCGTGTGGAACATCATAGTTAATGATGACACTGATATCTTCAATGTCGATTCCCCTTGAAACGATGTCGGTGGCAATCAGAATGTTGACCTTCCCATTCTTGAAATCATACATGGTGCTGTCACGTTGTGACTGATCAAGATCAGAGTGCATTTCCGCAACGGACAGTTTCATGGAGCGCAAAGTGCGGGTCACTTCTTTAACCTTGATTTTGGAAGAGGCAAAGATGAGGACTTTGTCAGGTATGGATTCTTCAAAAAGTTGTTTGACGATATATGCTTTCTGTCTTTCATAACAGATATAGGCCGATTGTATGATCTTGTCGTTGGGTTTGGATACGGCCAGACGGATTTCTTCCGGTTTATTTAGGATACTTTTTGCCAATTCGCGGATTTTTGCCGGCATTGTGGCAGAAAACATCATGGTCTGACGACGCTTGGGAAGTTCGTTCACCACCTGCATGATGTCGTCAAAAAAGCCCATGTCAAGCATGCGGTCGGCTTCGTCAAGAATAAAATATTGTACTTGTGAAAGATCGATCAGCCCCAGTTTCAGGTAGGAAAGCAGCCGTCCCGGGGTGGCTATCACAACATCTACACCAGCCTGAAGACCTTTTTTCTGTTGTTCCCAGACGATTCCGTCACTACCTCCGTAAACGGCAACAGATGAAATGGGCAAGTAATATGCAAAACCTTCAACCTGTTGGTCTATCTGTTGGGCCAATTCTCTGGTCGGAACCATGATGACCGCATTGATGGCCTCTTCCGGATGATTTTCTTTTACCAGATTATTAAGGATGGGGAGTAAATAGGCCGCGGTTTTCCCTGTGCCGGTTTGTGCACAGGCTATAATGTCTTTACCTTCAAGTAAAAGCGGGATTGCTTGTTCCTGCACGGGAGTACAATCCCTGAAATTCATAGCCCAAAGGCCGTCTAATACCTCTTCTTCTAAATCTAATTGGTCAAATGTCATAAGTGTTGCATCAGCATGATCAACCGAACTGGTTGATAATAAATGCAAAGAAACGAAAAAAAGACGGGATTAAGGTCATATACGCCCCTGCTTTTTATACATTGGACATTTATAT
Source organism: Bacteroidales bacterium (assembly GCA_021373135.1). GTDB lineage: Bacteria > Bacteroidota > Bacteroidia > Bacteroidales > UBA1402 > UBA8389. The sequence continues at coordinate 255,934 of JAJFTH010000006.1, forward strand.
GAGTATACGTCTACCAATGTAGTTGCTTTTTAAACAACGAAAGAGCAATTTGAATAATAAACATTTTATTCTTCTTGTTGTTATACTTTTTAATATTAGAAACAGGAAATATTCTTAATTTAATTGTTTTTGCAAGGATATCTTACACACGCATTGCTTTATACTGAAAACACAGGCAGTCCTGAAGGGATACCTAAATGTTAAAATAGAAATAATGAGATGAAAATCAAGTTGATTGTTTTACTGGCATTTTGTAGCTTTTGTGTATTTGGGCAAAATGAACTTAAAAGTATTTTATATCAAAAACCAGGTTCAACAGATTATTGTCAAATAATTATGTACGGACAATCTTTGTCTATTGGATATGAGACAATCTTTGCAATAACTTCTGATCCTTTACCAGATTGTTATATGCTTGGTAGTTCTGTCCATCCGATAAGCACATTATCAAATGAAAACACTCTAAATTTTTTGATAAATTCGGGATCAGAAGATCCAACTGTATCCTTAACCAACGCATTTTCCTATTTGTTTAAACAGAAGAATCCAAATGTGAAATTTATCGGAACCTCATGTGGTAAAGCAGGATATACGGTTGCTGAATTATCAAGGAGTGACAGATATCCTGATGTCTCAGGCTCTCACCCTTTTGAATATGGATTTAAATCATCAATGCAACGGATTAAAGAATTATGTGATATGGAAGGTAAAACTGTTTCCTGTTCTGCTATCATTTGGATGCAAGGAGAAGCGGATTATTATGGGGATTCTTTATCTGCTAAAAGACCCTGTAGTGGTGATAAATATTTATATAAAAAAAGACTGTTACAACTTAAGAATGATATGCAGGATTGTTGTAAAGAAATATATGGTCAGGAAAATGTTCCTTTATTTTTTATGTCAAACATTGGTGGCTCGTATATCTCTAATAGATATTTAACAATCAATATGGCTCAAAAAGAATTGGCGGAAGAGAATTTGGATATGATTCTAATGAATCCTCATTATGCAGTTCCTCATTACGCTGGGGCACATTTATCGGAAAATGGTTACCGAATGTATGGCGAAATGATGGCCAAACATTTATGGAAAGTATTTGGTGAAGAAGAGTATTACAAGCCAGTTTATCCAGAAAGATTTTCGGTTGAAAAAAATATAATGACCATAGACTTTTATTCTCCATCAAAATCTTTAACTTTTGATACTTTGACATTATCTAAAATCAACAATTATGGTTTTCAAGTTTGGATGAATGACAATATCCAAGAAATATTAAATGTCCAGATAAAAGATACATCAGTGATTCTAACAACAAAAAATGACCTTTTGGGTACTATAGATATATCTTATGCAGGATATAATGCTACTTATAAAGAAAAAGGGTTTGGAAATTTAAGGGATGAAGATCATTGGGAATCCTATTATACTTATTGGGATGATACATATGATGCTGGTGGTATAATGGGATCTTATTGGAAAGAAGATGTTAATCCTGAGGATACTACTTCCTATCAACAATATAGATCAGATTCTACCTACAAAGAAGGATCAAAAGTTTGGACCTATAAACCTTACTTCGGAAAGAAACATTATTGTACTTGCATGATAGACGCTCCTTCTTCATCGCCTTTTAAACCTATATATTGGAGACCTAAAGATGAATATGGTCATATTATTATTGGGAAAAAGTACCCACTATTTAACTGGTGCATTAATTTTTATCAGAAACTGGAAATTATACCAAATACAATTTATAGTACAGAAAAAGACAAAAGCGTTATAGGAGAAGCTTTTTATAACATAAGCGGAATAAAGGTAATCAAACCAACAAAAGGTTTCTTTATCAAAGTAATCCATTACTCAGATTGTTCTTTCGAAACTCAGAAAGTTGTGTTTTGAGTCTTTGCTGAGTTCCATATGACCTTAGACAAAAAAATTATTATCGTATAAAATTAAACGTGAAAGAATTTAGAAGCTATTAGATTTATTGGAGATATGCTGGTTATATATAGTAGCCTCGCCGGGAATCGAACCCGAATCTAAAGTTTAGGAAACTTCCGTTCTATCCATTGAACTACAAGGCCATCAGCGCAAGGACAAGCATAGCTGCCGGTCTCTTTTAAAGCGATGCAAAAATAGTTTTTTTATTTTAGACGAGCAAGTATCTTTTACTGGTAGGGTGATGCTCGAATTTAATATAGTCTGTCCTGATAATACGGATTAATTCGCTAAATTTGCTGTCTTAATTTGACGTAAAATGGATTGTAAGAGAGCTTATTTGGCACATTTCGGAGTGAGTGAAGAAGACTTAAGGAAAGTTTTGGCAGCTGCGCTCGAAAAGGGGGGTGATTATGCAGATCTCTTTTTTGAGCATACTTTCAACAACGCGGTCGGACTGCGTGATGGTGAGGTCAATTCAACTTTTTCCGGCATTGATTACGGGGTAGGGGTCAGGGTCTTGTCCGGTGACCAGACTGGGTATGCCTATGTGGAAAACACCACCTTGGAGGATATGTTGAAGGCAGCAGGAACAGCAGCGAGGATAGCCAATGGGGCTTCGACAGGCATCTCTCCGGAATTTGCGGTAAAGGTTTCTCCGAAGAATTACTATACCATCCGGCAATCTTGGGAAGATATGACGTTGAAACAGCGTATTCCGTACGTGCAGATGCTCAATGATCGGATTTTTGCTTTAGACAAGAGGGTGAACAAGGTGATGGTCAATCTTTCGGACAGTTCTTCCCATATTTTTTTCGTGAATTCAGAAGGTGTGATGTTTTATGACTATCGTCCAATGGTTTCCCTGACTGCCAATTGTGTGATGCTGGCGAATGGTGTATATGAAAATGGTAGAGCGGCGCGTTCGTTCCGAGTGGGATTTGAATTTTTGACCGATGAGATGGTTGGGATTATTGCAAAGGAAGCGGTTGATGAAACGGCGATCATGTATCAGGCCATCAAACCGAAAGGCGGCGAAATGCCTGTCGTTTTGGGGGCCGGCGGATCGGGCATATTCCTGCATGAGGCTATTGGTCATGCCTTTGAAGCGGACTTTAATCGAAAAGGCACTTCCATTTTTTCTGATAGGTTGCATCAAAAAATCTGCGGAGACTTCATCAACGTGGTGGATGACGGAACGATACCGTTCAATCGCGGATCGGTCAATATAGATGACGAAGGTGTGGATGGTCAGAAGACCTATGTTGTCAGGGAAGGAGTTTTGTCATCTTATCTGTATGACCGGATGAGTGCCAAACATTTCAACGTTTCTTCAACTGGAAACGGAAGAAGGGAATCTTTCCGTCAGACTCCCATTCCGAGAATGCGTGCGACTTATATGGAAAACGGCAATGCTTCCGAGGCAGAAATGATTGCTTCGGTTAAAAAAGGTGTTTTTGTGAACTCCTTTACAAACGGTCAGGTTCAAATTGGGGCTGGAGATTTTACCTTCTTCGTGAAGTCGGGCTATCTTATTGAAAACGGAAAACTGACACAACCCATCAAGGATATCAACATCATCGGCAACGGTCCGAAGGCTTTGGCCGATATGACCATGGTTTCAGACAATTATCTGATGGATAACGGAACTTGGACTTGCGGCAAAGACGGACAAAGTTGTCCCGTCACCTGCGGCATGCCGTCGGCGTTGATCAAAAAATTGACTGTTGGAGGTTTAAGCTAATAAAAGAAAGCACATGATATCAAAAGAATATAAAGATTTGGCCAAATGGGCTATGAATTTTAGCCTCCATCAGGGATGTCAGGCTGTCAGGGTTTCTGTTTATTCCGGATCTGATACGGATTTTGAGATTCGCGACAAACAATTGGACAAACTGCAACAATCTTCCGAAAATCAAATGGTTTTAAGCCTATATGTAGATGGGCGTTACGGATCCTTTTCCACCAACCGTATGGAAAAAAAGGAATTGAGCAAATTTATCACCAATGCGGTGGAATCTGTCCGATACCTGACTCCTGACACAAACCGGCAATTACCAAATCCTGAACTTTACTACAAAGGCGGCCGGCCTGACCTGGCACTTCATGATCCGTATATGGACAGACTCCAGCCTGATGAAAAGCTGCAACTGGCATCTGATGCAGCCAATGAAATCCTGGGTACCGACGAACGCATTCTTTCCGTCCAGTCTTCCTACAGTGACGGGGAATCCTTTTCCTATATGGTAGCCAGCAATGGTTTTGAGGGAGAAAGTTCCGTCAGTTATTTTTCCCTGACAGTCAGTGTCTCTGTCAAAGGAGAAGGAGATGCAAGGCCTGAATCATTCTGGTATGACCAGGCACTTTCTTATGATGACCTGATTAAGAAGAATATCGGTAAAATAGCACTTGAACGCACCTTGCGTAAGCTGGGACAGAAAAAGATTGAATCAGGGAATTACTGTATGGTGGTGGATAACCTGAACAGTTGCCGTTTGCTTTCTCCGATTCTTTCCGCATTGAGTGGGGCCGCTTTGCAGCAAAATAATTCTTTTTTGCTTGATAAAAAGGGACAACAGGTGCTTTCGGAAAAAGTGACATTGATGGATGATCCACATATTCCGCATACTTTTGGAGCCCGTTATTTTGACAATGAAGGGGTTGCTACCCGGAAGCGGTATATCTTTAACAAGGGGGTTCTGGAGACTTATTTTATCGATACCTACCATGCTTTGAAAATGGGCGTCGAGCCTACGATAAGTAATCCTTCCCATTTGATGATGGAAAAGGGAGAACGATCCATGGAAGAAATGATTGCCTCGGTCGAAAAAGGTATTTTGGTAATCGGTTTCAATGGAGGAAACAGCAACAGTTCTTCGGGTGATTTCTCTTTTGGAATGGAAGGCTTCTTGATTGAAAATGGTAAGCTGACTCAACCGGTTTCCGAAATGAATGTGACAGGAAACTTGCTGATTTTGTGGAATCAGCTGTCGGAGGTTGGAAATGATCCGCGTCTGGACAGTGCATATCTGATTCCTTCGCTGAGGTTTGAGAATGTCGCTTTCAGCGGGTTGTAAAGGGCTGCATTAGATTATTTTTGTTCAGTTCAGTCAAAGTGTGGGATTATGAAAACCATTTGGAAAATTTCCTTTGCCGGAAGAGTCTTTAATCGTAAAGTTCCTGCAACACACTTAAGGACTTGATACTCGGAAAGTCTGTCAGGTGCATCCGATAATAATTCAGCATTTGCCTGAGAATTTCAACCCGTTGATGCCTTTCAAACTGGAAGGCATACATGTTGTCAAAGTTCATGCGCATCAGACGGGCAAAGTCTGAGGCTTGTTCCGGGGTAAGCCAGGCGTTGTGCAAAGGGCGTGTCGGTGTAAAAGTTCCGCCCTGAAGGTCAAAGTACCAATGAGGTTGTTGTTCTTCAACATTGGGGTAGAATCCCAAATATCGGGTGAGCTTGATGAGAAAGACCAGATGGAAATTAGCCAGGCCTTTTTCGCAAAGGTCAAGGTACTGAATGGATTGCGAAAGGAAGTCGAACAAGATGGCATTTTTTTCCGTTTCGCGTAACGAACGATACAGTACTTCAGCCAGAAAAAGGGAGATGGCATTTTTACCCGGATCGTAGGGGATACCGGAAAAATTGTAGATGCTGCGGATTTCCCTGATACGTTGTATTTGTCGGCTACCTTGATGGTCAGCCTCGATTTCGACCAGGGACAAAGGTTGGAAAAAGGCATTCTTCAGGTTTGATTTTTTGCTGCGGGGCTTGGACGCCAGATAGCTCATTCTCCCAAAATCTTCCGTGTACAGATGAACAATGTTGGTGGTATCGTTGTATGCCAGACAGTGAAGAACAATGGCTTTTATTTTTATAAGCATATCAATCCGGTAAAAGCAGGATTAGGTATCTAAAACATGACTGAGCCTCCTACGACTGCGGTAAAACCATGTACGGCATAGGCGTTCCAGACTTCGTAACGTTGATCGAGCATATTATTCAAATGGAGAAATACCCCGACGTCTTTTGTCAGTTTGTAATTGGCACCGATGTTCAGATCGTTGATATCTCCCAGCTTCTTGCAGAAATCATTCTTGTCTGCTGCATATCGTTGCGCTTCCAACTGATAGTCCAGGAAAAGGTTCAACTTTTCGACGGGTGAGATATCTGCCCGAAGACGCATTTCAAATCCGGGTTTGTACCATGCTTTGCGTCCGCAATCTTTCAATAGGTCATTGATATCATCTGCCGAACTGAAATTGAGGTAACGGTTGAAATTCAATTCGCCCAGTATTGTCAGCAAACTTTTGAATGAATATAGACCATGTACGCCCAACTTGAGACGATTTGAGGTCATATACTTCACGGAGAATAAGTTTCCATAAGCATTGTTGACTCCTTCGGTAGAGGATGGAAATCCGTTGTAGAAGAAAGGAGCATCTTTGGTGACGTCATATCCGACCAACGGAGTGATGCGAAGGCCAGGAAGCGGTTTGTATTCAATGTCCGCACTCAGGTCAAGGACTTTCCATGCCGTTTTCAACCGGATGGCAGGATCCAGATAGGGATTCATCTCGATGCCTTCACGGTAGGATTGGGGTTGAACGCCTCCATCCAATCTTGCATGGAAGACAGCCTTATTTCCAAGAGCTGTTGAGGCTGATGCAGTGATGTTTGCCTTGACCCTTTCGCTCTCAAGGCTTGGAATGGCAAATTTAAAGCCTCCTGCCAGCACCCATTTCTTGTAAGTCATCTTTGCATAAGGGTTGAATTCAAACCAACGTCTGTCTGCAAAATCATGGTTGATGTCATTGGCGTTGTAGGCCACAATCTCATTTGCCGGCCAGCTGACCGCTGCCCTGTAGGTGAAGTTTCGCATTTTTGCATCAAGTCCAAGGTGGAAAAGCTTATTCAGGTCATAGTTGAGGGCGGCCTTGATGCTGAATTCCTTTTCGCGTCCACCTTTTTCATCAGTTGGTGTTGTCCCGGATGTGACCCCTCTGCCTAATCTGAAAAGGTGGCTTTCTGCATGGATGACATAAGAAAAAGGTTGTCCGATATATTTGGATTTGATGTCGAATCCGATCTTGGCGTCCGAAGACCATTGGCCACCTGGTATGGACAGGGCATTTTCAGGAAGAGAAACGGTTCTCCAGGTACCATAATAGTTCCAGGCATTGTATTTTTCGGAAACATCTGCGCCGAGTTCTGTGTTGGTCAGATGTAGCTTGTAGGAAGCGAGAAGCTTGTTGTTATTGAAATAGGATCTTTTTGTTTCTCCGGCTGTGTTTGTCAAATCTCCGAATACCGACCTGTTTTGAAAATTCACGTCCAGTGACTGCTTGTTTTGTCGCAACAAGTTGACTTGTGCATCAGCCACAAAGGTGCGGTGGCTTCCAATTCCCAAGCGGACGTATCCGAACTCTTCGCTGGCCGGGAAAGTTGTTTTGACACCGGCAGCCGGCAGCGGATTGTAATCACCCACAATGGTGGTTGGACTTTCGGTGATGGAAAAGTCCAACGGTTGTTTAACAATGTTGAATATTTCGATATCGGGAGATGAAAGTATTTTTTCAGCGGATTCGACAGTGGGTTGGTATTCTTTTTCCAAAACCAGGTCTCGCTGAATCAAAGTGTCTTTTTTTGCAGTTTGAGTTCTATTCCTCGTCTGTGCGTTTAGGGAGGAGGCCATGACGCAGCCTGCGAGAATAAGTATGGTATAATAAGTTTTCATAATAATTATTTGATTCGTTTGGAGATGGCACTCAGACGAGTTGAAATCATTTCCTGAACGTCATTTTTCACCTTATAATTTTCTTTTAAACTCAATAAATACTGCTTGGCCTGGAAGTCATCCTTGCGATCAATATTGATGTCAGCCAGCAAGATAAAGCATCTGGCCAGCCAATAGGATTGGGTGGTACCTTCTTTGATGAAATCCTGTATGATCTTTTCGGATTCTTTGTCAGACCCCTGATTGTAATAAAACGCTGCCAGAAGGAAGCGGGCTTCTGCTCCGAATGCCGTCTGTACTTCGGCGGACAGGACTTCAAGGTCGGCTTTTGCTTTGCTTTCCTGTCCCAGTTTCAAACAGGACTTGGCACGATAATAGCAGGCTTCACGCTCAAGGTCTGTATTTAAATCACCCTCACCGGTCAAAACGTTTGCAGTCGCAACAGCATCCTTGTATTTTTCCTCGAAATATAGACAACGGAGTTTCCCAAGCCTTGAAGCCATTCGGGTGTTTTTATCTGATGAAAGTTTTTCCATCAGTTCATATCCGGACAATGCTTTCTCATAGTCTTTATCGGCATAGTAAGCATCGGCAGTCAACTCGGCGGCTTCCATCTGATATTTATGACCGTCTTGTTGGGCTACAATATTGAAATGTTCCATGGCTTCTGTCTTTTTGCCGTCAATCAACAGCAATTGGCCAAGGTTGTAATGACTTTCTGTTCTGAATGCACCTGTCGGGAAATTATTCAGATAAGCCTGAAAGCTTTGGACGGCTGCAGCCTTTTTCCCATCCATAAGCAATTGTTCAGCAGCCATATAGGAAAGGGAATCTTGCTCGTCAATCTCAATACCGGTTATGTTTCCGAGCCCTTTGGCGTAGTTTACAAAGTCCGAGACAGCATTGTTGTTCACGTAAATCATTTTCAGGTCGCTTAAGGCAACCTTGGCTTCCTCACTGCCGGGATATTCTTCGATCACTTTTTTGTAAGCGGTGATGGCATCGTCTTTCTTTCCTTGGTTAAAATATTGAAGAGCTATCTGAATGCCAGCTTTGCGTGAAAGCGGGCTTTCCTTGAAAGTGCTCATCAGCTGGTTGAAAGTGGTAATGGCCTGATCTGGCTTTTGTAGGAGGATATAGGTGCGCCCTGTTTCGAAAAGGGCATCGTCTGCATCATCAGATTGGGGGAAGCGTTTCCCGAAATTGCTTAACAAATCGATCTTGCTTTTGTATTGTTTGCGAAGCCCAAGGCAGAATGCCTTTTGATAAATGGCGTAATCATTGCCTGAGGCAGAACTCAAATCTGCATTTTGGTAGAATTTTTCTGCCTTTACATAATCTTTGGCTTGGAAATAACAATCTCCGATGCGGTTGAGTGCATCCGGATAGTTCTTTTCTTTTTTGACTTGAATCTGAGCCGTATATTTTTCAAACCAAATTCTGGCTTCAGAATATTTTTTCAGGTTGAAGAAACAGTATCCAAGATTATAGGACGCGATGGGATAGGCTTTCATTTTTGTGGATCCCTCGCTGTCGAAAAAACGTTTGTAGTCAAGGCTTGCTTCGCTTAACTGGTTGAGTTGGTATCTGGCTTCACCTCTCCAGAAATAAGCTTCTGCGGCAGAAATGGATAAGTGCTCAGCTCCTTTGATCGATTGGGAGAAGAGGTCTGCGGCATTCTGGAACTGTCCATTCTTGTAGCGTTCAACACCGAGCATGAATTGTATCTGGCTTTTGGTCTGAAGCAGCTCCTTGTCTGGGTTGGGAATGCTTTGGATCACGGACAGGGAGTTTTCGTATTCTTTGGAAGAAAGGAGTACTTCTGCGAGATATCCATTCACCTTATCTGCAAACTGGGAATTGGGAAATTCGGTCAGGATACGCTGGAAGGATTTGACCTGTTCGTTGAAAGGAGAAAAGGAGGTTTCGTAACAAAGCAAGGCAAAATTGTACAGTGCTTTTTCCTTGGTTCCTTTGTCAAAATCGGCGATGGAGGCTTGCTCAAAATTCATGCGGGCCATGTCTTTCTTGTCCTGTTTCAAGTAACACAAACCAAGGTGGTAAGTGGCACTCTGTGTCAAGGCATCACCGGGATCAGTCACTTTGGACAAATATTCGATGGCTTTATTGTAATTCTTTTGAGTGTAATAATTTACACCAATGCGATATAAATCAGTCCTTTGGATGGTCGGATTGAGCGTCAGGTATTCGAGGTAATATTTCTGGGATTGACTGTAATCTTTCTTATCAAACCAAGCGGCACCCATCAAACGGATCAGTTCCGTTTTTTGTACTTTTGTCGGTTTTTGGTTGATGAGTTTTCCGGCCTGATCCAGCATCTCATCAAGTTTGCCTTCTATATACAGCAATTGCAGGTTGAAATAGGGAACGGCATCTTTGTACTGGGCATGATTGGCAATCTTGTTGAAACCATCCATGGCTTCTTTCATATTGCCCTCGGAATAGTCCATATAGGCATAAAAATAGGTGGCTGAACCGACATAGCGGCTGTCACCGTTCATCAAATTCCTGAATATCTTTCTGGCTGTTTCGAAGTCTTTCATCTGCAGGGAAAGATAGGCAAAGCGGAACTGGTAGTCGATCTTTTCTTTTGGAGTAAGCTCTTCCTCAGGACAAAGGTTGAAGAATTCGAGGGCATCCTCAAATTGTCCCGCGTTCAAAGCAGAGCATCCCAAAAGGTAATACGCTTTGGCGGCATGTGGTGATGAGGGATATTTTTCGAGGAATTGAATCAACAAGATGCTGGTTTCCCTTTTATTTAATTCGTAAGCTGAAGCTGCACGCAAAAAAGAAGCTTCTTCCAGTAGAACCGGATTCTCTGAAGTTCCAAACCAGGATTCGATGGTCCGGAAACAGCTCGGAAACTCTTTTTCCCTGAATTGTTCGCTGGCAAGATAAAAAAGACGGTCCGGATCTTCACTTGCTCCGATTCTTTGAGCATATACGGAAGTGGACGCAAGGCTAAAAAGTAATCCTGCTAAAATGATACGTTTCATTTGATTTCTTTTAAAAATGCAATGATACCTTTTTTTATTGAATTCAGGCCAAAATCATCCGGTGAAATTGTGTTAATCGGCTTAAAAAAAGCCTCGGAGACATCATCCATTGCATTCAGATTTTGGAAATCTTTCACCTTGCACAGAAATAGGAAATCCAGCGTATGGATGACCATTCCCGAATAAAGGTATTCATTGGGTATAGACTGAAAATAGGTGATATCCGTTACAGACAAGTTGAGTTCTTCCATGATTTCCCGACGCAGAGCATTTTCAATGGTTTCATGCATATCCACAAAGCCGCCCGGCAAATCCAGTGTTCCTTTTGCCGGATCTTTGGCGCGGCGGCAAACCAACAGGTCTCCGTTTTCATTCCGAAGGATTGCAGCCACTGCTGCAGAGGCGTTTGCGTAGTATATGAACCCGCAAGCCGTACATTTTTTGGATTTCTCATTGTTTATATTCCAGAGGGAAGAACCACAAACCGGACAGAACTTAAATTTTTCGAGTGGATGTTGTACCATGGTTGCTTGGTTTTTATGAAGTGGTCGGCTTGAAAGGAATGGCCATTTTCACAAAAAGCCAGCAGAGATGCCGGCTTTCCTGCTCTTCAGGTAGGACTTGAACCTACGACCCCCTGATTAACAGTCAGGTGCTCTAACCAACTGAGCTACTGAAGAATATGATGTCAAAAAAAGCTCTTCAGGTAGGACTTGAACCTACGACCCCCTGATTAACAGTCAGGTGCTCTAACCAACTGAGCTACTGAAGAGTGTTGCATTCTTTTAAGAAAATGCGGTGCAAAAGTACAGGTATTTCTCGAATAATGCAATATCTTTGCAGAAAAAAAAGGGACTATGATTCGACTTTTAGGGATGGGGAATGCTTTGACAGATGTTTTGATGCCCATCGAATCCGATCAATTGTTAAATGCCTTAGGCTTACCGAAAGGGAGCATGCAACTGATTGATCAGGAACAATTTTATCGGATCCGGACACAAGTTTCGGATATACCCAGACAGTTGGTTTGTGGAGGCTCGGCAGCCAATACCGTCACCGGAGCTTCCAAACTTGGTGTTAATTCCGCATTTATCGGGAAGGTTAATGACGATGAGATTGGAATAAACTATCAACATGATTTGCAATACTACGGTGTGGATCCCCGCTTACTTAAAAGTGATCAGGCTTCCGGCCGGTCATTGGTTTTTATCAGTCCGGACGGCGAAAGAACTTTTGCCACATATCTTGGTGCCGCAGCAAATCTTTTACCTGAGGATCTTTATCCTGAACTTTTCAGGAATTCCAATTTTTTCTATTTAGAAGGTTATCTGGTGCAAAACCATGATCTTTTTCTAAAAGCCGTGAAAATGGCTAAAAATGAAGGAATGAAAGTTGCATTGGATCTCGCAAGCTATAATGTGGTAGAGGAGAATCTCGATTTTTTGAACCAAATCATAGCCTCTTCTGTTGATATTGTTTTTGCAAACGAAGAAGAGGCGAAGGCTTTGACCGGATTTCAACCCGAAGAGGCTCTTGAGTGTATTGCCAAACAAGTTGATATAGCCGTTGTTAAAATCGGATCCCGTGGGGCCATGGCCATTCGGGGAGAGGAGCGGGTGCTTGTTCCTGCTGTAGCTTCCAATTGTGTGGATACCACAGGTGCAGGGGATCTTTTTGCAGCCGGTTTCATTTATGGAATGTCTAAGGGACGGAGTTTGAAAGATTGTACCCGTTATGGAACAATTATTGCAGGCAAAGTGATTGAAGTAGTCGGTCCGAAAATGAACAATTCTGTTTGGGAGCAACTCCATTCGAATTTTTAAATATTGATAATCAGTTATTAAAATATACGCAGTCAAATGCTTAAATTAAGATCGAGTTTTATTATATCAATCCTACTTTTCGGATTGAGTGTTCATGGATTTTGCAATTCTTTAACGGAAAAGAAAGATTTTGAAATCTCTAAAAATTTTGAAATTCTTCATGCTCTGTACAGAGATTTAGATCAGTTTTATGTAGATAGCGTTCGGCCGGAAAAAGTTTTACAAAACAGCATCAATGGATTGATGTCGTCGTTTGATCCGTATACCAATTACATGCCCGAATCTGAAACGGAAGATTTTAAATTTATTACTACCGGGGAATATGGTGGTATCGGTGCCATCATCGGGCCGCAAAACGGAAAAGTAGTGGTATTGGATCCATATTTAAATATGCCTGCACAAAAAGCCGGATTGTTAGCCGGGGATATTCTGTTGGAAATCAATGGCGTGAAAATGGATCATGAAACAATCAACCGTGCAAGTGAATTGCTGAAAGGGCAGCCTGGAACAGAAGTAAAATTGCGGATTCAAAGAGAGGGTTTTTCCAAACCCTTCGAAAAGAAAATCTTGCGGGAACTCATTTTGGTCAATCAGGTGACGTATCATGGTTTGGTCGATAACGATAAAAAGATAGGCTATATCAATCTGAGTGGCTTTACCAGCAAGGCCAGTCAGGAGGTCCGACAGGCTTTGCTTGATCTGAAAAAGCAGGGAGCGCAAAAGCTCGTACTTGATTTACGGGGCAATGGCGGAGGTCTGCTTGATGAAGCAGTATCCATCTGTAATCTTTTTGTCAATAAAGGACAGGAAATTGTCAATACCCGCGGAAAAGTGCATCAATGGGACCAGACTTACAAAACGACCCGTGAACCGATTGATACGGTGATGCCTATTGTCATTTTGGCGAACAGAGGGTCAGCCTCCTCTTCTGAAATTGTTTGCGGAGCCATGCAGGATTTGGATAGAGCTGTGATATTGGGTACCCGAACTTTTGGAAAGGGACTGGTGCAGACGACCCGCAATATCCCATTCAATGGCGTGTTAAAGGTTACTACGGCCAAGTATTATATCCCGAGTGGAAGATGCATTCAGGCAATCGATTATTCCAACCGCAATGAGGATGGAAGCGTCGGGCGTATTCCGGACAGTTTGACCACAGAATTTAGAACGCGTGCCGGTCGAAAAGTTAAGGATGGAGGTGGCATCCAGCCGGATATTGAATGTAAAGACGAGCGTGTTTCTTCCATCAGCTATTATTTGCTCGATGGCATGTATTTCTTTGATTATGCGAATCAATATTACAGAAAGCATGATAAGATTGCACCCGTATCTGAGTTTAAGATTAGTGATGCCGATTATCAGAATTTTCTGGAATATGTGAAAGGTCGGAAGTTCACCTATGACAGTCAAAGTAAAAAAGCTTTTGATAAATTGAAGGAAGCTCTTGATGCAGAGAGTTATACCGGAGATGTTAAAAATGAACTGACCGCTTTGGAATCGAAGTTGAATCGAAATCTGGATGATGATTTTGTAACCTTCCGTAAGGAAATTGAAATGCTTTTAAGTGCGGAAATCGTGAGCAGATATTACTATCAATCCGGCGAAATGCAGCAATCCCTCAAGTTTGATTCCTGTTTGAAAAAGGCTATCGAGGTCTTGAATAATCCGGAAATGTATGCCAATACGCTTAAACCATCCATCGTAAAGAATTGATTGATAGGGAATAGAAATCAAAATTGGTGGAAAATGCGGCTTTTGACCAATTTTTTTCCAAAAAAGGTTTGTCAAAAGGAAAAAGCGTTCTATCTTTGCACCCGCTTTGACGGCCAAATATCAACGGATATCTTTTAAGGACGAAAGCGACAGGCCGGCCCATTCGTCTATCGGTTAGGACGTAAGATTTTCATTCTTGAAAGAGCAGTTCGATTCTGCTATGGGCTACTAAAAGTAAACAATAATTTAAAAGATTAGTCGAGATGGCAAATCACAAATCATCATTGAAAAGAATTCGTCAAACGCAGGCAAAGCGTTTGCACAATCGTTATTATGCAAAGACCGCCCGTAACGCTGTACGTGAACTGCGTTTAGTTACTGAAAAAGAAGCTGCCGCCGCAATGCTTCCCAAAGTGACTTCTATTTTGGACAAATTGGCAAAGAAGAATGTAATTCACAAAAACAAAGCAGCCAATTTGAAATCCAAGCTTGCCAAAGGCGTTAACAAGCTTTAATCAGACCCTATATACAAAGCAGGGCTGTATCGAAAGATGCGGCCTTTTTTTGTTGGTTTCAACTAAAAAAAGGCCGGCAGGCATGGTGCTTTTGTCGGGAAGATTCCCTATATTTGTTGAGAATTCAGGGAAAGATATATCTCTGACAAGCATCGTGAAAGATGATTCGTTTTAACAAAAAAATTGACAAAAGATATGAGTGAAGAAGAAAAAGTGGACGCATCACAATCTTATTCTGCGGATAGTATTCAGGTTCTTGAAGGGCTGGAGGCTGTACGCAAGCGTCCTTCCATGTATATCGGCGATACCGGGCTGAAAGGTCTGCATCATTTGGTCTATGAAGTTGTGGACAATTCGATAGACGAGGCTATGGGCGGTTATTGCGATAACATTCAGGTGACCATCAATGAGGATGACTCTGTTACCGTTATTGACAATGGTCGCGGTATACCTGTCGGTTGGCATGAAAAAGAACAGCGTTCCGCACTGGAGGTAGTTTTGACCGTACTTCATGCAGGTGGAAAATTTGATAAAGGATCCTATAAAGTTTCCGGAGGATTGCATGGCGTGGGTGTCTCTTGTGTAAATGCACTTTCTTCTTCTTTCCATGTAGAAGTTCGTCTTGACGGGAAACTGTATGAGCAAGATTACAAACGCGGAAAGCCCCTTTACAGTGTCAGGGAAATCGGAACATCTGAAGAAACCGGAACGACAATCACTTTTAAACCGGATGATGAAATATTTTCCGTGCTTGAATTCAAATCTGATGTTTTGGCCGGACGGCTTCGAGAACTTGCTTACCTGAATACGGGCATCAAGCTTTCTCTGACGGACCGTCGCAATGTCCTTGAAGACGGTGAGTTTAAGCGTGAAGTATATCATTCGGATGAAGGTCTGAAGGAATTTGTCCGTTTCCTGGATCAATCCCGTGAACCTCTGATTGACGATGTAATTTATATCTCAACCGATAAGTTCGGTGGCACACCGGTGGAAGTAGCCATGATGTACAACCAGTCATACAATGAAAATATCTTTTCGTATGTCAATAACATCAATACCATCGAAGGTGGTACGCACCTTGCCGGTTTTCGTCGTGGCTTGACCCGTACGCTGAAAAAATATGCGGAAGAATCCAAGATGTTGGAAAAGGTGAAGATTGAAGTGACAGGCGATGATTTTCGGGAAGGTCTTACTGCCGTCATTTCCATCAAGGTGGCCGAACCTCAGTTTGAAGGTCAGACTAAGACAAAACTTGGAAACAACGAAGTCATGGGCTCCGTCGATATGGCTGTAAGCGAAGCTCTGGGCAATTATCTGGAGGAACATCCGAAAGAGGCCAAGATTATTGTCGACAAGGTCATTTTAGCTGCCACAGCCCGTCATGCAGCCCGTCATGCCCGTGAACTCGTTCAGCGCAAAAGTCCGCTTTCCGGCGGAGGCCTGCCCGGAAAACTGGCTGACTGTTCAGACCGTGATCCTGAAAAATGTGAATTCTTCATTGTCGAAGGAGACTCTGCAGGCGGTACGGCCAAGCAAGGACGCTCCCGCAGATATCAGGCAATCATGCCAATCCGTGGTAAGATCCTGAATGTGGAGAAAGCTATGCAGCACAGGATTCTTGAAAACGAGGAAATCCGAAATATTTATACAGCTCTCGGTGTTTCAATCGGTACGGATGATGATTCCAAAGAATTGAACATCTCTAAACTTCGGTATCACAAGATTATCTTCATGACCGATGCCGATGTCGACGGTAGCCACATCGATACCCTCTTGCTGACTTTCTTTTTCCGTCAGATGAAGCCGTTGATTGAAAATGGTTATATCTACATTGCAACGCCTCCGCTCTATCTTTGCAAGAAAGGTAAGGTTGAAGAATATTGCTGGACAGAAATCCAACGCCAGCAATTCATCGAAAAATACGGCAGCGGCAATGAAAATGCCATCCATACGCAGCGTTACAAAGGTTTGGGTGAAATGAACGCCGAACAACTTTGGCACACCACCATGGATCCTGAATTCCGCACCTTGCGTCAAGTAACGATTGAAAATGCAGCGGATGCAGATCATGTATTTTCCATGCTGATGGGTGAAGACGTTGAACCTCGTCGTAAGTTCATAGAGGATAATGCATCGTATGCGAATATTGATGCGTAAGAGTCTATAAGAGAATACAAAAAGATGAAGAGGTTGTCTTTTTTAGGACAACCTCTTCATCTTTTTATAGGGCCATTATTTTGTTATTCTTATTTATCAAGTTCTTTGTTTAACAGGTCTGTTATTTTATCTACTCCTTCAAAACCAACGTTGAAATAGACCTGTTCCCCTTTTTTGTCGATGATCATGTAAGAGGGAATGCCTTTTACGCCAAACTTCTTACTTAGGTAATTGTATTGATCATTCGTGATGCGGAAGTGTTCACCGGGAATACCTGGAATCATATTTTTCCAGGTGTCGATGGGAGAATTTTCGCATGCAAGATAGAGAAAGGCAACGTCCTTGCCTTTGAAGTTTTCTTTTGCCGGTTCTAATTCTTTCATAGCTCTGCGACAAGGGCTGCACCAGGTTGCCCAAAAGTCAACAAGAATGACTTTACCGGCAAAAGGTTTCAAGATTTCAGCAAACAGACTGTCGTTGGATGTTGATGGCGTTTCGTGTACAGTGTAACCTTTCTTATTTTTGTTTGCTTCGATTTTAGCAATAAGTTCTTGGTTTTTACCGGTGAAATATTTACCATAGAAGGGATAGCCCATAGAGGAAATCTTTTGGAGTGTCTCGTCGGATAAAGGTGAAAAATTGTTTAACTGGGAAGTATAATCCATGGTTTGTATCAGGTCAAAAAGGATGCCTTGATCAGTTCCGAGAATACGGGCAAGGTATTCTAAATCATTTTTACGGGTGTTTTCAAGTTGAATATCCTGAATTTTGGTTTTATATTTTTGGCGAAAAGCCTGCACTCTTTTCTGAATGGCGGTATCTTGTGATATACCCACTTCCTTTTGTAAAGGGATAAGCAAATCTTTCGGAAAATCCGGATTATTTTTCGTGATATATTGTAAAAGTTTAAGTCTGGAATTGATGATGTCAATTACCTTGGTATCTTTTACTTTGGTCTGATTCATGAACTTTTCGACCTGCGTTTTCTCCTCTTGAGTCAGTTTGCCTGTCTTGATTAATTGTTTGCAATTATCAAGAGTCATTTGTTTATATTGGGCAATTCTTTTATAGTCCCAGTTATTGAAGTCTTCTTTGATCAAATATTGAGCGCATTCTTTATCTTCGGCAGTCAGATCCTCGCTTTTCATGAGCTTCTGTATCATGGGGGCAGTTAAATAATCCAACCTGATATTATTTGTTTGCCTGTTTAAATATTTACAAGAACTAATAATGCTGTTATAGTCTTCGCAATACAAGGAAATGGGATTGTTAACCGGAAAAATCTTAAGGAATGAATAATAATCGCTATCAAAAACAGGAATGACAAAACCTTTCATCGGGTCTTTGTAACTAAGATTGTTGGCTTTTCGGAAGGCGTCCTGAAGGTAGGAATTGGCATACATGAGTTTGTACAGCGTGAAGTATTGCTGGGATAATTTTGCAATGAGGAATGCATCCGGAGACAAGTTCTTTTGATTCAATTTGGTGATGGCTTGATTGTTCCTTTCGAGTATATAGGTTTTATATTGCTCGGGGCTCATACCAAGTATGTCTTTGAGCATCTGCTCTCTGTCTTCCTGAGGGTTGATTTCGGTGGTACTAAGCTGATTGTTGACGCTGGCATTGGCCCCACCGAAAAAAACATCATTTGTGGCTTCGCATTTGTCAACCCTGAGGTTTGCTTCTTGCTGGCATTTCTTCTGCAAGTCAAAGTAAACGGACGTTTCCTTGCCTGGAGTCAGCAAGATGTCTTTGTTGTAAGAGTTAGACCGGAATATTACTTGTGTGGTACAAATCAATGGTATTTTTTTCTCAAAACATCCGTTTTCATTCACTGCCGTTTCGTAATCTTCTTCTTCCCCTGTTATGGGATTGTTTACGTAAACCTGAATCTTAAACTTCATCTCCGGTATATATCCGTAAAATTTTCCTTTCAACACCGCGGAGTCTGCCTTAAATTCGGGGATTCCCAGCATTTCTTTTGCTTCTCTTTTTTTGGCCTCATTCTGTATTTCTTGCGGCACTTCCATTCTGTTGGTCAGTGTTTTGGATTTGAGCTCAATTCCCCAAATCTTGAAACAACTCTCGCAATCGCTTTCAATAAAGTCGATTTGTTTGGTGTCCGGATTAATCGGAGGGAAGGTGAGTATGAATGAAGTCTTGCCGGAGTCGTCCATAAAGACATGTTTGTCAAGTTCAATGCCTTGCGCTCTTTTCATTTCCAGTTTTTGTCCATTCGCAAGGATGTATGATTTTGAATTGATGCTGATCCAGTATTTGGGAGTGAAGAACACTTTCATATACATCACCGTGGCTGTATCGGTCAGAATGATTTTATCAACTTCCAGGGTACTGGTGTTTGAAACGCTGAACGGAGGGCGTTCGATGATGGTTTCTGCTGCGAAAACAGTGGTGAAACCAATCAGGAAAAGGAGTGCTGTCAGAATTCTTTTCATGTTTCTATGGATGTGTTATGAATGAGAATAATAAACGCAAATATAGTACAAAAAAAACATGATTATTTGTGTCCATTAAAAATCAAAAGACATTCTATTAAATCATGGACTATTTTACCGCTTTATTGCCTACCACATCAGTACGACCCTAAAGTTCATGGCAGGAGGTGTTTCCATATAAAAATCGGAATTTGTGACATATATAATCAGATTGCCGGTTGCAAAATCAGCGTCAATGGTTTGAGTCCATAGAGCTCCTTCAGCATTTTGATAATGACGGACATAAGGTAGTACCTGTTGAGCACCTCCCTTGACGTTGTATACCTGAACACTTCCTTTTCTATACACATAAGACGTTATTTCAGGCATGGCGAACTCGCAGTAATAGTAACTGTTCAATCCGTTTGCGTCTGAGCCTATGCTCCAATCCGCTTGTTTTACTTCCAAGTTAATGACATCCAACATCGTTCCGGATTCTTCTTTCTGGCATGAAACAAACATGGAGGCAATGACTAAAACTAAACAAATTTTCTTCATAAATCAGGATATTAGAGTGCTTTGATATTGAAATTTCATTCTGTTTGCTAAAGTACGTAATTTTTATCAAAAAATTCTTTTTTAAGTTTGCCTAATATTGGAATGTTGTTTTTAATATTTGGCTCCTTGCCAATTTTTCGAGTGCGCATCAAAACCGGAGCAGATGTTTTGACCTTTAGAATTTAAGTCGTTAATTTGTGAGGAGATATGTTCTTGGGGTTATTCTTAATTATGAAACCGATATATGTTTACAGATAAGATTTTACTGATTACCGGAGGCACCGGTTCTTTCGGGAATGCTGTCCTGAATCGTTTCCTGAATTCAGAGGTGAAGGAAATCCGCATTTTTAGCCGTGATAAGAAGAAGCAGGAGGAGATGTGCAACCGGTTGCAAAGTCCGAAAGTGAAATTCTATATTGGGGATGTAACTGATAAAAAGAGTGTTGACCGGGCCATGGAGGATGTTGATTATGTCTTTCATGCAGCGGCATTGAAACAGGTCCCTCAATGTGAATCAATGCCGGTAGAGGCTGTTCTTATCAACGTCCTTGGTACGGAAAATGTTCTGAATTCTGCCATTGAACAGGGTGTGAAAAAAGTGGTGGTTCTAAGTACCGACAAAGCCTGTTATCCCGTCAGTGCTATGGGTATAAGCAAGGCGATGATGGAAAAAGTGGTCATGGCCAAGGCCCGTTCTCTGGAAAAATGCAGCTCAACCGTCTTTTGTTGTACGCGTTATGGAAACGTGTTGGGCAGCAACGGCTCTGTGGTTCCGCTGTGGGTTGGACAAATGAAGGCGAAAAGAGACATAACCATTACGGATCCAAGTATGTCTCGTTTCATGATGACACTGGATGATGCTGTCGACCTGGTTCTGTTTGCCTTCCAACACGGTAAAAACGGAGATCTCTTTGTACAAAAAGCACCTGCTGCGACACTGGAAGTTTTGGCACAATCATTGATTGAATTATACCATTCATCTTCAAAAATCTGTGTTACAGGTGCTCGCCCCGGTGAAAAGAATTATGAGACTTTGGTTACTCGGGAAGAAATGCTCAGAGCTCAGGATATGGGCGGCTTTTTTTGCATTCCCTGTGATGCAAAAAAATCAGGAAACGTGACGGATGCAAAAGAAAAGAAGCTCGATGATGATTATCATTCACTCAACTCCGGACTTCTTGATAAGGAAGGAATGATGCAGATGCTTCTAAAACTTCAAATGATCAGAGATGATATAGGTCAGGAATAGTCTGTAAATTGTAAATTTCCCGGGGCTTTTTATCCACATTCAGGATTTGTTCTTTTCGTTTTCGAGCTTGGTGATTTATAATGGAGTTGATCGCTATAAATGATTTCCTGTGCTCTTTTTGGTACCGTTGATGTTAATGAAACAGAAATGTCATACCCTTCAAGATTTAATTTCTTCAAGTTTTTCTACATTTGGTAAATTTTTGAAAAGATTCAAAAGGTCATTAAACCAACTGATTTTTTTTTGTTCTAAAGTATTCGTAAGTGTATTAGGTTTAAAGTATTTTTTGAACTGTACTTTTTATTTTCCGAACAGGGTTTTTTGTATGTGGAACGAGCATGAATACGAGTATTCACCTAAGACAATGAAAATTTGACATGCGAGTTTTGTACGACCTTAAAAACGATTATTTACGTATGAAAAAGAAAACTATCTGGATTTTAGTATTCTTTATTTTATTGTTGGCATGTTTGATAAAAGTTGGCATCAGCCATCCGAAAGAGAAAGAGAAATCATCCAAAAAAGAATCGATTAAAAAAGTAAATGGGTTTGTTGCCAAACCATCTTTGCTTATCAATGAAATTACGGTTTCAGGATCGTTGTTGGCTTTTGAAGAGGTTGAATTAAGAAATGAAGTGGCCGGAAGGGTTGTGAAGGTCAATTTACCGGAAGGCAAGTTTGTAAGGAAAGGCACTTTGTTGGTCAAACTGTTTGACGATGATTTACAGGCTGGTTTGAGAAAGTATAAATCGCAACTTGATATTCAGAAACAAATTCTAAAAAGACAGTCGGAGCTTTTGAAAGTAAATGGCATCAGCCAGAATGATTACGAAGCAACCGGATTACAGGTTAATTCTCTGATAGCTGATATTGAGGAGCAAAAGGCTCAGATTCGTAAAACCGAGGTCCTGGCACCTTTTGATGGCGTCATCGGATTGCGCAATATCAGCGTGGGAGCCATCGTCAGTTCTTCAACACCGGTGGCCACGATTCGAAGTGAAAGTCATTTGAAACTGGACTTTTTCATACCGGAAAAGTATGGTTCGGCCATCAAAAAAGGAATGAAAGTGAAGTTTTCCTTGTCCGGCAATGACAAACAGTATGATGCAACAGTTTTGGCCACGGAGCGGGGTATCAGTGAAGATACCCGAAACCTGAAAGCCAGAGCGGTGGTCAATAGTAAATCGGAAGATCTTATTCCCGGTGCTTTTGCAAATGTCACTTTGCGGCTTGGTGAAAACAAGACTGCATTAGTTATTCCTACACAGGCCATCATTCCTCAGGAGAATGAAAAACAGGTGATTGTGGCGAAAAAGGGTAAAGCACATTTTATATTTGTCAAGACTGGCATCAGGAAAGCGGCCGGTATTGAGATAACCGAAGGCATTCAACCCGGTGATACCATCATTACAAATGGGGTTCTCTTTTTGAAAGAGGGATCAAAGTTGTTGTATTCTAAAGTAAATGACAGATTATGACGCTTTCTGATATTGCTTTGAAACGTCCGGTCGCTGCGACCGTATTGAGCCTCGTCATCATTCTTTTGGGTGCTGTGGGTTTTAATTTTCTGGGAGTCCGTCTCTATCCGGCCATTGATCCTCCGGTCATTACCGTACAAACCTCTTATACTGGTGCCAATTCTGAAATCATTGAATCGCAGGTAACAGAACCTCTCGAAAAAGCCATCAACGGCATTGAGGGTGTGAAGTCCATTACTTCACAATCGGCCATCGGATCCAGTCAAATCACTGTTGAATTTGAACTTGGTTCCGATTTGGAAAAAGCAGCCAATGATGTGCGTGATAAGGTGTCACAGGCCATGAGGAACCTGCCGCAGGATATTGATGCCCAACCAACCGTCACCAAAGCGGATGCCGACAGTGACCCCATCATCACATTGATTGCACAGAGCAACAACATGAGTGGCATTGAACTGAGTGATTATGCCGAGAATGTTTTGCAGGAAAAACTCCAGACTATTCCCGGTGTCAGTTCTGTCTCCATTTACGGACAACTGAAACCGGCCATGCGTTTATGGCTCGATCCGCAAAAGATGGTTGCCTATAAGCTGACGGCATCTGATGTTAAAACGGCGTTGGCCAATGAAAATGTAGAAATGCCCGGAGGTAAAATCCGGGGAAATGCCACAGAGTTGATTGTAAGGACTCATGGCCGTTTAGTGACAGAAGACGATTTCAATAATCTGATCATCAAGCAAACAGAAAATCAGGTTGTCAAGTTGAAAGATATCGGGGAAGCCATACTTGGGCCTCAGGATGAAGAATCAGGGGCTAAAATAAACGGTGTCAACGGTGTGTCGATAGCCTTGATACCGCTTCCCGGTGCAAACGATATCCAGATTGCCGATGAATTCTATAAACGTTTGGATCAAATCAATCAAACGAGTCCCGCAGGAATGGAGTTGGTTGTGGGACGTGACAAGTCTCTTTTTGTAAGACAGTCTGTGAGCGATGTGGTAGAAACACTTCTCATTTCCATATTTTTGGTGGTGCTGATCATTTTCTTATTTTTCAGAAACTGGATCATAGCCTTACGGCCGTTGATTGATATTCCGGTATCCCTGATCGGGACCTTTTTCGTCATGTATATTTTCGGCTTTTCCATCAATGTCTTAACTCTATTGGGAATAGTTTTGGCGACAGGACTTGTGGTTGATGATGGTATTGTAGTCACCGAAAATATCTTCAAACGGATTGAGCGGGGGATGAACAAATGGCAGGCGGCTTTTGAAGGTACGCGTGAGATTTTCTTTGCGGTTATTTCGACCTCCCTGACTTTGGCGATAGTCTTTATCCCTGTCATTTTTCTGCAAGGTTTTACGGGTAGATTATTCCGTGAATTCGGAATCGTAGTGGCCAGTGCCGTGCTGATTTCCGCATTGGTATCACTGACACTGACGCCTGTGCTGAACGTGGTCCTTGGTGGATCGAAGGCCGGCCATTCCAATTTCTATGTAGCTACAGAACCTTTCTTTGTGGGAATGGAAAAAAAGTACAGACGATTGCTGACCTTTTTTATTTGCAACAGATGGATTTCTTTTTCCGTTCTCGGATTATGTATTGTCATGATTTTCGTTTTCTCAAAATCGCTCAAATCGGAATTGGCACCTCTGGAAGATCACAGTTACCTTAGAACGTCGGTGAAGGCACCTGAAGGCACGGAATATTCCACTACTCAGGCAATTATAGACAAGATAGCCCAAATAAACAGGGATTCTTTTCCTGAATCAAAATATGTCCTTGCCCGGTATGGAAGTGGTGGAGGAAACTCCGGTGCCAATACCGGATCTATCAATACCTATCTTTCGGATCCATCAGAACGAAAAGCTTCCCAGCAGAATATTTACGACAGACTCTCAAAAATTTATGAAACCATTCCTGATGCCAAGGTCATAGCCAGCCAGGAACCGACCATTGCCACAGCTACATCCAGGGGATTGCCTGTTCAATTTGTTTTGCAGAATCTGGATTTTGCCAAGATACAGAAAGTTTTACCCGCATTTTTGGATGAAGCGCAAAACAGTCCTGTGTTTAAAAATGTGGATGTTGATTTGAAATTCAATAAGCCTGAAATAAATCTGACGGTAGACCGGCTGAAAGCGAACGCGCTTGGTGTAAACGAGAAGGACATTTCCGATGTGCTCGATTTGGCTTTTAGTGGCGGCCGATACGGTTATTTCTTGCGTAACAACAAGCAATATTATGTGATTGGGCAGGTTGCACGTGAAGACAGGAGCACACCGGCAGACATTTCTTCCATGTATGTGAAGTCCGAAACAGGAAACATGATACAACTGGACAATCTGGTTAAAGTGGAAGAAAACAGCAATCCTCCGATTTTGTACCATTTCAATCGTTACAAATCTGCAACGATTTCTGCCAATCTGGCCAAAGGAATGGCTTTGGGGGATGGCATTGATGAAATGCAGAGAATAGCCGGCAAATTGTTGGATAAATCATTCAACACATCGTTGGCCGGTCCGTCCAGGGATTTTCAGGAAAGTCGGTCGAATATTTCGTTTGCCCTGGTTTTGGCACTATTGCTGATTTATTTGATTCTTGCCGCCCAATTTGAAAGCTTCCGGGATCCGTTCATTATCATGTTGACTGTTCCGATGGCGATTGCCGGGGCAATGCTTTCGCTTTGGATTTTCGGTCAAACCATCAATATTTTTTCCGAAATCGGAATGATTCTTTTAATCGGAATTGTGACGAAGAATGGTATTTTGATTGTTGAATTTGCCAATCAGAAACGGAAACTGGGTATGAATAAACGGGTTGCCGCCTTTGAAGCTGCTTCAGCGCGTTTTAGGCCCATTCTGATGACGTCGTTGGCAACCATTTTCGGCGCATTTCCCATTGCGCTGGCATTGGGATCCGGTGCTACCAGCCGGGTACCGTTGGGTATTGTGGTTGTCGGCGGATTATTCTTTTCCTTGCTGCTCACCCTGTTCGTTATTCCGACGACCTACATTGCACTTTCAGGAAAGAAAGACTATTCAAGCAAATATTAAGTTTTATGAGAATAATACAAACCCTGATTTTATTTATGCTGGTTTCCACAGCCTATGGTCAGAATGTTCTGACCATAGAAGAAGCTGTCAATACCGCTCTGAAAAATAATTTCGACATTCGGGTGGCCCGCAATAATGCAGAAATAGCAAAGATCAACAATACACCGGGAAATGCCGGCATGTTGCCAACGATTGGTGTGACCGGTGCCGGAAGTTATGAAAACGATAATGTGCACCAAAAATATTCGGTCGGAGAGGATAAAAAATATCCTGCGCTTTCCACGACTTCGTTTAGCGCAGGTACCGAACTTGCATGGACTTTGTTCGATGGTGGAAAAATGTTTGTGACCAGGAACAAATTGCGCCAGATTGAAGCTCTTGGTGAAATCCAGTTTAAAGAACAAGTCTTGCAGACCCAATATGATGTAATAGCTGCTTATTATGATGTCGTAAGGCAGAAACAACAATTGAAATCTTACAACGAGGCCATCAATTTCAACCGTGAACGGGTAAAAATTGCCCAAACAGGTTTTGATGCCGGTTCGCTTTTGAAAACCGATTTGCTTCAGGCAAAAATTGATTTGAACGTTGCTACGGAAAATGCCATAAACCAGCAATATGTGATTGAAGCCGGCAAGAAAAACCTGAATCGGTTGTTGGGCAGAAATCCGGAAACTACATTTGAAATTGCCGATGTCATTCCATTGGACTATTCTCCGGACAAGGCTGATTTGCTCAGGAAGCTCAATTCTTCCAATACCGCCATTTTGTCTTTGCAGAAGCAGGTCGAAATAGCAGAATGGACGTTGAGGGAGAATAAAAAGTCCAATTTACCGGTTCTGAACCTGAATGCCGGTTACTATTTGTCTCAAACCGACAATTCGGATGGGACGATTTTAAGCAACCGTTCAATCGGTCCTCAGGTCGGTGGAAAAGTCTCTATTCCATTGTACACGGCAGGTGAAAATAAACGTAAGATTTCTGAGGCAAAACTTCAGCTTCAATCGGCCGAATATAATCTGGAGAATATTAAATTGCAGGTAAGTACCGATTTGGAGAATACCTTGACAGAATTTGAAAATCAACAACGCTTGGTTCAGATAGAAAGTGAAAACAGCAGCCTGACAAAAGAAAACTTTGAGATCAGCATTCAGCGTCTCAGACTTGGTCAGACCAATTCTTTAGAAGTCCATCAGGCACAGGAGGATTACATCCAGTCGTGTTCCAGATTCATCAATTTCAAATACAACCTCAAGATGGCTGAGACGAAACTGCAACAATTGATTTCCACTTTATAGAATATTTGTCATTTTACCTATTTTAGGTTTATCAGTGTTTTTGCAATTTCATCACGAAGCTCTGGTGAAACATCCACTTCATCGGCAAAATCCTTCCATCGGCCTACCGTGTTATTTATTTCCTCTATCGCCGCTTCTGCCTTTTTGTTCTTGATGGATGCACCTACGGTTAATAGATCTTCTTTGGTGATGCCGCTTCGTTTGCCGTTGATGCTTAAAGCGTGTTGGCTTATCCATTGGTGATTTGGCTGGTAAGCATGACAAATATCGTATGCCGGAGCAAGTTCCCAGTTTCCACCTTTTTTAAGCATGAAGGAAAAATTCTTGGTATGATCGTCACAGTTTTGTGCCAGTACATTGAATACCATTCTTCTGAACATTTGCTCTGAGGCTGGATATGATAGTCTTAGCTCCTGCATGGTTTGAAAAAGCTGTTCATAACTGAAGCTTGTTATTGCGTTATAATCGAAGTGTTTGAGCGCACAAAATGTTTGTATATGATGTTTGGTCGCACCGTCTTCACGGTCAAAACGTCTGGTCATAAAATGAGCCCTTCCGTTTTCTTCCAATAGTCTGGAAGGCATCATTTCAATTTCACAGGCCTTTGCCATATTGTAGTATGCCATCTCTACTCTTCCATAACCTTGAGTTTTTCCCAATTGCACATTACTGACGTCATCCAATTTTAACAGCCAATGCTCAAATCCTTTTGGAGCGATCGTTTGACCGGATTTCACTTCTCCAGTCTTTTCGTTGTAGGTGATGATGGCTTTGGGTCTGGCTCCACCGGCTGAAGTTCCAATTTTCAAAATATCCAACATCGCTTTTTCTTCATCCTGTTGCAAATTGGTGGAGAATGCTTCTTTTTTAGAAAGCATCTTTTGAGCAATATCAACCAAACTTTCTATTTCTACAGAGAATGCCCTTTTCCTTTCCTGAAAGGTGACTGGTTCAAATTCCAAGGCTCCCATGCCTCTGGTTCCGATAAAACAAAGCATCTCTACAGGATTCATGCTGTTCAGCGGACGGCCTTGTTGTGCCAGCCATAAATTGATGAGCTCATTGCCATATCTGTCCGGAAGCATATCTGCCAATAATCCCGGAAGCCCTTTAAAGGCATCCGTTGATGCATCAGGCTTTTTCCTCAAGGATGGAAATTCAAAAATTGTTTTTTCTGAGTGTACAGGCATCTGCAAGGGTGCCAAATCCCAATTCAGTTGTCTGAATTTAGGATTGTATTCAAAGGTGGCTATACCTGTAGCTTCGTTCCACGCCACAGCCCCTGCCAGTTCGCCCCATATTTTTACGTATGCTGTATCCATCTTTACCAATCATTTTTTTTCACCGACATCATTTTTCTTACCCCTTGCCCTTTTTCTTTTCCCTTGTTCTGCTTTCGCCAGCACTAAGGGGCTGATGGTTTTTTGTACAACAAAAACATCCATCGTGTGCAATTGGTCTAACACCCTCAATACCTGTATCAGGGTGGTCAAAGTGACCGTCTCTCCTCTTTCAAGCAAACTCAGTGTAGAGCGACTGATACTTGCAGCATGGGCCAACTCCTCCTGGGTTTTGTTTTGTTCCAGTCTATGGTACTTCACAAAAATTCCGATTTGATTTGCCAGAGCTTTGTCGCTCATGGCCCTCCAATTATTGGATGATAAATCAGCCATCATGATTTGTTTTGATGTTTAATGTTTGTGATGTAGTGCAAATATAAATATTTATTCAAAATAATCACAATTTTGAATGAAAATATACGCATTAAATGATATAAATCAATATAACGAATGAAATACCATGCAGGATATTTTGTTTTTCAAGATTTACGGTATAAACGAAGTGTTTTATAGTGTGACCAAACGTCGGGTTATTTGTTGAAATCAATGATGTCATGAATGGTTATCAGACCCACAATCGCTGAACTATCTTTAGGCTCGCAGACGGCAAGTGAGGTAATTTTGCTGGCGGTCATCATTTCGAGGGCGTCGTTGATTTGGGCGTTTTTGGCAATTTTCTTGAAACCATGGGTCATGAAGTCAATGGCTCGTTTACTGATTACATCGTCAAAATTCTGAATGGCGCGGCGAATATCTCCGTCAGTGATGATTCCGGTCATTTTATTATCGTTGTTCATAACCATGGTCATGCCTTTCCTGCGGTCGCTGATGACGTAGATGACATCCTTGAAGGAGTCGCTTTCACGAACGACAGGGATTTCACCGGTCATGAGATCTTCGACTCTGGTGAGCAGGCGACGTCCTAAGGCACCTCCCGGATGAAACATGGCGTAGTTTTCCGCCTTGAAATTTCTTTTCTCCATCAAGCAGATGGTGAGGGCATCGCCCATCACCAAGGTGGCGGTGGTTGATGTGGTCGGAGCCAGGTCAAGGGGGCAGGCCTCTTTGGTTACACCGATATTGAGGATGTAGTCTGCTTCCTTGGCTAAGGATGATTCGAGGTCACCGGTCATGGCAACGATGGTTGCACCAATCTTACGCAGAGGAGACAGGATATTCAGGATTTCATGAGAACTTCCGCTGTTGGAAATGGCGATGACGATATCTTCTTTTCTGACCATTCCAAGGTCACCATGTAAGGCATCTGTGGAGTTCATGAAGACAGCAAGTGTACCTGTCGAAGCCATGGATGCGGCTATCTTTTTCCCGATCAGGCCGGTTTTTCCGATACCTGTGACGACTACTTTTCCTTTACAGTTGTAAATCAGTTCAACAACTTCGTTTATTTCGTTTCCGATATTGGCACTGACCTTTTGCAATTCGCAAATTTCCTGGTCAAATACCTCCCGGCTTCTTTGTATAAAATCCATTATTGTCTTTTTATAATTGTGTCAATTTCAATAGCTTTCTGTAAAATGTCGCGAACGTCATCCATCCGGAGTTGGTTAGGCCCGTCAGAGAAGGCATGGTCCGGGTCTGGGTGGACTTCTATAAAAATGGAATCCACGCCTACGGCTAAAGCGGCTCGCATGAGTGGTGGAACCATTTCCCGGTTTCCACCGGTGGAGGGACCCTTACCTCCCGGTTTCTGGACGGAATGAGTGGCGTCAAAAACGACGGGATATCCATAAGAGCGCATGACAACCAATCCGGTCATATCCACTATCAGATTGTTGTAGCCGAAAGAACTGCCTCGTTCGCAAAGCAAAATCTTTTCATTACCGGCCTCTTCCAGTTTGTTGATGACATTTTTCATATCCCAAGGTGCCATGAATTGTCCTTTTTTCACATTGATGACCTTTCCGGTTTTGGCGGCTGCCACGAGCAAATCAGTTTGTCTGGATAAAAAGGCCGGTATCTGGATCATGTCAACGACGTCTCCTACTGGAGCACATTGCCAGGTTTCATGAACGTCTGTCACGATAGGAATATTTAGTTCCTCTTTTACTTTCTGCAAGATGGCCAGACCTTTTTCGATTCCAACCCCTCGTGGTGAATGTATGGAAGAACGGTTTGCTTTATCGTAAGAGGATTTAAAGACAAGATGGAGACCCAGTTCTTCGCAAGTTTTTTTGAGATATTCGGCTACCATCATTGTCATCGATTCACTCTCAATGGCGCATGGCCCTGCAATCAGAGCGAACCTTTCGTTGCCGCCGATGTTGAATCGTTCTGCAACGCGCACGCTTTTAGTACTTTGCATGGTTTATTCTTTTATTCTGTCCTGTGCAAATGGTTATCTTTGGCGGACTGTTTCTTGTGCAAAGATATTCTTTCTTAACGGAAAAAGTCTACCTTTGTACCTAATAATTCCATAGATTCATTTTTATGCGTTCAAATTTACAGAAAATTCTGCAAGAGCGTATCTTGATTTTGGATGGTGCAACGGGTACGATGATTCAGACTTATGGTCTGACGGAAAAAGATTATCGGGGTGAACGTTTTGCTGATTCCAAAATCAATTTGCGGGGACACAATGATTTATTGTGCCTGACCAAACCGGAGTTGATCACTGAAATTCACCAGGCATATCTGAATGCCGGTGCGGATATCATTGAGACCGATTCTTTCAATGCCAATGCTGTTTCGCTGGCGGATTACAACATGACAGACCTGGTCTATGAAATAAACCTGACTGCAGCCAAACTGGCGCGTGCTGCTGCGGATTCAAAAACTTTGCAGACTCCTGAAAAACCCAGATTTGTTGCCGGTTCCATGGGACCGACCAACAAAACGGCATCGATGTCTGCTGAAGTGTCCAATCCCGCAGCCAGGGCTGTCACCTTTGATGATTTGGCCTCCGCATACCGCGAGCAGGTGAGGGGTTTACGTGACGGAGGGGTTGATATCCTTTTGGTGGAAACTGTTTTTGATACGCTGAATGCCAAAGCTGCACTTTTTGCCATTGAGGAGGAAGAAGCTGCATCCGGAATACGGATTCCGGTGATGGTCTCTGTAACAGTGGCCGATACCAGTGGCCGTACGCTTTCCGGACAGACATTGATGGCTTTTCTGGCATCTGTTTCACATGTCAAACTGTTGAGTTGTGGCTTAAACTGCGGTTTTGGTGCCAGACAGATGAAACCTTATGTGGAAGAGCTGGCCTCCAATGCGCCGTTTTTTGTCAGTGCGCATCCGAATGCCGGATTGCCCAATCAGTTCGGGGAATATGAAGAGATGCCTGAAACCATGGCGAAGACCGTTGAGGAATATTTGCAGAATGGTTGGATCAATATCATCGGCGGTTGTTGCGGAACGACACCTGCCCATATTGCCGCCATCGCATCTGTGACCAAAAACTATCGGCCGAGGGTAGTGCCTGTCGATAAGCACGAAACGGTTTTGAGCGGACTGGAGCTTTTGACGGTGGATCCTAAAAGTAATTTTATCAATATAGGGGAGCGCACGAATGTGGCCGGCTCTAAAAAATTTGCCCGTTTGATGCGGGAGGAAAAATATGATGAGGCCTTGTCCATAGCCCGTCATCAGGTGGAAAACGGTGCGCAGATTATTGATATCTGCATGGATGATGCCATGCTCGATGCCAAGGCTGCCATGGTGCAATTCCTGAATCTGATTGCTTCCGAGCCGGAGATTTCAAAAGTGCCGCTGATGATTGACTCTTCCAGT
Organism: Bacteroidales bacterium; assembly: GCA_021373135.1. Lineage (GTDB taxonomy): Bacteria > Bacteroidota > Bacteroidia > Bacteroidales > UBA1402 > UBA8389. The sequence continues at coordinate 288,005 of JAJFTH010000006.1, forward strand.
TGGGATGTGCTTGAGGCCGGTTTGAAATGTACGCAGGGAAAATCGGTGGTCAATTCGGTGAGCTTGAAAGAAGGGACAGCGGAATTTATCCGTAAATCACGTTTGGTTCATCGGTATGGTGCCGTCATGGTCGTGATGCTTTTCGACGAAAACGGGCAGGCTGATACTTTTGAACGGAAGATTGCGGTGGCCAAACGTTCCTATGACTTGCTGGTTAACGATGGTTTCCCGGCTGAGGATATTATTTTTGATCCGAATGTGTTGGCTATCGCTACCGGCATCAGCGAACATGACAATTACGCCGTTCACTTTATCAAGGCTTGTGCCTGGATCAAGGAGCACCTGCCCTATGCCAAAATCAGCGGCGGCATCAGTAACCTTTCTTTTTCCTTCAGAGGAAATGAAACGGTACGCGGATCCATTCACTCGGTCTTTCTGTACCATGCCATCAAGGCTGGACTGGACATGGGCATTGTAAATGCAGGACAATTGATACCTTATTCCGAAATCGACCCGACATTGCTGAAGCTTACGGAAGACGTGGTGCTTAATCGTCGCAGTGATGCTACGGAAGAAATGTTGGCTTATGCGGAAACATTAAACACGGACAAAAAAGAAGTTCATGAATCGGGCAAAGATACCTGGAGACGGTTACCTGCTGAAGAACGTCTTCAATATTCTCTGATAAAGGGTGTTTCTGAATATTTGGAACAGGATATAGCCGAATGTCTTCAATTGTATCCCGCCGCCATCGACATCATTGAGAAGCCTTTGATGAACGGCATGAATACGGTGGGAGACCTGTTCGGTGACGGAAAGATGTTCTTGCCTCAGGTTGTGAAAAGTGCCAGGGTGATGAAAGCCGCTGTTGCCATTTTGGAGCCGACGATTGCCGCCCAGAAAAATCAAAGTGAGATAAAACCGGTGAAAATTCTGCTGGCGACGGTGAAAGGGGATGTGCATGACATCGGTAAGAATATTGTCAGTGTGGTGCTTTCCTGTAATGGTTTCGAAATCATAGACCTTGGCGTCATGGTGCCTTGTGAAAAAATCGTCAGTGAAGCAAAAGCGCGACAGGTCGATGCCATCGGACTCAGTGGTTTGATTACGCCATCCCTGGAAGAGATGAAGAAAGTCTGTCAGTCTCTTGCCCTGGAAGGGCTTGACCTTCCTGTGATGCTTGGTGGTGCCACAACCAGCGAATTGCATACGGCCATCAAGCTGAATCCGGTTTATCCCGGTCGTGTTTATCATGTACGGGATGCATCCCGTGCGGCTTCTGTTTTGAAAAACATCACAGATCCGTCATTCCGTGATCATTTCAGGAAAGAAACCGAAGAACATTATGAAGTGTTACGGGTTATCCATGAAGAAGCAAGCAATAAGACGACGTATCTTTCTCTTGGAGAAGCCCGCCAAAATGCATTTCGGATAGACTGGAAAGCAGAAAAGATTTCAGTCCCAGTCTTGAAAGGCATCATGGACTGGAAAGATTTCCCTATTGAAAAGGTTTTGCCCTATATCGACTGGACGTACTTTTTTTATGCATGGGATATTCGTGGACATTTTCCTGAAATTCTGAGACATCCTCAAAAAGGTGCCGAAGCTACGAAATTGTATGAAGATGCACAGAATATATTGAAAGACTTGGTTTTATACAAAAAAATCAGAGCGAAAGCGGTGATTGGCTTATTCCCTGCCTGTTCCTCCGGAGATGACATTCTGGTCGAAAAAGGCGACCACGAAATTTGTTTGCCTCAGTTGCGAGACCAGAAAATGCAGCATGGGCAACCCAACTTTTGTTTATCTGATTTTATCGCTCCGAAAGAATCCGGGGTTCAGGATTATCTTGGTGCCTTTACAGTTTCCATTTCACAGTTTCCGTCCACGCTATCCGGTGATTATCGTTCTAACGGAGATGATTATACGGCCCTAATCGTTGAGACTCTGACAGACCGCTTGGCTGAAGCACTTACCGAATTACTTTTCCTGGAAACCAGAGAAAAATATTGGGGATATGCACCCGACGAGAATATCAGTTTTGAAAATCTGTTGGCGGAAAAGTACCGGGGCATTCGTCCGGCCATCGGTTATCCGACGTCTCCGGATCATAGCGAAAAGGAAACGATCTTCCGTCTGTTGGAAACTGAAAACCGTATAGGAACGCGGCTCACAGATAGTTATATGATGATGCCGGCATCCTCCACTTGTGGTTTGTTTTTGGCTAATGAACATGCCCGCTATTTTGACATCGGCAAGATTACCACCGAACAGGCTGAAGATTATTTTTCTAGAAAGGGAAGGGTTGTGGAACAACTTAAACCACTTATTATTTCATAAAAAGGATTCGAAATCGAAGCGGATATTCAAAGTGTCGGATAAACGACAAATTCAATGATCTTTGTTTTAGTTATCTTCCGGATGCCTGAACAAGGTTTTTGACTTTTTCATTGAATTTATTTTCTTTCAGCAACTGCTCTAAAGTAATATGCATCCTATACTTCCAGATGTTTTTGGAATTTTCAGGGACATTGATTCGCTCTGCTTTCGGGTCTGGACACCTGAGTTCTCCGTCAAATGACATCCAGTCCTGCCATGGAAGAATGACCCAAATGGCAGGAGAATCCAGATGCAGGCGGATGATTTGCTCAGCAATTTCCGGTGTGCAATCTTTAGGTGCATCGCCTTTTTTCCACAAAACCTGCTGATAGTACTGTTGAGTGATTTTCGGATTTTCGAGCCACCATGCACGGATGGGATTCATATCATGTGTAGATGTTGTGCAGACGGATTGATACGGGATGGCGTTCAGGTTTTCAAACATAGCTCCCGACTTCTTGGGCATGCGCTGGATCTCCAGGCTCAGGATTCCCAATTGGTGCATCACTTCCGGAACACAGGAAGGAATCATACCCAAATCTTCTCCGCAGACAAGCATTTTGGTTGAGGCAATCAATTCCGGCAAGATTTCATTGGCTTTTTCTTTCCAGAAATTCACGTTACGGACATAAAAGAAATCGATATAAAGCTTATCAAATGCTGCTTTTTGATCCGGTTCCAAAGATTTGTAACAGACCGTGTCTGCTCCCAAAATTCGTGGGTGAAAGAGATTCTTATCTTTTGGATCAGCCACGAATAATACTTCGTTGCATAACGAAACTAATCCTTCGCAGATATTTTTATCTTCATCCGTCTTTTTGAAGTAATCAACAATCTCTCGCTGGGTTTTAAAGCCTGTTTTTAATTGGTATCTTCCTATATCGTTCTTTATCAAATATTTGTTTGCTAAATCTTGAGCGGATTTTCCAAAAATATGCTTAATCAGCTTCTGTGTAATATAGGGCTCGGTCATCGTTTTTTTATCGAATTTGAAGCCATTATTCACCATTTCATCGGGATTAATTGCCAATGCAGGGCTAAAATGCCCAAGTAGGCCTTCTGTGGCATGCATGGGGATTTCCCAGATGCGAAAGAATCCGAGGATATGATCAATCCGATAAGCGTCAAAATAATCTGCCATTTTTTGGAAACGACGTTTCCACCAACGCAGATTTTCCGCTTTCATGCGCTCCCAGTTGTAGCTTGGAAAGCCCCAGTTTTGTCCCTTGACGGCAAAGTCGTCGGGGGGGGCTCCAATCTGGGTATCCATATTGAAAAGACGTGGTTCAGTCCAGGTTTCTACGCTGCTTCGGCAGACCCCGATGGGAATATCACCTTTAAAGATGATGGAATGGGCATGGGCGTATTCACGGGCGGCACTGAGTTGCAAATGCAACTGGTACTGGATGTAGTAATGGATGGCTATGTCCTGATACCAAGGTTGGCATGGATCGGTGAGATGATCAATTTTCTCCTGAGAATAGGTAGCATAAGTTACCCAATCCTGGAAATCATAAAATCCTTGTTCTCTTGTGAGATAGCAAAAAGCGGCATAAGGTACAAGCCAGTCTTTGTTTTCCTGAAAAAAGGTTTGATAACCGTCTGTATTCAAGACGGTAAATCCTTCTTGTGCAAATATTTCTTTAAAATAGTCCCATTTGAGTCTGATGACTTTTTCATAGTCCATTTCTGGCAGGGCATTCAGTGCTTGTCGCTCAGCTTCATAGCGTTTCATCGACTTTTTGCTCTTCAGCTGTGTAAGATCCTTCATGGATGCGTAAATGGGATGCAGGGCAAAGATGGAAACGGCATTGTAGGGATAGGAGTCAAGCCACGTTCCTGTAAGGGTGGTGTCATTGATGGGCAAAAGTTGGATCATTTGAAGACCGGTTGTTTCCGCCCAGTCTGTCATTTTTTTCAGGTCGCCGAAATCTCCGCAACCCCAGCTGCTTTCTGAACGGAGCGAGAAGACGGGAATGGTAACGCCGGCCCATTTCCAGGGTGCTTCCTGAAAACGATAAACCATACCGGAATGCATGAGCATTTGTCTATCCATGCAGCGTGGCGTGAAAAGACTTCTGGGTTCTCCCCATTCCCAACCGATAATTTGTTTGGTTTGATTGTCGATGACCACAAATTTATAGACGCAACTTTCAGGTAGTTTTTTGGCATCGAGGGTAATGCTCCATTCCGGAAAACGTTCAGACTGCATGTTCAGTGCTTGTCCGTTTTTCCATTGACCAAACAATTCGATGTTGCCGGAAATGCCGATGCTTTGGCCTTTCCGCACGAAAGGAGCTTGCACTTTCAGGATGATGCGGTCTGGTTCATATACCGTTTTAAAACGGTGGTCAATGGCTAAAATAATGTCGGTGTAGGCTGATGTATACAAGAAACTGATGTCTGATTCCGGCTGCCAAAAATCATACAAGGTGCAGTAATCAACACCTTCAGGCAAACCGACGATATGATTATCACCCCATTCCCTGCGCTTTGTTTGACCGTCTTTACGGGCAAAGTATCGATATTCCAGCATTCTTGAACTGTTGATATCTACAGTCAGTTGCCAGTAGCCGTCACCAAGATAATGCATTTCAAGTGCTTTTTCTTCTTGCAGATAACCGGTTTCCGGTGTTGAACCGTTCAGCATCAACACTTCTCCCTGGTTTGGATAATAATGGATATGAAAATCGACGAGCATGAATCGATGGAATAATGAAAATGATAGTTACAAATGTAGGAAGTTTCCCTGAAACTTTATAAAGATACTTTAAATCCTCCCATGATGGTTGTTCCGGGCATGGGATAATTGTAATTCATTTGATAGGAACTGTTCAGCAGATTGTCCGCCTTGCAGAAAACGTTTAGGTTTTCGAGAAGCTTATAACTGAGTTTGGCATCTAAAAGTGCAAAGTTTTCTTTTACGGGAGTCGTGCCTACTTTTAAATAGTAATTCCTGATGTTTTGCAGGTTGACCATCAAATTCATTTTTCCAAGAGAATAGTCTGCTCCTGTATTGATTTGATGTTCCGGTGTGGCCAAGATGGGCTTTTCACATTGGATATAGCTGTAATTGGAATAAATGTTCAGCTGAATCGGGAAGTGGTATTGCACAGCCATTTCGATGCCTTTATTCTTGAAAGAACCTGTGTTGAAAAATTGAGGAACCCCTGAGTTGACAATCGTTTGTATCATGTTCTTTCCTTTGGAGAGGTAAACGGCCATTTCTCCCCTGAATCTTTTATTTGACGAAAATTGCGTGTATGAAATCTCGTAATTCATCATGCTTTCAGGATCAAGGTTTTCGTTGGCTGCATAGACGTACAGTTCTCTCATGGTCGGGTTTCTGAACCCTTTTGCAGTGGATAGTTTCAGTATGGAAGTCTCTTTCGGCCTGTAAGACAAACCGATTTTGGGCACCCATTCATTTCCAAAGAGGCTATTCATCTCGATTCTGATTCCGGCATCAAGTGTCAGCTTGTTTTGTAATAAGTTTTGACGTCCCAACAGATACAAGGCTGTTTCATGGATGACTTTATCTAAGTTGAAGTTCGGGTTGTTGGTTCTGATGGCTTTTCCTCCATACATCTTATAATCAAGTCCGAGTGTGAATATTGATCCTTTGAAAGGGGTGATGGTCTGATCGGCCAAAATTCCTGCATTGATGTCGTCTGATTGCCAGCCATCATAGATTTCGTGATGTCCGAAGTCATAATACAAGTTGACTTTTCCACTTGTGTTCTGAAAATGGTTGTCTAAGTTAATGGCAGCCATTCCGCGGGTAATATCGGCCGTCAATGAATCGCTGATGGCCGGATTGGTGATGGGGCCCGGGTCTGTTGACCGGTATTTGGAAAAGTTGAAATCTGCGGTGGTTTTGAAATGGTCGGAAATGGAATATCCAAGTTTACCGAATCCATTGAAAAGATAAAAGTCCGAATGGTCCCTGTATCCGTCCGTCTTGTCATAATTGGCGGAGAAAAAGCCGGAAAGCCTGTCTCTTTTCGAACGGAGGCTCAACATATATTTTTGGGTATTGTAGGAACCGAATATCATCGATCCGTTTGCACGAAAGCCATCTGTCTTTTCTTCCCTGGTAATGATATTGATGACTCCCCCCATGGCATTAGAGCCGTAAACGGTTGAGGCAGGGCCACGGACAACTTCGATGTTTTCTGCATTGTATGCGACGTAAGCATCCGGCAAATCGTGTCCGTTTATTCCCATTATTTGCGGATGCCCGTCAATGGCTATCAGCACTTGTGTGGTGGGGCTACCTCCGATACCACGTAAAGAGATGCCACCTGCCGAGCCGGTATATACACCGAATCCGGTGGTGCCTCGTTCTGTAATGAATAGTCCTGGAACGAGCCCCCTCAGAGCCGACAAAACGGATGATTCTTCGGTTTTCTCAAGTTCTTTTCTTGAAACGACGGTGACGGATGCCGGAATGTTGTTGACATTGGTTGAAATTTGAGTTCCAGTTACGATAACCTGATTCAGTGTGATGGAATCGTTTGTCTGCTTGTCATTACCGGCAATAGCTGAATGGATGGCGCATAAAAAGAGGATAGAGGCTATGACTTTTTGAATTTCCATGTCTTTGAATAGATAATATGCAGAGAAAATAGTTAGAATCCGAAATTGTCTAACTGAATATCTTCTTTTTCTGCTTCTTTGAATTTCTGAGCTTTGAGGTGTACAGGATTGCCTTCGACATAGATAGCACGATAGGGCCTTACCGGACAGACATACTCACAACCGCCGCACCCGACGCAAATGTCTGGATTGACAGAAGGAATGGTCAATTCGTTCTTATAAGGTACCATTTTGATCGCTTGTGTAGGGCAATGTTCTGAACATGCTCCACAGCTGGTTTCATCGGTGTAGACGATACAATTGGTCTTGATATATTGTACTTTGCCTACTTGAATCCTATGTTTTTCTTCCTTGGTTAAAATCTTGATGGCGTCATTGGGGCATATTTGAGAACATAGGGTACAATCATAATTGCAGTATCCGTCCTTGAAGTCCATCCTGGGCTGCATGATTCCGCCAAGACCATATTCCGTGAAGGCTGGCTTTAGTATATGGGAGGGACATTTGGCTACGCAGAGATGACAAGCGGTGCAATGGTGCAAAAAATGTTCGGTAGATTCAGAACCTGGAGGGGTCAACGGGTGTTTCTTTTCGTAGGCTGTGTTTTTATTGATTTTAGCCATACCTTGTGCATACAGTTTTGTAGGTGCAATCATGGCTGTTGCAGCAATGACGGAAAGGAATGTCCGCTTGGAATTGTCAGGAGTGGCAGGTGCTGATGCTGTGACCTCCTTTTTGCGGTGGAAGCGGTAGGATATGGCTTTTTTCTTGCAGACGTCCACGCAATTGAAACAGTCTATGCAGCGGCTGTAGTCTACTTTCTTGTTTTTACTGTCAATGCAGGAGGCTTTACATTTCATGGTACACAAACCGCAGTTGTTGCATGTTTCCTCATTGATTCTGACTTTCAGTAAAGAAAAACGGGAAACAAAACCAAGGATACTGCCTACCGGACAGATGGTGTTGCAATAGGTGCGTCCGTATTTATAGGCAAGAAGTCCGATTATTATAAAAGTGAGCAATCCGATGATGAATGAAAATAAGCTGAGGATGGTGATGTCAACGGTATAAAAGGTAAAGTTGTTGAAATGGTTGAAGATTCCGGCCAACAGATTGTTGCCGGCCATATACACCGGGCGGAACACATTGGTGATCATTCGGCCAAATGCGCTGTAAGGGTCCAACAGACTCAACAGGATAGTCCCTCCGGCAAAAAAGGCAATCAAGACTGCAGCCAAAACACTGTAACGCAGTATCTTTTTTTCATTGCTGAAGCTGTATTTTTTTTTGTGGTTGAAACGTTTTGAAATCCATGATATCAGATCCTGAAAAATACCTAAAGGACAAATGATGGAACAGTATACGCGCCCTAAAAGCAGGGTCAATAACAGAAGTACCAAGACGACAAGGAGGGAACCTGAAAGTAAGTCCGGAATAAACTGGATTTCTGCCAGAAAACCAAAACCTGATGGTAAAAGACTGGCAAAATCCAGAAAATAAAAGGTAATCAGTGCGGATAGGATTACTGCTATCGAAACACGTGTTTTTTTTAATGTCATTGGTTAGATGTTTATTTTCTTAACTCTCAGAGAATCAATATTCATGGTGCCAAGATGGAGATCTGCACCTTTCTTGATATGTGTCACACTCTCCAGAGGCATCGTGGTTATTTGGTTGAAAAATTTGGTGGCAGCGGTATCCACTGCAACAATGTCTGTCGAAACAAAAAGAGCTTTAGGGGTGGCGACATCGGCTGCCGATCTTCCTTGCGGGCCATTGGACTTGACCACGCGATAGGCATCTACCACATTCAGAACGGCAGGCTTACTGATGGTGCATATATCAGCAATGCATTGCTGTAAGTCGTTTCTATGAAAGAAACCTCTATCCCAAACAATGCCCATGTGGTTTTTCATGGAGATGGTCATTTTTGCGCCTCCGTGATTTTTCAGGACGGGAACGTTGATCCAAACATCGCTGTCTAAAATGGCGGTGTGAACTTTTGCCTTCTTCAAAATTTTGGCTCTATTCAAGGATATTTCCCGGTAATAGGATTCTTCGTTGGCCGGCATCACCTTTGCGCCGGCAGCTTTGGCAGACGCTTCAATACCGCTGTTTTTATAGCATTTGATCCAGTCGTCGCAGGTGTGGTCAAAAACGGTGACCTCTTTGGCCCCGGCTCGCAGACATTGCCTAATGATTTCGCTGATTAGTTCGGGGTTGGTGTTCCCGGCCAGTTCCGGTGTCCTATCCCATCCGATGTTTGGTTTGATGGTTACTTTATAACCTTTTTTGACAAATTTGCCCATTCCGCCGAATTCAGCAATGGCTTTTATGAACATGACAGCCGGCTCTCCGCCCATGACGGCGACCAAATCGCATCCAGTTGCTTTTTTTGAGACATTTTGTGCCATCAAGTCTATACCATCACTCAATTTGATGGTCGAAGCAATTCCCGTAATGGCAGCAGCTTTTAAAAAATCCCTGCGTTTCATATTGAATTTGGTTTAGAATCCGATATTATCATTTCATGATCCAGGGGAACATGAAGCAAGCCTCGTTGTACAGGCAGTAATCGGCATTTCCGTTTACCGCAAATGTTTTTACGCTTTTTGCTCCTGCCTGCATCAACAACTGTTTTGCGTAGGTCAGAGTGGCTCCTGTCTTTACGCGGTCTTCTACAAGCAATATGCTTTTATCCTTTACTTCAAACCGGATCTCCTCAAGTAATTTGGGCTTTTCAAAGATTTGTTTTTGAGAAGCATCCCTAAGATGTAGCTTTAAAAGTTGAATTTCCAGATTGAGGTGTTGGTTTAACATGGCGGCAGGAATGATTCCACCATTTGCCACCGCCACAATCATATCGAATTTTTCTTGAAAAGTGACGGACTCAAATTTTTTTCTGACTTCTTCGAAGCTTTTGGTGTTCATATCATATTATTCTTTTGCCATCCATTTTAAGATTCCGAAACCGGCTATCCATTGAATCATGATTCCCGGAAGACCGAGGCGGAAATCCTGGGCAGCAGCCGTGAAATCAGAGGTGATCATCCATTCGGCCAGTCCTCCCAAGACCTGATAGATGAGAATGGTCAAGACTATCAGCAATAAAGAAACGGATTGGCTCTTATGGGCGATCCATGCTGCGGCAACAGCCAGAAGACAAGATTTTATCAGTATGACAGGAAGCATGCTCAGCATGGGCATCCCGAAAAAAAGGCAATTCATCAGTGGAGAGAAGATGGCTGTCAGCAATCCGACCTTCAATCCGAATTTGTATGAAGCGATCAAGGTGAAAAAATAAATGGGCAGCAATATTTTTCCACCGTCAGGTACGAGGTGGCAAATTTGAGGTAAAACCAGATTGCCGATTACAAAAAGGGCACTAAAGAGATATGTCCTGACATTTGTAAGCGAAAGATTGTTTTGCCTGAAGGATGTTGTTATAATCATAAATTCTGTTTTTTTTGATTAGAATGGAATTTCAAAGGTAAGGAACTATTCTTTTAGGTTTAAAATTTCAGGATTGTTTTTTATGTAATTTAAAGTATCCTGATAACCTTGTTCATAAATTCTTTGATAAGCGTCAAATCTGAATTCATGAAAATGATTCAATACCTGTGGCTCTATGATGTACTTGCAAAGCGACCGGCCCTCCGTTGAATTCATGCTCTGGACTCCACGGATGGATTGAATGATCGTGTCCAATGGTTTTTTCAGGTCTAAAGGAACAGAATAGGGCAGAACATCTACGCCGATGATGGTGTCGCAAATATCGTGAAGGGGTTGTGCCGGCATATTGTTGAGCAAACCTCCGTCTACATAGAAAATATTGTTTGATTCATAAGCCTCGAAAACGCCGGGAATGCTTGCAGAGGCAGATACCCAGGCACTCAATCTTTTTCCTGTACTTTTGATTTCCCATTGGGCTGTGTTCAGGTTTGTCACACAAATGAACATCTTTTTTTGCAATTTCTCAAAGCTGTTATGTGGGACGACCTCCTTGACTAAGGAAAGTACTGTACTATGGTTGGACCAGCCTGATTTCCAGAATCCGGGTTTGAGAGTCAGTAGTCTTGAAACGCGGTAAAGCCTGCCTTCTTCGATGATCTTTAACATCTCGCCAGGACTGATTCCAGCTGCGTAAAGTGTGCCGACGATAGCACCCATACTGGCACCTGAAATCATATCGGGTTTTATGCCATTTTCCAAAAGTGCCTGTAAAACCCCGATATGGGCAAACCCCAACGCTCCGCCTCCGCTAAGGCAGAGACCAAGTGATTTTTCACTTTGATTTTTTGTCTCAACATTGCTGTTCTCCATAAATAAGGATTTTATGTGTGATTACATTCAAAATTTCTGCGTAAATATAAGCTATAATCTTCATCAAAACATTCTGATTTCTGATGATTGTAATCATTTTCAGGTGACAATCTGATTGAAAAAGCATTAAAGTGGCCTCTTAAATTTAAAAATACGTGCAAAACCCAATCGGGGACAGATTGAGTTTTGCACGTATAAGTAATGGATGATCAGATTATTTGAATGGTCAATAATCCAGTTTGTATTCCACAAATGCCTCTATTGCTTCATAGGAAGCCAAACCAAGGTTGTTATAGAGTGTTGCGGTCGTTTGGTTGCGGTCTTCAGCTCTCTGCCAGAAGAGTCGTTCATCGTTTCCAAGGAATGGTGCACTTTCCATCTGTGATTGGTGCTTGAGAATGGTGTTGCGTTTACTGCGCAACTGCTCAGGACTCATGGGCACAGCCATCTCAATACGGTCAATTTCCCATTCTGCCCAAGCTCCGCGATACATCCAAATACGGCATTTTTTCATCCATGGCTCATTCTTCAGTTCGTGAATACCAGCCAGGGCTGCATCCAGACAAACCTTATGCGTACCATGAGGGTCTGCAAGGTCGCCGGCAACAAAGATTTGGTCTGGTTTGACAGATTTTAATAAATCAATGACAATCTTGACGTCGGCTTCTGTCAGTTTTCCTTTTTTTATAGTTCCGGTTTCGTAAAACGGAAGCCCCAGAAAATGAACATTTTCAGGTTTTACACCCATGAAACGGTCGGCAGACCTGGCTTCCTCTTGCCTTAGTCTTGCCTTGAAGAAAAGAACATCAGCAGTATCAACATCCCCAGGTTGTTTAACTTCCTTTAGGAAGTGAAGCATTTCGGCGTATTTCTGTTTTAAAAACTTATTGTTTCCATCGTATTTGTTCAAAATATGTTGCATCAGAGAGATAGAACGAATCACCTCTTCATCTCCGACGGCAATATTGCCGGAAGTTTCATAGGCTACATGAACATCATGATGTTGATCGACCAGACGCTGGAAGGTGCCTCCCATGGAAATTACGTCATCATCCGGATGCGGGCTGAATATCAACACACGTTTTGGATATGGCTTTGCCCGTTCAGGACGATCCGTATCGTCTGTATCCGGCTTTCCACCAGGCCAGCCGGTGATGGTGTGTTGCAGGTCATTGAATATCTTGATGTTTACATTGTATGCTGATCCATAGAGTGCCAGCAGTTCATCCAGACTATGTTGGTTGTAATCTTTGTTGGTGAGCTTCAGGATGGGCTTTCCGGTTTCTGCGCACAACCAGACGATGGCTCTGCGTATCAACATGTCTGTCCACTCACAATGACCAACCATCCAGGGATGGCTGAGACGGGTGAGTTGTTGGGCTGCATCCAGGTCAATGAATGCAACGGCATTTTTGTGAAGTTGGAGGAAGGATGCTGGTGCTTTGTCATTCATCTGACCTTCAATTACCTCTTTCAGGATGGCTGATTTTTGTTCGCCCCAAGCTACCAGAACGACCTGTTTGGCATTCAGGATGGTGCCGATTCCTATAGTGATGGCACTGTTCGGTACTTCCGATGATGAGCTGTAATATTTATTCAAATCATTTTGGGATACCTCGTCGAGCAACATCAATCTGGTAAAGGTACTGGTTTGAGAACCTGGTTCGTTGTAGGCGATGTTTCCAACCAGACCCACACTGGCTAAAACCAGATCCAAGCCACCGTGTTGCTCAATCAACTCTTCATAATGGTGACAGAAATCGGGCAAATTGGAACGATTTACCGTTGAGTCAGGGGTAAAGAAATTTTCAGGCTTGATGTTTACTTTGTCCAGCAAATGATGATGCAGTAATTTCGTGTTTGAGTGTCTTTCATCATCAATGATCGGGAAAAATTCCGAAACATTGAATACGACGACATTTTCAAAACTCAATCCTTCTTCAAGATGCATCTTCGCCAGATTTTCATAGACACCCAAAGTTGAAAATCCACCTGACAATCCTAAGACACATTGTTCTCCTTTTTCTGCTTTTCCCCGGATGAGGGTTGCAATGTTTTTGGCGATGTAATGTGCTCCAACTTCCGAATCTTTGAAAATATTCGTCCGAAGTCTCTCGAAACGAGTCTGACGCAGATTCTCTATCATGTCTGTCGGTTTGTAATAACGCTCTGGTATGCGTTCTAATGTAATTTTGGAACTTAAGTCTAATTCCATTTTCTTATATATTTTAAATGAATATTTAAAAGTTTGGAAGCGTCGTTTCCTCCGCTCCTGCAAATTGGCTGATTCTACAAAAACCATTGAAAGGAGTGCTTCATCCAATCATGATTTCTTGTTCTATTCAATAGTTACAACTTCTCGATATCTTTAAAATATCGATAAGTACCTACTTTTAGTTCATCCGTAGCTGCTTCGTCGCAAACAATAATACCTTTTGGATGCATCTGTAAGGCGCTGATGGTCCACATGTGATTGACGGATCCTTCAATGGCATGATACAAGGCACGTGCCTTGGAGTGGCCGTTCACCATAATGAGCACTTCTTTTGAATCCATCACTGTGCCTACACCGACGGTGAGCGCATGTTTTGGTACCAGGTTGACGTCGTTGTTGAAAAAGCGTGAATTGGCAATAATGGTATCTTCTGTCAACGTTTTGATACGTGTGCGTGATTGAAGGGAAGAGCCTGGTTCGTTGAAGGCAATATGACCGTCAGGGCCGATACCGCCCAAAAATAGTTGAATGCCGCCCAATGATTTGATTTTGTCCTCATAAGCTTGACATTCTGCTTTCAGATCCGGAGCATTGCCGTTCAGGATATTTACATTCTCAGGCAAGATGTCAATGTGGCTGAATAAATTGTCCCACATAAAAGTGTAGTAGCTTTGAGGATGTTTTTGGGGTATTCCTACATATTCATCCATATTGAAAGTGATGACATGCTTGAAGGAAACCAATCCTTGATTGTACAACTCAATGAGCTTCTTATAGGCTCCAAGTGGACTTGATCCTGTAGGCAAGCCAAGCAAGAATGGGTGTTCGGCATTTGGAGCAAAGTTCCTGATTTTTGTAGCAACATAATTGGCCACCCATGTAGAAATTCCTGTAGTGTCAGGTTGAATGATTAAGCGCATAAGTTTGATTATTAAATGACTTGACTATCTGTTTGTTTTGAAAACCCTCAAAGGACTTTTATGAATATGCAAAGTTACTTTTTGCTGCTTTTATTTCCAAATTATAAAAAACAAATAAGCGGCCCCAACAGCATTCATTTCTATCAAAATAGCTTGTCAGTCTATAAAAAGGACAGATTTGTATGTCTTTTTCAATTTCTTGCCCTGCTTTATCAATAAAACACCAGACAAACGGGTGCGCCTACTTCAATCCGGTTTCCGGTATCTGACAATAATCCGGTTTTTGCATCCCGTTTAAAGATGACGATATTGTTAGAGTATTGATGAGCAACCAACAAATATTTTCCATCGGGTGTTATGGCAAAATTGCGTGGCCCATCGCCTGTGGTCGAAATCTGTTGCTTGATTTTCAGTTTGCCATCTTTAGTCACCGAAAAGCAATTGATTTCGTTTGCCGGGCCTCTGTTGGTGGCATATAGATATTTACCGTCGGGTGAAAGGTGAATGTCTGCGGGAAATCCTTTATGGCCGTCTTTTACCACTGAAGTTTCCTGAATCAAACTCAATTTTCCTTTTTTCATCGATAAGACAGAAAGTGTGCCGTCAATCTCATGTAAGACATAAAGCCTTTTCCCATTTTTGCTGAAGGTCGCATGACGTGGGCCGCTGCCGGGTTTTGAGGAAAGGGAATCCCAGGGAGTCAGGATTTCCGTTGTCGAGCCGGGATTGTATTTATAGACGGTCACTTTGTCCGTTCCCAAATCATTAACGCTGACAAATTTCTGATCCGGTGCCATGATAACCTGATGCACATGTGAAACGATCTTATGCTGGGGGTTGGTGCTGTTTCCTGAATGTTGGATCTTTTGCAATAATTTTGTCAAAGAACCATCGGCATTTCGCCCGAAAACGGAAAGACTCCCACCTTTATAATTTGCCGTAAAAACATGTTTGTCGCTGACTGATATGAAGCAAGGACCCGGACTGTTCGTAGCCGATTGGTTGATGAATGTGAGTTTTGCGGTGTTCTTATCGAAAGAGTAGGCGTTGGCGGCACTGTTTTCTGACGTCTCGTTTACGGAATAGACAAACCTCTTGTCGGGTGTCAGAACCAGGTAACTTGGATTGGAGATTCCTGTCGTCACGGATTTCTGCGTAAATACAGCTCTTCCCATATCAACATCATAGGCGTAGATACCCTGACTTTTGCCGGTATTGGTGTAGGTGCCGATCAATAAATGATAGACCTCTTTTTGCGCATAGGTGAATTGAGCTAAAAGGATGATTGTCAAAAGAAATACAATACGTTTCATCTCATTATTTTTTTATTTTAATATATAAGTATTCGATGTAACTTGCCAAATAATTGTTCGTTTATTCTAAACAGTCGTTTTGCGTGACTCAGCATAACCAAAAACAAATTTTGTTTCTGCTTTCGCTACTTAAAACGTTCACTTGTGTGAGCGATAGATCAGGGGTTCGTTTCATAGGCTTTTTTTGCGAAAAAATCGTTTCCAAAGTAAGTGAATATTTTTTGTGGTGGCAAATCATTGGATAAAACGTTTTTGCTCAAATTGAAATCAGATTGTATCTTTGTGAAGAACCGAATGATTTAATAAGATGGAAATACGAGACTTGAATAAACTCAAATCCCAATTTGTAACCAGACAAGTTGGAAACGAACTGGTATTGGTGCCTCTGTCAAATAATGTTTCAAACATGAAAGAACTCTTTACCATGAATGAAACAGGCCGCTTCATCTGGGAAAACCTGACTGAGAAAATGACCGTGGATAAACTTGCTGAAAAATTGATGCAGGAATTTGAAGTTGATGAAGAAACGGCCATAAAAGACATCAAACTTTTTCTGGAAAAGGTTTCACAAATGAAAAATTAGTGTTCATGAACTTGAAAATTGCAGACTTCACAATCAAACTTTTTTCTGAAAAGCCGTTTCAACTGGAAGAAGGTTATCTGCCCTTTGTGGATGGGGATGAAGCCTGTGCGCCGGATGTTTCGGTCGAATGTGTTTCAGGTATTCCGGACAGTCTGTTGGATGGCTGCAAATCTTTGTTTGAAGCCAGGAGCGAAGACCAATGGTTCTATTCCGTCTATGAATACCATGCCGGACTGGCATTCCGGATTTTCAATCAACAAACCAAAAACAGTGTTCAACAAATTGCCGTTTTAAACAAGGCTTTGAATGAATGGAAAATATTTACTGTACCTGGACCGGAAAATGATTTGTTACCTCTTAAATATCCGATGGGGCCTATCCTCCTGTATTATCTGACTGTCAATCATGAAGCCATCATGATTCATGCTTCCGGTGTTTTTGACGGTGAAAAGGGAAGATTGTTCACCGGCTTTTCCGGCTTTGGAAAAACGACCATCTCGAACCTTTGGAAGGAAAGCGGCAGCAAACTTATCAATGACGACAGATTGATCATACGGAAGCGTGGCAATAGATTCTTCATGTTCAATACCCCCATGTATTATCCTGCTTTACCGGAAGAAGCACCCTTGGACACGATACATCTGATCAGACATGCTCCGGAAAATACAACCAAAAAAATATCGGGAGCCCTGGCAGTTTCAAAAGTTTTAGCTTTTTGTATTCAAAATAATTTCGACAAACGGTTCATTGAAAATCATCTGGATTTTGTCAATAAATTGTGTTCCGTCACCAGCGTTTACGAAACAGGATTTTTACCCGATGCAGGCATTGTTCAATATATGAAGGATCATGAGTGATAAAACGGAAAATCAGTTTAATGACGAAGGTGAACTTTATCATGATAAACAAGCCGTCATGTTGCGGATGCACGGAAATAGCATGTATCCGACCCTTCAGGAAGGAGATATCGGCATTGTCGGTAAGTGCAGACCTGAAGACCTTGAAGTCGGCGACATCGTGGTGTTCAAGTCAAGGGGAAAAATCGTAGCTCACCGGCTGGTGAAGATTCAGGATCAGCCGTCGATGGTGGGATACATGACGCAAGGTGACAAAAACCTGCACCCGGATATTCCTTTTACTGCTGAGGTTATTGAAGGTAAAATCACAACTTTCCAAAGGAAGAATGCCATTAAGACTGTCAATGACTGGAGTGTACGTCGGCTGGCCTTTATTGCGACCCATTTCAGACGATTGATTATTCCTTTTTATGATTTTGCCTTACGTGTCCGGTACTACAATAAAAAGCTAAAAGACAGCTTTTTGTCATTGAATAAAAATATGAAGATTGTTGGAAAGGGCACGCAAAGACAGTTTCTTAAAAATGCTTTCGTTGCCGTGATACAAGGTGTATTGCCTTTCCTGCTGATCATTTTCATGAAACTGCTCATTGATGCACTGACCAATCCAACGATTCCAAATGTTTCTATATGGAACGATCAAATGTTTTTGTTGGCAATGACGGCACTTATGTTTTTACTCAATGCCCTAATCACGGTTATCAAGAGTTATTACATGGAGCGGTTGTCCTATTCTGTCAAGTGCCGTTCTTATGAGTTGCTTCAACAAAAGCATTCCGAATTGGATCTTTCCATGTACGAAGACGCCGGACAGCAGGATCAGATGCATCGGGCTGACCAGGAAGCGGGTTTCCGCCCCGTCAAAATCATGAGTGAGTTGCTGATGTTGATCAAATCACTGACCTCCCTTTTGGTGATGTTGGCATTGTTTGCTTCCATCCAATGGTATCTGGTACTTCTTTTGGTCATCGCCATCGTGCCTTGCGTTGTGGTTCAATGGCAGTATTCGGGGAAACGCTACCTGCTCAGTAAAAATCAAAGTCCTGTGGAACGTGAAATGGGCTATTACAACCGCATCCTTACAGGATTTCCTTTTGCCAAAGAACTCAGGCTTTTCGGATATTCAGGCATCTTTCATAATCGTTTTCTATCCATAGAAGAAAAACTTGAAAAAGATAAAAAGTCCCTGCAGCAATCGGAACTAAAGGCGAACGTGTTCGCCCAGTTATTTGCGGTCTTTCTGATTTTCGCTTCACTGGCCTATTTGGTTTATCTGAAGATGACAGGGGCGATTACCATCGGTAGTGTCGTCCTGTTTTTCTTTGTTTTTCAACGTGGTTTTTCTGTCTTCATGGATTTGTTCCAGTCCCTTGCAAAATTGGTGGAGGACAATACTTTTCTGAACGATTTCATTGATTTTCTGAATAATCCGGTAAAGACCGGCGGTATCGGTGAAAAAAATCTTCCAAGTCCACTTAAAAAAGGCATTAAGGTGGAGAATCTCCGTTTCCGTTATGAGATGAGCAAACGCGATGCACTCACATCCGTCAGTCTGGACATTCCGGCAGGAAAAACCGTCGCCTTTGTCGGGGCCAACGGATCAGGAAAGACCACGATGATCAAATTGCTCTGTGGGTTCTACCTCCCTCTGGAAGGCAGCATCCGATACGATGATGTAGAGTTGAAGGACTTGAACAAAGAGGCACTAAGGGAACAGATAACTGCCGTTTTTCAGGATTTTGCCTTATATAATGTTTCTGCGAATGAAAACATTTGTTTGGGTGACGTGAAGAAACCTTTCAATCCTGATCAAGCGAAAAAGGCAGCCGAATTTGCCGGAATTGCAGAAGTTCTTGAAAGACTGCCTGACGGATATCAGACACTTCTTGGAAACTTGTTTAAGAATGGTGAGGAACTCAGTATCGGACAATGGCAAAAAGTGGCTATAGCCAGGGCTTTTTACCGCGATTCTCCAATCGTATTCATGGATGAACCGTCCAGTGCGCTTGATATCGATTCGGAAAAGCAATTGCTTGGAAGTTTGAAAAAACTTGGCGAGAACAAGACCGTTGTGATTGTAAGCCATCGGATGTCCACGGTACAATGGGCAGATATCATTTATTTTTTTGAAAATGGACGAATCCTTGAATCTGGTTCACATCAGGAACTGATGGACAAAGAAGGTGCTTATTTTTGCATGGTCCAGAGTACACGCGAAAAAGTTTTATAATTTCCGAAAGAGGCCGAGAAAAGCTCTAACACCCCAACCAATGCCAACAAATATCCTGTAGGGATAGTATATCAGCAATTGTGGCTTACTTTTCAAATGATATCGTTGCATCATGAATAATTTTGGAGGAAAAATCATTTGTTGCATATAAATGATTTTATCCTTCCAATCTTTTATCCTTCCAATCTTTTTCACAATGGATAATGAATAAACATTTTGAGAGCCACCGGAAACCAGATATTTCAAAAGTAAATCCTCGTCAATTTTTTGAAGGGTTGGACCATATAAGCTAATCAGTTCATCGGATAACTTGGCACCAAAGTATTTGTTGCACAAAATTAAATATTTATAGGTATGGTCTATTGCCTTGAATCTTTTGCAAATATCGGAAAAAGCATCCCAGTCAAAATCTTCTGAATACTGGTTCAACAGGTTTGTGATATCGTATAGACAAGTGAATTGAATTTTACCTGCTTTGAAATGTTTGTCAAGATGCAGACACAAATGGAGCAGTAAATAGGTGTCGCTTAAAGTCATTGCCTGAACTCCGTGAATCATTACAGGAACAGCGTTTTTCCACAGTTCATTGATATCTGTTTCGTAATCCTCAAACTCATTGTGAATTCTCGTATGAATTTCAATGGATACTCCATTTTGTAACATTGGCGGAAAATGTGCAGCAGCAACAAAAACCTTCATGGATTCAGGTATTATGATTCCAGATTCGGATGGTTTATAACCCAGTTCTCTGAGTGTGTCCAACGCCTTTTCCCCATCTTCTTTCTTTACCAGCAAATCAATGTCGCTGAACTGTCTTAAACCGATTTCTTGATATAACCACTCTGAAAGATAAATGCCCTTCAATGCGATGACCTGGATATTTTCAGTTTGAAATGCCAGTACAATTTTCTTGAAATGGTCTATCAATACCATACTTCGGCTTAAGGTTTTCAACCATGCTTGTTTTAGTTGAACTTTCACATTTTCAGGGATGTCCTTACTATTGGAAAGCATTGGCAGCTTTTTATATAGTATTGCACCCATTTGTCGTTTAATGGCAAGATTCGTGAAATAGTCCCAGTCCTTTATCTGCAAGATAAGCTGGTTCATCCGTTCCAGTTCCTCTGCTTGAGGTTTAATATTTGCGGCGGAAAGTATAAAGAGTTCTTCTGGTTTTAGTTGCATATAGGTGTCTCTAATTGGAAATTTGCTATGGATAAACAATCTTTTCTTTTAGATGATTAAATCAATTGCAAAAATAATCCAAAAATGATACAGGCATTGATTTTATTGCTGGTTTTTTGCATGTTCCCGTTTAACCAAAACAAAGCGCAGAATGTTGATTACCTATAAAGGAGGCCGGAGGTTTTAACCCTGGCCGAAATTTTATACTGACGGTGAGAATTCCTTTTAATCTGTAAATAAGATGGCTATAAGAATGGCTAAAACATGTTAAAGAGCATGCTTTTTATGTCGAAAAATTTGCTTGATAACCCCAAGCCCCTTACATTTGCATCATGTTTTTCATGGTATTAATTTAAGGTTAAAAAAGATAGGTTGTCGTGAGATAACCTTCTTTTGTTTTATGCATACATTAAATCTTCATTGCTGAACGCATATTTCCATAAAATTTATTCAATGCCGAAAGATTGTCGTTGAGTTCAGTCATCTGTTTGTGGTATTGTTGGGATTCAGTTACGGATTCTGTCAAATTTTTCAGATAATCGTCTGCTTCTTTTTTCTGAAGTTTATATACCGTATTCAGGGCAGAGATGTTTTTATTAAGTGATTCCATTTGTTGATGATAAGATCTGGACTCTTCCTCAATAATTGCTAGTGAGTTAGCGATACTTTTATACTTGAATGCAGTTTTGCATGTTACTTTTGATATCGTGGTTTCATATATTTTAGAAAGTTTCTCAAGCGATTCATCTGCTGTCTTTATTGTTTTCATATATTTTGTTGAGGCAGCAGAAACATCACCCATCGAATTTATATTTGCGGTAGTTTCGCCAAGTTTCTTCATTCCGACACCAAGTTGCAGGAACAAATCAGGCGTGATTTCAGCGTTTTCAAGCATTTCATCAAATTTTGCAAGGGCTAAAGAACCTTCACCATCACCAATGACATCATGACTCTTTCTGTTATATAATGAACGTCCTTCAGCTTCATCTTCAGAATCCTCTACAATTACAGGATAGACCGGAATCGGGTCATCATCAGTTTCGAATGCATAAAAGAAGAAGATGATTGCTTCGGTAATAAGACCTGTAGAAAGCATAAAACCCGCTCCTGGCCAGTGCTGTATTTTAAAAAGTGCACCCAGAACAACAATGGAAGCACCATAAGAATATATTTTAGCCAATATACTTTTAAAGCCTTTGCTTTGGATTATTTCATTTAAGTTCATATACTTGATTTTTTTAGGATTTTTTTAAGGGATTATCATAAATTCAGCCTAAGGGTTGAGTAAAAGTTTTTCAATCAGTTAATGGTAATGAATAGTGGTGAAAGGATTCGTTTTGAGCCATCGGGATCACGAGCAACAATTTCTTCAAAAATAATACCCTGACCTCGGTTCGTATTTCTTATCTGTGTAATCATTTCATCTGTCAGCTTGTTGCTTTGGGATTCATAATGATAAACATTAAAGCCCCTTTGCATGGTCATCTTGAATGAAATAATCTGAAAGGAGTAGTCAAATTCAAAATCATCCGGCATCTTGGCTATTATTTTCCCAGCTTCAATCAAGGTGTTCCTACTGACAAAACCTTCTTTTTTACTGGCAATATATGAATCCGGATCGGGGAGTTTTTTCACTCTGAAGTTTTCCGTTCCCATCTGTTTCATTCCCTTGTTTATTTTGACTGAAACCGATATTGTTGTTTGTTTGCAACCCGCCGGGACTGTAACCAACCATCCGTTACCTTTATTTTTCCTCAACGTGCCGGTCGAAATAGTTGGGTAAATGTTTTCACTGGGAATCCCAGAAACAGAGATGGACAACGGATTGCTCACTCCAATATAAAGCACATTCATGTTGGTAGCTGAAACAGTGAGTGATGGTTGAGCTACAAAGTATTCGTTTTTGAAATGGTATGTATTTTCTTTACCGGAATTGTCATATACACTCACAAATCCAGCATATTTCTGTAGCCCTGGTGTAGTAACTGGAAATTTGAAATTTATCCGACCATTCTGGCTGGAGATAAGCGTTGCCTGATCCTTACGTGAAACCGACAGTGAATCTACCCCTCGCATCATGTAAACGTTGGGACTCCGGCTGGTATCGTAAGCTGCAACAATCACCTCTGCTTCATATTGGTCGCCGGTAAACAAGTAATTGGTTTTTGGTAAAACCTTGGCTTCTATCCGGTCATACTTGAAATCGTCAGCACTGACTTCATGAAGCAGGCCATTGACCACTTCAAGTTCGGCATTATTTACCTCAGTGATAAATTTGTTCAGGATTGGAATGTCAGCGGCCAATGGAATGTCATAAAAATAATGAAGTTCCCAACTTTGCTTTTTTCCCCAGGCATCGTAATATTTATCATCTGTTTCCAAACCGAGTGCTATTTGATCCCGATATTTCGGATCTATCAGATTAAGCATTTTTTTACGGTATTCTATGATTTTTTTCTTTAACGCCCTGGCTTTTCCGTTTGATCCGTCCTCTGAACTTCCTATCAGGATTCGGGTTGGTTCCGTGTAATTATCCTTTTTTCTTAGCATCTTAAGAGGTATTCTTCGGGCAGAATCCAGAGGAATCTTTTCGGTTTTTGAGATTAATTCATCACGCAGGCTTTCAATATAGTTAACCATTTCAGCTGATATTTTCATAGCCTTTTTTGACTTCTCCAAAAAAGGCCCGACTTCATTCTTGTTCAGAGCGTATTCTTTCTCAAAGTTTGCATAGGCTCCCTTGCGTTTTTGCGCAAAATCGTCATTGGTCATCTGTACGTTGTCATTTACTACGGTAAACCCGTCAAGTACTTCTTTTGAAACGTTCAAAGCCAACATCGCAGTCAGTACCAGGTACATCATGCCAATCATCTTTTGCCTTGGAGTTTCCTTATGTGACGCCATTTTATAAAATCTTTAAAATTGTGCTGTAAGTGTATATTGAATAGTCAAGGGGTAGTTGCCGGGGTGCAGCAGGGCAAAATCGGCAATTCCAATTGACAAGATAACATTATGGCCACATGCTTGCCCAATTCCAGTCACTCCTTCCCCCATATTATTGACCAAAACTGTGGGTACACTACTAATCAGCTTTGACCCCGTTGACTGACCGCCCTGACCTGTTCCATAAAACGGGCCTAATTCCACATGAATCTCTATTCCCGGAGGAATGGTGCAGGAAGAGGTCGAAGCCTGGATGGTGTATAATGTTCCGGAATTATCCCGAATGGTATAGTTGAGCCATTGTGTATTGTTAACAATCGTAGCCGTATGCCCCCCCGCTACTGTTATCGCTGACAGATCAAATGATGTTGAACTACGGGTAGTCAGAGATATCGTATTTATTTTCTGTGCCCAACATGCCAGTGGCAGAAACGCGAAAACAATGAATATCAATATATACTTTTTTGTGTTCATAGTTAAGATATCTAAGCGTTCAGAACTTGCCCTGGAATTTAATCTGGCGAATTTTCTTTTGTATGATTACATCGAGTTTCTCTTCTTGACCAGGCAGAAGATTCAGCTTGAATTGATCTTTGACCAGCAGATAGCCTTGTGGAATGCCATTCGTATAGACTTTAACCTGCCAGTCTCCAGGTCTGAGGTCTTCAAAACGGAACGAACCGTCTCTTCCAGACAAAACCCGGTAGGTTTCCTTGCTATTGGAGGCTTCAATGATCAGTTTGTCAATCTCTTCCTTGATGGGATAAAAACCTTTCTGGCCGGATCGTTCGTCTTCCTGAATAACCAATTTACCCTCGATGCTTGCCGACTTGGTCATGGCTAATTCAAGATGAGTTTCCTTACCGGGGTTGATAGTCACCCAATATGGCCCTTGAATCTCCGTGATGGCATTTAAACCAAAGCTCGATTCATCTGTTGTCAGCATATAGGTTCCTACTTTAACCATCGGAAATTTGAAATTCCCTTCTTTGTCAGTTATCGTAATGATACCGTTCAGATTCAGTCGGATACCCCCTACTTTCTCAACGCCATGATTGATAATTTTACCCGTTAGGCTACCGATGTCTTTCTTTTTTGAAATCGGAATGTTAAGCATGTATGTGTATCGTAACTGCAGGCTAAATTCTTTGGTGTTCAGGGTATTTTTGACCAGATTGTAGTTTGTGTCAAAACTAATTTCGTGTCGGGGATTGAACTGACTTTGCACCTGCAAAGACAAAAGGCTCCTGTCCGTGGAATAATCTTTCAGTTCGTAGTTGCTGTTGTAATGAAGTGAAACAGAAAATTTCTCTTTTACATGAGCCACAACAGAAGTTCCGTAATAAAACCGATCGAATCCTGTAATTTTGTATTGTTGACCACCTTGGTAATTGACAAATCCACTGGCTGATATGTTTTTGTTTAACAGGTAGTTCATAGACATGGATCCATTATAGAAACTTGTCAAGTCCCCGTTTTCATTTCCAAGAAAGTTTTCAATTTTACCGAGTTCACCCTGAAGGTTCAATGTTGTCGGGCCGAATCTGTTCTGAAGAGCAATTCGGCCATTGTACTTATTATAGTTGAACAGGGGAGACGGAGCTCTGTCCTTCAAGCTGGTTGAATAAACACCCAAAGAGATTGAGTTATTTGGACTTATCCTGATGCCTGTTGAAAAACTCAGGTTCTTACTCAAGGGAGCATTGGAATAGAGGGTGTCCAATGCCAGATTGGAGTTATTGATATCGTAGTTCAGATATAGATTAAAATTCTTAAAATTGGCGGTGATGCCGGAAGATAACCTCATGGTGTTTGATACAAAACCGGGAAAATTCACGTCAGCATGTGTATAACTGAGATGGGTAGAAAGTGGAGAATAAAGCAGATGGATGGATCCCTTGTAAGCCTTGGACAGAAGACTCTGCTTTTGACCAAGTGCCAGTTCAAAATCCGTGTTCATCCACGAAAAAAAACTGTTTGAACCACTGAATGTCAATAGTTTAACGTTGTTGTTTGTGGTGTCGGTCTTAGAAAGGTATCCAGCTGATAAACTGTTTTTGGGGTTGAACTCATAGTTTGAATAAAAGGAATAAACCTGTTTAATTGTCGGATAATACCTGGGGCTGTTATAGTACGAACCAACAGACCATTTTTTAAGAGTGTACTGTAATTTAATTCCCCGTCCATTTCTGGAGGATTCCGTTAGATCACTTAAACTGTAATTGTTGTCTCCAAGCATAACCTCAACTTTGGGAGAGCGAAAAGTCAGGTAATACTCATCATTCAATCCAAACAGAGGATTTCCGCTGCGATTGGGCCCTCTAAGGTGAAAGTTCAGACTTTGTTTTTTTATTTCATTGATGAACCCTTTACTATAAATGTCGTACATGGTGCTGTAAGCACTTTCTCCCAAGCGATTGCCGGAAGCAATGATGCTTGAAACTCTCACTGGAAATCGGTTGAAGCCATCAAAATTGACCTGTTTGGAGGGGAAAACGTCATACAAATAATAGATGGACTTTTCTGTTTCCGGTTTATCCGTAATGGCAGCAGACAAAATGACCGATTGCTGCGTGTAATTAGTTATATCTTTTGATATGGATATCGGAACGTTTGCCAAAAGACTGGAATCCTTAGGAATGCTTTGATGACTGATCTTTGATTCTTGACCGTTAATAGCGGTGATGTTAACAGGAATGTCCAGGTTTGATAAATTCCGGATTAAAAAACGAGCACCAAGGGTATCGCCGGCAAATAAATATTGAGGTGTTTTTAACTTCTCAATTTGTAGTTCATATCGAGGTCTGATATAGATTGGGATATAAACCTTGCCAAACGATTGATGTCCGGGATTTTCGAAAGCTTCCAGCTCAACAGAAAAATCACCGGCACTAAAGTTATTCGGGATTTGTATTCCGACGACTTTGTTCGTATTGGAGTTTTTTTCGATTTGTATCGATGAATAATCTGCGATCAGTTTCCAGTTGTCACCCAAGGTGTTGATTTTGATTTGAAACTCTTTATCCGTGTTTGAATGATTGCTAAACATAATCAGGACATTCATATTTAATCCTGCATCCACTTCCCTTTTTTTTTCATTCAGCAATCTAAGCTCCAGATTGCTACCATCAGATAGTACTGATTGGCAGAAAAGGACAAAGAAAAGAAACGCAGTTAAAGTTCTCAATTTTCATGAGCGTTTATCGATTTTGAGTATAGTTTTAAAAATAAAGCGTATACTCCAATCCAAAGACATCGTTACCTGCACCGGCAGCAACAATCATAGCTTTGTACGTTTTTTTGGATGGCAGACCTTCCAGATCCAACATGAACCGGGTTGAAGTGGTAGGATAAATTCCTTTTTTGGGGGCTGTAATTGTTTTAACTGAAGCTCCGGTTTCATCAAACAATTCAATGGAAACCTCAGGAGAAATGTAATGGTCGCCCTCGTTAATCAGGTCAATGGCCAAAAATAAATTTTTATCATTTTTTCTGATGAGGGTCGGTTCCATAAATTTCAAGGACCCATTGCCTTTATCTTTCATTTCGGTAACAATCTGCACCGCATATCGGGTTACGGTTCGTATATTCAGGTCACTTTTCTGAGTGGGATCGATGGGAGTAACTCCTTCAATCATAATAACACTCCAGTAAGTACCTTTTAAAGAATCAGCCTGGGGCACCGTGATTTCATATTCAATGTTCCTGACTTCTTTACCTTTGAGGATGACTGTTTTCGGGCTGAATTGAATCCAGGGGGCATTGGAACGTTTATTCCCGCCAGGCTCGTCGTAAAACGTTTTTTCCTGAAAGTTATACAAGAGATCCGTTTGATAGATTCTTACCTCCTGGTCGGTCGAATCATTGTTTTGAATCTTGATTTCGCCCTTTATTACCTCACCGGGGTTGGCGCTTTGCACATATCTCAAGCTCCCTACAACTTCAACAGAAGCATAGGCACTCAGAGGAATAAGTAGGAGAAAAGAGAGGAAAATTCTGAAAGTTTTCATTATGATTAGTTTTAAGTGCCTAATAACACCTGGCTTAAACTATAGGTGCTATGTGAATTTGTTTGATGTCTATGTTTTTTATTGTGCTGCGGTTAGAGTTAAAGTTACAACAATTTGTACCCCTGAAGTTGCACGGAGGGAACTATAGGATTCTGGGGAAAGATCAAGGGCATAGGTGAATTTCAAGGGAAAACCATCATCGGTACCGGTATTTGAATAACAGGTTCCAATACCAGTAACCAGAGGTCTGTCTGTTTCATCAAGTGTAACTTGTGAGCCAATCGTTCCGGAAGTTCCTACAAAATTGGCATTTGGCTGTATTGCAACCAAAGCAAGATGTGTTCCAGCAGGTACATTTCCAGAGGTTATTTTCGCACTCAAAGTTCGTGTAGCTGATGTTATTACCGATGAAATCAGAAGTCTTGCCGTAGAATCCGATTTGCTGGTCTCCACAGACATCCCTGCATCCTGATGTGTCAATGTGAGATTTATCACTCCGGCACTGGCCTTCAATAGGGCAACTTCAGAAACCCCCAAGGTCAGCGTGGTGCTTGCGATATTGGTGTCTGCTCCCCTAACGTAATCACTCATCAGAGTGAACGTCAAGATTAAACACAAAAGTATTTTGTTTTTTGCAGACATCGATTCTCAAAAATATGTATTTGGACACTCCAATCACCACCGGAAAGAGTTATAACATCGAATTAGACAGGGTGTACGTTACAGTGATAGCGCCTGGACTTGAGAATGTTGTTGCAAGAGCTTTTCGCCGGAAGGTGTAAAAGATGCGATAACCATCATCAGCTCCGGTGCCAGACCAACAAGTCTTAATACCTGTAACGACTGGTGCATCCGTTCCTGAAAGCACGATAGGGTCAGGGGCTAATGTTCCCATATTACCAGGATTACTAAAATTTGCATTCGGATCTCCAAGACGAACCAAAAGCTCTGTATTTGAAGCTGTCATGGCAGTCATACCCGTACTAATGCTGGCGCTTATCGTGCGGGTGGAATCCAAAGATGTCAAAGATGAAATCCTGAGCCTTGCAGTTGAATCTGCGGATGCTTCCTGAATTGGAGCTCCAGCTTCTGCTGCGCCCCCTAACGAAAGGGCTACGGTGGAACCGGTTGTAATGCCCAATAGTGCAGTGCCATTTATCCCAAGTGTTACATTACTCATTGCAGTTTGCCCAATCGCATTAAAAGGCATCAATAAGCCAACGAACATAATCATGTACAATGTAAGTGAATTCTTTTTCATAGTATTCGGTTATTAAGATTTTCAATTCAGATGATTTTTATTTCTATTTAATAGGATGAAACATTATAAATATAAACTGTCTTCATGTCTTTTTTTAGAAAAGACATTTTAATTTACAAACATAAATTAACCACAACGAATAAATGTCGGTAATATTCGAAAATAGATGTCGGTAATATCCTGAATTTATATTCAAAGAAACCGGCATGGCATGTAGTCATTCTACTTACAAATGATTCAAAAATGCTTAGAAAAAGCATTCTAATATGAAAGCAGATTCACAACTGATCAGTTATTTGATGCGATTGTGAATGTTACGGTCACAGCTGTGGCAACGGGTGTGGCATTGATCAAATAATAATTTGTTTGATCTGGCTGCCATGTAAAAGTCAAATGATATCCATCGGTCGTTGAAAGTCCCGTGTAGCAGCTGCCAATGCCATCAACAATAGTCTGGTCTGATGTTTTGAGAAGAGTGATGGGTGTAGAAACAACGGAACCTAACGCTCCTTGACTATTAATGCTGGTACAAGGAGCCGATATGAGATTCAAAATAGTCCCTGCCGGAACAGTACCATTGGATATGATAGCCGTTATCTTACGCGTTGAGCCAGTCGGAACAATAGAAGTTACCTTGATATACATGTTGGAATTTGAAACAGGAGATACTGCAGATCCGGCTACTGAGGTGGATAATGTCATACTGACCGGTGACGGTGAAGTATTGGTGCTGAGCATGCATTTATCATTGACCACGATTGTGAATTGGTCATAGGCACTGACCTGGGCAATCATTTCACCAGAAAACATGACCGATAACAGCAGAAAAAACAAAAAGGCCGATGGCATATTCATCTTATACTGATTTTTTGTAAATTATTTACCGGCAGTGAGCGTATAAATTACTGAGACCTCGATGTTATCAATCGATGGATGATTAACATCATAAGTGGACGGCCATTCCCATGAATAGGTTAACGGGTGACCTTTTTTAGTACCCTGACCTGTATAGCAACTGCCGATGTCGGTGATGATGGCCTGAGGATATTCACTCAGAGTGATTTTCCCGGTGGATTTTCCCATTGTCCCGGCACCTGCACCAACATCCTCACCGACATTCAATTTCACTACCACCTCGGCAGGCAAATTACCAGAGTTGATATTGACAGAGATAACGTTGGCTGATTTTTCATCGACAATGGAGGAATAATTGAGCCAAGTCGTATCTCGGATAGAAGGGGTGATAATCTGTTCCGCTCCTTTACCTGCGATGTTGGTGAGATGTGTATTAGATCCGGCAAAGCCAACAAGGGAAACAGACGGAATCGAAACCTTGACAGGGGTCTCAACAACATTATCTTTTTGAGCAGAGACCAAACCTCCGGGTGAAGAAATAATCACTAATAGAAGAAGACTGCAATAAGATAACTTCATAATGTTTGTTCATAAGGAAATAATGCCATTCTTAATAGCAAATTTTATAAGCTGCGCCATATTTTCAAAATTCATTTTTTCAAAAATATTTTGTTTATGTGTACCAACAGTTTTGATGCTGATAAGAAACATTTCAGAGATTTCCCGGATAGATTTTCCCTCAGCCAACGACTTCAAGATCTCGGATTCTCTATCCGTAAGCTTCATCTTTCCCTTGGATTCTTGTTCTAAATAATCCTCTATAAGGAATTCTTTAACATCAGAACTGAGATATTTTTTTCCGTCATGAACTTGCGTGATGGCATCCACCAATTGGTCATACGTACAACTCTTCAAAAGATAGCCCCATGCATTGGCTTCGAGCATGCCCTTGATGTTGATCCTATCGTTATGTGCGGTTAAAGCAATTATTTTAATATCCGGAAAATTCTTCCGTAATGCCATGGTGATATCAATACAATTTAGATGAGGCATTCCTATGTCCATCAATATGATATCAGGTTTGGAAAGCTTGGTTTTTTGCAATACTTCCGAACTTGTATCAGCTTGTGCCACAACTTCGATATCAGATGTCTCTGCGAAACGTTTAGCTAATAATTCTCTAAATAACTGATTGTCATCAGCAATCAGAACTTTTATTGTCATAATTATAGTAAAAGGTTTAGGCGGTTAAACTGCCTAATATAGAGGTCGACAGGACAAAGATATTGCTGGCGATTTCTTTTCATGGATACTGCCTGATTAAAGACCCTGAAGATACCGCCTTGGTTAGGATTGGTTTGTAGGGGATTTGGATGACCTGCACATCAGAAAAATGTATTTCTTTGTAGGGATAATCCTTACAGGAATTAATAACATGCAGTTCTTCTATGAAGAATATTTAGTGGTTCATATAAATACAGGTTATAAGTCCTGTAGCTTTAACAGTTCCCATTATAATCTACATCAAATTACATTTGAAAAGAAGGTTAAACTGCTTGCTGTTTTATCTCTTGCACAAACTTGTCAATCAGATCATACTTGATGTTGGATTGAGATTCGGTAGCACCCGCAATCTTTTTCAACATAAGCCGTTCGACATAATTCATTTTATCAATTTTATATTCCCCTCCTAAAATTTGAATGAAAAACGCTTTGTTTTGCAATATTTCGGGATAAGCATTTTGTAGGTTCAGGGTAGCTTCCTTTCCTTCCATCATGCAGCAAAGAAACAAACCAAGGTGTTTCTCCAAGAGCTCAGGCATGTTTTTCTTGCAGAAATTCCGTATCGAAATTTGATTGTGTCCGGCATGAATGGAGCTTCCAATAATGACGACATCATAGTCGTTCAAGTCCAGATGCTTTGCTTTTTTAATATTCACCAATTCTGTGCTTTGTGAATCCAGTTTGCTCCAGATTAAATGTGCAACCGTTTCCGTTGTACCGTGGTGCGTTGCATAAATGATTATTGTTTTCATACGATAATTATTTTTTACAATTATATTCTATTCCGTACAATATAAACTCTCCGTAACAAAAATAGTCTGCCGGTTGACTGTTGTCGGCCATATTCTCTACCTGATCAACAGGCCTGTGACAGATGAGTGAAGTTTTAGTTGCCAGACGAATTCCGTTTTGTTCCTTGTATTCGCTTTGCGCCTCATAACGGTCGTTGCTGGAAAAATTGACCAGTTGACCTTGTTCGTTGAAAAACAATAAGGCATTGATCATGATATCTCCATTGCGAAAGGTCGCTTTTACCGTCAGATCATCAATGGTTTCCCATTTAATATTCGAATCCGTTAATGTTGCGGGAGCCATTACACACATTTCTTTCAGCAAAGTGACCGTTTCGGCTTGACCCATTGTATTTTTTTTATCATTCACAACTGAAAACAGCCTCTCTACTGTAAAATTTACAGATGCTTGAACGTCCTTGTGCACAAACAAATCATCTTTAGGTGTTTGGACATTCATGTGAAAAAGCCTGGCAGGAACATCGAAAAAGCTGTATTGGCTGGCGTTAAGTTCCATCCATTTGCTTTCTGCAGAAGAACGGATTCGACCTTTAAAGGTCACATTCATGTTGTGCACTTTTGGTTTGCCCACAACACCTGTGTAGTGCAGATATTTCTGGACAATAGGCGGCAAACAGGCCAAATCTTCGGAGGTCAAAAAATCAGATTTCCTGTGACCTGCACGGGCTAATCCCGCTTTTACTTCCTTGCGAATAATTGATTCCATGAATTAAGCAGATAAAACTTTTTATTTAAATTGATAAATCAGCCCGAGTTTATAATAACTTGAACCCGGATTTTCGTAAGCATCCGTATTGTAAAAGTCATTAAATATTTTGGAGCCCCGATAGCCATCTATGTAGAATCCCAGGTGTGCGCCATTGCCCAGCTTGATGGAAGTTGTTGAAATCCCGAATGCCATCCCGCTGCTCTTGTATTTATAACTGTAAGCCGGCAAATTTATGCCCGAATCATCCACCGACAGCAAATTCAACTCAAGTACATAACCCAGTTTCAAATAGAAAAGTGGTTGGTTGTTTTTCAGTTTGAAGATCCCAATATTGTAAGTGACCGGAAAAAGAAATTGTGAAACACCGATGTCGCGTTTGCCAAAGTATCCATTTTCAGCATCATTGTAGGTAAATGTTTGCGGATTGTACATAAAGTCGATTCCTGTTTCAAAAGCATTTTTTCCAACAGGAAACAGCACGTGTGCACCGATGTTTTTACCGATTTTTGTCGCACCCGTAAAACCATCTACGGGGATTTCCGTAGAAGTTTTGAAATCGGTATTTTCGGCGATGCCGCCTTTATTTATACCGGCCTGTACCTGAAGGAGCGGTTTCCATTTTTCTTTTTTGGTGGATAATTTGGAGGTGTTTGAACAGGCAGAACCAACCGTAAATAAAAAAAGCAGAAAGATGTTTTTTGTATTCATTTCTTTTTGAAGTATAAAATCTTCGCAAAGAAATTCATATTCAAAAATTCTGAAGTCTTGAAAAGCAGGAAAAGGGTCTCACTTTACTGAATCATCACAAGAAAAAGGGCTCACTTTATTGAGACGTGCTGTTTAAATTCACCGGGAGTAAGATTGGTCATCTTTTTAAATACCCGATTAAAAGTAGCTTTGGAGTTAAATCCGCAATTGTAGGCAATGCCTATCAGCGTAAGA
Organism: Bacteroidales bacterium; assembly: GCA_021373135.1. GTDB lineage: Bacteria > Bacteroidota > Bacteroidia > Bacteroidales > UBA1402 > UBA8389. Next base: position 321,425 of record JAJFTH010000006.1, read on the forward strand.
TTTGTATTTTGGGGATTTAGGCACTGGACTTTAAAATCTTCCACCCGGTAATGGTTTACAAAGTCAAAAAAATTTCGATTCAATTGCCCGTTTAAAATACCTGAAAGAAATTCTTCCGTTACACCCATCTCTGTGCTAAGTGCAGAAAGGGTTAAATCCGGATTGAGATACGGCTTTTTCTCTTTCATGATGGAAAGCAAGCGATAGATAAAATCCTCATCCGCTTTATTGATGGATGTCTCAGGGCCCAACGGTTTATCCACTTGTTGTAAAAGGACTTTGGTGTAAATCCCTTCCTGCCTGTGTCCGAAAAAACCTAAAAAAAGCACATATATCGATACGAAAACGAAACTTGCAGCTTGCAAAAAACCAAAGGGTGCGAGATGCACGAAATGATCCACAAAAAAGGTAATGTTGATAATGATTGTCATCATCAGCGAAGAAATCAATAACACGCGCAGCCAATGAAGGTATATATGTTCAATTTTTGAAAAATAATTCTTGATGCGTCGTGTATATTTTCTCAAGATTGTCAATGCCCACACGTAATATAGCGGCGGTGATATTAAAATCATCATCATCATAGGAGTATATATGGGCATTTTTTTGAAACCTTCAGTAGCATCCATCTGAATTTTTACATCTTGCGGCAAGAAGTAAATAGAAAATGAAAAATGGACTTGCATGATCACAAAAGGCAAGAAATGCAAAAGATGTACCGGCTTAAAATGAAAATCCTGTTCTGTTTGCGCTTTGACATAAAACCACAACATGGGGCCCTGCAGCAAAATGACGGATGGTGTTGTTTGAATAAATGCAGGAAAAGGATAGCCGTTTTGTCTATTATGATATTCAATAAAAGCAAGCAAAATATTAAGGCCAAACAGGAGAAATACCCCTCCAAGGATTTTATCCGCCAAGTTTTTATTCTTCTTTTGTTCTATAAGAACAAAAAGGGAAATAGCCTCAAAAATGCCGATAACGAAGAAATAGGACATAAATATATGCGGATTGTTTAGAAAGCAAAGATAATCTTTTGGAATAATATAGGGGAAAAGAGTATGATTTTCTTCCTTGGCACAAACTTAATGGACAATGCCGATGAATACGGATATACAAGAAACTAATCTTGTTGGTTATCCTCTTTTTCTTTTAGGTCGACTCAACATCTTTTGTTTGTAACACACTTGTAACATCTTTGTAACTTCCATTTCCGAATTTTGTGTCGGAGATTTACCGCGTCCTAAAAACAAACTAAACTGATGACTCTTTTAATCACCATCATTGTACTGGCAATGCTTTTTGATTTTATCAATGGGTTCCACGATGCGGCAAATTCTATTGCTACCATTGTATCCACAAAAGTTCTTTCACCTCTTCAGGCTGTAATATGGGCCGCGTGTTTCAACTTCGTGGCCTTTTTTATTGCCAAATACGTTATTGGTGAATTTGGGATTGCCAATACTGTTTCAAAATCGGTGGTCGAACAATTCATTACTTTGCCGGTCATATTTTCAGGCCTCATCGCCGCTATCATCTGGAATCTTGCAACCTGGTGGTTGGGTATTCCATCTTCATCTTCACACACATTGATTGGCGGATTCGCCGGTGCTGCTGCCATGAGTGCCATTATCGCCAACGGTTATCAGACTTCCGGACTCGAAGCCATCAAAGGCGATGTTATCCTCAAAATAGCCTCTTTCATCTTTTTAGCCCCCTTTTTAGGCATGGCCATTTCCATTCTGCTTTACATCCTTATCCTACATCTTTGCAAAAAAAAGAATCCACACAAAGCCAATAGACTTTTTAGAAAGTTACAATTGGTTTCTTCCGGTTTGTTCAGTATAGGTCACGGCCTTAACGATTCTCAAAAAGTAATGGGTATCATCGCCGCCGCCCTCTTTGCCGCTTATACGAAGAACGGCATTGATATGGGAATTCATTCTATTGGACAAATGCCCGATTGGGTAGCCTTCTCTTGTTTTACCGCCATCTCCCTTGGAACTATGACAGGCGGCTGGCGAATTATCAAAACGATGGGCTCCCGCATTACCAAGGTCACTCCGATTGAAGGGGTCGCAGCGGAAACAGCAGGTGCATTGACCCTCTATTTGTCAGAAGCCCTAAAAATCCCAGTAAGCACGACACACACCATAACTGGGGCCATCATTGGTGTCGGAGCCGCCAAACGATTGTCAGCGGTACGCTGGGGCGTAACCAGTAACTTAATGGTGGCCTGGATATTGACTATACCTGTTAGTGCAGCCATCGCTGCATTGGTATACTTTGTTTTTGGCACCAAGCTTTAACGTCCAAGTTTATGAAAGAATGGACATGCCAGTTCCATATGACCTTAGGCAAAACAATTATTATCGTATGAAAATGTAAGCCAAAATAACGGCAAAAACCAGAGCAGGCAACATGTTGACCACCTTTATCTTCTTGATTTCCATGATTGAAAGGCCTAATCCAACCAACATAAGTCCACCTACTGCAGACATCTCGTCTACCACCAAATCGGGCATCAGGCTGCCAAGCCACCAAGCCAATAAAGTGAGTCCTCCCTGAAAAATGATGAGCGGTATGACCGAAAAAGCTACACCGATTCCAAGAGCCGAAGCAAGTGCCAATGAACTGAACCCGTCCATGACCGACTTTGCAACTAAAAGATCGGATTTTCCGACCGTTCCTTCTTCGAAGCTGCCGAGTATGGTCATCGACCCCATGCAAAAAAGCAGGAAAGCAGCAACCATCCCTTCCGAAAAAGTTTCATCCTTTGAATGAATTTTTTTCTTAACCCACTCACCCAACCGGTTGATATACTTTTCGATATTTATCCATTCGCCGACAGCCGAACCAAGCACTATACTGAAAATGAGAATCAGAATCTGGTGGGTTCTCATGGTCATGGTGATACCAATATACAATGTAAAAAGCCCGATTGCCTGGAAAATTATTTTAACAATGCGTTGTGGAAGTTTCGAATGGAAAAAGTGCCCCAATAAGCTGCCGGAAAGAACAGTGGCCACATTGACAATAGTGCCGAAAAGGATCATAAACTTTCTTGTTAATTTAGGAATCGGTTTTTCAAAGGATAATTGATGAGATGGCGAAGGTATGAAAAAATCCAAGATAGGGTTTAAGGATAGCAAAAAATTGTTTACTTTAGTTTCATGAAAGTGATTGCACGCATACATACAGATTTCCCGACCAAGTTCGGGATTCCGCGTCAAAGTGGTCTTGTCAACACCCTGAAATCAATGATTGTGTTCGAATCGGAATACCGCAATCCCGATGCCCTGCGCGGTTTGGATGGATTCTCTCACATCTGGCTCCTCTGGGAGTTCTCTGACGCAGTGCGCGACACATGGTCTCCCACCGTGCGGCCTCCACGTCTCGGTGGTAATACACGGATGGGCGTTTTCGCTACCCGTTCACCTTTTCGTCCGAATGCCGTTGGGCTTTCCTCTGTCAAACTCGACAGCATCGAATTGCATCCTGACTTTGGTCTGGTGCTGTACGTTTCGGGAGCCGATCTGATGGACGACACACCGATCTACGATATCAAGCCGTACATTCCCTATACCGACAGTCATCCGGAAGCAGTCGGAGGTTTTTCCGATCCCCTCAGGGAATATGCGCTATATGTGGATTTTCCTGAACAATGGCTCCGCCTCATTCCAAAGAATCTGAGAGAATCACTTCTGTGCGTGTTGGAACAAGACCCCAGGCCGTCGTATCAGAACGATCCCCAACGCATTTACGGCTTTGAATTTGCCGGATTTGATATCAAATTCGCCGTGCAGGGAAATGTCCTGTCCGTCTGTATGGTCAAGCCGCAGTAGTTGGAGTGTCTGTTTCATGGTAAACATTGTTAATTATTTGAATATCAAAGAACAATTATTAGCTTTATAGTGTTTTTAATGATTAATTATTGTCACCTTGCCGGGTATGATCAAGGGTAAAGTAAATATAATTTAAAAACAAAACGCGATGGCTATTAAAAAGGTTTGGATTGAAGAAGGTTGCACGGCATGTGGTTTATGCGTAGATACATGTCCTGAAGTTTTTAAAATGGAAGACTCTGCAGCTGTGATTGAAGGCGTAAACTATTCTAATTATGAGGAACAAGTAAAGGAAGCAGCAGAAAACTGTCCTGTTGAAATTATTAAATATACTTAGAGTACTCATTGAATTTAAAATCAAACAAAATGAAGGGTAACGAGAAATTGCTTAAAGTACTAAATTCACTTTTGGCAGAAGAATTGACTGCTATCAACCAGTATATGGTGCACACTGAAATGTGTGAAAACTGGGGCTACAGTAAACTGCATGCCGCAAAAAGAGGTCAAGCTATGGATGAAATGCACCACGCTGAATGGCTTATCGAACGAATTATCTTTTTTGATGGTGCACCAACTGTCTCTAAACTGAATCCGATCAGTATTGGTAAAGTCGTGTCAGAAATGATTGGCAATGATTATAAGGGTGAACTTGTTGCTGTCCAGTCCTATAACGATGCAATCATAATCGCCCGTGAGGTTGAAGATCAAGGAACGGTTGATTTGTTATCCAAAATCCTTAAAATGGAAGAAGATCATGTTGACTGGGCAGAAATACAACTAACCCAAATCGAACAGATGGGCATGGAAAATTATCTCGTGAGTCAGGCATAAGATCAGGAAAAAGAAGGTGGAAAATAATGCAGCAATGAAAAATCTCAAAACAAAGTACATGGGAATCGAATTAGATAATCCCATCATTTTAGGAGCCTGTAATATGGCAAAACATTTGGATGTGCTTAAAAAAGCAGAAGAACAGGGCGTTGCTGCGGTCATTTATAAATCCTTATTCGAAGAACAGATTCAACTTGAAAGATTGCAATTGGATGAGAAACTCACTGAATTTGATAATATTAGTGCAGAAATAATGACAACGCACCCCAATATTAAATATTTGGGGTATGATGAGCATTTGATTAATCTCAGGAAGACCAAGGAGAGTTTGTCTATTCCAGTTATTGCCAGTCTGAATGCAATCAACGAAAATACCTGGATAGAATACGCCAAATTAATATCTGAGACTGGAGTTGATGGAATTGAATTGAATTTTTACCAAAGTCCTTCAGATTTCAATAAAGAAGCAAAAGAGATAGAAGAGGAACAAATCAATATTGTAAAACAAATCAAGCAAAATATTTCAATACCGGTTAGTGTGAAATTAAGCCCGGATTACACGAATGTCCTGAATTTTATAAAAAAGTTAGACACGGTCGGAGTGGATGCCTTTGTTTTGTTTAATTCTTTTTTCCAGCCGAACATAGATATTATGAAAGAGAAACATATCAAATCTTTACATTTCAGTAAAAAAGGAGACTTCAAGCAATCTTTGAGATATTCCGGGTTGTTATTCGGGAATATTCATGCGGACGTATGTAGCAGTCATGGAGTCTCTTCAGGTGAAGATATGATTAAACTGATACTATCTGGTTCATCCTGTGTACAGGTGGTCACTACCATCTACAAAAACGGCCTGGCACAAATAGATACCATGAAAAAGGAATTAGAGGCTTGGATGGACATTAAAAACTATTATAGCATTGATGAGTTTAAAGGAAAACTATCAAATAGCAAACTTGCCGGTAATTCTTTGGTCTATAAAAGAGGACAGTATGTCGATTTGCTGATTAATTCCGATAACATTTTTGGAGATACCCATTACAAAAATATTTAACATGAAACGTTATCGAAAAGCACCTTTTATTGTTTAAAAAATTGAAAAACCATATCATTATGAAACGAGCATGAATACAAGTATTCACCTAAGACAATGAAAATTTGACATGTGAATTCCATACGACCTAAAAAACAATTATTTACGTATGAAAACAAAGAAAATAGCAGTTATTGTAGGAAGTCTTAGAAAAGAGTCTTTCAATCGGAAAATGGCTCTGACACTAAAATCGTTAAGCTCCGAAAGTTTTGAACTTGAAATCCTGGAGATAGGCGGTCTTCCGTTCTACAATGAGGACCTTGATGCTACACCTCCGGTCGAATGGACGAACTTTAGAAACCGATTGAGTGCTTTTGACGGGGTTCTTTTCGTGACGCCTGAATACAATCGTTCCGTACCGGCTGTTCTGAAAAATGCACTGGATGTGGCTTCCAGACCTTATGGTAAAAATTGTTGGAATGGTAAACCCGGTGCAGTCATGACGGTTTCAATCGGGGCTATCGGTGGTTTTGGAGCCAATCACCACCTCCGGCAAATGCTTACTTTCCTGAACGTACCCACGATGCAACAGCCTGAAGCATATATTGGAAATGCCTATGATTTGTTCGATGAAAAGGGAAATCTGACCAATGAATCTACCCGTGGATTTTTACAAGGTTTTATGGCATTATTCGCCAAATGGGTTGTGAGAAACACGGATTAATACCATATAGAAATACAACTATTCCGTACAATTGTCAACCAAATAAACAATGGATTGATAAGGTATACCACTGTTTGTCGTCAGTCCGATTTCACAGGTACGGCTATTGCTGTATCCATACTTGATATGATTTTTCTCAATTTGCGGACGAAGTTTTCTCAAAGCATATTGATTGACCTCCGGATTCGTAAAACCTTTATCACCTGCAAATCCGCAGCAACCGACTTCTTCCGGCACAAGCACATTGGATGAACACATATTGGCGAGTCTGATGATTTTATCCCGCAGTTGCATCTTGGTCATGCTACAAGTTATATGGATAGAGATAGGCTCGTCCGTTTGGGTAAATTTGAGTTTATCCGACAGAAATTCTACGATAAACTCTACCGGTTCAAAAAGTTGCAATGGAGGTTTCATGGTATGTCTCATGCGATATAGACAGGGACTTTGATCGCAAAGGACAGGATATCGGCCGTTTTCACTGGCTTTAAGCAAGGCCGATTCCAGTTCGGCAGACTTCTCATCGGCTTCTTTATAAAAGCCTTTGCTTTCCCAGATGGTGCCGCAACAAAGTTGTTTCATATTCTCCGGGAAGATGACTTCATAACCTGCTTTGTGAAGCAACCGAACCATTTTTTCATGCAAAGGCATTTGCTCCGGGTCATTTTTGGCCGGTCCCATGGTTTGGTTGATACAGCTCGGAAAATAAACGACCTTCAATGGATTTTGAGTGTTTACCTTCTTTTTGACAGGGCGTTTGATGCCTTTCGGCATAGCCGGCGTCCACAATGGGATAAGGTCTGCACTGGCACATCTTAGTCCTTTTGCAAAAACAGACATCGCCTTGGTCCCCAAAACGGAGTGCACGGCATTGACAACATGAAGGGCCGGACTTACCACCGGAGTAATCAGATCAAAATGTCCGGCAGTAAAAGTGCCCAACTGTTTGGCAGGAAAGGAGCGGTTGTTTTCTGCCCTTAAGTCATGAATCATTTCTCCCGTATTGATGCCGATCGGGCAGCTGGTCGAGCACAAACCGTCTCCTGCACAGGTCTGTTCACCGAGATATTTGAAACCGGATTGTAAAAGTGAGAGTTGCCCGTCATTTTCTTTGGTCTTTTTTAGCCGCGAGATTTCCCTTTGAACCACGATCCTTTGTCTGGCAGAAAGAGAGAAGCCGTTTGTCAGGCAGTTCACTTCGCAGAATCCACATTCAATGCACTTGTCCACATGATCGTTTGTAGGAGTCATTGATTTCAGATGCCGGATAAAGCAATTGGGATCGTCGTTGAAAATCACTCCCGGATTGAGCAGGCCTTTGGGATCAAAAATAGCCTTGACTTCTTTCATCAGGTCATACATTTCTTCTCCCCATTCCACTTTTACAAACGGAGCCATATTGCGACCGGTTCCGTGTTCCGCCTTGAGCGATCCGTCATATTTTCTGACGACCAGATCGACAATATCGTTGATAAAGGCTTCGTAGCGTTTAACTTCCTCTGTCGTATCAAAGCGTTGGTTGATGATAAAATGCATATTGCCTTCGAGGGCGTGTCCATAGATTACGCCATCCATATAGCCGTGCTTTTCAAGCAGCGTCCGCAAATCGGCTGTTGCTTCCGGCAAGTCTTCAATGTGGAAAGCAACATCCTCAATCAAAGAGGTCGTCCCTATCGGTCGCATGCCGCCAACAGATGGGAAAACGCCACCCCTAATCGCCCAGAACTTGTTATATTCCTCAGGCTTGTCCGTAAAATAAATCGGGGTTACCGTCGGAATATCACTGATCAGCGACTCAATCTCAGAAATGTTACGAGTCAATTGTTCTTTAGAATCGGCTTGCGTTTCCACCAAAATGGCCGTTACTCCATCCGCAAAATCTTTGATATAATCGGGTATTCCATCTTGGTTTTCAACGGACTTTAAGGCCAGACGGTCCAACAATTCGGCACTGTAGACACGCCCCTGTTTCATTTTCACCACAGCTTGGCTGGCAATGACGATGTCCGGAAAATAGATCATCGCACTTGCTTTAAACGGTAACTCCGGTATCGTTTTAAAGGTGAATTCCGAAGCAAAGGCCAAGGTGCCTTCTGAGCCTACAAGCAGGTTCAGGATAATATGTATGGGATCATCATAATCGACAAAGGCATTCATACTTAAACCTGTCGTATTCTTGATGGCATATTTCCGTTTGATGCGCTCAACCAATTTGTCGTTTGATCGAATCCTGTTTTTAATCTCTTCTATTTTTGCAATAAAATCTGCGTGTGATTTTTTAAAAGATTCACAGCTTTCAAAAGAACGTGTATCCAAAAGCGTTCCGTCTGCAAAGATGATCCGGGCTCCCAAAATGGTTTTATAACTGTTCTCGTGAACCCCGCAATTCATGCCGCTGGCATTGTTCATGACAATACCGCCGACCATGGCTGAATGGATGGAAGCGGGATCAGGCCCCAGCTTTCTGCCGTATTTGGAAAGTATTTCATTGATTCTGGCTCCGATGATACCGCATTGTACGGTGATGGTTTCCGCATTTTCCGATACGGAATAATCTTCCCATCTATTACCTGCCATCAATAGCACCGATTCTGAGATTGCTTGTCCTGAAAGACTCGTACCGGCAGCCCGAAAAGTGACCGGTATTCCGTACTTATCACATAATTTTAAGGTACTGATGACTTCTTGTTCGGTAGAAGATTGAATGACCATTTTCGGAATCAGTCTGTAAAATCCCGCATCTGTTCCCAATGCAAGTTTTCGAACCTCATCAATATATATTCTATCTACCGGTACGGATTTAGAAAGCTCCTTGTACAGTAATTTGTAATTTTCAGTCAGCATGTATTTTTTTTTGTAAAAATACAATAAAAAAGAAAAAATGTGGGGTAAGTTCGAAGTATAAACTTGAGTTTTATTTCATAACGGGATTTATAAAGAGCCGTTTCCTGTTTAAAAAAAACGCCACAGGAAACCGACAAAAGAGCTGAAAGCTACTTTCAGAAGACCTTAGTCTCTTCCAACATTCATCTATTTCACCACGAATAGCCCCTCTAATCCAATGCTTCTTTTTGGGGCAAAGTAAAGTTCAAAAAGCAATAGCCGATGATTCCGGAAACAATAGTTCCGATAATGATTCCCAATTTAGCCTGATTCAATAGTGCCGTATTTGCTGACCCAAAAGAGAGATTTGCAATAAACAATGACACCGTAAAGCCGATGCCTCCCAAGCAGGAAACGCCAAAGATGGATTTCCAATTGACACCATCAGGAAGCGATACCAAGTGAAGTTTTACAGACAACCAGGTTGAGCAGAAGATGCCAATAGGCTTTCCTAAAATCAGACCAAAAGCAACAGCCAGGGTGACGGTACCGATAAGATCTCCTTCACCTGAAAAAACAATTCCTGCGTTTGCAAAGGCAAAAAGAGGCAAGATAAAATAATTGACCAGACCATTTAACTTATCTTCCATATATTGCAAAGGTGAGATGACTTTGTCTGATGCTTCCTCGATGTTTTTCAATTCGTATATTTGATCGTTGGTCAAGATCATACTTTCATCTCCTGTTTTAGGAAAAGTGTTGATACTATACCTGATACGGTCAATGTATTTCCCGATTTTTAAACTGGGTCTGGCTGGAATTGTAAAAGCGACCAAGACTCCTGCTATTGTACTGTGCACGCCTGATTGCAGAAACAAGAACCAGATAGCTATACCCAAAATGGCATAAATAGCTCTTTTATTTATTCGTAGTTTGCAAGCTGCCAACAAAACAGCAACCAAGCCAAGAGCCGTCAGCAAATAAGTCCATTGAATGGTATCCGTATAAAACAAGGCAATAACCAAAATGCCCCCAATATCATCAACTACAGCAAATGCCGTCAGGAATATTTTCAAGCTTAGAGGGACACGTTTTCCCATTAGACTTAACACCCCTAAGGAAAAAGCGATATCGGTAGCCATAGGGATTGCCATCCCTTTTGATCCCGGTGAAACATGTTCTATCAATAAGTAAACAATGACGGGTATAATCATGCCACCGAAAGCAGCCAGAATTGGTAAAGAGGCCTTGCGCACAGAGGATAATTCTCCAACGAGTATTTCTCTCTTAATCTCCAATCCTACATGAAAGAAAAAGATCGCCATTAAGCAGTCATTAATGAATGAAGCCATTGTCAACGGATTTCCATGGTGACTCAGTAAATTGAAATTCCCGAATATCAATGAAATAGGATGGTCCAAAAATCCAAGATAATAGGAACTCCATGGAGAATTGGCCATAGCCATAGCCAATACAGATACAATCATCAGCAACATTCCACCGTTTACATTATGGCGAAAGAATGAGGTGAAAGAATAATTAAACGGATTCTTTTTGGGCATAAATCTATATATTATGATCAGGGTAACTATTAAAATTCAACCTCGTTTATAGATCCCTAGGATATTGTCAATGTCAAGTAGAAGAATGTCCTTCTCCTGTAATTCAATCAACCCTTCTTTTTCGAACATTTTCAGCAATTTAACAGTGCTTTCTGTTGATATTCCAGCAAAATTGGCCAAATCTTTTCGTGTCAACAGTTGAAAAATGTTTGGTTGATTTTCTTTTAATCTGTTCAAATATAATAAAGTTCCTGCAAGACGCCCATTCATTTGTTTGAATTGTTGATTATGCAAGACTTCGTGAAGATCTGCATTTTGGACACAGTAACGTTGAGTAAGGTTGAAGCAGAAAGTACCGTTTCCGCGTAGGATTCTTTCAAGGCTTTCTTTCTCAATCAGCAATGCCTGGCAGTCTGTCAATCCGGAGGTGGTATAGGTATACTTGTTTTTTGAAAAAACAGAGGAGAGACCAATGAATTCTCCCGGTAGAATGATACTTATATTGAAGTTCCGGTTGTCGTTTCCTTCGATGTATAACTTAACCACGCCACTAATTAGAAAAAGGATATATGATGCGAATGTTCCTTGTTTTGTCAATGTATCGCCTTTGCGAAAAAGCACTTGGGTTTTGCTGTTTCTGATTTGATCGACTTCTTCTCTGGAGAGCTGTTGAAAACAAGGTGCCTGAATTTCACAAACAAAATCTTTATCGGCTTCTGTAATGGTTTTCATTGACTTATCTATTATAGGACAATCAAAGATAGATATTAATCCATAAAAAAGTTGATATCTTTCAATTATAAAGAGGGTTTTCTTATAAGTAAATAGTTTGCAATCAGACAGTAATGATGCGTATTTTTATAAAAAAGATAAAATTATGAAAATTGCATTGATTATCGTTGGGTTGCTGGCCTTGGTTTATATCTTAAACATGGTGGCACGTAAGCAAATGAGAAATATTCCTGTCGTTGCGGATAATGAAAAGATAGTAACCCTGACCGACAAAAACTTTCAAACTCAAACCAAAAACAAGTTGGTCTTGGTCGATTTTTGGGCCAGTTGGTGTGCTCCGTGCCGGATGATGGCTCCAGTTTTAAACGATGCGGCTGCTGAGTTGAAGGACAATGCACGCATCGGTAAAGTGAATATTGAAGAGAATCGGTTTTTGGCACAGAAATTCAAAATTCGCAACATCCCTACCATGGTGTTGTTTAAGGATGGAGTGGAGGTTTCTCGTTTCACCGGAGTTAAAAACAAAGAATTTTTGTTGAGACAAATACAGAATGTCCAATAAGATAAAAACAGGTTTAGATAAAAGGAAAAGTAGAATCAAACAATTTTGGCTATTGTAATGAACATTTGTGCGAAATTATTTCTATCTTTGGCGTGATAAATCAAAACTGATCGATAATATTTTGCCACGCCCCAAACAACATCGAAAAATTTCCACTCCACCTATCATGCTGGGTTATAAACCATTTGGTATCCCAAAAAGTGTATTGGAATCTGTTACACTGCTTTATGATGAGTATGAATCCATTCGTTTGCTTGATTATCTCGGAATGAACCAGGAACAGGCAGCCGAGCAAATGAATGTGTCCCGTCCGACACTGACCCGCATTTATGAAAAGGCCCGAAAGACCATAGCGGAAGCCTTTGTGAAAGGCAAAATGATTTTGATAGAAGGAGGAGAAGTAAGCTTTGACAGGCAATGGTTCCGTTGCAAACGTTGTTATAAGCTGGTAGCCGGTCTGGAAAATCATACCAAATGTCGCAATTGTAATTTCTTCAGCAATGATGAACTAACGCCCATTAATGAATAATAAGTATAACATAGTGGTATTGTCCGACAATCGGAGCGTGGATGAATCGTTGGAATCGGAACACGGTCTATGTGTTTTACTGAAGACGGGAAAACATCGTATTTTATTGGATACGGGTGCTTCCGGGCTTTTTATTCGAAATGCACAAAGATTGGGCATTGATATTAAAGAAATTGATTACGTTTTCATCTCTCACGGGCACAATGACCATATCGGTGGTCTGGTTCCTTTTCTGGAAATTAATACCAAAGCAAAGATCTTACTTTCAAAGAAGGCATTGAATCAACATTTTTTTTCTAACAGAAATGGAATGAAGGATATTGGGGGCGGCATTGATCTTGGAAAATATAAGGAACGATGTCTCTTTATTGAGGGAAAAACACATCTTGAGGATAATATTTGCATCTTTCCATGCAGTACACCCTCTTTTTCAAGGCCGAAGGCCAACCATACCTTATTCAAGGATTCAGGAAACGGATTGGAACCTGATGACTTTGACCATGAACTGGTTTTTTGTTATGGTGTCGAAGATTTGTTTGTTTACACCGGCTGTGCCCATCAGGGGCTTCTGAATATTCTGGATTCTGTCCGGCAAGTTGCAGGAAAAGCACCCGAAGTGGTGTTTGGCGGTTTCCATTTATTGGATAACAGGGTTGAACAAGTATTTGAGACGGAATCTGAGATTTTCCGGATAGGAGAATGTTTGAAAAACGGGTATCCAAAAACACTTTTTCTAACCGGGCATTGCACAGGCACTCATACTTTTGAGAGACTGAAGCATCAACTTGATCAACAAATAGAATTATTTTATACCGGGTTTAGTACCCAATTTTAATACACATCATGATGAAAATAGCAGTACCTGTTAAAGACGATTATCAGATAGACAGTCATTTCGGCCATTGTGCCTTTTATCAGATTTTTACAATAACCGATCAAAACGAGGTGATGTTTGTGGAAACTACCGATTCGCCGGAAGGTTGCGGTTGTAAATCAAATATGGCTGAAATATTGGCTCAAAAGGGAGTTAAGGTGATGCTGGCGGGTGGAATCGGCACCGGAGCTATTAATAAACTGAAAGCCAGTGGCATTGAGGTGATTCGAAATTGTGAAGGAAATGCCCGGCAGCAAGTGCTGCGTTATCTGGCCGGTGAGTTAAAAGATGGAGGAAGCAGTTGCTCTTCGCACGATCATGGGCACGAATGTAGTCACAATCATTAAAAATAAATGGAGGAGATTGAGATATCAAGGCTCGCACGGAACAGGCGGTTAAGAAATGCTGAAATTGATTAATTAGCACTTTCCTCTACTGCATGGGCTGGATGTAATAAACAAACCAAATAATGCTCCAACGATAATGCTTCCCAATGGCGTTCCGGTGATAACGCATTGCCCGGATGTGCAACCTATGAAATGGTAGTATAAAAATCCGAGTAGGCCTCCTACCACAACCCCAATAAATGGTTGCAGAAATGCTCGTGAAAGAAAAATTCTTTTTAGCTTATTCATAACATATTTTTTAGTTTTGTTTGACAACGGCTCTCATGGGGCATTGTTTGACGCATTTGCCACACTCAATGCATTTATCTTCATCAATAACAGGTAATCCGTAACCATTCTGCGAGATGGCCCCTACGGGACAAACATGAATGATAGGACAACGGTGATTCTGCGGACAAGATAGCGGAGTAATGGTAAGTGCCATGATTTTATCATTTTATGATGTAACAAAGATACCATGATAGAATATGCAAAGGAAGAATTTGGCATGATAACGCAACAGTATGTCCGTTGAGATAGCACAAGTTTTTCATTGTTTAAGATCATGTGCTAATTTAGAAGTTTATTCGCCGTTTCCGTTTCTTTTCAGCCATTCGCTGGGCGTATAACCGGTCGTTTCTTTGAAACTTGTATAAAAATTGGAAGAGGATTTGAATCCCGACTGTTTTCCGATACCGTCGATGGAGATTGTTTCGGCTACACTCGTATTAAGCAGGTTGATGGCATGGTTCACTCTACTTTCGTTTTTCAGGTCGGCAAAGCTTTTTTTCATCACACAGCTCAGGCAAAACCTCAGATGATGTTGCGGCGTTTTCATACCGGTACTGAAATCGTGAAATGAAAAATCGTGCTTCAAGTAGGGCTTTTCATTTTCCATATATCGGATAATTTCATCCGAAAGTTGCACGAAATGTTCTTCATCGAAACTGAAATTCTTATGCGGTACGGACTCATTGTATCCATCTGCCGGAATCACCGGTTTTGCATCTGGAACCGAATTCTTTGCCGTTACTTTCGGCATTCCGTACATAATATTCGGAAAAATAAGTATCAAAATCGGCAACAAACAAAACAGGATATAGGATAATGAATAAACATTCAGTATCGAAGGAGATAAATGGTTCAGGAACGGTGCACGAAAATATCCGAACGTAATGTAATTGATGAATATCGTATAACCAAACAATAACAACAGTAAGCCGGAAAGCCAAAAAAAGACTTCCCGGTATTGTTTTGAGATATTTCCTTTTGCCGTCTTTAGACGGGGATAAAACCTGAAAAGAAGGAAGAAAGCTGCTACGATGTACAATAACAGCTGGACCGGCCTTAGATAATTGTTTATCATGTGAGGGTAAAAAAGCTGGAAATTGTAGTCTAATATAAACTGAACATCTCCTATGGCTTTTTCCGATATGGTGGTTTTGTAATTCCACGATGTCATCAGATAAGGTATAATCGCTACAAGGTTTATTGCAAAAGGTAAAAAATGCAACAAGTCGGTTTTTCTCAGTTTCGGATTGTCGTTCAGCACGCTTCTCACGTAAAAATACAGAAAAGGCCCACGTAGCCACCAGAGCGGAGCGGCATTGTTCAGAAGAATGGTGGTAAAGAATATGGTGGCCTTGTCTGTGGGGTCTCCAAAAGCCAGCAGTGTATGTGTTATACTGTAGGCAGCATGTAAAACCAGAAAAATAAACAGAAAAATAACAGACTTGTTTGATTTCAGATTAAACAGCAGCATGATGACAGCAAGGATCGCAATCAGAATGGCGGAATAGATCGTATACTCAAAATGCAACATGGATAAACTGTATTTTGCGTAAAAATAATATATGGTTGAAATAATATCATGAAATCCTTTTTTAGTTTGCATTTATTAACATTTCTGCGTACGCAAGATCCGGATTTGAATCAAAAACCACATTTTACTCCTCCTTTTAAAATCGAGAAGTTGTTAACCTGTTTATTGTCCTCTATTTTATAAATAATAGATATAAATTTGCTATATATCTTCTTATGCACTTTGTCAGTGCAATACGCATGAAAACATTGGCACTTATACCGTTACGGAGGCTTCCGTTTATGATTATCAGGCATGGGATGCATTTTTTGGCAAGGGTTATTTAAATCACATAAATCGGTACATGAAATGAAAAAATTTTTGATTACCCTAACATTGGCAGTCGTGAGCATTTGTTTCTTGAATGCCCAAAACAATGCCCTGTTATTTGACGGTACGGACGATTATATTTCAGTACCGGATAATGCTTCTTTGGATTTTACGAAATTTTCCATTGAAATGTGGGTTTATAGAACTTCTTCAAGTAATGTTAAATTAATCGGGCAAACCAATGCAGGTAACAATGAAAGGGGTTACATATTTGGTGTTTCTGACGACGGTAAACTCAATTTAGAAGTCTGGGATGATTGGAATACATATACAAATTTAAAAAGCAGTGAAACCATCCCGCTCAACGAGTGGGTTCATCTTACCATGACCTGGGAATCCGGCGTTAGTTTAAAAGGTTATATAAACGGAAAGCTAGTTCTTAACAGTTCTACAATTAGTTACAATATAACCAACACTACTCCGATAATCATCGGTATGGCTCCGTGGTATGAAAAAAACGAAAATCATTTTAACGGTTATATGGATGAAATCAGGATATGGAACGATGTGCGAACCGAAACCGAAATCCGCCGGAATATGTACCGCGAACTACCTGATCCCGCTTCGGAAACAAATTTGGTGTCTTATTACAAATTCAACCAAACGTCCGGTACAACCTTGACAGATTCAAAAGGAAGCAACAACGGAACGCTTAACAATATGTCCGGCAGCGAATGGAAAACTTCTTCCGCTTTTTTCGGCCCGAAAAAATGCCTGGATTTTGACGGAACGAACGATTATGTGAGTTGCGGTAATGATGCTTCTTTATCAGTATTTAATCAAATGACAATGGAAGCCTGGGTTAATTTGGAGAATTCACAAAATGATCAGAAAATTTTAGGGAAATGTATAAGCGATCTCGATCATGACTTTTTCGTAATGGGCGTTAACGAGGGCAAACTTAATCCTGAAATTAAAATTAATGGCAACAATATTTCAACGATGTCAGGTAATGTACCTTCCGGTAAATGGACACATCTTGCCGTTACCTTTTCCAAAGGGAACGGAGGAGATAACGGAACTATCTGTGCGTATGTCAATGGAACTTTAGTATATTCAAATACCGCTGTCCCGGATGCGTCGATAAATGTTAGCAGTGATAGTTACCCTTTCATCATTGGTGCCCCTTCGTGGAATTACTCGGAAAAGAATGTCGATGGTTTAATCGATGAAGTGCGTATCTGGAATACGGCGCGTACAAATGCTCAAATTCGCGAAGACATGTGCAAAACGCTTAACGGCAATGAGACGGGACTTGCGGCATATTACAGGTTCGATCAGACTGACGGTACAACACTTTATGATTTAACCGCAAACGGAAATAACGGCACTTTAACCAATATGGAAGATGCCGATTGGGTTAGTTCAAATGCCTTTACCACTTGGCAAAATACAACCGACACCGATTGGAGCACAGCCACCAACTGGAGCGGAGGCAATGTGCCCGACGAATCGGATCATGTAGGGATTTATTCGGACTTATCGGCTCCCGTGATAAACTCAACGGGCTCGTGTGATAATTTATACGTGGCATCCGGCACTTCTATGACAGTAGGAACCTCTGGAGCCCTGACGGTCGGTGGTATGGTAACCAACAACGGAACGCTCACCATTGCATCAGGTAGTACCGGAACTGGTTCCCTGATTTCCGGAGACATGACATCAGGAACGGGCAGTGCGGTGGTTGAAAGTTATATGACCAAAGATGCCTGGCACATTATATCATCCCCGGCACCTGATCAGACGATCGGATCGTTTTTGTCCTCAAACAGTACAATCATGGATAATACGGCCAATACGACGCAAAAGGCTTTCAAGGATTACAATGAATCCACCAATACCTGGAACAGTCTGACGGCCTATTCTACCAGTTCCACTGACTTGATGGGAGCTGGTAAAGGCTATATTGTTTGGCCAGACGTAACCGGCGTGGTGAGCTTCACCGGGATACCTCTGTCGGGTAGCCAGAGCAAATCGCTGGTCCGGACCGGAGATAATGGCTGGAACTGCATCGGGAATCCTTATACATCCTCCATTGCGATCAATAGCGCAGCCAGTACTTCCAATAATTTCATAGATCTGAACAGCAGCAATATTGATGACAATTACGCCGCCATTTACGTCTGGGAGCAAAGTAGTTATCAGTACACGATTATCAACCACTCAAGCGGTGCCTTTTATGCGCCTGTCGGCCAGGGTTTCTTTGTAAAGGCTGCAGCAACGGGTACTATCGGTTTTGCATCAACTATGCAAAGTCATCAGACTGGAGTGAGCCTGAGAAGTGCTACTGTGGTTCCCCAAATATCCATACGAGCTTTACTGAACGGAAAACGAAGTACAACTACGGTTAAGTTTCTGGAAAACACGACCTCCGGTCTTGATGTCGGTTACGATGCCGGTGTGATGAAAACGGGTTTTGATGTTTATACACGGTTGGTAAAAGATAACGGTGTTGATTTCGGCATCCAGTGTTTGCCTGTTGAAGCGGATGTGTCATACGTGATTCCTGTTGGGTTGGAAACCACAGCGGGAGGTACGGTTGAACTGCAACTTAATGCCTTGGATATGCCCGCCGGCTATCTGGTCACCTTCGAGGATGCTCTGAACGGAACTTCGACCGAAGTAGGCGATAATGGAAAAGCACTGACGGTTGACATGAGTGCAGGAAATAACCTTGACCGGTTCTCTTTGAAAGTGAGTATGACGGTTACTGGTCTGAAAAACGTGTTGGAAAACCCGACGGTTGTTAAGAAATCCGATGAGATATGCATATATGGTGCGAAAGCAGGCAAGGCAACGTTATACGATCTTCAGGGACGTTGTGTGCGGAGAATGAACCTGACCGGTGCAACAGTGACCCGGATACCGACAAGCGGCCTTGCGGGCGGTGTTTATTTGTTAAAATTGGATCAACAGGGGAGTACCGGAACCCGAAAGATCGTGTTGAATAATTAGACCTTTACCAAAAACCGGACGAAAACCTACGTCAAACGAAAAAACACAAAAAAAAGCGAACAATGAAAAAAGACATAAATCACAAGAAAAGCAAACTTACGTATCAAGCACCTGATATCAAACGGATCCGGCTTGATAATGAAATATCTCTGGTGTTGTCTTCATCGCCTGCCGCTCCCGGCTATGATCCGGCCTGGGGAGAAGTAAAAAATTCCGTAAAAGATCCGTTCAAGGGAACGATCTGTTAATAAGTAGTTTCCCGCAATTTGCGATAAGTTCCTTCCATCTTTCCCTTTTTAAGTTCAACCATAAAATCTGCTGGAAATCGATTAAAGTTGATCCAAAGGTAGGCAACACCAGATATGCCTGTCTCATCAGCCGGCGCATAGTTCTAATTCCAGAATCTTAAATATCGCTAATTAGATTATTTGCCAAGACTTATAAAGTTAAAATAATGCAAATAAATAGAGAATTATAAATAAATAATTATTTTTGAAAAAATATACTTAAGTATGCGATGAGTAAAAAATGATAAGGGAAAAAATTCAACAAAATGAAAAGAGTCATTATTCTGAATTCGCCTTTATATGAGGAAATAAATTCAAAAAATAAGGAAGATTATCTTCCTCCTCTTGGATTAGGCATCATATTTTCTGCTATTGAAAAAAAATTCAGGGTAAGCTTTGTTGACTCTATCGCTGAAAATTTGAGTGTTGATTTAGTAATTGCCCTACTGGAAAAGGAAAAGCCTGATTTCGTATGTATAAATATTTTTACCACAAATTATAATCTTGTAAAACAAATTGTAGAAAAAACGCCAATCCGTTTAAATTGGATAATAGGTGGAATCTCTACAAAATCTTTGCATACAGAAATCTTTAACTGGATAACAGAGAACCAGATTGATATTGTATACGGGGATGGAGAAAGAATAGTTGAAAGCATGATTAATTCAGCTATTTCTGAAGAGCCAAAAGCACTTAAGGATAAGCGAAGATTTTTCATCGTGGATCAACATTCCACCTACTACGTGAAAACAATTTCAAATGAACAGTTGAATCGCTCGATATTTAAAAGTGAGCCCCAGTTAAATATTTATGATGCAGCCGAAGTTTGTATTTACACAAGCCGGGGTTGCCCGTATCACTGCGCTTATTGTGTTGCATCTCATCTTAGAAATACAGAGTTGGGGAGCATTCGACGTAAAGACATTAATAGTATTGTGTCTGAATTAGAGGCTATTCATTCACGCTATCAGGAAGTCGTATCAATCAGAATATTAGATGATTTATTCTTGTCAAATCGAACAAGTTTTGAAAATGCCATTTCCATTTTCAATAAATTTAATTTAAGCTGGCGAGCCATGTGCCATATTAAATCGGTCAACAATATTGACGATAAAATGTTATTGAGACTTTCAAAGAGTGGCTGTAAAGAGTTATTTACTGGAATTGAATCCGGTTCTCCTGATATTTTAACGAAAATCCATAAAACCTCAGATGTGGATATGATCGAAAGATCTGTAAAACGTATCTTGGACGCAGGAATTCGAGTAAAAGGTTACTTTATATGTGGTTTACCTGGTGAGACGGAAGAGGATTTGGAGAAAACGCTGAGACTTGCGACAACTCTAAAACACCATTCGAATGGCAAGGGCATCTTTCGAAATAGTACATTTCAGTTTAGACCCTACTATGGTACGGATTTATACGATGAAATTGTTTCCGGTTCAGGGATTGAATATAATTCAATCCTTTTAAACACGAAAGATTCTGTGGAATTGAATACGAAAGTAAGGAATAAATCGTTTAACTTTGAAAGTGGAAACTATTCCTCTGTGAGCCGTGATATCTTGCTAAGTTATATAATGAGAATGAACCAATTAAATGAATAATTTAATGGAAGCGATTGTATCCTGCAAAAGGTGTGATCTTTGCAAAAACCAGACTCCTTTGATTCAAGAATGTTCGAAAGCCGACATCTTTTGGGTCGGTTTGTCTGCTGTAAAGATTTCTGACGGTCAGGATATTCCCCTTTCTCCAAACACCAACACCGGTAAACTGATCCATTCCATCGAATTCTTTTTTCAAAATAAGTCATTTTATAAAACCAATTTGGTAAAGTGTTTACCACTTGCCAATAATAAAATCAGATACCCATCTGCAAAAGAAATGACTTGCTGCGTCTCTCATTTAAAGGACGAAATCCAATCTTTCAAACCAAAATTAATTTTTTTACTCGGCAAGCAGGTGGCAACCTTTGTTTTACGGGAATTTGGGGTTATGGATTATACGCTGGATGAGGACTTTGATTATTCATCATATTCATTTGGAAATACCCTATTTGTGCCAATACATCATCCTTCCTTCATTCTCGTGTACAAAAGAAAAAGATTGCAGGAATACATCAAAAGTGTAGAAAAAATAATTGGGGAAACGGAGGATAAAGAAATCTGTGCTCCTTTAATCATTCCCATATTAATTTCTCACCTGGAAATTCGTGATTCTATAGGATTGGATGTTTGCAGATTGTAGGTGTACAAACGTTCATTTTTTACAGATATTGACTAATTCCAGCTTGCAACGATCCGGCTTCCACGTTCTTCTTCGTTTACGATTCTCAGGTGCGTGTCAATTTCCTGCTGCATTTCTTCGACGTGCGAAATGACTCCCACAATGCGGTTTTCCTTGCGAAGCGATTTGAGGGTGTCGAACACGATGTCGAGCGATTCTTTGTCCAATGAGCCGAAGCCCTCGTCGAGGAAAAAGAAATTTTGCTTTGATTCGGTGATTTGCTGAATGTTGTCGGCTAGGGCGAGTGCCAGGGATAAAGCGGCCTGAAACGTTTGACCACCAGATAAGGTCTTCACATTTCGCACTTTACCTCCATTGATGAAATCGCGTACCTGAAAATTGTTGTCGTCCGTGATTTCCAGACTTAGCCGTTGATTTGTCAGTTTGTAAAACCGCTCGGTAGCTGCGTGGCAGAGTTCTTGTAGGTACACGGACGAAATGTAATTGACGAAACCGCTGCCTTTGAACAGTTGCTTCAGCGTTTTGATTTCTTCGGCCCGCAACCGGAGTGCATTGGTTTTTTCCTGCAAGGTTTTTTGAGCATCCAGGTTGGCTTTGATTCCCTTTAGCTCTTCGTTTAGTTTGCCTTGCTCCCGGTTGTTGAGGCTGATCTTTTCTGTAAGTTCCCGAAGGGAATCGACCACTTGCCGGTATTCATCTTCCGAATAGTACTGATCTCCCAGTTCGAGCCGGAGAGCCAATAACTGTTTCTCTGCAACTTCCAGCTTCTGTCTGAAATCGGAAACCCGTTGTTTTTCCTTATCCAACTGAATGGATTGGGTTAAGATCTGTTCCACTTCGGGTAAGGAAGCGTATTTCGATTGATCCAGCTTTAGTTGGAGTTTTGCATGAACCAAATCCTGAGACTTCCGCTCTTGTTCCAGGGTTTTGGAGTTGGCCTGAATACTTCCGGCTAGAGTGTCCGCTTGTTTTTGTAACTCACTGATGGTTTGATTGGCCGATTGATAGGCGTTTTCAACTTCACTATACTTTTGAAGAAGAGCCTCTTTGTCGTGTGTCAACTCTTCGGCCGGTTTCTTTTCATAATCCGTTAAACGGAAAAGTTTGATCTGGCTGGTCAAGGTGGTGATTTCCGTTTGTCCGGCGGTTTCCTGGTGACGCAATGCCTCCAGTGCTTTGCCGAACTTATCCTTGTTTTGGTTTTCGAGTACTAAATTTTTGGAAACGGTTTCCTGTTTCGTTTCTTTTGCCGTTAGCTGCTGCTGAAGTCGTTCGGAAGATGCAAATGCTTCCGTTACCGCTTTTTCTTCCGGATACTCCTTCCAATGGAACCGTTGCTGATGTTCGGATATGCTGGCTGCCTGGCTTTGTCGCTTTTGCATGACTTTAGCTTGCTGATCTTGTTTCAGGCGAAGCGTGGTGAACAATCCGGCAAGTTGTTTTTCGAGCTGTTCAACCCTTTTAACTTCAGCTTCAAGATCCCTTTTGTGTTGGAGCGTTTTAGCCAATTCTTCCGAAACATGTTGTGCATTGAGCGGTTCCGGATGTGACAATGCACCACAAAGGGGGCAGGGAAGTCCTTCTTCCAGGTTGGCGGCATACTCTTCCAGCTTGGATTGAACCGAAAGATGCCGGATTTTATTTTCTTGCTCCTTGAGGAGTTGTTGAAACTGTTCTTTTTTTTTGCAAAGTTCTGTTTCCATTTCCTGGAAAGCACTTGGCCGTTCCAACTTGTTGAAGCAATCGTTCTTCAGCAGCTGAATGCGTTGATCTTCAATTTCCTGTAATTCTTTTTCAACCGCAAGCAGTTCTTCGCCGATTTCTTTACCGGAGGCTAAGAGTGCCGTTTGTTCGGTGAACCAACTCTTGGTATCCGATAGGCGAATCATGTCCGGCAAACTTTCTTTGAGGACTTTGATGGAAGCGGCAACCTGTCCCTGAGCCTCTGTTAAATTGCTTATTCTCTGGAGCGTTTCTGCATAAACAGTGTCGCCATCTTGAATCCGTTTGTTGAGTGCAAGATTGTTTTCGACTAACTGATTGATTTGTATGATTTTGTTCAACTCTTCTGCTTGTTGCCGAAGTTCTTCGCGGTTTTCATAGGACTTTTTGAGGGTTTCAAAACGCGGTACCAGCTCCGAAAGTTGCTCCTTGATGTTTTTTTGCAGCGTTTCGTCGGAATGAAGGCTCTTTTCCAATCCTGAAATTTTGGTGGTAAGATCTTTGGCCGTTTCCAACTCGCTCCTGAAATTCAACAAACAGTATTCGTATTCCTGAATTGTTTTTTCCAAATCTACGAATTCCGGTTCCTGAGCTTTCAGCCGGTTTACGGTTTGTTCCGAGTCGGTGGTTTTGGCGGTGAGTTCTTTCAGTTTCCGAAGTGCTTCTTCGCGATTTTGTTGACGGGTTTGTTCGGTGGTTAATGCTCCGATGGCTTTAACCAGTTCTCCAAGAGTTTCTTCAATTACTTGAATTTGTTCGGGATGTATCTCTCCGAGTTGTTGCAATTGCCCTTCCAGATTCTGTAACTGCTGATTGGTTTTGGATTCTAATGAAGCCACCTTGCTAGACAATTCGTACTTGTCGAGGTTGAACAGTTCCTTCATCATCCGCGTCCGGTCGGTATTACCTAACTGCAGAAACTCCTGAAAACGTCCCTGGGGAATAATCACGGTGCGTTTGAAATTCTCGTAACTTAGTCCGATAACCGTTTCCAATTGCTCCGTTTCCATCGGCTGCCATTCGTTGTTGACCCATTTGTAGGCCGCGCGATCCAACGTTTTGACATCGCTGAAATTCCTGCTGTTGCGCCTGCCTTTCACCGTTGCCCGGTACTCGGAATCGCTTCGGCCGGTCTTAAAGTCAAACTCGATGTACAGTTCGTTCGACTTGAGGTTCATCATGTTGTAATTCCGGTCGTCGCCTTTTTGATTCAGGCGGTCGGTGTTGCCGTAAAGGGCGAACGTGATGGCTTCGAGAATGGTCGATTTGCCGCTACCCACCGTGCCGAAAATGCCAAAGATATTGGCTTCGGTGAGGCGCGTGAAATCGATGGTTTGCCGCTCCTGGTAGGAATAAATGCCCTGAAGGGTGAGTCGAATGGGTATCATAGTGTGTCCTCCTCCGATAACATTTCCTTGAATAATTGCATGATCGAGTCGCTCGGCTCCTGACCTTTGTCACTCCGGAAATAATCTTTAAATAAGTCCTCCATGCTTTTGTTCAGGTCAATGGCTTTCTGAGCACTTTCTCCATGCGACAGCTTGTTTTGAACATCCGGGATCAATAGTACGATGCCGTCGTGGACTGCATACAACCGCTTCCGTTCCTCAGCAGTCAGATAGGTTTCGGTGGCCATGGTCAATTCCACCAAGGTATTCGGATGCGCTGTAAGCCAGTCAACCGCTTCTTCTATGCTTTCGGCCCGTTTCCGGAGCAGGCGTTTGCCTTGTGTCAGTTCGATTTCCCGTATGTTGGCCGGTTTTCCCGGTTCCACGTCGGCGATGACGACGTATTTCTGTTGATTGGCTTCGCTGAAACTGTACGAAAGCGGGCTGCCTGCATACACCACTGGTGCCGGACTTGTATCGACCAACTGTTTGCGGTGCAAATGGCCCAATGCGGTATATTGAATTTGTTGAGGGATGTTTTCCGAGTAAACGACCTGTGCTCCACCCACATGCAGGATGGGGCGTTCGTCTTCGGGCTCCTCGGGGAGTTCTCCACCTTTTTTTATGAAAAACAAATGCGAAACCAACACATTGACTCCCTTCGTGTCGCAATAGCGGTTGGCCGTTTCTTCCCATTTGCGCTGCAACACCGTCCGCAGTGCTTCTTCGGAGTCCTCCTCACCCAAATAGGTTTTCAGACGAAACTCGTTGGCATACGGGGTGAGCAGTACACGCAACGGTATTTCATGATCAGGCAACTTCAGTTCAATGAAGCCCTCACAACTTTGTGTTACTTTCAGGCCGGATTCCAATTCAAAGGGCGAGATGAGGGAATTCGGGTAACCGGCAAACAGAATGCCGCACTCCCTTGCCAACGGATCGGGTGCTTCGATGCGATCCGGCGAATCGTGGTTCCCGGCAATGGCAATCACCGCCCGCTTGCCGTTGTTTGCCAGCCGTTTGAGCGTTTTGTAAAACAACTCGGTTGATTCGATGGGCGGATTGTACGTGTCAAACAGATCACCGGCAACGATCACCGCATCCACCTGCTCCCGGTCGGCAATCTCGCAGATTTCCAGCAAAACAGCCTGCTGCTCAGGATGCCGGTACACGTTGTTCAAATGCTTGCCCAGGTGCCAATCGGAGGTGTGGAGGAGTTTCATTTAATTCTGCTTCATTTAGTTTTTTCCTTTACTGTCAAATAGGCTTGCTCGGGGTGACGAATCATCTCGGGGAAACGGTAACCGACAATCTTCTTATCCAATAGTACTTTCAAATATTCGGCCAAAGTATCCTGCTTCCTTTTTAAAAGGATTGATAGGTCTACTAACCTATATGCCCTGATGTTGCAAAGCTGTTCTATCAAATTAAAAATTATAGACGGATCTTTTTCCCTCTTTTTTAACCCACGGAGCTGTTCTTTAATTTCTTCCGGCAACTCAGCCAAAAGACTCTCATAGGTTCTTGCTGTTCTGTCACCATACGGATTAACGGCTTCACCATACGGATTAACGGCTTCACCATGCGGATTAACGGCTTCACCATACGGATTAAGTAACATACTTGTTGCTACATAATACGTGGACCTTCCGCCCTTCTTCCCCTCCAATAAGCCATGATCCTTAAGCTTCCGTAAATCGGCACTGGCATGTAACGTGTCGCAGTCGCCAAATTGTCGGTACGTTGTATTATCAATGGCTCCCAACTCCCGAACAAAAATGAGTGCCATTCTCTGGGCATCGTTTAAGCTAAAGGCATTGAAACGAGTCAACCATTTCAGGTCTTCAGGATTCAAAAAATTATGGAGCAACAAAATAGTTGTAAAACTATTTCCGCTTCTGTTTGACTCAAACGTTGGAGGAGCTAAATGAGCCGTCTTCATCAAACGGCGCATAGCTCGGATACCGGAGCCTTTGGTTTCGGCCAAGTTCGTATCGTGTAATATTTGAGCCAAAGCAGGATTTCTCGGAATACTTCCAGGTTGGCCCAACTCATCCGCTGGTTTCAAGGAATAACCGGCATTCTCAATTTCAATCCGGTTGTCGAACCGGCGTATTTGAATGGGACGTTGTTCCCGGAAACTACCATGCATCAGCGAGTTGACAATCGCTTCACGAAGAGCAGCGATCGGTAAACCTACAGACTCAGCCTGAAGTGTTCCCTCCGGAAGCATAAATCCTTTGGGTAAATCCGCATTGACAGCATCCACCAACCGATAAACCAGCGAGAAAATGGATCCGCGCATATCAATGGTTCTGAATCGTACATCGGCACTTTCAATCCAAGAGTTTCCGGGAACACGGATATAGTCTGCCCGAAACATGGGTAAAAATTTCCGTTGAGCTTTGGAGGAACCAAAAAGCAGTAGTCCCGTTAAATTCAGTTCTTCCTTATTCTTAGGATTAACGCAGGAAAGAGCCTCCATCAACTCCTCATCCGAATAGGATAATTCTTCAGCAGCCGGGTTAATCCGTGCCCGGAGCCTTCTGTACATTTCGATGGCCTTCTCATCCCGATCTTCCAAAGAAGAGCCTTTAACAACCGATTTTTCGTAGCTTCTTTCGTCGCTATAGAAGACAGGTATATCCGTGTCGGTGCATACAACATCGCTGCTGCCAATTCTTCTAAATGCACCTTTCGGAAACCCATCTTTGACAAA
Source organism: Bacteroidales bacterium (assembly GCA_021373135.1). Classification (GTDB taxonomy): domain Bacteria; phylum Bacteroidota; class Bacteroidia; order Bacteroidales; family UBA1402; genus UBA8389. Next base: position 348,838 of record JAJFTH010000006.1, read on the forward strand.
ATAGACAGGCTTTTCTTTGTGCGATAGTTCTGGAACGAAGACAACAATGACATTCTTGTCTTCCAATTTTTCCACCTGCATCTCTACCCTGACTGGTTTATTGAAGATGGTGTTGCATTGGCTGGAAAGGTCGAGCTGCATTTTATCTGTATTTTCAATGTCGGTAACCATGTATTTCTGAATATCGGGATGATTTCCGGGTGCCACCCCAAGGAGCAAGTAACCACCGCCTGCATTGGGTTCGTTGGCAAATGCACAAACTGTTTCCAGAATGCTTCTGGACTTGTCCGAAGCCGTCTTTGCTTCAATGAAGCGGCATTCATCCGAATCATTCAGTAGGTCGTATAATTCCTGGGCGGTGTATTCCATAGATTCAGGGGTTACTTAGATAGGTGCAACTACGGTGGTAAATTTCTGATAATTATTTAGATCAGTGCTTCAATCTTCCCAATCAATTCATCCGTGAATTTTTTGACAATGGTTTGTTTATCTTTTTCTGACGGGTAATAGCCGTACGGGTATTTTTTATCAAGAAGGGATACTTCATAGTACTCTTCTTTGAATTGGATATTTAGTGTCAGCTTGATTTTCAATAGGTGGTCTGATTTTATTTCTTTGGGATTTATAAGTTCTACAGTGTACCACATGGATTGTGCGGCTTCTACAAATTCTCTGATTTGGAAATTTTGTCCGCTTCGATCAATATAATTTACATGAAAACATTCATTCTTCTGGATATCCGGATATTTTGAAATCAAGTTATATTGCATGAATTGAGTGAATAAAACGGACGCCTCTTTCGCTTTTTCATTCAACACTTTTTCTAAAGGGAAATAAAAATATTCCAGTACATTCCAAACTTCTTCTGAATTTCGTTTGGGTTTTAGTTGCTTTTCCTTCACCTGTTTTTCGATCAACCGGATATGTTTGGCGAAGTCACTCGGTTCTTCGATGCTCTCTCCTCGTCCGGCACGAATCGCCAAATCAAAGGCGTGTTCCACCAACTCGCTCAGGTAATCAGTAAACGGTTGTAAATCTTCGGCCTTTGCATTTGCTCCCTCGGAAGGGGTTAATCCAACTTCCACATCACATTGGCGCAGCAATTGCAGGTAACTGGTTTTGTCATTGGTCGGCACAACAATCATCGGGTAGCCGTGTCTGTGCAAAATATAATTGACCATCAACCTGGCTACACGTCCGTTACCGTCTTCGAAAGGATGTATGCGAATGTACCGGTAGTGAAACATGGCCGCTAATTCGATGGGGTTACGCTTGCCTTGATTTTCTTCCTTGTTATACCATTCCGCCAAATCTTTCATCAAAGCCGGAGTTTCTTCTGGAGAAGCGTAGTGAAACTCCTCACCTGTACTCGTTATGACTGAATTTGGCCGGGTTTTGTAAACACCGACATGGATTTCAAAACTGGACTTACCATCTTGGCTTAGTTTTCGATAATCTTCTACCTGAATAGTCTGGTTGAGAGTTCGGATAAAGTTTTCTGTCAGAGGACGTTCCCGATCTTCGGCTTCTCTTTTCATTAGCTGGAGCCCGACATTATGTGCTTTCATCTCCTGATAATCGCGCATGGAGGCAGTGCCCTCCGTTTGGTCAAAAATGAGCAGAAGTTTGGTCTGTCCGTAGGTAAGCGTATTGCCTTCCAATCGATTGGAATTATAGTTGAAGTCGAGCATAAACTTTTGATCAAGCCGCCTTTGATCTTCTTCCTTTAATGGCTGAAGCTGCTTCCAGGTTTCAAATAATCGCTCAATGTTTATAGTTGCTGTCATCGTTGTGATTTATTATAGGTGGGTTATGGAACGGATTAAATCATATTTTTGTATTTTTCATTTGCAATTTGGATGCTCATTCTGTAATTTTTAGTATACCTCATAGACAAATAGGGATTAGAGTGGCCGATAAAGATCGTTTATTACACATCTTCTAAATTAGAATGGTAAGTCCTCTTCACTTTCCGGAATATTTGGAATTGATTCTTTCTCAATAATTTCGCAATTAAGCGGAGTAATATTTCCTTGCCAGTCGTTCGCAATTTTATCCCAATCAATTTCCCTTTCTGAGTTTCCAGTCCAAACATCCCAAAATGAAGGATCATTTGAACGTGGACGATGTTCCTTTTCTAAGAAATTCATTTCGACTAGTACTGGAATTGGAAATGCCCAACCCACAAGAATTGCTTTACGAGAAGGTAATATGGGCAATTCTTTTAGCAATCCGCTTAAACTATCAGGGACAAGTCTTCTTACAAGATCTTGGTCTCTGTCATTTACAATACGATGAAGCAAGAAAGTATTACATTGTGAGAGTACTGTTTGAGATAGTTCAGATGGCCTTTGAGATGATAGAACCATACTTAAACCAAATTTTCTTCCCTCACGAGCAATTCTTTCGAATGTTTCGAGGCATAGATTTGAGTTGTTGTTATTGAAATCCCGTAGGAATGTATGCGCTTCTTCAAGAACCAGAACCGTAGGAAGTTCTTGTTTGTTTATTCTTCTATATCTTTGAATGGCTTCAAAAGTCAATCTGGATAAGACTGCGACTACAATATGTATAATGTCAGAAGGAATTAAAGAAAGGTCAATAATTGTTATCTGTCCATTTTCTGCATTGTTTGAACCAATGTATGAATTAAGCCATTCAATCAAAGTAATATCCTTTTTTGGTTGAACTACGCCATGTAGCCTTTCATCTGAAAATAAAAACCTCATTCGTAAAGAGAGCATTTGGACAAATTGAACAAGATTACCACCTTCATTCTCTGCTAACTGACCTAAATAGGGTATTAATTCATCTAAATTGAATTGTCTGGGAGTATCAGCATTTATTTCAGATATAACGTTATTATTACTAAAGTTATTCAATATTATCGAATTAACGTTTATATAAAGTTTCTCAATATCTTCATTAGAAAAAGCGACATAGTATTGACGACCTTCTCTATTTGCTCTTCTGTTTTTTTCTAGTATGCCGCTTATATTTATTTTAAATGCTTCAAGATCTTCTTTTAATTTTCCATCATTTAATTGATCGCTATAGAATGATAAATCCAGGATTATTTTTTCTAGAGCATCTGTAAAACCTGAAAAACGAGGAAAATTAATTTCTGAATTTGGCAAATTAGACAAATACGATGATAATAAGTTATACCTTGTTTGAAGAAATGTTTTTATTCTAACCAGAATAGACTCTTGAATAATACCCCCTTGTTTTAAATCAACTAGTGATTGTAGAAGTATAGGTCTTTGAGCCCCTGGAGCTGCTTGAGAAAAGTTAATCCATTCTTGACTATTCCACATCCAAGCAGGAACCTTCAATTGCTCAAAACCAGTTTCTGCATCATCAAGTTTTATTCTGAATTTTTTTATTTTATTTGCACCAAAATCATTAAACGAATCAAAGTATTCTCCATTTGGGTCAAGTATAATAAATCTGGAATTGAGGTTTTTCATTCCATCCTTTTTGTTTTTTTCAGCCTCTTCAAGAGACCATCTAATTAAACCCGCTACCGAACAGGATTTCCCACTACCCGTATTTCCTAATACGGCCAAATGTCTACCAAAAAGTTTATCAGGATTGACTTTTATTGATGCGTTTCCTGCTACCGGTGCTTTCCCGATTTCAATTTTACCGTCACTATTCTCAACAATAGATAAAAGTTGGCTATTTGTTGGCAATATTACATTGTCGCCGACTGATGGGAAACTGTAAACGCCTCTTTCTATTTCAAATGTATTATCGCGTTTTTTCTTTAAGACGCCAAGTAGAGTGATAGACATCTTACGTAGAGGAAATGGCAAATCAATTAAGTCAAAGTCCTTTAAACCATTTCTTTTGGGGTAAGAGGAGTGCTCAATACCAATCCAATTTATTACTCCAACAATTGCACCTTGTTCATTTGGAATTAAAACGTAACCATTGATTTTTGGGAAATGCGTTGGTACTCCAGTGTTAATAGCAACACTTTGAGGCGCATCTATCTCAAGCAATACCTTTATCTCTGTTGGAGAAACCGATTCAACTGTACCTATAGTAAGGTTTCGAATTTCATCGTAGTCGTAAACATTACTCATTATCTTCAGTTTTTACATGAGAATCATTCTTTTTATCCAGAAAAACCATTTTCCGTTTTTCCAGATTTTTATACATGCGGTCTTGAATTCTATCAATTGCAGCCTTAGGTAAATAGTTTTCAACTAATGGTCTTATGCTTGCCAAATATTTACCAATTATTAATGTAAATTGTGCCGAATTTATTTCTTTTATAAACTTCTCAATTCTACCACTTGCGCCATCGAATGATATTATAACTAAATGAGTTGAAGGAATAGTAAGCATGTCTTTAATGACTCTGTTGATATGAGAATCCCCAAAACCATAACCAAATGTTACTATAGCTGAATTTGGACGACAAACAGCAGATGAAAAATCTCTAAATAATTCAGAATAGGGAAAATATGCAGTATCAATTCCTTTAGAAGAGTTTGGATAAATGACTGAAAAATCTTTTGGTTCTTTAGGTATTAAAGACTTACTTTCTTCTGCACTAACTCCAAAATTAAGAGGTAATTTGACAATTGAGTCATTTTCAAACTTCCAATCAACAGATCCGTGTAATTTTACATATTTAACAACACCTTCAACATATCTTGGCTCTCCTCTAATTCCCGGTGGGTTATAATGATAATCAAGTTCAAGTTTTGTCGTTCTGAAGACTGGCTTTATTTTTCCAATAAATCGGTCAATTGTCAAGATTCCAGCATTATCAAGACCAAACTCAATGAATCGATCATAGTTTGTAGTAAAAATATTCGTTCTTTCCCTTGATGCAGCTCTACTTGAAAAACTGATAAGAAAAGATTTTAATATTGATAATGCATCTATATAGTTTTTACTTTCTACAAATTTATTTTCCGTCTCAATAATCAAATTGATAAACTCAGTTAATTTTTGATTTATTTCGGTTTCAAGAGAAATGGCCGCTTTTTCACATTTTAGGATCTTTAACCCTTGATGTAATTCAATAGAACTTCTAAAATCATCTTCAATATTTGCAGAACCACGTCCAAACGTTTCAGCCGTTGTACTTGCCCAATCACTAATTTTGCTTGTGAATTTTGTGAAAACAATTCGATCCATTGCTTGTGATTTCACATCAGCTAATTCGGTTATTCCCATTGTAAATCCTGTACCCAATAATAATGAGAAATGCTCACTTTGAAAAATAGAGGTTAACCACGGCTCAACTTCATCACGAATTGACGAAACCGTTTTTTCTATTGCATGTGATTCTTCATCTGAAAATTCATTAAATTCAAATTTTATATTTTTAAAGTACTTAACTTCATTATTTAGTTTAAGTATGTTTTCTTTTGTCCAATCAATTTCTTTCATGATAATTTAAGGTTTTTCGTTGTTCTGGCCCTATTTCTTAATGCGATTATAGAATTACTTATCAATTAGTTGGTTTTTATGGATTTAAAAGTTGCCACCTTTTTCAATTTTATCAACAATTTGCACGATCTCTTCAGGTATTTCTGATTTGTTGAAGTTTCTCGCAATTATAAATGGGTTTAGAATAACACCATAATTTTCTTGTGACCAACAACTTAATTTGCTAATTAATTTTTTTCCAGGAAGCAGACTTAGTTTATTTAAAACCCATTGACAATCGACATATTCTCTCGCTCTTTCATTAACCGTCTTTAAGGTTAATTTATTGTCCTTCTTTTGGATTTCTGTTCCAAAATCATCATATAGTTCTAGTTTCATTAATTCGGAAAACTCTGATATTTTTTCATTTATTATTTCCAAACTAATATCTCCTTTTCTTTTTTTATTTTTGATGATCCTATGAATTACGTTAGAGTCTAGTAAGAAGTTCTCAATCTCCTTTTTCCCCCATATGTGAAGATTAATATTATGATTTTTCGCATCCTCTATCCTTTCACTTTTTTCAACGTCAGTATGGTAGTCAGAGTCAAAAATGCAATATACCATTATACATAAACCTGTTTCAGTAAAAACTCTATTAGCACCTACGCATCTTTGCCAACCACCCCAGCCTTCAACATGTACTTTGGGAATAATGTCAAAAGGATCATTTGTATCGGGGTATAACTTATTCTGAAAAATCCCTAATATTTTGATGTCATCTTTATCTCCTTCAACAATGAAAAACTTTTTATTTGAGAAAAGTCGAACAATATCTATATTGTGGACACTACCAATATCATCAATCAGCTTTTGAACAATTGGGGATTTATTCGCGAAAGTTAACCTTAGTTTTGTACTATCAATTGGTAAGATATTCTCAGCCTCAACCTCGGACATTATTTCTATAGAATGTGTTGCAATGATTATTTGATCATATTTTGACTTAATTATACGGATTAGTTTCCTTTGCAAGTCTGCATGCATGTAAACATCTGGTTCATCTAAAATTACAATACTATTGCAATTTGATCTTGCTAAAAACCATATTGTTTGAAGCCACATTTGTAATCCATGCCCCATCCAACCTATTTCTGCAGTAAAACCACCATCTCTAATCCATAGTTCAAGAGGATCACCAGAAAAACCATTTAAATTTTCAATATTATCAACGCTCAAACCCTTCCATGTTTTTTCAGCAAGCTCTTTAAATCGAATAAAATCAGCATTGTAATATTTAATTTGATTTCGAAAATTTCTTGAACTCAGCCTAGTTAATAAATTGGATTGTACCGTATCATATTTAATTATTTTTTCATCTGTCAAAACAGGAGAAATTTGTGGTAAGATATTAATGACAGGAACTTCTATTAGATTAGCCTGTTTTTTATTTTTAATCTGTTCCCCATTTGAGTCAAATATTATTGAAAATATTTTAGCATTCTCACCAATGTATGTTTCAATTCTTACCCCATTTGAAAACTCTACATTAATTCTTGAAGGAGAATTACCGTATTGATAAAAAATGTTTTGCGTTGATATGCCTAAATTATCAATAGATGGATTTACACCATATAATGTATCTTTTGTTTTAATCCATAAAGGAGAAGGGATGTAGTTTAGGTTTTTATACCTGTTGGTTACTACTGAAGTTATTCTTAAAGCCTCTATTAGGGTGGATTTTCCAGCATTATTTTTCCCAACAAGAATTGACAATTCTTTAAAAGTCATTGATGTGTTTTGAAAGCATCTAAAGTTCTTTATCTCAACTTTTCTTATCATTTTATTTGAGGCTTGGAATAGTTTTAAGAATTTCCACTGTTTGCACACTCACATTAATAACACTTAGCAGCAAGTCCAGTATATAGCGTGGATTGTTGGTTTCGCGGGACCAGTCGTTGGGGTCGTTGCGGATGGCGGAGTCTTTGTGGGTGGTGATTTGGTAGCGTTCCATGATCCATTCGATGGCGCTTTTGCCGTTGACGATGTAGGAGTAGGCTTGGGCGGGGATGTTCTGGATGGTGATGCGACTGTTGTAGAGGATGGTGTCTTTTTGATCTTTTTTGGGGAAGCGCATCTTTTCTACCCGGAAGAAGGTGTAATCTTCCTCGGTATGAGCGGAGTGGCTGTCGTTGAGTATTTTTGAATCGGATGGTGCTTCGCCGTTGATGGTGATGCCTTCGAAGGCCGGGACGGTTTCGTAATTGAGGTGCAGGTCGGCTAATTTGCGGCCGGCTTTGCTAAATGACCAGAAATCACGGGGCTCGTCAACGAGGGGAATGCGTGGCAGCATAATTTTGAGGTCAGAGATGAATTGGTTGCGATATTCGGGACTATGGAGAAAGCCGTAAACGTAGTAAAAGAGGTCTTCTTTGGTTACACTTTTACCATAAACCCTTATTGCTTGTTTGAGAATAAAGTCTGATACGCCATCTTTTTGTATAAAATCGGAATATGATTCACATTCGTCAAACAGGGAAAGACTTTCTTTTTTGCGTTCTTCGTAGTAATAAAGTGGAAAACATTGACCATTCATTAAAATTTGGAGGTCAGGTATGCAATCAACAATTAAAACTGAAAAATCCTTATTTGATCCCATCCCCGTAATACATATTACTTTGTTTCCAATATCAGATTTCGGATATAATTTTGTGCTTAATCCAGGGCTTTCAAGTAAGTTTACATCATAGTATAATAGCTGTTTACAGAAAGGGCGATATGAAGTTGTGCGATGGTTCTCTATTTGAAAATTATGGTCAATATTGTTTTTTAAATCATTACGTAATGCTCGAGTCCAACTAATTTTCTTGGGGTCGTTAACAATAAAATTTTCAGCAATCAAATTTGGATTATTTTGTTTGGCAATTAAGAATGCGTCTTTTTGTTGATTATAAAAGCCAATCATACGGAACATGTTCTTATCAATTTCGTTTTTTGAGAAATTATAGACCCATGCATCGCGATTGGAAGCAATACCGATTGCATACGTATTGAAGACTGTCTGTGATTTTAAATTGAACTTTTTTTCCGGCGCAAGAGGTATAAACGTCCCAAATACATCATTCCGTTGACTGGTCCAGTCTCCATGTTTATTGGGCTTCAAAATATTCCAGGTCATTTCAGGATTATCAACCGAGCCGAATTTATGAATCATATTCAGCTTCTCTTCACGCGAAAGATAGTCACCAATGTCGTGATAATGAATCACGGCTTTCCCGGATTTGGCTCCGAGATTTTTTACTAAGAAAGTAATGGCAATGGGCGTGCGTGAACCTGAACCGAAAATCTTACCGCCTTCTTTGCGGGAAAGTTCGCCGCTGGTGCGTTGATTACCACGTAGGTCGAAGACATAAATGGCCGAAAACTCTTTTTCCAAACACTTGCGGAACCCGTCTGTGCTGTTGCCGTCGAGCCATGCCCCGTTGGATACAAAAGCAATAATGCCGCCGTGTTCCGGATCCAGGCGGTCGGTACTCCAACGGAAGGCTTTGATGTATGCATCGTACAGTGATTTGTTGAGCCCTGCCGTTGATTCTTTGGCATAGCTGTTGGCAATTTTGCTGTCCAATACCGGATAACTTTGATTCTGTGCATTGTCGTTGGCCGACTTTTGCCCGATGGAATACGGCGGATTCCCCATGATCACCCTCAACGGTGCTTTCTTTTGGGCGATAACGCGATCGGAGTTCTGGACGAACATTTCCGAAAACAGCTTTTCGCTTTCGTCGGTTTCTCCCAACTGGAAGGTGTCGGTCAGGCAGATGCCGTCGAAGGGTTTGTATTCATTGGTGTTCCGCAAATCGTGGAACGTGTTTTCGATGTTGATGGCGGCGATGTAGTAGGCAAGCAGTACGATTTCGTTGGCATGGAGTTCGCGGGCGTATTTGCGTTCTAAGTCCTCGGGTTTGATCAGGCCGCTTTGCAGCAGGCGGGTGATAAAGGTGCCCGTGCCCGTGAAGGGATCGAGGATGTGGATGTTTTCGTCGGAAATGGAGCGGCCGAATTCTTTTTGAAGGATGGCGTCAACCGAATGGATGATGAAATCGACCACTTCAATGGGCGTATAGACGATGCCGAGTTTTTCGACCATCTTTGGGAAAGCGGTTTTGAAAAACTTGTCGTAAAGTTCCACTATAACGCGTTGTCTGCCTTCGGCACTGTCAACTTTGGCGCGGGTCTTGACGGATTCGTAAAACTTTTGGAGGGTTTCGGTGTCTTTTTCGATGGATTGTGCTTCCAGCAGGTCCAGCATCTTTTGCATGGAAACCGAAATGGCGTTGTTCTGAACGAAGGAGTACCCTTCAAAGAGTGCTTCGAAAACAGGTTTGGTGATGATATGCTGGGAGAGCATTTCCACGGCTTCGCTTTCCGTGATGGACGGGTTGATGTTCTTTTGCAGTCCGGTGAGGAATTCCTGAAAGGCTTTTTGGTGCTCACCTTCTTCGCCGATCAGTTTATTGATACGGGCGATGTGCCGTTCGGCAATTTGAGCCACATCTTTCGCCCATTGCTCCCAGTAACGGCGGTCACCTACTTTCAGCACCATGCGGGCGAAGATCACGTTTTGCAACTCATTGAATTGCACGGTCAGTTGTTGGTTGAAAGCGGCACTGGCATTGCCCAAAGCTGCTTCGGAATCTCTTAGGCTGCCCGAACCCGGAACGTCCGGATAGCCGTTGTCCGGCCTTCCGACCAAAATCTGGTTAGGTCGTTTCTTGTTGAGCTCAATTTTATTGACCGTGGCATTGAAACGGTCGTCGTGGGCACGAAGGGCGTTCAGTACCGTCCACACCACCTTGTAGCGTTCGTTGTCATCCAATGCTTTGTCCGCTTCGATGTTGGCCGGAACGACCACCGGAATGATGATGTAACCGTATTTCTTACCCGGTGCTTTTCGCATAACACGGCCAACCGATTGCACGACATCCACTTGTGAATTGCGTGCTGACAGGAAAAGCACGGCATCTAAGGATGGCACGTCCACGCCTTCGCTCAGGCAACGGACATTGGTCAGTATGCGGCATTCGTTGGACTCATCAGATGGTGTTTTCAGCCATGCTAATTTTTCATCCCGCACGGGAGCGGACATGGTTCCATCAACGTGATCGGAAACAACAACGGCCATCTTTTCCCGTTTTTCTTCGGGTAAGCTTTCATGGTAATGGGAAGTGACGGTGTTGAAGGTCTCGGTTATTTTCTTCGAGGTTTTGATGTTTTGGCAGAAGGCTACTGCCCGCTGCATAGGGTCGGGATCGCTTTCTTTAAGGACACCGGCATCTCCCAGTATTTGTTTGGAAAGGGCATTGATGCAGCCGATGAGTTTGGATGCATCATCCGAATTGATTTCGTTGTTTTCATCGGCCACCATTTGTTGTACAGAGGCCGGCATATCGTTTTCACTCACGGTGAGGATCAGCACCTTGTAGTCCGAAAGCAAATCTTTTTCCACGGCTTCTCCAAAACCGATTCGATAGATTTCTTTGCCGTAGAGTTGCACGTCGTCCATGGAACAAAGGATGGCCTCCGCCTGCGCGGCTTTTGATTTGGAGTCCTCACTGTACAGGCGAGGCGTTGCCGTCATGTAGAGTCTGCGCTTAGCTTGAAGGAAGGTGTTGTCGTGTACCTTGGTAAAGGCGGAGGAGTCTTCTCCGGAAAGCGTCACCCCCGTGGTACGGTGGGCTTCATCGCAAACGATCAGGTCAAAGATGCCGTAGGCTTCCTGCCGGATCAGTTCGGCCTGTGCGTTTGCAATCACTTCGATGGACTGGTAAGTGGAGAAGACCACGGTCATGCCTTTGGACTCGTTTTTACGGATATCCTTAAATTGATGCAGAATACTTTTTACATCGGTTGATGCGGGGAGTGCTAGGTCAATAACACTGTAACCATCAGTGTCTTCGAATTTTGATTTTTTCCGGGAGACTTCGGTGTCCGAGCAGATGCATATAGCGTTGATCGGCTCGCCGGCATCGGCAAACCATTCCCGCAAAGTCTGGCCAAGCAAGGCGATGGACGGGACCAAAAACAAAATCAGACCTTTTCCGCCGGTTTCATTTTCGGCTATTTTCAGGGAGGTGAAGGTTTTTCCCGTACCGCATGCCATGATGAGTTTGCCGCGGTCTGAGGTTTGAAAGTATTCGTGTGCCTTGTCAATGGCTTTGATTTGATGCGGAAGTGGCGTTTTCTTCGCCACCCTATATGCTTCTCCGAAAAGACCTTTTTCTAGCTTTTCCCAATCGACTGGGGCTACTTCCAGATCGTGCAGGTTGATGCGGGTGACGGGCGGGTGTTGATGGCGGATGGTGGTTTCGGCATTAGGCCCCCAGTGATTGGTGGTCGATATCCACAACCGTTGTGAAAAACCAACCGTTTGCAGGTGCTCGTCTAAGAAGGTTTTGCTGGAGGTGGAGAGGAAGGAATCCACAGCGGGTTTGTCGATGGAAGTACTCTCTTGAAAGCATTTGCATTGAACCGCCCAGTAATCGCCGCCATGGGTCAAGGCAACCAAGTCGATACCGGTGTCTTTTCCGCCGAAATCTTTCTTGGCAGGAAATTCGTTCCAAAGCCATACGTTTTTAAACTGCGGGGCATATTTCGGGTCGGTGAGCAAATAAGCTTGCATCAGCCGTTCGAAGCGGGTGCCTTTGTCGCGTTCGGAAAAAGATTGTTTGCGGAATTTGTTCAGAACGGCTTGAAAAGGCGTCGGCATGACAGTTGGTTTTTAACGGTATCCTACAAATATCAGGAAAATTTGGGATAATTCTAAGTAAGGTTAATAAATTATTTTTTTTTGAGGTTTACAGGATGAAAAAGAAAACCATCATTATTTGATTAAAAAAGCTATTTTTGTGTAGACTAACAATAGAATTTTATGCAGATAACGACTGTATTGATAGCTCTCGGACTTCTTATCTTTTTTTCGCATGTGTTGAATGCTTTTTTTGATAAGATTCGGATATCAAATGTGCTTTTTTTGATTCTTATCGGTTTGGTGGTCGGGCCTGTTATGGGATGGGTTTCGCCGGCATATCTGGGACAGTTCGGCAGTGTTTTTACCACCATCACTTTGATTGTAATACTTTTTGAGAGTGGTACCAGTCTGGATATTGTTATGTTGAAAAAGTCCTTTTTAGGTGCGTCGCTTCTTACGATACTTAATTTTGTCGGAGCTCTGTTTTTCGGCTATATTCTTGGCCGCCTCTTACTGAATCTTGATATTTTGCATAGCCTTTTTCTGGGAGCGGCATTGGGAGGAACATCTTCGGCTGTGGTCATACCGATGATCAGACAGCTGAAGTCCGGTCAAAAGGCAGAAACGGTGCTCTATTTGGAATCGGCCTTAAGTGATGTATTGTGTTTAGTGGTGGCATTGGCTTTGCTGAGCGGCATAGAAGTCGGTGAAGTTAGTGTTGCCGGAATTTTTCAAAATATGGCTGTTTCTTTTCTGTTTGCCATTTTACTGGGTGCTTTTATCGGTTTCTTTTGGATACTGATTCTTAAGAAGTATTTGAAGAATGTCAGCAATTCTATGTTTACCTCTTTTGCTTTGGCTTTTATTTTGTATGGTGTTTCTGAAAATTTAGGCCTGAACGGGGGTATATGTGTATTATCTTATGGTATTATGGTCGGGAATACAGGCAATATCGGTTTTGTAAAAAAACGACTGACGGATTCGGAAGATGCTACTTTGAGTAAGAACGAACGAAGTTTCTTTTCAGAAATAGTCTTTGTACTCCAGACTTATTTTTTTGTTTACATTGGCATCAGTATCCAATTGAACAGTGTTTGGCACATCCTCGTAGGATTGATGATGGTTGTCGCAACTTTTGCCTTTAGGTTTTTAACCGTTAAGACACTGGGAAAGAAAGACCTGAGTGTGCGGGATATAAAATTGATTACCTCGATGGGACCCAAAGGATTGGTCGCCGCTGTCCTGGCTTCATTGCCTTTGCAAAATGCACTGGAACAAGCAAGCACGGCAATCGGCAAACCGGATTTGCAGACGCAGGCCGATGCTCTGGTGTTAAGCGGCCAAACCATTCAGGATGTTGCTTATGCTGTAGTGCTGATCAGTATTATTTGTTGTTCTGTGATGGTTTGGATGGTTGAACATCGGAAAGAAGCCGATGATAGAGTATAGAAATCTTTATTCTATTTCTGACTCAAAACTTCAGCCTTCCGCAACACAATCAGCAGGTTCAAATCATTGATCGGTTCGTTATTTTGCAACTCGTCATTCCTGAACGGATAGCCCGGTTCAACCCTGTCATTCCAAATGCTGTTGACAATGTCTTTCAGGCATTTCATCTCACTGCGGTTTTCAATGTAATTTTCGATTGCGGATGCAAAGAGGCCGGAGGATTCTTTGGCAACATCGGAAACAAGATCATCAATATCTTTGAGCATGTCATCACGCTTGCTTGCTGCGTTCTCCATCAGATTTTCATTTCCGCAATAATGCGACAAGGCAAGATTGGTGGCATCCGGTATTAAATGTATGGACGCCATATCGAGGATATCCTGTTTCTCAGGAACTTTGACGAAAAGAGACAAAGACTGCGGAATCGAGGAAGATATGTTTTTGTAACTCTGGTTTACCATATCGGTTACCAATACAGAAAGTTTTTTCGTCAGTTCTTGGCGTGCATAGGTTTGAAAATCCATTCCGGGAGGCAAGATGATGTTGGGATGTTCAATATACTTTGTCTTAATTTCCAGAGAATCTCCTGAAAGTTTGATCAATCGGTACGGACAAGGATACGTAACAGTCGACCCTGTTTCAATGTCGTAAAGGAAGTTTCCATTTCTGTCATCTGCCCGCGCAATGTCCGACGCATGAAAATGTCCGGTAAAGATGACGTTCAGTCCCGCACTCATCAGTTGTTTTTCAACGTTTTTGCTATTGCTCACCATGTAGCCTGGCATGCTTCCTTCATAGTCAAAATGCTCCACCACATTGTGGTGCATCATTCCCACGACTTGTTTTCCCTCCTTTTTGGCATCACCTATTTGTTGCAAAATCCATTGCATGGTTTTGGGTTTGATATCACCTGCCGTTACGCAAGAATTGGAGGTATCGCCTTTTGACTTGAACGTGTTTTTGTAATATTCGCAATCATCGATGCAAAGGACTCTCAAGCCTTCTACAGGTTCGCTGACGTAACTCAACGAGCTGCTGTCGGTGCTGATCGCTGTTTCGAATCCATACTGACCATAAATTGTCCTGAACTCGTCGGCTGTTACTGTTGCTACGTCTTTGAGGATGCTGCCGTTGAAGCTTCCGGCAAATGGGTTGTTGATGTCGTGATTGCCGGGAATGACCAACACTTTGATGCCTCTGTCAAGCAAGGGTTGAAGCATTCCTGCAACCTCTTTGTGGCTGATCAGCTCTCCGTCTTTGGTCAGATCTCCGGTAACAAGCACGATATTGACGCTGTCATTCAACAGGTCATCCACGGTTGCTTTAAGGATGGCAGGGCTTTCCTTCAGCAGTTTTCTGTTGGCATGCATTATTTTTTCAAACGCTGTTCCGTCTTGAATGAGCAAAGACGGAGCCATATAATGCAGGTCTGAGATGACTCCGATTTTCAAGGATTGTGCCTGAAGAAACGGAGAGACTAAAAAAGAACAGACGAAAAAAAATAAAGCAATAAAGGAACGCTTTCCCTTGTTACATTGGATTTTATCAATACACATAATGATTCTTCAAATAAACAAAACTGCTGCAAATTTACGAGTTCGGCATGACAATCCAACTATAAGATCAATTTAACCTTTAACCGGCACCGTAAATATAAATTTACTCCCTTTCTCCAAGATACTTTCAACGCTTATTGATCCGCCGTTTCGTTGTACAAAATCCTTGCAAAGCAAAAGCCCTAAACCGGATCCTTTTTCGTTATTTGTTCCGTAAGTGGTATGGAACTGATTGTCTGAAAAAAGTTTATCTGCTATTTCCTGTGGTATGCCCACTCCGTTATCTACAATAGCTGTTTCTATAAAACCATTCTTCTCAGAAATAGTGATTGTGATCAATCCGCCTGTTCGGGTAAATTTGATAGCGTTGGAAAGTAAATTGCGAATGACCAGATTAATCATGTCAAAATCTGCGTAAACGGCCTGTTTAGCTTGACTTTCAAATTGAATACGGATTGATTTTTGTCCTGCAGCAGGAGATAGTAATGAAATATTGTCGTTAATCAATTCATTGATGATAATGGATCTTGGATTGTAAACAATATCACTTCGCTGAGACCTTGACCAGTTTAGTAAATTCTCCAGTAAATAGAATGTGTTTTTTGACATGTCTTTCAACTCATTGAGAAGATCGGCTTGCATATCCGGATTAACCTGTAAATCACTGGTTAAAAGTTCAATGATTTGCATAAAACTGCCGATCGGCCCACGAAGATCGTGCGATATGATGGAAAAAAGCTTGTCCTTGGTCACAAGCAATTCTTGTAACTGTTCTTCAACTTTTTTTTGCTTGCTGATATCAATATGAGTGCCGATGGCCCGAATGGCCTTGTTTTCTTTATCTCTCTCAATGACTTTACCGTGATCCAATACCCATTTCCATTTTCCGGAACTGTCTTTTATTCTGTAAACATTTTCGTAGTAATCGGTATAACCTTTCAGGTGATTCTCAAAAACTTCCGACACTTTGGGAAAATCATCGGGATGGATCAGTTCCTGCCATTTAAATCCTCTATTTAATAATTCGTTGGGACTATAACCAAGCATGGTAGAGCAAGTATCAGAAAAATAAACTTCATTTGTTTGAAGATTCCAGTCCCACATTCCTTCTTTTGCTCCGCTCAATGCAAGACTTAAGCGTTGTTCGCTGTCTTTAAATTGATTTAGATGTCTTTTCCGTTCAAGAGCATTGGCTATATCTTTTGTCACTGTTAAGAGCAAATGGATTTCTTCCTCCGCCCAGATTTTATGTTGTAAGCATTCATCAAAACCTACAAATCCCCAAAAATGGTTTTGTATATAAAGCGGATAAATCAAAATTGATTTTATTTGCATAGGTGCCAGCGCAACAGCAAGATCATCGGGAAGATTCTGAATATTTTCTGAAAAAATACGACCTTCTTGATTTAAAAGCTTTTTAAGGGAAGGTATCTTATTAAAAGGAAGCATCTGTAGATATTCTTTTTTCCCTGTAATACCTTCATTGCACCACTCATGCGTATTACTGGAAAACTGTTCGTCGGCTGTGTTTTCAAATATGTAAACGCGACTGACATTTGAATGCTCTCCAATTAACTTTAGGACTGTGTTAATGATGTCATCAAAATCACCTGGTTTGTTCAGCAGTTCTGCCACATCCGTAAGTAGTTTCTGTTGTCTGTTCAGGTATTCCAACTTGTTTTCCATCAATTTCCTCTGGGTAATGTCCGTTGCGGCAGAGAGCATATACGTGTTTTCCCGAATCTTTATTTCTTCTATCGAGAATAAACAGACAATCAACTTTCCGGATTTTGCCTTGAGTGTGATTTCTCCTTCTGCCCGTCCTTCTTCTTTAAATTGTTTGTGTATTTTCTCGCGTTCTGCATCATCATTAAACAATTCCAGTTCCTGGATGCTCTTCCCTGACAATTCTTCCAAAGAATACTCTGTGGCCTCTATAAAAGATCGATTGACATTAAAAAGGATATCGTGGTCAAAAGTGCTGATAGCCATCATTATTTTTGATCCGTTGAATATGCTGTAAAAAAGTCCTTTGGAAAAAGATTCGGCAGACAAATTGGTACTGACCGCAGCAATGACATTTTCTTCATTCCACCATCCGATATAAAATTGGGTGTCAACCGGAATTGTTTCGCCTGCTTTTGTTATAAACGGATAAGGACAGGAAGATATATCCCCTTTCATAACCAGAGGTATCATTACACTTACCTTTTCCTTATCCTCCGAAGAATAGGCGGTAAGAAGACTTTTCCCTTTCAACTCGTTGGCAGAATAGCCCAATATGGAAGTTACGGCAAGGTTTAACTCAAGAATGTTCCCATCCATATTTACCATGAATAAGAAATCAAGCTCATCACTCAACAACTCTTTGAGTTTACTTTCAGAGATAAAATTCATAAAATATTAAAATAAGAAGTAATCGTATTTCGATCGAAATGAACGGTTGTAAATATAATTAAAATAAAATCTTTTATCTCATGGCATTTCTGTTTTAATATAGTTGTTCTAATTTTAGGCGGGCATTATAATAAGACTTTGCAGCCAAAATCCCCGAGGTTGCAGATTTTATTTTCATAGTTTTTTGAAGCGAATCATCTTTGAATCAAAATAATCATTGATTCATTCATTTAATTCCAATCATTCAAATATGAACATTCAATCTTACATTCCGGGGGTGATCTGTATCATGGTTGCGCTGGCGTTGATGTTTTGTCTGATGCACTATGCACGATTTTATGCGGAGTCCTATTTTTTCTGGATAGGGGCGATTTTGGCAATAGTCGGTATTATTTCTCTTATTAAGCCGTTGGCTTTTTTGTTTGTTTTCAATCGTACCGTTGCTGCTACCGTGGTATGCGGAGGGCTTCTGATTTCAATCCTATCCATTTATTGGCCGGTGCCGGTTTACCATTCTCAAACAAGCCTGAAAATTGATGAATTTTTGCCTGAATATTCTTTTAACGAATACCATGAGGTGAAAATAAATGCATCGCCTGAGAAAGTGAAATATGCCTTACAAACGACAGGGGTCAAAGACATACCGGCGGCACTTTTTCTGATGAAAATCCGGGGTATTGCGGGAGATAAGGATTTAAGTGACCATGCAAAAAACAATCAGGCTGATCCGGAGACATTGACAACGCCGGATTTCAACTTTTTCGTAGTTGATTCCTCCGAATTGATCACTTTTATAGTGATTAAGGCCACCGCCAAAACCCCTCCTCCTGAAATAAAGTCAGCCAAACAATTTCTGGAATTTAAGGAACCGGGTTATGTCAAGGTTGCCGTGAATTTTCGCTTAATACGTCTTGACAACGGACAAACGCTTTTGACTACTGAGACCCGCAATGATGGAACGACTCAAGAAGACCGCCGTCACTTCGGGCGTTATTGGAGGATCATCTATCCCGGCAGTGCCATCATTCGCAGAGTGTGGCTTGATACATTGGCCAAAAGAGCCGAATGATCAGAGATACAAAACTTATTTTTGGTTTTGCTGAGTCACGAAAAACGACTATTTAGAACAAATGAACTTTTAACTATCTTTACACGACTATGAACCGGATTATCAAGATCATATTGCATCTTTTCTATTGGGTGGTGTTCTGCCTCTTCTCCGGCGTTGTGAGTTACCGTCTGTCCGACGGCTTTGACTTCATCGCTCGAAATGCGGTACCATTTCTGTTTAATCTGGCGTGGGCTGTCCTTGTTTTTTATGCCTTCTATTTTTTCTTTTACCGGCTCATCGAAAAGCAGCGTTATATCCGTTACATTTTTTTATCCGTGGTGGTTTCGATCGTTATTTCAGTGACGCTTACCTGGTTGTTTATTTTGCTTTTTCATGTTCATACTTCTTATGAGCTGTCTGTCTTTTTGCCTCAGACGGTGGGGACGTTGATCATTGGCCAAACCGGAAGTTTGCTCCGTGGATTCATTCGCTGGTTTGAGGATATTCAACACAAACAGGAGGTGGATCAATTGATTTTGCGGACCGAACTGGATATGCTGAATGCTCAGTTAAATCCTCATTTCCTTTTCAATACGCTGAACAACATAGATTCCTTGATTCGCTCCAATCCTGAGAAAGCTTCGGAATCGCTGATTACTTTGTCGGAGATTATGCGCTACATGCTGTACGAGGCAAAAAAGCCCATGGTAAAGCTCAAGGATGAGATTGCTCACTACCGGAACATTCTCCGGCTGCAAACTTTGCGGTTGAAAGATTCCTCCAAGGTTCGGTTCTGCGTGGAGATAGAAAACGAAGAGATTCAACTGGCACCTCTCTTGTTTTTACCATTTCTGGAAAATGTTTTCCGGTATACGACGTTCGATGCACCAGAGGCTTTTGTGGACATTCGTTTGACAAGTACCGGCCATCGAGTCGAATTCCGTTGTTCCAATTCTTTTCGGAAAGAAGATGTTGCGGCAAAAAGCGAGGAGGGCGGCATCGGGTTGACAAATCTGAAACGGCGTTTGGAATTGCTTTATGCGGGGAAATATCAGTTGACCCTCAATCAGGAGGATGCTTGTTTTACCGTACGATTAATCCTTGAAACCGAATGAACTACACATGTATTGCTGTTGATGACGAACCTTTGGCCCTCGAAAAAATGGTTTCGTTTGTTGAAAAGTTGCCGTTTCTTACGCTTCGGGCCACTTTCGATCGGGCAACCGATGCGTTGGCATACCTGACGGCCAACCAGACAGACTTGCTTTTTCTCGATATACAGATGGAAACCCTTACCGGCCTCGATTTGCTGGCTGCTTTGTCTCGGCGTCCGCAAGTTATACTTACCACGGCATACAGCGAATATGCACTGAAAGGGTACGAGTTTGAAGTAGCCGATTATTTGCTGAAGCCTTACTCTTTTGTCCGTTTTTCCCAGGCGGTAAACAAAGCCGTGAAACGGATTTCCGAAAAGGTAGAAACAGCAGAACCGGCTCCGGATTTTTTCTTTGTAAAAGCCGATTACCGGCTCGTAAAAGTGATGCTGGCCGACGTTCTGTATATCGAGGGCATGCGCGATTTCCGCTGTATTCATACGCTGGAAGGGAAAATCCTAACCCAACAGACTTTCGTCTCGTTTGAGACCCAACTGCCTGTCAACCAATTTCTCCGTGTTCACAAGTCATATCTTGTTTCCCTGTCAAAAATCGAATCGGTCGAAAAGCACCGCATCAAAATCGGGAAGGCATTATTGCCCATCAGCGAAAGTTACCGCGAGGTTTTTTATCGAACGATAGGAAAATAATCATTCTATGTCCGGTTTTTTTGGAAGTGTATATTCCATTAATTATGGCCCATTTGTCTCTCGTTTATATGAGTTATTATTTGCACATTTGTATGTTATAAGCGATAAACTTTTGTACGGTTGTAAATAATTTATACTATGCAGGAACTTCTTGACAACAATTATGTTCGCATTATCGGTAGCACACTGGCGGTTTATATTTTTATTATTGTGGCCATACGTTTGTTTGGCAAAAAGGAATTGGCGCAGCTTTCCGTCGTCGATTTGGTCTTTATATTGCTGATCAGCAATTCGGTGCAAAATGCCATGGTCGGACCGGACGCCACACTTTTGGGCGGATTGGTGGCTGCTACCACTCTATTTCTGGTCAATTACCTGCTCAAATATATTCAGTACCGTTTTCCCCGATTTGGAAAGGTGGTGGAAGGTGATACCATCATGTTGGTTTATGAAGGAAAAATGATTGAGTCACACATGAAAAAAGCAAAAATCACCGAAGATGAACTGATGGAAGCGGTGCGGGAACATGGCGTCTCCTCTATTGAGGAAGTGAATCTGGCCATCATGGAAGTGGATGGAGCTATCAGCATTCTCTCCGGCAAATTCCAGAAAAAGACCACCAATAAAAGTAAAGTCCATAAAAACATCTCGAAACAAGGGCTTTTTTGATTTTACTTTACAATCTGTTATTTAATAAAACAACCAATGAAGACTTTTCGCAGTGACGCTTCGAGTAAAGAGCTTCTGGAACTGCAGAAGGTTCAAATTGATATGATGAATGATATTTTGAAAAAAGTTGAAAAAAGGGAGAAGTAATGAGTATTAAGAATATTGTATTTGATTTTGGAGGTGTTTTAATCGATTGGAATCCAAGATATTTGTATAAAAGTGTTTTTACAGACAAATCGGAAATGGAGTTCTTTCTCCAAAATATTTGCAGTTCTGAGTGGAACCTGAAACAGGATGCCGGATATTCCTTATCGGAAGCCACCAAGGAACGCCAGATGCTATATCCGGATTATAAAAGAGAGATTGAAATGTTTTACAAGAATTGGCCGGAAATGCTTGGAGGTGAGATTCTTGAAAACACCAGACTGATAAGGCCCTTAAAAGCAAAATACAGATTGTTTGGATTATCAAATTGGTCGGCAGAAACTTTTCCGATTGCATTCAAAAGATATCCCTTTTTTGAGGAACTTGAGGGGATTGTTCTATCCGGGCAAGAAAAGATGATTAAGCCCGATAAGGAAATATACAACGTTCTTTTAAAAAGATACGGTCTTCAAGCAGGTGAGTCTTTATTTATCGATGATAACCTGACCAATGTCGTTACAGCCAAGGAGATGGGCTTTTCAACCATTCATTTAAAGGATGGCGTTCATTTGGAAGAGGAGTTGATAAAAATGGGAATTTTGTGAATAACAAGTATTTCTTATTGATTGATAACAGCCGATTTACGGAAGAAAATAGTTACATAGTAGAATTAAAAAAACTTACCGGTTGTAATAAAAAAACCCCTGCCGGTTAAAGCAGGGGCGTCCGCGCTGAAATCTGCGCTGTCAAACAACAAACTAAAGCGACACGGACTGTAATTCTGATCCAAAGTCGTGTAAAGCCTTTTCTATTCTATTGACTTGTGCCGGCCGTGGTTTTGATTTTCTGTGAAGATAATTCCAGAGTTGTTTTTGATGGATACCGGTAATTTTTTCCAACCCGGATAAACTTAATATTCCAGAATAGTATTCCAGTAAGCTGGCCACATCAAATTTATAGACTATTTCATACTCATCATTCATCCATGAAGGATATTGAGACCGATCTTCGATGGCCGCATTCTTAAAGAACTTCATCTGATCAATCATATCTGCCTTGGCAGCTTCGGCACTATCTCCCATACCAGAAAACATTTCATTTTTGCAATAAACGCTATAAGTCCCGTCTGACGCGCGTTCAATAATAGCTTCAATCTTTTTCATATTGTTGTTTCTTTGTGAAGGTAAGGGCTTATTTCAGCCCCATCTCCTTCTTGATTTTGTTTTCTAAACCTTTACCAACTTCTTTACTTCCATGAAAAGGTGCAGTGTATCTTCGTCCATCTTTCTCATAAATTTTATGGCTGCCAGCCTGTCTGATTTCAATCCATCCGCTTGATAGGATAAGTTTGTGTAATTCACTTGATTTCATATTGTTTGTTGTTTGACAATACAAAGATAGAAATATTTCTATTATTCATGGAATAGAAGTAGAAATATTTCTATTATTTTTTAAAAATTTAAGAAAGTAATAGAACCCAGCTGGAATGGTAGTGAGGCTCTATCTTTGCAATTGAAGAGTCCACAGTAAATTCCATGGTGGCTCTATGGATAGTTGTGATTTGCTTTCAGAATTATATCTTTGATCGATTGATAACAGGCAGATATAAATAATGCTTTAATTTGGCCTTATTAATACATATTTTTATGTATCTTTGCCGGTATATTAAAGAGATGGCTTATGAAATACATAGAAGGGTTGCATGGATTAAAGATATTTCATAAAAAAAATGTTGTAGCATTGATCAAAGATGAAAATGCTGCAAAAGAAATTCTACGCCGATACAAAAAACAAGGCTTGATTTCCCATGTCCGGCGTGATTTGTATGTTGCTACTGATTTGGCAAGTAAACTCAGTATTGCATCCAAGTTTGAAATTGCCAGCCATATTACGCCATCTTCTTATCTTTCATATCATGCAGCATTGGAATACCACGGTATAGCTCATCAGGTATTCTTTGAACTGTACGTTTCGTCTAAAGAATTATTCAATAATTTTGATTATGACGGAATTAGTTATACATTTTGCAAATCTCAAACAGAGATAGGCATAGTAAATCCTTTAACAGATTCTTTAATTAGGGTTACGGATCTAGAACGTACTGTATTAGACTGCATTAACCGTATCGATTTGAGCGGTGGGTTGGAAGAATTGATTGAGTGTTTTGCTCTTATTACCTATATCAATGAAAATATGTTGTTGAGTTATCTTCACCATTTTGACAAACAGTTTCTTTATCAGAAAACAGGATTTATTCTTGGATATTTTCAAAAAGAGATGAAACTAAGCGATACATTCTTTGCAACGTGTAAATCCAAAATTGGGAAAAGTACACGGTATTTGACAGATACTCATGAGTCAGACACTTATTTTAAGGAATGGAGGTTGTGTGCACCTCGGAATATTCTTTCATTTTTAGAACAAGGAGAAACCCCGTAGGTATAGCTATAGCAAGAGCTTTTTGGAGAAAATTGCGGCAGAAACTGGCTTTATCCGTGATAATTTGGAAAAAGTTTTCAGATTATGTGATATTTTACAATTCCTGAACTCCAATGCAATCACAAGTGATTCTTTGTCATTAAAGGGAGGAACTGCCATTAATCTCACAGTTTTTAACATGCCGAGGTTGTCCGTTGATATTGACCTTGACTTTTCCAAAGAATGCAGCCGGGAGGAAATGACTACACTGCGGGAAAATATTAACGAAGATATTCTCAATTTTATGTTTGCCCAAGGCTATGCATTAAGTCCAAATACAAAAAATCCTCATTCATTGGATTCATGGGTATTTTATTTCCAGAATGCAGCCGGAAACAAAGACAATCTAAAAATCGAAATCAATTATTCGATGCGCAATCATGTTTTACCAGTAATAAAACAGGAAGTTGATGTAGAATTTTTTCAAGTGACAAATAAGCTGACTACTTTGTCTACTCTTGAATTATTCGGCAGTAAAATAAAAGCTCTCATAGAACGTACAGCAGCAAGGGATTTATATGATGTGCATAATATGATATCATACAATATTATAAAGCCGGAGCAGCGGGATTTGCTTCGCAAAATTGTGCTTTTTTACCTTGCGGTTGGCTCATCAAACAAAATAGCTGTTCCGCTTCATTTTGAGGGTCTCGATGCATTGAAATATAATAAAATACGTGCCAGTCTTATTCCTGTTTTGAAGAAAAGCGAACATTTTGATTTCGAAACGGCTAAAATGATGGTGAAAGAATATCTCTCCTCACTAATGACGCTTACTGACGGTGAAAAATTGTTTGTTGAAAATTTTTATAAAGGTATCTATCAACCGAACTTGTTGTTTGATGATGAGGATATTATCAATCGAATTAAAGAGCATCCGATGGCTATTTGGAAAACAAAAAACATGCAATGAAAGTAGCATACGAAGGGTGCGATGCCAAATTTACCGCTGATCCAAAATATCACATTTTTGTCACTAATCCACAACTTTTCAATTTGATCCCTGTTTTTGTTTTCCCGATTTAAACGAAACAAGCACCCACATCTCTGTAAGTGCTTGTTTTTGTGGGTGGGCCCAACAGGGCTTGAACCTGTGACCCCCTGATTATGAGTCAGGGGAATAAAATATTCAAATTAATTTATATATTTCATAAAAGCCACTTAAACAGGCGTATAGCATTTGTTTAGATTCTTTATGAATGTGTAATTTGACAGAAAATTTGATATTATTTGATAATATTTGACATTTTTCCCAAAATAGTTTGAGAAAAGTTTGAGAAAATATATCTTCGTTGAAAATACTTTAATATGATTAATGTACCTGTTCAAACACTTGTTGCTGACGGAAGAAAACGTAAGGATGGAAAGTCTTCTATCAAGATCCGATTGTTTTACCAAAATGGAAAAACAAAGGAACTAGTCTATCTTACATTAAAATTATATTATACGAAGGAGGAATGGGAAATTATAAATGACTTATCAAACCAAAAAGGCTCAAAATCAATAATATTTGGCGATAGATTAAGAGATGAACGAGCTAAAATCACATATGCTCAAAAACGTTTATCTGAAATTATTCAGTCTTTTGAAGACAAACGTATGCCTTATTCTGTTTATGATGTTAAGGATCAATTTGAAAGTAAACCCATTGACTCTATCACGAGAATTTATTTGATGAACCTTTTTGATGAGATTGCCAATGTTAAAGAAAGAGCATTTAAGTCTGTTTCAACGATTGACTCATACAAAAATGCAAAGAAGTCATTTTACACACATATCAGCAAGCATCAAAAAATCAAAGCTGAAACTTTTAGAATAACATCTATTGATGCCAGGTGGATAGAAGAATATAAGCAAAAAATGGGCAATCTGATTAGTGAAACGACCAAAAATGATTATATAATTTCATTAAGGGCTGTTTTTAATTATGCTATTAAGCAAAAACTAATTGATGAATCCATCTATCCTTTTAATCAAGGTGATCCAGATAATTATTACAATATTCAAACCTCACCAAAAACAAAAAAAGCATTAACTCTTGAGGAATTTGACAGATTAAAGAATGTAAGAAAGGATATCACTCCAGCACAACAAGAAGCATGGGATTATTTTATGCTGAGTTATATGTTCAACGGGGCGAATTTAAGGGATATTGCTGACTTGAAATATAGTGATATTGATCACCATGACAATACAATAACCTTTAATAGGAAGAAGTCCTCAAGGACAAAGAAGATTGATGATCCAATCATTATTGCATATTCTACTCAAATCCAGCGTATATTTGAATTGCGTGCAAATAAAGAAGAGTCTAACGGTGATAATTATATATTCCCCATTTTCACTGGAAGTGAAAAGTCTGATGCCGAAAAAACTAAAATAGTCAAAGATAAAACCCATTTATGGGCGAAGAAATGGAGTATTATTGCCGAGAAAGCGTCTATTCGAGATGATTTAACATATCAAATGGCCAGACACACATTTGCAACGGTTGCAACTCAAAATTCTGTTCCAATTGAAGAAATATCCAAGGCCATGGGACACACATCTATTAGCCAGACGAAAGCATATATAGCAACTTTACCAAAGAATTTCACACCGAAAAATGAAACTGTAAAACAGGAAAATATACCTTTGGATATTTTTAATGAAAAATAATGGAAAACCAGAAGATTTTTATTGATTATTTGGCTTATATATCAGATACAGATAATTTAGGTAATGAATTGAGTATCATTCTTTCCGTAATTCATGAAAATTATAGGGATATTGAATTTAATATCTTTAGAAGGATGCTTATCGAGCATTTGAATGAGGCAATTAGAAAAAAGAATAATGAATTGGAGCTAGCTAATTCTCTAGGGACTCTCCATCTAACGTATGATTTTCCTTTTGACAGTAAGCGAATCAAAAGAGATTTGGCTCAGGTTATCAAAACTTGGAAATATGCGATTCTATATATTGAAGAGGTGGTAAATATGCCATCGAAGCCAAAACTTGTCTTAAAATTTGACGAATTGCCCGACTTTTTGAATTATGACGAAGTAACAGAATTGACTGGGTGGACAAAAAAGTCCATTCAAACCAAACATTCAAATTTGGAGCTAGCTTGTGTTGAAGGAACGGGATTGACTCCTAAGCAAGGTTTACTTGATTACTACACAAAGAGGATAAAAGGGTTTCAAGTGGATCCTGAAAAGTGGTTTAATGAAAGTTTAATCAAGAAGAAGAAAGTTAAGTGATTTTATTAGAGAAACACTGAGAAAATCTAATTTAAAAAGATCGTAATGAAAGGAACTTTTTCAACCCTCAATCCCAAGGCCAGGATTTTTGACGAAATCAAGATTCAGCAACCAAAATGGTGGAACCTGTTGTCAAGCGACAAAGAGCTGTATATCCACATTCGCAAAGACAATTATATTAACGTGTATTATTTTGGCGGTTCATTCGCAAAAATTGAATTCAATAAAAATGGCTTTGTTGCGAAAACTCATCAGAAATATTTAGGTGATGCCACACCACGTGGAAAAGATAAAGCAGGAAAGGATAAGTTTGAAAATGACTTAATTGATCTCACAGAATTGGATAAAAAAATGATTGCAAGCGTGAAAAACCGCATTAAAATTGATTATCTAAAACATATCGAAGATGAGAAACCAGCTGAAAAATGGATTCAGGGGAGAATGATCAATGCAAACCATGATTTCATTGATTCTGAATTTCAATTTAATCAAGATCCTGATATTGAGAATCTAAGAATTGATTTGATCAAATTTTCTGATGATGTTCTGTCATTTGTAGAATTAAAAGGAATCACGGATAACCGTTTAAGAAATGATGATAAGCGGAACGCAAACGTGCCAGAAATAATTGAGCAAATGGAGAAATACAAACGGTTCATCATCAAATATGAGGCTGATATTCGGGACTATTATCAAAGACTTCTTGAAATCAAAATGAATCTGGGCCTTATCTCTACCAAAAAAGTTTTTTTTGAGTTAAAGATGAAGCCAAGGTTGATCATAGTAGATACATATCAAAAGACGACAAAAGGTCGAGAAAAAAGAATTTTCGAAATAAAGAAGTTGTTGGATTTTCATGACATTGATTATTATATCACTAAATGAAAATAATCATTCATAGAGGCATTGATCAAATTGGGGGGTGTATCACTGAAATTTCCACAGAAAGAACACGTATTTTGATTGATTTGGGGCAGAATCTTCCTAATGGAGAAGGTCATATTCAAGATGATTTGGCAAATAGTGAATCTATTGAAAAACTCACCAAAGGAATTGACGCTATCTTTTATACCCACTATCATGGAGACCATTTAGGGCTTTTTCATCTGGTTCCTGATGTTATTCCACAGTATATTGGAAACGTTGCAAAAAGAGTTGCAATGTGCAGACATCATAGGCTTAGCTTAATAAAAGGACGTGAAGAATTATCTGCACGTGAGCTTTCCAAAATGGAACGAATGATTACCCTAGAAGCTAAACAGATAATCAAAATTGGAGATATCCAGGTAACGCCATATTTTGTGAGTCATTCTGCATATGATGCCTTTATGTTTCTAATTGTAGCAGACGGAAAACGGATACTTCATACGGGTGATTTTCGTGACCATGGATATTTGGGCAAGGGATTGCTAAAAACCATTCGGTTCCATATCAATAGGCATGGGCGAGTTGATTTTTTGATTACCGAGGGGACGATGCTTTCACGACTGAACGAAAAAGTAAAGCATGAAAATGAATTAAAGAAAGATGTAAGTCAGATAATGAAGCAATACAAGAATGTGTTTGTATTGTGTTCATCGACCGACATGGAACGATTGGCTTCTTTTTATGCAGCAAATAATCAGATGAATAAAAGGCCATTTGTCTGCGATGATTTTCAGAAGAGTGTATTAGATATTTTCACGGAAACGGCAGGTAAAGAGAGCTCACTATTCGACTTTAGTGACTCGTATTCTTTTCGAAAAGATAATGACAAACTCTTGCATTGGATGCAAGATAAAGGTTTTTGCATGTTGGTACGTGCAACGGACAAGTTCAATGACTATATATCGTTTTTAGGTTCTCAAATTGATATAAGCAATACGGTTCTAATCTACTCGATGTGGAAGGAATACATTAATCCAGGTAGCAAACATGCAGTAAAACGTTATTTGGATTTTGTTGAACAATTCCCAAAAGTTGAGAAAATACATACTAGCGGTCACGCTTCAGCAGAATGCCTGGCAGAGGTTTGTAACCTTGTAAATCCAACAACTGGTATAATTCCAATACATAGTGAACATTCAGAAGAATATAGAATGCTTTCAATATTTGAGGAACTAAAGTCAAAAATTATTACGAGTACTGTAACAATTGAAAATGTGACTGTTGAAATACCTAATAGGCAAAAGAACTAACTCAATTTCATTTTTGGATTTATTAAATCCCCCCCCAAAAAAAAATAATGGTTTATATTAGGTTCCTAGAAAGCTGTTAATGAAAAATAGTTTTCTTCAATTTTTAGAATAACAGGTACCCATTCATTATTTATTTTCTTATCTATTCTTTTAATATCAAGAAGATACGAATTGATTAAATGCCAACGACAATAGCAGTTAAAAGGACCGTTTGCAGAACCAATATCTACACACATTAAAAAACCGTTTTCATGTTGAAAACGTATTTGAGGAATATCTTTGTAGTTAATATTGAATTCAACACTAGATTCATCCCGAGAATTCCAGAATAGCTTTATGAGAGGGACATTACTTTTCAAATATTTAAAGATTTTATATCCAATTTTATTGTTTGAGAACTCATCCATGTCTTTAATCCCAAAATATTTAAAAAATCCTACCAGATTGTTATAACCAACATGATTGTCAATAAAGTTTGATTCATAACTACTAAGACACTTCCACAATGTAAATTTTGGATTTTTGGTGACAGATTTCACATTTGATTCTAAGCTCTCTGCATTTGGAATATCAGTAACTAGCAAATAAGCTGCTATAGCTTTAAAGTCCTTACTATAGCTTATTACATCTGAATATTCTTTTATAAATGTATTATCAGTCATAACTTTACATTGTAATTAATTAGTTAACTCCAAAAGTAAAGAAATTTTTTTCACTTAAACTCAATTTTTTAAACATTCCAAGTATGTGGTAATCTTTTTATCGTAAACAATTAGTTTAATGTGCATCCATTTGATAACAAAAGTTTCAATAAGCCCTTTGATTTTCCTTTGATGATGTAAAAAAGATACAAAAATGCAAAAAATAAAGCCCTAACTGAATCAATATCAATTTGGACTTTAAATGAAACAATTATTATGATTAGTCAATGCCTTGATTAAGATGCTGGCTGCCAGAATGTACTCCTTGATTTTTTAAGTAGGCAATGGGAATCCAACCTTGAATCTACTCTTGCTACCATACAAGTGTTTCTCATTCCTACAGAATTCAACAATCTCATCTTCAGATGACCGAACTCCAGTCAACACTTCTTGGATTGTAGCTTTCCGAACAATGTTATCAATCTCACCACCACTGAATGAATAATCATTGGCAAGATTCATTGCGAAATCTTGTTCTAGCCAGGGCAATTTATACATCCAGATTTTCGCCTTGGCTTCTTTTGATGGAGTTTCAAATTTGACTTTGAAAAGGAACCTTCTCTCAAAAGCTGGGTCTAGATTTCCCTGCAAGTTTGTGGTTGCTATTAATATACCATCGAATCGTTCGATTTCTTCGAGCAATATATTGACAATGGCATTTTCAGTGGCTCCAACATTTGATTGGTTGTTTTCCTGCCTTTTGCCTAGAATTGCATCTGCCTCGTTGAAAAGTAGAATGGGCTTTAACTTGCATTGTTTACAGGCTTTATCATAATCAGTGAACACCTTCTTAATAAGTTTCTCGGATTCCCCGAACCACATAGATTTTGTCTGGCTTATATCCACCTTGAATATGTCCCTCCCAGTTTGTTTGGCTATCTGGAAAACGCTTTCAGTCTTACCCGTTCCAGGCGCACCATAGAAGATTGCTGCGACTCCTTTCGGTAAACCCAAGGTTTTCATTCTGTCCTGAAGTTCAATAAACTTTTCATTCATTAGACTATCTGTTAGGAAGCCTATTTCCTTCGAAAGCTCGGAGCCGTAGAACAATTCCTTTGGGTTGATAGCTTCATTCAGTATTATGTTCTTGGCCTTTTGGGTGCTGACAAACAAGCTTGCATCCTCTTGCATAAAGTATTCAATGGCTCTATTTGTTAATATGAGATTAAAATCATTAGCCATACGCCCACTTGTTAGCTCAATAAATTCAAGTGAAAACATTGGATTCACCTTATCTATTAACTGACGTATTTTTACTCGTCTTTCCCTGACGTTCTCATATATATCGCTCATAGTCAATTCTAAAGCCGTTGAAGGTGCCCCAAAACTTATATGATCATTCAACATTTCATAGAGAAGCGTACGATCATCAATTGATAGTTTAGATTTGATCTGTGCAATTGAAGTTAAGTGGTTATTCTTTTCTTCGAGATTTTCAACCACGAAAAACAGATCTATAGTTCTTATTATCTCGTACTTTCTTTTTTGAATATGCTCAGACACGGTCTTTATAAAAGAATAGATATCTAAATTATTATGCTCAATTGGTTTGATTGGCAGATTGGCATAGATTTGATCCGATACTTCTGTAGGAACTGAGAAACCTGATCTTCCGTGTAATATTTTTTTTGAAACCCTGGGCTGATCTTCATCTGCCTCAAAAAAACCTAGATCCAGTAATCTGTCAATATCATTTTTAAAATTCAGAGCATCAATATAACCAACCCCAATAAATTTAATAACATCCTTAATATCAACGCTGTATAATTTTGCTTGCAAGGCAAAGGTGATTGCAAAAAGTATTGACTGCTCATTTGTTGTATTCAAGTAAGTTGATAATTGCTCAAGAGGTTCTTTAATCTCTTCCATAGCATCATTATCTAACTTTGAGTTCTCAAGATGCTTTGCAATCCGAACAATAGTTTCAACCACATTGAAAGGAGCTTTTTCAACCAATTCTGTTTTCATCATTTTGTGTTTTAAAACCAATTATGCTTGAGCTATACAAGCTGCATTTATCTTGCGTAATGTATTCACTGATTTTCCCGTGATTTTACATACGTTTCTCAGACTTATACCTTTTTTAAGTAGCTTGATCTCTTCCACATATTCATTTTTCATTTGTTCAGCAGATTTCCTGTAACCTACCTTCCTACCGACACGTCCGCCCGAATTAAGATGATTGAAATAACCTGACTCCATTCGTTGACGAATCGTTGTCCTTTCCATCCTTGCGACTTCTAGCAGAATGGTGATCAAGAACTGAGCCATGGGATTGATTTTCCCTTTCTCGTCTAAGGTTTCAATATTGTAGTTCTTCACATAAAGACAGATCTTATTTTCATTAAGCAATTCAATGACTTTCAAGGCTTCCAATGTGTTTCTACCCAAACGACTAATTTCAAGTACCAAAACCTTATCGACCTGATTCGATTTTACATAATCAATCATTTCCAAAATTTCAGGACGTTCTTCATTCTTCTTTGCACCTGATACCTTGTTAGAAAAGACCTTTACAACTTCCATTTTATGATTAGCAGCATATTCAGTTAGTTCATTAACCTGTCTGTCATATTCTTGAACCAATGTAGAGACCCTTGCTAGTATTATTGCTTTCATAATTGATATATATGTTAATTATTACACTGTAAATATACGTCAAAAATCAATAATATGCAAATTAAATTGACTCAAATATCAATATAACATTATAATATTTGACATAAGATTCATTTTCATTATCTTGCGCAAGAAATAATCAATCAAAAAATTGATCTACAAAATGGAAGACAATTCAAAATTACGTGTAAAGCAAATATGCAAAGAACGGGGCTTGACCTTAAAGCAACTTGCAGAAAAAATGGGTGTAGCACCTGAGACATTGACCAGAGCAATTTCAGATAATGCAAATCCGACTTTGGCTACATTGAAGAGTATTGCGAATGCCCTGGAGATTGACATCTCTGAGATTTTTGTAAGCACAAAGAAGGAGATAGAAATACATGGTATTGTTGAGATAAATGGTGAGGTGTATACCCTCAAGAGTATTGATGATCTAAATAAAGTATGTGATCGGTTTCCGAAAAGTGAAATTTAAACTTCTTTGAATTAAACAATTAATAATACATACACAAATATTTACATCTAACACAAATTACTTTATTTGAAATAATATCAATAGGTTTACTAAGACAAATCCAAATTACCAAATTTTTTTTCACATATTAATAATGAACACAAATTCAAATAGAGTATATAACTAATTGACATACATAATATTAATGTAAAAGAAATAAAACTGGAAAATTCAAATTAAACAACTAATAAACAATATGTTATCCTTTGTTTTTATTTACGAATCTTAATTTTTAATCATGAATGTTTAAATGCAAATGTCTATATTTGTATATCTCATAAAAACACACTTGAGTATCTGTCATGAAATAAAATTCACAAAATAGCCATGATCAACTCTCTCATAAATGATTTTTCAAATCATAAACTCGTTAGCTTTCTCCGAGCTCAAAATAACTCTTTTGTAGATTACGAAGAAGATTTATCCGATAATGTTAAATCTTATGACAAATTCGAGAACCTGATAAAATTGGGCAATATTGAATACGGTAGTACAGATGTCCTAATGGTATATACCTGCGAATATCAGGGCGAGTTAACCTCCAGAAGTTCCCGAAAGGATCAATTTGAGATAGCAAAGAAAGCTTTATCAGAAGATTTCAAAGATGGTGCCATATTTGTGTTTTACGATTCTTCTGGCCGATTCCGTTTCAGCTTTTTGCGCCATAATTATGGTGACAAGACCAACAAGTTTACTCCCTGGAAACGATATACCTATTTCGTTGAACCCGATGCTAAAACTAATCGAACATTTATAGAACGCATTGGAAATTGTAAGTTTGATTCGTTGGACAGCATACAGCAAGCTTTTAGCGTAGAAACTCTCACCAAGGATTTTTACAAAGAACTTTCCAATTGGTATTTTTGGGCAATAAAAAATGTATCATTCCCAAATGATGTGACAGATGACACAGATAATGAAAAATACAATTCGGAGAACATCATCCGACTGATTACCAGACTTATATTTGCTTGGTTTCTAAAACAAAAGGGATTGATTAATAATGAACTTTTTGACACTAATTCTTTGTCGGAGGTATTGAAAGAATTTGACCCAGAAAGCGATACTCAAAATAACTATTACCGAGCTATTCTCCAAAATCTATTTTTTGCAACTCTCAATCAGGAAATTAATAAACGTGATTTTGCCGAAGACAAAGGTTTTGTAATAAATCGTGCTACAAATTCAATTAAGAATCTATATCGCTACGAGAAAGAATTCAAAATCAACACTACTGAAATTTTGGAACTGTTTTGTCAGATTCCTTTTCTGAACGGAGGTTTATTTGAATGCTTAGACCGAAAGGAAAAAGATGGTGAAATATATGATTGGGATGGTTTCAGTAGAAATCCAAAGTATCAGGCAAAAGTCCCTAATAAGTTATTTTTTGCAAAAGAAACTAAAGTTGATCTGAGTGATGTCTATAACGATAAAAAATTGAAATCAGTCAGTGTTGCTGGTATAATTGAAATTCTTAGCCGATATAACTTTACTGTAGAAGAAAATACACCCGTTGAAGTAGAAGTTGCTCTCGATCCTGAACTATTGGGTAAAGTTTTTGAAAATCTACTGGGGGCTTATAATCCCGAAACCCAGGAAACAGCACGCAAACAGACGGGTTCATTCTACACGCCCCGTGAAATAGTAAATTATATGGTGGATGAAAGTCTGATAGCTTATTTTCATACAAAGGTTCCAGACATACCAGAAGAAACGTTGCGTTTGCTTTTCAGCTACGATGAAGAACAAATAGAGATTAACGATCATCTAAGGGAATCGCTTATTAAAGCTTCATTGGAATGCAAAATTCTTGATCCAGCTTGCGGTTCGGGAGCTTTCCCAATGGGAATTTTGCAACAAATGGTACACGTTCTTAAAAAGATCGATCCTGATAACTCTCACTGGAATAATGTTGTAATGGCTCAAGCCATGGAAGATTTTGAGAAATCAGATAAACTAAGTGATGAAGATATTGATGAATTACGGAAAGAAATTGAAAAAACATTTGATGATGGATTGAACTATCTTGATTATGCACGAAAATTACATGTAATTGAGAATTGTATTTATGGAGTAGATATCCAAAGTATAGCTGTGCAAATAAGTAAGCTGCGATTTTTTATCTCCCTGGTTTGTGAACAACGAAAAAATTCTGATCCGATTGAAAACTTTGGTATACGACCACTTCCGAATCTGGAAACAAAGTTTGTGGCAGCTAATACACTTATCGGATTGGATAAAACTGAAGAAGACTTGGAACTATTCAACGATTCGCAAATTAAAACACTAATAGACAAACTACAATATGTCCGTCACCGCCAGTTTTTAGTAACTAATTCTACCGAAAAGAAACGATTGAGGGATAAAGACCAGAAACTTCGAGAGGATATTGAAAATGAAATTTCAAAACTCTATGTGAAGCACAAAGACGAAAATAAAGCTTTATATGTTCGACAGAAAATGCTGGCTGAAAAGGAACTAGAATTATTAGATAAGAGCATTGAAAGAAGTACAGTCTCCTTTAATATTTTCGGTGAGAAAATCACAAAAACCTATAAACCAAACGATAAGCGAAAAAAAGAATTACAAGATACCATTAAAGTAGCCAATAAGAAAATAGAAGAAGCTTCTGATTATTCTCGACTAGGTACTGTGGTAACACTTGCACGCCAACTAACTTCCTGGAATCCATATGACCAAAACCAATCCTCTCCTTTCTTTGACCCTGAGTGGATGTTTGGACTACAAAAACAAAATGAAGGCTATTTTGATGTGGTAATTGGAAATCCACCGTATGTAAAAGAATATACTGATAAATCAGCCTTTGATTGCATTCGTGATTCAAAACATTATCAAGGTAAAATGGATTTATGGTATTTCTTTGCATGTATAGGAATTGATTTTTTATGTTATTCTGGACATCTTTGTTTTATCGCAACAAATAATTGGGTAACAAATGCAGGTGCAAGCAAAATGAGAAACAAAGTTATCTCAGATTCTGCTATAGTTCAATTAGTTGATTTTGGAAACTTTATGATTTTTGAAAGTGCAAGTATTCAAACGATGGTAATGATTTTTGAACGAAACAAACATATAGATAACTACAGTTTTGATTATAGGAAATTATCAGGGAATACCACTAAAAGCGATTCAATTGATTTGCTCTTAAAGTTCAAAAATCCAAAAGCGACTTATCTAAATCCAATAATTAAAAGATCTGATTTGATAAATACTTTACTTACATTTAACAATAATTTAGATGATTTAATTTTGGAAAAAATATCGAAAGATTCTTTGCTTTTTACAGAAAAAGAAGTGGCAAATGGTATTCACCCCCATTATGATTTTGTAAACAACAAAATTTCAAAAAAACACAATATTGATATTGGTCTAGGTATTTTTGGATTGTCTGATTTTGAAAAAAATAATTTAGATTTAACTTCGAACGAATTAGAATTAATTAAACCGTATTTTTCAACTGAACAAGTAGCAAGATATTGCACATTTCCAAATCACAAATTATGGTTGATTTATACCGATTCGAGTTTTAAGAATCCTAAGAGTATGAAAAATTATCCAAATTTAAAAAGACATTTGGATAAATACACAAATGTTATAACCTCAGATAATAAGCCTTATGGCTTACACAGGGCAAGGGAAGAACGATTCTTTAAAGGTGAAAAAATTATTGTTCAACGAAAATGTGTAGGTCGCCCTTCATTTTCTTATGCAGATTTTGATACTTATGTTTCAGCAACTTTTTATATTGTTAAATCCGATTCAATGGATCATAAATACCTACTAGGCTTGTTAAATTCAAAATTAATTGAATTCTGGTTGAGAAAGAAGGGTAAAATGCAAGGTGATAACTTTCAATTAGACAAAGAACCATTACTTAATATACCTATTCGTAAACCGACAGAAAAAGCTCAGATATCAATTACTAAATATATTGATGAGATATTATCCATTTTGAGGGTAAGCAATGATTCAAACATTAAACGTCTTGAGCAACAAATCGACAATCTTGTTTACCGACTTTACGAGCTTACTTATGAGGATATAAAAGTGATAGACCAAGAAATAGAGAGCAAAATAAGTGAGGCGGAATATAATGCAATAGAAATTTAAACTTTTTATTATGTCCTCAAACTTTATTACAAACAATACAGGTCAGAAATCGCTTAAAAGCAGGCTCAATACTCTTATTTCAATCAGCGAGGAGTTGAAATTCCTTGTTGGATTCTTTTATTTTTCAGGATGGAAGGAAGTGTATGAATCGCTTAAAGCCAACGAAAATATTACAGTTCGTTTGTTGGTCGGTTTACAGGTTGACAAATTTTTGTATGATAATCTTATAGAGCATGGGATTCAAGAAGATAGATTATCGAATAATGATAGATTCAATGGATTTGTCGATTCATTGAGAAAAGCTTTGAATTCTGACGATTCAGACATGGAAGCTTTTTACAACCAGGTTTTCTTCTTTCTTGAAATGATTGAGCAAGGTAGGTTGAATATTCGCAAAACAAAAAATCCGAACCATGCTAAACTGTACTTGTTCAAACTCAATCAGCAGCAAACCGAAATTCAGGGAATGAAAGGTCAATTCATAACTGGAAGTAGCAACCTGACAAGTGCAGGTCTGTCAGGGCAGGAGGAGTTTAATGTTGAGATAAAAGATTATGGATACGAAGATGCGGACGCATACTTTGAAGCTTTATGGGCTGAAGCGGCACCCATTACCGAAATTCCATCTCAAAGGAATATCATTATTGATTTAGTTGGAACCAAGACTCTTGCTGCCAAAGTCACTCCTTATGAAGCATACGCTTTAATCCTGAAGACTTATTTGGATTTGCAGCAAACAATGCAAATAAGTTCTTCTACCCTTGAATTATTGAAGAATAATGGATACAAAGAGTTTGCCTATCAAGTTGATGCTGTCAATCAAGGTCTGAGTATATTAGAAGAATATAAAGGAGTTGTAATTGCGGATGTGGTAGGTTTGGGAAAATCGGTCATAGCTTCGCTTATAGCCAAATATCTGGATAAGCGTACAATGATTATTTGTCCTCCAGGACTCATTGGTGAAAAAAACATAAAGGAGCCATCTGGGTGGTATGAATATATGTACAATTTTCAGTTGACTTGTGAAATTGAAAGCCGTGGAAAATTGGTTGAAATTGCTGAATCAATTGACAATCGCAATATAGAAGTTGTAATTATTGATGAAGCTCATTATTATAGAAACCAGGATACAGATGATTATGAAGCGTTATTGAAAATATGTCGTGATAGGATAGTAATTCTATTAACCGCAACTCCTTTCAATAATTCTCCAGCAGATATTTTCTCCTTATTAAAACTATTTATTGTTCCAGGTAAATCAGGAATCACAATTGATAACGATTTAAACTCACTATTTGTCGGATATGGAAACCGATTCAAAAAACTATCTGAAATATCTCGTTTTAGTAACTCTCATAATGTAACCAAAAGAGATAAGGCAACTAAATATTACATTGAATTATTTGGTGAAAATCGGATTGACCTTGTCAAGGTTAGAGAAGAAACGAAACGGTTGGCTAATCAGATAAAAAATGTCATTTCTCCTGTAATTATCAGAAGAAACCGACTGGATTTGAAAAACGATTATCTTTATTCTCAGGAAGTAACTGAATTATCTGAAGTACAAGACCCGATAGAACTTTTTTATAATCTCAATACTGATCAAAGTAAATTCTATGATAGGGTTCTTACAGAATATTTCGGAGAAGATGGGGAATTTACAGGAGCAATTTATCAGCCTTTTAAATACGAAACTGAAGTAAAAGAAGGAAAACTTGATGAAGAAGGTAACAGGGCAGCCGTAATTCAATCCAACTTGTTTGACTTTATGCGTAGATTATTGGTGAAGCGTTTTGAAAGTTCATTCGGGGCTTTCAATGATTCTATTAACCGATTTGTTAACATCCATATCCGAGTTAAAGAGTTCATTGATAAAACAAATGGAAAATACATTCTTGACAGGAAACTCATGAATTCCTTGATGGAAGAAGAAGACATGGATATTATTCTGAGAATTCTGGATGAATATGAAAACAACATGCTTTCTAAACGAGTACCGAAAAACAATACGGTCTATGATATAAATAAATTCAAACGGAAATCAGAATTTATTGAAAATATAAACAAGGATATAGCTTTATTTGAGAAAATAAAAGCCAAGTTAGACCAACTTGATATTGTCCATAGTGATCCTAAAAGGATGAAAGTGTCTGAAGAGGTAGATAATATTCTTCAAAAAAATAAGGATAGAAAAGTAATCATATTTACGGAATATACAGATACAGTAAAACACTTGGAAGGCTTTTTTAAAGCAAAATATAATGGCAAAGTTCTCATTTGTGATGGTGGTATGACAGCAACTCTTCATCATAAATTGAACGCTAATTTCAACGCTCAATTTAAAGGTGAACGAGATAATGATTACGACATACTGATTACAAGTGATAAGCTCTCAGAAGGCTTTAATTTAAATCGTGCGGGTGTTATAATCAATTATGATATTCCGTGGAATCCAACAAGGGTAATTCAGCGTGTCGGGCGTATCAATCGTATTGGTTCAAAAGTGTTCGATGAATTGTTTATTTACAACTTTTTTCCAAGTGAAGCTGGTTCAGGTGTAGTCCAGATTCGGGAAATTGCTATGCAGAAAATGTTTCTGATTCATAATGCTCTGGGTGAAGATTCCAAGATTTTTGACCCCAATGAAGAACCTACACCTGCTATGCTATTTAACAAGGTCAATGAAAATCCAGATATTGATGGAGAGCAAAGCGTAGGAACACAGATAAGAAACAAGTATTTTGAGATTGAACAAACTCATCCAGAGATAATCAAGAAAATAGCTGATTTACCTACAAGGGTTAAGTCAGGGAAACCATTTAGTCAAAATCAGGTTTGTGTTTTAAGGAGAAAAGGGTTGAGTTTATTTACTCATTTAATTTCAGATACGAATGCTGATAAACTTGAAGTGAGCGAAATTACATTTGAGGAATTTTTGGACTTAGTTGAATGTGAATTTGATACACCCCAACTCATGCTTTCTTCAAAATTCTGGAAAGCATATAATGAAGTAAAAGATTTTAAAACAACAAGTAAGAAGGCCTTACCAGCAAAATCATTAGAAGCCAAAGCATTTGAAAATCTAAAATGTTCTTTAAAACTATTGAATCATACAGACGATAATCTTATTAATTTTATCAAGGTTCTTATTACTGATATTGATAAATACAAAACACTTTCAGATAGAACCCTAGGTCGTTTAGCCAGAAATCCATTGAACATTAAATCCCCCGAATCAGAAATAAAAACTTTTAAAGACGAAGTGCTTTGGATTAAAAACAGTTTGGGTGCCGATTACTTAGATCGTATACTAAAACGAATTGAACATCAGAAAAATGAGGTGGTGATAGCTGTAGAGAATATGATAATATAGAATGGAGATAAAATAGGGCTATCCCGATTTTGTGTAAAGGTTAGAGCAAGTCTTATGACTATTGTTACAAAAAAAACGCAGCTTTACAACTGCGTTAAAATAATCTCGCTCAAGATTTTTTTTAAGGATTCTGCAAGCAGAATAAGAATAAACTTGTGTGTGAAGTCATTTCGAGCGGGTTTATTCTATATCTTTATGAGTACACCTCTTGGCATATTTTTGCATTTAATTCTTTTTCTAAATTAATCTTATCCCATTTTGTAAACCAATATTTCTGGTTCTTCTGAAAACCTATAATATCAGTTTGAATTGCATCATTAGGGATACCGTACAAAGATAGTAGATTTTTCTTGTATACGCTTGCTATGTAAGGACATGTCAACAAATCAAACAGCAAAATTGTAAGTTCTGAACTTCTCCTTCGCTTCGTTTTATCTGTATTTTCTATCTTTAATGTTGTGTATGAAAGTATAGCTTCTTTAATACGTTGATATTGGCTATCATTGCCAACATAATAAAGTACTACTAATATAGAAAAACAGTTTAAGTGATTCTTAAACATATATTCACCTGTTGTATTGTCTTTTGCACAATTAAAATATTCACAAAGTACAGGTTCGGAAAGTTGATATTCATTTCCAAGTTCTTTCAAAACAATCAATAGATACAACGTTTCTACTTGCACATGTTCAACACATTTATTCTTTTCTAAAATTAATCGAATTTCATCTTGAATCTTTTTCAAGACTAAATCACGATTAACACTTTGGAATCTCAAAGCCTTTGACTTCTTAAAATTATAAATTCCTTTATAATAGTTGATTATAGTCGTGAGTATTACCGTCAATTTAATAGTAGAATTTACTTTGGGGTAAACCGTATAAAGAAAGAAGACGAAATCTAAAATATTGAGAATAAACGTTGTTAGTCGTTTTTCTAAGTTGTATTTTTTTCGACATTCTTTTTCATCGAATTTCCCTTCTTTTTCCAACTCAGCGTATTGCTTATACTTCAAATCAAACTTCTTGAAAATGTTCTCTATCTTTCTTGAGATAACGACCAATGTGTAATTTAGCACATCTTTGTATTCAACGTTTGTTTCTTTGAGAATAGTTTTGAATTTTGCTGATAGTTTATTAGGATTAAAGTAAATCGTAAATTTATCAGCAATTTTTTCGAATGGGGTATCATCTTCGCAACCTTCTTCTAATTCTTCATCTTCTTTTTCTGCTTCATCTATCCTAAATTTTATATTATCATCGAGTAGATCAACTATTTTTAGCTTCGCCATAGTTAACTCGGTAATAATAGGTTTGCTATATGATTTAGTCTTTGATTCGCTAATCCACATTTTAAACTCACGAAGTTCCAGTTTAAAAGATTTTAGAATTTCATCTTTTACATTATCACCATTATAAAATAAGAAATAGTCGTCAACGTAACGATAACACTCATAATCTCTTCTAAGTACAAGCCCCTGTCTAAAAAGATGATCCTCAACGTTCTTATCTACCTGCTGCAGTATTAGTTCTGCGAATATTCTTGAAAATTCGGGTCCAATCAAAATACCATTAGTTTCTCCATAGTTTATATTCTGCATGAACTCATCAAATTTTCCAGCAAAAGTATTTTCAGACAATGTGAGGTTATCTTTTATTATTTCTTTATTCAATAAGGCCCAGGGAAGAGAATGCGTATAGATACTATCGAAACATTTGGATATATCAAAACGTATTAATTTGTCATATTTCTTTTCGGCTCTTTGGTAACGGTAGTCTTCATAAAAGCGGAAAATATTTGTATATTTCTTATAGGTAAAAAAAGTTTTTAAGTGCTCATATTCATTAATATTAACCTCTATGCTATCATCCTTTAATCCTGATTTTTGCTTGTGTAACTTGTCATTATAGAATATGTATTTTGCTACCTCTGATGGTCGTCTAATTGAAAAACTACTAATATTGCAATAATACAATATCAATTCTTTATACTTTTCATAAAATTCTATAATGTCAATTTGGTTTTTAGGATGAATAACTGCTAATTCACGAAATTCTTTCTCTTTATGGGTAATCTTATAAACAAATGGTATTCTACGTTGATTCCTATTCAAATCAAAACTGTTATTTTGAATAGGTTCATTTGGTTTACATCCGAAAAGGAGCTTGATTATGTGAAGTAAAGTGTCTTTTTTCTTTTCTGTCAACCCTTTTTTATTAGAATTCCAATAAATTTTATTATCTCGAATCTCTACCCCATAGGTAACTAAGAACCGATAAAAATAACGATTTGAAAAAATAATAGGAATTTCAAACGGCAGGACATCGGATAGAACAACTCTTTCCTTCTTGTATTTTAATCGTATTTTTCTTTTATATCGTTTCATCTGTCCAAATTCTTTTTAAAATATTCATCTCTTTAATTTTGAATTTATGGAACCTCTTATCTTCAAAGCCTTTTTGAAATGAAAAACTTTGTTTAATTTGACTTTTTAGTTTTTCAATATTAATGGGTAATTCTGAATAAGGTACTAAGTTACTATGTACCATTTTTGTTAAGAAATCATCTAAAGATTTCAAGTCTTTCAGACCATTTTTTTCTTTATCAAGCAAGCTGTTTGAGAAATAAACGCCAATCTTAACGCCTTTTTTACTATTTATTAGATTCGTATTACCTGTAAGCATTCTTAAACAATCAAATAATATTTTTCGTGCCTTACGTTCGTCATACTTACTTTCATTATTATATGTGTCAAATGATAATTTTATACGTGATTTATACTTGTCAATCTTGTTCTCTGATAAATTTACAGATAGCCGATAATCAATAAAATCCTCTTTTGCTTTAATCCCCAATGTATTAAACCTATATCCAAGATAGTTTATACTACTATTAAAACCATCAACCTTGTTAAGCATATCTACTAATTGTGTCTTAGGATCTGTCACAGGTTTTAATTCCAACCTCGCACTTGTTATAATTTTATTGACTTCCTCAAAATAGTTTGTACTGCTACTTTTTGTGTTCGGTGTAATGATGATAAATATGTCGTCAACATAACGGGCATAAAAGGTAACATGTTCAAGAGATTTGATTTTACTATCAATATCACGCATATAAAGCTCTACAAGATATGCGCTTATTCCGATGCCTCTTGGTACTCCTTTTTTTACTTCAAATTCTCTTAGGTTTTTTTTTGCCTCATATTCTTCAATAATTTCTGCAATGAATTTCTTTGACTGATAATTCAGTAATGTATTTTGTTCTACCTTCTCCAAAAGTTCTACTTGAGGAATGCTCTCATAGAAACTTTTAATATCAGTCCTGATTATGTATTTTGGGAAATTATCGCTTAACAATAGTTTGATCTGCTTTAGAATGCTGTACCTGTCTGCTTGTTTTACTTTAAAAGTTTTTCTGATATTGTATTGTAGTTGTTTAATGGCATAAAACACTTCCAAACTATCCCCCAATTGATATACGGGCTTCCCTTTACGTTCTTCAATGTTTATAGTAAATCTAAAACTATCATTATTTACATTTGTACTAATTCTCTTAACCTGATCATACAGAATGTCATCCTTCTTTTTCTTGCACTCTTTTATTTTGCAATTATTTTCATCCTTAATTGATTGATACTCTTCCTTTGTAATTATACCATCTTTTCGCTCTCTTGATTTCTCATTAATCTCAGCCTTTAAAGATTTAATGTCCTTTATCAAATCAATATACTTTGCAGGGAACATCTCTTTTTTGAGATTTCCCTTACGGTTCTCAATTTGAAAAATGTTCCGAAAATTCTCAGCAGAAAACGATTGATCAAGCATTATAGTTATTAGTTTTTTCGTTTAAACAAACAACTCTCTTACATCAACTTTTAGAGTTTTAGCTATTGTAAGAAAGTCTTGAATGAAGGTTGTGATTCATTTGTACACCAATGAGAAATTGTTGCTTAATTTTTAAGGTTATCAGCTAGTCATTTTCCTGTACACTTTGCTCAGCTTAATTGATTCAGCTCCGTTTGTCAATTTATTGATGTGCTTTGCAAATGTATTGATTTGCTTTCTATTTATAATAAATTACTAACAATTATGTTTTCAAGATATTCGAAAATATTAATAGTCTATACAAAATTTATCGTAATATTTTCACGTTTTTATCTATAAAACATCTCCTATGAAAAGAATTAATAATGCAATACATTCTTGAAATTGACTTTTCTCGGAACATAAAGGATGAAATTAAAAAGTAATTAGTGCAACTTGATGTCTTGAGATATATAAATCACTATAATCATTTAGGTAATACTGCTTCAATGCAAAGTAAGTCAGGTGTCTCAAAGTGGCTTTTTTCCCATTATTTTGATACATTTTTATATTGACACTAAATACTGGCAAAGCCAAGGTTTTGAGTAAATGATTAACACTTGATCGGATTTTTCCC
Source organism: Bacteroidales bacterium (assembly GCA_021373135.1). Taxonomy (GTDB): domain Bacteria; phylum Bacteroidota; class Bacteroidia; order Bacteroidales; family UBA1402; genus UBA8389. Next base: position 393,731 of record JAJFTH010000006.1, read on the forward strand.
ATCATTGAAAATTTTTCCTACAATTCAAACACCGAACCGTATTACACGGGATCTCTGTCCAGGAATGATCTCCAGTGATTTTCTGTAAACGACTATTCATAGTACTTACGTGAGTTTTGTTGAGATAAAAGACTTGTTTGCAACTCCATATCCTGGACGTGCAGCTTTTCCGTCCAGAAGTGACGATCCTTAACCAAAGATAAGGGGGCCAAATACACCGTACTCAGCCCCCCCAACTATAAGTAATTTATTAGCCCCTTCAAAAATCTTCATCTTCGAGATGAGCTTTTCGAAAACTTTTATCATTGAGATCCCAAGATACTGCATCTGATGGTAGGTGCTTGATTATCTCAGAATTCGAGCCTATACAATAACAGGTTGATTTCTTCTTCCCGATTCGTACTCTATCAATTTTCAATTCAACCATCAGATTTCCAATTGATTTTGAATTGATCATCTTAGATAGTCTCCCGTATTTCTCGTTAAGAGTCTGAAGTAGATCTAAGCTGGTGATATTGAAAACGTCCTTTCCGTTCCTTGGTGCTTCGATATATTCATCAAAGATCAGATCCAAATCGGATACCTGACGGTAATCTACAAACAACTCCTTTAGCATTTTATCGTCTGTATATTCATAAGAGTATTTGAAACCATTCTTGTACAGTCGATATGCTTCCATGAATAGTTCATCAAGCTTTAACATGTCCAGGCTATTATAGTGGATTTTGCCTACCTCAATTGGTAGGATTCTTCGGTTCTGCTTTTCTTTTACTACGAAAAGGTTGTTCCCAGACCCAGCAAAGGATGCTCTCCTTTTAATATTGCTGATTCTTCTATCATATTTACGTCTTGTCGTTAGCTCCTTTGTGGATAATAGATTTTTGAATGACTTCTCTGCTTCATAGGTTCTACCATCCATCTCGTCATCAATGATTAACAAGCCTTGCCCCATGATCACCTTGAAATCATCGTCAAACGTTAGTTCATGCTCCATTATGTACTGATGAAGGTCTACAGGTAGCACAAATTTTCTAAGCAATGTTGACTTCCCTATCCCCTGCTGGTTACTAAGGATTGAAAGGAAAAACTCATTTGGATATTCACCGTCAAGAGCCTGAGCTATCATTCCAACGTACCACTTCCTAAAAAAATGAACCACTGTCGCTTTATTGACGCTATCGTTCTTCAGATCCATACAGTTGACCCATTGTTCGAAATTACCCTCCGAAACGCAGTTTTCATGCTTTTCGATGAAATCCAGTATGGGATTGAATTGTGTAATATAAGTTGACTTGATAACTTCCTCAAAACTCGATCTTGGAATAATCTTGCCGTAGTGCTTTTTCAGGTCTATGGATAATGTATTGTATTCCAGTTCTGTTATTATTTTGCCATTCAATGTAAGATCTTGAAGAAAGGTGTCATATCGAACCCCTCTTCCATTTAGGTATTCAGCAATTTGATCTTCCGATACTCTATCAGCCTTTCCCTGTCCTGTAGAAGATGTATTCTCCAATGGAAATCCGAGCTCTTCCAATTTTGTTAGGTACTTACGTTTGTCTTCTTCTTTTTCCAATACCTGTAGCACCTGATAATGATTGTATGGCTTTGAAGGTTCAAAGTCGGTGGAAGAGCTGAAGCATATGAATGTTTTTGTGTCTTTATAGTAATAACCTGAGTGGGTACCAGTAGAATTCGGACGATTGAGATATACCTTTTCATCATCTTCTTTGGCAATTTCCCAGCCATTTTTCTCAAACAGCTCCAAAATATTGAATTCATCGTTGAACCTGTTTATGGCGCTTTCCTTGTAACTACCAAAGGTCTTATTGTTTACTTTTCGGTTTAAAGACCTAGCTACAGTCAGCAGTTGGTCACGTTCTGATTCCGTAATGACGGGAATCTCGTAAACCAACTTTTCCATATCAAAGGTTCCATTTTTTACCAGATAGTGAGACTTCTGGTGGCAAAAGTAACCTCCCTCACCACGGGTTTCGATGATTACTTCACCATCCGTGTTGTGTGCCAGCTTTTGATTCCCGTCAACTCCATCAGAACATCTATATATTAGGTGAAAACCTCCATTGACAGTTGTCTGACAAACAAGTCTGCAAATCAAGTTTTCTGGTAAAAGCTTGACAAATTCATCAAATATTGTTTTCTCAGGATCATTTTTCAGATCAAAGTCCAGAACTTCAAGGTTTCCAGATACTTTTCCACAAATGATACCAATATACCCGCCACTGAGATAGTGATCATGCCATAATTCGATAGGGCTCTCTTCCTCTCTATACTGAACCCACTTGTCATAGGGCTTTTTCTCTGTACTTGTTTTAATGATGGATAGACCAAATTTTTGTTCTTGGCTTACTGGGTACTGATTGCCAGTTGCCTCCATTGTCTTTACTGCTACTTCCTCATTTTCCATTTTCGTTAAGGTTAATACTCGTGTTATTTTCATTTGTCATCAAGGTCACGTAAAGCAACTGCTTGATAAATGCAGCCTTAGGTAAATAGCTTTCCTTGGCTTTCTTCCCAATTTTCTCCATTAGATCAGAGTCTAAATAAAGATTGATCCTTTTTTGATTCGTTTTCATTCTACTTTAATTTTATTTATTATTTATGTTCCCACATCTCTGTGGACTTCGACTATATATATTGTATTATAGTCTAGATTTTTATGTTTTAAACACTTAATGGAAATTTATTGTGCCATTCTAGCAATAAATATTACGATAAATGTTTTTTTATCTCAATTCGTGATATTTTTTTTCAATCAACCATCGTTTTTTTTCGAATGGACAGGATGGACACGATATTTTTCACTTTTAAATGATTTTTTCTGTACTTGTACTTCAAAGGGCAGGTACCCGTATTCGGGAGTACAGTGTATATTTAAAGTTTTCAGAATGTATGAATTATCGTGTCCTTAGTGTCCGCATGTCTTTGGTGCTGCTGGGAACAAAAAAAATGACTATAATTTAGGAAGGGGCAAATTCTTCATCCTTGGTTATTTTTCAACCAAGTATTGATTCTTATACAGATCCCATTTTTAATTATACTGGCGTTATTGATCGCCAATTCTTTTGTACCATAGTTCTACACTTCCTTCCGTTTAAGTTGAAAGCAGCGTTGCCCTGGGTGATCTATATGACCGCCTATGGTTTCATCTTTATAGATTGATGCTGATAAAGACCCAATGGTAAAAATAGCTATTGGTAACGGGTCTTAGTAGTGATTTTCATCACCTTTTTCGCAAATGTACTGTTCTGGATCGAAAAAAACAGTTTTTGAGTGTTAAATATTAGTTAATATTAAAAAGTAATTTAATTTAAATTCATATGGTTGATTAACAGGTATTTGAGCTTGAAATAAACTAGGCGTCTTTCTAAAAAAGTTGGAAAAAAATTTTGGAAATTTTAGACGTATAGCCGTCTATCCATATATAGGCAACATTTACCCCAGGGGATGGGTATAGGATTCCTTCCCCCTGGTACGGGAGGAAGCCCTTTTTAATGAGAAGCTTCTATAGAAAAGCAATAGTTAGGTTAACTTAAAGACTTGTTCTGTCTCAAATTTCTAGTGGAAATGAACGGAATTTCATGATTATTTTCCTGAAAAAGTTTGAGAAAAGTTTGAGAAATAAAAAGCACCTACAAAAATTAATTTGTAAGTGCTTGATACTGAGTGGGCCCAACAGGGCTTGAACCTGTGACCCCCTGATTATGAGTCAGGTGCTACTAACCAACTGAGCTATAGGCCCGATTCGAGCGGGTGCTCGAAATCGGCTGCAATATTACGATAATTTTGGGAAACTGCCAAGAGGTGATGCTTAATTCTTTGTATATTTGCACACTCTGAGTGTTATAAATCATCGTAAACAAAAGACTTGCAGCATGGTTCGTCTGAAAGGGATAAATAATATCATATTTGATCTTGGCGGAGTTTTGGTAGACTTGGATCAACAGGCGTGTATAGATGCATTTGCGGCATTGGGATTGCCTCAGGTGGCAGATTATCTGACGCCCTATGGACATCAAGGCCCTTTCGGACAAATAGAAGTTGGTGAAATTACCATCGCTGAATTTTGTGATGAGATCCGTAGGATATTCAATGTTTCTCTGACAGATGAACAGATTGAAAACGCCTGGGCTGCCTTTTTGATTCATATCCCTGAATATAAAATCCGTATGGTGCATGAGCTTAACAAAAAGTACCGCGTTTTTTTGTTAAGCAATACCAATCTCATCCATATACGTAAGCTTAAGGAATTTGACGATGCGGGATATCCACTCAAAGAGTGTTTTGAAAAACTGTATTATTCTTTCGAGATAGGACTTTCAAAACCAGGTAAACCTATTTTTGAATATGTGATAAAGGATGCCGGTATCAAACCGGAAGAGACCCTTTTTGTAGATGATAGTCCTGCCAACTGTAGGACAGCAGCCGAATTGGACATGAAGACCTATCAGCCTTTGCCATTCGAAGATTTCACAGGAGAACTTCTGCAACCGGAAGCTTGTGTGGCTACCCTTGGATTTTTTGATGGGGTGCACCGCGGGCATCAGTTCCTGATTGAAGAAACCAAACGGATTGCACGGGAAAAAGGATTGGAATCAATGGTTGTAAGTTTTTGGCCACATCCGCGCACGGTACTTCGTTCCAATTTTTGCCCTCAGTTGCTGACGGATCAAAAGGAAAAGGAAGAAAGGCTTGTAAAGACAGGCGTCGATTATGTACGTACGTTATCTTTTGATACGGATCTGTCCGGTCTTTGTGCCAGAACATTCATGGATGAAGTCCTTAGTCAAGAGCTGCATGTGAAAGTCCTCGTCATCGGTTTTGACCATCGTTTCGGCAACAATCGGTCAGATGGTTTTGAAGATTATCAAAGATATGGGAAGGAACTCGGTATGGAGGTGTTACAGGCAAAACCTTATCTGTTTAAGGAGGCCATCGGAAAGTTCAAGTCTTTTGAAGACGAAACCATCAGTTCTTCTCTGATACGTCGTTGTTTGCTTGCCGGAAAAATAGAGGAAGCCAATGCTTCTCTGGGCTACATGTACAGGTTAAAAGGAACAGTGGTTGGCGGGCATCAGATAGGACGTACCATGGGATTTCCGACGGCCAATATTTCTCCGGCTGATCCGAATAAACTGATACCTGCTCCGGGAGTTTATGCGGTATGGGTTGAAGTGGAAGGGAAACGATACAAAGGCATGCTTGACATTGGCAGACGCCCGACATTACATGCTGATTCAGATATCAGCATAGAGGTTCATCTATTGAATTTTGAAGGAAGTCTGTATGCGAAAGAAATCAGTGTGGAATTTGTCCGGAGGTTCAGACAGGAAATAACTTTTCCGGATTTGGAGGCATTGATCGTACAACTGGTAAAGGATAAGGATTACGTAGAAAATATTCTTTAAAAAATGGAGGTTGCTCAAATGGGCAACCTCAACTATTATATTTCAATCGGAATATGTCTCTTAATGCTTTGTTCCAGTGAAATCAGTGTTTCAGTCGCCGTAACACCCGGTATTTCCTGAATTTTACGGTTTAACAGATCCATCAGGTGCTCGTTATCGCGGCAATGTAGTTTGACTAATATCGTATACGGTCCGGTGCAGAAGTGACATTCGATGATTTCAGGAATTTTTTCCAGATAAGGGATCACTTCCTTATACATGGAACCTTTTTCAAGTTTGACTCCAATATAGGTGCATGTCTGATATCCAAGGGCTTTTGGATTGATGGTGTAACCTGAACCGGTAATGACATTCAGGTCAATCAATCTTTGTACACGCTGATGAATGGCAGCACGGGATACACCGCATTCAGCGGCAACATCTTTAAACGGAACGCGTGCGTTCTTTGTGATAATCTCAAGGATCTGACGGTCCAGGCTATCAATTTTTTCAACAGGGTAAAGTGAATTCATAGTAAGATTGTTTTCTTGCAAAGAAAAGGTTTTTTTTCAAATCGAACAATTTTGGTAGAAAAAAGTATTTAAATAGCCGGATTTTTTTTCGTTTTGACACAAAAAAAGCGGTCAACCCATGATTTTGAGCTGACCGCCTTAAAATTTCTTTGTGGAATTTTATTGTTGCATTGTTGCTGCAGCTTCTTTTGCATCAAGAATTTTCAACAATTCAACTTCGAATACAAGAAGTTCACCCGGTTTGATTTTACCACCGGCACCATTGTCACCGTAAGCCAAATCAGAAGGAATCCAGAATTTATATTTTGCACCGACACTCATCAGTTGAATGCCTTCTGTCCATCCTTTGATAACACGGTTCAATGGAAATTGTGCAGGAGTACCGCGCTCGATAGAGCTGTCAAAAACAGTACCATCCAGCAATGTACCATGATAGTTTACACTGACAACGGAAGAATCAGCAGGTTTTGGACCTGTTCCTTCTTTGATTGCTTGGTATTGCAAGCCTGAAGCAGTGGTTTTTACACCTTCTTTTTTACCGTTCTTTTCGAGGAATTTTTTAACTTCTGCTTTTGTTTTGACAGCAGCTTCTGCCTGAGCGGTAGCCATACAACGTTGGAAAACCGAATATGCCTTTGCTGGAGTAATTGCTAATTTTGAAGTGTCATTTTTCAAAGCTTTTTCAAAGACGGCAAGGAAGAGGTCTACATTGATTTTAGCGGGAAATTGATCCAGGTTCTGAGCAAGGCTTGAACCCATTCCGACACCGTATGCATAGCTTAAGCTATCAACTGCGGTTTTCATTTTGCTACCAGAGGTCTTGCTGCAAGAAGCAAAACTCATGCCGATAACCAGCATGGCAACAGTAAAAAGAATACTAATTTTTTTCATTTCAAAATGTTTTGTTTTATAGTTAAGATTTTTCAAAAGTGAGGCAAAAGTAATAGAAATATTAGAGATTTGCACCTAAATTCCATTAAAAAACCTTACTAAGAAGAATGTGAGGTTTGATTCATGTGTTTTAGCAAAAAAACAAAGAGTTAATACATGTGCAGTGAAATATAAAAATTAGTAAATTAGAGCCTTGAAATGTCAATAGAACCAACTATGGGGAAAACGATTCGTGTATTTTGTAAGAACACTGGTGAGTATGAACTGTTTCCAATGGGAACAAGTGCGAAGGAAGTGTATGAACACATGGCGGCAGATGTTGTTCCGCAAGCTATTGCGGTAAGTGTGAATAACAAGACCGTCAGCCTGAGTTATGAAATTTACAATCCAAAACAAATAGAATTTATCAATATTCACAGCAGTTCAGGAATGAGGGCGTATGTGAGAACTTTGACATTCCTTTTATCAGCGGCTGTCAACGAACTGTATCCTGGGAGTATTTTCCGTCTGGAACATTCCGTATCAAAAGGATACTTTTGTGAATTGTTATTGGGAAGACCAACAACGCCGGAAGATTTGGCTGCAGTAAAAAAACGGATGAAGGAACTGATTCTGGCAGATAACCCCATCGAATATATAGAAGAAGAGACATCCGTCGTCATTGAGATGTTTCGGGAACGCGGAAGGCAGGATATTGTAGACCTATTGACAACCAAAGGCTCCATTTACAGTGGATATTGGAAGATGGGCTGGCACATTGATTATTATTATGGTGCTTTGGCTGTTTCCTCAGGAGCCATTTCCATTTTTGACATCACACCTTATTTTGATGGATTCCTTCTTCAGATACCCAACCGGGATAATCCTGTCGAATTGCAGGCCATTGTCCCTCAAGAAAAACTTTTGGGTGTGTTCACGGAATATCTGAACTGGAACATGATTATGGGTTTGTCCAATGTGGGCAATTTGAATAAAGCCTGTCTTAGAGGAGAATCGACCAACCTGATCAATATTTCCGAATCTCTGCAGGAAAAGAAAATGGCGCAGATAGCCGATGCTATCTATCAGAGAGGAAAAGTGAAGGTGGTGCTGATTTCGGGCCCTTCTTCTTCAGGAAAGACCACGTTCGCCAAACGTCTTTCCATACAACTGATGGTGCTCGGGCTTAAGCCGGTGTCCATTTCGCTTGACAATTATTTTTTGGATCGCGAAAATACACCGCTTGATGAAAGAGGAAATTACGATTTTGAATCTCTTTACGCTCTTGATCTTGAGTTGTTCAACAATCAATTGAAGGCTTTGATCAAAGGCGAGGAGGTTGAGATTCCAAGATTTAATTTCCCTTTGGGTAAAAAAGAATTTGTCGGCGATAAACTGAAAATCAATAATCAGACCGTTTTGATTCTGGAAGGTATTCATGCGTTGAATCCGAAATTGTTGCCCAAAATACCTCAGGAAGTTATGTACAAGGTTTACGTATCGGCTTTGACGTCCATGGCTTTGGATGACCACAATTGGATTCCTACTACCGATAACCGGCTACTTAGACGAATTATCCGTGATTATCGGTATAGAAACTATTCTGCCCGTGAGACAATCTCTCGCTGGGACAGCGTGCGTATCGGGGAAGAAAAATGGATTTATCCTTATCAGGAGAATGCTGATGCCATGTTTAATTCTGCGCTGCTCTTTGAATTTTCTGTGCTCAGAAGCTATGCAGAGCCAATTCTGAGACAGGTGCCCCAGAATTGTCCTGAATATACGGAAGCTCATCGTTTATTGCGTTTTATTGAGTATTTTGTTCCGATTTCCGACCCTGAGATTCCGCCGACATCGTTGTTGAGAGAATTTCTTGGTGGCAGTAGTTTCCGTTATTGAGTAAAATCCGCCGGTTTTTTCTATTTTTGTATTCTATAAACATTAGGTATGCTTCGCCAGACATTAACTCAAAAGTTGCAGCAAAAGTTATCTCCACAACAAATCCAGTTGGTGAAGCTTTTGGAAATTCCAGCAGTGGAATTGAGTGACCGGATCATGCAGGAAGTCGACGAAAATCCCGCCCTTGAATTTGGTGAAGACCCGCAGACCATGACAGAAGGTGACCTCCCTTTTGATGAGGGAAGTGAAGGAAGCAATGATGATTTTTCCATGGAGGATTATGCGCCGGATGATGATATTCCTGATTACCGAACGAAAGATTTGGGAAGTGGAAGAAGTGAGGAACGGAGGGAAACGGTTCTGGTTTCATCCAATATGTCATTACATGATTTTCTACAGGAACAGCTGGATTTGCAAGATTTTGACCCGATACAAAGGAAGGTCGCAGATTTTATTGCCGGAAGTATTGACAACGACGGATATTTACGTAGAAGTTCAGAGGCCTTGTCTGATGATATTGCCATTCAACTTGGATTGGAATTTTCTATCAGTCAGATCAATAAAATCATCGGTATCATTCAAAGCTTTGATCCTCCAGGGGTAGGAGCTGCTGATTTGCAGGATTGTCTGTTGCTGCAATTACGTCGTAAAACGCAAACAAGACTGATTCAAGAGACCATCAGATTGATTGAAGATCTATTTGATGAGTTCTCCAAAAAACATTATGATTCCATTGTCAGACAAATGGGCTGTACGATGGAGGAATTGAAGTCCATGATTCAGGAAATCGTGAAACTCAATCCGAGACCAGGCAGTGTGTACGGATCTTCCATAGAAGAATCTATGGAAGGAATAACACCTGATTTCCAAATAGATAACAATGATGGCATATTGCAATTGGTACTAAATAACAGTAATATTCCGGAACTGCATGTGAGTCCCGGATATGCCAATATGGTCAAAGACTATCAATCCAATACGAAGAACCAGACCAGGGAAACAAAACAAGCCATACAGTTTGCCAAGCAAAAAGTGGATGCTGCACGTTGGTTCATTGATGCGGTACATCAACGTCAGGAAACCTTGATGCGGACGATGCAGGCCATTGTGGACTATCAGTACAACTATTTTATAGATGGAGATGAAAAAAATCTGAAGCCGATGATTCTGAAGGATATTGCAGAAAGGACAGGATATGACATTTCCACCATTTCAAGGGTAAGCAATAGCAAGTATATCCAAACAGAATTTGGTATTTTTCCACTGAAATATTTCTTCACAGAGGCCATGCAGACAGATAAGGGTCAGGAGGTTTCTGTGCTTGAAATAAAAAATATTTTACAGGAAAGTATTGATAATGAAAATAAGGACAATCCACTGACTGATGAGGAACTATGTGAGATTTTGGCCAACAAAGGGTATGTCATAGCACGCAGGACCATTGCCAAATATAGAGATCAATTGGAAATTCCTGTAGCCCGCCTTCGTCGGGAAATTTAAAAAAGAATATGCAAACATTTCAGAAACTTGTTTCCGTCATTTTACATCCGTTGCTATTACCTCTTTATGGCACGATTTTACTTTTCACTGTTGGGATGTTCAGTGAACTCCAATGGGAGTACCGCTTGGTTATTGAAGGTGTAGTCTTGTTGTTTATGGGCATTGTACCTGGATTCGGAATCTGGTTGCTGAAAAAATCCGGCCATGTTTCCGATTTGGATGTTTCAGTTCGGTCAGAACGCATTTTTCCCTATCTGATAACAATACTTTCCTATATCACGGCTTGCTATCTATTGTTTAACTTTCAAATGCCATGGTGGATCATCAAACTCTTTTTAGGGTCTGTTTTTGCTACGTTTATCGCTTTCTTTGTCAGCTTGAAGTGGAAAATCAGCGCACATACGATGGCATTCGGATGTTTGGTGGGATCGATCTTTTTGGTATGCATAAGCCAAGCTCTGAATCCTTTGGTCTTGTTTTCGGTGGTACTCCTGCTTTCTGGAATTCAGGCTGCAAGTCGCTTGTATCTGAAGGCCCATACACTTGGCCAGGTCTGTGGAGGTTTCTGTCTTGGGGTGTTTTCTGTCTGTTGTACGTTTTTCCTGATTCCTTAAAATAAATATTGTCTAACAAATAATATCAAATTGTATGAATGTCCCTGAAAATCTGAAGTTTACAAAAGATCACGAATGGATCAAAGTGGAAGGCTCTGAAGCTTTGGTTGGTATCACTGACTATGCACAGTCTGAACTCGGTGAGATTGTTTATGTAGAATTGCCTGCTGTCGGCGAATCCAGAGAAAAAGAAACGGTGTTTGGCACTGTTGAAGCGGTTAAGGCTGTTTCAGACTTGTTTATGCCGGTATCCGGAGAAGTTCTTTCAGTTAATAAAGAATTGGAAGATAAACCGGAATTGATCAACGAAGATCCTTATGAAGGTGGCTGGATGATTAGGATTGCTCTATTGGACTCTTCAGAACTTGATTCGTTGATGAATGCTGAACAATATGCTGCCTTTATTCAATAAAATGAAAATGGAGCCGATTGTAAGTATTATCATGGGTAGTACCTCCGATTATAAGGTGATGGAGAAAGCTGCCGGATTGCTGAATGATTTCGAAATTCCTTTTGAGATCAATGCTTTATCAGCACATCGTACTCCGGAAGAAGTGGAAACTTTTGCTAAAAATGCTTCCGGCAGAGGTATCCGTGTCATTATTGCCGCTGCCGGTATGGCTGCGCATCTTCCTGGTGTAATAGCCGCCTCTACGACTGTACCTGTAATCGGTGTGCCTATCAATGCCAGTCTGGGTGGTATGGATGCACTTCTTGCCATTGTTCAGATGCCTCCGGGTATCCCTGTTGCAACTGTAGGCATAAACGCCTCTCTGAATGCAGCCATTCTTGCCGTCCAATTTCTTGCGGAAGGAGATGCCGCCCTCCGAAATAGATTGGTAGTTTATAAAGAAAGCCTTAAAGAGAAGATTGTAAAGGCCAACGAAGAACTGAAGGACATCAAGTTCGATTATAAGACAAATTGAATGAATTATTGCCCTGATTTGTTTCATTATTGCAGAAGAAAAAGCTCCACTGTCCGGATTGGCAATACGCCGTTGGGTGGATCGAACCCCATCAGGGTCCAGTCAATGACCAATACCTCCACGATGGACACTGCAGGGAGTGTGGAACAATGTAAGCGCATCATTGATGCAGGTGCTGATTATGTTCGTTTGACTGCACAAGGAGTCAGGGAGGCTGAAAATCTGGAGTTGATCCGATCTGGTCTTCGTGCTCAGGGCTATCAAACTCCTTTGGTGGCTGATATCCATTTTAACCCCAAGGCAGCCGACGCTGCTGCTCAATATGTGGAGAAAGTCAGGATCAATCCCGGGAACTTTGTGGATCCGGTCAAGACTTTTAAACATTTTGAATACACGGAGGAAGAGTATGCCAAAGAATTGCAGAAAATAAGGGAGCGTTTTGTGCCTTTTCTCCATATTTGCAAGGAGCATCATACTGCTGTACGTATCGGTGTTAATCATGGCTCTCTTTCTGACAGGATATTGAGCCGGTATGGCGATACACCGGCAGGCATGGTTGAATCTTGTCTGGAATTTTTGAGGATTTGCGTAGAGGAAAATTTCCCGGATGTAGTGATATCCATCAAGGCTTCCAATACCTTAGTTATGGTGCAAACGGTGCGCTTGCTGGTGGTACGTATGGATGTTGAAAATATGCATTTCCCTTTACATCTTGGTGTCACTGAGGCTGGTGACGGTGAGGATGGACGTATCAAATCAGCTGTCGGCATCGGTACTTTGATGATTGACGGCATAGGCGACACCATCCGGGTGTCACTCAGTGAAGATCCTGAACTGGAAATTCCGGTAGCCAGGCAAATTGTCAGACTGATTCAGGAACGTAGCGAACATGCACACATTCAGGGTAAAGTTTTCCCCGGGTTTGATCCCTTTTCTTTCCATCGGAGGAAAACGGTGGCAGTCGGACCTTTCGGTGGGGGGCAGGTGCCGGTCGTCATTGTTGATTGCAGTTTGAAAAGCTTTGATTTCAGTGCAGTTGCTTTAAAACCGGATTTCATTTATGTCGGAAAAGACATTCGGAAACATACGGAAGGAATTCCGCAACTTTGTGATGCTTTTATATATGCAGGTCAGAAGGATATTTATCCTGTTTTTTCTGTCGATCGGATTTCCGAATTGGAGGTTTGTTCTGCTTCTGTCAGGTACCTGAAGCTAAGCTACGATGATTTATCCGAATCATTGGTTCAGCACATGAATCAGATACCCAACTTGGTCTTGATATTATACAGTCAACACGTAAATCGCGTGGCAGAACTGAGAGCCGGTTTTCATTTTCTGTTGAATCAAGGTTGCCACATTCCTGTAGTGATAGCCCAGTCTGTTTCCGCAAAAAAGGTGGAGGAGCAACAACTTATCGTAGGCTTGGATTTTGGTCCGCTACTGTTGGATGGCTTCGGTGACGGTGTCCTGATGTTTTCACCCATCGACAAAAACGACGTTTACATCAGCAATCCTGCCGATGACGTATCTGTCTTGTTTGGCGTTTTGCAGGCTACCCGTCTCAGAATAAGCAAGACAGAATACATTTCCTGTCCGAGTTGTGGTCGTACTTTGTATGATTTGCAGAAGGTCATTGCCAAAATCAAAGCCAGAACATCTCATTTGAAAGGTCTCAAGATAGGCATCATGGGTTGTATTGTCAATGGGCCAGGTGAAATGGCCGATGCTGATTACGGATATGTGGGGGCTGGAAGAGGTCAGGTTTCTCTTTATAAGGGACAGGAATGTGTGGAACGTTCTATTCCCGAAGAGGAGGCTATAGACAAACTGATTGAACTGATTCGCCGGAATGGTGATTGGCAGGATCCGGAAATCTAAAAAACAGGCGATATCTTACTTTTTAGGACATGCTTCAGCATGTCACAAAAAATGGCCATCCAGAAAGGATGGCCATTTTTAATATTTCTAATCTGGAAGATTAGTTCAACAATGCAGCAACAGAAGCATCTGTGATGTATTTGGAGAATTCCAGATCCTTAATAGCTTTTTTGGCATAGCTCTTGTCTGCATTGATGGCAGATTTCAAACCGCTAACAACCAAGTCTTTGTTGTTGGTCCTTGCGCCGATGATGGCTTTCAGATAGCTGGTTTCAGCAGTTGGGTTAGCAACAGCATCCAATGTTGATTTGGCTTTACTGTAATCTTTTGTCAAGAGTTGAGCCAAACCTGCGTTGTTGGATTTGGTATCACCAAATGCTTCAACAGCTTTTGCATATTCACCTTTCTTGATGTATTGGATACCCATGGCTTCGTTCAAACCGGCAGCACCGGCAGAAGCACCAAGATAAGAGTCAACAGTTGAAGCTGCAGCACCTGTAGCCATGGAATAAAGAGCAAGGTTGCTGCTTACATCGGCCGTTTTGCTTAAAGAGTAAGCTTTGTCAAGGTTTGATTTAGCTTGAGAAAGATTGCCGGCTTGCAATGCAAGACCACCTAAGTTGTTGTATGCGCGGTAATCGCTTGGGAAAAGTTCAGCAGCTTTTTGGTAGATGCTTTCTTTTTCAGCAGCGTTGTTGAACAAGGTTGCAGAATAAAGAAGTTCTTCAACGTTCAACTTGGAAGGATCATTAACTGCAAGATCTTTGATTTGTTCATCCGTTTTTCCGATGATATCAACTGTCAACATCATTTTTGAACGTCTCAATTTAGGAAGGATGTCTTCAGCAAGGTTTTCAAAAACAGATGACAGGTTCTTGATTTCCTGTTCCCGTTTTTCAGGATCTGAATACATGGACAATACACGAAGAATCAAGTCTTTATCTTGGATATTGGAGTTGCTTACCAATTCTTTGAAACCATCCCAGTCTTCAGCGGTGAATTTTGCGTCGATAGATCCGGTAGCTTTGGTTTTCTTCAATTCTTTTTCAAGGTAGCCAACAGTCGTTTTTTCACGGTTTTCAGCCAGTTTTTCATTCAAGCTCATAGAGCCATCAGGAGAAGCGTAGGAAGATACTTCAATACCGGTGATTTTCTTGTTGGCATCGGTAGAAGTGGCAGCAATCTTTTCGTTGAGGGCTTTAACTGCGTCAGATTTGAGTTCTGAGTCGCGGAGTTTGGCTTGTTGAATAAGGAACAGGATGCTGGCTTCATGAGCTTCTTGGATAACGCGTTGGAACTTGTCCTGAGAAAGGGTGGGAGTCGCAGAAGTGGCATCAGCCAGAGTTTCTGTAGCGATTACTCCGTCAGCAACCTTGATTTCGGGAAGAGCAATGGATTTCTTTCCAATGGTTGTGTTAAACCTAAGAAATAGTTCCGATTTGCTCATTTCAGGAATATAGTTGTATATAGAGCTAACGCTGAATGAACCGCCTTCTTTGGCGATAACTTTGTTGTTTCCGGTCACTTTAGTGCCTTGGAGCGTGATAGGTGTGCCAAGAGCTTCACCGCCATCATATTTCAATACAGGGGTAATGGTAACCAAACCTTTTGCCGGAAAGGCTTTTGCCGGAAAAGTTCCATCAACTTTAGCGGGAACCTTGCCACCTTGTGCAACAAGCACTTGAGGTGTCACGGTGAAAAAGTCACTGGTGGGTGCAAACTTTCCCGCACAGGAAGTAAGCAATAACATGCTCGTCAAAAGAATTGACAGGGAAATTTTTTTGTTCATGTGTCTTGATTTTATTGAGTTAATATACATTCGCAGCACAAAAATACTTATTATTTACAAATATAAAAGGGAAATGTTCATTTTCGAAATGACAAAATAAATAATTTAAAGATAGTTAAGACTCTCAAGCCAAATATAGACATATTTTGTGGATGGTAGCTATGATTTTCTTTTATTTTCCAATCATTAGCTTCAAAACATATACGAGTTTTTCGTTTCTCAGACGAATAATGAGGATTCTGTTTTTGTTTGAAGGAAAATATATAGTGGCAATTGGTGGTGAGACTTTTGTTTCCAAAATCTTGCGTCCGGTATAATCGAAAATTTCCACGTCTGTAATGCCAGCCCATTGATCGGGTAATGCAATTTTTATCATGGACTCTTGTGCAGAATAAGCAATTATTGGACGTTTTTTTATGATGGAATCTTTGTCTTCGTAATAATAATTATTGGGTAAGGTGATGGTGTCATTTGCAATGACAGGTTCTATCCATAAGGATGTATAAACTGGGGTGAAAGGGTGTTCCAAGTATGGGTACCAGAGTTCGTTCTTCATGAAGTATGCCGTGTTGAAACTATCATTTACTCTGATGGCAGAGTAAAGATAAAAAGTGTCTTCGACTGCATTGATTGGATAACTGATTTCATAACCCACATAAAAGTCCTTTCCAACTGATATGGGCGTATTAAAGCGGATGTAATTCTTACGGTTGGAAAAATAGTTTTTTGTTTTTTTGATAAAATCCCCATTGACGTATTCCAGATAGTTTGGGTTTAGTAACGCTTTGCCCAAAATGCGGCCAGGTGTGTTTCCTCCTCCATAGACTCTGACGGTTACCGGCAATTGGCTGTTGTTATGTCCCTTGGCGGCAACCAGAAATACGCCTTGAATCATGCTTGAGTCTGCTGTGGTGAAATGTTCTGCAAAATGGGATGTTCCTATACTGCTATGACCAGAAATGGAACCCCATTGAGAGGAGTCAAGCATGATGACTCCCATCGAATCGGAAGGCATGAGATTGTTGATGCATATAGATGGGTTTTCTTCATAAGGATCCAGACCGTCCAGGTTTGTAGGGCTCTGAATGCTATCTGGGGAAATCGGATCAAGCCAGTGCTTGAGTTGCATGGACGTATTTGGAAAAGAGTTCCACGCTTTGTCAAAGCGAAAATAGAAATCGCCGGTGGCATAATTGTCGCAATCGGAATCTCCGCCGGAGAGACCTCCTCTGAGTCTGTTATATTTATCAAAGAGGGGTGAACCGGAAGATCCTGACCAGGTGTGTCCAATGTTCCATTTCCTGATGTTCCAGTGATTGTTTGCACCAATTCCACTCCCGGAACTCCAGCTTTTCAACGTTACCGAGTCCTTTTCAACGCAGTATTTCTTCATTTCCCCGAATGGATGGTGTATGCCGGTAAAGGGAAGTGCTTTGTTCGTAATGGTGTCCAGAGACCATCCGGCCAGATATGGACGGTAATCTGAAGGCGGCATTTCTGTCAGTTCAAGCAAGGCAAAATCTATCTCTTTGGAGATGGCTCTCGTGGTGCTTCCGGACAATGAAAATTCTTCCGACCCTCTGAGCCTTTTGTCGCAGCGGGGTGAAACATAGTTCATGAAAGCTACCACTCTTTTCCCCAATTCTGTTCTTTCTGTCAGGTCATTGTCGTTCGTTGACCCGCCAAAACAGTGAGATGCGGTCAATAGATAAGGAGTCCCGTCGTTGGCTGTATTGTTGATAAAGGTGCCTGTGCAATAGGTGTCCCCGTTGATGATCAACAAGCAGACGCTGCGCCCGATGGTGTCATAGGTACTGTCGCAACTTAAATCGGGAATGCAAGGCAAATCAGTTAGATTAAATCGTGTCCCCGCTCTGAAAAGGCCGCGATAATCATGATTGACTTCTGTAATTCGGATTTTGCCGGCAAAAGAGGCATCGGCCGGTTCCTGGTATTCTATGGTCAACTCATCTCCATCAACGGGAGAAACAGAGAATTCTCCTCCTTCAGGATTGTTTTCATTGGTGAAACCACCCAGAACGGTAGAACGGTCTGAGTTGTATAAAAAGACTTTCGCTCCGTCCGGCAGGTCAAAATCGCCGAACAGGACATTCAGGGAATATGCACCTTTTGATCGGATCCCAACTCTCCAAACGGTTGTTCCGTCTTCTGTATGAAACACCACTCCTGAATTTTCCGGTGAAAGGTTGACAAAGAATTTATGAGCAAATTTCAAACCTCCAGCCCTGTTCCCCGGCAGGCTGTCGATAGCCAAAACAGAATCGAGGTTAAAAGCAGGCATTTCAACAAAATAGTCCACGGAAGAGCTTAATATGGATGACTTTTTTGCTGTTTGCAATGCCCGGCTTCCTTGCTCAAGCGGCCAGCCTCCATGTGGAATTTGAGCCCGGACAAATTGTGTTGATATCACGGTTGCCCCTATCAACAAAATTTGTATCCATCTTCTGATCCTGATTTGCTTGTTCAGGCATGAAGTGCCGGTATGATCTTCTGAGCCAAAATCCATTGTGAAATTTTAAATTTCTGAGTTGGCGCATCCTTAGACTTCTGTATTCTCTCTCTTTTTGAAGTAAGCCAGAACCGGCCACCAGGTAGAAGGAATACTCACAACCAGTACGGTTATGAAAATAAGAATGATATCTTTAAACATCAGATTTACGGGATATGCATCTACAATATAGTTACCTCCGCCTCCCAGTTTCAGCAAGCCGAAGTGTTCTTGAAGGAAGCAAAGTGCTGCACCAATGATGATGCCAAGAATGGCTCCAGAGAATGCAATCATTCTGCCTTCATACAGGAAAATCTTGCGGATCTTTTTATTGTCTGCTCCCAATTCACTCAGGGTTTGGGCGTCTTTTCTCTTTTCAAGGATCAACATGGACAAAGATCCTATAACGTTAAAAAGGGCTATCAGCAGGATGAATGACAAGATAAGGTAAGTCATCCATTTTTCAATTCTGTTGATGTTATAAAAATCAGCCTTTTGCTCCATGATGTTTTGTACGGTATAGTCTGGACCAAGCAATTTTTCAAAGGATTTTTTCACTGATTCTTCATTTGCACCATCTTTCAGCTTGATTTCCACGGCGGTCACTTCATCGGTATATTCAAAAAGATCCCTGGCAAAGCTGATGGGGACCAGAACCAGGTGATTGTCGTAATCGGACTGATTGATCCCAAAAGTACCGCATAAAAGGATTTGGGATGTCTTGAAGGATGCCGCCGGGTTGGCAATGTTGATTGTACCATGACGTTTGGGTGCATTGATGATGATGGGGTCTATAAAGGAATTTCCGGTACCAAGAAGTCCGGCCAGCCCGACCCCGATGGTGGCATAGTTGAAATCATATTCATTGAGGGCAAATCGTCCGGAATAAAGCAATTGGTCGATTTTAGTCAATTCTCGAAAATTGTCGGATACTCCTTTGATGGTGGCACTGGTCTGGGCCTCTTTGTACTGCACCAAGGCATTTTCTTCAAGCGTTTCGCAGAAGACCGAAACATCCTTGTTTTTACGTATGGTTTCAAAAGCTTTGCTGTTGGTTCTGAAAGTCTTGCCTTCTACGACCTTGATCTTGAGTTGAGGATCGAAGCTGCTGTACATGCTTCCCAGAAGTTTCTGAAATCCGTTGTAGACGGACAAGGTGCAAACCAGTGCGGCAACGGCCACGGCAATACCGAACACGGATACCATCGAAACTATATTGATGGCATTGTGTGTCTTCTTGGAAAACAGATAACGTTTGGCTATGTGTAACGGTAGGTTCACCGGAGGCTATTTTTTCAGGAGGGCATCAATTTTCTCTGCATAATCGAGAGAATCATCAAGAAAAAAATTCAATTCAGGCATTTTGCGTAATTGGAAACGTACACGACCGGCTACTTCGTAACGAATGGCGCGGGCACTTTCCCTGATGTTCTTGACCAGTTCTTCTCCTTTTTCTGAAGGGAAAATGCTCAGATAGACACGCGCAACGCTCAGGTCAGGGCTGACACGAACCTGACTGACAGAAACCAGGATGCCATGCATGGCTTTGGTTTGAAGCAGGAAAACGTCGCTCAGTTCCTTTTGAATCAGACGATTGATTTTATTTTGTCTGGTAGTTTCCATTTCTCTTATTTTTTGTAAATGATTGTCAATCCATCCCTGATAGGCAGGATGATTTTTTCAACCCTTGAATCTTTCGCAAGGTAGTCGTTAAATTTCGAAACAGCAACACTCTGTGCGTCGTTTTTGGCAATTTCTCCAAGGACTTTTCCACCCCAAAGGGTGTTGTCTGCGAAGATGAAACCGCCTGATTTCACTTTTGGAAAAACAGCTTCATAATATTCCGGATATTGACGCTTGTCGGCATCGATGAACACCAGATCGAACTGCCCTTCCATCTGCGGAATCATCTCCAGTGCATCTCCGATATGAAGTTTGACCTTATGCCCTGATTCAGAACGGGAGAACCAACTTCTGGCCACGTCTTCCAACTCATCATTGTGCTCAATGGTATGGACTTCTGCATCCTCATCGGTACCTTCTGCAAAACACAAGGCAGAATAGCCGGTAAATGTTCCAAGTTCAAGTACCCGTTTTGGCCGGATCATGTGACAGAGCATCACGATCAGGCGTCCTTGATAATGTCCTGAAACCATTCTTCCGTTCAATAACCTGACATGAGAATCCTTACTTAAAATTTTGAGCAATTCAGGCTCAGGATCTGTGTGAGACAATATGTAATTTTCCAAAAGTTCGTCCATGGATGGATGATGTTACTTGTCAACCGGAAAATTGGGTAACAAGAAGTGATCTGCGTTATTGATGATGGTATCAACGTGGTTGATTTCGAGGAAAGTAGTTCCTCCGGCTACGCCGAAACTGCTACTGAGGTAGATGACCATGTCTCCTCCTTCCATCAAGTTCTTTTTTTTGAGCATTTTGAGGGCTGCCACCAGATAGACGCGGGTGTTCTTTCTGATTTCCTGATAGATGGGAAATACGCCATAAGAAAGGGCCAATTGCCGGACTGTTCGTTCTTTGTAACAAATGGCATAAACGGGGTTTTTCCCGCGGAAAGCCGCAATGTATCGGGCTGTGGTTCCGGTATAAGAATCTGTTATGATGGCATCTGCACCCAGTAGGCATGCTCCCCTAACGGCTTGCTGTGCGAGGAACGAAGTGGCATTCATGGTTGATTCCGGCATCGGCACTTGGATATCGTTGACTGTCTCTTTGGTCTTTTCTGCTTCTTCTGCAATTTTGGACATGGTTTTAACGGCCTCTACCGGATATTTTCCATAGGCAGTTTCCCCACTGAGCATCAAGGCATCGGTGCGGTAATAGATGGCATTGGCCACATCGGTCACTTCGGCGCGGGTAGGCCGCGGGTTCTGTATCATGGTGTGGAGCATTTGGGTGGCGACGATGACCGGTTTTTTGGCCTCCACACATTTTCGGATAAGCATGCGCTGGATGCCTGGTATCTTTTCCTGAGGAACTTCTATGCCCAGATCACCACGGGCAACCATAACGCCATAGGCTGCTTCGAGAATTTCGTCGATATTGTCCACACCTTCCTGATTTTCGATTTTGGCGATGATTTTGATCGGACTGACATTGTCATCGAGGATTTCCTGAATGGACAAAATGTCTTGTTTGTTGCGTACGAAAGAATGGGCAATGAAATCGACATTGTAATCGATGGCCAGAAGGATGTTCTTTTTGTCTTTTTCGGTGAGGGAGGGCAAATTGATACGGACACCAGGAATGTTCACGCTTTTCCGACTACCTAACTTTCCGTCATTCTGGGCTTCGCAAACCAAATAGTCTGCGGCTTTTTCAACAACACGCAAATCAATTTCCCCGTCGTCAATCAGTAGGTCGGTGCCTACCGACAAATCTTCCACCAGACTGATATATGAGCAGTAAATACATTCTGAAGAGGTGATTCCGGCAGGATTTCCTGCAATACGAATTTTTTGTCCTGTATTGATTTGGATGGTTTCATCATCTTTGATGAAAGTGGTTCGAATTTCAGGACCTTTTGTATCCATTAAAATTGCAATTTCGGATGATACAGCCCTGACATTTGAAATGATTTTCTGAAAACCTTCTTCGGTAAGATGGGCGGAATTCATCCGAACAACGTTCATTCCTGCTTCAAATAATTCACGGAGAAATTCAACATCACAACGTTTGTCAGATATAGTTGCTACAATTTTAGTGTGTTTTGACATATATATTTTTATAATCGATGATCACTATGTTAAATTCAAGCACTTGCAATTGGATGGTCAGGCTTTCAATGCGAGAATGGCATCAACTCCTCTTCGGTACGAATCCATGCCAAATCCGGCAAAAGTGCCTTTGCAGGCATCCTTAATCATTGATACCTGACGGAAAGCTTCTCTTTTGGTGAGGTCTGAAATATGCACTTCAATCACAGGTGTCGTAACGGCTTTGATACAATCACGCAAAGCAATGGATGTGTGGGTGTAACCGCCTGCATTGAGTACAATTCCATCAAAATCAAAGCCCAGTTCCTGAATTTTGTCTATGAGTGCACCTTCGTGATTTGACTGAAAATACAAAAAATCGACTTGAGGATAGCTGACTTTAAGTTTTTCAAAATATGCTTCAAAGGACTCATTTCCATAGATGCCTGGTTCTCGCGTGCCTAACAAATTCAGGTTTGGGCCGTTGATAATGGCAATTTTTGTCATGGTTTGCTTTTTTTTATATACTTTCGTCTGCAGGATATTGAAAAATTTGGCTCAGAAATGGATGTTGCTCTTATAAAAAAACCTTCTATGCCAAATTATGCTGCAAAGGTAGGAAAATTATTTTATTCGTGTGATTAGGTATGGAAACAACTCCTCAATGGCTAAAAAAATATGTTGCTTTCCTGAAACTGGAGAAATCTCTTTCTTCCAATTCGGTGTCTGCCTATTTGAGTGACTTGCAAAAGTTGATGGATTATGTCGGAGATGCAAAGGATATCCTTTTATTGGATGCTTCGGATTTGGAAGAGTTTCTATGTCAGCTCAGGGACTTGGGCATACATCCCCGCTCTCAGGCAAGGATACTGTCCGGTCTCAAATCCTTTTACAAGTTTCTGATCATCGAAGACTATATTCGGAAAGATCCGACAGAATTGGTTGAAGCACCCCAATTGGGGACACATTTACCCGAAGTGCTTAGCCTGAAAGAAATAGATGCTATTTTGGACAGTATCGATCTTTCTGTGAAAGAAGGCCAGCGGAACAAAGCCATGCTTGAAACACTTTACAGTTGCGGGCTTCGCGTTTCTGAACTTGTAAAGCTTAAACTTTCACAATGCTATTTTAAGGATGAGTACATTTTGGTGGAGGGCAAAGGCAGTAAACAACGATTGGTCCCGATTTCCAACAAGGCCATCAAGGAAATTGAACTGTGGATGCCGGACCGAAACTTGCTTTCGGTGCAAAAAGGAAGTGAAGACTATGTTTTCCTGAATCGTAGAGGAGCCGGTCTGACCAGATCCATGATATTCCGGATCATTAAGCAACAGGCGGCTTTGGCCGGTATTCAGAAAAATATTGGTCCGCATACTTTTCGACACTCTTTTGCCACTCACTTGCTGGAGGGTGGTGCCAATTTGCGCGTGATTCAACAAATGCTTGGACATGAGAGCATTCAGACCACGGAAATATATACGCACATGGATAAGACCTATTTACGAGAACAGATTCTGACCTTTCACCCGAGAAATCTTAGACAATAGGGATATATGATTATGACGCACAAAGACAATTGATTTTTGTGCTTTGCAGAAAGAAAAATCATTTTACAAGCTGTTCGTATTCCGGATGTCGTTTGATGTATGCAACGACATAGGGACAAGAGGGTGTGATGGGTATATTCATCTTTTGAGCATATTCAAGGCCAAATTTCACGAGTGAGGCCGCGACGCCTCTGCCTTCAAATGCTTTTGGGACATAGGTATGTGCAAAAACCAGTCCGACTTCTGTCTCGTCATAGTCCAGGTATGAGATTTGACCGTCATCCATCAGAATTTCAAATCTGCAAGCATCGGTATTATGTGTGACAATATAATCCATGGTTTGTTTCAATTTGAACAACTATAACAATTATTCAAGATCATTTGTTTGTATTTCTTGATTGGATAGAAATAATTTTTTTGATCGGATTTGTCAAAAACTATGATCTGTGTTCTTTTTTTTTGTCATGTAAAAGGTACAACCGACCAACAGAAGGATAGAGACCAAGCAAAGCCACCAAGTGCTGTTCAGCCCGATTTGGTCAGGATCTTCCGTGATCAAGCCTTTGTTTTGTAAAAAGACCGCTATCGTGGAAACCGCATTGTTTGTAAAGTGTGCCAACACCGGTACCCAAATGGAACCACTCCACCATAACAAATATCCGAACCATGCCCCTAAAAGTAATCTGGGAATAAAACCGTAAAATTGCATATGAATGGCACTGAACAAAAAGGCAACCAGCCAAATGGTGGTATGCATCACCCAATCCGGCATTTTCCCGGACTGGGTATTTGGCCACAGTCCTTTGGAAAATAAGCTTTGAAGAGCACCTCTGAAAAGAAATTCTTCGCCAATGCCGGCCAATGCACCGACAATGATCAGATTGACAATCAGTGTCCACCATGAGGATCCATTTAACAGAATTGTTGTTACCTTTTCTGCTGTATCTTCTGATGTGCGCATCCAGGACTCCAACCCCTGCATGGATTCAGGCAGGTGCAATCCGGCATTCCATTCGACCAGAGCATTGATGAGAGGTATCATTAAAATAATGCTAATGATTCCGAAGATTGCAAATGAAAAGCTTGGCCTCTTCAAATGGATAAAATCAGTGGAATTTTCTTTAAATAGTTTGGATAGGATGAACGGTGGAAATATAAAAACAAAAAAAGATTGCAAGGTTTGCATGATGCGCAAAAGATGGGCATTATCATTCAATGCTGCAAGTCTTTCGTTGGTCATGGCAAGGTCAAATCCGGATATTGCAAAAACGACCACTAGAAAAACCGCATAGGTAATGATCAGACCGGTGAAAATAACGCTCAGAAACATCAATATGCGATAAAATAAAGAAGTTTCGGGTTTGCAAAAGCTCCTCATCTTGTTTTTTCTACAAATATAATCGGAAACGTAATATGATGTGCCGATGAGAGAAATAATGTTTCTTTGTTTTGTCAATTCAAAGAATAACAGTAATTTTGCGGCTCAAAAAAATGCATCAAAATGAATGTAGATAAACAAGTTGTTGATTCGGTCAATGCCGTTGTCAAGATTCAGCTGCTGAAAGCTGATTATCAGGAAAAGGTTGAGAATACACTCAAAACCTATCGTAAAAAAGCCAATGTTCCGGGTTTCCGTCCTGGTAATGTGCCTGTAGGTTTGATTAAAAAGATGTATGGCAAAGCTGTTTTGGCTGATGAAGTTCAGAATGCCATATCTCAGGCTTTGTATGATTATATCAAGGAAAACAAGCTCAGCATCCTTGGTGAACCTCTGCCCAGCGAAACACAGGCAGAAATAGATTTTGACAATCAGGAAGACTTTGAATTCTCCTTTGACATCGCATTGGCACCGGAACTCAACTTCACGCTCAATAAAAAAGATTCTGTACCTTATTATAATATCCAGATTACAGACGAAATGGTCAATGAGCAGGTCAAAAATATGGCTGCCAGAAACGGTTCATACATCAAGGTTGAAAAATCAGAAGAAAAAGATATACTCAAAGGAATGCTCACTGAAGTTCAACCGGATGGAACAGGTATCACTGTTGAAGATGCTGTCCTGATGCCTGCCTATTTTAAGGATGAGGAAGAAAAAACCAAGATGATTGGTTTAGGAGTTGGTGATACAGTCGTATTCAACCCAGCCAAAGCTTATGATAATACCGAGAGTGAGATTGCGTCTTTGCTCCACATTGCGAAAGAAGTTGCAAAAGATATCACTTCAGATTTCAGCTTTGAAGTGAAAGAGATTACCAGATATAAAGATGGTGACCTGAATCAGGACTTGTTTGACCAGCTTTTCGGCAAGGATACAGTGAAGACAGAAGAAGAGTTCCGTATCAAGGTAAAAGAATCCCTCGAATCTCAGTTTGCTCCAGAAAGTGATTACCGCTTGATGGTAGATGCAGAAAAAGCATTGGTGAAGAAATTAAGCGACATTCAATTCCCTGTAGATTTCCTGAAACGTTGGATGCTTTCCACAGACAAGAAACGTAACGCAGAAGAAATTGAAACAGAGATGCCTAAGATGATTGAAGATCTGAAATGGCATCTGATGAAAGAAAAGATTGTCAAAGACAATTCATTGACCGTTTCTGAAGAAGACCTGATGGAAACAGCCAAGAAGGTTACCCGCGCACAATTTGCACAATACGGTATGATGTCTGTTCCTGATGACTTGTTGGCCAATTATGCGGCGGAGATGCTTAAAAAGGAAGAAACTAAGCGCAATATTTTGGATCAAGCGATGTCTACCATTGTTGCAGCATACTTGAAAGGTGTTATCAAACTCAACGAAAAATCGATCAGTGTTGAAGACTTCAATAAACTTTATGCCTGATTTTTCCTTGATCAAATAAATAAATATGGCTGTGAATAATTTTTCACAGCCATATTTATTTGTTTAAGTAATAAATTTATTTATACATTTGCTGTTCGGCTGTAAAGGCCTTGCAAACTAAACAAATAAATGTGTATGAACGATTTCCGAAAATTTGCCACCGGACATTTGAACATGAGCGGGTCGGCTTTGGATGATTATATGAAAATTACCAGTAACTACATTTCTCCGACCATCATTGAAGAACGTCAGATGAATGTAGCTCAAATGGATGTATTCTCTCGTTTGATGATGGACCGCATCATTTTTTTAGGCACACAGGTGGATGATTATACCGCCAATGTTGTACAGGCACAATTGCTTTATCTGGACTCTGCAGATCCAGGCAAAGATATTTCCTTATATTTGAATTCACCTGGAGGAAGTGTTTATGACGGCTTGGGTATTTATGACACCATGCAGTTCATTTCCAGCGATGTTTCCACCATTTGTACAGGTATGGCAGCATCCATGGCGGCAGTCTTGCTTGTCGCCGGAACAAAAGGCAAACGTTTTGCATTAAAACATTCCAGAGTGATGATCCATCAACCGATGGGCGGTGCTCAGGGGCAAGCTTCTGATATTGAAATCACAGCCCGTGAAATTCAGAAGATGAAGAAAGAGTTGTATCAAATCATAGCCGACCATTCCGGAAAACCATTCGAACAGGTTGAGAAAGATTCAGACCGCGATTACTGGATGACTTCTTATGAAGCTAAAGAGTATGGCATGATTGATGAAGTAATGATTCGAACCAAGTAAGAATGCCGAAATTAATCGAAAAATGTAGTTTTTGTGGACGTAGCCGTGATCAGGTCAGTTTATTGATTACCGGTGCTACCGGCAATATCTGTTCTGACTGTGCAGAACGTGCTTCAGAAATGATCCGTGAAACAGAAAAAAAAGGTCCGAATAAAGCATTCAGTCTAAGTAAGGAAGAATTACCAAAACCCAAAGAGATCAAACAGTTTCTCGATCAATATGTCATTGGTCAGGATGAGGCCAAGAAATATCTTTCCGTTTCGGTATACAATCACTATAAAAGACTTCTGCAAAAGGACAGCGGCGATGAGGTTGAGATTGAGAAATCCAACATCATCATGGTCGGTTCTACAGGAACAGGAAAAACACTACTGGCCCGCACCATTGCAAAAAAATTGCATGTACCTTTTACCATTGTGGATGCCACGGTGCTGACAGAAGCCGGTTATGTGGGAGAAGATATCGAAAGTATCCTGACCAGGCTTTTGCAGGTGGCTGATTATGATGTGGCCAAGGCTGAGGTTGGTATTGTGTTTATTGATGAAATCGATAAGATCGCCCGTAAAGGTGATAATCCTTCCATTACACGTGATGTAAGCGGAGAAGGTGTGCAGCAGGGACTTTTGAAGTTATTGGAAGGAGCTGTGGTGAATGTTCCGCCTCAAGGAGGCAGAAAACATCCGGATCAAAAAATGATCCCTGTGAATACAAAAAATATTTTGTTTATTTGTGGTGGTGCTTTTGACGGAATTGAGAAGAAAATTGCAGCACGATTGAACACAAAAGTGGTGGGTTATAGTGCAGCAAAAGAAAGCAATCAGGTTGACAGAACGAATTTTTTGCAATACATTGCTCCCCAAGATTTAAAAGCCTTTGGACTGATACCGGAAATCATCGGACGTTTACCGGTCCTGACCTATTTGAATCCTTTGGACAGAAAAGCACTTCGTGCCATTCTGACAGAACCGAAGAATTCAATCATCAGGCAGTATGTCAAATTGTTTGAGATGGATCATGTCGCATTGAGCTTTGAGCCCGAAGTTTTTGACTATATTGTAGATAAAGCGATAGAGTTCAAGTTGGGGGCTCGTGGTTTAAGAGCTATCTCGGAGAACATCATTATGGATTCGATGTACGAGATACCTTCCGGTTCGCAGGATAAGTTGTGCGTCACATTGGATTATGCGCGTTCAAAGGTCGAATCATTGACTCACACTCGTTTGATTAGCGCATAGAGAAAAAATATATTATGGGGAAATCGGATGAATTGACAAGATGTTTAAAAACTTATTTTGGTTTTGATTCATTTAAGGGAAGCCAGGAAGAAATAATCCGCAATGTCATGGCCGGGAAAGACACTTTTGTGTTAATGCCTACCGGAGGTGGCAAATCTTTGTGCTATCAGCTTCCTTCATTATTGATGAAGGGTACTGCTGTGGTTGTTTCTCCCCTGATTGCCCTGATGAAAAACCAGGTGGACGCCATGCGGAATTTCAGCGATGAAGACGGCGTAGCACATTTTATCAATTCTTCCCTTAATAAAGCGGCTATCGATCAGGTTAAGGGTGATATTCTTTCCGGAAAGACCAAATTGCTTTATGTGGCTCCGGAATCTTTGACCAAAGAAGAGAACGTTGAGTTTCTGAAACAGATTCCCATTTCCTTGTTTGCAGTGGATGAAGCTCATTGTATTTCGGAATGGGGACATGACTTTCGCCCTGAATACCGGCGTATCCGTCCATTGATCAATGAAATCGGGAGGGCTCCGATCATAGCACTGACGGCTACGGCCACCCCCAAGGTGCAACATGATATCCAGAAGAATCTGGGCATGGCGGAAGCGACTGTTTTCAAGTCTTCCTTTAACCGGCCAAACCTCTATTACGAGGTTCGTCCCAAAACGGCAAACATTGACCGTGAAATCATCAAGTACATCAAGGCAAATCTCGGCAAGTCCGGCATCATTTATTGCCTGAGTCGGAAAAAGGTGGAAGAATTGGCCCAGACTTTACAAGTGAACGGCATTAAGGCTTTGGCCTATCATGCAGGGATGGATTCAGCCGTACGTACAGAAAATCAGGATGCATTCCTGATGGAAAAAATAGATGTGATTGTTGCGACAATCGCGTTTGGGATGGGTATTGATAAACCTGATGTGCGTTTTGTCATTCATTATGACATTCCAAAAAGTCTTGAAGGATACTATCAGGAAACCGGAAGAGCCGGTCGTGATGATGGAGAAGGTCATTGTATTACCTTCTATTCCAACAAGGATTTACAAAAATTGGAAAAATTCATGCAGGGTAAACCTGTTGCCGAACAGGAAATCGGAAAAGAGCTTTTGCTGGAGACCGCAGCTTATGCAGAGTCTTCGGTTTGCCGGCGAAAATTGCTCCTACATTATTTCGGAGAAATATATACGCAAGATAATTGCGGAAGCTGTGATAATTGTTCAAATCCTAAAAAACAGGTGGAAGCAAAGGATTTATTATGTACTGTTCTTGAAACAGTCATTGCATTAAAAGAAAGATTTAAGACGGATCACGTCATTGATGTACTCTTGGGTAAAGAAACTTCAGAGGTTACATCATACCAGCATGATGAGCTGGATGTATTTGGTAGCGGAACAGATGAGGATGAAAAGACTTGGAATTCTGTCATTCGTCAGGCACTTATCAGCCGTTTTCTTGATAAGGACATTGAAAATTACGGACTGCTCAAAGTTACTGCGAGTGGCAGGGAATTTCTCAAGAATCCTGTCAGTTTCAAAGTGGTTGAAGATTCTGACTTTGAAGATTCTGAAGAGGAAGTGCCGGTTCGTGGAGGAGCAGCATGTGCTGTTGACCCCGGTCTTTATTCCATGTTGAAAGATTTGCGCAAGCGGGTATCCAAGAAACTGAATCTTCCTCCTTATGTGATTTTTCAGGATCCATCCCTGGAAGCTATGGCTACAACTTATCCCATCAATATGGAAGAGCTGCAAAATATACCTGGCGTTGGAGCAGGAAAAGCCAAACGCTATGGAGAAGAATTTCTGTCCCTGATCAAGAAACATGTCGAGGAAAATGAGATTGAACGTCCTGAAGATTTAAGAGTTCGTACCGTCGCAAACAAATCCAAAATGAAGGTGTCCATTATCCAGTCCATTGACCGGAAAATTGCATTGGACGATTTGGCCTTGACAAAGGGTCTTGATTTCGGAGAATTGTTGGATGAGATAGAAGCTATTGTTTATTCAGGAACCAAAATCAATATAGATTATTTTCTGAATGAAATCATGGATGAAGATCACATCGATGAAATCATGGAGTACTTCAAGGAATCCTCTACAGATAGCATTCAGGAAGCAATTGATGAACTGGGCGGAGATTTCACAGAAGAAGAGGTTCGTTTGGTACGGATTAAGTTTATTTCCGAGATGGGAAATTAATCTGTGAAAAATGTGTTTTTACTCGCAAAGGACAGTTCCCTTGCTTGTCCATTAGAAAATTTAATAATATTATAAATCATGAAAAAGACTGTTTTGTTTCTATTTTTTTCAGTTTGCCTTTCAATTTGTACAGCCCAAATCAAGGATCCTATTATTATGGACATCGGGGGAAATGCTGTCACGAAATCAGAATTTGAGTATATCTGGAACAAGAATAGTGCGAATGCTGTATCCGATCAGAAATCTTTGGACGAATACGTTGACTTGTTTGTTAATTTCAAACTCAAGGTTGCCGAAGCAAAAGCACAAGGAATTGATACCACCAAAGCATTTATCAATGAGCTAAGCGGATACCGTCGTCAGCTTGCAGCTCCTTACCTGACGGACAAAGATGTAGAAGAAGCACTGGTCAAGGAAGCTTATGAACGTATCAAAACTTATGTGGAAACCAGTCATATCCTCGTTTCAGTCAGACCGGATGACTGTCCTGAAGATACCCTGAAGGCGTGGCAAAAAATTTCGAAAATATATCAAAGAGCCATTCAAGGAGAAGACTTTGCAAAATTGGCCAAAGAAAATTCCGAAGATGGCAGCAAGAATAATGGTGGATATCTGGGTTGTACCACAGGCGGTCATTTTGTATACGAATTTGAAAATGCGGCATTCAACACTCCTGTAGGAGAAATCAGCAAACCATTCCGCACTCAATTTGGTTATCATGTTGTAAAAGTGCACAGCCGTTATCCTGCAAACGGACTGTACCGTTCCGGACATATTCTGAAAATTGTTTCTCCCACTGCGACCGAAGAAGAAAAAGCGGCAGCAAAGGACTCCATATTTAAGATTTACAATGCATTAAAAAACGGTGAGGATTTCAGGTTGTATGCCACTAAGCACTCTGATGATAAGAATGCAGCATCACACAATGGAGAATATGGTTTTTTGTTCTGTGGATCGTTACCCATTGAATATGAAAAGACTATATTTAAATTGAAGGTCGGTGAATATTCAGAACCATTCCAATCAAAATATGGTTGGCATATTGTAAAGGCACTCGAGTTTAAACCATATCCCGAAATGGATGCGCTTCGCGAAAATATCAACACGAACATAGCCAGGGATAAACGTTCCGAGCTTGGAAAAAGGACCTTGGTTGAAAAATTGAAGAAAGAATACAATTATACCTGTAACAAGGAAAGTATTGAAGCTTTCTTCGAATCTTCAGGTTATACCATAGTGTTGGCAGAAAAGTCCGTATCCGATAGTCCATTGTTCACATTAAATGGCGTGACATTCACTCAGAAACAATTTGCTGCATTCTTGAAAAATAGGAAAAATCTTTATTCTTCAAATCTGAATGATGCTTTTGACAGTTTCGTTCAACAGGAAGTGTTATCTTATGAAGATAGTCAACTCGAAAAGAAATATCCCGAATTTGGACATCTGATGCAGGAGTACAGTGATGGAATCCTGCTTTTCGATGTCAGCAACCGCGAAGTGTGGGAAAAGGCATCCATCGACACGGTAGGTCTTGAGTCCTATTTTAACGCAAACAAGGCTAAATATGCATGGGATAAGCCTCACTACAAAGGTTTTATCATTCATTGTGCTGACGCACAGGTAGCAAAGAAAGCCAAAAAGATGATCAAAAAAATGCCGGCAGATTCCATCGCTGTTGTTTTAAAACGCACCTTCAATACAGATTCCACGACCTTGGTGAAAATGGAGCGAGGATTATATGCTCAGGGTAATAATGCCAATGTAGATTTTCTCGTATTCAAACAAGGCAAGTTGGAACCAAAAGAAGGTTTTCCGGAAATATTTATTCAGGGTAAAAAGCTGAAAAAGGGTCCGGAATCTTATACGGATGTTCGCGGATTGGTCATTTCTGACTATCAAAATTATCTTGAACAAAAGTGGATTGAGAAGTTGAAGGGCAAATTTCAGGTGAACGTCTACAAAGATGTTGTAAATACGGTTAATAAAAATTAAGCCGGATTTCGTTTGCATCTTTTTGTTTACCTTTGTATCTTTAAAGAGAGATTATAGATATGAAGCATGTCCTTTTGTTGTTGATGTTGATGCCGGCTCTGCTAAAGACATGCGGGAATTCCGGAGAGGAGGGAGACCGTATTCCTTTGGCGAAAGTCGGAAGCGAGATCATTTATAAGGACGAAGCTCTTCAGGGTATGCCTGCCGGACTTTCAGCAAAAGATAGCACGGCATATATAAAACAGTTTCTGAAGAATCGGATCAAGGAATTGTTGGTTTATGAAAAGGCCGTCGACAATATCCCTCAGAATCAGGAAATGAAGGATTTGGTTGAAAATTATCGCCGTTCTTTGATCATTTATGAGTATCAGCAGCAGGTTCTGAATGAGAAAATGCAGACTGAAATATCAGAATCAGAGATGATGGATTTTTATAAATCCCATGCTGGCCGTTTCGTTACGGAACACAATCTGGTTAAAGGTATCTTTGTCAAGGTGCCGAAGAATGCTCCGGATCTGGAAAAGCTGAAAAAACTGTACAAGAGTTCTTCATCCGAATCATTTGAGAAGATTGAAAAATATTGTGTTCAGAATGCTGGCCAATTCGAATACTTTTATGATAAGTGGGTCAGTCTTGACGATATCATGGATAACATTCCGTACACCCTAAGCAGCCAGTCTGATTTTTTAAGGACCAGGTCAACATTGGAAGTGGTTGAAAAAGATTTCTGCTATTTACTTTATATTGATGACTATGTTCTTTCCGGAAATACGGCACCATTCGAATATGTTTGTGATGACGTAAAGAATATCATGATAAATACCAGAAAAACTGATTTTATCCATCAGTTTGAGCAGCAACTTTTGAATGAAGCGGAGAAGAAAAGAAAAATTAAGTATTATAAATAAATAGACACATTTTCAGATGTGCGAATACGAAGACTAATGAAAAAACTTTTTGCATTGCTTCCATTTTTGGCGCTTAGCGTTTTGCCTGTGATCTCTCAAGATAATGTGATAGATGAAGTGGTTTGGGTAGTAGGAGATGAGCCAATTCTGCGTTCTGATGTTGAAAAGCAACGTCTGCAGGCACAGTATGAAGGCGTGAAATTTAGTGGAGACCCCTATTGTGTTATTCCTGAACAATTGGCCGTACAAAAATTGTATTTGCATCAGGCAGATTTAGATAGTGTTGTTGTAAATGAGAGTGATGTGATTCCCGATGTGGATCGTAATATCAACAGAATTATCGCCCAACTTGGCTCCAAAGAAAAAATGGAAGAGTACTTTGGTATGCCTTTGTCCAAAATTCGTGAAACGCAACGGGAATCGGCCCGCAATCAAATGATTGTAAGAAGGGTGCAAAGTAAATTGGTGGATGATATTACCGTTACTCCTGCTGAGGTCCGCCAGTTTTACAATACTTTACCCCTTGACAGCATCCCGGTGACGCCTGCTGAAATTGAAGTCGAGATTATCACAGTAGAGCCGAAATATGAACAAGCCGAAATAGGTGCCATCAAGGATCGTTTGCGTGAATTTACGGAACGTGTCAATCGTGGGGATAACTTTTCAACGTTGGCTGTGATGTATTCGGAGGACAGAAACTCTGCCAAGGTGGGTGGAGAACTCGGTTTTATGGGAAAAGGAGAATTGGTTCCTGAGTTTGCCAATGTTGCTTTTTCTCTGACAGATCCCAAAAAAGTATCAAAAATTGTGGAAACAGAGTTTGGCTATCACATTATTCAGTTGATAGAAAAGAGAGGGGACAGAATTAATTGTCGCCATATTCTGCTCAAACCAAAGATCTCCGCTTCAGAACGAAATCAGTCATTATTGAGACTGGATAGTATTGCAGATATTATCCGTAACCAAAAGATCAGATTTGAAGATGCCGCACAATATTATTCTTTCGACAAGGATACCAAGAACAATGGAGGACTGATGGTTAATACAAACACTGGAACTTCGCGTTTCACCATGGAAGAATTGCCGCAAGAGGTCGGTAAAATGGCTTACCAAATGAATGTCGGAGAAATCTCAAAGCCATTTACCATGATTACATCTAAGGAAAAAGAAGTTTGTGCCATCATTCGTGTGAAGTCCAAGAGCAAAGCTCACAGAGCCAGCATTTCAGAAGATTTCCAGCAAATTCAGCAAATCGTTATGGGTAAAAAACGCGATAAGGTTCTGAATGAGTGGATTTTAGAGAAACAGAAGAAAACGTATGTACGGATAGATGACCACTGGCGAAATTGCGAGTTCAAATATCCGGGTTGGATTAAATGATAAAAATGGTAAAATATACACTATCAAAGGATTATAGGCATAAAATACAAGTGATTTGTTTTTTATGCCTTTTCCCTATTTTGATAGTTGCACAGTCTGGAAATTTTGGATTTTCTCCTTTGAGAATGTCAAAAAAGGCGGCGAAGCAAACAGAACAGGTAACAACCAAGCCAAAGAAGGCTGTGAAAAAAGTAAAGGAACAAGAAGCTCCGCTGATAGCTCCGCCTTCTTTTCCACGGGTAAAAAAAAGCAAGGAGACCATTAGCGGAAAAAAGATCAATCTGGAACATTCCGAAACACTATCTTATGATAAGTTTGTCAATCCGGATTATCAAATCTTGACCGGTGATGTGCGTTTTCGTCACGAAGGTGCTTATCTGTTTTGTGATTCTGCCCATTACTACACGAAAAGCAATTCATTGTATGCCTATGGGAATGTCCACATGGAACAAGGCGATTCTATTTTTTTGTATGGAGCATGGCTTTATTACGATGGAAACACCAAGTTGGTCATGGTTCGTGAGAAGGTGCGCCTGGAAAATAAGAAGGTTACCCTTTTTACCGATAGTTTGAATTACGACCGCATCTCGAATATCGGTTATTTTTTTGACGGAGGTTTATTAGTCAATGAAGATGGTGATGTGACCAATGAATTGTCTTCAGAATATGGTCAGTATAGTCCTGCAACTAAAATGGCAGATTTTAAGCATGATGTCAAGTTGGTCCATCCGGAATTCGTCATGACCAATCAGGAACTTGAATACAATACAGCGACAGGCAAGGCGAGGATTTTTTGCCCGACGGAAATTGTGGCTGACAGTGGTTATGTGTATTCGGAGAATGGATGGTATAACACCAAAACCGACAAAAGTTTGTTGTTGAAACCTTCATACATTCTCAACAATCACAGACGTCTCACCGGAGATTCCATCAACTATGACAATAAAAATGGTATAGGTGAGGCTTTCGGCAATGCTGTCTTGATCGATTCGACACAACAGGTGACGTTAAAAGGGAATTACGGTTATAGCGAGGAAAAGACCAACTATGCCTTGATGTCCGATAGTGCCTTGATGATAGAGCATTCTTCCAAAGATACTTTGTTTCTGCATGCGGATACGCTCTTGGCCAGAAAAGATTCCATTTATAATGAGGTGACAGCTTTTCATGGAGTAAGGTTTTTTCGTTCCGATGTGCAGGGTGTATGTGATTCCTTATATTATTCAACCCGTGATTCTGTGCTGAGTTTTTACTATAAACCAATCTTATGGTCGGAACAGCAACAACTGACCGGAGAATTCATGCAACTGTACACAAAAAACAAGGAGCCTGACTATCTACATATCCAAAAGGCTGCCATGGTCATATCCCAGGAAGGGGATTCGCTTTTCAATCAATCATCAGGAAAGGATCTGATTGCTTATTTTGATTCCAGCCAGGTGGTTCGTGTTGAAATAAAAGGCAATGCTGAAACCATCTACCTGCCTCGTGACGAAAGCAAAACAATCATTGGTCTGAACCATCTGGAAGGCAGTTCCCTGAACCTCTTTATGGAAAATAAGAAAATGAAGAAAATCATTGTCTGGCCAAAGCCTAAAGGAAAGTTTTACCCCATGGATAAGTTGCCGTCTGAAGATAGATATCTGAAAAACTTCGACTGGTACCAAAGTATTCGCCCTGTCGGGCCAAATGATGTTTTCAGAAAGATTATAAAAACTACGGCATCTGAAACCCAGAAGGTTCGCCTGAAAGCAAAGGCATCAGCCATTCCACCAGTTAAAAAAAAATCTAATAAATAATTGGTAAATATTATTTCGGTAATATATTATCTTTGTGTATTGTTATTTATAGTTGAATGGAAAATTTGATACGTGTTCTGCCTGATTCTGTCGCCAGCCAAATAGCTGCCGGGGAAGTGATCCAAAGACCAGCCTCTGTTGTGAAAGAATTGGTTGAGAACGCTATTGATGCAGGTGCTACTCAGATTGATGTTGCTTTAAAAGACGCAGGACGCAATCTGATCATGGTTCTGGATAACGGAAAGGGAATGTCTCCATCTGATGCCCATGTGGCTTTTGAGCGGCACGCCACTTCCAAATTGCGCCAGGCTTCTGATCTATTTCAACTCCATACCATGGGATTCAGGGGAGAAGCACTTGCCTCCATCGCTTCTGTTGCCCAAGTTGATTTGGTGACACGAAGACCAAAAGACGAACTGGCCTGGAAAGTGGAAATTGAAGGATCCAAGATCACCAATGAAGAACCTTCTCTTGCAGCACAAGGCAGCCGCTTTACCGTAAGAAATCTCTTCTATAACATTCCTGCGAGAAGAAAATTCTTAAGTGAAAATTCAAAGGAATTACGTTATATCAGGGATGAATTCATACAGATCGCATTGGTTTATCCGAATCTGAATATGAGTTTAACCCACAACGATGAGGTGTTGTATCAACTATCGCCTACTACTATCAGACAGCGGATTATCGGCATCTTTGGCAAACGTTCCGGTGGTCAACTCGGCAAGCAGTTGTATGCAGTTGATGTCAATACCCAACTGATCAAAATTTCCGGTTTCATCGGAGATCCGGCAGCTTCTTGCCACCGGGATTCCATGCAGTATTTTTTTGTGAACGGACGTTTTATCCGGCACAAACTTTTCAGAAGTGCTGTGATGAAAGCCTATGAGACTTTGATTCCAACAGGTCAGCTACCTACCTATTTTTTGTATTTTGACGTCGATCCTGAGGCTTTGGATGTGAACATACACCCAACCAAGACAGAAGTGAAGTTTGAACATGAACAAGCCATATGGCCTATCATTCATGCAGCAGTGCGTGAGGCTCTTGGTAAAGCCAATGCCGTGCCATCCTTAGACTTTGACAGGGACGATGCTCCTGAAATTCGTGTTTTTACAGGAGATCGGGCGGTCGATGCGCCTCATGTCCGTTTTGACCCTACCTATAATCCATTTCATCCTTCACCAAAACAAACAGTACCTAATTGGGATGCTCTTTTTGAAGGTTTCGAAAAAGGTGCAGGAATGGGAAAATCGTATCAAAAAGTAGAAAACATTCAACCTGAAGAACAAAATAAATTGAAAGATTTGGCCTCTGCTTTTTCTGAAGGATTTGATATCTTGCCAAAAGATGATTTTTTGAATGAGGTGCAGGATACCGCAGGACTATTTGCAAATGAGACCAATAAAATCGATGCCAATCTGACAAAATTTCAACTTTTTGGATCTTATATTGTTCTCTATAGCTCACAATATCTTTCTTTTATCGATCAGCACAGGGCTCATGTTAGAGTGTTGTTTGAAAAATACCAGTCGATACTTGTAAACGGGATAGCCCCATCACAGACTTTACTTTTTCCGGAAGAGCTTCAAATAGATGTTCTTCAAAGAAATGAATTGTTGGAAATGTTAGATGATATACAGGCTTTGGGCTTCAAGGTGAATTGTGAGGGAGATGATTTTTTTGTGGCTGCTGTTCCCAATGATCTGGACGATATTGATCCTTGTATCTTGATTCTTGACATGATGGAATCCATGCACCATCCGGAGGTTGACTTTCAGGGTGACAGGCGCGATCGTTTGGCTTTACGTTTGGCAAATTCAGCTTCAATACCTAACGGACGAGTACTCAATGAAATTGAGATGGATAATTTGATCCAGAAGCTTTTTAGTTGCGCTGAGCCGAAATATACACCCGATGGGAAGAATATCATGCTTCAGATAATGGCAGAGGATTTGTTGAAGCGGTTTTAAGGTTTGACTATAAAAGTCACGATATGATGTCATCCGGAATTTGTACACAGCCTCTTTTACCTCTTCGTTCAGATCCATCTGAACAATCGGAAATGATCAGCCAACTCCTTTTCGGAGAACTCTTTGAGGTTTTGGAAGAGCATGGGTCATGGAGTAAGATCCGTAATCTGTCCGACGACTATCAAGGTTGGTGTACTACAAAAATGCTGCAATTACTGCCTCTCCCTTTTTTTGAAACCATAGAAAAGAAAGATCCGATCTTTACGAATGTTCCATTGTCTGCTTGTTTAAAACAAGGAGAGAGCGAACCTCGATTATTTTTACCAGCCGGAAGTCGACTTTACTTTTTTGATGAAGAATCAAAATTCTTCCCGATATGGAGAACCAGGTTCCCTGGAGAGGACAAACCAGAAAAGGAATATTGGTCTATCAATCCTGATTTTCTTGGTTATACCGGAAAAACGACTGTTCAGGAAATGATAAGGACAGCCATGCTTTTCATGAATGCACCCTATTTATGGGGAGGAAAGAGCATTCTTGGAATAGATTGTTCCGGCCTAACTCAATTGGTATATTCGATCTTAGGCATTAAATTGTCTCGAAATGCCTGTGATCAGGTCATTCAAGGGATGTCCGTCTCAAATTTATTTGAGGCAGAGCCCGGAGATTTGGCCTTTTTCTCCAATACCGAAGGTAAAGTAGTACATGTTGGTATTTTATTGGATCGAAATAGAATCCTTCATGCTTCAGGTTGTGTCCATATAGATCCTATTGATGCAGAGGGGATATATAATGAAGTTTTAGGCAGGTATACACATCACCTTTTTTCCATCAGGAGGATCATTGGTCTTTAATCTCTATGGGTAAATTTCCCGCCGCTTGGGGCGAAATCAGGGTTCAGGGCTTGCCCTGGGGTTCATAACTTTTAATGACTGATATTTGAATTTAACGCCAAGAATCTTTCCAATTTTGACTTTTAATATATATCATGGAAATATAATTTCCATCAAGTAAATAATTTGAACCAAATCGCATTGCCTCATCCTTTTTTGTAAGGTATTTTCATCCAAGATTATTTTTTTAGAAAAGGTCGGATGGAACGATGCATGATAAAAGTTCAAAAACGTGTTTCTCGTTGTTTTTACATGCTTGTTTCGTTAGATAAATGAAACTTTACGACGAGATGGCACTTAAGTTTGTAAATACTGATCTAAATAGGAACGTTGGTGGAAAATTGCTGAGGGTACGTCAGAGAGAAGGCGTATCGCAACAAAATGTGGCCGATGATCTGGGCTTTTCATCGACGACTTATTCCAAACTGGAGAATGGTAAGGTCGATTTTACCGTGACTCGCCTGGAACAGCTGGCCAATTATTTTAAAGTGAATGTCTGCGATTTCCTTGACTCGGATATAGATATTCCCAGACTCCTTCAGGATATGAAAATTCCTGCAGATTATAAAGTCCTTGAGGCAAAATATGAACTGCTTCGGGAATTATATGAAGCGAAAAACAAATAAGGTGTTTTTGTCAGAAGGGCTTGAATCCCATGATTTCTCTTACTGGAACGATTGTCTTTAAAGCACTTGCACGTGCTTTTTCTGCTCCTTCCGTCACTACTTTGTGCAAGTAGGCTTTATCGTTGCTGATTTCATTGTACCGTTCGCGTATCGGGGTAGTAACCTTGATGACGTCAGCTGCGAGTTGCTTCTTCAAATCTCCATAACGGATTTCGCATTTATTCCATTCTTCATTGAAATAATCATAGGTATCCGGTGTGGAGACCACTTTAAGGATGGTGAACAGATTTTCAATGTATTCGGGCTTGACAGAATTCATTTCTGTAGGTCCGCTGTCAGTCAGGGCTTTCATCATCTTTTTTTCAATGACCTTGGGCTCGTCGCAAAGGTAAACACAATTTCCTTCTGATTTCCCCATCTTGCCGCTGCCGTCGAGTCCGGGAATCTTGATGAGTTCATGCCCGTAATTGTAAGCCTGTGGTTCCTTGAAAAAATCAACCCCGTAGAAATTATTGAACCGGCGTGCAAATCGGCGTGTCATTTCGAGGTGTTGTTCCTGGTCTTTTCCTACAGGCACCTTGTCTGCATTGTGTAATAGGATATCGGCGGCCATTAGGGTAGGATAGGTGAGCAATCCTGCATTCACATTTTCCGGTTGTTTCCTGGCTTTTTCCTTGAAAGAAGTGGTCTTGGCCAATTCGCCCATATAGGCGTGCATGTTCAGCATCAGGTAAAGTTCAATCACTTCCTTGACGTCACTCTGGACGTAAATGGTTGCAATGTTTGGGTCAATTCCTGCTGCAAGGTATTCGCAAAGTACTTCCTTGACGTTTTCATGTAAAGTCTTTGGATCTGGTTGAGTGGTCAGCGAATGGTAATCTGCAATAAAGAAAAAGCAATTATTTTCATGTTGCATGCGTATAAAGTTACGCAAGGCTCCGTAGTAATTTCCGAGGTGTAAATTTCCGGTGGAACGGATTCCACTCAATACTGTATCCATATTCTTATGATTCAGGATTCCCCGAAAACAGTACGGGGAATTGGTAGCGCAAAGTTAATTCTTTTTGCGTGAATGTCAAAGTGCTATTCCTTCATGAATGGTTCTGATAATGAATAGAAGTTTTATTTTAGCCCTTCCAGGATTCTTTTGATGACGGTTTGTGCGGATATTTCGCGATTGGCAGCTTCCGGAATGACAAGACTGCGTGGACTTTCAATCACATCGTCCGTCACAATCATGTTGCGTCTGACCGGCAGGCAATGCATAAAGTGGGCGTTGTTGGTGACTGCCATCTGGCGGTCACTGACTGTCCAGCTCCTGTCTTTGCTCAGGATCTTCCCATAGTTTGGATCCTGAAAGGCCGACCAGTTTTTGGCGTAGATAAAATCTGCACCTTCGAAGGCTTTCATTTGGTCATATTCCACGCTGGCACCACGGACAAATTGTTCGCATAACTCGTAACCTTTGGGGTGGGTGATGACAAAGTCGACATCGGCCTCGTTCATGAAATCGGCAAAACTGTTCGGCACTGCCTGAGGCAAAGCTTTTGGATGAGGAGCCCAGCTAAGGACGACTTTTGGTCTGGCTGTTTCCTTGTGCTCTTCAATGGTGATAAGGTCCGCAAAAGCCTGTAACGGGTGACAGGTTGCTGATTCCATACTGAAAACAGGTCTTCCAGAATATCTGATGAACTGGTTGATGATGGTTTCTTCGTAGTCGAATTTCTTGCTTTCAAAGTTGGCAAAAGAGCGAACGCCGATGATGTCGCAGTAACTTCCCATAACCGGGATGGCCTCCAGGAGGTGCTCGGATTTGTCACCGTCCATGACCACGCCGCGTTCTGTCTCCAGTTTCCAGGCACCTTGATTGACATCTAAAACCATGGTGTTCATGCCGAGGTTCATGCCCGCTTTCTGTGTACTCAGGCGGGTGCGGAGACTGGAGTTAAAGAAGACCATCAGTAAGGTCTTGTTTTCACCAAGGTTCTTATAGGCATACCTGTTTTTCTTTATTTCGAGAGCCTCTTTGACCGCTTCGTTCAGATTGCCGAGGTCTTTGACACCGGTGTAATTTCTCATATTGCTTATATTATTTCGTTGATTTTTCAATGATTTCCTTAATCATGGCAAAAGCTGAAAGTGTAGCTCTGCTGATGTTGATGTTGCGCAAATGTCCGAACTGGAACCTGCGGCTAATCATATCTGTTTGGGTGCAGACGCATATCCAGACGGTACCGACCGGCTTTTCCTCCGTTCCTCCGTCAGGACCTGCAATACCGGAAACAGAGACAGCCACATCTGCGTTCAGTTGTTTCAAAACACCTTTGGCCATTTGTTCCACCACTTCCTGACTGACAGCCCCGAATTCATCAATGGTAGCCGGTGATACACCCAGTACCTTTTCTTTAACTTCATTGCTATAAGCTACGACTGAACCTTTGAAATAGGCTGAGCTTCCGGCAACGGATGTAATCGTATGGGCGATGTTACCTCCTGTACAACTTTCTGCTGTGGCCAGTCGCAGGCCTTTTTCTTTCAGTAGTTTGCCGATAATGACTTCTTCGGAGGCGTCTTCTTCTGCAAGAATCGCTGTTCCGAGAATTTGTCGCAATTTGACCAATTCCTGACCGATGATGTCTTTTAATTGATCTTTGTCCGGAAGAAATCCGGTCATGCGTAATTTGACCAATCCGGGTTTGGGCAGGTAGGCCAGCCTGATGAAGGCAGGTAATGCGTTTTCCCAATCTGTCAATTTGATAGCAAGGGAGGATTCCGGAATACCATACACCAAAACGGTCTGGTGCATCAGTGCCGGTGTGCTGAAATGGGCTTTCAGGCGAGGCATAATTTCATTGCTCATGATCCACATCATTTCCGAAGGGACACCGGGCATGGAAACCAATATCTTGTTGTTTTTGTCAAACCAGGTGACTGGTGCCGTGCCCCGTTTATTCTGGATAATGGTGGCTGATTCAGGAACGTTTGCCTGGCCGTAAGTCAGTTCGTTCAGTACGTTTGGCCTGTCGGCGAAAAGTTCGTTGATATTGTCGATAACCTCTTGGTTAAAGATCATTTTTGTGTGAAAATATTTGCAGAGTGTCTGTTTGGTGATGTCGTCTTTTGTCGGACCGAGTCCGCCGGTGACGAGAATGATGTCCGCTCTCTTGAAGGCCATATCAACGGCTTCCATGATGCAACTTTCATTATCCGGGACTGTCGTGATCTGTACAATCCGAAAGCCGTCTTTGTTCAGTTCTTTGGCCATCCAGGCAGAATTGGTGTCGACAATCTGTCCAATCAGGATTTCATCTCCGATTGTGATGATTTCCACCAACTGTCCATCGTTCAATTTTGATTTTTTTGGAGACATATCATTTTCTAATTTGACCGTTTCCGTGAATCAACCACTTGTAGGTGGTCAATTCTTCCAGAGCCATGGGGCCTCTTGCATGCAATTTTTGGGTACTGATGCCAATTTCAGCTCCCAATCCGAATTGCGCTCCATCCG
This sequence comes from Bacteroidales bacterium, assembly GCA_021373135.1. Lineage (GTDB taxonomy): Bacteria > Bacteroidota > Bacteroidia > Bacteroidales > UBA1402 > UBA8389. Next base: position 437,069 of record JAJFTH010000006.1, read on the forward strand.
TAAAGGCTGTGGAAACGTTTGTATAGACGCAGGCGGCGTCAATAGCCCGTTCGAAAAGGGCACAGGAATCAGCATTTTCGCTGACGATGCTTTCGCTGTGTTTGGAACCGAATCTATCAATGTGATCCAAGGCTGCATTCAGGTCTGGAACGGTCTTGATGGCCATCTTGTAGTCAAGGAATTCTGTACCGAAACTTTCTTCTGTCGCTTTTTGAAGCAGTTCGGAAGGATAGCGGCCCAATAAAAAGGTATAAGCCTTGGTGTCGGCATAGATGATGACTTTGCTTTCCGCCAGTTTTTCGCAGAGGGCGGGAAGGTCGGCCAGTCTTTTCTCGTGAATGAGGAGGCAGTCCAGAGCGTTGCATACGCTGACCCGTCTGGTCTTGGCATTGTTGACGATCGCTGCTCCTTTGGTCACATCGCCTTCTGCGTCAAAATAGGTGTGACAAATGCCTGCACCTGTTTCGATAACAGGAATCTTGGCATTTTCACGTACAAAATTGATCAGATTGGCACTGCCTCTGGGAATAATCAGGTCGACATAGCCTCTGGCTTTCATCAGTTCGGCTGTGGCTTCTCTTTCAGCAGGCAACAAGGTGCATACTGCAGGATCTATTCCGAATTTCTTAAGAACTTCGTGAATCACGGAGACGATGGCGACATTTGATTGATGGGCATCGTGGCTTCCTTTGAGCAGGCAGGCGTTTCCGGATTTCAAACAGAGTGAAAAGACATCGAAGCTTACGTTTGGTCTGGATTCATAGATGATTCCGATAACACCGAAGGCAACACTGACTTTTTTCAGTTTTATTCCGTTGGGACGGGTGGTCTCCATCAGGGTTCGTCCGAGCGGGGATGGGAGAGCGGCCACATTCCGCATATCTGCTGCGATGCCGGAAATCCGTTCATCCGTCAGTTTGAGACGATCGTATTTTGGATCGGCTACATCCATCAATGCCAGATCTTTCTTGTTTTCGGCCAAGATGAAAGAAGCCTTGTCTTCGGCTGCATCAGCTACGGCCAAAAGAACATCGTGAATGGTCTTTTCGGTGACGAAGGCGAGACTTCTGCTGGCCTTGCGTACGGATTCAAAAGTAGCATTTAGGTTCATCTTCTTATGTTTAATCCAGATACAAATAATCGTAATGTATCAAAGGCTTTTCTCCTTTTTTGCCGATCAATTCGTAGGCACTTTCGCTTCCGTATTGAGCCTTGCCTACACCAATCTGATGTCCGGCCTGGTCGAAGATACGGACGATATCGCCTTTTTCAAAGGAGCCTTCGATGCTTTTGATCCCGACAGGAAGCAAACTGTTTGCGTCATTTTTCAACAATGCTTCCAGACAGCCTTGGTTGATATACACCTTGCCTTTGGCAAAACCTTCAGAATGGGCGATCCATTTCTTGACGGCAGAGGCTTTCTTGTTGGCTACAAAGGTTGTGCAAATAATATCTTTCGAAGCATCCAGCAGATCCGGCAGGATGTTCTCTTTTTTCCCGTTGGCAATATAAACGGCAATACCTTCTTCTGCAACTTTTCTGGCGATGTTTGATTTGGTCAGCATACCTCCTCTTCCGAAAGAGGATTTACTGGAGGCAATGTATTGTTTGAGATCCGTATCCGGTAAAATTTTTCGGATCACTTTTGATTCCGGATCTTTGGGGTCTCCGTTGTAGATTCCATCGATATTGCTCAAAATAATCAGGGCTTCTGCGTCCATCATGGATGCAATCAGTCCGGAAAGTTCATCATTGTCCGTGAACATCAATTCTGTTACGGAGATGGTGTCGTTTTCGTTGACGATGGGTATGACGCCGTTTTCGAGCATCACTGTCATACAGTTCTTTTGATTCAGATAGTGTCCGCGACTACTGAAACTTTCTTTGGTGGTGAGCACTTGTCCGCAGGTAATCCCGTTCTTTTGGAAAAGGTCGTAGTAACGTTTGATCAGAATGGCTTGACCGACAGCCGAATAGAGTTGCCTTTGATCAACGGAATCAAGTTTTCTGGAGGCTTTGACTTCACTGCGTCCTGCGGCGACAGCTCCTGATGAAACGAGAATAATTTCCACGCCTTTTTTTTGTAAATCGGAAACCTGATTTACCAAGGCCGACATCCTAATCATGTCGAGTGTCCCGTCTTCTTGAGTCAGGACGTTGCTGCCGATTTTTACGGCAATTCTCTTATATCGGTATGGTGTCATTCTTCAATTTTTTTATTTTCGCGGCGGTTGTAAGCTTTCTTGCTGGAATGAATCTTATGGGTGGATATCCAGCCCGGGGTATCAGCTTGTTGTATTTCCCGATCGGCAATTTTCACGGCTTTGATATAATCATCCACCGTCACTTTCATCGATATCTTTTTCTTCCGCTTTTTCATCGCGAAAATAGCTATTCGATCAGACTGGCTTTTAATCCGCGAATAATGGAAGAAGAAAATCCGGCATTTTCCATTTCGTTCAAACCTTTAATGGTAACACCGCCTGGTGTTGTCACCTTGTCCACTTCCACTTCAGGGTTTGTTCCGTTGGCTTCAAGCAAAGCAATCGCCCCCTTCAGGGTTTGCATGACGACTTCTTTGGCGATATTCGGATAGATGCCCATTTCGACTCCGCCTTCGGTCGCTGCACGGATGTAGCGGAAAGCGTATGCGATTCCACAGGAAGATAGAGACATGAATGCATTCAGTTGTGATTCAGGCACTAGCATGGCTTTTCCCAACTCGTTAAAGATATTTACCAATAATTCTTCCTGATCTGCGCTTGCATTGTATGATGTGATACATGAAAAGCTTTCGAGAACATCAATGGCCGTGTTGGGAATCATGCGGAAAAGTATTGGAACCTGAGCGTTTCTGGCAGGGAAATAGGTTCTAAGTTTTTCCAAAGATACTCCTGCAGCTATAGAAAGAATGATTTGGTTTTCATAATCCAGCTTATCCAGAATTTCTGAAGCAATGCCTTCCACCAACCAAGGTTTTACCGCCAAAACAACAATGTCTGCTCCCTGGATACTTTCACGGTTTGATGTGCTGCAATGAATTTCAGCGTTAAAGTTTTTGATATTCTGCAGACTTTTTTCATTAATATCACTTACATAAATTTCATTGGCTGCAAAATGGCTGCTTTTGCTTAAACCGCGGGCTATGGCACCACCCATATTCCCTGCACCGATAATACTGATTTTCATCTCATTATTTTTTTATTCAAACATTTTGGTATTCGATGGAACTCGCCAAATAATTGTTCACTTGTGTGAGCGATAGATCATGGGCTCGTTTCATATGATAATAATTTTTTCGTTAAAGGTCATATGGAACTCGCATGTCAGATTGTTGTCCCTTCGGAACAGAAGTTTTGCGTGACTCGGCATAGTCGAAGTAAACTTCGCCTCTGTTCTCGCTACTTAAAACTTCCATAAACTTGGACGTTTTTATAAACATGCTCGTTTCATCTCATTATTTTTATTTTCATTAAAGGACTTCATCCAATGCTTTCAAAAACACTTTGGCTTCTTCAATACTCAGGCAAAGAGGTGGAAGCAACCGGATGACATTTGTCCCGCTGACACCGGTAAAGATATGTTTTTCGAAGAGCAGTCTTTGTCTGATTTCTTTGATGGGATTTTCAAATTCCAAACCGATCATCAATCCGCGACCGCGAACTTCTTTGATTTTTGAATTTTTTTTGAGTTCGCCGATCAGAAAATTTCCTACATTGAGCGCATTTTCAATCAGATGCTCTTTTTCCATGATTTCCAGAACGGCGATACCTGCTGCACAGGCCAGATGATTTCCGCCGAATGTGGTTCCCAACATTCCGTAAACTGGTTTGAACATGGGACTGATCATCAGTGCGCCCATTGGAAAACCGTTACCGATACCTTTGGCTAAGGTAATTAAATCAGGACGAATATCGGCATACTGGTGAGCGAAAAATTTTCCGCTTCGGCCGTAACCGGACTGGATTTCATCCAAGATCAGGACTGTACCCGTTTCGGTGCAGATTTGGCGTAACTCTTGCAGAAATTGAGGGTTTGGCACTTGAATGCCTCCAATGCCCATGATGCCTTCAATGATGACGGCGCAGACATCTTTTGGAGCTAAAGCTTTTTTGACGGCTTCAATATCGTTTAAAGTAATGAAGGTCACATCAATGCCTTCGTTGATGGGGGCAACAATTTTTGGATTATCCGTTACACGGACAGCTGCTGATGTACGACCATGGAATGATTTCCTGAAAGCGACCACCTTTTTTCGTCCGGTATGGAAAGAGGCCAGTTTCAAGGCATTTTCATTGGCTTCTGCTCCTGAATTGATCAAAAACAGGCTGTAATCTTCGTAGCCGCATTGTTTTCCCAATTTTTCAGCGAAGTCCCTTTGCAATGTATTAATCACGGAGTTGGAATAAAATCCCATCTTAGCTACTTGCTCAGAAATTTTCTGAACGTAGTGCGGGTGTGAGTGACCTACTGAAATCACGGCATGGCCTCCGTAGAGATCTAGATATTCTGTCCCTTTGTCATCATAGGTATGGCAACCTTTGCCTTTTACGATATTGATGTCAAACAGGGGATATACGTCAAATAGATTCATTGTTCCTTTGTTTAAAAAATAATTAAAAGGCAACAGGCTTCAGATTCAGACCGGTTTTTTCATCTATTCCGAATAGGAGATTCATATTCTGGACGGCTTGTCCGGAAGCACCTTTAAGCAGATTGTCGATCACGGAAAGGATCAAGAGCTTTTTACCGTGCTTTTCAAGGTGCAACAGGCACTTGTTGGTGTTTATGACTTGTTTCAGGTCTATATTTTTTCCGGTAACGAAAGTGAAAGCGGCGTCTTTGTAGAAATCTTTATAAATGAATTCTGCTTCTTCGAGACTTCCATCAAAGTTGGTGTATGCACTGACGAAAATGCCTCGTGCAAAATCACCCCTGACTGGAATGAAATTGATATCCTGGCTGAAATCCTTCTGAAGTTGTCTCATGGATTGCCTGATTTCCTGCAGATGTTGATGCTCAAAAGCCTTGTACACGGAGATGTTATCGTTTCTCCAACTAAAATGGGTGGTTGAGGATGGTTTGACTCCTGCCCCTGTCGAACCGGTGATGCCGGTGACATTGATTTCCGATTTTAGCAGTCCTTTGGCGGCAAGCGGTAAAAGTGCCAGTTGTATACAGGTGGCGAAACATCCCGGGTTGGAAATATGTTTTGCCTGGAGGATGGCTGCCTTGTTCATTTCAGGCAAGCCGTAAACAAAATCGTGGTCATCTCTTTTCTGCCGGTAATCGGTGGAAAGATCGATGATCTTCACTTGAGCAGGTATATCATTCGCTTCTATAAATTTCTTGCTGTCTCCGTGGGCTGAGCAAAGAAACAGGACATCAACGCGATCCAAAGGCAAGGCGTCGGTAAAAACCAGGTCGCATTCACCTATAAGTCCGCCGTGGACATCGGTCACATCGTTTCCGGCGTTGCTGCTGCTGTTGACAAACACGATCTCCGCTTGCGGATGATTCAGTAACACCCGTAGCAATTCGCCGGCTGTAAAACCGGCTCCACCTATTATTCCAATTTTAATCATTCAGGATTTATTCTTTACCGTTTTTCTTTTGAACTGCATGGAAGATTTTGATGGAATTACCGTAAATTTTGGTAAAACCTTTGGCGTCTTCGGCGGTGAACGCGGTCTGTGTTTCACCGTATTCACCAAATTCGGATTTCATTAGGTCAAATGGACTTTCAATGCCAACCAGTACATAGTTGTATGGACGTAATTTGATGAAAACTTTTCCTGTTACATTTTCCTGAGAGTTTGTCAGGAAAGCTTCGCAGTCGCGCATAACGGGATCCAGATATTCTGCTTCGTGCAGGAACATGCCGTACCAGTTGCCTATTTGGTCTTTCCAATATTGTTGCCATTTGGTCAGGGTATGTTTCTCAAGCATTTTATGTGCATTGATGATGACGATGGGAGCTGCAGCTTCAAAACCGACCCGGCCTTTGATGCCGATGATGGTATCTCCGATGTGCATGTCACGACCGATGGCATAGCGGGATGCAATGGCTTCCACCTTTTGGATGGCTTTTACCTTATCCTTGAATTTTTCTCCGTTTACAGCTGCGATTTCACCTTTTTCAAAATCAAGTGTCAGCATTTCTTCACCTTTTGCAGTGAGTTGGGAAGGATAGGCTTCTTCCGGCAATGTCTGGTCTGATTTCAAAGTTTCTTTTCCACCGATGGAGGTACCCCAAAGGCCTTTGTTGATGGAGTATTCCATTTTCTTGAAATCAGCTTCGAAACCATGTTCCTTCAGATAGTTGATTTCATAGTCTCGGGTCAGAACCATGTCACGGGTAGGTGTGATGATCTTGATATTCGGAGCAAGTACATTGAATGTCAGGTCGAAACGGATTTGGTCATTGCCTGCGCCTGTTGAACCGTGTGCGACACAGTCTGCGCCGATAGACTTGGCGTACTCAATGATGGCAATGGCCTGGAAAATACGTTCTGAGCTGACGGATATGGGGTAAGTTCCGTTACGCAGTACGTTTCCGAACACCATATATTTGATGCTTTTTTCGTAATAATCTTTGGTTACATCGAGGGTTACGTGTTTGACAGCTCCCAGTTTGTAGGCATTTTCCTCAATTTTCTTTAAGTTCTCAGGAGAGAAACCGCCCGTATTGGCTACTGCTGTGTAAACGTCATAACCTTTTTCTTCTGATAGATACTTTGCACAAAACGAGGTATCCAAACCTCCGCTGAATGCTAATACAACTTTTTCCTTCATAATGATTTTTTCTTCTGTGCCAAAAGGCTTATATATGATTATTTTTTTTCTTCGTGTTCTTTGGGATCATAAAGCATGGCTGTACACATGCAGAATCTCCTTTTTTGTCTTTGCAGGATGTCATAGTTGACACAACTTTGGCAACCTTTCCAGAAAGACTCATCATTGGTCAACTCTGCAAAGGTAACCGGACGGTATCCCAATTCATAATTGATTTTCATGACGGCAGCTCCTGTGGTCAGACCGAACAGCTTTGCTTCCGGGAATCTGGTTCTTGAAAGTTCGAATGCTTTCCTCTTGATCCTTTTGGCAAGGCCGTGACCTCTGAATTTTTCCACAACGATCAAACCTGAATTGGCAACAAATTGCTTGTTACCCCATGATTCAATGTAACAGAATCCGGCAAATTCTTCGCCTGCCAATGCTAAAATGGCTTTGCCTTCCAGTATCTTTTGAGATACATATTCTGGATTCCTTTTGGCAATACCGGTACCTCTGACTTTTGCAGCGTTTGCTATTGTTTCCAATATGGTATCGACGTATTTTACGTGTGATTCGTTGGCAATTAATACATCAATTTGAGTGTCCATTTTTTATTCGATAAGTTTCATTTGTTTACATTGTCAAATTGCCTGGAAAAAGATAGGGTGTAAGGCCTGTTTTTTTCAGTGTTTTAATCAGAGAGGCAAAATCTCCGCCAGGATCCGAGTCAGCTCCGTTCGCGTAATGTGCTCTCTGGGGATGATCAGAATGGTATCATCTCCGGCAATAGTGCCGAGAATTTCGGCAGAAGCCTTTTGGTCAATATCTGCAGCAATGCCTCCTGAATAACCGGGTTTGGTCTTGACGACGGCAAAGACACCGCAGAAATCAATGGAAATAAAACCATTGGCTATATAGGAAGCTTCGGGAATTTTTGACCATGATGGCTTGATCATGTTGACTCCATCTGGTAGAACATATACGTATCCACCTTCATAGTCGGGCATTTTGGCAACTTTCAATTGTTTTAAATCCCTTGATAATGTAGCCTGAGTCAAATCAAAGTTGTTCTTTTGCAAAAAGGAAAGCAGTTCTTCCTGACTTCCGATTTTGTTGTCCTTAATGATTTCTTTGATTAACAGTAGTCTGTTTGATTTGTCTTTCATTGGAGAATGATTTGTCTATTTCTTGAATAAAAATACAAATATCTCCACAAAAGTAGCTAACATATACGTTTTTACAAAATATTATGTGTATTTTTTTTCATAAAAAGCGTATTTATGCATAAATCACCCCCTTAAGGAGGTCCTTATATGCAAAAATATGCAAAAGGTTGTTTGGAAGTTTTACATAGACTATTTAAACCAATGGATGTAATGAATAGAAATCGGATCAAATCAGACGTAAATTCATACCGCTTTCCAACCCTGTGCAATCAGGTCAAATTCATTTCCGTCTCTGGTTATGAGCCGGCTGCCTTTGTCTTTTGAACAAATGTGGCCAATCACACGGATGCCCTCCAATGCAGAAATCTCATCGTGCATGCTTAGTGGAACGGTAAACAGGAGTTCGTAATCCTCTCCTCCGTTCAATGCTGCGGTGCTTAGGTTCATATTCATTTCTTCAGCTTGGGCTGCTGTTTGATATTCGATGGGAATTTTGTCTTCATAAATTCGGCAACCGCAGTTGCTTTTCTTACAGATATGCAGCATTTCTGAAGAGAGACCGTCGGAAATGTCAATCATGGAAGTGGGAACAATGTTCTTCCTGGCAAGGAGCTCAACGATATCCTTGCGGGCTTCAGGCCTGAGTTGACGTTCCAAAAGATATTCCTTTCCGGTAAAATCGGGATCAATGTCAGCGGCATGGTCGAATACCCTTTTTTCTCTTTCCAACAGCTGAAGCCCCATATAGGCTGCTCCAAGGTCTCCGGAGACACAGACCAAATCGTTTTCTTTGGCTCCGCTTCTTAATACTGCTTTTCCTTTTTCAACTTCCCCCACACAGGTGATGCTGATCAGCATGCCGGTCAATGAAGCGGAAGTATCACCTCCAACCAAATCTACTCCGTATTTTTCACAGGCGGTCTGCAAGCCACCGTAAAATTCTTCCAGGTCTTCCACGCAAAAGCGTTTTGAAATGCCGATTGAAACGATGATCTGCTTTGGTCTGCCATTCATGGCGTAGATGTCGGAGAAATTGACGACGGCCGATTTGTACCCCAAATGCATGAATGGAGTATATGTCAGGTCGAAATGGATGCCTTCAAGTAGCAGGTCGTTGGTAACCAGAATGTCTTTTTCCGGATATTCCAGTACGGCTGCATCATCTCCGATACCGACGCGGCTGGAATTGTTATTTAATTTGATGTTTTCAGTAAGATGCTGAATAAGGCCGAATTCGCCGTATTCGCTGATTTCTGTTCGTTTTTTTTCCATTGTTAGCTAAGAGCGATTAATCAATTCCCGCATGATTTGCGTCATTTTTGGTTGTGCAGCCAAAGCGGCTTTTTGGACTTTTTCGTGAGATACCTCCACGATCTTGCCTTTCAGACCGATATCTGTGATGACCGATATGGCGAAAACTTCAAGCCCTGCATGACGCGCAACAATGACTTCCGGAACGGTTGACATGCCAACCGCGTCACCACCGATCATTTTAAAATACTGAAATTCGGCAGGGGTTTCAAAAGTAGGGCCTGAAGTACCGATATAAACCCCCTGATGTAATTTGATGTCCAATTCAGCAGCAATCTCGAGAGCCTTTTTTCGCAGGCGCGGAGAGTATGCGTCACACATATCCGGAAAGCGTGGTCCCAGCTCTTCGTAATTGGTGCCTCGAAGCGGATGTTCAGGAAAATGATTGATGTGATCGGTAATCATCATCAGGTCTCCGATTTCAAATTCTTCACGCATGCCGCCGGCTGCATTCGATACAAACAAGGTCTTGATTCCGACGGCCTTCATGACCCGAACCGGAAAGGTGACCTGTTTCATATCATAACCTTCATAATAATGGAAACGGCCTTGCATGGCCATAATATCTTTGTTGCCCAGCTTGCCGAAGATAAGCTTTCCGATGTGCCCTTCAACAGTTGATACCGGAAAATTCGGTATATCTTTATAAGGTATTTCCAGGCTTATTTTTATTTCTTTAACGAGTTCCCCCAGACCTGTTCCCAGGATGATGGCTGTTTCCGGACGACTGGTCACCCGTTCTTTAAGCCATTCTGCGGTGTCGTTTATTGATTCGTACATAATCCAGTATTTTTTGATCGAATAAAGAGCCTTGTTCATCAAGGAAACGAACCTCAAGAGCAGGGTAATATATATAATGAGCCAAAGTCTCCATGTATGAATTGTTGTGAATGCGCATCACATCCTTTTCCGTTGAGATGATGACTCCACCGGCTGCTTTTATCTTTTCGAAAGCCTGCCCAATCTTGCGTACATCTTTTTTCTTAAATTCGTGGTGATCCGGATAAATCATGGCTTCTGCATCCGGACAATATTGATGGACATAGTCGACCAAACTGTCGGGAGAGGCAATACCGGTGAGAATCAGAACTGGCTTTTTCTCTCTCTTTATCTGATCCATGGTCAGGTTTTCGTAAGAGAAGTCAACTTCCGTATTTTCGGTCTCTTCTGTATTTTCTTCATGGGTGGATTGTTTTCCGACAGGAGGAATCGATGATAACATGGTTTTCAGCTCTCCATATATCATCGTTGTATAAAATAAGGTTTGATAAGGCTGCAATTTGATGTTGTTTGTTAAAACACGGAAGTCTATAGGTTTCAGATCGGTTGGACATTTACTGACGATGACGATTTCTGCCCGTTTCATCTGTCCTGCCGGTTCTCTAAGGTTTCCTACAGGTAACAGGTGATCCTCTTTCAACATCCTGTTGAAATCAATGAGCAAAATGGAGATGCTCGGATTGACGTACCGATGTTGAAAGGCGTCATCCAGCAAAATGATATCGATGAAAGGTTTCATGGATGCGTCCATCAAACTGTGTATGCCTTTTCTTCTGCTTTCATCAACAGCTACAACCAGATTGGAAAATTTCTTTTTCATCTGTAAAGGTTCGTCGCCTAAATCCGCCAAATTCGATTGATCGTTTGCCAGAAGAAAACCTTTGCTTTTACGCTTGTATCCGCGACTTAACACAGCGACTTGATAATCCTTGCTTAATAGTCTGATCAGATATTCCGTGTGTGGTGTTTTGCCTGTACCACCAATGGTAATATTCCCGATTGAAATAACAGGCATGTTGAAATTTTCTGACGGGAGCAACTCAATATTAAAAAACATGTTGCGAAACCAAATGATGATTCCGTAAATCCATGCGAATGGAAACAGATAATAACGCGCTTTAGATTTTGACACAATGTTGGAATTAATAAACGGTTCAATGTATATCCATATTTTCCATACGGGCAAGTATGCCTGTTTGGATTTTAGCTTCTTTCAGTTTGAGAAGAGGGGCGTATTCTTCTCCAAAATAACTCAGAGCAATATGCATTTTAGTTTTACCTTCAAATTCTTCCATGAGTTGAGTCATGAAGTTTTTCTTCTCAGGAAAGCTTACCATGCGATAATTTTTGACTTTCCCAAGTTTGGCTGCGACTTTGATGGCATGGTCGATTCCTCCCAATTCATCAGCAAGACCCAATTCCACAGCCTTTTCACCTGTCCAAACACGGCCTTCCGCAATTTCCCTGAGTTTTTGGCTATCCATTTTTCGACCTTCGGAACAACGTTTCACGAAAAGATCATAGCCTTTTTCAATATAGTTTTGTATCTTATGTTTCTCTATTTCAGTCATGGGACGTGTGATGTTTCCAAGATCAGACATATCGTTGGTTTTGACAACATCAAAGCTTAGACCAACCTTATCGGCCAATTTGTCGAGAATAAAAAATGTACCGAAAATGCCGATGGATCCGGTAATGGTGTTTGGTGAAGCGATGATCTTGTTTGCGTTGCAGGAAATATAATAACCGCCGGATGCTGCATAATCACCCATGGAGACAACCACAGGTTTGACAGCCTTCAAATCGGAGATGGCTTTCCATATTTGTTCGGAAGCATAAGCACTGCCACCGGGAGAATTCACCCTGAAAACGACAGCCTTGATGGTTTCGTCTTTTTTGATTTTCTCAATTTCTGAAATCATGTCATCTCTGACGATGCCTTCTGTTCCTTCGTCAAAGATTTCGCCTTCTGCATAGAGCATGGCTATTTTATCTTGCACAAATTTGCTGCTTTTTTCCGGAACAGTCAGAAAATCACTGACAGAAACCAAATTCAAGTCGTCGATGTCATCCACTCCAGCTTTTTTTGCCAGAAAAGTCCGCATACCAGATTCGTATAGGATGCTATCAACCAGTTTGTTCTTGATTAATTCTTCTGTGGGTTGAAACAACATATTCTTGTTTGCCAAGGTGTTCAGTTCATCCGTGGAAATATTTCTGGATGCAGAAATACCCTTAAGCAAATGCCCCCAGATGCCGCCGATATATTCCTTGGTCTGTAGTCTGCTGGCTTCGCTCATCTTCGTATTGAGATAGGGTTCGACAGCAGATTTGAAAGTACCGACTCTGAAGATTTCAGCTTTTACACCAAGCTTGTCAAGTGTCCCTTTATAAAAAACAGGAGTTGCAGCCAGTCCGCAAAAATTCATCATCCCCTGAGGATTAATGAAAATCTTGTCAGCGACTGAACAGATATAATATTCGCGTTGGTCGTAGGTGTCGCCATAGGCGTATACCTTTTTCCCGGATTTCTTAAACTCGATCAACGCATTCCTGATTTCTTCAACGCTGGAAAATCCGGCGGACAGCGTCTTGACATCTATATAAATGCCTTTAATCTGATCATTGGTCTTAGCCTTGGAAATGGCGGACAAGATGTCATCCAAACCTTGACTTTCCATTTTGGTGTCCACCGGTAACCCCGGTATTGTTAGGTTGAAAGGATTATCAACAGATTGTTCCTTCAATTCTCCGTTCAGAGAAATTTTCAGAAAACTGTTGTCCTTCAAACGATATTGCCTGTCTGTACTCGAAATCGCACCGGCTATAGAGATAATGATCAGGGAAAAAAACAAGAGTGCGATGATAACTCCAACGAAAGATGCCAAGGTGAATTTGAAGAACTGCTTCATAATGCTGTGAGTTAATAGGATACAAATTATTGACCTAAAATCTGAAATGGAAGACAAATATGACTCAAAATTCCGGATATAACAAGAATTCTTTTAGCTAAAAAACGATTCGGAATGAGAACATCATTCCGAATCGTCTATCGTAATTTAATGGGGAAATTAATGCTTGTCAGGCAAATGACCCAGTCCAAGTGGTATACTTACACCAAGTTGGAAGTTTGAGGTCATGGTATTAAGTGGTATGTACTGAGGAGTAACTTTCAGGAAAGTATAGTCACAAGCCATGAAGATATTGATGATGCCTGGCATAAAGCCAAGGGCAAAACCGAAAGTTTCGCCTTTTCCATGCATAAAGGAGTAACTTCCTGACAGATTAAACCACTTTGAAGGTCTCAGATTGAGTGATCCCATCAACTCCGAGTAGTTTTCATCTTCCATCATTCGGGTGGTATAAAGCACACCTAAGCTTAACTTGTCTTTTAATACGGAATATTCGACACCGGCATTGATGGTCGGGAAAAGTTTCTGCGTATAGTCTCCGGAAGCAGCCTGTTCTTTGAAATTAGCCATTTCTATCAAATCGTCTTTCAACTCTTCAAGCTGATCTTCTGTTGAATTAGATTCATTTTCATCCTGATTTCCGATGTTTTCAAATCCAGTGTATGTCGTTGTCCCTGAAGATTTTGCCTGAAGGATATTATCCTTTTTCCATTTGATACTACCCAAATCTACAATTGCTGCAGAAATATCAAGGTCGCGAATGGGGGAATAGGTGACTCCCAGGTCAAAGGCCATTCCTGAACCCCCCATGCCTGGAGAGTCGATATTGACTCCATTGATATTTTGGTCTTCATCTTTTTCGAAGGTCAGACCTTTCCCATAGACATCCATTTGTCCTTCTGTCGTGACTGTCCATGCTGCATCGCTCATGTAAATATCCATCTTTTTCAGACAGGCTTTGATGTTCGCTCCGCCTGCCAGATATTTAATCTTGCCGCCAACCCGTAAATTGTTCATGATGTTGCGGGAATATCCCAATGCAACTTCTGCAAACGCTCCAGCCTCAATAGACAGGTTGTCAAGATGATACTCGTTTACAGAATTTGCCTTACCTACCTTAGCAAACGCAAACAGATCGTAAGGTAGATTCAGGCTCATATTTACACGGCTGGCTACATCAAATGTCCAGAAGTCTGTTCCGGAATAGAATCCGAGAGACAAGATGCTTGTCCTTATGTCCATTCTCAGAAAGTTGTTGGGGTCAATTCGGGAAAGGAAATCGGCGGCATCAACATCAGGGCTGAGAAAGGAAAGGAGCTCTCCGCCTGGTGTGACAGCAGGATAAATAAAATCTGTAAATGCCATATTGGATTCAACACCTAAAGATAATTCTCCAACGACTGGTAGACTGAAATAACCCCTTGTCGGCGTAAGTGCAGGATTCATCAAATGCCTGTTGGTCGCATTATCCATGAAGTAAGCTGTACGTGCAATTGATTGTGCATTTGCAAACTGTGAGGCAACACATAAAACCAGTGACCAAAATCCGTATCTTAAGATTTTCTTTTTCATATCGCTTGCATATTTTATTTATCACCAATGTTTATTCCTCCTTTGAGGCGTACTTTTAAATCAGCTTTGATATAGTTCTCCGGTTTGATAGCGGTTCCGGCTGGTGTACCGTTTGTACAGGCTTTAAATACCAACTCAAAACCTCTTACATCTTTCATCAATCCATCAGGGTCTTCAAATTTGAGGGATATCTTGGATGAAACCGCACTTCCGTCGAATGCACCTGATTTAATCACCTGTGAAACAGAGTCGACGGCTATATAGTTGTTGTCTTTGTCCAACGGATACATGGTGAAATCAAGTTGGAGAGGAATGGAATTGAGGACGTCTCCGAATATTTCAAGACTTTTCCCTGAGAATGCGAGATCTCCGATGGATTCATCCAAATCTGAAATGGTGTCACGTATTTCAATATTCAATTCATCTCCGAAAGCCATAGGAACTCTGACATCATATTTGATCTTCATCTTGTATTCTGCATTCAGGTCGATATGGTGTTTCTCTTCGGTATTTGCCTGTGCATCAACAACGAAAGTGATATCATCCGGAACCGTTTTGAACATGTTTTGAATGTCTGCCCTTTTAAACTGATAGTTCTCAGGTTTTCCTTCTTCTAACGGGCCAATCCAGAAACGTGCAGTATCCGGTTCTGATGAAGATTTTGCCTTTGGGAAATTGAGAACCGGCAACGTAATTTTGCTACTGGTAATTTCAGTACCGTTTTTCTTTGGTGTCAGTGTCATGGTGGCATCAATCGGAATTTCCAAATTGCTTTGAGTTTCCAAAACAATGACCGGTCTTGTAATATCCAGAACGACATCATCCTTTTTCATGAAATCCGGCAAATCGGACAGTGAAACTTCTTCATTGATGGGGGCAATGCCAGGATTAAAATTGCCATATACCTCTTTAAAATTGATGCCGGACAAAATAACATCCACATTGGCATTAATGGTATTGCTCGTTAATTCTGCACTGTTCACGGTAGGATTCACTACGGATACTCCAACATCGAATTTTACTTTTTTATGAATCTCAAGTTTACCATTAAGGTCCTCATTGCTAAATTTGAACCCATTAATTTTTACTCTTTTGTGTAATGATGCCTTATTTAAAGTTTGATCCACAGTAAACGCTTGATTAATGGTCAATCGATTATTCGCATCAACAGTGTTTGGCGCAAAGTTTATCAATTGGGGGAAATCAAGATTCATGTTTGCCATCAATGGGCTTGAAAGGTCTGGCATGTCTGTGATGTCAATGTTTATATCCAGATAGGCATTGTCATCCAGAATGACACTGTCCAGCGAAACGATTTCTTTTGGTAAAGGATCAATGACGATATCCAGATTTGTCGAATCAGTGTAATTTGCATCCAAGGTCTTGAATTCGATGGGGGTGGATGCTATGGTCAGATCGGGAACAATGGCTTCGATTTTTAGATTTTTCCCGCTGAGTTCATCGATGGCTGTACTGCTGACTTCTCCTGCCAAAAGTTTGACTCCACCTGAAAGTTTAATGCTTTTGTCTAATTTCAATACACCATTTTCCAGGTCTTGATTGATATTCAAAGCTTCCAATTCCAATTCGATGGTACTTGGTATAGAGCCATTTATCAGGTAATAGTTACCCATACCTGGCTGTAAAGTGGGTATATCAGATTTGAATTTAAACAAATCTGGAAAATTGATTCGCAGGTCATTGCCAGTCAAAGCCAAGGGTAAAACTGGCGGGTCAATTTTTATTTGAATCTTGGTTCCAGGTGTTATGGTTACCGTATTAAGACGTTTCACCTGATCAGCAATGTCAATATCAAGAGCAATGCCTATGGAATCGCTCTCATTTACATTCTTCGATATGTCTTTTGTGACTACTGTGGCGGACTTAAAGGAGAGAGACGCATCCATCTTGACGCCCATACTTGCATCTTGAGTGGCACCCAGCACTTCACTATCGATTCTGCCTTTAAGAGACATATTCCCTATATATCGAATAAACCCATTCAAATTTAATTGATTATCTGTAATTTTTCTATCGGACAGGTCTAAATGGCTCAAATCAATATCGACTTTATATCCGTCTTCAGGTGTGAAAGATAGATTGTTTAATGTGTAGACTTGTCCGTTAACATTTGGATTAGCCTTCAGTTTCAATTCTTTCGGGAAAGTAATAGCCAATTCGTCAATTTTGATCTCCCCATTTTCCATATCAGGCAGATTCGGAGCCTTGAGTTCAAATGAGATTTTCGCCGGATCCTCTACAAAATTGATCACTTTAATCGAATCGATTTCACCCGGAACGCTATTATTAACACCAAAATATTTTTCTCCGGATAAGTCTGTGACAATAGGTGGAATATCGAACTTCATTGATTTGATGACAATACCATTTACGGAGACATGAACGACTAACTTCAGATTGTTCAAATCTTCGACTCTGTCTGACATTATTTTTGCACTGTTTAATGCCATGGAGCCTCCTATCTGGATGTTCCTGGAAATGTTGATTTGTCCGTTTCCCAATTCGCCCGGTTCAATTTTAAAAGCTTCAATACTGTATAGTGGTGTTGACTGAGAAAAATTGTTGGTGCTGTTCAAAGAGCCTGTGTTTAAATGGACCGGATGACCGCCACCTCCTGCAAATAGGAAAAGGGAGGATGGTTCGATGGTAAGATTTGGCACGATGGAGGTCTCGTTGGTACTAAAAAGGCCGACAGCTCCTTCCAGTGCTATGCTTACCTGGAATGTTGCCCCAGATTTAAGTTTGATCGTATCAATGCCCGTGACATTATTGGGAACATCTATGGTATTGGTGAAAGAACCTGATGTGTTGACATTAATGGATGTGTCTTTAATGGTTAGTTCAGCCGTACCTACCGGAGGAATCGGCGGAAGATTTACACCTCCAAATATATGATCCTTACTTACATCCACGTTTATTGGGTCTACAGTCAGATCCTGCAATTTGTACTGAGACATGCCAACCCCAAAAGACGTATCCTGGGATAATGCCGGTATTTTAAAGTTATTGATGGATACAGAACTCAAACTTAAGCCAAATTCATTGCTGACATTTTTTCCGGGTATCTTGAAATCTGCCAGACTGATATCTCCAAAACTTATAGGCTTATTTTTTGATAATGTCTTATCCGAAATGGCTAATGCCGTCTGATCAATTTTGGGAATATCCACATCAATGGAATCTTTCATTGACAGACCATAACCTCCGTCTTCCATGGTTTTCAGCATCTCGATATCATAATCTTTCAGGATGTCGCTGAGTTTAATGGTGTCCGTGCTTCCAATTGGTATGGAAAGAGAATCCCCACCCAATACCATCTTGGAAGATAACCCATTATTCAGGTTGTAGAGCTCGTCAATACAGGATGGAATGACCACAAAAATGGAGAAAATGGCAAATACGATGCCGATGTTTTTTAAAAAACGGGGTCGCTGTCTCATGGTGATTTAGAGATTTAAGGAGTATACTATATAACCGAAGTAAAAGTGCGCCAAGTTAACATTTTTTTATGATGTAATATTTGCGAACTGCTGTTTTTTTACATGAAACTTGATTTTTTGGGACTATTTTTATGAAATGCGCTGTTTTATACTGATTTTTTACATTTTGCATCAGCTTACAAGTTTTTTAATCTTTGCTTTATTCATTTTTTCACCTGATTCTTTTCTGAAAGAAAAAAAACTTATTGCTGTCTGTGTTGCAGGTTCTGTACGCCTCATTTCTCATGTTCTGACAAAGTTGTTCAAAAAGTAAAGTATCAATGTCGCGTAAATGGATCGCGTCGTGTAAAGTATCAATGTCGTGTAAAGGTAAAAGTCTTGCGTGTGTTTCAAAAAAGGTCATGTTGTAACGTGCACCGTGATAGGTTTTTGCGTGTTTTGTTCAAAAAACTTTAAAAAATTCTCGCAAAAAAGTTTGGAGTGTAAGTCAAAAGGGAGTACTTTTGCACCCGCTTTCCCGGATTAAAAGCGCGTAGCGATACGTGTTCATAGTGTTGGTAGGCGGATGAAAGTGTTCTTTGAAAGGATTAGAGATAGTAGTACAAGAGATTTTACAGGGTAAAATCGAACCGTCAATGTTAAATTGAAGGATAAACATGCTGGACAGAGAAAAAACAAAAACTTTATACAAGGAAGAGTTTGATCCTGGCTCAGGATGAACGCTAGCGATAG
>JAJFTH010000009.1 GCA_021373135.1 Bacteroidales bacterium
CGAATAATTTGGGGATAGTTTGTACTGGAGAAGTACCACAGACCTTATATGCCCCAAGTTGCGCACTGAAGGGGAGCGGCATGGCCGACGCCGACTTCGACGGACAGGTGCAGTGGACACGAAGAGTCCGGCAAAACAAAAGATTGAAGGTTCGAAGAAACGAAATTTTTGTGCCGGAGTCGAGTGGACACAAACCTGGACTAGCGGAGGCGGAGACTATGCCGCTGCACGAAAGAAGCGGTGCCCATTTTGCCAATATTCCACAACTTTGTAACTTGATCCAATAATAGTCAAATATAAGGACGCATAAAAAACAAGATGGTTCCAAAATTGAACTTGGAACCATCTAAATATGTTTATTGTTTTTTGTATAAAACATGAAACGTTTTTGGGAGAATAGTCATAATTCTCTGCTGATTACTTCGTAGCAGGCTTAGAGTAAACGATCTCCAGATGCATAGGTTCAGTCGGATGATTTCCGCCTCTAATTTTTACAGCAGCCGGCGTAATTAGATTTTCCAAGCGAATTTGATCACCATCGCCGTCTGTAACAATACTTACCGGTATAATCAACATCTTCGTGAATGGTGTAAAATTGGTGGTTGTGCCGGTGCCATCCATTGAATGGATCATTTTCTGTGCATAAATACTCAAGTCGAAAGTATAATCCTTTGAACTTGAATTATATTTGGCCAGGAAAGAATTCACGCCATCATTCAACTCAAAATTGTTGAAGAAGGTTTGTACCTTTGCTGTATCAATCAGCAACAAGGCTTCAGGTGGAGCCAAAGCATAATCCCATTCATCATCCAATTGAGTGGCCTGTACTTTTAGGCTTAAGCTACTGATGGTCTTCCCAGACAAAATACCCTGGCCTTTGGTGAAGATCTTTTCAGGAATGGTTACCTTAGTATACATTCCACCAGGTGCATAGATATAGTTCAGACTATCCGAGGGTATTGTTTTGATATATGTGGACAAATCAGGATGCTCAGCCCTGTTGATCTGTTTCACTTCCTGGGTTATCGGGAAATAAGCCCCCCCAATAACAAGGGAATCCGGCACGCCTCCGCTTTCACTGTAAAGCTTTGTTTTGAAACAAAGTTCGATTTGTGCTTGGGTAATATAAACAATACTTCCATTACCATAATCCGTCGTCACATAAACGCCTTTGAAATATTTCTGAAAATTTTCAGGTGTTGCAAAATCTGACGGGTTTTTTCTGGAATGACTCAGAAGGGTATCACCAAAAGATTTATTAATTGGAATTCGGATACGTTTTGAATAAGAATCCAATCCCATCACAGAATCCGTTGAATAGAAATCGCCTGTCGTAAACGATCCCTGGCCGAGCAACTTTGTCTGATCACAGAAATCTGCCGGATTCGTATTGGAAAAATAAGTCTTGCCTTCACTTAAGGGTTTATTCAGTTCAAAGACTTTCATATGATGCATGGTTGCTGAATCACCAAACCACTTTGTATAATACAAATACATGTAAGCTGAATCTATCTGACTGACATCATCCGGAAAATGAAAATTTCTGGCACAATACAGCTGAGCCATGAAATCCGATTTGGTTGTACCAAATGTATGATCGGTAAATTCACCCAGCGTAGCTATCGAATTCCGGAGAAAGACAGAATTTACATAAACTGTTTCAGTATTTAAGTGAATCGTATCGTACGCTACAGCTATTTTATCTTTGTCAGGCAAGATGGACGATCCTATTGTATTATCGTCGCTGCAAGAGAAAAGTGCGGAAAGCAAAATGAGACCACACAAGAGCAAGAAGTTATTCTTCATCGGTTACACAAAATCATTGTTCCAAAATCTGGTTATAGAAATCATCATATGCTTCAATATAGACTTCCGGACTCTGATAAGGCAAGAACAGCTTGCCGGAAGCATCGACATCCTCTTTTATCTTCGAATCCATCACCGGACTTCCTTGAATGATGGCATCAGAAAACCTGAAAGCCAATTTGTTCAGTGAAGAAAAGTCAATATCACCGTCTATATCCTTCAAATCTTCCTCTCTGATGCCATCCAAAAACAATTTTCTTGCAAAAATTGACCGGAAAGGCTGCTTGAAAGCATTATCATAGGCCGAATAAACGACTTTTGAATTCTTAAAACAAGGATCATCGGCGAACGCACGTTTTATATAGAGCGGTGCCAATGCGGTCATCCATCCATGGCAATGTACAACATCCGGAACCCATCTCAGTTTTCTGACTGTTTCAATGACTCCGCGGACAAAGAAGATACTACGTTCATCATTATCCTCAAACTCTATGCCATTATCATCAGAAACAGTATCTTTGCGCTGAAAATAATCGTCATTGTCGATGAAGTAAACCTGCATCCGTGCAGACTGTATGGAAGCAACTTTGATAATAAGCGGATAATCATTGTCGTCGATAATCAAGTTCATTCCAGAAAGGCGAATCACCTCATGCAATTGATTCCGTCGTTCATTGATATTGCCATATTTCGGCATGAACGTGCGGATTTCTTTTCCCTTTTCCTGGATTCCTTGAGGTAGATCACGACAAATAGTTGCAATTTCTGATTCGGGTAGATAAGGAAAAATTTCTTGACTGATAAATAGAACCTTTGTGGTCTTCATATAAACTATTTCTCGTAAAATTGTATGCAAAGATACTAAAAAAAAAGCTTGTATTCGCAAGTTCTTTTTCGGATTGTTTCGTTAATTGACAATTATTTGCTTTTTTTGCATCCTTTTTCGAATACAAAAAAACATAAGTTTTAATTCACAGTTTAGTTATTATGGAAACGATATATACCATTGCAGAGCTGCAAAAAAAAATCATATCCGGCAAAGCTGCCGGAAAAAAAGTAGGACTGGTTCCAACCATGGGTGCCCTTCATTCCGGACACATTTCACTTGTAAAACGTTGCGTCAACGAAAATGACATTTGCGTAGTCAGTGTCTTTGTCAATCCCACCCAGTTTAACGATAAGGATGACCTTATCAACTACCCCCGCACCCCCCAAGAAGACAAAAAGCTTCTTGAAAATGCCGGATGCACTTACGTATTCATGCCATCTATTGAAGAGATGTACCCTGAACCAGACACACGCATTTTCAACTTCGGCACTTTGGAAACAGTCATGGAAGGGGGATTCAGGCCAGGTCACTTCAACGGCGTTGCACAGATAGTCAGCAAACTTTTTTACGCCGTACTTCCCGACTGCGCTTATTTTGGTCAAAAAGATTTCCAACAAATTTCCATTATTCGCGAAATGGTCAAACAACTGGGTCTCCAAATAGAAATCAAATCCTGTCCGATTGTCCGTGAAGCCGATGGATTGGCCATGAGCAGCAGGAACAGACGCCTCACACCGGAACAACGTGAAAAAGCACCCCAAATAGCACAATTTTTGTTCAAAAGTCTTGCCTTTGTCCCGGAAAAAAGCATTCAGGAAACGCTCGAATTTGTAAAGACCAACCTATCATCGGACTCCATCTTCAAGTTGGATTACTTTGAAATAGTTGACGGATACACCCTCCAACCTGTTTCCGACTGGAAAGATTCGAATGACATAGTCGGATGTGTTGCCGTGTACTGCGGCCCTATCAGACTTATTGACAATATTGTTTACAAACAGCATGCTGATTGAAGCGTAAAATCCGGAATTTATCGCGTACAAGTAACAATTATTGTCACCCTATAACAAATTCCCTGTCTATAAGTATGTTGGATCAGTTTTTCTTATTTTGGTAAAAATGATCAGACTATTTATTACAACGATTGCCAATGCAATCAGAGTCAATGTCTTACTCTCTTGCCATCCAATGCATTGCTGACGCCAAAGAACAACAACTGCAAGCAAAACAGAGAGGGCATGCCCGGTTATTTGAAGAACCAATATATCTTGGTGCGATGGAAGGGCAGTTCGTAACTTGCTGCTCTTAAAACCGTAAAGCATATAAACATCCAAACCGATTGTCATCCAGACGAGAAGCCTTATCCAAGTATCAATAGGTAAGAATATCATCATAAAAAGACAAGTAATGATACCGAGGATGGGCACATACGGAACAAAAGGCGTTTTAAATGCTCGTGGTACATCCGGCATTGTTTTTCGCATAATCAAGATGCCGAAGCAAACAAGAATGAATGCGAGCAAGGTACCTATACTGGTCATTTCGCCGGCAACACGTGCCGGTATAAATGCTGCAAATGTCCCGACAAGAACCATTAGAATGATGTTGCTTTTTACCGGTGTACGATATACAGGACTTACTTTCGAGAAAAGTTTCGGCAGTAATCCGTCTTTACTCATACTGTAAAAGATGCGGCTTTGTCCCAAAAGCATCACCAGTATGACGGAAGTATAACCGGCTAAAATAGCCAGTATGATTGCTTTATTTAGCCATGGATAATCAGGATGAATGAGACCTGATGCATCAGCTTTTCCCATGTGGTCGATGGCAATAGCAACCGGAGCTATGCCGTCATGGCCCTTGAATTCAGTGTAATGTACCACTCCGGTCATTACATGTGCAAAAAAGATGTAGAGTACCGTGCAAATAATCAATGATAATAGAATACCAATCGGCATATCCCTTTTAGGGTTTTTGGTCTCTTGGGCTGCAGTACTTACTGCATCAAAACCGATGAAGGCAAAAAATACGATGGCCGCAGCTCTGATAATTCCGCTAAAACCATATTCGCCAAAAGTTCCTGTATTTTTTGGAATGTATGGCGAGTAATTTGCCGTGTTGATGTATTTCCATCCCAAAATAATAAAAACAAGCACTACCGCAATCTTAAGTGACACGATGACTGCATTTACCTTTGAACTGCCTTCGATTCCTCTGATCAGCAGCAAGCTCGCAAGAACGACAATGAAGACTGCCGGAAGATTAATGATGCCCCCGTCCCATGGGCACGAGACCAGTTCCGGCGGCAGATTGATGTCAAATCCTTCCAGAAACCGGACAAGATACCGGCTCCAGCTAATACTTACTGTCGTTGCCGCAATGGCATATTCCAGTATCAAATCCCAACCTATGACCCAAGCTATAAACTCACCCATGGTGGCATAGGAGTAGGTATAAGCACTTCCGGCGACCGGAATCATCGAGGCAAATTCAGCATAGCACAGCCCTGCAAAGCAACAACCTAAAGCTGCAATGGCAAAGGATATCGTGATGGCTGGACCTGCCTGATAAGCGGCCGCTCCCCCGGTAATTGAAAACAGACCGGCACCGATAATAGCGCCTATGCCTAATGCAACAAGTCTGGGAGCTCCGAGTGCTTTTTTTAGTGAACTTTGATCGGACAAGCTTGATTCGGCCAACAAGCTTTCAATAGATTTTTTTATAAATAAGCTCATTGTCTGAATCGGATTGGTTCGACAATATGATGGCCAAATAGAATGGCATTTATGAACACAGTCAGAATCATGCTGTTAGGATGTCTCATCATTTATTTTTTAAAGTTCTTATTTTTTTACCCGATAATCCAATGCAGGAGCGCGGTTTCCCAATAAAGGTTCGTAGTGGAAGTCCGATCCCCGTCGTTGCTCAAATTCTTGTTTGACTTTTTCCAATAACTGAGGATTGGTATATAAATCAATGGCAGTAAGAGAAAACACCTTTGCTGTGTTTATCAATGCTTTTGTTCCGATGGTTGATCCTCCGGAAGCTACATTTTGCCAGCTATGGCCGGCACTTCCCGGGACAAACACAGCCGTATTCAATGTTACAGTGGGCACATTCCAGCTGACATCTCCAACATCGGAAGAAACGCCTCCTTCTGAAACTTTTTCCTTTCCCAAAGGTTTAACGATCCGGGCATTGACAAGAATGGTATCTTTCGCGTTATAACTTTTCACAATTTCTTCAGCAAAGGCTTTTTCACGATCATTGTAAATGACTCCCCCGACAAGCTCCAATTTTGATTGTATGAGTTCTGCCAAGGTCTTATTATATAGTTTTTCATAAAACCCGGAAATAATTTCAGGCTTAACTTCTGTCTGCGTCCCGAGAGCTGCACCTTTTGCGGCCTGGTTAACCCAATCGACCAGATTTTTCAGGATTTCGCGTTTCGGACTACGTATGTAATAAGATACACAAGCATAAGCCGGTACGACATTGGGAGCCTCTCCTCCGTTTGAAATGACGTAGTGGATACGGGAAGAGGTCGGTATATGTTCTCTAAGCATATTGACCATATAGTCAAATGATTCAACCGCATCCAATGCCGAACGGCCTTTGTCCGGATTACCCGCTGCATGTGCTGCTTTCCCGTAAAAATGGAAATCAATCATCTGAATGGCGGTTCCTGCCTCTACATCCACTTTGTTGGCATCACCGGGGTGCCAGTCCAGAACGGCATCCACGCCTTTGAAAAGGCCGTCACGAACCATATATACTTTCCCACCGCCACCTTCTTCCGCAGGGGTTCCGAATACTTTTACGGTTCCGGCATGTTTGGTTTTCTCCAGCCATTGCTTGATGGCTATACCTCCGGCCACCGAGCCCACACCAAAAGTATTATGACCGCAACCATGTCCGTTTCCTCCTTCCACCAAGGGCTTCCTGAACGGAACCGTGTCCTGGGACAAACCGGGAAGCGCATCAAATTCGGCAAGAATGCCAATGACCGGGCTTCCGCTTCCGTAAGTTGCGACAAAGGCTGTCGGCATACCTGCAACGCCGTTCTCAACTGAAAAACCGTTGTCTTTGAGTTGTTGTTGAAGCAGGTTTGAACTTTTGGTTTCAAGAAATCCCAGTTCGGCTTCACGCCATATACTTTTTTGCAACTTATCGTAAACCGGAACGGAATTATTCAAATAACCGATTGCTATTTCATCCTGAGTCCTTGAATGTTTTGGTTGAGAAGCAAGACACGAAAAAACGGCTGCTTCTGCCAAAAAAATGAATGTGATTATTCTTTTCATTGATTTTATTGTTTTAGATACTGATCGAACCATTCTGTAATTTCCGCCAGACGTTTAATCCGGTTAAGAGGTTTGCCGGTACGGGAGAGGTCGTGGTTTTCACCTTTGAACAAGACAAAACGGGACGGGACATTAAATTGCTGGAGCGCATGATACATTTGAAGACCTTCGGCAACATAGCAACGGTAATCTTCATCACTGTGAAGAAACAGGGTTGGGGTTTTGACTTTGTCTGCATATTTTAACGGAGATCTATCCCATAATAGATCGCTGTTTTTCCAGATATCCGTTCCCAGATAATCATAAGTATAGGAATATCCTATGTCACTGGTGCTGCTGTGACTGATCCATGAAGAAATGCATCTAAGGGAAGCGGCAGCTTTAAAACGGTTTGTGTGCCCGATGATCCAGTTTGTCATATATCCTCCATAGGAACCGCCCAAAACACCAAGACGGTTTCCATCCACAAAATCGATTTTAGTTAAAACAGTATCCACAAAAGTCATCAGATCCCTGTAATCGATACCACCAACCCGACCGCGTATGTCGGAAAACTTTGAACCCCGTCCGTTACTACCTGTGGGATTGGTAAACATAACCGCATATCCGTGATTGGCCCAATATTGCATTTCGTGGAAAAAGACGGTTCCGTAAGCACCTTTCGGACCGCCATGAATATCCAGTATGGCAGGATATTTTTTCCCCCTTTCATAACCGGCAGGAGGCAAAACATACCCATTCAGCAATACGCCTTCTTCATTTGTAAAAGTGACTTTGACAGGTTCAACAACCTGATATTCATCAAACAGAGGTTTGTTGATCGATGTCAGCGGGGTGGCATTTCCTTTCTTGTCGATCAAATAAATTTCGTTACCCTGTTGCCCGACAAGAGCAATGGCAAGAAATCCATCTTTATAGGGAACATATTCCAAAATGTTCACCTCCTTTTTGGTAAGGAAAGTAACTTTTCCATCCTTATAGGAGACATGAATCAGAGGGGCATAATCGACATTGGTGGTAACATAACGGATACCGTCTTTGTCAAACGTTATATTTAACTTACCGGCACCTCCGATGTCTGTAGCCACCTTATTACCAAAACCGTATATAGAGCCGTCATAAATTTCGGTCAGTTTTCCCGTACGCAAATTCAGACGGTAAAAACCGGCATTCTCTATTTTGTCATGCTCCAGACTTCTATCAATTGTAAGAACAATTTCATCATTGCTTAAAAATTGGATATCCCCGTAAGATGCTTTATTGAATAAAGGCCATTCTTTTTTTTCCAATGTTGCGGTATTCAACACAATCAAATGATTTTCATCCGGAACTTTTCCACAATATGCTTCTTTTGAAACATATACCAACGTCTTGTTGTCCGGACTTATTTCAAAAAAAGAAACCGAACCTAAAGTGTCCGTCAGCAGCTTCATTTCGCCCTGATCATAATCATACAAATGTGTTCTCAGGTCACTGATATCACCTTTTCCATTCGACCAAAAAGGCAATTCGTCAAAAATACGGCAGTTTTTACTCTCTTTTTGCTTTTTCAAAGCTTCCTGTCGGTTGCCGTTGCACACTTTCAACAATTTTTCAAAATTTTGATCGTCGGAAGAAGTATAAAAGAAATGTTCTTTGTCTATCCATGCAACCTGTTCTATCCGGGCAGGCAGGCGCAACCATTCTTCAACTTCGTGATTTTCAAGGTTTAACTTTTGAAAAACAGTCAATTGTTCCCCTTCCTTTATTTTTTCAAGATCTTTTTCCTCACGGATGTCACGGAATACAATTCCGTTATCCTGAAAAAAGTAGTCGGAAACATTTTCAGCCAGCTTAACAGGCCTTCCGTCGGTCAATTGATATAAACCGAAAGAATAATTGTTGTTTTCAATGTCGGGTTGTCTAAGAATAAAAAAGATATTGCCGTTCTTTTCTTTGAGGTTTGAAATACATTTTACTTTAGCAAAAAAATCAAGATCAATGTTTTTTTTCTCATTTTTAATATCCATTCCCATCATATAGAAAGGCAGAATGGCAAAGCTGTAAAAGAGCACAACAGCTTTTAATCTTATAGTCATCATTCAATCGGTTTATATTAAAATTGTTTATAGGTCTTCATGCAAGGCATATGGTTCTATACCTAATATGTTTGCAACATGTATGATTTAGAACCGAAAAACACCTGCCAAAGATAATTAAATAATAAAATTAAAATTCACAAATCAGGAAATCATGATCATTTATTTGTTCACCATCAGCCAACAATGATATTTCTCGATCAAAACAAACCCGAACAACGTGAAAAAGCGCACCAAATAGCAACATTTTTGTTCAAAAGTCTTACCTTTGTCCTGGGAAAAAACATTCAGGAAACACTCGAGTTTGCAAAGGCCAACCTTTCATCGGATTCCATCTTCAAGTCGGATTACTTTGGAATAGTTGACGGATACACCCTCCGACCTGTTACCGACTGGAAAGATTCGAATGACATAGTCGGATGTATGCCGTGTATTGCGGCCCTATAAGACTTATTGATAACATTGTTTACAAACAACATGCTGATTGAAGTAGTAAAATCCAAGATTCACCGGGTACGAGTAACAGAAGCCAATTTGAATTACATTGGCAGCATCACCATCGATGAAGATCTGATGGATGCAGCCAATATCATTGCGAATGAGAAAGTATTCATTGTTGACAACAACAATGGTGAGCGTTTTGAAACTTATGTCATTAAAGGAGAACGCGGATCAGGTATGGTTTGCCTGAACGGAGCGGCAGCCCGTAAAGTTCAGCCCGGCGATATCATAATCATTATGGCGTACGCGACCATGGATTTTGAAGAAGCAAAAACCTTCAAGCCGTCCATCATTTTTCCAGATTCTCAAACAAATAAACTCATTTAAAGTACCGTTGCGTATCCGGAAAGCCCTTTCCATCTACGCACGGGCCTTCTTAGATTACGTCTGACATGTCTTTATCTCATTTTAAACCTTTATGCTGCTGTTTTTTTATCTGCTTAATCTCTTGCGGACAAAAAGAGGCTTCTGTGTCCGCCAAAGGAATCACCCAATCACCCTTCATTGAATCCGGAAGAATTTCTATCGGAGATTTTGATTTTCCATTACGGTTGACACCCTATCTGAGTGGAAATTTCGCAGAACTGCGCAACAATCACTTTCATTCCGGCATCGACATCAAAACCAACAAAGGGGTCGGTTATCCGGTATATGCCGTTGCCGACGGTTGGGTTTCCCGCATCAGGGTCAGCAATTACGGTTTCGGGTATGCCCTCTATGTGGATCACCCCAACGGATTCACCACCGTATACGGACATTTGCAGAAATACGCCAAACCCATCGCAGATTTCACCCGAACGGCACAATACAATATGGAGAATTTCGAGTTGGATACCTTGCTCAAGCCAGGACAAATACCCGTCAAACGCGGTCAAATCATTGCATACAGTGGAAATTCCGGATCATCTGCCGCTCCACATCTCCATTTCGAATTTCGCGACACCAAAACAGAAGATCCGATAGACCCCTTGTTGTGGTACATAGGAAAAATCAAAGACAACATCCCCCCACGTTTTCGAAAAATTGCGATCTATGCCATGGAAGGCGAAGGCGTTCTGAGCACAGGTACGTCAAAAGTCCTGGTCACCACAGTCAAAACATCCGATGGGAAATGGGTTCTGAACGGGATGCTGCCCAAAGCCTGGGGAAAAATCGGATTAGGTCTGAATGCCTATGACTATATGAACGAAACCTCAAACATGTATGGCATTTGCTCCATCAGCCTCTTTCAGGAAGAGGAAGAAATTTTCCGTCAAGACCTCTCCCGTTTTTCTTTCAGTCAGACACGTTACGTCAACTCCCTGACCGACTATGAAGCTTGGCAAAGAAACAGGATCTGGATCATAAAATCCTTTCTGGAACCCGAAAATTGGCTGAAAGTTTACCCGGTCGCCAAAAACAGGGGGATCATCAACATCAATAAAGAAAAAACCTACCATTTTCGCTATGTCCTGACAGACAGGGCTGGAAATGCTTCCGAGATTCACTTCGAACTTCAGGGCCAAAAAAAGGACATCCCTGCCTTACGATTAGGCAAGAACCACATGGATTCCTGGAAGTCCAACCAGTTCCTTTCCACAGATGCAAAAATCAGCATACCGGCAGGTTCTCTTTACAAAAATATTGATTTCAACTATCAGCAAAAGACATCCACAGGATATTCGGATATTTATGTACTTCATGATCCATACACCCCTTTGCATACAAGCATCCCGGTATCTCTGCGTATCCAAAAAGACGAACTGAACAACAAGAACGCCTATTATCTGGCCAAACAGGATTCATACGGACGGTACAAATATATTGGCGGCCATTATGACAAAGGTATGATTCAGGCAAATATCCGCGAATTTGGAACCTACACGGTCAAGGCCGATACGATTCCGCCAAAAATCATAGGCATAAATCTTGAAAATGCCGTAAAAAATCGCTTATTTCGCATCAGAATCACGGACGATGCTTCGGGTATTTCGACCTGGCGCGGCACCATCGACGGAAAATGGGTTTTATTCGAGTTTGACGGAAAAACCTCTCAGATAAAATACCAGTTTGATGACCGTCGCTTAACCAAAGGAAAAGAGCATCTGCTCGTCCTTCATGTCAAAGATGCTTGCGGAAATGAAAGCAGCCTGGAACGTTCGTTTTATTATTAAAAGGATGAGAAAACCTATTTATCTGGCATTTTTGCTATCCCTCTTATCTTCAGCAAACAGCTGGAGTTGCACCAATTTCATAGCCGGGAAAAAAGCCACCATCGACGGTTCGGTCATAGTGACCTATGCCGCCGATTCCCACTGCCTTTACGGAGAATTGTACCGAATTCCAGCAGCCAAATGGCCGGAAGGCAGCTGGCTTGACATCAAGGAATGGGATACCGGTAAACCATTGGGCCGCATCCCTCAGGTAACAGAAACCTACTCCGTCATCGGAAACATGAACGAATACCAAGTCACCATCGGCGAAACCACCTATGGAGGCAGACAAGAATTGGTGGACACCACCGGCATCATGGATTACGGAAGCCTCATCTATATTGCCCTTCAACGCTCAAGATCCGCCCGTCAAGCCATACAGGTCATGACAGACCTCGTTGAAAAATATGGCTATTGCAGCGAAGGCGAATCCTTTTCGATTGCCGATGCCAACGAAGCCTGGATCATGGAAATGATTGGAAAAGGGCCTGACTACAAGGGAGCAATCTGGGTTGCCATCCGCATTCCGGATGATTGTGTTTCAGGGCACGCCAATCAGGCAAGAATCCGTCAATTTCCACTGGATGACCCTGAAAATTGCCTCTACTCCTCCGATGTCATTTCCTTTGCCCGCCTGAAAGGCTATTATAATGGCACCAATAAAGATTTTAGCTTCGCGGAAACTTACGCCCCGCTCGATTTCAGCAGCTTGCGTGGTTGCGAAGCCCGCGTCTGGTGTTTTTTCAACCACGTCAAATCAGGCATGAGCAGCTATTTGTCCTACATCAAGGGGCAAACCAACGACGCCATGCCACTCTATATCAAGCCGGATCGCAAACTCAGCGCACAAGATTTCAAGTCCTTCATGCGTGACCACTTCGAAGGCACTGAATTTGACATGAACAACGACATCGGTGCTGGTCCCTTTCATGCTCCTTATCGCTGGCGTCCGATGGATTTCGTGGTCGATTCCGTGAAATATGTCAACGAACGTGCCACAGCTACCCAGCAAACCGGATTCAGCTTTGTCGCCCAAATGCGCAGCTGGCTCCCAAACCCCATCGGCGGAGTCTTATGGTTTGGCGTCGACGATGCCAACACAAACGTCTACGTGCCCATGTATTGCGGTATCAGAGAAACACCCGAATGTTTCAGAGTCGGCAACGGAGACTTGCTGACCTTCTCCTGGACTTCCGCTTTCTGGATCCACAACTGGGTAGCCAACATGTGCTACAGCAAATATGACTACATGATCAAAGACATCCGCCCCATTCAGGACAGCTTAGAAACCAAATTCAACAAAGAATTGCCGGAGCTTGACAGAAGGGCCTTGGCACTTTTTGCCACAGACACGTTGGGTACCTTGAACTTACTCACCGAATTTTCCTGTAACAATGCCCAGTTTTCCACCCAATGCTGGAAAAAATTGGGAGAACACCTGATGGTAAAATATATCGACGGAAATGTCAAGAAGGAAAAAAACGGTCAATTCCAGCGCAACACCTGGGGTTTGCCCGAATATCCGGACCAACCCGGTTACGACGAACGCTACTACCGGAGCATCGCCAAGGAAACCGGCGACAAGTTTAAAGTGACTAAAACCATTCACGATAAAAATTAGAAAAACATGGACGAACAACTGATTCAGACCGTTACCGCCAAAGCAAAAACATGGTTGGGTGAAGAATACGACGCAGAAACCCGTGCTGCAGTACAAGCAATGCTTGACAACGAAGACAAGACAGACCTGATTGAAAGTTTTTACAGAGATCTGGAATTCGGGACAGGAGGCTTGCGTGGCATCATGGGTGCAGGTTCCAACCGTATGAACATCTATACCGTCGGCGCAGCCACCCAAGGCTTGAGTAATTACCTGAACAAAAGTTTCGCCGGACTGCCTCAGATTTCCGTCGCCATCGGCCATGACTGCCGAAACAACAGCCGCAGGTTCGCTGAGATTTCCGCAGACATTTTCTCCGCCAACGGCATCAAGGTCTATCTGTTCGAAGATCTCCGTCCTACTCCTGAAATGTCTTTTGCCATCCGCAAGCTCGGATGCCAGAGCGGTATCATCCTGACAGCCTCCCACAACCCCAAAGAATACAACGGCTACAAGGCATACTGGGATGATGGCGGGCAAATTATCACCCCGCACGACACCAACATCATCGATGAGGTAAACCTTGTCAAAACGAAAGATATTAAGTTTAAGGGCAACAAGGATCTGATTCAGATCATCGGCAAAGAAATCGACGAGGACTTCATCAACCGGATCAAGACCCTATCCCTGTCTCCCGACTCCATCAAACGCCACAACGACCTGAAAATCGTTTACACACCCATTCATGGTACCGGCGTCAAAATCATCCCTGCCTGTCTTCGTGCATTCGGATTCACCAACATCATCCCCGTTCCGGAACAAAACGTGGTCAGCGGAGATTTTCCAACGGTAATTTCCCCAAACCCTGAAGAACCGGCAGCTTTATCCATGGCCATCGAGAAGGCCAAAGAAACAGACGCTGACATCGTGATGGCTTCTGACCCTGATGCCGACCGCATGGGAATCGCCGTCAAAAACGATCGTGGAGAATGGATTCTGGTCAATGGAAACCAAACAGCACTGCTTTTTATTTATTACCTCATTACCCGCTGGAAAGAGACCGGCAAACTGAAAGGCAACGAATATATTGTCAAGACCATCGTTACAACCGAACTGATCAAGACCATTGCCGACAGAAACAAGGTGGAACTTTTCGATTGCTACACCGGTTTCAAATGGATTGCTGCCGTTATACACGAACAGGAAGGCAAAAAACAATACATCGGCGGCGGCGAAGAAAGCTACGGATTCTTAGTCGAAGACTTTGTCCGTGACAAGGATGCCGTTTCTTCCTGTGCCATGATGGCCGAAATTGCAGCTTGGGCAAAAGATCTGGGAAAAACATTGTATCAGTTGATGACGGATATCTACGTAGAGTATGGATTTTCCAAGGAAAAAGGCGTTTCGGTCGTGAAAAAAGGAAAGTCTGGAGCTGAAGAAATCCAGCAAATGATGAAGAATTTCAGTGCAAATCCGCCCAAAGAAATTGCAGGCTCACCTGTCGTACTGATCAAAGATTTTAATACGCTGGAAGCTGTTGAGCCGATTTCCGGAAAGAAATACAAGCTGGAAATGCCGACGACATCGAATGTTTTGCAGTATTTCTCGAAAGATGGAAGCAAAGTCTCTATAAGACCTTCAGGGACGGAACCCAAAATCAAGTTTTATATTGAAGTGCGCGGGACAATGAATAACCGTGGGGAATATGACAGGGCAACGGAGACTGCTGAAGTGAAGGTGGAAGCGGTGATGAAGTCGTTGGGATTGTAAAAACAAAAAGGGTGTACCAAACTTTTTGAGACAGCCTGCTAATCCCGCCGACTATCTGAAATGGACAAAAGTCTTTACATGGAAGATAAACAATGAACGAAAACGTCCTCGAAAAGCTCAAAATACTGGCTGAGTCTGCCAAGTATGATGTATCGTGTGCCTCCAGTGGTACCACCCGGAAGGGCACTACCGGAGCTCTCGGCAGTACGTCAGGCTGGGGCATTTGCCACAGTTTTACGGAGGATGGCCGGTGTGTTTCTCTATTGAAGATCATGCTGAGCAATCATTGCCAGTATGATTGTGCTTACTGTGTCAATCGACGAAGCAACGATTTGAGACGGGCCACGTTCACCGTGCAGGAACTGGTTGATCTGACGCTGGAATTTTATCGCCGGAATTATATCGAAGGCCTTTTCCTGAGTTCCGGTGTGCTCAACAGTCCCGATTATACGATGGAGCGGATGATGCGTGTGGTGAAGGAGCTTCGTACGATACACCATTATAACGGCTACATTCACATGAAAGCAATTCCAGGAGCAAGTCAGCATCTGATTGACGAGGCTGGTCTGTATGCCGACCGCATGAGTGTGAATATTGAAATTTCTTCGGAAGAGAATCTTAAATTTCTTGCACCCGAGAAAGACCATCAAAGCGTCTTCCAACCCATGAAGGCTATTCAACAAGGCATTGTACAGTATCAGGAGGAAAAGCAGAAATACCGTTTTACGCCGCGCTTTGTTCCGGCTGGTCAAAGTACACAAATGATTGTGGGTGCTACGCCGGAAACCGACAGCCAGATTCTGAACCTCTCTTCTTCGTTGTATAACCAGTCAGGGATGCGGCGGGTTTATTATTCCGGCTACATCCCGGTGAATGAGTATGACAAACGGCTTCCGGCCCTCAAGCAAGCTCCGTTGGTACGCGAGAACCGTTTGTACCAAGCTGACTGGCTGATGCGTTTCTATCAATTCGGGGTAGATGAGATTGTGGATGAAAAATCGCCCAATCTGGATTTAACCATTGATCCAAAGCTTTCGTGGGCACTCCGGCATCCGGAATTCTTTCCGGTGGATATCAACCGGGCCGATTATGCCCAGATATTACGGATACCAGGCATCGGTGTCAAATCTGCCAAACTGATTGTGGTTGCCCGCCGGCACGGTTCTCTGGACGCCGATAAACTGAAGAAAATAGGAGTTGTGATGAAAAAGGCTCAGTATTTCATTACCTGCCACCAGCTTACAACATTTACGGTACAGGAAGCAACCCCTGAATACATCAGGAATATCCTTACAGTAAAACCGAAAGGGAAAAAGCCCATACCTAAAAATCAGTTGTCCATTTTTTTTCCTGAAGAATCTGAGGCATGACCGTTTTCTTCTATGATAAGACTTTTGAGGGACTCCTCACTGCGGTTTTTGAAGCTTACAGCCGCCGGACATTCCCTGAACAACTGCTGCAGACCGGTTGCCTTTTGCCCTTGTTTGCAGAAGACGTCTACACTGTTTACTCTCAGGATGAGAAAGCCAGCCGGGTTTGGACCGCTCTTGAAAAGAAGCTGTCCGTTTACGCCTGCCGGATGATTCGGGCGGTTTGGCTTTCAGAGGATACGGATTCCGATATGCTGTTATTCCGCTACATCAGGAAGAGCATCGATAGCCCTCATTCGATAGAAACCGATTTCGGTGACGATGTGGTCATGTCCGTCATGAAACTGGCCAAATGTGTGTATGGAGAAGCCGAACATGTCCGGCAATTTGTTCGCTTTCAGAAAACCGCAGATGGCATTTATTATGCTCCCATCGCGCCCAAATACAATGCACTGCCTTTGGCCATTGATTATTTTCATTCGCGTTTTTCCGATCAGGAATGGGTGGTTTTCGATACCTTGCGCAAGTATGGTTACCATTACGACCTGAAGCAAGTGGAGCCTTTTACGTTCAACGAAGAAAGTCCGGCTCTGCTCACCGGCAAACTGCTTCCCGAGCAAATGGCTGAGAACGAAGTGATGTTTCAGGATTTCTGGAAATCATACATCCGCTCCCTAACCATCCGCGAACGTCTGAACCCCAAACTTCAGCGTCAGCACATGCCGGTACGGTTCTGGAAATTTTTGACTGAGAAGCAGTGATTTTGTTTTTCTGTATGCTCTAAGACAAACAACCTTAGCTTATAAATTAATCGGCAGCTTCATGATGTTGTCCTGAACCTGCTGCTCAATGCTGTATTTTGTTTTGTCTATGGTTTTACCCATTTTAAAAGAATAGGCGTACGCTGACGGATTTATATTTTAATATAAATCTTGTTTTTGTACATATAATGCAATACCGCAAAAATCAATAAAAAACCTCCCGTATAGTTTAAGGTTTCGTACCAGCTTCCGATAAACGGTTTTAATCCAATCATAAATACATCAGCCATCGACCGCAATTGCACATTAAAAACATGCCATACCATATAAGCAAAGATTGCATTTGAACCAATTATAATCATCCATTTAGTTCCTTTTCGGACATTCCAAACATCAATTATCAAATAGAATGCAGCAAGAAGTAAAACGCTGATTCCTCCGGAAAATAAAACGAATGAACTTGTCCATATTTTTTTTATAATGGGATGCCAAATATTCCAAACAAGTGCAAGTGCCAGGATAGAAACACCAAAGATTATAAAATTTCTAAACTTAGTATATTTACTTACACCAGATTGCAGTATGTAACCGCAGAAAACGCCCAACATCGTCGTTGCTCCAAAATTAAGACTCGAAACAATCCAGGTATAGTCCAACCCATCATCAAATCGCCCCAAAATCACGGCATCAACAAACTGAGCGACGTTCCTATCTGGAGTATAGGCACCAACAGTACTTCCGGCTATTGGTATCAAAGTCATAATGGCCCAATACAAAAGCAATAAACCAACAGTAGCTGTTATTTGGTGTAAAACAGGTAAATAAAGAATTATTACTGTCGCTATCAGATAACCACAAGCAATAGCTTGAAGCGTATTCGAAAACAGTAGAAACTTGCTTACATCATAAGTAAGTAAGTTTCCCTGAACAATCATGCCCAACAACCACAAAATGACAATTCGTTTCATGGTATGTTTCCACAAAGGAAAATTTGATTTCTCAACGCTCAACCGTTTGCGATAGGAATACACCATCGAAATA
Organism: Bacteroidales bacterium; assembly: GCA_021373135.1. Lineage (GTDB taxonomy): Bacteria > Bacteroidota > Bacteroidia > Bacteroidales > UBA1402 > UBA8389. Next base: position 18,253 of record JAJFTH010000009.1, read on the forward strand.
CCCACCAAAAAGAGGAAGAGGGGCATGATTATGTCATAAAAATGGAAACCGAACCACTCCACATGGTTTAGTTGTTCGTTAATAAATCCTGAGAAATGATTATGAAAGACTTTGTCAAGGCCCATAAAAATGCCTTCCCCTCCCATAATCCAAAACATATCGAAGCCTCTCAAAGCATCGACAGAAGTGACCCTCTCTTTTGACAGAAGTGTCGGATTTTTGACCTGAAATACATTTAAATTGTCAATTAATTCAATCATTTTAATTCATTTCAAATTGATCATTAGAAATTCATTTGACAGGAAAAGCATCCAGAATCTTAACCTCAAATGGCTCCAGTGTAATCTGAAAAGACTTACCCTGAGCAATCGATTGGGACATATTTTCTGCTCTGACATCAAAAAAACGGTATTCATTGGTGATAGAATCAGGCAGGTCAAAGACATTTGCCACATTAATTTCAAATATTTGTTTTTCCTTCGAGGGATTTCTCAGCATTAATAGGGCTTTTTGAGGTGACCATGATGCAAAACCATAAACCTGGGATTTTTCCGGAGATCCTCCAATCCAGTGTGTATCCACCATGATACTTTCATTTTCTCTGGCCCAGCTTATAGCTTTGGCCAAACAATCCCAGTTTGCCTTATTTAGTTTATGCGGATTGATATACAATTCCTGTAAACTGGTACCGGTTGCAAAAAACGACCAGATCTCGTCAGCAATATCCTTATCCGACATTTCAAGCGTTTCCGGAGTTCCGTGGTCTGCAATGCAAATCCCATGATACATGAGCGCATTCAGTGGATATAAAGGCCCTCTTTCTACGATATTCTTAAATGCTTCGGCATCGCGAAAATTTATCCATTGCTGCCTTTTCGATCCTATGCCGCTTACACCTGTATCCCAGCCGTTACGCCAGATTGCATCGCCATAATATAGCCAATAAGGCGATGGCCAGGTTCCGATGGTTAGACTAAAGTACAAATCAGGTTTTATATCCCTTAACCCGGTGACGAGATTCAGTAAAGCATCAATATCTTTTTCGTAACTGGCACTGGCTCCCTCGGTACCATCACCCAAACCGACACCGTCAAACTTGAACATAGTCACTCCTTGTTTTTTTACAAAGTTGGAAGCCACCTCAAAAAAGCGGTTGTGGTATATGGGTCCACTCAATGAAAAGCCGTTGGCATTGGTTTCGAAAGGCGGAATTTGTTTTTTTCCATAAGCCAACCGTTGAGCTTTGGCTTCCTCATAACCGCCCCAGGGAGAAATCCAAACCCCCAAACTGGACTGATATTTTTTGGCAAGTTTGGACATCTTTTCGAAACCATTCGGAAATCCCTGATTGAATTGCCAAAGTGATTGATTGTCATCCCATCCGTCATCAAAGAGAAAAGCATCCATCGGAGTCTTCCTTTTTACGATCAGGCTGTCAGCAAAAGTTTGTATCCTATCCATACAGGATACTTCATCCAATTTGTTATCAATCCAGGAAATATCATACCATGAATTATAGTGTAGCTGCTGATGATAAGGAACAGCTCGTTCTCTTTCGATATAGTACAGAAAGCCCCTTCGCATTTGCTTGATGGGTGAAACTCCCCACACTGCTGAAAACAACAAAGGTGTAGATACGGTGATAGGTTCATGACGTTCCATAAACGACGATACCGATTGTCCGGTTGTGTCAATCAGGCTCATTGGATGTTCCAATGCAAAAAAGAAATTGTTTCCGGCAAGCGGTGATCCGGCAACCATACCGCAAGGCTCTAAACCACTCTCCTTGGGTAGTTCAATCAATCCGATTTTATCGATACTCAGAGAATCCTTTACGCTTAGCGTAAACTCTTGCTTTAAATAATTTGATCCATCTTTTAATGAAACCTCCCAATGGATCTTTATACCGACCTTGTCGCAATAAAAGTCAGCGATTAAATTCTTCCCATCAAACCGATCAGATTTTTTAATTGCTTTGAGCCGGCCTTTTATCGAGGTTACAGTTGGGCTTGTCATCAATTTGAAGTCGTTTGAAGTCAACCGTTCCCCACTTTCCAATACCAAATAGAACCATGGCTTCTCTTTCCAATCAATAAACTGCCCTGTTTCTTTATTCAGAAATCTTTGTGCATGAACCACTTGATCGGTTACCACCCATCTTGCATCCAAACTGCTATTTGTCAGTTCAAATAATGTCTTTTTCACCCGAACTTCGGCTGAGCTTATTGCTTTTCCAGGATAAACAGGTTGTGCAAAGGTGCTGTTCAAGGATATGAAAAACAAACTTGCCAAAAATAAATATCTCAAATTATTCATTATTCAGATGTTTCTTAATATTTTAAAATACGTAATGATAGTTATTGCTGTGCCCCCATGCTAATCTGATTATTTACAATCCGGGGTTGGCCGTCAATATCGGTTTGGCCATTTATTTCGGTTGAAAAAGGCATGCCGGCATTTTTTGCAGGAGATGAAGTTTGAATATGTAAATCAGGAATGGTCGTATTTACAAATAAGGGATTTTTTTCGTTCATCGATGACCGGTCGCCGTCACAGGCGGACTTCCACTCATCGAAATTTGTGTATTCAGTACCGTTCCATATCCACCTGACAGTGCCGGTGGAATAATACAGATTGTAATTGATTTGGTTATTTGACCCTGTTGAAGTGTATTTGTGAATGCATACATTATTTTCAGGTCTTGCATAAATAATATTGTTTTGAATGACATTGTTGCTGCAGTTTTCAGTGAGCCGGATTTCACCTTCCACTTCATCAAAATAACCCAAATCCCTGTTGTTTTCATAGATGGTATTATTTACTACATAACAGTTATTGGTTCCACCACCAGTGTATCCAATATAGCCTCCCAAAGAAATACCCGCCAGAGAACAATTAAATACAAAGTTATTCCTGACAATACATTCCTGAGTGGGGAAATGATCTGTTTCACTGACAATTCCTATACCCCGCCCGCAATCATGCACTTTGTTTCTTTCAACAATGATATTTCTCGCCCCATCCACATAAATACCGATAGCCCCATTGTGTTCACTATATGCAGGAATCGGACCTTTTTTGCCGTCCATATCGAAAACCTCGTTATCAGCAATTATACCATTGCGGGCATAATTGTATGCAGGAATTGAATTGGCGGAATAGCCTCCCGCAGCAACTATCCCAATATTTTCTCCGTTATATACTTTGTTATTCCTGATTTCAAAACCATCCACATATCCGTTAATCGTCAGATTTTCACTATATCCGGTATTACAATCAAAAATTTCATTTCCTTCAACCAAAACCTTTGTTATCGGGATTTCCGTATTTCCTATGATTGCAATAGCATGACCACTGCGTCCCTGTTCGGGTGTTGCATTATTCTCTATATTAAACACCCGGTTTTTCCTTATTATAATATGGTTCGATGCTCCTTTTACAACAATCCCATCAACATTCGCCCATGCATTAAATGTTTTAAAATTACAGATATCCAAATCTTCAATAGTAATCCAGCTTACGGCATTTAGTGTGATTAAACTTTCATCTCCATTAACAGAGAGCCCGTCACCGCTTATAGTAGCTTTTTCTCCAGGATATGCTTTTAAGGTTATGTATGAATTATTATTTCCCGACCTGTTAAAAGAAATCTTTTCTTTATAAACGCCTTCTCTTACAAAAACCGTGTCTCCCGGATTAATAAGTCCCAATCCCTTTTGAATTGTTTTCACCGGTGCATTCACCGTTCCGGTATTAGAGTCATTTCCAAGAGCAGATACGTAGATATTCTTAACAAAATCCTCATGATTGCCCGGATCAGTAATAGGTGTAATAGATTCTTTTGAACAACAGGTGAATATTGTGCTGCAAAATACGAGCACAAAAATTGATAAATGACTTTTACTAAAAAAATGAAACTCAATGTTTCTCATATACGAATTGGTCTTTAGAAAGGACAGTTTGCTGAATAATTGCCTGCCAATGACTTCTGGCAGGCAATTATAAATAGTTATCACTTCAAATAAATTTTGGTTATTGAAAGAATAAAGGTTCAACCACTCATCTTTATGAGTGCCAAAAAACTATTGAAACATCTCCGGTTTAGGATATTTATCATCCTGAAATACGGGGGTACCGTAACCGGGATTTTGAAGTAAGATATCCTTTCCGGTTAAATCAATCTCTGTTTGCGGTATTGGGAAAAGATAATTTTTATTGGCATCAAAAGTTCTGTTTTCTATCAGATTTGATTCCACGCCATAAATCGGAATATTCATAACGATTTGAGCTATCCCCCAACGCTTAATATCAAAGAAACGCTGGCCCTCAAGGCATAATTCCACCCGTCTCTCATGCCGGATTCTCTCACGCATCTCTGCCTTTAAAAGACCAGAAGGGAGATTTGGCATTCCAACTCGATTGCGAATACTATTAATAGCTTTATAAACTGAAGAATCCGGACCTGAAACTTCATTTTTTGCTTCAGCATAATTTAAAAGCACTTCAGCATAACGAATAAGGATGTAATTCTTACCCGAAGTAACATTTGAGACAAATGATTCAGGATCAGCTCCTTTTCTAGTCAGATAACCGGAACGAGTGTTTGCATCGGTACCGGATAAGGTATTTATCGTATGGCTTGTTCCATTATTATCAACCACAATACTACCGGAATGAATAATTGACATATCCAATCTTGGATCGCGGTTTGCAAAAGGATTCGCCGGGTCATAAATAGTGGAAGAACGGATGGAATTCCCTTGCGTATCCTCAAACTCATCTACCAAACTTTTAAGTGGATTTAAGGCTGCCCATCCGCCCAAAGAACCTGCATTCAACCATAATTGTTCTGGACTTCCATAGCCACTCTGATCTGTAAATTGTACATCAAAAAGGACTTCCTTGTTATTCTCTTTATTTTGGGAAAATAAATTGATATAGCTTTGTACACCATCGGCGTCATAAAGACCATACTGCCCTTGTTCCATAACCTGTTGAGCTGCATCGGCAGCCTCCTGAAACCGGTATTCATACAATAGAACCCGGGATTTAAAAGCCAGAGCTGCGCCACTTGTTATTCTGCCAGGTGCTTCAGGCTCTTTCGGTAAATCCGAAATAGCTGCATTTAAGTCATTTAAGATAAAATCTATGACTTCATTCCTTTTATTTCTTGGAGTCTTCAATTCATCCATGGTAAGAGGCTTTTCTACTATCGGTACACCTCCGAAAAGCATAACCAACTGATGGTAATAATATGCGCGAAAGAACTTCACTTCTGCAATATAGGTTTTCCTCAAGTCTTCGTCCATTTGTACCTGACCGATATTGGTAAGAAAAACATTGGTCCGGCGGATATTAAAGTAAAGTTGAGTCCAGTTATTCTCAAAGAACGGAGTTTCGGAACCAAAAGATCCGGCAGCAATCGTATTATAATCAGATCCCTGCCAAACATTGATAGCATCATCCGACCACGTATTATGAGCCAATACCTTTTGGATCATCGTGTAATCATTATTCTGGATTAAAGTATTATAAACACCGACGAGTGCCTGAGTGGCATCATCTTGGGTTTTATAGAAACTTTCTCCGGAAATCTGGTCTTTCGGCGCAACATTCAGAAAATCGTCGTTACAAGAATAAAGGCCGAATATAAACACTGTAAATACGACTATATATATTTTTCTTTTCATCTCATTGTTTTTTATTTTAACATTTAAGTTCATCATCTTATCTATTTATAAGATCAAAAGGTCAGGTTTAGGCCACCCATCATGGTCGTAACTTGCGGATAATAATTTCCGGCGGCTCCTTGCCAACCAACTGTTGAAAACTGCGGTGCTTCGGGATCAAAGTCTTTAAAGGAAGTAAACAAGAATGGATTGTCTACACTAAAATACACCCTCAGTCTTTCCATCTTGATTTTACTTAACAAGGAGGATGAAAGTGAATAACCGACCTGAATATTTCTAATTCTGAGATAAGAGGCATCTTCCACAAAGAAAGAGCTGGTTTGTCCGTAGTTCCTGGATGCAGTATTCAGAGATAATCTTGGAAAACTTGCATTGGGATTTTCTGTTGTCCAACTATTTCCGACAACCCTATCCAATACTTTTCCGGAATTAGGAAATGGTTGTATAGCTTGAGCTGTTAAACACCTGCTTACATTTCCTACCCCTTGAGCTAAAACCGAAATGTCAAAGTTCTTATAAGTACCTCCCAATTGAAAGCCGTAATTAATTTCAGGAAAAGAAGTACCTAATGATTTGCGGTCATACTGATCGATGGTATTATCAGGAACACCATTTGGGCCGCTGATATCTCTGTACCGAATATCCCCAGGTTGAGTTCCACCAAAAGTCGCTGTTTGGTTAGGCGCACTATTTACTTCATCCTGTGTCTGAAATAAGCCCATGGCCTCATATCCATAAATATTATTTATCGGATCGCCAACCGATACTCCGGGGGTATCCCCACCTGCAAGGTTTGTTATTCTATTTTTAACATAAGAGAAATTGGCATTTGCCCAATAACCGATTGCCCCTATTTGGTTACGATGTTTAATAATTAAATCAAAACCTTTATTTGATACTCCACCTGCATTAACAGTGGGAGGGTATCCTCCCAATATGGATGGTTGTGGCAAGCTAAGCAATATATTGTTCGTTTGCCGAACATAATAATCACCTGTAAAGGATAATTTGCCATTAAAAAAGTCAGCATCAATACCAAAATTACTTTCGGCAGACGTCTCCCAGCTAATATTCTCATTTTTTAGCCATCTGTTTTCTGCTATTCCAGGACTCAAAGATCCGCCAAAAGTGTAATTTACTCCCGTAGAATAGGTTGGAAGGAAGGCATAATTACCAATTTCCTGATTTCCTAATTTTCCCCATGAACCTCTCAATTTTAAATTATTAAACCAGTCATTAACTGGGAAAAAACTTTCTTTTGAGATATTCCATCCTGCAGAAAAGGAAGGGAAAAAACCAAAGCGTTTATCTTTAGGAAATCTGGAGGTTCCATCATAACGGAAATTTGCTTCCAAAAGATATTTCTCTTTAAAATTATAGTTAAGTCGTCCAAAAAGAGACCTTAACCTGTAATCTATAGCAGAACCATAATTGCTCCAGGTAGCAGCATTACCAGCATTTAGCTGATCTACAAAATTGTTTGGCAAATCATTAATTGCTGCACCGATTTGGTCATAAGCAACGCTTATCTGGTTATAACCTAAAAGAGCTTTAACATTATGAGCATCGTTAAATGTATGTGTATAATCTAAAAAACCTTGTAAGTTTATTTCCAGATTTTCTGACCTTGAATCTGAAACCCCACTTCTGTAAGTCGTTGTTACAACATCATAATTATATAATTGGAGCTCTTTTGTAAAAGCATGGTATTTGTATGTATTATCTGTTACAGATGCAATACCTTTAACCTTCAGATCCTTTAGAAGCGTATAATCGGCATTAAGAGTGAAAAGAAACGTATTTGTATAGTCATCCTGGTATCCTCCATCTCTGGCTATTGCCGTGGAGTTATGATCATAAGGAAATCCACCCCAATTACCGTTGGAATATTTAATTGTTGTGGTAGGAGCCTCGCGATAAGCCCGTAATACAAGCTCTCCAATACTCATCGAAGGGTCGGTTGTTTTCACCCGGCTTGCAGACATATTCACTCCAATTTTGAAGCGTGTGGAAAAATCCTGATCAAAATTAACCCTAAGATTATAACGGTTACTCGACGTATTGGCGATTAGACCATTTCGGCTTAAATAGCCCAATGATATATTATATTTGGTGTTGTTGCTACCTCCGTTAATGCCTAAAAAGTCTTGCTGTTGGAATGCTGTTTGAGAAAACAATGAATTTACCCAGTCGGAATTCGGATGAAAATCAGGATCGCTGCCATCCTTGTATTTCCGTATATCTTCAGCAGTATATTTAGCAGATCCTCCATCATTAACCAGAGCCTCATTATATAAAGTGGCATAATCAGCAGAATTTGCATATTGGGGTAAACGTGTGGCATTCTGAACGCCAAAGCTATTATTAAAAGTGATGGTATTTTTACCTGCTTTTCCTCTTTTTGTTGTAATCAAAAGTACACCGTTTGCACCTCGTACCCCATAGATAGAAGCAGATGAAGCATCCTTAAGTACCGATACACTTTCTATATCATTCGGATCTATATTGGTATAGGAGGATTCAACCCCATCAACGATAACCAACGGATCATTACTACCTAAAGTTCCAATCCCGCGAATTCTGATGGTTCCATTATCACGTCCGGGTTGTCCGGAACTTTGTTCTACTGTTAATCCCGGTATTTGTCCTGTCAACAGATTTGATACATCCTGAGCAGGCCGATCTGCTATTTGTTTTGCTGAGACCATCTCCACTGATCCGGTAAGATTAACTTTCTTCTGAGTCCCATAGCCTATCACCATGACTTCATCAAGTTGTTTTGAATGTTCCTTCAACAATAATTTTACCACAAGGTCTTTTTGTGAATCTACTTCAATCTCCAAAGAAGAATATCCTATATAAGAAATGATTAATATGGATCGATTGGTAACTTCTAATGAAAATTTCCCATTAAGATCTGTCATTGTGCCGTTTTTAGTACCCTTTATCATGACAGTAGCTCCAATAATAGGATCGCCACTCTGATCAGTAACTATTCCGGTTATTTTTTTAGATTCGCCTTTACTTTCATTCATTTTGGCAATAAGAACTACAATATTATTTTTTTCTAATTTGTAATTGATGTTTGATTTTGTTAAAAGTATAGACATCGCTTTGTCTATAGAAACATCTTTTACCTGTAAAGAACTGATTTTATCCAGTCCCTTCAGGCTTTCATTATAAAAAAATCGATATTGGCTTTTTGTTTCAATTACTTTTAAAATTTCTTTTAAAGGACGATTCGAAACATCTACCGAAACTTGTGCATACAAGCCGGTTGAAAATAATACAAGGAAAAGGAATAAAAAGCCCTTAAGCAAAGTCCTTTTCAGTTGATGTTTTGTGATGTTTTTTTTTGGCATAGATTTTTTATTTAAAAATTAAAACCTTTTGTTAGTTATATTGTATACAGCCCAGAAAAAAAAAACCACTATTTATATCCAATGTTTTTAAAAAAAAACAGCAAGTCGAAACGATATCAACTTGCTGCAACTTTCATGAACATAAACGAATTTTTTCTTTATGGGTTAAAATGCGCTGTTAATCCTTTATTCTCATAAAAAGTTACCCGCTGATTATTAATTTGAAAAGAGATCGGCGAGGTCAAAGTTATGATATTGAGTACGCTCTCTAAACTATTATTATTTACAGTTCCAGTATAATGTTGATTTTTAAGTTGTTCATTTGCAAATACTATCTCAATATTATATATTCGCTGAAGATCTTTGGCTATTTCTTGCAATGACTCATTTTCAAATCGCAATTCGTTATGTATCCAACCTGTAAAGTCTGTTGCATTTGTTACACTGCCTTGAGTCTTTTTATGAGTAAGTCTGTTATATGTAACTCTTCTATTGGGCATCAATATCGAAACGCCATCAGGGGTTGTGACCCGTACTTTACCTTTCATCAAGATGGATGAAACAATGTTATCTTCATGGTATGCTTTTATACCAAATGCTGTTCCCAACGCTTCTACGGAAATATCATTGCTTTGGACGATAAATGGTTTCTTAGGATTATGAGCCACTTCAAAATAGGCCTCACCATCCAATTGCAATGTCCTTTTTTCCTTATTAAAATCAGCTGAATATGTTAATTTGGATTGAGAGTTTAACCATGCTTTACTTCCATCGGGTAAAGTTATATTTGCTTTCTGTCCCCGTTCTACCGCTATGATTAGCGGTGCAGATGCAGATCCATTTTTGGACATATAGAAGTACATCCCTGCAGCTGTCAGTATGGGTAATATAAATAAAGCCGCCACACGTATCCACTTATTTAATCGAAAACGAATATTAGGCTGCTTGTCTTGCGTCAGATCATTTTTACTATTTGTATATATCGCTTTTTCAATATTTTTCAGCATCCGCATTTGTATTTCACCATCAATAGCAGATGATGAATTTATAATTTGCTGTTCCAGCCATAATGAGATTTCCTGGTTATCTTTAATCCAAGTGGTCAAACGTTTTATTTCAGAATCAGTTGCACGATTCCGGACGTAACGTTCAAATATTTCAATGCATTCTTCTTTTTGCATAAATTGGTATATAATGGTATACAGCTATTTGTTTCTTTTTCACTACCTAACCAGAAAATATTAACATTATTTCGTAGCCGATGTAATTAAAATAATCAAGATATATTCGTAATGCTTTTGTAATTGACTTTTCATAAATGCAATTGCTTTTGAAAGCTGTGTTTCAATGGTACTTTCCGAAATATGTAATTGTTCTGAAATTTTTTTGTTTGAAAGGCCTTTTTTTCGACTAAGGATAAAAATTTCTCTTCGTTTTGGAGGCAAGTTCTCTGCAAGTTTATCGATATACTCTTCCAATAAGTTTTTGTCAATTTCTTGCTCGGTAGTATTATCAACCTCTTTCATTTTTAATTTTACATAATCCTGATAAATATACTGAACGGCTTGATGTTCATACTCATTCAGAAGCATATTCTTTGCAATTGTACATAAATAGGAGATAAATGATTTATCCGGATTTATCTGTTCTTTCGTCTCCCAAATTTTGATGAAAGTACGTTGAACAATCTCTTCAGAAATATAACCATCTCCTTTCGAGACTCTCATCACAAAATTGTATAGTTTACCGCTATATTGGGTGTAAAAATAATCGAATGATTGTATTGATGCATTCCGAAGTGATTCCAATTCATTTTTTTCTGTGAGAGGCATAAATAACTTATTTTAAATGGCATTATAAGTTATGTCTATTGAACCAATCTGCGAATGTAGTATTTTTTTGTAGGAGTGCACTCCAAAAAGTGCTTTTTTGTAAAAATTCGTAATCTTGTTGGTTTTCAAAATTCCACCGGTTCATACTTCAATCCAAAAGTTTCCGCCACAGCCTGATAGGAAACTTTCCCTTTTACAATATTAAGTCCAAGGGCAAGACTGTCATCTTCCCTGCAAGCTTGTCGCCATCCTTTGTTGGCCAACATCATCACATAAGGAAAAGTCGCATTTGTCAACGCCAGCGTAGAAGAGTAAGGCACAGCTCCAGGAATATTTGCCACACAATAATGCGTTATTCCATCGACTGTATATACGGGGTCGTTATGAGTGGTAGGATGCGAAGTTTCGAAACATCCGCCCTGATCGATGGCTACATCCACCATCAGACTACCTTTTCTAAGCAACTTGAGCATATCTTTGGTTATGATATGAGGAGCCCTGGCTCCCGGTATCAGTACGGATCCGATGACCAAATCGGTCGTCGGCAGTTCGTTCTCTATGTTGTGGGTCGAAGAATAGAGGGTCTTTACATTCAGAGGCAGGATTTCGCTTAAGTAGCGTAAACGCGGCAGGGATATATCAGTGATGATCACATCCGCACCCATTCCGCCAGCCATGACGGCTGCGTTATAGCCAACGACACCGCCTCCTATCACCAGCACTTTGGCAGGTTTCACACCGGGAACGCCACTCATAAGAATGCCCTTCCCTCCCTGAGGCTTTTCAAGAAAGCGCGCACCTTCCTGAATGGCCATTCTACCTGCGATTTCCGACATCGGAATAAGCAGCGGCAGTGACCGGTCTTTCTTCTCTACCGTTTCATAAGCGATGCAGATGGCTCCACTTCCAATCATTGCATCAGTCAACTCTTTTTCCGAAGCAAAATGAAAATAAGTAAATACGACCTGATCAGGTTTAATCAAACCATATTCCTCAGCTATAGGCTCTTTCACCTTGACAATCATTTCAGGGATTGCATAGACCTTTTCTATTGAAGGTAAAATAATAGCTCCAGCTGCAACATATTCTTCATCCGTAAACCCACTGTTTTCACCCGCAGTGTGCTGTACATAAACAGTGTGCCCTGCTTTTGTCAGCTCTTTTGTGCCACCTGGTGTCAGGGAGACTCTGTTCTCGTTATTTTTAATCTCTTTAGGAATTCCAATAATCATAATGGTAGTAGTTTAAGGTAAAACAGGGCGAAATATACCATATCTTTTTACATCTTGTATCTCAGAATACAAAAAAAATATCAAGTGTATAGGGGTTTGCAAATAAGGAAGAAGCATCTGAATTTTAGTGTTTGGCTTTTATTTCATTATTGCCGCAATAACCTCAGATTCCAACTCGTGAGGGGCACCCTTGCTATTGGCTAATGGTTGGCAATTGTCAGCCCCCATAACGGACTTGCACCGTCAAGTGATGCGCCATGCGTGACGCACTAACAAAAAAGCCCTACAAATTACTGGATTTTTAGGGCTTTACGCTTTTGGAAAAGGTGGCTATGATTACTTTGAACTTAATATTTTCTTCAAATCACCAATTAATAATTGAGTATGTAAAACGGCTCCTTGATAAGTCAAATGAAATGGAGTATCAAAAAATAAAGAATCATTAAAAACATAATTCTTAGCTGGAATAAAGGTCTTAATATTATATTTCTGAAATATTGAATCTATTCGCATTATATCACCTTTTGTATTTTTAAAGGTCGTTTCAGATAATGCAGGTGGAAAAAACAAAACATTGACACCCTTACTTTTCATTTCATTTATTTTATTGATATAATGATATATAACTTTATAATTAATGCCACCCTCTCCAAAATTTTCAAATTGGGCATATGATTTATTCCCTTTATTCCAATGAGCAGTAACATCCCCATATTGATTAAATGCGGACTTTCTGTATATTGTCTCATATTCTGGTAATATAGCAAAAACCAGCATATACTCTAATTTGCTTTTTAGGAAAGCTGGTGTATTTGTAAGAATACATTTAATCTGGTCGTAATTGTTGATATATTTATAGATATATTTTGGTGAAATATAAAACAAATCAGCCAATGGTTGTCCTCCAAAAGCTGTTATACCAAAAAAATGGGTATACTCAGGGCATAATACAACTACATCTCCTTTCCTTACTCTATCTGCAATATTATCAATAATGAAATTCAACCCCAGACCAGCATGCAAGCCGCTATTGATAACCTTAACTCCTAAGGAGTCTTCTATCTCTTTTGAATCAAAACCAAAAGCAACATTTGATCCTCCAACCAATATGATTGCTGGCTCCGTTCTATTTATCAAAGTAGAGTCTTTGACAAAAAACGCTCTATTATAACCATCTTTATTATACGGTGTAACCATACCAATGACTATAATTGCAAGTAAAAGGCAAAGAATAAAAAATATTATTTGTTCATTGAATTTCTTCATAACAGTACTTTAAAACTGGAAATAAATAAATGGTTGATTTGTTTTGAAAAAGAGGAAGCAAACAAAAGACAATATTAAATATATGGCCCATCTCATTGCTTTGCTTTTACCACATGATTGTAAACCAAAATCATTTCTTCTATTTACCCATTCAAATAATATCAAAACTGCAATAGCTAAGAAGCCTTCTAAAAGGTTCAGCAGTTGGAATCCCCTTATATTTGGCATAGAAAATAACGATATAGAGAAGATTTCCTTAATATATAAGAAAGCATCATGAACTGAAGCAGATCTAAATATGATCCATCCGAAAGTAGCCAAAAAGAATGTTCCAAGAATATTTAAGGTTTCATGTGCATTAGGAAGAAGTCTCCCTTCGCCGGCTACTTTCGGCAATTTTTTCTTTTTTCTCAGAACAAGAGGTAAAAATAATAATCCATTATATATACCCCATAATATAAAGGTCCAATTGGCTCCATGCCACAATCCACATATAGTAAACACAACCATTGTATTAAAGAAATGTCTTGACTTACTACAACGGTTACCTCCCAACGGGATGTAAATATAATCGGTCAACCAACTGGTCAAAGACATATGCCACTTTCTCCAGAATTCGGATATATTTCTTGAAAAGTAGGGATAGTCGAAATTTTTTGCAACATTAAAACCCAATATTTTTGCAACCCCAATTGCCATGTCTGAGTATCCTGAGAAGTCAGCATATATCTGGAAGGTATAAAGGATTGCTGCCAAAAATAAGGTACTACCTGCTTGATTGGAATAATCGGCCCAAATACCATTTATGATAGGAGATAGATTATCGGCTATAACCATTTTCTTAAACATACCCCAAAGTATCTGCCGCAAGCCATCTACAGCCATTTCGTAATTGAATGGCCGCTTCTTCTCCAATTGAGGTATAAACTTCTGAGGTCGATCGATAGGGCCGGATAGTAGACAAGGAAAGAATGCCACAAAAGTGCTGAATGTTACAATGTTTCGTGTTGGTTCTATCGTCCCTCGATTTACTTCTATTACATAACCAATAAGCCGGAAGATAATGAAACTAATGCCGATAGGAAGAATGATATTAAACGTTTGAACGTTGGTCTGTAATCCTATCGAATTAAACATCTCCGAAAAAGAAGCAACAAAGAAATTCAGATATTTAAAATATAGTAATAAAATCACGCCAAAAATAATTCCGATTGTAGAAATTAATAAGCCAGCATTTTTATTCCCCTTAACCTTAAAATGTGAAATACCTAATCCAAGATAGTAATAAACTAATGTGGTAACGATGAGTAACGGAAGCATTTTCAAATCCGCATATCCATAAAAAAAATAACTGGCAAACAACAAGAATGCATTCTGTGCTTTAGATTTTTCTTTCAATGGAAAGTAGTAAATAAAGAAAATTACTACAAAAAATAGGAGAAATTCTATGGAATTGATGGACATATATGTGTTTTTGTGTATAAGATTTTATAGAAACATCAAACTGAATATTTATAAATCATTTGTTGCGTTCTTCAATAAAGACCTCACCGAAAGGTACATACTCGAGGTGCTGCACAATATTGCCGTCTAAGTTAGTGATTAGGCTTGAACTTCCCAAATGATCGGAATGATAGAAATACTGCAAGTTTTCGTTGCTGTTTGTAGCCGATGTATAGAAGCCTGCTCCGGCATGGTCGGTGCCATGGTATGCCACACCCAACGAATCGTAACGAAGCTTGATTTTGCCGGTGAGGTCAATATATTTGGATGTGTAATTGACAGTCCCTCCGGGGAAGCCTGCTTTCGTTGCAGAAATAGGGTCGGTAATTGTTCCATGACTGCATAACTTGGAAACAACACGCTGGCTGCCAATGTAAATATGTTTGCTGCACTGGCCGCCATTGGTGATGACCATATAAGGATTTACGTAAGCTGTATAGTTTGTCGTACCCGTACGACTTCCACTCAGCACACCGTTCACAAGGACTCCTTCTCCGTCGCCGGAGGTCTTCACCGTACGTTCACCATTGGCATCGTACCAGTAGTTGCTCACGTAGCCGTTGTCGCTCAGGGCAAGGAGCCTGTTCTCTTCGTCCCAGAGGAGTCTGCGCTGGTTGCTCTTGCTCAGTTTGTCGGCTATGGTGTACTGATTGGTATTTACACTTACCAGGTTTCCGTTGGCATCGTAGCTATATATCTGGTTTTTCTTTATGGGCACTACGGCTGCGGTATCTTCCGTACGGTAGCTTTCCTCGCCAATTGTACTGATTTGCTGAGGATTCTTTGCGTATGCATATATTAGGTCGTAACCGGCATTTAAGGTTCCGTCAAATTGCACGCCCGTTTGCGTTATGTGCTGCTGTTTGGAAGTTATGTTATGCAGGTTGTCGTAACCCATTGTCAGGGTATAGCTCGCTGTCTTGCCTGCCCTCCCGGTGAAGGTTCCAGAGGCTGAAGTGAGGCGATACAGGCCATCATAGCCGTAATAATTAGTTCCGATAAATTGCTTAAATTACGGCTTTGGGGATCATAGGTGTTGTTGATCTCTCCAAATATTAACCTTGATTCCGCACACTCTGATTGTATCAATACCAATTTTTTCTGTGAATTTAACCGTTAGTTTTGCAAGCGATGAATCTGAATAAATTTTCTTACCTCTCCAAAAATTGGTTCTCCCCCGGACAAAGGACCAATACCAATACTGATACCTTCAATCCGGGGGAGCCAACCCACTCCAGAAATAACCACTCCATTCATTTTAATAAAAAAATGAGAAATATCATTTTTTTATCATCATCAGATACAAAAAATAATTAAACTTCTAAAACAATCGGTCGCCCGTGTATGAAAATGATGATATGTTTACCACCCATAATCCCTTTCATGGACTGTTTTTCTAATTTTACAAATTCCGTTTTAACTGTCTTTCGTTTCATAGCATTAAACTTATCTTACAAATAATCAAGCATTTAAGTAAAATCCTATTTTTACTTTTCGAGACAGCCCATCTGAAAAAGAAAAAACCGTCAAGAAAAATCCGGATTTGCACTGCTTGTTATGAAGTTGCTATGAATCGATTATTATCAACCTCTCTTTTTTCTCATATTTTCCTCACAGACATGTTAATTTTAACAGACTTTTTGTGATTCAATTCAAAATGAATGTTTAATTTTGTTTCTATCTTTTTATGAAGTTTACTAAAATGCGCTACAAAAGACTGACACAACTATCCATCTGTTTTGTTATCCTGATATTCCTATCTCAGGCCTTTTTAATTTTCAGGCTTTTTCAGATAAACAAGGATCTTTTGAACCGGGAACTGAATCTGATCAGTCAGGAAGCATATACAAAGGATATGAACAGCCGGTTCGACAATGCAAGCGCAAAGGATGTCCCCGGTGTACGAATAGGAGATGAGGATACACACGTTCAGCCTGATGACGTTTTCTACAATGTGGATTCGATGCCCGACGTCGATAAAAGCAGTTCCATGACAGTACTGAACATTGGCATGGAGATGTATTTATCTGAAGAAAAGCCGATAGAACTTCATCCCATCGACAGTATCGCATCCCAATTATTTAGGGAAGACGGTTTCGATGTAGCCCTATATTCACGTATTGTCGACACCAAGCATAACAAGATATTGCAAAGTTCTAAAAAAGACCATTTTAAATCATCCTTATTAATCAAGTCAAAAGACATACCGTTAAATTTCCAACAAACAAAAGTTTTGCAGTTAGTGCTTCTGAATCCATTGAGAGGCATCTTGTCCCAAATGATTGGCATCCTTCTGCTTTCGTTCCTATTGTCCCTTTTTTGCATTTACTGTTTATATATCTTGCAGCAGACACTGGCCAAACAAAAGAAACTGGCCCAATCAAAAAATGATTTTTACAACCAGGTCTCTCATGAATTGAAGCGTCCTATCTCCATCATGTACAAAGCGGTTGATTCACTCCTGAACACAAGTGTCATCGACAATCAGGAAAAGCGGGAGAAGTATTTGAACATTTCCATGAATGAATTAAGCCGAATGAATGGAAAAATCGACATGATTCTGACAATGTCCATGGAAGAAGAAGGAATGCTAAAACTGAACATGTCGGAATTTGACATTCTCAAGTTGGTGCAGGAAATTAAAGAAAGGGCACTCGAAATAGCATCAAAACCGACCGACATCACTGTTCATTGTCAATTAAATCAACCTTTCATCACAGCAGACAGGGATCATATCTCCCAATGCCTATCGAATCTCATGGAAAACGCCATCAAGTATTCGGGTGAAAAAGTTGAAATAAAAATCAACCTTTCAGAAGAGGATCAGTCTATGTTCCTTTCAGTGCAGGACAACGGAAATGGTATCAAGGAAGAAGACTTAGGCAAAATATTTGAGAAATTCGCCCGTGTCGGTACAGATCAAAAGATGCATGGTTATGGTATCGGGCTAAGTTATGTGAAACAAATCGTTGAAAAGCACGGGGGCTGTGTTTCTGTAAAAAGCATCTTCGGTAAAGGCAGCGAATTTATGCTTCAATTACCGAAAGTTCAATCTTTGTAATCAAACAAATTCAGAAATTTTATGGAAAAAATACTATTGGTGGAAGACGATCAGAATTTGTCCATGATGGTCCTCGAGAACCTGGAAGATCTGGAATTTGAAGTTTATCATCTTTTGGACGGAAAAGAGGTGCTTCCACTTTTGGAACGGGAAACATTCGACCTGATTCTCATGGATGTGGATTTGGGAGGGGAGAAAGATGGTTTTGACATAGCGGAAGAAATCAGAGCCGTAAACAGGACGTTGCCGATTATTTTTGCCACGGCTAAAAAAAGTGTTGCCGATCTTGAAAGGGGATTCAAAATCGGCTATATGGACTATTTGAAAAAGCCTTTCGGGATCAGGGAACTTTCCCTTCGGATCAATTCCTTGCTAAAAAGGGAAGAAGACAAAAAAGACAGCTATCAACTGGGGACATTGACCTTTGAACCTTCCATTCAATGCCTCTTTAAAGAAGGAATCCATATTAAATTATCCAAGCTTGAATCTTCCTTCCTGAAAATTCTTTGTGAAAATGAAGGTCATGTGATAAACAAAGAAGATACCATCAAAGAGCTGTGGAAAATGGACGAAGACCCTCAGGGGAAAGAGAGTTCACTGCATAATATAGCCTATAAATTGAGAAAGATATTTGAGGAAGAGCCTTCCGTTTCCATTAAAACGATATCCAAAGGCGGGTATCTTTTATATGCCAATAATGTGTAATCAGTAACTTATCAAGAGAACTTTTAAAAACCTATTCCACTCCAATAGGTTTAAAAAAGTTCTCCTTGACAGTTATATCAAATGAGGAGACCCATCGACAAAAGCAATCCAAGAATCAGCAAATTTCTGGAAGTCTCTCCCAAAAGTGGATTCAATGCTTTGCCGCGATTGATGACAGTCATTTTTTGCCAGGTTTTGTAATGTGGAATCAGATACAGGAAAGGTAAGAATGCTGCCAGAACTGATTCATGAACGAAAAGTAGGCATAACAAACAAGCAACGACGCCGTTGAGTAAATAATACCATTTGGCAAAAACTTCGCCGAAAATCACGATGGTGGTATTCTTATGGTTCTTCTTATCGGTATCCCTATCTCGGTAATTATTGATTATCAAAATATTGATGGCTGCAAGGCCGACAATGGCACCTGCCGCAAAAGTAAACGGATTGAAAGTCTGGGTTTGTACGTAGTAAGTGAAGACAACAGCGACAAAGCCAAAAAAAACCAGCACAAAAAGGTCTCCCAGTCCGTGATAGGACAAAGGATATGGCCCGGTGGAATAGGCCAGCAATGAAACCACGCAGACAGCTCCCACAAGAATCATTTCCCATCCTCCGTAATAAATCAGCCCGAGTCCGAACAGACAGGCAATGGCGATGGTCAACAAGGTACCGAACAGCATTTTCTTGGGATCAATCCAGCCAGAAGCAACAGCGCGTTCCGGACCAAGCCGGTCTTCGTCGTCGGTTTTTTTTATAAAATCAAAATAATCGTTGCTGAAATTGGAGGCTATCTGAGCCAATAAGGCGAAAATCAGGCAAAGCAATGCAGGAATCAGGTCAAATTGTCCGAAATGGGCGGCCAAAGCTGAGGCTACAATCACAGGGACTGATCCGGCGGCCAATGTTTTTGGACGGGCAGCCAACAGCCAGGCTTTGGGGGAATCTTTTTCTACAATTTGCATAACATTGAATTTTTATGCAAAAGTATAATCTTTTTTTGAAATTTTTATCATGGTTATCAAAAAGAGATTAAAACTAAAAGGGTATTAGTCCTGTAACTAAAGATTATAAGCGATTATATTTTTAAAAAAAACAGTGACATAAATCACAACGGCTTTGGCAAAAGTGAGATCTGAAGCACCAGTGACACCCTGAATGGTGATTTTGTTTGACATACAGTTTATCCAGGTTGACTTTTCTCCTTTAAAACAATAATATTATATTTGCAATTCCTCTCCTACTCTCTATTGATAACCTACACGAAAAAATAAAATATGACTGCAGCAAATTTCCGTCAGGAACTGAAAAGCCTGTCCAACCCCAATCAAGCGTTTGAACTTCAACGGTTTTTCAAGACCGGACCAGGGCAATACGGTGAAGGCGACATCTTTTGGGGTATCAAAGTACCGCTCACCCGCAATGTGGTGAAAAAATACCGGAAAATGCCGCTGAACGAAATTTCTCTACTCATAACGGACCCAGTACACGAAGTCAGGATGGGTGGCGGTTTCTTGTTGGTCGAATGCTATAAACAAGCTGATACAGCCGGGGAAAAAGCCTGCTACGATTTTTATATCAGCAACGCTTCCCGTTTCAACAACTGGGACTTGGTGGACATGACTTGTCACCACATCGTGGGCGACTATCTGTGGGACAAGGACAGGAAACCGCTGTACAAAATGGCGGCCGGTGAAAATCTCTGGGAACAGCGCATCTCCATCATTTCCACTTTTCATTTTATCAGGAAGGATGATTTCAGCGATTCATTCGAGATAGCCAAGATGCTCTTGAACCACAAACACGACCTCATTCACAAAGCAGTTGGCTGGATGCTCCGCGAAATCGGCAAACGTAATCCGCTGGCTGAAACGGAGTTTCTGGTCGAAAACGACCGATACATGCAAATGCCCCGCACCATGCTGAGATATGCCATCGAAAAATATCCGGAGAAACAGCGGCAAGCTTTCCTGAAAGGGGAAATGTAAAATGTGATTAATATTAAGACATATAACAACGAATAAAAATATTACTTTTGTATTTCTGAGATATATTTTCATTTTTCTGTAATCGTTAACTGATGAATACAATTTTCACCATTGGTATTTTTCTCGCTTTTTTTCTCTTTTCACTACTATTATTTAAAAAGGACAAGACCATTGAGGACAAAATTCTGGCAATATGGATGCTCATCATCGGTATCCATTTATTGAGCTACTTCATATATTCATTGGGTTACTGGAACAAATATCCGCATTTGGTTGGTATATCAAATCCATTTCCGCTCCTACATGGTCCCCTGTTATATCTTTATACTTCTTATTCACTTTGCCCAGAAAAACGGTTTAGATTAAAAGACTATCTCCACTTCCTACCAGCTGCATTATCTTATATTTCCATGTTTCCGTTCTTTTTCGGATGTACTGCTGAAGAGAAAAGACTGATAGATCAGGGAATAATCAAAGATTTTGATATAATCATGTATATCTCATTGGTTTTTTTCATCATTTCCGGAATCATCTATCCCATTTTGTCTTATCGTTTACTAAACAAATACCAGAAGTTGATCAAAGAAAATTTTGCCTATAATGAAAATATCAGTTTGCAATGGCTCAAAATGCTGATATCAGGTATCGGTCTGATTTATATTGCCGTGATGGTGGTTTATTTCTTTCAGGGTATATTGGGTATGAATTTCGGATTTAATGCAGACATGATATTTTTTTCAATAATTATTGCATTGGTTTTTGCTTTAGGACATTTCGGCATTCGATATCAGGGAATTTTTACGGATAATGTCATAGAAAGAAATGAAATTGTAGAGCCGAGAACTGCAGCCGAATATAAGAAGTCTGGCTTAACTTTTTCGGATGGAGAAGTCTTACATGAAAAGTTACTGAAATTGATGGAAACAAAAAAGCCGTTTCTGGTATCCAAACTTACATTGAGCAAATTGGCTGATCAGTTGGAATCATCGCCTAACAATCTGTCGCAGGTTATCAATCAATATGAAGAAAAGAATTTTTATGATTTTATTAACGGATATAGAGTGGAGGAATTTATTAAGCGTGCTTCTATGCCCGAAAACAGTAGCTTCAACATTCTAGGGATTGCCCTGGATTCTGGCTTCAACTCAAAATCATCTTTCAATCAAGTCTTTAAGAGACACACTGGAGTGACTCCTTCTCAATATTTGGAGAACAATTAAAGCATTATAAGTTCCAAAAACAAGTCCAAACCTACCTGCTCATACTTATTATTTGTCCATACCGATAAGGTCGGACGATACCATTTCCAATATTCCGCACCTTTGTCCCAAAAACATATATTTAAACTAAAAATGATGTATAGGACAAACATTTTCAGAACAGCCATATTTGCATTAACTTTATTTTACTCCGGTGGACTCTATCCACAAACAGGTGGACAAACGCTACGTGGAAAAGTCTTTGATATTGAAACGCAAGAGCCATTAGCCGAAGCATATATCCATATTTTAAATACTGATCCTATAATCCAGACATCTTCGGACGCAGATGGAAATTTTTCCATAAGGAACGTGTCCTTTGGAAGACATGCCATACAGGTCACCTACATGGGTTATGAAC
Source organism: Bacteroidales bacterium (assembly GCA_021373135.1). GTDB lineage: Bacteria > Bacteroidota > Bacteroidia > Bacteroidales > UBA1402 > UBA8389. The sequence continues at coordinate 40,512 of JAJFTH010000009.1, forward strand.
CATCAGTGATCTCCGAACTGGTCGTAACGTCAGGGAAAGAAGTTCTGATTGAAGTCGGATTAAAACAAATTGTTACTCAAATGAACGAAGTTACGGTTAACGCCTATTCACGTAAAGGCAAACCTATAAACACGATGGCATCAGTAAGTGCGCGCTCATTTACGGTGGAAGAAGCGGAACGATATGCTGGAGGAATGAGCGATCCGGCGCGTTTGGTATCCGCTTCCGCTGGGGTTTCTGTTGGTGATATTCACAATAATGCCATTATCGTCAGAGGAAACGCTCCGCAAGGTGTGTCATGGCACTTGGAAGGAGTTGAAATTCCAGCACCTCACCACTTTTCAGGAGCCAATGTAGCCGGAGGAGGCTTTGTAACACTTTTCAGCAGTCAGATGCTGGCCAATTCCGATTTCTTCACTGGTGCATTTCCGGCTGAATATGGAAATGCACTCGCCGCAGTTTTTGACATGAAGTTCAGGTCTGGAAATGCCGAAAAACGTGAAAACACTTTTCAAATAGGAATAATGGGAATCGATTTTGCTTCGGAAGGCCCTATCTCCAGAAAATCAAAATCTTCCTATTTGTTTAATTATCGATATTCAACTATGGGTTTATTGACAGACACCAAAATCATAGACACTGAGGAAAAAATGAAATATCAGGATTTATCTTTCAAACTAAATTTCCCGACAAAAAAAGCAGGGACATTTTCCATCTGGGGAATAGGCGGAATAGACAACTTGATAGAGCCGTTCACAAAAGATTCATTAAAGTGGGAGACCGATTATGACAGAAAACTTTGTAAATGGGATACATATATGGGAGCCACCGGAATAAATCATAAAATCATTACAGGAGAAAATACGTATCTGAATTCGTCGGTGGCTTTTTCGGGTGTAATGAATAAATTAAGTATGATGAGAATAAGTGACCAGATGGTAGTGTCACCAGACATGTATTTGGTGGATAACTCCGGAAATCTGACATTCAACTCCATATTCAATCATAAATTCAATTCCAGACTGACTCTAAAGACAGGGCTAACCTACAAAAGAGTGTTTTATAACCTGGATATGAGCAACACTGAAAATTCAGACCCTGCAACATATCAGAATTATATAAAAGAAAAAGGAAATGCTGATGCAGCAGAAGCGTATATCCAGACAAAATACGATTTGTCGTCCAATCTGGCATTTAATCTCGGACTGAATACCAACTATTTTGGAGTAAACAAAAGTGTGGTCTTAGGTCCGAGAATTGGTGTCCGATGGGATATTTTTCCGGGACACACTTTAAGTTTTGGTTACGGCTTGCACAGTCGTTCCGAAGAATTGAAAATATATCTGCTTAAGTTAGGAACGGAGTATCCCAATCGAAAGTTAAAGCCAACCAAAGCACACCACTTCATTTTGGGCTATGACTGGCATATCAAGGAAGACCTTCATTTTAAGGCCGAAGTCTATTACCAAAAAATGTACGATGTACCAGGAATTGCCGATAGTTCGTATTCCATGATCAATTACAAACAAGACTGGTATTTTCACGAATCGTTAGGTAACAACAGTACAGGCTATAATTATGGACTTGACCTCACTTTCGAGAAATTCCTGAGCAAAAATTATTATTATTTGGTTACCTGTTCATTATTCGATTCCAAATATAAAGCCGATGACGGAGTGTGGCGTAATACCCGCTACAACAAGAATTATGTTGCCAACATTTTGTTCGGTAAAGAGTTTTTCTATAAGGACAACACAAGAGTATTGGGTATAAATGGCCGGTTAAGTTTTCTTGGAGGTGAACATGAAAGTCCCATCCTTAAAGACGAATCAATATTGTTGAAAAATGTTGTCTATGACGAAAACAGAGCTTTTGAAAATCAAATGCCCTCCGTTTTCTATGTCGATTTCACCGTAAACTATCGTATAAACAAAAAAAGACATTCAAGTTTGATTTCCTTACAGATAAAAAATCTGCTCAACTCACCGATTAACGAAGGGTATGAATATTATATCAAGACCAAAGAGGTTAAGCAAAGTACAATTAGTGCTATTGTTCCATCAATAAGCTATAAAATTGAATTTTAAACTATCATAGACATGAAAGGACAAAATAATATCGTATTGAAATATCGTCGTCCAGATTTATTATATTTTTTATCGATGCCATACCCTGGACTTTAAGGATATTATCAAAGCAATCTGGTGAAAGAAGGATTCATTTATGTACTTCATTTCCCGATAAGCATATTTCCATTTGTCATTATCATGAACTGGATTTTTTTCAAAAAATAGAGCCAAACCTCAACCAAAAATGTAAAATATAGAAATCGGCTGTTTAAACATACCAGCTACATTCATTAAAGCAACACTAGCTTATAAGGAGCGGTCAACTTGCTTGACACCTTTGACAGTCTTGATCTTTTTGATCAAACCGGTCAGCTGACGGGTATCTCCAACCATCACGGTCAAATGTCCCTTGAATAGTCCATCCGTCGAATCAATGCTGATGGACCGGAGGCTCACACCGGGTTCCTTGGAAATCATGGAAGTGATGTTGGTCACAATGCCGATATCATCATTTCCAACCACCTGAAGCGTAATCGGATAGCTGGAACCATCAGCCTTTCCTGCCCACTTTGCCTTGACAATCCGGTACCCGAAACGTTCCATCATCTGAGGCGCATTCGGGCAATCTTTTCGATGAATCTTGATGCCGCCTACGGCAGAAACAAAGCCAAAAACCTCATCCCCATATATCGGGCTGCAACATTTGGCCAGTTTATAATCAATGCCCTTCAGGTGATGGTCGATAAGCAAGACATCTTCCTTGCTCTTCCCGGCTGCAACAGTGGTGGTATCCACAAAGAAAGTTTCGGCGGAGCGTACTTCCGTAGGCTCATTGACCGCTTTTTCCGCACGATCCATCTCCTGATACAGATCAATGACATGATTGACTTCCAGACGTTCAGCACCAATTTCAGCGTAAAAATCGGTCACAGTCTTAAACTTCAGTTTCTTGATCACTTTCATCAGGATGGCTTCTTCGTACTCGATCTTACGGTTCTTCATACGGCGACGCAGACTTTCCTTTCCGAATTCAGCTTCTTTCAACGCAGCTTCCTTCAGGGTCTGACGAATCTTGTTGCGAGCTTTGGATGTCACCACAAAATTTACCCAGTCCTGTTTGGGTGTTTGGTTGGCACCGGTCTGGATTTCAACCTGATCGCCACTCTTCAGTTCATAACGAATGGGCACATTTTTTCCGTCCACTTTTGCTCCGACACATTTGCTACCCAGACTGGTGTGGATACCGTAGGCAAAATCAAGCACGGTGGCACCTTTGGGAAGCTTATACAATTCACCCTTGGGTGTAAAGACATATATCTCGTGTTCATAAAGATTCATCTTGAAATCATCCATCAACTTTGCAGAGCTACTTTCTTGACTTTCAAGTATTTCTCTGATTCGTGTCAACATTTCATCAAGACCTGTTTCGCTCTTGATGCCCTTATATTTCCAGTGGGCAGCCAAACCTCGTTCGGCAATTTCATCCATCCTGCGGGTACGGATCTGCACCTCCACCCACTTGCCTTCCTGTCCCATCACCGTAATGTGAAGAGATTCATAGCCATTGCTTTTTGGAATGGAAAGCCAGTCCTTCAGACGGGAAGTATTGGGTACATGCATGTCGGTGATGATGGAATACACCTGCCAGCAATCTGATTTTTCCTTTTCCAGGTCGCTGTCTATGATGACACGGATGGCGAAAAGGTCGTATATGTTCTCAAAGGGAATCTTCTGTTTCTTGAGCTTGTTCCAGATGGAACTGATGGATTTGGTACGTCCCTTGATTTCAAACTTCAAATCCGAGGTCTCTTCCAGCCGTTTTTTGATCGGCTCGATAAAATTCCGGATGTAGTTTTCACGGGAAAGCTTTGTTTCATCCAGTTTTCTGGCAATTTCAAAATACACGGCAGGCTGAAGATACTTCATGGAAAGATCCTCCAACTCCGTTTTGATGTTATATAATCCCATTCTGTGAGCCAAAGGAGCAAACAGATAGGACGCTTCACCGGCAATTTTCAAGCGTTTTTCTTCCGGGTAATATTTAAGCACCCGCATGGTATTCAGACGGTCGGCTATCATGATCAGGATCACTCTTCCATCCTGGGCAAAAGAGAGCAGCAGGTTGCGGAAATTTTCGGTCTCTATGGCGGCATTCCTGTCATAAAGTTCATTGGCCTTGGTCAAACCGCGAAGAATACCACCCACCGATGTTCCAAAGGTTTTTTCGGCTTCTTCGACGGAATATTGTTTGGAAACCACCACATCATAAAGCATGGCACTGATGACCGAAGCATGACGCAGTCCCATTTCACTCGCCACGATCAGTGCCGTATTCAGATTTCGTACAATCGGATTAATTTCCTTAACTGTACGTTGGAGCTTTCCGGTCTTTGCCGCATCGGTCAGAACAGCCCGTACATCTTTCACTTGCGCAGGTGTCGTGTATTCCCAAACCAATCGCAACAATTTCCGGTACAACTTAAGTAAACGGAGACGTTCTTCCTCGGAAAAAAACATAGCCTTTGTTTTTATATTATATTTGTAAAAGTACAGTATTTGGAGGATTTTAAAGATATTTCAAACAAGATTTTTTACCTTTGTAATATACCATAAAAGCACAAACACCATGTTAACGAAAGAAGACCTGACACTACTGCAGAGCAAAGGCATCAGCCAACAACAGATCGATGATCAACTTGTTTATTTCGAAGAAGGATTTCCTTATCTGAAACTTTTCGGATCAGCTTCCGTTGAAAAAGGGATCATGCGCCTGGATGCCAAGGAAGAAAAGCATTTCATCAACAACTGGGAATCCTATCTGAAAGGTCAGGGTAAAGTGTACAAATTTGTTCCGGCATCAGGTGCAGCCAGCCGGATGTTTAAAAATCTGTTCGAATTTTTGGATGGTTCTTTTGACCAGCCAAAAACCGATTTTGAGATCAACTTTTTTCAACATATCCATGCATTCGCTTTTGCTACCGCATTGAATCATGCTTGCCTGAAAAATGATGCCAAATCGATCGACCAATTGATTGAAACCGGAAATTACAAGGCTGTCGTCAAAAATCTTCTAAGTGCCGAAGGCTTAAACTATGGGACATTGCCCAAAGGACTGTTGCTCTTTCATCCCTATTCCGAAGGCCCTCGCAAAGCCGTGGTGGAGCATTTGGTAGAAGGTGCCCTGTATGCCGAAAGCAAGGACAATATGGTAAACGTTCATTTTACGGTCTCCCCGGAGCATCGTTCCTTTTTCGAAGCGGAAGTGAAAGCCTCTGCCCCACTGGTTGAAAAGAAATTCGGCATCAGCCTGAACATCAGCTTTTCCGAACAAAAGCCAAGCACGGACACCATTGCCGTCGATACTTCCAACCAGCCTTTCCGCGATAACGGGAAACTGGTTTTCAGACCTGGCGGACATGGTGCGTTGATAGAAAATCTCAACGATCTGGACACGGATATCGTTTTTGTAAAAAACATCGACAACATCGTACCTGACCGATTGAAAGACACCACTGTCAAATACAAGAAACTGATTGCCGGTATATTGGTTTCTCTCCAGAAACAAATTTTTGAATACCTGAATTTGCTCGAAAGCGGTAAATACAACCACGATGAGTTGCTGGAAATCATTCATTTCCTGCAGCATCAACTCTACACCCGGAATCCGGAGACAAAAACACTGGAAGACAGCGAACTGGCCATTTACCTGATGCATAAGCTCAACCGTCCCATTCGTGTATGCGGTATGGTTAAAAATGCCGGTGAACCTGGTGGCGGACCCTTCTGGGCATACAATCAGGATGGGACTATTTCCCTGCAAATTCTGGAGAGTTCACAGATTGACCTGAAAGATCCGGAAATGAAAGTTCTGTTCGAGCAGGGTACGCATTTCAATCCGGTCGACCTGGTTTGTGCTGTCAGGAACTATAAAGGTCAAAAATTCGACCTCACCAAATACGTCGACAAACAGACCGGTTTTATTTCACTGAAATCCAAAAACGGAAAAGACCTGAAAGCATTGGAGCTGCCAGGTCTATGGAATGGAGCGATGTCCGACTGGAACACCATTTTCGTGGAAGTTCCCATCGAAACTTTCAATCCTGTAAAAACAGTCAACGATTTGCTGCGTCCCCAACATCAATAGGCTTCAACCCCATCTTTTTTGCCCGTTCAAGCATAAAGGCGAAAGCAGCCTCAAACTCATTTGGAATGACACCGTCAAGGATTGCATCCTTGATGGCGGATTTCAATAGTCCCACTTCTTTGCAGGGCTTCAGTCCGAATGTTTCCATGATCAGCTCCCCGCTGACAGGCGGTTGCATGTTCCGGATGCGGTCTTTCTGCTCAATCTCACGCAATTTTTGACGTACTAATTGGAAATTCTCCAGAAAACGACGCACCTTTTCCTTGTTCTTGGAAGTGATGTCAGCCTCGCAAAGCATCATCAAATCATCTATGTCGTCACCGGCATCAAAAAGCAGCCTGCGTACGGCCGAATCAGTCACGATTTCCTCGCTCAGTACAATAGGGCGCATGTGAAGTCCGACCATCTTCTGAACATATTTCATCCTCTCGTTCATCGGGAATCTCATCCTGCGAAAAATACCCGGAATCATTTTTTCTCCGATAAAATTATGGTTGTGAAAAGTCCAGCCCGCCTTATCATCCCAACGTTTCGAGGCAGGTTTGCCTATATCGTGGAAAAGTGCCGCCCAACGGAGCCAGACATTATCGCTTTGATCGGCCAATCTGTCCAGGACTTCCAGCGTATGCTGAAAATTGTCCTTATGCCCTACCCTCTCTTTCATTTCCACCCCCTTTAGGGCAGCAATTTCAGGCAGGATGATGTCAAGCAGGCCACAAGCATCCAATAGTCTGAAGCCAATGGAAGGTTTTCTCGATTTCATCATCTTGTTCAACTCATCGGCAATGCGTTCACCGGAGATGATGGAAATACGTTCCTTATTGCGCTCAATGGCTTCAAAAGCTTCGGGCACCATATCAAAATCAAGTTGGCAGGCGAAACGGATGGCGCGCATCATGCGCAAGGGATCGTCACTGAAGGTGATATCCGGATTCAGCGGGGTGCGAAGCAACATATTCCGCATGTCTTCCAAACCTCCGAAAGGATCCGCCAATTCTCCATAACGGTCTTTGTTGAGGCATATAGCCAAAGCATTGATGGTGAAATCACGGCGTTTCTGGTCATCTTCGAGACTACCATCCTCTACCATGGGTTTGCGGGAATCACGCTGATAAGACTCCCTGCGGGCACCGACAAATTCCAGATCTATTTTCTTGAGGTGTATCTGGGCTGTTCCAAAGTTTTTGAAGACAGCCACCCTGGTGTTTTTTCCAAGTTTTTTTGCCACTATTTTCGCCAATTCGATACCCCGGCCAACAGTTACAATATCGATATCCTTCGAAGGTCTTTTTAGAAAAATATCGCGCACAAAGCCACCGATCACATAGCATTCCACCTGTAATTCGTCTGCGGCTTCCGATATGATTTCAAAAACCCGGTTGTTTAATTTTTCACTTAAATTCACAATTGTTTCCATCTATTATGGGACAAAAGTATATTATTTTCGGGGAATGAAGTACATTTGCGAGCTATAAAGATTTTTGAACATGTTAGGTCGTGTCATTTTTCCATATTTATATATCAGCCTCACAGGCGTACTCTTTTCTTGTGCATCTAAAAATGATGTTCAACCCGATAACTATTTGAACAGAGCCAGGGAACTCTTACAGACACAACAATTCCAGAAAGCAAAATTGTGTGTCGACAGTGTCCGGATCAAATTTCCCAAAAACTTTGACAAAATCCGGGAAGGATTGAATGTGATGCGTGAAATCAATTTTGCCGAGCAGAAACGCAATGTGGCTTTTTGCGACAGCATGTTGAAAATACGGCAGGATGAATTGTCTGCAGCCCAAAAAGACTTTGTCTTTGAGAAAAATGCAGAATATGAAAGCATCGGGCATTATGTTTACAAGACCCAAAGATCCGAAAACAATATGGGGAAGACTTTTCTCCAGACCAAAGTAGACGAAAAAGGGAACCTGATCCTTACCAGCTATTACAGTGGCAGTCGTGCGTTGAACCATACGTCGCTCCGTGTGAAGTCCAACGACGACGCGTATGCAGAAAGTCTTGCAGTGCCGAGGGATGGTGCATTGAATTACAGTTTTAAGGACAGTGGTATGAACTACGAAATTGTACGTTTCAACAAAAAAGCAGAAAACGGTATCGTCAATTTTATCCTGTTACACGAAGATAAACCGGTTACACTGACTCTTATCGGAGGCAGGCCCAAATCATACAATGTGTCGGCAAATGATAAAAGAGCCATGAAAGCGGCTTCCGAGCTGTCCATCATCCTCACGGACATTAACCGCCTGCTCAATGAAATCCGCTTGTCTCAGGCAAAATTGGATTATATCTACCAAAAGCAAGAAGCTCTGGGCACAAAAAATGACTCCAGTATTTAATTTCCCGTTTCACTCAATCACCTATCCAAGATAAAACGGATACTGAATCCAAAATCCGAACTTGTCACCGGATAGGATGATACCAACGGAATAGTCGATTCATAATCGTAAAACATAGTCAGGTTCATATTCTTACTGATCACATAATCCCCCATCAGTTCAATGACAAACGTCTTGTTACCGGAAGATGCCTGTGTATAGTTTTCCTCAATCTTACGCAAGAGTGAGTGTTGGTTCTTGTAAGAAAGCTTTCCGGACAAGCTCAGGTCATTTTTGACCTTTGATTTTTCCATAAATCCCCAGGGATGAAAATTACTGATTTTGTAGTTCGTACCTACTGCATATTGGTACTGATCAGCCTCAACCACCTGACCACCGGATATGCTCAGATTCATGGTACGGTTCTTGCGGATTTCCGAATTGAATGTCCAGCCGTTCAACAATGTTCCCTGAATGCGAAACAATGGATTGAAAGCCTCTGTCAGCGTAATGGATGAAATATCATACATTGAGGAAGGCACCGGATTCTTTGTCAGGACATCTCTTACAAAACCCAATCCGTCACCGGCATCCACAAAAGTATTGAAGGAAGAGAATGACGAAACATTATAAGTACAGGTATAGGCATGATTGATCGTGATATTCGTGAAATATTTCCGAATAAAGTCTATATTGGAAAGTCCGTCGTAAGAAATGGTCCAGTTTGGCAACAAGGCTTTCAAGCTTGGGAATATGTCGAGGTTCGATTTGTTCGCATCTTTTCCGGTATACGCAGCCAAAAATGCAGGAATGAGTACATCGGCGGAATTGAGGTCAAAAGTACCGTTTACAGGATTATATGTTTGATTGGCATAAGATGTTCCATATAAGAACCCTGTATTCGGATAGGCCTTTCCACTCATCTTGTTTTCCAAACGGGCGGCAATGATTTTTCTGTTGTCAAGGAATTTCTGGAAAACCTCGGAGGCATAACCATCCGAAGCTTTTGAAGATTTAAAGGCTGTCGAAAGGGCAACCGTAGTCATGGTGAAACTTCCGGTTTTTGTTTCAGGCATACCGTCAAACATATACTGGATCTGGGTATTATTGCTCCAGGATCTGGCTGCATTGAGATCAATTTTCAGACCTTTCAAAGGCTCAATCGTTGATTTGATACGCAGATCCGTCACTTTCGTCATGATGGCCGGACTGGTGATGGAATCCGAAACAATGAGCCAGTCTTTATCCTTGGCCCGTTGAAGATAGTCGTCAGGTTGAAATCCCAACGCAAAATCCCATCCCGGTGCTGTACCATATTCCGATTTACTGATCAGGCCGGACTCAGGCTTGAATCCCGGAATGATCATTCCATCGGTCTGTTTATAGGTTACAGAGATATTCCGGACAGACATCATTGTCCGGGCTGCGACCTGTGCAACCTGATACCAACCCTCGTCATCGAGAGCCGGTTTCTGGATGACGGAAAGTTTCAGGGTTCTGTTCTCTTGCGGATACACCAGCAGATTGTTTTCGTCCTTCACCTTGAATTTGAGCGGAACCCGCTTTCCGGTCGAATCAATGGCCACCATAAACACCCGTTTATTCTTCAGGTTGTGCTTGATGTTCATCACAGAATCCTTAAACAGAACTGTTTCTTTTTCATATTTTTTCAATTCCTTGACAACTGGTTTCTTCGGTGTTTCTTCGGTAACTTTTTTTTGTTTGGAATCCGAAATGGTCTTTTTTGCAACAGCTTTCTGACGCCTGACCTCTGAATTTTTCTTGTTGATATTTTTCAGAAAATCCCATTTGTTATACAGGTTCACCAGATTACCGACAGAAGTCAGGGACATCACCCGCTGATTGCTCACTTGATTACCCAAATCGGTTTCTGCATCGGCCGTTGAACTTCTGGTCCAATCATAGACTGCATTGTACTGGGTGTTCATATTGATGAAATCAAGCACAGGAATTCGATTCAAAGGCACTTGCCAAGTCAGATTGGCTGTTTGTGTATAATCCAGAGGCGTACCAAATTCCCGCAAGCTTCTCGAAACCGTATCTTTCCAGTTTTGATACTCTGTGGCAAATAGTTCTTTGTTGACAGGGGCTGTCAATGTTTCTTCCACTTCCGCCCTATTATTTATCGAAAAATACAATTTCAGATTGGTGGTGATATTCCAGTTGACGGACAAGTCGGTATTCCACAAAAAGTTTTTGCTGACGGTGAGTGGAAAGACTTCATCAGAACCGGTTGAAGTCAAGTCTCTGGACTGCATTTCATAATAATACCTGATCAGATTGGAATTTGCCGTTATGTTATTCGGGAGAAAATTCAGATTTAACTCTTTCAATGATTTATACCAGGGTGAAACCATTTTTTTGCTTTTGGCAAATGGCTGCCAGGGTTTTAATGGTGAAGAATAAGAATAATTGATACCTCCCGTATAGTTTTTGGTAATCTGGTATTCCGTTGTCGCATCACGCTCAAAGGCCTCATTCTGGCTATAGTTGAAAGTGAGGTTTGCCGGATCTATCGGAAGTGGCGTTTTGCTTTTCAGATCAACTTTCACATTCGTCAGGCTAAGACTCTTATAGGTCTTCAATGTTTGACTATAGTTCAGGATGGAATCGCGCGCCGCCTTGCTTTTCGTAGCGTCAAGCACATCGCTCAGCAACAGGTCTTCATTCAGCGGATCATATTTGGGCGTGGTTGTTTCCTTGGATATGGAATAAAACAATGGGATATTGACTTTCGCTTTTTCCGGTAAAAGGCGGCCAAGGTTAAAATTGAAGGCCATGTTATATTGACCATAGCTGTCCATCCTGCGTTCGGAAACGCTCTGTTCAAGACCTCCGAATCCGGCTGATTCATAACGGCCGCTGGCTGTGATCGTACCAAGATCGGACAATCCCAGGACAGCACTACCCAAAGCTGCATATCCACCCTCTTCCTTAAATCCGGAGAGACGCAATTCATTCACCCATATTTCTACTGATTTGACCATCGTTCCATTATTCCTGACACCAATCATGATGGTTTTAACATCGGCCAAGGATGGATTTCCCACGATTTTCACTTTATTTTGCTCATGGTTGGGATCAAACTCAGAATATTCTTTCGTATAACTGACGGGATAACCGGCAGCGTTTCTGTTGTTCTTGACCTTGGTCAACAGATCAAACGGAATGTCGAAAAAGTTGTTGTCCGGCCAGATGGCAGAAGCCACATTAACATAAGGTTCAGAAATCTCAAGTGGAATTTCGTACTCATAATAGTTGTTCTGATAATCGGCTCCCAAGCGCATGAAAACAGTCATTTCATAATTTTTCGGAGGATTCACGTCTTTTTCGAATGCCTCGGAATGCACGAACATTTGCAGTCTGTCGTACTGCCTGAAATCATAGGAGGTGTTTTTATAGACGGATCTGGCATCACCCGGAGACAGATCGGAGATCTTTAATGCAAGTGACTTTTCGTCTTGCAGATATACACCCGGCTGACTGGGATCGGTTTCCCTGCTCACGCCCGGAGGCAGTTTATAGTTGATGGGGGTACGACTTGAATTTTCCTCCAGACCGACCGTAGAGACATCAATCACTGCGTCAGAAACGGGCACTGTTGTATATAAGTCTTTCGTATAGTTTCTCCAATCACCGCGTACCAGATCCAGACTGGCCAAACGCAGGATGGTACTGTCCTCAAAGCCTGTCAGATACATCCTGATAAAACGGATGCTGTTGAAACCACTGATGGCTCCCACCTTCTCTTTATATTCGTCAATAGGTATCTTGAACTGATACCAGGAAACTTGTTCCACCTTGCCGTTTTTTAATGTAACGGAGCTCGTTCGCTTATCTTTGATGAAATTTTTTCCAACTTCCATATCAGCATGACGTATAGATACACGGTACTTATAATATCTTTCCGTTTCATTCAGGGTAAAGTCCAGGTTGATGTCTTCCACGTTTGGAAGTGTCGTTGCCGCTGTTGAGTAGGATTCTCCGGAATTTTCCGTCGATTGGGAATTGCCTTCATAACCGTTATAATGTTTATACCGGTTCAGAATGCTTGTTTTCTGATTATCATAGTCTGTGCCCCGGAAATAATGGTAATTGTCACCGGCAGGGTCATTAATGGGCGAAAAAGGATCTTTTTCCATCTGATCGATGGCTACCGGATCCACCACCTTTGTCCGGACACCGGCAATATAGTCCGCCTTCCAGCTTTTTTCTTCTTCTGTACTAAGGCCATCCAGACCTACATCCTGAAGGGAACGGACACCGGTGGTATTGTCAAATGCGTAAGCTGTGGAGGTCTTGGCCGAAACTTTTCCCCATTTGGTCGTACTGATGAGACTGGTATCACCGGCAGAGGTCGGCAGCCCATTTTCGAAAGAGCGTTTACCATCTTTCAGGACATCCTCTGAAATTTCACCCAAATTAAAATACAAATCTCCACCGGTTGACACACCCAAACTGTCATATACAAATGGATCCATCATCCAGAATTCGATGTATTCCACATTGTTGGATTCAAAATTGGTGTATCCAGATTCAATCTTGCGCATGATGCCACCCCATCTGTTTTTTGGATTCTTCAAGGTTCCGTCGGTATTCATGCTTTCCCAGTCAAAATTATACGGACCTCTTTCTTTCGGATAATAGGCCAGGTTCATAACCGAAAGCAAACCGGTCTGATTATAGGCCAAATTACGGTCCGGAAAAATTTCTCTTTCCCGGATTGCCCTTACATAGTGATTGGATAATTGTTCCAAATCATTCCTGATATGACTTGGCGTCTGAGAACTGTTGTTCTGATTGAAGATACCGTCGATGGTATACCATGCCAGAAGGGAACGATTATAACCGTACCGGATATTATCGGACAAGGCTGCTTCCGGGAACAAGCCTCCTGCCGGATCATAGGGCGTACTGGCCAGATACCACTGGGATTGGTCCTTCAGGGAGATAGGCTTTTCCGAGGCCTCAAAATCATCTATGTATGACTTATTATCCAAAGTCTTTGATGACCCTGCAATCAATTGGGCAAACTCACCGTTCATGGAGAACTGAGAAGGTTTGGTGGCATTTATCAATGGCAACTTGTCAATCAGGTTGGTCAGAAACTGCGATTCTGTTTTAAAAGAGGTATTTATTCCCCAGATGGTGTTGGATACAGACTCAGAACCCATATCCACCTTGGTGGTCAATGGCGTTTCTGAAAGATGCATCAAGGTACCTCCGACACTAAAATTATCGCTGAACTTATAGTCAAGAGTCATTCCGGCCATTGATTTTCGCATCATGCTGAATGTGGATTGATCTTCACAAGTGGCATTGATGGCCGTACCGGAAGTGATCAGGGCCTCATTCAGAATGGTGACCGTACCTGAGGCATAATCCACCGTATAATCGGTGTTCTCCGTCAGGGTTTGTCCACCGGCTGTAACCACGACAGATCCGCTGGCCACATTCATGGCTCCAAGTGAAATGGTGGCACCGGAAGAGGCCTTATAGGAACCGGAAATCCTGAATTTATTTTTTTCCGTCAATTGCTGCGCCACCGTCAGAGTCGAATCGTACAGTTCTTCGAAAACATACTTGTCAGCTATGATACTATCGCCGATCGCTTCTCTGAGATGTTTTCCGAATGGTTCTCTGACCGGGAAAATAATCCGGCCATTGGTGGATTGCACAGTATATCCCTCCACATAATCAAAAACACCATCCGGATAAGCTTCCTGTTTACTGTTCAAATGATCAAGATTCATTACACGCAGCAATAAGGTATTCTTGATTTTGCCTTCTGTCAGATAGTTGATGTCCGTTCCGACGGAATCCGACTTATAAGTGATGTTGAGCTCAAAATTCTTGGACTCTACATTGTATGCACCGATGGAATAGATGTTTTTCATCATCAGTTCCCAGGTTGGAGAAGTCGGGGAATAATCGGTACCTTTCAGCATCTTGACGAACAAGGTTTTGGGAGATTCTATACCGTCCGTAGAGAATTCTCCGACCTGATAGGTCTGTCCGTTTTTGGTATATTCGTAAGCCACAGCCAGAATTTCATCACTGTTGAGCGATTGTCGCAGGGAGATATAGCCCAAAGTACTATTCAGCGTATATTCACTGGATTCAAGTCTCCTGGCACTTTCCAACCGCTCATAGTCCTCACCGACATTCACATTGATTTCACCTTCGCTAAGCGGCTCTAAAGTGGCATTTGCGTCACTGATGTTTCTGGCATTTACATATTGCTGGGTAATCTCCGAATATAGACTATTGCTTGAGTTGGCAGGTATCTTCGCGCCCGTGTTGTTAACCCAATGTTTTTTAAAAATAGTGGTGGGTTCGGCCAGATCAGCAAAAGCGACAATGTTTCTGGCATTATCGAGATTACCGGTTTTGTTGGTCACCCATACTTCAACCTTGGTGATGGTGATACCGGATGAAATGTAAGGCAAATTGCTCATCCAGCTATCATAGTTGTTTTTGAAATACTGAGAAAGAAAATAGTGGCGGTTTTCATCATAAGCGGCCACATCGAGGTCAAACTTGTTGGTCTGGACACCACCGCTCAGACTGACAGACTTGATCTGTGATTGCTGCTGCGAAACGACGGCAGTCGCGGATAGTTTTCCAAACTGAAGCGCAGTCTTGACCCCAAACAGGGATGAGCCACCTGAGATGAGAGAACTGTTGACAGGCATGCTGACATTTCCACCCTCAATGCTTTTGATGATTTCATCTTCCTTGCCTTCATAACGCAATTTGACGGATTTGGCATCATAATCGAAGGTAGCTTCGGTGTCATAATTCATGTTGACATTGATTTTGTCACCAACCTTGCCATTGACACTCATTTGTACCTTCTGATCAAAGTCAAAATAGGTCTTGTCTTTCGCATTTTCAGAGAAAGCAGGATTGTCCACTTTATTGTTCTTGATACCGAATTTAGTTTCTATGGATCCCTTGGTTTTCAATTTCACGCCACCTTCTCCAAATATTTTGTCACCCATGCCGATATCGAACTGCATGTCTGTCAGAGAAAAATCATCCTTTTTTTTACTGAAATCAATTTTATTCTTTTCCCGCCAATAGGCAGCAGACGACTCTTTTTGCTGGTATTCGAGATATTCTTCGGCAGTAAGGTTGATGGGCGTTCCTATTTCTTCCCCTCCCAACTTGGTTTTCATCTGGTAAGTTCCTGTCTTCGTGTCATATTCGATGACCGTTCCAAGATTCTGCGGGTTTTTCAAATCTGCAGGAGACAATGCTGCATTTTCTTCCGTAGTTTCAGGAACCGTCCTTCTGACGGGATATCTCAACGTTGTATCCTTTTTTTGAGAAATACTATCTTTCGAAGCAGGCACAACCTCTTGCTTCACGGATGGTGAAGAAGCTGAATACAAGCTGAAAACTCCGGCAAGTGTAAACAACAAAATTAAAATTATAGGAAGTCTGCTTTTCAAAGATTTACAACAATTTCAGTGCCGCTTTAATAACTTGTTCTACAGGAAGATTCGGGAAATCCGACAATATTTTGCAGACCACTTTCATGGATGCGGATTGTACAAAACCGAGCATTTGAAGCGCAGCAACAGCCTCATCCCGAACCAAACTGTTCTTGGAACCGGTTGCCATGGTTTCAGAAGCAACCACTCCTGCCTTACCCATTTTATCCTTCAGGTCCACAATGATGCGTTGGGCTGTCTTAAGCCCGATTCCTTTGACCGCTTTCAAAGCATCTACATTTTCACTCAGGATACAGGTCTCCAATTCGATCACACTCAGAGAGGAAAGGATCATTCTTGCGGTATTGGCACCAACACCTGAAACGCCGATCAATTGCTGAAAAGTGGTACGTTCTGATAGCGTCGAAAAGCCGAAAAGCACGTAGGCATCCTCACGGATTGCTTCATGAATATAGAGTTTACACGTCTTCAATGTTTGAATATTCGTGTATGTATTTAAACTGATGTTGATGAAATAGGCCAGTCCCTGATTTTCCAAAACGACATTTGTCGGTGTCAAAGTAATCACTTCTCCCTTGATGTATTCTATCATAAATTCGTGGTTTATATCGCATTGAAAGTCAATGCGGGTAAGTGTAAAACGTATTTTTTTTGTAAAACGTATATGAACGGCTAAAAAACACAAAATGGCAACTTCGCCCTATAACGGCAGATGCCATCCCCTTTTGAAGGATGACATCTGCCTATCTTTGCACATCATTCTTGATGTGGTGGTATTTTTATTTGAATATCAGCCTATACAAATCATTTCCGTTGGCATAGATCAACAAGGCAAACAACAGAAACATACCAACCATTTGTGCATATTCCATAAACTTGTCACTGGGCTTGCGCCTTGCAATGATTTCATAGAAAAGGAACATGATGTGACCACCATCCAAGGCAGGAATAGGCAATATATTCATGAATGCCAGAATGATGGACAGGAAAGCGGTGGTTTCCCAAAAATTTCTCCAATCCCATTCAGGTGGGAACAGACTTCCGATGGCTCCAAATCCACCCAAACTCTTGGCCCCTTCCTTGGTAAAGGCATATTTCATGTCACTGGCATAACCTGTCAATTTTCCAATGCCTTTATCGATACCGGCAGGAATGGATGCCAACAGGGAAAATTCCACCTTTTGCATGGAATAGATTTCATTGATCGGCTTGATGTAAAAACCCAATTTTCCGTCCTCGCCAAGGGTTACATCGGTCGTTTTCGCTATCCCGTTCCTGTAGTATGTCAATTGAATCTTGCGATTCTTGTTTTTCACCAAAGTCTCAGAGAAATCGGAGAATGAAGCCAATGTTTTTCCATTGATGGCTGTCAGACTATCTCCGGGAAATAGACCGGCTTGATCACAAACAGAACCCTTTTGAACATCTTTGATGACAGTCGGGAAACGATAACCTGCAAATCCTTGCTTCCCTGCCATGATTCTTTGCATCAAATCATCCGGAATCTTTACGGTCTGTTCCTGGTTGTCACGAATGACCGTCACCACAGAAGCATCTGCAATCTGACGCAAGGCCACGTCATTGAACCTTTCTAATTTAACACCATCTGCAGAAACGAATCTATCTCCATCCACAAAGCCGATTTCATGTCCGGCCGGCGAAAAGTCGAAACCCATTTCTACATTCTCAATCGGCAGATATTCATCTCCCCAAACATTGAGTACCGCCGAATAAATAAACAATGCCAGAATGAAATTGAACAGGACACCTGCCACCATGATCAGCAAACGCTGCCATGCCGGTTTGGTACGAAATTCCCAGGGTTGTTCAGGCTGAGCCATCTGTTCGGTATTCATGGACTCATCAATCATACCGGAAATGGCACAATAGCCGCCAAGAGGCACCCAACCCAAACCGAATTCAGTTTTATCGGGTTCAGCGGCAAATGCTTCAGGTGCTTTTCTGGAGAACCAGGAGAAACGAAGTTTTCCATGAATCCTTTTCACTCTGAAAATAGAAAAAAGCGGATTGAAAAACATATAGAATCTTTCAACCCTCACCTTAAAAATACGGGAAAATATGAAGTGACCAAACTCATGTATGAGCACGAGGATGGACAAGCTAAAGATCAATTCCAACGCACGAATCAAAAATGTTTCCATAAATAATTTTTAATGTAAATATTTCAAAATTAATGTTTTATAAAATCTATTGCAACCTTTCTAGCCTCCGCATCAGACGCTACATAGTCTTCGTAGGTTGGATTTGTCATAAAGCCCGATTTTTGCATGGTCTTCTCAATCAGATCCGACATTTCAAGAAATCCGATATGATCATGAAGAAATGCCTCAACGGCAACCTCATTTGCAGCATTCAATACACAAGGCATCGTTCCGCCTCGTTCCATCGCGTAATAGGCCAGCGATAAATTCCTGAAACGCTTCAGATCCGGTTTTTCAAATGTCAGTGAAGAATACTGCTCAAAATCAAGTCTTTGGTAATTGGTTTTCAGTCTTTCCGGATAGCTGAATGCCAACTGGATAGGTAATTTCATGTCGGGCAAACCCATCTGGGCTTTGATGGAACCATCCTGATACTGCACCATGGAATGAATGATGGACTGGGGATGTATCACCACTTCGATCTGTTCAGGCTTGAGATTGAAAAGCCACTTGGCTTCAATCACTTCAAAACCTTTGTTCATCATGGACGCTGAATCTATCGTCACCTTTGCGCCCATATTCCAGTTGGGATGTCTGAGTGCCTGTTTCTTGGTGACTGTAGCCAAATCTTCGAGTGATGTTGTACGGAAAGGTCCTCCGGAAGCTGTCAGGATCACTTTCTCAACCGGATTATCATATTCCAAACATTGAAAAATGGCCGAATGTTCGGAATCGACCGGTAATATCGGTGCATGGTGTTTGATTGCCAGAGCATTGATTATTTCACCGGCTACGACCATGGTTTCCTTGTTGGAAAGGGCAATGGTCTTACCGGCCTTGATGGCTTGAATGGTCGGTTTAAGGCCGGAATAGCCGACCATGGCCGTCAAAACGATATCAATGGGTTCCGACGCTACAATTTGGGCAATGGCATCGCTTCCTGCATATACCTTGACGGGCAAGTCCGCCAATGCATCCTTCAGCTTTTCGTAATGTTCCTTGTTGGCAATGATGACTGCTTCAGGCATAAACTGACGAGCCTGCCTGATCAGTAGATCAACCTGGTTGTTTGCGGTCAGCGCATATATTTCAAAACGATCAGGATGCGCCTGAATCACTTCAAGTGCCTGAGTACCGATGGAACCGGTTGAACCCAGTATCGCTATCTGCTTCTTTTTCTGATCGTTTTCTTTCATTTATTGGAGATTGTCATCTTTTGTGCATGACTTTTTTCATCAAAATACAATATAGTCCTGTGGATTGATGGCGACCCCTTTATTCCACAATTCAAAATACAAATGCGGAAAGCCTGCTCTTGCCGGACTTTTTCCGACAATGCCGATCGCCTCTCCCGCTTTCACTTTATCTCCCTGTTTTTTAAGCAGTTCTGACATATATTTATAGACAGAGATGTAATCATTGTTGTGTTGCACCTCTATCACGTAATCATAATCGGTCGTATATCCGGTAAACAGCACCGTTCCATCCAACACGGAGAGAGCAGGTTGCCTGTCGTCAATCTGAATATTGACACCGTAATTCCTGAGTTTGGGATTGAAGTTGTTCACAATCTTTCCTTTGATGGGCGGATAAAAGAGCAAGCCTTCCGCCTTGGGCTGTTCACCCAGGATTGAAAGATTGTATTTTTCCGATTCTTCGTAATTTTCCCTGAACTTCTTTTCTTTGTTCGTCTCTTTCATCAATTCAAGATGCCGGTTTGCCAAGGTATCCATCGGAATTTCCTTTCCAACCTTTTTCAGGGTATCGGCGGGAATGTCACCAGATATAATATCCTTCAAAACCCCCATATATTGCATTTGTTTATCCATGGCGTCAGTCAGGGAATCCACACGAGAAGCTTCGTTCACCAGCTGTTTCCTGAGTTTGGGGTCTATATCTTCAGGTAAAAGTGATTTCAAGGGGGTATGTGACAACAAGAAAAGCGAAAGGAAAAACAAGACGATAAAGACAGAAGCAGCCAGAAATATTCCATCCATCAGAGAAACCCTCAGAGAAAAAACATTCTCCAAAGTGCTTTCATTAAAAATCGACAGCTGAAACTTTTTTCGCAGACGATCTATATGTACGCGGATTTTCGTTTTCTTCATGAATAAATAAATCACAAAATTAGCAGAAATTCACAGGTATCCGATAGCCTTGGGTCTTAAAAAATAATAATATGTCCTGTTTCAGGCTCAAAGCCGAAAGATTCACTATGAAATACAGACTGAATGCATTGATTTTTCATCAGTTCTGCCGGTGTGCCCGTCTCCATATGTTTTCCGGGGCTCATGAGCCAAATTTTGTCGGAGAGTTTCAAGGCCAAATCAATTTCATGGGTAGAAATCAAAATAATTTTCTGCCTGGTACTTGCCAATTTTTTCAAAAGCAACATCATTTCCACCCGATTGGGCAAATCCAGAAAAGAAGTCGGTTCATCCAAAAGAATAAAAGGCGTATCCTGAGCCAAAGCTTTGGCAATCATCACCCGTTGATGTTCTCCGTCCGAAAGTTCAGTGAGGAGCCTGTCTGCAAAATTTTCCAAATGCACTGCCGCCATGGATTCTTCCACACGCTGTTCATCTTCTTTGCTGAGTTTTCCGGAAAAAGAGGTATATGGGTGACGTCCCATTGCAACCATCTGCTTCACTGTAATATATCCCAAACGGACTTGATCCGTAAGCACCAAACCGAATAATTTCGCCCTGTCTGAAAAAGATATCTGATCCAAATCAATGCCTTGAACCTGAATCTTCCCGTCCAGTGGTTTCTGCAAACCACAGAGCGTCCTCAGCAAAGTGGACTTGCCACAACCGTTGGGACCTATCAGCGACAGCATCTCTCCAACCTCAGCATGAAGGTTCAGGTGATTCTGCACCGGAATCTCCTTTTTCCCGCGTCGGTAGCCTATGGACAAATCAAAGGTCCGGATCATTTCTTCAAAGTTCTATTAATCCTTCCGGCAAATGCACATGCATTTCCCGTTTTTCGGCATTGATTTCGGTAATGAATTCTTCTGCGACAGGCATCAGGATTTCCCGGCCTTCGTTGGTTATTCTGAACAGTACGTTCAAGGTTGAATCGTCCACCTCTTCCACTTCGCCGAGATAGCCGGCCGTCTCATCATAAATCTTGAAACCGGCAAAGGTATTCCAATCGTCTTCCCCGGACGGATCCTCGCCACCTTCTTCGGCATATTTAAAGGGATAGTAAACGACCTTGTTGAAAAGAGCCTTTGCCTGTGCCTCATTTTCAATACCTTCCAGACGGACCAAAGCGGTTTCTTCGGAACGGAAACGGTAGGATTCTACAAAAAAAGGCACCAAAATACCATCCATTTCAAGTACCCAATATGGAGACTCGGTCCGGTCAAAGATATCGTCGGTGAAACCAAATGAGATTTCCCCGGAAATGCCATGAGGCTTGTAAAATTTTCCTATGGGAAAAACTTCGGATTTCCTGATCATGCTTAGATACGTCGTATGTGAGCGCCCAATCGATTCAGGCGGCCGTCAATATTCTGATAACCTCTGTCAATTTGTTCGATACCCTTGATACAACTTTCCCCATCGGCAGACATGGCTGCAATCAGTAGGGCAATACCGGCACGAATATCAGGCGAAGACATGGAACAGCCACGCAAGACCTGCCTTTTTCCAAGTCCGATGACGGTGGCACGATGCGGATCGCAAAGAATGATCTGAGCACCCATATCAATGAGTTTGTCCACAAAGAACAAACGGCTTTCGAACATTTTCTGATGAATGAGCACACTACCTATAGCCTGGGTGGCTATCACAAGCATCACACTGAGCAAGTCCGGTGTCAGGCCCGGCCACGGAGCGTCCGATACGGTCAGGATGGAACCGTCCATGAATGTGTCGATGGTATAGGATTTCTGAGAAGGAATATAAATGTCGTCACCCCGCCGTTCCATCTGAATACCGAGTCTGCGGAAACTATCGGGAATAATGCCCAACTCATCATAGCCAACTCTTTTGATGGTAATCTCCGAGGCGGTCATCGCTGCCATTCCTATAAAACTACCCACTTCAATCATATCCGGCAAAATGCGGTGGCGGCAACCTTCCAAACTTTCTACACCTTCGATGGAAAGCAGGTTGGACCCGATGCCTGAGATTTTCGCGCCCATCCGGTTGAGCATTTTACAGAGTTGCTGGATATAAGGTTCGCAGGCAGCATTGTAAATGGTGGTTTTTCCTTTTGCCAACACAGAAGCCATCAGGATGTTGGCCGTACCTGTTACAGAAGCCTCATCGAGCAACATGTAACAACCCTTCAGTTGATCGGCTGTGACGGAATACAAAGAGCGTACCCTGTCATAATCAAATTTTGCCCCAAGTTTCTGGATGCCGATGAAATGCGTATCCAGCCTTCTGCGACCGATCTTGTCACCTCCCGGCTTGGAAATGACAGCCTGCCCGAATCTGGCGACCAGCGGGCCGACCAACATGACAGAACCTCGCAACGCAGCACTTTTTATCAGGTATTCCTCAGAATACAACCGATCCAAATTGATTTCGTCAGCCCGGATACTCCAGGTATTCGATTCCAGAAGTTTGGCTTTCACCCCCAAATCCTGCATCAAACCTATCAGGTTATTGATATCCAGAATATCAGGAATATTTTCAATAATGACCTCCTGAGGTGTCAACAAGCAGGCGCACAAGACCTGAAGGGCCTCATTCTTCGCTCCCTGGGCTTCGATTTCACCCTTTAACTTGTAACCGCCATCAATGAGAAAAGAAGCCATACTATCTTTGATTTTTCCTGTTGATACCTATGTTTTGTCTTTGCATCGGCTTGCGTGTCGGGACAATATCGCGGATTTCAACCAAGTGTACGGTCTCTTCGTTCACGTCAATCTTTCCATCGGATAGCGTACGCAAATCGTCAAAGATTTTCTGGTCATCCACCGACTCCCTGTTCCAGGTCAAAATGCTTTTTTTCATATGATTGGCCATCAATTGAATCAGCCTGGTCCGTTCAGGACCGTCTTCCATAGCCACAGCCTTTTCAATCAGGTCTTCAATGGAGCGTCCATAATGTTTGACCTTGATTCTTTGGGGATTGTAAGGTACCTTATCCGGTTTGGAATACAGGTTTTCCTTTTTCACAATTTCATAGGGATAGTCTATATCCAGTTTGAAATCAGACATGATGGCCAGGTGATCCCAAAGCTTGTGTTTGAAATCGGGCACATCGCGCAAGTGCGGAAATAAATTTCCCATAATGCTGATAATGGTTTGTACGCAGCGTTTGCGTTCTTCCCTGTCCTCGAGGGTCAAGGCATAATCAACCATACGTTGGATATTTCTGCCGTATTCAGGCAGTTCCATACGTTTCAACTGAGTGTTGTAATCCAGTTCGTTTACTTCCATAGATTTTCGTTGCATAAAGCCATACCAAACTTTTAGTCCTGATTGATTAAAAAAGTATATATTATTTGGTTGGAATAATCTGTTTTTTAGAGATGGTAGCTACAAATTCCTTGAGGTAAAACGGCTCAAAGTAGGCTACATTTTCAAATTTATTTTCACTGAAAGCCTTTTCTGCTAAGGGCATCATCGCTTCAGCCAAGGGAAACACATTCCTGTCAAAATGCGCATGGTCTGATTGGATTTTTTTCTGACATTTTTCGGCACCGTCACCTACAAACCAAACCGTATGGTCTTTCAATGCTTCGGTGAAGCTGTTTTCATCCACAATCAGTGCCTTGTCCTTTTCCATACAAAGACCCTGAGCATCGAACGTGGCCGTATAGACCTCCATCCGCCTGGCATCCAGCATCGGACAGACCAAGGCATCTTTTGGAAAACCGGCCTTCCGGATCACCTGATCGGCCAGTAACCTCAGTGTCGGTATGGAGATCAGTCTGACACCTGCTCCGTAACAAACGCCTTTAGCCATTGAAACGCCAATGCGCAACCCGGTATAAGAACCCGGACCTGAACTGACTGCCACCGCATCAAGTTTGAGCCCTTTTGACTCTGCCACTTTCAACGCCTCATCCACGAACAATCCGATTTGAACAGCATGTGAAGGTCCGTTCATATCGACTTTTGAAAATAAGATACTTCCGTCCCGGCTCAAAGCCACCGAACAAATTTTTGTAGAAGTTTCCAAATGCAGAATCGACGCCATAATAACAAAACTCAGTACCCTTAATTTTTACAAAAGTACAAAATTCGCACCATTTCAGACTCCGTTTCACTAAATAAAATTACTTTTGCATAAAAACAGGGAATCATGATACAATCAATGACAGGCTTTGGAAAAGCCAACTGTGAAATTGCAGGAAAAAAAATCACAGTCGAAATCAAATCTTTAAACAGCAAACAGCTGGATTTATCCACCAGAATTCCTAATGCCTACAAGGACAGGGAAATGGAAATCCGCAACGAAATTCTCAGCCGGCTGGAAAGAGGTAAAGTGGATTTTTCCCTCTATTTTGAAAATACCAACAAAGACAATGCCCCGCAACTAAATTTCGGTATCGTTGAAAGTTTCTTCAGCCAACTCCATGAAACAGCCGGCAAGCTTGGCATTGCTCCTCCCGCAGACCCATGGCCACTATTTCTACGCCTGCCTGACGCACTCAAAACAGAAGTACAGGAAGTCGACGAGGAAACTTGGGACATTGTCCGGCCTGCTGTAGACCAAGCCATTGACCAACTCGTCCAATTCAGGATACAGGAAGGAAAGATGCTCGAATCTGTTTTCACCGAAAAATTGGACCGCATCGAAAGCCTTTTGAAAGACATCGAGGTCTATGAACCCGAACGGGTGGAAAAAATCAAGGCTCGCATCACTGACGGTTTGGAAAAGATCAAAGGGGTGGACTATGACAAGAACCGTTTCGAACAGGAAATGATTTTCTACATCGAGAAATTAGATATCAACGAAGAAAAATCAAGGCTGGCCAACCACTGCAAATATTTCAGGGAAACCATGGCTGAAGCTCACGGACAAGGTAAGAAGCTTGGCTTCATCTGTCAGGAAATCGGCCGCGAAGTCAATACGATGGGTTCCAAATCGAACCATTCGGAAATGCAGAAGACGGTGGTTTGCATGAAGGATGAGTTGGAGCAGATGAAAGAGCAAGTTTTAAATGTCCTGTAGATTAATGGTGCCGAATTCATAAGTGGGCGTAGCAGATGAAGGAACAGGTCTTGGACATTTTGTAGATTGCTAAGTACGGAGCGAATCTCCGCATTGCATCCTGCAAATATTGAAGTTTTGATAAACTATGGAAAAAGGAAAAATCATCATATTTTCAGCCCCGTCCGGTTCAGGAAAGACAACGCTTGTGAAGTGGTTACTCAGGCAAGACCTGAACCTGCACTTCTCCATATCGGCCACCAGCCGTCAGCCCAGAAGCACGGAGACCAACGGAAAAGACTATTATTTTCTCAGTCCGGAAGCTTTTCGTCAGAAAATTGCCGAAAATGCCTTTTTGGAATGGGAAGAAGTATATCCGGACAAATTTTACGGAACACTCAAAAGTGAAGTGGAACGCATCATCTCCGAAGGCAAGCATGTCCTTTTTGACGTAGACGTAAAAGGGGGCCTCAACATTAAAAAGCATTTCAGAGCACAAGCCTTATCCATTTTCGTACAACCGCCCGGTATTGAGGTTTTGCGTCAGAGACTGGAATTCCGGGGCACAGACAGTGCCGAGATCATTCAGGAAAGAGTGGAAAAAGCCGCCTACGAACTGACTTTCGCCCCGCAGTTTGACTTGGTCGTCATCAACGATAAGCTGGATCAGGCCAAACAGGATTGTCTAAAAAAAGTGAAAGATTTTCTGGAAAAATAAAAGGTATAAACCCCAAGACAAGCCCTGGACCCAGATTTCGTCGCAAGCGGCTGGGAATTCAACCCTTAGGGATTAAATGGGTAGTTCGGCCTCTTCTCTTTTCCAATCACTCAGGTCATATCTCCGGAAAATTAAATTTTCTTTTGAAAAAACATCGCAATATGATATCTGCCAAAATCCGTACCGGTTTTTACGGGGGTTCCTTCAACCCGATTCATGAGGGCCACCTGGCTCTCGGAGATCATTTGATCTTGAATGGTCTGGTGGATGAATGCTGGTTTGTGGTTAGCCCGCAAAATCCGTTGAAGGAAACGGCTGATCCCGCCGATGCGGCTGATCGTCTGAGAATGGTTTCCAAGGCCCTGGAAGGGCACCCGAGATGTTCGGCTTCGGACATCGAATTCCATTTGCCGCTTCCCTCCTACACCGTCCAGACACTCCGCTATGCTGTAGAAAAATATCCTGAACGGGAATTTGTCCTGTTGATTGGCGGTGACAACCTTGATCTTTTTACCCAATGGAAAGAATACGATTTTCTGCTGGCGAATTTCGACATACTGGTTTATCCGAGACCCGGGTTTTCAAACCGGATTCCTGCCGGATGGAATCGGATGAAAATGCTGGATGGGCAACTGATGGATATTTCATCGACTAAAATCAGGAAAAAGAGGAAAAGCCCCATTTGATGGATTCTTCACACAATCCCGGTCACCTCATAACCGGCCTCTTCCACAGCCTTTTTCAAAGTATCGTCACTCACTTCTCCGGTCAGTTTGACCTGAGCCGTTTTTTCTTCCAAACTGACTTTCGCTTCCACTCCATCAAGGGCATTCAACGCTTTTTCAACGCGGGCAGAGCAATGGGCACAGCTCATTCCTTCTATATTTAAAACTTTGTTTTTCATCTCATTATTTTTTATTTTAACATTTAGGAATTCGATGCAACTCGCCAAAAAATTGTTCACTTGTGTGAGCAATAGATCATGGGCTCGTTTCATAACATTATCTGTATTTATTTCTGGTTTCACTTTAAAACGCTTCAACCTCAGGGCATTCAATACCACACTGACTGAACTGAAACTCATGGCAGCAGCAGCAAACATGGGATTCAGCTTCCATCCGGACAATATATAAAAAACGCCTGCAGCCAAAGGAATACCGAGCATGTTGTAAAAAAACGCCCAGAACAGATTTTGTCTAATGTTCCGAATCACCGACTGACTGAGGCGTATGGCGGTTGCCACATCAGAAAGGTCATTCCGCATCAAGACCACATCCGCCGATTCTATGGCAATATCAGAACCCGCGCCTATTGCGATTCCAACATCGGCACGAGCCAAAGCAGGAGCATCATTGATCCCGTCACCCACCATGGCGACCTTTTTCCCCTGAGCCTGCAGTTCTGCTATTTTCTGTTCTTTGTCCTGCGGCAAGACCTCTGAAAAAACATATCGGATGTCGACCGTTTTTTGAATGGCTGCAGCTGTTTGGGCGTTGTCACCCGTCAGCATATACACTTCAAGTCCCATTGATTGAAGCTGCCGGATGGCCTCCTTGCTGTCCGTCTTTACAACATCCGCTACCGCGATGATTCCCAAGACACTATTTTCGTCAGCCACAAAAAGCGGCGTCTTCCCTTCCTTCGAAAGCAGCTCAGACCGGTGTTCGAACTCTTTCAACGGAATATGATGATCGGCCATCATTTTCTGATTGCCGGTGTAATATTGGTTTCCATCCATGACACCTTCGAGACCAAGTCCGGTCACGGATTTAAAATCCTGCACCTGTAACAAATCGATGTTCCTTTGGGATGCGGACTCAATGACAGCATTTGACAAAGGATGTCCTGATAATTTTTCCAAAGAAGCACCGATACGCAGCAAAGTATCTTCTTGCAGGTCAGTCCTCACCAGCAAATCCGTCACTCTGGGTTTTCCTTCCGTAATGGTACCTGTCTTATCCAAAACAACGACATGCACTTGATGGGCCGTTTCCAATGCTTCAGCCGACTTGAACAAGATACCATGCTCCGCTCCTTTTCCGGTTCCGACCATGATGGCCACAGGTGTAGCCAGTCCAAGCGCACAAGGGCAGGAAATCACCAGAACAGCGATGCCGATGGACAAGGCAAAATCGAAAGGGTAACCCAGCAAAAGCCAAACGACGGTAGCCAGGATGGCAATGATGATGACCACCGGCACAAAAATCCGGCTGATCTGATCGGCCAATTTGGAAATAGGTGCTTTCGATGCGGAAGCCTCCTCTACCAACCGTATGATTTGAGCCAGTGTCGTATCTGTTCCGACTTTCGTTGCCTGAAACGTCAGATAGCCGTTTTGATTGATACTCGCCGACAAGATTCTGTCTCCTTGCTGCTTGAAAACAGGAATGCTTTCGCCCGTAATGGCAGACTCATCCACAGAAGATTGCCCTGTCAATACAACGCCGTCAACAGCAACGGATTGCCCCGGTTTCAGCACCACCTCATCTCCTATTCGCACCTCATCGACAGAGATTTCCATTTCCACCCCTGAACGAATGACCATGGCCACTTTGGGAGCCAGATTCACAAGTTTGGTGATGGCTTCCGACGTTTTCCCTTTAGACCTGGCTTCCAGATAACGGCCCAAAGTAACCAGAGTCAGGATGGTTGCCGCAGATTCGAAATACAAGTCATGGGCAAAAGTTTCAACCAGGACGGCATCTCCGTGACCATACCCGTAGCCGATCTTATACAAGGCAAAGATGCCGTAAAAGACTGCAGCCGAGGACCCGATGGCAACCAGCGAATCCATCGTGGGTGCTCCCAGAAAAAGCGACTTGAAGCCACCTTGAAAAAAACTTCTGTTTAAATAGATTACAGGCATGGTCAGTAAAAACAGGGTGAAGGCAAAAGCGGACATATTGGCATAGCCGGACAAGAATGCAGGAATTGGCAGACCTATCATTCGGCCCATGGAGAGGTATAATAAGGGTATCAGAAACCCAAGAGAAACCCAGAATCGCTTTTTCAATTCAGCTTGTTCAGCCTTTACATAATCCACGGTTTCTTCCCGACGGTGTTTATCTTCCCTTGCTATAGCCTCATAGCCGGCTTTATGCACCGATTTCTCTATCGACTTTGCATCAACTTTTTTGTCGTTATAGGTCACCGTCATGCTGTTGGTCATCAGTTGTACATTCACAGCCTCAATGCCCTCCAGCTTCCGCACACTTTTCTCCACATGCGCCACACAGGAAGCACAAGTCATACCAACGACATCGAATTTTTTTGTTTCCATTGTTAAATATTTCTGCTATTAAATAAGTACAGAAATCGTGCCAAAGTCCGTTTCTATTTATTAAAATACGATGGAAATACAATCCTCAAACCTACCACATTCAATGGGCTCCCAACAAGATATATCTATTTTTTCACCATTTTTATCTCAATCGTACCTTCACCGGTCATTAGTTTAACAACATACATTCCCTTTGGTAAAGTACCGACTGAAATTAGTTTATTGTTAGTCACTTCCTTGTTTAACAACATTTTACCGTTTATATCAAATAGATTTAATAAGGCAGTTCCATTCATTCCACTTACATAGAAATCATTAATAACCGGATTTGGATACAAACTTATACTTGCATTATTTACAGTAGGTATAGCAGTTGTCATTTCGACAATATTCGCAAAATCCTTCCATTGATTAGCGGCCTGGTAAGCTGTTTTCGATTCTGTTGGTACATAAAGCGTACAATTGGTTTTATCGACATCCTTAAATACTAAATATACAGTATTTAAATCAACAGGTGGAACTGGATAAGCATAAATTGAGGTTAATCCGGTACAACCATAAAAAGTATAACTGCCAATCGAAGTAACCGAACCTGGTAGTGTAACACTGCTCAATCCGGTGCAACCATAAAAAGCATTTCTCCCCATTGAAGTAACTGAGCCTGGAATTGTTACATTGCTTAATCCAATACAATATTGAAATGCATAACTCTCAATTGATGTAGTAGATGATGGTATGGTATAAGTTCCTTGTTTTTTGGTAGGACATTGAATCAATTGAGATAAATTTTTATCAAATAAAACTCCATTCTGAGAAGAATAATTAAGATTGGTAGCATCTACTATAAATTCAGTTAATCCGGTACAATTAATAAAAGCACCATTCCCTATCGATGTAACTGAACCTGGAATTGTAATACTGATCAATCCGGTACAATCATTAAAAGCATAATCTCCTATCAATGTAACCAAACCAGATATTGAGACACTGCTCAATTCGGTACATTCTAAAAAAGCATAACTCCTTATTGATGTAACAGATGATGGCATAGAATAAGTTCCTTGTTTTTTGGCAGGACATTGAATCAATTGAGATAAATTTTTATCAAATAAAACTCCATTCTGAGAAGAATAATTAAGATTAGTAGCATCTACTATAAATTCAGTTAATCCGGTACAATACCAAAAAGCATAATTCCCTATTGAAGTAAGCGAACCTGGTATTGTAATACTGCTCAATCCGGAACAAAATTCGAAAGCCTCACTCCCTATCGAAGTAATCGAACTTGGTAATGTTACAGTGCTCAATTCAGTACAACTTTCAAAAGCCTCACTCCCTATCGATGTCACTGAGTTGGGCATGATGACGGACTTTAAACTAACTTTTCCTTCCCAAGTGTTCGAAGTACAAAAAGCAAATTCCGGAATTTCATTGGCAGGATAAGCAGCGGTTCCGTTGTAAGCCGCTATCGTTACTCCACTTAAATCAAGGATAGCCAAGGCCGGCATATTATCCCGCATAGTTTTAAAATCGCGGGCATCAATTGTCCCTGTAATTGTCAGGTTCGTAACTGAATTCAGTTCATCTGCTGTTAATGTTGTTGATAGAGTCCCGGCAGTGCTAATATCTACCGTTTTAGGAACCTGTGCTTGTCCTGTCAATGTAAAACTCAAAATAAAAAATAGTGTAATTAATTTTTTCATGATTAAGTCAATTAATGGATTATTCTATTTGAAGCATTTTGATATCTATTGCCACGCTTCCGATACTGTTTTATTTATTAAAATACGATGGAAATACAATCCTCAAACCTACCACATTCAATGGGCTCCCAACAACAGCTTATACAGGCAGTCCTTCTTTGTTCCAAGACGAACTATAGATTGAACTTTTTGCCGTATATGGTATTGATCCACATAGCAAAAAGTTTATCCGTGACGGAGTATTTTTTGTTCAGTTCGGTAACAAGGTCTTTCTCCAGTAATTTTTTGATGGCAGACTGAATAGAGCTTGCAGAAGATAGGCTATGCTTTTTTAGAAACTCGGATGAAGTTATTCGTTCCGCTTCACCGTCCCGGGCAATAGCATATAGCAGTTCTTTCTGTTTTTCAGGTATGTTGGAGAGTATTTCTCGAAAAATGGTTGCGTTTCCGGCAATCAGGTTGTCAATGCTTTGATTTAGTGTTTCGAGTGTGCATTCCTCCCCGGGCAAAGTATCCGAGAAAGCCTCGTTGAAGGTTTTCTGAATGAAATAGGTGTGCCCTTTAAACAAGTGATAGACACGCTCGACCACTTCCTTTGAAATAGTACGGCCTCTTGATTCAAACAGTTCCATGATGAATTTTACATAAATGGGGTCATCTATGGCGTTGAGCTCCAGAATATCGGCACTCTGATAGAATGGGCGAGCCGATGAAGTAAACATTTCCTGCATCAGATGTCGCTCACTTCCCGCAAATATAAAGTGACTGTTTCTTATTTTCTGGATATGTGTACGAAGCAGTGCTTCCACATTCTTTTCCGGATATTTGGCAATTTGCTGGAATTCATCTATCGCAACAATGCAAGGTTTATCTGCCGCAGCCAAATAAGTGAATATCTCCTCCAGCGTATATTCGGGACGTTGAATATCCCCAAGCTCCACATTAAAAGTCGGTAAATTGGTAAAAGGATCGAACCCAAATTTACCGCTAATGGATTTTAATGTTTGGAGAAATAGGTTGGACATCGTTTTGCTACGGGGAACTAACGATTCAAATATTTCTTTGCCAAGTATATAGGTGAACTCTTTAAGACTTGAAGTATGAAGGATGTCAATGAAAAAAGTATCATACGAATCCTTGATTTCAGGCTTTTCATAACAGAACTGGATAAGCCCTGTTTTACCCATTCTGCGGGGTGAAATAACAACCATATTGTTACCATTCACCAACGATTTAATCAATCGGGCAGATTCGCTTACTCTGTCGCAAAAATAATCGGACTCTATCTTGCCTGTAACTATAAATGGGTTAATCGCTTTTGCCATATTTGTTTGTTTTATGCAAAGATAGTTATTCTTTTTGAATTATTCGAATAGAATAATTTTTATTGGGTAAAGAGGGGATATTTCAAAAACTCCACCTCAAGCGTCCAAAACCGGCATAGGTGTTTCCAAAGGCTCCATATTCGCTGCCGGTTTCACCCAACAAGACCTGTGCCGTCAGCATCAGTTCGAGATTTTCCATCAAGGAAACCGTCACCATTGGGCCAATATAAGAGGAATGATCAGAAGGGTTAAGCATCCCTGCGAGCGAAACGTTCAGGATGGGATTGACCGGATAGGAGACTTGTCCGAACCATTCATACTTCCCAATGGACAGCCGCTTGGCACTCAGGTTTTCATTGGGATCGATCAAAGAGATCCCCCCCTCTCTTCCGGTCGTACCCATGCTATTGAAAAGGAAGGCTGAATGGATGTATAGAGAATTGTTAAAAGTATAATCAGCAGAAACAGTGGCCGATACGGATGTTGATGAAAGGTTTTCTTTTCCCGGAAGTGGTGTGAACAAGGTTCCTTCGCCCCTGAAAGAGACCTTGCCGATATTGCCCGACCAGCCGCCGCCAAGTACAAAATCATTTTCATTCTTGCCTCCGATAAATTGAATATCATAATCGTGAAAATTGAAAAGGTAACGGGCTGCAGCAGTGGTGTTGTGATACCGGTCTGTCTTAAAAGCAACATCCAAGCTGGACGATCCGGAGGTATACCAGGTCAGCAAGACCGCATCACTGCCGGGACGTTCCTCATAATCAAAATCAATGTATGAAAAGGCATTGAAAAGGTCGTTCGGATTCCAGACCAGATTGATTCCCCAGTTGATGCGCTGCCGGCCAACCTTCAGCTGAAGGTTTTTCCAGGTGTAATCGGCATAAAAACGATCGATGGAAGTATTCAGAAACCAGTTTGTCTTTTCAACCAGATTCCAGGACATATCCTTCAAACCGTTATCCGTTTCAAAAAGATCGGCATAACCCGGAATATCATGAATGAGTTTACCGACAATAAACCGGTTTCGCACACCCAGTTCAAACCGGAGATTGTCCGTTGGCTGAAATGCCAGATTCAGACGATTGTGGATCTGGTTGTAGGTGGTCTGTTGGAAAGATCCGTCGGCAGGCAAGACCAACGGGTTTTCAAAATAATAGTATCCCTGCATATCCTTGATATATCCGGATAATGTTAGCTTCTGAGCTTGCAGTCCGGTGAAAGCGAAAAGCAGTAAGACAGGCAGAAGGATCTTTTTCATTTGATATCTATTGATCAATCAGGGGTATTTACCATCACTCTTTGGTGGCGTCTACACCCATTTTCTCATCTTTTACGATGCGCCCGTCTTCCAAAACAAGGATGCGGTGCGCTTTGTTCATCACCCGTTGGTCATGCGTGGAAAAAAGAAATGTGATATGTTCTTTCCGGTTCAGTTCTTCCATCATGTCAAGCAATTTTGCCGTGGCCTTGGAATCCAGGTTGGCTGTTGGTTCGTCTGCAATGATGAATTTCGGTTTAGAGGCCATGGCACGGGCTACGGCCACCCGTTGCTGCTGGCCGCCTGAAAGCTGATTGGGACGGCTGTTGATGCGGTCACCAAGCCCCACTTCCGTCAGGATTTCTTTGGTACGACTTTCAATCTCAACCTTGGGTGCACCCTGCATTTCAAGGATAAAGGACACATTTTCCCCGGCAGTCAACACCGGAATCAAATTGTAGGACTGAAAGACGAAACCGATGTTATTCAGACGAAAATCAATCAATTGTTTGGATTTCAGCTTGGTGATATCCACACCATCCACATGGATATTCCCGGACGTAGGCTGATCCAGCCCTCCGATCATGTTCAGCAAAGTAGTCTTCCCGGAACCGGACGGACCAACGATGGCCGTAAATTCTCCTTTTTCGATGGTCAGGTCTACGTGATCCACCGCAGTCACCTGAACAGCCGTGTTATCGTATATTTTTACCAGATCCTTGATTTCAATGACATTCATGGTTCTATTTTTTTTAATTATCAGACCTAAGGGCATCCACCGGATTCAGGTTCAAAGCCTTTCTGGCCGGTGCTATCGAGGACAAGATGCCGGTTGCGACGACCATCAGCGTAACGCCGAAGAAAAAGGAGGCGGTGATGCTCGGGTAAACCACGGCAGACCAGCCTACAGCCTCGAGGCCTTCAGCCACTCCTGAAAAATTGATGCCTGTATGTCCTGTTATCTCAATGACTAACCAGCCCAGCCCCATGCCGGCCACAGCACCGACCGTAGTCAGGAAAACAGTTTCCAGCATGATCATGTTGAACACCCTGTTCCTGTTCATCCCAATGGCCATCAACATGCCTATTTCCTTGGTGCGTTCCAGGATGGCCATCAGCATAGTGTTGACGATGCCAAAAGCCAATGCAAACA
The DNA here is from genome assembly GCA_021373135.1 of Bacteroidales bacterium. Taxonomy (GTDB): domain Bacteria; phylum Bacteroidota; class Bacteroidia; order Bacteroidales; family UBA1402; genus UBA8389. Next base: position 75,260 of record JAJFTH010000009.1, read on the forward strand.
GGATAAATCCCATGATGATGTAATAATACAGCGTCATGTATTCGGACATCAACCCTGCATCCGGCACCAATTCTTTCCAGGTCAGTGCGCTGATTTCAGGAAAAGCCTTGCGGATGTCCTTCCGCACTTGCTCCGGCTTGTAACCGTCATTCAGCAACATGCTGATTTCGTGGAATTCATCCGGCAATAAGCCAGCCACCTGCGCCAGATCCTTTTGCAACACAAAAGCATTCATCTGGTCAAACATGGTATTGGTGGTCTTGAAAACACCACAAACCCGAAAAGTCTGATTGACTAATTCACCACTTTTATCGGTAAAAGTGAAAACGATTTTGGACCGGAGCCGATAATGTTCCGAAGTTTTGACAATACGACCGCCATATCTTGAAATTTCCTTCCGTGTCAGAAGCTTGGTGACTTTCTTTTCTATCTGGTTTTTGGTATTGAAACGGATTTTGTCAAGGGCCATCAACTTGACGATGACAGATTCAGGAAAACCTTCTCTTTTTAAGCTGTCCAACACAACAACATCAAGTTGGTAACTCTTGATCCGAAGCTGTTCTGCCGTCTTGTCACTGATCACGATGGGAAAAGAACCGTCTTTTTCAAAATACGTTCCTTCACCCGGCAAAAGCTGCATATAGAGCCGCGAAACCTGCTTTTCCTTTTTTACGTCAATGCCATTAAGCATCAGTGCCGTATTTCCACGGGAAGTGGAAGCCATAACCATCAGTTTGATATGCTTGCTGTATGCCTTGATTCCCGGATGTTTATCCAAAAAGCCGGTGACAGATTTCTCTTTTGGTATCGTTTTGCCTATTTCCTCGTTGTTGAGGAAATCAGGATGATACAACTTGATGTGCGAGACCTCGGTGAAAATAGCCGCATCAATACGTTGATCGACCCAGCCTTGCATCAAGCCCGATGTGAACACCCCGGCGGTGGTTCCCAGCATGACCGCTGTGATCACAATCAGGCTGCGTTTACGATTGCGCCATACATTCTTCCAGGCTATTGATCGAATCATATTTTTTGTTTTAACCATGGATGGACTTGATGACATTGAGTTTCAAAATGCTCCTGACCGGCTGGTAAATGGCGATCAAGACCATGACAAAGACAACAGCAGCCTGCCTGAAAAAATAGCTTTTAAACCAAGCCATCGGCATGACCGGATCAAAACCATAGTCAATATACATTTGAGCCATATCTCCGGTTATCTTGAAAGGGTAATAATAGCCATACAAGATGACAGGAACGGACAATCCCAATCCTGCAACCGTCCCCATCAATCCAATAAACAACATTTCCAGCGCAACAATCATGGCCAGTTTGCCACGTTTCATTCCGATGGCCACCATCACACCGAATTCGCGGGTCCGCTCTGAAATCATCATTTGAACTGTTCCGAAAATCCCGAAGAAAATAATGATATAGAGCACTGCCAGAAAAATCTGACCACTCTGGCTATCACTTTCAATTTGCTGTTTCAGGGTGGGATTCAGCTGTTCCCAATTCTTCACAGAGATCCGGTCGTCATTGATCCTTTCTATCAATCCGGCCTGCGTTTCTTTCATCTCATCCGTTTCATTCAGGTTGATGGCAATGGATGTAATCTGACCGGAAAGGCTGAGAAACTCGCTGGCTTTTCCTATGGACATAAATATGACCTTGTTGTCAAGATCCGGTGCAGGCAGTTTTACAATGCCACGTACCGGAAACAGGTCTGCAGCACTGACACCTTGATACCCCTGTCCCATCAGAATGACAGAGTCCCCGATCCCTACCTTCAGATATTTTGAAAGCCTGTCCGAAATCAGGACGCCATCATCCTTTTCGGTCAGATAGCGGGATTCCATTTTTGAAACCTGCAAGATAGCCTTTACCACCGATTTGCTTTCTTTGTTCAATTCCAGCTCAAGCAACATATCCGGTCCCGAAGTAAAAGACGCAGAACGGTTTTGTTTCAATTTCTCCATGACAGCCGGCGAAACTTTTTTCCCCAATCGACGAATGGCTTCATCCGTGATGCGGTAACGCACCAGCTTTTGTTCCGGATTGGACATCATCCGCTCTTTTTCCGTAGAAATACCTGTAATCAAAACGCCTTTGGAAAGGTTGCCAGTCGAGGCCAACGCAAAAGACTCAACCCTGGGCACTGCCACCTTGACATTGGGGTCGGCCAGAATCTGATCCATCAGTGCCGGCGTGGGCTCAAAAACATTGTCAATGCCGGGGTCGTCGAAATAATCGGCATTTTGTACCTGGATATAACCGGAGTAGGCTTCAATGGCCTGCTTGATCATGTGGTCATAGGTTCCCAACTGAAAAGACCGCATCGTCGCAGCAAAAAAAATGGCAAAGAAAATCGAGGCCGCAGTGATGAACGTCCGGCGTTTGTTTCGCCACAGGTTTCTCCAAGCTATTTTTATCAAGTCTCTCATGATCGGTTATTTAACCCGTTTCATATTTTTTAAGGTCATATAGAACTCGCATGTCATTTTTATCATAAACTTGGACGTTTCATATTCTGTTGGGTGAAAAAATGGACAGCAATCGGTATGTTGAACTTCATTTTGGTGATGATGACCAACGTCCTGTTTCCGGGTTCATCCGCCGGAATGATTTCCATCACGGAAGGCAATCTCCTGTCATCCAGCGTAACAATCTTTGAAGCCACATGCGTCTTGACTAAATAACCATCTTCATCATAGAATTCACTTTTCAATTCGAAATATTCATCGACCGAAATCCACAGGTTTATTTTTCCCCACACCACACCGGCTTCTTCCAACGGAATTAGTTCAATCTTGTAGCATTTCAGACCACTCACCGTTTCGGTCTTGAGCATCTTATGGGTATAATCTTTCACCAAAGAAGACTCTTTCAGAATGTCGTCGTTGGAAAAATCGGAACCCATCCAGCCTTGTGACATCATGGAGGGCGGAAGCTTGATGAGCCGCTGTATGGTGGGATTCCAACTCCACAGGTTGTTACCGCTTTTTAGGAAGGACTGCCCTTTTTCCTTGGCCGGAGCTGTCACCAAAGTCAGCGCATCGCCTCCTGTCTGCGCCCAGTTTTTGAACTGCACACTGCGTTTGTACTTCGGTCGCACAATGGTCATAGTCATCTCACTGTAGCTTGACTTTTCACCATTATATTTGGTATCGGCCCTGCGGACGATATCTTTGGCATCCTGGGCCGGAAGTATCGTGGGGAGAAGTGAAACAACAAAAAACAGGCAAATTTTTCGTTGAAGAATTTTCATGAAGATATCCTTTTGATTACTGATTAAACAACCGGACTAATATAGTGTTTATTATTTAACATTTTCCCGAATGCGAATTCATTCAAAACCCACATAATTATGTTATAAAACATATATCTTTGTCTCAAATTTTACCGGATGAAACGAGCCCATGATCTATCGCTCACACAAGTGAACGTTTTAAGTAGCGAAAGCAGAAACAAAGCTTGTTTTTGGTTATGCTGAGTCACGCAAAACGACTGTTTAGAATAAACGAACAATTATTTGTCGAGTTACATCGAATACCTAAAATGTTAAAATAGTGAGATGAAAGCGATACTGAAATTTATAAAAGATTGGACATTGCCTCTTGCAATCATTACCGGAGCTATTTTCCACGATTTTTTCGACATGCTTGCGCCAATAACGCCATACCTCATTTTCTGCATGTTGATGCTTACTTTCTGTAAGCTTTCTCCGCGAAAAGTCCGCTTAAGCGCATTGCATCTCTGGCTCATTGCCATTCAACTCGTCGGCTGTCTGGCTGTCTATTTTTCCTTGTACAAATACAACCGCATACTCGCCGAAGGTGCCATGATCTGCGTTCTGGCCCCTACCGCCACCTCCGCCGCCGTTATCACCGGTATGCTCGGCGGGAGCGTTGCCAGCATCACCACCTACACCTTAGTCGGTAACCTGATGGTGGCAGCTGCCGCACCAATCATCTTTTCATTCATCGGCACACACAGCGATCTGGTATTCATGGATTCCTTTCTGCAAATCTGTCTGAAAGTCGGTCCGTTACTGATCCTTCCGCTACTCGCTGCCTGGGGAATGCAAAAGTTTACGCCGAAAATTCATAAAAAGCTACTGAGTTTCCACGGACTTTCGTTCTATTTATGGGCACTTGCCCTGATGGTGGTCATGGGAAGAACCATCTGCTATCTGATCAATCAGGAAAACCCGGATATCACGACCGAAATATTGATTGCAGTAGCATCTTTGGTCATTTGCTGCGTTCAGTTTTTTGTCGGACGCAGAATCGGACGCAAGTATAAGAAAGCCATCGCCGGCGGACAAGGTCTGATGCAAAAGAACACCATTCTGGCCATCTGGATGGCACAGGTCTTCTTGAACCCGGTTGCATCCATCGGGCCCGCCTCCTACATTTTATGGCAGAACAGCATCAATTCCTGGCAATTGTGGAAAAGGAGAAAAAAAGTGGAAAACGCTATTTTATCTCATCCGTCTTTAGATTCAGTAGAAGCACATTGATCCGGCTTTCCCCAAGGCAGAAAAATTGAGGCTTTTGGGTCAGCTCACTGATTTTCCGTATCAGTTGTTGTTTTTTTGATACATCGAATCCACGAGCCTTTGCCACCCGATTTACTTGTAAAAGAGCTGCTTCCGGAGAAATATGCGGATCCAGTCCGCTGGCCGAAGCAAAAAGCATCTCCGAAGGAACAGCCGTATGGCTATCCAACCGGTTAAATTCAAGAAATTGGCTCTTACGTTCATCCACCAAATTCTTCAGTTTGGTACTGGTCAGCCCGAGATTGGAGCCACCGGAAGGCAACGGATTATAAGAGACCGCAGAAGGCCGCGAACTAAAATATATCGCACTGTCAAACCGTTGTCCGATCAATTCGCTTCCAATCACCTTTTCATTCCTCGTAATCAGGCTGCCGTTCGCCTTTAACGGGAAGACCACCTGAGCAATTCCGGTGACCATCAATGGATAGAGGATGCCGGTCAGTATGGTGAAAAACAAGAATATTTTGAGTGAAATCCATAAAGCTTTCATGGCCTATATTATTTTTAGTTTGAATTTTTTCTGATAGAATGAACTACATATTTATCAGTATATCAATCAGTTTGATTCCGATGAAAGGAGCAATCAACCCGCCTGCCCCGTAAATCAAAAGATTTCTCATTAAAATGACATTGGCGGAAACCGGTTTGTAACGGACACCCTTCAAAGCCAGAGGCACCAGCATCATAATAATCAGCGCATTGAAAATGATGGCACTCAGAATGGCACTTTGCGGCGATCCCAGTCCCATGACGTTCAAGGCTGAAAGCGGGCCGACACCGTTTCCACCGGAATAAAGCGAAAGAGCTATGGCCGGAATGATAGCAAAATATTTTGCCACATCGTTGGCGATACTGAAAGTGGTGAGTGCCCCGCGGGTCATCAGTAATTGTTTGCCGACTTCCACCACTTCAATCAGTTTGGTGGGATTGCTGTCCAGATCGACCATATTCCCAGCCTCACGGGCAGCCTGCGTCCCTGAATTCATGGCAATGCCGATATCGGCCTGTGCCAAAGCCGGTGCATCGTTCGTACCGTCACCGATCATCCCGACCAGATGCCCGTTGGCCTGTTCTTCACGGATGCGGCGAAGCTTGTCTTCCGGTTTGGCCTCAGCCATGAAATCGTCCACCCCGGCTTCTGCAGCAATGGCAGCAGCAGTCAGCGCATTGTCTCCCGTAATCATGACCGTTTTGATACCCATCCTCCGCAACTCTTCAAAACGACGTTTGATGCCACCCTTCACAATATCCTTGAGGTAAATGACACCCAGCACTTTATTGTCTTCGGCCACCACCAAAGGCGTTGCACCTTTTCGGGCCAGATCCGAAACGACAGCCTGCACTTGCGGGGAATAATAGCCATTATGCTCTTCCACAAAGACACGGATAGCTTCCGAAGAACCTTTTCTGATATGATGAATTTTTCCATTCGCAGATTTAAAATCGACCCCGCTCATTTTTGTTTGCGCAGTAAAAGGCAGAAAAACAGCCTGAAGCTGATGAACGTCACGCCCCCGGATATTGAATTTTTCCTTGGCCAATACCACGATGGAACGTCCTTCCGGCGTTTCGTCCGACAGAGAAGAAAACTGCGCCGCATCGGCCAGTTCTTCCACCGTAACACCTTCTGCCGGCACAAAATCAGTAGCCATGCGGTTTCCCAAAGTAATCGTCCCGGTCTTGTCCAGCAAAAGCACATCCACATCTCCGGCTGCTTCAATGGCGCGGCCACTCGTGGCAATCACATTGCGTTGCAGAAGCCTGTCCATGCCGCTGATTCCGATGGCACTCAACAATCCTCCAATCGTTGTCGGTATCAGGCAGACCAACAAAGCAATCAATACCGGAAGTGTCAGATTTTGCGTCAAAGGCAATCCGGAAGCCGAAAGGCTGTAACCGAAAAAGGCAGGCAAAGTGACGACAGCCAGCAAAAAAATGATGGACAAACCGGAAAGCAAAATAGACAAAGCTATTTCATTGGGCGTTTTCTGACGTTTCGCCCCTTCCACCAAGGCTATCATCCTGTCTATAAACGTATTTCCCTGCTCACTGGTAATGCGGATCAAAATCCGGTCACTGATCACCTTCGTTCCCCCCGTCACCGCCGAACGGTCACCGCCGCTTTCCCGGATAACCGGTGCCGACTCTCCCGTAATGGCCGATTCGTCCACACTGGCAATACCCTCAATCACTTCACCGTCCGATGGAATCACATCCCCCGTTTCACAGACAACGACGTCGCCTTTTTTCAATTCGGTGGCCGACACGGATATTTCCTGCGTTCCTTCCATTTTTCGGGCTTTCGTCTGAGTCTTATTCTTCCGCAAACTGTCGGCCTGCGCCTTACCTCTGCCCTCCGCAATCGCTTCCGAGAAATTGGCGAACAAGACTGTAAACCAAAGCCATATGGCTATCTGAAAATTAAAAGAAGAAAACTCCCCCCGGAAAAGGCCGCCGAATACAATCAGCGTCGTAAGGGCAGCTCCGATGGCCACCATAAAAATGACAGGATTCTTGATCAACAAGGCCGGATTCAGCTTTTTAAAGCTGTCTTTCGCCGCCTGCAACATTATTTTCTTGTTGAAAAAGCTCGTATTTTTTTGTTTTGCACTCATTTCATTCAAAATTTAAAATCATTCCACATCAAAAACCGTCCAAAGTCAAAAAGTGACACCAGCATTCATCAACAAATGCTCCATAATGGGTCCCAGGGATAAAGCCGGGAAGAAAGTCAACCCGCCGACAATCACAATAACGGCTATCAGCAGGCCGATAAACATCGTGTTGTCCGTCCGGAAAGTACCGGAAGACGGAGGGGTGATATTTTTCTTCACCAAATTTCCGGCAATGGCCAGCACCGGAATGATCACTCCGAAACGACCGATAAGCATACCTGCTCCCAACGTCAGGTTATAAAACACCATATTGGCATTCAGTCCGGCAAAGGCACTTCCGTTGTTTGCCGCCGCCGAAGTGAACGCATACAAGATCTCGGAAAAACCGTGAGGCCCTGCATTGTTCAGGCTTGACAACCCCCAATGGCTCACCGACGCCCAGGCCGTAAAGAACAGAATGACAAAAGCCGGTGCCAAAACGGCCAAAATCGCCATCTTCACATCAAAAGCCTCAATCTTCTTGCCCAGATATTCGGGGGAGCGTCCCACCATCAGCCCGGCAATGAAGACCGTCAGGATGATGAAAATGACCATACCGTACAGACCGGCTCCCACACCGCCGAAAATTACCTCTCCAAGCATCATGTTGATCAGGGGAATCATCCCACCCAAAGGCGAAAGACTATCGTGCATGGCATTGACCGAGCCGTTGGAAGCACCGGATGTCACCGTAGACCAAAGAACGCTGTTGGTGATTCCGAATCGCGTCTCCTTTCCTTCCATCAGCGATAGATTTCCAAAAAGACTATTCGGCGAAAATTCAGAAAATAAAGAAACGGATAATCCCGCTATAAGCAGAACCATCATCACAGTATAAATGGTCCACCCATGCCTCACCGATCCGGTCATCTTGCCGTAAGTAAAGGTCAATGCAGCCGGAATCAACAGAATGGAAAGCATCTCCAGAAAATTACTGAAAGGCGTCGGATTTTCAAAGGGGTGCGCACTGTTGGCATTAAAAAAGCCGCCGCCATTCGTACCCAGTTGCTTGATGGCTATCTGCGAAGCCGCAGGTCCGGCCGGAATCACCTGCTGTGTACCTTCCAGCGTCTGTGCCGTTTCATAAGAATTGAAATTTTGTACCACCCCCTGACTGACCAAGACAATGGAAAGCAGGATGGAAAGCGGCAACAACACATAAATGACCGAGCGCGTCAGATCTGTCCAGAAATTACCCAAACGATCGGTGGTTTTCCGCGTAAGCCCCCGTATCAACGCCAGCAAGACAGCAATACCTGTAGCCGCACTGACAAAATTCTGTACCGTCAAACCAATCATCTGCACGAAATAGCCCAAAGTCGTTTCCCCTGCATAACCCTGCCAGTTGGTATTGGTCATAAAGCTCACGGCCGTGTTGAAAGCCGAGTGCCAGCTGACATTGCCCAATTGTGCAGGGTTCAGAGGCAGAAAAAGTTGAAAAAGTTGAATCAAGAAAACAAAAAGGAAACCGACCAGATTGAACAAAAGCAAATGGAAAGTATACGTTTTCCAATTGGTCTCTTCATTTCGGTCAACTCCGCAAAACCGGTAAACCAGCTTTTCCAGCCAGCCGAAAACGGGCTGCATGAAATGCTTTTCGCCCGTGAATACTTTTTTCATATAACCGCCTAAGATCGGAGTCAAAGCAGTCAACAGTCCCAAAAACAGAATGACCTGTATGAAATCAAGTGTCGTCATATCGTTGTAATAAATGATTTTTTATACTTATTATACAAAGGTTTATCATGTTTATCCAGTCCAAGAAGATGGCCAATCGAAGTTCCGCCTGCAAAAAGCAGTACCAAGCCACTAAAAAACTCCAATATGAGTATGAAACAAGACATGACCGTCCATTGTTTAAAACTTTTCCGGTTTGATCAATGAATAAAGAAGATACGCAAGCAAAAGCAGAGCGATGACTGCCCCGGCTATATAACCTGCCGACTGGCTTATCCCGCTAGACTGGGATGTAATCGATAAAATAATTGCGTTCATGATTGTTGGTTTTTAACGATACAAATATATCGCCATACTTATAAGGGTCTTGTTAGGAAAGAGCCGGACCGTATAATGGTTTTATAAAGATTTTCATACAGCCCCTTCTCCAGGCTGTTTTTTTCAATTTAATGATTACATTTGTTGGTAACCTTATAACATAGATACGTATGTATGAAGAGTTTCGCCCCAATCCCGATGAAATACTCAAAACCATTTTAAAGGAAGAAGAGAAAGTCCGCAAAGGAAACTTACGTGTGTTTCTGGGAATGTGTGCCGGCTCCGGCAAGACCTACGCCATGCTCAAAGCCGCCCAGCAGGCAAAGAAAGAAGGCGTGGACATCGTGGCAGGCTATGTCGAGACCCACGGCCGGACAGAGACGGAACAGCTGCTTGAAGGGCTGGAACTGATTCCAAGACTCCAACGCAAGTACCGCGACATCGTACTTGAAGAAATGGACATCGATGCCATTCTGGCCCGCAATCCCAAAGTCGTGCTGGTGGATGAACTGGCGCACAGCAACGTACCTGAAAGCCGCCATGTAAAGCGATACCAGGACGTCGAGGAACTCCTCAACCGCGGAATCAATGTCTACACCACCCTGAATGTACAGCACTTAGAAAGCCGCACGGAAACCATCACAGAGATCACCGGCGTCCGGATCCACGAAACAGTCCCGGATTCTTTTTTACAAACAGCCGAAATCGACCTGATTGATATTTCTCCCGATGAATTGCTGAAACGCATGTCCGAAGGCAAAGTCTATGTCCCCGACAAAGCCCGGGATGCCATGACCAACTTCTTCAGAAAAGGAAACCTCCATGCCCTTCGTGAAATCGCCCTTCGTTTCACCGCAGAACGCGTGGATATCGACTTGATGGACTACATGCATGCCAAAAATATTCTATCCACCTGGAAAACGACGGAAAAGCTTTTGGTGGCAGTGGGCCCCAGCCCCGCTTCGCAAAGACTCATCCGGTGGACACGACGGATGGCTTACAATTTAGGCGCACAGTGGATAGCCGTCAGCATTGATTTGGGCGAAACTCTTTCCAACAAAACCCGGGAAGCCCTGATCAAAAATCAGGAATTGGCCAGGGAGTTGGGAGCCAAGATCATCCAGGTGACGGACAACGACGTCGTCATGGGCCTGCTCAAAGTGGCCATTCAATATAATGTGACTCAAATCGTCATCGGCAAGACAAACGAACATCCTTTACGGAATTTTTTAAACGGAGGAAGCATCGTAGACCGCTTATTGAAAAACAGCGAGAATATCGACATCTATGTCGTCAAAGCGGATAAACAAGCAAAGTCCTTCCACTCTTTCTGGAAAAACGAAGAACAAAAATCACCCTATAAAGAATATCTGTCCGTCGTTCTGACCATCCTCATCATCGGAGTAATCAGTTTCCCCTTCAAATCCATTATCGGCTATCAAACCGTCGGACTTTTCTTTCTGCTCGGCATCGCCGGGCTTTCACTCAAAGTCGGCCGGTATCCGGTGATCCTGGCTGCCCTCTTAGGCTCCCTGATTTGGGATTTCTTCTTCATACCCCCGTTGTTTACGTTCCATATCACCAATTTCCACGACATGATAGCACTCTTTGCCAACTTCTTTGTCGCCATGACGGGAGGTACCCTGATCAATAAAATCCGAAAAAATCAAGTCGTGTTGCAAAAAAGCCAGGACAACCTGTCCAAACTTTTTTCCATCCTGGAATCTTTAAACAATACCGATTCCATCAAAGAAGTCATACGCATGACCCGTCGAGAACTGAACAAACACTTCGATGCCGATGCCATGGTTTTTCTGCAAACCAAAGAAGAAGAGAACGCCGTCCGTAAATTAGATCCCCGAATCTTTGGCAATACCGAATACTACGACGAAAAGGAATTTTCCGTTGCGAATTGGGTTTTCGACAATAAGAAACAGGCCGGAAAATACACCAATACCCTTCCGGATGCCAATCTTCAATATTTCCCGCTCATTTCCAAAAAAGGAATTATCGGCGTACTCGGAATCAAATTCAACAAAGACAGCAAACTCACCCCGGACAACATGATCTTGCTCCGGTCATTCATTTCCCAGGTTACCGCCTCCCTCCAACGCGAAATCAACGTTGACGAAAATAAGAACAAACAAATTTTTGCCGAATCCCAGAAACTGTTCCAAACCGTCCTGAACAGCATCTCCCATGAATTAAGGACACCGATATCCGTCATCACTACGGCCGTATCCAACATGAACGATGAAAAGACAGCCTCAAACCCGGCCTTCAGAAAAGAACTCGGAGAAGACCTGAATGCAGCAGCCATGCGTCTGAATGCATTGGTTGAAAATATTCTGGACGTTTCCCGCATCGAATCCGGTTACCTCTCGTTAAATTTACAGATGTATGAAGTGAGCGACCTGATGGGGACTGTCTTAAACGAAATCGAAAAAGAACCTCACCGGCAAAAGATCAATCTGACCATCGAAGACAACCTGCCTCTGGTAAAAATGGACATCAACTGGTTCAAACAGGCCATCGTAAACATCGTGCACAACGCCATCATGTACACCCCCCCGGAATCGGTCATCGACATCCGTTCCTTTCTGAACGGCACCCATCAATTAATTATTGAAGTTGCAGATAACGGTACCGGCATACCGGAAGATTCGCTCAAAAAACTGTTTGATAAATTTTACAGGGTACCCGGATCCAAAAGCGGCGGGACCGGCTTGGGCCTAACCATTACGAAAGCCATTGTCGAGGCACACCACGGGCATATTATTGCCAGGAACAGAGCAAAAAGCGGATTGAGTTTTTTAATCTATCTTGATTTAGAAAAGCAAAATGGATAGCAGCAAATACAAAATCCTGATCATTGACGACGAACCCCAAATTCGGCGTCTACTGAAAATGGCTTTGGAATCGAACGGCTACAGAGTCTTTGAAGCAATAAATGCCAAAGAAGGCTTGCTGCAAACAACCATGACCCGCCCCGACGTCATCCTGCTCGATCTGGGTTTGCCCGACAACGGCGGCCTGTCGGTTTTAAACCAGTTGCGGGAATGGTCCACTGTACCTGTCATTGTCCTGACCGTTCAGGATGACGAGCAAACAAAAATCACCGCATTGGACGGTGGAGCCGACGATTACATCACCAAACCCTTTAACACCGGCGAACTGCTGGCACGCATCCGGGTCACCCTGCGTCGCTCATTCAAGACGGACGAATCCCCTGTTTTCCGATCCGGAAAATTACAAGTCGATCAAAATGCCAGGGTTGTCAAAGTCAACGACGAAGAAGTCAAACTCACCGCCACCGAATACTCCATTTTAGCCCTTCTGATCCGCCACGCAGGCCGCGTCCTGACCCACAACTTCATCATGAAAGAAATCTGGGGCATCCATTACGCCGACAACTTCCAGACCCTCCGCGTCCATGTCGCCCAACTCCGTCGGAAAATCGAAGAAAACCCCTCCATCCCGCAAATACTGATCACAGAACCAGGCGTCGGATACAGGCTGAAAATCATTGAATAGAGCGGTTATTCAGGAATGATGGTACGGCTCCCCGTTCAAGATGGTCATGGCCCTGTAAATCTGCTCCACAAAGAACACCCTCACCATCTGGTGCGAGAACGTCATTCTCGAAAGCGAAATCCTTTCCTTGACAGCAGCATAGACAGAAGCATCAAAACCATAAGGGCCACCCACCACGAAGACCAGGTTCCGCACCCCTGCATTCATCTTTTTCTGCATCAAGGCAGCAAAACCCTCAGAGGAATATTCCTCCCCGTTTTCATCCAGCAAAACCATCACATCCCCGGATTTATTCCATGCCAAAATGGATTCGGCTTCCTTTGCCTTGATCTGCTCTTCCGTCAAATTTTTGGTCGATTTCAAATCGGGAATCACCTCTATCTGAAACGGCAGATAATGTTTCAGCCGTTTTTCATATTCAGCCATGGCCGTTTTAACCCAGGCGTCATTCGTCTTTCCGGTAAGCAATAAAATGACTTTCATAAAAGAAGTGATTTAGACTGCTAATTTACTGCTTTTCTCCGATTACCAAAAAAGCCGGCTCCTCCAGATTTTAAACCGGAAAAATTCGTAAATTTGCAGTTCGAATAAGCGGGCAGTTACCCCTCGAGGGGCTCTGTCCCCATTAAAAAGACATATACCCATGCACGAAGATCTTACCCCCTTCCTCCAAAGAGCCTTTGCCGAAGACATCGGCGATGGCGACCATACCACCCTGTCATGCATTCCTGCCGATGCCGTCGGAAAATCCAGACTCATCATCAAAGAAAAAGGTGTGGTAGCCGGTGTGAACGTAGCACTCGAAGTATTCAAATATTTCGATCCGGAACTGAAAGTGACCGTTTTCATCAAAGACGGTACGGAAGTTAAACCCGGCGATGTGGTTTTTGAAGTGGAAGGCAAAGTTCATTCCCTCCTACAGACCGAACGCCTGATGCTCAACCTGATGCAACGTCTGAGCGGTGTAGCCACAACGACCCGCAGGTATATGAAAGAGCTGGAAGGCACCAAAACCCGCGTTCTCGACACCCGTAAAACCACCCCCGGCATGCGTATGCTTGAAAAAGAGGCCGTTGCCTTAGGCGGAGGCTGCAACCACCGCATCGGGCTGTTTGACATGATCCTGCTCAAAGACAACCATGTGGATTTCGCAGGCGGTATCGAAAACGCCATCAACCGGGCTCACGCCTACCTGAAGGAAAAAGGCAAAAACCTGAAGATTGAAATTGAAGTCCGCAATCTCGATGAACTCGAAAGAGTGATGAAGACCGGCGGCGTTGACCGCATCATGCTCGACAATTTTGACATCCCTACCACCCGAGAAGCAGTCAAACGCATTGACGGCAAATACGAAACGGAATCCTCCGGCGGTATCACCCTCGAAAATCTAAGAGCCTACGCTGAATGCGGCGTGGATTATATTTCAGTGGGAGCATTGACACACTCCGTCAAGAGTCTGGATATCAGCTTCAAGGCTATATAGAAGCCTGGTTGGTATCGCAGCTTTAATATCTACGGATTAAGATCATCACTGCTTGACCTGTGTGTACTATATCTACGGGGTTAACACTGCCACGTGCTTGTATGTCCTATTTCTGCGGGTCAAAATTTCACCGCCACTTACCCTGTCTGTTTACTATCTCTACGTGTTCAAATCCCTGTCCCAAAGTGATTCATTATAATCTCACCATTGCTTTCCCTTTGCAGAAGTAATCACAGATCCTTTTGAAACCAACTTCTGAAAAGATGTCCGGCATTTAATCGTCATCTCCTTATAATTTCTGCTACAAATTTTTCTCGCTCGACTCTTCACAGTGTTTTTTCCTCAACACGGTTTGTTTTTCTACATTACCCAATTTTTTACATTTTATTCTTCACATTGCTCTATTTCTTACACTGCGACTATTGAAATAATTGCGGCTATTGATTATTTTTCTTCGGCTATTGTTCGTGCTGGACCTTTAGGCGCAATATTGTTTTTCTTTTTTATATTATTTTATTGTATATTTATTATTAATTTATATTTTTGTCATTCATTAAAACCTACCATTAAATCTTTAACCCCATGTCCATTACAGCCTCAAAAATCTACCACAGAGGCGTCGAGCGAATCAAGCTCGACATGCCTTTCAACGCCGAAGTCAACACGCTGATCAGACAAATTTCCGGTGCAAGATGGAGCAAGACCTTAAAATCCTGGCATATTCCATGCTCAAAATCCGCATACCAAACGCTCATGAAACTTTTGCCGGAAACAGAGGTTCTAATCAGTGAACCATCAGAAAATCAGGAAGAAGCAAAACATGAACCAGAAAAGGCCCAAGCCCCGACAGATCAACGATTCGCAAAACCAAAAATCAAGAACAAAGTCACAATCAAACCTGATTCTGAAGGTATCTCCACAGTTACAGCACTTGCCGGTATCACAAATGATTTTAAATATCCAGACATCTCCGAAGTCCCTGATTTCCAAATACCTCCATTCATTTCGACAGAATCCGACACCATAAATCAGAATGTATCTATTGAAGTATCCGGACGCCGCATATTTGTCAAACTCCCCAAACACGACATCGACACCCATTTTATCTGTTCTTTCAGGTATTCTTACTGGGACAACAATGCTTACGTCTGGATTGTACCCCATTACAAGAACAACCTCGATTTATTGAAAGACTATTTCGGCGACCGTATCAAATCTTTGAGATACCTTGAACAATTTGAAAATCTGACCAGTACCACCGAAAAACGAATACTTGAAAAAAACAGCATCATCCTAATCAAAACAAACAACGGCAGGATCCGTGTCATCTTCGGCTTCAGCCCAAAACTCACTAAAGAAATCAAAGACATTCCGTACAATAACTGGGATGCCCGAAACAAATGGTGGAGCGTCCCTTTTTCCGAAAAGATTCTTGACAAAATCAAAACCATTGCCACCTCTCTGAACATGTCCATTCTTTACGAAGAAGAAAGTGTGGATAAAAACAAAAAATCTCGAATCACACCCTTTGACATACCCAACTATCGGCCATGCCCGGAATCTTATATTCTCAAAATGAAAGAGCTTCGATACGGAAGCCATACCATTCAAACCTACAGCAGTCTGTTCGAAGAATTTATCAACTATTATTACAAATTCGACATTGACAAAATCGATGAACCCATGATCGTCACCTTTTTACGCTACTTAGTCATTGAACGGAAAGTATCCATCTCCTATCAGAACCAATCCATCAATGCTATCAAATTTTATTACGAACGCGTACTGGGCGGTCAACGCAAAGTCTACTTAGTAGACCGTCCAAGAGCAGAAAAGGCTCTTCCTGTGGTACTTAGTGAAGAAGAAATCAGTGCAATCATCAATGCAACCTCCAATCTGAAACACAGAGTCATCCTGATGACCATTTACTCTGCCGGCTTACGCATCAGCGAAGCTATAAACCTTAAAATTCAAGACATTGATTCCCAACGCATGCAAATTCGTATTGAACAATCGAAAGGGAAAAAGGACAGATACACCCTACTCTCAGTAAAGACATTAGACACTTTGCGTCAATACTTTCAAGTCTACAAACCAAAGACCTGGCTGTTTGAAGGACAGAAAGGCGCACAATATTCCGACCGTAGCATCCAGTCCATCCTAAAAATGTCCGTTGCCAAAACCGACATCAAAAAGCGCGTCACCGTCCACACTTTACGCCACAGTTTCGCCACCCACCTGCTTGAAAACGGCACAGACCTGCGTTATATCCAAACACTCTTGGGACACGAAAGCAGCAAAACCACCGAAATATACACCCATGTAACGACAAAAGGCTTCGAACAAATAAAAAGTCCTATGGATAGATTAAAAATTTAAAGAAAAATTACGTACAAATAAAAATAATATGTACTTTAGCTGACCTAAACCGTCGTTAAAAAAAACATTATATTTTATATTTTAGACTATACAATTAACAAACCAACAAACTGCTAAACCAAGAAAGACACGCTTTTCTACCGATGACTTTATCAAATGCTTTTTTACCTATTTTCAGATAAAGACAATTAGCAAGATTTTGGTTAGAAAACATTGACAGATGTCGTTCAACTGTTTGTTTATACACACTTAAACATCCACAGTTCAAACGAGATCCGTTGAAACAATGCAAAGAAAAAGTTTTGTGTCAGATTTGATACGAATAGATTCTAAGTATTTAAACATTTGACCTATTTTCGAAGTTGGTTGCTTATCATTCTGTGACTGACCAACTTTTTAACACCCTGAAAAGAAAGAATCATGACCCTCAACAACACTCCTTCAACCGCCTCCCTCAAAACACCCCAACCCCAAAGAAAATGCGGGTTTTACAATAAGGATATAATCGCAATGCGATTGCACAAGTGTTATAGGCCAGCATAAGAGTCGGAACACGAGTTTTTATCTAAGAAATAATATACGAATCGGCTATTTGACAACAGTGGAGCCACAAACTGATTTCTGGAGCTTTTGTTTTGTGGTGATAGCTTCTTGAATAAGGGATATCATCAAACAAGATGATTGGCTATTTAACAGCAGCAAAGCCACATACTGCTCTTGGAGATTTAGATTTGTGGTTATAGCTTCTTGTTAAAAAATGCCGGCCTATAACACCATGTAAGAGCGATGCCATCTCATCACTATTCTCGATAGCATCGCCCGCCCCTACCGGGAGCGGGCTCAAAGAGCTAA
>JAJFTH010000004.1 GCA_021373135.1 Bacteroidales bacterium
CGAATAATTTGGGGATAGTTTGTACTGGAGAAGTACCACAGACCTTATATGCCCCAAGTTGCGCACTGAAGGGGAGCGGCATGGCCGACGCCGACTTCGACGGACAGGTGCAGTGGACACGAAGAGTCCGGCAAAACAAAATATTGAAGGTTCGAAGAAACGAAATTTTTGTGCCGGAGTCGAGTGGACACAAACCTGGACTAGTGGAGGCGGAGGTTATGCCGCTGCCCGAAAGAAGCGGTACCCATTTTGCCAATACTCCACAACTTTGTAACTTGATCCCAAATATTGAGTCTAAACATTTTTTCATACTCGCAAAATATGTCTCATTCTTTCCTTCGAAGCGACGCTATCCAGGGACTCCAGATGTATCGATAAGGTTTGCTCATCTTTTTTTCCAGATTGCTCAGATTGAAAGAAACATACAGAGACTGTTCGTTGTATAGTTGGTTTTCCGCAAAATGAAGGGTATACATTAATTTTGTCTGTACTACGTCGGATTGGAAGAACCGAATGTAAAAATCTGCCCGGTCATACTCAGAAGCACGATAAATGCGGTCACCCCAATACAAATCCATGCCATGATCGCGATAAAAAGCCATTTGACCATCGCCCCGATAATAACTGTTTTCCAAACCCAGGCCCCTGTATTCGATTTTTGTTTCAAACATTAGAGCATGATGCTTCAACCAGCCTGTATTTTCACCACGACCATCTTCCACCCCTACAGCCCAGCCCAAACTGGCGTCCAGTTTGTCAAATCCTGTCCGCCTGGTCAAATCCACACCGAGAGAAGTCAGAAACATTCCATTATCGTGCAAGGCTTCATCAACAACCGGATTGATAACCCCTGCATAATGGAACATATAACTGAAATTTTGCACATAGAAATCCCCCAGAGTCAAACGGGCTGATCCTCCCATAAAGAAAGTTTCATGCCTGACGTGTGTCTGACGGCTTGTCCAATCAAGCCATGCCCTGAAGTAAGAATCCTTGTGATAAAATTCCCAACAAAGACCGGTCATGGTGGGACGATAATTGTTTATGGAATCCGAAAAGAGAATCCGGGGATAATCATCCAGCACCATTTTACGCGGAAAAGCCCCCATGATAAACCGGAACGGGGCATTATCGTATTCGTAATAGGCAATCGGGTTTAAATAGTCGATGGTCTTGTTACTGCCGAATTCATGCATGGCATCCACACCGACAAAAACATGATGAATGGTATCCCAACTCAGGCCGATTTCAGGAGCGACGTGCACACCTGCCATCGTTTGAGGCATTTGGTAATTGGAATGGCCGAATTCAGTATTGTCAAAAAATGAATTCACTCCAACTTTCCAGACCTTTTGTTGTGGGTAAGCCGACAAAATAAAAAAAACACTTAGTATGAATCCCCCAAAGACACGTTTCATCTTATAAAAAATTTAATGACAGACACTCTTCCGATTAATGGACGGTAAATGTATAAAAGTTTTTTTGAAATGTTGCCGGATTGATCTGATTCGGATGCAATTCAACCGGTCACAGGACTTTTTTTACTTTTTCAGGAAATCTTCATGCAGATATTGGGTGAAACCCCTCGCAAACTGTAGCAGAGAATCTTTCTTTTCAGTATTGGCACCATAATAGTATTGCACTTTACCGGATCCAAGATCGGTATGGCAAGCCATTTTCTGTGAAACAAAACCCCAACCTTCGTTGTGGAAGAAGAGGGCATATTGTTTCGGACCAAAGATGTTTTTGGCGAAATAGGACGGTTTGAATTTCCAGCCCATTTGTTGCACCAGCGTCGGACTCAGGTCCGTCTGCATACAGATGTTATTCACGACCATGGTTGTATCGACGGCACCTCCGATCCAGAACATGGGTATGTGGTAGTTCTCTAATTCTGAGATGGCGACGGGGCCAGGTTCAATGGATGTATGATCGGCAGTAATTACCACCAGCGTATTGTCCCACATCGGACTTTTTTTCAGTCGGTCAATGAAGTGACCCAGGCAACTGTCCGAATAAGCAACCGCATTCAGGTATTTATTCCTTCTGCTGTTGCGGGAAAAACGGTTGAAAGTTGCCGGAATATCGAACGGTTCGTGACTGCTGATGTTGTAGACGATACTGAAAAACGGTTGCTTAGACTGACTTAAATCCTGATACATGCGGTCGTACAAGTATTGGTCAGGTACACCCCAATTTTGGAGGGTCGCAATACCGATTGGAAAATCCGTCTGGGTTACGATTTTCTTCATCCCAGCCTGAATCATCAACATTTTCTGGTTATAGAAATTCGCGTCTCCGGCATAGAAAAAGGACATTTCATAGCCATGCTTTGAGAAATACATCGGCATATCATCCAGCTTTTTCATCTTGTCCGGGGCAGACATGATGGACGAGGGTTTAATCAAAGCCGGATAGGAAGCAATTAAAGAAGAAAGGCCTTTATCCGAACGGTTTCCGGGAGAATAAAAGGATGAAAAAGTGATGCCCTCCTTACAAAATCCGTTCAGTCGCGGGGTTATACCCGGCAGTCCTCCCAACGGTTCAATCAACCTGTTGGAAAATGATTCCAGAATCACCAGAATGACATTGACCGGTTTCCCGTTTTTACTGTGTATGTAAGTCGGAGCAGAAATATTACTCAATTGATCCAAGCCGGCCATTTCCTTTTCACAAGCCTTTTGATCCATATAATGAACAGGATTGGTGTTTTTTGACTTTTGCGTGAGGGCATAGCAAAAAGTCCAGAAATAATTAAAAGCACATTGATTGGCGTATAAGTTTTCACTGAAATAGACGGTGCTGTAATTCAGGGGTGATGTACCGACACCGCTTCGGATGGGCAGGATGAGTGCCCCTGACAGAAGCAACATCAGAGGTGTTGTAATCCAGGAAGCAAAAACGCTACGTTTCGATTTGTCCCTAAGCAGTCTTCGGAACAGTAGGTAGAAACCCCAGACCAAACCGACTTCCAACACGATAATCAAAAGGACTTGCCACCAAGTGACACAAGCCAACATACCTCCCGGATTTTCGAAACAGGGCAGTATCTGACCGTTCAACCGGCAACCCCAGGCTGGAAAAAGTCCGATATCGAGCATTCCCAAGGCCGTGACGGCAATCAGTAACAGAAGTGTATACCACCGGATGATTTTTTCAATGAGATTGCGTTTAACGAAGGAAGTCAGTGCCAAAAGTACACCCGGCAACATGGTAAAGTAACCCGCTACCGAAAA
Source organism: Bacteroidales bacterium (assembly GCA_021373135.1). Classification (GTDB taxonomy): domain Bacteria; phylum Bacteroidota; class Bacteroidia; order Bacteroidales; family UBA1402; genus UBA8389. The sequence continues at coordinate 3,237 of JAJFTH010000004.1, forward strand.
ATCCATTCTCGAACCATGCAGGAAAACACCTATCAGGTCTTTCCAACCAAGCGCAGCGGTGCTTCCTAAATTGGCCAGCATGAAAATCAACTTGAAAATCAAGAAGTAAAAAAACCAGAAAAGAAAATACTTCAGAAAAAAGACTATGGTACGTTTCATGTATCAGTAAATTAATGGCGACGAGACAAAAGTAGTAAAGATATCAGAATTTACATCCTTCAATGCTTGCCCAATTCACCAAAAATTCCGTCCTTTATGGCCGATTTTGAAATCCACGAAATCATCTCACCTATGACTTCAAAACTAAACAAAATATATGCAGACAGAAATTAAGAAAGTCCTGGTACTTGGATCAGGAGCACTCAAGATCGGACAAGCGGGAGAATTCGACTATTCAGGTTCCCAAGCTCTTAAAGCTCTTCGTGAAGAAGGCATCCGTTCCGTTCTTATCAATCCAAACATTGCCACCATCCAAACATCAGAAGGCATTGCTGATACGGTGTATTTTTTGCCTATCACTCCTTATTTTGTAGAAGAAATCATCAAAAAAGAACGGCCGGACGGAATTCTACTGGCCTTTGGCGGTCAAACATCGCTGAACTGCGGTACCGAACTTTATAACAACGGCGTATTTCAAAAATATGGTGTAAAAGTGCTTGGAACCTCGGTAGAAGCCATCATGTACACGGAAGACCGAGATCTTTTTGTCAAAAAGCTGGCAGAAGGAAAGATCAAGACACCAAACAGCCGGGCTGTAAATACCATGGAAGATGCCATCCATGCAGCAAACGAAATCGGATTTCCCATCATGGTGCGTTCAGCCTATGTACTGGGTGGTATGGGTAGCGGTATTTCAGAAAACATGGAAGAATTCCTGACGTTGGCTGAAAATGCTTTCTCCTTTGCTCCCCAAATTTTAGTCGAAGAATCACTCAAGGGCTGGAAAGAAATAGAATTTGAGGTAATCCGCGACAAGAACGACCACTGTTTCACGGTTGCAAACATGGAAAACGTTGATCCGCTGGGTATCCACACCGGAGAATCCATTGTTGTCGCACCGACCTGTTCGCTTAACCAAACAGAAATAGACCTGCTCGTCGGCCTTTCCACCAAATGTGTACGTCACCTCGGCATTGTCGGTGAATGTAACATCCAATTCGCTTTCAATTCAGAAACCGATGACTATCGTGTCATCGAAGTGAACGCACGCATGAGTCGTTCTTCTGCTCTGGCTTCAAAAGCAACAGGTTACCCACTCGCATTTGTTGCAGCCAAGCTGGCTTTAGGTTATGGGTTGGAGGAAATCGGCGAAATGGGCACCACCAATTCTGCATATGTTGCTCCTTCACTCGATTACATCATTTGCAAGATACCACGCTGGGACTTATCTAAATTCGCCGGCGTTTCCAGAGAAATCGGTTCATCCATGAAATCTGTGGGTGAAATCATGTCCATTGGTAAGTCCTTCGAAGAAATCATTCAAAAAGGTCTGCGTATGATTGGACAGGGTATGCACGGATTTGTCGGCAACGATGATTTGGATTTTGAGGACCTTGACAAGGAACTTTCCAATCCGACAGATTTACGTATTTTCTCCATTGCCAATGCATTCGAGGCAGGCTATACCATTGATCGCATCTATGATTTGACAAAGATCGACCCTTGGTTCCTTGGAAAACTGAAAAACATCTTTGATTATTCCAAAAAGCTTGAAAAATACAACAAGATTGAAAATTTGCCGACAGACGTTTTGACAGAGGCCAAACGTCTTGGTTTCTCCGACTTTCAGATTGCCCGTTTCGTGGAACATCCATCCGGAAACATGAACAAGGATTTGCTCAGAGTTCGTACCCTTCGTAAGAAACTGAACATACTTCCTACTGTAAAACGTATCCCAACCGTTGCTTCCGAGCATCCGGAACTGACGAACTACTTATACATGACCTATGATGGCACCGAACACGACATTCCTTTCTACAAGAATGAAAAGTCCGTAATCGTGTTGGGCTCGGGAGCATACCGCATCGGTAGTTCCGTTGAATTCGACTGGTGCTCTGTCAATGCTGTTCAGACAGCCCGTAAGCTGGGTTACAAATCCATCATGATCAACTACAACCCTGAAACGGTTTCTACAGACTACGACATGTGCGACCGTCTGTACTTTGACGAACTGACCTTTGAACGTGTTCTCGATGTTGTTGACCTGGAACAGGCAAAAGGTGTGATTGTATCTGTCGGTGGTCAGATTCCGAACAACCTGGCCATGAAACTGCATCGTCAGGCAGTGCCCATCCTGGGAACATCTCCTATCTCCATCGACCGTGCAGAAAACCGTCACAAGTTTTCCAGCATGCTTGACCAACTGGGTATTGACCAACCGGAATGGAAAGAAATCCTCAGTATGGAAGAGCTCACCGAGTTTACACAGAAAGTGGGTTATCCTGTACTGGTTCGTCCTTCTTATGTGCTTTCCGGTGCTGCCATGAATGTTTGCTACGACGACGAAGAGTTACTGGAATACCTCAAGAAAGCCGAAAATGTTTCCAAAGAATATCCGGTGGTCGTTTCCAAATTCATGCAGAATGCCAAGGAAATCGAATTCGACGCTGTTGCCAGCAATGGCGAAGTTGTTGAATACGCCATTTCCGAACACGTGGAATTTGCCGGCGTTCACTCCGGTGACGCGACCTTGGTTTTCCCTGTTCAGAAAATTTATTTCGAAACAGCACGCCGCATCAAGAAAATCAGCCAAAAGATTGCAAAAGAGCTCAACATCAGCGGACCCTTCAACATTCAATACCTGGCCAAGAACAACGATGTGAAAGTCATCGAATGTAACTTACGTGCATCCAGAAGTTTCCCATTCGTTTCCAAGGTCTTGAAACGCAACTTTATTGATACAGCAACACGCATCATGCTTGATGCTCCTTATACCAAACCGGACAGTTCAGCATTTGACATCGACCGGATCGGTGTCAAAGCTTCTCAATTTTCCTTCTCCCGTTTGCACAAGGCAGACCCTGTTTTGGGTGTTGACATGTCTTCGACCGGTGAAGTCGGTTGCATCGGAGACACTTTCTCTGAAGCTTTGCTGACATCTATGGTTGCTACCGGATTTGAAATTCCGAATCCAAAGAAAGGCATCATGATTTCTTCCGGCGGTCCTAAATCAAAGGTTGACTTGCTGGACAGTGCTAAATTGCTGCAAGAAAATGGTTACAAGATTTACGCTACTGCCGGTACTTGCAAATTCTTCGAAGAAAACGACGTAAAAGCCATCGAAGTAGCTTGGCCGGATGAAAAGGAACATGGTGAAAACATCATGGAGATGATTTCAAAACATAAGTTCGATTTGATTGTCAACATTCCTAAAAACTTGACCAAACGCGAATTGACCAATGGATACAAAATCAGACGTGGGGCTATTGACCACAATATTCCGTTGATTACAAATTCGAGGTTGGCAAGTGCGTTTATTGAGGCTTTTTGCTCCATGAAGGAGACTGATATCCAAATCAAGAGCTGGCAAGAATATTAGTAATTCTTGCCAGTATCTTCCCAGCCAGGTTCAACGTTTTCGATAAACTTGATGTCATCGTTGATGCCATATTCGTACGGATCATCCTCAAGGACGATTTCATCATCCAAATCTTCAGAATCTTTAGGCAAAACAGCAATCGGCCGGTGGGAAATTGTCTGGACACGATTGGACTCATCGTTGAGTTCCTTCCATAGCAGATCCTTTAACTCTGTAAGGCCAAAACCGGCGACCGACGAAATAAAAATATAGGGAACGTCAGGCAGGTCCTTGCTAATCTCCCGCATCAATTCCTCATCCAACATATCACATTTGCTGATAGCCAGGATGCGTTGCTTGTCAAGCAATTCCGGATTATACTGAGACAACTCGTTCAAAAGGATATGGTAATCTTCATGAATATTTTTGCTATCTGCCGGAATCATAAACAGCAATACGGAATTCCGTTCAATGTGGCGCAGGAAGCGCAAGCCTAAACCACGGCCTTCGGATGCTCCTTCTATGATGCCCGGGATATCTGCCATGACGAAAGATTTTCCGTCACGATAAGGCACAATCCCGAGATTCGGTTCAAGTGTCGTAAAAGGATAATCCGCAATTTTGGGCTTAGCTGCAGAAATGGACGACAAAAGTGTAGATTTTCCGGCATTCGGAAAACCGACCAAACCTATGTCTGCCAAAAGTTTCAATTCCAAAACGACATTGCATTCTTCCATGGGTTCACCGGGTTGTGAAAAACGGGGAGTTTGATTGGTGGCTGTACGAAAATTCCAATTGCCTAATCCTCCACGTCCGCCTTTCAGTAGAATGACCTCTTGCCCTGGTTTATTGACCTCACACAAGAACTCACCTGTTTCAGCATGATATGCCACTGTACCTACAGGAACATCAATATAGACATCCTCTCCAGACTTGCCTGAACTGCGCGAACCGGTGCCACTTGCACCATGTTCGGCAAAAACATGACGGGCATAGCGCAAATGAAGCAGTGTCCAGAAATTGGTATTCGCGCGTAGAATGACGTCTCCGCCCTTTCCGCCGTCACCACCGTCAGGACCGCCTCTTGGAATATATTTTTCCCGATGATAATGGGTAGACCCGGGGCCACCTTTTCCGGAGCGGCAGTAAATCTTAACGTAATCGACAAAGTTGCTTTCCGCCATAATTTTGTTTAATGTAAGTTTGCTCCTAAATTAAAGAGCATCTATAGCCTTGGTAATACGGGCAAAAATTTCATTCATGGTACCGAGCCCCTCAATATCTATTGCCAGGCCTTCTTTTTTGTAGAAGTCCTTTACGGGAGCTGTCTGTGAATGATATACCTGAATACGTTTCTGAATCGTTTCTAAATGATCGTCTGATCTCCCCGATGTTTTGCCACGATTCAACAGACGTGCTATCAATTCTTCTTCAGTAACGTTGAGATCCAACATGACAGATACTTTCATATCACGTTCCGCCAGCATAACCTTTAACGCTTCTGCCTGCGCAGTTGTTCTGGGAAAACCATCAAAAATATAACCTTTTTTATTCATCTTGGTATCCAACACTTTAGCCAGCATGCTGATGATCAGTTCATCGGGCACCAAATTCCCCTGACTGGTGTAAGATTCAATCAATTTACCCAAATCACTCTGAGTCTTTTGTTCGGCACGCAACAGATCACCTGTTGACAAATGTTCCAAACCATACTTTTCAACGATAAACGCACTCTGTGTCCCTTTTCCGGAACCCGGAGCACCGAATATAATCACATTTAACATTTCCTATGGACTTTAACAAACAATTTATCATTTAACAAGGGTATATACTTCTCCAAAATTGCGTCCATACCCGTCATAATCCAAACCGTAACCTACTACGAAATCGTTTGGAATTTCAAAAGCGACATAATCCAGCTTCAAATTGCATTGCAAGGATCCAGGCTTGAATAAAAAAGTGGCTATGCGGATTTCTTTTGGATTTCTGGAGGACAGGGATTCCAAAAGTTGTTGCATAGTGCGACCTGAATCAACGATATCTTCCACGATAACGACTGTCCTGCCATCAATGCGTTCACTCAAGCCGAATACTTCTTTTACCTTACCGCCACTTTGCATCCCCTGATATGAAGTGAGTTTCACAAAACAGATTTCGCATGGAATAGTGATGTTCTTCATCAAATCCGCAGCAAACATGAAAGAACCGTTCAAAACTGCCAAAAAAAGAGGATTTTTACCTTCAAAGTCTTTATTGATTTTGTCGGCAATATCTTTTATGGATCCTTTTATTTCCGCTTCAGAAAGTAAAAGTTTAAATTCCTTATCTTTAACAATAATATTTTTCATTTTCCCTCTCTTTTCCGGTAAGCAAAAAGAAGCTGCAAATTTAGTGAAAATTATCAAAGGAGCCCTTATATCCATGTTTTTTTTCTAAGTTTGCATTTGGTTAATCAGTTTATTTCAAAACACCATATTATTTCAATCCGATCATTATTATCGTATGAAAATTTTTACAACCAGTCAAATCAAGGATCTTGATGCAAAGACCATCAAACTGGAAGGCATAACCTCTTCCGACCTGATGGATCGTGCAGCACTGGCTCTTTTCAAACGGATCGCTGAAGAAATCAAACCGACAGAGACTATTCTGGTCATTGCCGGTCCAGGAAACAACGGAGGAGATGCGCTGGCTATTGCCCGTTTGCTTATCAAGGCGGGATATCAGGTCCAAACCATCGTTTGTAATCTGAAAACACTGTCCAATGATGCATCCATCCAATTTGACAGACTGCAGGAAGTTCCCGCTGCCCGAATAACTTGCCTGAAACAGGCAGAGAACTTATCCCTCTTTGAAGGTTATGATTATATCATAGACGGATTGTTCGGCTCCGGATTGAACCGTCCCCTGGAAGGGTTCTACGCTGAAATCGTACATTGGATGAATCTGCAAGATGCCGTAAAAATATCGATAGATCTTCCCAGTGGACTTTTTGGGGAGGACAACAGAATGAACATACACGAAAACATGGTCTGTGCAGATCTGGTTTTGGGATTGCAATTTCCAAGACTTTCTTTCTTCTTGGCTGAAAATGAGCGATACATCAAAGATTGGGAATTGATTGACATAACCATACATCCTCAAGCCATCAAAGAGACGGCTACCCCTTTTTCTTTTACAAAGATGGAAGACATCTGCCCCATGTTAAAAAAACGTTCCAAATTTTCTCACAAGGGCACTTTTGGAAAAGGTCTCTTGATCGCGGGCAGTCCGGGAATGATGGGTGCTGCTATTTTAGCAGCCAAAGGCGCATTGCGCTCAGGTATCGGCCTTCTGAGTGTCCGTATTCCTGCATTAGAAACAGCCATTTTGCAAACTGCTGTTCCGGAAGCAATTGTTGATTCCTATGATTCCGGTTTTTTTTATGAGACTTCCGATCCGATTGTTCCGGCCTCTTTTTCCGCCATCGCTGTTGGACCTGGTATTAGGACAGGAGATGCACAAGCCTCATCATTGGAAAATTTCCTGAAAGAATGTCCCGATAATCTGATTCTTGATGCAGATGCACTGAATTTACTTTCCGAAAACAGAAAATTATTGAAACTTCTCCCCAAAAACACCATTTTAACCCCACATCCCAAAGAGTTTGACCGGATGGCAGGCACACCTTCACAATCCGGTTACGAACGCCTGAGGAAAGCGATGGATTTTGCACACGAATATCAGGTTTATGTTGTGTTGAAAGGCGCCTATACGGCATGTATCACTCCTGAAGGTCATTGTTCCTTCAATTCCACTGGAAATCCAGGCATGGCGACAGGTGGAAGCGGAGACATTTTGACCGGAATTGTCGTATCTTTGCTGGCTCAGGGATACCAAGCGGAAGAAGCCTGCAAAATAGGCGTTTACCTGCACGGTTTAAGCGGAGATTTAGCCTTGGATTGTCAATCGCAGGAAAGCTTACTGCCAAGTGACATTGCTCAGAACCTCGGAAAGGCATTCAATCTTTTGCATAAAAAACATTAGATATCAAATTTTCTAAAATAACATATTAAAACAAACTCTATGAAACGCGTTTATTTTCTGACCATCCTTTTGACATATAGCATTTTCGGTTTCGCACAAATCAAGACCCAACCATTAAATGCAGCCCTCAGCCCCTCTGCCGGCCTGATGTACTCCCTGCCCAAAAACATCATTGTTGTTGAAGTGGAAACCCGTAAAATTGTTGAAACGCCTGGAATCTATTACCCCTATGCCGATCGATATCTGGGAATTACAAATATTTGTCAGGCAGAAAATGTCCGCTATGAGATTGTTGGAGTACACCTGTCGACAAAAGCTGTTCCAGACCTTCAAAACACCTATATCATTGAATCAGGGAAAGCTAAAAATGCTCCGGCCATCGAATTGACACCTGAAGGCTTTCTGAAATCCATCGGACATTCGGATTGCAAGAAAACGGATATCCGGAAAGAGGAGAAAATGATCAAACCTTGCTGTGCCGAAAACTATCAGTCTCAGGAAAGTTCCATTGTAACCCGGGAAATGCAGCAAGCCAGTTCAACGGCGAAAATGGCGGAATTGGCCGCCATTCAATTATTCAATCTCAGGGATACACGTATTAACCTGCTCACTCAGGACTTGGACAAAACGCCTTCGGATGGCCGGTCTTATGAAATTGTACTCAGCGAGCTGAATCGAATGGAAAATTATTACAAGGAGTTGTTCACAGGAAAGCGTACAGAAACCACTGAAACCACCACTTTCGAATACGAGCCCCAAAAGAACGACGAAGAAATCCTGTTCCGTTTCTCTCAGCTGAAAGGGATTGTAGACAAAACAAATCTGGGAGGGGATCCGATCTTTATCAATCTGCAAAAGAATGTCGGTACCCTTGCTGATGTTGCCAAAACTTCCGCTTACAACGGCAAGGAAACATTCAGCGTATATTATCGCATTCCAGGCCAGGCTCAGATTAAAATAACGGATGGGAACACCGTCTTTTGCAATCAGAAAATTCCGGTGGCACAATTCGGAAAGGTGATGACGCTTCCTGCAGGAGCTGTCGGTTCAGCGGAATTTTGTCCGATGACGGGTTCACTCATTCGTCTGGAAAAATAGTTGAGAAACAAGCATTAAACATGTTCATTTACGGCTTTTCACACCCGATTCTGTCACTTTTGAGTGCCTGATTATAGGCTTTTACCTCCCGCTTCAATACAGGGGCAAGGATGTATAATCCCAGAATATTGGGCACAGACATACAAAGCACCAACATATCAGAGAAATCTATGATGGCGTTCAGGCTCGTGGTTGTACCAACAATAATGACCATTAAAAAGATAACCTGATAGAACTTTTCGGCATAAATCCTTTTGCCGAAAAGTTTTTCAAACGGCCCTCCGAAAATGAAATCAAAGCCTTTCACTCCGTAATAGGACCACCCGACCAATGTTGAATAGGCAAAGAGGAGCATACACAGCAGCAAGACGTATGGTGCCCACCAGGCAAAAGATTTAAAAGCAGCTGATGTCAACTGCGCACCTTCGAGATTTCCAGGATTATGATAATAACCAGTAAAAATCAAGGTAAGTGCTGTCATGGTACAAATGACAACGGTATCGATGAAAGGCTCAAGAAGTGCCACATAGCCCTCTGTGACAGGCTTGGCTGTTTTGACGGTAGAGTGAGCGATGGCAGCTGACCCGATACCGGCTTCGTTGGAAAAGGCAGCCCGACGGAAACCGGTCACCATGACACCGACAAAACCACCTTTCAGCGCATCCGGATGAAAAGCACCATTGATAATCAACTGAAAAGCCTCTCCTATTCGCGTAATATGAGAAAAAATAATCATCAGACACATCACAATATATAGGATGGCCATAAACGGAAAAATCTTTTCACTGACTTTCGCTATACTTTTAATGCCTCCCAAAATGACCATGCCTGTCATTATTGCCAACGCCAAACCTACCCAAAAGCCATAGGGAGCCATCACCGGAAACATGGTGGAAAGTTGGGCATGTATCTGATTGGACTGAAACATATTTCCAATTCCAAAAGCAGAAAAGGCAACAATCAGGGCAAAGGCATAAGCCAAAAAAACACCCAGTTTGGGCAATCCACGTTCTTTCAGACCATCCCTCAAATAATACATAGGGCCTCCGGAAACCACACCTTCCGGACTCATTTTCCGATATTTGACACCAAGAGTACATTCTGCAAACTTGGAGGACATTCCAAGAAATCCCGCCAATATCAACCAAAAAGTCGCGCCTGGGCCTCCCATCGAAATGGCGATGGCCACACCTGCAATGTTTCCCAACCCTACCGTGGAGGACAAGGCTGTCGAAATGGCTTGAAAATGGGAAGTCTCGCCTTTTCCTGTATGTTTGGTGTATCTGCCGAGAGCCAAATCCACACCATGTTTCAATCCACGCAGATTAATAAACTTAAGGTAAAAAGTAAAAAATATGGCTCCGGCTATCAACCAGAAAACAATAAAAGGGACAGGTGCACCAAGTTTAAGGCCAACTGCAGCAAAGGGATCCCAAAAGAGGACTTTGCTTAATTCTTGAACGAGCGGTTCAAAGAATTGGTTGATGGAACAGATCATTTTTCAGGGTTCAGAAGGTTAAAACGACCATTTTGGAAAACGAAAGTAATGGAATCTTTGATGATAGGCTCAAATTCTTTCAGGATTTCCGGTCGTATATCTTCCTTGATTGAAGAATGAGCAACAATGACAGGTTTATTTTTACTAAATTGATAGGAAACAAAGTTTCTCAGGCCAACTTCGTTGAAACGGTTTTCCAGACCTAAAGCCTTCCCTTTCTCCACATCCAAAAAATCGAGGAAGCTCAATTGCGGTAATTCCAGTTTGGATATAGGTTGCCAGGTGGTAGAATAGAAAGATATCCTACTGTCCTTCAGTGGAGCAACAACAGTTTGAACCAAAGCGATCACCCGTAAAGAATCATTGACCTGCAATAGTTTCAATTGCATTTCGGCATTTGCCGAAGTCTGAAGTAAAAGATAATCCTCAGACATCTCTTTTAATACCACTTCCGAACCAAAAGCGGAAGGCATCACCGCCGACTTCCCATTGTCGTAGAAATCGACAAGATCCCTTCTCGTATCAACAGAAACAGTAGGTATCAGATTGACAGGCATCTTAATGAAGTAATATGAAATGGTCTGGGCTTTCATTCCCGACATTCCAAATAAAAGGCAGAAAATCAACAAAAAACGCAGGTGCTTTTTCATCCGATATAAATTATATTTTCTATTACCACTGAAATCACTGAATTCGGTAAACTCAGCGCGCAAAAATACAGAAAATCAGACAAACATAAAAAGAAAGAGATGCAAAGTATCGTCCAACGGAACTGAAAAGGTGCAGAATTCTTTCTTTTGGGATACCAGGAAAAAAAGCCGACGCAAAAGCGCATCATATCCACCTATATCTACCTCAAATTTTAACCTTTTACCTCAGGAACAGTTCTTCCGGATAGGATACATTTGTTAAGAACAAACCCTGTGCATGAACGGAAGTCCCTGCATTGGAACGGTTTCCTGATTCTATGACCGCCCTGAAGCCTGCCTCATCCATTTTGCCCCTGCCTACTTCGAAAAGGGTTCCCACAACAGCACGTACCATATTGCGCAGGAAACGGTCTGCCTGAATGGTAAATACCCAATAGATGCCACGTCTTTCCCAATAGGCCTGCATAATCTTGCAGTTGTTGGTCTTGACATCGGTATGCGCTTTACTAAAACTGGTAAAATCGGTATAATCAAAAAGACATTTTGCAGCCCTGTTCATGGCTTCATAATCGAGATTACCATACATGCGGGTATAGAAGGATGTATTGAAAGGGTCTTTTTCGTCAGCCATCCAATATTCGTAGGTACGGGATGTAGCATCGAAGCGGGCATGGGCATCGGGACGTACAGAAATCACTTCAAAAACTTTGATATCAGACGGCATCATCAGATCAAGCTTTTTTGCCAGCACTTTGACATCAACTATTTGTTTTTCCGTATCGAAATGCGCGTACATCATGCGGGCGTGAACACCGGCATCGGTTCTGCCTGCCGCTGTCAGCATGAAATGGGGGCCAAAGAGACGCTGCATGATTTCCGTCATAACTTCCTGCACGGAAACGGCATTGGGTTGTAATTGCCAACCGTGATAATTGGTGCCGTCGTATGCAAAGCGAATGAAATAACGTTGTGTCATGAGTTTTTGAATCTGAGCGCAAAGGTAGTTATTTTAATGATTTTTTCGAATGTAAAGGGTGGTTCTTGTTTCAAATGCAGGCTAAACCTATTCATATTTTTTATAAATTTGAAGCGAGAAAATTCATAAACACTGAAACCTGCTATCACCCTATTTATATTTTTCAAAAACATAAGAAATGAAACATCTGACAATTCTGATCCTTCTCTTTTTTAGCTCATTATCGGTCAATGCCTATGAAATTAAAGATTTCTTGCAAAAAGAAGCCGATATTTCAGAAGTAAAATCAAGCCTGATGCTTAACCAGAAATGGGTTCCATATCCGTCATATACAGATCGCAACGGTTGGAACGCTTTGACAGGAAATAGCAAAGACGAAATCATCAGAAGGGGAAATGCTTTCTTAAACTACAAGTGGGAAGTCATTACAGCGACCGACTATCTGGCATACGACCGGACAGGAATCAGGGAGGTGATGGAAGACCCTTTCGGCAGAAATATTTCAGCATTGACCCAATTGGTCCTTGCGGAGTTGGCTGAAGGAAAAGGTCGCTTCGTCGATCAGATTGCCAACGGCGTATGGTTTTATTGCGAAATGACGTCCTGGGCACTTGCAGCCCATGTAGGCAGGGAGCAAATTGAAAAAACATCTTTACCCAGTTATAAAGAACAGGTCATTGAACTCACATCCGCTGATGTAGGCTCTTTTTTGGCTTGGACCTATTATTTTTTTAAAAATCAGTTGGATGAAGTCAATCCCTTGATAGCAGAACGCCTACGAAAAAATTTACAAGTACGCATTCTTGACCCATACATGAACAGAAGCAACTTTTGGTGGCAAGCTTTCGATGCGACGCCCCAAACGATGGTCAATAACTGGACTCCCTGGTGCAACTGCAATGTACTGACCTGTTTCCTTTTACTCGAAAATGATCCTGGAAAATTGGCGGCAGCTGTCCACCGCACCATGGTCTCCGTAGATAAGTTCATCAACCGGAGCAATGCCGATGGAGCTTGTGAAGAAGGACCTTCGTACTGGGGACATGCCGCCGGAAAATTATATGACTACTTGCAAATATTAAGCCTGGCGACTAATGGCAAAGTATCCGTTTTTGATCAACCAATGATTAAAAACATGGGAGAATACATTGCCAAGTCGTACATAGGCAATGGTTGGGTTGTCAATTTTGCCGATGCCTCAGCAAAAGGAGGAGGTCTGCCCGGTGTTATATTCCGTTACGGAAAAGCAGTGAAAAGTTCTGAGATGCAACAGTTTGCTTCATACCTTTTCCAACAGAATGCCAAAAAAACATATTACTATTCAGGTAGAGATTTATTCAGGTCATTAGAGAACCTCGCCTCTTATCAGGAATTGACGGATACAAAACCAGCCATATCACAAGCTCCATCGATATGGTATCCGCAAACTGAATTTTGTTACATGCGAAACCATTCCGGATTCTTTTTTGCAGCAAAAGGTGGTTACAACGATGAAAGCCACAACCACAATGATGTCGGCTCATTCATTCTCTATTTGAACCAATCGCCAATACTTATTGACGCAGGTGTCGGGACCTACACAAAACAGACCTTCAGCAATGATCGCTACTCTATCTGGACCATGCAAAGCGACTATCACAACTTACCCATAATCAACGGCACAAGCCAGAGTTACGGACCCCAATTCCGGTCTTCCGACATCGCATTTGATTCCGGGAAATCACGGTTTTCACTCAATCTGACAAAAGCATACCCTCAGAACGCCGCCGCAAAAAAATGGATCAGAACTTATCAACTGAAAAAAGATGGTCTGGTAATGGAAGATGTTTTTGAACTGACAGAGACAAAGGCTCCGAATGAACTCCATTTTCTCACGGCAGGTAAACCCCAAACAACCGCACCAGGCATCATCATGCTTGAAGGAAACGGCATTAAATTAAAAATGAAGTATGACAAGGATCAGTTTGAGCCGACTGTAGAAACCATACCTTTAAATGACCGAAGTCTATCCAAAGTTTGGGGCGGACAGATTTACAGGCTGAAACTTACGGCAAAGAAACAGCAACTCATTGGAAAATATCTGATTACCATTACAAAATAGTTCTGTCGGAATGAGTGAGGGTGCATGGAATGAAGTCAAAATATAATATTGCAATCATTAAAGCAATTTTAGCAGCAGTTTTGTATGCCATAAGTACACCTGCATCAAAGGTCTTTTTAAAGGAAATACCTCCAATGATGATGGCTTCATTCCTTTATTTAGGTGCAGGAGTCGGAATGTCTTTAATGGGTATCATCAGACATGAAAATCGAAGAAGGGAAAAAGAGCCAAATCTCACAAAAAAAGAAAGACCTTATACAATAGCGATGGTTGCATTGGATATTGCAGCCCCTATCTTTTTAATGTTTGGTTTGAAGATGACCACTGCAGCTAACGCTTCTCTTTTAAATAATTTTGAGATAGTTGCGACAGCTTTAATTGCTTTATTCATTTTTAAAGAAAAAATAAATAAGCGCCTTTGGTTTGCTATTATTCTAATAACGCTTTCAAGCATTATCTTATCGGTAAAAGATGCAAATAGTTTCTCATTTTCCATAGGTTCAGTGCTTGTCCTTTTGGCATGTGTCTGTTGGGGACTTGAAAACAATTGCACCCGAAAAATATCGACAAAAGATCCGTTGCAAATAGTCGTTATCAAAGGTTTTGGCTCAGGTTTTGGTTCTTTGATGTTGGCTTTGGCATTTGGAGAGCAGATAAGAAACGTGGCATATATTCCTGCGGTTCTTATCTTAGGCTTCTTTGCCTATGGTTTAAGCATCTATTTTTATGTATATGCACAAAGAGAACTTGGGGCTGCAAAAACAAGTGCATTTTATGCGATAGCTCCCTTCGTTGGTGTCATGTTATCATTTCTTATATTGGGAGAGAGACCCGATATACAGTTTGCAATCGCATTACTGATTATGATTGCTGGAACTTATTTTGCTTCAACTGATAGAAAAACAACCAAATCTTCACAATCTGGCTTTCGGAGTGTTTAATATACCTACCTTTGCCATCAATATCAAATTTAACCCATCAAAATGCAACGTGACTCCATCAACTTTGCCACCATGGGCATTCCAAAAATGTTCGGAAAGCTCCTCATTCCTACCCTCCTTGGCATGCTTTCCACCGCCACACTTATTATTGCGGAAGGCATCTTCGTTGGTCACGGTGTGGGCAGTGACGGCTTAGCGGCCATCAATATAGCATGTCCGTTGTTCACGATTACCGCCGGCATCGGGCTGATGTTTGGCATTGGGGCGTCGATTGTAGCTTCCATTCATCTTTCACAAAACAAGATAAAAGCTGCACAAATTAATATCACACAAGCATTTATAGTATCCTCCATCCTGATGCTGCTGATATCGGCGGTCATTGCGTTTTTCCGGGAAGATGTAGCTTATCTCTTCGGAAGTTCAGAGCATTTATTGCCGCTGGTGATGGAATATTTGGTTTGGATGGCACCGTTTCTGGTATTCTGTATGATCATGAATCTGGGATTGTTTGTTATCAGGTTGGATGGTTCGCCGATTTATGCCATGTGTTGCAGTGTCATTCCGGCAGTGATCAATTTTATAATGTGCTGGTTGTTTGTCATGAAACTTGACTGGGGGGTCAAGGGTGCAGCCATGGCAACTGCTGTCGGAGTGACTGTCGGAGGATTCATGGTCATAACCTATGTGGTGTTCTTTTCCAGAAAGTTGCATCTGTACAGGCTGAAAATCAGTCGAAAGAGTCTGATACTGACGGGACGGAACATTGGCTATATGATGAAATTGGGGTCATCTGCTTTTCTGGGCGAGATGGCCATTTCGGTGATGGTACTGATGGGTAATTATGCTTTTATCAAGACACTTGGCGACGATGGCGTAGCCGCGTTCGGAGTAGCATGCTACTGCTTTCCGTTGATTTATATGTTCGGCAATGCCATTGCACAATCAGCACAACCCATCATCAGTTACAACTACGGGGCCGGTCATTGGACCAGGGTCAGGAAAACGACAACCATCAGTCTCGGAACAGCCATTATCTGCGGTCTGGGAGCAATGGCTGCAACCATTATTTTCTGCAAACCATTGGTGTCTGCATTTCTGGATCCTACATGCAAAGCTTACCTGATAGCCACTCAAGGGATGCCCTATTTTGCAGTGGGCTATGTGTTTTTTGCTTTCAATATGGCCAGTGTGGGATATTACCAAAGCATTGAAAAGGCCAAACGGGCCAATATTTATACCTTGTTGCGGGGATTCATCTTTTTGGTCATTTGCTTCTTGGTTTTGCCCCAACTACTTAAAATCAAAGGTATTTGGCTGGCTGTTCCCTTTGCTGAGATGCTAACATCCGTCGTCATTGTCGGTCGGTATTTCAGCAACAGACATATCAATCGATGATTGATTCTTTATTCATCAAATCAATCGTCCCAATCAACCCTTTTACCGATTTAAGATTCAGATGATTTTTTTTGACCAATCGATAGATTGACTTTTTCTGTTCTGGGAATAAATTCAGAAAAGACCTTCGACCAAGCTTATGCATCTTCAGATATTTATCTGACGGCAACTTTATGTAATACAACGGCATCGGTTCAAAAGTTTTTATATAACGGGCCTGACCATCTGATGAATATGTAATTTCATCGGGAATGCATAAAATTTGATGTTGGATATACAATGACAACTTACCTTCGATCACCACTTCAACAAAAATATCACGATGGCTTATCGTGGTATCCCTGACATTGATTCGTCTAAAATGGGCAGGATGATCCAGACTGTCTTTCGTCCAAAAATCAGAGATATAGGCTTTATCTATGATGAATTGTTTATAATTTGTATGATTCATCCAAATGACTTCATCTAAATAGCCATTGTATTTTAATAATTCACCATAAAGCATTTCACCGGTAGACAGCAAAATATCACTTTTCACAAACTTGTTATTAAAAAACAAATCTCCCTGGTATTGTCTCTCCTGAACATAAAATCCACCGGTGAGCTTTGGTGAAAAGATCGAATCAACTTCGGAAACGCTCTTAATGACATTGTTTTGTGCATTTATTGAAAAACAAATCAATAAAAATGCAAAGCTTATATAGTGTCTCATTTAACAGTAACATTAATTGGGTTGTTCACTTTTATAACAGAACTTGCACTGATTGGAGTCCCGTTTTCAGAAATTCCTTCCACTTTTATGATAAAGTTGGCAGTATTGTCCGAAGTATAAAAATCAAAAGCAGTATTGTCATCTTTTTTTAATTCCAAATTTGGATTCCAGTATAGCAATTGTTTGAAAAATGGAGTATGATGATCTTTTATTGAATCGGGATTTACCACAACAAAGCTTTTTCCGACATTCCTATTTTCATTTTTATACCGTAAGGAATTGGGTGCCGGGACCGTACTGATGATTTCGTTCGATTTGCTGATGATTGAAACAGCACCATAAAAAATCAAATCTCCGAGTATTCTGACATTATCAAGCACGTCAATTTTTTTTATCTTTGCCGAGTTAAGATCAATTATTTTTTGGATATCATCGACATACACACCATCCAGAAAAATGAGAGGCTCTCTATCACTATAGGTATTGCCTTGGGAACTGATCATGACATAAGCTTGATATTTACCATCATGCCTGGTCAGTTTTACAGTCGGTAATATCTCTATAACAATTTCCGGGAAGCTATCCAAAGGAACAAAATCTGACGGATATACAGATTTTACGGTGGAACGATAGAGTTGAGGACAATTGGGTTTGTTTTCAAATATGGGGTTTTCATTTACACTTTCATCCAATCCAAAAGACTTATTGATGTAAACGATGTCCTGACTTTTATATATGTAGTCTTTGAAGTCCCTTTTATAAGAAATCAGTTCGGGTTTCCATTTTTCAGACAGGATAAAGTTATCTTCAATCTCCATTTTCCATTTTTGACCGACAGGCATATCTTTAATGGTAAAGAACAGTTCCTTCCCACTATAATAATCACTTAACAACATCTGAAATATGCCGTTGGAATCTGTCGAAGCATATTGCAAATTGGCAACGCTATCAAGACAGGATAAAAAGACCGTTGCAGCTTGAACACCTTCTCGTGTAGTTTCATCTATCACTCTTCCTCTGAGTATTCTTGCCTTGCTTTCTGGTAAATAAGCGGTGGATGTCAGTTTAGTAGCTGGAACAACACATTCATTCAGGGTTTCAACAATCGATTTTTCTGTCGCTTTTATTTGAGGTTCTTCATACACTGAAACAGCAACGTTTGCTTTAATATCTGTTTTCCCCAGAGTGACAATCACTTTTTCACGGGGACCATATACTGCCTTATCCGTCTTTATCCAGGGCAATTTATCAGTTCGATGATATTGACTGCTATCATTTGAACTGGATTTAACAGACCTGAGATCCAATTTTTTGTCAAATCGGTTGACAATCATTATTTCCTTGTGAAAGAAATACTGCTCGCCAAAATTCTTCATGACACTCGTAAATGCAACCATCTGGTATACACCCGAAGGCAAGGTATCCGGCAAAACGAGGCTTCCACTGGCCATACCTGCGTCAACTTTAACCCAAATCTTTAAAGCCGGATCCGACTTCGGAGCCCTTAACTCAATATATCCGACCTTGCTCAAGTCTGAACGTTTCTTTGTCACCAAGTCAAACACATACAATTGATAGAAAACAGACTCGCCTGCTATATAGGTTGTTCTGTCGGTCTGAAGATATACTGCTTCCTGGCCTGCTGCTATTACATTCATCTTGCAACAAAACAGCACGACCGATAGTATAAATAATGTTCTTTTAATTATTGTCATCATTAAATGTTTTTCATTGATGATCCCACCAACTTGGATATGGAATTACTTGATAATCAGGAAGATTCGCAACCGAATCCGCTATAGTTTCATCCAAATTCACTTTGTAACAGAAGAAACCGCTGGCCGGAATATCGACATAAGGGACCTCACGTATGTTCGCTTTATGATAATAACGATTTTCAACCAAAACAAATGCAGCTCGAGTAACCGATGAAACCTCGAACAATCCAAGAACAACCTTGGACGGATCATTTACACACGTCATGTTTCCATCAAGTTGTGAAGCAATCGGATCAAAGAGCTTTCCGCTTGCAGCCAATTGACTATTGGCTTCCTTATAATAATCATAAGTCTCTTCGTTTATTGTATACTGGTTAAACCGATAATAGTAAACAAGGCTATTACTTCCGTCTGTTTCAATACCATAATTCGATATACCCAAGGGTACATCACACAAAAAATGATTTTTAATGACAGGGGTGGACATTTTTGATCTTTCGATAGTAAGATTCTCATTATCGTCCAACAAAGAAGTTTTCCAACCAAAAACCGGAATACACCAAGGGGGTACGGAATCAGTCACGGGATCAGCTTTGGGCCAATAGGTGTATGAATATTGCACAACAATATTTGACTCAAATCGGCATAAAGGTGTCGGGGTTGAGCTTGAAACAGATTGGAAAAGGTCAACCCGAACATCAAAACAGTCAATATCATTCAGAACATTGTCCTCATCCAGATATTCTTTTTTAATCAATGATGAATGGACACTGTCATAGGACTGCGGGGGCAAGAGTGTCTGAGCTTTGGATTCGTAAATGTTCCCATCGCTTGTCTTAATATGTAATATATATGAATTGCCGACTTTTGCCTTAAATGAGGTTGGCAATACATATTTTCCCTTTCCTTCATAGGTCAGGCTGTAAATATGGTCCTCACCATCTTGAACCGTTAGTTCTGCATCCGAAACATACTTTGTGACCGAAGCCGAATCAGAAACGTAGGGCAAAGCTTCAGTAAGTTTTACAGTAAAAGGTCCTTCTCCATCTGTTATCAACCCTTCAACCACCAAAGCTTTTGTATCAGGATCTATATCAGGAATGAATACTTCTGTGCAACCAATGAAAGTTACCATCATCAGCACAGTCAAATAGGTCTTTTTTATATGAATCATGCTTTGTGGTTTTAAAAAGTAAAATTATAAGTTATAGTAGGAATCGGTTTCTCTATGATAAATATTCTATATAAGTGGTACGACTTAATAAATCCCGATTCCATACCCAGAGTGGATTTATAAAAAACCGAATATGGGTTTTTTTGAGCATAAAGATTGATGATAGAGAACGTCCAACTTCCCTTCCACGGCTGTTTCAAGCGTAAAGATTCATCATGTGTGATGGCAATATCCAGGCGATGGTAGTCGGGCATCCGGTATTTATTACGCTCGGAATAATAAATATATTGCTTGCCGTTAAACTCATATTTCAGTTCAGGTAGTGTAATTGGCCTTCCGGTGCTGTAATTGAATGTGCCTGAAACTCTCCACCGTCTTGTCAAATGATAGTTTCCAACCAGCACCAAATTATGAGGTTGATCACCAAAAGACGGAAAATATTTATTTCCGTCTATCTGATCACTCAAATACGGGCTTGTCGTATGCCGCATGGAACGGGAGTAGGTGTAGTTTGCCCATCCTGTCAGTCTTCCTTTATTTTTCTTCAGAGAGAATTCTACACCGTAATTATAACCCGAAGCGTTCAGTAAATCTGCTTCCAGAGAGTTGTTCAGTATGATTTCCGCCCCATTCCTATATTCCAGGATATTGGACAATTTCTTGTAGTACAGTTCCACAGAAGTTTCGAAGGTGTTTTTGTCGAAATTTCTGAAATAGCCAAAAGCCACTTGGTTGCAAATGATTGGTTTGACATTCGGACTGCTCAGTTTATAGACATCGGTGGGTGTCATGACCATTGAATTGGATATCAGATTGACAAACTGGCTTATTCGGTTATAACTAAACTTCAATGAGCTGGACCCGTCCAGCGTGTAACGCATCGAAAGCCTCGGTTCAAGGCTCAAATGCCAATCAATGATTTCGTTATTGGCATAATTCAGCGTATCGGTAATGTTTGCAGTGGTGTGGGCTGCCTTCTGATCGAACATGAGAACGCTATTCGGTCCAAGGTATGCATACTGGCTAAACCGCAAACCGATGTCCGCGTTCAACCTGCTCGAAAGGTTTATGTTATCACTCATGTACAAAGCCGATTCCACTGCTTTTTCCTTTTGAGTCGTTTTATTTGCCACTTGAGACAACGTACCTAATGGCACCCGTTTGCCTGGTTGCAAGTTGTACAAAATGGCATTCATTCCAAAGTCCACTTTGTGCTTTTCATTAGGCAACCAGTTGAAATCCAGCTTGGCATTATTGTATTGGATGGAAGAATAAAATTTGTAGGCTACTTCCGGCTCCAAGGTGTCGGATTCACACATATCGTTTCTGTAACGACTCATCCCCGTCATAAAAGTGGAAGTAAGTTCTTCACTAAACTGATGAGTGTACTGAAGTGATGCCAAAGTGTTATCGTAATGATAACCGTACGCATTGTCCAAACTATACTTGTCATCACTGAAATATCCGTAAAACATCAACTTGTTCTTTGTATCGATTTTGACATTCAGCAGGGCATTGATATCATAAAAGCTGACCGAACTGTTTTTTAAATCCACATCAGGCATTTCATGCAGTAACCAATCGGAGTAAGAGGCTCGTCCACCGACCAGCAAACTTACTTTTTTGTTGAAAAGCGGTGTCTCGAAATTCAGTCTTGTGTCCATCAGGCCAATGCCTCCCTTGAAGGAGGTATGTTCAGGAGTGTTTCCCATCCGGATGTCCATAACCGATGATGCTCTCTCTCCAAATTTGGCCGGAATTCCGCTTTTCATAAGCGTGACATTGTTGACTCCGTCGGAATTTACTGCCGATATGAGTCCGAATGCATGTGCTGAATTAAACAATGGTACATCTTCAATCATGATCAGGTTTTGATCCTGATTACCTCCACGGACATAAAAACCTGTACCAAACTCTCCGGTCGATTGTACTCCAGGAAGCAATTTCACATTTTTTATGACATCCTTTTCACCCAGGAACAAAGGTAATTCATTGATTGCCTTGGCATTAAGACTTGTTGTACTCATTTGTGAACTGACGACATTGAGGTCTGCAGCTTTATCACTTATCACAACTTCCTTTAACCGGATGGTCTTTTTTGACATCTCAAAATCAACAATGCCATTTCCAAATACGTTTATTTTTCGGATATCTTCTCCATAACCGGCGTAATTGAGTGCCAGTTCATACTTACCGACCGGAACTGTGAATTTATAATTTCCATCTTTGTCGGTGGTTGAAAACAACTTCAGTTCGTCAATGCTGACTGTTGCTCCTTTTAGAGGCATACCGGTAAATACATCAGATATCTTTCCTGAAATAGTAGCTTTTGTATTTTCCCCCGGGTTACTCATCTCTCCAATAAGGAGTACACCGTCTCTGTTTGTGTTGTAAGAAAAATTTCGAACTTCTACCGGGACAAAAACGTAACTGTCTGACCTTAATTTAATAAAGTGCAATTTCGCATTCCTCTCAATAACGGCCAGACATTCTTCCAAGGGCAAATCGACAATGGACTCCTTAAATAGCTGATTAACAAACCATTCTGATTTATAATACAGTTTAACATGATGGACACTTTCAATTTTTGAAGCTATGACATCAAAATTAACCAATTCAGATTGTTGGGCTTTTATTGAAAGAGATAAAGCAAGGAAAAGGAATATTGAAAGAATCTTGGTGTTTCTTTTCACAGCATCTTCAATTGAATGGTTTTTAAACAGTTAATTGTAATTCACTCTTTATTGGGGAACTTATATTTAAAGCTAAAATTATAAGCTCAAAAAGTAAATTTGACAAATATATATAATAAGTTAAGTTCATTTTTATTTTCCAGACAAATGTATAAAAAATTCAGTTTAAAGGAATTTCAGCCGAAGAATGGTAGAAAATTAATCCACCATTCTTAAAAATATTTTAAATTATTTTGTTAGTTAGGACTAACTAATTATCTTTGTCACATCAATCATGAGATCATGGACAAAATTGTAAACATCATAGCGAAGCTTTCCCAGAATTTGGGAGAGATGGAAGAGCTTGCACGGGAACAATTGAACATCAAGGAACTGACAACGGCTCAGATGCATTACCTCGAAGTAATCAACGAGATGAGCAATCCCAACGTAACGGAATTGGCTACGGAAATGCAACTGACAAAACCAACCGTCACTGTTGCTCTTGATAAACTCATTAAAAAAGGTTACGTCACAAAAATCCAATCCGATGAGGACAGGAGAAGTTCCCATCTGCACCTAACTAAAAAAGGAATGCAGATCAATCAAATGCACGAACATGCGCACACTCAGTTTGCGGAGTTGATGCGGGAGGCTTTTGAGCCGGAAGAGCTGGAAGAGTTAACGGTTCTTCTTGAAAAACTCACAAAATCTTTATAAATATTTATTCTGATCGATAGTACCGGTTAGGCTCAGGTTGATAACAGCAGCCAGTAATTTTTTATTTTATCACTATGGAAAAAAATGCTGACTTTTCCGGTCATAACTTCACCGGATTAACGGAAGAACAAGTCAAGGAAAAAAGACGTTCAGCCGGATTCAATGAACTTCCTAAAACCAAGTCGGACGGCTTCTTGAAGCAGGTTGTAGGCATATTCAAGGAACCGATGTTCATGTTGCTGATCATTTGCGGAACGCTATACATGATATTGGGTGATATGGAGGAAGGATTCATGTTGCTGGGATTTGTCCTGTTCATCATGGGTATAGAGTTCTATCAAGAAAGAAAGACAGGAAAAGCACTGGAAGCCCTGAAAGAAATGTCCAGTCCTCATGCCGTCGTCATCCGTAACGGTGAAGAAATCAAGATACCTTGCAGAGAAATTGTCATAAGCGATTTGGTGGTATTTTCAGAGGGAGAAAGGGTTCCCGCCGACGGCCTCGTATTACATTCCATCAATCTCCAGGTTGATGAGTCTCTCCTGACCGGAGAATCTGTTCCTGTCCGTAAAGTGGAGTCTGACGGTACAGAAAAAGAATCCACAGCCGGTGGTGACGATACCCCTTTTGTATTCTCAGGAACCATGATTGTTCAAGGGAATGGGGTGGCTCAAGTCACCAAGATCGGTGCTGAAACAGAAATCGGAAAAATTGGCAAAGCTCTTGGTGATGTAAAGGAAGAATCCACCAACCTCAAAATCGAACTCAACTCTTTGGTGAAAAAACTGGCCTTGATAGGTGCCATTCTCTGCCTGATCGTAGTCTTGGTTTTTTTCATAACCCGTGGAAATTTGCTGCATGGTATTTTGGCCGGTCTGACTTTGGCCATGGCGGTCATTCCGGAGGAATTTCCCGTTATCCTGACCGTATTCATGGCATTGGGTGCCTGGAGAATGTCTAAGAAAAGGGTATTGACCCGTAAACCAAATGCCATAGAGACGCTGGGTTCAGCGACCGTACTTTGTTCGGACAAGACCGGAACACTCACACAGAACAAAATGACGGTGAGCACCTTGTACAATAAGGATGGCTTTGTTGATATTCTGAAGATGGATGGTTTTCCGGAAGATTTTCACCGGATCATAGAATATGGTATCCTTTCCAGCCAGACAAACCCCAATGACCCGATGGAAAAAGCCATTCTTAAGCTTGGGGAGGATTATCTGCAAAATACCGAGCACATGCACCACGATTGGTCCATGGTGCGCGAATACCCGCTAACCAGGGAACAAATGGCTATGTCAAGGGTTTATGTCCAGAAGGATACCGGCACCTATGCCATCGCGGCCAAAGGAGCTCCTGAAACAATTTTTGATTTGTGCCATCTGAAAGATATTTCCAAATATGAAGCAGCCATTCAAAAAATGGCATCCAACGGTTTAAGAGTCCTGGGGGTAGCCAGGGCAACCATCGGAAAAGAAATCTTGCCTGAAATCCAACATGATTTCGACTTCGAATTCATTGGTCTGATCGGCCTCTCCGACCCTATCCGTCCCGAAGTGAAGGATGCCGTTCAGGAATGCTACAAAGCAGGAATCCGGGTCATCATGATTACCGGTGATTACCCCGTCACAGCCCAAAACATTGGCAAGGAAATCGGACTTAGAAATCACACACAATGCATGACCGGACCTGAAATTCAGGCCATGAGCGAAGAAGATCTGAGCGCAAAAATCAACAATATCAATATTTTTGCCAGGGTAGTACCTGAACAGAAGCTGAAGATTGTCAATGCCCTGAAACTGAAAGGGGAAATTGTTGCCATGACCGGTGACGGAGTCAATGACGCTCCCGCCCTGAAGTCTGCAAATATTGGAATAGCCATGGGTGAGAGAGGTACGGATGTGGCACGTGAGGCTTCCTCACTGGTTTTGACCGATGATAATTTTTCATCCATTGTCGGTGCCGTAAGGATGGGGCGCCGTATTTTTGACAACATGCAGAAGGCTTTCGGATATGTGTTTGCCATACACGTGCCCATCGCCGGTTTGTCCATGATACCTGTCTTTTTCTCAGATGCTCCCCTATTGCTGTTTCCGGTACATGTAGCATTTCTGGAACTGATCATAGATCCGGCATGTTCGGTGATTTTTGAATCTGAAGAGGAAGAAAAGAACGTGATGAACCGTCCGCCAAGAGGTACAAAAGGCAAATTCTTCGGTGGTGGTAAAATTCTGATGACCTGCATGCAAGGGGTTTCAATCTTGTTAATAGTGCTTGGGGTCTATTTCATCGGACTTCATAAGAACTATTCCGAAGAAGCAGTCAGAACAATGTCTTTTATCACCCTGATTGTTTCCAATCTGTTGACCATTCAAACCAATCGCTCCTGGGAAAAAAATATTTTCCAGATTCTTGCAACACCAAACAAAAGTGTCAAATGGATTGTCAGTCTGGCAATTGTAATATTGACAGCTGTGCTGTTCATCCCATTCCTACGTGGAATGTTCAGTTTTGCACCGCTTGGGATGATTGAGATTCTGGTTTCAGGAGCTGTCGGATGCCTCAGTATCGTTTGGTTCGAGATTTATAAGGTTGCTAAAAGAAAATCATCAAGAGCTGTCAGTGGCTTTTGATGATACGCGATGAGGTAGGATGTTGGATGATAGGGGAACGGAGGGGATGCTGCTAAAAATAAAAAAGCCATCTCAAAAATACTTTTGAAACGGCCTCTTTGCTTCAATTTTTTTGCAGGAAGAAAGTTTTACCAGGTCTTTTCACCTGCTTTCATCTTGACCAAAACCCCCTCCATCCTATATCGGTTGGCATCGACTTTTGGAAGTTTTTTCAGAGCGTCTTCTTCTTTCGCTATGGCTTCTTTTTTCAGCCCGAGTTTATATAGCAGGTTGGCATAGGTTTCCATCAGTTGAACGTTATCAGGTGATAACTCTAATGAGCGTTCAGACCACTTAAGTGCATTCTTGAGCAATTTCTTGTCAGATGAACTTTCAAATATATCGTTTGATAGACTATTGAGCTCATTGCTGATCTTAATACTCTCAGAATGTGCCGACTGATCTTTCAATTTGGCTAATATACCGGCATCTTTTATGGATGAAAATACGCCTGATTTGACCATTTGATCAAACATCGCCACGTTCGCTTTATTTCTTTGTTCAATCGTATCATTGGATATCTTCATGAGATATTTGTTGCAGAAATGGGCTGTATGTTTCAGGTATTTGCCGGTTTCTTCTGTATCATTATAATACATCATGAAAAGCTCATCCTTCTGCATTGGCAATCCTTCTTGCGGCAATTGATCATAAACGGACATTGCCGTGTCAAGCAATTTCTCATCTTTGGATTCGGCTGCATCACCGATCGTATTTCTGACACAGGTAAAAATCAGAAGATTAACAGCACCTAATGTCTGATCAAATTTCGAACTGTACTTCTGTAAATTTTTGAATGCAAGCGAGTTGACTCTCAAAAATTTTCCATCTTCTTTATACAAATTCACAACAGTTGCAGAAGTGCGTTCTTCCTCAGGTATCAGTTTCAGGTATTTATCGAAAAGAAAGGCATTAGACAATCCGATATTTGAACGTTTCCAAATATACCACTTTAAAAAAGCAGGATCATCTTTCTTTACGGCATATTCTTTTTCCATAACATCCATCGATTTGGAATCATACATGATGGCCAAAGCTTGGTCTGATACACCAATCAGGTTTTTGGCACTCATAGCTTTCGATGCTTTGCAAAAAATAGCACCATTTGTATTGAAAAAAAGATAAGTCGGGTAAGACTTCACTTCATACAGTTTGGCAAATTCAATACCTTCACCCTTTTCCGCATCGATTTGATAGCAAATAAAATTCCCGTTATAAACTTTTCCGACCGCTTCAACAGAGAATATCTGCTCAGCCATCTGTTTGCAGGAATCACTATATGATGTATAAAGTTCTACAAAAATGGGTTTGTCGGCTTGTTGTGCTTTTACGAGCACTTCTTTCCAGGTACCTTGTTCAAATACAATGCCCTGCGAGAAACCCAACAAAGAGAAAAGGAATACAGGAACTATAGACAAAAACTTTTTCATACGATAATATTTTTTTTGTATAAGGTCATATGTAACTCGCCAAATAATTGTTCACTTGTGTGAGCGATAGATCATGGGCTCGTTTCATATAAGAAATGTCATATTTTGGGGTAAAACTAATATATTCTGACCATATAATAAGCATTTTTGTGATCTTCATCAATGAAAGATCACGGGATGTCCAACTCATAAAAATCATAAACGACGGATCCTGCACCGAAACCTTCTTTCTGAGCGATGAGTCCGAGATTCAAATATTTTCCTTTATGTTCATTCGACATACCAAAATCCAGGTATTTTTTATCCTTGTAGACCTTGCTGATTAAACTGTCTATCACAAAATCCAAAGCACCGGTCTTTTTTCCTTCACTTGAATTTGCCAGATATTGCGTGTGAACAATATCTTCGTTCTCAAAAATCAAAGTACCACCCAACACTTTTCCATTTTTCTTCGCAACAAAAAGCTTGATGTTATCAGGAAATAAGCTGCTCAATCTTTTGATTTCATCCAAAGAATGGACAGGCATGGTATCATGTTGCGTATGTAAAATCTCTTCCAGGATGGCCCAATAAGATTCAAAATCATCAGATCGCCCGAATTCCAGCCCATTCTTGATGGCTTTTTTAATGGCACGTTGCCTTTGCAGCTGATATTTAACTTTACCCTCCAGCAATATGGTAGAAGACACATCACGTCTCACCAGCCTGGCATTGTTGTAAAATAAGGCATACAAATCCTCTTCGGACGGGAGTCTGTGATATATATACGGGATACATTTATATACCAGCTTATGAATGCCTTCATTTTTCAGATAATCTTTTAATGTCCCAAAAATTTCAAGCATCGTTTCAGCCTTCATTTTCTCATTGACTAAAAAGCCTCCGAAAGTCAAACCCTGGTGGGAATATACAACATCATCCTCCCTATTGGCAGGCAAGATTGCTATCAGGTTTTCCCTATCATTGAAAAAAAGCAGGGAGAAATCACAAAACCTGTCAGCATGGTATTCCATATAATTTCTTTGAAAAAAGAAATGACCATTTTTGGAATTACTCACAAAAGAATCCCATTCCATTTTATAATCTTCCCTATACTTTACAATCTTCATAAAATCATCCCTATTTCAGTTGAATCTTAACGACAGCATCAATTTGCGTTTTGGATCCAATCACTAGTATAAACAATTCGTTTTATTTTTTCTGTCTTGACTTCCATACTTGGTCTTGATCTTTTTCTTATGATGAGCTCCAACAGGTTGATAGAAAACGACTCTACAAAAAAGCTAAAATCCTATTCGCTAATGAAAAGTCTTTTACTTGAAAATTTAGGATCGCAAGTCAGGTTTACTTTTAGTTTTCTGAATCCAGCCTCATCACCAGCAGTAGGAATATGCGTCGAATGCATCTCGCATCCGTGCAAATCTTTCAGACATTCCAATGCCATTTGAGCTGCAGGATTGGATATAGCACTGATGGCTAAAGCAATCAATGTTTCTTCCACATCGAGACTAACCTTTTTGCCATTCAACAAATCTTTCTTTAAGTGAGTCACCGAATCAATGATGCTTTCGGGCAAAAGAATCATATTATCGGGAAGTCCGGCCAAGTGTTTGGTTGCATTTAGTATCATACTGGAGGATGCATGCAATAACGGCGAATTCTTGCCGGTTATAATAGTTCCGTCATGCAATTCTATGGCTGCTCCGCAGTAGATTCCACCATAACCTTTTCCACATTCCTCGGCTTCTTTGGCGGCATTTCTTGCAGGCAGCACCACCTTGCGGTTTTCTACTTTTGCACCTACCTTGTTCATAATTTCAAGAGACCTGTCAAGGGTATCCTTTTCTGTCAATCCCATCGCGTATTCTACAGCACTCCTTAAATATCTCCGGATAATCTCCTGATAAGATGCTTCCTGGACAATCTGATCGTTCACAATGCCTGAACTGGCACGGTTAACCCCCATATCTGTCGGAGACTGATACATGGACTCTCCGCCGGTGATCTTCTCCAGAAT
The DNA here is from genome assembly GCA_021373135.1 of Bacteroidales bacterium. Taxonomy (GTDB): domain Bacteria; phylum Bacteroidota; class Bacteroidia; order Bacteroidales; family UBA1402; genus UBA8389. The sequence goes on from JAJFTH010000004.1 coordinate 32,557, forward strand.
GCTTTTAAGTAAATTAAAAGCTTCAATATCACGGTTATAATTAACGACCTCTATGCCGTAGGCTTTCAAATGATGGGTATCGATCATGTTGACATCTCTCAAATCAGCAGTAGCAGCTTCATAGGCGATATTGACCATATGATTGAGCGGCAAGTCCCAGATAGGAAATGTTTCAAACTTGGCATATCCGGCCTTGATGCCCTTTTTATACTCATGATAAAGATTACACAGGCAAGTAGCCAGTTTTCCACTACCGGGGCCAGGTCCTGTAACAACCACAATGGGTCTTGTAGTCTTGATGTATTCGTTTTTTCCATACCCCTCATCACTGACAATCAGGTCGACATCAGTGGGGTATCCTTTGGTCGGGTAATGTAAATAGACCTTGATGCCCCTTAACTCCAGCTTGTTTTTAAAGGCTGCAGCAGCCGGCTGGTCCTGATAACGCGTAATAACAACAGCGGCAACATTTATCCCATACCACTTTAGGTCATCGATACTTTTCAAAGCATCAACATCGTATGTGATTCCAAAATCCGCCCTGATCTTATTCCTTTCAATATCGCCTGCATATATACACATGATGACATCAATCTTGTCTTTCAGCTTCTGCAAAAGCCGCATCTTGACATTCGGATCAAACCCAGGCAACACCCTTGCTGCATGATAATCATACAAAATCTTACCTCCACATTCCAGATAGAGTTTATCGTTAAACCGACTTACCCTCTTGAGAATAGCATCTGTCTGCTCCTGGAGGTATCTTTCATTATCAAAACCAATACGATTTAACGCTTCCATTTTAATTTCCTTAGCACTATATTATCTGATTCTTTCAAATCTCAAAATTAGTCATTTTTTAGTTCACAAGATTTCATGTAGTAAAAAAGTGTGAACATTTTTTCAGACCTATCATTCGGAGATATCCTTGATACAACGAACAGACTTACCCATTTTCAAAATCTGTAAATATCTGTTTGCCGATCCTTTAGAATTAATCAGATAAAAATCTATTTCACCTTTAATGCCACTAGAATCCGGAACAGTCCAAAAATGAGCACTATAACCAATCTGACTGAATGAATTGGCCGGGTCAAAACAACCTCCGGGCAAAGCGGTAAAGCCACTGCTATTACTTGCATCTTGATTATTATACCAATAGTCCGTTCCTGATTCTTTTAATTTTCCACCCGCAACATCCTTTCCTCCCAGATTATTGACTAAAACTTCCCATTCTTCATCAGAAGGTATATGCCAACCCTCAGGGGCCAAACCACGTGAATCTGCCACTGCATACGAATTATAGATATATCCGTAAACACGGCCAAGATTTTCATCGTTATTATAATAATTATAAGCTCCAACCGTCAGGCTATCCCATTCGCTGGAATCTGATACATAGGGTATCGGATCACCATTGCGATATTTGGTCGTTTTTAAGTTTTCAATCATCCAGACTTGTGTGCCGATTTTGACGGTATGGTAAACATTCCCATTAATATCAGTGACTATATTCAATTTGGAATTCACGACATGGGTCTTATCAATACCGAAGATTTTGGTCATGATAAAATCCTGTTGAAAAAACAAAAAACCTACCATCAAAATAATCAATGTTGCAGCAATCATGACAGAGAGGACTTTCTTCTTGCGTTTTCTGGATTTTGCAACTATTGTCTTTTCCATTTCAGAGACTTTTTTGCCATATTTGTTTTCATCAGGGTTAAAAAAAATAGCTTCCTGAAAAGCATTCAACGCCTCATCAAACAAACCGAATTTGATATACTTCATACCGATATTATACCAAATTCCAGCAATTCCAGTATCACCGTTCGCTGTAAAATTAGTATCTGTCAGGTATGTTTTGATGAGTTCTGCCATTTGTTCCCTGGCATCTGATGGTTTATTGATCTTTCTCAAACAGCGGCTGACCATATATTCTGTAATGATCACATTCGCATGTACATCATTGATATTTAGATTTTCATCCAGTACCTTATAATTGATTCTGGATACCCATTTGTTGACTTCTAAAAATCCTGCTGAAGTTTGGCATAAACTAAATGCCATATAAAGGTATCCACGACTCATGTCAACAAGACTCAGACCATTGTTCCTTTCATTCAAAACCGGACCAAGAAGCATCATCGCATGGTGATAATCACTGAGCAATGCTTCTCCGATGCCCACATACAGGATTACGATTTTGTCTTGTTGTCCTTCCTCATATAATACTCTGAATTTTTCAATGGCATTTTCAAGTTGATTATTCTTTAGAAAAATTTGAGCCTGAGCGAATAATGTCGCAGATGGTGATGATTGATGCTCAGACCGTTCATCTATGGATTCAGCCTTGGGGATACGCTCAAAAACAGGTTTATTTGTTTCTATTGGAGAACTGTATTTCCATCCTCCAGATTTATATTTTTCCGGTTTTGGGGCAGAGTATTCCGCTTTTGGAGGAATTTTTTCCGCTTTTGCCACCATTTGATCAACGGTCGTCAATGGAGAACCGCACTTGAAACAAAATTTTTTACCATCATCAAAAGATAAATTGCAATTTTCGCATATTTTCATATGATAATAATTTTTTCGTTAAAGGACATATGTAACTCGCATGTCCATTTTATCATAAACTTGGACGTTTTTACAAACATGCTCGTTTCATACGTAAATGATTATTGGTTTAAACTACAATTTATGACCACATTCCTCACAGAAGTAACCTTTCATTTCCGAAGCATATTCTTTTCCGCAATTTGGGCATTTTAAAATATTTGATGGCTTTTTTCCAGGCATTCGATTTCCGGATATCTGGTTTTCTGATATTTGATTTTCAGCCATTTGATTCCCTGGAATTACTTGTCTTCCTAGGGTATCTCTTTCCATGATTATATAATAACCATTGGCTGTCGTGTACAAGAATAATGTACAGACCAACAGAAGTGCTCTGAGCATTTCAAGGAAAAAGCCGCCATCATCTGCATGAAAAATCTGCACAGCCTTCCATCCCTGCTCGTTTTCTTTCTTGACGACTTTATTGATTCGGTCAAGACGAGAGCCGGAATGAGCACCGATAATACCACCGAGAAACGAAACCAATACCACTTTACTGGTTTGTTCGGCTGAAACGGGGACATTTCCTTTCTCTGCATTTTTTACAGTGATATAAGTCGAAACAATGACGATGGTTAGTATGACAATATACATTAACAGAAAGGAGAAAACGCTACCACCGCTACCTGCCACTATTGACTGTAAAATGATATTCAACATGATTATAATAATAAGTATTCTTCCTACTCATCTGGCTTTTCAGTATCGCCCCGTTTTTTCAGGTGGTTTCCGGTCTCCACTCCTATTCATAACAATCATCCCATCACAAGCAAGAAACCAACTTGTTTTCCGATGCGTATATAAATAAATCTACATTGTTTTCAAAAATCTATTATGTTTCTTTCATTTAATTTTCGCAAGCAAAAATACAACAATATTTAATTAGTCACATGATTCCATGATTAAAAATAAATATATAATTTTCTGATTTTCACTAACATTCGTCTATTTTAACAAAAATAATACCGGCTTTTTTCTCTGAATATTCTATTCAATATTTTCTTAAACAGCTCTACATGCGAACTTCAAGAAACAAGACCAACATCCGTTTTTCCCTTTCTATCTTTCTCAGAACCACAAAAAGAAATCCACGCCGACGACTAATTATTTCTCTAAATTATATACTTTTGCATCAAATACTTCTCTTATTTTCGCCTATGAATGAACGTGTCTTGATGATCGAACAAGCTGACCCCGCTATCTTGCACGGAGTGAATAACTGTAATATCCAACTAATTAAAGCATTGTACCCCAAATTGCGGATTACGGCACGTGGAAATGTGATCAAAATTTTAGGTGAACCGGCCGAGATGGATGCTTTTGAACAAGCTTTAAGTGCCATGGAAAAATATTGCAGTGACAACAACACACTCAACGAAGAGACCATCCGCGACATTGTCAAAGGCATAGCACCACTCGAAGTAAAGCACGAAAACCTGATTTTGCACGGCATGAGCGGGAAAGCCATCCTGGCCCGCACCGAAAACCAACAAAAGCTCGTCAAGGCTTACGACACCAACGACATGATTTTCGCCATCGGCCCTGCCGGTTCAGGAAAAACCTACACCGCCATTGCATTGGCCGTTCGGGCATTCAAAAACCGGGAAGTGAAAAAGATCATCCTCTGCCGCCCGGCTGTTGAAGCCGGCGAGAAACTGGGTTTCCTGCCTGGCGACATGAAAGAGAAAATCGACCCTTACCTGCAGCCTCTGTACGACGCTCTGGAAGACATGATTCCACCTGCAAGGCTGAAAGATTATATGGAAAACAAGATCATCCAGATTGCACCTTTAGCTTTTATGCGCGGGCGTACGCTCAACGATGCGGTCATCATTCTGGACGAAGCGCAAAACACCACGACGGCACAAATCAAGATGTTCCTTACACGTCTTGGCGTCAATGCCAAAATGATCATAACCGGAGACATCACCCAAATAGATCTTCCGGCCAACGTTACGTCGGGCTTGGTCCAAGCGATACAGATTCTCAGAAATGTGAAGGGCATTGCCAAAATTGAGTTCAACAAGAAGGATATTGTCCGCCATAAATTGGTGCAACACATCGTGGAGGCATACGAGAAGCATCAGAATGAACTTGTGGAAAAACGCAAGGAACTACATCGCGAAATTAAAAATGACGATCAATCCATAAACCAACCCTTGCCGGATGTATCAACTCCGGCATCAGAAAACAAATAAGACTATGAAACAAGCTTTAACCAGAACAGACTTCAATTTTCCCGGACAAAAGTCCGTTTATCATGGTAAAGTACGCGACGTGTACAACATCAATGATGAATTACTGGTAATGGTAGTCAGCGACCGAATCTCCGCATTTGACGTCATTCTTCCGGAAGGCATCCCTTACAAAGGACAAGTCCTAAACCAAATTGCCGCCAAATTTCTGGATGCCACCCAAGACATCGTGAAAAACTGGAAAATCGCCACTCCAGACCCGATGGTCACTGTTGGTATCAAATGTGAACCTTACGCCGTTGAGATGGTCATCCGCGGTTACCTGACCGGACACGCCTGGCGCGAATACAGTGCAGGAAAACGTGAACTTTGCGGCGTAAAACTTCCTGATGGCATGGTTGAAAACCAGAAATTCGAAACGCCTATCATTACTCCCACTACGAAAGCTATGGAAGGACACGACGAAGACATTTCCAAAGAAGATATCATCGCTCAGGGCATCGTCAGCAAAAAAGAATACGAAAAGCTGGAAAAATACACCCATGCTATTTACCAACGTGGTTGCGAAATGGCAACAGAAAAGGGCCTGATCCTGGTTGACACCAAATACGAATTTGGGAAAAAGAACGGTGAAATCATCCTGATGGACGAAATCCACACCCCGGACTCTTCCCGTTATTTCTATGCCGAAGGCTACGCTGAAAAACTGGCAAAAAACGAATCTCAGAAACAGCTCTCCAAGGAATTCGTCCGTCAGTGGCTCATCGAAAACAACTTCCAGGGCAAAGATGGCCAGAAGGTACCTGTCATGACTCCCGAATACTGCACAAGCGTATCTGAACGTTACATCGAATTATACGAAAATATTGTCGGAGAGAAATTCGTCAAGGCCGACCTCGATAACCTGGCTGAACGTATCGAAAAGAATGTAACAGCATTCCTGACAAAATAATACGGAATCGTCCTCCGATTTTTTAGCAACAAGGCTGTCCCGAACGGGCAGCCTTTTGTTATTTTTTCATATCTTTGCAAAACCTAAAAAAATCACATGAGAATGAGCAACCAAAGATATATGATGCGCGGCGTTTCAGCATCAAAAGAAGACGTACACAATGCCATCAAGAATATTGACAAAGGATTGTTCCCAAAAGCTTTTTGCAAAATCATTCCTGATATCTTGGGCGGAGACCCCGATTACTGCAACATCATGCACGCAGACGGAGCCGGAACAAAATCTTCACTGGCCTACCTTTACTGGAAAGAAACCGGAGATCTCTCCGTATGGAAAGGCATTGCTCAGGATGCACTGATCATGAACATTGACGACCTGCTTTGTGTGGGTGCCGTAGACAACATATTGGTATCCTCCACCATCGGGAGAAACAAATTATTGATTCCGGGCGAAGTCATCTCCGCCATCATCAACGGTACAGACGAATTGCTGGCCGAATTGCGCGAAATGGGTGTAGGCGTTTATGCCACAGGCGGTGAGACTGCCGATGTAGGAGATCTGGTCCGTACCATCATCGTGGACAGCACCGTCACTTGCAGGATGAAACGCAGCGATGTCATCAACAACGCCAACATCGCAGACGGTGACGTCATCGTTGCTTTGGCATCATACGGACAAGCCACCTATGAAAAAGAATACAACGGCGGCATGGGCAGCAACGGATTGACCTCTGCCAGACATGACGTATTTGCCAAATATTTAGCCGAAAAATATCCTGAAAGTTTCGATGCAGGCGTACCTGACGAACTCATCTATTCGGGAAAGAAGAAATTGACCGATGCCGTGGAAGGCAGTCCGCTCGATGCAGGAAAACTGGTACTCTCACCCACCCGCACCTACGCTCCTTTTGTCAAAAAGTTGCTGGATATCATGAGAAAAGACATTCATGGAATGATTCATTGCTCAGGAGGTGCCCAGACCAAAATCCTCCACTTCGTGGAAAACCTGCACATCATCAAAGACGACCTCTTTCCTGTACCCCCGTTATTCAAACTGATTCAGGAACAATCAGGTACGGATTGGCAGGAAATGTACAAGGTATTCAACATGGGGCACCGTCTCGAAGTTTACCTCGCACCCGAAAACGCAGCCAAAGTCATTGAAATCGCAGAAAGCCTCGGCATAGAAGCCAAAATCATCGGCAAGGTGGAAACCGCCGACAAGGCCTGCCTGACCATCAAAAGCGAATTCGGCACATTTAACTATTAATCAGCTTCATCCGATCTATGGCAGAAAGCACATTACTTGAAAAATTAGAAGGTTTACATAACCGATTCATGGAAGTATCCACCCTGATTACCGATCCGGTGGTTCTTGCAGACATGAAGCGTTATGTAAAATTAAACAAGGAATACCACGATCTGGAGAAGATTTCCGAAGCCCAAAAAGAATATCGCGGGCTGCTTCAAAACATCGATGATGCCAAAGATTTGCTGGAAAACGAAAGTGATCCCGACATCCGCAGCATGGCCAAAGAAGAGCTGGATGAAAGCCAAAGCAAAATTCCTGCCTTAGAGGAAAAAATCAAGCTATTACTGGTTCCTGCCGATCCCGAAGATGCCAAGAATGCCATCGTGGAAATCCGTGGCGGGACAGGCGGAGACGAAGCAGCCATTTTTGCCGGCGACCTTTTCAAAATGTATGCCAAATACTGCGAGAACAAAGGTTGGAAGGTCGAAGTGACCTCCATTAGTGAAGGCACCTCAGGAGGATATAAGGAAATCATTTTCACCGTAAGCGGAGACAACGTATACGGAACCATGAAATATGAGTCGGGCGTTCATCGCGTTCAGCGTGTACCGGCCACCGAAACTCAGGGACGCGTCCACACTTCCGCAGCCACAGTGGCGGTACTGCCGGAAGCTGAAGAATTTGACGTTGAAATCAAAGAATCAGATATCCGGGTGGATACCTTTTGTTCCTCGGGAGCCGGCGGACAATCGGTCAACACCACCTACTCGGCCATCCGTCTGGTACACATCCCTTCCGGCATTTCCGTACAATGTCAGGATGAAAAATCCTGGCACAAGAACAAGGAAAAAGCCATGATAGAGCTTCGTTCCCGTATTTACAACGTAGAGCATCAGAAATATCTGGATGAAATAGGAGCCAAACGTAAAACGATGGTTTCCACCGGTGACCGTTCCGCCAAAATCCGCACCTACAATTATCCGCAAGGGCGTATTACCGACCACCGCATCAATTTCACCATCTATAACCTGTCCGCTTTTATGGGCGGCGACATTCAGACCGTTCTCGACCAACTGATTATTGCAGAAAATGCTGAAAGGCTGAAAGAAAATGAACTATAACTCATCATGCAGACGCGGTACCAAGGTTGCAATGTTAAAGTGATTGCAAAATAAAAATTTTAAATTTGGAAAGTCATGAATAAACAAGAACTCTTTGAACAGATCAAGCATAAGAGATCATTCTTGTGCGTGGGACTGGATACTGATATTAAAAAAATTCCGACACATCTTCTAAACGAAGAAGATCCGATTTTTTCTTTCAACAAGGCCATCATCGATGCCACAGCTGCTTATTGTGTCGCCTACAAACCAAACATGGCCTTTTATGAATGCATGGGCGTAAAAGGTTGGACAGCCCTTGAAAAGACCGTCCGCTACATCAGCGAAAAATATCCTGAACAATTCATCATATCCGATGCCAAACGCGGCGATATCGGAAACACTTCCAAAATGTACGCCCGCGGTTTCTTTGAAGACCTTCCTTTTGATGCCGTGACTGTTGCACCATACATGGGGGAAGACAGCGTGAAACCTTTCCTCACTTATAAAGGGAAATGGGTCATCCTGCTTGCACTGACATCCAACAAAGGATCACAAGACTTCCAGCTGATTACAGACGCTCAGGGAGAAAGGCTTTTCGAAAAGGTCTTGAAAAAATCAGGAGCGTGGGCTACTGACGAACAAATGATGTACGTGGTCGGAGCGACAAAAGGCAGCATGTTTGCCGACATCCGAAAAGTAGTGCCCAATCATTTTCTATTGGTTCCGGGTATCGGTGCCCAGGGGGGAAACTTGGCCGAAGTGGTCAGATATGGCATGAATGACCAATGCGGTTTACTTGTCAACTCCTCCCGCCAAATCATCTATGCAGGCAAAGGTAAAGATTTTGCAGTCTGCGCTCAGGCCGAAGCTATCAAGTTACAAGAAGAAATGGCCGGTTATCTGGCACAATTAAAATAAAGTGGAGAAGCGAAAAATCATCAATGATCCGGTTTTCGGCTTCATTAATCTTCCTTCAGGGTTCTTGAATGAAGTATTTCAACACCGCTACCTGCAGCGCCTTACACGCATCAAGCAACTGGGTATGTCCTCTTTTGTCTACCCCGGAGCACAACATACCCGGTTCCAACACACTACCGGAGCCATGTTCCTGATGGAGGAAGCCATCCAGCACCTGCGTTCCAAAGGCAATGTCATCACACCAGAAGAAAGCGAGGCTGTCATCGCTGCCATCATACTTCATGACATCGGCCACGGTCCTTTCTCTCATGTACTGGAAGACACCATCATTCATGGTATTTCTCATGAAGAGCTTTCCCTGATGTTAATGGAAAGGATGAACCGTGAATTCGGAGGCAAGCTCGATTTGGCCATCCGGATTTTTAAGGATGAATACTCCAAAAAGTTTTTACACCAGCTTGTGTCCGGAAATCTGGACATGGACAGACTCGACTACCTTCGCAGGGACAGTTTTTTTACAGGTGTCACTGAAGGGAACATCGGTTCAGCACGAATCATCAAAATGCTCAATGTACAAGACGATCGATTGGTAGTCGAAGCCAAGGGTATCTATTCCATCGAGAATTTCCTGCTTTCCAGAAGGCTAATGTACTGGCAGGTTTATTTACACAAGACCTCCCTCGCTGCCGAAAAGATGCTTCAAAACCTATTGAACAGAGCCAGGGAACTCACCGTAAAAGGGACTATGGTTCCGGCATCCGAAGCCCTCGGGTATTTTCTTGCCAACAAACAAACAAATGGAGAGATGAACGAGGAAGCACTCGATTTTTTCGAGGAGCTCGATGACACAGACATCTGGTCCGCCATCAAAATGTGGCAATATCATGAAGATCTTGTTCTTTCCACACTGAGCCAAGGCTTACTTCAACGCAAACTCTTCAAGATAGAGATGAGTAACGACGCCCCTGACCCACAGCATATCACCCGAGATCTGGAAACAATTGCCTCCACTTATGGCATTACAACCGATCATGCGAAATATTTCATTTCGCAAAGTTGTGTGTCAACCAATATGTACAGTGAAAAAGACGACAGCATAGACATATTATATAATAATGGAAATATCAGGCCCATCACAAAAGCATCTGATATGTTAAATCTTGAATTATTATCCAGAGAGGTTCAAAAGCAGATATATTGTCATTTACGGTTATAATGATGTATTAAAATAAAGCGATTTTACAAGCCCAATACTATAAAATGAGATTTAATACCGAATATTTTGTATTTTTGCGCAAATTTTTTGACAAATGGAAATAACAGCCAAACAACTCGCATCATACTTATCAGGTGAAATAGAAGGTAATCCGGACGTTTCCGTCAATAATATCTCCAAGATAGAAGAAGGACAACCAGGGACACTTACCTTTTTGGCAAATCCGAAATATGCACCCTATATTTACACGACAAAAGCAAGCATTATTCTTGTAAACAAGGACTTTATCCCAGAGCAAGCCATCAATGCCACATTGATCCGTGTTGAAAATGCCTATCAATGTCTGGCACAATTATTGACTCTGATCAATCAGTCCAAGCCAAGAAAAAGCGGCATCGGTTCATTGGTTTCCATCGATTCGACAGCTGTTTTGGGAGAAAACCTTTATGTCGGAAACTTCACATGCATCGGGAAAAACAGCAAAATCGGAAACGATACGCAGATTTACCCACACGTTTATATTGGAGATCAAGTAAAAATCGGTGTCAACTGTATCTTGTATCCAGGTATCAAGATATATGACGGTTGCATCATCGGCAACAACTGTATCTTACAAGCCGGAGTCATCATAGGTGGCGACGGTTTTGGCTTTGCACCTAAAGAAACCGGTGATTATCAGAAAATTCCTCAGATTGGAAATGTTATCATTGAAGATAATGTCGAGATTGGAGCCAACACAACGGTGGATCGTGCAACCATGGGTTCCACCATCATACATCGTGGCGTAAAACTCGACAACCTGATTCAGGTTGCTCATAATGTGGAAGTCGGTGAAAACACCGTAATTGCTGCACAGACCGGCATCGCGGGATCCACCAAAATCGGAAAAAACTGCATGGTGGGTGGTCAGGTTGGATTTGCAGGGCATATTCATATTGCAGACGGCATAAAGATTGGAGCACAATCCGGCATATCAAACAACTTGACAGATCACTCGACACCATATTTGGGATATCCGGCCATCCCAGCCAGACAATTTGCCCGAGCAAGCGTCGTTTATAAAAATTTACCTGAGCTATCGTTCGAAGTATCAAAACTTCGCAAAGAAATGGAAGAACTAAAAAAAAACATCAAATAATTTATTCCGTATAATGGCAAATCAACTTACCTTAAAAAAAGATTTTTCTATTTCCGGAAAAGGGTTGCACACGGGACTTCACATAACAGCCCGCTTTTGTCCGGCAGAGCCAAACACTGGATATCGTTTTATTCGAACAGATTTGGAAGATAAGCCAATCGTTGAAGCTCTGGCAGAAAACGTCAACCATACCGAGCGCGGCACAGTCTTAAATAAAGACGGTGTACAAATCAGCACGGTCGAACACGCTATGGCTGCCCTGTATGCTGCAGAAATAGACAACTGCCTCATCGAGATTGACGGTCCGGAGATGCCTATCCTTGACGGTAGTGCCATCGAATTTGTCAAGGCCATCAAAAATGCCGGCACCTTGGAACAAGAATACGACAAACAATATTATGTGGTTCGCAACAGAATCGAAGTAAACAATCCGGAAACAGGTGCTTCGCTTATTATCCTGCCTTATGACGGATTCAGCATCACCACACTGATCAGTTACGATTCAACCATCTTAAGCAATCAATTTGCAAGGCTCAATGAACTTACTGATTTTGAAACAGAAATTGCTGATAGCCGTACATTCGTCTTCGTCCGCGAAGTTGAATTATTACTGAAACATAACATGATCAAGGGTGGTGACCTTGACAATGCTTTGGTCATTTACGACCAGGATCTTCCGCAAGAGAAGCTCGACAGCATTGCTGATGCCATGAATATTCCTCATAAACTTGTGAACAAACTTGGATACATCAACAACAAGCCCATTTTGTACGACAACGAACCAGCCCGCCATAAACTGATGGACTTGGTAGGAGACATCGCGCTTATCGGAAAACCTTTAAAAGGACACATCATAGCCACCCGTCCGGGACATAAGATCAACAACCAACTGGCCAGACTCATCCGCAAGGATATGAAAAGGCAGGAAGTTCAGGCTCCGGTTTACAATCCCGACATTCCACCCATCATGGACAATGTGCGCATCAAGCAACTGCTTCCCCATCGCTGGCCCATTCAGATGGTGGACAAAGTGATCGAACTAAGCAACAGACACATTGTCGGTATCAAGAATGTGACCGGAAACGAAGAAATTTTTATGGGACACTTTCCGGAAGAGCCGGTCATGCCTGGCGTCCTGCAAATTGAAGCCATGGCTCAGACAGGAGGCTTGCTAATCTTGAACACTGTGGAACATCCGGAAAAATACTCCACCTATTTCATGAAAATTGACAATGTAAAATTCCGCCACAAAGTTGTCCCGGGAGATACCTTGATTTTCAGGCTGGACCTGATATCCGAGATCCGTCGCGGCATTGTAAGCATGAAGGGTTATGCATTTGTAGGAGATAAAATTGTCTCTGAAGCTGAGTTTATGGCTCAGATCATAAAAAATAAGTAATTTGAAATGCCAGTATTTGGCAAAATACGATCATATGAAACGAGCCCATGATCTATCGCTCACACAAGTGAACAATTATTTGGCGAGTTACATCGAATGCCTAAAATGGTAAAATAAAAAATAATGAGATGAAACAACCTTTAGCTTATGTGCATCCCGATGCTAAAATTGCGCCAAGTGTAGTAATCGAGCCATTTGTGACCATTGATAAAAATGTCGTCATAGGTGAAGGCACCAGAATTGCATCCAACGTCACCATTTTAGAAGGTACCAGAATTGGTAAGAATTGTGTCATTTTTCCTGGAGCAGTGCTTGGAGCTATTCCGCAGGATTTAAAATTCGCAGGCGAAGAGACCACTGTTGAAATCGGAGACAACACAATCATCCGTGAATTTGTAACCATCAACCGCGGAACTGCTGCAAAAGGAAAAACTGTAATCGGAAACAACTGTCTGGTGATGGCATATTGTCATATTGCCCATGATTGTGTTGTTGGTAATAACGTCATTATGTCCAACTGCACCCAACTGGCCGGTGAAGTAACCGTTGACGATTGGGCCATTATCGGTGGCGGTACGCTTATTCACCAGTTCTCTCACATCGGATCACATGTCATGATTCAAGGTGGATCTAAAATCAACAAGGATGTTCCGCCATTTATCAAGGCGGCACGGGATCCCATCGCCTATTGTGGAATCAACTCCATCGGTTTGCGCAGAAGAAATTTTTCCAACGAACAGATACGCGATATTCAGGAAATTTATCGTTATCTTTATCAATCGGGACTTAACAACAGTGATGCCGTCGAACGCATTGAGGCAGAGCTACCTGCAACAAAAGAACGCGATGAAATCATCCTGTTTGTAAAGAACACCCCACGTGGAATCATTAAAGGTTATTTTTAAATAAAAAACTTCATAAGTTTTATGATTTACAAGTTTAGGATCCTATCAGATGAGGTTGACAATTTTACCCGTGAAATTGCAATAAGTTCAGAAGCGACATTTTTGGATTTACACAATGCCATATTGGAATGTGTGGATTATTCCAAAGATCAGATGTCTTCTTTCTTCATTTGCAATGATGAATGGGAAAAAGAGACAGAAATCACACTCATAGAAATGGACAGTAGCCCAGAGGTGGACAGTTGGATTATGGAGAGTACCAAACTGAATGAATTCATTGAGGATGAAGGCCAAAAACTGTTGTATATCTTTGACAACCTTACAGAAAGAGCCTTCTTTATTGAAGTTTTCCAGTTTATACCAGGCAAAGATTTGGCAAAAGCCAAATGCATCTTATCAGAAGGAGATGCTCCTGTCCAGACAATGGAGTTTGAGGATTCTGCAATCAATGACACCAATCCGAAAATCAATCTGGACGATAGTTTTTATGGAGACCAGGATTTTGACCTGGATGAATTGGATGCCGACGGATTTACAGGTTTGGATGATATAGCAGATCCATCTTCTTTCAATACGGACCTCTGATTTCATCAGAAATAAATGAGCTGATTGGTTAAATGAAGAGAACCCTTGTGGTATTGACCGGACCAACCGGTGTAGGGAAAACGGAACTCAGCCTTCGCATCGCCGAATTGCTGGGTTCTCCTGTTTTATCCTGTGACTCCCGCCAGATTTTCAGGGAGATTCCGATAGGTACTGCCGCACCCTCCCCTGAACAGCTCCGGCGGGTGAAACACTACTTTATCGGAGATCACTCCATCCACAACTACTACAGTGCAGCCAGATTCGAAACAGAGGCACTCGACCTGCTTGAAAAGGAACTTTTCCCCAAGCATTATTCCATCCTGATGACAGGAGGATCCATGATGTACATAGACGCAGTCTGCAAGGGCATTGACGACATGCCCGACGTAGATGGGGATTTGCGGGAAAACCTGCTCGAACAATACAGGAATGGAGGAATGGATCCCATTCTGGCCCAGCTGAAGTTGCTGGATCCCGAATATTACCATCAGGTAGATCTTAAAAACTATAAAAGGGTGATGCATGGCCTGGAAATCTGCCTGATGACAGGAAAACCATTTTCCTCTTTCCGTCAGCATTCAGCCAAACAACGATCTTTCGACATCGTCAAGATTTGCCTGGACAGAGACAGATCCGAGCTCTATGACCGCATAGACCAAAGGGTGTTGGATATGATGCAGCAAGGGCTGTGCGAAGAAGCCCGAAGCCTCTACCCTTTTCGCAACCTGAACGCACTCAATACCGTGGGATACAAAGAATTGTTTGCCCATTTTGAGGGTAACATCAGCTTGGAAGAAGCCGTCGTCCGCATTCAGAACAACACCCACAAATACGCTAGAAAACAGTTGACGTGGTTCAGAAAAGACAAGGATTATCATTGGTTCCATCCTGAAAACATAAAAGAAATCGGACAATTATTGAAGGCCACCTGCTCCGGTCTTTCATCCGAGATCGATTTATAAAATGTCACAACAACCTTGCATTTGCAAAACGTACTTTTTACATCATTGATTTGAAAGGTTAAAAATAGCTTTTTACCAATTGCATTTTAGGCAATATACATCCCTGAAAGCTTTTTAGTTTTGAATAAAAAGGGTAAATTTGTCCACTTTTTAAATTAAAAATTTTAATCAACACATATCAACTTATTAATCTTAAACTATGGCAGATAGCAAAGAAAAGTTGTTTTCGGAATTTCCTCCGGTTTCCACTAAGGAGTGGATGGAAAAAGTCACCATTGACTTGAAAGGAGCAGATTTTGAAAAGAAACTTGTATGGAGAACGAATGAAGGCTTTAATGTAAGACCCTTCTACCGCGCAGAAGATTTGGAAGGAATGAAAACGACGGATTCACTTCCGGGTGAATTTCCTTTCGTTCGCGGAACAAAGACAAACAACAACTGGTATGTTCGTCAGGACATCGAGGTAATAACCCCGCAAAAAGCCAATGAAAAAGCATTGGAAGTCTTGGAAAAAGGGATCACATCCTTATGTTTTGCTTTTTCCGGCAAAGATTTCGACGCAAAATCCATGAAGACATTGCTCAACGGCATTCAACTGGATTGTATAGAAATCAATTTCCGCATTTGTTATACAGAAGCTGCAAAAATCGCCAAACTTTTGGTTGATTATGTTAAAGCTGCAAAAATCGATCCTGATAAAATCAAAGGATCCATCAATTTTGATCCGTTCAAACGCATGATGACCAAAGGTCTCGACATCGACATCGACGTCAAGGCTGCTATGGAAGAAGTTTTCGAAGCTTCGGCAGCATTGAAGAATCTGAAAGTCTTTGGTGCCAACCCATACCTGTTCAACAATGCAGGTGCCTATTGCGCACAAGAACTCGGATTCGGTCTTGCATACGGTAATGAATATCTTACCCTTGGCACAGAAGCCGGATTGTCCGCAAAGGCTGTTGCCAAAAAAGTGAAGTTCAATTTTGGCATCGGTTCCAACTACTTTATGGAAATCGCCAAATTCAGAGCCGGTCGCCTGTTGTGGGCACAGATTGTGAATGCCTATTTGTCCGAAAGTGATTGCAAGTGCGCTTGCAAAATGGATGTTCACGCCATCACTTCCGAATGGAACCAAACGGTATACGATGCCTACATGAACCTGCTGCGCAGCCAAACCGAAACCATGTCCGCTTCTATCGCAGGCGTTGATTCCATCTCCGTTACACCATTCGATAACGCCTACAAGCCTGCCGACGATTTCTCGGAAAGAATCGCCCGAAATCAACAACTGTTACTCAAGGAAGAAGCCCACTTTGACAAAGTGGTTGACGCTTCTGCCGGTTCCTATTACGTTGAAAACCTCACTGCATCCATCGCTGAACAGGCCTGGAAAGTATTCCTCTCCGTCAATGAAAAAGGCGGATTCTATGCTGCACTCAAAGAAGGTTTCATTCAGAATGAAGTCAACGCTTCCAATGAAAAACGCCTAACTGCAATCTCCAGCCGCCGCGAAAGTTTGCTTGGCACCAACCAGTTCCCGAATTTTAACGAATTTTCTTTAGACAAGGTGGAAGAAGGTAAAAAAGACTGCAATTGCTGTTGCAACGCAGAAAAAGGATCTATCGCCACCCTGAAATTCAAACGCGGTAGTTCTGCTTTTGACGACTTGCGTCTATCCACCGAAAAATCCGGCAAACGTCCGAAAGTATTCATGCTGACCATCGGTAAACTGAGCATGAGGCTGGCACGCGCCCAATTCTCCAGTAATTTCTTCGCTTGTGCCGGATATGAAATCATTGACAATCTTGGCTTTGACACACCCGAAGAAGGTATTGCAGCTGCACGCGCAGCCAAAGCCGACATCATTGTGATTTGTTCCAGTGATGAAGAATATGCAGAACTGGCACCAAAAGCTTTTGCAGCCATCAACGGCGGCAAAGAACTTTTCGTTGTTGCCGGAGCACCCGAATGCACGGAAGACCTTAAGGCCATCGGCATTACCAACTTCGTCAATGTCCGTACCAATGTCCTGGAAACATTGCAGGGATTCAACAAGCAATTAGGAATCAATTAAGAGACAAACACATGAAACGAGCATGCGCAAAGCTATCCACCAAAGAGGATGAAAATGACATGCGAGTTACATGTGACCTCTTATAAAAAATATATACACATGAAACCAGATTTCAAAAATATAGACATCAAAAACGCCGGAATCCCTTCTACCGACCCCAAAGCCTGGGAAAAAGCAAACGGCATCGAAAAAGACTGGAAAACACCGGAATTGATAAGCGTCAAGCCAGTTTACACCAAAGCCGACCTGGAAGGCATGGAACATTTGAACTATGCGGCCGGTATTGCACCTTATCTACGTGGGCCGTACAGTGTCATGTACGCCATGCGCCCTTGGACCGTCCGTCAATATGCCGGATTTTCCACCGCCGAAGAATCCAACGCATTCTATCGTCGCAACCTCGCATCCGGACAAAAAGGTCTATCGGTAGCATTCGACCTCCCTACCCATCGCGGTTATGACGCCGATCATGAACGCGTTGTCGGTGACGTCGGCAAAGCAGGCGTATCCATCTGCTCCGTTGAAGACATGAAAGTATTGTTCGACGGAATTCCATTGAACAAAATGTCCGTTTCCATGACCATGAACGGTGCGGTTCTTCCCATCCTGGCCTTTTACATCAACGCCGGATTGGAACAAGGTGCCAAACTCGAAGAAATGGCCGGAACCATCCAAAACGACATTCTGAAAGAATTCATGGTGCGTAACACCTATATTTATCCGCCGGAATTCTCCATGAAAATCATCGCCGATATCTTTGAATATACGGCCAAGAAAATGCCGAAGTTCAATTCCATCTCCATTTCAGGCTACCACATGCAGGAAGCAGGTGCAACAGCCGACATCGAATTGGCCTATACCTTGGCTGACGGCTTTGAGTACCTCCGTGCAGGTGTGAATGCAGGCATGGACATCGATGCTTTCGCTCCCCGTCTTTCTTTCTTCTGGGCCATCGGCACCAACCACTATATGGAAATCGCCAAAATGCGTGCGGCACGTATGCTGTGGGCCAAAATCGTCAAGACTTTCAATCCGAAAAATCCGAAATCCCTGGCATTGCGTACACACTGCCAAACTTCAGGCTGGTCGCTGACCGAACAGGATCCTTACAACAACATCGGCCGTACCTGTATCGAAGCCATGGCCGCAGCACTGGGACATACCCAATCTCTGCACACCAATGCGCTGGACGAAGCCATCGCCTTGCCTACCGACTTTTCGGCACGTATTGCACGCAATACCCAGATTTATATTCAGGAAGAGACCAACATCTGTCGCGAAGTCGATCCCTGGGCCGGTTCCTACTATGTTGAATCACTGACCAAAGAACTGGCGGAAAAAGCTTGGGCCCTGATTGAAGAAATCGAAAAATTAGGTGGTATGGCCAAAGCCATCGAAACCGGTATTCCGAAAATGCGTATCGAAGAAGCAGCAGCCCGTACACAAGCTCGCATTGATTCGGGCAACCAGACCATCGTCGGTGTAAACCGTTATCGTCTGGAAAAGGAAGCCCCCATCGACATCCTCGAAATCGACAATACCGCTGTTCGCGTTCAACAAGTGGAACGCTTGAAAGAGCTCAGGGCAAACCGCAACGAAGCCGACGTACAAAAAGCCTTGGCAGCCATCACCAAATGTGTGGAGACCAAACAAGGCAACCTGCTTGAACTGGCCGTCGAAGCCGCCCATGTTCGTGCCAGTCTCGGTGAAATATCCGATGCCTGCGAAAAAATTGTCGGACGTTATAAAGCAACCATTAGAACCATATCAGGCGTGTATTCATCAGAAACAAAAAACGACGCAGACTTTCAGAAAGCTTGCTCGCTGGTTGAAAAGTTTGCCAAAAAAGAAGGCCGTCAACCTCGTATCATGATTGCAAAAATGGGCCAGGACGGTCACGACCGTGGAGCCAAAGTGGTCGCAACAGGTTATGCAGACTGCGGTTTCGACGTGGATATGGGCCCCTTGTTCCAAACCCCGGCCGAATCAGCCAAACAAGCTGTTGAAAACGACGTCAACGTCCTTGGTGTATCGTCTTTGGCTGCAGGTCACAAGACCTTGATTCCGCAAGTGATGGAAGAGTTAAAGAAACTGGGTCGTGAAGACATCGTTGTCATTGCCGGTGGTGTGATTCCCGCGCAAGACTACGACTTTCTGTATCAAGCAGGCGTTGCAGGTATCTTTGGTCCCGGCACTTCCGTCGCCAAAGCAGCATGTACCATCATGGAAATCTTGCTGGAAGAATAACAATCCATTTAAGGATTTTAAACCTATAAAAAGGTCTGTCGGAAATTCCGGACAGACCTTTTTCTTTTTATATATTTTACTTTAACCTTAATTATCCTTATACTTTCTTATATAAATCTTATATTTTATAAAACACATTATTTTATCAAATAAACCACCTATATTTATCTGCGTTTTCATCTTTCCATAACCAAATATCATTTAAACATTAACGATAACGATATCTTCTATGGAAACAAACAACACCTTCTACCTCGGCCTATGTATGGCCGGTGCGGTTTCAGCCGGAGCTTACACGGCCGGTGTTCTTGATTATTTGCTGGAAGCATTGGATCATTGGGAAAGGATGAAAAAAGACGGAGAGAAAGACGTTCCGACACACAAAGTTGTCATCCCCGTCGCCGGAGGAGCCTCTGCAGGCGGCATGACCGGCATCATTCTCGCCTCAGCCGTCAATAACCCGATAACCCCGATTCAAAAGCTGGAAGGTAACATCCTAAAACAACAACCTCAAAATAAGTTTTACCATTCCTGGGTAGACCTGACTCAAAACGACATGTTTTCAGCCATGCTGGACAACGGAGATATTCATCAAACAGGCCGGGTGACCTCTCTCCTGAACAGCGATTTTATTGACGAGGTTGCCACCAGACTCCTTGATGTAGATAAAACCCGGTGGGTGACACGCGGATACATTGCCGAATATTTGAAAGTTTTCGTAACGCTTTCCAATCTGAAAGGATTTCAGTTTGATGTTGCCTTCAAAAGTACCGAAAACCTTACCAGCCCTTACTACATCACCAGACACAACGATTACGCTTGCTTTGTTCTGAACAAGAATCAAAGTGAATACAAAAATGACGGCTGGATGCCGCTCGACTTCAGAACCGGTCTTCATGTGGACGTTGCCCGGAATGCAGCCATGGCAACCGGTGCCTTCCCCGTCGGACTTCGGGCCAGAAGGGTCACCCGTCATGGTCTATACGTAAACCAGCTCAGCTGGCTCAAAGACGTCACCAAACTCAACCCCATCAATGACGGTGAATACGAATCTTTGTTCGTAGACGGTGGCCTTATCAACAACGAACCTTTTGACCGTGTACGGGACTGTCTGATTGAGCTCACCGGCGAAAAAAAGAAAGCGTACGAATCCTACGATAAATTTTGTAGTACGGTTGTCATGATCGACCCGTTTCCAAGTAAACCCGGCAACTTTACAGACAATGACCAATTGGGCAATGTTACCGGCAATACTTTCTCCACCATGATGGAACAGCTTCGGGACAAGCCGGCCTCATTAGTTGATGCCTGGGACTCTGACAATGCCGGCCAATTTTTGGTCTCCCCCAGCCGGAACCTGGAAATCAACGGCGAAATCAAGCACCTGCAAGGGGCCAAAGCCATTGCCTGTGGTACACTTGGCGGTTTCGGCGGTTTTCTGAGCAAGGAATTCCGCATCCACGATTTCTTTCTGGGACGTGCCAACTGCGAGAAATTCCTAAGGGATTATTTCACCGTACCGGCAGACACCTCCAATCCGATTTTCAGGAATGGTTATCAAGATATTCCGGACCACCTTTTCACCTCACAGGTGGACGGTAAAAGACAGATCATCCCCATTTTCACGGAACGGAAAAACAAACCATATCTTCCAGAATTTTCATCAGGGACAAACTGGCCAGTGCTGAAGGAAAAGGATATTGAACGGTTCCGACCGATGTTAAAGAAGCGCGTACGGAAGATAATTAAAAATTTACTAAAGCCGACCGGGTTAATGCGGTTGACCATTCCATTGCTTGTCTTTATGACCAGCGGTTTTGCAGCCGGAAAAATTCTCGGCTCCATAAAAGAATCGCTGAGAGAATCCGATCTGCTGAAATAACGATTGTTTCTTTCTATATTATTAACCCTTTAATTTTACGCTTATGAATTCAATGATTGGAGAAATTAGAGCATTCCCCTACACCTATGCCCCATATGGATGGTTGGAATGCATGGGACAAGCCGTATCGGTAAATGAATACCAGGCCCTGTATAGCATTATTGGACAAACGTATGGAGGTAGTGGCACATCCATTTTTAATCTGCCGGATTTCAGGGGAGCAGGTTTGGTTGGAGTTGGGGCAGCGCAAACAGGCACAATATACGAGCCCGGCGAAAGAATTGGTACGGAAATGGAAGCACTGTCTATTTATGAATTGCCCGCTCACACCCATAATCTAATTGGAGAAAGAGGCGCAGCAACCCTCAGAACAAGCGCACCCGGAACGGACAATCAGTCTTTCCTGACCAACATCGGCTACCAAAGATCAACAGACCTAACTCCTTTAGCTGCCATGGCCTACTTAGATGTATCCAAAGTGCCTGTATCATTGCATCCTAACAGCCTGACAAACGGTTCAGGAGACCTCAATATGACCATCGCTCCTCATGAAAACCGCTCCCCTTATTTGGCCATCAAATATTGTATATGCGTATTTGAAGGTGAATATCCCGTAAGGCCATAAACATTTTTAACAACTTTAAAACAAACAACTATGTCAGATAATTTTATTGGCGAAATAAGATCCTTTGCTTTTAATATGGTGCCACAAGATTGGCATATATGCGATGGATCGATATTACAAATACGGCAATACAGTGCTTTATACTCTCTGATAGGCACCGCTTTTGGGGGTGATGGAATCAGCAATTTTAAACTTCCCAACCTGCAAGGCAGAACCATCATTGGTTCAGGGCTATCTCCCAGTGGTTCCACATACACCAACGGAAACGCAGGTGGACAGGAAACCGTCACATTGACAAATGTTCAGACAAATCACAACCATTCGGTGCATGTAGAAGCATCACCGGGAGATACCACTATTCCAACAAATATACTAGCCATCCCAAATGTAACAACCCTAGAAACGGAGACTATTAACATTTATGCGACTGAAGGACCCGCACCTACCGTTTCATTAAATAGTGCCACTATTGAAGCTGTTGGCGGAAGTGCTGCTCACAACAATATGCAACCCTTTTTGGTCATAAACTATTACATTGCCATGACGGGAATCTATCCGTCAAGACCAGATTAATATTATTCATAACTAATTCAATAAAATCATGGAAGGATTTATAGGTGAAATACGAGCATTTTCTGGTAACTATGCTCCACAAGGATGGCATTTTTGCGATGGTACCCTACTCTCTGTCAATGGGTACGAAGCACTTTATTCACTCATCGGAAACATCTACGGAGGTAGCTCTCCCAACAACTTTGCACTACCCAACCTCATCGGTCGCTTGCCTGTTGCCCAAGGAACCGGCGTCGGTCTTACCACTCGTGTCACAGGTCAAACGGGTGGCGTAGAAACGTTCCAACTAGACACGTCCAGTATACCGGCACACACTCATGGATTCATGATTAGTACCGCAGGGACAGCCACCAAAATCCCAGGTCCAACGACCTTTTTGGCATCAATGAATTCTCCGGAAGCAACGGTTCTGGGATATTTACCCGGTACGCCATCAGGAGCATCCAAAATAACGATGGATCCGACAAGTATTCTTCCCACTGGAGGTGGATTACCCCATAACAACCTGATGCCTTGCCTGGCAATCAATTACATCATTTGCCTGGTAGGTCTCTACCCCTCGCAGGGATAACACTGAAAGAATCTGAATATGCGCATTGGAATAATATCCGACTCAGACCATTTTATGCCATTGGCAGGTGCACTTGTATCCCAACAGATTCAAGTGTACCTGTTCTATTCGCTTTCGCCGGATTTGTTTATCAATCAAAAAGTGAAAGCTTTTTCTGAGCAGTTTCACTTGCCCTATACAGAAGAAAAGGATAAAGATCGTGATATCTACGAATGGATTTCTAGAGGGAAATACGATGTTTGTTTTATGATTGGATACAGTCGTTTGATTCAACTGGACAGGATCAAAAATTCATCCACCCAGCTGTTCAACATTCATTTTGGGCCGTTACCTGCGTACAAGGGCCCCATCCCCGTATTCTGGCAATTAAAAAACGGCGAAAAGTCTTTAGGCATGGTCATTCACCGCCTGGACAGCAGATTTGACGAAGGAGCGGTCATTTGGGCAAAGGACATACCCAATATGCCACATTACAATTTCAGAAGTGTGATGATTATATTCAGCCAAATATGCATTGAAGGTGTCTTCTTTATTCTGCAGATGCGATTAAACAACATGCCGATCTTGAACATGGACAGAAAACAAATCCCATCTAGTTATCATTCAAGACCAGGTCTTGAAAATGTTTCTGTGAACTGGAAAAAAATGACCTCCTCAGACGTTTGCAATACAATTAGGGCTTGTAATCCCTGGAACAAAGGGGCAATAACATCTCTGGATATGCAGGTGGTCAAAATCATGGATGCTCAAATGACCAATATCAGTTCAAATGCCCCGGCCGGTAGCATCCTTGAATCAGGAGATCGATTGCTGGTGGCATGTTCAGACGGGAAGGCCATAAACATTTCCATGCTTTTTTTTCAGGAATTCTTTTGCCCGGGGTGGCAGGCTCATTTATACGGAATGCAAGCAAAAAAAATATTTATTTGAATAAAGACTCCAAATATCTAATCCTTTATTTCTTTTTATATCTTTGGTGAAAAAGTCGACTTACTATTTTCTACAGCGTTTAACCTTCTTGCAATTTGGATACATATATGAATTTCAACTTCCCCATCGGTTCGGTTTCGATATCAATAGAGAAGAGCATTGAACACCCAATCGCTCCTATCTATTCGACACCAAGGATTCAAGTAAATGAAACCGATTTTGCCATGACCATCGATGGGGTCGCCACCTACCGGGTTAAAGACGGTCAAAAGATATGGGTGTCTCCTCATCCGGGAGCAGATAGGGCTTCTATACAACTTTTCCTCAATGGATCCGTCTTCGGTGCTTTGCTACATCAGCAAGGTTCCATTCCTTTTCACGGTTGTTCTTTTGAATATGAAGGAAAAGGTATTATCATCTGCGGAAATTCCGGTGTTGGAAAATCCTCGGTAACTGCGGCTTTCTGCCAGAAAGGGGCTCGCTTCATCAACGATGACATTACCCCTGTTTGCCTTGAAAAAGACGGGGCCAAAATCGTACCGATAAACACAAAGATAAAACTGTGGGATGACAGCCTTAAAACGCTCGAAATTGGAGACAAGGATCTGGAGAAAATAAGACCGGAGATGCAAAAGTTCTATGTCCCTTTCGGTGGCACAAACCAACATCCGGTGCCGTTGAATACCGTGATCATCCTGAGTACCCATGAAGACAACAAATATAAAGCAGAGAAACTGACAGGAATAGAAAAATATAATTTACTGAGAAAAAACATCTATCGAAAAATGTATCTGAGAGGTATGCCGCTTACCGCAGGTAGACTCTTTAAGAATCTCTTGGGAATAGCAGAAAAGATAGAAGTCATACTGGTAAAGCGACCACATAAGAGCGATATTTATTCTACCATGGACTTTATCCAAAAACAGTTATAGCCATGAATAAATTCGTCTGGCTGGTTTCGTATCCAAAGTCCGGAAATACTTGGTTCCGGATTTTTCTGGCAAATTATCTAAAGGACTCTAAAGTCCCTTTGCCTTTTGATGATATCCAAAATGCTTCTATTTCAAGTAGTGCCCTTGATTTTGAAGAAGAAACAGGCCTTAACCCCTTCGAACTAAGCATTAGCGAAGTTGAAAATTTCCGCCCTGATCTCTATAGAAGTCTTTCTTTGAACGCTGCAGACGATAGCATTTTCAAGAAAACACACGATGCTTACACTTACAATAAAAACGGACATCCGATATTTCCGGAAGACATAAGCCAATGCGCAGTCTATTTTGTACGCAACCCTCTGGATGTTTGCGTTTCTTACGCCAACCATTCAGCTTCCAAAATCGAAAAGACAGTAGCCTTTCTACTTAACCAAAATGCAAGAGCCGGAGGTTACAAAGGCGGACAACTCGGACAAAAGCTCCTGTCATGGGATTTACATTACAAAAGTTGGAACGAACAAAAGGCCATTCCCATACACACCGTCCGATATGAAGACATGCTCCAGAATCCTATGGAAACATTCGGCTCCATTGTGAAATTCCTACAGATGGAATATGATGAAGAAAGGTTAGCCAGGGCAATCATAAACAGCGACTTTAAGTTGCTGCAAAAAATGGAAAACGAAAAAGGTTTTAAAGAAAGGCTGCAGCATTGTGAACAGTTCTTCTGGAAAGGAGCCATTGGAAATTACAAAAATTATCTTACTCAAGACCAGATTGACCGGATTGTAAATAATTGCCATGATGTAATGAAACAATTGGGCTATATTGACAGCAAAGGAATTTTAACCGTATAAAAAACAAAAGAATGGAACTATATTCAAGAAATTTACAGATAATTGATGGGGTACTGGATGACAATCAAGTGATGATGCATATTGAAAAAGGAAAATATTTTGGACTCACTCCCGTAGGCAAACGCATTTGGGATTTGATGGAACAGCCAAGAAGTTTTGATGAAATTACAGATACCTTGCTCTCAGAATACGATGTAGCAAAAGACCAATGCGAAAAGGAGGTACAACTATTTCTGGACAAAGCCGTTCAATACAATATCATTATAAAAAGTGAACAACATCCGTAAGTTTATTCTTTTACCACGTGAAGAAAGGGCACTGTTCCTGGAAGCCGTTTTATTTCTGTATTTATCAAAGGTTATGCTTTTTCTGCCTTTCAGTTTTTGCATCAAATGTTTAAAAACAAGCAATGAGATGATAACAGAGGTTGATACCTTACAACTGAAAAAGATCCGGTACGCAGTATCTCGTGCCAATAAGCTCGCATTCTGGAAAAACATTTGTCTGGTAAAATCTTTTGCAGCCAGATTCATACTGCAACGCAGAGGTATAGCTTCTATATTGTATCTTGGATTGCAGTTTAAGAATGGAAAAGAGTTGTTTGCCCATGCATGGCTGGTTTCCGGGGAGTTTTACGTTACCCCAAAGGGAATAACCGATTACAAGAAAATATATAGTATTTAAGAAAATCATCTATACGCAGAAAAATAACACGGATAACAGGCACGGATTCATTGAAAAAATAATATATTTGAACATCTCATCTATTACAACGTTGTCATAATAAAATAGCATACTGTTTCTGAATCATATGTAAAAACTTTTAAAACAATTAAACAATGGAAACAAAAAAAGAATGGGTTACGCCCGAAATCTACGATTTGGATGTTGACAAAACGGCAAGTGGTGATATCGATCCTAATGAGATTAGCACAACTTGTGGACCAATTAGTTGATTATACTCAATTTTACGACTAACGAAAACAACATCCGGTTGAATATTTACCATATAAAAAAATAGAATGACCTAAAGTTAACACATTGGGTTTCTCTATTTTTTAAAAGTGATGTGGCTTACATAAGCTTATTTTTGAATAGTTCCGCGCTAGGTACGCCTTGGCATCAGCGCGGTATTTTTTCTTTCTATAGAAACTCCTTATTGCAAGAATAAAGAATTAATGAACTTATGAGCCTAGTCTTCGGTATTATTGATTTAAACGAAACACCTGTATCGGAGCACGAATTCAACACCTTGGCCCAAGCCGTTTGTGCTCGGGAATCACGCATTATTTCCAACACGGCAACCAATATGATGGTGGGGTACGGCCATCACCCCAAACGAAATGCACGGGCGGGGATTTATGACGATGGAAGGTTGGTCGTCGTCGCAGATGTACGACTTTACAATACCCAGGAATTACACTCACTTATGCCATTTAATACCCCAATAGAGGCTTTGGCACAGGCCTTCCGAAAGTGGGGAACGGATTGCGGCAACCACCTCAACGGCGAATACGCTGCCGTTTTTTATGACCGTGAACAAAATACGGCTTTTCTCCTGCGCGACCACATTGGAACCAGACCCTTAACCTATTGTTTAGTACATCACCGGTTGTTTTTTTCATCCGATGAGTTCGGATTGATGCGATCGGGTCTGATACCGGCAAAACTGAACGAAGGAAAACTCATCTCCAATTTATTTCGTTTTAAAGGTTGGTACGATCAGACGATGTTTGAAAATGTGTATAAAGTACAAACAGGATGCATTTATTCTATCTCCAAAGAGCAACAGCGAACACATCGTTGGTGGAGACCTAAACGCTTGTGTAAAGACCAATCACTCACCTATGAGGCCGCTGTACAGAAATTACGGAAGTGTCTGTTGGAAGCGACGATCAGCCGCATGGAAAACGTCCGAACCGGCCTGCACGTAAGCGGAGGCATTGATTCATGCGGAGTGGCTTCCATCGTTGCCGACAACACTCCGGATAAGTCGACTCTGAGCGCATACTCGTGGTCGCCCGAATGGGTTTCCGAACGCATTGACGGAGTCAATGAACTGCCTTTTATTGAAGCCTTTGTAAAGGAGAAAGCAGTCACCGTGCAGTACTTAACGGCCGAAAAAACAGAAGTGACTCAGAACGCCATTATACCGGAGTTTGAAACCCAACACATCGAACGCCCCGTCATGCAACAAGCAGCCAAAGACGGTGTAGAGCTGGTCTTTAGCGGTTGGGGAGGTGACGAAGCGGTTTCTCTAAGTACCCGTGGCGTGTTCAATCATTTGTTTTTTAGCCTGAATTGGAGAACATTGTTTAAATACATGAAAAAAACAGGCATTCGGGCAGCCATCAATCTGTTCCAAATTGAAGTAATAACCTATTTAATTCCAGGATACATTATCCACACCTATCGTTCAGAATACACGGACTGGAGTAAATTACGTTTGTTTCACCTGCGCTTTATTCTCAAACATATCAGAATGTTCCTATTCCACAAACGCCTGGGATTTTACGGCAGAGGAAATCGTTCCGATATCACTCTCAACCTATTAAAAAACGGGCATCTCCCCGACCGAATGGACTCCTGGGCAATCAACGCCGAGACCTTCGGATTTGCCTATACCTACCCATTGTTGGATAAAGAGGTGTTGGAATGTTTTTTACAAATCCCGGCAGCCTATACTTACGCTGATTTTGTACCCAGAAAATTATACCGCGATGCCATGAAAGGAATTATGCCCGAAAGCATCCGCCTGCGTATGGATAAAAGCGAGGCTATCCGTATGAGCAATTCGTTTAAACTAAGACAGGAAGGGAAAGCATATCTGGTAGAAATTTTTAATTCCCTGACTCAAGAAGAACATCTACCGTTCTGCAATCTGAAGAATTGGGAAAAACTTATCCG
This sequence comes from Bacteroidales bacterium, assembly GCA_021373135.1. Classification (GTDB taxonomy): domain Bacteria; phylum Bacteroidota; class Bacteroidia; order Bacteroidales; family UBA1402; genus UBA8389. The sequence goes on from JAJFTH010000004.1 coordinate 61,392, forward strand.
GAAACCGCTAAAGAATGGCGTCTCCATAAAAAACTTTCAAGAAGTGACCAAACTTTGTTTTTACCTACGTTACGTAAAGTTGGTAAAAAAGTATATGACTGATCAGCACTTGACAAACACCCTGTAGCTGTCGTGCTCTTCCGCTATTTTCCAATTCTCTCTGTCGAATAAAGGCCGAAAACGTTGAATTTTGTTATGCTCAAAAGATTTCAACGGTTGATATTTCTTTGCCACACCGGTCTCTTCAAAACTGAAATCCGCATGATCAATGATCAGCAACCCGCCCGGTCTAAGTTTTTTATCCAACATCGTAATTTCCGATTCAAATTCATCAAACATAAATCCAGATGCTTTCGAATTATCTTGATTCGTCCGGTTTTCCGTCCGCTGAAATACGGCCAGACAAAAAATGGCATCAAAACTGGAAGCATTTTCAAAATCCTTTGAAAACCGATGCACAAAAGTAAAATTTGGATTCTTATTTTTCTTCCTGCACTGTCTCAGACACCAACGGTTAATATCAACCCCCACAATGGTTGCATGGGGCAAGTATTGACCAATGGAAAAGACTTCTTCTCCGATGGAACATCCGAATGACATTACTTTAGGCTGCTTCGTTGATGCCAGATAATCTGCACAAGCCTGGAACAAAAGCGGATACCGACTTGGTACCGTAAAAGTGGCTCGTTGATGACAGGCTTTTCCAAAACGAATTTTTGTCAGAAAACTGCTGCGTTGTTCCGCCTTTGTCACCACACAAAAACACAACCATAGCCGTTTTGCTATATTGTAAAAAAACGCTTCCATGCGGAACCTGATGTTCTCCAACTCTTTATTCTATCCTTCATTGTCATACCAACAGCATCGTAACAAATACGTTCAACAGATAAAGTCCATTCTTTGGGTGTGAGTAAAAAGCCATGATTCCTTAAATAAGAATCATCACAATTTGATACGGCGATGTTGAAAACGATCCTACGCCACAATTGCTAACATTACAAAAATAACGTAAATAATTCTCATACAAAAAAATCCAGACTTACCTGCATCAAACGTGATAAAAACTGATTGCCGCAAACCTTATACGACCTTGGAACACAAATATTATGTTTGTATCGAAATAATTATTACATTTGTATCGAAATAAACAAAATAACCATGAAATTATCTGTACTGGAAAGGGTTATCGACGACCAGAAACAGGAACTCGAATTGAGCGAGACGGGCCTTGAACGTGAATTGCTGACAGAACTGCCGGCACTAACATCTCATGCATTGATTATTACCGGTATCAGAAGATGCGGAAAAAGTACCGTTTTGCATCAATATGTCAAAAGAACCCGACAAATGGTTTTCTATCTCAATTTCGACGATTTGCGATTGTATGATTTTCAGCTATCCGATTTTGCGTTGTTGGACGAAATGATCAGTAAATCGGAATATGCCATTCTCTTTTTCGATGAAATACAGGTTGTTGAAGGATGGGAGTTATATGTCCGTCAGAAATTGGATCAGCACTATCAGATTGTCCTGACAGGGTCCAATGCAACACTTTTAAGTCAGGAACTTGGAACAAAGTTAACAGGCAGGCATGTCAACAAGGAGCTATTCCCTTTTTCATACAGGGAATTCCTGCAGTTTGAACACCTTGAGTCCGGTTCGGAATCAATTGAACAGTACTTACGCCTTGGGGGCTTTCCGGAATATTTGAAGTCGAAAGAAAGAGATGTTCTCACAGCTTTGATAGACGACATCATTCATAGGGATATTGCTGTCAGGTATGGCATCAGAGATGTGTCTTCCTTGAAAAGGCTATGCTCCTATCTGTTTTCAAATGTCGGGAACCTGGTTAGTCCAAGCAAATTAAAAAGTACCATCGGTGTAAAATCCGCCTCAACCATATTGGAATACTTTTCCCATCTTGAGTCGTGTTACCTGGTTCATTTGATGCCCAGATTTTCATATTCCTATAAGGCTCAAATGCTTGCGCCAAAAAAAGTATACGTAATCGACAGCGCGCTGATTAACGTCGGGAGCGTCTCCTTTTCGGAAAATGACGGGCATTTATTGGAAAATTTGATGTTCTGGGAATTCAGACGGAAATCTTTTACATTGAATTACTTCAGCGAGAATGGTTATGAATGTGATTTTGTGCTGTCCAGGCAGGGAAAGGTTGAACAACTCATACAGGTTTGTTTTGATTTGAACACCGACAATCAGGACAGAGAGGTCAACGGCTTGTTCGAGGCTATGAAATCCTTTGGAATGGATTCCGGTACCATTGTCACCATGCACCAGCATGACAAAATCCTGAAGGAAGGCAAAACGATCGTGGTGCTTCCTGCTGCAGAATTCTTACATTAAGCACCACCAACCAATTTAATAATCATTCTGCTATTCACAAAATAACTGTCGATTTTGTGATATTATACACATTTATTACACATAAAATGTGTTTCTATGGATTTTATACGCTACTTACAACAGGGGAATACGAGGATGCCATTTTCTGGCTTGAGCAAGCCGGAAAAATCCTGAATTCCGCAAGCGCATTCTCCCGCTGATTGTGGCGGGGTTAACGAGCAAAGACTTCATTCCTGTATGAAATCGAAGATTCATCGTAGCTTGCTGCAAGAATTTTTAAATACTCTTTATGTGGGGCATCACTGCTTTCAACACCTTCTCCACCGACTCTTCTACATTTTCCCCTTCGGTTTTGAGCCACAAATCCGGCTTTTCGGGCACTTCATACGGCGCATCCACTCCAGTCAGTCCGGTGAACTTTCCGGCATCGAACTTGGCATAAAGTCCTTTGGGATCACGCTTCCGGCATGTTTCCACATCGGCATCCACAAAAACTTCTACAAATCCGTCACCGACTGTCTTTCGGGCTTGCTCCCGATCTTTCCGGTAAGGGGAAACAAAGGCTGCAATCACCACTAAGCCTGCATCGTTCATCAAACGAGCGACTTCTGCTGCGCGGCGAATGTTCTCGCAACGGCCTTCGGGCGAGAAGCCCAGATCCGAATTCAAACCGTGCCGTAGATTGTCGCCATCAAGAACATAAGCGTGAACGCCTTGTTCTATAAGCTTAGATTCCAACAATTTCGCAATGGTCGATTTACCTGAACCACTCAGTCCGGTAAGCCAAATGGTAGCCGGTTTGTGACCAAACAGTGTTTGACGTTGGGTTGGCGTAACGGTGCTTTGCTCTTTAAAAATATAGCGTTTTTCCGGTACCTCTTCAACTTTCTGATCCAGGATGATGCCTCCCCCACTGGTGGCATTGCTGTTGCGGTCAATCAGGATAAACGCCCCCATCTGCTTATTCCGTCGGAAGGAGTCGTAGATGAGCGGACGTTGAAGCACCAGCTCCATGCGTCCGATATCGTTTAATTTCAGACTATCCGAAGACAAACGGGTCAGTTCGTTGATGTTGTATTTGTAACGGATGGAACGGATACGCGCCGGTATTTCCTGAGTATTGCATTTCAGGAGGTATTCCGCACCGATTCGTAAAGGTACGTCATCCATCCAGACCATCATAGACTCCAGCACATTCCCCATTGCCGGCATGTTGTTGGGCTTTGCCAATACCATACCTCTGGAAATATCAACCTCGTCTTCCATCGTCAACACCACAGGCATAGGCGGAAAAGCCTCCTCCAGACTCCCGTCAAAGGTTTCAATAGTTTTAATTCGTGTCCGTTGGCGGGAAGGCAAAACAACGATTTCATCACCTTTTCGAATAATACCGGATGCAACACTACCTGCATACCCGCGAAAAGAAGCATTTGGCCTCAGTACATTTTGAACGGGAAAACGAAAATCCATCAGATTCCGGTCATTGGCAATCGGTACGTTTTCGAGAAAATTCAACAAGGGACCACTTTTATACCAGCCCATCTCAGCACTTGCCGAAACCACGTTTTCCCCCGACAAAGCGGAAATCGGAATAAAATGGATCGCATCCACGTCCAATTTCTCGGAAAAAGCCAGATAAGCTCGTCGGATGGATTCAAAAACGGTTTCATCATAGTTCACCAGATCCATTTTATTGACCACCACGATGTTTCGGATGCCCATGATGGTGGCGATCAGGCTATGCCGGCGCGTCTGGTCTTTCACGCCATTCCTGGCATCAATCAGTATCAGGGCCATTTCGCAGTGGGAGGCACCGGTGGCCATGTTCCGGGTATATTGTTCGTGCCCGGGCGCATCACAGATAATGAATCCCTTTTTCTCGGTGGAAAAATACCGGTAGGCCACATCGATGGTGATGCCCTGCTCCCGTTCAGCCCTCAGACCATCGGTGAGCAAGGACAAATCGATTTCGTTTTCCGTCGTATTGAATGTTTTGGAATCGTTGTAGATGGCTTCCAAATGGTCTTTGTAGATCAAATGGGAATCATACAGCAGTCGTCCAATCAGTGTGGATTTTCCATCGTCCACACTACCGGCCACCAGCAAACGAAGCATCTCTTTTTGTTCGTGACGTTTCAGATAAGTGTATAAATCCTGATGAATCAACGCTTGTTCCCGAACTATATAATCTGTCATACTTTATTTCTAAAAATAACCTTCCCGTTTTTTCTCTTCCATACTCGCTTTCCCGTCAAAATCAATCCGTCTGCCCTGCCGTTCGGACGTGTTGACCAACAACATTTCGCGGACAATTTCGTCGATGGTCTCCGCATCGGATTCGATGGCACCGGTGAGGGGATAGCAGCCAAGCGTCCGGAAGCGCACTTTTTTACATTCTACGGTTTCCCCGGGTTTAAGCTTCATCCGGTCGTCATCCACCAAAATCAACATCCCGTCCCGTTCCACGACCGGCCTTTCTTTGGCAAAATACAACGGGACAATGGGAATCTTTTCCAACTGGATGTACCGCCAGATGTCGAGCTCCGTCCAATTTGACAAAGGGAAAACACGGATGGATTCCTCTTTCTTGATATGTGTATTGTAAACATTCCACAATTCGGGTCGCTGATTTTTCGGATCCCATTGATGGAATTCGTCCCGGAAACTGAAAATGCGCTCCTTGGCTCTTGATTTTTCCTCATCACGCCTCGCACCTCCGAAAGCAGCATCAAAATGGTATTTATTCAAGGCCATTTTTAACGCATCCGTTTTCATGATGCGGGTGTGCATTTCAGAGCCGTGATCAAACGGATTGATTCCGGCGGCCAATCCTTCCGGATTGGTAAAAACAATCAAGTCAAATCCGATTTTCAGATGCATTTGTTCCCGAAAAGCAATCATTTCGTGAAACTTCCATTTGGTATCCACATGCATCAGCGGAAACGGAATTTTATCGGGGAAAAAGGCCTTCTGAGCCAACCGGAGCATCACTGATGAATCCTTTCCGATGGAATAAAGCATGACAGGACGTTCAAACTCTGCCGCCACTTCACGAATGATGTGGATGGCCTCGGCCTCCAGCTGTTTCAAATGCGTAATTAGATAATCCATGTACAATGATTAATGGAGGAATTTCCACAACGTCATCAGGCCAAGCAACAGGGTAGCCCAGCCAATCGCCTTTTTCAGCAAACCTTCCGGAATGATTCGGATGGTCTTGGCCGCAGGAACGACGCTAACCATAGAACCCATACAAAGAGGTACCACATAAAACCAATTCAAGGAGCCTCCCAAAATAAAAAAGGCGACCAAACCCGTAAAACAGGTAAAGCCTTCACATAAAGAGGTAATCACCACGGCTTCTTTTTCTTTAACCCCTGCGGTCAATTGTCCGCCAGTCATTAAAGGGCCGTAGCCTCCTCCCGATACTCCTTTGTTAAATGCGGCAACAATACCTAATATCAACAATCTCGGTTTACTGATGGTTCCTGTTCCCGGAATACGTTTACGTACCAAGTTGGAATAGATCAAATAAATACCTATGGCAACAATCATTAAACCAATATACAGATTGGCATAATGCTGACCGATTTCTTTCAATCGGCTACTTAAAATGGTTGCCGTTACGACACCGATAATTGAAGGGATGGTCAGAAAAATAACCGCTGTCTTTATATTTTTGTCCTTCTTCAGATTGACATTACCTTCACGATGATGCGCTATTCCTGCAAAAAAACCGGTCATTAGTTCGGATAAAAGGATGACGGGAACAATTTCCGCCCGGATAACACCAAAGGTCAGCAATAAAGGGGTAAGCGTTGTGCCATATCCCATACCTAAAGAACTGTCAATGTATTCGCAAAAGGCGGAAATAAAAAACAGAAGCACCACAATGGCCCAGACCGGAACACCGACATGGATCGAATTCGAACCCATAAGCATGACAATCAGTACAGAGGAAAGAATAAGGCAGAATACCCAGATAAGAGACAGAGATTTCGTGCGATCCATGGTCATAGGATTTTAAGTTATAAAATATCAATAATCCGTTCAACGCTATCTGTAGAGAGCGCAACAAAAGTACAATATTAAAATTTTTGTTGTGCATAGGATGTTATATTTTGCACTATTCAATCAAAAAAAATCAACTAAAAACGATACGACGGGAAACAAATTATTCTTTATCTTTGCTTAAAGTAGTTATTTAACCCCCCAATCATGAATGAAACCCTGAAAGACCGCAAAATTCTTCACGACCGACACCGACTCAGTCATGAACAGATAGATCTCTTGCTCGGCGAAAACCACGCCAGGGAATTCCTGCAGGAAAAAATGATGCGAATGGTATCCATAAAGCATTTTCTCGAAATCACCGACCTGCTACGGAAATCCGGTATTTCATTTACTTGCATAAAAGGGCCTCTGCTTTCCTACCGTATTTACGGCGATGCGTCAGTGCGTTTTTCACACGACATTGACCTGTTGATCGAAGTGGATTCGTTGGACCGGATTATCACATTAATGCGTGGAGCACATTACGAATTGTCGGAAGGAGTGATTTGGCCTGAAGAGACATTCAAACAAGATATACTTCGACAATGCACACACCACATTTCTTTCTTTAACAAGGAACTGCAGTTTTGTGTGGAGATCCACTGGACACTGACCGTCGATCTTCCCATCCGAAAGGAGGACGCGGATAAATTAATCAAGCAAAACCTGACGACAACAGACTACGCCGGAAGAAGCTTCACAGTGCTAAATAAGGAGTTTGAGCTGACCTACCTGATGATACATGGTTCCAGACACGAATGGAGCCGATTGAAGTGGCTTGTCGATATTAAAGACTACCCAATGGACGATTTGGATCTAAACAAATGGGAAACACTTATCAAAAGCTTTCACGCCGAACGGGTTCTGGGTCAGACCAACCATTTGCTGAGCCATTATTTCAGCAAGAGATTGCCCCTTGAAGGCAGTAAAAAGCTTCCGGCCCTTTTCGTCGAATATGCCGAAGCCTCTCTGGAAGCGCCCATTGACAATACCAATTCCTTTCACATTCTTCTCCGGGGTGTCCGCTATCAAAGGTTTCTCTTTTCGCAGTTCCGTTACCAATGGGGTGTTTTCAAGAGCCTTTTTTCCCGTCCCGGAGATGTGGCTGAATACGATTTTACATCCAAGGCAGCCTATTACCTGTATCGTCCGTTCAGTTTCATCAAACGAAGGATTCTTCATGTCTAAGAACCGTTTCATTCTGAAGAGTTTCAGGCTATTCTTCGAATATAAGCCGATTAAGATCGTAACCTTGTTTTTGATTACGTTGTTTCAGGGATTCAGTCAGGGAATAACCATTCTTCTCTTAATACCCATGCTTGGTTTGCTGGATCCATCACATTCGTCGGAAAAATCAAGCAAATGGACGGATATGTGGCGTATGGTCATGGAAAAAACAGGGATGGAAACGACCCTCGGTGTTGTTCTGGCAACCTTTGCATGCTGTATGGTTGCCGTGGCAATACTCCAATACGTTCAATCCACGATGCAATCCACTTACCAACAGGGGTTTTCCTACGAAATGCGTAAACGCTTGTTTCGAAAAATTATCGATAGCGACTGGACGTTCCTGAACGGAAGAAGCAAGCACAACCACATTCAGGTGCTAACGACGGAGATACCCAAAATGACCACTTATTATTACTACTACCTTGGACTGGCCAGTAAACTTTTATTCATAGCGGCACACGTCATACTCGCCTTTCTGGTTTCATTTCAATTCACGTTGTTGGTCGCTGTCTCAGGCCTGCTGACACTGGCCGTACTAAATCGATGGCTAAAAAAGACAGAACAATTGGGTAGTGCAAACATTCAGGCATTTCGTCGATTGCTCAAACGGATAGATGATTTTTGGCTTACCGTCAAAATTGCCAAGATCCATCATTCCGAAAACTTCTATTTCCAAAAATACGATGAATCGAACAAGCAAATGCTTGATTATCAAAACGCGCAAGTGAGAAACAGAAACATCCCTCAACTATTGTTTTTTCTGGTTGGGATTCTGATTCTGATACTTGTGGTCTATTTAAGTTATTCGGTAGTCCATTTGCCGCTGACAACATTGTTTGTTCTGATACTGCTGTTTGCCAGAATCTTTCCTCAGTTTTCGGGCATCAACAGCGACTTGAATATGCTGGTGTCCAATCAGGCATCCGTCCGAATGGTACTTGACATGGATCGTGAAATGAAGGATAGCGAAATGGAGCCGGAAACCACCTCCTCCGTGATTGAAATCCACGACCGGATTGAAATCAGGAATCTAAGTTTTTCCTACCAGGCAAAACATCCGATCTTTGATCATTTCTCGGCCACCATTCCAGCCAATAAAATGACCGGCATCGTCGGAAAGTCCGGTAGTGGAAAAACGACACTACTCGACATTATCACAGGATTGCAGCAACCTGAAACCCCTTCAATTTATATTGACGGATTGCCTCTGATGAAAGAACGGTTGAGCGCATGGAAGCATGCACTGGGATATCTTCCTCAAGATTCGTTTTTCGTCGACGGAACTCTACGCGAGAACCTTATCTGGGATGCATCGACACAACCAACGGACGAAGAGATCCTTCGAGTGCTCGCTTCCGTAAAGGCGGAACACCTGATCACTTCTCAACCAAATGGCCTAAACACGAACATTTCCAATTATCAATACCATTTTTCGGGTGGGGAAAGACAACGTTTAGCCCTTGCCAGAGTGCTGCTTCGTAAACCACTTCTGCTATTGCTTGATGAATCAACATCCGCATTAGATCCCGACACAGAAAGGAGCATCATGGAATGCCTTGCAAACCTAAAGAAAGAATTGACGATTGTCTTTGTGACACATCGCAGTTACTTGTCAGAATACTTTGATGCTAAAATTGAAATTTCATCTTGAGGTCAATTAAGGAGTACTTTTTTCACCTCTCTGGTCTGTTAAAGCTGTTAAATGTTATTGTGTTTGGTTTTGCACAAATATTAGATGCAAAAGACGGCGTAAAGCGGCACTGATTTTATGCCATTCTCCAATCCGAAATTCTTCTTTGATATGCGAATAGAGTAGGTGGTTTTGTATTTTTCGGAGAAAACGCCTAAACTCTTTGAGCGGGTTCTCCTGCCTTTTTTCACTTCAATGGGCACCACTGCACCATCCATTTGAAGAACAAAATCCACCTCGGCTTTGCCATCGCTCTGCCAGTACCACAATTTATAACCTTTTGCGGCAAAAGCCTGTGCTACATAATTTTCGGTCATTGCCCCAAGGAACGTGTTATCCTCGTCTATGGTAGATAGTATGGTTTGTAAGGGTACTTCTGAACGCAAAGTAAGCATGCCGATATCACCCATATACATTTTGAAGTTACTCAAGTCTGCATATGCGTTTATTGGAATGTAACCGTGTTCCAGACGTTGGCATTTGAGGACAACTCCGGCAAAGATAAGCCATTCTATAGCCTCGCCGAAAATGGTAGCAGTACCTCCCCGCTGCACTACTTTATATTGAAATTTTGTGTTTTCTTTGGCAAGTTGGGCAGGAATGGAATTGTAGCAAGCCCGTATTTTGATACTTGTTACCGGTTCGGCATATTTTGCCATATCTGCAATATATTCGTTGAGTATATTGTTTTGTATTGGCTGCACTTTTACAAAGCTATTGGTCGTAATAAAGCTGACTATGGCTGCAGGCATTCCTCCTACAATAAAATATTGTTTGTACAGTTCCAACGCTATTTGGTGCAAAGCCTCCGGCATGGCACTATTTTGGGCGTAATGAGTTTTAATTTCTTCGGCAAGTTGTTCTCTGTTCATAGCCCACAAAAACTCTTCAAAGTCAAGAGGGTACATATTCATCTCATTGACCTTGCCCACGGGAAATGAATATTTTTGACGATTAAGAGCCACACCAAGCAGTGAGCCTGCTGCTACAACGTGATATTCAGGTGTTTGTTCATAAAAGTACTTCAAGGATGTTAAAGCTCTCTCGCAGGCTTGGATTTCGTCAAAAATCAGGAGTGTCTTTCCTGCCGTAATTTTCTGCCCTTTTGCTGCTTCAAGAAATTGAATGATTTTCTTAGGGTCCAGTTCGGTTTCAAAAAACCGACACAACGCCCCTTCGATTTCCATATTAAGGTATAGAACGTTATCGAAATATTCCTTACCGAATAGTTCCAGAATATAAGTTTTACCTACCTGGCGTGCTCCGTTAATAATCAAAGGCATTCGCCCTTTCTGGTTCTTCCACTCCGCAAGGGCTTTGCTGATTTTTCTTTTCATCGTATATTTTTCTTACAAATATACAAATATGTTCCAAATAATCAAAATTTGATGACTTATTTGAATATAAAGATCGTATCCGTTCACTTTTCTGCATAGAATTTATAAAAAGTGTTTCATCCAACAAAAATATCTTTAAATCATTGACGCAATCACTTCCTTGATCTGAGCAGACAATGCATCAGCTTCGGTTTGAGTCTTGGCTTCAGAACAGATACGGATAATCGGTTCTGTATTGGACTTACGCAGATGCACCCATTTTTCAGAAAAATCAATCTTGACACCATCTATGTCATTCACTTCTTCTTTGGCATAACGCACCTTAACAGCAGCAAGAATGGCATCCACATCAATTTGCGGAGTAAGTTCAACCTTCTGTTTGATAATGAAATATGCAGGATAAGTAGCCTTCAGTTCAGAGACAGACTTCTTGCTGTGTGCCAGATGAGAGAGGAAGAGTGCGATACCAACCAAGGCATCGCGTCCATAATGACTTTCCGGATAAATGACCCCGCCATTGCCTTCACCGCCAATGACGGCATTGGTATCTTTCATCTTTGTCACAACATTGACTTCACCGACGGCTGCCGGCGTATAGTTCCCGCCATGTGCCCTGGTCACATCCCGCAAAGCTCTTGTGGAACTGAGATTGGATACTGTATTACCGGGCGTATGAGACAAAACATAGTCGGCAACGGATACCAAAGTATATTCTTCCCCAAACATTTCACCGTCCTCACAAATGATGGCCAAACGGTCCACGTCAGGATCAACGACAAAACCGACATCTGCTTTTTCCGTTTTCATACGGGAAGCAATTTCAGTCAAATTTTGAGGTACGGGTTCCGGATTGTGTGCAAACTGTCCGTTCGGCGTACTGTTCAGCCCAACCACATTTTCAACGCCCAAAGCCTTCAACAACGGAGGAAGAATGATTCCACCCACCGAGTTGACAGTATCAATGACAACCTTAAAATTTGCTTTTCTGATAGCTTCAACATCAACGAGTTTCAAAGCCAGTACAGCATCAATATGTTTTTGACCAAAAGAAAAATCTTCATACAAATGACCAAGTTCATCTACCGGAGAGAAAATAAAATCATCAGCTTCAGCTGTCTTCAATACGAAATCACCTTCTGATGCATCAAGAAATTCTCCGTTTTCATTGAGCAGTTTCAAGGCATTCCAATGTTTTGGATTGTGACTGGCAGTAAGAATGATTCCGCCATCTGCACCTGCCATGGTTACAGCCAGTTCTGTTGTCGGAGTGGTGGCCAGTCCGATATTGATTACATCAAAACCCATCCCCATCAAGGTTCCGGAAACAATCTGAAAGACCATATCCCCTGAAATACGGGCATCTCTTCCAACCACCACTTTATTGGATTTTTTGGTCGAATTCAAGCGTACCCAATGTGAATAGGAGGCTGTAAACTTTACAATATCAAGAGGGTTCAAACCCTCTCCAGCTTTTCCGCCGATAGTGCCGCGGATTCCGGAAATAGATTTAATTAGACTCATTATAAATTAATTTGAAGAACGATAAAAACGTTGTCAAGTTATTCCTGAAACTTGAACCTTAATTCATAGAAATAGGCTGCCAAAGAAGAAGAAGTGCTGGAATAATAAGACATCCCTAAATCAGCCGGAGCGATGATGAGAACATGCCCGTTGTTTCCTACATAAGTCAAAGCCTCATGCCAAGCCAAGCAATCTCCATAGGTCGTTGCAGAACAAACATTGTTGTAATTGATGACCTCCGGGAAAGCCGCAGAATTCATGTTGCCGTAAGTGGTGTCTCCGTCCATATTTATTTCGAAATATCTGACACAGATAGGTCTATTCTTTGGAATGGTATCAATGAAATACGTACCGGTATCAATAACATGTATGTATAACCCGCTTTCAGTTTTATAAAAGACACTGTCAGGCCAGGGAACTTTCTTTGGAATGGTTGATGTCACCGTATAACCGCGCGATTTCATAAAAGCACTGATACTGGCTTTTTCTGCAGCCAATTGTTCTGCATACGTTTCACTATCACTACAAGAATAAAACGCACCGGCCAAAATCGCAAACAGAGCAAAAATACAGAATCGTTGTTTCATACAAAAATTAATCTTTTTCAGATAGTTTCATTTTCACCCTACAAAGATAATTAAATCCATCATTTCAGTCGAATAGTTAACATAATTTGTGGGTAAACGCATTTAAAAGATGTATTTTGGCAGCGAATCCTCCAATAACCGCAAAGCATCTTCCATTGACCCATAAAATTCTCCGCCTGATGCATTCAGATGACCGCCTCCGTCGAAGAGTTCTGAAGCTATCCTATTGGTTGGGAAAGTGCCACGCGAACGGAAAGAAATTTTGATCTTGTCTATATCTTCTCTGAAAAAGACGGTAAAGAAAATACCATCAATGCTGAGCGGCAGATTGACAAATCCCTCCGTATCCCCTACCTGATAGTCGTAATCCTTCAAATCTTTCAGAGACAGAGACATGACAGCTGTGTGATATTCAGGCATGACTTTCATCCGGTGATTCAGAACAAACCCCATCAGACGCATCCGGTCTGCAGAATAGTTATTGAAGACTTTGTTGTATATATCATCCTTGTCAATTCCTTTTCGGATAAGCTGAGAGATGATGAAGTACATCTCCTCATTGTTGGAATTATAGGTAAAGGCACCTGTATCTGTCATCATACCGGTATAAACACATTCGGCACACGCCAATGTCATTTCATCAAAACAACCGGAACGACAAATATAACGGAACACTATTTCACTCGTCGAAGCAAACTGGGGGTATGAGATCTGCACATCGGCAAACTGATCAGGACCGGGATGATGGTCAAACATCAGTTTCTTAGCCTTTGATTGTTCAATCTTTTCACCCAATGTACCAAGACGTTTGAGTTGATTGAAATCCAAACATACAATCATATCGGCTTTACAAAGGAAAGACTCGCAAGCTTCCGGGTCTTTTTCATACACCAAAGCTTTGTTTGCACCAGGCATCCAGTCCAAAAAACCAGGAAATGGATCAGGATACATCACTTGAACATTTTTCCCCTGTTGGGTCAGGAAATCCGCCATGGCCAGACTTGATCCAAGTGCATCGCCATCAGGCCCTTGGTGAGAGACTATAGCCACAACGTCAGAATGATGGAGCAAATGTTTGGCACGCTGAATCAGGTCTTCCGAAATAATTTTAGTAATCATTGATTTCTTTTTTCGCAAATGTACGAATTTGCAAAGATTACACAAAGACATTCCCTTTATTGAACCATAAAATAATGACTGATAGAAGTGAACTGCAAAAACAAGATAAAGAAAAAGACAGCGAAAATCCACTTCCGCTTTTTTAGAAGAAGCCAGACAAAAAATGCACCCATCAAGGCATAAAGCATCAGCACTTCGATTTTCTGGATCTCGATATCTTGTGTCAAGGCATAAGGCAGTTCACTTGCGGTTTTAACAAACCATTGGAACCAGTGCAGACTACCATTCAGGCACGAAGTCAGAAATGTTCCCAAATAAGGGATATCACTCAGAAACAGGAAAGCAAATGCCAGATAAATAATCAATCCGGAAGCAGGGACAGCCACCAAGTTATTGAGTAAGAAATAATTGGGGAACTGATGAAAATGATAAATGGTCAATGGTGCTGTTCCAAGTTGAGCGACAGCAGAAAGACAAGTCATTTTCCAAAGATAGTTCGTCACTTTTGAAGAAGGTTTCCACAATCCTATGAGCCGTGCATGCACAACAACAATCGAAATCACGGCACAATAACTCAGTTCAAAACCCAAGTCAAAAAGCAAGGATGGCTTCCAAAGCAACAATACAAATGCGGAAAACAATACGGTATTGATAGTTTGTGTCTTTCGGTGCAGACAGCCTCCAAATGCCAGCAAAGAAAACATCAATGCCGACCGCACCACCGAAGGTGACAATCCGGTCATAAAGGCATAACACCACAAAAGGAACATGATCAATATTTGCTTGAAAATCCGGATTCTTTCAAATCGGTTGCAAAAAGAAAGCAAAAACTCCAGTATCGCATAAACGACTGCCACATGAAGACCGCTGACTGACAAGATATGGGAAACCCCGGAAACGGAAAATTGTTGTTTGGTTTCTGAGGTTAAAAGATGAACGCTGCCTAAAGTCAATGCAGAAACCAGTGAAAATTCATCACCGGAAATTCCGGCACGATTAAAACGTGACAGAAGAACCATTCGCATACGTTCTGCGGAAGTCCTTAAGTTGAGGGAAGACGCCCTGGTTTGAATTTTCCAAGCATTTGAAGGGACATAAGCGGTTGCGCAAATCCCCTTATTCTGCAACCAGGCAGCATAATCAAAAACTTTCGGATCTGGAGGAGATTCCAGCTTTTGCGGCTTTATGCAGACTAACAAACGGTCACCCATTTCCAAAGATTTGGATTTTTCATCCCTGGCGAGATAAAGCTGCAAATGTTTTCCTCTCCATGCATGGTCAAATGAACTGACAACGGAAACCTGCACCTGTCTGGATTTCGGTTTTTCAACCGGTATGGTCTCCATTTTCACCAGTGCAAAAATATGCTGGTTTTCTTCAGATGGGAAAAGGGACTTTTGATGTTCATATCCCGCAGAAAAAGCACCAAGACCCAGCCACAGACAGATGATGCTTATACCAGGCATCCAGCGTCCGGTCCAGGAGGTTGCCATCCGATCCTCTATATATCTAAACAAAATCAGACCCCATGCGCCAAAAAGCAACAGACTAAAGGCTAATTTGAGGTGATTTGAGATAAAGACAGCACCCCACAAATAAGGCACCAATAACCTGAATGTAGGGACGATATGGACAAAACGAAGCAACATGCGGCAAATTTTACCGCAAATATACGATTAATATTTTGTAAATATTAGATTAATTAATTATTTAATCCTGATGATTGCATTTTTGGGATCAGGCGAA
The DNA here is from genome assembly GCA_021373135.1 of Bacteroidales bacterium. GTDB lineage: Bacteria > Bacteroidota > Bacteroidia > Bacteroidales > UBA1402 > UBA8389. The sequence goes on from JAJFTH010000004.1 coordinate 77,039, forward strand.
TTGAAGACATAGCTTCCGGCAACCAGAACATCAGCACCGGCATCATAGAGTGCTGCTGCATTTTGATCGGAAACACCGCCGTCAATCTGTATCAATGCCTTGCTGTTCCTACGGAGAATCAATTCCTTCAAATCCCTTATTTTTTTGTAGGTATTTTCAATAAAGGCCTGTCCGGCAAAGCCAGGATTGACAGACATCAATAATACCAAATCTAAATCTGCGACAATGTCTTCCAGAAGAGCAACCGGTGTGTGCGGATTCAGGGTAACACCAGCTTTCATCTCATTCTTGTGAATTTCCTGAACAGTACGGTTCAGATGGGTACAGGCTTCATAATGCACATTCATCATATAAGCGTTCAGGTCTCGTACCTGTCCTACAAATTTCTGAGGTTCCACAATCATCAGATGGACGTCCAATGGTTTTTTGCAAATTTTCGACACTTGCTTCATGATAGGAAATCCAAAAGAAATATTCGGAACGAAAACGCCGTCCATTACATCTAAATGCAACCAATCAGCCTGACTGTCATTAATCATTTCAATATCCGCCCGAAGATCCAAAAAATTTGCGGATAATAAAGAAGGTGCTACCATGCGCATAGTTGGAAATTTTTATGAATCACAAAGGAACAAAAAAAAAAGAAATGCTCAAAGAAAGTGAAGCATCAATACGAACCAACAAAAAGACGGAAGTCAAACCAAGATGGGAGGGCTTCCGTCGTTTTTGTATGGACTTTTTAAAGTCTCAATTAAGGATCAAATCAGCCTTTTCACTCAAATTTCCTTGGTTTGGTGAATAGGTCCTGGCAAAATTTCTCAAAAAATCGAGGGTAGCTTGAGACGGCTGAGCGGATACTCTTCTAACCCTTTTCTGTGGATTTAAAATCGGTGTAGAATTTTGAATCATAGGCATCATAAAATAAGTTTCTAATAAAACGGAGAACTTTCTCACATATTATTAGAAACCCTATAATTATTTTACACTTTTTGAACGTGTTCAAAAAGGTAAGCCTAAAGCTTAGTATGCCAGGGAAATACTCTTCTCTTCCACCATGCGCCGCATGTTCAAAACGGCATAACGCATACGTCCCAACGCCGTATTGATGCTGACGCCGGTCATATCTGCGATTTCCTTAAAACTGCGATCCTCATAAAAGCGTAAACGAACAACTTCTTGCTGGTTATCCGGCAAATGTTGCATCAGTTTTCGAACATCACGAAACACTTGATCACGTACCATCATGTCTTCCACATTGTCATCACAAAGTTTGGAATTGTTAAACAAATCAACCTCGGCAAATTCTTCATTGCTGACGGTATTTTCATTGCGTTCCCTTCTAAAAAGGTCAATGATTTGGTTATGGGCAATTCTGGTCACCCAAGAGTAAAATTTGCCATTGTCGACATACCTTCCCTGCTTAATGGTGATGATGGCTTTCATAAAAGATTCCTGAAAGATATCTTCAGCCAGATCCCGATTACGCACAATAACATATATGTACGTAAAAACGCGGTTTTTATGCCGGTTCAATAAAACATCAAAAGCTTGATTGTTTCCATTTGAAAACAGGTCGACCAACTGTTCATCGGTCATCGTTTTAATCGTGTCCATTGTACTTTCTTTAAAAAATCAAAGAGTAGCAGTAGATCGATAGGCAAATGGATTTAAAGGTTTAGGATGCAAATAAAGGGACTATTTTAAAGAAAACCAAATAAATTGTAATTATTTTAAATTTTCAGACAAAAATACACTCCGAAATTCTGGAAAATCCACGTAAAAAGTCATCGGTAGCCAAGGCTTTTCTACCTGCAAGCTGAAGCCTTTTCAGTATGATAAATCCATCATTGACAGCCACTTTGAGCTCTTTTTTTCCATCAGTGACGAGTGTTCCTGATACAAGGCCATGCGAGTCCAATGCATATTCGGCTTCAAAAATCTTCACGCCCAATATTTCTCCTTCGGCTGATTGTAATTCAGACCAAGCGACAGGAAATGGTGACAGACCACGGATGAAATCATGAATCTGGACACATCCACGCGTCCAGTCAACCCGGGTATTTTCCTTAAACAACTTTGGAGCAGGCTTCAATGCTGTTTTATCTGAAATCATCACATTCTGGGGACGAGCATGAACAGAGCCATCCATCATCGCATCCACCGTTTTCCGAACCATTCGTCCGCCAAGTTCCATCAGTCTGTCATGGACAGAACCCATATTTTCATCGGGGCCGATTCCGATTTTTTCCTGAAACAACAGATCTCCGGTATCGATTTCATGTCGAAGGGAGAAAGTGGTCACGCCGGTTTCTTTTTCACCGTTGATCACTGCCCAGTTGATGGGAGCAGCACCACGATACTGAGGCAAAAGCGAAGCATGCAGGTTAAAAGTGCCCATAGGAGGCATGGCCCACACCACCTCAGGAAGCATCCTGAAAGCAACTACGATCTGAAGGTCGGCACGGAAGGCATTCAGTTCTTTCAGAAAAGTCGGATCTTTGAGCTTTTCCGGCTGCAGCAACGGCAAATTTTGAGACAGCGCATATTTCTTGACAGGTGAGAATTGAAGCTTCATACCCCGGCCTGCCGGTTTGTCAGGCATCGTAACGACACAGACCACCTGATATCCGCCTTCAACCAGCACTTTCAACGGTTCCACCGCAAAATCAGGCGTCCCCATGTATACTATTCTCAAATTTTCCTTGTTCATATTTTTACAAAAAAATCAGCAGCTCCGACTCCTGAAAAATCCATTCAAAGATAAAGCAATAAAATGAAGGAATAATGCCTACTCGTCTGAAAAGTGCACCAAAACCTTACGGTAAGAATTGAAGATTTTTGACTTGGAAACAAAACCGACATATTTATCGTTTTCATCAATTACCGGCAAATTCCAGGCATTGGTATCGTCAAAAATCTTCATTACTTTCTCCATAGGGTCATTGATTCGAAGTTTTGCAGGAGGCGAAGTCATGAGTTTCCGTACTTTGAAGCGCATGTACAAATCTTTGCGAAACATGATATTGCGGATATCATCGAGCAGGACGATACCCAAAAGCGTGCCGTTGTCATCAATGACAGGAAAAACATTGCGCTTGGCGGTTGAAATGACTTTTACCAAATCACCAAGATACATTTCCGGATGAACCACATCAAAATCCTTTTCAATCACATTTTCCACCTTCATCAGGGTAAGCACGGCCTTATCCTTGTGGTGTGTGACCAGCTCCCCTTTCTGAGCCAGACGCATGGAATAAATACTGTGCTTTTCAAACAGAAAGATGGTGAGATAGGATACACTGGAAACAATCATCAATGGCAGAAATAGTTGAAAGCCACCTGTCAGTTCAGCAATGAGGAATATGCCGGTCAAAGGTGCATGCATCACTGCCGACATCATGCCGGCCATACCCAGTAACGCAAAGTTTTGTTCCGAGACATCGGAAATACCCAATTCATTGAATGAATGTGCCACCACAAAACCGACCAAAGCCCCCACGAACAAGCTTGGAGCAAAGACTCCTCCCACTCCGCCGGCACCATTGGTTGAAGCCGATGCAAAAATCTTGAAAAAAATGATCAGGCACATATAACCGATCAGTAACCAGACATTGTCTTTATAAGCATAAAAGAAACTGCCTTCTGTCAGGATATCAGGCTGGCCGTTAATGAGCTGTGATATAGTTGTATATCCTTCTCCGTACAATGGAGGAAACAGAAAAATCAGGACACTGAGCACCACTGCCCCAAGTAGTAATTTAGAATATAAATTATCCATCTTCCGATACCAACCTTCCACTTTGTTCATGCCCCTGATCAAATAAAGGGCTACAAGTCCGCAAGCCATTCCCAGGACAATGGCCCAGGGAATCCTGTTTAACAGAAACGGCTCGGACATAGAAAACTCAAACATGGGTTGAGTGCCTGTCACAAAATAAGAAAGGGAAGCAGCGGTGACTGATGTGACCATCAAAGGTAACACGGATGCAGCCGTCATGTCAAGCATCAATACTTCAATCGTGAAAAACAGTCCTGCAATCGGTGCCTTGAAAATACCGGCAATGGCACCGGCAGCACCACAACCCATCAACAACATCAACGTCTTCTGGTTCATCTTGAAATAGCTGCCTAGATTGGAGCCGATGGCAGCTCCGGTCAACACGATAGGTGCTTCAGCTCCTAAAGACCCTCCCATGCCGATGGTCAGGGAACTACCGACGATGGAAGTCCACATATTGTGTCTTTTCAGACGACCTTGTCTGCGGGAAATGGCATAAAGAATATGGGTGACTCCATGACTGATATCATCACGGACAATATAACGTACAAAAAGGGAGGCCAAAAAAATGCCGATAGCCGGATACAACAAATACAGGTAATTGGCTGAATCAACAGCAAAAGCGGATGTCAGGAAATGCTGGATGATCTCGATCAGTCTCTTCAAAACCAGAGCAGCAATGGCTGTCAGGATTCCGACCACAAAGCTTAGTATCAATATGAAATTCGATTCCTTGATATGCTTCTCCCGCCAGCGAATAAAATTCAAATACCGCTCACTTTCCATCATTTAACCAGCCATTATTATTTCGGCAAAGAACAACAATTTTTATAAATGTTGCAAACCAAAAACAGGAATTAATAAAACGAGCGTGGATAAAGCCCTAAAAAGTTCATTTGAAAAAATCCTCAACTTTTGCAGTTGATCCTTAATCCTCAGATTTTACAGTTGAGCCACATTTATTTACTGCCCATTCCCGGAAAGTAATGGTTTTATGGTAAATACAAGAATTTTCAGGTCAATCAACAGACTCTGGTTTTCCAGGTAAATAATATCATACTCCAGACGCCGAATCATTTTTTCCACGGTATCGGCATACCCGAATTTCACCATCCCCCAAGAAGTCACCCCGGGAAGAACACTTTGTATCAAATAATAATGAGGTGCTTTGGTTACAATCTGATCCACAAAATATTGCCTTTCAGGACGAGGCCCAACCAAAGACATGTCCCCTTTGAGTACATTCCAAAACTGAGGCAACTCATCCAGCCTGTATTTTCGCATAAAACGTCCGAATGGCGTCACTCTCGAATCATCCACACTGGACAAGAGAGGGCCATCAGGTTCCGCGTCCATATACATGGTACGGAATTTATAAATCTTGAATTTTCTACCCTTTTTCCCCACCCGTTCCTGTGCATAAAAGACGCAACCATCAGAGTCCATTCGGACACGAATGGCCAAACACAAATACAACGGAGACAAAACGATGAGTAACAGCAGAGAAACGAATCTATCAAAGAATGACTTGACTGTTTTCTGCCACTCGGACATGGATGATGGAGTCAGATTGATCATCGGAATGCCAAAAAGAGAAAACAAGGAAACTTTTCCGGACAAGATATCCTGTTTGGAGGCAAAGGCTTTGATGGGTAGACGATACACATAGGACTGATCCAGCAATTGCTGAGTCGTATCAGGGTCATGGCTGTCTATGGCAAAAATCAATTCTTCCACCTGGTACTGAGCTATCAGCAAGCCAAGTTGATTCATGTCGCCGATGATTTCTTCAGACGGGACCATCTCTTTTTCCAACCCTGTACGGATAAAACCCTTTAATTGATAAATGAAATTACTGCGGTATGAATTGAATTCACCCAAAGCCCTCCGTGCATTTTCACCTGTACCGACAATCAGGATAGGGACACAATAACGCCCCTTTGACTGATGATAAATCAGCGGGCCGGTCTGTATCAAACGGAAAATCCATGTACATATAAACTGGATGGCAAAAAAGCCGATGATTATTTCATAATACAAATCCGGCCCTTCCGGATAGTCATCGACAATAATTAGAAAAAACAATAACAGAACTCCAATCAATGCACAAATGGCTGTATTCAAAATGTCACCGAGATTGGTCTTGCGACGGGGATGGACATAATAACCGCTAAAGTAATAAATCACCAGCCAGTAAAGAGGCACCAGAAAGCTCATCCAAATGGCTTTGGAGGAAAGCAGAAACTCTGTCAGCGTTGAAAAATAGATGGTATGGCGAAAGACATTGAAACGAAAGACACTGAATATTTGCCAGGCAATAAATGCCGACAAAAAGTCAAACAAGAGATAGGCCAGTATTCTTTTTTTATCGTTCATGTCAAATAAGCCGGGATTAAGCATCAGATTAAGCCACCCCGAATTTAGTTAAAACGTCTCAGAATATATTTTAGTGTGTATATTTTTTATTTTCTAATTATTTCAATCTTTCCTCCAAGTCCGAGTTTAAGGATGGATGAAGGTTTGGCCGGTGTTTTGTCCGTTCTTCTGTAATCCACGACATAGTCTACCGCTGATATGATTTCCGGGGAAATCTCCTCAAAAAATCTGGGGGAAGGTTCACCGCTCACGTTGGCCGATGTAGACACAATCGCTTTTCGGAAGCGTTCACAAAGCTGTTTCGAAAATGATTCCTTTGTTACACGTATGCCCACACTGCCATCTTCGGCCAGAAGATTGGGAGCCAGATTACGGCCTCCCGGATAAATGATGGTCAGCGGATTTTCCGCCAGTTCCACCAAATCCCACGCCACCTCCGGAACTTCCTGAACGTAGAAATCCAATTTGACAGGATGATCTATCAATACAAGCAAAGCTTTGCTGTCTGACCGTTTCTTGATTTCAAATACCCGGCGCACAGCTGCTTCGTTGGTGGCATCACAGCCAATTCCCCAAATCGTGTCGGTCGGATATAGAATCACACCACCCTTGTAAAGTACTTCCTGAGCTTTTTTGATCTCCTCGTTCATATTAATTGAATTTTTAGCACAAATATAACCAGAATTTGGTGACGTATGAATGAAGTACATCATACATTTTGATTTCGAAATTGTCTCTCAACATATTAGTGATTATTTTATAACTTTAGCAAACAAGCTTCGAATTTATCCCAAAAAAGCACTATCTTTACAACTCTCTTTATTAAAGTATCCAGCCAAAACGTGTTATACATGGGCTGGGAAGACCTTGAGGTTAGCTTAAACTGCCTCAATTCGGAGCTGAAAGAAAAAAATAATATATATAATGATTAACAAATGGAATTATTTAACCCTCACATCCGACCAGACCGCCAAAAAGGAATCCCTCGCAAAAGAGCTGGGGATCAGCCCGATATTGGCGCATCTACTGGTACAGCGAGGGATTAAAAGTTTTGATCAGGCCAAACAATTTTTTCGTCCCCAACTCTCTGATTTGCATGATCCATTTCTGATGAATGACATGGACAAAGCAGTAGCACGTCTGAATGCTGCTTTGCAAAAGAAAGAGCATATCCTCATTTATGGCGATTATGACGTTGATGGAACCTCGGCGGTCGCCTTGGTTTACAAGTTCCTCCAACAGTTTTCATCAAACATCGGCTACTATATTCCAGATCGTTACGGAGAAGGTTATGGCATTTCCCATAAAGGCATAGATTTTGCCGCAGAGAATGGCTACAAGTTGATGATTGCCCTCGATTGCGGCATCAAGGCTATTGAAAAAATCGATTATGCCAAAACGAAAGGCATCGATTTTATCATTTGCGACCACCATGTACCTGACGACAAACTACCCGATGCCATCGCCGTGCTGGATGCCAAACGTGTCGATTCAACCTATCCCTACGACCAGTTGTCGGGCTGTGGTGTAGGCTTCAAGTTCATGCAAGCTTTTGCCCAGAACAACAACATCAAGTTTTCCGATTTGACGCCATTACTTGACCTGGTCGCCATCAGCATCGCATCCGATATCGTTCCCATCACCGGGGAAAACCGCATTCTGGCACATTATGGCTTAAAACAATTGAATTCCAACCCCAGTGTCGGGCTCAAGGCCATCATTGAAACTTGTGGTTTGATAGACAAAGATATCACCATCAGTGACATCGTCTTCAAGATCGGACCACGCCTCAACGCCTCCGGAAGGATTGAAACCGGTAACGAATCGGTAGAATTGATGACCACCAACGACCCGGTCATTGCAAGAAGGAAAAGTGGTGAAATCAACCAATACAACCAAACCAGAAAAGACCTGGACAAAAACATCACAGAAGAGGCCAACTCTGCTTTGCAAGCTTGCACCAACCTGTCTGACAGAAAGGGCATCGTTGTCTACAACAAAGAATGGCACAAAGGGGTAATAGGCATCGTGGCATCCAGACTGACCGAAGAATATTACCGTCCCGCCATTGTCCTGACACGTACCGATGATTTAGCTACAGGATCCGCCCGTTCCGTTCCGGGTTTTGACATCTATAAAGCCATCGATCACTGCCGCGACTTGTTGGAGAATTTCGGCGGGCATACGTATGCTGCCGGTCTATCCATGAAAGTGGAGAAAGTTGCGGAGTTCACGAAACGTTTTGAGGATTATGTAGCTAAGAATATCCTACCGGAACAGATGGTACCGACCATAGACATCGATGAGGAATTATCTTTCAAGGAAATAACGCCGAAATTCATTCGTCAACTGAAACTTTTCAGTCCGTTCGGGCCTGATAACGCCAAGCCGACATTTTGCACCAAAAACGTCAGCGACTACGGAACCAGCCGTCTTTTTGGCCGGGAAATGAATCACCTGAAATTGGAGCTGATTGACAAGGACTCCCAGAACATCATGAACGGTATCGCCTTTTCACAGCAAAAGCACATCAACTATGTCAAAAGCAGGAATACTTTTGACATCGCCTATTCCATTGAAGAGAACAACTACAATGGCGGGAATTATACACAATTGCTGATCAAGGATATCAAGACCGAAGGGAACGAACAATAACTGCGGTTTACTGCTAAATGGTTAATTCATGAGCATTTACCACGACATTCTGAAAAAGTATTGGGGATATGCCGATTTTCGGGATTTGCAGGAGGATATCATCCAATCTGTATGCGAAGGTCGGGATACCTTGGCTTTGATGCCGACAGGCGGGGGGAAATCCATCACCTTCCAGATTCCGGCACTTGCCATGGACGGCATTTGTCTGGTAATCACCCCGCTAATCGCCCTCATGAAAGACCAGGTGGAAAACCTGAAAAGCAGGGGCATCAAAGCTGCAGCCATTTATTCCGGAATGACTCAAAAAGAAATCCTGATCACGCTCGACAACTGCCTCTATGGCGATTACAAATTTTTGTATGTTTCTCCCGAGCGACTCAGCACGGAAACTTTCGTCAGTCGGATCAAATTCATGCAAGTCAACCTGATTGCCGTTGACGAATCCCATTGCATCTCCCAATGGGGTTATGATTTCAGGCCATCCTATCTGAACATCGCCGAAATCAGGGATATCCTGCCCGGCGTTCCGGTTTTGGCCCTGACAGCTACGGCAACCCCCGAAGTGGTGAAAGATATCCAGCAAAGGTTACATTTCCCTAAACCCAATGTCTTTCAGAAAAGCTTTGAAAGAAGCAATCTGGCTTATGTAGTCAGGCATGTCGAAGACAAGGAGAAAATGTTGCTGAAAATTCTGGACAAAACGCCGGGATCAGCTGTCGTCTATGTACGCAGCCGCAAGAATACCAAAGAAATATCCGACATGCTCCACAGTAACGGTATTTCTTCCGACTATTTTCATGCAGGATTGACCAACGAACGCAAGGATCAGAAACAAGCCGCATGGATGTCCGGCGAATGCAGGGTCATCGTGGCCACCAATGCTTTCGGCATGGGTATCGACAAAGCCGATGTGCGGCTCGTTGTCCATATAGACCTGCCTGATTCCATGGAAGCATACTTCCAGGAAGCCGGCCGTGCAGGCCGCGACGGAAAAAAAGCCTATGCGGTCTTGCTTTTTCAAAAAGCGGATGCAACCAAACTCAAAAAGCGCATTCATGACAGCTTTCCTGAAAAAGAGACCATCCGGAAAGTCTATGAATCACTGGCTCATTATTTCGAGATAGCAGCAGGTTCGGGCGCAGGTTTCATGCATGCTTTCGACCTGACAGACTTTTGTACCAAATTCAAGTACAGTTTCCTGCAAGGCTACCATGCCCTCAAAATACTGGAACAAGCCGGTTATATTGAATTGACCGAAGAATTGGACAACCCTTCAAGGGTCTATTTCCTAACCAAACGGGACGAGTTGTACCAACTGCGTCTGGAAGACAAAAAAAGTGACGAGATACTGCAGACCTTGCTCCGCTCCTACACCGGATTATTTGCCGATTTTGTACCCATTCAGGAAGAAGTCCTTGCCAAAAGACTTCAAACAAACACAAGAGATATCTATGAACGTTTGCTCAGACTTTCCAAACTGGGAGTCATCCACTACATTCCACGAAAAAAATCTCCATACATCATTTATCAGGTAAATAGAGAAGACACGGAACGGGTAATCCTGCGCAGGGAAGTCTATGAAGACAGGCTGGAACGTTACGAAAAGCGTATCGGAGCCATGCTGGACTATGCCAACCAGGATCAGGTTTGCAGAAGCAAACAACTTTTGCTCTATTTCGGCCAAAAAGATGCACCGAACTGTGGAAAATGCGACGTTTGCCTGACCAAAAACGAAATGGGCCTGTCACGCTTCGAATATGAACACATTCAAGGTAAGATTTTCAGTCAACTCGGCAACGGTCCGATGTTGCTGGATGAGCTGATAGACAGCCTTCAGGAAGAAAGTGCCAAAAGTTTGAAAGTATTCAGACACCTTTGTGATGCCGGAAAAATCCGACATCATCCTGACAAAAACACTTTTTTTCTGTAATTTTTTTACTTTTTGGTGCTTTTTTCAAAAATATTCGTACTTTTGTCGCGAAATACTTCATCACAATGATACAAAGAGGTTTTGCATACTTTTATTTTTACTTTTACTACCAATACAGTAAGAGCGGGATTTTGTATGCATGACTACCAACTAAAAATATTTAAACAAAAGGATCCCGCCAAGCAATTAGCGGGATTTTTTTTTAATTGATTAAACATGAAAAAAGTAGCCATTCAGGGAGTCGCCGGTGCTTACCACGACATTGCGGCCAGAGCATTTTTCGAGGGAGAAGAAATTGAAATCATAGATTGTAAGACATTCAAGGATGTCTTTACAACCATGCGCAAGGACAATTCAGTTTTTGGAATCATCGCCATCGAAAATACCATCGCAGGCAGCTTGTTGCAAAACCACAACCTGCTTCGTGAAAGCGACACCAGCATCATCGGTGAATTCAAGCAACGCATCAGTCACAGTCTGGCCGTTTTGCCCGGTCAGAAAATGGAAGACATCAAAGAAGTGCACTCCCACCCCATCGCTCTGATGCAATGCGGAGACTTTCTGAACAGACATCCTGACTGGAAAGTTGTTGAAAGTGAAGACACCGCTTTAAGTGCAAAAGCCATCAGGGACGGGCAAATCAAAGGCAGGGCGGCAATATGCAGTGAGTTCGCCGCAAAAATATACGGACTGGACATTCTCGAAAAAGGTTTTGAAACCAACAAACGCAATTTTACCCGTTTTCTGATTTTGGCAGATCGTTGGACAGCAGAGCAATATAATGAATCTTCGGACATCAAGAAATCATCCATCGTTTTCACGACGCCACATGAAGAAGGAGCACTTTCGCAGGTTTTATCCGTTTTGTCCTATTACCATAATAACCTGACCAAGATCCAGTCATTACCCATTGTGGGACACGAATGGGAATATTTGTTTTTCGTGGACCTGACTTTTGATGAATATATGAAATACAAACAAAGTTTAGACGCCATCCGTCCGCTGACAAAGAACTTGAGGGTTCTTGGGGAATATAAGATCGGCCGCCAGCAACTCTGATTATCATTTTAACAAAATATGCTCACAACAATGAATGAAATTAAGCCAGCCGACCGCCTCCAAAATGTTTCGGAATATTATTTTTCGAAAAAATTGAAGGAAGTGGCCGAAATGAATGCCGCCGGAAAGGATATAATCAGCCTCGGCATCGGCAGCCCTGATCTGCCTCCTTCCGACGAAACCATCCGTCTGCTTGCTGAAGACGCAGCACGTCCGGACGCACACGGTTACCAGCCTTTCGGCGGTCTTCCCGAACTTCGCAAAGGATTTGCAGATTGGTATGCCCGTTGGTTTGGCGTCACACTCGACCCCAATACTGAAATACAGCCTCTAATTGGCTCCAAGGAAGGAGTCATGCATATCTCAATGGCCTTTCTGAATCCTGGAGACGGCGTTTTGCTCCCCAATCCGGGATACCCCACCTACACCGCCGTAAGCAACCTGTTACAAGCAAAAATTTACGAATATGGCCTGGACGAAAACAACGGCTGGCATCCCGACTTTGAAAAACTCGAAGCCATGGATCTTTCGAATGTAAAACTGATGTGGGTGAACTATCCGAACATGCCTACCGGCGGAAGAGCCAGCATGGAACTGTTCGAAAAACTGGTGGATTTCGGAAAACGTCACGGCATCGTCATTTGCAATGACAACCCATACAGCTTCATACTCAGCAATGAACACCTGAGCATACTGAGCGTACCCGGAGCCAAAGACATTTGCATCGAGCTCAACTCCATGAGTAAATCGCACAACATGCCGGGCTGGCGTATTGGGATGGTTGCGACCAACCCGACTTTCCTGCAATGGATCGTCAAGGTGAAAAGCAACGTTGATTCAGGCCAGTTCCGGCCCATACTGAAAGCTGCGGTCAACGCTTTGAAAGCCGGCCCTGAATGGTATGAAAACATCAACAAAGTCTATCAGAAACGCCGCATCCTGGCAGAAGACATCCTGCGGGAACTGGGATGTACCTGGGATTCCAAACAGTCGGGCATGTTCCTTTGGGGACGCATTCCCGATTCCTGTTCGGGAGCTGCAGAAATGGCCGACAAGGTTTTGTACAAAGCCAAAGTCTTCATCACTCCCGGCTTTATTTTCGGCAGCAAGGGTGAACGTTACATTCGCGTATCTCTCTGCTGCAAGGAGGAAAATTTATCCGAAGCTTTATCAAGAATCAAGAAATTAAACAATTAACCGATATGGAAACAATGGAATTTGAATCGATTTTGCTACCTGGAGTGGACGCCAAACGTCCGATCGTCATTGCGGGACCATGTAGCGCAGAAACGGAAGAGCAAGTCATGGCTACAGCCAAACAACTGGCGGACAGAGGAATAAAAATATTCCGTGCAGGCATCTGGAAACCCCGGACCAGACCCGGTGCTTTCGAAGGTGTCGGATCAGAAGGCCTTAGATGGCTACAAAGGGTTCAAAAGGAAACAGGCATGTATACCGCCACCGAAGTGGCCACCGCCAAGCACGTGGCAGAAGCCATCAAATACGGCGTTGACATACTCTGGATTGGAGCACGTACTTCTGCCAACCCTTTCGCCGTACAGGAAATTGCCGATGCCTTGAAAGGTTGCGACAAACCGATACTGATCAAAAACCCGATCAACCCTGACCTTGACCTTTGGATCGGAGCCATCGAACGGCTTTATCAGGCAGGCATCCGCAAATTGGGTGTGATTCACCGCGGTTTCAGCTCTTCAGACAAAAAAATTTACCGTAATATTCCTCAATGGCATATTCCTATTGAGTTGCGCAGACGTTATCCGGCCTTGCCTATGTTCTGTGACCCAAGTCATATAGGTGGAAAACGTGAATTGATTGCTTCCATTTCGCAACAGTCCATGGATATGAACTTTGACGGTTTGATCATTGAGTCTCATTGCGACCCGGACTCTGCCTGGAGTGATAAAGACCAACAGGTTACCCCGGACATTCTGGATTACATCATCAACCTGCTGGTCATCCGTGATGAGCAACAAACTACGGAGAATCTGAGTGAACTTCGCAAACAGATAGACGATATCGACGACCAGTTGGTTGAAACGATTGCCAAACGTATGCGGATTTCGAGGGAAATCGGTACCTACAAGAAAGAGCACAATATGCAAGTGTTGCAGGCTACCAGATACAGTGAAATTTTGGAGGGCAGGATCAATCAGGCTGTTAAGTTTGGAATAGAAGGAAACTGCATGCAGAAGATTCTTGAAGCAATCCATGAGGAATCGGTTCGACAACAGATTGAAATCATCAACGCAAAATAATCAAAAGAAGATGAAAATATTGATAATCGGAGCTGGGAAGATGGGACGTTTTTTTGCAGATGTACTGAGCTTTCACCATGAGGTTTGCTTGTATGATGTAGACCCGAAGCAGTTGAAATTTGTTTACAATGCCATACGCACTACGGATTTGGAAGAAGTCAGGGCTTTCGAGCCGGAACTGATGATAAATGCCGTGACCATCAAGTATACAATCGATGCTTTTGAAAATGTAATACCCTATCTTCCAAAGAATTGCATCTTGTCTGACATTGCATCCGTCAAAACCGGCCTGAAAGATTTCTATGCAAATAGTGGCTTCCGGTTCGTTTCATCCCATCCGATGTTCGGCCCGACTTTTGCCAGCCTCAGCGACTTGAGCACACAGAGTGCCATCATCATTTCCGAATCAGACACGTTGGGGAAAGCCTTTTTCAAGGATGTTTACCATTCTCTAAGACTTAACATTTTCGAATACACCTTCGAAAAGCACGACCAGACAACGGCCTATTCCCTTTCCATCCCGTTTGCATCCACACTGGTCTTCGGATCTGTCATGCGTCATCAGGAAGCTCCCGGAACTACGTTCAAAAGGCACATGGCCATTGCAGAAGGGCTGATGTCGGAAGATGACTACCTGCTTCAGGAAATACTGTTCAACCCCTTTGCCATAAAGCAGATTGAGAACATCATGGCCAAACTGGGCGAACTTCATGACATCATCCAAAATAAGGATGCAGAAAAAATGCAGGCATTTTTGAAAACGGTCAGAAAGAATATTGCATAACAGACTAAGACCTCTCAGAGATAGGCTGCCTCAAAAAGGGCAGCCTTTTTTTGAGATAGCCACGCATAACGCACTAACACCAAGCCATACCACCTGCGGTGGCGAGGCCTGACTACCCGTTAGCGGCTATCCCCAATATAATACCAAATTAATAACTTCAGGGCTCTAATTGTATTTCACTAAAAAAACATAACACCTATTTTTTGACTTGAACGAATTAGCAGGTGAAATACTTCAGCCCCACAAAAAAAGATGTGTTTTAAAACACACGTAAATGATTTGGAATCGTTAATAAACATATTATTTTTACAAAATTAGTACTTGCAAATGGAGGCGTTCTTTTATATTGTTGATAATCTGTTTATCGCAGACTTTTTAACCATACAGGCATAGTAATCTATACACAAAGCACTAACCTGCTGCCCCACTTTTTTTGATTGGGTTCAATGGGCGATACCATTTTCAAAAAAATATCATCGAACACTTGCAAGTCAGGATGATGCAAACCTTAGAACCTTAGCGGCTACAACAGTCACAGCGGTGCCCTGATCAATGTCATAACGAATAGTAACTACGGGTACAAAAGCTCTTGCATCGCTGTTGATCTGGATAATGATGGGATTAACGAAATTGTAACAACGGCATCCATAAATTCAACGACCACTTTCGTTGTCTTGGCATATAAGATGGATGGCACCATGGTTCCAGGTTGGAATGGTTCGCAAACAATCGTGAGCCAGTGGGAATGGCATTGTAACGATGTCTCTGCCGGTGACATTGACAACGATGATACCATTGAGATCGTATCAATAGGCGTCAATACGGTGAAAATCTGGTCATCCAATGGTACGTTGTTGAATACCATAGTACTTGATAATCCTGCAAATGGTAAAATTGTGCCCATTCTGGCCGATGTGGATGGGGATATGGAGAATGAGATTCTTGTTGCAAAAGGTGGGATTACAGGTTATAAAGGGTATATACATGCATATAAGCTGGATGGTTCTGAAGCTCCGGGCTTCCCGTTAGTTGCTGATAACGGCTGTATAGGTAGCCCCTGTGTTTCAGATATTGATAATGATGGAAAGAATGAATTGATCTTTGGAGAATGGAACATGGTCCATGTATATGAAACCAATGGAAATCCAAATTATATTGAGTGGGGGTGCGAACATCATGATCACCGGAATACGGGAGAGTACCTGAGTGGAAAACCCCGGACCATCACAACCAGCGAATCATGGCATATCAATAAGGATATACGTTGCAATACGTTTATCGAAACAGGCGCGACGTTATCCATATATGCGCAAATTAACACTCTCGAATCTGCCAAAATAGTGGTAAGAAATGGCGGGACACTCGTGATAGACGGGGGTAAGCTGTTGTTTGCAGACATTGAGGTGCAAAGCGGTGGCAGGTTGGTTATCCAAAACAACGGCAAAATAAAACTCCACAGAAATGGATCCTTAAAAATCAATTTGGGAGCGACCGTCGACTACGAATACGGTTCAATCGTTTTACATGGTTCCTGAATTGCATGAGTGGATTTAGTGTCACCAAAACGAAGGAACGCGGTTTAAGCAACAAACGATAAAAAACAGACAGTCATGAAAAAACGAACAGGCCTCTTTTTCTTACTGGTATTTTCAATGAACGGCTTGCATTCTCAAGGATACCAGAAGTTGGTTGAAACTGGCAATAGATGGAATTATGTGTATGGTTTTCCCATGATCTTGGGACTTGAAGAAGACGGCAATTATGAAGTAACCTACTCTTTTTTCCTAACCAATGACACCACCATCGTTGATACAAAGTATGTGAAACTGATGTGTGATGTCATTACATTCGATAAAACGGAAACAAACTATTTCGGAGCACTCAGGGAGGACACGATCAACCAACGGGTTTTTTTTCTGAATCCGGCGAATGAAGAGCGTCTTGCCTATTCGTTCAATCATGCCGTGGGGGATACTATCATGGTAGATTCCACCAGTGTCCATGATGGATACTTCATAAGAAGTGTCAAAGCCATAGACACCGTTGAATATGGGGGTGTTCAACGTAAAAAGATGGAAGTTTGTAATACGGTTTATCTTCACGGTGTTGGTACACCTTATGATGTCTTTACTGATCATTGGATTGAGGGTATTGGATCGTTGAAACAACTATTGGCCAACATTATCTATCCTTACCTGTCGGATATTTATAAGTCAACACTTCTTTGCTTCTGGCACGAGGGTGAACAGATATATAGTAATCCGGTATATGATCTCTGTGTGTATACAAGTGAACCATATAACATCGAAAACATAAACAGCCATGAAGACATCATCCTGTACCCAAACCCGGTATCCGGTTTGTTGCATGTCTCCTGCAATGAACCGATCCGGAAAATCGAGTTGTTGGACATGGAGGGAAGTCTGCTACAGGCAACCTCAACAAACGAGCTGGACGTGTCCAAGCTTGCTGATGACATCTATTTCATCAGGGCAACTACGGTATCAGCAAGGATGTTGATTGAACGATTTATCAAGCGTACGCAGTGATATCGCAGTATGTGTCATGTTTTGCTGATTAATTGAATGTATCTTTTGCGCATTTTGAATTTTCGCTTTCTCGTTTAACCAGTTGAAGAACAACTTTATGGATTGACGATTTAGTATTTTTCACTTCAATTAACTGATAATTCACTTTTAATCGAAAAAAATATGAAAAAAAAATATTGTTTATTTGTTTTATGTTTTTGTCAATTATGGTTTTTCCAAATGAATACCATAAGATGATAACAAGTAAAAATCACTGGAATTACATTAGTGAAATGTACCCCAATTGCATTGGTTGTGGCGGTGAAACAAAAACGCACTCTTATTTTGTTTCGAGCGATACCATCATTAACAGTAATTCCTATAAAAAAATCATGTGTGCAGAGATCAGGTATAATGGTATCGATACAATGTTTTTTTGTGCAGCACGTGAAGATACTGTTAATCAGATTGTTTATTTAAAATACGACAGTTGGGATGAAAAAATGTTATATTCATTCAAGGTTGATTCAGGTTTAATGTTATCCTCGGATTCTGTTTATGTAGGGACGAAGTTATCTACTATTACTGAGAGATATATAAAATCTGTAGATAGTTATAATTTCAATGGCTTTACAGGTAAAAAGATATCTGTTGCGACGATTATTAAAGCTTCTATTACGAACTTCATGCCGTATGAAATAAATGTAGAGGTATGGTATGAGGGTATTGGACAATTGTACAGCTTCTTTGGAATTGGACAAGATGCTGACATCCTCTGTTATTGGAATGATGGTAATCAAATATATTCCAATCCAGAAAAGAATGCATGTGTTATTACAGAATATATAGCTGGTTCTGGGTTAGAACAACCAGCGATTAAACCATTATTAAGGTTAATCCCCAATCCAGTTAAAAATAGCCTAATCATTGAGTCAAACGTAGAGTTTGAATGTGCTGATCTTTATGATTTATTTGGCTTTAAATTGATTGGAACATCAAGTAATACACTTGATCTCTCCGGTTTTAAGGACGGTGTTTATCTCGTGAAAATCAAACTACAATCCGGACAAATTGTCACAGAGAAGGTAATAAAAAAACAGCCTATAATCGAGTAAACAGCCCCGTCAGAATTTCAAGTTTTTTTAACCTCTCCATTTTAAAAACAAAAATAATGAATAAGAAAACAACATTAGTACTGATTGCTTTGTTGATTTCGTGTCTTGTATCCGCTCAATTAAAATATTCAATTACTTTTTCAAAAGAAAAAGTAAAGATTAAGGATATTAGTGAAAATCAAAACAAACTTAAAGTAATCGATTATGAAAGTCTTAGTGCTGACTTTAAGGAGGGATTCCCTATAATTCCTTATAAATATCTTAAGTTTTATATTTCAGATAATCAAAGTAAACTTGAGATTAATATCCTTAAAATTAAAAATGAAGTGATTAGCCTCGAAGCAAAAATCCAAGTTGCACCATCGCCTATCCCAACATCTATCAATGCAAATACTGCTCTTGTAGAAGACGACTTAAAAAAAGTTTTTAATCCTAATGCTATCTATCCTGAATCTCCCGTCAGTCTCGTTTCTGACGAATTTATTGATGGTAACATTCGTATAATAACTGTCAGAGTATCACCAGTTCAGTATAAGGAAGATGATTTATCAATAATGCTAAATTCAACGATAGATTTCGAGATTGTTACATCAAGTAATACAACTTTGCCAAATAAGAAATCGCCCATAAACCCTAAAGTTAAGCGAAAATTCATGATGGCGAACAGTTTGCAACTTGAAAACAAAGATGAATTCTTGAAAAAGAATGCGTATATTTTAACAAGTGTAAGTCTTAGGAGTGCATCAAGTATATCATTACCAGTTTATGAATATATTGTCATCACCTCAGAATCATTATCTCTTTCATTTGAAAAATTGATTAGCTGGAAAAGACGGAAAGGTGTTAGTGCTGGCGTTGTAACAATGCAATCAATTTTAAATGACCCAGATATCACTGGAGATGGCATATCAAATTTGTATGATGATGCTGGGAAATTGCGCCAATATTTAACTTATGCTTGGCAAAATGGTGCGGCATATGTATTGCTTGGCGGGCAAGACTCAATCGTACCTGTAAGGTATGGGGCAGGTGGAAACTATTCAAATAATTATCCGCCAACACTAGCTTATAAGATCCCATCAGACCTATATTTCAGCGATTTAAATGGCAATTGGAATGTAGATGGTGATTCTATTTATGGCGAAGCTAGTAACGACATGGTTGAATATTCCTCCGAATTAAATGTGGGTCGTTTATTATGCAAAAACAGTGTGGAAGTATCTAACTTTATCAATAAAGTTTTGATTTATGAGAAAAACCCCGGGCTAGGCGACTATAGTTATTTAGGAAAAGCTTTCTATTCACAAGACGATCAATTACAAAGTAATAATGAGGCGGGTACAATCGCATCTGATTTAAGTTCATATTTTAGTACAAACGATATTCTTGAAGAATACCCTGGTTATAACAGCCAGAATACAACATATCCAACGGGGAATGATATCATTTCAAAAATGAACGAAAGATATGGGCTTTTTAGTTGGTTTGGTCATGGTGATGTATATGGAATATCTTCGTTGTCACAAGGCGTAAATCAAGGGCCATGGAAAGGCATATCATCACTGGATAGTTATAGAGGAGGCTTTCAGGAGGAAGTTGGTAATGGACTTGACTCATTAAAAAACCAAAATTATCCGGCAATTGCATATACAATTGCATGCGATGTCACGCCTTTTGACAAGTATAATGACTTTACACCAAATGATGATGGTGGTTTTGGATACTATCATCACCACGTTCCATATAGCTTTGGAGAGAGTTTTACTGTCGAAGGTGACTTTGGAGGACCAGTCTTTTTAGGCAATACTAGACATGGGTGGGTTTGGTATTCTACACAATTATATAGGAAATTTATAGATGCTTTTGGATGTTCGAATTTCCATTTAGGGATGGCTGAAGCAATCTCAAAATCTACATATAATTCATCATTAAAGCATTATTTAGCCCTAACTCATAACTTAATTGGATGTCCAGAAGTTCAAATATGGACGAGTACTCCTACAAATTTTGGAACAGTTAGTGCCACTCAATCAGGTAGTAACGTGAATGTAAGTACATCTGATGCTGATTGCCTTATTGGTATCAGCGGATTGTTCAGCGGCAATTCATATCATAATAGTGTGGTTGGCAGTGATGCAACATTCTCAAATGTTCCTTCAAATTTTATTGTTACGGTCAACAAACATAATCACTTTCCGTATATTGCCCCCTTGTATATCCAGAATGAACAAATTTCTGGAAATAACTATATATATGCTAATGAGGTTTCACTTGGAAGTAGCGTTACAAATGCAAGGACAAGCGGGAATGCTGTAGTTACGAATGGAGCGTCTTTGACTATTAAAACTCCTAGCGTAGTTACATTATCGCCTGGTTTTTCTGTTGCACTGGGTGGTAGTTTTACAATTATTAATAAGTGATTTTCGAGTAATTAAAGTTCATTTGTTTGGATCGAGTTGAAGATGTTTATATAAATGAGAGACTTAATGTTAAGATGAAAATACAATATACATTCCCGAGGTTCTTCCGGTGGAAGCGTCCTTATTCGTAATGGAGCACACGTCGTTTTTGATGCTTCAGAAAATTGTTATCTTGAAGAGAACGTTGAATGTGAATTGGGAGCGAGTATTGATATCAATTAAATCGTGGAACAATGAAAAAACGACTGACTTTTTTAATATTGTTGCTGTGCGCGGTGTTCCATTTATCTGCGGATTTGGCGGACTGGCACTGGCAAGAGGTGGAGTATCACTACGATGCATCGGCACCTAACGAAACGGTAACTGTACTGATGAATTACTGGATGGATGGAACGGTTGTTTATGAAGGTCAAACCTACAATAAATTGTACCGGAAGTGTGTATATCAGGATTCTGCCAAACTTATTTCGAACAATGGATTGATTTACTCCTATGATACCATCTTTAGGTGCAATTTGCGGGAAGATGCATCCGGGCATATATATTATGCCGGCGGAATTTTTAATTATCCAGAAAGGATGCTGTACGATTTTTCTGATTGGTCAATCGGAGATACACTATATATAAATTTTGCCAATGACAATACGATTTCCAAAATCATAACAGAAAACGACCTCGATTCCATACTCTTGCAGGATGGAAATTACGCTCAAACGTTTACGGGATTTAATTGTGAGCTCATCAGAGGCATTGGTTTCAAGTTTAGTTTTCTGTCTATGGTATCTGTCTATTCGACCCAAATAGGAGGAATGATTGTCTCCTTTTACAAGGGAGATCAGCTAATCTGGAAGAACCCAGACTATGTCGGGTTGCAAAACCCCTCTTTCGGGGATGAAGTCAGGGCTTATTCCCATGAAGGTCGCCTGATAGTAGAAGTTCCTCCAGGCACCTGTCGGCTTGACGTGTATTCCCTGAATGGGTCATTACGACAATCCTGTTTTGCAAAAGGCATAAATGTCGTTAAAACGGCTCCGTTGCCCCCCGGCCTGTATTTTTACACCGTTATCGGTGGGAACGGCTCAATGATTGCACGAAACAAGATTGTCGTTCCTTATTCCCTCTATATGTCCAATTGACAAAAGCAGGGAAAAATATCGCATAATAGACTAAGACCTCTCAGAGATAGGCTGCCTCAAAAAAGGCAGCCTTTTTTATATCATTACTTTTATAAATCCCCATCATCAGGCATTCCTGTGAATTATTCAAAAATATTTAATATTAATTTCATTTTTCTTTATATTATTTTATTGTTAATTGAAATATTGTATTTATATTTGCAGCACGAAAAACATTTAATTATTTATTAACTATTTATAATTATTTAATCAATGAATAATAACCGTCAAAATAGGACAACGGAAAGTCCTGAAATTCAACACAACCAAAAAGTGGAATGCGAGATTACAAACTCCGATGCATTCCGTGCAATGTTTGTGAACCGTACGATTGAGGAAAATACGGTGGCCGGATATCATCCGGAACCTTGATTACAGCCAAGCCATACAAAACATCATCCTATATAATCTGATCACACATGAAAACGACAAATCGCGAAACAGACAGAAATGAAATATCTTCCATCATTGCGGAGATATTGGAAGAAGAGTTTGTCCTCTTTGAGGAAAATGCCAGACTGGTAGAAGACATCGGGTTGGACTCAATGGGCTTTCTCGAACTGGCCATACAGATTCAACGTTCTTTCGGGACCATCATACCCAACGAAGAATGGAAAAGCATCATAACCATTCAGGATTTACTTGACACCATCGAAAAAAAGCAACAGAAGGATGAATGATTATGATCTTATCATCGGAGGTTCCAGTGAGATAGGCCTTTCAATCATCAAAAAGCTGGCGGGCAATGGCAGAAATGTACTTTACACGTATCATCACAATGCCTCCGCAGTCACTGAAATCGAAGCATGGGCCAATGGCAAACCCGGGCGGACGATAGCTATAAAAATAGATATCCGGTCTGCACAGGATGTGGAATGTTTGGTTTCATATATCGCATCGAAAAAAATAAGGATTTCTTCTTTAGTCTACAACACAGGTCTGACAAACGACAAGCTTTTCCGAATGATGTCCGAAGAAGATTTCAATAGCGTGATGGATGTGAATCTTTATGGATGTTTCAGAATCTGTAAGGCTTTGATTGACAATCTGGCAGTCCAACGGGGAAGCATCGTCTTCATCTCATCGGTTTCCGGAATGACGGGAAAGATCGGACAAGTAAACTATTCATGCAGCAAAGCCGGGCTGATTGCATTGTGCCGCAATCTGGCCTTAGAATACGCAAGTGTAGGCTTAAGGGTCAACTGTATTGCTCCCGGATTCATCAAGACCAAAATGCTTGACAAAATACCTGAAGAAAACATGAAAATCATGAAAAAGAACATACCCTTAAAGAGAATCGGCTCACCGTCGGATGTGGCTAATGCCGTATACTTTCTGATTTCTGAGGAAAGCAGTTACATGACCGGGCAGACGCTAATTGTAGATGGCGGTCTATTAATGAGATAAATCACAAATAATATGAATAAACACCGCGTAGTCATAACTGGTTTGGGCGTTGTTTCCCCCTTGGGATGCAATGTTGAGGAAATGTTCAGCAATTTATTGCAAGGTGAGAGCCATTTTCAAAAACCACAGAATTTTCTCAGAGAATATGAAGGAGGTTTGCGGCTGGTTTCACCGGTCTCAGATGATTATGAAAAAAGATGCCGGGAATATGAGGTCTCTATAGACCACAGTATCAGCAGTTATTCCTTATTAGCCTGCAAACAGGCGATTGAAAGTGCAGGATTAAAAAACGAGGAGGAAATGCTTCAACATGCCGATTTGCACATCGGCACCTCAGAGAGTTATTGTTTCGACAATATCGACTACATCAAATGTTCCGGAAATGACGCCAAGGATTATCTGAAAGGACGGTATCCGGCAGAAACATTGTCTTTGATCGCTTCAGAGCTGAATATTCAGGGAGAAGCCCTTGCATTTCCCATTGCCTGTTCAGGAGGTAATGTATCCATATCGACAGGAGCCAGAAAAATCAAATACGGACAAAAAGACATTTGCATTGTAGGAAGTGTCGATCGCATCAGTGAAAAGACATACACCACCTTCCATTGTCTGGGTGCCTTGTCTCCTTCTTCCTGTAAGCCTTTTGACAAGCAAAGGGATGGAATTACGGTCGGAGAAGGTGCAGGATTCTTGGTTCTGGAAAATCTGGAACACGCCATACAAAGAGGTGTGCCCATCCTGGCCGAAGTCATGGGGTACAACATTTCCTGTGATGCTTACCACCTGACCACTCCTGATATCAATGGCATGATAGCGACGAAGTCCATCAGGAAAGCACTCGAAATGGCCGAAATCAAGCCGGAACAGATCAGTTACATCAGTCCACATGGCACCGGTACCTACAGCAATGACCTGCAGGAAGCAAATGCCATCTTTAGGATATTTGAAGGACAAGCTAAAGACATACCTGTCAGCGGCATCAAATCGATGTTGGGTCATTGCATGTCGGCGGCCAGTTCAATCGAAGCCATTGTCGCCACCTTATCCCTTCAGAAAAATGCGATTCCGGAGACAATCAACACCTGTCAGTCAGACGATGCCTTTCCATGCAAACTGAACACGACCAACTTCTCTGACAGACAGGTATCGGCCATTTTGAGCAACTCCTTTGCCTTTGGAGGAAACATTTGTTCCATCGTATTAGCTAAATATCAGTAATTATGGGATACTATATCAACGACATCGTTACTTTTTCAAACAAAGGGTTTGAAAAAATAGACTTCAATTTCATTGAATCTCCTGAAAACGCAGAAATCACAGACTACAGCTCAAGACACCTGCAAGGAAAAGGATTGCGTTTTGTACCACGCACGGTCAGAATGTTGCAGAATGTGGTGGGTGAAATACTGGAAAAAAATGGTTTGAATGCAGAGAAAGACATGATGGGCATATACAATACCAATGACATTTGCGCATTGGAACCAAGTATTGACTTTGATCTGGAAGTGGAAAACTACGGTGTCAAGCTGGCCAATCCGATGAAAATACCCTACACACTCAATGGCTCGACAGCCGGTTGGTTGGCCATCAGGAGCAAAATGAACAACATCAACTTATCCGTCAACTCCGGTCGTTGCAGCATACTTGCAGCATTCAACCTCACCAGCCTTGACTTCATGGACAAAGAGACCAGCCATGCCATCATCCTGTGTGCTCATTATATGGGTGAGATGTATAAAAAGTATAACCAACACTCCACTTTCAACAAGGAAATTGCCGTAGGTATCCTTGCCTCAGAGAAAAAGACGGACACCTCAATGATTGAAGTGCTGGAATGTCGCACCATGTCTTACAACAAGAAAAAACTGGAAGAAATCGTGGATCTGCAAACCGGATACACTTTCATCGATACGGATTTCTACATCAACCTGCAAAATCACGGACAGCTTCAGTTCTTTCAATCAACTTCTCCCCAGCTCTCCTGCCTACCATTCTTTATCAACAATATGGACTTGTTCCTTCCTGAAGATAAAGGCCAGGAGCACCAGTATATCATCATAGACAAGAAAGGTTTCATGGGCTATATGAAATTTAAACGGTCACAGTCATGATAGATTTCAGCAAATACAATGTTCTCGACATCCTGTCTCAGGCCACACCAGCAGTATACATAGACAGAATTGTTTCATTTGATGATGATTCAAAACAATTGGTCGCAGAAAAATATATCGGTGAGGATGAGCACTTATTACAAGGTCACTTTCCGGATAATCCGGTTGTTCCGGCCATTTTTACGATAGAGGCACTGTCACAGGCTTGTCATCTATGTGGATTTGCAATATGTGAAAGTGATCCCCATATTCCTCACATCAGTAAGAAATCCGAACATCTCGCCATCAAGGTGAACATCCGGTTCAAAAATAAGGCCAATCCCAAAGATACTTTATTGCTACAGGCCAGATTGGTCGAAGTGGTCAACATGGTCAGCATCTTCAAAGTGAAAGCCATCAACAAAGCAAATCACAAGACTGTTGCGGCCGGTGAAATTATGGGAATAGCCAGAATTATAAATGGGGAAGCCGAAAACCAGACAGAGTAGGCAAATTTTAAAATCAATTTATCATGGAAACAAAATCTTTTTCAATCGAACAGATGGAAGAACGTCAGGATGCTTTAACGATCCAAGTTCGCAAGATTTTCTAAACCGAAAAGAGGGCATGGAAAACTGCCCTCTTTTCCAAATCAACCACTTTTATGCTAACTGACATCAATTATACTTTGGTAAAGACAGAAGATGATGCACATTATATTGAATATAAAGGCAACTACTTCAAGATCAACGATAACGCATATCACTTATTATCAATGTTCAAACAAGGTCTGGACATTCATGAGATTGCACAAAATCTAAACATGGAAATAGCGGAAACGAACAATGCATTCATGCAAATCAAGGAAGCATTGACCAAAAAGGTTCGCCCTCCAAAAATCCAACGACTGTTCACCATCTTGAACAATCATTGCTGTAATGGTATAGGCGAAAGTTTTGGTTTTTTATTTGACAAAACCATCTTTTATGGCCTAATCATCCTATCACTAATAACGACTTTGTTATTTTATCTGCTTATCGCCGATTATTCGCTCCTTTCCTTCCATATCGGATTTGCAGGATATCTGGCCGCATTGATGATCATTATGTTTTTTCATGAAGTAGGACATGTTTGTGCCGGCAGCCATTATCAATTGAAAAATTTGAAGATTTCAGCAGGCGTCTATTATATATGGCCGGTTTTTTATGTCTCCCTCAATCAACAAGTTCTGCTGCCAAGAGAGAAAAGAATCATCGTCAGTGCCGGCGGCTTATATTTCCAGTTGTTGCTGAATCTTTTGTGCATCATACTGAACGCCTTTTTTCAAAATGATTTTATTCTTTTGGTCATTCATTTGAATCTGGCTCTTTTTTTAGTGAACATCGCACCCATGCTTATTCTGGACGGATATTGGATTTATGCCGATCTGTTCAGGATCGAAAACCTGGATACCAAAGCCAAAGCTTTGCTGAAAACTCCGGTTTCAAAAATCAAATTTTTAAAGAATATCCCGGCCGCATTATCTGTCTACGCGGCAATACGTCTTCTGGCCATCCTATCAATCTGGTTCATGGCTTCATACTTCCTAATTTCAAATGCCGGGTACTTTCCGGACATCATCTATTCATTGCAAGAGGACCTCGGAATGGGAATCATTTTCAGAGCCGTTTTTTTGGCAATGCCCTATTTGTTGTTTCTAATCTATTTATACAAAACTATTTATGGAAGACTATCAAAAAATGATTGATAGGATGATCAATGATGGTTATTGCACAATGCCCGACAAGCACAAAGCCATTTACGACTTAAACATATACTATCAGGATTTACAGGAAATCATGGAAAAAGCATATCCGGACCAATCCTCTGACTTTTCTTTTGCCGTATTTCGCGCCGCGCTCTATCATTGGAATTTAGGCCATGATTCAACGACTGATTACGAGCTGTATAAGCTGTACCTTCGAAACAGGGACATCAACGAACTTCGAAGCCGTACCTTTTCCTTACCGGAAATAATGAAAATCAAAAGCAACGAGGAACAACTTTCAAAAAGATTCAAGGACGACATCGCTTCTCCCAAAAAACCATTCATCATCAGCTCTTTTCATTATTCGTCCTACAAATCTTTGGTTAATTATCTGATATACAATAGTTTTACTGTATATATCATCGCATCGAACGGCATCATCAACCAAAACAGGGACAACTTGGATTTCTATGTCAAAGCGATGAATCATCCATTTGGAAAGCACTCAGATGTCAGATATATCGGTGCAGAAGATTTCAATTCCATGTTGACATTGGCTGAAATTTTATCCGACAAAAAGATTGATCCCAAAACAGTTTTCTTGCTTTTCCCTGACGGAAATATCGGGAGCAAGCAAAACATTGACCCAAAACGTTTTGAACAAGTCTGTTTTTTAGGAAAAGATTTATGGGTCAGAAAAGGCGTCTTCATGTTTGCTGAAATGTTTCATATCCCAATTTATAATGTAATAGTAGACAGCGATATACACACCAATGTCAATATTAATGTTGAATTTTACATTGAAAACCCCAAAATATTTAAACATAATAGTAAAAATATGTTGATATTATTTTACAATGTATTAGAAAATTATTTACTTTGCAGAAATTTACACAAATGGGAATGCTGGGTGTATATTCATTCCTGGCACGAGCATTTGACGCCACCTGTAGAGGACAAAGAATTTGTGTCGATAAACAATTACGATGAGAACCGCTTTACACTGATTGCCATCAAACAGGACAAATACGTATTTGATTCAAAATACTATATATCCTACCCTATTCAGGGAAATGGAACAGAAACGTTAATGGATATCATCCTAAAAACAAATGTCACTTTATGACCAATGCCCTCTTCCTTACGCTATCACTCCTACTGATGCATAGCGGCATCAATCTGTCAGGCATCATTGTCAACAACGAAGGAATTCCCATCGATAACGTACGTGTATCTGTCAAGGGGCAGAACACGGAAACATACTCCGACAATAAAGGAGCCTATTCCATAAGTGATCCGGAAAATCCGGATTCAACCGTTTTATGCTTTTCCGCCATCGGATATGAGCAGACTGAACTCGGAGTAAAACCCGGAGAAATCCAAAGAGTTACATTGACGGAAGAGTCCGTCAACATAGATGAAGTCGTTGTCAGGAGCGACCGCCATGGTAATATCAACAATTATGCCGCCCAGAAAGTCGAAATCAATCCTTTTGAAGTTTACACCAGCCCGACGGCATTCGGAGATATGCTGGGAGTTCTGAAAATCATTCCCGGTGCACAAAGTCCGGGAAATGACGGCAGACTGTATATCAGGGGAGGATCCTCGGAGGAATCAAAAACATTCGTGGACGGGATGATGGTTTATAACCCATACACGCTGTCCCAAAAAAACGTCTCGGTCCGGGGCAGGTTCTCTCCCAACATGTTTCAAGGGATTGCCCTTCAGGCAGGAGGTTATGGTAGCGAGTACGGACAAGCCCTGTCCGGATTGCTCTCATTGAATACCAAAGACAAACTGGATCGACAAATCAATTTATACCTGTCTTCAACAGGGGTGGATGGAGCCATTGTGAGTTCCACCAAACGTTCACAGGTATATATGGGATTGGCTTATACCAATATGCAACCTTATGGTCGGATATTTAAAGATGACTACCATTGGAATAAATATTATGAAGATATCTCAGGAAATTTTCTCGGAATATTCAACCTTTCCAAAAAGCTGAAAGTCAAGACACAATTTTCCTTCAGTAAATCATCCGTTGACTATGCCTATCGCGATATTGACTCTATCCTTTTCAACAACAATATTTCTGAAACCTATGTTTATGGACAAACCACCTGGAATTATGCCATCAGCAAGAACTCAAAATTATTTTTCGGATCCAATCTTACCATCGATCACTTTCAGGGAACGGATGTGAGCCTTCAGGGAGACAGCGTACAAACCGATGTACTTTTCAATCACAACAAAATCTTTTTCGAACACAAAAAAGGCAGGTTCACTTACACCGTGGGGGTTGAGACATTCCATTCAAAGTTCGACCAGAATTACGTCTTTGTCAACACCTATGATTCAGACATCACCGACTTACTGATATCCAATTTCTATCAAGTAGCATTTAATCCGATCGACAAAACATGTCTCTCTCTCGGATTAAGAGCAGAACATGCCTCTTTCATTGATAAATACAACCTGGCACCAAGACTATACGCTTCACACAAATTCAATGACAACCACATCCTGTCATTTTCAGCGGGAACCTATTATCAAAACCCAGGCAATGATTACCTGAAATTGAACAAGGACTTGGATTTTACAAGATCCGACAATATGACGCTGACCTATGCCTATGCAAAAAGCAGAAGTAAAATTCAGGTGGATACCTATTACAAGCAATACAGGAAACTGATCACCTATGATGAAGGGACGTTCTTCCATACCAACCTAAACAACAAGGGAAACGGATATGCTTACGGAATGGATATATTCCTGAAGGGATATGTCAGTCTGCTTGAGTATTGGTTGTCCTATTCATACATGGATTCCGAAAGGTTGCACCAGTCTTTTAGTCAGAGCAGAATGCCAGACCTGATATCAGGACATTTGTTCAAGTTTGACCTGAAGTATTGGCTCTCACCCATCAGGTCATTGCTGGGGGCTGGTTATCACATTGAATCAGGCTCGTATGGAGATGTCATAATCAACGGCCGACATACCCTAATGAAAACACCTTTCAGAAACAGTCTGACCTTAAACCTCTCCTACTTGCCGTTTAACAATACAATCATCCATTTCTCCTGCCAAAATGTACTGGGTAGCAATAATATATACGGATATACAGGCTCTGCCTACCAAAATAAATACAGGGCAGAAACGACACCATCCAAACGTTTTTTTTACCTGACACTCCTTCTCACATTCAATGCATCCAAAATAAACGATCAATTAAATTCTCTTTAAAACTTTTATCAAATGAAAAAGAAATTTTTAGTGGCCATGGCATTTGCGTTAACGACATGCTTTACGGCTTATTCTCAGACTTTCACCCTGGAAATCAAAGGTATAGAAAAAATCAAAGGTGAAATGTACATTGGTTTTTACAAGTCATCCAAGACTTTTCTTAAAGAAACTTCATACGGCGTCCGTGAAAAAGTGACGGGAAAAACAATGACCATTACCATAAATGACTTACCAAAAGGTTCCTATGCCATATCCTTATTTCAGGATGAAAATATGAATAAAAAGCTGGACACAGGTCTTTTTGGCATTCCTTTGGAAAAATACGGATTCAGCAATGATGCCAAAGGTTATACCGGCCCTCCAAGTTTCAAGAAATGCAACTTTATTTTCAATGCAAATAAAAAGATGGTCATCAATCTGTAATGAAAGCCAAGTTTAACAAAAAAGAAATAGCCATATACCTCCTTATCAGTGGGGTATTGGCTATTCTAAATAATCAAACCAATCATTTTGCATTTGTCTGGTTTATCTACCCCATGGCTATTTGGGGTGGAATCATTCTGATCAAGCGGTTCATAAGATAATCTTTGTCAAGGCTTTACATAAAAATATGCCTATTCGCTATCGAAGTTTTGAGCGGAGTCCGATTTCATTTCTGACATTTAATAATCTGAAGCATTCATTTTGTCAGCAAATAGTTCTTGAAGCTCTCGAAATCCTTGCTCATGGGAACGGAAAGTTTCTGTCCTTTCATGAATGCCTGAAGACGCTCCGGAATTTCCACTTCAGCACCGATAATACCGGAAACAGTATCCTTGAATTTGGCAGGATGGGCCGTTTCAAGAAAGACACCGACCTGTCCGGGTTTGATTTGATCAGCCAAAGCACGGTAGCCGCAAGCACCATGAGGATCAAGCAGATAACCGGTTTCAGCATAGACCTTCTTCAATGTATCTGCAATTTGCGAATCATCATAAGTAGCACCGCTGATATCAGCACAGATGGCTTCATGGGAATTTCCATATAAATCAAGGATACGCGCAAAATTGCTCGGATCACCCACATCCATGGCATTGGCAATGGTAGATACCGAAGGTTTGGGTTTGTATTCGCCCGTTTTCAGGTACTTAAAGAAAATATCATTCCGATTGTTGGAGGCAATGAAATGTTTGACAGGCAGGCCCATCCTTTTGGCAAACAAACCGGCAGTGATGTTCCCAAAGTTTCCACTCGGTACACATACCACCATGGAATCGGCCTTGCCAATCTTTTTCAGTTGAGCATAGGCATAAAAATAATAAAAAGACTGAGGTAAAAAGCGGGCTACATTGATAGAATTTGCCGAAGTCAAAGCCATATGAGCCTTGAGGTCTGCATCCATGAAGGAAGATTTTACCAAAGCCTGACAATCATCAAATGTTCCGTCCACTTCCACCGCTGTAATGTTTTGCCCCAGTGTTGTGAATTGCTTTTCTTGTATTTCACTGACCAAACCTTTCGGATAAAGCACATAGACCTTAATGCCTTCCACTCCGAGGAAACCATTGGCGACAGCACTTCCGGTATCTCCTGAAGTGGCGACCAGCACATTCACCTCTTTTTGGCCTTGTCTCTTGATAAAATAGGCCAGCAGGCGAGCCATAAAACGACCGCCTACATCTTTGAATGCAGACGTCGGACCGTGGAACAATTCCAGGCTATAGATATTTTCCTTCACCTTCACCAGCGGAGTATCGAAGCTCAGGGTATCATAAACAATTTTCTTCAGGATTTCAGGTTCAATGTCTTCTCCGAAAAAGGCATCAGCCACCCGGTAAGACATTTCCTGAAAACTCAGGGTGTCAATTTCATCGAAAAACGATGCCGGCAAAACGGGTATGCGTTCAGGCATGTATAGCCCCCTATCGCCGGCCAAACCGTCGACAACGGCTTTCTGAAGGGATACCGGAGCAACCTTTTTATTGGTACTGTAATATTTCATGGGAAATTGTTTTATTCAAATAAAGCCTTAATAAATTCATCATCTTTCAACAAGCCGTAAGAACCTTGAAGAACAGAAAACTCATCATATACTTTCACCGCATCAGGTGCCACACCTGGCTTGTAAATCAGGAAAGGCACAGCCTCCCGCACATGTGTCCTTGTACGGCAATAAGTCGGATGATCCGGCAAAACAGCCATCGTCACCGGTTCGTCCCAATTTTTAACAGCTTCGAAAATCGGTCCGACAATGCGCTTGTCTAAAAATTCAATGGTACGGATTTTAAGGTCTGTATCACCTTCATGTCCGGCTTCATCGGAAGCTTCCACGTGCAAAAAGACAAAATCCTTTTTCCGTAATTGAGCAATGGCAGCCTCAGCCTTGCCTTCGTAATTGGTGTTATAAAGACCGGTAGCACCAGCGACATCGATGGACTCGAGCCCTGCATAAATACCGATACCCTTAATCAAATCGACGGCAGAAATGACACTACCGGTCTTGATTTGCGGAAACTGCTGCATCAAGGTCTTCATCATCGGTTTGTAACCGGGAGACCAAGGCCAGATGCTGTTGGCAGGATCTTTGCCGGCAGCGATACGTTTCAGATTGACCGGATGGTTGGCAAGCAATTCCTGAGACCGGATAATCAACCGGTTCAATTCATCTGCCGTTGCCTGAGCTTCAGGTATCAACGCTTCAATCATTACATCCTTGAATGGGGTACCGGGTACATCGTGCGGTGGGGTACAATTCAGGAACTTGTTTCCACCTTTTATCACCAACAGATGACGATAGGAAATTCCTTCATGAAATTTCACCGTATCCGAGCCCATTTTTGCATCCAGAAAGCGGATCAGTTCTCCAGCCTCTTCGTTGGAAATATGACCTGCCGAATGATTTTTGATCAGACCATGCTCAATACAGATGATGTTGCAACGCATCGCCATTTCACCAGGGAGTATCTTCACCCCCATGCTGGCAGCTTCCAGGGATCCGCGTCCTTCAAATGCGGAACGGACATCGTATCCCAACAAGCTCATATTGGCTATTTCGCTCCCTGGTTGGAAACCATCAGGAACCGTTTCCAGCTGACCGCAACGGCCCATTGCAGCCAGCTTGTCCATATAAGGGGTATCGGCAGCCTGTATCGGCGTTTTGTCACCCAATGCAGGCATGGCCTCATCAGCCATCCCATCACCAAGAATCACAATATATTTCATCTGTAAAAATCGTTTTTTAAGATCGTATGGTACTCGCATGTCAAATATTCATTGTCTTAGGTGAATACTCGTATTCATGCTCGTTTCATCTATCTTATCTGATGTTCGCAATGCTGATGATATCGGCAAACACTCCGGCTGCAGTAACACTGGCACCGGCACCATACCCCTTGATCATCATCGGATACTGCAAATAGCGTTCCGTCGTGATTTGTATAATATTGTTGCTACCTTCCAGATCAAAGAACGGATGTGAAGCTGCAATAGCCTGCAAGCCAACTGAACATGCGCCATTTTCCATTTTGGCGACGAATCTCCAGCGTTTGTTTTCTCTTTCCAGAACCTTGCGTTTTTCTTCAAATTCAGCATCCATTTCGCCGATGGTAGCCCAGAAATCTTCCAATGTTCCTTCAAAATATCGATCCGGTACAAAAAGGTTTTTCACGACATCTTCCTGTTCCACCTTGTAACCAGCTTCACGAGCCAGAATCACCAGTTTACGGACAACGTCCTTACCGCTGAGGTCTATGCGGGGATCAGGTTCAGAATAACGGGCTTCCTGTGCCATTTTGATAGATTTACTTAAAGGAATTTCAGAACTGATCGTGTTGAAGATAAAATTCAGCGTACCGGAAAGTACAGCCTCGATCTTCAATATCCGGTCGCCGGAGTTGATGAGGTTATTGATCGTGTTGATAACCGGAAGACCTGCACCTACATTGGTTTCAAACAAATACTTGATACCTTTCTTGCGAGCCAGGTTTTTCAGGCATTGGTAATTGTCATAAGAGGAAGATGCAGCAATTTTATTGGCTGCAACCACTGAAACATTGTGTTCCAGCAGATCCTTGTACAATTCAGCTATTTGTCCGCTCGCCGTACAATCCACAAACACAGAATTGAAGATATTCATCTTGATGATCTCATTTTTCATCAATTCCGGAGAATTGGCCTGACCTTGTTTGTTCAAAATATCCTTATAGTTTTCCAAATCAATTCCGTCACGGTTAAAGATGGCTTTGTCAATATCAGCGATACCGACCACATTGAGTTTTAAACCATTCTGAGCCATCAACAAAGGTTGTTGTTGCTTAATCTGTTCAAGCAGGCTTCCACCCACCGTACCGATACCGGTCAGGAAAATATTCAATACCTGATAATCAGAAAGGAAGAAAGAATCATGAATGACATTCAGTGCCTTACGCAAGTATGCCGTATTCGTAACGAAAGAGATGTTCGTTTCAGATGCGCCCTGAGCACAAGCGATGACATTGATGCCATTGCGTCCCAGTGTACCGAACAACTTTCCGGCAATACCAGGCGTACGTTTCATATTCTCACCGACAATGGCAATGGTTGCCAAATCGTTTTCGGCAAAAATCTGGTTGATTTCACCCAATTCCATTTCCGATTTAAATTCACGTTGCAGCACGCGGACAGATTCTTCTGAATCTGCCGAACGGACCCCGATGGATGTTGTATTTTCCGAAGAAGCCTGAGATACGAGAAACACACTGATGCCTGCCTTTGCCAAAGCTTTGAATATCCGGTAATTCACCCCGATCACGCCTACCATACCCAAGCCTTGAATGGTAATCAAGCTGGTGTCGCTGATAGAAGAGATACCCTTGATTGATTTTCCTTCAGAATTATCCTTGTCATTGGAAATATAAGTTCCTGGAGCCTGAGGGTTGAATGTATTTTTAATTTGAATCGGTATATTTTTATGATAAACGGGAAAAATCGTCGGCGGATATATCACTTTCGCTCCGAAGTTGGACAATTCCATTGCTTCCACATAGCTGAGTCTTTTAATGACATAAGCATTATTGATGACACGCGGATCTGCAGTCATGAAACCATCCACGTCCGTCCAGATTTCCAGAATGGAAGCATCCAGCACGGCAGCCATGATGGCAGAAGTATAATCAGAACCCCCACGACCCAGATTGGTTGTTTCACCGGTACGGGCACTGCTGGAAATAAAACCTCCCATGACAGAAACGGCAGGTAATTCTGAAAATTCTTCCAGGATTTTTTTGGAAGTCAATTCGTAATTTAAGATGTTCTTGCCATAAACATCATCGGTCTTGATATATTTACGCGCATCAAAATGCATTGCATTCAGAAATTCACTGATAATATAGGAAGAAAGACGTTCTCCGTAACTGACAATGGCATTGGACGTTTTTTCAGAAAAGTCCTGAATCAAAGAGACCCCTTTAAAGATATTCGCAAGTTCATCAAACATCTGGTTTACTCCCCGTTGAACTCTTTCCAAACTTTTGCCTTGAAAAAGGCCTTTCAACAATTCATTGTGCTTTTCACGGATTGTCTGGAATTCTTCCTGATAATCCAAATCGCTAGCAGCTGCAAGTTTGGATGTTTTAATCAACAAATCAGTCACTCCGCCAACGGCAGAAACGACAACAATAACCGGCTCGTCAGCCGATTCAACAATTTTCTTGATCGTGAGAATGCTGTTCACGGAACCTACGGACGTTCCGCCGAATTTCATTACTTTCATAAATGGTCTTATTTTGGTTTAAAATTACAAGACTACGTCGGACCTACAAATGTCCCAAGTGCACCTCGCACCATAATCCTGAATGAATAAAAGATGTTTTTTGAAATGAAAAACGCCTTTTTCGGCGATGACTCCAGACACACACCGATGCCCTTCTGTCAGACTGTAGAAGAAAATTATACCCCCCAAGGGGTCATTGTAGTTCGTATGTATTTGTTATACAGCATACGTTTTTCGGTTTTTTAGAATGGTGCAAATATATAAATTATTGTTGGAATCTGAAAGACAAGATACATTTTCATTATTTTTCATTCATTATTTATCGTCACATTAAAAAAGTAGTAAATCCAGACAAAAATTAATATCTTTAAATCAAATTTTTGCGCAGTAATTTCTATCATTTTATTCAGGAAAGTCATGGAAAAAATCGACAGAAAACCAGCAGTAGCCGGTCAGTTTTATCCGGCAGACCCGACCACGCTACGAATAGAGCTAACAGACTTATTTGCAGAAGCGACACCAAAGCAGCATCAAAACGTCAGAGCCATCATCAGTCCACACGCCGGCTATGTTTTCTCAGGGAAAGTGGCTGCATCGGTCTTCAACCAAATAGATTGTGAAAAAACTTACAAAAGGGTGTTTATCCTTGCCTCATCACATCAGGAACATTTTGAAGGTGCATCCGTTTATTGCGACGGCGATTTTTTAATGCCCTACGGAAAGGAAATGGTGGACACCACTTTTGGCAAGAAACTGGTGAATAGCTTTCCGGAAATTTTCACCGCCAATCGCAGTCCTCATCTCAAAGAACACAGCATAGAAGTGCAACTTCCTTTTTTACATCATGTGCTTAAAACAGATTACTGCATCATTCCCATCATTTTAGGAACTTCAGATCCCGCTGTATGCAAAGAAATCGCCAGGGTGCTGAAATTCTGGTTTAACACAGACAACCTGTTCATTATCAGTTCAGACTTTTCCCATTATGCAGCATATACGGATGCCCGAAAGATTGACGGGTTCACAAAAACAGCCATACTCTCAAACCGCCCGGAGACACTGATCAACACTCTGACGGAGAATATCAGGAAACAGGTGCCAAATCTGGTCACAAGCCTCTGCGGATGGACATCCGTATTAACTTTGCTGCACATGACCACGGGAAATGATTCGATGGAGTACCGTGCCATCGACTATCAAAATTCCGGCGATGCTCCTCTTTATGGCGAAAAAGATCGTGTTGTGGGATATTGGGGCATTTCTGTTTCAGAGATTCAACAGAAAAAAGATACCAAACTTGTTTAACTATACAAAGAAAACGAACGTATGGAAACGACTAGAGAAATCCCTGAGAAAAACGATTTCGAGCTCTCAGTATCAGACAGAATCACCTTGCTGAAACTTGCCAGAAAGACCCTTGAAGAAAAAATCAGGCACGGAAAAATGTTTGTTCCTGACACTTCCAGCTTCTCTGAAAATCTGAAAACCGACTGTGGTGCATTCGTTTCCCTGCATGTCTATGGAAAGCTGCGAGGCTGCATCGGCCGCATGACAGGTGATATTCCGTTGTACCGAATGATTCAGGAAATGGCCGTTTCCTCAGCCATCCATGACCCGCGCTTCAATCCTGTCCAATCTGATGAATTGGCAAATGTTGACATTGAACTTTCTGTGCTTTCACCACTGAAGAAAATCAGCGACGTATCAGAAATACAACTCGGTAAACATGGTATTCTTATCATAAAAGGGCATAACAGCGGAGTTTTTCTCCCACAAGTAGCTACTGAAACCAACTGGAATTTAGATGAATTTCTTGGACACTGTTCCCATGACAAGGCGGGATTGGATTGGTTCGGATGGAAAACAGCCGATATTTTCATTTTTACAGCTGATGTTTTCGGAGAAAAGGAAGTATCTGTATAATGTCTTTTCCGGATGTTTTTTACTATTTTTGAAAAAACATCACTTTCATTGTTTTGTAACTCGGTTGTAATACCATTTTCTCATTTTTGTGAAAATAAATTCCATTCATAACTCTTTACATCATGGTACAAAAAGTTGAAGCAGAAATGGAACAACTTCGGAAGGATACACTTGAAATGTGGAAGTTGGTCTATAATCAAATGCAACAAGCGGGTGAAGCTGTTCTCACCCTCAATAAGGATATGGCCAGACAAGTCATTCTTCGGGAACGTCGGGTTAACGCTTTTGAATTGAAAATAGACAGAGATGTTGAAGATGTGATTGCCCTATACAATCCGGTAGCCGTGCAACTTCGTTTCACGCTTGCCATCATGAGGATCAACTCCAATTTAGAGCGCATCGGCGATTTTGCCGATGGCATGGCTCATTTTGTTGTGGAGTTCAAAGAACCAGTGCTCGACCCTGATTTAGTTCGGAAACTTCAGCTTTCAGAAATGATTGATCAAGTGCTATTGATGTTTCAGACACTTTTTGATGCCCTCGAAAAGGAAAATGCGGATTTGGCCGTACATGTTTTCGAGATGGATCAACTCGTAGACGAAATCTACCACGGATGTTACCAACGACTTAAAGCGTTCATTCTGGAAGATCCGGAAGCGAATGCCCTAAATGCGCTTCAATTGGTCGGCATTTTTCGAAAACTGGAACGGGTGGGCGACCATTGCACCAATTTAGCTGAAGAAATCGTATTTTTCCTGGACGCCAAAGTATTGAAACATCGAGGAAAAACCTCCACAGAAAATTAAAAAGCATGAGCAAAACCCGTATTTTAGTCGTTGACGACGAAGAAGATTTATGCGAAATACTTCAATTCAATCTGGAAAGCGAAGGCTACGAGGTAGACACAGCCCTTTCCGCCGAAGAAGCGTTGAAAAAGGATCTTTCCTCCTATCAACTTTTGATACTTGACGTGATGATGGGAGAAATTTCCGGCTTCAAACTGGCAGCCATGATCCGTAAGAATAAACAAACAGAGCACTTGCCCATCATCTTCATTACGGCCAAGGATACAGAAAATGACCTGTTGACGGGATTCAACATCGGAGCAGACGATTATATATCCAAGCCCTTCTCCATCCGCGAAGTGACCCTCCGAGTCAAAGCCATCCTGAGACGTACACTCGCTTCTGAGACATCAGACAAAGAAGAAGTCATTACTTTCGACGAACTGAAGATTGACGTAAACCGAAAAAAAGTTTTTCTAAGAGAAAAAGCACTGGATCTGACCAAGAAGGAATTTGAGATGCTGTTCCTGTTTGTTGCGCATCCCGGACGCGTTTACTCCCGTGAAGATATCCTTCAGAATGTCTGGTCTGATGACGTCTATGTACTGGATCGAACCATCGACGTCAATATCACCCGCTTACGCAAAAAGTTGGGGAATTTCGGGAAACACATCGTTACCCGATTAGGT
Organism: Bacteroidales bacterium; assembly: GCA_021373135.1. GTDB lineage: Bacteria > Bacteroidota > Bacteroidia > Bacteroidales > UBA1402 > UBA8389. The sequence continues at coordinate 116,750 of JAJFTH010000004.1, forward strand.
TATGGTTATTGCTTTGATTATCAATAAGAAAATTCATGCACACCAACAATCGTTACCTATCCTTTCACCAGAAGTTGTTTTTCTCCATCATATCGACATTTCTGGTATTTATTCTCCTGATCAGCTATTTTCAGTACAAACGCGAAAAAGCCTTCCGGATTGATCTCATGACGGAACAACTCCAGAATTACAACAACCTGGTGTTTGAAATGATTCAGGAAAAAGGTCTCTCTGAGCATAGTATCCGGGAAATTACCCAATTCCTGAATCTTTCGGACCTTCGCATCTCCATCGTGGATTTCTCAGGTAACGTTTTGTATGATACATCATTGAAAAATCCCGGAAATCATTTTGACCGCCCGGAAATAAAAGCCGCCTTGACGTATGGTCGGGGCGTATCCGTTAGACGAAAATCTTCAACAACCGGCAAAACATTCTTTTATGCCGCAACGCGTTATCCAAACTATATCATCCGGTCTTCAAGGCCATATGACGCTTCTCTCAACCAGCAACTGCGGGCCAATTACAACTTCATACTGTTTACAGCAACGCTTTTGCTGATCCTGCTTTTTCTGCTTTACAAGATTACCAAAAAACTGGGAAACACCATCGCCCAGTTGCGCGACTTTTCCGAAAAAGCCGATAAAAACCTTTCTATAGATACCACAGAGGAGTTCCCCAAAAACGAACTTGGAGACATTTCTCAACATATCGTCAGCTTATTCCGGCGTCAAAATGCAACCCGCGACGAGTTGTTGATGGAACGGGAGAAACTCATATCGCATCTCCACACAACCCAGGAAGGTTTAGCTGTTTTCACCCCGGACAAAAAGGAAATCATAGCCAATAACCTATTCATCCAATACATCAACTTGATATCCGATGAACCGATCAAGTCTGCCAGTGACATTTTCGAGATACCTGAACTTCAGGAGATCAACAGTCACATCAGTCGTGCTCTGAGCATCAAGAGTCCCATGACATTCCTGCAGCGTCAGTCTGTCCATTTGAACAAAAACGGGAAGATATTTCATGTTCAAAGCATCATTTTTCAAGACAACAGTTTTGAGGTGAACATCAACGACATCACAAAAGCAGAAGAAGAGTTCCGCCTGAAACGCCAACTGACGCAAAACATCGCCCACGAGTTAAAAACACCTGTCAGCAGCATCCAAGGCTATATGGAAACCATCCTCAACAATCCGGATATCCCTGTAGAAAAACTGCACAGTTTTATTGAACGGTCCTTTCTGCAAAGCCAGAGACTAAGCGAATTGCTACGCGACATCTCTACGCTGACACGCATGGACGAAGCACCGAATCTCATTGAAAAAGAAGAGATTAACATCTCAAAACTGGTGGAACAGATTGCAGGGGAATTGGATGCGGAATTGTCACGGAAGGACATTCATCTGATCACGGACATTGACCCTGCACTGACCGTCCATGGAAATGCTTCACTGCTGTATTCCATTTTCCGAAATCTATTTGACAATGCTTTGGCTTATGCAGGTGAGCAAGTGGAAATTGGGGTCTCTTGTTTTCGGAATGACCATGACCGCTGTTTCTTCAGCTTTTATGACACAGGTATCGGCATCGCCGAAGAACACCTGAACCGCATTTTCGAACGTTTCTACAGGGTGGACAAAGGTCGTTCCCGCAAACTCGGCGGTACCGGCCTCGGACTGTCCATTGTCAAGAACGCCGTACAACTGCATGGTGGTACCATCTCGGCCAAGAACAGACCGGATGGCGGACTGGAATTTGTTTTCTCTTTGGTTAAATAATCATCCGAACTTACCCGTAATGTAATTTTGTGTTCGCAGGCTTTTCGGGTTGGTAAAGATTGTTTTTGTTTCATCACATTCAACAAGTTCACCCAGGTAGAAGAACGCGGTTCGGTCGCTCACGCGGGCGGCCTGTTGCATATTGTGTGTAACAATGATGATGGTGTAATTTCTCTTGAGATCGTAAATCAACTCTTCAATTTTTGACGTAGAAATCGGATCGAGTGCCGAAGCCGGTTCGTCCATCAGCAAAATCGATGGAGCGATGGCTAAAGCCCTGGCAATGCACAGACGTTGTTGCTGACCCCCGGAAAGAGCGTTTGCAGATTTCTTCAACTTATCTTTCACTTCATCCCAAAGAGCAGCCTGTTGTAAAGAATTCACCACTTTTTCCTCGATGTATCTTTTATCCCGGATACCATCAACCCGAAGGGCGTATGCCACATTTTCAAAAATGCTTTTCGGAAAAGGATTTGGCTTTTGGAAAACCATTCCCACTTGCTTACGAAGTTCATCCACATTGACAGACTTATCATAAACATTTACGCCATTCACCAAGGTCTCGCCTTCCGTGCGAACACCTGGAATCAGGTCGTTCATACGGTTGAACGAACGCAACAAGGTGGATTTGCCGCAACCGGACGGGCCGATAAAGGCGGTAATGGTGTTTTCTTCCGCCTGAAACTGAATATTTTTCAGTGCCTGAAATTCACTATAGTATAAGTTGAAGTTCTTTGCTTCTACTTTAAAATTGGGCATAGCAGTTTATTTAAGTTTGTTGTTGAAATAACGCCTGGCTGAGTTTGCCAACAAGTTCACAAACAACACGATAGCAATAAGTACCAAAGCTGTCCCGTAGGCAATCGGCCTGGTCTTTTCCATATCGGTGCCACTGGTGGTGAGCACATAAAGGTGGTAGGGCAAAGCCATTACCTGATCAAAAATACTGTTGGGTAAACGATCAATGAAATAAGTTGCTGCCGTGAACAGGATGGGTGCCGTCTCTCCTGAAACACGGCTGACGGAAAGTATCAGTCCGGTTACGATATTGGGGTAACAAATAGGTAGCACCACTTTCCGGATGGTCTGCAATTTGGTGGCTCCCAAAGCATAACTACCAAGCCGCATGGAATCGTCCACCGTCTTGAGTGCTTCCTCCGTCGTCCGGATAATGACGGGCAACACCATCAGCCCCAGCGTCAGGGATCCTGCCAAAATGGAATCGCCGAAATCGAGCTGGTCTACAAAAAGTGCCATACCAAATAGTCCGAAAACAATGGATGGTACTCCGGCCAAATTGTTGGTCATGGAACGGACCAATTTTTTGAACCACGACTCCTTCAGATATTCATTAATATATATTCCAGAAAACACGCCAACAGGAAACGCAAAAATCATACTTCCGGCAACCAAACAAAGTGTTCCGACAATGGCCGGCAAGATTCCGCCTTCCGTCATTCCATTTTCAGGCATCTTTGTCAGAAAATCCCAGCTGATGGCAGGCAAACCCCGCACCACAATAAATCCGAGAATCAGGAACAGTACCCCGATTACGGAAAAACTGACTAATCGGAAGGTTCCGAAAGCCAGCGTCTGTTTCAGTTGTTTTCCCCGTTGTTTTGTCAGAAATTTCATTGATTATTTTTCGATTTAATCATCTCCACCAAAGAATTGAAGATGAAAGTAATGATAAAAAGAATGATTCCCAGTGCAAACAGTGCCTTGAAGTGCATACCGCCAAACGGGGCTTCTCCGAGTTCTGCCGCAATGGTGGCGGGTATGGTACGTACAGGTTCCAGAAAACTATGGGGCATTACCGCTGCATTGCCTGTCACCATCAGTACCGCCATGGTCTCTCCGACAGCACGGCCGACACCAAGAATGAAGGCAGCCATGATGCCGGACTTTGCATAGGGCAATACCACATATTGCACCGACTGCCAATGTGAAGCTCCCAAAGCCAGGCTTGCCTCTTTCATCGAAACAGGTGTCGCACGGATAGCATCTTCGGATACCGTAATGATGGTTGGTAAAGCCATGATGGCCAATATGATACTCCCAGCCAAAGCGGTCTCACCCACCGGAAGCCTGAAAAGCTGCTGGATGGCCGGAACCAGAACCACCAGGCCAAAAAAACCATAGACCACCGATGGTATTCCGGCCAACAATTCAATAACCGGTTTAAAAATTCGCCTGACCCGTTCACTGGCAACTTCCGCCATGTAAATAGCCGTAATCAAACCTATCGGCAATGCTATGAGAATGGCCAGCAGCGTCACCCAAAGCGTGCCGAGTATCAGAGGCAAAACGCCGAATTGGGCAGCAGGAATTGCCGTCGGATACCATTCACGTCCCAGAAAAAACTCCTTGAAAGAGATGGGGGGCATCTCCAGCAAATGTCCGCTGAAATGTTTCGGGTAATATCGGTTATCAAAAAAAGTGATTACATTCTCGTTTTTGGAAACATAATCCTCCACACAAGAAGGAAGTCTTTCAAATTTTGCGCCCATCTGTTCTTCAGTATAAGCCGCCGAAAGCTCATCCAATGTAAAGAGTTGTATGTCCTGATCTTTTCCGCCAACTTCTTTCCAGTTGGTGATATCTCCGTTGAAAATATCCTTCACTTGACCGGATGTCAGTTTTTTCACCGGGTTGCGGGCATTCAATGCCAAACTATAGCCCTCTTCGATGGAAGAAGTCTTGAATAAGGAAATACCCGACTTAAAGAGGAATATAACGATAAAGAGTACGGCGACCGTGGTCACCGTACTGCTTGTGAAAAGAATGCCTTCTGAAAACCTTTCTATGATTTTTTTCAGTGTCATTTCCAACTTTTAAGAGAGAGGAACATAACCTTCTGCCAACACAATTTTTTGTCCTTCGGATGAAATGATGAAAGAGACAAAAGGATTCAGTTTGGCGGAGGCACTGGTCAAATAGTAATAATACAAGGGACGGGTAATCGGATACTTCCTGGATTTGGCATTTGCCACATTCGGAGTCACATACGTTTTACCCTTGTCGTAGGAAACGTTCAATGCCTTCACATCCTTTTCCACATAAGCAAGCCCTACATATCCGATGGCACCTTTGGTCTGGCTCACAGACTGGACGATAGCCCCCGTGGCAGGCATCAGCAAAGCAGAATTGGCAAAGTTCTTTTTATTCATCACATGTTCTTTGAAAAATTCATAGGTTCCCGAACTTGTCTCACGGGAATAAACGATAATCTTCATATTAGGTCCTCCGACTTGATTCCAGTTGGTGATTTTACCGGTAAAAACACCTTCAAGTTGCTCTCTGGTCATTTTCGAAACAGGGTTGGATGGATTCACAATCACAGCCAGGGCATCATAAGCGATGATCACTTCTTTAACTGATTTTCCGGCATCCGTGATCTTCATCTTTTCACTGATTTTCATTTTTCTGGAAGATTGGGCGATATCAGTGGTTCCGCTAATCAAGGCAGAAAGCCCTACACCAGATCCGCCGCCGATGACAGAGATTCCGGAACCCGGATGTTTATTGCCGTATACTTCGGCAAACTTTTGGGAAAGGGGCAGACAGGTATCGCTGCCTTTTACTTTGCAATTTACTTTCTGAGCATTCATCACGGAAGGGATCATCATACTGATCACCAAACCCAAAGCTATTAAATTCTTTTTCATCTCATTATTTTTTATTTTGATATTTAGACATTCGATGTAACTTGCCAAATCATTGTTCGTTTATTCTAAACAGTCGTTTTGCGTGACTCAGCATAACCAAAAACAAGTTTTGTTTCTGCTTTCGCTACTTAAAACGTTCACTTGTGTGAGCGATAGATCATGGGCTCGTTTCATAGTTTGATCATTTTTACTTGAACAAAGGAACTAATTGGGTATTACAATCGTGTGACAAGGGTTTTACACCTCGGTGAAATCTTAGAATTTATACTGAATCCTAAGGGTAAGAACATTGTCTTTCCGGTCATGCGAAAGAGCTGTTAGAGTATTGGAGCCCACTATATTTGACGTCTTTTCATTGGCAACCATATCGTAATAGGCCATCACTTTGACATTGCTGTTGAAACGATAATTCAAACCCAAACCAAGCGTGGAGAATTTAGCATCGGTTGCTGTCGTTGCTGTCGCTCCGGCTGCAGCTTTCCCGATTTCGTTTCCGGAAACTTCGGTATTCGGATCGTAGACATCGTATTTAACAACAGCCTGCAAAGGCGTTTCCAAAATATTTTGGACAAAGTAGACATAGAATCCGTTGAATTTCCGGTTAAAGACATTCCCCGTAGCAGCAGCAGTCAGACTGGAGCTGGAAGAAGCAAATCCAGGTTGTGTACCGGTGAGATATTCTGCACGAATCTGTGTGATACCCATCACCCAGTCATAGCTAACCTGTCCATCTATACCGAAGTATTGCCGTTTGGTTCTATCGCCAACTTTATTGCTTGAAGCTGTGAATGCTTTTACTCCATTTACATCATTGATAGAATAGGTTTTGTCCGTTGTGGAGGCAAAACCTCCGTCATAATACGAAGCGCCCAAGCCCCACATGATCTTTTCATCGGAAGAGGATTTGGTTGCAGACAAGCGTCCGATAAAATCTTTATAGCTGTCTGTTTCGACGGCAATCCCGTTACCGTTAAACAGGCCAAGATCGAATTTCAGAAAATTCCACGTGGAAGTCTTCGGAGCCTGAAGGGTCAGACTGGCACCTAAATCGCGTTCACCAGGAAACAGTGTCTGAAAAATCCGTGAACGTTCCGGACTCTCACGGCTACTGGATGAATAAGATATTTCATAACCGAAAGGACGGTCAAAAACGCCGCCCGTCAGGGAAATCGCATTGATCCAAGGTTCTGTTACAGACAAATAGGCATGTTTGATACCAACACCTTTTTCCGTAATGTCAAACTGCATGACAGCCTGAGCACCTTGGTTATCGTAGGTAAATTTAACACGTCCGCGACGCACCATCATACGATTATCCACACCACTGGCAAAATTTCCACCGTCATAACTAGATATTCCTGCCGTATCCGCTTTCTGATATTGCATTTGCACATACCCGGATATTTTTATTTTTTTGGCCAAAGCGTTATCAGACTGAAGTTGTTCAAAATCCTGATAAGAAACCATTCCGGTGCTGTCCTGAGCTGAAACATAAGTGCACGCCACAATCGTTAAAAGAGAAGTTACTAAGATTTTTTTTAAAATTTTCATTTGCTTCGTTTTTTAGGTTGTTAATAAGCTACCCCCACCGCAAGCAGCGGGAAATTTAACCCATAGAGATTAAATCCGATGCAAAATAACCGACATGACATGACAAAACTGTTTCACACCAAAGAAAAAAGCATTTCAAAAAGGAAAAAGAAATTAGGACCACACCCCGGGAATTCGCTCTCCGCAAAAATGGCACATCCCGTCCTGAACAACATTTTGTCTCACCACATATCCGCTCCGTTCCACAACCATGTGTTTGCATTTCGGACAAAACGTATTTTCACCATTCAAGTCCGGATCGTTACCAATGTACACATACTTTATTCCGGCTGTCTCTGCCATTTTTTTAGCCTGAAGCAGAATGTCTTCGGGTGTTGGCTTCAAGTGATCCAACTTATAGGCTGGGAAAAACCGACTGAAATGCAATGGCGTATCTTCAAATCCATTTTCAACAAGCCAATCACACATCTCATGAATCATCTCTGAACGGTCTGTGATTCCAGGTACCAACAGATTGGTTATTTCGAGCCATACGCCCTGGGCTTTTAATATCTTCAGGGTATCAATCACAGGTTGAAGGTTCCCTCCGGAAAGACGGCGGTAAACATCATCCCTGATACATTTCAAATCAACATTGACAGCATCCAGATAAGGACAAAGTTCGAGTAAAGGCTTCTCATTGATGTATCCGTTTGTAACCAATACTGTCTTAAAACCCTTATCATGAGCTATTTTTGCAATATCAAAAACATACTCGTAAAAAACGCTGGGTTCTGTATAGGTAAACGCGATACAATCAACATGGTGTTCTTCCGCCAGCTTTAAAACCTCTTCAGGTGTCAAATTATATTTCTTTAAATCGTCCGGCGAACTTTGTGATATTTCCCAGTTTTGGCAATTAAGACATCTTAAATTGCAACCGGCCATGGCCATTGAGAAAATTTTCCTTCCAGGTAAAAAGTGAAAAAGTGGTTTTTTTTCTATAGGATCTACCGCAAGCGAGCAAGGATTTCCGTAGCCCAAAGTATACAACTCCCCCCATCTGTTTATTCTTGCATGACATATTCCTATTCTCCACTCCTGAAGTACACAGCGGTGCGGACAAAGGAGACAACGGACTGCATTACCAGGAAGACGTTCTTGATAAAGTGCCAAACGAGTAGATGATTCGGAATCAGGTAGTGACATCACTGATGTTCAATAATGTTTTCAAATTTAAATATTAGAACCAAACAAATATAATCAAATAGACCTTTTCTTTCATATCCTTATCAAGGATATTTACAGAATCCTTATATTTGTTCCTCCATCAAACCCAGCTCAAGTGCCAAAGCAGATAGTCAGCTTTCCTCCCATCATCGCTAATCATCCAAGAATCCTGATCCTTGGCACCATGCCCAGTGTTATTTCGCTACAAGAAAACCAATACTATGCCCACCCTAAAAATGCCTTCTGGAAAATTTTGTCAACCATCAACGACATCGATTGCCCCACGGATTATCAGATAAAGAAACAACTGATCATCACTATGAATCTGGCACTTTGGGATGTCTGCCACACCTGCATCCGTCCAGGCAGTGCTGACAGCAATATTCGGGAAGAAGAGCCAAACCGCATTGAAGAATTACTGGCCGCTCATCCCACCATCCACACCATCATTTTCAACGGAAAAACAGCTGAGAAACTTTTTCACCGGTATCTGAAAATCATGGATGGAATCCATTCTATAACTCTTCCATCAACCAGTCCGGCATACACCCTTCCTTTTGAAAAAAAGCTGGAAGCTTGGCGGGTTATTCTTCAGAACCCGGAAAACAGATGAGGTAAAGGATTTACATGAAGCAACCTTATCCTCATTGTTTGTCTTGTTCAACCCAGATAAGTGCTCCGGTATCAAAACCCAACCCTTTAGCCAAGTCTATATATTCTTGACAGACTTTTTCAGGAATTGTTTTCTCACGGGAAAGAATCCACAAATAATGGAGGTTTTTGCCAGCTATCAGCGCATACCGATATTGATCATCCAGCGCAATGACATTGTAACTGCCATAAAATGGTCCAAAAAAGGAAACTTTCAGTCTGGCCTCCTTGGAACGCCCGATCAATTTAGCTTTTCCAACGGCCTCTTTCCATTGTTTCTTTTCTGCATGATAACCGCGATTTACGACCTGAATACTACCATCCCCATTCAAGGAATAATTGGCTGTCGTATGATTCAATCCCCGCTCAAAACGAAAATCCATCCTTGCGATTTCGTACCATTTTCCAAGATACTTACCCGCATCAAAGGGTCTGACAGCTACAGCCCCTTTGGGAATGCCGGTACAAGAGTTGAAGGCAAAAAGGCCAACGAAGCCGGCCATCATGATTTTAAGATAGTTTTTCATACATATATGCATTTAAAATGGCTACCTATTCACTTCAAATATAAGGAATAAAATCAAAATTGCATGATTGAACAATTAATTATGAATTTATCTTTTAAAAATTCTTTTTGGATGAACCAATTGCTTTTTCGCAATTTTTCAATAAATTTACCGACAACTATTTGTCAAAACAATGAGACGAATATTACTTTATATGATTCTCATTTTTTTACCGACCGGTATTTCTGCTGCAAACGGCCTGAAAAAGATTGCCTCAGTTCCATTTCATGTAGTGGGCAGTTATATTGTCGTTGAAGTCAGCATCAACGGTTCCACAAAGTTCAACCTGATCCTGGACTCCGGCGTCACTCCCACCATTATCACAGAACTCAATGCCGAAGACTCTCTTACATTAAATTATATCGGAAAAACAGAAATCAAAGGACTTGGACCAGATGAAGGCATTATGGCATATACCAGTTATGGGAATGTCTTCAAGGCAGGCAAAATGGAACTTATGAATCAAACGGTCTTTTTACTGGAAGAAGATATTTTCAGTTTGTCAAAACATGTCGGTACAAAAATTAACGGCATCCTCGGCGCAAACCTTTTTAAGGATTACATCGTAAAGATTGACCACAACCTTCAATGCATTACTTTTTTCGAAAATGAATCTTTTAAAATACCCAAAGGGTATACAGCCATTCCGATGATCATTGAAGGCAATAAGATGTTTGTTACCATACCTGTCACTGAAGCTGACTGGAGTACCAGATATTCCAAAATGCTTTTGGACACTGGTGCCGAACTGACAGCTTGGTTCCGTTCAACAGGAGCTCATCCCATCAAATTGCCGGAAAAGAGAATCCGAAGTTATATCGGGCAAGGCTTGAACGGAGAAATTGAAGGTTATATGGGACGTATATACATGATCAATATAGGCGGACATATCCTTAACCATCCCATTGTCCATTTTCCTGATTCGGCATCCATCACCGGAGCCATACTCGCATCTGAACGGGAAGGAACCATCGGAAGTCAGATTCTGAGTCGATTTAACATGATTTTTGACCAGAAAAGAAATATGCTTTATGTCAAACCCAACTGGAAATTCAACAAGCCCTTCACATACAACATCGCCGGCATTGAAATGATACAAGAGGATCCATCCATTCCTTTTCCGGAAATCAGTCATGTCAGGGAAGGATCACCGGCTGATCTTGCAGGGGTGCAAATTGGAGACAGAATCATTCAAGTCAACGAGGCCAGTGTTCTTAATACGAACATCAATGTGCTTAGAAATTATTTCGAGACCAGTTCCAAAAATCCGCTCACCGTCCTATTAATGCGTGAAGAAAAAACCCTGATTCTCAAAATTGAAATGAAAAGTATCCTATGAAATCATTCCCATATCACCATGGTTAGTTCCTATCCACAGAAGCAAAAGTCCGAGTGATGGACTTTGTGAATTTAATGGACGGATATCCCATGATGATAAATAATCCTTCTCTGCTTTTATTTTGAATTTCATGAGCTTCCCTGAATTTTTTGGCAAGTTTTCCATTCTGAATCATGGGATGCATGGCACCCAACATACACGTGCCTAATCCGAGGGATTCGGCTGCAAGCATGGCATAAGTGGCAGCGATGATGGGATCTGCCGGATCGGAATATTCTGATCCGTAAAAATACAAAGCAACAGGTGCATCATAGGTCACAACATTCTCACCTTTATTCATGAAATCCGTGTAACATTCCAGACATGGCTTCAGGAATCCGCGAAAAAGCTGATCGGTTTTCTTTCCCCAAAAAGGGCGCATCAGCATCAGAAACCATTTCGACGTATACCATTTTATATGCTCCAGATAGGCACAAAAATCTTCAGCAAAGGCACGGACCTTCTCCTTACTGTCAAAAACCAGTACATGAACATCTGAAGGTGGAAGTCCCATCGGTGCTGTAGAAGCCGCTGCAATAACCTGATCTATCAATGCTTTATCTACAGGTTTCTCCTTAAATTCACGCACAGCCCGACGACGCAGCATCAATGCCAACAGTGCATCATGTGTGGCTGCATCTTCCTTCGGGGGAATTTCCTTCAAGTCACCGGCAGAAGTGCAACGACCTTCTACTGTAATGGCTCCGTGCGGACAAACCATCATGCAATGTCCGCAACCGATACATCCGAATATAGATTGATCTGAAAGACAGACCTTTTTATCCAATATGGTCAAAGAAAAACTCTTGCAGACTGTCACACACAATCCACAACCATTACAAAGTGTTTTATCAATGTGTATGGTGGCATTTTCCTGGGTACGAGAAGTCGGTATTGCCATAATCTTCATTTATTAAGGTTTCGAAAACATCTTATTCATAATAATCACAAATATACGCTGAAAAAGTATTATCTGAAAGTGACTATATAGTTCATCACAAAATTCCAAATCGTAACAACGCCGATTGCAAAAAGTTTGGAAAGATAGAAATTCAGGTGCAGTTTCTCTGTCAAAAGATAAATGATGAGATTATTGAGTCCCAAACCAATCAGCGATATTCCGAAAAAAGAAAAGTACTCGGTTACAATCTGCTCATTATGACTGTGGAAAGTCCAAACCCTGTTGAAAAAATAGTTGGAAGTAGCCGCAAGCACAAAACCGGAAGAATTGGCTATGTATTTATTGGCTTTTGCTTTCTCTTTCAATAACCAGGTCGTTCCAAAATCCACAAACATGCCGGAAAATCCGACGACACAAAACTTGATCAGTTTAAAAAGCAAGGCACTGTCTATCATTCTTTTACAATTTTCACTTTAAACATGTCGTTTTCCAAGGCCGGTCCAAAAACACTGTTTGTCGTAACAGTAAACGTGTATTCACCATTTTCCAGTTCAGGAACGATGACGCTCATCTCCCCGGATAAGGTCTCCGATGGCTTCATGACGGAAAAATCCATCTTGCTGATGATGGGGCCGATTTCCTTGACTTTTTTGGTAAAGAAACAGGCACAGATACTGACCGGGAATGTTTTATCTTTAAAGTTTATAGAATAGGGATATGGGTTGTGAACCGAAAAGCTGGTGTGAATGGTATCTCCACTATGTTTTACACTTTCAGCCGGCATTTCAGCTTTCACTTTCAACCTCATGGCAGAATGAAAACGATCGGTAAAAAAGCCCTCGAAAGTTTGTCCGTCCACCTGATAACTTTGACTCAGGCCTTCCACTTTGGCACAAACGAATACAGGCTTGCCTTCAAACGCCCGTTCTATTTGCCAGACATCAAATTGAGTCCGGCGGTTGTAGATGGAGCTGATGGTGGTGGATGGATGTCCGCTGAAAAATGTATACATGGAAGGTCTCTGAAATGATCCGGTAAATACAACAGGCAACTTCCCTGCAACGGATTCGATGGCCTTGAACTTTTTCTTCTCATCAAAACCGGCTTTTCCTGCCAAAGGAGGACAGACCAATGCCATTCTAATCAGTAAAATAAGTACCACAGAGCCCAATACATAACGGGTGATATATTTTCTGACAAATTCGTGTTCCTTAGACCGGTTATAAAGAATAATGATCATCGGAATGGAACAAGCCACGGTCCAATGTGGTTCTACATGCCCCCTATAAGCCATCACCCAGAAAAAAGAAATAAAGCCGATGATGAGGACATACAAGCCACGCTCAAATACATCCTTGCTTCTGAATTTAAACAGGACATAAATAACCAAGCCCAAAGTAAACGGGTTAAAGACAGCCAACTGGTTGGGAATAAACTCCAGAAAATATTTCAGTTGAAACTGGCCGCTCCTGTCAACCAAATGATATTGGAAACTGGGAAAATGGTTGCTATACTGCCAGTAGAAATGTGGTGACAGAAGCAACAACGCTCCAATGCCCGCCAACCAGAATTTGGGATTTGCCAACAGTCGCACGTTCGACAAAACGATAAAACCGATCACCAGGCAAGCCTGATATTTGCTGTAAACCATTCCTGCCATGGATAAACAAAGCAACAAGGTATTCCGGGCATTTTCACTTTTTAGGAAAAGTTTGTAGGAAAGCAGGAAGAATGCAGTGAAAAACAACAAAGGTGCATCCGGTGTCGTTACAAAACCCAGCGCGGCAAACATCACCAAAGAAGCGGAGATGATGAAAAAAGTACAAACTTTCCGGTTGTCCGCCTCCTTTTCGTCAATCATTTTCCAAACAAGCCACAACGTCCCCACCTGAGCCAACACGGTCAAGAACCGAACACCCAGGTTTCCGCAGAAAAGTAAAGCACTTAGAAAGTTAAAGACAGCAACCATGGGCGGATGGTCAAAATAGCCCCATGCCAGACGCTGTCCCCAAAGTGCATAATAAGATTCGTCGTTGGACATTCCGGTAAAAATAGCCTGCAGCAAGTTCACGACAAACCATGCGGCCAGCATCAGAAAGAAAGTGTTTTTAGCGGATAGTTCTTTGGAAGGGATATGCATATCGGTTTTTCATCAATTTTTATTCTACGCATAAAAAGCAGCGCAAAGATAAAGAAAAGATTCATGAGTTTAAACCTGAGACTTCTCCTATGAGCCCAATCAAAATTACTTCACCCAAATGAGCATATTCCCTTTGATTCTCCATTTTCCCCAGGATTTCTTCATCACCAGATAATATCCGGCTCCGTCGTTCTTTCCCAGTTTATAGGTCAGGTAAATAAAAGCTCTATTCTTCTTTTCGTTAAATCCAGGCCTCGAAACATTCACATAAGGCTTTAACCCAAAATGATAATAATACGTATGCCATTCCCCGTTTTTGGGGAAAACTTTCCCAAGTTCCGATTTCCTGATATAGGTGATCCTGTCTTTCAGACCGGCAACAGAATCAATTTTTAGGGACGAATGATTCTTGCTGCAAAAATCGTGTAGCATACCCTTGTCCTTTTCTATCAAGACCTTTCGCTGAAACAAGTTTAAGGTATCAAACTCCGCGTCCCGGAGCGGACTCTTCGTCACGTTCAGGAGTACCAGTTCCGGCACTTTATGACCATTGAACTTCTTGACCAATCCCTTCCGTTTGGATGTCTTGTATTTTGGAATCAGCTTGTTTCCGTCATTCAACAAAGACGCAATGACCTTGTTTTCCAACGCTGTTTGTCCACATACCTCATCAGATGCCTGCCATAGAAAAAGGAAGATTATAAGAAATCGGGCAAACCTCATGACTGAACAACATCGGAAATGGTAAAAGTTCATCGCCTATTTTGTCCTATCTTTGTTGGCTCGTAAAATACCGGTTCATAAACAATGCCTGATATTGAATGGATACCGTCCAATACGTCCAGTTGTGCATACCGGGACGAGTCATGAAATCATGAGGAATGTTTCGTTCCAACAATTTCTCATGAAGATTTACATTCACCTTGTAAAAGAAGTCCTCAGACCCGCAATCAATGAATATGGCCAATCTGTTTGGTGTCAAAAGATGCAAGAGGTTGATGACCGTATTATTCTCCCAGTTATCAGGATACTCCGAATATTTACCCAAACATTTTTCCAAATCCCAGTTTTTTGGGAAAGAACGAATGTCCACACCACCGCTCATACTACCTGCTACACCGTAAACATCCTGATGTCTGAATGCCAGATACAATGCACCATGGCCACCCATGCTCAGACCGGTGATGCCTCTTCCGCTACGGTCCCTGATGGTCTTGTAACTTTCATCCACCCATTTGACCAATTCGCCGGAAACAAAGGTTTCGTACCTGATGCTTTTATCCATAGGGCTGTCAAAATACCAGCTCTTTGCACCGTCAGGACATACGAAAATGATATTGTAAAGGTCTGATAATTTATCCATACCTTTTGCCTTCTTCACCCAACCTGAATAATCATCGCCAAAACCGTGAAGCAAATATATGACCGGATATTCTTTTCCATCGGCATAGTTATCAGGAGTAATGATGACGGTTTTAATGTTCTTGTTCATGGAAGGGCTGTAGACCTGTACGGTGTCAACTTTGGCAGCATAACAGAAAACGATTGTTGTAAGAAACAACAAGGTGGTAAGTAGTGTTTTTTTCATATCCAATAGGTATTCTATCTAAATAAATGCAAAGATAACAGAACTTGTTAATTTCTCATCACATTAAAATAAAAACGACAAGGAGTGCCGATATTCATAACCTCAACGAAATGTGGTTGTAAGGGATTATTTCAGCTTGAGAGGAATCAAAACCCTGGAATCCAACTTTACAACAGGTAAGGAAAAAGAACTTTCGGAAATCTTATATGTAATGGTATCCAGAGGGATTATGGCTTCTGCTTCTGCCTCCATTTCGGTGATGTCGAGTATTTCAATGGTCACTTTGGCTACACCTTGCCTGATCATGTCAATTTCTTGCGCGGCAGCATAAGTAAGGTCTATCAAATGCCCTTTTCCGGGATAAAAGCGATCATTCACCTTAACAACGACACTTTTTCCATTAGACTTATTGGTCACACGGACCAAAGTACCAAAAGGTATTGAAGGATGGGCAGCAGTAAATCTTTTATTGTCCAATCTTTCACCGCTTGACGTTTTCCGACCATCAAATTTCTTATTGTAGTACGAAGCGGTGCCACTTGTCAAATTAGAAAGGGCTGTCATGTTCTGAGGGCAAAAAATCAAAAAAAAGGAAGTTGACAGAACGATTAAGAGTAACTTTTCTTGTGAGAAAATCCGCTCAATCATCTTTCTTGTGTATGTCAATATTACACTGATGTATATCATTAATTGCAAAGGTGTCATTTTTAGATTAAAAACCAAAAATATCCGCATTATAATTGAATATTTTTGCATTTTTTCAAAAAAATTAAATTGTTATAAAAACATATTTTCAACCTCAAAATCTTGCATATCATAAAATAAATCGCCTATTTTATTGCATTATTTGTAAAACCAGATTACATTTGCGAAAAATTTATAAGAAAGTTTTTTTTGGACTTATTTTATATTTTATATCGCTATTTTTAATATTGATTTTAAATTAGCGTCACTTACTTAACCTTTATAAATATCAAGACATGAATTCATTGGATTACGATGCAGTCTTTGATCTCCTTTTAAAAAATTCCTCCACTTGTGATCTATTAATTGACCTTGACGGAAATATTTACCGCTACAATGAAGCCTATAAAAACCTGATCGGATATGACGAAGAAGAAATCAAACATCAGGCAAACACCCTATATGTTTCTCAGGAAGCTTATGAAAGAGAAATAGCTTTTGTTGACCAAGTCCTTTCAGGTGAAAAATCAGATGTCAAGTTCAGATCATCCAGACTGACTAAAAGCGGAAAAGTCGTACAGGTTGAAGTTACATCCCTGGTTTTTAAAGACCATCTTGGGCACCCCAATTTTGTTCTTAAAAGAATTGTTGACATCACAGAAAAAGTCCAGATAGAAGAAGAAGAAAAGAAACAACAACTTTACCTGCAGACCATCCTTGATGAAATGCCCCTCAACATCTATTTCAAAGACCTTGAAAGCAGGTTCATGATATTGAGTAAGTGTAACATTGACTTTCTTGGCTGCAAATCCATAGATGAAGTCAAAGGGAAAACCGACTTTGATTTCTTTCAGGAAGAACATGCCCGACAATCTTATGAAGATGAACAGTATATCATCAAAACCGGCAAGAACATCGTTAAAGAGGAAAAAGAAGTCCGCAAAAACAACAAAATCACCTATGCTTTAACCAATAAAGCAGCTCTAAAAGATCAGGACGGAAATATCATTGGTACCTACGCCATTTCCAAAGACATTACAGCCATCAAGCTGGCAGAGGAAAAGACCAAAAAGATGAACATAGAACTGGCAACGAAAAATGCCAAACTCGAGGAAACCATCGAAGAATTGAGCCGAACTCAAAATAAATTGATTTTTGCTGAAAAAATGGCAGCATTGGGCAGCCTGATCGGTGGCATCGCACATGAAATCAACACCCCGCTTGGTGCCATCAAAGCCAGTTCATCAAACATCCAGGATGTTGTCGAGAAAATCAATGTAGACTTGCCTTGGGTCATCAATCACGCCTCTCCTGAAGAAATCTGCTGGCTATTCAAACTGATCAACGAAGTTGATGCCAGGGACATTTCGGTTTTTACCAAAGAAGAACGTAAGAGAAAACGGGAATTGACCGAATTGTTCGAAGATAATCAAATCGAGAATGCCCCCAATATCGCTGATACCATCGTTTCATTGAGAATAAGCCAAAGTAATGAAAGTTTACTCGAGATGATTAAATTGCCCAATACACAGAGTCTGTTGCAGATACTTAAAGTTCTATCCTCGCTAAAACGCAATGCCAACAACATTGCTGTTTCCGTTGAGAAAGCCTCCAGTGTGGTTCGTGCTTTAAAGAATTACATCTACAAAAACAATCAGGGAGAATGTGAAGCCTGCAATCTGAGAGAAACGATTGAAACAGTTCTGGTTTTGACTTCAAATATGATCAAACACAGTAAAACAGAAATTGTCACTAAATTTGAGTCCATTCCTTTGGTCTTTTGTAAGCAGGATGAAATGTGTCAGATATGGACCAACGTCATCACCAATGCCATTCAAGCCATGGGAGAAGGAGGAACACTTGAAATCGGCACGACCTTATCGAAAAATGATACCATCAAAATCTGGTTTAAAGACACAGGTTGCGGCATCTCTGAAGAGGTGAAACCACGTATCTTCGAACCCTATTTTACGACAAAGGGAAAAGGAATCGGAACTGGGATGGGGCTCGATATTTCCAGACAGATTGTTGAAAACCACCATGGTAAGATTTATTTTGAATCCGAGATGGGAAAAGGTACCACTTTTTTCATAGAAATACCTATCAATCAGGATGCTGCTAAAATAAAAAAATAAAATACTAAAATGAAGCAAGCTATTATATGCGTTGACGATGAAGATATCATCTTAGAGGCATTGAAAGACCAACTAGGTCCTTTTTTTGAAAATCAGTATATGATTGAAACCTCTACGACAGCAGAAGAAGCATTGGAAATTTATGATGAACTGATTGAAAGCAATTATGAAGTTCCGGTAGTGATATCTGACTATCTGATGCCAGGCATGCGTGGTGATGAATTTCTCATCAAAGTTCATGAAAAGAACCCCAACACTTTAAAGATCCTTCTGACAGGGCATGCCAATATTGAAGGCATCACCAATGCCATCAACAAAGCCAACCTCTATCGATACATACCGAAACCCTGGGATCGCGACGACCTGATTCTGACAGTCCGTGAAGCTGTTAGAAGTTTCTTACAGGAAATCGAAATCAAGAAGCAGAACATTGAATTGGAAGCCGTCAACAATAATTTGGAGAAATTGGTTGTTGAACGCACCCACGAACTGGAAAAAGCAAATGCTACCAAAGATAAATTCTTCTCAATTATTGCGCATGACCTCAAAAACTCTTTTACAGGGCTTCTCGGTTATTCAGACATATTACTTTCTGACTTTGACCGTTTTCCGGATAAAGAGAAAAAGGAACTCGTATCTGCCATACGCGAGGTATCGGAAAGCACTTACAAGCTTCTTCAAAACTTGCTTGACTGGTCAAGCGTACAAACTGGCAATATAGCATTTAACCCTGAAGAACTTGATCTTGGAGGATTCCTGACGGATGAATTTAAATTACAGCAGACTTTAGTAGTTGAGAAAGGCTTGACTATTAAATTCCATACAAAAGATGGCGTCAGGGTAAAAATTGATAAAAATATGATTTCGAAGGTCGTTCGAAATATCATCTCCAATGCTATCAAATATACAAAAAATGGAGGTCATATCGAGATTACCCTCAACAACGATGACAAATTCGCATCTGTATCCGTAATCGATTCAGGCATTGGAATCAACAAAGAGAATATCAACAAACTATTCAAGGTGAACGAGAATTATAAGACGCACGGCACCAACAATGAAGAAGGCACCGGTTTAGGCCTTATTTTAAGCAAAGAGTTTCTCAATAAAAATGGTGGAGACATTACTGTCGAATCCAAAGTCGATTGTGGAACAAAAGTCACTTTCAATCTGCCACTTAATAAAGCACTTAAATAAATTACAAATCAATCATTCATATTTTTTTCGATTAATGACATTTTTGGGTAGGAAAACTTAAATTTTCAACAATCGAGTAATGAATTATTCGGCTATAATTGAAAGGTATCCTGACCCTTAAAAGAAATTTATTCTCATCCATATTCCAAGAAGAAGAGATGGTACCATAAAGGAATTTATAGGAACATTTTATTCCGGTTGGTCCAAAACCAAAAGATGGATCAATCCAAAACTTTCCTAAATTCATATTTATATTGACCATATCTGCCAATGAATCGTAAAAATGTCCGAAATAATTTGAGGTAGCCTCCTTGAAATCTGATTGTGAACCCTCCAGAAAATCTTTTGTAATAGACGAAAAACTACTAAGCAATAATTCACGGTAACTCTGTACAAGCAACCGGACATTTAACTGATAAGCATACACCTGAGTAATACTTGACAAAATCCCCTGAAAATCTGTTTTTTTAAAATTCATATCGTCCGACTGATTCCCAACCAACCCGCTATTTATTCTGACCCAGTCAGAATGAAACTCATTCCTTAAATCCGGACTCTTAAAATAACTATGATCATGAAAGTTCATGAGCATGCTATTCTTGTTGTCTATCCAATTCCAGTAAGCCACATCGAGGCTGTCATGTCTCTGAAATTTAACGGTAATCAAATCCTCAATATCAACGATTTCATTTGAAAGATAAGAACTTGTCCTATCTAAAATCGCTACAGGCTCTGTCGCACAAACCAGAAGGTCTGATGCGACAAACAAGCACAGGGACAAAACCGTCAATTTAAATATCGACATTTCAACTTCCATTTTTAAGAGTGCCGGAAAGCTTTAAAGGTAATAAAAAACAAAATCATATAAAAAATTATTCTTTTTCACATCCGGATATTCAAAAATCCCGTAGCTTTGAAGAAACTATCATTCAAATGAGGAGAAGAAATTCCGATAAAAATGCTTCTGATAAAAGTTCTGCCATTAAGAATATATTTCGCTCACTGCATTACAGAAATTATCGGCTTTTTTTCGGCGGACAAAGTCTCTCACTGATAGGCACATGGATACAAAGAATCACCATTCCATGGCTAGTCTATCGTATGACAGGCTCCCCTTTATTATTGGGAGTAGTGGGCTTTGCCGGTCAGATTCCGACTTTTATTCTATCTCCTTTTGCCGGCGTTCTGACTGACCGTTGGAATCGATACCGCATCCTTATTTCCACACAGGTTCTATCCATGATACAGGCTTTAATTCTGGCTATTCTTTATATGACCGGACATGTCGAGATTTGGAACATCCTATTGTTAAGTATCATTCTTGGCTGTATCAATGCATTGGATACACCAGCCAGACAATCTTTTATGTTTGATCTTGTGGATGACAAAAAAGACCTTGGAAATGCCATAGCCTTGAACTCCATTATAGTGAATGGAGCCAGATTGCTTGGACCGTCCATCGCGGGTATCCTGATCGCGTCTTTTGGGGAAGGCGTTTGTTTCACGATAAACGGCCTAAGCTATATTTTCGTCATCTGGTCGCTGATCATGATCAAAGTGAAGCCTCAACCCAGATCTGAAAATATACCCAATGTCTTTAGAGAGATGAAAGAAGGTTTCAATTATACTTTTAGTTTTAAACCTATCAAAGCCATCATCCTTTTACTTGCATTGATCAGCTTTATGGGTATGCCTTATTCTGTCTTGATGCCTGTTTTTGCCAAAGACATTTTTCATGGAAATTCGAACATCTATGGTTTTCTGATGGGAGCATCCGGAATAGGAGCTTTTGCAGGAGCCTTCTACCTGGCATCAAAAAAAACGGTACTTGGCTTGGAAAAATTGATTCCACTGGCAGCAGGAATTTTCGGTATCGGACTTGCAGCCTTTTCTTTATCCCGTCTTTTTACACTTTCCATGATCCTCATGGTTGCAACAGGTATGGGCTTTATGATGCAGATGGCTTGCAGCAACACCATCTTACAGACCATCACGGATGATGACAAGCGAGGGCGTGTCATGAGCTTTTACACCATGGCTTTTATGGGAACTGCACCTTTCGGAAATTTGCTTGCGGGCACTCTGGCGAGTTGGATCGGCGCGCCAAACACCTTATTGATTTGTGGCCTGTTTTGTGTTTTTGGTGCTTTGGTCTTTATAAAGAAACTTCCTGATATTATAAGATCGATCTCTCCAATTTACGCCAAAATGGGCATTATTCACAGTTTTTTGTTATGTTTGCTGTTGATTTAGTTCGTGACTATATACTCAAAATTTTAATACAATGTTTAAAGGGCAACCAAAAGGACTTTTCGTAACAGCATTTGCAAACTTGGGAGAGCGGTTCGGTTATTATACCATGATTGCTATCTTCGTTCTCTTTTTACAGGCAAAATATGGTTATTCAGAAGCTGATGCAGGAAGCATCTATGCTACTTTTCTAATGTTTGTTTATTTTCTGCCGCTTTTTGGAGGTATTGTTGCTGACAGATGGCTGGGGTACAAAAAAACAGTAACCATCGGAATCGTCATCATGTTTGTGGGTTACTTATTGCTGGCTTTTCCAAATATTTTGGGCGGTAAGGAAATGATTGCCATCTACACTGCCTTGGGCGTGATTTCGCTTGGCACAGGTTTGTTTAAGGGTAACTTACAAGCCTTGGTCGGTAAACTCTACGACAATCCGAAATATGAAAGCAAACGCGACAGTGGCTTCAGCGTTTTTTATATGTTCATCAATTTGGGAGCCATGTTTGCTCCAACCGCAGCTCAGGGCGTGGTCAACATTGTAATGAACAAGTCAAGTCTCACCTACGATTCCCGAATTCCGGAGCTATTTCACAAGATGGACACAAGTGGTTTGACAGAAAGTGCCAAGGAGGGCTTTCTGACCATAGCCCAAACACAAGATGCATCTGTAACCATGGATAGTTTGCATACTTTCGGAAGTCAATACATCAATACGTTGGGTGGCGCCTATCAACTCGGCTTTGGGGTTGCCTGTCTGAGTCTGGTCGTTTCATTGCTGATCTTTATTCTGGGCCGTAAAACCTATCAAACTTCCAAGGTCAGTGATAGTAATGCTTCCAGTGGAAGTACACAAGTGGATGAGATGTCCGGGAAAGAAATAAAAGAGCGCATGGTCGCTTTATTCATGGTATTTGCAGCCGTCATCTTCTTTTGGATGGCTTTCCATCAGAATGGTTTGACCCTCACCTACTTTGCCCGCGACTATACGGACACTTCCGTCGGACGGTTCACCAATATTTGGTTTGACCTCTTCACCTTGATACCGGTGGTCATTACGTTGGTCTGCGCCTTTTTAACAGTCAAAAGATATGATATTCAGACCAAAAATGTTTTTCGTAAAAGATTGATATTTGGTATTTTGGCTATAGTCTGTGGTATCTGGGCTTATGTCCGTATCAGCGGTTTTGCGGTAAGCAATCCGTTTACACCTCAACTTTTCCAACATTTCAACCCGTTCTTCATTGTTGTGCTGACTCCGGTTTCAGTAGGTCTGTTCAACTGGTTGTCCAAGAAAGGCAAAGAGCCCTCAGCTCCACGCAAGATTGCTTATGGAATGTTGGTCGCTGCAGTGGCTTACATTCTGATGTCTCTCGCATCTATCGGCCTGTTGAGTCCGATGGACCGTGGTGATATTGTCGATTATTCAAGAGTCACCCCCTACTGGCTGATATCCACTTATCTGACACTGACTATTGCTGAGCTTTTCATCAGTCCGATGGGTATCTCCTTTGTTTCAAAAGTTGCACCACCCAAATACAAAGGCATGATGCAGGGCTGTTGGTTTGCCGCTACTGCCGTAGGCAACTTCCTGATTCAGATTGGTTCACATTTCTGGAGCAGGGTTCCATTATGGTCTTTGTGGTTGATATTTGTTGTTTGTTGTTTTATTTCAGCTGTTTTCATGTTTTCTATCATGAAAAAGTTAGAAAAGGTAGCTGCATAAAATGTTTGAGATGAGCGAAACTAAATCCAGGTCTGTATTATTGATATGTACAGGAGGAACCATCACAATGTCTGTGGATCCGGGAACAGGTTCGCTCACACCTTTCAGATTCGATCAATTGTATAAACAAATTCCGGAACTGAACAAATTCGACTTCAACATAGATTTTGTCCAATTCAATCCTTTGCTGGATTCATCTGAAGTCGGTCCCAAAGAATGGATCTCGATGGCTGAAACCATTTATCATGCCTATGGCAATTATGACGGCTTTGTTGTGTTGCACGGTACAGACACCATGGCTTATACAGCCTCAGCATTGAGCTTCATGTTGGAACATTTGCAGAAACCGGTCATACTCACAGGATCGCAGTTACCTATAGGAATGATTCGTACCGATGGGAAGGAGAACCTGATAACTGCTATTGAGATTGCGGCAGCCAAGGAATATGGTTCTGCTTTGGTTCCAGAGGTTTGTATTTTCTTTGAGAATACACTCTGGAGAGGCAATCGTACGACCAAAAAGAATGCGGAATTGTTCAATGCATTCGGTTCCTATAATTATGCTGCATTGGCCACAGCGGGGGTTCATATCCGTTACAACCGGACGGTGATTCATCATGAACGCGGAGAAAGAGAACTGATCCTGCACAGGGCTTTGGATACCAATATTGCTATTCTGAAGTTATTCCCAGGCATTTCAGAGGCTTATGTGGAGGCTGTCTTCAATACGCCTGGACTCAGAGCTGTCGTGCTTGAAAGTTTCGGTGCAGGGAATGCACCTTCTTCTCAATGGTTGATAGACCTTCTTAAAAAAGCCACCGATCATGGAATCGTCATCGTCAATGTGACCCAATGCAATACAGGAAGTGTTGAAATGGGACGTTATAAAACAAGTGTTCACCTGCATGATGCAGGAGTCATCAGCGGCTATGACATCACGACCGAAACCGCAGTGACCAAACTGATGTTCCTGCTTGGACACTATCAGGATTCTGAAACAATTTGCAAAGAGATGGGACGATCTTTCTGCGGTGAAATGACTGTGGAATAAAATAGATATTATTTCTCCTGACGAATAAAAGCAAGCATTTTTTCCATAAACTCGTCTGGCGATTCCATACAAGTGAAGTGTCCGGCATCCGGCATCAACCGGATTGTTGCATTCGGACAGACCGCAGCCATGCGTTGCATCGATTTCTTGCTGGCCATCGCGTCATGCAGACCAATAATCAACAGTATGCGCGGTTGCTTTTTCTGATTTTTCAACAATCGGTCGGCCTGATAACCTATCAGGGGATCTGTCTCAGGATTGAGCAACTGCCATCCTTTCCAATGATCCACCATGCTATTGAGTTTGTCTGAAATTTTCCTATAGTTTTCACCGGTTACAGAACGCATCGCTAATTTCCATTCTCGTTTATAGGCATTCAAGCCGCCGCTTTTTAATTCTTCAACCTTTTTCATTTTCATGGTAAAAACCGTATCATTATACAACTTCAGTATATCCGGAGGCATTTGGGTACGATCAGGAAAGTCACTCAATGCACCGGATGTCATAGTTGCCGTTATCACCCTTTCAGGGTACAATGCCACGAAATCGGCCAGGGCCATTCCTCCCAGTGCCAATCCGGCAAAGTGTGCTTTCTTAATACCCATCCCATCCATCAGGTTTTTCAAATCATCTGCATGCAAATAGCCATAACCGGATTCCGGCGAGCCTGATTTTCCATAACCCCGCAAATCATAGCGAATGACCCTGAAATGCTTTGCCAGTTTATAAAACACGTCATCCCACATACGGCAATCGAGCGTTTGCTCATGCAAGAGGATGAGCGGTTCACCTTGACCCGCTTCTTCATAATACAAATTAACGAACGGAGATGTCGGTTCCAAAATATTATAAATTCCTGACAATGCATTTTTTGTCACAGTAGGAACCGCGACATATCCGGTTTTCACTTTTGGTTTACTGCACGCCGACAAAACAAAGACGGCGGCTAACAGCATATATATGAACTTTTTCATTAACTTCTCAAAATAAACGGGTCACTATGTCGTATTCTCATTCGGTAAATTTTCACAAAATATAGGTCTCTAAAAGCAGCAACTCTCCCGATGTTCTTAAAGTCGTCCCATTTAGGCAAGCTGGCAGTAGGACTGTTTCGCCCTGTCGGATTGAAATGGTCTGATCTGTCCCATAGGCAATTTCCCCTTCACCTTCCATACAAACGTAAATCACAAAACTTTCAAGGTCGGTATAATCCCTGTCCATCTCGATGGTCTCAGCCATCATGACTTTTTGTTTGCCACTTTCTGTGATAACTTCTTTATATCCGGAAGCTTCCGCTTTTAATTTCACCCTGTTCGTCGTAAAATAAGCGCAACTCACCAGAGGAACAGCAACATTATCGGCCGGTTCATATCGTGTTTTCAAATCAGGATACAACTGATAGTCGATGGCTTCTTTGGCCAACTCGGTATGCAGTTCACGGCCTTTACCCTGAGCATCTTTGCGATTGTAATCATACAAACGATAGGTGACATCGGAGGTTTGTTGAATTTCAGCAATGAAAAGGCCGGGTCCGATAGCATGTATACGTCCTGCAGGCAGAAAAAAAACATCACCTGCTTTGACCTCATGATGTTGGAGCACCTCTTCGATGCTATTCTCTGCAATCCGGCGTTCATATTCTTTAGCATCTATTTGTCGGGAAAAGCCGGAAATAAGTTTTGATCCAGGTTTAGAAGCTACCACATACCACATTTCCGTCTTTCCGAAAGAATTGTGACGTTTGCGGGCGATCGTATCGTTGGGGTGTACCTGAATGGATAAGTTGTCTTCGGCATCAATAAACTTGATCAAAAGCGGGAAATTTTTTCCAAAACGGGTATAAACGATTTTGCCCATCAATGCTTCAGGAGCAAGTTCAATCACCTCCGTCAGACTTTTTCCTCTCAGTTCACCATTGGCAACCACAGATACAGAACCTTCGACCTGTGATACTTCCCAACTTTCACCGATACCGGACTCTTGAACCTCTATTTTCTTAAAACGACATATCTCACTTCCACCCCAAATAATTTTTTTGAGGATGGGTTCAAATTTTAAAGGATATATTTGCATTTCAGAGTGTGTATAAAACGAAGGCAAATATATCGCTTTTCAGTGAATCCTACATCACAACAAGTCAGATTGCAAAGAAAAGCGGCATAACAATGAGGTTAAAGATAAAAATCAGATTCTTAGCGCAGTTTTTCCAATTCAAGGGTTGCCTGTTCCCATTCATCCATACATTCATCCAATTCTTTCTTGACCTTGGCATGAATTTGGTGCAAGGCTATATTGACAGAGCCTTCCGGAGTCATCAGCCTTTCTTCGGTCTGGGCGACTTGCTTTTCCAGACTTTCAATTTGGGATTCTGCCTTTTCCACTTGCTTTTCCAGACGTTTTACCTGCTTGTTGTATTCCTTCCTGGCCTCATAAGAAAGTTTGTTTTCGTTGGGTGATTTTTCTGCATTTTCCTGTTTGGAAACCTGGACCTGTTTTTCTATTTCCTTCAAACTCTCCATTTTCTTCTTCTCCAGAAAATATTGAATACCGCCTAAATGCTCCACCACTTTTCCGCCGCCAAATTCATAGGTTTTTTCGACAAGACCATCCATAAATTCACGGTCGTGAGAGACGACAATCACTGTTCCGTCAAATTCCTTAATGGCTTTTTTCAGTACATCTTTTGTACGCATATCAAGGTGATTGGTCGGTTCATCAAGTACCAACAAGTTGACCGGTTCCAACAACAGACGAATCATAGCCAAACGGCTGCGTTCCCCACCGGATAGCACTTTTACTTTCTTGTCCGAGGCTTCTCCTCCAAACATAAAGGCACCCAATATGTCGCGAATCCTGGTACGGATATCACCGACAGCAACCTGATCGATGGTGTCAAAAACCGTCAAACTTTCGTCCAGGAGACTGGCCTGATTTTGTGCAAAGTAGCCGATTTTCACATTATGTCCGATTTTCAGGGTACCGGTATATGAAATTTCACCGAGAATACATTTTACAAGGGTAGACTTTCCTTCTCCGTTCTTCCCGACAAAGGCAACCTTATCTCCCCGATTGATGGTGATATTTACATCCTTGAAAACCAGATGATCACCATAATCCTTGCGCAAATTTTCCATAATAACAGGAAAACTGCCGGATCTCGGAGCCGGTGGAAACTTCAGGTTCAGGGAAGAATTGTCTTCTTCGTCCACTTCGAGACGTTCCACCTTTTCAAGCTGTTTGATGCGGGATTGTACCTGAACAGCCTTGGTGGCTTTATACCGGAAACGTTCGATAAAATCTTCGGTTTCCTGAATCATCTTTTGCTGATTCTCATAGGCACGCAGCTGTTGCTCACGATGTTCCTTGCGTAGTTCCAGATACTGATAATAAGGTACTTTATAATCGTAAATCTTACCCAGGGATATTTCGATGGTTCTGGTCGTAACAGCATTGATGAAAGCACGGTCGTGTGAAACCAGGATCACAGCATTGGCATGGTTGGCCAAAAAATTCTCCAGCCACTGGATGGATTCGATATCGAGATGATTGGTCGGTTCATCGAGCAAAAGCACATCGGGACGCTGCAACAGCAATTTGGCCAATTCGATGCGCATGCGCCAGCCTCCACTGAACTCGTCGGTCATGCGGTCAAAATCTGAACGTAAAAAACCAAGCCCAAGCAAAGTCCTCTCCACATTGGACTTATAGTTATTCACATCCGACATGGCCAGACGTTCACTTTTATGGGTCAGATTTTCTATAAGCTGATGATAACCTTCCGATTCATAGTCTTCCCTCTCTGCCAGTTGTAAATTGATCTGTTCAATTTCTGCCTGCAAATCGAATATGGACTTAAAAGCTGATTCAGCTTCTTCCAAAACGGTACGGCCATCTTCGTGAATCATTTGCTGTGGTAAATAGCCAACGGTCACATCTTTGGGAACAGTGACCCTTCCACGGGTAGGTTGCTGGATACCGGCAAAAATTTTCAGCATGGTGGATTTCCCTGCCCCATTTTTACCGACCAATCCAATGCGGTCTTTCTTGTTTACAACATAAGAAATACCATCAAAAAGTGTAAAACCACTAAACTCTACCGTAAGACCATCAACAGAAATCATCCTTCATATCCAAAATTAATACCGGCGGCAAAGATACAAAATTCAGCGTGATGGGCAAAGCCGTTTCTGCTTCCAAAGAAATGGATGCCACTTTATTGAAAGAGAGTAGTCATTTTCAATGTTTTGAATACAGGATATGTCCGGGTATGACAAAAGCACAGAGCCACCCGATAGCCTCCAGAAGCAGTTGGTCTTTCAAAACCAGATAGGAAGCCGCAAAAGCAAGCACAGCAAAGAATATTCCTCCATAGAAAACTGGTCTGTTATGTATCAGACGGCCGGTCAGCACGATGGCGATGGCTGTGATGAGCATGAAAATGCAATGTTGAAGTTCAAACACCACTTTGTGTACCGAATTTTGCTGAATCAGATTGACCATCACCATGCATAGGAATGCAGAAATCCAAACACCCAGAAGCGATTTTCCAAGTTCGGTCTTTAACTTCTCAAGTCTTTTACTTAAAAAATAAATCGTATAGACTATGCCGGCAACCACCACGACGGTGCATAAGGCAGCAAGCATTTTCCGTAAATCATAGGAAAACATCATTTCTTTTGACAGATAAAACCGGAAGTAGTCAAGAAACATAATCCATCCCCATAAGACCAATAGGATACTTTCGTGAAATTGATAGGGAATGATTGATTTTTTACGTTTCTGCCGGTTATTTTCAGAAAAATCAACTTCTGAATTAAATTCTTTTGTCTCCATTTTTATTAATATAAGTATGCCGAAAAAAACGGCTCAAATATAGATAAAAATAGCTCCGAAATAACAACTGCCATGCCATTTGTTTGGATTTCTTATTGTATATTTATGAGCCAGTTCATCCTGACCATATCCCTATTGCATGAAATGATTTCTTATTATTAATCCTCTAACATACACAATCATGAACTTGCTGGAACAACTCAAGACACAGACAAAAGTAGTAGCCGACTCTGGCGATTTCGAGTCCATCAGGAGGTTCAAACCCCTTGATTCGACAACCAACCCTTCTCTCATTTATGCTGCTGCCCAGGACAGCAAATACGCTTACCTGATTGACGAAGCTGTTACATTTGCCAACAAGGCAACCAGTGACCAGTCTGAAAAGCTTCAGATAGCCTTTGAAAAACTCTTTATCGGATTTGGTCTGGAAATCCTGAAAATTGTACCTGGAAGGGTCTCCATAGAAGTGGATGCAAGACTTTCTTTTGACACTGAAAAATCAGTTAAAAAAGCCAGGGAATTGATTATGATGTTTCAGAAGGCAGGTATTGGCAGGGAAAGAATTCTTATCAAGCTGGCATCAACCTGGGAAGGAATAAAAGCTGCTGAAATACTGGCCAAAGAAGGTATTCATTGTAACCTGACACTGCTTTTTTCTCTGCCACAAGCTGTTGCATGTGCTCAGGCTGGCGTTCAGTTGATTTCCCCATTTGTCGGTCGGGTTCTCGACTGGCATAAAAAAGCATACCCCGACAAGGCATTCACTCCGGATATTGAGCCTGGTGTATGTTTAGTGAAAAACATTTACAATTATTACAAAAAATTCGACTACGACACTGAAATTATGTGTGCAAGTTTCAGAAATACTGGTGAAATCCTCGAACTTTCAGGTTGCGACCTGATGACCATCGCCCCATCCTTGCTCAACGAGCTTGAAAGCGCGGAAGGCACCTTATCTCAGAAACTGATTCCAGATCAGGCAAAAGTATCGGATATCAAAAAAATGGAACTGGACGAGAAAAAATTCCGTTGGCTCATGAACGAAGATGCCATGGCTACTGAGAAAATGGCTGAAGGAATCCGGAAATTCACGGAGGATATTTTAAAACTGGAAGGAATGTTACTGAAAAAGCTGAATTCTTAATACTTACCCATGAAGAAATGCGTCTATCAATTCTTACTCGATGGACGCATCATCTTCAAAGCCATAGAAGATTTCCGCATGAGATCGGCCAACATTAGCTGAGGTTCGATATAGGCCGTCAGATGTGATTTATACAATAAATATTCTTGCATTTTTATTCAGGACCGATATTCCGTTTTAAAAAAGCAGTGAATAACACTACTTTATTGAATATTAGCGACTACCTTTAGAAAAATATAATCAGAAAAATGCAAGTTGCCGTAAACAGAAAAAATATCAAGTTCCTGCCAGATGCCAGCAGAGTTATCGCCCGTTTTTTTTATACAGATGATGAAAGAGCCGTCAATGCCATTCGGTTTGTACTGGCTATGTCGGATATTGAAGCCAAACTGGTCTTAAACCAAGTATTGAGAGACTACTCACTCAGGCATCGAAATATTACGAAGATATTTGAGAAAAATTTCAACAGGATTTCGCACCTGTTCATTCAACTCAACATTGATGCTGAATCGCTGGATTTTACTCAGAAGATATTGATCGGAACTTACTTTACCATGGAATACTCCATAGACTCCGCTGCTTTTTTCAACCCTTCCATCATTGAGCATCCGGATCAGACAGAAACCGGAGATCATGAAAAAAGAGTGATTTTAAGCTTTAGGGCTACCGGAGAAGGACATATCTCCTCCATCGTTTTCAGGACAGGAATTCTGGACGCTCATAGCAATCTGACCGTTGAACCTGCAGGAAAGATGCTGGAAGAAGCCGAGCAAATACGCCGCCATATTTATGACAAGGAATCATTCAGAAGCAAATTGGAGGAGATGAAATCCAAACATAAAGCACTCCAACCCGAGTTGATTCTCGATCATCTGAATGAAGAGTTCACCTATAATGAGTTGCGGCAATCCATTGAAACAGTAAGAAAATCCACGCATCAGGCCTATGATAACCAAAATTTATTAAATCAGATTACTTGGCTGGCCTCCTCACATTATGAACTTGAATTTTCCCTAGACACTCATATTTCTGAAAGGGTCATATTTCCTGTATCCACCAACGAAAGAAATGGTATTGAAGATGCCCGTTTTGTCAAATTCGGGGAGGATAACGGCCAAATAACATATTATGCCACTTATACTGCTTACAACGGAAGTTCCATCATGCCAAAAATAATTGAAACCAAAGATTTCTACCATTTCAACGTCATGCCGCTCAATGGAGAAATCGCTCAAAACAAAGGGATGGCTTTGTTTCCAAGAAAAGTGAATGGTCAATACGCCATGCTCTGCCGTCTGGATGGCTTCAACAACTACATTGCCTATTCAGATCAGATTTCCATTTGGCGAGAAGCAAAACTATTGCAAAAGCCCAGATTTCCATGGGAATTTATCCAGATTGGAAATTGCGGCTCACCCATCGAGACAGATGAAGGCTGGTTGGTAATCACACATGGCGTTGGTCCCATGCGCGAATATGCGATCGGAGCTTCTTTGTTCGACCTTCAAAGTCCCGAAATAGAAATCGGAAGATTAAAGAATCCGTTGTTGGTACCAAATGCAGAGGAAAGAGAAGGTTATGTACCCAATGTAGTCTATTCCTGCGGGTCAATGATTCATAATGAGGACCTGATTTTACCCTATGCCATGTCCGACTATGCCTCCACGTATGCCACCGTCAATTTAAGGGAACTGCTGAATGAATTGAAAAACTCCGAAAAAGACTAATCTGTTTTGTGAAATTCCTCATAAGCCTGCAGTACCGTCAAATGTGAGATCAAATATGCCAGAGAGCTTTCAGCACCCTGATTACGATTTACGCCGTATTTCTCAAATCCATCACAACAGCCTTGGGTTTCGAAATCGTATAAGCTCATTCTCAGATCATTCTCACCCAAAAACCATAAAAAACAAGTGTAGAGTTTATTGAGATACTCCTTGTCCTTGGTCAAATGAAAGGCCTGATGATACATCAAGACCATAGCCATGGCGTCAACCGGTTGTTGAGCAAAAACAGAGCGCTCACCATCTTTTTTATACCACTTCTCATTACCGATAATAGAGAGATAATTATCCTTAAGTGTGTGTTTTGTAAGGAAATCCATGGATTCGATGGCGATCCTCGTTATTTTTTCATCATTCAGAATTTCTGCTGAATGCAAAAGGGCCAAGGGTAAAATACCATTATCATAAGCAAGCACAGACTCAAACCATTTCCAGTCAGGCGTTGCGTTTTCGTTGAAATGTAGGACCAGGACGTTGGCAAGATTTCTCAGTCTTTCCGTCATGCCCTCATCAGAAGGGTTGCTCTTGAGATAATGACTGATCCCAATCATGGTGTTGGCGATGCTTCTGACAGACTTTAACTTTTCGAAATTGGGGGCAGCATTGAAAAAGGCCAGTCTTCCTGCTTGATAATAGGCGTCATTGGGAGCATTGCCCAGTAAGTATCCCAAAGCCCAGATGGTCCGGCCAAAAGAATCTTCGGAACCGACCTCGTCCAAAAAGTTTCGGTTGAAACTCAGGAAATTCCGGAATGTTCCATCCGGATTTTGCATGTAATGGATGTAACTTAAATAAACGGGGGATAATTCGAGTGCCCGCATATTTTTCATTTGCCGATAGGCCATCAGGACCATCAGCAAGGCTCTGGCGTTGTCATCCAGGCAATATCCCTCCTTCAGGTTCGGAATGCCGAATTTTGCATGTTGAATGATGCCGGTATCATCCGTCATCCGATTGATATGATTCAGGCTAAAAGGAGGCAAGATGAGAAGATCCATTTCGGTATCGCTTTCTGCAATGACTTTGGTCTCTTCTTTCAATATCTTTTCTGCAAGCTCTACATATTTTTCTCCGGTTTTTGGCCAGGTAATATTCAGCCCATATTGATAGGCATTTTTCTTAAGCGTTTTTAATTTATCCGGATGATCAAAAAGTTCTGTCAAAATCGTGGAAAGACCTTCAAAATCTCCAAAATCAAAAAAATGGCCCCGCTTCTTTGCCAATAATTCAGCCGCATGCCAGTATGGTGTTGAAATAACGGCCGCCCCAACTCCGACAGCATAAGAAAGGGTACCACTGGTAATTTGGGCCTCGTTCAAATAGGGTGTAATATAAATATCGCAAGCGTATAAGTATTTAAACAAATCTTGCTCATCCAGGAATTCATTGAGAAAAATCACGTTCTTTTCCAACTTCAGGCTTTTAACCAGACGCATCAGAAAAATACGATATTCTTCACCCGAATGACGCAGAACGTTGGGATGTGTTTTACCCAAAATAATGTAGAGTACTTCGGGATATTTTTCTACGACCTTGGGCAAAGCCTTGATAACCGTCTCTATACCCTTGTTTCGACCGACAAAACCGAAAGTAAGCAAAACTTTTCTGTTTTCCAGTTTGAACTCTTTCTTGCATTTTTCCGGGTTAAAATGAATATCAGGGACACCATGCTCAAACAGGGATATTTTTTCTTTCGGCACATTGTAAATTTCCACCAGAAACTCAATGGCCTTATGGCTCATGACCACAATATGATGTGCCATTTTGCATATTTCCTGCAACACCGCCTTTTCGTTGTAGGTTGGAGTTTTAAGAATGGTATGCAACGTTACAATCAAAGGAATTTCCAGTCTGTGCAGCAAAGGAAGGATGTATACTCCACTTTGCCCCCCGAAAATGCCAAATTCATGCTCAAGGATACAGATATCAGCACCACTCAGGTTGATGAATTTTACGGCCTCCAGATAATCTTTCTGGTGATCTTGCCTGATGACCATTTTCACTTCTTCAGGATATTCGTAAGTGAGTTCATTGTCGCTTAAGGCAACAACGAAGCCCTCATGCCCCTTTTCTCTGCTCTCATCGTTAATCAGCATCGATTTGAACAGATTATTCGTGAAGGTGCCAATGCCACATTCCCGGGGAGGGTATGTGGCTATAAAAGCTATTTTCATTTTTTTAGAGCTTAGTGATTAATATGGGTTCGCTACCTTTACCGGCACGTTTTGCTGCTTTTGCTGCTCTTTTTTCTTTCAGATTTTTTTCAGGTGCTTTTTTATTGTTTTTTTCTTTTGATTCTTTTTCTTTTGACATGGCTGAATTTTTTAATTGATAGTTTTATAAAAGTACTTGATCCAATCGACATAAGTCTTACACAATTCGTAGCATTATTTGCAAATTTCACACATTTCCAGTGCTCCTATTTTTGAGCCCACATTACCTGTGATCATTCTTATTACCCTTATTGCCTTTCTCTTTTGGGCCTTTATTGCTTTTAGCGTTATTGCCGTTGGCCTTTCTATTCATAGATTGTTGCCTAACCTGATTATGATTGGAGTTTCTATCCATAGGTTGTTGCCCGACCTGATTATGAATGGCAGACCCCGGCTGAACATTTTTGTTTTGAGTGTTATTCACCACCCTGTTCCCGGAATGCCCTTGGTTTCTGTTTCCATTCTTATACCTGGGGTCTCTGCTGTCTCGAATATTACCTTGTTTTGAATGGCTGTTTTTATATCCTTTATAGTGTGATAGATAATAATTGTGACGCAAATAAGGTCTGGGTTCGTTGATTACGACTTTGTAGGTAGAGTACAAATTCAAGTTGCGGTATTGATAAGGCAATTTGTACGTGTAAACCCATCTGTTTCCGTGCCTGTAAATAAACTGTGCACTGGGTGCATAATAATAAATGTCAACCTCCGGCAGGTAATAATACTCTACATAATCATAGTCTTCAGGCCCCCACTGAGGTTGCGAATTGATATTGATATTTACCCGAATTTGCGCACCGACATCTGAAGGACTCATCAAAAAAAGCACTGCGAAAAACAATAGACTGCTTAATTTTTTCATTTTACTTAATTTTAAATTGCATGATAATCATTACAAAAAATCAAAAGAGGCCTCAAAAAGACAATCTCTTACCCTTTCGAGACCTCTTTTAAATTTGATGGTTATGCGCCTGGAACGATATCAATAATGACCGTCCTGTTGTAAAAACGTTCTTCGGGAAATTTGTTTTCAAACGGTGCATTCTTCAGGTCAGCACCGAATCCATAGACTTCGTATTTAATCCCTTTCTTTCCGGCCTTTGATAGCGAATACTCAAGAATACCCCTGGCGTCATTGGCCCTTTTCTCCGACAACCTCACATTATAAGCCTCATCACCGATAATATCCGTGTGGCCATGTATGATGACGGTTCCATAGTCAGGAACAAGGGGCGCAACCGTTTCAGTCAGGAACGTTTCATAGGTGGACACCGTTTTTGACTTATCAAAATCGAAGAGGATGCTAAATCGCAGACCGGCTTCTTTCGGTGCGACATCGCGTACCAGGTTGAGGGTACTTTCTTTTTTGATCATATTCCCGTCTTTGGTTTGTCCAACCATCACTACCTGATAAGTACCGTTGGCACGGCCTCCCAATATGTCATTTCCGGAAATGCTTTCCTGCGGCTTGGTGAAGGGGCCGAAATTCTGCACAACTCCTGCTTCATCCTTAACGGCCAAAGTCCATGACTTCAGTGGTTCGTTTGATCCTGATCCTATTTTGAAAATGATCCGGCTTTCAAGTGGATCTACCTGCACTGCCAATATTTGAAGCGGTCCGAGCAACTCCGGATTTGTGCTCACAATGTCAACCCTGCGATCGCCATCGCGCAACAAGACAAGATCTGTTGTACCACCCGGTTGTTCTGAGGGGATAATGGGTTGATCCCTTCCCTCCGTCGTAATTCTCGAGGCTTTTATTCCGTAAACATCCACTAAATAAAGCTTCACAGATTCTGCATATTCTTTGCCTATTTCTGGCCCCATTCCTGCGGACGACCCTATTAAAGTGACATGTGCATCAGGATTTTCAATCATCCGTTCTCCCAAGATGTTCAGTACATTATAATATACCGACAATTGTCTCTGAGAACGACCGTTTAAATCTTTAGGTGCCGGTTCCTGAAATTGACCTTCCTTAAAAGCCCTTGCCTGATTCTTGTTCAGTTTTACATAGCGGCTGGGGATTTCAGAAGATCCCTCATCAAAGAATACATAATTACGGAGCGGAAACGTTTCCTTTATCTCCCGTTTTACCGGTACAGTCAATGGTGCTGAAATCGAGAACTGCACGTCCTCCGTCACTGCCAAAGGAGCTACCGGAACCAAGTCCTCAGCTACAAATGCGGGAATATCTTTTGCTGCTCGACCGAATTTCAAAGCTATACCTACCCTAACTGTGGAGACTGACCAACTTTCAACCGAACGGGGTTCCTGTCCAAAATAAGGATGGTACGATACAAAAGGTGAAAGACTGACCTGCGTCCGACTTGTCTTTGAAGCAAGCGGAATATCATAACCGGCTCCGGCTTGTACAGAAAACACGTTTTTGTAGATATCACTGAACTCGCCCTGAGACGTATTGAATGGATTGGTAGGGTCCCGTACAAACGTGTAGGTAAATGACTTATTGATATTATAGCTGTATGCACCTCCAAGAAATATATAAAAGCCAGAGGAAAATGGAGCGATACGTAAGCTGGGCTCAACAGTCAGGTAGCTTAAAGTCGTATTTAAATCTTCCGGGCAATTGCAAGGCGACTTGACTTGATCAAAATCACCTCCTCGGTTGTCATATCCAAGATTCAACATGAGACCCCATACCGGAT
Organism: Bacteroidales bacterium; assembly: GCA_021373135.1. Classification (GTDB taxonomy): domain Bacteria; phylum Bacteroidota; class Bacteroidia; order Bacteroidales; family UBA1402; genus UBA8389. The sequence goes on from JAJFTH010000004.1 coordinate 153,872, forward strand.
CTGGCCTGTATTCGAACAGGAAAGAGCCATAAGGACCAAAGCCCATGCCGTCATGAAAAGCAGCCGGAGCTTTTAAGCCGGATTTTAATGTTTGGGTGGTACCGGTATACAGATTGATATTCCCGGCACCGGAAGCACCAAACCAAAATTTTGGCTGAGGTCTCTGAATTTCCTGAGCCTGCGTCGTTGCGGCCAAACCCATCAATAACAATGAATGTAGAAATATATTTCTGATCATTGCCTTATATTTTTTAAAATATGTTTTAGTTTTCATACGTAAATATTTTTTTGTTTATGTTCGTATGGAACTCGCATGTCAGATTTTCAACAAAAATGTTGAAAATCTGTGTTCATGCTCGTTTCATAATTAAATTATTGAGGTTTAACAACTGTATTCTCGTCCAATGTGACAGCTCCTATCCGTGTCAAAGCTCTACCGTATAATTTTGCACCGGTTGTTAACGTGATTGACTGGTCGGCAAGGATATTCCCATAAAAAATAGAGTTTGTCCCAAGTGTAGCCGAAGAGCCTACAGACCAGTAAATATTTTTTGCCTGAGCACCGCCAGCTAAAACAATACTGGTTCCGGCATCAGTAACCAAGGTTGATCCCATTTTGAATATCCAGACTGCATTCGCATTTCCTCCGGCATCCAACGTTAAAATTCCGTTTGTTCCTGTTCCGGAGATTCCACTCGATATCGAGTTGACATAAAGACCGGGGACTAACGTAAGGCCTCCTAATTGTCCTGGTAAGGAAATAGCATTCAGAGAGCGTCCTTGTGCATCGTTATAAGCGGTGGTCAAATCGGCTATCGCCACTCCTACAATAGGATCAGCTGTGGTATAAAGTATTCCATTCACATTTCCGGGAAGCAGGCCATTAATGGTTCCGGTTGGAAATGCGCCAACGTCTCCGGTAATCATCGTATTCACACCGGTATTTGAAATGCCTGATCCGCCTAAGACGGCAAAGTTTCCTGCAGACCTAAGATTAATGTAATCAGGCCCTGACGCCAAAGCGGTAAAGTTGGCCACTAAGGTTCTGCTGCCAGTTACCAGAAAGGAAAACTCCGCATAAACAGACACTTCGTTTCCTGCTTCTGTCCAGTTGACAAATTTGTATCCAACATTACCAATCGCTTTTGCAGTGACCATAGCACCTGCAAGATAAGACCCTCCTCCAAGGGTACTACCACCTATTGATGGACTGGATGTAAGCACAATGCTGAATGCAGCGTTTGTTGTAAAGCTCCAGGTCGTATCTTTAGCCAATGCATAACCCGATGCATCCTGTGCGTCGGTATTCACTGTGCAAGTGTACTCTGTGTTTGGCAACAAATCAATGGTGGGGTCAAAAGTCGTGACAGCACCTATGGTACTGTAACTTCCTGCAATATTTACAGTTCCTTCTTTTACCAGGAATGTGGCAGCATTAATTGTTGCTGTATTCATCGATTTGCTGAAACCTACCTTCACTAATTTGTTAAGAGCAACATTTGACGCTCCCTGAACAGGATCTGTCGTAATTACTTTCGGAAGAGCTCCGGTAGAAAAACTCCACGTAGTATCTTTTGTCAGTGCATTTCCTGATACATCTTTGGCACCGTCGGTAATGGTGGCGGTATACACAGAATTTTCCGCCAAATTGGCCGAAGGATCAAATGAAGCAGTCATACCGATATAGGTAACACTTCCAGAAATGCTTACTGTTCCCTTTTTAAGTTTAAACGTCAAGGAATTGATCGTCGAAGAGTTCATGGACGTACTGAAAACAGCTGTAACTGTTTTGCCTAAAGCCACATTTGAGGCTCCATTTTCAGGATCTGTAGTAACAACTACCGGAACATTGCCTGTATTAAAGTTCCACGTATAATCTTCAACCAGTGCATTGCCGGCCAAATCACGTGAACCTGTGGTTATTACACCTGTATAAACAGTATTTGCCGCAAGAAGGCTTGCAGGTGTAAATGTTGCCACTTTATCAGAAAAAGAAACCGTTCCGGTAATCAAAGTTAATCCATTTTTCAAGAGAAAGGTCGTTTCATTGATGGTAGAAGGATCCATTACTTCATTGAAAGTTGCCGTAATGATCTTGTCGGTAACGACATTGATTGCGCCATTGGCAGGATCGGTCGAATTGACTTCCGGGCAAACACCTATGGTTTCACCATCAAAGTCATCCTTAGCACATTGCCACATCATGGTGGCCAATAGTAACATGAAAAACCACATCGAATTCTTTAACCAGGAATGATGAGTTCTTCCAATGTTAAAATTTTCTTTAAGCTGTTTGAACTGAATATTCCAGTTTTCGGTGAACTTAAAGATTTCACCGTTTTTTTTTCTTGTTGAGCCCATTTTTTAGTTTTATTTAATATAAAACAAAGGTTAACCTATTCACACCGATGAGCGTTACATTATTTTATAAATTAGTTACAAAATTCACATATTTTACTGTATTTCAGCATTTTAAATACAACTGTAAAAATAAAATGCACAGGCCATCATGATTATTCAGAATGGCTTGCGCACTATAAAATATTTAATATAAAGTATTCGGAGCTTTCAATGGAAAATCAGACCAACAGGATAAATCCATTCAGCCGTTATCCTTTAAATTTCTACAATTTGAAAGATAGTCCCAGTTTTCCACCGGAAAAAGCATTTCCTCCTCCAAATTCCAGATTCAGACCAACCTTGTTTGAAAGATAATATCTTCCGCCGATTTGTGCGCCAAGACCCAAGCCGGAACTATTGGATCCGCCATAGGCGTCGGGGGAAGTCCAAACATAAAAGCCCACGTTCAGTCCGGCATAAAAATCCCAATTCCGGGGAATAGCAAGCAGACTGTTAAAATGGTAATTTCCGTTCCCGGAAAAGCCCATAATATTGTGGTTGTAGTAATCGTTATTCCAGTTCTCACGAAAGGAACGGTAGGAAAATTCTCCCCCAATCGTCAGATCTTTGAGAGCACTGTAATCTATTCCCAAATAAAACGGAGTTCCCACATCTGAAAATCCGACTCCGACATTAAACTGACTTCTTCCAACGGGAAGAGGGCTTTGACTGAAGGAGTACGCTGATATCATAGCAAATGCTATCCCGAAGATTAATTTTTTCATGTTTTTAAATTATTATCTGTTTATATTCTCATTTATCCGTTTCCAGACATTTTTTTTTAAAGTCTGAATCCAATCGTAGCCTGATACCACATATTCTTGTAACGGGGAGTTGTGGATGTTCCGTCTCCTTTGTTTGTCTGAAGGTCCCACCCGACTCTGGCACCAAGAACAAGACTGCTCAGATTTAAATCGACACCGCCCAGAAAACACAAAATATTTTTACGGATGTTGTCATTCTCAAATTCATCTTGTTGGTCTATATTAACAATTGCACTATTAAATACATACTTTTCTTTAATCAGGTAAGAATATTGAGGACCGGCCAATATGGTAATCATGGAAACCGGTTTGAAGGCCAACAAGAGGGGTACATCAATAAAAGTAGTCGTACGGGTGAAGTCGTATTCACTGCCCAGGACGGAACCCGATCCCTGAAATCCTTTCTGTGAAAATAGAAGTTCAGGCTGAACACCTAAATACTTTCCGATAGGTATTGCTACAAAAACACCGGTGGCTAAGCCGAATTTTGGATCTGCATTGAATTGCTCGCCTTCCGAATCATACACATTGGAGTAATTGGCTCCTACTTTTAACCCGATAGAAATCTTTTCCCGGATATCGTCACCACTGCTCTGTGCAAAACTATTTCCAACCATTAAGGTTGCAACGGCAATCATTAAAGTTAATTTTTTCATTTTTGTATTGTTTATTATTTTATAGGAATCTCTCATCCGACCTGTTGCCATCATTTGCAACTGAATCATAAAATGATGGAACAAAGGTGGTGAGAAGCAGCCGCTGTCATGTTACACAATCGTATGATAATTTTACATATTTCACATGTATACTTTAGATTTGACACCCTATCGGAAATGCAGCTTTTATTACCGTGATGGATTACATTCGCTCCATATACCAATTCAACTGCTTTTCCAGTTTTTGAAAACTAAAAATAGAATTGATGGCTTTTTGCAAACGAATAAAGGCAGTCTCACTTTTCACCACATAATCAAAGGCCTTATGATGCATACAACTGATAGCCACTTCAATCTTATCCTGTGAGGAGAGCATGACAACAGGAATACGCTCATCGAATGTTTTGATTCTGTCCAAAGTTTCTATTCCGTTCATGGCGTTCTTATCCAGGCCATCAAGTACATAATCCAGAATAATCACATCCGGATCATGGGATAAGTTTTCAATGCAAAGTTCACCGGTTGCAAAAGTCTCGATTTCAAAATCGGCATGTTGAAGGAAATCCATTTCCAATAATTTTAAAAACAACGCATCATCATCAACCAGAAAGATTTTAATTTTATTTTTATTGTTCATGGGTTGGTATTTTTTATCGAGTTGAACTCTTCTTCCAATTCTTCGCAAGCCTGTACACAAATGTTTTCAAGTTGTAAAACCAAAGCAGGCATTTCCTCTGCCTGCTTCTGCGTACTTGCAAATTCCTGCACTTTTTTTGCCATGTCTTCAAAATCAGAGCTTATCCCCATAATGGAAAAGGACGGTATCATTTTATGGACCGCCAAGTACAATGAATTCCAGTCTTTATCCTGCAAACCTTGTTTCATGGCACTGATTAAAGGAGGCGTTTGTTCGAGATAGAGCGAAATCATCTCCATCATCAAAATCGGATTAGATTTTGTACGTCTGGTCAAATAGTCCATGTCTATGCATTTGATTCTATCACCTGAGTTTTGTACATGGACTTTCTGTTCAAGAACAGGCACGGGCTTTTTTACCAATCCGACAATCTTGCTGTATAACAATCGCTCATCAACAGGTTTGGCGATATAATCATTCATTCCCACAGCCCTGCATTTTGCCAGATCTACCGTTGTTACATCAGCCGTTAAAGCAATGATAGGGACTTTTGAATTCATCGTGTTGCGAATATAATTTGTCGCTTCAAAACCATTCATCTCGGGCATCTGTAGGTCCATCAAAATGATATCATAGGAAGCGGTTTTCAATTTTTCAATGGCAATTTTCCCATTTTCCGCTATATCGCGTTCAAACCCGAAGTCATCCAGTATGGTCTTCATCAGTAATTGGTTGAGGGCTATATCTTCGGCTACCAATACCTTAATGTTCCTGATTTCTGCATCCGGTTCTACCATCTCCAGTTCCGTTTCGGCCTCCGCATTCGTTTTTAGAAAACTCAAGGTAAAACTGAAAGTGGAACCTTCACCCACTTGACTTTTGACATGAATGGTTCCATTCTGTGCTTCCACCAATTGTTTTACAATGGCGAGTCCCAAACCTGTACCTCCGTAAAGTCTGGAAGTACCACTGGTAGCTTGTTGAAAATTCTCAAAAATATTTTCCAGCTTATTTTCCGGTATTCCAATACCTGTATCAGTAACGGCAAATTCGATGGTCACATTTTTTTCATCTTCACACAAAAGATGAGTACTTATAATGATTTTCCCATTCGATGTAAATTTTACAGCATTGCTCACCAGGTTTAAAATAATTTGATGCAAACGGACCGGATCGCCCACCAAAACTTCAGGAATGTTGTCATCATATATTTTGACCAACTTCAGATTTTTTTCCTGAATCTTTGTCTCAAACAAGTGTAGCATTGCTGATAAGGAAAGTGCCATTTTGAAAGGTGTTTGCTCAAAGGTCATCTTTCCTGCGTCCACTTTTGCAAGATCTAGTATGTCGTTTATAAGTACAATCAGGGAATCTCCACTCATTTTTATAGCAGTAAGATATTCTTTTTGCCTTGCTGTCAAATCAGTTTTCAGCAACACTTTGGTAAAACCGATGATGGCATTCATGGGCGTACGGATCTCGTGACTCATGTTGGACAGAAATTGCTGCTTCGCTTTTACTGCTTCTTCGGCAATTTTCGTCGCATTTTCAGCTTTTCTTTTTGATTCTTCTGCAACCTTTGTCGCTTCCTCTGCTACTTTTGTTGCTTCTTCGGCAACCTTTGTCGATTCTTCGGCTACTTTTGTCGCTCTCTCTGCCGAAACTTTTGCCTCATTCAGTTCCGTAGCTATCCTTTTCTGATCCGTCACATCCCTGGCGACAACCACCACTCCAAGTACATTTCCCCTATTATCCTTATATACAGAGCCATTGAACAAGACATCCGTCAGTTTACCGTTGCCATGCCGGAGCGTAAGCGGAGAGTCTGCAACAGATCCATTTGCAAAGACCTCCTGATAAACCTCTCTGGCTTTTTGCGGTTCTGTGAAATAATCAAAGAAATCGGTATTTGTCAGCTGCTCACGGGTCATACCTGTAACGTTCGCCAAAGCTTCATTCATATCCGTTATTTTTCCTTTGGTATTGATGGTGACCAAAGGATCCAGGCTTGCTTCAATCAAACTCCTGGCGTACTGAGATTCATGTCTGTTTATAATGCTCATTTTTATATTATTGTATTAATTCCTGCCTGATATCTTTTAGTTGTTTATAATAGGAAGGTGTAAACCCTGTCACTTTCTTGAATTGATTGGATAGATGAGCCACACTGCTGTAATTCATTTTCCAGGCTATTTCCGTCAAGTTTAATTCACTATATATGATCAGTTCCTTGATGTGTTCAATTTTTTGGAAAATCAGGAATTGCCCGATGGTAATGCCTTGTACTTCCGAAAACAAATTGGCCATATACGTATAATCCCTATCTAATTTTTCATTCAGAAAATCCGGCAAGTTGATTTTTAACATCCCGTCCAAATCCTGGACCATTTCAATGATGCAAATTTTTATCTTTTCAACCAAGATGCCTCTTTTATCTTCCATCAATTCAAGTCCCGAATCATTTAACTTGATTTTCAGCTGTTCACGTTGCACGACCGACAGATCTTCCATGATATCAACCTCTCCCAAATCAACAACCACATAATGAAGCCCAAGAGTCTTCAACGCTTCTTTCACCGCCATTTTACAGCGGGCACTGACCATATATTTGATGTACAGTTTCAAGGTATTAAAAATACTTTATATTTTGATTATGTTAATATTATAGAAACATTTTATTACACAAAATCATACAGTATAAAGTTGAGAAACTTATTCACGGAATATTTTACACATCTTTGGAAATAAGTTACATCATTCACACATATTTGCCGAATGCTATAAAATTTTAGAAACTTTTGAAAACAATTCAGAATCAAACGTTTTCGAGATTGGCCATCCGCTTTTTCTTCAGTTTTTTGTAGTAGGAAGGAGTCAGGCCTGTCACCTTCTTGAATTGATTGGATAAATGAGCCACGCTGCTGTAGTTCAGTTTGTAGGAAATTTCAGAAAGGTTCAGTTCATCATATAACAACAGCTCTTTTACCCGTTCAATCTTATGGATAATGATGAATTGCTGAATCGTAATCCCTTTTACTTCTGAAAAGATATTGGAAAGGTAGGTATAATCGTAACCCAATTTTTCACTGATAAAATCGGAGTAATTCACTTTTGGAACCTCCTCCGAATAGTGGATCATTTCGACAATCACATTAATGATTTTTTCAATCAGTATGGATTTTTTATTGTCCAGCAATTCCAAACCTGACTGAAGGAGGTTCATCTTCAACTGATCGTGCTGATCCTGCGTTAGTTCACCCATAATCTCGACCGCACCCAAATCAACCACGACAAAGGGTATTCCCAGCTTCTTGAGCTCCTCCTTGACCAACATCTTGCACCGCAAGCTGACCATATACTTGACATATAGCTTCATATCAATTGCATTAAATATGTTAAAGTCTATACCTCGAACCTTTAGCCATAAAGGTACTGAAAAATCCTGACCATCCAACCTTTCCGTAAATTCGAACAGGAGGCATATTCGGTCAGGATTATCAATCAGATTTTTTAGAAATTATCCCCTCTGAAATCTATTTTCTGAGAAAACAGGCTTTTTCACTTTATTGAATGACCTGTTTTTTTCCTGTCTTTCAAAAGGTTCAGCATTCGTTGAGGAGCCTTTTTTTTCTGTTCTCGGAGAAGAGTTCCTGTTGCTGGAATTTCTTTGCGGACGCTGAGATCTGGGTGCCTCCTTTATAACGACATGATTCATCAATGGATAAGGATGTACGTTATTCACCGGAATTTTTTTATTGATCAGATTCTGGATATCTTTCAAATATTCTTTTTCTTCCTCATCACAGAAACCGATGGCTATTCCGCTTGCTCCTGCCCTTCCGGTACGGCCGATACGATGGACATAAGACTCAGGGATGTTGGGCAACTCAAAATTGATGACATGAGTCAGATCGTCGATATCAATACCCCTGGCAGCAATATCTGTGGCAATCAAGGCACGTGTCAACTTACACTTGAAATTATTCAAGGCATTCTGTCTGGCGTTTTGAGATTTATTTCCATGGATGGCCTGTGCGGTAATCCCTGCTTTGGTGAGTTCTTTGGCAACTTTGTCCGCACCGTGTTTGGTACGCGTAAAAACCAGGACACGCTCTATACTTTTATCTTTCAGGATATCAACCAACAAATTCTTTTTGTTTTCTTTATCGACAAAATAAATGACCTGATTGATGGCATCTACCGTACTTGAAACCGGAGTCACCGATACCTTGGACGGATTTTTCAGGATGGTGTCCGCCAATTTAACAATAGCCGGAGGCATCGTGGCGGAGAAAAACAAGGATTGTCTTTTGACGGGCAGCTTGGCGATGACTTTTTTCACATCATGCACAAAACCCATATCCAACATTCTGTCAGCCTCATCCAACACAAAGAATTGAATATTGTTTAAGTTGATGAAACCTTGGTTCATCAGGTCCAGCAAACGTCCGGGAGTTGCAATTAAAACATCCACCCCCTTGTGAAGCATTTCCACCTGAGGTTTTTGATTGACTCCTCCAAAAATGACCTCATATCTTAAGTTCAATTTTGTCCCGTAGCTTTCAAAGCTTTCGCCGATCTGTATGGCCAGTTCTCTGGTAGGAGTCAGAATCAAACTTTTGATTTGTCGTTTTCCAGGTGTCTTGTTTTTATCCTGACTCAGCAGTTGAATAATGGGTATGGCAAAGGCTGCGGTTTTGCCTGTTCCTGTTTGCGCACAGCCAAGAATATCTTTTCTTTCAAGTATCAATGGAATGGCTTCTGCCTGAATGGGCGTCGGTGTAATGTATCCTTCTATTTTTAAAGCCTCAAGGATAGGCTCAATTAAATTCAAATTTTGAAATGACATAAATAGGTTGTTAGTTTTCAGACCGGATAAAATAATATAAACACGCCATCACCGGCCTGATGAGAATGGATCCTTTTTGTGAACTGGAGTTTGATTGGAGAAATAATAATACTCAGAATTATTGACAGGAGAAGTTTGTCAATCAATCGATTTAACGTAGATGCGCATATAGCGACCACGACCCGATTCTTTAAATCCGGGCAAAGATACGTAAAATATTCCACATTTAAGAATTTGTTAAAAAAGAGCATAAAAAAGCCCATGGATCAACCGGCGGTTTCACCATGGGCAAAATATCATTAAACTGTAGATCAAGTCAGACCTTGATGAATATATTTTTCTTGTAGAGATACCATAGGAACAGCCAGCAGACAGTAACATATCCGCAACCTAAAATCAATTCTCCTACAGGTTTAGGTACCAAAGCGATAAAACTACCCAAGAAAAAATCACTGACATCCGAAAATTTGATAACAGCCTGTGCCAGATAAATGGTGATGGAATTAAGCCCGATCACCCGGAAAAAGAAAGCCCATCTATCCCATTTTTTCACATCAACAATCCAATAGAAGGTTGCCAGAAGCGACAAACTGATGCCACCGGTCAAAAGCATAAAGGAGCTGGACCATAATGCCTTGTTGAAAGGAATGACCAAACTGGTCAGTTCGCCAAGTAAAATCAGGACTATACCAGCGGTCAAAAGCACCAGCGATTTACGGGATGGACTATGTTTACCCTGATTCTTCAGATAGGATCCTGCAACCATACCCAAAAGAGCGGTTGCAACAGCAGGAATCAAACTTAACAAACCTTCCGGATCATAAATTTCCTTATACAATTTTCCTGGAAGGAACCATCTGTCAAATTGTGCAACAATATTGTTTTCGGGCAAAAACGGATTCGAACCGACCGCATTAGGAGATAGGACGAACAAATTGAGCAACCCGTAACCAATCACAATGCATCCGATCCATATCCCGACAAAAGTCATTTTCGGGGTGTACATATAAATGATGGTAGCCAGGAACCAGGCAATTCCGATATGGGCCAACACACTGGCAAACCGCGGATTATCAAATCCATTATGCAATAAGCCATTATACAAAACACCCAGCAAGACCAAAGTAAGAGCTCTCTTTAACAGATGAAGGCGAATCTTTGAATCTGATTCCTTTTTTTCACGTCTGCTTCCCAGTGAAAAAGGAAATGAGACACCGGCAATAAACAAGAAAAGCGGGAAGACTAAATCCATAAAACGAAAACCGTCCCAGGAGGCATGTTCCATTTGAATGTTACACCATGACAAGGTATTTCCACCGAAGATGTCATAAAGAGAAGCCACAATCATTGGTGCCCCCATGATCCAGAACATGTCAAATCCACGCAATGCATCAAGGGATTGCAATCTTTTACCGATTTTTTCCATTTACTAAAGATTTAAGATTCAAACGTTAATAATGAGGGGCCATCCCGACTGATTTAAGAATAGAATCAACTATAGGTTGGGGGTTGGCCAAACTTTCATAGGACTATATTTTAATACCCAAAAGTATATATTTACTGTCATTTCTTAAAGTTTCCAGTGGTAAAAAATAAATGTATATTTGCCTACATCTTCAAACAATCATCCATGAGTTCATACACTCCCATCATCAATTCATTTGCAGTCCGGAATTCTGGCACAGATTGCATTCATGACCAGTTCGTCAGTATCATAGGCATGACACCCGAAGAATTCAAAAATCAGGGAAAGAATCTGGTGATCCATTACAGTTTCGCAAAAGGTCCGTTCGGAAATATGCTGATTGCTTCGACCCACAAAGGCATTTGTCAAACAAGTCTTGCCAGGGATGAAAATACCGCCGTCGAAAATCTGAAAAAGAGTTTTCCGAAAGCAACTTTCCGGCAAGTGAATGAAGCTTTGCATCAAAATGCCTTATCCATTTTTGCCAAGAAGTTGCCACCCGATCCTATCATCCTGCATCTGAAAGGTACCGATTTTCAACTGGAGGTGTGGAAGGCTTTATTGAAAATCCCGATGGGAAAACTTGTCTCTTACGGCGATATTGCCGGACAGACCCTTCACCCGAAAGCCTATAGGGCTGTCGGAACAGCCGTCGGTAACAATCCTGTATTCTTTTTGATTCCCTGCCACAGAGTCATTCAGTCCGGTGGACTTATAGGCAACTATTTCTGGGGTACAGAAGTAAAAAAAGACATCATCGAGTGGGAATCGAAAATCAATTTCGAGTCATCTTACTTCAAGAGATCAGCCAAGTCTTCTGGCAAATAAAAAGTCTTGTTCTTATCGACATAAACCACGACTGTCTGCAACTGTATCTCCTTCCCATTCAGATTGACCACGTTGGAATTTGCCTTGACTTTTAACTGTTTATCACCTTTTTTGACTGTCAGGACAGGAAAATCTTTCACTTCATCCGCATTGGAAGAATAATCCATTCCATTAAAAACAAGATTGTGTTTGGAAAAATATTTGGATGTCAGTGCCGGCAATTGATTTTCCAGATTTAAAAGCTTGCACAAATAATCGTTGATTTCAAAATTGTGGTAAACGCCTAATGGCAGGTCGCCCTTCGGATGGTAGGCAGCAAGGAAAACATCTTCTCCGGTATGGCCATTGGTTGTAAAACCAAAGCAAGTGACTTCGGTCATGAACTTGGCAAGTTGATATCCCAGGGATAACCCCTTTCTCTGTTCCTTTGGAACGGGACTTTTTGAATAATCGCTGCAATGGTTCAGAATATCCATTTGCTCCTCTGTCAACTCTATTCTCGTATATTTTTTTATCGAATCCCTGACAGCCAACGGATCTATTTCATTAATGATTCCTGCCATACCCTCAGCGGTTTTGGTGAAATGCAATACAGCATCAAACAACTGATCCTTGGTCAACCTGCTATAATTGGGACAACTGGCCCGACCGATGCTCAAACCACTATTTCCATGATCAGGCAAAATGACGACAGCTGTGTTTCCATCTTTTTTTGCAAAATCAAGAGCCACTTTGCAGGCGCGGTCAAAAGCCAAGAAATCGGTCATCATTCCAACCGGGTCATTGGCATGAGCAGCCCAATCCACCTTACTACCTTCGATCATCATAAAAAAGCCCTTTTTATTTATGGACAAAGTCTTGATGGCAGTGGCCGTCATTTCTTCCAGACTTGGTGTCGTTTGAGGATTTCTGTCCAAATCAAAAGGCATGTCCATGGGTTCAAAAAGGCTCCAAAGTTTCTTTCCTGAATAATTGCGCAATCCGTTCACATCATCCAACATCACATCATAGCCATTTGCTTTCAGAAACTCTTGCTGGTCTTTTTTCAACAGACTGACGCCGCCTCCGATCACCACATCCAAATGATTGTGAACCATCTGAGAACAAATATTCGTATAATTACTGCGATCGTAGGAATGTGCAGAACAGTCTGCAGGAGTGGCATGAGGAAATTCACAGGTAAAGACCAGCCCCGTCGATTTTCCATAAATGAGTTTGGACGCTTCCAGCACCGTCATCAAAGGTTGATAAGCCATGGTTGAATCCATCGGGTAAATATCATTATCCACGTCAGCAGGTGGATACGTTGAAACAAAACCTGTCCTTGATGAAAACCCAGTCATATAGCAGGAAGTCGTAGGTGCTGAATCTCCGATTGGAGCGTTGGAACAATTCGTACGGACAGTCCCGCAAATGAAAGGATCGATGTTCAAATCCGGTTTTGACGGATTCTGAATCCATTGATACCAACGTGCCGCCGAAACCGTTGACAGAGAACAACCATCCGGTATCATTACAATGACATTTTTTACAGGACGTACCAAACGGTTATTCCGTCCGATCGCAACCTGTTCCTTATGATTCACTTGCCCGATATCGTTTCCTGCAAAAGCATTGAAATTACTAACGGACAACAACGCAATAACGGATGTTGCAACAAAGGTTCTTTTAAAAATTCTACCGGTAATTGATAATAAGTTCATATCATTCTTCATTTAAAATATACATTTCACCATCGTATCGTGGATTTCCTGCTTGCCACGAATCTGTTCCGGTTCATGTTTCAGCTCGGGACAAGTACAAACATCTTTCAAAGGTAACAAAAAGGTTGAACTCAAAACGAGCCCAACCTTTCACTTATTTTTTAAATTCTGTTAATTACCAGAGTTTGGCCGGATAAACGCCTTTTTTAACCAGCGCATTGATTTTTTCAACCACAGTAGAACGATCTTCTGCGTAAGTCACTCCAAACCATTTTGATGGAGTATCCAAAACTTCACAAGTAATCGTCTTATTAACAATCAAATTATTGACAACCGATGGAATAAAGTGCTCAGCTTTGATATTTCCTTCATTTTCAGTCAGAAAAGTTTTGAAATCCTCTTCGGAATACTGAAAATAATCAGGAGTAAATCCCCACATATTCATGGAAACGGGTGCGTTTTCGTCAACAGCGACCATCTGACCTTCTCCATCTCTATATTTTATCAACCCATCCGTATCACGAATGACGTAAGTACGTTCAACGACGGTTGTAAGATTAGCCTGATCATCTTTGGAACATATGCCACGAGCCACTGAACCACTTTCAGAAAGGGTATTTCCAATTCGATAACCAACCATGCAATATTCATTTTTCTTGCCTTCCATTTTGGACAACCAGTCTGCCAAAACAGTAAAGCTTTCTCTACCATAGAAATCATCCGCATTGATTACTGCAAATGGTTCATTGATAACTTCTTTTCCCATCAAAAGCGCATGATTGGTTCCCCAAGGTTTCACCCGGTCCGCAGGACAAACATAACCCTTCGGAAGATAATCCAACTCTTGAAAAACAATTTCGACAGGGATCAACCCTTTATATTTATTGACAACGATGTTCTTAAAGTCTTCTTCAAAAAAATGACGGATCACGAAAACGACTTTACCAAAACCGGCACGAACGGCATCATAAATTGAATAATCCATGATGGTTTCTCCGCTTGGTCCAAGGCCATCCATTTGTTTAAGGCCTCCATAACGGCTACCCATCCCTGCTGCTAAAACAAAAAGAGTTGGTTTCATTATAAGTATAAATTTAAAAATTAATGTTTTTTGAGTGAGCAAAGTTACAGATAAAATATAAAAAAAAGAAGTGTATCTTTGTCGGCTAAAAATAAAAATAGTAATTCTATAAAATTACATTTTGTTCTTACCCGGTAAGAATCATTTTTTCATATTAATCATCCATAACATGGCCACCGACGCAAAAGCAAAAAGCAACATTGTTCTTATCAAAACATCTTTGGGAAATATCAAGATTAGTCTGTACGACGAAACACCACAACATCGTGACAATTTTCTCAAACTGGCTGAAGAAGGTTATTATAACGATCTCCTTTTTCACCGGGTCATCAAGGATTTTATGATACAAGGAGGCGACCCTGAATCAAAAGGTGCATCCGCCGGCAAGTCCCTTGGATCAGGCGGACCCGGTTATCAGATTCCGGCCGAAATTTCATACCCACAGCTTTTCCACAAACGCGGTGCTTTATCAGCCGCCCGCACAGGAGATCAAGTCAATCCTGAAAAAAAATCTTCCGGCTCACAGTTTTATATCGTTTGGGGTTCTGTTTATACGGAAAACCAGCTGGCAAGCATGGAACAACAGAAAAAGCAACAAGCCATGCAGCATTATTTTAACAATCTTGCCATGCAAAGGCGTGACGCCATCCAGGAGCTCTACCATTCCAAAAACCAGGCAGGTCTTGACTCTTTGCAAAAAGAGATGATTGCCATAACAGAAGCTGAATTTGCAAATAATCCTGAAATGGGCGGTTTTACAGCAGAACAGAAAAACATATACTCCAGCATAGGTGGAACACCCCATCTGGATGGCGAATACACGGTCTTCGGAGAAGTAGTCGAAGGACTGGATGTATTAGAAAAGATTCAATCTTGCCAAACCGACTCCAATGATCGGCCCAAGACCGATATTACAATGAAAATGGATATTGTTGGAGAATAAGGCATTTCATCAATTTCTGACCCACTCTTTCAAAGAGGCGTCATAATGTTTCTTCGAAACGGCCGGATTACCGGCCACAATGGTATATGGAGGCACATCTTTGATTACGACGCTACCTCCGGCAACAATGGAATGGCGGCCGACAGTGATACCGGCAAGAATGACGGAATTGGCACCTATCCAAGCCTCATCTTCAATGTTAATGGCTTTTTTCTCAACAGGCTGATTCTTAATCGGCTGATTGATATCCAGATACCCATGATTCAATCCGGAGACAACAATATTCTGAGCCAACAAGACATCATTTCCAATGGTTACAGGTCCAATCAATACACAACCCAATCCAATACGGGTTCTGTCTCCAATCAACACATCCCCAACCCCGTTATTGACGGTGGAAAAATCTTCTATCGTGGAATCATCACCCAATGAAAACCGGTTAAAAGGCATGACATCGAGACGCGTCCTCCTTCTAATCAAGGAATGTTTTCCTTTTGAATGGACAAAGGGATTGACGAAGACTTTAACCCACCACCGGGGTCTGGCCTGATTTTTGGGCATCAAAGTCCACAAAATAAAATTTTTCAGCCTGGGCGAATTTTTCAGTTTCTCTCTAAGTCCCATATCTCCTATGATTAATGATAATTCTTACAAAAATAAAAAGATAACTGAATATGTTGTATCAATTTCCTATAAATAAGGAAATTCTGTGAAAATCGCAAAAAATAGCCATCCCTCAATATGGATTTTCAGAGCGGATCCGCCATTCATTCGGATAGGCATTATTTGCACGATGGCCTATATTTTTCATCCAACCAAGCGGATGCCCCTGATAGCACATCAGCACCCAACCCAAAGGGCCGCTATCCGGTAGTACCATCGCTTCTCCACGCAGATAAGAAACCGCTTGCCTGAGGTCCAACTCAAATGATTTCACGGCATCCCGATGAAGGTCTTTCGAAAGAGCCAGAGAAATGTCAGGCAACAGGTCTTTTCCTTTCATTTCGCCTAAAACAATACCGGCATGGACAATCCGAAGCCTTTCTTCAAGACATGAAATCATCGCTATATGTTTTTTAAGCAAGGCACGAATCCTACCGCGGCGATCATAAGAAAAATCGTAATTTTCAGGGTTGACCAATAAGTTGCGAATGCTTCCCGAAAACTCAGACGAATTGACTGGCTTTCCGGCATTCTTTTTAACAGAGTTGTTTTTGATACCTTTATCCTTGACAAAAGCTTCCGTATCTGAACCCGTCTTCTGCAGAAGTGCCAAAAAGAAACCTTCTCCTTTTGTTTGATGCGGCAAAAACCGATAAACGGGAAAATGGGCGGCATTAAAATCCGGATTCAAAGACCCTGTGATGTTCCATTCAGTCTCAACAGGTATCTCCAACAAGCGTGCACCAAGTTCCTGACAAATCCAATGGATATTGTCCTCATTCTCGGAAGTGTTGTAAGTACAAGTGCTGTATATCAAACATCCGCCGGGACGCAAGGCAGCCCAACAATGGCTCAGGATATCCCGCTGTCTATGCGCACATAATCGGACATTGTCGGCTGACCACTCTGAAATAGCCCCCTGATCCTTACGGAACATACCTTCTCCGGAACAAGGCACATCCGTCAAAATAATATCAAAGAAATCGGCTAATCCTGAGAAAGAGGAAGGATCACTTTGAGTGACCACCACTTCGGGACTTCCCCATTTAATAACGTTTTCAGCCAAAATATTGGCTCTGGTCCGAATCAGTTCATTGGCAACCAGAAGACTGTCTTTTGGCAAAATAGAAGCTGCAAGCGTCGATTTTCCACCGGGGGCAGCACACAAGTCCAACATCCGCACAGCGTCTCCCCCCGATATTCTCAACGCCTCCCGAAGTGCTTGCTCCAAAAACATGGATGAAGCCTCCTGAACATAATAACAACCAGCATGTAACAAAGGATCAAAAGTGAAGGCCGGTCGTTCTTTCAAATAAACACCGGTTGAAGACCAAAGCACAGGGTCCGTTCGAGGATTTTCCGAATTTTTGAAAGGATTATACCTGACACTTACAGGTACAGGTTGTTCCAAAGCCGCAATCAATGCATCCGACTCATCGCCCGACAATTCTCTGATTTGTTTAACAAAAGCCTCTGGTAAAACCATGATGATCTCCTTTGAATGAACGTAGGCAAAGATAATTTGAAAATGCGACAAACCCATCTTTTGATTTGCACAACTACGTTTTTTCATACGAAAATAATTGTTTTTAAGGTCGTATGGAACTCGCATGTCAAATTTTCATTGTCTTTGGTGAATACTTGTATTCATGCTCGTTTCATATTACATTTGCACCATTGAAGAACTTCACTTTTTAAAAGAATTTAATATGTCCGGTATTCTATATCTTTTCCCGGTAACATTGTCAGAGTGTCCTCTTGAGAATGTCCTTCCTGAATACAACCGTGAATTGCTATTACCTATCCGGCATTTTATCGTTGAAGAAGTCCGCACTGCCAGACGCTTTTTAAAGAAAGCAGACCCTCATTTCAATATTGATGGCTGTCAGTTTTACACACTGAACAAACATACCACCCCTGAACAGCTTTCCAATTATCTGAACACCTTGAAAACAGGTCAGGATATGGGCTTGCTTTCAGAAGCAGGTTGCCCGGCCATAGCCGATCCCGGAGCAGATATTGTTCGCATCGCCCAGGAGAATGGGTATAAAGTTGTGCCATTGGTCGGCCCTTCCTCCATTTTATTATCTTTGATGGCTTCCGGATTTAACGGACAACGTTTTGCCTTTGAAGGATACCTACCTGTAGAAAAAGAAGACCGGATCAAAACTATCAAACGTCTGGAAAAACGTTCCTACACGGAAGACATGACTCAGATATTCATTGAGACACCCTACCGGAACAAAAAGCTATTGGAAGATCTCACAACAAATCTGCGTCCGCAAACCCGCATTTGTGTTTCCTTCGACCTGACAGGACCAGAAGAAAAAATCCGTACACTGACGGCCAAAGATTGGAAAAAAGATCACACCGAACTCACAAAAAAACCTTGCATATTTTTGATATACAAAGCTTGATATCAGAAGATATTGATGGACATCAATTGATATCATTGATGGTCCTGATAAAATCAAGTTCTCCTTCCAAGCATGAGCTGAAACATGATTTTCCAAAATTTTCCTGTAATTGGGGAATGGTCCAAAATTTGCCTTTACTCTTGTCAAAACCCATCAAATCCTCTTCATCTTCAATACGAAGAATATACAGGAGCACTTGCCAACTCCCAAACTTATTTTCATGTTTATATTTCAACAAAAAACGCGGCTGAGGACTATTTGGAAAATGTTTCTTTTGAAGTTCAGAGATTGACTCTTCAATGGATTTTCCAAATTCCATCAAGTATTCGATGGGATGATCATACAATCCATATTCCGGACAAAAGTCAAAAGGACGGGGTGCCAAATAAATCGAACGATCTTTTGAAATCAATATCCTGATGAGGGGATGCTGGTATTTGCCAGGGGTCTCATAAGATACTGATCTGGCTACACGACCTATTACATTCCCTCCGTCATCAACTATCGGAAGCCAATACTCTTTTTGACGACACTGCTTTAATAGATATAAATGATATAATATCAGGATAATGGCGGCAATTCCAAGGAGGAAGACCAATACAACAAAGAAATCAACAAGTGACCCCTTGAATTCTGATACATAACCTCCGTAATATTCTATCGAAACATCCATACATAAAGAAATGAATAAATTTTATGTTGGAACAATTCTAAACGATATTTGTTCGGATTTTTTTAATTATAAATGTTTCTCTGCGTGATAAGACGAGCGGATCAAAGGGCCGCTTTCTACCACCTCAAAGCCTTTTTGAAGCGCAATATCCTTATAACGGGAAAAAACATCAGGATGTATATAGGCTTGAACAGGGAGGTGCTTGCGGGTGGGTTGCAAATATTGTCCCAAAGTCAGGATGGAACATCCATATTGCAGCAAATCGTCCATCGCTTCCAACAACTCTTCTTCCGTTTCTCCCAATCCCAGCATCAATCCGGACTTAGCACGAATTCCGGCATCTGCCAATTGCTTCAGGACAGCCAAACTTCTGTCATAACGGGCAGCTGAACGAACTTCAGGTGTCAGCCGTTTCACCGTTTCCAAATTATGGGATACAATTTCCGGTTCTTCATCAATGATTCTCTGAATCAACTCCGGAAGTCCCTGAAAGTCAGGAATCAGAACCTCTATGGTGGTTCCGGGGTTCACCTGACGTAATGTCCGAATGACCTGAACCCAATGACCGACACCCAAATCGGGTAAATCATCCCTATCCACAGAGGTTAGGACAACATGTTTCAGGCCCATCTGCCGGACTGACTCAGCAAGCCGTTCAGGTTCCTGCGGATCCGGAGGCAATGGTTTCCCGGTTTCAGTGTTGCAGAAACGACAGGCACGGGTACAAATTGCGCCAAGCACCATAAAGGTTGCGGTACCCCTACTCCAACATTCCGCCTGATTCGGACAACGTCCACTAGAGCAGATCGTATTCAAATGTTGTCCTTCAATGATTTTTTTGGTATGTACAAAACCTTCATTATCTCCCAAACGCACTTTCAACCATTCCGGTTTTCGAACATATTGTGTCATTCCTGTATCATAAATTTCTTAGAACAAAATCTACCAACCTGTTGTAAAGATGCAATTGGTATGTTTTGCCGATCATGCTGTGGTTGCTCGTCGGATAGAGTTGCATATCAAACTGGACGCCAGCCTGAATCAAAGCTTCAGTCATATCCATACTTTGATTGACACGGACATTGTCATCTATCATCCCATGTACCAGAAGCAAGCGGCCTTTCAAGTTTGCAGCCCGAAGCAAAGGAGATCCGGCATCATATCCCGGCTTGTTTTCCTTGGGTGTTCTCATATATCTTTCCGTGTAAATTGTATTGTAATACCTCCAGTCACAAACCGGTCCAATGGCAATACCGGCTTTAAATACACCGGAGGCATCAGTCATGGACATTAGGCTGATATAACCACCATAGCTCCAGCCCCAGATACCAATGCGAGAGCCGTCCACATAAGATTGTTTCTTCAAATAATTTGCCGTCGCTACCTGATCCTCTGTTTCAAAAATACCCAGATTACACCATGTTGACTTGCGGAAAGCCTCTCCCCGCCCACCGGTACCGCGACCATCGACACAAACCACGATATAACCTTTTTCAGCCAGGTAATATTCCCAGCCAAAATCAAATTTGTCAAGCGCAGACTGAGAATTCGGACCACTATATTGAATTTGCAGAACCGGATATTTCTTGTTTTTGTCAAAATCAGAAGGTTCTAACATCCATCCGTTCAACATCTCACCATCAGCTGCCGGAACAGAGATGAAGGTCTTGTCTGTATATTTCGACTTGGACAGCAAAGATCTGAGTCCCTTGTTGTTTTCCAGAGGTCTGACCATCTCACCGAAAGCATTACAGATACTATACTCTTGCGGTGTCTTGATATCCGACCAAGTCTGTACATAATAGCTATAATCAACATTGAAAGAGCCCTCATTCACACCGGATTTTGCACTGATCTTGAACTTCTTTCCCTTCAGGTCAATTCTGTATATTGACCGTTGTGTCGGTCCTTCCTCCGTAGATTGGTAATAATAGACATTATTGATCGTATCGCAACCAAGATACTTTGTCAGATCCCATTTGCCTGAAGTCAATTGCTTTTGTTGCCCCCCGTTGGCTCCATAAAGGTAAAGATGACGGTATCCATCTTTTTCACTGACATAGGTAAAGTGTTTGGTCGAGAACTGAATGGCGTCATACATCGGCTCCACGTACTTCTCGCTCTCATCTGTCAAAGCCAACTTGCATTGGGCAGATTTTGGATTGGCAAAGTACATCTTGAAAACATTCTGCGCCCTGTTGAGCGTCATGATTGCCAACTGACTGTTGTTTCTGGTAAAACGTATGCGCGGAATATAATCTTCCTCGGAAACAGGTACGTTCATCTTTTTGGCAGAACGTGTCTGGAGATTGAAAGCATAGACCGATACGGATGAATTTACATTTCCGGCACTTGGATATTTATAGGCATAATACCCGGGGTAATACGTGTTTTGATTTTGTTTGGACCTGATGGCTCCAAACAATGGAAAAGAATAATCAGGCACTTCCTTTTCGTTAAACTTGACATAAGCCAGAAATTTACTGTCAGGCGACCAGTCAAAAGCACAAGTTTCCTCAAACTCTTCTTCATAAACCCAGTCGGGCACCCCGTTGATGATGGCATTCTCACTTCCATCTGTCGTTACAGGAATTTCTGTTCCATAATCCAATCTTTTGATAAACAGATTATTGCCTCTGGAGAAAGCGATAGAGCGGCCATCAGGGGAAAATTTGGCATCCCGCTGGGCACCATTTTCTGAAAGGACTTCCATAAAATTTCGCTTGACGTCATACACATAGTATTCTGTAGTATATGAACGACGGTATATCGGATCTTTTTCACCCCATACGATCATTCTTTTTTCTGTAGGGCTGAATGCATAACCAACAATCTTCTTGGGGGCAACACCCTTCAGATTATGAATGTCAAGAATCACAGCCTCTTGTTTTCCGGTCAGATAGCTGTATTGGATAATTTGTTGACCATTTTCATCAATGCAAGTGTAATAACGGCCATCCTGCATAGACTTGATTTCCGGTATCGACGCAGAACGAAATGTTCCTGAAATGATGGAATCCAATGAAATCTCCTGTTTAGCAGCAGGTAACAAAAAGAAATTCAGACTCAATATCAATAGCAAAGAAATTCGTTTCATCTCATTATTTTTTATTTTAACATTTAAGTATTCGATATAATTCGCCAAATAATTATTCGTTTATTCTAAACAGTCGTTTTGCGTGACTCAACATAACCAAAAACAAGTTTTGTTTCTGCTTTCGCTACTTAAAACGTTCACTTGTATGAGCGATAGATCATGGACTCGTTTCATAACATTATTGTTTTGTGAGATGCAAAAATACGAATTAGAATCCGGAAGCCCGATGATTCAACCACTTTTTCTGTACTTTTGCACAACTTTTAAGACCACGAAACGGAGACCACGCATATAAAATTATCTCCGTTTGGAATACAATGATGCAGAAGCCACTCTACAAAAAATTTCAGGACTTTCTGAATGAAAGTTTTGATCATAAAATTCAGAAGATTTCCCTGAATGCAGGATTCACTTGCCCAAACAGGGATGGAAACAAAGGTTTCGGAGGTTGCACCTATTGCAACAACCAGACTTTCAACCCGGACTACTGCAAAACGGACAAAAGCATCACCATGCAATTGCAGGAAGGAATCCGTTTTTTTTCAAGGAAATATTCGAAAATGGATTACTTGGCTTATTTTCAGGCATATACTAATACATACGAAACACTAGAACATCTTAAATCTTTATATGAAGAAGCACTCCAGGTTCCAGGAATTAAAGGTTTGGTCATCGGAACAAGGCCGGATTGCATGACTGAAGACCTGCTGGATTATCTGGAATATCTTTCCAAAAACAAGTTCCTGTTGATTGAATATGGTTTGGAATCCACAAAAGACGAGACATTGGTACTCATAAACCGGGGACACGATTTTGCCTGTTCGCAGGATGCCGTCCGCAGGACAGCCAAACGTGGATTGTTCACCGGAGCCCATCTCATACTGGGACTTCCGGGAGAAAGCAGGGAAGACATTTTGCACCACGCAGACCTACTCAATAGTTTACCGCTCGACACACTCAAATTGCACCAACTTCAGATTATCCGCGGCACCAAACTGGCCTCTCAGATGGAGGTCCATCCGGAAATGATCCACCTGTATGGGGCTGAAGAATACGCCGGTCTGGTCATTGAATTTATAGAACGCCTTCGTCCTGACATTGCCGTGGAACGATTCGTTTCCCAGTCCCCATCTGAATTGCTGATAGCACCTGACTGGGGATTGAAAAACTATGAATTCATACATCTGGTTGAAAAGAAGATGAAAGCACAAGGGAGTTACCAGGGTCGGCTTTACAACACCAAGCAATGAACTTTGCATTCACGGAGTCTCCGGATAAGATACCCCATTTATTTAATATTGAATGATTATGAATATTCCATGAAATTATTTAAATTTGTGCTAATGACGAGCTTTTTATAACCTCATATTTTGTTACCTAAAATGTTAAAATAAAGAATAATGAGATGAAAACATTTTTTTGGCTGAGTGCTTTTCTTGTATTCTATACCTATTTGGGATACGGAATCCTTTTGTATGTGCTTGTAAAAATCAAAGAAAAACTCTTTCCTGTAAAAGTTGTCCCATACGCTGAAGACTATCCGGAAGTAACACTGATGATTGCGGCATATAATGAAGAATCCGTTATTCACGAAAAAATGCGTAACTGTCTTGCTCTTCAATACCCTAAAGGGAAACTGAATATCTACTGGGTCACCGACGGGTCAAACGATAAAACAGACGAACTATTGGCAACATACCCTGAGGTTTGTGTCCTTCATCAGCCGGAACGTAAGGGAAAAACGGCAGCACTGAACAGAGGAATAACATTCATCAAAACCCCTATTGTCATTTTCACAGATGCCAATACCATGCTCAATCAGCAGGCCATTTTGGAAATTGTCAAGTCCTTTGCCGATCCAAAGGTTGGATGTGTTGCCGGAGAGAAGCGCCTCAAGCAAAAAGAGACGGGTAACGCTACAGCTGGAGAAAGCATTTACTGGAAATACGAGTCCACCCTGAAATCCTTGGATGACAGGTTGTTTTCTGCCGTTGGAGCTGCCGGCGAATTATTTGCCATCCGTACCGATTTATTTGAGGTGATGCCAGAAGACACCTTGCTTGACGATTTCATCTTATCCATGAAAATCGCCCAGAAAGGTCATAAAATTGCCTATTGCAAAAATGCATACGCCATTGAGAACCCGTCTTCAGATATGAAAGAAGAGGAAAAACGCAAAATCCGCATATCAGCAGGCGGTTTGCAATCAATCTACCGGCTGCGAAGCCTTTTAAATCCATTCAAGTATGGAACCTTACACTTTCAATATGTGTCTCACCGTGTTTTACGCTGGTCCATTACACCCATTGTCTTTTTTATACTATTCCCGCTAAACCTTGTATTGCTATGGAGCGAGCCCTCTTTTCTGTATGGCATTCTTTTTATCCTTCAAATCTTGTTTTATCTGTCGGGATTCCTGGGATATCGTGCTGCACGAAAGCAAACAAAGAACAAGCTGTTATACATCCCTTATTATTTTTTATTCATGAACCTCAGTGTCCTTAAAGGCTTCAGATACCTTAAGAACAAACATGGCAGCGGCGTTTGGGAAAAGGCAAAGCGTGGTTAAATCAATTGTCTGACAAGATTCCTTAATTCATCCGGATTAATCGGCTTAGACATATAATCTGAACCTCCGGCTTCCATAAAAGCCCTCCTGTCGCTTTCGAATGCAAAAGCAGTCAAAGCAATGATGGGCACTTTCTGGTCTACTTTCCGAATCAGACGGGTTGCGTCCAAACCATTAAGTTCAGGCATCTGGATATCCATCAACACCAAATCCGGATGCATTTCCGCGTGTAATTTTACAGCTTCCAAACCATTCATTGCCCTTAATATACGATATTCTTTTCTCAATAGGATGGAAACCAAGGCAAAATTACTGTCGGTATCTTCTGCCACCAAAATGAGGTGCAACTTCTTGACTTTGGATTTATCCTTTTCCAATGCATCAAACGCTTGAACATTCAAACCAAATTCTTTTGCTTCCATTCTTAAATAATCTTTAATACCCGGAAATAACTGTAAAAACACATCGACATTTTCTTTGATGATTGAAATCTGAAATCAGCTCCAATGTTTGGAATTTAATATTTAATCCTTCCACATTTAAATATCAAACGTAAATCATCAATTTCTGACCTCTAAACTCTTTAGCAAATATAGTATTTTAGAATTAATTTAGCGCAATCACAGACGACTTCAAAATAAAATTTACAGTTGTATGAATTTCTTCATTTGTTTTTTTCAGAAAAGACAAATTATTCTACATAAAAGTGTAATTTTGTTTAATTGATAGTGATTACAGATTTTCTTTAGCGTTTAATCGGTCAACATTCATGGATGATATCTTTCTGAACTCTAAAAGTAAAATGTCAGAATATAAAGGTATTCTACATAACCCAAATCATTCGGACAACATACTAAAAATGACGGCAGACACGATGTTCATGCTTTCAAGAGATGGCATTTGCATTGATATTCAAGCCCATACGGACAGATGGTTCCTTCAGGATACATCCATCTTGATTGGTAAAAATATTTTCAGCATCATACCTTCGGAAACCTCCATCGCATTAAAGAACAATTTCAGTAAAGTCCTTTCAACAGGCATCTCTTCCTTCGACAATTATGAAATGCGGATTTCAGGAAAATCCTATTTCTTCAAATGTATCATCCACAAATACAACGAAGATCTGATTCTCTGCCAATATCGAGACATTACTCAGCGAATCCTTATGAAGCAAAAAATAGAATCTATGAACCAAAGGCTTCAGGATATTGAGAAAGTGGCACAAATCGGTCAATGGATTTACAATTTTTCCTTGGATGAGGTACAATATACAGGCTATTCAGGTGGACTGATTTTTAACGAAGAATACAGATTTATTCAGATGCAAGATTATCTAAAATTCGTTCATCCCGAAGATAGGACGGCTTTATGGAATTTCATCCACGATAAGGTCAATGCCAATAACAACAAGTACTTTGATTTTAGGTTTCTAACAAAAAATAATATCAAATTTTTCAGACTGAAAACCATCAACTGTTATTATGAAGATGGCGTCAGAAAGGTGTCCGGATATGTACAAAACATTTCAGACATTATGGAAAAAAAACATGAGCTGGAAATGGTCACTCTTGCCGTGGAAAATTCGACAGACTACATTTTCGCAATGAATACTGACGGACAATTGGCATTCGGAAACAGTAAGTTCAAAGAATACAACGGTCTGAAACTACATGAAAACATCACGAATTTTAATTTTTTTGAAATCAATAAGCGTAATACTGAAAAAACCAGATGGCTGGACATTATCGGTCAATTGACTTCGACCAATCAAAACATTAATTTTGTTTTACCGAAACCCATTCCGGACAGACCTGACATTTTCGCTTTTGACTGCACCTCCTACTTGGTCAGGAATTCAAAAGGCATCAACCTTATCTGGACATTTGGCAAAGACATTACAGAACGCGTACAATATGAAAAGCAAGTTAAAGAGCTCAACCAGATCATGAGTACGGTGTTGAAGAACATCCCGATGTACATTTCAGTCAAAGATGTAGACAACGACTTAAAATACATTTTTAGCAACCGGTTTGATAATGATAATTTTCACTGGGGCATTGATGATGGTATGATTGGGAAAACCGATTTTGATATCTTTCCGAAAAATATCGCCGAAAGACTCAGAGCAGAAGATATTGAAACCATCAAAAGCAATCATGAGAGCCGAAAAATCATCGAAGACAAAGATCAATCCGGCAATAAACAAGTCAGAGATCTGTTACGCATATTGGTCAAGGATGAAACCAGACCACTCCTGATTTCTATCGAACGGGATATCACCAAAGACAAGCAATTGGAGCAAGAGCTCATCAGTGCAAAAGAGAATGCAGAACAATCGGACAAATTAAAATCTGCCTTTATCGCCAACATGAGCCATGAAATCCGGACCCCCCTGAATGCTATTGTCGGGTTTTCCAGAATTATAGCAGAAACCGATAACATCGAAGAAAGGCAGTCCTATTATTCAATTGTCGAATCAAACAACGCACGATTACTTGGACTCATCAATGAGATTCTCGACCTTTCCAAAATCGAGTCTGGTATTATGGAATTCGACTTTGAGCCCATCAGCCTACACCGTTTTTGCAACGAAATTGTTCAAACGCTTTCCTTGCGATGTGCGAAGGAGGTCAAACTGATTTTTGACAAATCCGATCCTAATCTGGTCATCAACACTGATAAAAACAGGCTTTCACAAGTATTCAGCAATTTGATCGGAAATGCTTCAAAATTCACTCAACAAGGAAGCATTCGATTTGGATACATTGTTAAGCCCGATCACCTAGAGTTTTATGTAAAGGATACAGGTTGCGGAATCATGGCGGATAAGCTTGATAAAGTGTTTGAAAGATTCGTCAAAGCCGACAACTTCACACAAGGTACTGGTTTAGGTTTACCCATCTGCAAATCCATCATTGAAAAGCTTGGTGGAAGAATATCTGTCAATTCTAAAGTAGGTTCCGGCACTTGTTTTACTTTCACCTTACCACTTGGTTATTTAGCAGAAAGCGTTAAAGAGTTAAAGCCAGAAACCGCGCAAATCGGAATAAACATGAAGTCGTCCACCATTTTAGTTGCAGAAGACACTGATAGCAACTACAAGTTATTGGACGCGATGATTGGGAAATCATACAAGTTGATGCGGGCAAAAAACGGCATGGAAGCCGTTACCATGTTTGAGAATTTGCATCCTGAACTCATCTTGATGGATATCAAAATGCCTGTAATGAATGGGTTGGATGCCACCGTTATCATCCGAAAAATGTCGTCGGTACCCATCATTGCTCAAAGTGCCTTTGCATTTGATGAAGACCGTATCAACGCCTTGAAGTGCGGATGCAATGACTTTTTGGCAAAACCATTCAACAAGAAACAAGTGGTGGAAATGATCAATAAATATCTCAAATAAAATGAGAGATAACGCATTTCTTAGAATCATCCTGTTCTTCATCACCATTTTTACCATCCTCGCAGCAGGCACGTCTATTCTTGCATATATTGGCAGTCATTTCGGAGGTTTTTTCCAAATTTTTGCATTTTATGGTTTGATTCTGCCCATTTTGATTATCCTGAACTTTTTATTTCTGATATATTGGGCCTTCAGATTTAAATTCTGGTTCTGGTTACCACTGCTTGCACTCATCCTTAACATTGGTTTTATCAAATCTGTTTACCAATTCCCGGTAAATGCAAAAACAACGGATGCTATTGGTGATATTCCAGTTACAATCGGTACCTATAACGTTAACGGGTTCTGCTATGGCAGAAGATCTTTGACCGCAAGCATGATCTCAGAATTCATGAAAGAAAAAGAAGTGGATATCCTATGTTTTCAGGAAGTAGACTTAGATTCGGTCTATACGCTTGACAGTCTCGCAAAGACCTTCCATTATCTTCCTTATAAGTCTTATGTCAAGTCTAAGGTCAAAGGCTTTAATTTGCTGCTTTTGAGTAAATACCCCATCTTAAGATCTTCCAGAATTCGATTCGGTATATCTGGCAATCAGGCGATGCGGGCAGATTTGCTTATCAAAAAAGACACCGTCAGAATCATTAATTTCCATTTGCAGACCACCAACTACAACCAGGCAAAATTTCCACTTGTTCCTGAACATTGGATTTTCAATCTGTCAGATGAAGCAGAAAAGTCAATGGGCGTATATCGAGTCCTTAATGCCAATTTCAAAAAAAGACTCATACAAGCCAATTTCATCCATTCTATCATCAAAGAAACTCCATACCCCACTCTGGTGTGCGGTGACATGAACTCTAATCCGGCATCCCACACTTATCACCAAATAAAGGGACATGAATTGGAAGATGGTTTCATCACTTGCGGAAGTGGTTATGAATACACCATCAAAGGTTTAAAAAAGTTATACAGAATTGATTACATTTTTCACACCAAAGACTTCAGTGGAAAGAGTTACAAATCTTACCTATTGGATTATAGCGACCATAAAACTGTCATCATGAAGCTAATTATTAAATAGTTGCCTAATATCCTGAGTTTGGGATAATGGTTTTTTAATATGAAAGGACTGTAAACTCAGTTCTGCGATTTTCCTGATGTTCTGCTTCAGTACATTCTACTCCATTTGCACAACGATTAATAAGACGCGATTCACCGTATCCTTTAGCCACCATTCTATCCCGCGAAATACCCCTACTAACAAGATAATTAACAACAGATTGAGCTCTATTCTGAGACAAATCCATATTATATTTATCTGTACCGCGACTATCAGTATGCGAGGCCAGTTCAATTTTTAGTGTTGGATTTTCATGCATCGTTCGAACCAATTCATTCAAAACCACTGCTGCATCTTCCCGAATATTATATTTGTCAAAATTATAAAAAATAGGATTCAACCTAAATGTTTTTCCTTTTTCCAATAACGGATCCAAATAAAGTGAAACATTCAATGTAGAGTTGACTGCATTATCTTCAAAATTAATGCTGGTGGTATCAGGATAGTAGCTGTTTTTTGTCCCTTGCAGTCTATATAAACCCGGCGTTTTTAGTTGAAACAGAAAAGCCCCGTTGGGTTTACTTACTTGTCTGGCAACAATTGTATTAATTGAATCATAAAGAGTGACAATTGCTTCCGGTAAAATTTCCCTGGTCTTCTTGTCATATACAATTCCGGCAATGGCCAGTATGGCTTTAGGTTTTATCAAGCTAAAAGAATAGATGTCATCTCCACCTTTCCCGTTAACACGGTTGGAGGATAGATATCCACTTTGAGTGTTATCGTCAATAATAAAAGAAAAATCATCTCCAGGTGAATTGATCGGATATCTCATATTGACAGGTTTGTTCCATTGATTGCAGCTTCCTTTACTGCAAAAAATATCCAGTCCACCCATACCAGGATGTCCGTCTGATGAAAAATACAGTTCACCATTGGATCCAATGGTGGGAAATAGTTCATTACCTGACGTATTAATTTTATTCCCGGCATTTTGAATTCTGCCCCATTTACCATCAGGTTGAATCACTGAATACCAAATATCAGTCCCGCCCAAACCTCCTGCCATATCAGAAACAAAATACAAAACCTTTTCATCTTTACTCAGCACGGCGTGTCCTACAGAATATTTGTTCACATTATTATAGGCAAAGGATTCAGGGAGCAACCACTTACCAAAGATTCTTGCCTGCATATAAATTTCCATATTCTGAGTTTGATATGTATTTCCTTTAACTACAGACAAACTACCTTTATTTCCTGAATGCGTGCGGGTAATAAAAAACATATCCCCAGTTTTATTCGTCGAAACCGGTCCTACGTGATAGGAACCATTGTTGATTTCTGAATTTGCCAGTTTAGGTATATCCAGTGAATTATCAGAATGCCGTTCTGCCGTAAAAACTCGTAAAAAAGAGTTTCCCGTCCAACCGTATTTTTTTTTATTACTTTCTGTCAGGGGTTCTCTTGTAAAATAGACCTGATTATCACCCGACGGAAAAACGGAAAATTCAGACAATATGGTATTGACGCCTGCTTCATTTTTTATTTTATAATTTATTGGTTTGCTTATCCAAACTCTTGCAGAATCACAACCTGCTATACTTACCGCCACCCGTTTTCTGTCTCCTGTTTTTGTAGCATAGCGTTGAAACACTTTCTTCGCCTCCGGATAAGAAGCATTCGATTTTAATATTTCCCCATAGTTGACCAAATTTTCAGGACTGCTTTTGGGATCCGACACAATTCGGGCATACCAAATTTCGGCATCCTCGTATTTATTCATTTTCTTATAACACTCAGCCAGACGCTCCATATCTTTCAATTCAGGGGTGGAAGTGTCAGTGATTTTTTGAAGAATTTCTGCTGCTTTTGAGTACTGGAACCCATTAAACAGATTTTCAGCCTTAGCCCGCAAATCGGATTGTCTATTTGCCAGCACTTGAGTGCTGATGATATTCATCAATAATGCCAAACCTATATATAATAATGTCGATTTTGATTTCATAATTCTATTTCTTACCACCAAACATCTTTTAAAAGAATCGCGGACTTAACACCCGTTGGTACTTTCTATTAAAAGTCCACCCCAATGTTAATTCATGTGTGCCGTTTTCCACACTATTCAATTTGCTAATGGTGCAGTCGTATGAATATCCAATACTTAAAGATTCAGTAACATGAAACTGGACAATACCGGAAACCGAATTTCTTTTACTCAGAGACGGTTCTTCTGCAAGGTTCATCTTTAAACTCGGCGCAGCAGTACGATAGGATCCACCAACCAAGAAATGATTCTCAAAAATGAATAAAGCATTCAAATCCCAACTGACAGGGCCTTTAAAATCACTTTTTATCAAGATACCCGGACGAAATTTAATATCTTTCGAAAGATCAAATATAGTTCCGGCTATCAGATAAGAATGGCGTTTACGCATTATGTTTTGGGTAGAATCTATATCCCAATTAAAGATAGAGTTGGATTCCTCACCAGACAACATATCCAATATTGAAAGACCAATATACCATTTCGGACAATTATAATAAACACCGAAACGTATATCCGGAATATAATTATATTTATAATCTGATATCAATGCCGGATCATCCTCATTTACAGGCTCAAGTATTGTACCATCAATGCCATATTGAGTTACTCCGGCCGCCAAACCAAAGCAAAGCCGACGTGTATCGTCATTATTTATTTGCAAACGATAAGCATAGTTGACATAAAGCGATGTGGCTGACTGGGCACCCAATTCATCTATTGTCAGTTGAAGCCCCAATCCTGTCTTTTTCGCAGCATTGTCTGTTACACCATCAATAGATACCTGTGATGTTCGCGGAGCACCTGCCAATCCTATCCACTGCATTCTCTGCGTTGCCTGCAGGTACCATGCTTCTTTATACCCTGCATACGCAGGATTGACAGACAGAGTGTTGAATACATATTGTGTAAACTGAATATTCTGCTGAGCAACAGACTGAAGAATCAGACCGGTCAAACCTATAAAAATCAGGACTATTCTTTTTATAGCCTTATTTCTCATATATTTTAAAATAATTATCAAAATCATTTACTTTTTCACCAAGACCCAGCCGTTATATGTACGCTCAACTTCATTTTCCTTTTTCAGAACCAGCAAGTAGTAGTAAGTTCCTCCGTTTAAACCGGATCCATCCCAATTATTACTATAAGCCGAATTATAGTAAACCTCATTCCCCCAACGGTTGAAAATAGTTAACTTGGCATTTGAAAATGCACTCAGACCTACAATCTCAAAATAATCATTGATACCATCGCCATTAGGAGTAAAAACATTTGGTATAAAAAAATCACTATTGATCTCAACTATTGTCGGATCATCGTTCTTAATAGTGCTTCCTGAAATATCACTCACCTCGTCTCCATGCGGATCTTGTGCAGTTACAATTGCCGAATTGACGACCCTTCCTGAATCAACATCAGCCTTTGTCACAATATATGAACCATAATATGCCCAACTTTCTCCCGGATCCAGTATCCCATCATTGTTTACATCTCCACCGGAATAAGTAACCATATCAAGCAATTTATTATCCGCAACCTTTACATTTGATAAAGAAACATCACTTGTATTTAAAACAGTAAAAGAATAATTAATTACATCATTTAATTTATATAAAATCGTATCAGTAACAGCCTTTATTAAGAATATTTTAGGAACCAAATAGGTCAAGACAACATCATCGTAAGTCATACATGATCCGTTTGAAATTGTCCAGCGAAGTGTGGCAATACTATCCGGAGATAAGGTAACTGTTGAGTTATATTTATTCCTGTATGAAACCGATGCGCTCCCACTGACAACGCTCCAAATTCCGATATTTGTGTTGGGATTATTCCCTTCAAGCGTAAACGAGCCACTGCTGTATGATGTTTGATCAACACCTGCATATGCTACAGGCAACACTTTCAAAACTAGAGGGCTTCCTACATTGTTCACACCATCAATATCAAAATCGTTCGTAACATACACTCTGTTTACCCATTCTGTATTTGTTGTAGTGCCGTCCGGTTTAATTATAATATTAATGTCCGGATAACTTCCACCAGCCAAAAGTGCATCATTTCGGGTAAATGTGTAAATATTACTTGATTTTGAAACATTCCACCCCTGACCAGATACACTTTCTCCTTTAAGACCTGAAGGAACTGTATCTTTAACAGTCACCAAACTTCCTATTGCACCGGAACTAAATCCGATATTCCTTACTTTAAGCGTTAATGTACTGCCCTTGACAGTATCTAAGCAAGACTCATCAAGTGTTTGCCTGATTATATAATCAGGCACCATAACATTCGTTGAGACAGTTGCAGTATCGTTTGTTGCATCTTGATCTATAACTCCGGATGAACCAACTTTAATAATCGCTGTATTATTTATCACACCACCAGCCGGGTATGCATTTATTTTCCCCTTAATCGTGAAGCTGGCACGTGAAGACGCATCCAAAGAAACGATGACATTTGATAAATTAGTTTTTGAATAGCCAGTCGCTGTATTCAAACTATTACCATCATTATCAAAAGATACACTTTCTATCAAGAATTCAGGAGGCAACTGACTCAGCGGATCATTGAATATCAATCCGGATACCGCTTTATCCACTTGATTATAAAGATCAATAGTATATGTCAGTTCATCCCCGACTTTTGCAACAATTTTATCTACCTGTTTTGTCACACGAACACCGCCAGGAGTTGTTATATATAAATTACGAACTTCGTGAAAGTTTACACCTTCGCCGGTAGAAGCTGCAAAGCCCAGCTTGAGTAATGCAGGAGGAGCAGATGGTAACTCATAAGGACCAAAAACAGTTATGAACGCACCTTCCTTAGCTATTTTTGTTTTGACCTTTATTGAATATTTAATATTTGGAGAATCAGTAATCGGCAAAAGCTCAATTTGGAATCTCCTGTAATAAATATTATCTGAAGGTCTGGAAGTCGAAATCCCATATTGTAGAGAAAAATTCAAATCTGAATTTCCTGTAAGCCACGCATAATTGGTCGATGCCGGGCCTCTCACACCTATCGTATTTGGCTTAAACCCTGTACCCCCAATCCGTCCTTCGTTTGCATTACTAAAATTCCCGAATTCATCAATGCCAAGCCCGAAATAGCCTCCGGAAAGTCCCGGATATGATTTGTCACCCAATATATACTGAGCATATCCCAATGAACCACCAAAAGCACCAATATGAAAGGGTTCAGATGTTGCATCAAATAAAAAAACAGAAAAACCGTCAGCTCCCCCATAACCGACACCAACATTCGAACGCCAGGTTTTAAATTCAAGATCAATCAATACACCTAAACCCGAAGGGAAGGATTGATTTACAATGGCATATCCTTTTTTATAATTATTATCCTTTGTTAAACGAAGCCAACCCTCTCCGGAAGGATCATCAATTCCGGATGTCAAATAAGCAGAAGGATCACCTCCCAATGTGACACTCGAAATTTTCTCATCTTTAAATGTTTCAGTAATATTGAAACCCTGAGCCCGTAAAGAAGATACTGAAAAGAAAAAACAAATTAAGCACAGAAAACGGAACAAATTAATTACGATTTTTTTATACATAAAAATGATTACAGGACTATTAATCTTAAAAACATATTAATTAGCAATCAACAGCGATGATACATCAAGTAACAACCTAACTACTTATAAGCGACAAATATAAGAAAAGTATTGAAACTTTAAAGCTATTAAAATATAGAAAAGAACGGATATTCACAATTTAACAAAAATTCCGACATGTAAAATCACATCGTTGTCCGGTAAGACCGGGATTTAAGTTAAAAAGCCAAACTTTGTACAGACAGATACTATCGTCTTTTCGAAAGAAAATCCAAATTTCTGTTATCCAGACTTAGGTTTTGCAGAGATGCAACACATTCTAATTTCAAATTCAAGTAAATTTAGCTATTTTTGGATTCTGATAATGGACTTTGGATTAAACTTAAGAAACAAAACAGCACAGCCAAAAAAGATGACAGATAATCAATCTTCCTATCGGCAGATATTTAAAGCAACCTCACTCTTCGGTGGAGTCCAAGTCGTCGGCATCCTCATTTCCGTAATCCGTTCTAAATTTGTTGCTGTATTTTTAGGAACAACCGGAGTTGGCATTTTGAGTTTATTTCAATCCACTACAAATCTAATCGGAACATTAACCTCTTTGGGAATTGATACGAGTGCCGTTCGAGATATATCTGAAGCAAATGGAACAAATGATACAAAACGTATAGCTCGGGTCATTACAATCTTCCGTCGCTGGATCTGGGTAACCGGTTTATTGGGAACAGTACTTACCTTTTGCATGGCTCCGTTACTTAGCAAATGGACCTTTGGAAACCGGGAATATACGATGGCTTTTATTTGGCTATCAAGTACGTTTTTATTAGGATCTCTTAGTACAGGGCAAATCACGTTGTTGCATGGCCTTCAGAAATTGAAACAAATGGCCAAAGCGAACATTGCAGGAGCGGTCTTTGGTCTCCTCTTTTCCATTCCTCTATACTACAAGTACGGAATTAAAGGAATTGTTCCTACAATGATCTTAACAACATTGACAGCCTTAATTATCTCCTGGAGATATTCACATAATATCAAAATTGAGAAAGCTACTATCAGCCTAAAAGAAACTCTATCTGGCGGATTGGGCATGGTGAAGCTGGGTATCTTAATAACCTTGAGTAGTTCTATCAATTTGTTGGTATCTTATCTGGTTAACATTTTTATAAGCCGAACCGGTAATTTAGGGGATGTGGGGCTTTATCAAGCAGGATGGAACATCACAAACAAATACGTGGGATTGGTTTTTACAGCCATGGTCGTAGACTATTTCCCCCGCTTATCAAAAATCAATAACGATAATCTCAAAGTAAGCGAAGTTGTGAATCAGCAATCCGAGATTGCGATTCTCATTTTATCACCCATTCTTATTTTGTTACTTTCAACCACGCCAATAGTAATCAGCATCCTGTACACGAAAGAATTCCTACCAGTCGTTACCTTTATAGAATGGGTCGTACTTGGTATTCTGTTTAGAGCATTGGCATGGACTCTTGGATTTATTCCATTGGCCAAAGGTGATGCCAAGCTATATTTTTGGAAAGAATTCTTAAGCAGCATGATTATTTTAACAAGTAACCTTGCAGGATACTACTTAGGAGGCTTGGAGGGGCTTGGTATCTCTTTTGCCTTGAGCAACTTTCTTATATTCTTTTTTATGCAGTGGATATGTCGTCACAAGTACGATTTCCATTTTAGTTATGAATTCCGTAAAATCTTCATTTTTCATTTCCTTCTATGTCTCTTGGCTTTCCTAATCACCTATAGGTTAGGATTTCCATGGGCTTATGCATCAGGAGCAATTTTTTTCCTGATTATTGGATGGCATTCATGGAAGACATTGGATAATAAAATAAACTTGAAGCAATTGATGATAGATATTTTGAAAAAAAAGAAAAATAACAAATAGCTGATTTTATTTTTATACTATAGTAATACTTAAAAACATATGATATACGTATTATTGAAGGGGCGAATAGGCAATAATTTATTTCAAATTGCCGCAGGAGCAAGCCTGGCCGCCGAACACAACACAAACTTTTACGTTTATACCGGAGAATATCATACACCTTATCCGGAAAATTTTACGTTGGCTGACTATCTGAAACAATTCGAAAAAAATATCCTTAGAAACATTATAATAATTCATGAAAAGCCGACATATACATTTCTTTATCAGGAAAAAGACTTTTCCTATGAAAAAATCGAATATGTGGACAATATGATGATAGACGGTTTCTTCCAATCCGAAAAATATTTCAATCCAGATATTATTCGCAAATTGTTTGCAATTGATGCGGAGACCAAGTTCTATATCGAAAAAAAATATAACAATATTTTTCAGAATGAAATAACAAGCATCAATATACGTCGTGGAGATTATCTTTTTTCTGTTGACAATCACCCTATCTGCACAATAAAGTACTTCAAAAAAGCCATAAAACTGATAGGAGAAAACAAAAAATTTCTAATAATTAGTGACGACATTGATTGGTGTAAAAAAAAATTCCAGGGAGAGAATTTCATTTTTCCTGATAAGGAACCTCCAGTTATTGAACTCTATCTACAAACATTTTGTACAAACAACATCATCAGCAACAGTACATTCAGTTGGTGGGCAAGTTGGCTAAACCCCAACCCTGATAAGATTGTAATATGTCCTGATCCTTGGTTTGGTGTTGCTTTGCAAAATAAGAGTACAAAAGATTTACTGCCGGAAAAATGGATTAAAATAAAAAATAAGATGCCAATTCATCTTTCCGTTTACGGATATTATTTATGGTGGAAGAAACGGATTGAATATTATATCAGAACAAAAATAAACACTCATAATAAAGACCTTATTATATAATAATGAATATCTTATACGACTACCAGACATTCAGGAACCGATTCGGAGGTATAGTACGATATCATTACGACAACAAGTATGACATTTTTCATCCAACCTATTACAGTCTCTATATCATAAAATTCAATAAATTCAGATTTAAACTCTACTACAAAGATTTCGGTTTGTTGATATTATAAAAATTTTCTGAAAACAAAAAAAAATGACCAGCGGTATTTATTTCTGAAAACCTTTGAATTACGACATTAAGGATTTTCTTTCGTCAAACATAATTCCTGCCAGTTTTGATAGAATATCATACCTGTATAGTTTATGAAATCCCAAAAAGCCAAGCAAAAATGAATTTTTCTTCGCTAAACGATAAACGAACTGACTATGCTTAGGTAAGCAAAACTCATCTAATAATCTATCAATAATTTTTTTTCTTCTCTCTTGGAGATTCAAATAAAATTCTGGCTCAACGTGCCGTTCCTTTCGAAACATGTATGCAGCACAAATAAGCCATATACAATATCTTATTAAAGTTCTTTTGTAAAACTCACTTTGTTTGTTGTCTGCAAAAAAAACAATTCTATCTTCCATCGCATCAGCATAATCCAATTCTATCATTAATGACTTATCGTGCATGATACTGCCTTTATTTTGAAAATAATAATACATTACTTTTTCTGACAATGCAATTCGTTTTGATTTATAGATCAACTTATAAATTGTATATTCATCCTCTCTGGTCTTTCCTTTGGGAAATTTTATTCCTGCGAATAATTCTGTTTTATAAAGCTTATTCCATGGAGCGTTGAAATTTGCACTGTCAAAAGTAAAAAAATGATCTATCGCTTCGATATTTGACATAACAGAAACCTCATTCCTGAGATCATTTGCCACTATTTTCCCATCATACACTTTTTCATAGGAACATATTGAAATATCCGCATTGCTATTTATTAAGTTTAGATATAACGTTTCATACATTTCTGAATGAATAAAATCATCACTATCCACAAAACCCAAATAATCACCAATAGCCATCTCTATTCCAACATTTCTGGCGTCAGACAATCCTCCATTCGTTTTATGAATTACTCTTATCCTGGTATCTTTCTCTGCATATCGGTCGCAAATTTTTCCGCTATTGTCAGGGGAGCCATCATCAACTAATATAATTTCAAGATTGTGATAAGTTTGGTTTAATAGAGATTGAACACATCGATCCAGATAGGCTTCAACATTATAAACAGGGACTATGATACTGATTTTTGACATAATTAATTTTCAGATTATCTAAATTGCATTCACTTCCTCTTTAAATCAGCCGACAAACATTTTGTTATTTATTTTGATGAATGATCAATTCCGTGAGGGGTATGTATAAATTTACGGTTCGCCCCCCTAAGCTTAAAAAGATTTACAATCATTAGAAAAAATACTTTAGGCAAGTCTGTTGAAGCAGATAATAAGCGACGATTTATAAGTTTTCGAGGAATTGAAATGCCTAATGCAATGCAAAGTGCTAAAAATAATATCCACCATTTTAATGCATAAGTCAGGGAAAATATGGACAGAAACAGGGTTATCAAAAATAGAATTCCAAATAATATAACTCTGGGAATGGTTAATTGTTGAATGTATTTATCCAGGAAATCAATATTTCCGGTCACAATTGCCTTGGGCACATCTTTCAAAAATACTTTAAAATAGTGAAATTGTGCAGAAAGCCAGCGTTTTCGCTGATTCGAGAATGCTTCATAAGATTGAACCTTCTCATCGTACACATAGGCATACGGGAGATAATCAATATGTATTCTATCCCTTAAAAAAGACAACTCCAGATTCTTGTCAAATCCTCCAACCGCGATTATTGTGGACATTCTTGTTTTAAAAAGTTGAAAATCAAAAGCTATTCCTGACCCAATCAATGCAGCAGAAAGGCCAAGATTGGCATGTCCTTGTCTGAAAAGATTGTTATTAACCTCTTCACTGATTGCATCTAAAACAGCTAAATTTGTGTTCATATTTTTAGCTGTTCTGTGAGCTTGTACGATTTGTGCTTTACTTGATGTGAAAGCATCATTTATAAAGTTAAGAAAATCACTGTCAATAGTATTATCAGCATCCAAAACCAAAGCAATATCAAAATCTTCAAGTTGACTCAATGCCAGATTCAAAGCCTTTGATTTAGTACTATTATCATAATTTGCAAGAAAAAGATCAATAGGTAACGCGGATAATCTGGCATTCGTATCCTCTTCCATATGGTCGGAAATCACGGCTACCTTAAATTTATCTTTTGGATAGTCCTGATCCAGGCATGTTTTGACACTCTCCTCAATGACAGAATCTTCCCCGTAAGCAGGAATGAGAACAACTATTCGCTTATAAGAAGCTGTTGTATATTTTTTTCTTTTAATCTTGAATACAGACGCAAACGCAAAAATAAGCAAATACAAAACATTGGATAAGAAAACAATGTAAAAAATCAGGTCAATATATTTCATAAATGGTATAGATCAATAACCCCTTTATTCAATTTAAATATCTCTTAAATGAACGAAAGTAGTGATAAATCACATTATTATCAATAAAACAAACATAAAAATATACATTCACAAAATATGGATAAATCAACGACCAATAAATCAATTTTTTAATTAAGTTTGCATAAGAATGAGTTCTAACATCTTATGCAATACTTATGAAAATTGCCTACAGCCTTCCGTCTTTATACATTTCGGGCGGAATGGAAAGAGTTCTTACCATCAAAGCCAACTACTTTGCCGATATTTTCAAGTATGAAGTATTTATCATACTTACTGATGGGAAGGACAAGGAACCATATTTTCCACTTTCTCCGAAAATACATGTTATTCATTTAGATTTAAACTATGATCATTTATACGGACAATCGCTGCTAAAGAAGGCTATTAGATATTTTTTTAAACAACGAAGATTCAAGAATAGATTAACTAAATGCCTAATTGATATCAAACCGGATATTACCGTTTCCATGCTTAGAAGAGACATCAATTTTATTAACTCCATTCACGATGGGAGTAAAAAAATCGGAGAAATTCACATAAATAAGGATAACTTTCGGGATTTTAAGGGTAAGGATGGTGTGAGTTTTATTAAAAAGAAACTGGCCAAGTTATGGATGAATCAACTTATACAGGAGTTGAAGAAACTCGATCAATTTGTAGTATTAAGTGACGAGGACAAAAATAAATGGCATGAACTCGACAATGTTCTGGTAATTAATAACCCCTTGCCCTTTTTTCCAAAACAAACAGCAGAATGTGTGAATCGTCAAGCTCTTGCAGTTGGACGGTTTGCTTATCAAAAAGGCTATGATTTTCTTATTGAAGCTTGGAGTATTGTGGCCGCAAAGCATCCGGACTGGATCATTAGAGTTTTTGGAGATGGCGATAAAAAGCAATATCAGGAGCAAATAGATAGACTCAACCTTCAAGAGACCTGTATCCTGGAAAGCGCAACTCCAAACATCATTGACAAATACCTTGAAAGTTCCATTTTTGTTCTGAGTTCTCGCTTCGAAGGATTTGGCATGGTCATCGCCGAGGCTATGGCTTGCGGGGTTCCTGCTGTTTCATTCACCTGCCCCTGCGGTCCAAGAGATATTATTAAGGATAAAAAAGATGGGTTCCTCGTTGAAATGGGAGATGTTGAAGAAATGGCTGAAAAGATTATTTATCTGATTGAGCACGACATTGAGCGAAAAATAATGGGACAAAATGCAAGATTAAATAGTGAACGATTTAGAATCGAAAAAATAGCCGAGCAGTGGAAAACGCTTTTTGAGAGTCTCTTGAATTCCAATAAATGAACTTTAAAAATGTTTTATGAATTGGTACACAAAATATTTATCGGTTTTTGAAAAGCCATTTGATTCAGTTTCGCAATCCACAATCGACGAGATCAAAGAAAAACTTAAACATCTTCAAAGCCCCAACCCTGTAGCTTCAGTTGTTGTGATAGCCCATAACGAAGAGCAAAGACTATTAAGTTGCATCTGGTCTTTAAGCGCAAACATCACATCCTATCCTATAGAGATCATTGGAGTGGAAAATAACTCAACAGACAGGACTGCAGATGTTTTTAAAGCGGTTGAAATACCATGGTATTTCGAAGCGCAAAAAAGTTGTGGCTATGCCAGAAATCGCGGACGAATGAATGCCGTAGGCAAATATTATATTTGCATTGACGCAGATACAATGTATCCTCCATTGTATCTGCAAACACTTATAGAAGCACTTGAAAAACCAGGAGTAGCCGGTGTTTCTTCTCTGTGGAGCTTTGTGCCCGATAAACAATTCCCCGCATGGAAATTAAAATTATATGATGCACTAAAAAATATTAACTTACGACTTCAATCGATTAAACGTCCTGAATTGAGTGTACGTGGTATGGTGTTTGCCTATAATCTTGAATATGGACGTAAAGTAGAATACCGCCACAATATCATACGTGGAGAAGACGGCGCCATGGCTTCCGGCCTAAAACAATACGGCAAAATAATTTTCATTCGAGACCGAAAAGCCATGGCTATTACATGCAATAGCGCACTTAGGGCTGAAGGGAGTATATTTAATGCCCTTAAAAAAAGAATACTAAAAGCCTTTCGACATGCAGGGGGCTATTTTGTAAAGAGAAACTACTATAAAGATAGGACGTCCAACCTTATTAAATAACTACCACAAAATAAACATCTTATATACGCATGAAACTCGTATATATATATCCATCGCTTACTACCGTAGGCGGAGCTGAACAGAGTAATCGTAGACAAGGCCAACTATTTTGCCGAGAAATGCGGATACGAGGTTTATATTGTGACCGCCCATCAAAACGGGCAACCCTCCTTCTTCCCTTTATCCGAAAAAGTAAAGCATATTGATCTTGGCGTTAATTTTAACGAACAATACAGACATTCCTTTTTCGTTCGTGGATTTATCTACCTGAAACTATTGCACATTTACAAAAAGAAACTTTCTAACGTATTGAATGAACTTAAGGCAGACTTTACGCTGACTACCATTAGCAGGGACATTGATTTTCTTCATTCCATCAAGGATGGCAGTATTAAAATTGCAGAGGCTCACATTTCTAAAAAATACTTACGGAACTTGCATTTAATGCAAAAGGGTAATTTTTTATATCGTATTGCAGCAAAAATTTGGGTATATCGACTCGAGAAAGCGGTAAAAAAATTTAATGCATTTGTTGTCCTAACCCAAAAAGATGCCGACAACTGGAAAATGATCAGATCTTGTACGATCATACCCGATTCTCTAGCATTCTTTCCGAATAAGGTAAGTGATTGCAAAAAAAAACAAATTCTAAGTGTGGGACGGCTATACGAACAAAAAGGTTACGACATGTTAATAGAAGCATGGTTTCTTGTTGTCAAAAAAAACCCAGATTGGAAACTTTATATTTACGGTAGTGGAGAAT
This sequence comes from Bacteroidales bacterium, assembly GCA_021373135.1. Classification (GTDB taxonomy): domain Bacteria; phylum Bacteroidota; class Bacteroidia; order Bacteroidales; family UBA1402; genus UBA8389. Next base: position 197,036 of record JAJFTH010000004.1, read on the forward strand.
TGCAGGAATATCTGATTGGATTAATCATTAAAAAAGGGCTATCTGATTCGTTGTTTATAAAAGAGCCTGTAAAAAATATTGTTGATAAATATATAGAAAGTTCTCTTTACGTGATGAGTTCACGCTTTGAGGGCTTCGGAATGGTTCTTATTGAAGCGATGGCTTGTGGTTTACCTGTCATATCTTTTGATTGTCCTGACGGGCCTTCCGATATAATCGCAAATAATGAAGATGGTATTTTGGTAGAAAACGGGAATATTCAACAACTTGCCGAAAAGATGTCTTATATGATCGAACATGAAGAAATACGCGTTCAGATGGGACAAAAGGCTAGGGAAAATGTAAGACGTTACAATCAGGACCTTATTATGAAAAAATGGATTGATTTGTTTAAGTCATTAAAGGAATAAAAACCATCAATAGTGCCCGGCTAAAACTCCCAGATATTCAATTGGTTAGAAATGTCAAGACTGGTTAAATTGTAATTAGGGCGCACTGAATAATTCAAATCATCCCCAAATTTCTTTGGTTTGGCATCATTGTTAATATTATTTGTTCTCTCATTTTCATCACATTAGCAAAAATCCATATTAGGAAAGAGCCAGAGAAATCCCTGGTATATCTATCGGATTACATTCATCACAAAGATGATGGCTGCTATCCAACTTATTAATGTTGAGGATAGTCTGGCTCAGATCAGGTTCAGGTTGTAAAATTCTTGCCTTGTTCGAACTTTCCTTCAATATAGTTGCGTTCAACCGCTTCTCGTCGTTCCTTGCGTCTCATGTAATACGACTTAACCGGTTTACCGGTTTCCGTCTAATGGATCACCCGTGTGACGGATGTAAACCAACAAGGATGGGTCAAATACCGGTTTCTGCGTAAAGCCTTTCAAACCAAGAAAGTATTGCATGCACGGATTTTCTTGGATAATCTCTATTACCCCAATGTTATCCAACTTCAGCATATGTTTGATGATGACCACTCCCAAAACCATACGCGCATCCTTTGTAGGGGCTCCACGACGGAATGGAAAGTTTTTATAATAGAGTTCGGAAACTTGTCCCAGGGTATCACTCTGGAAAGAACAACCCATCGGTTGTTTTCATCCAACTCCGCTTCAAACGGCATCGCAAATTCTGCGATGGATGACTGTTTTTAACTGTTATATCTTTTCATCTGATGCAGACTTTTCGGTATGAAATCACCTAAAAATTTGCACTTGCGCAAGCATTTTTGATACTTATTTTATTGATATTCATATTATATCTATTATTCAGAAAACTCTAATTAAAAGTCGTCAAAATACATAGTTCAACAATAATTCTATTTTCTAACAAACCAAAAAGCTCTTGGTTCACTCTTGTTCTCTTCATAACCTTGTTTATTTGCATAAAAAGGGCATTTTTGAGCTAATTCTTTTTGATGATTATGTGCGAGATAATTTAATGCTCCAATAATCTTAAAATCAGAATTAAACGATAAAAAGGCTTCTAACAAATATTGCTCGTTCCAAAGTAGATGTTCCTCATAAATCCACCTGTCAGGATAATCTTTAGGTGAAAAAATATCATGTGTATGAACCAGAACACCGGAATTTAAATATGGTAAAATTTCCATATATTCAAAAAGGACATCTCCTTGAGGTCTGATTATGTGAGAAGAATCTATAAAAAGAATGTCATTTGCTTCCAATTTCTTAAAAAAATCCTTATCAATATCTTCGACTTTTTCTCTGATCAATTCAATATTTAATTTATTAATCCATAAACGCTCAAATGGCTCAATGCAAATATGATTGCAAGTGTAATCGGGATCTTCAAGTTTATTTTTAGCAATTGCATTGCTAGCCATTAAGGTGGAATAACCACATCCAATTTCAATAAACCTTTTTGGCTTAAAATATCTGATCATATTGTAAAGATATTCAGCATCACCTGAACTGTACATATTATTATTAAAGAAAAACTCATTTTCCTTATTTTTCTCAAACGGAAATTTTAAAAGTTCTTCATTGTAATTGAACTTGTCCAATAAACTTAATTGCTCGTTTACATTAAAATCAATACATTTCAGATCTCTATCATTTCTTAATGATTTTTTCAAATATTTTTTCGGATTGATCAGCGGTTGATAATAATCGTCTATAATTGGGAGAATGCCCAATCGCATAAAAATTTTATCTGTAAACATGCCTGTTCCTAATGTTTTTATGAGTTTCAGCCAGACTGAAGAAAGAAATGTTAAAGGTATTCCTAAAATAAATATAGGTTTTCTGAAATAAAGGAGAAAAAGATAAATATATCGTTTCATCACTAATAAGTTTAAATAAGTATATCGGTTAATTTAAATTCTTATAAGATTCATATGCCGACCTGATCATTTCAGAATCATTGTGTTTTGGTTCCCAATCCAAATCTTTTTCAGTTTCTGATATATCCAGGTGATATTCTTCATCAGCAATCATAAATTGCTCATTATACATTATGGGTAGTCCAACAGATTCAAAAAAAGTCAGAACAAGTTTAACAAGTCCTCCAGGAGTTGGTATAACAAATGATCTTGAATGAGCCGACGATATTACCTGTTGTAATAAAGTTTTTATATCGGGAGGATTCTTTGAACCCAGATTATATTCTTTATTAGGCAGCCCTTTGTCAAGAGCATATAAGATAGCTGTCACACAATCAAAAACAGAAATCATCTGATAATGATTCCTACCATTTCCTATGGTAGGAACAGGTAAGTTCAAGTCTATCAACTTAAATAGTTTAACAAGGATACCCAATCTACCTGGCCCCATAATCATGCGAGGACGCATAATTGTAATATTCATCCCCATCGCACGATAGTCAAAACATATCTGTTCAGCTGCTTTTTTGCTTCGTCCATAAGCACCAAAGGGATTCTGAGGATGTCTGACATCTACAGGCAAATACTGTGGTTTACCATATATCATATCCGTGGAAAACATCAGAAAATTCCGACATCCCTTTTCAAAAGAAACTTTCAATATATTTTCAGTGCCATACGTGTTCACGCTAAAAAAAAACTCATTTCTGTTTTTAGGGACTTTGTTATGATATTGATTGGCTGCAAGATTGATTACAATATCATCTCTGTTGATAGGCAATGACCTTATTTGATCAATATTCCGGATATCTACAGAGATGAAAGAATTTTTATTTTCATTATTAGGGTTTTCAGATTTGCTGACATCGCAAACCACGACATTAAAACTCCTTTCAGTAAGTGCTTTTACTAAAAAGTTTCCGACAAAACCATTTCCACCAAAAACAAAATACTTCATAATCATTCAGATTAGCTCCTTGAAATCAGGTAGACTCCTACACAAATAACCAGAATTCCCGTAATACGCGTGAAATTAAGAGATTCACCAAAAAAATAATAGCCGAATATTGCAGCAAAAACATATCCTATACTTAAAAAAGGATAAGCAAAGCTAACCTCAACTTTTGACAAGACAACAATCCATAGAAAAATACTTACAGCATAACATATCATGGCAAGCCATAAATACAAGTTCGTAAGCATTGGCAATAATGATTGTGTCAAAGAACCCATGGTAATTTCTCCCACCATCAACATCCCTTTTTTTATACATAACTGAGCTGCACAATTCAAAAGCACACTTGTGATAATCAATAGAATATCCATTTTAAATTATTTAAACAAATTATACCACCCTTTATCAGCATATTCAATCAATTCCTTATCTCCTCTACTATCACCATATACTGTCAACGAATAACTATTTCTATCAGGAAATAATTCTAAGATCCTATTTACTTTTTCCTGCCCATAACAGTTCTTAGTTAAAAAATTCCCGGTCAATTTCCCATTTTCATTTACTTCCAACCTAGTTGCCAAAACCAAATCAATTCCCATTTCATAAGCCCAAGGCTTTATCCAGTTTTCAATCGAGGCACTGACAACTACGACTTTATCGCTTTCAGACTGGTGTCTCTTTATGGTTTCTATTGCTTTTAATCTTGACATCCGTTCAATTTTAACTAAAAATGATTCTCCCCATTTATTAAATTGTTCCAGAGTTGTACCTTTAAAAAAATGGCTAAATACAAGTTGTTTTGTTTTCCAGTTTGGATACAACTTAAGTAAATAAACGACTAAAACTGGACTTAGAAAAAACAGCCCAAACAATAATCTACGGTTACCTTTTGTAAATTTAATAAACTCAAGAAATGTATCTTTTGTAGTAATTGTCCCGTCAAAATCGAAAACTACGATTTTCATCTCTTAAAAATATATTATCAAGCTGAAGGTAATAATCCATGCTACAATGCAAAGCTGAATGAAGCGGTCTTTAACCAAAATATTTGTCGGGCTCTCACTCCTTGTATAAACAAGTGTAAGTTGCATGTATCTTAAAATCCCTGCTAAAACAAATATTACAGTGACATATATATAATTGCTGCCTAAACGTTCCATGACATCCTCCGAAACCGTGTACATTATGTAACAAACGATAGTGACTGTTGCAACTATAGTTAAAATCTGATTTAAAAAATCCAGATTATAGCGATCAATTCCACTTCTTGTTAAAACTTTGGTTCTTTCAAAAATAACAACATCATCCCTGCGCTTTGCAAAAGATAGGAAAAGAGCAAGCAGGAATGTCATTAAAATAATCCAGTGAGATAATTCAATCCCCGTTGATACACCTCCCATAACAACACGAAGAACAAAACCTAAAGCAATAATAAAAACATCGACTATTGGGTATTTTTTTAGCCAGACTGTATAAAACAGATTCATAAATACATAGAATAAAATAATGGCAAAATCCAGCCATTTTTGCGTCCCAGCCAAATCAACCAATATTAAAAAAGATACAACCAAACATAAAGACATCATAAGATAACCAGTTGTCACACTGATTTCTCCACTTGCCAAAGGACGCTTACATTTTTTTGGATGCTTCTGATCTGTTTTGATATCACAAATATCATTAAAACAATATATTGAGCTTGCTGCAAAAGAAAGAGCAAAAAAAGCGACAATACATTCTTTCCACAATTCAATATTTAACATTTTACCGTCAAAAAACATAGGCAAGAATACAAAAGTATTTTTTAACCATTGTTTTGGCCTCAATAATTTTATTATTTCTATAAACATTCCTATGTGTATGTATTTTTTGACAGTTTATTCGTTATTGATGACTTTTACATTTGTCCGGTTGACAATCCAAATACAATCATACTTTTCAGTCTCCGATTGAATGATATTATTAACCTGCTTTTCTATGAATGATTCATCTCCATCTTTGATGATAAACTTTTTAAATAGTTTGGGATACTGATATTTATAAAGTGCTTCAGCAGATTCTCCAAGATTAAATGCAGCATAAGCAGGGATACCAAACGAAGAATACTGTTGTTCATCATACCGTACACATATTAGTAAGACCTTGTTTGGTTCAACGGTGGTTTTTTTCTTTATATCCAAAGCAATTTCATATCCTGTTTGCCCACCGGTATAAGCACCAATCCATTTATGTATATTGGAAATAAAGGCAGAAATGGCAAAAGCTGCTAAAACCATATATGTTTTTGGGGAATATTCTATTCCTGAATATAGCATTCCCAATATAATCGCAGAAATTACCAAGGATGGATATACATGCATTTCCCCAACTTGAACGATAAGATGTGGAGATGATACAATTAACAGTATAATAATTAATATCAGGATTTTACCTATTTTTTGCTTATCAGAAAATGCTTTAACAAATAAATACCCGATCAAAATTAAAAATGGAATATTCAGAATAATCGTTATCCCTGCAAGCAACCAATTTCTTGGATGATAAAAAAGAGCCACACTATCGAAAGAAGTAAAGCAACCGCCGATAATCATGCATAAGTTCCTGAAAAGTCTTACAGACAATATTGAAACATGATAACGGTTATTGGGATTATCGACTCCAATACCAGTGCCGGAAGGGAGCAATAACTCACGTAAAATAAAATACATTACTGCAAATGCTGCTCCAGCTATTATAGGAAAAGCAATTTTTCTGATATTCTCTTTCTTAAATATTGAGGAAAATGTATCTATCTGCAATACAAAAAACAATAAAGGTGTAACAATAAACCAGACTATTCCCGACTCCTTGGTAAACACTGCAATGAAACAACAAATTATCCATAACAGATATCTCTTGATTCCTGTATTACGGAAATAAACCAGTACTGACAAAACTCCCCATAACTCAGCAAAAGCCTGTGTCCAGGCATCAACAGTCATTACGGTTCCCATTGCAAACGGGGAAAAGAGAAAATATAAAATTACACCTATCTTAATAGGTTTATTAATCTTGAAATAATCGCATAGCAGATATAAACAATAAGCAGTCAGTACATGTGCCAATGCAACAAGCAAATGATTTAACCATGGATAAAACCAAGGTACAATACCGATCAAAACTCTGTATATTTTCTCAAAAGGTCTCCAGAATCTATCATTAGGTAACAATTGAGTCCACTGAAAATGTCGAAGAGGGCCAGTTTCCCAATCATCTCCGACAGGTCTGATGAATATGCTTATTAAGAAAAATAAAATAAACATACCTAAAAGCCAATAAAGTTCATGTTTCGTGGACCTTTTCATGGATATTATTTAATAATAAAGTTTGTTATGAACTTACAATTCAAACAATGATTTAATCACAAATTTAAAAAATAAAATACTTATGTGCAAGAAAATAGCTAAAACGTCGATTTCAATTAGTTCCTATGTTTGAAAAATGAGAATCTTATTCTTCGCCACAACTACAATAGGGAACTAAAATCCTTGTACTTGATAGTTTGTTTTATAAACATCTGAAACATAAAGAAGGGCTCAAGGCAAAAAGGTGTATCCAGACCATAGCGAAAGCCTTGTTGAACAACCTTGAACGAAAAAGGGACAGTGTCCAGCATATAAACGTCAATTGAAAGAGTTACTTCTGTATTCCAGCGTACTGACGAAAATGCATACGGATTAAAACAAAGTGTACAATCTTCATGAACCGGAAGTCCAATGCATAGTCAAAGGCAAGGAGGCCAAACAATACGAGTTCGGTAACAAGAGCAGCATAACCAAGACAAAGACCGGCATCATTGTTGGAGCGATATGGCCTTTAAATGGAACCCGTTTGATGAGCACACGCTGCCCGAACAACTGAAACAGGTCAAGCGACTCTCGGGTATGAAAATTGAGATAGCTTTGATTGACAAAGGCTACCATAGCCGGTATGGCTAACTGTGAAAATAGAGGGTCTTAGCAGTATTGATTAATTAATCTGGTTGCCTCATAACCATCTATACCCGGCATCAAAACATTCAACGACATCAAATCCGGTTGTGCTGTTTTTATCTTTTCAATAGCCCCCTTGTCGCTCGATGCTATAAAAAATACATTCACAGTTGATCATCAATAACCGAAATCTTGTATTCGGAGTGACATATATCAACAGTCTATCCATAACCTCTATTTCACATAAATGTTGCCATTTACAGGTAAGTCATACCAGTTCTGGTTTTCCACACCTCCGGATTCAGCCCAAGACTTAAAATTAGGATAGGCACTCAATATACTTGTATTCTCAATCGGATAATTAAAAGTCGCCGGAATCATCATTCCCCACACCAAATTGTCAATGCTGCTATATTTTGCACCAGCTTTGGAGTTGTCCACCCCTGTCCCAAATAACGTTTTATTGGCTTTATCTGAAGGATTATATCCTCTAAGGTGTATTTCTGTCCTATCCGTTTTCTGTCCATCCGTTACGATAAAAAAGTTAAGGTTTTCCATATTGATGGCATCCACACTCACCGTGGCTGATGGATTGAGTTGAATCGTTGCGATAACTGTTTGTGGATCAGCACTTTGCCCGCCAGCTATTGTGTTTGTCATAGTACGGCTTACTCCCAAAAATTTGTGGGCATTATCAAACAAGGGAACAACCGCATAAGTTTGGCCAGTCTCTACACCGGAACTAGCTTGCTCAAATATAGAACCATCAATGGCTGTCCTGTCTGAACTATAAGTTACAGATGCAACATCTCCTGCGGATATCTTATCAAGCTGAAAGGCTGATCCAATCGGTTTGATTCCTCCAACCGCCCTCAACGTTGCGGGCAGGACCAAACTTGTCACATGGTTGGCTGCATCGATAAAATAAACTGGCGTAACGGTTATCACTAAATCATTCATGTCATAGTCTCCATATTCCGGCCACAAATCTTCCATAGCATAGGTATAAGAAATGCCGGGCTTGACTTCCAACGGAAAAGTAGGATCAGTTGGTGTACCTCCTGATGAAACGTTATTTCCCTCACTGCAACTACTGACGGGTATTGAAACGGTCGATTTACCAGCTTGGAACCACTCGACGGATGCATCATAGGTATAGCGAATATTATAAGCATCTACATTTGTAGCAGGATGATTTTCACATTCTATCTGAAGATTTCCGCCATAATTTATAATATTTGTTGCATTCTTCTTTTCAGCTACAGCCTTTTTTATTTTTAACAGGGAATAATCTGTACCCGTTCCATAGAAACCATAACCGGTACTTTTAGGATTATATATATAAGTGGCCAATGCTTCAACATCAAAAATAGCCTTGCTGTCAAGATTGATAGTGGCATTCTTCATTGTGAGATTGCTACAAACGACAGAGCCACCTGGGCCAACCGACATATTACCACTGTTCAAATTAAGAAGATTGTTAACCACCAGTTTACAGGCATTATACGCATTTTTATTATAACCAACAATTTCCATATCCTTGGTCGTATAAGTGCCATCCGCGTTTATCCACACACCAGTCGAACTGCCGATAGTAGTTTTGTTCGCTATAGTAACTGTACCGGCATTGGACAGATTACTGTTTCCATTCAATGAAAAATCTTTTGCCGTAATAGTCCCACCTTCATTGTCTATATAACTACTGACATTTTCTCCGCTCAATGTACTACCAACACTGAGTATTCCTGAATTATACAATTGCCCCGTAGTGCTTATCCTCAGATAACCTGAAGTTTGAAAAGTTCCTCGATTTAGCACTTTGGCACTGCTGCTTATTTCAAGAGATTCGGTTTTAAGAGTCGCGCCATTATTCACAGAAACAACCGTATTACTTTGCGATATAGAACTGCTCGAAAATTTGATGTTGGCTTCCGCACCTGGAAGGAGATATAATTTGCTACCGGAACCCATGTAGAACGAACTTACTGAGATTTTACCGGAGACATAAAAAATAACATTCGAGCCTACATTAACGGATCCTGAAAAACCATCCTTCAGGATGTAATTCCCATTACCAACCCATTGGCCACTAGTATAGGCAGATGCATTCGATGGAATTATGGTCGGGAAATCGGCATCGCTGACCGTAATACTCCTGTAGGCCGCAACGGAAGCAACCTTTCTGAAGGAAGAGGATAGAACAGAGGAAACAGCGGATGCCTTTTTGAAGTTGCAACTGACAGCGTCAGCTACATCTACAGCTCGTACAGTATTCACTCCATCCGGACTAATCTGCCGGATGCCAAGACTTGTTAGACCTTGTGGAACAGTCACAACTGAGCTAAAAGTCTGTCCATTTTTTGCCACACCTTTAGCCAGTAACTTTGCTGATGAATATAAAACAGGATTTTGGTCAAAGACTTCTACCGTATAATAATATTTCCCATCGTATTGGTCATCTACATTCACTGTAAGGTTTATCTGCCTCACAGTAGACCAATTGAAATCAGTCGGTATCGTCAAATCACTTACTTGTGTTGATCCATCTTTATCCAGTGTATTCTGCACACAAGACGACATCACGGCCACTAATAGAGAAACAGACAAAACATTAACAATATTTTTCTTCATACGATTGTAATGTATTTACATTTCTTTATAAACTCTCTAATAAACTGCAAATATAAATAAAAAAACGCAGATTTAATTTACTAATGCAAAAAAATAAATCAAATTATACCAAAATCATATTTGTACTAAACCATACAAGCGACTATGGTTTGAGAAACAATGAGTGAACCAAGAGCATTTTGGCTGATAAAAAAGTAGCATTGATATTTTGTTTACTTTTAATCCTTAGCAAAGATAATTTTATATAATATTTTGACTCTGTTTTCCCAGCTGTGTGTTTGCGCAAATTCTATTCTTTGAATTTTCAAGTCTGGATTTTTAGATTCTTCGATGCCCTTATCAATGAATGTCAGGTATTCCTCTGCATTTTTTGCTAAATGAACCTGATCCTTGAATACTTCATTCATGAGGGGGGTATTTGTGGCAACAACAGGCTTTCCGAGAGCAAGATATTCATCGATTTTAAGAGGATAGTTCCCTATAGTTATTTCATTGATTCTTTGGGGATTGATACATACATCAAAAGCATATACATAAGCAGGTAATTCGTTTAATTGATGAGGCCCGGTAAAGAATACATTTTTCATTTGATGCAATCTGCTTTTTTTGAAACAATCGTCTTCCGGACCTGTTAAAACAAAACTATAGTCAGGCCTTTTTTCTGCAATTATGCAAATTAAATCCTCATCAAGTCTAAGGTTGAATATTGAACCTACATAACCGATGATGGGATGTGGAATATGCTCTATATCAAGAGGTCTCTGATATTTCTTTTGCGCATCATATAAATCAAGATTTACCCCGGTTTCCAGTAGATAAACGGAAGAATTATATTTCTTTAGTTCTTCACAGAAAATGGTGGAGTTGCCCATTGCAATATCAGATTTTGCAATAATTTTCGGTTCAAGCCTGCTCCCATGTCTTTTCCAATAGGATACGCCAATAATATAGTCTCTGCGGTAATAGATAGATAAACGTGGATGAAGAAGTTCTTTTAAGTATAAACTCCGATAAATATCGTTATCAATAAAAAGTGTATAATCTTTAAAATTCAAGAATTCCACATATTTATTAATAAATTTTGCAATTTTTCTATTGTTTTTTTTATTGAAAAAATCAAAAACAGAAGGAAAAGGAATTTTATTAATGGAATAGACCATAAAAGGGAAATCAAGTACCCATAAATTATCATTGATTTTTCTTAGTGGTGAAATCTTACGATTTATAACGTCCATTCTGAAATCTTTTGCATGATGTCTGCCTTTTCTGATCCAAGAGGAATGATCCAGCGGGGTATTAATGTATAATACTCTGTTTTGTTTAGAAATCTCAAGTGTAAAATTTCTAATTGTCGTTCCAATTCCGATTTCCCAAGATTGAAGACTGGTAATTATAAAATCTTGCCTTTCCATTTTCTGAGCGTTTCTGTTTAATATCTGATACTGATGAAAAAGGTCCGTCTATTTTTTGTTTAATCAGGGTACTGTTTATGAGACCGGAATAAATTCCTGAGAATTGAAACTGAAAGGAGCGGAAGAGCGATCAAAGCCCATAATGTACGAAAATTTGCAAATTTTTCCGGGATGGATATACTAAAAGAAAATATGATTACAAGCAAAAGTACCCACCATTTAATGGATAAAGCCAAATCTACACTAGTAAGAAAAATAGCACCCAGAACAATAAAAGCCAGTAATAGTACCTTGGAAGGCATCATCCATTGAAAAATTTTATCACAATAATCAAAATTACCGGCAAACAAGGCCTTAGGAAAATCTTTAAGTGCTTTTTTGAGAGAATAACGTTCTGCTGAATACCAACCACGTCTTTGATTATTAAAAGCAGATACATTTTTAGCTTTTTCATCGTAGGTGTAAACATGTTCAAGATAATCAATAAAAACACCTTGTTTCAATATGATTGCTTCTAATTGTTTAGTCAGTCCGCCACGTTTCACTTTCGAAATATTATCTTTCAGCCATTTATAATTAAAAGCCATACCTGACCCAATCAATCCGGCAGAGAAGCCCAACCGAACATGCCCTCTCCGGAAAATGGAATTGTTAATTTCTTCGCTTACTGCATTTAATATAGCGGTGTTGGTCTTTATTTTTTTTGATACCTGATGAGTTTGCACCACCATCCCACCTGAATGGTAAGCTTTGTTTATTTCTCCAAGAAAGTTTTCATCAACCGTATTATTTGGTTTCATAATTACCGCAACATCGTATGCAGATACATCAAGTTGTTTTGTGGCATATTCCAACAATCGCGCTCTGGAGTTCTCTCCATTTGAGTCTTTGAGTAAAATGACCGGTAATTTTTGTAAGGATTGAATGACTGATTTCTGTAAACTACTGAAAACGACTACAATATCAAAATAATCCTTGCCATAATCTTGTTCCAGAAAAGATTTTACAGAATCCAGAATGATACTATCGGATTGTTTTATGGGGAACAGAATCACATACCGATATCGTTTTGGGGTCTGAGGATATTTTGAACGCTCTATTTTGAGCGAGGCTATCGCAAAGATGAACAAATAACCGACAAAAATCATAAAACAAAAAAACAGAATATCTTCTGCCCAATAGATCATTTCATACCAATTTATTTGTTCCATCGTTTAGAGTTTGAATGTTACTGATTTCAATTTCTTGATCATATTCTTTTCCTAGAAATAGGAAGGCCACAACCATAGCCATGATAATAGCCGTTGGATATTGTCCGAAGATGGAGTTCCCATAAGAACTGGCCATCATTCCGAATAGACCGGATAATACAGCAGATAAATAACCTTTCAGTTCTTTGTCATGTATCCGGAATAAGATTATATAAACACCAAAAGCCACGAAAAATAATTGAATGGCCAGATATAGCATCAATCCTACTATACCGGTTTGCACCCATATATTAACATACCAGGAATCATTGGGAATGTCTGTCGTTAGGCGATTTGGGGCGAAACGTCTTGCAGCAACTCCACTTAGTCCCAAGCCTTCTCCAAAAGGTCTGTCCTTTAGATAAACTGCCAATTGTTTCTGGTGTTCTTTTCGTACAACCAATGATGGTTCGTTGGGATTAAATGCTGATCGCATGCGTCGTATGTGTTCATTTCCCTGGCCAATATATGTCTGCGTAAAAAATAAAAAAGCTCCAATTAAGAACAAGCTGGAAAGGCTAAATGCTTTCATATTTTTAGTCAGTATGGTATAAAGGAAATAGCCGGCAAATGGCACAGCCAAAGCACCTCTGGTTCCTGATAGGAACATTCCGTACATACCCAGAAGTGCTACAACTGCATAATAAATTTTTAACCGCACGTCTTTGACATAAATGGTGCAGATTGAAAAAACGGCCATTGCACAACCCATGTTAGATCCGAAGTTACCGGGATCGGTAAAAAAAGAAAAATATCGAATTCCGGTTGATAATAGAATAAGGGACTTTCTGTTTCCATCTTCTAAAAAACGTATCTCAGCATTATCAAAGCCAAATGAAACTTGCCATTGCATTTTCAATACTGCCAGAATGGTGAAAAATGACCATAAGAATACGATCGTTTTAAAATCACGGTATCGGTAAAAAATCACGGAGGTAAAAAGAACAATTATTAACGGATAAATGGCTTGCCTTATAGCATATATCCATGCTTCCGTTAGTGCTGTAGGGTTGACAATTTCAAAAATACAATATAGCAACCATATCATCATGAGAAAGACTCCGGCATTTTTTGCCCTTGTCCAATTAATATCTTTGATGAATACTGAACGCGTAAGGGCGGATAAGATCATTAGCAAGAGAAGTGCATCAATAATTAAACCCAAACTGCCAATAGTTACGTAACGGTAAATACCCATTAAAAAATAGTTTAAAATAAAGATGCACATCAGACTCCTATAGGGATGACTCGATACATAAATCGTGAAAAGCAGCAATATAGGTAAGATTGCTACAGCAAACCCCAATACAATATCCCCTTTTACAAGAAATATTGTCATCAAGAATAACCCGGTTAGTATTAACCCGGTTGCTAACCACTGTTTAAGTGTCCAGTCACGCATTCCGTAAACGTAAAATTACTGTTCTATATTTTGATCCTTTTCAGAACTAAGTTCAAGCTTTAACAGTTTGTAAATCCGTTTCCTGAATTTCGTAAAAGGAGGAAGCAACCCGGTAAAGTCCTCTACTGCAAATTGTTTGGCTTGATTTAAAAATAAGAATGAAGGCTTATCCTCTGATTGTGATCGGATCTGATCGTAAAAAAGCTGATCACTTTCCTGCCAAGCGCGTGTTGCTTTGATGATGTAAAGATTCACATTTGCATTTTTCAGTAAAGGTTTTGGTATATTGTGCTGAACCAAAGCAGGACATTCAAAAAGAACAATATCTGGATTTACTTTGCCATATTTAACAAGGTCTTGGATATTCTCGGCCTGGAAATAGGCTTTTGATTCAACGGAAAAGTCTGTATGGTAAGAAACAAATCGGACATAAAACCCAAGCTCCTCCCAATAGGCCATCATATTATCGGCAATGAAACTTTTTCCTTCCCCTGAATCTTTACTGATTAGGTTGATGATAGTTGTCTTATTGGGTGTGAAATAATTCATGAGCATGTTGCAGGAATACGCTGTGGCCATTCGGTTTCGTTCCTTTGCAAAACTTCGGAATTTTAAGGTTGCGTTTCCAGGGAAAGCCCCCAGGACATTTGCTTTTGATAAGTTTGTTGCCCTGTACTTGTCACGGATGGTTTTGTCAAAAAGTTCCAATATCAGAAAACATCCTATAATGAAAATTAAACTTCCGAAAAAGGCAATAATTATTATCGACTTTCTGTTGGTCCCTGAATCGGCAAGCGGATAGACAGGAGGCGAAACGACGTTAAGTTTGGAGTACATCATTTCAAGGCTTTTTTGCTGCAATTTTGCCTGTGCCAAATGGTTTAAAAGAGTGTGATAGGATTCTTCCGTAAAGGTAATTTCACGTTCCTGCCTTTTTAAGTTTGGCCCTATGGGCGTATAATGAACATACTTCACATCGATTTCCTTTTTCCTTTCTTGCAGAATGCTGATTTCGGCCTTTGCTTTTTCATTAATTAGCACCTGCGAGAGCCACTCCTGAATGAAACTATTCATTGAAACACCTTCTTTTGAATATTGTGTGGCATTTAAATCATTCGATATATCATAAAGTTTTTGTTCTGAAATATCTAATAACTGTTTGTATTTTGGTAATTTTTCTGATTGATCCGTGTTCTCATCATTGATAGTTTCCAATTCGGTGATTTTTTTTGTCAAAAGAGAAACAATATTCAAATTTTTGATAAACTGCTTGTTCTCTTTCATGAGTTCCGAACGGGTCGCCAACCTATTTTCCAGATTATCTATTAATTTCTGGGAAGAATAGAAATCAAGCATAGCCTGCTCATATTTGGTTTCAATAGTGTTGCTCATAGCGATAAGCATACCGGTTTGTTCTTCATAATTGATGATCTTACCTTGCATGCTATAATTCATCAGGGAATCTTCCTGAAGTTTCAGTAGTTCACGTGAAAGATTCAATTGCTTTTCAAAATATGAAATAACATCGTTTGAAGAGCCAAGTTGCAATTTGGAATATTCCGATATCAGTTCTTCATTAAGAATGGCCAAGGTCTGATGTACAATGCCTGGATCATTACAACTATATTTAATCTCAATCATATCACTGGAACCTAATCTGCGTGCTTCTATTTTTCCAAGAGCCGAAATGCTGTAGAATGGGTGAAACCAGTTAAGAAGACCATATATGAAATTATTGTTTCCTGATTCTTTATATTTAATAAGATTCTTAACGGTTATTTCTTCGGATTTCTTATCAATAAGCCTTTTTACGTCTTTAGGTACAATATTTAACAGTTCGTTGTAGTTTGACGCTCTGATGTATTTATTGTCCTGTTTCGGGTCACCTTTCATCATGGCCTGGGCAAATAATCTAATGGAAACTTTTTCTAGAATGGAACGTGAATGTACCAGAAAAATGATGTTGTCAAAAGCATTATTGGCATACTGGCTGGAATTATTTCCTTCGTCAACATTCGGACTTGATGCAATACCTGTAAAAATGGTAGTACTTGCTTCATACGTCGTGGGTAAATTGGATGTAAAATAATAAGTTGGAATCGTAACAAGCAAGGGTACGATAAGAATCCAGTACCTAATACGGTAAATGAAACGAAAAAGGGTTACAACGACATCCATTGTTGTTATTTGTTGATGATTTTAACACCCGTTAGCATCTCTAGGAGTAAAATTGATCTGGTAAGTTCGGCTTTGGCACTTTCATAATCCGATATGGCAGCAGACTGTGCGGTTTTTCCGGTATTCAGTTCTACAAGATCTGCATTTCCGGTAGTAAAGTTTGTTTCAATTGTTTTCATCATTGAAGTGGCAATTACAACAAGTTCCGCCTTCGCTTTCAGAGTTCCGATAATCTGATTGGCAGTCGTATAGGCTTCAATTATTTTTATTTTTCGCTCTTCTTTCGCCATAAGTAATTGATAATCAACTTGTTTTAAGCGCTCGCTTTGTTTTCTTATTTTGTTCTTGTGTTCAAATAAATCACTTATTGGTAATCCAAAACCAGCTCCAATGCCATAAGATGAATTTAATGCGTCCGAGTATTGAAGAAAAGATCCTGCCCCGCTTGTGTTACTGCTTAAACTTGTTCCCTTTCCATAGTTATAATTTCCGGAGAAGTGCAAATAGCTCAACCATTCCTGTTTGATCGATTTAAGGTTTAATTCTTCTATGGTTTTTGTCGACTTGATATATCCAATCTGTGGGCTGTTTTCTATGGCTTCGAGTAAATAGGAAAGGGGGGGGAGTATTAAGTTTTCAAGATTATCAGCATTCTGGTCTGTAGTATCAGTAGTCTGAATGATTGTGGATGAATCATTCTCCTGAGCATTCAAATGAAAGTTTATTCCTAAAAATAGCAGGAAAAAATAAAAAAGGATTGAATTTCGGCAAACTGATTTCATAATCAAACATTTTCTTTTTGAATAAACGCAGTGAATGTCTTGAAAATTATTTTAATATCCAAAAAAAGTGAGAATTCTTTTGCGTACCGTATATCCAGTAATTTTCGTTCTTCTGCAGACAATTTTCCGGCTTCTCCCCTTTTTTCTACTTGCCAGAGTCCTGTCAAACCGGAGGGTGCCATAAAACGATCGATGTACTCATCTTTTGTTAATAGTTCTGCCTCGTACAAAGGAAGTGGTCGATTTCCTACAATGGACATATCCCCTTTGAGAACATTAATTAATTGTGGCAGCTCGTCAATGCTATATTTTCGGATAATCCTTCCAACCTTTGTTATGCGGGGATCTTTATCAAATTTTACAAATGCATTTTTTTGTTTATTTCGTTGAATTTGTATATAATCTTTTTCCGAAAGTACAAAGTCGTCAGAGACCATCAGTAAATCATCTTCATCAGTGAGAATAGGCTCATCTGTCATTTCAATTTTTTCAACATTTCTTTCTTCTTGCCGGTATTGATTTAACAACGAAAATTCTTTAAGTCGTTTATCTGCATCAACGAACATTGAACGGAATTTGTAAAAATTAAAAACTTTGTAGTTGCTACCAACTCTTTTTGATTTATAGACAATAGCACCTTTACTCTCAATCCTGATGGATAAGGCTGCAATAACATATAAGGGGAACAAAAGAATGAGGGCAGCAAGAGATAAAATGATGTCGAATATTCTTTTCCACAATGGTAGGTGAAACAAACGAATGGGATTTGTTTCATCAAGAAGTGCCGTATCGATTTTTTGTTGATGTTTCAGATTAAAATCAAAGATTTCCTGTAATCTGGCTTTATCAACATTTGGAGTGATTGTATCCAGAATACCGTTTTTAAGGTATACGAAGCCTTCGAGATTATCCAGAGCTTCTGATATTAAAATGAAATAGCCATACGGAAAAACTTTTCGAAGCGCAGCAATACACTCGAGGTCTGTTTCCATCTTCTCTTTTTCAATCAAGAAAAATAAGACAGAGAATCCTTTGTATGAATGCTTGTTTTTCAGTATTTCGAAATGTGAATGGAAAACCTCAAGATCGTCATTCAGAAGTTCAACGAAGTGTGAGATTGTGCTTGTTTTCTTTCCGATATAAAAAACTTTTAGGCTCATTGTATGATTTTTTTCACCCGGACTTTAAGTTCCATTGGATTGAAAGGTTTAAGGATATAGTCATCTGCCCCTTCAGATAAAAGACGAATCCGTTCTGTCGTACTGTCTTCGCCTGAAAGCATTATTACGTGAATGGATTTAAAAAGGTTATTATTTTTAAGGTAATGCAGAAATTCATCACCAGGCATTTCAGGCATCTTAATGTCAGAAATGATTAGATCAGGAATATTTCCTTCTTGCAGCCAGGCAATTCCTTTAATGGGATTCTCAAACCAAATAAGATCGAAATCCATGGATAAATAAATTGAAATGATTTTAGCGATAGACTCCTTGTCATCTATAATGAGTATTCTTTTTTTCATATTCTCACTTGTATTTAGCAGGCTCTTTTTCTTTATCTCAATGCTATATATTCTTTTGCTATGGCAATTTATGCCAAAGATATAAAATGGATTTGAATATTGTGAAGTTTTGAACGAAAAGAATCTCGGTTAAATTAGGTGTTATCTATTTTCATTTCACATAATAGGAAGTTAATGTGCTGTTTATATTCTGCCTTTGCATCTAATTTAACGTGAGTTCGAAATAAGATAAGAATAATACAAACTGTTTATCGATGCTGTTTTTTCATAAATGTTCCCTTGTTCTATTTGAACATTAAAAAAAAGAAATATATCTTTACACAATATTGCGTATACATGCATTAACGTGAATAAAAATGAAACAAATCTTAATTACCGGCGGGGCTGGCTTTATAGGCTCACATTTATGTGCCCGTTTACTTAAAGAGGGACATAATGTTGTTTGTTTAGATAATTTTTTTACAGGTTCAAAAAAGAATATTTTACCTTTAATCTCAAATCCATTTTTCGAACTTGTTCGTCATGATGTGACATACCCTTATTATACAGATATAGACGAAATATATAATCTTGCGTGTCCGGCCTCTCCCATTCATTATCAATATGATGCTATTCAGACAGTGAAAACATCTGTCATGGGAGCAATTAATATCTTAGGGTTGGCAAAACGAACTGGAGCTAAAGTATTACAAGCTTCTACCAGTGAGGTTTATGGAGATCCTGTGGTCCATCCTCAGACTGAAAGTTATTGGGGGAATGTTAATCCTATTGGCATCAGATCTTGTTACGATGAAGGTAAGCGGGTAGTTGAAACCCTTTTTATGGATTATTATCGCCAAAACCAAGCACGAATAAAAATTATCCGTATATTTAACACTTACGGGCCAAACATGATGCCTAATGACGGCAGAGTTGTTTCGAATTTCATTATGCAGGCTTTAAATAATGAAGATATCACTATTTATGGAGATGGAAGTCAAACCCGAAGCTTTCAATATGTTGATGATCTGGTAGAAGGTATGATTAGAATGATGGCTACCGGAGATGATTTTACCGGTCCTGTAAATATTGGAAATCCAAATGAGTTTACGATTCGTCAGTTAGGTGAATTGGTTGTTAAGTTGACCGGCTCGCGTTCAAAAATTTGTTATTTACCTTTACCTAACGATGATCCTAAGCAAAGAAAGCCAGATATTTCACTTGCACAGAATAAATTAAACTGGAATCCGACCATTCAATTAGATGAAGGTTTGCAACGTACAATTGATTACTTTAAATCAATTTCATATTGAATGAGATTTGTTTAAAATATAATTCAAGTCTGAATTGCTGAAATAATTGAAATAAAAATCGATTAAATGAATGTTGAAATAAATAATCCGGAATATAAAATATTAATAGTAGACGATGTTCTATCAAACTTATTACTTTTGAAAGTTTTGCTATCTAAAGAAAAATTTCAAATTTCTACTGCCATGGGGGGAAGAGAGGCTTTGGAAAAAGTAAAACAGGATATTCCGGATTTGATTCTTTTAGATGTAATGATGCCTGATATTGACGGTTTTGAAGTGACCAGACAATTGAGAAGCATGCCGGAGCCTTACTCAGATATATCCATTATCTTTCTTACAGCATTAAATGGTACTCCTGAAGTTGTTAAAGGTTTTCAGATAGGTGCCAATGACTTTGTATCAAAACCCTTTAGCAGAGAAGAATTAATTATCCGTGTAAAGCATCAGATTTCTTTAATTGCAGCTAAGCGGATCATTCTTCAACAAACGGAAGCTTTGCGAAAATCAATTTTTGCCCGTGATAAAATGTATTCTGTCATTGCACATGATTTACGTTCCCCTATGGGCTCTATTAAGATGATGCTGAACTTACTTATCATGACAACATCAAGCGAGGCAATCGGAAGTGAAATGTATGAGATGTTGAGTATGGCTAATAAAACGACTGAAGAGACTTTCACCTTATTGGACAATCTGCTCAAGTGGACAAAAAGTAATACCGGTCGTTTGAATGTTGTTTATCAACAATCTGAAATGGTTTCACTGGCAAAGGGCGTGATTGAAGTTTTTAGCAAGATTGCCGAATTGAAACAGGTGACCATATTACTCGATGCTCCTGAGAGTTGTGATATAAATGCCGACAGAGATATGATAAAAAGCGTTTTGCGAAACTTGTTAAGCAATGCCATCAAGTTTAGTAAGATTGGTGGAAAGATTTTCGTTCATATCAATGATGATGTTCCTGAAGAAAATGGTGAGGTTGTTGTCAGTGTTGAAGATGAAGGATGTGGCATCAGTGAAGAAGCGCAAAAGAAACTTTTAAATATTGAAACTCATTTTAGTACATTTGGAACAAACAATGAAGAAGGGTCTGGTTTGGGCTTGCTATTGTGCCAGGATTTTGTAACAAAAAATGGCGGTCGTTTATGGTTTACTTCCAAAGAGGGCGTTGGTACTACCTTTAATTTTTCTATTCCAAAGCATTAATTTTCGATTTTCTAAGATGAGGATGCGATGGTGAAAACTGACATTAAATCAATAGACTCTTTGCATGAAAAGGAAAATGAGAATCCTTTGCTCTCGATTATAACTGTGAATTATAATGGTTTGCAAGATACATGTGAATTAATTGATTCGTTGCTAAATACTATTTTTTCAGTTCCTTTTGAGATTATTGTTGTTGACAATGCCTCCAGGATTGATGAGGCTGAAATATTAAAAAATCGGTATCCTCAGATAATAACCATACGAAGTGACAAAAACTTAGGCTTTTCAGGGGGGAATAACCTTGGCATTCGGAATGCCATGGGTGATTATTTTTTTTTTATGAACAATGATACTTACGTTCGCACGGACGGGTTTCGTTCTTTGATTGACGCATTCAAACTTAAACCTGAAATTGCTGCAGTTTCTCCAAAAATTTTATTTGCAGAACCAGGCAATACAATCCAATTTGCCGGTTATACCCCTCTTACAAAAATAACTTTACGCAATGAAATAATTGGTTTTGGTCAGCTTGATGACGGAAGATGGGATATTCCTAAGCCTATTCCGATTGTTCATGGCGCTGCTATGTTATTTAGAAAAAGTGCGATTGATCATATAGGGTTTATGCCCGAAATTTATTTTCTTTACTATGAGGAGCTGGATTGGAGCGCATCTATTCAACGTGAGGGGCTTGAGTGTTGGTATGTTCCGTCTTGCGTTGTATTTCATAAGGGAAGTAAAAGCACAGGTGTCTACAGTTCAATGCAAATTTTTTACAAGACGCGCAATAGATTACTTTATGCCTGGAGAAATTTAACTGGTATGAACAGATTTTTGTCTGTCGCTTATCAGATATTAATTGCGAATTTCAAGATCTGTTTTTTGTTTTTAATCAAAGGAAAGGCCTCTTTAACCAAATCTTGTATTCTCGGAATCTTTGCTTTTCTGAAGATGGAAAAATAATCTGAAAGACTCATCATTTGGTTTTTTTTAAGCTTATTCAGTGCGCCCTAAGTAAAATATCTTGATAGAGTTCCGTGACCCTCAAGGATACTTGTTTGCTATCGAATCTATTTTTAACGAGCAGTGCTGCATTTTCTCCATGAATTCGAAGTAGTTCCCGATCATTAAAATATTGAAGGATTTTATTTTTGAGCATGACTGGATTACTAAAATCCGTCAGAGTTCCGTTAATATCATCTTGAATAATTTCGTTTGTTCCGTCGGTCGGTGTAACCAAGACAGCACATTTCATAGACATAGCTTCTAGTAAGGCAATAGATAAACCTTCCCATAAACTGGGTAAACAAAAAACATCGATTGCATTTAATATTTCCGGGATTTCTGTTTTGAATCCTGAGGTAATAATGACATCATTCAAATGATGATCGTCGATATATTTCAATACAGATTCTTTAAGATCGCCATCTCCCACGAGTAGTCCTTTAATCTCTTTATGAGTGGAATTTGCAGATTCAATGCTTTTTATGAAAGTGATTGGGTCTTTCTGAATAGTAATTCTTCCAATAAAGCCTATTATAAAATCGTCTGCTTGAAACCCAAACTCCTTTCTGATATTTATAAATTCGTTTTCAGGATTAAATTTTTGAAGGTTGATACCGTTTTCTATTACTATGGCATTTTTGAGACCAAAGGCTTTTTGACCGGTTAACTTATTGCTCTGAGAAACGCAAATTACTTGAGTACTCAACGAACAAAGCATTTTTTCACTGAAAATTCTCAATGATTCAATGAATTTTGACTGATCCTGATGAAAACTCCAGCCATGAACGGTATAAATCATAGGGATCCTCATTATTCTGGAGAGCAGAACCATATTGGATGAAGCGCGGCTCCCATGTGCGTGAATAATCTGAATTTGTTCTTTTTTCAGAATTCTCATTATTTTACCAAAGATACCAAAATCAAAAGCGTGCGAAGTCTCAATCACATAACAGGTGATACCCCTATTTCTCAACAAATCTATCATGTATCCTGAAGTGAATGCCAGCACAATAGGTGATATTTCAGGTCCGAAACCGGAGATTAAATCCATTAAATGGGATTCGCCTCCACCTATTTTCCCTTGCCTGATTACTTCTAAAACGTGAATGGATTTCATGGCCTATGTTCTTGATTTTATGAATATAAATAAAATGGGAAATGAATTAGTTCTCAAAGTATATCTCTTGTCTATGATTTTGAATTTTTTCCGTTGAGAATCGACAGAATTTGTAAAACGCTGTTAAGTTAGTATTTGTAAATATAACGTATGGTATCCATCATTACCATTTAAATATATGGTTTTTTTACTAGTGTCCGGTTTAGGACTTTTACAAACTCCTGAAACCCCTATCAACAAAAGCTTTCAGATACGTTCTTTTATTTTTCGATTTGAAATTACTTGGAGTCCCCCTATATTTACTAAAATTTAGTAATTCATGAATACAGGGAAAACCATTTTCGCGCAACTAATGTCATTCTTACCTACTACTTACGAATTCAACAAGTGTGTTGAAAAGTACAAGGATTAGAGCCGCCGCACTACACTTTGATTACAGATTTTCAACTTGCCCTTGTTTGAAAAAGTGCCTATAAATGAACTATTTATAAATACAAATTACAATTTAACCAGTACGGACATTTCTAACCAATTCTAACCAATTTAATATCTGGGAGTTTTAACCGGACACTATTGGGCTGAGATAATTTTATATAATATCTTGATTCTGTTCTCCCAACTGTGAGTAACTGCTAACTTTATTCTTTAAATTTTTAAGTCTGGCGTGCCCTAAGCAGATTTTTTTCCTTCTTTTGAGCCGAAAGCCGGACTTGAACCGGCGACCTACGCATTACGAATGCGTTGCTCTACCAACTGAGCTATTTCGGCAAGGACTTATTGCGGGCGCAAAATTACTCAGATTTTTCTAAAATCAAAACCTTTTGGATAGATTAAATATCAGACATCAATTGTTTAAGAAAGCCGTCAAGCTCTTCGTCAAGATGCTTGAGGAAATCATCGTCAAGAAGAACTTGTTCATCATCAATCAATAACAGTTCAGCAAGAGTTTCCATATCTTCGTCAACCATCAAAACCGAGAAAGGCTTCATGATGTTGATATGATTGAAGCCGCCTTCCTCTTTTACATGATGGACAATTTCTTTCAGGATTGATTCACATTCTTGTAATGCAACATCAGAATCTAATGTGTCACACTGTTCTTCCCATACAGATACAGGAGCTTTCACCAATAGATGATCTTCATCATCGAAGATCGAAAAATCTCCGGCATCCGGATTTGGCAATAAGTATAAGTCCACAATGGAGGCCGAATCTTCATTCTCCTGTAATTGCTCCAGAGCTTTACGAAAAGCACGGTCCAGTATATGGTACAAAGCATCCCTTTTCATTCGAATAAATTTATTATTTCATGATGATTGTATAGGAACAACAGTTCGACCTTACATAAAGCATAACTGTTCACTTGTTCGGGGTTCCGGCCTCAAAAGTACAAAAAAAATGTATATTTCATGAATTTTATTTGAACATCAACTTGATGTGACAGTTCATTCATTTGTCGTTAAAATATATTTTCAACTTTTTAAGGTCAAAGGCACGAACCCGAAGTGCCTCTTTATAATTGACGAACAACCATTTGTCATAAATGGTAGCACCAAACAAAAAATCATTCATGGCTTTTTCTGCTTGATCAGCCCAAACCAAAGCTTCTTCCGGATCACCGGAATACTCATGGTAAAGCATCATATTCAAGGCAGCCCGATAAACACTGCGTCCAAAGCCTTTTTTGAATTCATCCTGCCAGAGGGTTGCCGCACCTTCCCAGTCACCCTGTCGCACACAATCCACCGCATATTTCATACGGAAACTCCCGAAACTGTAATAAAAACGTTCCAGAGATTTCCAATATGGACCGAAAAACTGGTGCACATGTTCTCCCACATAATTTCCAATTTCAGGAAGTGTTTCTTCGAACGAAGGCAATTTTTTGATTGAAGATATCAGATCACCCGAGAAATTTTCCCAGTACAAACTATCATTATGCTGGAATTGTGTAAGCAAAGAGTCTCCGCGGACATCATAAGCCCTCCACACCGTATTCACTATAACATCTCTTGTGACCCGGTAAGAATAATCATCAGGTTGCACATTCATTTTGGAATAAACGACCAAACGATCCAGACTGACCAATATATCGGCATGACTTGAATCACTTAGTGATTTCACCTGCAAAGGTGTCAGTGTTCTTGAAAGTAAGAAATCACCCACCTTATTTTTGTGGAAATCATATTCCTTTTTCTTGCAAAGGCTTATTTGCTGATAAGCTCCCTCCTTTCGAAGGTTGTCTGAAACAGATTGCAAAACATAATCCGGCAATTGATCCGTATGAAAATCCGAATCTTCTTTATATCCGGGAGCTTCCAAAAAGGTATGTCCATACTGTGAAGGTTGGATGGCTGCATTATCGACGAGCAGCATCGAACTTTTGGATGATGGAGTCACGAAAATCCCCGGACAAAGCACGTCCATGTGATAAACCAAGATACTGTTACATGAAGAGAACACAACAGTCAAGCCTATATAAACAAGCAAATTTCGGAGCTTAATCATTCTTTTTCCTTTTTTATTAAACAAAGTTAGATGTATTTTGTAAATATTCATTGCTTTTTAATGAGTATTTTTTTCTATCTTTGTCGCCGATTTTCAAATCAATATAATGTCTAACTCACTAATTGTTATCAAGTAACACAAATGGAAGAAAAGAATCTTTTAGCCCCCGACCAGAATTTTGATTGGGATTCCTTTGAAAAAGGGGAAGTTTTTGGAGAAATGTCCAAAGAAGAATTGGAAAAAGCTTATGACAACACTTTAAACACCGTTAAGGATAAAGAAGTTGTTGAAGGAACAGTGATTTCAATGAACAAACGTGAAGTGGTGGTAAACATCGGCTTCAAATCAGACGGTATCGTTTCTATGAACGAATTTCGCTACAACCCCGATTTAGCGATCGGCGACAAAGTTGAAGTTTACATTGAAAATCAAGAAGACAAAAAAGGACAGCTCATCCTTTCACATAAACAAGCTCGCGCAACCCGCAGCTGGGATCGTGTAAATGCAGCACTGGAAAACAGCGAAATCATCAAGGGTTTCGTAAAATGCCGTACCAAGGGTGGTATGATTGTCGATGTTTTTGGTATCGAAGCATTTCTTCCGGGTTCACAAATCGACGTTAAGCCTATCCGCGATTATGATGTATTCGTTGGAAAAACTATGGAATTCAAGGTTGTCAAGATCAATCAGGAATTCAAGAATGTTGTTGTTTCTCACAAAGCTCTTATCGAAGCTGAACTCGAACAACAGAAGAAAGAAATCATCGCAAAACTGGAAAAAGGTCAGGTACTCGAAGGTACTGTCAAAAATATCACTTCTTACGGTGTATTCATCGACCTTGGCGGCGTAGATGGTTTGGTTCACATCACAGACCTGAGCTGGGGCCGCGTAAGCGATCCGAAGGAAGTCGTAGAATTGGATCAAAAGATCAACGTTGTTATTTTGGATTTCGACGACGAAAAGAAACGTATCGCCCTCGGTTTGAAACAACTTACGCCTCACCCATGGGATGCTCTCAGCGCAGACCTGAATGTTGGTGACAAAGTAACCGGACGCGTTGTCGTTATGGCTGATTACGGAGCATTCATCGAAATCGCTCCGGGCGTAGAAGGTTTGATCCACGTTTCAGAAATGAGCTGGTCACAACACCTCCGCAGCGCACAAGACTTCATGAAAGTGGGTGACACGGTTGAAGCCGTTATCCTGACCCTCGACCGCGACGAACGCAAAATGTCTTTGGGTATCAAACAGCTCAAGGAAGATCCATGGGCTACCATCGAAACCAAATACGCAGTTGGCAGCCGCCACACCGCAAAAGTTCGCAACTTCACCAACTTTGGGGTATTTGTTGAAATCGAAGAAGGCGTTGACGGCCTGATCCACATCAGTGACCTAAGCTGGACCAAGAAAGTTAAACACCCAAGCGAATTCACCCAATTAGGTGCTCCTATCGAAGTTGTTGTTCTGGAGATCGATAAGGACAACCGCCGTTTGAGCCTTGGTCACAAACAATTGGAAGAAAACCCATGGGATGTTTTCGAAACAATCTTCACCGTTGACAGTGTTCACGAAGGAACCATCATCGAACTGATGGATAAGGGTGCCGTTATCTCTTTGCCTTATGGTGTTGAGGGTTTTGCTACACCCAAACACTTGGTTAAAGAAGACGGAACCACTGCTCAGATTGACGAAAAGCTCGAATTCAAGGTCATTGAATTCAACAAGGACGCAAAACGCATCATTCTTTCTCACAGCCGCATTCATGAAGACGAAGCTAAAGTAGAAGCCCGTGCTTCCAAGAAAGCTGCCGGATCCAAAAAAGCAAAAAAAGCTGAAGAAGAAGAGGAAACTTCTGTTCAACAAAAAGTCGAAAAAACGACTTTAGGTGACATCGATGCCTTAGCTGCTTTGAAAGAACAACTTGATGCTAAAAACAACAAGTAATCAATACTTCTCTATAGAAAGAAACCGGATCCCCCCAAAAGGATCCGGTTTTTTTGTTCCTATCCGCTTTAAAGTGGTATATTTGTGTCTATAAATCCAACCTATGGCCATGAAAAAAATTGTCTGTTTTTGCATGTTCATCACGCTACTCAGTTGTGGCGAAGGTCGTTTTAACGTACCGGGTAAGCCTACCCATCCCATTTCCATCAACCGCTTTGACCAAACGTTTTTCAAGACCGGAAACAGTCCTGACTCGGCTTTCTTAGAGCTTTATGCCAATCAGATTATGGAAGTCGGAGAACCCGGCAGTCCTATGTTCAGGCAATTTGACAGCATTTTCAGGCATGACGGGCAAATGCGGAAAATTTATTCAGATTGTCAGAACGTCTTTAAAGATATTTCCCCCATCGAAAAAAAACTGACTTGGGCATTTTACCGGTTACATTATTTTTTTCCGGACATACCTTATCCAAAAGTCTATATGCATCTTTCAGGATTTGGCCAATCCATCGTATCAGCACCAAACATTCTTTCAGCCGGAATTGACAAATACCTTGGGCCAGACTACCCCATCTATCAGACTCTTTACTATCCTTTCCAGATTCAAAGGATGTACCCCGATAAGATTGTGTCCGATTACATGACAGGCTGGGTCCGTTCAGAATTCACCGAAGAGAGCCTGATGGATCAGCAAAGGCTGTTGGATTACATGATTTATGAAGGAAAAATCCTGTTTTTCGTAAAAGTCCTTTTACCGGACGAAACCATGGAAAATATCAGTGGATTCAACAAAAAGCAATTGGACTGGTGTACCAAAAATGAGAAAAACATCTGGGGTGCCATACTCCAACTGAAACATCTGTACAGTACGGACCCCTCGGTCATTTCGAAATATATCGGAGAAGGGCCAAACACCCCATTTTTCCCGGATAGTTCTCCGGGACGGGCTGCCATCTGGATAGGTTACAGAATGGTGGAAGCATATATGAACAAGGAGCAGGATAAAACCATACAAGGACTACTAAAGACAAAGGCTGAAGATATTCTGGCAGGATCGTCCTATCATCCGTAAAAGCAGAAGATATTGTACGATTTTCGTATAGAAATGTCCTAACGGATAGTCCTATAAATTTTGCATTGTAAACTAATCTTCAGGATAAATGTAATTTTTCCTTCAGCAACTTGTAGCCTGAAATACTGGCTTTGAGTTTCTGACCGGTTTTGAGGATGACCATATAACGTTGTTTTTCGTACAACTCGATACGTGAAATAAAACCGGTGTTCACCATGCAGGAACGGTGAATCCGAAGAAAATTGTCAGGCAACTGTCCTTCCAGATGTTTCATTGTCTCTTCTTTGATGAAGCGCGCAGCAGCGGTATATAATAGGACATAATCTCCTTCCGCCTGCAGATACAACAAGTCGGAAATCTGAATGATATTGATCTTTGAGCCGCATTTGACGGTGATTTTATCCGTCAAATCCATTCTGCCTGATTTTAAGGAAGTTTCAGGATTCGAGACGACCGCTTCCGAAATGGATTCAGATTGATCTTCATCCAACCCGACTGCACTGGAAGATTCAACAGCATCCATCTCCGTCTGTTTTCCATCATACTGAATGATAATCATAAAAACCAGTATTCCTATCACAATCTTAAACGGTATGATTTCAGTCAACTGTTGAAATATTTCAGCAGAAAAGAATATATAAAACAACAGGTATTCGGTACCGGTCAAGACAAGCAACATCAGAGACAACAAAGCCAAATGATTGATAATACGCTTTAGCGGATTTGATCCGTTCAACCTTGTAAATTTGATGATATACCACAACATAATCGAAATACCACAGATGAGCAGGCCGGATATGGCACCCTGAATACTCAGGATGTATGATTCCACGGATATCAGTCCAGTCAGGCAAAGCGGAACCAAAGCTCCGGCCATCATGAATATGCCGACAAAAGCCAACATCCGTGGTATCGTATAAAAGACTGGAGGTTTCATCAACTTTTAGTCTCTGATTTCACATTCTCCAAAAGCACATTTACCTTCAATAGTCAGTTTTTTCGGTTCATCTGGATAATAACTCTTGGTAAGCCGGTGATCAGAGAATGTACCGAATAAACCGTTTCCATGAATCTGCACGTTCCAGGTGTCAGGAACGATAATGGACACCGAACCGAAGGACAAATCAACGTAAAGTTTGGTATTGCCTTCCGGAAGCGTCGTCTTTCGCAGGTCCACGACCACTTCACCAAAGGAACATTTTACATTGCCCCCTTTGAAAACAGGGTCAAGCACAATGTTTTTTCGGCTGTCGAATGCGGAGTCCACATTCAAGAATCCATCTTCCGTTTCCCATTTGGAGGTATGGTTCAAATTCCATCCATGACAAATAAAAGAATGATGCTTGAAAAGGCTTTCAATAATGATTAATAGGCCTGCCACAATGAGTAATAACGGCCAGTAAACACTGGTGAAATTTTCAGGAATGCCCCATTCGGGATGGATGGGAGACATGTATGGCACCAGGAAAAATGCACCCACAGCCAACAAGGTAAAAGAGGTGCTGAAACTTTTATGAAACAAGCAAAGAATACCTGCAAGGACCAGCCAAATCGGCCATGCGGTGAGCAACGACTTGTACTCACTTGGAATAATACCTGTATTGATGCAAAGGAAAACAAGTCCTGCAAGAATCAAGGTTAGTGCCCATGCGAATCCATTTTTACGAGGTCTGGACCTACGGCATTTGGTCGTAAAATCAAATTGGTTTTCCATTGTTCTACAATTTTAATGAGGTAACATTTATAACAACTTTCACATATTGCCAACCGATATATTCATTGATGGCTGCTATCAGAAAAATTCTGATGAAGCAAAAGTATGCGGAATAAATCGTTGTAAAAAGTCAATATCGATGAAACCAAGGAAAAAATCCGATGAACAGCATCAAAAAATCGTTATTCATAACTATGAACTGTATAGTTTACTTCTATCTTTTGCAGAACCAGAAACCATCACTCCGCCAAAGTCAAATGCATTTCACAAGCCTTGCAGTCAAAACTGAGTTGTATGCGATCCTGATTGTGTACCAAAAATAAAGGTTCGTTGAAATGCCTGACCTCTTTGCCCGTTTTTGGACAAGCCCCCCATTCATGACGCAAGCAATACTTGTTGAACATCAAAACTTCTGACGGATCAGCCTTTTTTTCCTCTTTCGTAAAGTTTCCGGCCTCAAAAGCCGGATCAATCGAAGTGACACCATGAGCCTTGTAAAATTCAACAGCTTTCTGATTCAGGACATTACCTAAATAGGTCAGTGTTTTCTCAGGGAAAGCATGCGTCGTCGGAACAATCCTTAACTCTTCCCGTCTATTATCAAGCATCCGGACTTTCTCCATTTTTTCACAAAGTTGACGCCTCAGTTCCGCCCACCTGGAAACCGGAACAAACCAATCTTTTTCCCAGTCGATTTCACAGGAAACCGCTTCAAAACGGGTATTCCCCAGCTTGGACAATTGCGTCCTGATATTTTCCTTTTGTGGTCTTGCTGCAGGTTCTTTTGACTGCTCAAAAGACATCACGGCACGATGAGATTCGTTGTCCTCCATACTTAAGGCAAAGCCGAATCCCGTTTCCCAACACTTGATGGAAACCGAGATGAAACGCTGCGCCGAAGGTTTTTCCAACTCCCGTTCAAAAGCCTGGTCAAAAGTACGGTATAACTGCGTATTGGGTTTGACATGCGTTGCCTGCGCCGGGAACAAACGGTTATCCTCCACCCTGTTCACGCGAAAACCCTCCATATTTCCCTGTTCATCAAAAAAACTCAGACCATCGCCATTGGAAAAAGGTACGAGACCGGCAACAGTCAAGCTGTTTCCCCTAATTTCCTTCACCCGTCCTACCGGTTCACCCATCGACTTGGGTGTATCCGGATTTCCCAGTTTATCCGGCCTTCCTTTGGTAAAATAGGTCGTAAAACCTCTGTTAAAACTTTTTTGGGGATTGGGTTGGAAAGTCAGTCTGCTATATCCGGAAGAAGCACGTTTCAGATCCGGACGTCTTCGGATAATTTCATCCAGTTTTTGGCGATACCAGGCCGTGACGTTTTTGACATAGGAAACATCCTTGAGACGTCCTTCAATCTTAAAGGAACTGACACCGGCATCTATCAGTTCTTCAAGATACGGGGTTCGGTTCAGATCCTTGATGGAAAGCAAGTGTTTCTGACGTATCAGAACTTTGCCGTCGGCATCCTCCAGATTATAGGGCAATCTGCAATATTGGGCACATTCTCCTCTATTGGCACTGCGACCGCAAAGTGCGCGGCTCAGATAACACTGGCCACTGTAACTGACGCAAAGAGAACCATGAATGAAACACTCCAGCTGTACGGTTGTCTTGTCTGAGATCGCCTGTACTTGTTGCAGGGAGAGTTCTCTGGCCAGGACAACCTGCCTGAAACCTGCGTCCTCGAGAAAACGAACCTTTTCCGGTGTCCTGTTGTCCATTTGCGTACTGGCATGCAACGGTATGGGCGGTAAATTCATCTGCAGAATACCCATATCCTGAATAATCAAGGCATCCACTCCTATCCGCCATAATTCCCAAATCAGGGATTCTACCTCCTTCAGCTCCTCATCGTACAGGATGACATTGACCGTAACATAGATACGTACCCGGTATTGATGTGCAAACGTGACCAGCTCAGCCAGATCTTCCAAACTATTACCCGCTGCTGCACGTGCTCCGAATTTCGGGGCTCCGATATAAACGGCATCCGCTCCATGTAAAACGGCCTCGCGCGCACATTCCGTATTTTTCGCCGGAGCCAATAGTTCAATGTAACGTTGTTTCGACATCCTCAAAAGGTATTGTGATAAAAGAGAAAGGATATAGGTAACAAGCCTCCGGCCGGAATTCGAGGGCTTGTTTGAAATTCAATCATTTAATCTGATTAATATCAAACGGCGTCTCCTGATATACGAAATAATTCAGCCAATTCGTAAAAAGCAAGTTGGCATGAGACCTCCAACGAACCACAGGCGGCAACTTCGGATCATCATCGGCGAAATAATTTTTTGGAATCTGAATGGACAAACCTTTGGCAAGATCACGCTTATATTCCGTACCCAATGTATTCGGAGAATATTCAGAGTGACCGGTGATAAAGAATTCCCTGCCGTTTCTGGCCATCACCATGTAAACGCCAGATTCGTCAGACTCAGACAACAAGGTCAGTTCAGGTACTTTCAGAATATCTTCCCGGCGAATCTCAGTATATCTGCTATGGGGCACAAAAAACTCATCGTCGAAGCCTCTGAAAATCGAATTGAGCGGATTATTCATGTGATGTTTGAATACCCCGAACATTTTCTCAGGCAATGGGTATTTGGGTATTCCATAATGGTAAAAAAGACCGGCTTGAGCAGCCCAGCAAATGTACATTGTTGAAGTGACATGCGTTTTAGCCCAGGCAAATATTTCTTTTATCTCGTCCCAATAGGTAACTTCTTCATATTCGAGCAGTTCTACGGGAGCTCCAGTGATGATCATACCATCATATTTCTGATTGCGCATACTGTAAAAAGTCTTGTAGAAGGCTTTCATGTGTTCAATCGGGGTATTCTTTGAGATGTGACTCTTGATTTTCATGAAATCTATCTCCACCTGCAAAGGAGTATTTGACAGCAGACGTATCAGGTCTGTTTCAGTGGTGATCTTTAAAGGCATCAAATTGAGAATGACAATTCTCAACGGACGAATATCCTGCTCAGAGGCACGTCCGGAATTCATGACAAAAATATTCTCTTTCTTGAGAATCTCGATGGCGGGAAGTTGATCGGGTATATTTAAAGGCATTTCTTTATACCGTTTTAAATCAATTCAAAAGCTTGTTCCAAGTCATCCTTGATATCGTCAATATGCTCCAAGCCTATGGAGAAACGAAGCAAATCAGGATAAACACCGGCTGCAGCCTGCGCTTCTTCACTCATTTGACGGTGGGTCGTCGATGACGGGTGTGTGATGATGCTCCTTACATCACCGATATTGGTCAGGTGTGTAATCAATTTTAGACTTTCCACAAATTTGACCGTCTTTTCATACCCACCCTTCACACGGAAAGTCAAGACACAACCAAAGCCATGATGCAGATATTTTTTTGCAAGTTGATGATATTCATTGTTTTCAAGTCCCAAATAGCAAACATCAAATGTTTTCTCGTGTTGATCAAGCCATTTGGCCATTTCCATGGTAGTCTGACACATCTTGTCCACACGAATGGACAACGTTTCGACACCTTGCAGCATATTCCAGCTGTTGAACGGACTGATGCAGGGTCCCAAATCGCGTAGGTTTTCAGCGACACAACGCATAGCGAAAGCACCATTTCCAAATTTATCCCAGAATTTCAATCCATGATAACCCTCCGAAGGTTCGGAATATTTAGGGAATTTACCATTTCCCCAATTGAAGTTTCCACCATCAATGATAATGCCTCCCATGCTGTTTCCATGACCGCCAATCCATTTGGTAGCACTCTCCACAACAATATTTGCGCCATATTCAATCGGCCGGCAAAGATAGCCACCGCAACCGAAAGTATTGTCGACAATCAATGGTATCTCATATTTCTGTGACAAGGCTGCCAGCTTTTCAAAATCAGGTACGTTGAATTTCGGATTGCCGATATTTTCGGTATAAAGAGCTTTTGTTTGCCCGTCAATCAGCTTTTCCATTTCTTCGGCAGAATCATCTTTGGCCATTCTTGCTTCAATGCCAAGGTCCTTTAAGGAAACAAAAAACAGATTGTATGTACCTCCGTAAAGGTATGGACTTGTCACAAAATTGTCACCGGCCTTCATGATATTCAGGATTGCAATCATTTCAGCGGCCTGACCGGAAGCCGTTGCAACAGCTGCAACACCACCTTCCAAAGCAGCCATCCTTTGTTCAAAAATGCTGTTCGTCGGGTTATTCAATCTTGTATATATATAAGGAGACACGCCTTCCTTAAAATCCAGGTTAAACAAATCAGAACCATGTTCCGAACTGTCAAATGAATATGCTGTTGTCGGATAAATGGGTATCCCGCAAGAATTTGTCTGATCCGGTTTATATCCTGCATGAACTTGCAGTGTTTCAAAATGCAACTTTTTCATTTTTTCGAAATTTATTCGCAAAGGTAGGAATTTTTTGCGTTTATTATTTCGTCTGCCTATCCTGAAATAGTTTGCAGGTCAATATTATCTGTGATTTCTTTTCGTATCAAAAAAAATAATACATTTACCGGGTTGATAAGATTTCAACTTTGAAAGGAAATGGTAGGAAGAAAAATATGTTTTTAAACATGTATCTATTCGTAAGTAATTTGGAGCTTTTATCGCTCTTTTATATAAACCTGAAATCAGGAGGCCTATGAGAAACGAGGACAAGAATATGTATAAAGCTATTCGGAAGGGAGATATTAAGTCTTTCGAAAGTTTCTATATGAAGAATCAACCTCGTTTATTCGCTTATGGAATGGGCATACTTGATGACGAAGAGGCTATAAAAGATTTGATTCAAGAAACATTTATGACCTTTTGGGAACATCGGGAAAATATTATTGCAGATTATTCGGTAACGGCCTATTTATTCAAGATCTTTCATAACAGCTGCTTGAAATATTTGAGAATGCAAGCCATACAAAGTAATTTTTCGCAGCTTTCAGATTTAAAAATTAAAGAAATGGAGATTTCTTTCTATGATCCGGACAAGAATATTTTCGGTTCTGTCTTTATGCATGAAGTGGAAGAACTGTATGAGAAAGCTGTAGAAAAATTGCCCGAACAATGCCGTGATATTTTTATAATGAGCAAACAAAAAGACATGAGAAGTGCAGAAATAGCTTTAAAATTGGGTCTTTCCGTACGGACTGTCGAAAATCAAACATACAAAGCAGTACATATATTAAGACAAGCGATGAAAGATTATGCTTTGCCGATCATTGCAATGTTTGAAGTTCTTAACATCTTTTTATAACGAGAAAACAAAATGATCAGCGACATCAACAACATATTACTTATTAAATACCTGCGTAACGAACTAAACGAAACAGAAGGCAAGCAAGTGCTCGGTTGGTTACAGGAAAAAGAAGAAAATAAAGATTTTCTTTTTGGGCTCAAAGAAGTTTACACACTGAGCAGATGGAAAGATTTGCAGGCAAAATCAGACACAGCCCATGGATGGGAGGAACTCCAATCAGAAATAAAAGAAGTTGCCAAATCAAAACATCCCAAGCTGATCCTGTCGATCGCACGTTATGCAGCGGTTGCTGTTATCGTTTTTGGGCTTGGCTTTTTCCTACGCGACTTCAGCTATAAAGACAAATTAACATACAACATGGTGAAAACAGCGTCAGGAGAGCATTCAACGCTGATTCTGAGTGATGGAACCAAAGTAAAATTAAATGAGAACTCAAGATTGATTTACCCAACCAGCTTCGATAAAGATGGCCGGAGAGTCAGCCTGAAAGGTGAGGCCTATTTTGAAGCCGCTCACAATAAAAAACGACCTTTCTTTGTAAATGTCGGGACATACACTGTAAAAGTCCTGGGAACAAAATTCAATATAGATGCCTACCCTGACCAATTATACGTTTATACAAGCTTGAAGGAAGGCAAAGTACAGATTGTTGACAATACCGAAGAATCAAAGGTCATATCAGAGCTAAAACCAGGTACCCAATTAAGTTACAACAAACAATCCGGGGAATTTTTTGTAAAAACAGTTGATACGAATGAAATTGGTGACTGGACAAATGGACAAGTTGTACTCAAACGGGAAACTTTGGAAGAAGTTGTAACAAGATTGGAGAAAAAATATAGATATACATTTGATATTCAAAACAATAGCATCAGCAAACTAACTTACAACATAACCATAGATAACGAACCGCTGGAAGAAATACTTAGTAATATTCACTTTATAACGCCACAAGTTCATTATTCTATAAACGAAGATAAAAAGACCGTCACTTTAAAGTAGAAATCACTATTTCATCAATGGATCAACTCTATTGACAGCCAGAATTATGCCCAAAATAAAGCTGATTTATAAAAAATGACTTTAAATTTCATTGTACAAACCTTAAATCAAAAAATTATGATTTTTAAACCAAAAGTAATCAGAAAGAGAACCTCGCGGTTATTCTCTACCGCCGTTGTCTATGCTGGACAAACATTCTGCAAACGAATGCTGTTAATTGCTGCTCTGATGTGCTGTGTAAGCATTGCGAATGCACAGGACAAGAAAGTAACATTACATGCTGTGGATAAACCTTTATCAGCTGTTTTAGCCGACTTGGGCAAACAGACCAAATACAAGTTTTTCTACAGCGACAATGTGACAGACCCCAATCTAAAAGTCACTTTGAATGTGACCGATCAGCCCTTAAAGTCGGTTTTAGAGCAATTATTCAAAGGTAAAGACGTTGGTTTCTTACTCAAGAAAAAACAGATCTTGTTGTTTAAGAAAAGCGATGAGGCTGTTCAAAGTGCCGAAAACGGCATAAGAAAAATAAGTGGTACCGTCACTGATCATGAAGGAAAAGCGATTATTGGGGCCAGTGTCATTGTAAAAAACACTGGAAAAGGTATCACGACCGATATGGAAGGAAAATATAAGATAGATGTTTCTGAGAATTCTGTCCTTCAATTTTCCTATATCGGCTTTGAGAGTAAAGAGATTCTCGTCAAAAACAGTGCTGTCATTGACATCCGGATGAAAGAAACCAGCAAGGCCTTGGACGAAGTCGTCGTAGTCGGCTATGGCACTCAAAGGAAAAAAGACCTGACAAGTTCCATTGTCACGGTAAGTGCAGACGAAATTGCCAATCTTGCGGTTTCAAACGTCGCATCCGCCTTACAGGGAAGGATGTCCGGCGTCCAAATTACCAAAGACGGTACTCCCGGAGGCAGCCCAACCATCCGTATCCGTGGTACCGGCTCCATCAATAATTCCAGTCCGCTGTTTGTCGTAGACGGCATGATTGTTGACAACATAGATTACCTTGGCCAAAATGACATTGAGAGCGTCTCTGTACTGAAAGATGCTTCTGCGTCAGCCATTTATGGAGTCAGAGCCGCCAATGGAGTCATCATGGTCACCACCAAAAAAGGCGTCAAAGACGGTACAATCAATGTTTTTGTCAATTCTTATGCAGGGATTAAAACACCATCCAATCTTTTGCGTCAGGCAAATGGAGAACAATACGTCACCCTGTATAATGAAAAGATGGATTATCTGGGTTCTCCGGAAAACAAGGTTGCCTACAGTACCTTCAATACTTCCACCAACTGGGTAGACGAAGTGACCACCAGTTCCTTCACCAACAGTGACGACGTCAGTATTCAGGGTGGAACCGAGAAATCATCCTATAACGTCGGCATCAACTACCTGAAAGAAGACGGTTTGATCAAAGACAACACATATAATCGGTTGGGCATGAGGGCAAACTATGATTTCAAAATCAACAAACACGTCAAAACAGGTTTAAACTTTGCCTTTACGAGTGCCACTTCAAAGCCGTATAATGGAGATTTGTTGGTTCAGGCATTTAAAGGTTTGCCCCTTATGGCACCAAAAAATGCCGACGGCACTTTTGTAGATCCGATCAGTTTGGCGATTTCCGTAGGACAATCTTCAAATCCGGCTGCAACATTGTATTACAACCATCAGTGGAACAATGCATATAATGCACTGGCCAATTTCTATCTGGATGTCAATCTGCTTAAGAACCTGTCATTCAAGACGACTCTGGGATTCAACCCCAATTTAAGCCGGTACATCAGCTTTACGCCGACTTACGATGTGGGATCTTTCCAGAAAAACACCACAAACAGCATGTCAAAATCGAGGGGAGACAATCTGAATACCTCCTGGGACAACACCCTGACGTATGAAACGACCATTCATAAGGATCACAATATCAAGGCTATGGTAGGCTATTCCTACCGTATTCAGACCTATGACAATTTGTATGCTTCTGCCAGCGGATTGGTGGACCTGCCGGAAATCAATCAAAGTTTTCTGTTCTTAAGTTTAGGAAAAACAGATTCTTATGCCATACAAGCTTCTGACGGAGGTGGTAAAACTGTTCAGATAGGTTATATGAGCCGATTGAACTATGACTACAAACACAAATACCTGTTAAACGTCACGATGCGAGCCGACGGATCTTCCAAATTCCCGAGCGACAACCGTTGGGGATACTTTCCTTCAGTCGGTATGGGTTGGGTCATTTCACAGGAACCTTTCATGCAAAACTTTCCGGCGATCAATTTCTTGAAGTTGAGAGGCGGATGGGGATTGCTTGGAAATGATAATATTCCGTCCAACATCTATAATCCGGTTGTTGACAACGCCGATTATCGTTCAGTGATTTTCGGTTCCGGCCAAAATTCCGGTAATGGAGCTGTATCACATGCTGCTACGGTAAGCCAATCATACAACCCGAACCTGAAATGGGAAACGGTAGACGAAACCAACATCGGATTGGATATAACCACACTGAACAATCGCTTGACCGGAGCCATCGACTGGTATTACAAAATGACAACCAATGCCATTTTCTCTACGACAGCTTTGGGAAGTTCGGGCATTGACCCGAGTGGTGTTTGGGGAAATTATGCAGACGTCTTAAACACCGGTATTGAGTTGAGTGCCGGATGGCAAGATAAAATCAACGATAAATTTTCTTATTCGTTGAATGCCAATTTTACCTATAACAAAAACAAGATGCATGACATCAGTGCTGCCGGTGCCAGCTATTACGATTTCTCCTACAGCGATACTCCAACGATAACCCGCACAGCCAAAGGACATTCCATCGGCGAATTCTTTGGATATAAGGCTATCGGCGTTTTTCAAAATGCAGAAGATATTGCTGCTTATCCCCACTTGCTGGGTACCATTCCCGGAGATCTTATCTTCGAGGATGTAAACGGCGATAAGAATCTGGATGCAGCTGACCGTACTTATTTAGGCAATCCGAACCCTCCGTTTCTTTACGGCTTCAACATCGGTTTAAAATACGAGAATCTTGACTTTAACATGTTCTGCCAAGGCGTAGCAGGCAATAAGATTTTCAATGCAAACCGTATGCTTCGCTATCAAACCGAAAACTACGATTTGAATTTCTACAACAACAGATGGCATGGAGAAGGTACTTCCAATTCCTATCCGTCTGCAGTCATGTCCAATCCGACCACTCCTAATTCGTTTTATGTAGAGAGCGGTAGCTATTTTCGCCTCAAGACCATACAATTAGGTTACACGTTGCCCTTCAGCACAATCAAAGCTTTGGGTGTACAAAAAGCCCGGCTCTATGTGAACGCAGAAAATCCGTTGACAATATTTGGCTACAACGGTTATTCTCCCGAAGTATCTTCTTCGACTATTTTGATGAGTGGTGCTGACAGAGGAGTTTATCCTCTTTCATCCATCTATTGTTTCGGCGTTAACCTTGTCTTCTAAATCGATATTATGATGAAAAAAATTGTAAATACATTCGCTTTGATGGGGGCACTTATTTTGGTATCATGCACCAACGATTTGGAATTTGATGCATACAATACCTTGCCTCAGAATAAATTCTGGCAGACACAGGAAGATGCCGAATCGGCTATCTATGCCTGTTATGGAAAATTGTCGGATTGGCCGTTTATCGAACCGACCACCTTTGCACCGGAAGAAATAGCCAGTGACAATACCGCAAAGGGAAGTTCCACCGACGACCAACCGGACATCAATCAATTTAAGGCTTTCTCCTTTACGCCTTCACATGGCATATTCAATACGTTCTGGAATTCCCGTTATTCCCTGATTAATATTTGCAATCAGGCTATTACGAACATTCCAAACATCACCATGGATGAAACGTACAAGAAGCAACTGCTGGGAGAAGCAAAATTTATCAGAGCCTGGACCTATTTTGAATTGGTCCGCATGTTTGGCGAAGTCATCATTTATGACGGGATTCCAAGCGATGGAAGCTATGATATTCCAAAATCTTCTGTGGAAGATGTCTATAATTTCATTTTAAGCGATTTGGAATATGGATACGCCAATATGTATAAAACTGCATGGGCAGATGCCGGAAAAGGCCGCGTCACCGCTTGGTCAGCTCGTGCTTTAGAAGCCAAAGTGTTGATGTACATGGCTTCAGGTGCAAATTTCATGGAAGACGGCAAAGCCATTGGCGGGAAAACCTGGACCGATGTCAAAACCGTAACGGAAGACGTAATCGCCCATGGCCCGTACAGCCTTTATACAGCAAAAGGTGATTCCAGCTTTTTCTACCTGTTTCGTCTGGAAAATGAAAATTGCGACGAATCGATTTTTGAAGCACAAAATGGAGCCTCCAAAAGTTATGGTGACATCAACCGTTGCGCATACGCAGTATACCGCTGGGTCAGAGGATCCAATGACAATGGCGACGGATGGGGACTTGATGTGCCGACCGACGGTCTTGTCACCGATTGGCAAGCACGTACCGACGACACCATCCGACTTCATGCTTCAATAGCCTTCCGCGGTGATAAATTGAGCGATGGAACCACCGTTGGCGGCTTAACAGAACTGGCCGGAACCAATGCCGGTAAAGCAGGGTATCCGGTGGCCCGTTACAGCATGAAAGTGTATGTGCCCCTCAATGGACAGACCAAACTTTCCTGGATTTACGGCATAGAACAAAACATCCGTCTATTGCGTTTTTCAGATATTCTACTCATTGATGCTGAAGCGAAGCTTAATCTGGAAGATCCCGATGGAGCCATCCTTTCCATCAATAAAGTGAGAAATCGTGTCAAAGAAACGCCATACAAAGCATCTGAGTTAACTTTGGGAAAAATCTGGGACGAACGCCGCTTTGAACTGGCTTTCGAAAACGATCGCTTTTTCGATATGGTTCGTACAGGACTTGCCAAAACAAAATTGGTTTCGAATGGATTTGTTTATCCGAAACACGTTTTCTACCCGATTCCTCAAGCCCAAATTGATTTGTCAAATGGCATTCTGCTTCAAAACAAGAATTACAAATAGCTGAATACAATCTATTAACCTGTAAGAAAAGAGGGTGCGCACCACTGTTTGTTCACCCTCTTTCTTCTTTTTTAGAAAATGACATGAATAAAAAGAAGCTATTCACCCTTTATTTTGTAATTTCGATGGGCTGTATGTTACATGCCCAGCCTCCAAAGGATTATCACATAGTTTGGTCAGATGACTTTACGGGAAATGTTTTAGACACAACCTCCTGGAGTTTTGACACCGGCGATAACGGGTGGGGAAATAATGAAAAACAGTATTATACGGAAAATAAAAATGTAGAAATCAAAGGCGGATTTTTATCGATTATTGCACGAAAAGAGGCAAAAAAATATACCGCAGCACGAATCGTCACGAAAGGTAAACGGGCATTCACTTACGGTTACATGGAAATACGCGCCAAACTGCCCCATGGAACAGGTACATGGCCGGCCATTTGGATGCTTGGTGAAAATATATCAAAAACCGACTGGCCAGGTTGCGGAGAGCTGGACATCATGGAACATGTAGGGAAACATCCCGGTTATATTCATTGTTCTGTGCATAATCCTGCAGGATACAGCGAAACACCTTTTACCGGTATCGTTCAAATAGACCGTCTCTTTGACACCTTTCATCTCTACGCCCTGGAGTGGACAAAAGAAAAAATCAATTTTCTTGTGGACGGAAAAAGTGTTTACGAATACGCACCGACTTGTAAAACGGATGATAACTGGCCTTTCTACAAACCGATGTTTTTCATTTTCAATATTGCCGTCGGCGGTAATTGGGGCGGACCGGTCATTGACGATTCCATTTTTCCTCAAAGGATGACTATTGATTACATCCGGGTTTATCAAAAAAAATGAACATAAAATAGAACCTTTACGTCATGAAACGAAATTTTTTGACCATCGCCTTTTCTCTCCTTGTTGTTTCTTCATTCGGCCAGAATGCACAAGAATTTGTCAATGACCTGCTTTCCAAAATGACCCTGGATGAAAAAATCGGGCAACTCAACCAGTACAACGGCGACTGGGAAGCAACCGGAAAAATCACACCCGAAGGC
The DNA here is from genome assembly GCA_021373135.1 of Bacteroidales bacterium. Taxonomy (GTDB): domain Bacteria; phylum Bacteroidota; class Bacteroidia; order Bacteroidales; family UBA1402; genus UBA8389. The sequence goes on from JAJFTH010000004.1 coordinate 239,716, forward strand.
GACAAAGAGAAACAAATCAAAGAAGGCCATGTCGGCTCTATGTTAAATGTGATGGGGGTAGACAAAACTCGAAAATTGGAGGAAATCGCCTTACAATCGAGGCTGCATATTCCTTTGATTTTTGGAAAGGATGTTATTCACGGATTCCGCACCACTTTTCCCATTCCATTGGGCGAAGTCGCCTCGTGGGATTTGGCCTTGATCGAGAAATCGGCACATATCGCCGCCACCGAAGCTGCTGCTTACGGCATCCACTGGACATTCGCCCCCATGGTTGACATTGCCCGTGACCCACGCTGGGGACGGGTCATGGAAGGTGCCGGAGAAGACACCTATCTGGGATGTATGGTAGCGAAAGCACGTGTCAAAGGCTTTCAAGGCGAAGGATTGGGCCATGTAGACGCAGTGATGGCTTGCGCCAAACATTTTGCTGCTTATGGTGCGGCTGTAGGCGGACGCGACTACAATTCCGTGGATATGAGTTTGCGTCAACTCAATGAAACGTACTTACCCCCTTTTAAAGCAGCCGTCGACGCCGGTGTTGCCACATTGATGAATTCCTTCAATGACATTAACGGCATTCCGGCTACTGGCAATCGTTATATTTTAAGAGAAAAACTGAAAACAGAATGGGGCTTCAAAGGCTTTGTGGTCAGTGATTGGGGAAGTATCGGCGAAATGATTTCACACGGCTATGCCAAAGACGGTTACGATGCAGCCCTAAAAGCCATCACAGCCGGAAGTGACATGGATATGGAAAGCCGTTGTTACCGTGATTACCTGAAGCAACTTGTTTCGGACGGCAAAGTTCCGATTGCCTTCATCGATGAAGCCGTCAAACGCATTTTGCTCAAGAAATATGAGCTTGGACTATTCAGCGACCCTTATCGCTTTTGCAATGAAGGACGCGAAAAACAGCAGACCAATAACCAGGAAAACAGAATGCTCGCTCGCGAAATAGGCGAAAAAAGCATTGTTTTGCTCAAAAACGAACCATTCAACGGCAAGCCACAGCTACCGCTTTCCAAACAGACCAAAACCATTGCCTTTATCGGACCGTTCGTTAAAGCAACAGTCGCCAACCACGGTTTCTGGGCCATTGCTTTTCCAGATGATTCCTTGCGAATTATTTCCCAGTTCGACGGCATCAAAAACCAGTTGGATAAAAATTCAACGCTCTTGTATGCAAAAGGTTGTAACATCAACGACAATGACCAATCGGGTTTTGCAGAAGCCATTGACGCGGCAAAACAATCCGATGTCGCCATTCTATCGCTTGGAGAAGGATATGATATGAGCGGAGAAGCAAAAAGTCGAAGCAATCTCCAGTTTCCGGGCGTGCAGGAAGCACTCTTAAAGGCCGTTTGCGCAACAGGAAAGCCTGTCATATTGCTGATCAACGCCGGTCGTCCTTTAATCTTCAACTGGGCTTCAGACAACGTACCGACCATCGTATATACCTGGTGGTTAGGTACCGAAGCCGGCAATTCGATTGCGGATGTACTGTTCGGAAACTACAACCCTTCCGGGAAATTACCCATATCGTTCCCCCGCAGTGAGGGACAGATTCCTGTTTATTACAACTATTACAACACAGGCCGACCGGCCAAAAACGATGATGATAAATTCTACGTTTCCGCTTATATCGATTTGCAAAACAGTCCGAAATATGCCTTCGGCTATGGACTAAGCTATACATCTTTCCATATCGGAAACCTGCAACTTTCGTCCGGCAAGCTGGCCATGAAAGGTGGAAAACTAAACGTGACGGTGGATGTGAAAAACAGCGGCAACTACGACGGAGAAGAAGTCGTGCAACTCTATGTTCGCGATTTGGTGGGCTGTGTCGTACGTCCGGTCAGAGAGCTGAAAGGTTTTCAAAAGATCTTTTTGAAAAAAGGTGAAACCCAAACGGTAAACTTCTGTCTTACTCCCGATGATTTGAAATTTTACGACAATGATTTGCAGTATATCAATGAAGCCGGCGATTATGAGGTTTTTGTCGGAAACTCATCCTTGGCAGAGCTGAAAGGACATTTTGAACTGACGGAATGACCGGAAAACATTAAAAGGTATGAACCCCAAGGCAACCCCCGGACCCTGGTTCTGCTGCAAGCAGCTGGAAATTCAACCCTTAGATATTAAAAACAATCATTTACTATAAAATCTCATTCTAATGAAACGGGCATGAATACAAGTATTCACCAAAGACAATGAAAATTTGACATGCAAGTTCCATACGACCTTAAAAAACAATTATTTACGTATGAAGAAAACACCATTTTTGTTTGGCCTCTGCTTATTGTCCGTACAGTTGTTTTCCCAAACCAACGGCAAAGCACCCCAACTTGGAAAAGACAAAATAGAAGCCGTCATCGCGGCCATGACCCCCGAAGAAAAAGTATACATGCTGATGGGTTTGGGAGATGCCAATTGGAGCAATCCTTCATCGGGTGAAAAAACTGTTATCGTCAGCGGATCGGCAGGAAGAACATGGAATATTCCACGTCTCGGCATTACTCCTGCCGTAGTTGCCGACGGCCCTGCCGGCTTACGCATTGATGCCCATCCGGAAAAAACACTGTCCTTTTATTGCACCGCTTTTCCTACTTCCAGCGCATTGGCTTCCACTTGGAACACCGCATTGGTGGAAAACGTGGGCAAAGCCATGGGCAATGAAGTACTTGAATATGGTTTGGATGCTTTGCTGGCTCCCGCCATCAACATCCACCGCAATCCTCTGTGCGGGCGCAACTTCGAATACTACTCTGAAGATCCGTTGGTAGCAGGAAAGATGGGTGCCGCCATGATCCGAGGTTTGCAATCCAACGGGGTAGGTACTTCACTCAAACACTTTGCGGCCAACAACATCGAAACCAACCGCACCATTATCAATGCAGTAATCAGCCAACGGGCCTTACGCGAAATATACCTGCGCGGCTTTGAGATTGCCGTCAAAGAAGGGCAACCTTGGACGGTGATGTCCTCGTATAACCGTTTGAACGGTTTCTATACCTCCGAAAATTACGACCTGATCACCACCATTTTACGTAACGAATGGAGGTTTAAAGGCATTGTCATGTCCGACTGGTGGGGCGGTGCCGACGCCGTCGCCCAAATGAATGCCGGCAACGACTTGCTGATGCCGGGTTGTGCACAACGCGAAGAATTATTGAAGGCATTGAAAAACAAGACCATAGACGAAGAAGTGATCAACCGCAATTTGGCACGTATCCTAACGTTTGTACAGCAGACTCCCCGTTTCAAAGGGTACGCCTATTCCTGCCATCCCGATTTGAAAGCCCATGCTCAAATATCACGCCTCGCTGCCACAGAAGGTATGGTTTTATTGAAAAACGACTTTAACACATTACCTTTGAAAGGAATCAAGAAAATTGCTTTGTTTGGCAAAACATCCTACCGTTTTATCGCAGGCGGTACCGGAAGCGGCGAAGTGAACTACGAAAAAGCGATTTCCATCAAAGATGGTTTTATCAACGGAGGCTATCAAATAGTACAACCATTGGAAGCCATTTATACGCATTTCATTGATACCATCCTTACAAATTCAAAAAAAGAAAACAAAAAACAGCTGGTCGATTTTCATACGGAACTTCCATTGAAAAACGAACAGATTCAGGCTCAGGTAAAAGGTTCCGACATGGCAATAATCACCATCGGACGAAACGCAGGTGAAGGTTCGGATCGAAGTATTGCCGATTTCTCATTGACCACCACCGAAAAAAACTTGATCAAAGATGTCTCTGCCGCTTATCATGCTGCCGGAAAAAAAGTAGTGGTGATACTCAACATCGGTGGGGTGATTGCAACGACCGACTGGCGCGATGATCCTGATGCCATCCTGTTGGCCTGGCAAACCGGTCAGGAAGGCGGCAATGCCTTGGTAGACATTCTCAAGGGGCTTGTCAATCCATCCGGAAAATTGCCGATGAGCTTTCCCATCGCTTACGCAGATGTACCTTCCGCAAAATCATTTCCCGGCGAACCGAAAGAAAACCCTTTGAATGCTCCTTATGAAGAAGGCATATATGTGGGCTACCGTTATTATGACACGTTCAAGGTTCCAACGGCCTACGAATTCGGCTATGGACTTTCTTACACCCAATTTCTGTACTCGGATATCACGTTGGACAGCAAAACTTTTTCAGACAAGATAACAGTGACGCTTACGGTCAAAAATATCGGAAAAGTAGCCGGAAAAGAGGCTGTGCAACTCTATCTGAGCACACCTCAAACTGAAATGGAAAAGCCGGAACAAGAATTGAAAGCTTTTGCCAAAACCAACTTGCTGAAGCCTGGCGAAAGCCAACAGCTTTCTTTCACCTTGGACAGCCGCCTGCTGGCGTCGTTCCACAGCGGTATCAGCACCTGGGTGGCCGACAAAGGAACCTATGAGATACGTATGGGTGCTTCTTCGAAGGACATCCGTCTGAAAGCTTCATTCGATGTGCCGCAAACCATCTTGGTAGAAAAGGATCATAACGTACTGTACCCAAACCGGCTTTTTAAAGAGTTGAGCATACAAAAAGACTAAAGAGTCATGAAGAAGACATTTTTATTATTTGTCATCTGTTGCTGTATTTCACATGCCGGAGCACAACAACCGTACAAACTGTATACTTTCAATAAATATTTTGAAGAAAACAGCTTTGTAAAAGCACCTCAGGATACCAGTACTCCTCCTTCCTTTCAGCAAATCCGTGAAAAGTTGCCACAACCCTTTTGGGCAAGCAATCCCGATGCAATCCGCTGTTATTGGAAAGCATGGGAAATCGCATTCAGTCATTTGAAAAAAGTGACGCCAGAGAACAATTTTGTATCTCCATACATCGATGCTGCATTCAACGGAAACATATTCATGTGGGATGGTTCTTTCATGACCATGTTCGGACGCTATGGCTCACGGGCATTTAATTTTCAGGGAACACTTGACAATTTCTATCGCAAGCAGGTGCCCGACGGATTTATTTGCCGGGAAATTTATGGTGTTACCGGCCAGGACTGTTTCGAACGTGTCGATCCATCCAGTACAGGTCCTAATATCATGCCCTGGGTGGAATGGGAATACTTTCTGAACTTCAATGACACGACACGCCTTAAACGGGTTTTTCCTCCCTTGTTGGCCTATTACAATTGGTTTGCGTTAAACCGAACCTGGAAAGACGGCTCCTATTTCCTGAGCGGATGGGGCTGCGGCATGGACAACCAACCCCGTGTGCAAAAAGGTTATGACGTGCAGTGGAGCAACGGCCACATGTCTTGGGTAGATGCCAATATGCAGGCGATCTTTGCCGCTAAAACGCTGGTGAAGATGGCCGACATTCTGCACCGCGACAGCGACGTGGTCGGATTAAAGGCTGAGATTAACCAATTGACTCAATTTGTTAATCAACAGATGTGGAACGAAAATCTTTATTTTTATACCGATAAATTCCGCGACGGCTCACTGTCTTCCATTCAAACCATTGGCTCGTATTGGTCTTTACTGGCAGGGGTCGTACCTCCTGAACGGATGAAGGGTTACATCGGACAATTGTCCGATCCCAAAAAGTTCAACCGTCCCCACCGTGTGCCGTCACTGGCTGCCGATTGTCCGTTTTATGACCCTAACGGAGGTTATTGGTGCGGATCCATCTGGGCACCAACCGCTTATATGGTGTTGCGTGGCCTTTCTGAAGTTGGATGTGATAGTCTGGCACATGCCATTGGCATGAATCATCATCAAAATGTGGTGGAGGTTTTCAAACAAACCGGAACGTTTTTCGAGAATTATGCACCGGAAAAAGCGCATGGAAACAATCGCGACAATTTCATCGGCTGGACTGGTCTGGCACCCATTGCCGTTTTGTTCGAATATGTTTTCGGCATCCAAGCTGATGTTCCTCACAATCGTTTGGTATGGAAAATTGATTTGACCGATGACTTTGGTGTAAAACAATATCCTTTCGGTGTAAACGGATTGATCGACTTGCGATGTAAAGCAAGAAAAAGCACCCAGGACAAACCCAGAATAACTGTTTCGTCCAATACAGATCTCACATTGGATGTCATCTGGGCAGGTGGCAGCTACACCATCGCCGTTAAAGGAAAATAAAGAAGGAAGCCTGCTTTTTACCTGCACAAATGGAGCGGTGTTCAATTTCCCGCAGATCACAAATGTCATACTTTTGACACTTCTCCACATTCTTTCAATTTTTTCCTGAATGCAGCAACCATTTGATTTTCCTGTATCATTTTTATCCCAAGCAAGAGCCTTTGTTCTGAATGCAGCGACGAGTGCCCTTCCTCCCCCTAAAAGCAGAAAGCCCTCGCCGGATTTCTCCAGTGAGGGCTTTCTTCAAAAAGACGGCGACTACCTACTCTCCCACTTGCGCAGTACCATCGGCGTGGTCGGGCTTAACTTCTCTGTTCGGAATGGGAAGAGGTGGGACCCCGACGCTGTAGTCACCTAAAATAAGGTTGACATATCGGTTTT
>JAJFTH010000003.1 GCA_021373135.1 Bacteroidales bacterium
AAAACCGATATGTCAACCTTATTTTAGGTGACTACAGCGTCGGGGTCCCACCTCTTCCCATTCCGAACAGAGAAGTTAAGCCCGACCACGCCGATGGTACTGCGCAAGTGGGAGAGTAGGTAGTCGCCGTCTTTTTGAAGAGAGCCCCGTTACAACAATGTAGCGGGGCTTCTTTGTGTTAATTTCTTAGGAGAAATCCGGCGAGGGCTTTCTGTGTTTTTAGGGGGAGGCAAAATGGAGCGGTGCTTTTTACCTGCACGAATGGAGCGGTGTTTAATTTCCCGCAGATCACAAATGTCATACTTTTTACACTTCTCCACAATTTTTCAATTTGATCCAATAAAAATGATACAGGAAAATCAAATATTTTGAAATTGTATAGGTTTATTGCAATCGACTGCCCTGAAAAACAAAAGCACTGTCTCATACGCATATTTTTAAATTTTCAAACAATTTCTTGTGGTAAAAACGATAATATTTTTTACCTTTGCGGGGTTTAATAAAAGCATTCACCTTGGGAAAGTTTGATATCTATAAAATACCGTTGAATACTCTTGCTATCGGTAATCATACTTTTGATTATGTTTTGGATACAGAGTATTTCAAGAAAATAGATGGTCAGGAAGTCCAAAAGGGCAAAGTTATGGCCAAAGTGTTGGTCAACAACACAGGATTAAGCTTTGAACTGAACTTTCAGCTGGAGGGAATTGTGCAGGTGCCATGTGATCGTTGTTTGGACGATATGGATTTACCCATTAACCACAAAAGCCGTCTGATAGCAAAGTTCGGTGAGGCCTATGCTGAAGAAGGAGACGATATCATCATTATTCCAGAATCGGAAGGTGAAATAAATATTGCCTGGTTCTTGTATGAATTCATAGCTTTGAGTATTCCGATCAAACATATTCATGCGCCAGGGAAATGTAACAAGCTTATGTCATCCAAGCTTAAGAAACATTTGACAAAAGGACCGGATGACGAAGATGAAGATACAGAAATTGAGTTTGAAGATTCAGAACCTTTGGTTGATTTTGAAGAACCAGATTTACAACAAACAGACCCGCGATGGGACGAATTAAAAAAAATAATAGATAATAACTAATTGTAAAAGAAAATGGCACATCCTAAACACAAACAGTCTAAAACCAGAACGGCTAAGAGAAGAACCCACTATAAGGCAGAAGCTCCAACATTGGCAGTATGTCCTAATTGCGGCGCCCATTATATCTACCACACCGTATGTGGAGAATGTGGTTACTACAGAGGAAAAATAGCAATCGAACAACCAGCAGCTGTATAATTAGCGTGCTTATCATAAAGAATAAATTTGAAGGGTGTCTCAAAAGTATGGGGCACCCCTTTTTTTGTCCTTTACAATAGATACTAAATCATAATTTTTACCTATTTTTGCGCAAAAATCATAAAAATGAGAAATTTTAATGCCGTTGTCACAGGAGTAGGAGGCTATGTCCCCGAAAAAGTAATTACAAATGAAGATATTTGCAAGCTGGTAGACTCCTCTGATGAGTGGATTACCTCTCGAACCGGAATCAAAGAACGTCGTATGTTGGATGGAGATCATGTTGGAGCCTCTTTCATGGGAGAAAGAGCTGTAAAGGATCTGCTGAAGAAAACAGGAACGAATCCCGATGAGATAGATGCCATCATTTGCTCAACATCCACGCCTGATTATATATTTCCTGCTACAGCAGCTATCATAGCTGATAAATGCGGCATCAAGAATGCCTTTGCCTATGATATTTCTGCTGCTTGCAGTGGTTTCCTTTTTGGCATGGTCAATGCTTCAGGATTGGTTGAATCCGGACGATATAAAAAGGTGATTGTGGTGGCAGCCGAAAAGATGACTTGTATTACAAATTATGCTGACCGTACGACTTGTCCTTTATTTGGAGATGCAGCTGCGGCCATATTGCTTGAACCTACCACCGAAAATCTGGGTATGATTGATTCAGTTATGCATACAGATGGCTCCGGTTTTGCAAATCTACACATGAAAGCCGGTGGTTCCGTTTCTCCTGCTTCTCATGAAACCGTCGATCGCCGTGAACATTTTGTGTATCAGGAAGGTCAGGCGGTATTCAAGATGGCTGTGAATAAATTGGTGGAAGCCAATGAGGAAATCAAGACACGTAATAACCTGACTTCTGAAGATGTAAACTGGGTTGTTCCACATCAGGCCAACATGAGAATCATTGACGCCATTGTGCGTTATATGGATGTACCGATGGAAAAAGTGATGGTGAACATTCAGAAATATGGTAACACCTCTTCAGCCAGTATTCCTGTTTGTCTTTGGGAATGGGAAAATCAATTGAAAAAAGGGGACACCCTGATCCTTTCTGCTTTTGGAGCAGGCTTTTCATGGGGTAGCATCTATCTAAAATGGGGATACAACCCCAAATAATCTATTTTATATCAATAGTATTAAATCAGGAGAAGGAATTTCTGTAGCTCAATAGCAGTAATTGCCTCAGATTTCGTATCTTTGCATATCAAAATAACGCGTGAATCCGTTCGTTCATTTTAACGAACGGATTTGTGGGTTACATACGGATGGAATAAATGCTTCATCGTATGAAAAGAAAAAGAAAGAGATGCATAAAGCCGGATTTGTAAATATTGTAGGAAATCCCAACGTTGGAAAGTCAACATTGATGAATACCCTTGTAGGTGAAAAGATTTCTATCATCACCTCCAAAGCCCAGACGACCAGACACCGTATCATGGGAATCGTCAATGGTGATGATTACCAAATTGTATATTCGGATACCCCTGGTGTGTTGATCCCAAACTACAAACTGCAGGAATCCATGCTGAATTTTTCCAATTCAGCATTGCAGGACGCCGATATTCTGCTCTATGTCACGGATACTGTTGAGAAGGTTGATAAAAATGCGGAATTTCTGGAAAAGGTGCAACGCATCGACATTCCGGTTTTGCTGATCATCAACAAGATTGACTTGAGCGATCAGCAGCGTCTGGAAGCACAGGTCGAGGAGCTGGGAAAGCTGTTGCCGAAGGCAGAAATCATTCCCATTTCCGCTTTAAGGAAATTCAATGTATCCTATGTCCTAAAACGTATATCCGAGCTTTTGCCGGAATCGCCGCCTTATTTTGACAAGGATGCCTTGACTGATAAGCCTGCACGTTTCTTTATTACAGAAATTATCAGGGAAAAGATATTGCTCTATTATCAGAAGGAAATACCCTATTCCACAGAAGTGGTTGTTGAAAATTATGAAGATTCAGAGCACCTGGTGCGTATCAGCGCCGTTATTTATGTAGAGCGTGAAACTCAAAAGGGCATCATCATCGGTCATGGAGGACAGGCTTTGAAGAAAGTCGGAACAGAGGCCAGAAAAGATATAGAAGCTTTTTTAGGAAAGAAAGTCTTTTTGGAGGTGTTTGTGAAAGTGGAAAAAGATTGGCGAAACAAGGATAACAAGCTGAAAGCCTTTGGTTATCAATTAGATTAAAAAAGAAAAATGGGAAATATAGTTGCTATCGTAGGTCGCCCGAATGTGGGAAAATCGACGTTGTTCAATCGTCTGACCAAAACAAGGCAAGCGATCGTGAATGAGGAATCCGGCACGACACGTGACCGCCAATATGGGCTATCGGAATGGAATGGAAAAGAATTTTCCGTAATCGATACCGGCGGCTGGGTCGATAAGTCTGGTGACGTATTTGAACAAGAAATTAAAAAACAAGTCAACATAGCCATTGAAGAATCGGATATCATCCTTTTTGTTGTTGATGTCGTCACAGGATTGACAGACCTTGACATGGCAGTGGCAAAAATCCTGCGAGGAGAAAAAAAACGCCCTGTCATGCTGATTGCAAATAAGGCAGATACCAACATGATGGGTTATAATGCCGCTGAATTCTATGCTCTTGGTTTGGGCGATCCCATTGTACTTTCGGCCATCAACGGCTCTGGTACCGGTGATTTTATGGATCTACTGGTGAGTAAGTTCAATCCTGATAAAGATAAAGATGAAGTCCTTGAGGAAATTCCCCGTTTTGCGGTGGTAGGACGTCCAAATGCCGGAAAATCATCTATCATCAATGCTTTTATCGGTGAAGAAAGAACCATTGTAACGGAAATAGCCGGGACAACACGTGATTCCATTTATTCAAGATACACCAAATTCGGTTTTGATTTTTACCTGGTGGATACTGCCGGTATTCGAAAGAAAGGAAAAGTGAATGAAGACCTTGAATACTATTCCGTCATTCGTTCCATACGTGCCATTGAAAATGCGGATGTCTGTATCCTGATGGTTGATGCCACTCGTGGTATCGAAAGTCAGGATATGAATATATTTTCCCTGATACAGAAAAATCGCAAGGGAATGGTAGTCTGTGTGAATAAATGGGATTTGGTAGAAAATAAAGAAAGCAATTCCATCAAGGTTTTTGAAGAAGCCATCCGTGAACGTTTTGCTCCATTTGTCGATTTCCCCATCGTATTTACATCCGCTTTGACCAAACAACGTATTTTCAAGGCCATTGAAACAGCCAAAGAAGTCTATGAAAGAAGGTCTTTCCATATTTCCACCAATCAATTGAATGAGTTCTTTCTTCCATTGATTGAAAATTATCCGCCACCGGCAACGAAAGGTAAATATGTAAAAATAAAATATGTAACCCAGTTACAAGGGCCTATGGCTCCGACTTTTATTTTCTTTGCCAATTTGCCGCAATATGTCAAGGATCCATATAAGAGATTTTTGGAAAACAAGTTGCGGTCGACATGGGATTTTACAGGTACGCCCATTCAAATTTTTATTCGTCAAAAATAAAATATCAATAATGGGAGATTTGATGCTGTAATTGCGTACTTTCTTTGTTAATTTTTGTATTAAAACTTGCAATAATGATTCGTTTTTGATGGCCTTTTTATATAAAGAATATGCTCAAAAGACCGGATTTTTTTTTAAATATCTTAGAATGTGTAAGATAAAATCCGGAAAGATATGAATGTTCCTGTAACCATCTTTAACAATAAGTTTTAGAATAAAATAGTCCTTTTTGCTATATTTGTTGAAATAGGAGTAAATAGATTTCAATATTTTAGACAATAAAAGGGAAAGATTTCATTTGTCATCGAATTTTATCAAATCTCTAAATCAGCTAAAAAAGTATACTCTTTTCTGGTCCGCGAGGGTCGGAAAAGAGTCTTTTTTTGAGTTTATATCATTATTAAGTATCTTTGCAATCGCATATTAACTATTAATCGCAAATCTTTTGGAACGAATCGTACTTGGCCTTTCCGGTGGCGTTGACTCCAGTGTAGCTGCTTATCTGTTGAAAAAACAAGGCTATGAGGTGGTTGGTGTTTACATGATAAACTGGAAGGACGCAGTTGGTACCCTTTCAGGTGAATGCCCCTATGAGGATGATATCCTGATAGCAGAACTGGTTGCGCGAAAATTGGATATTGAATTCCATGCTGTTGATTTAAGTGACCAATATCGTGAAAGGGTAGTCAATTATATGTTTTCTGAATATGAAAAAGGCCGCACACCCAACCCTGATGTGCTTTGCAATAGAGAAATCAAATTTGATGCATTCTGGGATGTCGCTAAAAAGTTTGGAGCAACGAAGGTCGCAACCGGACATTATTGCCGAAAAGATGTCCTGATGCCTTCTGAAAAGGATGGTCAACCCATATACCGATTGCTGGCCGGTAGTGATCCCAATAAAGATCAATCTTATTTTCTTTGCCAGTTATCGCAGGATCAACTTTCCAAAGCGATGTTTCCGATAGGCGATATAGAAAAGCCGGAAGTTCGCAGAATCGCAGAAGAATTGGGTTTGGCCACAGCCTACAAAAAAGATTCACAAGGAATCTGTTTTGTAGGAAAAGTCGATTTGCCTGTTTTTCTACAGCAAAAACTGGAAAAGAAAACCGGAAAGGTGGTAGAAATACCAGCTGACCTGAAAGCCTATCATCGGATGATTCCTGAGGATTTGAACGGAAAACTGAAAAAACAGGCAAAGCCTTATTTCTATCGTTTAAAAGATGGAAAAGTGGTGGGTGAACATCAGGGTGCTCATTTTTACACCATTGGACAACGGAAAGGATTGGGTATAGGCGGGTTTGAGAAGCCTCTGTTTATTCTTGCAACCGATGTGGAAACCAATCTGATATTTGTAGGTGAAGGTGTTGATCATCCGGGATTATATCGCAAGACATTAAAAATAAATCCGGAGGAAATTCATTGGGTGCGTCCGGATAAGACGCTGGAAATCGGCCAGTCTGTCAGATACATGGTCAGGGAACGCTACCGTCAGCCATTGCAGTCAGCAACGCTATATCGGTTTGAAGAGGGACTGTATATAGATTTTGATGTCCTTCAACAAAGTATAACGCCTGGTCAATTTGCTGCTTGGTACGAAGGAGATGAAGTCATCGGTTCCGGAGTAATTTCCGAATAAATGCATATTATTATCAATAAAAATGCTCATCTTTGATGTCCTTTTTCAAATGTATAAAATAATGAGAAAACCTGTCATATTTGGACTCCTGTTTTGCTTTTGCGGCCTCATGGCTTTTGCGGAGACATGGACTGTCCAGTCTGTTCCCAATACAAGACTTCAGGATGCCGGGTCTCATACCTCCAATCCTGACGGACTGATAGATGCTCAGTCTCAGACGGAAATAGACCGTATTCTTGCTCAGACACAAAATAATTTGACCGCTGATATTTTTGTGGTTGCCCTGCAATCAACCGGAGATGTTCCCACCAAACAGTTTGCCACAGAATTATTCAATGAGTGGCATATTGGTCATGCTGAAAAAGACAACGGCCTGCTGATTCTGATGGTTGAAGACCAAGGTTTGGTGACCATCGAGCCCGGATATGGTATGGAAGGTGTTTTGCCTGATGCTATCTGTATGCGAATCATCCAAAAAAATATCGTACCTCTTATGCGTGAAGGTAAATACGGTGAAGGACTTCTGGCTGGAGTCCAAGCTGTCGTGAAAGTGATTTCTGATCCAAAGGCGGCAGAGGAAATTAAGGCGGATATGCAAACTGAAAAGGCTGCAGAGCAGGCAAGACTCAAAGCTAAATGGGGCAATATCCTGATGGTCTATTTACTTTTGTCCATTTTGGTGTTGATATTTAGTTCCTATGGTTCCAGTAAGAAAATCAAGGCTTTGGGTGATCAGGAACCGTATTCGGCTTATAAAGCACTTTCTACATCAAAGGGTGGTTATGGTTTTTTGGCCGTTATCTTTCCTTTGACGATGATTTTCTTTTATGTCTGGTACAACCGTAAGTTAAGGAAATATAGACGTATGCCCCGTCTTTGCCCTGATTGCGGAAAGCCGTTGAACCTGATGACCGAAAAGCAAGAGGATGTTTATCTGAGTACCGGACAACAGGCAGAAGAAATGGTTGGCTCCATAGATTATGATGCCTGGGTCTGTCTTGAATGTGGACATAGGTTGTTTTTGTCTTACGCCAAGAGTTTCACCAATTATAAAACCTGTCCGAATTGTGGATTCAAGACATTTGCACAGGAATCGGACAAGATATTGTTGGCTCCTACGCCACTCAGTTGCGGAGAAGGAGTGAAGATATACAGTTGTGCCAATTGCCATCATGAGTTGAGGAAGAGGTATACGATTCCGATGGTTGTGGTAGTGCCTATGAATAGCGGCAGAGGTGGTTTCGGAGGGGGTGGCCTTGGAGGAGGAGGTTCTTTCGGAGGTGGAATGTCTGGCGGTGGAGGGGCAACCGGCGGTTGGCGTTGATGCCGGCTCCATGATAAAGCCTCCTGCAGAGTTGTTTTTTTGCTTTAAAAGCGTCAAAGTATTTGTTTAAGTCTATTTTTTTAAATAATTGAATATTAATATATTAGAAATATGAATAAAAGTACGATTGCTGGCCTGTCGATTTTAGGCATCATTGTGATTGTTTTTTTCTGGGGTATGAGTCAGTATAATGGCATGGTTACGGCTGATGAAAATGTAGCTAAGACTTGGGCCAATGTAGAAAGTCAGTATCAACGTCGTTCAGACTTGATTCCAAATTTGGTGGCGACAGTAAAAGGTTATGCCGCTCATGAAAAAAGTACTTTGAATGCTGTGGTTGAAGCACGTGCCAAAGCTTCTCAGACAACGATCGATCCGACCAAAATGACTCCCGAAAGTTTGGCAAAGTATCAGGCCGCTCAATCCGAAGTTGGTTCTACCTTGAACCGCCTGTTGGTGACTGTCGAAAAATATCCGGACCTGAAAGCCAATCAGAACTTTCTGGAACTTCAGGCTCAACTGGAAGGCACTGAAAATCGCATATCGGTGGAACGTCAGCGTTTCAATGATGCAGCTCAGGGCTTCAATGTCATGATCCGCCGATTCCCGAAGAATATCATAGCTGGAATGTTCGGATTTGAAAAGAAAGTATACTTCGAAGCAGAAGAAACGGCTTCCAAAGCTCCGCAAGTAAAATTCTAAGGCTTCACATTAAAAATTCTTCGTATGTTTTCAGGAATAGTAGAAGAAGCTGCTGTTGTTACCGGATTGCGTCGGGAGGGTGGAAATCTCCATCTGAGCCTGAGGTGTTCTTTTACAAACGAGCTTAAAATAGATCAAAGCGTATCACACAACGGAGTGTGTTTGACTGTTGTTCATATTGATAAAGATATCTATACAGTTACTGCCATACAGGAAACCCTTGAGAGATCCAATCTGGGTTTACTGAAGATTGGCGATAAAGTGAATGTGGAACGGAGTATGCCTATGAACGGCCGTCTTGACGGGCATATCGTGCAGGGGCATGTAGACCAGACCGCCGTTTGCGTCAGTGTCAGGGAAACGGATGGTAGTTGGCGATATGGTTTTGAGTATCCTTTAAATATTGAAAAGGCCAAAGAAGGTTACGTTACGGTAGAGAAAGGATCGGTGACTGTCAATGGGGTAAGCCTGACTGTCTGCAATTCGAAGGAGAATAGTTTTGAGGTTTCCATTATTCCCTATACCAATGAAAATACCAATTTCCATCAAATGAGGGAGGGGTCTGTCGTCAATATTGAATTTGACATTATCGGGAAATACTTAAGCCGAATGATGCAGTTCCTCGGGAAATAGAAAGAATGGGAAGGATCATTGCCATTGATTATGGACAGAAACGATGCGGACTGGCTGTTACGGATAGTTTGAAACTGATTGCCGGTGGCCTGACGACAGTACGTAGTCATGAACTTTTGAAATATTTGGTGGATTATACCAAAAAAGAAGTGGTGGAGCGTTTCATTGTCGGGTTGCCCAAACAGATGAACAATCAGCCTTCGGAATCAATGAAGTATATTGAACCGTTTGTGTGCCTTCTTCAAAAAACATTGCCTGAAATTCCGGTAGAATATTTTGATGAGCGGTTCACTTCGGTGATGGCTCACCAGGCGATGCTCGAAGGTGGTCTGAAGAAAAAAGACAGACAAAACAAAGCACTGGTGGATGAGATTAGTGCGGTTATCATTTTACAATCATATTTAGAATCAAAAAGATAAGAAATGCAATTGCCGATTTATTTATATGGACAACAAGTTCTAAGAAAACCTACAGAAGACATTACTTCGGAGTATCCGGGTATCAGTGATTTAGTCGCAAACATGTATGAAACCATGGCCAAGGCCGATGGGGTAGGACTTGCAGCACCCCAGGTCGGTCTTTCCATCCGTTTGTTTGTGATAGACCTTACCTCACTTGCAAAAGAATACCCCAAATACAAGGATTACAAGAAAACCTTCATCAATCCGAAAATTGTGGAATTTTATCAGGAAAAGTGTATCATGGAAGAAGGCTGTCTCAGTTTGCCCGATATTCATGAAAATGTATCGAGAAGTGCTAAAATCAGAATTCGTTATCAGGATGATCAGTTTGTTCAACATGAAGAGGATTTTGAAGATTACGAGGCTCGTGTTATCCAGCACGAATACGATCATCTGGAGGGAAAAGTTTTTACCGATTATATTAGCCCTATTCGCAAGCAACTGATCAAATCTAAATTGACCGCCATCTTAAAAGGAAAGTCAAGACCCTATTATAGGGTTAAAGGCCTGTAGGTTATTAAAAAAATCCCTTAAAAAAACCATTTTTAACCTAAATAAGTTGATACTTATTTCAAACCCTGTATCTTTGAAGCAAGATTGGTTCAATAAAAAAGATAAACCAGTATCAGTAAGATGCTGAAATTTTTTTGTCAGTCTTTTTCAAAGGAAAAGTTATAAAATGAAACGAGCATGTTTGTAAAAACGTCCAAGTTTATGATAAAATAGACATGCGAGTTCCATATGACTTTAGACGAAAGAAATATTATCATATGAAACGAGTAATAAGTATCGCGATCCTGAGCATATTCTTCATTTATCCAGCTGTCGCTCAAATAAATACAGACCGTATGATGGCCGTTGGCCAGAATGCTTTGTATTTTGAAGACTATGTGTTATCCATCCAATATTTTAATCAAGTTATCAAGACAAAGCCCTATCTGGCCGAACCTTATTTTTATCGTGCTGCAGCCAAGCTTTATCTCGATGATTATGCAGGTGCAGAAGAGGACTGTACGAAAGCACTGGAACGCAATAATTTTTTGGTTAGGGCATATGTATGTCGAAGCTATGCCCGTATGAGCCTTGGAAAGAATGAAGAGGCTGTGGCAGATTGTCAGAAAGGTCTGGAATTTGATGCGGAAAATCAAGTTCTTATGCTCAATAAGGGTTTGTCACAGACTTATGCCAAGAAGTATCCAGAGGCTCTTATCAGCCTGAATGACTTGGTCCGCAGATATCCTTCCTTTGTAAACGGTTACATGTGCCGGGCTCAATTATATGTAGAAAAGGGTGATACTCTTGCTGCTGTCGATGATTTTAGCAGAGCCTTATCAGTAGACAGGTTCTATGCACCGGCAAGAGCCGGACGCGGATGGCTTTATCTGGCCATGAAAGATTACTCCAATGCTTTATCAGATTTGGATGAAGCTATTCGTCTTGATCCTGAAAATCCTTCCTATTATATCAACAGAGGATTGACCCATTACAACCAGAATGACCTGAGGGGTACTCTGAATGATTTTGACCGCAGTATCAGTCTGGACCCCAACTCCAGTCTGGCCTATTTTAATCGCGGGATAATACGTTCACAGGTCGGAGATTTAAATCGTTCCATAGAAGATTTTGACAAGGTTATCTTTTTGGAACCGGATAATTTCATGGCCATATATAATCGTGGACTGCTGAAACAGAATGTCGGAGATCATAGGGGCGCAGTTGTTGATTTTACATCCATTATTACTGAATATCCAAATTTTACACCTGCTTATTATCAAAGGTCTGAAGCCCGAAAGAAAATGGGTGATGCCAAAGGAGCAGACAGAGATTATTTTGCTGCCTGGAATATTGAAGATAAGATGAAACAGGATCGTGCCAATAATAAGGTTGCAAAAGTTGCTGCTTCTGATACCATCAAAAAGAAAAAACATGACATGACAAATTACAATAAGGTCATTGTTGCGGAAACGGAGAACCCTGGTGTCAATAAATATCAAAATCCGATGCGCGGACGTGTTCAGGATAGAAACATTGAGATTCAGATGGAGGATTTATTTTTCATTACTTTTTATGAAAAATCGCGTCCGGGTCCTGCAAGGAGGGGGATGGATTACAGCAAATATTTGTCTGAACTATCAGATGCAGGTGTAAAGGAAATGCAAAAGTTGCTCATCAGCAATCAGGATCAAGCATTAACCACGGAACAGGCTGATTTCCATTTTAACTCCATTGATGAATATTCCAGTCGGATTGGTCAAAATCCGGATATTGCTGCATTATTTTTTGCCCGCAGCATTGATTTCGCTTTGGTTCAGGATTTATCCAGTGCTATTGACGATTTAACCAGAGCACTGCAATTGAATAACAATATGGTACTGGCTTATTTCGAACGGGCCAACCTTCGTTTTAAAAAGATCAATGTGGAGTATGCGAATAATAAAATCATGGAAGATCAGCGCAATGTCTCTTCCAAAAATTCAAAGCAGAAATCATCGGATGCTGTGGATTTTTCAATGACGAATGGTTATTCCATCGGTGAAAGTGCTTTTGGTACGGATTACGAACTTGTGATGCGTGATTATGACCGGGTGTTGGCATTGGATCCCCATTTCGTTTATGCTTACTACAACCGGGCAAATATTCGCTGCATACAACGCGATTATCGGAATGCCCTGATAGACTACACCAAGGCATTGGAACTCAACCCTGAATTTGAAGATGCATGGTTTAACAGAGGTATTGCGCAACTCAATCTTGGAGACAGGGAGAAAGGGTTGAGCGATTTGAGGATGGCCGGACAGTTGGGGATTTATAAGGCTTATAATATCATCAAACGTTTTGCTGAGTAATCATCGGCATTGCTGCATAAAGAACAAAGCCCTCTAACCGTGAAGGATAGAGGGCTTTCTAATGGGGAAGAAGCCGCACCAATGAGATATGTGAAACTCCGAATGACAGGATTTGAGTGCCAAGGTTCCTTTGTAATCCGCTGCGCCTAAGCGATTCTCTCGAATTGCGGCCCGCCATTGTTGTCTTGAGCTTGTCTCGGTGTTCTTGAATAATTTGATGAGTCTACCAATCAATGTTGATACGACTTCTGTATCACAAATATAAAAGAAAATTTTATAGAAAGCAAGTTTTAAGGCTATTATTTAAAGAAAAAGCCCCGAATATCTCGAGGCTTTTCAGTGATATAAATGAAGCTGAATCAAGCGTTTTTGGCTTGTTGAACGATGGCTTTAAAAGCCAGTGGTTCGTTCATGGCCAAATCGGCCAAAGTCTTACGGTTAATTTCGATGCCAGCTTTGTGTAAAGCACCCATCAAACGGCTGTAAGACAGACCTTCAAGGCGAGCTCCAGCATTGATACGTTGAATCCACAATGCGCGAAATGCGCGTTTTTTAACTTTACGGTCGCGATATGCATATTGTTGACCTTTTTCCCAAGTATTCTTGGCAACTGTCCATACATTTTTTCTTGAACCGAAATAACCTTTGGTTAAGGCTAAAATCTTTTTTCTTCTTGCTCTTGAGGCAACGTGATTGACTGATCTAGGCATTTTGTTTCTTTTTTTTGAATGTTAGCGTCATTTTTATCAGATGAACTTTTTTTGCTAAGACATTCGGTTAAAAAATGATTTGTAATTTGTTTGATTCAAGGATTTATTTCATTCCCAGCAACGTCTTCACGTTGTTCAAATCGGTTTTGTCAACCATGCCCATGTGGGTAAGGTTACGTTTTTGTTTTTTCGTTTTCTTGGTCAGGATATGACTTTTGAAAGCGTGTTTACGCTTGATTTTACCTGTTCCGGTAAGGGTGAACCTCTTTTTGGAACCGGAATTAGTTTTCATCTTTGGCATTTTGCTCAGTTTTAGAGTTTGTAATTGGTTTATTATTAGTAGGAGCAGCCTTTTTCTTGGGAGCAAGCATGATGATCATGCGTTTTCCTTCGAGTATGGGCAAACTTTCAACTTTTCCATAATCTTCCAGGTCATTGGCAAAGCGAAGCAGTAATACTTCTCCTTGTTCCTTAAACAGGATGGAACGACCTTTAAAAAATACATAGGCCTTTACTTTTGACCCATCTTTCAAAAACTCCATGGCATGTTTAAGCTTGAAGTTATAATCGTGCTCATCAGTCTGGGGCCCGAAACGGATCTCCTTCAGGATAATCTTCGTAGCCTTGGCCTTTTGTTCCTTTTGACGTTTTTTCTGTTGGTACAGAAATTTCTGATAGTCACAAATCTTGCAGACTGGGGGCACAGCATTGGGTGATATTTCTATCAAGTCCAGCTGTTTCTGTTCGGCAATTGATAGTGCTTGTTGTATTGTCACTACACCTTGTTCAACATTATCGCCTACCAAGCGGACTTCTTTGACACGGATACGTTCGTTAATCCGGTACTGCAATTTTATATCATCGTTCTTCATTCAGATGTTTAAGATCCTCGTTAAGTTATTTAAATGTTTGACTATCAGTTTATTTATTCCAAGAATTAATCATCTTTTCAACTTCTTGGGTCAAAAGTCCGGCAAAGGTAGTAAATTTCATCAAACCTTTATCCCCTTCGCCCTGTTTTCTTACAGAAACTTCTTGTTTTTCTGCTTCTTGTTCTCCGACGATCAACATATAAGGGATACGTTTCAACTCGTTATCGCGAATTTTGCGGCCAATTTTTTCATTTCTGGCATCCACAACGGTTCGGATATCTTTATCATTCAGATATTCAGCAACGGAATTGGCATAATCATTGAATTTCTCGCTGATAGGCAAGATAACGACCTGGTCGGGAGTCAGCCACAAAGGAAATTTACCGGCTGTGTGTTCAATCAGTACAGCTACAAAGCGTTCCATGGATCCGAACGGAGCACGGTGGATCATGACAGGGCGATGTTTTAGGTTGTCATTGCCGGTATATTCCAGTTCGAAACGTTCCGGCAAGTTGTAGTCTACCTGAATGGTTCCAAGTTGCCATTTACGTCCGATGGCGTCTCTGACCATAAAGTCGAGTTTCGGGCCGTAGAATGCGGCTTCTCCTTCAACGATGGTGGTCTTCAAACCTTTTTCCTGACAGGCCTCGATAATGGCGTTTTGAGATTTTTCCCAGTTATCGTCGCTACCGATATATTTTACTTTGTCATTCGGGTCGCGAAGTGAAATCTGAGCTTCAAATTTATCAAAATCAAGTGCTTTGAAGATGATGAAAATGATATCCATCACTTTAAGGAACTCATCTTTCACTTGATCCTGACGGCAGAAAATATGCGCGTCATCCTGCGTGAAACTGCGTACACGGGTCAGACCGTGAAGTTCGCCGCTTTGTTCATAACGGTAAACGGTACCGAATTCAGCGAAACGCAAGGGCAGATCCTTGTAGGAGCGAGGTGCAAATTTGTAAATTTCGCAGTGGTGAGGGCAATTCATCGGTTTCAGCAAATATTCTTCGCCTTCTTCGGGTGTGTGGATGGGTTGGAAAGAATCTTGTCCATATTTTGCCCAGTGACCTGATGTGACGTACAATTCCTTGCGGCCGATATGCGGGGTCATCACTTGTTGGTAACCGAATTTCTTCTGAATGCGTTTCAGAAAATCTTCCAAACGCAAACGCAAAGCGGTACCGCGGGGTAACCAGATGGGCAAACCCTTGCCGACCATATCGCTGAACATGAATAATTCCAGCTCTTTGCCGATTTTCCGGTGGTCACGTTTTTTTGCTTCTTCAAGAAGAACCAGGTATTCATCCAGCATTTTTTTCTTGGGGAAGGTGACGCCGTAGATACGGGTCATCTGTTTGCGCTTTTCATCGCCACGCCAGTAAGCACCGGCAACAGAAAGCAGCTTGATGGCCTTGATGGGTTCTGTACTTGTTAAGTGAGGTCCACGGCAGAGGTCTGTAAAACTGCCTTGGTGATAGGTGGTGATGGTACCGTCTTCCAATTCGGATATAAGTTCGGTCTTATAGATCTCTCCGCGTTCTCCGAATAACTTCAGGGCATCCTTTTTGGAGATATCTTCCCGAATGATGGCTTCTTTTTTGGAAACAAGTTCAATCATTTTAGCTTCAATATCCGGCAGGTCAGATTCCTTGATGGGCGTTTCTCCGGAATCGACGTCATAATAGAAACCGTTTTCAATGGCCGGCCCGATACCAAACTGGATGCCTGGATATATCTCTTGCAGGGCTTCTGCCATCAGATGGGCCGAAGAATGCCAGAAGGCATGTTTGCCTTGTTCATCTTCCCATTTGAATAACCGGATGGTTCCATCAGTGATGATGGGACGGTTTAATTCAATGGTTTCGCCGTTTAGGGAAGCGGCTAAACATTCTTGTGCCAAACGTGGACTAATGCCTTCTGCCACATGGTATGCGGTAGTTCCTTTTGGATATTCCCGAATAGAACCATCTGGAAAACTGAGCTTTATCATATAAAAATATTTACAATATATTGTGTCCCAATTGTCAGGGACTAAAAAAGACGTGCAAATTTACTGCATTAATTTGAGTTGAACAAGAGCCTTTTCTATGTTTTCAACGTTTTTGATTACTAAAGATCTTTTACCGTTTTGTTCACGCAATTTAGTGTTTTTCATCTGATTCTGGGCATATCTCAGAATTCCGTCAAAAGCCGCGGATTGATAGAAGATGGAATGTTGGTTGCTGACAAAGTAGCAAATCATCTGACCGTTTTTTAGTACAATCTTCTCCATACCCAAATTCTTGGCCATACGACGAAGACGCACGACTTCTATCAACTCGGCGGAGACCTTTGGTATCGGGCCGAAACGGTCTATCAACCTGGTTTCGAAAGTTTTGATGTCCGTTTCGGATTCCAGGTTGTCCATTTCGCGATAAAGGCTCATACGTTCAGAGGAACCGGGAACGTAGGATTCGGGGAATAGAAGTTCCATGTCGGACTCGACGGCGCAATCGGAAACATAGGTCTGATTGCCTTCCCTGTCGGTAGCATGTTCTTCTCCTGCATACAACTCTGGAAATTCTTCATCCTTCAGTTCCTGAACGGCTTCATTGAGAATTTTCTGGTAGGTTTCATAACCCAGGTCGGCGATAAATCCACTTTGCTCGGCTCCCAGCATATTTCCTGCACCACGAATATCAAGGTCTTGCATGGAAATGTTGAAGCCACTGCCCAAGTCTGAGAAATTCTCAATGGCTTGCAAACGTCTGCGGGCTTCAGGAGTCAGCGTATTTAAGGGGGGTGCCAAGAGATAACAGAACGCTTTCCGGTTGCTTCTTCCGACACGGCCACGCAGTTGGTGCAAATCACTAAGGCCAAATTGGTGGGCATTGTTGATGATGATGGTGTTGGCATTTGGAATATCGATGCCTGATTCGATGATGGTGGTGCAAATGAGTACATCGTAGACGTAATCCATGTAGCCCATGATGATTTTTTCCAATTTGTCACCTTCCATTTGTCCATGAGCAATCGCTGTGCGGACACCCGGAACCGCGCGATGTACCATGGCTTCAATTTCCGGAAGATTCTGTATCCTGTTGTTGATCAGGAAGACTTGACCACTTCGATTGAGTTCATATTCAATGGTTTCCTTGAGTAAGTCTTCGTTTAACGTGTTGACTTCTGTTTGAATTGGATAGCGGTTGGGCGGAGGGGTGGAGATGATGCTCAGGTCGCGGGCACCCATCAGTGAAAACTGTAGTGTGCGGGGTATGGGCGTAGCCGTCATAGTCAGCGTATCTACATTGACTTTCATCTGTCTGAGCTTTTCTTTGACACTCACTCCGAATTTTTGTTCCTCATCAATGATAAGCAGGCCAAGATCCTTGAATTTGACAGATTTTCCAATGAGTTTGTGCGTACCGATCACAATGTTCGTATTGCCTTCTTCCAGATCATGAAGCAGTGCTTTGGCATCTGCGGGTTTGCGGGCTCTGCTCAGATAATCGACTTTACAGGGAAACTCTTCCAATCTTTTCTTGAAAGTCTTATAATGTTGCAAGGCCAAAACGGTGGTTGGTACCAGAATGGCTACCTGTTTGTTGTCTGTCACAGCTTTGAAGGCTGCGCGGACTGCAATTTCCGTCTTGCCAAAACCAACGTCGCCACAAATGAGCCTATCCATGGGGCGGTTGCTTTCCATGTCTTTCTTGACGTCAATGGTAGCCTTGGTTTGGTCTGGCGTATCTTCATAAGCAAAAGAAGCTTCCAATTCTTGTTGCAAGAAGCTGTCCGGACTGTAGTAAAAGCCTTGTTCATCCTTTCGTTTGGCATAAAGAGCGATCAGTTCGCGCGCAATGTCCTTGACTTTCTTTTTGGTGCGTTCTTTCAGGGAAGACCAGGATGTGCTGCCTAATTTGTTGATACGTGGCTCTTCTCCTTCTTTTCCCCTGTATTTGGAAATGCGGTGCAGATTGTGGATGCTGACGAAAATCGTGTCGTCGTCCTTGTAGATAATTTTGATGATTTCCTGCATCTTGCCGTTCACTTCCGTGCGAAAAAGACCTGCAAAACGCCCGACGCCATAGTCTACATGCACAACGTAGTCTCCAAACTGGAACTGAACAAGTTCCTTGAGACTGAGTGCCAGTTTGCCGTTGCGTGCTTTTTCGGAACGCAAGTTGTATTTATGGTATCGTTCAAAAAGCTGGTGGTCGGTGAAACAGGCAATTTTCTGTTCATGGTCCATGAAACCTTCATGCAACGTTTTGAGAATTGGAGTAAAGGTCACGTTGTCACCCCGATCTTCGAATATGGTTTGTAACCGTTCAATCTGTTTGGGGCTGTCGCTCAGGATATAAATTTGATAGCCCATCTCGATATAACGGTGAAATGCCTGACTGACCAATTCGAAGTTTTTATTAAAAACATCCTGTGGAGAGGTGCTGAAAGTCAATGTGGAATGCTTGTGACAGTAGGCTTTGCGCCCGAACTCGATCCATTGAAAAGCCTTGGCTTTTTTCGTAAACTCAATATCGCTTAAAAGCTTTTCTTCCGGAATATCTTTTGCGTCTTCTGTCAATTGTCTCAGTTTGGCGCAGGCAAAACTGAAATCCGAGAATGCCAGGATGGTATTTTCGTTGAGATAGTCGGTGAAGGGTACTGCCATTTCCTTCTCCTCGCTGGTGAAGGGTATGATATGGATGGAGGAAACTTGCTCTTTGGAGAGTTGGTTTTCTATGTCAAAAGTGCGGATGCTTTCCACTTCGTCTCCGAAAAAGTCGATGCGGTAGGGGAGCTCATGACTCCAGGAATAGACGTCGATTAGACTTCCGCGTACGGAGAATTGTCCGGGTTCGTAAACATAATCCACCCGCTCAAACCCGAAGGTATTCAGGAGCTCTATGACAAAAGCATTGTCAATGTGTTCGCCTGTATGCAGGTCGAGTGTCTTTTCGTTCAGTTCCCCGATGGCTACCACTTTTTCCAACAAGGCGTCCGGATAGGTGACCACCACGATATTCCGGCTCTGGCGCAAGGCACTCAGTGCTTCTGTACGAAGGATGGTATTGCCAGGATCGTTTCGGCCATATTTGATGGCTCTCTTAAAACTGGCCGGATAATAATAAACATGATCCGGACCCAGCAATTGAACCATGTCGTGATAGAGATAGCCAGCCAGCTCTGCATCATCCTGTATCAGGACAAAGTCTCGTTTGCAATCCTCAAAAAAAGTGGCCAGACTTAAGCTTACCGTTGAGCCTGTCAATCCATCAAGAAATAAACCATCGTTCGTTTCCGACAATACCAACTTGCCCGCATTCAATTGCGGGTGCTTTTGATAGAGTTGACGTAAATTACCTATTTCCAAAACTCTAAATCGTAAAGATGTATAAATCGGTGCAAAATTATAAAATATCTGTTGAATATATTCTAAGGGTGAAAAAATAAAGCCTTATATTTGTCTCAAATTCAAACAAAAGTTTACTAGCATGACTTCTGATTCAGTCGTTATTATCCCAACTTACAACGAAAAGGAAAATATTGAGTTGATCATCCGGGCAGTGTTTGACTTACCTAAAGCCTTTGATATATTGATCGTGGACGATGGTTCACCCGATGGTACGGCTGATATTGTCAGAACACTTCAAAAAGAATTCCCGGATTCCCTGAATATGCTTGAACGTAAGGGGAAGCTTGGTTTGGGAACTGCCTATATCACTGGATTTAGGTGGTCTATAGATCATAAGTATGATTTCATCTTTGAAATGGATGCGGATTTTTCACACAATCCGAAAGATCTGATACATCTGTATAAGGCTTGTGCTGAAGAAGGAGGAGATGTGGCTATCGGTTCACGTTATGTGAACAATGTGGTCAATGTTGTAAATTGGCCGGTCGGTCGTGTGCTGATGTCCTATTTCGCTTCTTCCTACGTCCGCATTATTACAGGAATGAAAATATTTGACACCACGGCAGGTTTTAAATGCTATCGTCGTGAAGTGTTGGAAACCATAGAATTGGATAAGATTCAGTTTAAAGGTTATGCTTTTCAAATTGAAATGAAATTTACAGCCTGGAAGTCTGGTTTCGTCATCAAGGAAGTTCCCATCATTTTTGCCAACAGAGAGCTTGGGGTCTCCAAAATGAATGGAGGCATATTCAATGAAGCTGTATTTGGTGTTATCAAGATGACCTTCAGGAGTTGGTTCCGAGAATATCCGCAAAAACAAAAGGCTAAGGCATGATTCCTTTGCTCATACATGATGCTTTAATCATTAATGAAGGACGTTCTTTCACAGGTTCTGTCCTGATTAAAGGAGAAAAAATATCCCAGGTATTTGAGGGTGAGGTTCCTGCGTCTGTATTTTCTGCTTGTAAAATAGTTGAAGCATCGGGAAAATGGCTGATTCCAGGTGTCATTGATGATCACGTTCATTTCAGGGATCCCGGCTTGACACATAAAGCTGATTTGACTACAGAGTCTAAGGCTGCATTGGCTGGAGGTGTGACCTCTTTTATGGATATGCCAAACACGATACCTCAAACCACCACCATACAAGCCTGGGAGGAGAAGATGCAGCTGGCAGCTGAAAAATCCTATGCCAATTATGCCTTTTATTTAGGTGCCACCAACGACAATCTTTCCGAACTTGAAAAAGCCGACTTTGGTCGCGTATGCGGTGTGAAAGTGTTTATGGGCTCATCTACAGGAAAGATGCTTGTTGAAAAAAAAGAATCACTCGAGGCTATCTTTAAGGCCATACCTTCCATTGTGGCAGTCCATGCAGAATCCGAAGATATCATCCAGGCCAATAAAGCCAAATATTCAGATGAATCAGGCGGAGATCTTCCGCTTCGCTTTCATGCTTTGATCCGTAGTGCAGAAGCTTGCTATGCATCGTCTTCGATGGCGGTGGAGATGGCTTCACGCTTTGACACAAGGCTTCATCTTTTGCACATCAGTACGGCCAGAGAGCTTGGTTTACTTGACAATAAGCCGCTTTCTTCCAAAAAAATCACAGCAGAAGTATGTGTTGCACATCTTTGGTTTGATGAAAACGATTATGAGCATTATGGAAATGCCATCAAATGCAATCCGGCCATTAAGACGCTTCAGGATAAGGAAGCCCTGAGGACTGCAGTAAATGATGGCCTCTTGGATGTCATAGCTACGGATCATGCACCTCATCTTTGGGCTGAAAAACAGGGGAATTGCCTGACTGCAGCATCCGGCTCTCCTTCCGTGCAATTTTCCTTGCCTTTGATGTTTGAATTGGTCCGTCAAGGTGTGTTTAGCAAAGAAACTGTTGTTGAAAAGATGTGTCATGCACCAGCTGAGCTTTATCATATTGAAAAGCGTGGCTTTATTCGGGAAGGCTATTTTGCTGATTTGGTATTGGTTGATCCACAATATCCCTGGACACTTTCAGGTAAACAAATTATTTCTAAATGTGGTTGGTCCCCTTTTGATGGTCAACATTTTCACACCTGTGTTCATCGTACGTACCTAAATGGCAGACTTGTATATGAACTAAACAAGAATCGTGATTTGAAAGCAGCCAAATCTTTGGAGTTCAGATAGGACATGTTGGGAGTCTCATTTGTGGAATGTGTAATTTTAACATTGCTAATGTTTGTTTTGAATAAAATAAACATTACTTTTGCCGATTAATAAACGTTAAATTTACAGATTGGAGTATTTTTCCATAGATGGGTATTTATGTCTTTTTGATCAAATGCAATGTACATGCGATTTGTATGTGTTTGATCAGATGATGGTCATGATGGTATGATGTGATTTTTTACCTGCTTTTTTTTTATTTTTTGAAATGAGTATGACTCTATTCACTCAGGAGGAATTTAATCTAGACCTGGATGACATACAATTCAGCGATATTTTTGTTTTGGAAGAGATCCAGCAAATGCAGGATATGTTTTCCAATGCTACAGGTGTGGCGTCAATCATCACCAATACAGAGGGTATACCTATAACCCGTCCAAGTAATTATTGCAGATTATGTAATGAAATTATCCGGAACACTGAAAAAGGGCGCATAAACTGTTATAGATCTGATTCTGTTTTGGGACGGCACAATCCATCCGGCCCTGTTGTCCGGACTTGCCTCAGCGGAGATTTGTGGGATGCCGGTGCAAGTATCACAGTTGGCGGCAAACATATAGCTAACTGGTTGATCGGGCAAGTAAGAAGTGAAAAAGCAAATGTTGTGCACATGATGAAGTATGCTGAAGAAATCGGGGCAGATAAAGAAACATATATTGATGCACTCAACGAAATACCTGTCATGACTTTCGAGCACTTTAACAATGTGGCCAACATGTTGTTTCAGTTTGTCAATGAATTGTCAGAGAAAGCGTATAGTAATTTGCTTCTGAGAGCACAGATAGCAGAACGGGAAAAGATCACAGCCATGCTGCAAAAAAGTGAGAAGAAGTACAGATTGCTTGTCGATAATTGTAATGATGTTATTTATACACTTGATTTTGAGGGGAAAATAACTTTTATATCTCCTGTTTGGACCAGTCTCCTGGGACACGATGTCAATCTGTCAATCGGAAAATATTATTATGAATTTATACATCCTGATGATATTTCAACATTTGAGATTTTTTTGAAAAAGTTGATGGATTCGGATCATTCTATTCAAAGTGTAGAATTTCGAATAAAACATCATGATGGATACTGGTGCTGGTACGTTACCGGAGGTCTTCCAATCAGGGATGAGAAGGGAAATGCCACAGGTTTTTATGGTACTTTAAAGGATATTAGTGAAAAGAAGAAAAATGAAGATTTCATTAAAAACATCAATCAAGAGCTGATTAACCAAAATGCTGTTAAAGATAAATTCTTCTCTATCATCGCCCACGATCTGCGAAGTCCTTTAAGCAGCATTCTTGGCTTATCGAAATTGATTGCAGAAGACACTTCTGATTTTACAACTGAACAGATTCAGGAAATCACCTCAAATATTCATATTACTGCTGATAATCTCTATCATCTTCTTGAAAATTTACTTGAATGGACCAAAATTCAGCAGGATCTCATATCGGTAGATTTGAAACCAGTGAACGTGCTTTCTATTGTGCAGGAAAATGTAAAGCTTTTCACCGATACCCTTAAGAATAAAAACCTTGGAATCTCTATAGATATTTCTAAAGAGGTGCAGGTTTACGCAGATATCAACATTATGAAAACCATTGTTAGAAATTTGATTTCCAACGCAATAAAATTCACCCCCAAAGGTGGCAACATTGAAATTTTAACCAAAATGACCAAAGAAGATGAAGTTGAACTATCCATTAAAGATTCTGGTATTGGAATGGGACCGGAGATTTTGAAAAATTTATTCTGTCTTGGTGTTTCAACCTGTAGAAAGGGAACGGAAAATGAATCCAGTACAGGTTTCGGATTGCTGCTTTGCAAAGAATTTGTCGAAAAGTTAGGCGGAAAAATCAACGTGGAGAGTGAATGTGGAAAAGGCTCAAATTTTCATTTTTCGCTTCCAAAATATCCATTGGTTATCGTCCCTTCAGATAGTTCGCTCCTTTTTGATCGTGTTGAATGAAGAAGCAAGCAAAAAAACCTCGGTTTGCAAACCTGCATCATATTGATTCCAAAAACAAATAAAATGAACATAAAAAGATTTTTTAATTTATTGATTTTCTTTAGTTGTATTTTAAGTTCATCCTTTTCAGCTCCCAAAATCATCCTTAAATTGGATGACTTTATGGTAAAAGATGGTCAATGTGGTTGTATACCCACTTTGGATTATCTGAAATTGAAGCAAATTAAAGCTGCATTTGGAGCCGTCGTGATGAGAGTTGACAGCACTGTACAGCAGGTGTGGAGTCCCTACATGGAAGCCAAAAATGATCGGGGAGAAAAACTTTTTGAGATTTGGCATCACGGATGGGATCATAAAAAACCGGAATTTCTTGGTACAGGTTATGATTATCAAAAAAAACATTTTGATCAAGCGAATGATTTGATCTTGAAATATCTTGGAATTCAGATGCATACTTTCGGATCCCCTCATAATATCAGTGATGAGGAAACCAATCAAGTGATTTTCGAAAATCCGAACTACAAGGTCTTTATGCTTTCCAGCAAGGTCCCGAGTACAAATAATGGCATCTTATATATCGACAACCGTGTCAACATGGAGAATGGTACCGGAAATCCTCAGTTCGACTATTTCAAGGAGGAATATTTTAAACACAAAGAGGAATATAAGGATTACATGATTTTACAAGGTCATCCCAGCATGTGGACTGTTGAAAAGTTGGAAGAATTTAAGAAGATTGTTGATTTTCTGATTGCTGAAGGTTGTGAGTTTGTACTCCCTTATGAATATTATCTGAAGACGAAAGCTCCAAAAAAACCATTTTAATTTATAGTAAAAGCCTGCAAATCATATATTTTGCAGGCTTTTATGTTTTTGAAAGGAGGGCATTGAGTGTTTGATATTATTACTTTTACTTTTTCGTATTTTAAATTAGGAATTTTGAATCTGAGAGAAACGAAGTTCATATGAATAGATATAGTAAATATGCCTAACAGATAGGAACTTATGTAATCGATTTCAAAATCACCATTCCGACCATACATCATAAACCAAATGACTCAGATTAGTTCCATAAGAAATCTAAAGTTTTATGACTTTTAAATTTTTAATTTTAGCATCATTGTAATTCTCTTTTCCGTGGGACATATTATTGTTAAAACCATTGTATTCGGGATTAAACTTGAGATTTACTTTGTGTTTTCCTTCCTTTAGTTTTTCAAGAATTATATAGTTGGAATTCATCCACTTATTCCAATCTCCTGTTGCCTCTAATAAAAATGTTCCTACATCGACGCCATCGACAAACACAGATCTTATGTAACAATACGTTCCGTGTGGACCACGGCCATTAGACCCAATAAGAGTTATTGCATAATTACCATTTGCAGGCAAATCAATTGTGAAATTTATATTTGTTGGATTTGAACAGTAATCAATTGCAAATTCTGAATTAGAGTTTTCTTTTGTCAAAACAATTTCAGAATTCTTATAATCAGTCTTTTCAACCGTATATTTATTTCCCCAATCTGAAATAAGTACAGGGTTAGAAAGATCAGATTGAAAACCTTTTGCATCAATGGCATAGATAGAATAAAATCCTGCAGATTTTCCTATCATATCAAAAGGAGTTTGAATTTTTTGGTCTGTTGAAATAGATTTACTATGTAAAAAATATTGTAAATCAGACTCTTGATTCCATTCGAGTTTTTTACCAGACATGTTTAATACTGGTTCTACCGGAGACCAACATTTGCCTGGTCCGGCATTTACTAAATTAATCTTATTAGAAGTTTGTACTGTTTCCATGACCATTTCTACTTTATAGGTTCCTATTAATTTAGTAGAAAACGTATAAGGTAAAGTCTGTGGTTGTCCGTTTACCGATAATGATTTCACATTATTACCATTTCCTGATATAGAAATATTAATGATTGCATCCCTATAATGAAAATTCTCGAGAGAAATTTTTCCATTTACAATGCTTGGAATAACCGGATTAAATGTAATCCCTTCTTGAGTCATCGATATACCAAAAAGAACACGATAAATCATACTAATATATGAAGCAACCGACCATAATTGTCTGTCAGAACTCAAAGCTGTACCTCTATCGTAACCAGTATCATAAGTCATGTTTTCTTTGTGAGTAAGAAACAATGCTGATTGTCGCATCAATGATTTGACTATATGTTCTACGGCATTTGTGTTTTTGACATCTCGGGCAGCATACATGTAAGGTGTCTCCCATACTGGCCAAATACCTTTATTATGATAAGCAAAATCGTCAGGAATTGTTGGATAAAGCGTTGGAGCTCCATATTGATATAAAGGGAAGTTCTCTACCATAGCAGTAACTTGTTCCTGATTTGCCGTCCCCAAAATGCCAGATAGGCCATTAGACATTACATCCACTCTATCTGAACTTCTGTACCCAAAATATTCAGGATACAAATAACATGTGTAGCATTTTTTATTATTATCCCAAAATTTTAAATTGATATTGTTTTTTAATGTGTTATAATATTTGTCCCACAAAATGGTTTCGTCAGTCGGTTGATTTAATATACGGCTTACATCCCCTAAAAATTTATAAAGATTCATATGTAGAACATTTGTACCACATGAAAAAGACTGAGAAATAGTTGCATTCGTAAACCAGTTGGGATATGTATGAGTTCTCCAGTCCATAGAACAAGTCTCTCCTTTGAACAAACCGATTTTAGAATCAAAGGCCACATGAATATCCTTCATGGCTGTGTATTTAAGCCCTTCATAAGCTGATTTCAGCCATTGTTCATCACCTGTGCTCAAATAATATTCCCAAGCAGCTAAAGCCCAAACAACTCTATCAGTAGAAATTGGCCATGAACCGCCACTACCTGTGTCTTGTAATGCTTCTTTAGGATTTTTCAGGGTTTGCTTTTCAAGTGTCTTACGTGAAATGTCAGGTAAAACCCAAGCATAAGAAAAATAGATACTATAAACCGCATCTCTTGTCCAAGTGTCAGGCCATAATGCACCTGCCATAAACGTACTATCACTTCGAATATCAAGAAGCATCTCCTCTAAAGCCATATTATAAAGAGCCACTAATAGTTTATTATTCTCTGCTTTAAGTTGTGGAAATGAAGAAATATCTTTTTTTAATTTCCAAGAATGATTCACACCATGATAATCCGAAATAATTTCATTATTTGATACAGCTTTAGCTTCTCTTAAACCTAAAAAGGAAGCATCCAGCACTTTTTCAGGAGTAAAATAATAAGAAAGGGGAGAGCCTTTTTCACGTACGACAGTCCAATGTGAATTGAAATCAATATTACGATCAGAATTTCCAATAACTAAATTATTGTTTTGAGACATTAAGTGCAAATCAGGAGCAGCACAATTTGAAAGAGTATACCAACCACAATTTTGTTGAGTTACAAAGTCAAAATTCCTATATTTCCATTTTAAGCCATCGGTATCTATTTTTTTTGCATCACCGCAAATTAAATGATCTCCAATAATTTGCAAATAATGACCACTTTTTTTATTCTTAATAAGAATTTCTTCACCTTTTGTACTCTCAATAATCCATAAATAACTATCATTTATAACCTTTTGACCAAATTTGCAAACGCCATTATTCTCGTAAAAGTATTTTCCTGTCTCACGGTTCTGGAAACTCCATTCAGAAAACCCCTTACTGTCTCGTGCTGAGACAGTAAGGGGAAATAAGACTAATATCAGAAGCCAGATATATTTTGGCAATAATTTCATATTAAATTACTTATTTGTTTGTTAAAAAATGTAATTTATAAAACAATTAATTTTTTTGTAACAGTTTTACCATTAATTTGGACGTTTACAAAATATGCACCATTACTCCAATTAGTTACCGGAATAGTAATTTTATTTTGGCCTTCGATTGTTTCTAATACTTGACCTAAACTATTAAGTACTTTAATTTGAGCTGATGAATTTCCCACATTAACTGAAAATTGTGTACTATGCATGACAGGGTTAGGAAACATCGTTATATTCATATCAGCTGCAACATTATTAACAGCAGTTTTTGTGTTTTTTTTCACTGAACATACCTGAGTTGGAGTTATTCCAGTTGGCATTGTGATTGTTTTATCAAAAGAACCTCTGCCACTGGTGCTATAACCTGCATTTTCAGTTTTACTTGCTTTATGAAGATTGACACTAACTTCACCGTCGTTAATCGAACAAAGACCCATATCAGCAAAACCATCATTGTCAAAATCCCCCAGAACCGGTATGTCGTATGTTGTACCAAACTTCATATTATTGATATTTGTTGTTCCAAAGTCAGGAGTTTTGAATTCTGTAGTTGAAGGTGTGAAAGAGGCCATCCAATTTCCTGCGCTATAAAGAACTACATCGTCTTGTCCATCATGGTTCATATCGCCAGCCAATAATATGTCTTGATTAGTAATACCATAAGCAAGATTTACATTAGGAGCCATTCCTGCAAAACTCATAATCCACCAAAGACCCCATTCATTATCCCGACGAATGGCAATATCTCCAATACCATCTCCGTTAAATTCACCAGATATCACTTTATCAATGCCAGACATGCCAAAGTCAATTGTTTGCGGATCAACAAATTTATTTGTGCCGTCATTGTAATAGAAAATCCATTTAATCATGGACTCTGAATAATTAACTTCGCATAAGTCAAAAGACCCATCTCCGTTAAAATCTCTTACAAAAACCTGTGATATAGGCATTGAAGTAGTTTGAGTGGGTAAAGTAAAATCAGCGGCTCCATCTATATTTAAATCAAAGGTATAACCTTGATTTGTAGACCAATAAGCCAGACCATCCTGGCAATACACTGTTACAGAAATTAAACACAAAATAATCAAAGAATAAATTTTTTTCATGACACTAATTTTAAAAGATTGATATTAATAATTGTATATATTTTAATCAACGAATAATTATTCCGGAATAGAAAAATGATTTATCAAAGTTTTTTTCGTAAATAGTAGCTCCGTAAGCACCATGAGGCAAAAAAGGCACTTTGTATGTCAATAAATTGTTTTGGGCAATACAATCACTTTTGTACAGAATTCTACCTGTTAAATCGAATATACTTGCATTATAATTTAAGTCTGTCAGCAGCTTTGGGGAACAAACCTTCAAATTACCAGAATTATCAAAAAAGATATTTATTTTAGTTTCAAGTGTACTGATTTCCTTTATATCGGTATAATCAGGCGACATAAAAATAAGATTATCATAATCAGCAGAATTCCTGTCAATTGGACCATAATGCACAGCAGTAACAATTGCATTTGCCCAATCTGCACCAATATATGCAGTCACATCGGCAAGAATATTTCTGTTATATTGTACCCAAGTGCCATTCAGTGGTTTTACCGGTGTCAAAGTTATGTATTGTAAGCCTCCTGCCTGATCGTATCCAACCCGGTAATATAAATCTCTTGTTTCCCAAACAGGGGAAGTAGTCGAAGGTTTTAAAAGACGAAAACCAAACCAACAAGCAGTAGTGTTATTAGATCGCACCGCAATTTTAAATTTACTGAATTTACTTATTGGAATTCTTATTGCTCCATCCGTAGTTGTATTAAAAGTGATTAATCCGGGTGTAACACGTGTTGCAGAAGCTCCGGAAAAAGCATCAGAGATTAAAGATGAAGAAGCATTTTTCCCATTAATACTATTTGAGGTCACAAGTGGTTGCTGATCTTCCATAACATTTACGTAGGTATCAGTTGAAGGACGGATAGTTATTCCAGCAGCATCGTAATTAAATTTTAAATCAGTAAAACTTGTTGAGCTTGGCAGTGGAGCAACAGGCATAATACTTTGTGTAGATGAAGTAAGAACTAAAGTTGAGAATGTACTCAATGAAGGAATAACAACTGTTACCTGATTGCCACTTAGATTATATGCAATTTCAGTTGAGCCACCGTCAAGTGTTAATTGATACATTTTAAGAGGAGTAAAACCATTGGGTAATATAAATTGTATGTTTACAGATTTTGATAATGGTGATGAATTTATTGCAGTCCAGGGTAAATCTACAGAATTACCATAATTGACCAAATCAACCATTATAGCATCAATTTTACGAGTTCTTTTGTCAAATCTCTTTTTCACTTTGCCAAAAACGCCAGTATTATTGCCTCCCAGTATTAAATTGCCTAACGTAAAATCGGTAATCAGATAAACAGGATTCGAATAGTAGAAATATGCCCCATAAGCTTCTGAGAAAGAATTCCATTTTGCTATTCGACTTAAAACTTCAGTTGGATAATTTATACCATGGAAAGGAACAGGGTCGGTAAATCCAGCCACCCCATCTACCACTTGAGCTGCAGGATATCCACCGGCGGAAATACAAGTAGCAAACTGGTAATCTATATTTTGTAAAGGCCAGCTTGTCGTTAAATTCATATCGGCTTGCGGATAAAAATTGGCAAAAACCGGTTTGTCGGGATATTTAGATTTAGCAGTATATATAGAATTATAAAGATCAGTATATTTTGAACCTACTCCAGAGGGCCACAGTTCTAAAAATTGGTGATTAACAACTGCACTTGTCAAAAGATTTGGTATATCTCCACTTGCAAAGGGTAATTGTAAAGCTGTTGTAGTACAATTGGGTCGGATATTTTTAACAGCAATATCCAATCGATTAACCAATTGCGACATTTCATTTGAAAAACTACCGGTACCTTTTAATCCTTTGCATGTATACTGATCGGGAAGGCCATACCAATCCCACCGATAACCATCCCAATTAAAGTCATTTTGAGCCTGTATTGCCTGTTGGGTAAAATAATCATTGAAGTTTTTATATACAATATTGTCGATTTGATACGGAGCATTCACAGCCTCATTTGTTGCCATAAGATACAAATATGAATTGCCATAGGTAATAAAACTTGTATCAGTAGTATTTCTCATTGCCCAATCGGAATGAGTTAAAGCAAAAGCAGGTGTAGCTGCATATATCCCTGTATAACAAATTGAACTACCGCCAATTGCTCTGAATTTAGCAATTTTTTCCTTCATTTTATCTTTACTCGTCCATAAGCGATCATCTCCAACATAAGTGTTCCAGGTATCGGTTGTAGGATCAATTTCTTCGTGTGCTCTCATCCATGGATGATATTCGAGTTGGTTAATACCTACAGCTTTGAGTGCAAGTGCCCATTTGTCAACATCCAGTGATTTGTCGAAAATACAGGTCCAGCCATGTCTCAAATTAACTTCATTACCCATCTCAGATGTTGTAGCAAGTGGAAGAGAAGCTGGTCTTGAATTATCTATGTCGGAAGACATCACTGCCAAAATATTGTTCATTGGAGTTGGAACTATTTTATCCACAGTGCCAAAGCCATTTATATCAGCATAATGTTCAAATTTTGGTTTTCCGGTTGAGAATAAATTCATTAAAATTTTATTTTCAGATGGACGATATAAGCCCATATCAGCATAACCGTCACCATTAAAATCTCCTACAAATGGAATATCAGAGGATGTTCCGAACACAACACCATTTATGGCAAGAGGCATATTAAATTGAGGAAATCCTGAAATATCAGATAAAGCAACATACCAAGTGCCAGTTGACGGACGATAAACACAAATGTCATCAACCCCATCAGCATTAAAATCACCAGACAATGGTATGTCACCTGATAAACCAAAATTACCTTTGATATCAAACGTTCCATTACATGGTGAATAATCAATAAGCCAGGTACCTAGACCAGAATATCCACCTCTAAATACAGCAATGTCTGTTTTACCATCACCATTGAAATCGCCGACAACACATTTATCTGTAGTATTCAAACCAAAGGCAATGGGCACAGATGAGATCCAGCCACCATTTCCATCATTTATCTTCCAAGTCCATTGCAATATTGAACCTGAAAAATCGACATCACATAGATCTGTTAATCCATCGCCATTATAATCTCCGGTGAAAGCTCCTCCGTTGAATATAGAGTTGAATGTCCCTGTAATTGTGCCGAGGTTCCCTTTGTCGAAATTCCATTGAT
The DNA here is from genome assembly GCA_021373135.1 of Bacteroidales bacterium. Lineage (GTDB taxonomy): Bacteria > Bacteroidota > Bacteroidia > Bacteroidales > UBA1402 > UBA8389. The sequence continues at coordinate 31,643 of JAJFTH010000003.1, forward strand.
TTTGAGTGCGATAGATTATATCATCTTGTGCAAACAAATTACAAAGGGAAAAAATTGCGAATACAGAAATTATAAATTTATGAGTTTGCATTTAATAGTCTTTTTAATAATATTTTATCTTTTTCTGAATTAATCAATAACCGGGATTTTGAGGCCTTAAATTTGGATTAGCATCAATATCATCTAATGGAACTGGTAGCAACAAATGTTTAGGAGTTGTAAAATTGGTCATTCCTATTTTGGTAAAATATTCCTTAGCATAATCACCATTGTTTCCGTAACGTACCAGATCAAACCAATTATGTCCACCTTCAAATGCTAATTCCATTCTTCGTTCATGACGAATGACTTCTCTTAATTGAGTTTGATCTAAAATATTTACATTTGGTAATCCTGCTCTAACCCGAACTCTATTTAATGGTCCACCATCATTAGCTGTAGTAGCAGCCGCTGTTGCTTCTGCAGTCCTGCCTATTTCGTTAAGGGCTTCAGCATACAATAGCAATATATCGGCATAACGTAATATAGGAAAGTTTAAAGGACTGTCCATTGCTCGATTAACCCCCTCATTTCTACAAAGAAATTTTTTTACATTATAACCAGTCAATGAGCACGTAGGATCATAGGCCCATCCTTGATAAATATCACCTTTACTCCAGATAGAAATTGCTTTTCTTAAATCTCCGGATTCGTAGCTTTGTACAAATTCAGGATAAACAGCAAACCAGCCAAAATTACCCCATTTACCACCTATATTAATGGGAGCTAAAGGAGACATAAATTCATGATGCCAAGCCCCTTGGCCTAGAATATCAAATTCTGTATAAGCAGTTATATCTTTTTCATACTGAACTTCAAAAAGGCTTTCAGGACCATTTTCACGTAGATCGTCAAAATTAAATTGATATTTCAGATTTAAAGAATAAACATTAAGAGACATTAAAGTTTCTATTGTGGAGATTGTTTTATCATACTGCTTAAGAGTGATGTAAACTTTAGACAAAAGGCCCAAAGCAGCTCCTTTAGTTGCTCGACCTATATCAATAGTATTTTGATATTGAGCTGGTAATAAATCAACTGCCTGAGTTAGGTCGCTAATAATCTGATCATAAACCTTATCCTTCGATGTTCTGGGAACTTGTAAATCATCTCCGGCAGTTTGCTGTGTAGTTATTAAAGGTACATCTCCAAAAAGGCGAACTAAATTGAAATAATAAAGAGCCCTTAAAAAACAAGCTTCACCTTTATATTGGTTAATTTTGTCAGATGATACTTTTTTAGACTTTTCAATATTATTGAGTACCCAATTTGTTCTACTGATGCCAGCCCAAGGTCCACGCCAAAGCTCTTTAGCTCCTGAATTATCACTTGTAGCATTGAAATTAGATAATTGAGTCGTTTCCAATCCATTCCCACCCGCTTCATTTCCAACTCTACCTTCTCCAGCAACGATATCGAGAGTCCACATTCTTAAATTATACATGTAGCTGCTCTGAAGTCTTTGGTACATCGAGTTAACGGCACTTTCAATTTCTTCCGAAGTTCCTTTTGCAAAAAAATCATCGGTTATTATCTGATCTTTTGGTAATATGTCGAGTTTATCCGAACATCCATTCAAAATAATGGATAGCCCTAAAAAAGAAATTGCAAAAATATATTTTCTCATAATAGTATAATTTTAAAATTTAATTGATGCACCAAACATAATAGTTTTGGCCGTGGGGTAAACGCCATAATCAAGTCCCCAAAGACCTACTTCAGGATCTAATCCTGAGTATTTTGTAATAGTTAATAAGTTGTCCGCAGAAACAAATAACCTTAAAGATTTAGCGCCAGTCTTTTGCATCCAATTCTTATTAAAGGTATAACCAAGTGCAAGGTTCTTTAACTTAATGTATGAGCCATCTTCAATCCATCTTGATGATGCCCTGTTATTTCGGTTCGGATCAGCATATATAGCGCGAGGCATTGTATAACTACTCCCTTCGCCATTCCAGCGACAAAGGGTTGATGTAAGTTGGTTATAGGTGCTTTCCATTCCTTCTTCTGAGACTCTCACTCCATTCCAAATGGAATTTCCATAAGACCCTTGGAAAAAGAAGTTAAGGTCAAAATTTTTATAATTGAGTGTGTTGTTGAATCCAAATATAAAATCAGGTTGAGGGTTACCAATTATAGTACGATCAAGGTCGTTTATTACTTTATCTTCATTTATATTAACAAACCAAATATCACCAGGAGAAGTATTCACCTTTGAATTTTGCGATGCTATATCTGTTGCTCTATTTTCCATAACAGGACCAGTAAATACCTGATTAAGGTTTTGATATATTCCACCCATTTTATATCCATAAAATGAATTAATAGGTTCATCAACTCTTATTAAGCTGACTCCATTTAAGATTTCTGGACCACCTAATTGCAGCACAATATTTTTATTAAATGAAATATTGAAATTGCTCTCCCAATTAAATTCGCCAACAAAGTTTCGAGTAGTAATTGTAAATTCAAGACCAGTGTTTCTTACTTTTCCGATATTCACCGGAGGCCAATCACTTGGATCAAGAGAGGTTCCACTTGTTTGTGGTACCGGTTTTTTAGTTAACATATCATTCGTATTTTTCAAATACAAATCAACATTTGCAACTATTCGATCTTTTAAAAATCCCATGTCGAAACCAATGTTGTACTGTTCAACTGATTCCCACTTTATTGATGGATTGGATAATTTGTATGGATAAATTAAGGGTACTTGGGCAGATTGAAAACCACGTTGAGAGCCAAAAGTATACACACCGCTAACATCTAGTTTGTCTGCAAATGCATAGGCATCAATGTTCTGATTTCCTGTTTGTCCATATCCAGCCCTTACTTTAAGCATTGAAATCCAATTAACATCTTTCATAAAATCTTCATTTGTTATATTCCATGCAGCAGAGAATGAAGGGAAATAACCGAAACGATTATTTGACCCAAATTTTGAAGAACCATCTGCACGAAAAGTAGTTGTGACAAAAAAGCGTTTGTCAAAGGAGTATTGAATTCTTGCCATATAGGACATTAAAGCCCATGAATATAAATTTCCACCAACAGCAGTTGCTTTAGTTGCATTATCAAGTTCAGTCGTCATTTCACTTGCTCGTCCAGAACCAGTGGCTGACATCCAATGTTTATTATATTCTTGATAAGATGTACCAATCATTGCATCAATTTTATGCTTCCCAAAGATTTTATTATATGAAAGAGTATTATCCCAAAGATATAATTCCTCATATGCAGAAGATAAAGATTGTGATGTATTGACAGATTCTTGATTACCCCATTTGAATTTAGGTATGTAATTGTTATCATACTCGTATCCAAGTTCAGCTCCACCAGTAGTTTTTAATTTAAGATCTTTTATAATTTCCCATTCTCCGGAAATATTTGCAAGCATTCTGAACCCTTTCATTGTATATTTTTGCTCATTGACGATCGCGATCGAATTTAAAGCATTACCATTAAGTTCTGCGTTACCAGTAGGACCGTTATACTCTCCATTCTCATCATATATTGGAATAGAAGGCAACATGCGCATCGCATTGGTAATTACAGTATTGATTGGTTGTGTTCTGCGATTTTCATTACTTAAGTTTACATTTGCTTTTACAACGAAATTGGACAAAATCTGTGAAGATATATTCGATTGCAAATTTAACCGATTGAAATTCGAGTTTTTGAGAATGCCGTCTTGAGCATAATATCCAATAGAAGTTGCATGATTAATTTTGTTATTGCCACCCATAAAAGAAAGGTTTATTTTCGTCATTGGAGCAGTTTGGAATAACGGCGATAACCAATCTGTTCCAACACCCAACGATGCAGGATCAGCAAAAGTAGGATTTAAAGCAACTCCGGCATTCGTTCTCATTTCGTTGTGAAGAGTGGCATATTGAGATGCATTAAGCATATTGAACATTTTTGCAGTTTGTTGGGTGCCGTAACTGTAATCCAAAGTTATTTCTGCTTTACCTTCTTTAGCTTTTTTTGTTGTTACTATAACCACGCCATTGGCTCCTCTTGCACCATAAATTGCTGTTGCAGAAGCATCTTTGAGAACATCAATTGATTCAACATCTGATGGATTTATATACCAAATACCTCCATTAACCGGAACTCCATCAACAACATATAAAGGTGATGCATCATTAATTGTTCCTACACCACGAATAAGAATTGAAACGTCTCCACCCGGAGTTCCTGAATTTTGTACTATTTGAACTCCGGACAATTTACCAGCCATAGCTTGAACTACATTTGAAGAAGAATTTTTTGAAATATCATCTCCTTTTACTGAAACAATTGCTCCTGTCACATCTGATTTTCGCATTGTGCCATAGCCTACTACAACGACATCATCTAGAAGTTTGGAATTTTCCTTTAATGTAATATTGATCATTCCTTTTTTGTTAGTACCAATTTCAGTAGATTGATAGCCAATATATGAGACAACTAATAAAGACTTTTCGCTATCTACATTCAAAGAGAACTTTCCCTCAATATCGGTTACAGTACCAATTTTAGTGCCTTTGATCATTACTGAAGCTCCAATAACTGGAAGTCCATTTTCATCTTTTACATAACCCGTAAAAAAAATTGAATTTTGTGTTTGATCCGTAACTGTGTTTTTGAAGATCTTTCCTTTGTTCAATATTAATTGAGAATCTTCTGCCATTCCAATAGTCGGGTGCAAAAGTGTAATTATCACATTGCAAATAAGGAATATAAACATATTGTTTTTATGTTTTTTTTCTTTTCTCATGATTTAATTTTTTTAGTATTAGACGTTGATAGATATTATATTTACAATTGGAATTGGAATAGAAAGGAGTATTCAGATTAAATTCAGATATATGTATTTACATTGTAGTAATTAAGAAATAGTTATGAAAATGTTGCTGTTTTTATAATCCCAATTCTTTTTCTATTTCTTCGAGAGATTTTCCTTTTGTTTCAGGGATTTTATAATAAACGAAGAGGAAAGCTATTAAACTGACCAATCCAAACAGCCCGAATAAAAAGGCTCCTCCAAATTTATTTAAAATAAAAGGTGAAAATTGGACAGCTAAAAAAGAACTAAACCAAATTACTGCAGTTGTAAAAGAAAGTGCAACCGCACGAACCCGATTTGGAAATATCTCAGATGTAATTACCCAGAAAACAGGAGCAAATGATGCTGCATAAAACAAAATATACATTAATAGTGATATAAGAATGCCCACACTGCTCCAGCCAAAAGCAAAACTTAATGCTAAATAAGCTAAGGAAACTGTCATTCCAATAGCACCCCACAACAGTAAACTTTTTCGTCCCTTAGAATCAACCAACCACAAAGCTAAAATGGTGGCTAAAAAATTAATAACGCCAACTAAAACAGATTGAAGTAATGCCATTTCTTTACCAAAACCAATTTTTTCGAAAATGACTGGAGCATAGTTTACTACTGCGTTTATACCACTTAGTTGCTGAAATATAGCCAGACATATACCAAGAAAGACTATTCCACCGACTTTACCTTTGAAAATCTCAGACACTTTTACTTTTTCCTTGTTTTTCTCCGAAGAAATTGAATTTTCAATTTCTTTACATTCCTTTTTAGCGAAGTCAACTCCTCCAATTCTTGTTAATACTTTCAAAGCTTCTTCACTCTTTTTTCTTGCAATTAACCATCGAGGACTTTCAGGGAAAGAAATGAGTAAGAAAAGTAAAAATAAAGATCCAAAAACAAATGGAATACCTAACATAAATCGCCATGAATCTTGCATACCCGCAAAAATAAAGTTGAATACGTAGGCTAAAAGAATACCTAAGGTTATTGCGAACTGAAAATAGGAAACTAATCTACCTCTTTTCTCTGCCGGAGCAACTTCAGAAATATACATCGGGCATACAACAGACACTAACCCAACTCCAATGCCTGAAATAAAACGAGACAAAATAAGAATCCAACTAGATTGAGCCAAAGCACAACCAATCGAAGAAAAAATAAAAATCAGCGAAATTAATACCATTACTTGTTTTCGCCCATATTTATCAGCAAGACTACCGGCAACTAATGCACCAATTAGACAGCCTAACATGATTGAACCTACAACTATTCCTATACCATTGTCAGTCAGGCTGAAAATTTGTTTAATTGAAGTAACTGCGCCGGAAATTCCAGCCATATTTAAACCAAAAAGTAATCCACCATTTACGGCAACAAATGTTATCCAATAAATATAATTCTTCATAATTATTTTTATTTAAAGAAATTGTAAATAATTAACGTTTAAAATATTGCCGAATCAGGGAATAAAATCTACCCAAACTTCTTTTTTTAATTCAGGAAATGGTACATAGTTGAAAGTGTCAACCTTTTTTTCAAATATTTGATAAATGGACAGTCCTTTTTCAATTCCTAATTCAGGATGAAGATTAGGTGTTTTACAAATAAGTTCGCTTTTTTCATAATTGGGATTTGGAATCCATTTAATCACATTTTGTTCATCGTAAATTGGAAACCAAGCAATACCTTTATGTTTTCTGACACCCTCATAATCAAAACCATAATCACGATCGCACCATGCACCGAAAGTAAGTGGAATATTGGGATTAGCACTTATTGTAGCATGCACCCAGTTGGGCGGAACAATTATAACATCACCCGGTTTACCATAAACCGCGTAACAAAGCCCAGGATTATCTTTATCAGATTTCTGCATATATATGATTGCTTCTCCATTCCATATTTCATATACTTCGGGGGTTGATAAATTACTAATTGAAGATAATTTATGAACATGACCTTGACTTCTGATAGGTTCTTGTCCTAATTTCCCAGCAGAATAAGTTACAATTCCAAAAAGTAGGTTTAAATCGTTAAGAATTTGTATGTGTGTCTTTTTTCCAACGTCCATTGCTATCGAATATACAATTTCTGGTCCCTCACAATTAGGTTCGAAAAGGCTTTTGCGGATATCATCTAATCTTCGATTTTCGACTAAAGGTCCAAAACAATCTGAACCATATTCAAATCCTAAAGGATTGATTGTAGGGGTTATTGATAAACCCGTTTCAAATTTAATTTCATGCATGGGTTCTTATATAAGCTTTAATTGTTGCACATTCTTTTCCAATAGATTCACCAAATGGTCTAATTGTATATTCTTTGACATATTCGGGAATTATAAAGGTTTCTGCATAATGAATCACAAAAGGATCAAAAGAATCTGAGGGGCTTTCGATTATAATTTCACGACCTTCAACAAGATTTAGAACATTTACACTTCCATTTGTTTTGTGTAAAACTGATTTAGAAAACGAATGTCGACGAGTTTCAATAAATTCACGTTCATGTAAACCCGTCTTTTCTTCTATCCAGCCATCGCCTTCTCCTATCTTCACTACTTGGTTGATTAACTGATTTTTGACATAAGATTCAGTCCTTTCCCATTGAATCGCATTTTTACCATGTTCTATATTAATTGGTCGGGGTCTACCATCTAAACCTAATCGGTTCCAATCCCACAATTTAAATGTAAAAATATAAGGAGTAGCACTTATTTCTAGAACCATACTATTTGCCCCTGAGCAATGGACAGTGCCGGCAGGAATTAAAACATGATCATGTTTTTTTACCTTATATTTTCCAACATATTTTTCTACATCAAATTTTCCTGAATTTTGTGATTTTATTAAATCACTAATCATCTCATCTGATACAACTCCATCTTTTAACCCTAAAAATACTACAGCGTCATCATTTGCATCTAACATGTAGTAACTTTCATCTTGAGTATAGGGAATTCCAAATTTTTCTTGTATATATTCTGTTAATGGATGAACCTGAAGGCTTAAATTCCCTCCATTCATCGTATCCAAAAAATCAAATCGAATTGGAAATTCATCTCCAAATCGTGCATGAACTGGATTCCCTAATAGCTCAGATGGAAATGCAAAAACAAGATTTATAGACGGGGTTTCGAATTTAGTATCGCCAAAACCTAATAGCAAACTATTTTCTTCTGGAACACAATCAAAACACCATGCATAATTAATAACATCTTTGTCTAAATCGCAAATTTCCTTCATCCATTGCCCTCCCCAAGGTCCTGGATCAAAAAATGGTACAACTCTAATAGGTTGTTTTATAGCTTGCTCCATTCCTGCCCAGAATGACTTTCCTGAAATCATTTTGGGATGTCCAGAAGTATTCGTATCAAATATATAATCCCATTTTCGCATTAATTTCTTTTTAAACTTATCGCAAACTCTCCAATCTACAAAAAAAGCTCGTTTGTATTGGATTGATGGTCTTTCGTTTAAATTAGAAACGCCCAGATTATTTATTTCATTTCTTCTAAAACGCATTTGAATCTCCCAACGAGCCATATCAATATATATCAATAAATCTGATTCATCTTGAATATATGCAGCTCCTGTTCCATAGATGAAAATAAGCTCTGCTGTTGATTTATTAATTCTTTTTTTAAGATTTGCCACTTTCCCTCTACTAAAAAAATCTTCAAGAGAATATGTTGTTAAATGTCCGAAAATTTCATCATCTGTAATTTCATCCCTGAATTTTTCATTTATCTGTTTTTCCGATATCATTGCTTCTTCCGAATCAAAAAAAACCGCTTCCGGAAATGCATTATTTATAGATTGTTTGATTTCTTCCTTATAAACCCCCTGATAGCATTCAATTACTATAATCTTTTTTAGTTTATTTATTGACTTAATTTTACAATCCAATTCTTCAGTAATTTCCTGCCAACCCTTAAAACAAGTAAGGCTTTTATTGGGCACATTTACTACAGGATACTTATCATAATTTGATTTGTTGTCTGAAAATTGATTCATCTAATATTTTGATTTAATTTTAATTCATCGGTTTTTATTCTTTACTCAGAATCTGATTTTGATAGACAATAATAAATACCTAATATAGAAGCATCATCACCTAATTTTGAAGCCTCAATTTTTATTCCTTCTTTATTTGTCCATGCATATTTATCGACTATTTCTTTTATAGCCGGTATAATAATGTCTTTACTCTTCATTATTCCTCCACCTAAAACTATGATTTCAGGATCATATGCATGAATGAAATTTATTATTCCAGCGGCCCATATTTGAATGCAATGGTTTTGAACAAGTAAAGAATCTTTATTCCCTGTTCTTGACATTTCAAAAATTGTTTTAAAATCAATTTTATCAGCATTAGCTTTGAAGCTTTCTGAAGTTGGTAGTTCCCTGATAATTTGTGGCAAAAAGTAAGATGAGGAATGAGCCTCAACACATCCTTTATTGCCACAAGTACAATCCCTACCATCATACTTAATAATAAAATGACCACCTAATGGAGCACGGAAATGAGAACCTATTAATGGGCGACCATCAATGACAACTCCAGTGCCTATTCCCGTACCTATAGTCATCATAACTAAGTCATTTGTATCTTTTGCGGCACCATATTTCCATTCTCCAATAACAGCATATCTGGCATCGTTATCTACAATAAATTGAACGCCCCATTCGGATGCAACCCATTTATTTAAATCTAAATCACAAGCATCATCGTATTTTTTATTTGTAGACAATACCCTTTTTTTTAGAGGATCAACAATCCCCGGAAAAGATAGCCCAATACCGCCAAGTTCATTTCCTAAATTATTTTGAATAATTTCATCAATTTTTATTTTTAGTATTGGTAGCTTTGCCGCCAAACCTTTAATAGATTCTGCATCGACATAATCAATTGATGCCACTTTTCCGTTTCGAACAACACCAATTTTAATTAATGTTCCCCCTAAATCAATTCCAATATAGTATTTATACATATAATAGTTTTTTGCTGTCTTCTAATACGGCTGTACCATTTATTTCTCTTAAACGTGCTGAAAATCCATTTTTTGCTATTGTATCATAGCAATGACCTGCATCTGATGGCCAACAAGCACCAAATGAAAGAATTTGGGTGCCCGTGTTTGCCACCCTATGAGCAATGCCACTTTTGATATAATGAAGACTACCGGGGAAGATTTTTTCACCACATACGTTCCGATCTTCATCCATTAATATCAATACTCCTTCTCCTTCTATCCCCCAGTAATATTCGGTTCTATCTATTTTTGCATGATAATGTCCTTTTGTCATGAAGTACTCATTTCCAACTTTTCCAGGATATAAATATGTTATACCAAAAAATAAACCTCCTTCTCGACCTTCTTTTTCTTCTAAATGACTACTTACTTCATAAACAATAGTATCTGGATCTATTTTGTTAAGAGATGCTTCGTCGTCAAAAAGACCATTCAAATCCTTGATTTTTCGAACAACTTTTTCTACATTATTACCTATTAATAATCCATTGGAGTAATAAATATTAGGCAAAATAATTTTTTTCATAATAATTTATTTGTAATTCTGATAGTTGAACGTATTTTAATATGTATATATGTCTATACATATTGAAATAACTGTGCAAATATATTAGAAATTTGTTATTCGACAAAATAATGATGAATTATTAACCGATATTAACTCTCATGCTTTATCGCAATTTAAAATATATATCTTATTTGTTATATATTCTAGTCTAAAAAAATTGATTTCCAAAAAAAAAGTATATTTTTGCATTTTAATTATCTGAAAATGAAAATAATATTAGATTATAATAGTCCTTTGCCACTTTATGCTCAAATTGAAGAGCAGATTAGACAAGCAATCCAAACTCCTGAATACAAAAATGGAAAAAAAATCCCGAATGAAGTTAGCTTGTCTAAACAATTAGGCATATCTAGAAGCACACTTCGTCAAGCAATTAACAAACTAGTGTTTGAAGGACTTCTAATAAGAAAAAAGGGAGTAGGGACTGTGGCTGCAAATAAAGCAGTAAACTTTAAATTGAACAATTGGCTTAGCTTCACACAAGAAATGAAAATGCTTGGGATTGAGGTGAAAAATTATGAATTACATGTTCAATGGGAGAAGCCAAATGAAGAATTGTGCCAATTTTTTAACACAACTTCAGGTGCACGAATATTAAAACTTGAAAGACTGAGAGGTAAACCAGAACATCCTTTTGTATTTTTTATTTCATATTTTAATCCAAGAATTGGTTTAACTGGAAATGAAGACTATTCTAGACCTCTTTATGATATATTAGAGAAAGATTTTAATACTATTGTTAAGTTGTCAAAAGAAGAAATCACTGCCGTGATTGCAGATGAGTTTCTGGCTGATAAACTACAAATTAAAATAGGAGATCCAATTCTTAAACGAAAACGATTCGTTTTCGATCCAGGAAGTCGACCTGTAGAATGGAATATTGGCTATTATAGAGCAGATAGCTTTGTATATACTATTGAAGCAGAAAGATGACAGAAACACTTTACAGATTTATTTTTGAGATCAGCTTATTTAATTCCAAATAAAGTATTATGAATTTGAAAGGTTGGTTAAGAGGAATTCATCATCATTGCAGCAAAGAAAGGTTTCGAGATTTAAATGTTGGTATGGAAATATGCATAGCATCAGCGACTTCCTGATTAGACATTCCCTGTTGTATCTTCAACAAGCAAACTTCTCTTTTCTGTGGAGCTAACTGATCAATCAACCTGTATAAATGTGACCTGAAATCTGCATCCTCTAACTCGTGTAAGAAATCGGTATCCATCTCTTCGGTTATCTGTGCAAGTTCGTAGTTCTTTGGGATCACCAGATTATTATGCCTTATTTCGTTTAAAAAGTGTTTTTCAGAATGGTAAATAGCAAATTCTTGATGCCTGTCTTATAGTCGAAAGTTTCCTTATCCTCCCACAAACGCATAAAAGTATATTGTACAGCATCTTCAGCATAACTATCAGGAATCAAAAAATAAGTAGGTCAGGACTCCTTATAATATAGGTCTTGCATAACAAGTCCGGCCAGGGTGAAGCCGAAGATGGCGGTAATATGTACGACGGTGCCATTGATGGCCGCTTTGTGGCTGCACCATTCGTGATTGGCCAATTCTTGATTGCCGTCCGTGTCTTTATTTTTCGGACAAAGACATGTTGGAGTCCCACATGAATTGTTGATGCCTTTGTTTGTCAGCACTTCTTCACTGTATACGCACAGAAACTTTTTCCCGGGCATTTCACCTTTTCGGATTATTCGTCTCATACACGCGGCAAGCGGATCACCTTTTACTTTCCAGAATTCTGCCACTTGGATTTTTGTTGGATCCACCTTGAGTGCTGCACCCATGGACGAAAAAAAAACAGCATCGGTGTGTGTGGCTGTACGAATTAAATCTGCTTTGCTGCTTAGACTGTCAATGGCGTCAATGATGTAATCATAATCATCCAGCTTGAAGGAATCACGGTTTTCTGTGTTGTAAATTTTTTGGATGGCTGAAATTTTTGCATTGGGATTAATTTCAAGCAATCTTTTTTTCAGTGCATCGGTCTTCACTTCGCCAACGGTGAGGGTGGTGGCATGTAATTGTCGGTTGACATTTGTGATGCAAATCCGGTCGGAATCCACAATCGTGAGATGCCTGATTCCACTGCGGATCAAACTCTCAGCACACCAACTTCCAACACCTCCAATGCCAAAGATAATGACTCTGGCAGAAGCAATTTGTTTCATTTTTTCCGGACCATACAGTAATTCCGTACGGTTAAAGAGGCCTTTTTCCAATCCCATCATTCTATCTGATTCAACCAATTTCCTTTGTGTGATCTTTGGCCGAAAATGGGCTGCAAAGCTACAAAATTTTAATCGATTGGAGTTGCTTGTATCCTTTAATTGTAATCATCGTAAGCTGACCTTATTTGATTTTCAATTTCATACCTATTCTCAGGTTTGGACTCTCCAAATGATTGATATCTTGTAAATGTTTCACTGTAGTACCATGCTTTCTGGCAAGAGCATACAACGTGTCGCCTTTCTGAATGATTACAAAATCATTGGAAACATCGGACTTGGAGCATTGTTCAGCTTCTGTTTTAGTCTCGGCTTTAGTCTCAGTCTCAACCTCTGTGTCACTTTTAGTTTTGCTTTCTGTTTTGCTGATAGGTGCATATGCTAAAACAGGTACTTTAACTGTGCAATTGTTGAAGTTGAAGAAATATTCCGGATTTTGAGGAACTCTGTTAAACCTGATCTCAAAATGCAGATGATTTGTAGTGGCACGGCCGGTGCGTCCTCCCAAACCTATCACTTCACCTGCAGCTACAGTTTCTCCTTCCTTCACGATGCATTTACTTAAATGCGCATAATAGGTCTCAATATGATCGGTATGTTTTAGAATAACCAGATTACCATAACCGGAATAAGGGGTAGCCATTTTAACCATTCCGCCGAAAGCAGCCCTTACTGTATCGCCTTTCTGGAGTTTGATATCTACACCGGTATGTTTATGCCTCCCTCTGTACCCAAAATGACTGATCACTTTTCCCTGGATAGGAGAGATCTGATTGGAAATAGACGAATCAGCAAGTGGCATATCTATTTGTAAGTCTGTTTTGGAAAGCCGAAAAGCAGGCGATGACGCTTTGCATACGCTGCAACAGCACACCAAAAAGCAAAGCAATATTGAAAGATTCAGCAATCCATGTCTTATCCCAATATTGGCAAAATAATATTCTCTTTTCAATTTGTGATTATTAATAGACAAAAATCTCCTGTAAAACATTTACGTCATGGTATCAATTCTGTACAAATATAAAAAAAATCGTCAAAATGATGATGTTTAATCATATTCGGGCTCAAAGTAGCCGGTGCTATTCGTTCTGCTCTGGCCGCTTTCAGTAAAGTGATTCTCAATCTTTCATTTGATTTAAGATCGCTTTATTGTCTATCCCAATGCAGTTTTGTCGTAATGTCAAAAGGAAAGTATAAATTGTTATAGGCCGCCAATATGTTTCTATATATTAAATAGCACTTCCATAATTAAACTTTAGAAATATTCAAAGAGACATCGAAAATGCTTATTACAACTTCAAAATGTTCATTAAAATAAAAATTAAATGTCAAAAAGAAATAATAAATCATTTTATGACGAACAAAATGATTATTTTTGTTTGTTTATTAAAAAATAACAAATATCTTTGCGCCGAAATAGGATTCGATATTAAGTACAAAGGAGATGAAATTTACAAAAATGCAGGGGGCGGGAAATGATTACATCTATGTGAATGCGATGCAGGAGCAGGTGTCTGACCCATCCTTGTTGGCACGGCAGTGGAGTGACAGGCATTTCGGGATAGGCTCTGATGGGTTGGTATTGATATTGTCTTCGGAAAAGGCGGATTTCCGTATGCGCATGTTCAATTATGATGGTTCAGAAGCGGAAATGTGTGGAAATGCTTCAAGATGCGTTGGAAAATATGTGTTTGATAAAGGACTGACTAATAAGACAACGCTTGAACTGGAGACAAAATCAGGCATTAAAACATTGAATCTCACTGTCAAGAATGGGCAGGTGACTGCTGTTCGGGTGGATATGGGAGAACCAATCCTTGAACCTGCCCTGATACCGGTCCGGACAAATGCCAAGCGCGCAGTGTTTTTGCCTCTGAAGATTGATGAGGTTGATTATGAAATATCTTGCGTATCCATGGGTAATCCACATGCTGTTGTTTTTACCGGAAATATTGATAAGCTTATATTGACCGAACTTGGACCGAAATTCGAACATCATCCCATTTTTCCGGATCGGACGAATACGGAATTTGTTGAAGTGATGGATTCTGGACATGCGAAGATGCGGGTCTGGGAGAGAGGGGCAGGGGAAACTCTGGCTTGTGGAACAGGTGCCTGTGCTGTCGTTGTGGCCGGTGTGTTGCGCGGACTTTTAGGCCCGAAAGTCCGGATGGATTTATTAGGCGGAAGTCTGGATATTGAATGGAACATGGATAATAACCATGTGTATATGACGGGTGGTGCAACGACCGTTTTTGAAGGAGAAATTATGTAAATGAATCATATGGCATTGGTTAATGAGTGCTTTTTGAGTTTGCCAGGCAATTATCTATTTTCGGAGATCGGCAAAAAGGTAAATGCTTTTAGTTTGCAACATCCGGATGCAAAACTGATACGAATGGGTATCGGAGATGTTACAAGACCTTTGGTTAAAGCTGTTATAGAAGCCATGCATCAGGCAGTTATTGAAATGTCTGATGCCGATACTTTTAGAGGATATGGACCCGAACAAGGTTATCGGTTTTTGATAGAAAAGATCATTGAAAAAGATTTTAAATCCAGAGGTGTCAATGTCCAACCGGAAGAAGTCTTTATCAGTGACGGATGCAAAAGTGACATGGGGAATATCGGAGGACTGTTTGCTAAGGAAAACGTGGTGGCTGTCACGGATCCGGTTTATCCGGTCTATGTGGATTCCAATGTCATGGACGGCAGGGGTGGTGATATTTCGACTTCAGGTATGTGGAAGAATATCGTCTATTTGCCTTGTACGAAAGAGAACGGTTTTATACCGGCTTTACCTGAGAAACCGGTTGATATTATTTATCTGTGCTTTCCGAACAATCCGACCGGGACGACACTGACCAAACCGGAGTTGAAAAAATGGGTCGATTATGCGCTTGAAACCGGTGCGCTCATTTTGTTTGATGCGGCCTATGAAGCATTCATTGCAGAAAAGGAGGTGCCTCACAGCATTTATGAAATGGAAGGTGCGGAAAATTGTGCGATTGAATTCAGGAGTTTTTCCAAGACAGCCGGTTTTACCGGCATCAGATGTGGTTATACAGTTGTTCCTAAAAAAGTGACAGCCCGTACCGAATCCAACAAAAAAGTATTTTTGAATGCATTATGGAACCGTCGACAGACAACAAAATTCAACGGCGTGTCCTATATCACACAAAGGGCTGCTGAGGCTGTCTACTCTGATGAAGGGATGAGGCAGTGCAAGGAAAATATAGCTTATTATATGGAAAATGCGGCGATTATCCGCGATGGTCTGAAACAGATAGGATTAGAGGCTTTCGGCGGAATAAATGCACCATACATCTGGTTCAAAACGCCTGAAAATATGGATTCATGGACGTTTTTTGACAGGATGCTTAGAGAAATACATGTGATTGGTACGCCTGGTGTCGGCTTCGGGCCAAGCGGAGAAGGATGTTTGCGATTGACGGCTTTTGGAAGCAGAGAAGATACGATAGCCGCAATGGAACGTTTCCAGTCATGGAATATATAAAATTTTTAGATTATTGAACCTTCAAATAAATAATTTATGTCATCACTTAGATTTCACCTTGTAGAAGAGGCTTTTTCGCACACACCCGTTAGTGTTGCTGCGCCTGACAAAAGAACGTCAGATTATTACGGAGTGAATGTGTTTAACCGTGACAAGATGAGTAAATACTTGTCAAAGGAGACGTTCAAAATTGTTACAGATGCCATCGATAATGGCAAACCGCTTGGACGCGAAATTGCCAATCATGTGGCTGCCGGTATGAAAATGTGGGCAATGGAAATGGGCGTGACTCATTATACGCACTGGTTCCATCCTTTGACTGACGGCACCGCCGAGAAGCATGACTCGTTCATTGAACATGCCGGTAGCGGCAAAGTTTCAGAAGAATTCGAAGGTAAATTGCTGGCACAGCAGGAACCGGATGCTTCCAGTTTCCCCAGTGGAGGTATACGCAATACGTTCGAAGCAAGGGGCTATACGGCATGGGATCCTTCATCACCCGCTTTTATAGTGGATGACACCCTTTGCATCCCTACCATTTTCATTTCTTATACGGGAGAAGCTCTTGACTACAAGACTCCTCTGCTGAAGGCATTGTCTGCAGTCAATCAAGCTGCAACCGAAACTTGCCGTCTCTTTGATCCCAGAGTCAATAAGGTTCAGTCCAACCTCGGCTGGGAACAAGAATATTTTTTGGTTGACGAATCGTTGTACAGTGCCCGTCCTGACCTTTTACTTACAGGCAGGACATTGATGGGGCATGAATCCTCGAAAAATCAACAGTTGGAAGATCATTATTTCGGATCCATTCCTCCACGTGTGGCCGCTTTTATGAAAGATCTCGAATTTGAAGGGTATAAGCTCGGAATGCCGCTAAAGACGCGTCACAACGAGGTCGCACCCAATCAGTTTGAGTTGGCACCCATTTACGAGGAAACCAATCTTGCTGTCGATCACAACTTGCTGGTAATGGATGTTATGCACAAAGTTGCCAAACGTCATCATTTTCAGTTACTGTTGCATGAAAAACCTTATGCCGGCATCAACGGTTCCGGAAAACACAACAACTGGTCATTGAGTACGGATACCGGAGTCAATCTTTACGGACCCGGCAAGAATGCTACGGAAAACCTGATGTTTGTGACGTTCCTTGTCAATACACTCATGGCTGTCTATAAAAACAATGCGTTGTTAAAAGCATCGGTAGCTACTGCAACGAATGAACATAGACTGGGTGCCAATGAAGCACCTCCGGCCATCATCTCCGCTTTCCTTGGTTCTCAAATATCAAAGGTATTGGACGAATTGGAAGCCAGTACGACGGATGAAGCCATCAAATTTGATGCAAAAGGTGTTTTCCAAATGGGAGTCGGACAAATTCCGGAGTTATTAATAGACAATACGGACAGAAACCGTACCTCTTCGTTTGCCTTCACGGGTAACCGCTTTGAGTTCAGGGCTGTAGGATCTTCCGCAAACTGCGCTTCTGCCATGACGGTCTTGAATACGGCAGTTGCAGTTCAGTTGGCTGAATTCAATGCAGAAGTCAAGAAACGGATGGCAGCCGGTGAAAACAAGGAAAAAGCGGTTTTTGCCATCATCCGTGAATACATCAAGATGTCCAAGCCCATTCGTTTTGACGGCAACGGATACAGTGATGAATGGAAAGCTGAAGCTCTGGAAAGAGGACTGGACTGCGAAACCAGTGTTCCTGTTCAATATGATGCCTATCTGAAACCTGAAGTGATAGACATGTTTGTCAAATCGGGTGTGATGAGTGAGGTGGAACTTTATGCCAGAAATGAAGTAAAGTGGGAGACCTATACGAAAAAGATCCAGATTGAGTCCAGGGTGCTTGGTGATATGGCAATGAACCACATCATACCGGTCGCTACCCGTTATCAGTCATCTTTGCTTGACAATGTGTATAAACTGAAAGGTTTGTTTGAGCCCGCTGCATTCAAAAAACTGTCTGCTGAAAAGATCGGCATGATTGAAGAAATAGAATCACATGTAGATGCTGTTCAAACGATGGTCGGATTGATGGTGGAAGCCCGCAAGGTGGCCAATAAGATTGATAATGAGCGTGAAAAGGCGGTAGCATATCATGATACCATATCACCTTATTTCAGCAAAATCCGATATCATATTGACAAACTGGAGTTGATTGTCGATAATGAGATTTGGCCGTTACCAAAATATCGTGAACTGTTGTTCATCCGATAAAAATATAGCCTACAAGTACCCTGGGATCTAGCAGTCTTCAGCAGGAACATGTAGCAAGAACCATTTTCCCAAGCGTGGGAAAATGGTTCTACTGAAATTATACCGCAAATATATTAAAAAAGATTGTATGTTGAACTATCCCATTGCTCATGGCTTTTATGAGCCTGAAAATGAGCATGATGCATGTGGTGTCGGATTCGTTGTGCGAATTACCGGAGAAAAAACACATGATATTGTCGAACGTGGTCTGCAAGTGTTGGAAAACATGGTGCATAGAGGTGCCGAAGGTGCGGATCACAAAACAGGTGATGGAGCTGGCATTTTGATACAGATACCTCATGAATTTATTCTTTTGCAAGGTATTCCTGTACCGGAAAAAGGTCACTACGGTACTGGTTTGGTCTTTTTCCCAAAAATCAAGGAGGAAGCTGATCTCTGTATGGATATTTTGATGTCCGTATTGAAGTCTGAAGGTTTGAACCTTCTGGCGGTCAGGGATGTACCTGTGAATAGTGACATTTTGGGTGAAATTTCCAGATCAAATGAGCCGATGATACGCCAGATTGTTATCACAGGTTCGGAAAAGTCCGAAGATTTGGAAAGAAAACTTTTCATCGCTCGAAAAAAGGTTGAAAAGTTGATCATACAATCAACACTTTCAGAAAAGCGCAATTTTTACATTGTCAGCCTTTCTTCTCAAAGGATGGTTTACAAGGGTATGTTAAGTTCCGTTCAACTTAGGGACTATTTCCCTGACCTGACCAATCCCAATTTTACCTCAGCCATAGCCCTTGTTCATTCACGGTTCAGTACCAATACCTTTCCTACCTGGGATTTGGCACAGCCATTCCGCTTTTTGGGACATAACGGTGAAATCAATACCATCAAGGGAAACCGTTTTTGGATGCAGGCCAGAGAGAGTGTCCTGAAGTCGGGTTTGCTCGGCAATATGGAAGACCTTTATCCGGTTTTGCAACCTGGCATGAGTGATTCTGCGTCTCTTGACAATATGCTGGAGTTTCTCGTGATGTCTGGTATGAGTTTGCCTCAGGCCTTGTCTATGTTGGTCCCTGATTCATGGAACGACAAAAATCCGATTCCGGACAATCTAAAGGCTTTCTATGAATATTACAGCACGATGATGGAGCCATGGGACGGGCCTGCCACTTTATTGTTTTCCGATGGCAGGTATGCCGGCGGAACACTGGACAGAAATGGTCTGAGGCCTGCCCGTTATCTCATTACGACAGATGATGTCATGGTCGTGGCTTCTGAAACAGGTGTTCAGACGTTTCCTGCCAGTGAGATTCGTGAGAAAGGTCGTTTGAAACCAGGCAAATTGCTGATGGTTGATACCGTTACCCATAAAATTCAGTATGATGCTGAACTCAAACAGGAAATAGCTACGGCCTATCCATATCGTGAATGGCTTGAAAAGTTCAGGATTAATCTCGGCAGTATTTCCTCCGGTAGGGAAATTAAAACGGATTTGCCGGATCTGAAGGCTTATATGCAAGCTTTCGGTTACAGTAAGGAAGATATAGAAAGGCTGATCATACCGATGGCTCTTGAGGGAAAGGAACCTACTGCTTCTATGGGAAACGATACTCCCGTAGCTGTCATATCCGATAAGCCACAACGGTTATTCTCCTATTTCAGGCAGCTGTTTGCACAAGTGACCAACCCACCGATTGATCCTATACGTGAGGAACTGATCATGTCTCTGACTTGTTTTTTGGGATCCCATGAAGCAAACATGCTTGAGCCGAGTCCTGAATATTGCAAGGTGGTTAAGTTGAAGAGCCCTGTCATCACCAACAAAGAATTTGACTTGCTGAAAAATATTCGTTATAAAGGTTTTTCGACTGTTGAATTGCCTATGCTTTTTTCTTTATCCGGCGGAGCAGCCGCACTTGAGAAAGCGGTCAACGACCTTTGTGTCAAAGCGGAAGAAGCTGTTGAGAACGGAAATAATTATTTGATTCTAACCGACAGAGGCGTTAACGAAGAAATGGTGGCCATTCCTTCGCTCTTGGCTGTTTCGGCCGTCCACCATCATTTGATTGAATGCCGGAAGCGCATGCAGATAGATATTGTGGTTGAAAGTGCCGAACCTCGCGAAATTATGCATTTTGCCTTGTTGTTTGGCTATGGTGCCACAGCCGTCAATCCTTACATGGCATTTGCCGTTCTGAATGACCTTGTGAAAAACAAGGAGATACAATCCGATTATGAGACAGCCGAAAGGCATTATATCAAATCCGTTAACAAGGGGTTGCTCAAAGTGCTCTCAAAAATGGGTATATCAACTTTAAGAAGCTATCGTGGTGCTCAGATTTTCGAAGCGGTAGGTATCAGCTCCGATGTGTTGCATCGCTATTTTGAAGGAACTACTTCAAAAATTGGCGGTATTACACTCGACGATATTGCACGGGATGCCATCATCATGCACAAGCAGGGCTTTGGAACGGATGATTTAAGAGATCCGGTCAATAATGGGGTTTACTCCTGGAGAAAAAACGGTGAGCTTCATGCCTGGAATCCGGAGACGATTTCCCGTTTGCAGATTGCCACCAAGACCGGCTCCTACGAAAAATACAAAGAATATGTTGCAGCTGTCGACCAGAAAGGACATCCCATCTTTTTAAGGGATTTTATGACATACAAGGAGGCGAAACAGCCTGTAGATCTCAGTAAAGTCGAACCGGCTTCCGGCATCATGAAACGGTTTGTCACCGGTGCTATGTCTTATGGTTCTATCAGTCGTGAAGCACATGAGGCTATGGCCAGGGCTATGAATACCATTGGGGGCAAGAGCAATACGGGTGAAGGAGGGGAAGATCCGGAAAGATTTAAACCTTGTGCAGACGGGACAAGTATACGAAGTGCCATCAAACAGGTTGCATCAGGCCGTTTTGGCGTTACAGCCGAATATCTGGTGAACGCAGATGAAATACAGATAAAGGTGGCTCAAGGTGCAAAACCCGGGGAGGGTGGACAGTTGCCCGGATATAAGGTAGATCAGATGATTGCTAAGACACGTCATTCTATTCCGGGTATTTCCTTGATTTCACCTCCTCCACACCATGACATTTATTCGATAGAGGATTTGGCACAACTTATATTTGATTTGAAGAATGTCAATCCGGTAGCCCGCATCAGTGTCAAATTAGTTTCAGAAAGTGGCGTAGGCACTGTTGCTGCAGGAGTTGCAAAAGCAAAAGCGGATATGATATTGATAAGCGGTGCAGAAGGTGGTACAGGGGCCAGTCCTGCCAGTTCCATCAAACACGCCGGCCTTCCGGTCGAAATAGGCTTGGCCGAAACTCAGCAAACGCTTGTCATGAACGGTCTGCGGGGGCAGGTTCGCCTTCAGACGGACGGTCAGCTGAAGACTGGTCGTGATATTGTCATTTCAGCCATGTTGGGTGCTGAAGAATTTGGCTTTGCCACCAGCGCACTGATTGTCCTGGGGTGTGTCATGATGAGAAAATGTCATCTGAATACTTGTCCGATGGGTGTAGCCACTCAAAATGAAGAATTGCGAAAACGATTTACCGGTAAATATGAATATCTGGTCAATTTCTTCCATTTTCTGGCGGAAGATGTCCGGGAACATTTGGCAGCACTTGGCTATACCAGCTTAGATGAAATTGTTGGAAGAACCGACCTTTTGGAAGTTGTTCAACATTCTGATAATCCCAAGATGAAAAAACTTGATTTCTCGAAGTTGCTGTATATGCCTGTATTGGACAAAAAACAAGCTATTCGGAATGTAAAGTCTCAGATTCATGAGATAGAGGATGTTCAGGATCGTACCATGATTAAACTGTCCAGGCCTGCTCTTGAGAAGCAAACTCCTGTACGGTTTACCCGTGAAATCAGAAATACAGACAGGACAGTTGGAGCCATGCTTTCCGGTATGATAGCCAAACGATATGGGAATGAAGGTTTGCCGGACGATACCATCTCTTGCACGTTCAAGGGGTCGGCCGGACAGAGTTTCGGTGCTTTCCTGGCAAAAGGTGTCACCTTCATGCTTGAAGGAGACTCGAACGATTATCTGGGCAAAGGCCTTTCCGGTGGCCGCATTATCGTAGTACCACCGGTGGGAACAATTTTTAATCCCAGCGACAATGTCATTGCGGGAAATACGCTTTTATACGGTGCTACCAGCGGAGAAGTCTATATAAACGGTCAGGTTGGAGAACGGTTTTGTGTGCGTAATTCCGGTGCGACGGCTGTTGTTGAGGGTGCCGGAGACCATTGTTGTGAATATATGACGGGTGGCCGGACAGTGGTTCTTGGAAAGACAGGACGGAATTTTGCAGCTGGTATGTCGGGAGGAATAGCTTATGTATTGGATGAAGATGGGAATTTTGATTATTTCTGCAACATGCAGATGGTTGAAATTTCATTGATAGAAGATATGTCCGATAACCGTGAATTGCGAAATCTCATTGCGGCACATTATCGTTATACGCAGAGCCCCAAGGCTAAACACATCCTTGAAAATTGGAATGACTATGTGGAGAAATTCATACGGGTGATTCCTATAGAATATAAGAAAGTGCTTCATGATGAAAAGATTGAAGCCGTCAAAAAGAAAATAGCACAAGTAGAATTTGATTATTGATATGGGAAATCCAAAAGCATTTTTGACAATAGACCGCAAGGAAGCTGGTTATCGCCCCGTCCACGAACGCAAGACCGACTTTGGGGAAGTGGAGCAAACATTGAACAATGAAGACAGGATGTTGCAAGCTTCCCGGTGCATGGATTGCGGTGTACCTTTCTGTCATTGGGCTTGCCCTCTTGGCAATAAAATGCCTGAATATCAGGACCTTTTGTATAAAGGTAAATGGAAACAGGCATGGGCGGTTTTATCTGAGACACATGACTTTCCGGAGTTTACAGGCAGGTTATGTCCGGCACTTTGTGAAAAATCTTGCGTCCTGAATATTCAGCACAATGCTGTGACCATACGTGAAAATGAGGCTGCAGTCACAGAAATGGCGTATAGTGAAGGTTGGATACAAGCCAATCCGCCAAAAGTCCGTACCGGAAAAAAAGTAGCTGTGATTGGTAGTGGCCCTTCCGGATTGTCAATAGCTTATAACCTGAACCGATATGGACATGAGGTTACCGTATACGAAAAATCACCGCAAGTAGGTGGTTTGATGCGTTTTGGCATTCCAAACTTCAAACTGAACAAAAATATTATTGATCGTCGCCTCATTTTGATGGAAGCAGAGGGTATCCGGTTTGTTACGAATGCAGAAATCGGGAAGAATGTGTCATTCACGGAAATACAGAATAAGAATGATGCCGTTTGTCTTTGTATCGGTTCTGGTAAACCCAGAGACCTTCAGGTCGAAGGACGTCAACTGAGTGGTGTTCACTATGCGCTGGATTTTCTGATTCAACAGAATTTCAAGCTGGCCGGTTTTCCGATAGAAGGTGAAGAAATCAATGCCAAAGGTAAACGTGTACTGGTTATCGGCGGTGGAGATACCGGTTCAGACTGTGTGGGTACGGCTAACAGGCAGGGAGCAATTGAGGTTACTCAAATAGAGATACTTCCTATGCCGCCAGCTATTGAAAATCCACAGACTCCATGGCCAAACTGGCCGAATATCCTGAAAAATTCAACTTCGCATGAAGAAGGTTGTATGAGGAAATGGAGCCTTACAACAAAACGTTTTATTGGAAAAAACGGTCATTTGACAGAGGTTGAGATTGCAGAGGTGGAATGGATTACAGATGCCGTATCTAATCGTTTAATCATGAAGGAAACAGGTAAAACTGAAATCATAAAGGCGGATTTGGTACTTTTGGCCATGGGCTTCGTTCACCCGGAACATGAAGGCTTGTTGGATGAGATGGGCATAATGTATGATAAACGGGGAAACGTCACGACCGATAACAAGCATGCAAGTTCCGTCAAAGGTGTTTTTGCCGCTGGAGATGCCGCCAACGGTGCCAGTCTGGTGGTTCGTGCCATGGCTTCGGCTAAACAGACAGCCGAATGCATTCATCAATATCTGATGGCGTGAAAGGTTGCTTTGTATAACAAAGAGGCTGTCAAAATGCATCTGGAAACAATGCGAGAAGATGAAGATAAAATACCGGCACAATTCCAAGAGGAATACGATCTTGTATTCGAACTTGATTCACGGGCATTGCTTCATCATTATGAAGGAATCATTACTCGTACAGGGTTGAGCAAACTCACTGGAATAAATGAGAAGCAATTAGGGCATTATGCTCAAGGCATTCGCAATCCAAGGAAAGCACAGCGTGAAAGAATTATCCGTGGGATTCACAACCTTGGAAAGGCGGCCAATTTGACTGTCTTTTTTTGTATCGTTTTCACAAGTGTATGCAAAAATAGTTAAATTGCATATTTTAATTATATTTACAGGGAAGTTTCTAATTGAAATAGGTCATGCTATTATTAGATTTTTCTCTCTTTTTTGATTTTGTCTTTTTGATTTTTTCATTGGTGTTGCTACTGAAAAAATCACCGATGAAGCATGTCAATAATTTATTGGCCATTACTTTTTTATTGATGTCTGTTTGCGGTTTTTTTCTATCATTTCTAAATTATGCTATCAGTCTGCATGCCTATCAGTATCTTGCTTATTATTATCCCTTTTCGTTGATTATTGTTATGTTGTTAGGGCCCTCCATCTATTTTTATGTGAGGCGCTTGTTTGGATATCCGGATTCTATCGGTAAACTAAGCACCTGGGCGCATGCTTTACCAATACTACCCGCCATTATATATGTAGTCTATTTTGCCACCCTTCCCATTGAGGACAGAATAACTTGGATACTTGCCGATTATGATAAAGTCCGATGGCAGGAATATGCGGTTAATATTCTTTTTTACATACAACTTACTATTTATATCTTGCTTTGTTTCTGCATGGTACGCAAACAATTAAAAAAATCTCGCTTCATAGAGATAAATGGTAAGCTGACAGACATTTATTGGCTTCGTTATTTTTTCAATTTTTCATTGATTTTATTTCTTGTCAAAATAGCTGTCTGTACTATCATAAACAGCGACAGGGTTAATACTCTTGTCGGGTTGCTTTTTATGGATGTTTTATTCCTTTATCTGTTTATTAAATCCGTGTGGAGAACGGGGCTGTTTATGCAAGCCGTGGTAGAAAAGCCTAAGACTCAAGAACCGGTATTAAGAATTACTCATGAATTGGCAGAAAGTTATTTACAAACTCTACTTATGATGATGGAACAAAGTAAAATATACCTTCAGGAGACTTGTACGATAGACGATGTAGCTCTCAGTACCCATATTCCTAAACATCACCTTTCACACATACTTAATGTGCAATTGGACAAAAGTTTTCACGATTTTGTCAACGAATACCGCATCCAATATGCCCTGACACTGTTAGAGGACAAGAAGAAGCGACACCTCACCATCGAAGCTGTTGCACAGAAATGTGGTTTTGCCTGTAAAGCCAGCTTTAACAGAGCTTTCAAGAAACATACAAACATTACCCCTTCCGAATACAGACAAATCCATACTTAAGATACAGCCCCCGATACAACCCTCAAGCAAAGCTGTCTTTTATATCCCTAATCCCTCAATAAGCCCATTAAATCGAGCTTTTCCCCGCAAAACGCTTGTCTCTCATCCGATTTCATCCCCGCAAAATGCGTAGCATTTTATAAAATGCTACGCATTCGAGGATATTAACCCAGATTAATAAGCTGAATCCTTCTATTTTTGAAGTTTAAAAACAGAAATAAGAATAGGTAACAGGCTTATTCGCAAATATATATAACCAAAATAAGAGTGCGGCGTCAGCACGATAAACTCTGACAACAACATGAAAAGATTTACAATGATTTTGATGACACTCATTACACTGACCATGACTGCTCATGCACAATGGGCAATACAAACCAACCCACTTGGCTCCGGCGATGCGGCTATGGTAGGAAAAATTCAATTTGTAAGTGCCACCGAAGGTTGGATAGCCTGCGGTAGTAATGGAAGCTTACTCCATACCACCGACGGAGGAACAACATGGAATGTCGTAACTCCATTTCCAGGCGACTCGGCTGGAAATATGTCCGATCCGGCAACAACTATGAGTTGGGTGAATCCTACACACGGTTGGGCTTTAAAGACTTATATTGTCGGTACGGGCGATATTAGCAGCAGCGGAAATGGTGCGGTACTCTACAACACCATCGATGGAGGCACCTCGTGGGCTAAGAAAGAGTTCCCAAAAACAATTACAACCGTACCTTACAATACTGCTGACCTGCAAGGTACGTGGCAATTGCACGAACTTGTTGCAAAGAACCCTTCTTCGAGTTCCACCAATCAGGCGGCATGGATTCATGGCACTATTACTTTGGACGGAACCGGGAGTGGCACGATGACAAATCTTATTTCAAACGGTCAGTCACAGTCGGATGTCAGTGGGTTGACTCTGTCAATATCAACAACCGGAGTACTTACAATTAGTGGTTCTGATATGCATGGCTTTATGAGTGCCGATAAAAGTACAATTATCATTACTTCCACCGAAAACGAGGGCGGATACGGCCTTATGGTTTTGCAAAGACAAGTTTCTGGAACCACCTACGCTACGGCTGATTTGCAGGGTTCATGGCAAATGCATGTGCTTTCAGTAGGAAATAATACCGGTGCACATGCAGGTTGGGGACATGCCGCAATGACCGGCGATGCCAGTGGAAATCTTACCGGAAATTATGTAGATGTAGGTAACATTGGTAGCTTAAATATGACAGCTACGATTTCCTCCAGTGGCATCATTGGTGGTATGAGTTCTTTCGGCCCAGATGCACACGGCTTTATGAGTGCCGATAAAAAAACATTTTACATGACAATGACCACAAGCGAAAATAGTGATTATAACCTTGTTGCTTTTCAAAAAAAGGTCTCAGAAACCACTTACTCTTCAAACGACCTGCAAGGTAATTGGCAATTGCATTCAATAGTGGCAGATAATACAAATGATACTGAAGCCTGGGCAAGTTGGACACATGCGAAAATAGCGATGGATGCCGGTGGAAATGGCAGTCTTTCTGATTTTGTGGTAAATAATGAAAGCAGATCGGAACAGGATGTATCTATATCGATCAGTGCTGATGGAATATTATCCGGTTTCGGTTCAGACGATTCGAATGGTTTTATGAGTACTGACAAGAGTCTTGTTGTACTTACAACCACTGATGCCGGTAGCGGTGGATACACCTTTGGTATTATGCAGAAAGACCTGACGGTTAACGGCGATGTAGGTATTCAGGTACAATTTGCAGATAATAACAATGGTTGGGCCTCCAATTATAATATGATCTATGACAAATTTATAATTTATAAATCCACCGATGGAGGAACTACATGGAATACGACCTCTAATGCCGTAGGAGGCATCTATTATTTCGTCGATGCAAACAACGGTTGGATGATAGGAACCTCTACAGATAACATTGGAGAAGGTAACTTAAATAACATTTATCATACTACCGATGGCGGCTCAAACTGGGTAGCTCAGGCAAGTAGTATAGGAACGGCCAACGCTTTATATTTTACAGACTTGTTACATGGGTGGGTGGTAGGAAAAAACGGTTTGATTCTAAAGACAACCGATGGTGGAGCTAATTGGACAGCAATTACGAACGCCGGATTATCATCGGTTTTAAACAGTAAATGCGTATTTTTTCTGGATGCTAATACCGGTTGGATAGGAACTCATAACGATGGCGAAAACGGACAATATGTCCTTGCAACAACAGATGCAGGTGTTAGCTGGACATCACAATCAACGCCAGCAGATCATGAAATACTCAGTCTGAACTTCTGGGATGCAACTAATGGCTGGTTTACCAGCGATTATGGACAAATAGCCCATTATACCTACACTCCTCCCAAAACAGTAAACATTACTGCCGGCGGTTTATCTTCAGCTCTGACAACAACCGAAAAAGCCACACTTACCGATATTGTAGTTACCGGAACACTCGATGCCCGAGATTTTAGAATCATGCGCGACAGTATGCCGTTATTAGCAAATCTCGATTTAAGCCAAGCGAGCATAGCTGCCTATATTGGTACTGAAGGCACCATAAATACGACCAATTATTCCTATCCTGCCAACACGATACCACGTAATGCCTTACTTCAGAAAACAAGTTTGCTGAGTATCTTTTTACCCAACACATTAACTGCTGTCGGACGCTCAGGATTAAATGGTTGTACAGCATTGGGGAGTGTTACCTTTCCATCTACTTTAGTTACTATCGACTCCATGTCATTTCGTAGCTGTACAGCATTAAAGAATGTCATCATTCCTTCAAATGTTACTGAAATTGGGTATGCTGCTTTCCTTGCATCAGGTTTACAGCAAATTACCTTAAAGGAGGGTTTGAAAAAGATAGGCGATTATGCCTTCATATATTGTTATCCTCTTCAATCGATTTCTATTCCATCCACAGTTACCGAAATAGGAAATAGTGCTTTCAATTCATCAGGTCTGCAGCAAATCACCTTAAACGAGGGCTTGAAAACAATTGGCGATAATGCCTTCCAATGGTGTGACTCACTGAGGTCAATTACCCTTCCGTCTACCGTTACCAATATCGGCTACTGTGCTTTCACGTTTGTCAATTCCTTGGAAACAATAACCGTTGCATCTGGAAACTCCAATTATTATTCGGAAGAAGGCGTTCTTTTTGATAAGGCAAAAAAACGTCTGCTTGCTTACCCTGCAAACAAATCGCCGCATTACGATATACCCTTGGGCGTAACTGTAATAGACACAGCCGCCTTTGAAGGAAATTGGAAATTAAAAAGTGTAACCATACCTTCGAGCGTAACCGATCTTGCTTCCGAGGCTTTTTACCACTGCGATTTATTGAGCGTCATAGACTTACCCTCATCCATTTCAAAAATTGGCAACTATTGTTTCTATGAATGCTACAATCTTTCGGCAATTTTCACGAACACACAAACCCCTTTAAGTATGGCGGTTTCGGATAGTATTTTTAAAGAAATTAATGCTGGATGCACATTGTATACCCCACAGGCTAGTTCGGCTAATTATCAATCAAGTGAGGGTTGGAACTATTATATTACAAGAATTAAGGAATATGAGAAGGTGACTGATAATGAGGGCAATGTGTACCATGGAATACAAGTCGGAACGCAATCCTGGTTGGTCGAAAACCTTCGCACCAAGCATTATACCAACGGTGAAATCATTGAAACACCTTCAAATCCGAATGTAGATCTAACCAATTTTCCCAGTACAAAGTACAGTTGGGATATTGAGAACGATACCTCCAATGCGTATGTTTATGGACGACTCTATACCTGGAATGCCGCGACCGATTCCCGGGGGATCTGCCCAACCGGCTGGAAACTCCCAAGTATCAGCGATTGGCAAACCATGATTACCTATGTCACCAACAACAGCAACGCCTCAGCTACCAAAGCACTTGCTTCCTGCGCTTTATGGTGGGAGGATCCCGATGCTCCTGAAAATACTCCTTCTTACAATATATCGACCAATAATGAAAGTGGATTATTAATTTTTCCAAGTGGAATTAGGCATACCGAAGGTAGTTTTGAGGGATTGTGGGGCGTATCCTATTTATGGTCGTCAGAAATTCAAGACGGTTTACCTTATGCGTATAGTATTGGCAATCTTGCAACGAGTGTAAACGGAGGTTCTAATCGTGCTCAAGAGGGTTTCTCCATCCGTTGTGTGAAAGATGGCAATACGGGTATTGGTGAAATTCAAAACGAAAGTATAGTAGTTTATCCCAATCCGACATCTGACGCTTTCCAAATAAAGAGAATAGAAGGAACGGCAACTGTTACTTTATGGGATTTGGATGGTAGATTATTGCTTTCAAAAGAAATTACATCTAAAGAGAATGTTTCGGTAAGTTCTCTGTCAAATGGCGTTTACTTAGTCCGTATTAAATCAAACAATATAACGAGAACAGAAAAGCTAATTATTCAACGATAGTAAATATTCGGAGTCTGCACAATAAACTATGACAGCCTATACCATTATGTTGGAAATGAAAAAGCTTCTTAAACTGGATCAATCACGCTAAAAAGAGTGAAGGAGATCACTTATAATATGTATCAACTCAATTACAGATTACCAAACTCAAAAACGGAGAAAAAGCAAATCCTGAACATGGACAAAGAGTAGCGGGAACTCTACGAGATCGTGATGAAACGGGATATTTTATAAGCGTTTTTTCCGGGTGCCCCAATGACGAAAACAGTAAGAGGGTGTCTCAGAGTTTTGAGACACCCTCTTACTTTTGCACCCAGACTAAAGTTTGTGGCATATTTATTATAGTAATTGAGACATCTGGTAAAAAAATACGAAAGCATTTTACAGCAATCGTAATCTTCTTAAAATTTCTACTGTTTTTATTTGGATTTTAAAACAGTATCTCTTTTTATTTAATAAGCTTGTTCGTGCACGGTATGAACAGCACGGCCGGAAGGGTCGTTCATCTTTTTGAATGCTTCATCCCATTCAAGTGCGATGGGCGTGCTACAGGCAACGGAAGGAACGGAAGGGACACAGGCCGCTGCAGTATCTGTCGGAAAATGTTCGGCAAAAATGCAGCGATAAAAATATTCTTCTTTGTTCAATGGAGGGTTGACAGGGAAGCGTTCAGCGGCATGAGTCATATCCTCATCGCTCACTTTTTCAATAGCGTTGGCTTTCAGATAGTCAATCCATCCGTAACCTACCCCGTCTGAGAATTGTTCTTTCTGACGCCAGGCTACTTCTGCAGGTAGATAATCTTCGAAAGCTTTACGAAGTATATACTTTTCGATGCGTCCGTCTTTGCACATTTTATCTGCCGGATTCAGTCGCATGGCTACGTCCATAAACTCTTTATCCAAAAATGGCACACGGCCTTCAACACCCCATGCAGCCAATGATTTGTTGGCTCGCAGGCAGTCATACAAATGGAGTTTGTCTAATTTGCGTACCGTTTCTTCATGGAGGTCTTTTGGCGATGGTGCTTTGTGAAAATAGAGATAGCCACCGAAAATCTCGTCTGCACCCTCTCCTGAAAGCACCATTTTGACACCCATGGCTTTGATGGCCCTGGCTAAAATATACATCGGCGTTGAGGCTCTGACGGTAGTGACATCATACGTTTCCAAATGATAAATAACGTCACTGATGGCATCCATTCCTTGTTCAATGGTGAAATTGATTTCATGATGTACTGTTCCGATGTGATTTGCAACTTTGCGTGCTGCAATCAAGTCTGGTGAGCCTGCCAGCCCTACAGCAAATGAGTGAAGTTGAGGCCACCAAGCTTCTACTTCGTCACCGCTTTCGACGCGTTTGGCTGAATATTTTTTAGCTATGGCGGAAATAATCGAAGAATCCAAACCTCCTGAAAGAAGCACTCCGTATGGAACATCCGACATCAATTGACGTTTAACCGCTGATTCCAAAGCGTCTCTAAGCTCTTCTACTGAAGTCTTGTTATCCTTGACAGATTCATAGGAGACCCAGTCACGTTTATACCAGCGTTCCGGTGTGCCTTTTCGACTGTCAAGCTGATGTCCCGGAAGAAAGACCTCCACTTTTGTGCAATAGGGCAGGAGTGCTTTCATCTCTGATGCGACAAAGAATTGGTTTTTATCATCCCATCCCATATATAAAGGAATGACCCCCATAGGATCACGGGCAATCAGGTAAATATTTTTTTCAATATCATAGAGTGCAAAAGCGAAAATGCCATTCAAATCCTCCAGAAAATCGGTACCTTTGTCTTTATAAAGTGCCAATATGACTTCGCAATCGGATTTTGTCTGAAAATCATATTTACCTTTATAACGCTCTCTAATTTCCTTATGATTATAGATTTCACCATTTACTGCCAATACACAGGTTTTATCAGGCGAGTACAATGGTTGACTGCCGGACATCGGGTCAACGATGGAAAGTCGTTCGTGAGCCAATATGGCCTTTTCTCCACAATAAATGCCAGACCAATCAGGCCCTCTGTGTCTAATCTTTTTTGCCATTTTAAGAATCTGAGGTCTCAGTTCTTTGGCTGAATGCTGAAGTTCAAATGCTCCTACGAATCCACACATAATGTCATTAAAAAAAGTAAATATGCGACAAATATACAACATAATTGGATAAAATATAGCATAAGACAATTAAAAATAAATAAATAGGTGTCAAAATGTATCATTGGGTATATCTTGACATTCTTTCTAACTAAATTGCACTTTTCTGAAAACCTGATGCAATGCTTCGTCCTTATATTAAATGCCGTGCATTTTGTTATTATATTTTATGCAAATCAAACAATAAGATAGATACAATTGAAAATCGAATGATTCATGTTTGATTGTATGAATATTATTTATAATTTTGTCATTTTAAAAATTATATGTCATGTCGACCAAGTACATATTTGTAACCGGTGGTGTTACATCTTCTTTAGGTAAGGGAATATTGGCAGCTTCACTGGCAAAATTGCTGCAAGCGAGGGGCTTTTCTGTAACCATTCAGAAACTGGACCCATATATTAACATTGATCCTGGTACGCTTAATCCTTATGAGCATGGCGAATGTTATGTGACCGAAGATGGTGCTGAAACAGACCTTGATTTGGGTCACTATGAACGTTTTCTGAATATTCCGACTTCGCAGGCCAACAATGTGACTACCGGTAGAATTTATCAGTCGGTCATCAATAAAGAGCGTCGTGGCGATTATTTGGGAAAAACCGTGCAAATCATTCCTCATATCACCGATGAGATTAAGATGAATATCAAACTGTTGGGTGATCAAGGAAAGTATGACTTTGTCATCACGGAAATTGGAGGTACTGTCGGTGACATCGAATCGCTGCCTTATATTGAAGCTGTCCGGCAATTAAAATGGGAAATGGGGAAGTCGGCTCTGGTAATACATTTGACGCTTGTACCGTATCTGAGTGCTTCGGGTGAATTGAAAACCAAACCTACCCAGCACTCTGTAAAAGCATTGCTTGAAAATGGGGTCCAACCCGATATACTGGTGCTTCGTACCGAACATAATTTAAGTGATTCTCTGAAGGAAAAAGTAGCTCTTTTCTGCAATGTGGAAAAAGAGGCAGTCGTGCAATCCATAGATGTTTCTACCATTTATGAGGTGCCGTTAAAGATGAAAGAAGAAAACCTCGACCGGATTGTATTGAAGAAATTCAATCTGCCGACTGACAGGGAGCCTGCATTAGACGATTGGAATAGCTTCCTGAATAAATATAAAAACCCCTTACATACCGTCGAAATCGGATTGGTCGGAAAATATGTCGAACTGCATGATGCTTACAAATCCATTGCTGAATCGTTCATTCATGCCGGTGCTGTGAATGAATGCAAAGTCAACATCCATTGGATCCATTCGGAAAAATTAAACAGTGAAAATGTCGCTGAGACATTGAAAGACTTGAATGGCATCTTGGTCGCACCTGGTTTTGGGCATCGGGGCATAGAAGGAAAAATTGAAGCGGTACGTTATGCGCGTGAAAACAACATTCCATTTTTGGGAATTTGTCTGGGAATGCAGGTCGCTGTGATTGAATTTGCAAGAAACGTGCTTGGTATGCATGGTGCTGATTCAACGGAAATGAACGAAGCAACCGAATACCCCGTCATTGACCTGATGGAAGAGCAGAAAGTAATCACCAATATGGGCGGTACGATGCGATTGGGTGCTTATGCTTGTAACGTGAAACCCGGTACAAAATTCTTTGATGCGTATCAACGTGAACAGATTTTTGAAAGGCATCGGCATCGTTACGAGTTCAACGATAAATACCTGAGTAAATTTATCGAAAAAGGATTCAATCCTGTCGGTATCAATCCGGAGACAGGTTTGGTCGAAGCATTTGAACTTGAAAACCATCCCTGGTTTATCGGAGTCCAATACCATCCTGAATATAGCAGTACGGTACTTAAACCAAACCCCCTGTTTGTGGCTTTTGTAAAAGCTTGTTTTATCGGTTGAAGCATTGATCATGCATTGACAAAAAAGAGCGTTTCTCCATGAGGTACGCTCTTTTTTGATGATGGATTCCTATAAAAAAACTCCCGCAATCGAATGGACTGCGGGAGTTTACTATTTTAAAAACGGAAGTTTTATTTCCTCATGGCTTCTTCAACTGCAACTGCGATAGCTACAGTAGCACCAACCATAGGGTTGTTACCGATACCCAGAAATCCCATCATTTCCACGTGAGCAGGAACGGAAGAAGAACCGGCGAATTGGGCATCTGAATGCATGCGGCCCATGGTGTCGGTCATACCATAAGAGGCAGGACCTGCAGCCATATTGTCGGGGTGCAGGGTACGACCCGTACCACCACCGGAAGCAACAGAGAAGTATTTTTCGCCTTTTTCGAGGCGTTCTTTTTTGTAAGTACCGGCGACAGGGTGCTGGAAACGGGTAGGATTGGTAGAGTTCCCCGTGATGGATACGTCTACGCCTTCTTTCCACATGATAGCAACACCTTCGCGGACATCATCGGCACCGTAGCATTTCACTTTGCTGCGAAGGCCGGTAGAGTAAGCATATTCCTTAACGACTTTCAGCTCGCTGGTAAAATAGTCAAACTGCGTTTGTACATAGGTAAAACCATTGATACGGGAAATGATCATGGCCGCATCCTTACCCAGACCGTTCAGGATAACGCGAAGCGGTTCCTTGCGTACTTTGTTTGCTTTTTCAGCGATTTGGATGGCTCCTTCTGCAGCAGCAAAAGATTCATGACCGGCCAGGAAAGCAAAACATTTGGTTTCTTCACGAAGAAGTCTTGCAGCCAGGTTGCCGTGCCCGATACCAACCTTGCGATCGTCAGCAACAGAACCCTTGATACAGAAAGCCTGTAAACCCAAACCGATAGCTTCAGCGGCATCAGCAGCGTTTTTGCAACCTTTTTTGATAGCGATGGCAGCACCCATAACATAAGCCCATTTTGCATTTTCAAAACAGATGGGTTGGGTCTTTTCACATATGGTATAAGGATCGATTCCTTTGGCGTCGCAAATGGATTTTGCTTCTTCGAGGCTTGCAATACCATTTTCCTTCAATACAGCATTGATATGGTCAATTCTGCGTTCGTAACTTTCAAATAATGCCATTTTATATTCCTCCTTATTTATTGTTTACGTGGATCGATGTATTTAACTCCTTCAGCAAAACGACCATAGCTGGAAGTCATTTTCTTCAACGCTTCGGTGGCGTCGGTGCCTTTTTTGATCTCTTCCATAAATTTACCAAAGTTGACAAATTCATAACCGATGATCTGGTCCTCGGCATCAAGGGCAATGCGGGTGCAATAACCTTCAGCCATTTCAAGGTAACGAGGTCCTTTTTCCAAGGTTCCGTACATGGTTCCGACCTGGCTGCGTAAGCCTTTGCCAAGGTCCTCCAAACCTGCACCGATAGGCAGGCCGCCTTCAGAGAAAGCAGATTGTGTGCGACCATAAGCGATTTGCAGGAACAATTCGCGCATGGCGGTATTAATTGCGTCACATACCAAGTCAGTGTTCAGGGCTTCCAATATAGTCTTTCCGGGAAGGATTTCAGCAGCCATGGCGGCAGAGTGAGTCATACCGGAGCAACCGACCGTTTCGACCAAAGCTTCCTGAATGATACCGTCCTTAACGTTCAACGTAAGCTTACAAGCTCCTTGCTGGGGTGCACACCAGCCAATACCGTGTGTAAGACCTGAAATGTCTTTCACCTCTTTGGCTCTTACCCACTTTCCTTCTTCGGGAATAGGAGCTGACGCGTGATTTGCTCCTTTTTTTACACAACACATTTGTTGCACTTCGTGTGAATAAATCATCTTTAATTATTTTTTGTGAGAAATTATTATAAACATAATACCATCCTATTGAAAATCAAAGCTTTAATATTAGCTTGGACCGACTGTAAAAAGCCACGCAATATTAGTCAAAAAAAGGATAATATGCAAGCCGGTTTAGCTAAAATAACAAGGTTGACTGATCGTATGAATAACAGGTAAAAAGGTATTTTTAAGAAAAAAAATGGACATAAGTGGATATTTTTGTGTACTTTTAGCCATCATTGATTGTACTAAAAAATGTTAGACGATATGGATTCTATTATTTCTCCTCGTGCATCGGGTGAATCGGATGTGGTGAATTCTCAGAAAAACAGAATGCATGACCCTTGGTATAAAGCTATTGAAGATAGGAATAATTTAATCAAGGCACGCGAGGATCAGGCGCATGAACTTAAAGTTTCCGTTCAACACCTTAAGGATGAATCTCTGAAAATCAACAATAAGAATGAGAGAATTCTTGATGAATTTAGGAAGATAATCTCTGCTTCTGATGATGAACTTCATGCAAAGACAGATGAGTTGATACAAAAAATCGACGAAATGAAAAATAGATTGGAAGAATACCGTTTTGAAAGTAAAGCGAAGTGGATTTCCTTTAAGTGTGAATACATCCATAAAATGAATGAACTGGAAAAGGCTGTCAGCAGCCTTGTTGTTAGTAATCATATTTAGATAAACATTTTTAAAAACAATGAACCATGTCAAAAGAAAAAAGCATCGTTGAGAAAAGCAGTAAGAAAGCTCCTCAAAAAACATTGAAAGAAAAAAGAGCAGACAAGCAAGCCAAACGTTCGGGGCGGGGTGATGAATCAAAAATTTCATTTCCTGGCAAATAAGAACAGTATCATCCTTAAAAAATATTGAACACGGATAATCATGTCTTTTATCGTTTTATATGTGAAAAAAAATGACGAAATTTGTGCGATTTTTTGAAAACTAGAAAAGCAATCGAATTTCTCATAATAATATAGAACGAAAATGACAAAAAGTGCCTTACAAATTGCGCGAGCTGCGTATCAACCAAAAATGCCACAGGCTTTGAAAAAAGCTGTGAAAATGGTTGAGGGAGAAGCAACACAGTCTGTTGCTGACCAAGATTCCATCAAAAAACTTTTTCCGAACACTTATGGCATGCCGTTGGTGACGTTTGAGTCCACTTCGGAAAAGACTTCATACGAACCAGTTAATGTCGGTGTGATCCTTTCCGGTGGACAAGCTCCCGGCGGACACAATGTGATTGCCGGTATTTTTGACGGTATCAAGCAAATGAATGCGGCTTCCAGGCTGTTTGGTTTCATTCTTGGCCCCAGTGGTCTGATTGAGCACAATTATATGGAACTCACTTCTGATATTATTGATGAATATCGCAATACCGGCGGATTTGATATTATCGGTTCTGGCCGTACCAAACTTGAAAGCAAAGATCAGTTTGACAAAGGTCTGATTATCTTGAAGGCTCTTGATATCAAGGCTTTGGTTATTATTGGAGGGGATGATTCCAATACCAATGCATGTGTTCTGGCCGAATATTATTCAGCCATCGGAGCAGGTGTTCAGGTGATTGGCTGTCCGAAGACCATTGATGGTGACTTGAAAAACGCCCAGATTGAAACTTCATTTGGCTTTGACACGGCATGTAAAGTCTATTCCGAAGTCATCGGAAATATTCAGCGTGATTGTAATTCTGCCCGTAAATACTGGCACTTCATCAAACTGATGGGCCGTTCTGCTTCACACATTGCTTTGGAATGTGCTTTGCAGGTTCAACCTAATTATTGTATCATTTCAGAAGAAGTTGAGGCAAAAAATCTTTCTTTGGATGATTTGGTTACAGATATTGCAAAAACAGTGGCAAAACGTGCGGAAGTAGGAAACAATTTCGGTACCGTGCTGATTCCTGAAGGAGTGATTGAATTTATACCTGCTATCAAGAACTTGATCGAGGAATTGAATGATTTTCTTGCTTCACATCAGGAAGAGTTCAATCTGATCCGTCGTTCGGAACAACGCAACTATATCATCAAGATGTTGAGTAAGGAAAATTCTGACATTTATGCTTCATTGCCCGAAGGTGTTGCCCGTCAGCTCACACTTGACCGTGACCCTCACGGAAATGTCCAGGTTTCTTTGATTGAAACAGAGAAACTTTTAGCTGAAATGGTTGGCGTTAAATTGGCAGAATGGAAAACAGAAGGAAAATATATCGGCAACTTCGCCACACAAGTTCATTTCTTCGGTTATGAAGGCCGTTGTGCAGCTCCGTCCAATTATGATGCTGATTATTGCTATTCGTTGGGTTATACCGCATCGAACCTGATTGCTTTCGGAAAAACAGGTTATATGTCTTCTGTCCGTAACACGACAGCACCTGCAGACCAATGGATTGCAGGCGGTGTGCCCATCACCATGATGATGAACATGGAACGCCGTCACGGGGAAATGAAACCTGTCATCCAAAAAGCACTGGTAGACCTGAATGGTGCACCATTCAGAAAATTTGCCTCAAAACGTGCGGCATGGGCCATCCAGACAGACTATGTTTATCCGGGTCCTATTCAATACTTCGGACCGACTGAAGTATGCGACCAACCGACCAAGACATTGGTCCTGGAGAGTAAAAAATAATTGGCAGAAAGACTGACTCTAGAATCCGCCAGAGGTTTTTAGTAAATATAAAAATGCTCCTCAAATGCTTTATCTAACATTTGGGGAGCATTTCATTCATCATAAAACCATTCATTTTATTTGATTTTAGCTATTCGTAGCTTATCGAGCATGGCCTGGTTTGTCGTTATGTTCATATTTTCATTATATGGCATGAATTCCAGTGAAACCTGATGCTCACCTTTGGACAATTCGACCGAAATGGAATTGCTCCAGCCCCATGAGTTCCAAAGATTCATACCTCTTTGTGGAAATATTTGTACCCCTTTTTTGTTTCCATCTATCAACAGTGTCCTGATGGCACATTTGTTTTCAGTGTTTATTGGACCGTTCCCGTTGGAATAAGACCAGTCTATCGTATAAGTTCCATCTTGTTCAACCGTAATGGGAATAGTAATCTTGCGGTTGATGGTACGGCTCATTTCTACGAAGCCCGTTCCGGAGAAGCCTTTATAAGGAAGAGGTGATTTTGGTATGAAATTTTCGACTTCTTGCTGAATGACATTTTTGTAATGTGCAATGGGTTCGCTTGCAAAGGATTCCAATCCACTTTTTCCAATAGCTTTTACTTGTATTTCTCCGTTTGTCTCCTCGGGTATTACCATTGAATTTTTGTTCGTTTTTTTCCATAATGTACCGTTTATGAGTACTTGATAATGGATTGCATCGTTTCTTTTTTCCCATGAAACAGTTCCATTGTTAAAAAACGTGACGGGTGTATGCAGCGTATATTGATTCTCAACAATCTTTATTTTCTTTTTCGGTAACTTGTTGTTTGAAAGAATAATGACCACTTTGTGAACGCCTGTCAGTGTTTTTGCGATAACCGGTTGCTGCTCAATGCCATCAACACAAAACGATATCATTTGATTGCCAAAGCCACTAAGTTCAATGTTGAGTGTGGCATTTCGATATTTGAAATTTTTCAAGGAACGATGACCTTTTAATTTCGCAGGCACAAAGGGTTCAAAAGCAAGCCCATCCTCGGTAAAACGCATACCAAAAAGAACATGATGAATGGTGCTTATCATTCCGGACAGGCTCCAAAGCATATTGGATGAATTGATTTGTGTTCCGAACCAATCACCGGAATAATCTACGAAGTTTTCTTTGTTGGTCAAAAACATGGCTGCTGCGCGATTGATGGATCCGATACTATGCATGACGCCAGATTCATTGCCTGTCTTTGCTGACGCCCACATCCAGAAAGTTTGCACAAATGGCCAGATGCCATCGTTGTGGTAGGGTGGTATATCGGGAATATTGGGAAAGAAACAAGGTGTTCCAAAGTTTACAGATGGTGTATTCTCAATGATAAGGTTTGCTCTGGTGTCATCTGCAATTCCAAAAAGGACGCACAGTGCTTCACCTAAGGTTTCACTACGTGGTGACTGCATTCTGTTGTTTCGACCGTATATGTATTGGGCATAAAACCCTTTATTGTTTAACCAGAGCAACTGATTGACGGCTTTTTTTATTTGTTCTGCTTTGGCGACATATTTTTCTGATTCAGATGGGTGACCCATTAAATTTGCTATTGAGCTTAACACTTTAATTGCGCCGTAGTGCACAGCTGTTGTCCCCAGATTTTCACTTTCAAAAATATCGGCTGGCTGCATCCAACTCGGATATTCCTGTTCACGCCAGTCAAGAAAGGATGATTCTCCTTTGACAAGTCCGGTTCTTGGATCGAATACAGTTTGAAAATCATCTTCAACTGAATTCCTGATAATCGGATAAATGGTTTTTAACCATTCGCCGTTGCCGGTATAGTTATAGATTTCCCAGGCTGCAATAGCCCAAATCATTCTGTCTGAAGACACAGGCCAGGCACCACCTGTCCCTGTATCCTGAATGATGCGTCCATTAACATTGACCTTTCGCATCAGGCTATTCATGGATACTTTCGGCTGTAGATGGGCCATGCTTAGGATGATGCTGTAGCTGACATCCCGGGTCCATACGCCTGCCCATTCCTTTCCGGTACGGAACGTTGAATCAGCTTCGACGGCGTTACACATTTCTTCAAGTGCCATGTTGTAAAGTGCATTTTCAAGCACAAAATCAGACTGATACTGAGGAAAGGCGGATATATCTTTGCTGAGTTTCCAGGTTTTGGTGGCAGGAATATTCTTGTCCTGGGGGTTGAGCACAATATTCAGTTCAAAGATATGGTTTTTGGTTTCTTTGAGTTTAAGACCTTCATTTTTGGTCAGATTGTCAAAGTCCCAAATAAGCGGAAAACTGCTGCCTGCCAGGTAAACTCCGTTGAAATCTTCCTGATAGATTTTCTGTCCGGTTTTTGTGGTGAAGTAGCCCTGTTTTTCAAAAGCATCAAATACAGCACTCATATCTACCCTGAACTTAACAGGAAGGTTGGTTAAGAGTGTTTGACCTCCTGATGGCTCTCGCTTTTCCACGAATTGTTCACCAAACCGAATGAGGGGTGTTTGAAGTTCTTCTTCTGCCTTGGCTGTACACAAGAAGCTGTGGTCGTTTCCAGAAGGCATCTCGTTGTCTTCACCATTGATGCAAAATCTGAACTGAATGAGCGGAGACTTTAAAAGGGCATCCTTACTCTGATAATTAGAGGTTATTTCTGTCGGAGAAAGAGCTTTTGCCTCAAATTCATTCTGTTGTACAATTCTGTCGCGGTACATCTGATACTCTGAATTAGAGTACAAAGGCTCCTTATGGGTACAAGATGCATGAGTCATGACAACGATTGTCATAATGATTATTCCTTTGATTCTCATAGCCATATCAATATTCAAGGACAATCATAGTCCAGTATTTAAGGACAGGGAGTGTGAGAGAAACAAATCCTTGCTCTGAAGTAAAATCCACTTCCTGATAGAGGCTGCCTTCACTGTCCGGTGTTGCAGCCCATATCTTTTTGGGTGTCTGCGCGGTCATGATTTTTAAAGGTATTGATTTGACAAGCAGAGGCTCTGCCTGTGTTCCGTCCATGTCACGCCAGCTTAGATGGGTGGCATTCTTGAAATTGAACAGATGTATGACTTGCTTGTCTGAGAGTTTTTTGCCCAGGGATATGACTTTTCCTGCTTGAGGTGGCCATTGTACGATGGTTGATGAAGTGTTGGTGCAGGTTGTCTGCGCGTCGTTAAAACTTCCTCCGTCACGCAGGATGTTCTGATAGGCTACCAGAAAGTCGTAGTAGGAGATAAGCGACTGCTTCAGCAGGGGACTCATGCTCAAATTACTGTTGGGAAAATATTCCTTGCCCAGCATGTGTTCGCCCAACTCGAGATGTGCTCCGCCTATAGCGAACATGACAGCATCTGTCATCAATACGCCTGGAGTATTGAACGTACCTTTGTTTTCCGCTAGGTTGTAGTTCATGTAGGCTGCAAAGATAGTGTTGAATTTTCCCTTTGAATAGATGGTGTTGTTGTCTATGATGGTTTTTAAGTCTGCAAAATAGGCTTCCTTTTCCCATACCTCATTGTAAAGAAAGTCTACATTGGAAGCTGCAATATTGCTTTGTCCGAAACCGGCAACGGCATTGAATACATTGTATTTGTCTGGAAAAGCTTCGTGCATCTTGTTGATAAATTTGCCGAAACCTTCCGGTAGGTTCACAATTTGTCCCTGGCTGTCATATACACCGTTGATACCAAC
Organism: Bacteroidales bacterium; assembly: GCA_021373135.1. Classification (GTDB taxonomy): domain Bacteria; phylum Bacteroidota; class Bacteroidia; order Bacteroidales; family UBA1402; genus UBA8389. The sequence goes on from JAJFTH010000003.1 coordinate 74,340, forward strand.
CTGGTCTATGTGAAAACCGTCAAAACCGTATACATCATAAACCTCCTTAACGCGTTTGACCATATAGTTGAGCCATTCTTCGTTACCTGGATTGGTCAGATAGATGCTGCTCTTGAACGGAGCGGAAAGGGAGAGGGTATATTTGTTGGTATGTGCTGCATCCCTAAAAATGTACCATTCTTCCTTGACTCCGTCATTCGCTGCATTTTTAAGTGCACCGTAGCATAGATTGTAGAACATGGAGCGCATATTCTGTTTTTTTGCTTCGGCAATATAGCCATCAATGGTGGAGCGGTATGTCGTGCGTGAAGCAATATCAAGCCACGAGGATGCTGGATTTTCAACGGTTCCAGCCAAAGGTTTGTGGTGGTCACAATGCCAGTCGTAGAATTGCAGGCCGTTGATATGGTATCTGCATAAGTTGGTGATGATATTTTTCATTTCATCTGAACTCATATGGCCAAATGAGGAAAGAAATCCGTATCGGGGAAATCTTTTCCAATCACTGGATACATCGATTCCTATGGATCCTATGACTTTTTCTGTGTTCTCGCTTTTGGTGTATACTTCAGCCAGATATCCTTTGTAATCGGTAGAAGGTGCAGTCCATGTCCAGGTAGTGCCGGTTATCTCTTTATCATCGATGATTTGGCTCAGGTTTCGGTAACGGACATGGATCTCTCCACTCAAGGCTTTATCTGAGGTGAAAGTGATGGTCTCACCCGGAGAATAACAAGCTTTGTTCAGGGTAAGGGCTATATTATGAATGATGGCTGTCCCCGTGGTGGCATTGTTGTCTTCCACTTTTTGACATGCACCACAACTCATAAAGAAGCAGAGGCTTAATAGGATCGGAATGATCGTTTTTTCCATTTGATATTTTTTTATAGGTCGGGGTGAATGTTGATTTCTCAATTTCACCCCGACTGAATATTGATTGGTGATTGATATCAATTTACAGGCATATTAATTTTTCTTGAAAGTGATGGTCTCCGTTAGCTGATTGCCTGTGATTGTATAATTCCCGGCTTCGGTAATTTTCCATTTTCGGTCGACACTTCCTTGTGATGGCTCATTTATTTTGTCCACCAAGGTCATTACTTGTTCTGTTCCGGTTGGCGTTTCATCTGCAGTTGCAGACATAAACCACACACCATTCCAATCCGTTTGTTTGTCGCAGGTAATCTTTATAGCTCCAGCTGTAAGATTTCCTGTCCAGGTGAAGTTGTACGCATCCACCTTGGTCATTGGTGTGGCATCGGTGATAGTCCAACTACCTGGGGTTGCATCCCCGACCATGTAAAGTGTTTCCCATGGTTCGAAAACAGACATGGTTAGCTTTTCAGAACCTTCGGTGATATTGAGTGCCATTTTATACGCTTTACCGCAACTGGCCTGTGGTATAACCCACTTATTGTCGCCCGTATTATCCTGTGTCACTGTCGTGTGGGTAAAAGGAGCTTCGGCTATGGTTGGATGATACATGTTGTCCCAGCTTCCGTCGGCTGTAGCAAACTTAAACTCTCCACCACCATTCCAGTCTAGGACGGCTCCATATCTGAATACAAAACTGTTTGTCGGATCCTGCCTCATTTTGACAAATCCCCAGCTTGTAAAGCTTCCGACAAAATAGATGTCGCTGTATTTGGGACCATTCGATATTACGGCTGAAATGGTAAGGTCTATCAGATTGACAGCGATACGGTAGTTTCCGGATTGTGTAATGGAAAATCGCACATCAGGGTCGTCGTTGGTTTCCCTTAAAGCCAGTTTATCAGTAGTTGAACCGGCATCTTTGTTGTATGATGGTAAATAACCGGTTTGGGTTGTCACGAATTCGTAATTGCCAACCGACAAGTCTCCAGTCCATACAAAACCGCCGGCTTCACCGGAAACCGTATTCATCTTGGTGGCATTATCGAGGCTCCAACCACCTGAGGTGGCATCACCTATGATATAAAGCGTCTTGGATACTGGTTTATAAGTTGTAATGATTAACGTCACCGCTTCGGATGTTTGCTTTGAAACACTGGTGTCTGCCGGAATGGCAATGACACGGGCTTCTATATTGGCTGTAGCATTTTCTGCAATGTCAAAGGTATCCAGCAGAAGATTGTTCAGATATTCATTGGTACATTCGAGTTTATAGATTTTCCGGCCAATATTTTGGGATATACAGTTGGCAAAATTGTTTCCGGCCTTGTCTATTTGCAGAACATAGTTAATGGCACAGTTTGTTCCTTTGTTTGTACCGCTGGTCCATGACAGAGTCAAAGCCTTTGCTGAAGGGCTGCTGATGGCAAGGGTCACTTCGCTTATGTCTGTTGATATTGCCAGTTCCGTTTCGCCTTTATTTAATTGCATGTAATCTTCAGAGCAGGCTGTAACAACAAGCAGGAGAAACAGACATACAATGATTTCTATATTTTTTTTCATCTCATTAATTTTTTATTTTAACATCTATGTATTTTATGTAACTCGCCAAATAATCGTTCACTTTTGTAAGCGATAAATCAAGGTCTCGTTTCATCATAATTTATTTTTTCAATTAATAACCTGAATTTTGTTTCATATTTGGGTTTGCGTCTATTTCGTCCTGAGGAATCGGATACAGCAAACGGTCTTTAGTAACATTGGTTTTGCCGATGGACTTTAAAAATTTGATGGCATAATCTCCATTGTCAATACGTATCAGGTCAAACCATCTTTGTCCTTCAAAGGCGAATTCCATACGGCGTTCATGGATGATGGCTTCTTTCATTATTTCTTTGTCGGTGGTTGTAATGTTGGACAATCCGGCGCGTGTACGGACAATGTTCAACGGGGTTTGGGCCAACACTGTACTTCCAAGTTCATTAAGAGCCTCTGCTTTCATCAGTAGGACGTCGGCAAAACGATATACTACAAAATTACTGGAGTTTGATTGCCAATCGCATATATCTTTAGGTACTAAAAATTTACGGACATTATACCCGGTAAGAGACCAGGAGGGATCGTAGTCTTTTCCGTCAAATTGGGGACAACCTTTGTAAAGGATGGTCACATCTTTACGCAAATCTCCTGCCTCATAGGAATCGACAAATTCTTGTTTGACATGTTGCCAGCCCCAACTGCCAGCAACCCAGCCTGAATTACGGGGACCCATATAAGTACTTAGCCAACAGGCTTGGTTAAGGTCGTCCCAAAAGCCATAATCACTCTTCCCTATGTATTGTATTTCAAAGATGGACTCCGGCCCATTGTTGGTGGTATATTTGAAGTTGTTGGCATAATCCATGGTGGTCAAATCATAACCCAAATCCTGAATGCTTTGACAAAGATCCACTACATCCTGATAGTTTGTTCCAAGCGTCAAATAGATCTTGGCAAGCTGAGTCTGGGCGGCTTCCTTGCATGCACGTCCAAGATCTGTCGTCGAATAGCTGCTCTTTATCGGCAATAGTTCAATAGCTTTTTTCGTGTCGGATATGATTTGTTCGTAAACCTGTGCTTTAGGGGTACGTGCCTGATTTAAATCACTACCGGCAACCAGAGGCTTAGTCTGTAGCGGAACATCTCCAAATATCCTTACCAGTATAAAATAATAGTGTGCCCGAAGAAAATAAGCTTCACCCATAAGTCTGTTTCGCAATGAATCAACCATTTCAATAGAAGGTAGTTGCTGTAGGACAAGGTTACAACGAAGAATGCCAGGGTAAGGACCGCGCCAGAAATCGAGTGCAGCAGCATTTGTTGAGACGGCGGAAAAATTGCTGAGGTCAACGGTTTCGATTCCATCGGTTCCACCATCACCTCCAACATTGCTATTACCGGCAACAATATCGGTGGTCCATATCCTGAAATTGTAAAGTTTGGGCCATTGGAGGGGTTGGTAAGCTGCATTTACCATTGCAACGGCATCTGTTTCATTGAGTTCAGACTCTGTTCCAATGGTGTCAAGAGGTGCTTTTGTCAAAAAGTCTTCACAGGAAGAAATCATCATGACTAAAAGTAGTATGGAAATAGTATTTATATATTTTTTCATTGTTTCAGAGATTTTTAAAAATTAACATCAATGCCGAAGATGACAGTACGGGTAACCGGATAGTTTCCCAAATCGAAACCGCTAATGTCGACTTCCGGATCAAATCCGGTATAATCAGTCAGTGTCAGTAGATTTTGACCGGAAACAAAAAAACGAATGTTATTTGCTGTAATCTTACCGGTTAGTCTTTTCGGTAAGTTATAACCTAAGGTCACGTTTTTAAGACGAATGTATGAACCATCTTCAATAAATCTGGTGGAACTACTTGCATTCTTGTTGGGATCGCTGTAGATAGCACGTGGCATGGAATTGGATGTGCCTTCTCCGGTCCAGCGTTTTAAAACGGTGGCGTATTGGTTGAAGGCAACCGACATTCCTTCCTGATAAATCCGGTTGGCGTTGAAAACATCGGCTCCGTAGATACCTTGCAAGAACAATTCAAGGTCAAAACCTTTGTATCTGAATGTGTTGTCCCACGCATAAGTTAAATCAGGAAAAGGGTTACCGATGATGGTTCGGTCATTGTCATCAATAACTCCATTGTTGTCAAGATCTTTGAATTTAATGTCACCGGGAGCAGTGCTTCCAGCAACCTGTATGGCCCAGTTGTCAACTTCTTCCTGAGTTTGGAAAAGACCGTCAGTTACATAACCGTAGAAGGAACCTATGGGATATCCTTCCATGTGGACCCGTGTATTTCCCGACATTTCCACGCTTCCGTAATAAGTAGGCGTGTTGCTGTTCAGATTGATGATTTTATTTTTATTGAAAGACAGGTTCAGACTGCTGGTCCATGTGAAATCTTTTCTGTTGAACAAATCCCCTGAAAGGGTCACTTCAAAACCTTTGTTGTTGACTTTTCCCGCATTGATGGAAGGAACATCTATATCGGAGTATCCCGTTGAAACAGGAACATCCATAGGAATCAGCATATCGTTGGTAACCTTATTGTATGCGTCAATTGAAAGGCGAAGACGGTTATTGAAAAATTCAAGATCAGTGCCAATGTTGGTCTGTCTGACCTCTTCCCAATGAACATTTGGATTTGCCATTTTATGGGCTACAAGAGTGCTTACAGTAGTACCGTTGAAAGAATATATGCCGGTATTGAAAGAGGATGCAAAGGAATAGTTTCCGATGTTCTGGTTTCCGGTTACTCCGTAGCCTGCCCGGATTTTGGCGTTGGAAAACCAAGAATTCCTGTGGAACCATTTTTCTTCATCTAAACGCCATGCACCGGAGAAGGAAGGAAAAGTACCCCAGCGGTTGTTTGCTCCAAACCGGGAAGATCCATCGCGACGGACGGTCGCTGTCAACAAATATTTGTTCTTATAGGAATAATTAGTCCTGAACATTAATGAAGCAAGAGACCATTCACTGCCGGATCCAGTCAGGCTAAGTTTCTCAGTTCCGTTGTCTACTTGATTGACTTCATCTTTCAGGAAAGTACCCTTCACTCCTGTGAAATAGTCGTCGACTCCCCACTGAAGACTTGTTCCGGCCATGATATTGACGTTATGGTCTCTGAATTTTTTGTTATAGGTGAAATAGTTGTCCAAAAGGTAAGTAAAATACCGTCCGGTACCTTTTTTAAGAGAGGAGTTATCGACGCTTGTGGGTTTCCAGTCATAAGCAGGAATGAAGTTGGTCGTGTAGTTGATTTTTGCTTCAGCTCCAACCAGAGATTTGAACTTTAGTCCGTTTATGATTGAAAGTTCACCATAAATATTCCCTACCAGATTGTATTCGTCAATCTTGTTTTTATCTGTCTCGGCAGTACCGTATTGGTTCCTTCTGTCACCATAGTAATAGGAATTTCCTTCAGGGCCTGCGTAAGTGCCGTCTTCATTGTAAATGGGAACAACCGGTAAGGACTTAAATACATCTGAAAGGTTATAAGTTCCATTCGTTTTTTTATCAAAACTGAAAGTCAGGTTATGTCCGAACTTGATCCACTTCTTGACCTGGTTATCTCCATTGAACTGGAAGGTTAGACGTTTGAAATCCACGCTTTTGACAATACCTTGACGGTCTGTATATCCGGCAGAAACATAGTAGTTGCTTTTGTCGTTTCCTCCGGAATAGCTGATTGCATAATTTTGGGAATATGCCGTATTGAACATGGCATTCACCCAGTCCGTGCCTTTTTCCAAGGTAGTCGGGTCCGTCCATAATGGATTTGTGGTAAGTCCTGCAGCAGAAAGCAAATCGTTGTTTAATTGTGCATATTGGGAAGCATTCAACATTTTGGGAATGTTTGTGGCTTCTGAAATACCGGCGTTGGCTTTCAGGCTGAGCTTTCCATCGCCACTTTTTCCTCTTTTGCTGGTGATCATAACCACGCCGTTTGCACCACGTGAACCATAAATGGCTGTTGCCGATGCATCTTTTAAAATGTCAATGTTTTCAATGTCTTCAATGTTGATGGAGCTAAGTCCCATACTCATGGGAACACCGTCTATTACATACAGAGGGTCGCTATTGTTTATGGTACCAAGCCCGCGGATTTTGAGGGATACATTGGATTGTGGATTTCCATTGTCCACCACATAAACACCGGCTGCACGTCCTTGAAGAGCCTGACCAAGGCTTAGGACAGGCTTGTCACCCATGATTTGCTGTCCTACACTGGAAACGGAACCTGTCAAATCGCTTTTACGGGCTGTACCATAACCAATGACAACAAGTTCATCAAGGGTTGTGGCTGTTTCTTTCAGAACAATGTCGATGGTTGTACGTCCGGCAACATTAATTTCCTGAGGCTCAAAACCCAGATAAGAGATTTTTAGGATTGTCTGTGGTTCCACAGAAAGCATAAATTTTCCGTCAATACCTGTGATGGCTGCTGTTGTTGCATTCTTCTTGTCTGTTACTGTAACACCGGGAAGGGCTTGACCGGATGCGTCATGTACAAGACCCCTTAGATTAATTTTTTGTGCCATCGCGTTTGGCGAGACGAATATCAGCATCACAAAGAGTATTGTGATGAGATATTTTGATGTACACTCTAATTGGAAGTTGTTTTTCATTAAGATTTAATTTTGAGGTTAAAATACTATGGTTATTTAAACCATTATTTAAAGCGATGCTAAAAATAGTTATCCCTTCAAAATGAATCTTTTTTTATAGAAAAAAAGTAGTCGTTTGATCCCTTTTCTTGTTTTATATGATTGAAATACAGGAATATGTTTCTATGTGGAAATTCAAAATGGTAGTGGCTTAAAATCATGTTGACCTGTGAAAACACAGGCATGGTCAGCGAATATTAATGACATATTTCTATTCAAGGCCGATTTTCATTACCTGGTTTTCGAAATCGTCACGGTCATTTAATGCTGCGTTTCGCATCTTCACCCGGTAATTGTAAATTGTTGAAACAGAATGACGTAAAAAATTTGCGATTTTTACGGAATCGGTTATTCCTAAACGAATAAGTGCGAATATGCGGAGTTCTGTATTGAGAAGTCTCCCTTGTTTTGGTACAAGATACTCACCATCAATAAGTAATGCGTTGAATTGATTTATGAAATTAGGAAATAGATGCAAAAATGTGGCATCAAAATTTGCATAAAAATCCCGAAGTTCGTCTTCAACATAAGTTGATGCTTTGATGGCCTTTAATAGCTCGGCTGTTCCTTCTGTTCTGGCAATTTTATTAAGTGCCGAACGGTATTTTTCAACGCTGTCGATATACTCTGAACACAAGTCCATATATCGACCGACATAAGCTTCTTTGATGCTATTTGACTCGAGCAGTTTTTGATTGATCTCAGTAAGTTGGGCGTTCGTTTTCTTTAACGCTTCGTTCAATTTGGAGAGTTCTAAGTTTGATGCACTTTCTTTGCTTTTTGCTATAAAAAGATTCTTTTTTTGGCGATAGACAAAAAACATCGCAATTCCAAGGAATAGCAGCAAGATGCTGATAGATAATAAGAGTAGCCTTTGCTGACGGTCTTTTACCTTCATTCGGGTATCGTATGCTTTTGATATGATCGGCAATAGCTGCGTTATAACGGGCAAATTCATGCGTGCATTTGCTTGCAGGGCATCGTTGATGGAACAATTAATATAATTATATGCCCGGTCTATGTCGCCTTCTTTATAAAGCATGGACGCAAGTTCCTGCAAGGATTTGTATTCTTTTACAGGTGTTTTAAGGTCATTGACTGCACTCATTATTAGGTAACGTTTCGCTTCTTCCTGATTCCCGATACCAAGACTGGCTGCGGAAAGAGAGTAGGCCAACATGGCTTTTTCATGTACAGTCGTATTCTTGTCCTGAAATTTCTTCAATAATAAATTAAATGCATTCTGATATTCTCCTTTTTCATTCATTTCGTCGGTCAGGACGAAGAGATAGGAGATATCATCCGTTCCCAATGTCAAACGCAAAGAATCACGGTATGCATTTACCAGGTGAGCATAGTTTTTTTTCTTTTCAGGTGCGGCGCAATTTGATAGCATGGCACCGTAAACGGTTCGATAGGTGTGGTAAAAACGAGGCCTTAATCGGGATATGTTCTCCTTATCGATACCTTCCATTATTTCCAGTGTTTCAGCATACATACCCTGAACAATATAAATGTTTGCTATATCTAGCTTGGATTCATTGATCAGATTCTTATTTGCCAATTGAATGGAAACTTCAAATTTTTTATTGGCATAAAGCAGTGCCGTATCAAGATTATATTTGCAATACTCATCATAAAGGCTGGAATATATGTTATAGCGTTGGTCATTGGTTGCAGAACTTTTCAGCAGCCCTTTGATATTTCTGACGAGTGTTTCTTTATTCTGTTCGTATATTCTTTTATTATTGATGGTGTTATCCAGCTCTATGAGCATATCTTTTGTTGAGCTGAATGCAAAAAGAGGAGAATTTATCTCCAGAACGCAGAAAAGAATTAGAAAGAGTGTTTTTTTCATGGATTTCTTTGTTTTAAAAAAATAAATGCAGAATATCAATGCAAATATTTTGCTTTCATGATCATATCTTAATGAAGTGCACTGCCACCCAATTATTTTTGGTAACGAAGCCTTGATAAGTGAGGCCAAGGGACTCTGCTTTTTTCTGAATCAAAGGAATGTCTGTTTCATAGAAGCCGCTCATGTACAATAGGGAGTTTACATGCATTTTTGCAGCATAGCTTGCCATATCATTCAAAAGAATGTTTCGGTTGATGTTGGCAAAGATGATGTCAAAATCAGCGGCTTTTTCCAGTAATTCCGCTCCTCCAAATTGGATCTCGATTTCCGGAGTTTTATTGAGTTTGATGTTTTCCAGTGCGTTTTGAACTGCCCATTTGTCAATATCAATACCAAGAATGGGGTCAGCACCTTTGAATGAAGCCAATATGGATAGAACAGCAGTTCCGCATCCCATGTCCAGAAAAGATTTTTTTTTGACGTCTAACTGAAGCAGTTCTCCGATCATCAGGCTGGTGGTTTCGTGATGACCGGTTCCAAAAGCCATTTTAGGGTCAATCAGGATGTCATAAGTTGCTTTTGGGACATCTGTGTGAAAGGAGCTGTGAATGACACAATCCTTACCAATGACGATGGGTTGGAAATAGTTTTTTTCCCATTCATGATTCCAATCCTTGTCTGGAACCATTTTGTTGGATAAAATGATTTCAGAGCCAAATAGTTTTTTAGGCAAGAGATTGTTTACATTTTTCTCATTGAAAACTTTGGACGGAACATAAGCGAGCATTCCATCTTCACATTCGACAAAGCTTTCGAAACCCATTTCACCGAGTTTTGCAGCCAAGACATCATTTACCAGTGTGTTGAATGGAGAAATTTTCAGGTGTAGTTCTAAATAAACCATAGAAGGGTGTTAAATATATTCAAATGGAGTAAACCTTTCTCAAAAAAAAGTATCTTTGTAATATAGAATCAAGAATTGTATTGAGAAATCAAGGTTCCTTTTAGAATGCAAAAGTAAACCTTTTATCATAAAGAATCATCAAAACACGATAATTATGAAAACAAGATGGATGATATTGCCGGCTATAGCATTTATGCTTCCGGTTTTGGCTTTGGGTCAATCCTCGTATTATGAAGATGATTTGTATTACAATCCAAAGAATGACAAGTCTGAAAATTCTCCCTTCAGAGAAAAAACTAAAAAGGCCGTACAAAATAGACAGGATGAGTCCGTGCAGATATACGATAATAGCGGTACGCTCAAACGTTATGATTCAAGAGATGTGGATGAATACAACCGTCATACACCTGTCAATGAGACGGAAGGAAACGTTGAAACGAAAGAAGTTGCTCAAAATAAAACAGATACAATTTCCGGAGATGAAAATCAACCGTTCGAGTATTCGGAACGTGTCCGCCGTTTTCATGATCCGAAATTTACAACCCATATCACCGATGATGAATACCTGAATATATATATCGAAGAGGGGGCTGATGTAGACATTTATTATATGGATGATCATTCATATGGGTGGATGAGTCCATTTTTCTATGATTCCTATTATTATCCAAGATATGGTTATCGGTGGGGACGTTTTTATAATCCTTACAGCTTTTATTATGATCCATGGTCTTATTCATCTTGGGGTTATTATGATCCTTGGTATGCAGGTTGCTGGGGATGGGATCCCTGGTATGGTGGAGGTTATTATGGATATGGATACTATGGCTATGACTATGGCTGGGGAGGATATTACAACGGAGGTTGGTATGGTGGCAATTACTCACAAAACCGCCATCATCTGAATGCTGATCAGCGTAGATTCCTTTCTACCGATAGGTTTGGCCGTTCTGCTGCATTGAGTACGACCCGTGGAGCAGGGACGAATGCTGTAAGGTCAACCCGTTCGGCGAATGGGGTATCATACCGTTCAACTTCTGCGGTGGGTACAAGGTCAGGTTCTGTGACTTCAACCCGTTCCGGTTCTGATGCCGCAACTCGTTCAACCCGCACAACGACGCGTTCAGGTTCAGATGGCGCAATTCGTTCAACGACTCGTTCAGGTTCAGATGCCACAACCCGTACAACAACCCGTCCAAGTTCAAGTGTTGACAACTGTACGAGCACAGGTACAACTACCCGTTCCAGTTCAGAAACATCGACGCGTACTTCCAGAAGTGGAAGTTCAGAATCATCTACAAGAAGTGCAACACCTACTAGCTCTGTAAGTAGAAGTTCTTCTTACACTCCAAGCAATTCATCATATACACCGAGTAGTTCTTCCTCAGGGAGGTCGTCCTCGTCTTCCTCATCTTCGGGTAGTTCAAGCTCTCGTGGCAGTTCAGGTGGAAGTGGCGGACGCCGATAGTATCAGTTATAAATATCCTGTTTTGATCAATGAATAACAACCATGGGTTTATCAAGCCATCTTTATAGTTTATCGGGTTCACTTATGGTTTAACTTTTAATATCTCTTCTATGAAAAAATATTTTTTGTTGACAAGTCTGTTGGTGGTAAATACCATGGTCTTTGCTCAGGGGGAATTTGATGTGTTAAAGTACTCATTGACCGATATCACCGGGAGTGCCCGCTATGTTGCCATGTCCGGTGCTTTTGGAGCCTTGGGTGGTGATATGAGTGCCATCAGCATGAATCCTGCAGGTGTATCTGTTTATCGCAGTTCTGAATTTACCATTACCCCTTCACTGTGTACAACTTCGACAAAATCTCTTTTTGGAATAAGTTCAAATGATTCGAAAGAGAAAGCACTCATCAATAATTTCGGATATGTGGGTTCATTTCGTACTTATGATGAGTCTGCCATTTCAAATTTCAATTTTGGAATTTCCTATAACAGGGTGAAGGATTTTAATCGAAACGTATCTGTTGAAGGGGCAGACCGTTCTACTTCGCTTATGAATAGAGTATGTGTAGATAAGAATTTATATGGCGGCTCCAATTTGTACGATTTTGCCTGGAATGCCTATTTGATAAATAAAGATGATGCCGGTGTGTACAAACCCATCTTGCAAGATGGTGAAAAATTCAACAATTCCACGTCTATGATGGAGAGTGGAGGTGTCGGAGAATGGGATTTCAGTTTGGGTGCCAATTATGGTCATACTTTTTATTTTGGAATGAGTGTCGGCATTCAGAACATTGATTATGAATTGTTGTCTTCCTATTATGAAAAATCAAAAGGTACGGTTGCCTATGATCCTTTCAGTTTTGAGTTGGATAATGTCTTGGTCACAGAAGGCACAGGCGTTAATTTGAAATTGGGTGCCATTTATCGTCCAATTCCTGAACTGCGTTTGGGTTTTGCCTATCATACAGCGACATATTATACGATGACCGATACCTATAATGCGAAAATCTATTTTGAAGGGATGAACAATCCAAATACAAATCTGCCATTTGAAGAAGGATCCTATTATCAACCTGAGGATGAGGGTTATATGGACTATCAGATAAAGACACCAAATCGTATGATATACAGTATCGCTTATCAGTTTGGCCAGAAGGGTTTTATTAGTATGGACTGGGATGTGGTTGACTACAAGAACATGGTTATGAAAGATGCGAACGGAAGGCTTGATGGAGAAATCAACGGTTATATAAATGAGGATTTCAGGGTTGCATCCAATATCCGTCTGGGAGGCGAGTACCGTTTGACGGATAATTTCAGTTTAAGAGCCGGTGCTGCCTGGTATCAAAGTCCGGTCAAGAGTACACTCGAAAATAACAACATCTATGTGGTGACAGCCGGCACAATGCCTCAATACAGTGTAGAAAAGGATACTTATTATTTGTCATGCGGTGTAGGGTATCGTACGGGTGCTTTCTTCTGTGATGCGGCTTTGCAACAACAGATGCGCAGTGAACACTTCTACAATTTCTACGATGAAACAGAAAATGCGGATTATTCGAAATATGCTGAATTAAGTACGGACAAGACTAGTCTGGTATTCTCTCTCGGATTTAAATTTTAGGCAAAAGTTCTTCCAGTTTAAGAACTTCATCACGATACTGAGCGGCTTCGAGAAAATCGAGCCGCTTTGATGCTTCATACATAGCCTTCCTGGCCTTGTCTATGGTTTTTTGCAATTGGGTCGGGTTCATCCGGGCGATAACAGGATCTGCCACAATACTGGTGTTGACGGGCTCGATATAGGCTATTGGCTCTTTATGTTTTGAATAAGTGTTCAGCGTGGTTGAGCTTATTTCTTTGGTGATGGCGGTAGGAGTGATACCATGCAATTCGTTGTAGGCTTTCTGCTTTTCTCTTCGCCTGTTGGTTTCGTCAATGGTTTGCTTCATGCTTCTTGTCATCTTGTCTGCATACATGATGACCTTGCCGTTCAGGTTACGGGCCGCACGACCTGCTGTTTGGGTCAAGGAACGGTGATTTCGCAGGAAACCTTCTTTGTCTGCATCCAAAATGGCAACAAGGGATACTTCCGGTAAGTCCAGACCTTCACGTAGCAAATTGACTCCGACCAATACGTCGAAAATTCCAAGACGCAGGTTTTCCATGATTTTGACTCTATCCAGCGTTTCAACATCCGAGTGGATGTAACTGCACTTGGTACCCAGATTCTCCATATAGGAAGTCAGCTCTTCCGCCATGCGTTTTGTCAGGGTTGTGACCAGTACGCGCTCGTTCTTTTCGGCACGGATGCGTATTTCTTCCATGAGGTCATCTACCTGATTTTTGCTTGGGCGAACTTCAATTGCAGGGTCCAAGAGTCCTGTAGGTCTGATGACTTGTTCAATGACGACACCTTCTGATTTTTCCAGCTCATAATCACCAGGTGTGGCACTGACGTAGATGATCTGTTTTGGAATGCTTTCGAATTCGTCAAAACTGAGTGGCCTGTTATCGATAGCTGCAGGCAGGCGGAAACCGTATTCGACCAAGTTCTGCTTTCTTGCATGGTCGCCGCCCCACATGGCTCTGAGCTGAGGTAAACTGACATGGCTTTCATCGATGACCATCAGAAAATCTTTGGGAAAAAAATCCAGCAGGCAAAACGGCTTTTCTCCGGGTTTTCGCCCGTCAAAATAGCGGGAATAGTTTTCGATTCCCGAGCAATGTCCAAGTTCACGGATCATTTCAACATCGTAGTTGACCCGTTCGTAAAGGCGTTTTGCCTCGTAAGCTTTTCCGATGGATTTAAAAAAATCAACTTGTTTGTCCAGATCTATCAGAATTTCTTCAATGGCTTGTTGCGTGCGTTCCTTACTGGCAATAAAAAGATTGGCCGGAAAAATCCTGAAGCTGTTGTATTTGCTGATGGTCCTGCCGCTCAAGGGCTCAATATCCTCAATGGTATCTATCTCGTTACCCCAAAAAACGACTCGCAGGATGGTGTCTGTATAAGCCAAAAAAATGTCCACCGTATCTCCTTTGACACGAAAACTTCCCCGGTTCAATTCCACTTCATTTCTTGAATACAAGCTATCTACGAGTTGGCGCAAAAAGACGTTGCGGTCAAGTTTTTGTCCGCAATGGATATCGATGACGGTTTTGTTGAAATCTTCCGGATTTCCGATACCGTATATGCAGGAAACGGATGAAACGACAATTACATCTTGCCTGCCGGAAAGTAGGGCAGAGGTGGCGGAAAGTCTCAACTTTTCTATTTCCTCATTGATTGCAAGGTCTTTTTCGATGTAAGTGTCGGTGACTGGAAGATATGCTTCAGGTTGATAATAATCGTAATAAGAAACATAATACTCCACGGCATTGTTTGGGAAAAAACTCTTAAATTCTCCGTATAATTGAGCAGCCAAGGTTTTGTTGTGACTCAGTACGAGCGTGGGATGTTGAATTTCCTGAATTACATTGGCTATGGTAAATGTTTTTCCTGAGCCGGTTACACCAAGCAATGTCTGGAATGGTATTCTTTCTCTGATACCTTCAGTAAGTTGCTGGATGGCTTCAGGCTGATCTCCGGTTGGTCTATAAGGGGAAATGAGTTCAAACATCAAGTGGATATCTTTTGTGGTCTGCAAAATTACAAATAAACATAGGAATGAGGCTACTAATTTCAAAATATTGCTTTTCTTTGCATTGCTGAAAAATTGGAGCATATGATTTGGAATGAAAGTTATGAGTGCATGGGACGCGAAGAAATGCGTGAGGTGCAAAATAAACGTCTACGGACCACCGTAGAGCACGTTTATCACAATTCGCCTTTCTATAGGGCAAAAATGCAGGAATTGGGTATTACACCAATGGATATTGAAACCATTGATGATTTAGTCAAGTTGCCTTTTACTATAAAAACGGACTTAAGGGATCAGTATCCTTTTGGCTTGTTTTCTGTGCCCATGTCTGAGATTGTGCGGCTCCATGCATCCTCTGGCACGACAGGTAAACCTATCGTTGCCGGTTATACGCGAAAGGATTTGAGCACTTGGTCGGAAGTTTTGGCACGTACCTTTACATCCGGCGGTTGTTCGCGCAATGATATTTTCCAGATTGCCTATGGCTACGGATTATTTACCGGAGGTCTTGGTGCTCATTACGGTGCTGAAAATATCGGGGCATCTGTCATTCCGATTTCTGCAGGTAATACTGAAAAACAAATACAGCTGATGACGGATTTTGGCTCAACTGTTTTGTGTTGTACACCTTCTTATGCCTTATATTTGGGTGAAGCCGTTGAGGATAAGGGTATCAAGGATAAACTCAAGTTGAGGGTTGGTTTTTTCGGTGCTGAACCATGGACTGAAGCTATGCGCGTTGAGATAGAGAAGAAACTGAACATTAAAGCATTCGATATTTTTGGTTTGACGGAAGTAATCGGCCCTGGAGTATCTTATGAATGTTATGCTCAAAATGGCATGCATATCAATGAAGATCATTTTTTGCCGGAAATCATCAATCCTGTAACCCTCGAACCTGTCGCTCCCGGTGAAGTGGGAGAGTTGGTCCTGACAACGATTACCAAAGAGGGTATGCCGGTGATACGCTATCGAACCAAGGACCTGACCAGGCTGATGTATGAACCTTGTCCCTGTGGCCGTACATCAGTGCGCATGCATAAGATTATGGGCCGCAGTGATGATATGCTGATTATTCGTGGGGTTAATGTATTTCCTACTCAAATTGAAAGTGTTCTGATGGAATTTGGTGAAACTGCGCCACATTATCATTTATATGTGGATAGAGAGAACAATACGGATACTTTTGATGTTCATGTAGAAGTTCGTCCTGAAAACTTCACAGACGATATGAGTTCTATGCTTAATCTGCGAAAACGGATTGAAGCACGCATTCAAAGTGTGGTTGGTATCCATGCTAATGTCAAATTGGTCGAACCACGTTCAATAGAACGTTCTATAGGCAAGGCTCAACGTGTAACTGATAAACGTAATCTTTACAAAGAATAGGATATGCCAACAATTATTAAACAATTATCCATTTTCCTGGAAAACAAGACAGGACGTCTTACTGAAGTAACAAGATTGTTAGGTAAGTCCGGGATAAACCTGACAGCTTTCAGTATGTCTGAATCGTCGGATTTTGGTATTATGAGGGTTGTTCTGTCGGATCCGGAGACGGCTCAAAAACTTTTGATCAGCCATGGCTTTACCGTGACTTTGTGTGATGTGGTTTGCTTGTTTGTCCCAAATACTCCTGGTACTTTGTCGGAAGCATTGTTGATTTTGTCAGAACACAATATCTCTGTTGACTATATGTACGCTTTCGCCATGGATGATATGGCGCGGGTGGTCATTCGTCCAAGTGATATCAACCGTTGTGTGGAAGTTCTTCAGAAATCCAACCTGAAGTTGGCGAAAGCAAGCGACATGTACTATTTTTAAGTGTGTCTGTCGGCAAAAATGGCCGTTTTACTTGAATCTTAAGCAATTTCAGTTAAAAATGGTTGTTTCTTTTCGCTTATTGGGCTGGAAATATTACCTTTGTGCGTCTTTTTATATGTTTAAAAGACTTGAATTGTCGATCCTATGAAGATGAGATTTCTTATGTTTGTGCTGTTGGGTATTAGCCTGGTTTCCTGCTCTGATTATCAGAAGCTGCTCAAAAGCACCGATTATGAATTGAAGTGGACGAAAGCCAATGAGTATTATGAGCAGAAGAATTATTCGAAAGCCATATATTTACTCGAAGAGCTTCAATCTATTCATAAGGGTACCGACAGGGCAGAGCAAACGCTGTTCATGTTAGCGAATGCTTATTATAACAGCAAGGATTATATTTCAGCTTCTCATTATTTTGAGGTTTATTACAAAACCTATCCCAAAGGTATTTTTACGGAAGATTGTCGTTTCCTTTCAGGAAAAGCCGCCTATCTCGATTCTCCTGATCCTCGTCTGACTCAGGAAGAGACTGTAAAGGCAATGGACCAACTCAATGTTTTCCTCGATTATTATCCGGAAAGTGATAAAAAAGAAGAAGTGACCAATATGTTGACAGAGTTGCAAGAAAAGCTGGTATACAAACAATTGTTGAATTGCCGTTTGTATTACAATCTGGGAAATTATCTGGGAAACAACTATGAATCTTGCATTATAACAGCAAACAATACGCTGCTTGATTATCCGGTTTCAAAATATCGCGAAGAATTGTCATTCCTGATTCTGAAATCCCGTTATATGTTGGCTGTCAATAGTCTGGATCATTTGAAAGTTGATAGATACAGAGCTGCAATGGATGAATATTACAGTTACATCAATGAGTACCCGAAAGGTGGGTATGTCAAAGAAGCAGAAAACATCTTGAAAGAGTGTAAAAAAATTATTAAAGATTAAAATAGAAAAAATGGATTACAAGAAATCATCGATTCCTAACACGACAATTACACGTGACATGAACGCCTTGTGTGCAGATACTGGCAATGTGTATGAGACAGTGAAGATCATTTCCAAACGCGCCAACCAAATAAGCGTGGAGACTAAGGCTGAACTGGAAAAGAAATTGCAGGAGTTTGCTTCTTATACAGATAATCTGGAAGAAGTTTTTGAGAACCGTGAGCAAATTGAAATCTCTCGTTTTTATGAAAAACTTCCTAAAGCAACTTTGGTTGCAACTCAGGAATATCAAGACGGAAAAATTTATCACAAAAATCCTGCCCGGGAGAAATTAAAGAAATAATCATGATCCAGCGTATTCAGAGTCTTTATCTACTCCTGATTACTGCCTTATTGATTGCTGTATTATTCTTACCGTTCGGCTTTCTTCAAACGTCGGCTGAAATGTATGAGTATACAGCTTTTTCTATTCAGCAGGTCTTGACAGGAGAAGTATACGCCTTACCTGTATGGATTTTGGCGGTTGTATTGATCATAAGCGCGGCCTTGTCTTTCTTGACTATCTTCTTGTATAAGAAACGCAAAGTGCAGATACGTCTTTGTATCTGTAACGAACTTGTTTTGGTACTGTTCTATTTGATTTATGCCATTTTCCTGTTTATGTTCATCAGCAAGACAGGAGCGGAGAACGAAACATGTTTCGGGATGGCTTTGCCCTTGATCTCAATCATTCTGGATTATATGGCTGTCATTGCTATCAGGAAAGATGAAGCACTTGTGAAATCCTGGGATCGTATCAGGTGACAGCTGTTTCCTTTTGAGAGACTTTTCGCTTATTTTTTATTGTAGCCTCCCAGTTGGAAGTAATAATATACGTTCAGGGAAATCGTTTGCAGACTTGAACTGTTGAAATCTTCCCCAACAGCATCATTGAAAATATTGGACAAGTTATAGCAATAACGCCCTTCCAATCCCAGAACGGATCGTTTTATGTGAACTTCAAATCCTGCCCCTCCAAGAAGACCATATTGAAAAGGGTTTTCAACCAATTTGCCATGCTGAATCATTTCATTTTTAGGAGTCTGGTCTATAATCTCTTCATTTTCAGAGAGTAGGTAACTGAATTTGGGACCGACATTCAAAAATATCCTGAAGGCTTTTGAACCGGTGTAGGCATGCATCAAAAAAGGCATTTCAACAAAATTCAGATTTCTGGCGTAGGAATAGTCGGATGCTTTTTTAGTCCCATATAAATCTTCTTTCCAACCGGCTTCAAAATAATTGAAGTCAAGCTGAAATCCAAAATGATTCTCACTGATATATCTGACGGAGATTCCTTCTGACTTACCTTTGGAATAAAGTTTATCCACCAGTTTCGGTACAAGTGTGATGGTGGACATGGTTGCGCCCGCACTAGGGCCAACATACCATTCGCTCAAAGTGTTGTATTGCGCTGATAGGCCAACGCAGGAAAGAGTTAATAGACTTGTTAGAAGTGTTTTCTTGAATTTCACTCGGATATGGTCGTTTAATGATTGGTTACCTGGTTATGCTCATTCATGATTAAGCTTTATTTCAAAGAATGGACTTCTACGGTGTTGTCGGGTTTATAATGAATGACATAAAAAAGTTGATTATAAGATCCGTGGTCCGGATTCTTAGTGCTGAACTTAAATTTGTTTTGAAGCGGATCAATCGTCGGTACACTTTCCTGAAGTTCGGATTTCTCAAGAACCATCCTGGGTACGAAATAAGTTGCTATATCGTAGCCCATCATGCCGTATTTGGGATAAGTGTTCAATAAATCCTTTCCGAAGATCCGGTTGAAATCTATTTGAAAATTACGTACATTGTTTTGTTGTGAATCAGCATAAAAGTTGGAAAACAGGTAAGTGTTCAGTTCATAAAGCCTTTTTTGATAATTTTTGTTCATGGCTTGCCATTCCGGATAACCCATCAGGGTGATCTTTTTATCGGAATATGTTTTCATGTTTGCCGCCATACGGGTCACCAAGTTGTGGGCTTGGTTGATGCTCAAGGGAGTTGTAAAGATGGTATTTTCGCCACTATTTTCCATAGCTGTGAATAAGTTCTGGAGTTCCTCGTCTTCATCGACCATCTTGAAGGGGATGTCTTTTTCCCTGAGTACACTTTTTATCCGGGAGATAAAGGCTGTTTCCGCATCATCTTCGTTTGGAGAACCATTCAAAAAGATAATATTGGTGGCCTTGATCTGGTTGACATAATATTCGGCGAGGACATCGTAAATATGCGAATGTGGTGTATTGGTCTGAAAGAGATAATGGTTGTTTTCCAATTCAGGTATCCGGGAGCTGAATGGTAAAATCAGGATTTTTCGATTTTTCATGGCCCATTCTGAAAGCAGGGCTATCTGTTCGGGGTTCGCGCCACCAATGCAATAGTCTGTTTCCCTGAGCTTTCCGGTAGATATGGCCTGTTTGATGTCTTCAATTCCTTCTCCGGATTCAAGAGCCTGTACTTCAAAGGATAATCCAAGACTTTTCAGACTGTCAACAGCCATCAGGAATCCTTCATAAAATTCAATGAAACGTTCATCGACTCCCTGTGTCTTTGTGGTGGCAAAAGGAAGAATAATGGTGATGCGGGGTGCATCAGTGAGTGTGTTGATGATTTTTTTTGACTTCTTTTTGGTTGAAGTCATTGTTTGCACTGTTTCTTTATCCTTGATGATGATTTCCCCTTCCGTAGAATCACTGCTTGTCTTGACCGGAATCATGAGTGTTTGGCCATTTTTAAGTCCATTGACGATGAATGGATTCATTGACAGTATTTCCGCTTCCGTCA
The DNA here is from genome assembly GCA_021373135.1 of Bacteroidales bacterium. Classification (GTDB taxonomy): domain Bacteria; phylum Bacteroidota; class Bacteroidia; order Bacteroidales; family UBA1402; genus UBA8389. The sequence continues at coordinate 94,905 of JAJFTH010000003.1, forward strand.
CATTGAACCTCTTACAGATGGAATAGATGGTTTCATGTGATTTTACATCGTATTTGTAATATTCTTTTTCAAACAGCTTGACAACTGGTACGTCTTTGATTTTAGCAGCAAGATCAAAAGAGAACGTAAACAAAAGAATAAACAGAATAAGTATGTTTTTTTTGTTTTTTTCCATTTGACAGGAGGTTTAGATTCAACAAAAGTACATGATTTTTCGGGAAGAAACCGTATCTTTGATGGATTTTTCGACCAAAACAGGATAATGCAAAGAATAGTATGCCTTTTATTGATGGGGTTGTTCACCATAAAAGTGTGCATGGCTCAGTTTTCGGCAACAGGCGGTGCCAATGGTAATCCGTATTCCTATCAACCAAGCATCAGTTCAGGCCTGGATTTTGTCTATGTTTTTGATGGAATGGCCAATGCTCAGTTATACTTTACAGCCGGTAGTCCATCTTTATGGACCTGGAGTCGTTTTGAACAGAATCAATCCTCTGCCGTTCCTGTATCTCCTGCTGATGTACAAGTTTCAGGCAATCAGACATCATTGACCAATATTCAGCCAGGCGGCTATATGATTGATTCAGCCGGCCTGAAGAAACATTTTGTTTATGTGGTTGAATATAAACCGCTTCAGGTAAACGGTATCAGTTATAGCCCGGATTGTGAATCATGCCATACACTCAGTGTTTCAGCCTTGACCAATGAAATGTCTTATTACAAAATCAGCGGCATCAAGGAAATAATCGACAGGCAATTTACACTTTCGTGGAATACTGCGGTTTGGAATAGTACATCCAAAGAATATGATACGAAATCACAGACAAAGACTGTAGAAAGCACTCCGATTTGGTCCGTTAAGGCACCACTGATAAAGACTCGTTTCACCATTACGTGCAATGACCAGATTGCGAAATTCTTTGGCTCAACACTGAATGATGTCAGTGATGAGTATGCTGCCGTAGCAGTGGAGGCAAACCCGGAAGCTGTCATCCAGACAAGGACAGCACTGAATGAGGATGGTAATGAAGATCCGACTTTAGTCTATCAGAGCGGATCACAACCGACAGGTTCGGCCCCTGTGACTATACGGTTCTCCAGCAAATCAAGTGAAGCCGTGCAGTATAAGGAATGGTTTTTTTACGATCATGCTGATGGTTCAGGAACATATTCCGGCAGGTATTCTGAAGATGAATTTGAGTATAAATTTCAGGAAACAGGTACTTTTTATGTCAAGCTTGTGGTGAGTAATGCTTCACTGACTTGTCAGGATTCATCAAACTATTTTATTCCCAAAGTCTTGGAATCGTTTCTCGATTGTCCTAATTTTTTCACACCGAGGTCCAGTCCTGGAGAAAATGATGAATTCAGAGTTGTTTATAAATCTATCGTATCGTTTAAAGGTACCATTTTAAATCGTTGGGGAAATGTCCTGTTTGTTTGGTCTGACCCTGCCATTGGTTGGAACGGCACTTATAGAGGAAAAGCGGTTTCGCCTGGTGTGTATTTCTATGTCATTGAGGCCAAAGGCTCTGATGGCGTTGTGTATAAAAAGAAAGGCGATATCAATTTATTAGAATAGTTTGGTTTCATGAAACGAGCATGTTTGTAAAAACGTCTAGGTTTATGATAAAATGGACATGCGAGTTCCATATAACTGTAGATGAAAAAGTTATTTTCCTATGAAATTTGATAAGAGTTCACGTATTTTTTTCAGTGTATTGTTTGCCGTCACTTTTTCCGTTTCCAACGTTTTTGCAGAGGCAAATTTTTTGAAAAAGCTTTTCAAGAAAAAAGTGGAAGTTGTTTTGGTGAAGACAGAACCGGTTGAAACTAAAGTTGATTCAGAAAAAGTATTTGTTCGGAATTATTTGGCCATTTCACCGGAAATCCCGGATGAAGTGACTTTTTGCGGCCAGACTATTGATTTGAGGGAAACGAACATGCGTGAACGTTTTGATCGTGAAATGCTTTCCATGATGTATATGCATTCCTCCACACTTTTGCTATTGAAACGTGCCAATCGTTATTTCCCTGTCATTGAGCCTATCTTGAAAGCCCATAACATTCCGGACGACATGAAATACCTTGCCTGCATTGAAAGTAACCTTGATAATAAGGCAATTTCATCTTCAGGAGCCATCGGTATGTGGCAGTTTATGCCTGAAACGGCCAGACAGTACGGACTGGAAGTCAATGACGATGTTGACGAACGTTATCATGTTGAAAAGGAAACTGAGGCTGCTTGCAGCTATTTGAGGAGTGCTTATGAAAAGTTCGGGGACTGGCCTTCAGCTGCTGCATCCTACAATATCGGTACGGCAAGGATTATGAAAGAACTGGCCAAACAGGGTGAAAACTCAAGTCTGGATCTTTGGTTGGTGGAACAAACCTCCCGCTATGTGTTTAGGATTCTCGCCTGTAAAGAATTCATGTCTGATCCTAAGAAATATGGATTTTACATTAAAAAGGAACAATTATATATGCCCAATGCCTGCAAAGATTCCATGGTGACCGGAAAAGTAGCCAACTGGGTGGATTTTGCCAAAGGTGCAGGCATTTCCTATTATGATTTAAAAAATTACAACACCTGGATTCGCAGCGACAGTTTGTCCAATCCGGAAGCTAAGGCCTACAAGGTTGCAATTCCTTTGAAAGAAAGCCTTTATTTTGATAAAAAGAAGATCACCGTTCACCAAAAAGAGTGGGTGATTGATGAAGATTGATTATGAAAGAACAGGAATCCGTTTGTGTATATGGAGCACGTGTGCACAATCTGAAGAATATTGATGTACAAATTCCCCGTGATGCGCTGGTTGTGATAACCGGTCTGAGTGGGAGCGGCAAGTCTTCTTTGGCATTCGACACCATTTTTGCTGAAGGACAGCGTCGTTATGTTGAAACATTTTCCTCCTATGCCAGAAATTTTCTCGGAAGTTTGGAACGTCCTGATGTGGATAAGATAACAGGGTTGAGTCCTGTCATATCCATCGAACAAAAGACCACCAACAAAAATCCCCGTTCCACTGTCGGAACCAGTACGGAAGTCTATGATTACCTGCGTTTGCTTTATGCCAGGGCAGCAGATTCTTTTTCCTATGTGACAGGGGAGCCTATGGTTAAGTATACAGAAGATCAAATTCTGGAACTGATGATCAAAGAATACGAAGGGCGTAGGGTTTATTTGCTATCGCCTGTTGTTCGCAGTCGAAAGGGCCATTATAAAGAACTTTTTGAGTCGCTTCGAAGAAAAGGATATCTGAATGTACGCGTGGATGGAAGCCTTCGTGAAATCACCCATGGTATGAAGCTGGATCGTTACAAGAACCACAATATTGAAGTGGTGATAGATAAACTGATGATTTCGGAAAAAGATCTGAAACGCATCAAGCAAAGTCTTCAAATCGGTATGCGACAGGGAGATGGAATCGTCATGATATTGGACAAGGATGGAGAAAATCTGCGATATTTCAGTAAGCGTCTGATGTGTCCGACATCCGGCATTTCCTACGATGAACCGGCACCCAACAATTTTTCCTTTAATTCGCCTCAGGGCATGTGTCCCCGTTGTAAAGGGTTAGGTATGGTCAATCTCGTGGATATGGACAAGATTATGCCGGACCGTGAACAAAACATACATAACGGAGGCATCATTCCATTGGGTAAGTATAGGGATTCTCTTCTGTTTTGGCAGATTGAAGCTATTGCAGACAAGTACGGTTTCACCTTGAAGACGCCCATCAAGGATATCCCTGAAGAAGCATTGGATGAAATCCTGAATGGGACGGAAGAAAGTCTGCATATCAAGAATCGCTCTCTCGGAAATTCCAACTACTTCGTTAATTTTGACGGGGTCATCAAATATATCACCATGCAGCAGGATGAGGATGCAACCTTTGAGGCTCAGAAGTGGGCCGGGCAATTCATCAAAACAGATGTTTGTCCAGATTGCGGTGGTGCCCGCCTCAACCGCGAAGCTTTGCATTTCAAGCTGAATGATTGCACGATTGCCCAGCTTTCTGAAATGGATATCTCAGAGCTGAAAGCATGGATAGACCATATAGAAGAACATCTTTCGGAAAAACAAAAACTGATAGCAGCGGAAATACTCAAAGAAATCCGATCCAGACTGAGTTTTCTGCTTGATGTAGGCTTGGACTATCTTTCCCTCAACAGAGCCTCTGCATCCCTTTCCGGAGGTGAAAACCAACGTATCAGACTCGCCACACAAATTGGCTCTCAATTAGTCAATGTACTCTATATTCTGGACGAACCCAGTATCGGTTTGCATCAGAGAGACAATGCCCGATTGATCAATTCCATGAAAGTATTGAGAGATTCCGGCAACTCCATCATTGTGGTGGAACATGACAAGGATATGATGCTGGCCTCCGATTATGTGGTGGATCTTGGTCCAAGGGCAGGTAGGCATGGGGGAGAAGTCGTATTTGCCGGTACTCCGGAGGAAATGCTGAAGGCAAATACCCTGACATCTTCGTATCTGAATGGAATCCTTCAGATAGAGATACCGAAAGAACGACGCCATGGAAATGGAAAAAGTATCGTTATCAAAGGCTGCAAGGGAAATAATCTGAAAAATGTGAATGTATCATTCCCACTGGGAAAACTGATTGTCGTGACCGGTGTTTCCGGAAGCGGAAAATCCACCTTGGTCAACGATACCCTGCAACCCATCCTGAGCCAGTATTTTTACCGTTCGTTAAAGGAACCTTTGGCTTATGATTCTGTAAAAGGGCTGGACCATATTGATAAGATTGTCAGTGTGGACCAGTCACCTCTTGGACGTAGTCCGCGATCCAATCCCGCAACTTATACAAGCGTTTTTTCTGATATCAGGAGCTTGTTTGTGAGTCTGCCGGAGGCCAAAATCAGGGCTTACAAGCCTGGGCGTTTTTCTTTCAATGTGCCGGGTGGCCGTTGCGAAACCTGTAAAGGGAACGGCTACAAGACCATCGAAATGAAATTTTTGCCCGATGTGCTCGTGCCTTGTGAGGATTGTCAGGGCAAACGCTACAATAGGGAGACACTCGAGGTCCGTTTCAAAGGAAAATCCATCGCCGATGTACTAAATATGACCATCAATGTGGCTGTCGACTTTTTTGAAAACCAACCCCAGATTCTTCATAAGATCAAAACGCTTCAAGAGGTCGGCCTGGGCTATCTTCGGCTTGGACAGCCTTGTACGACATTGTCCGGTGGCGAGAATCAACGTGTGAAGCTGGCCACGGAGCTGGCTAAAAAAGATACGGGTAAGACCATGTATGTTCTGGACGAACCCACCACCGGGCTGCACTTCGATGATATTCGTGTGCTGATGGGCGTGTTGAACCGATTGGTAGACAAAGGCAACACCGTCATTGTGATAGAACATAATCTGGACGTGATCAAGCTGGCCGACCATATCATTGATATTGGTCCGGAAGGAGGACGTTTAGGTGGCAAGATTATTTTCAGCGGTACTCCCGAAGAACTGGTAAAACACCCTGAGAGTTTTACCGGACAGTATTTAAAAAACGAACTTTACCCGGACAAGGCATCATGGCAAATCCTGTAAGTTATTTACAAGTTGAAAATCTAAGCAAATCATTTGGTGATTTAGTCTTATATAAAGGCCTGTCTTTCGGTATAGCGGAAGGACAACGTGTGGCTTTGATCGCCAAAAACGGGACGGGAAAGACCACCTTGCTCAATATGATTGCCGGCATAGAGGACTCTGATGCCGGAACTATCGTTTTCAGGCGCGACCTTCGGATAAACTATCTGGAACAGATGCCCCATTATCCCAATCATCTTTCAGTTTTGGATGCTTGTTTCCAGTCGGACAATGAGATTGTCCGGACTATAGAACGTTATGAGGCCATGATGATGCGGGAAGAGACCCGTCAACCACATCCTGAAGGAGAAACATTGGAAGCCTTGCTCCATTTGATGGATTATTACAAAGCTTGGGATTACGAAGTCAGGATCAAACAAATCCTTTCACAATTAAAAATCAAGGATTTTGACCAAAAGATACAACACCTTTCCGGAGGACAACTTAAAAGGGTGGCTTTAGCCAATGCACTGATTACGGAACCGGATTTGCTGATTCTCGACGAACCGACCAACCACCTCGATCTGGAAATGATCGAGTGGCTTGAAAGTTATCTGACGAGATCCGGCGTTACCCTGTTGATGGTGACCCATGACAGGTACTTCCTGGATCGCGTTTGCAATAACATCCTGGAAATCGATCAAGGTCAGCTTTTCAGCTATTCCGGCAATTATTCCTATTATCTGGAAAAACATCAGGAACGGATTGATGTTTATAATACGGAACTGGACAGGGCCAACAACTTGTTCCGTAAAGAACTGGACTGGATGCGCCGTATGCCTCAGGCTCGTGCCACAAAAGCCCGTGCACGTATAGATTCTTTCTACGATTTGGAAGAAAAGGTTTCCCAGAAGCGCGTGGATGATTCTATCAGCCTAAAGGTGAAAGCGACCTATCTGGGATCCAAGGTATTTGAAGCCAAAGATATATCCAAGGCCTACGGAGACCTGAAACTGTTGGATCACTTCTGTTACAATTTCGCCCGTTATGAGAAAGTCGGGATTGTGGGCAAGAATGGTACCGGGAAAACGACCTTCCTGCGTATGCTCGTTGGCGAGGAAAAGCCTGACAGTGGATCTTTCGATATTGGTGAAACCGTTGTTTTCGCCTACTACAGCCAGAGTGGGTTGCAGTTTGATGAACAAATGAAAGTGATTGATGTCGTACGGGATATTGCGGAAGAAATTGATCTTGGTGACGGGAAAAAACTCTCTGCTTCTCAGTTTCTGCAACATTTCCTTTTTACACCGGAAACACAACATAACTATGTCTACAAACTTTCCGGAGGTGAAAAAAGGAGGCTTTACCTGTGTACCGTTCTGATGCGTAGTCCGAATTTTATCGTGTTGGATGAGCCTACGAACGACCTGGACATCATGACGATGAATATTCTGGAAGATTATCTCCTGAACTTCAAGGGTTGTGTCTTGGTGGTTTCTCACGACCGTTATTTCATGGACAAGATTGTGGATCACTTGTTGGTTTTTGAAGGAGACGCCAAAGTGAGGGATTTTCCTGGTAATTATTCCCAATATAGGGATTGGCGGGATGTCAAAGAGGAAGAAGAACGTCAGAAAAAATTGACTGCCAGGGTTGAAAATAAATCAATAGATCAGTCCTCCATACCTAAAAACGACAGACCTCGCAAACTGAACTATAAAGAGCAAAAAGAATTTGAAAGTCTTGAAAAAGAAATAGAAATGATGGAAAGCGAGAAAGCCGGTGTTGAAGCAGCCCTGAGTTCAGGAAACTGTACCGGCCCGGAAATCGAAAAGCATTCCATCCGTTTTTCCGAACTCAATACGCTTATCGACGAAAAGACACTACGTTGGATGGAACTAAGTGATTTGGGGGAATCCAACTAAAGTAGGAAAGTCACCTATTTGACAAAAAACTCAGGCATACATTATTCTTTAATACAGCCAAATATGATATTCCGGCTTTGTCAAAATCCTGTCGGTCAATCAGCCTGATCTTTATTTTTTAAGCTTTCCAATAATTGTTTCAATCCTATTCGTTTGTCCAGTTCCTTTAGCGAAAACCAGCATGAAATGAGGAGTAAAACAGATCCGCACAGATAGGTGTATGGTTGGCTGAAGAACTTGATGCAAAGGAATGCTGCGATGGCGATGGCGAATTGAATGATGAATATTCGGATGAAATCGCTGTTTAAGCTGAATCCGTATTGGATTTTACTGACGGTGTAAACCTGGAATAGATAGATCAGGTAACCGACAGCAAAAGAAATTCCAAGCCCGGTCAAACCCATAAAATGATATCCCACCAAGTTGAGAAGGAGTATGTAGATTTCCGAAATCAGCTCGTTCCAAAAAAACAGTTTGCTGGTTCCTTTGGCCAAAAAGACAAATGCGATGGCCCAACTCACGACTTTGAAGAACATGCCGAATGATGCCCAATAGATCATTCCGCTCACTGCAACAAACTGATTGGAGTATAGAATAATAATCACCCATTTGATGAATATCAGAAAAGCAACAATGATGGGAGCCAGAATCAATATGCCGATTTCTGATTGCTGATTGATGGCGTTTGTGCATTTTTTATTATCATCCGCCATGGCTGAAAGTCTGGGATAATAATCCGTTCCCATGGCATTGAAGATCAATCCGACATAGGAGTTGATGATGGCAAAACCGGCCGTGTAAAGTCCCACTTCTGCAATTCCTCCGATCCGGCCGATAAAAATCCTTAAGATATAGGACGCTCCCAGAGTCAATAGTCCGTTTAGACTTATCAGAAAGCCCATTTGGAGCATGCTCTTTCCTTCTTTCAGGGTTTGTGGAACGGTTATTTGAACAGGAACAACCGGTATTTTTCTTGAATAGAAAAAGGAAACGAGCATGGAGACCAGTGAGGTTCCGATAATACCGGGGACAATACCGTCGAAACCCAAGAAATAATAGAGTGGAAGAGTGACAACCAACCCGAGGGTACTACCGGATAAGTTGGCTTTGGCCAGTAGTTTCAGTTTCCGCATACCTTGGATGATGACCATTTGTCCGCTACTCAGCTGGTTAAAAAGCAGACTTACGGAAATCCAGATGAATGCGGCTGTGTATTCTCCATTACCGAAAGTGATTTGACTGAGCCCTGGGGAAAAGATGATGGTGAGGATTGTTCCCAACAGCCCCGTTATCCAGACCAGATGCCTCAGAACAGTGACGGTGGTGGATATATGCTCTGTGTTTCCGGAGAAGTTGGCTTCTGAAACATTCTTCACGGCACTGGTGCCTAATCCAAAGTTGGTGAGACTACCGATGAAAGAAGTCGTGGAGTTGAGCAATCCGATAATACCCATTCCTGAAGGACCCAAAAGTACAGCTATGACTTTTGAACGAATGATCTGTATCAGGATATTGAACACCTGTACTCCTCCGAACAGGGAGGTTGCTTTCATGATTTGCCTGTATGAACTTTGCTGTTCAGACATTATCTTCTGATTTCCATGTCTTGAAATAATCGTATTCCCTTAAATAATCATCTTCGTCATATTTTTCGGAAGCAAGAACCAGACAAACGGATCCTGAGGAAAATTCAAAAAGTTCGCGCCAGATGCCCGGAACGACCAAAAGTCCGTAATCAGGCCTGTTCAGCTTGATGACCTTTTTGTTGACACCATCGTCGAGCAAGACATCAAAACTTCCGCTTGCAGCCACAATCAGCTGATAGAGCTCTTTGTGGGCATGTCCTCCCCGGCTTTCTCCTCCTGGAATGTCATACAAGTAATAAATCCTTCGTATGGAGAATGGAACATTGACATTCCCTTCAACGATGGTGATGTTTCCTGCCCGGTTGTGTATTTTGCTCAGTGGCAATACTTCGCAGTCGTATACTGTTGATTGGTTCATTATTGCCTGTAATTTAAGAATTCTTGATAATCTGTGATGTAGTCTTCTTCCGAATATTTGGTTGAGCTAAGTACAACGGCCAGGGAATTGGTGGAAAAATTCTCCATTTCCCGCCAGAGGCCGGCAGGTAAATATATCCCGTAATAAGAACGGGTCAGTGAAAAAATCTTTTTCTGAACGCCATCATCAACCACTACATCGAAACTGCCGGAAAGTGCCACAATAAGTTCCTGCTGCTTTTTAAAAGCATGTGCCCCCCGAACCTGTCCACCGGGAACATCATAGATCCAATAGGTGCGTTCAATTTTGAAAGGAATGTGTTGTCCTTCCTCGATGAAAGAAAGGTTTCCACTGGATTCCTCAATTTTTGGAAAGTTGATGATTTTGATGTCATTGATGGTTGATTTCATAATTCCAATGATTGTTCCGTTAAGACCGTATGAAACGTTTAGACCACAAATATAACAAGCATAACGTAGAAACAAAGGCTTGTATTGCTTAAATATGATTGTTTATTTTTGAAACTGACCTTCATTTTGCTTCACATTCTTCCGTCTCTGGAAAATAAAAAGACGTTTATATATTCGTTTTCTTAGGCAGGAAAAGTATATTTGTATAAAAAAGTGCGTATGAAATTTCTAGGAATCATTCCTGCCAGGTATGCTTCGACCCGGTTTCCCGGAAAACCTTTGGCAGATATTGGTGGGAAGTCCATGATCCAACGTGTTTATGAGCAGGTTGCGCCTTGTCTGGATGATGTCTGGGTGGCAACGGATGATGAACGGATCCTGAAAGCGGTAAAAGGTTTTGGAGGGAAAGTAGTGATGACATCCGATAATCACCGCAGTGGTACGGATCGTTGCCTGGAAGCTTCTCAAAAGATTGGCGGTGATTATGACGTGGTGATCAATATTCAGGGTGACGAGCCTTTTATCCGGTCAGAACAGATTGAAGCATTGAAAGCTTGTTTCGTTTCATCGGATACCCGTTTGGCGACTTTAGTCAAACCTTTTACTGAAAAAGACGGACTGAATGCCCTTCGGAATCCAAACTCACCAAAAGTGGTACTGAATCTCAAAAGGGAAGCCATATATTTCAGTCGGTCTGTGGTCCCATTCCTGAGAGGAGTGCCTCCTGAAGAATGGCTGGGTAAAGGTTGCTTTTACAAGCATATCGGCATTTATGCCTATCGCAGGGATACATTGGCTGAAATTGCCGTTTTGCCTCAGTCTCCGATGGAATTGGCAGAGTCTTTGGAACAATTGCGCTGGATCGAAAACGGATATCATATCCAAACGGCCTTAACAGATATTGAAAATCTTGCAGTGGACACTCCTGAAGATCTTGAAAAAATTCGTAAGTATCTGTCAAATAGATTTAAATGATATTTCTACCAATATTAAAAATTTAATCGCGGATGAAATTCTTGGATTTAAAAAAAGTCAATGATTCTTTTGAGCCTGAACTTTCTCAGGCCATCCAAAGAGTTTTGTCGTCAGGCTGGTATCTTCTTGGTGATGAGGTCAATGCATTTGAAAAAGAATTTTCTGCTTATTGTGGCGTGTCTCACTGTATAGGCGTAGCCAATGGTCTGGATGCCTTGACATTGATTTTTAAGGCTTGGATGGAACTTGGAATCCTGCAAGAAGGTGATGAAGTGATTGTTCCTGCCAATACGTTTATTGCCAGTATTTTGTCCATTACCAGAAACAATCTGAAACCTGTATTGGTGGAACCTGATCCAAAAACATTCAACCTTGATCCAAACGCTATAGAAGCTGTCATCACTGAGAGGACCAAAGCAATCCTTCCAGTACATTTGTATGGGCAATGTGCAGATATGCAAAATATTAATCGCATAGCTTTGAAGTATAGCTTGAAAGTCGTCGAAGATGCCGCACAGGCACATGGAGCCCTTTATCATGGTGTAAAGGCGGGTAATTTAAGTGATGCTGCAGGATTCAGTTTCTATCCTGGAAAAAATCTGGGTTGTCTGGGGGATGGTGGTTGTGTTACTACCAATGATGCTGACCTGGCTGATTGCGTCAGGGTTTTGGCCAACTACGGATCGGAAGAAAAATATATCTTTAGATATCAGGGACTTAATTCACGGCTTGATGAGATTCATGCTGCCGTATTGAGGGTGAAGCTACACCGTCTGGATCAGGACAACAATCATCGGCGGGATCTGGCGCATTTCTACTTGGAACATATCAAGAATGACGGGGTGGTTTTACCGGAGGTGAAAGATTGGAATGCGCATGTATTCCATGTATTTCCAATCTTGAGTGATCAAAGAAATTTACTGCAAGCCTATCTGGAAGAAAATGACATTCAGACGCAAATCCATTATCCGGTGCCTCCTCACAAGCAAGCTGCCTTTACCGAAAGGAATCGGCAAAGTTTTCCCATTACGGAAAGCATTCATCAGAGAGAGTTGAGCTTGCCGGTATCTCCCGTTTTTACGCTTTGCGAGGCTGAATATCTTTGCAATTGCATCAATAGATTCCAGTTGTAGTTTACATCAGTCTTCTGGCGATTTTCCAAAAGCCGCGGCCTCCTTTCCCTTCGTAGTAGAATTGAAAGTGCAACAAACATGTTGCCAGCCTTTTTCTTGATTTTGGTAAGTATAGGAGTGCTTTTTGCAGATAGACATTGCCAAGTTCCGGATGCCCTTCCTTTCGTATCTGTGAGGCCATGGAACAAATCTTGTAACACCATGCGCGTTGTAGTTTGTACTTTTGTTTGCTTTCTGCCTGTTCTTCGATGATAGTACCGATTTTGATCAATGAAGCATACAGCTTTTCGTGATCGGTGAAATAGCTGTTGCCGCTGATGGAATCGTCATGGTATTGCACTTCATATAAAGGTTTTGCTGTAAACCAATTGAGATCTTTGATGTGAAGCAGCACTCTGAACCCGAATTCCAAGTCTTGCCAACGTTCCAACTGCTCATCCCATGGACCGATTTCATTCAGCGTCTCTCTTTTGATACATAAGCCATGGGTAGGAATGATGGTCGTGTATAGTTGGTCTGCCGGCTTTTTTGAATAGATATGCGGACGTCTCGACAGGGTTCCGTCCGGGAATTTGATAAAAAATGGATAGGCTGTGGCTGTGGGGAATTTTTCAATAATCAGGTCACCGACAACGTTCGAAACGCAATCATTATACATGATGTCATCTGAATCAAAAAACATGAGATACTCTCCGGTAGCTATTGCCAGCCCCGCATTACGGGCAGCATTCGCACCTTTTTTTGTTTCCTGGATCACTTCAATGCGAAAAAATATATGGCTGTACCTATCCTGAAAATCCTTGCAAATTTCATAAGAACGATCCTGTGAGTTGTTGTCAACAAGAATAAGTTCTATAGGTCTGTAAATCTGATCAAAAAGGGAATGAAGAGTACGCTTTAAAGTCTTTTCCCGATTGTAGACAGGAACGATAATGGAAACAAAAACCAAACTGTCAGGTTTCTTCATGGTTAGTTTAAGTTTTTTTGCAAAAGTACAATAAATATGTAAAGTTATTGAATTAAAGACTGAAATATCAGATTAATAAATGTACGACGGATATTGTTGAAACGTTGAAAATTCCTTGTGAATGTCGGATAGGAGAGCAATTTCTGATTGACAAATCCGGTTTTTGAATTATTTGAGTATCTTTGGCATACGTACTTCAATGAATGTTAATGATGAATACGATTCCGACGGTTTCCATCCTGGTAATTACATACAATCAGGAAGCATATATCGGCAAAACACTTGATAGTTTGTTGATGCAGGAATGTCCTTTCGATTATGAGATCTTGGTCGGCGAAGACTGCTCTACCGACGGGACCAGAAATATTTGTCTTGAATATGCCAAAAATAATCCTGATAAAATCCGGCTTTTTCTGAATGAGAAGAACAAAGGATTGACCAACAATTATTTTGATTTGCTGGATCAGGCAAAAGGAAAATATTTGGCAGACTGTGGCGGGGACGATTATTGGTTGACCAGAGATAAATTAAGGCGGCAGGTGGAATTACTGGAGCAACATCCTGAAGTCAGTCTGGTCTATGGCAATTGGCAGGTGTTTCATCAGAAAGATCATTCGTTGGATACAAACAAGTCAGGAAAGAGTGAAGATTGGTTTAAACCGGAATATTATGGTATAGATGCAGTCAGGGACTATTTGAATGAACGTGATTTTCCCAGAGTAGTGCTATCGGCGTCTTGTTTCCGGACAAATTGGACAATGGATATCATTAAAAATAACCAGGATCTGTTTCGTGGAGAGAAGGTGGTTTGCGAAGACCTTCCCATTACACTCGGTTTATTGATGAAAGGTCCTTTTTATATGATGAAGGAAGAACTGATGGTTTACAGGGTTCTCGAACAATCCGTAACCCATCATGAAGATCTGAAGGGTTTTTCCTATCATGTTTTTATTCAGACTCTTGTGCTGGCTCATGGTCTTGGTGTGCCGCTCAGGGATATTGCACCATATATCAGAAAATACCTTCGGAACTTTATTTTCCATGCTTTCATGACTAGGGACAAGGAATGGATGAACAGTATTATAAGCGATGTCAAAGGATATGGCATACCGTTAAGTGTCAAGCAAAAGATCATGTATGTCTGTACACAAAATAGATGGACTCACTGGATTGTTTTCAAGATTTATCGGATATTCAAAAGGGGAGATATATGTACAAAGTAGCCATCCTTTACATAGCCTTGGGCAAATATGATATATTCTGGAAAGATTTTCATTCATCCTGTGAATGCCATTTTCTGAATGAAATGCCAAAAGAGTACTATGTTTTTACCGATTCTGCCGAAATCACTGCTCAAAAGCATGTCCATCTCATTCCTGTCGAAAATCATGGTTGGCCACGCAATACATTGGATCGTTTTTCCTTTTTTGATAAAATCACAGACGCGCTTTCTGAAAGTGATTTTTGTTTCTTTTTTAATGCGAACACCCTTTTCTTGAAAGATATCTTACCGGATGAAGTGCTTCCGGATAGCGAACAGGGCTTTTTGGTGAATTTGTCCTGGCATACGGATGAGAAGAAACCATCGGATTTCCCTTATGACAGGAATCCGCTCTCAACTGCCTGCATTCCGGACGGTGAAGGCTCTGTCTATTACCAAGGCGGGCTGTTTGGTGCCAGGACGAAAGAGTTTCTGGAGCTAAAAGAGGTCATGGTCAGAAACATTGCAGAAGACGACAGAAACAATATCATTGCGATTCAGAATGATGAGTCACATCTGAACAGGTATCTCGTTGATAAGAAGCCGCTTTGTCTGTCTACCTATTATGGTCGGCCTCAGGAATGGGACTCTCCGAAAAATCCGGCCATCATTTTCCGGAAGAAAGAAGATATGCTTGGATTGATGTATATTTTTAAACTCAAGGATAAATCTTTTATTTATATAGTCAGGCAAATAAAATCTAAAATCAAACAATTATTTTGCTTCAAATGATCGTAGTCAGACTTTCATCGGGTTTTGGGAATCAATTGTTCCAGTATGCTTTTGCCTTATATCTGCAAGAACGTTATCTGGATACGGTTTATCTTGACATGAGTTGGTATAAATACAGGTCAACATACAGAAAGAGTGCCATTGACATCATCAGCAATCTGCCGGTCATATCGGACAAAAAGATATATTACAATTACAAGTCCGTCCGGTATCAAATCAAAAAAATCCTGTTTGCCCTCAATCCCTCTGTCAGGAGAATCAACGAGGCAAATTTGTCTTTTCCTCCTAATGACAAATTCCTTTATTTTGATGGCTATTGGCAAACGGACAAATATGTCAAACAGATGATGGACCCTGCGGCATATTTTGAACCCAGGGAACCGATGCCGGATTTCATCAGGAACTATTGTGATGACTTCCAAAAAACATATGCTATCTCTTTGCATGTAAGGAGGGGCGATTTTTTTTCTACTGATTTTATCAACAGATTTGGAATCTGTACCCCGGATTATTATGAAAGGGCCGTCTGTCGCCTTACGAAAGACTTGGACACTTTTACCTTGTATGTGTTTTCTGATGACCCGGAATGGGTGAAGGCCCATATCAAGCTTCCTTCAAACAGCATTTTTATCAGGAATGAGGATATCAATCCCTATTGGTATGTGTCCCTGATGTCAAAATGCAGGGACAATATCATTTCAAACAGTTCCTTTAGTTGGTGGGGTGCCTACCTGAACAACAATCCGAAAAAGAAAGTGGTGGCACCGGACAAGTGGCTGCTGGGAGAGAAAAATACCATCGCGCTGGAAAACTGGATAAAGATTCAGGTTTAGACCAGATATTTTAAAATGCGGAAGTACAGCCCCTTGATGTTGTCCATACATAGAACTTTCAACAGGCATACGGGAAGGTGGTAATAGGATAGCAGGAATAGTTCAAAGATCTGAAATCTTTTCAAGGCGTCCCTGAAACATGGCTTCAGAAGTTCCTTTTGTATAGTCAGCATGTCACTGGTAGAAAAATCGGAAGGTAGTCTGATGATGCGTACCAGGTTGCAGAAACTCACTTCGAAAATCACTTTTCTTTGGATACGGAGCATGTCTGCGTCCATGCCATTCACAAAATCGTCTATGATAGAAAACCAGCTGGAAATACTTTTTTTGCTATCGGAAGTCATGATGGTTCCTTCGTGGATATAATGCCGGTAGGTCGGAACCTTGCAGAATGCCATTGATTTGACGGATTTGGCGGCAAAGAAGGTCCAATGTTCATCTTCGTGAATGAGCCCTTCTTTAAAGAACATCTTATTTTCGATGATGAAACGCCGTCTGATCAGTTTGTTCCATGCCGTAACAGGTATCAGTACTCTCTCCAGTACATTTTTTTTGAGCCAAAAATGATTTTCTGAAAATTCCGGCAAAGTGCCTTTTAGTCGGTACATTTTGTTGGAACGGCCGTTTTCAATGACTTCTGAACTCCCCTGAACAATATCGACATCCGGATATTTTTCTGCCAAACGGACCAATTCCTCTATACCATATTCCGGAATTTCATCATCACTGTCCAAAAAGTACAGATAGTCTCCTGTTGAAGCTTTGATGCCGGAGTTCCGGGCTCCGGACAAACCTTTGTTTTGTGCGTGTTGGATTGATATAAAACTGATATTACCCGAATACAAAGATATTTTTTTGAAAATCAGCTCCATACTGTTATCCGGTGAACAATCATCCACAAAGATGCATTCGATATCGGAATATGACTGGCAAAGAACAGAATCCACGCAACGTTCAATATATTCTGAAACATTGTAAACGGGTATGATGATGGATACTTTCATCTCTGACTGTTTTTTGTCGGTGCTGTTTTCTGTTGACTCAGAGACAGGTTGCAAAGATAACTCAACCTGTAAATGTCAAAGAGGAAGAGCGATGGGTGTTTGCCATAGAGGTTCTTTTTCATGTAGTTTCCCGCTATCCTGAACTTAAAAGCGAAAAGTTTACACAAGCCTAAATTTTGCACAAGCCTGAAAATCCTGAAAATCTTGATTTGAGAAACCAATTCGTCCGATTGGAACACCGCATTGGTCAAGTATTTCTCAACAGCTTTCAGGCTTTTTTTCAGAAAGTCTTCGTTTGTGTCCAGACCATTGTGAATGAGTGGATTATCAATATGTAGCACTTTAATGCCGTGCTTTTTGAAATTGAAACCCATGACGGAGTCTTCATGTCCGTAATCTTTGAACAGTTCATAAGGGCATTTCATCATCACATCCCGATCAATCATCAGATTGAAAGAAAGGAGCGATTTATATGGATTCTTATTTCTTTTTCTGGCCGCCATGCATTCCCTGTTCTTGCCGTAATACCAGCGAAGAATATGGTCAGAAGAGGGCTTTTCCAGACTATAGCGGATACCTCCGATGATGACCTGACTTTGATCCATGACATCAAGATAATGCTGTATATACTGTTTATCATCCACCTCGGCATCACAATCTATCATTAACAGGTGCGGGTATTTGGCCATTCTGGCCAATTTATTTCTGGTTTCAGCAGATCCAAGATTCAGTTCGGATTCAACAAAAGAGCATCCTGATATTTCAGAAATCTTGCGATTTTCATTTTTAAAAAGCGTTGACGCATCATCTAAAACGATGACCTCAAAGACGATGTTTGCCTGATGACATTGTTTGGCAAGATCACAGACCAGCTTTGAACAATCGTAATTGAATTCAGGTATCAGGATGGATAACATGGTCGTTTTAACTTTTGGAACACAAATATACAATTTATTCATTCGATCCACTCACTGCTTTTACAATTTGCTTTCGCAAAAAATATCCTGTATTTTTGCGATATAAAAACGAGGTCATGTTAAAACTTGAAAATTGCTCCCTAAAGGATAAACATACTTTCCATATGGAGGCAAAAGCGCGCTATTGGGTTGAATTTGAGTCTATTGATGATTTATGTGATATCCTGCGCCATCAAACATTCAAGGGTATTCCCATGTTGTCCGTCGGTGGTGGAAGCAATCTGCTTTTTACTGCGGATTTTCCGGGACTTTTATTGCATTCCAGATTGAGAACCATTGAATTGATCAGGGAAGAGGCTCAGTCTGTCCTTGTACGTGTCGGTTCAGGAGTGGTTTGGGATGATTTTGTAGCATACGCAGTTGATAAGGGTTGGAGTGGAGTGGAAAATCTTTCCGGAATTCCAGGTGAAGTAGGAGCAAGCCCTGTTCAGAACATCGGTGCTTACGGTGCAGAAGTGAAAGATACCATAGCGTTGGTTGAGGCACTCAATTTGGAAACCTTGCAGATGCAGCGTTTTTCAAATGCCGATTGTCAGTTTGGATATCGTGACAGCATCTTTAAACATATATTAAAGAATCACTTTGTTGTTTGTTATGTAACGTATAGATTATCAACAATTTTAAATGCTAATATCAGATATGGCGATATGGATCGGCGTATTCGGGAAAAGGGTGGAATCACGCTTCAGAATATCCGGGACGCCGTCCTTGAAATCCGCAGTGAAAAATTGCCTGATCCTTCGGTAACCGGAAACGCCGGCAGCTTTTTCATGAATCCTGAGATTCAGGCAGAACAATATCAACGGTTAAAAAAATCCTGGCCGGAAATGCCAGGCTGGGCTCTGGCAAATGGTCGGATAAAAGTTTCTGCAGCCTGGTGTATCGATCAGGCCGGATGGAAAGGAAGAAGTCTGGGAAATGCTGCGGTGCACGACCGGCAAGCTTTGGTGCTGGTCAATTCCGGAAATGCCACTGCAGCTGATATTATGGCACTTTCGGATCGGATCATTCATGATGTGAAGGCTAAATTTGACATTAATTTGCATCCTGAAGTGTTGTTTGTTTAAGATCTGAATCATGAAGCTTACATTTTTAGGTACCGGTACTTCGACAGGAAATCCTCAATTGCTTTGCAGCTGTGCCGTATGCATGTCCAAGGATCCGAAAGATAATCGTTTGCGGACTTCTGTGTATCTTGAAAACGAGGGTACCTCCATTCTGGTGGACTGCGGTCCTGACTTTCGTCAACAAGCTTTGCGTGCACGTATCCGACAGATCAATGCCGTTTTTCTGACTCATGAACATTATGATCATGTGGGAGGGATGGATGACCTGAGGCCTTTCTGCTCTTACAAGGAATTGCCTGTTTATGGATTCAAACGTGTGTTGGATAAGATGAAAGTCATTTTACCTTACAGTTTCGCTGAAAACCCATATCCCGGGGTTCCGCTTTTCCAGCTATATCCTGTAACGATGAAGCCGTTTTTCGTCAACCATCTGGAAGTCATACCCATAGAATTGATGCACTATCGTTTACCTGTTTTGGGATTTCGTATCGGTGATATGGCTTATCTGACTGATTTTAACCATATTGAACAATCTGAAATGGCTAAGTTATACCATCTCAAAGCACTTGTTGTTGATGCATTAAGGCCTGAAAAGCATATTTCACACAACACCCTGCAACAAGCACTCGATTTGATAGATGCGGTGAATCCTGAAAAAGCATATCTCATCCATATGAGTCACCAAATGGGTTTGCACAGGGAGGTGGATCTCTCGTTGCCTGAACATGTTCAGCTTGCATATGATGGATTGGTGATTAATATATAAACAGATTTATCGTTTCATCACCATCATGAATGAATTTAATATTCTTTTATTTACATCATTTAAAAAAAAGCATTGACCACCATCCGAATACTATTTTTTTCGTATTTTTGTAAAGCTTATAAAAAGTATAAACAGATAAATATCAATCCGACCTTATGAATACCGTAAGCACCAGTCACAATCGATGTGAGTTGTCTTGAAAACGGTATCCTAATGTCTTTCGTGTAACAAATAAAATCGAACGTATGAAATTCATTGCATCTAGTTCGGCTCTGTTGAGCCATCTTCAGGCTATCAGCCGGGTTATCAACTCCAAAAACACCTTGCCGATTTTAGAATGTTTTTTGTTAAAGATTGAAGGTTTAAAGCTGACGGCAACGGCATCAGATACAGAAACGACATTGGTCACCAATTTTGATTTGATAGAAGCAGACCGTGACGGATCTTTCGCCATTCCTTCCAAGACCTTGCTCGATTCGTTGCGCGAGTTGTCGGAACAGCCTTTGACCATTGAGATTGACGAAAACAGCCTGGAAGTGACCATTTATTACCAAAATGGTAAATATAAGTTTGTGGCTCAAAATGGTGATGAATTTCCAAAAATGAAAGAATTGAAAGAAAATTGCAGCAATCTTGAAATTCCGGCAAATATACTGTTGAACGGCATCAATTCTACCGTGTTCGCTTCTGCAGACGATGAGCTCCGTCCTGTCATGAATGGTGTAGTTCTGGATATCACTCCTGAAGATGTCACTTTTGTTGCTTCTGATTCTCATAAGTTGGTCCGTCTGAAAAATACCAGCATTCATGGAGAACAGAAATCCATGCTTATTGTGCCTAAAAAACCTGCAAATTTGCTGAGGGTTATTCTACCAAAGGAGACAGGCAATGTCATCATTTCTTTTGATGACAGCAATGTCGTGTTTCGTCTTTCCAATTATACGATATTCTGTCGTTTGGTGGAAGGTCGCTTCCCGAATTACAATGTTGTGATTCCTCAGAACAATCCCTATAAAGTTTTGGTCGACAGAATTTCTCTTTTGAATACTCTGAAACGTGTGGCTATCTTTGCAAACCAGTCAAGCAGTCTGGTCAAAATGGTTATCACCGATAATAAGATAGAACTGACCACTCAGGACATTGATTTTTCCACTTCGGCGGAAGAAACCATTTCCTGTCAATATGAAGGTGATAGGATTATCATTGGCTTCAAGGCCCAATTTATCATTGACATTGTTTCCAATTTGAACACGCAAGATATTGTCCTTGAATTGGCTGATCCTTCCCGTGCCGGACTGTTCTTGCCTTTACAAAATGAAGAAAACGAAGATTTGCTGATGTTGTTGATGCCTATGTTGCTCAACGATTAAGCGTGTTTTTTTACCTACTAACGCAATCCCACGGTTTTTTTGGCTTGTGGGATTGTTCATCTTTATACATGCATTATCATGCAATTGAATCTTAAAAATCCCATTGTCTTTTTCGATCTGGAAGCTACAGGCATCAATACAAACAGCGACAGAATAGTAGAAATATCTTATCTGAAAGTTCATCCGAATGGGCAGGAAGAAACCAGGACCTATAGAGTCAACCCTGGGATTCCCATTCCAAAGGAAGCCTCTGATGTGCATCACATTCTGGATGAGGATGTCGCCAATTGCCCCACTTTTAAGGAAATCGGGAAAATGATAGCCCATGATATAGAAGGTTGTGACATTGCCGGTTTTAATTCCAATCGTTTTGACATACCCATGCTGGTGGAAGAATTCTTGCGCAATGACATCGATATCGACCTGACCAAACGTAAGTTCATTGATGTTCAGGTTATTTTTCATAAGATGGAACAACGCACCCTGACTGCCGCCTATAAATTCTACTGTGGAAAAGATTTGGATGGGGCTCATGGTGCTGAAGCGGATACCCGTGCCACTTATGAAGTCCTGAAATCCCAATTGGACATGTATCCGGAGCTACAGAATGATGTCCAGTACTTGTCTGAATTTTCATCCTTCAACCGAAATGTGGATTTTGCCGGAAAAATTATCCTGAATGACAAAGGTGTGGAGGTCTTTAATTTCGGAAAATATAAAGATAAACCGGTAGAAGAAATTCTGAAGCGTGATCTCGGTTATTATGGCTGGATGATGCAGGGCGATTTTTCGTTGAATACTAAAAATGTACTGACTCGCATTCGTTTGCGTGCAATAAACAAGTGATCATATGTTGAAAGGTAAGCGCATTTTACTGGGAATATCCGGAGGTATTGCGGCCTACAAGATACCGGAATTGATTCGTCTTTTTATAAAAGCTGGAGCTGAAGTACAAGTGGTTGTTACCAAAAATACGCTTGAGTTCGTTACAAGACTGACGCTTGAAACGGTTTCAAAGCATAAAATATATGTTGACCCTTTTGCGGAAGTCAATACTTATTTGACGGAACATATTTCTCTGGCAGACTGGGGGGACTTGTTTATAGTTGCACCGGCGACAGCCAATATCCTGGGTAAATTTGCAGGAGGCATTGCCGATGATGCCTTATCCACCACCTTTCTGGCATTCAATAAGCCTGTATTCATAGCACCCGCCATGAATTGCAAGATGTATGCCCATCCGAGTGTTCAGAAAAATATGGAATATCTCCGCGAAATCGGGGTCCATTTTTTGGAACCGACAGAGGGAGAACTGGCTTGCGGAGATTTTGGCAAGGGACGGATGGAAGAGCCTGCTGCCATTTTCAAAACGCTTTCAGATTATATTTCTGAACAACGACCATGGGCAGGAAAGAAAATAATGATAACCGCCGGGCCGACCTATGAAAAGATAGATCCTGTCCGTTTTATTGGAAATTACTCTTCCGGCAAGATGGGATTCGCTTTGGCGGAGGCCTGCGCCGAAAGAGGAGCTGAAGTGTTGCTGATTGTAGGACCGGTTGCATTGAAAACATCTTGTCCAAACATCCGGCGGGTGGACGTGGAGTCTGCCGTCCAGATGTTTGAAGCTGCAACAGCCAGCTTCGGTGAGATGGATGCAGCCATTCTTTGTGCAGCAGTTGCTGATTTTACACCCGCACAAACTTTTGAGACCAAAACGAAAAGGGGAGAAGATGACCTTCATTTGCAGTTAAAGCCTACCAAAGATATTGCTGCGGCATTGGGGGAATCGAAGAAGGATGGTCAGGTTCTGGTCGGTTTTGCACTTGAGACAGATCAGGAAGAAAAAAATGCCAAGTCAAAGTTGGAACGGAAGAATCTGGATTTCATTGTCCTGAATTCTTTAAACGATTCCGGTGCAGGATTCAGGCATGAAACCAATAAAATAACCATCCTGAACAGGGAAGGTTATACATTTGACTTCCCTCTTAAAACGAAAAAGGAAGTGGCTGAAGATATTTTGAATGTACTGGCAGAATATTTCAGATAACAATTGATTGAGCATGAAACAAAGAAACCTGATATTTTTTTGGACATTGGCCTTGATTTCCGTATTTGGAATAGATAGACTTGATGCGCAGGAATTGAACTGCAAGGTGCAAATCAATACCGAGAAAATTTCGGGTACGGATAAGGCCGTTTATGAAAGTCTGAAGAATTCGGTTCAGGAATTCATGAATGCCCAGCAGTGGTCTAGCCTACAACTGAAAAATTCAGAGAAGATAGGCTGCTCCATACTTTTCATTATGAAATCGCGAAATGGTGACTCATACACCTGCGATCTTCAGATTCAGTCATCCAGACCGGTCTATGGGGCAACCTATACCACTTCACTATTGAATATGCGTGAGGAACTTACTTTTGATTTTCAGGAGAACCAGACACTCATCTACAATGAAACATCGATTGACAACAACCTTACTGCCACGTTGGCTTTTTGGTCTTATGTGATATTGGGAATGGACTTTGACAGTTTTTCCAAATTGGGCGGTACACCCTTCTTTCAAAAAGCACAGGAAATTACAGCCATAGCCCAGGGTTCACTCGGAGACAACTGGAAAGCGCAGGAAGACAAGAACCATTGGGGTTGGATCAGTGTCCTGACCGATGAAAACCAGCCCACCATGAGGGTGTTGTCTTATAATTACCACCGTCTTGGACTTGACGTCATGTATGAAAAGGCGGATGAAGGCCGTACGCAGATAACAACGGCACTTGCCGCATTGAAAGTTGCCAAACAGGCAAAACCTCATTCACCTTTATTGTCCAACTTTATGGATACCAAAGCGGATGAACTGATCAATGTTTATTCAAAGGCCGATTTTCAGGAGAAGCAAGCTGTCTTTGAACTTTTGTCGGATGTTTATCCGGCCTCAACGGAACGTTTGCAGGGAATAAAAACGAAAAAATAGCCAAGTATGCTTCAAAAACTCCATATAGAGCATTACGCATTGATCGATCAGCTTGATATTTCCTTCAAAAGTGGTTTTACGGTCGTTACTGGAGAGACCGGAGCAGGAAAGTCCATTCTTTTGGGCGCACTTTCTCTTATTTTGGGACAAAGGGCAGAATCCCGTGTTATCAAGGAGGGATTTGAGAAATGTGTCGTTGAGGCTGAGTTTGACATTCATGCCTATGGCCTGGAAACTTTTTTTGAACAAAATGACCTGGAATATATTCTGGAAAACTGTCTGATCAGGCGTGAATTGTTTCGTTCAGGAAAAAGTCGTGCTTTTGTAAACGATTCTCCGGTGTCGTTGGCAGTGCTCAAGGAATTGACGGTACAGCTCATTGATATTCACTCGCAACATCAGAACTTGTTGCTTGGAAATGATGTCTATCAATTGAATATTCTGGATTCAGTGGCAAAGAACGAGGCCGTCTTGAATGAATACAGGACGGCATACCTACATTATAGGGAACTTTTGTCTGCGTTTAAAAAATTAGAAGATATGGCCCGAAAAGCCAAAGAGGAAGAAGATTATTTGAGGTTCCAATTCAATCAACTTGATGAGGCTCGCCTTAAAGAAGGTGAACAGGAAGAACTGGAATCGGAAATGGAATTGCTGACCCATGCTGAAGAAATCAAGCTTGGCCTTGGAAGGATCTTTCAACTTTTAGATGAGGATGAACACGGGGTGAATACCTTGCTTAATCTGGCCATGAATCAGGCTGAAAGTCTTCAAAAAGTTTATTCAAGGCTGCAGGAACCCTGTGAACGCATTCATTCCTGTTATCTCGACATGAAAGACCTGGCCGGAGAGCTGGAGGTGCTTTTAAATGATGTAGAGGTCAATCCTGAACGAATGGAACAAGTCAATGACAGGATGAACCAACTCTACAGTCTGCAACAGAAACACAGAGTCAGGAATACTCAGGGACTGATAAACCTCAAAGAAGAACTTTCCGGAAAACTTTCTGTCATTGATTCTTTTGAAAATCAATTGGCCGATTTAAAGAATGAAATGAAAGATGCCGAAAGTCAGGCACAGAATCTGGCTGATAAACTTTCCGCATCCAGATCTTCCATCAGAAAACCGATAGAAGAGAAATTGGTCAGCCTGCTGAAACAAGTAGGAATACCAAAAGCGGTCTTGCAGATTGAACAAAATCGGAAGCCGATGGAACCGGATGGTCAGGATCAGATCAATTTTTTGTTTTCTGCCAACAAAAACACGACGCCGCAATCCATCAATCAGATTGCATCAGGTGGGGAAATTTCCAGGATCATGTTGAGTATCAAATCTCTGATTGCTGAATTTGCCAGCTTGCCGACGCTCTTGTTTGATGAAATCGATACCGGCGTTTCAGGTGAAATTGCTGATAAGATGGGGCAGATCATGAAAGGTATCGCGGGGAAAAGACAAGTGATATGCATCACCCATTTGCCTCAGATTGCAGCCAAGGGAGAAGATCACTTCAAAGTATATAAAACAGAACAAAACGATAGCAGCATGACGGCCGTGAAACGTTTACGGGAAGACGAACGCCTGCTTGAAATTGCTCAGATGCTGAGTGGTGCCAATGTAAGCAAAGCTGCTGTAAACAATGCTCAGGCCCTTTTGCTCGAGAATCAATAACCAATTTATGCAAACAATGTACAACAAGAATCCGCGTATGGCCTATGGACCACGTAAAACCTCGGAAAATAATGCTGAATTCATTTTCGGAGTCCGTGCTGTCCTGGAAGCCGTTCTCGCAGGTAAAGATATTGACAAGGTTCTGATCAAAAAAGATCTTGAAACAGAACTGACCAAGGAACTATTTGAAGCATTACGTGGTACACTGATCCCGGTACAACGGGTGCCGATCGAAAAGCTGAATCGCGTCACCATGAAAAATCATCAAGGTGTCGTGGCTTTTATTTCCGCCGTGACTTATCAACGCCTTGAAGACATCGTTCCAACACTTTATGAGGAAGGAAAAACACCTTTTTTTGTGTTGTTGGATGGTGTCACCGATGTCAGAAATTTTGGGGCAATTGCCAGAACCTGTGAATGTGCAGGTGTCCATGCAATCATCATTCCACAGACTGATAGCGTCAGTGTGAATGCCGACGCTGTCAAGACTTCTGCCGGAGCTTTGCTGACATTGCCCGTTTGCAGGGAATATTCTATCAGGGAGGCCATCGTCTTCCTGAAAAATTCCGGTGTCCATGTCATTGCAGCCACTGAAAAAGCATCGGATAATTATACCGAAGCTGATTATTCAGGACCTGTTGCCATTGTGATGGGTGCTGAAGATACCGGTATTGCCAATGAGAATATCAAGATTTGTGATGAGTTGGTACAAATTCCGATTCTTGGAAAGATTGGATCCTTGAATGTTTCTGTCGCTGCCGGAGTCTTGATGTATGAAGCCATCAAGCACCGGTCTGAGGTAAAGGAATAACTGTTTCGCCTTATGAAGATGTCCCAAAGGACCCTCTTTGTTCTTTATTTATGAATGATTATGATTGAAGTATTGACAGACGTCTTACGAAACACTTTGATGATCACATGTTTTGTTATTGTGATCATGCTTTTTATCGAATTGCTCAATTTATTTACGCAAGGGAACTGGAGTAAATGGCTCGGAAAATACGAACCGCTACAGGTTGTCATAGCAACGGTCTTGGCATTGATACCGGGTTGTTTCGGTGGATTTGCAGTGGTGGGGATGTGGACACACGGAGCCATCAGTTTCGGAGCGTTGGTGGCAGCTATGATCAGTTGTGTGGGTGATGAGGCTTTCGTCATGTTGGTGCAGATGCCGCAAAAAGCTTTTCTCCTTTTCGGTATTCTTCTGGTTATCGGATTTATAGTAGGTTTTACCATTGACAAATTAGGTATAAAAGTGGCCTGCCCGAAAGATATGAACCGACATTTGGTGGTTCACGAACATGAGCAAATGAGTCTTCACGATTTGTTCGGGAACTGGAAATCAAATTTCAAACAGCTGTCTTTTACCAGAGTGCTTTTGATCACCGCATTAATTCTCTTTATTTACGGCATGGCAACCGGTTTTTTTCAACATGAACATCATGGTGAGACGGAGCATGTTGCAAATGCTGTAACACAAAGCAGCTATAGTTTGCCTTTGGAAGAAGCCTGGTTCAACAACATTTTCCTGATTC
This sequence comes from Bacteroidales bacterium, assembly GCA_021373135.1. GTDB lineage: Bacteria > Bacteroidota > Bacteroidia > Bacteroidales > UBA1402 > UBA8389. The sequence goes on from JAJFTH010000003.1 coordinate 122,058, forward strand.
TGGCCATCGTTGTGCTTGTTACTTTTGTTTTTGTAAATGATCACTTTTTGGAAGAGCATCTTTGGCATCATATCATCCGGCAACACGTTCCGAAGATCTTCTTATGGACATTCGCAGCATTGTTACTGATACATTTACTGATGAATTCTGTTGATATGATAGCCTGGGTGGAAAAAAATCAGCTATGGGTTTTGCTTTTTGCAGTCCTGATTGGCATCATCCCGGAATCAGGCCCTCATTTGGTCTTTATTTCACTCTTCTTGGGAGGGACCATTCCGTTCAGCATTCTGATGGCCAATTCCATTACACAGGACGGACATTCGACACTGCCTTTACTGGCGGAGTCAAAATCCGGTTTTCTTGCAGTAAAGTCAATCAATGTCGTCATCGGCCTGGTGGTCGGTTTGGCCGGCTATTGGCTAAATTTTTGATTCATTTAATCCCTTAATATATAAAATGATGATTAAAAAAGTGATCTCTACTAAAAATGCACCGGCAGCCATAGGCCCATATAGCCAGGCAATAGAAGTGTCCAACATGATTTTTGTTTCCGGTCAGATTCCCGTGAATCCGGAAACAGGAAAGATTGACTCAGAGGACATTACAGGACAAACGATGCAATCTTTTACCAATCTCAGGGCAGTTTTGGCTGAAGCCGGTTGTTCCATCGAAAATGTTGTCAAGACGACCGTCTTTTTAGCGGATATGAGCCTTTTTGAAGGAATGAACGAGGTGTACAAGAAACAATTCACCGGAAATTTTCCTGCCAGATCCGCAGTGGCTGTAAAAGCTTTACCAAAAGGTTCACTTGTTGAGATTGAAGCAATTGCTTTCAAGTAATTGCTTTCATCTACGGATGTCCGATATGTAATGCTTTTAGGCTCGTCCTAAATCTTTTCAGACCATTTGAAAATAAATTGATTGCAGCTTTGATTTTATCCGATCCTGATTTGAAATTCTTCGGGTTCTTTGTCTTTTTTTACTTCTGCTGTTGTCAAGGTATTTTCAAATGGTTTTTCTTTTCTGACTGCTCTCTTTTCAAGCAGCACCACATTCTCTACATGTTGCGTATGCGGAAACATATCAACAGGTTGAACCTTGGTGACCCGATAATCAAAATCCAGCAAGGCTAAGTCACGAGCCTGTGTTGCAGGATTGCAACTGACATAGACAATGCGTTCAGGACCGGCATTGATGATGGTATTCACGACATCGGCGTGCATTCCTGTTCTGGGAGGATCCGTGATAATGACATCCGGGCGTCCGTAAGTGTCGATGAAACTATTGTTGAGAACCTCTTTCATATCGCCGGCCAAAAACCGAGTGTTGTCCAAACCATTCAGCTCCGCATTGACTTTGGCATCTTCAATGGCTTCAGGAACAGATTCCACGCCGATCACGGCTTTACAGAAACGGGCCAGAAACAAGGCAATCGTGCCGGTGCCGGTGTAGAGGTCATAGACCAACTCATGGCCTTTTAAGCCGGCAAAAGAGCGTGCCACCTGATATAATACGTAAGCTTGTTCTGAGTTGGTTTGATAAAAGGATTTCGGGCCGATTTTGAATTTCAGACCTTCCATCTCTTCGAAAATATGGTCGCGGCCTTTGAAGACATGGATTTTCTGATCTCCAATAGTATCATTGGCTTTTTCATTGATGATGTAGATCAAAGAAGTGATTTCCGGAAAATCTGATGATACCTGTTGAAGCAATGCTTCGATTTTTTCCGACTCTTCCCGAAAAAAGACGACAATCAACATCACTTCTCCGGTAGAAGCTGTCCTGACAATCAGATTGCGCATCAGCCCTTCCTGATTTTTCAGGTTGAAGAATTCATAACCATTCTCAAGACAAAAAGACCTGACGGATAAGCGGATACGGTTTGACAGGTCATCCTGTAACCAACATTTTTTTATATCAAGTACCTTGTCAAACATTCCCGGGATATGAAATCCAAGAGCATTCATTGACTCAAAGGATGTACCTGATGCCACTTCTTCATAAGTCATCCAACGTTTGTCGGAGAAGGTGAATTCCAGTTTGTTGCGATAAAATCTGGTCTTTTTGGAACCCATGATGGGATAGAAGCCCTCCTGTGGGTAAATGCTATTTTCGGCAGGCTTGGTCACCTCATCCGGAAGATCAATCTTTCCGATGCGGGTCAGAGCATCGTAAACCTGTTTTTGTTTAAAGTCGATTTGTGCCTGATAGGGGAGTTGCTGCCATTTGCAACCACCACAAACGCCAAAGTGTTCACAAAATGGTGTTTCCCGATTTTTGGCGTATTCGTGAAACCTGACAACCCGACCTTCAGCATATTTGTGCTTTTTACGGGTCAACTGAATATCAACCACATCACCGGGAGCGACAAAAGGTACAAAGACGACCATGTCATTTACCCGCGCCAAGGCTTTGCCTTCGGCTGCCACGTCAGTTATTGTCACAGCTTCAAGCATCGGAAGCATTTTTTTATTTCTTGCCAAAATGATAGAATTTTAAGTTTTAAAATCTGTTTGATAGGGCAGATCCATTCGATTGAGCATACAAAAGTACTGATTTGTCGTCAAAATTCTTTTATGATTGTATAACAGCCATGATTTTTACCTGAAATTAAGTTTGGTTATAAACAAAAATTTCTATTTTTGTCTGCATAATCAGAAAAAGACTGAGTTTATTCACTTTTAACCTTAATAACTAGAATGACAACTAAAAGAGTGTACACCTTTGGTAATGGTAAAGCTGAAGGAAAAGCTTCCATGAAAAATTTACTTGGCGGAAAGGGTGCCAACTTGGCAGAAATGAATTTAATAGGCGTTCCGGTACCTCCAGGATTTACTATTACAACAGATGTCTGTACGGAATACTTTGAATTGGGTAAAGACAATGTGGTCTCTTTGCTGAAATCAGATGTTGAAGCAGCGATAAAAGGTGTTGAAATATTGATGAATTCAAAATTTGGAGATGTTGAAAATCCTTTGTTGGTTTCTGTTCGCTCAGGTGCCCGCGCATCTATGCCGGGTATGATGGACACTATTCTCAATTTAGGTTTGAACGATCAAGTTGTTGAAGGCTTGATCCGTAAAACCGGAAATGCCCGTTTTGTTTGGGACTCCTATCGACGTTTTGTACAGATGTACGGAGATGTGGTGTTAGGCATGAAACCAGCCAATAAAAATGATATCGATCCCTTTGAAAAAATTATCGAACGTATCAAAAAAGAAAAAAGCATCAAACTTGATACGGAGTTATCGGTTGAAGATTTGAAAAAATTAGTGACCCTCTTTAAAGCAGCCGTAAAAAGCCAGACAGGAAAAGATTTCCCCGAAAAATCGTACGATCAGTTATGGGGTGCCATTTGTGCCGTATTTGACAGTTGGATGAACGATAGAGCCATATTATATCGCAAAATGGAAGGTATTCCTGCCGAATGGGGTACGGCTGTGACCGTTCAAGCTATGGTATTTGGAAATATGGGGGACACTTCTGCCACTGGAGTCTGCTTCTCTCGTGACGCTGCTACAGGTGAGGACATCTTTATGGGTGAATACCTCATCAATGCACAAGGTGAAGATGTTGTGGCAGGTATCCGTACCCCCCAACAGATTACAAAAGAAGGTTCGCAACGATGGGCAAAGTTAGCCGGCATCAGCGAAAAAGACCGTTTTGAAAAATATCCTTCCATGGAAGAAGCCATGCCGAAGATTTTTAAAGAACTCAATTCCATTCAGGAAAAGCTGGAAAATCACTATAAAGATATGCAGGACATGGAATTTACCGTACAAGAAGGTAAACTTTGGTTCTTGCAGACCCGTAACGGCAAACGTACAGGTTCAGCCATGGTCAAAATAGCCATGGATATGCTGCATCAAGGCTTTATTGATGAAAAGACAGCAGTCTTACGCGTGGAACCCAATAAGCTGGACGAATTGCTTCACCCTGTATTCGATAAGAATGCAATCAAGAATGCAAAGATTATCACCAAAGGTTTGGCCGCTTCACCGGGAGCAGCATCCGGTCGCATCGTGTTTAATGCTGACGATGCTGCCGAATGGGCAAAAAGAGGTGAAAAAGTGGTGATGGTCCGTATTGAGACATCTCCTGAAGATTTGGCCGGTATGGCTGCAGCCCAGGGTATTCTTACAGCCCGTGGCGGCATGACTTCCCACGCCGCCGTTGTAGCCCGTGGCATGGGTAAATGTTGTGTTTCGGGTGCAGGTAGCCTGAGAATAGATTATAGCACCAAAACCATAGAAGTAGGTGATGTTGTGTTACACGAAGGAGACTATATATCACTGAATGGCTCAACAGGTGACATTTATCTTGGTTCAGTTGCAACCAAAGAAGCTGAAGTGGATGCTGATTTTGCAGAATTGATGGCATTGGCAAACAAATATACCCGCATGACGGTCAGAACAAATGCTGATACGCCCCATGATGCTGAAGTCGCCCGTAAATTCGGTGCTACAGGTATCGGCCTTTGCCGTACGGAACACATGTTCTTTGAAGGCGAAAAGATCAAGGCTATGCGTGAAATGATTCTGGCCGAAGATGTAACAGGTCGACGCAAAGCATTGGAAAAGATTTTACCCTATCAAAAGGCCGATTTCAAAGGTATTTTCAAGGCTATGCATGATCTTCCTGTGACAGTACGTTTGCTGGATCCGCCTTTGCATGAATTTGTTCCTCATGAAGAAAGAGAACAAGCCGAGTTGGCTAAAACCATGGGTATTTCCTTAAAAACCATCCAACAACGTGTTGATGCTTTACATGAAGCCAATCCGATGTTGGGGCACCGTGGTTGCCGTTTGGGCAACACTTATCCTGAAATTACCGAAATGCAAACACGTGCCATCCTTGGTGCTGCATTGGAATTGCAGGCAGAAGGCATTGTTGCTGTTCCTGAAATCATGGTTCCGCTTACCGGTATCCTTTATGAATTCCTCGAACAGGAAAAAGTAATCCGTAAGACGGCAGAGGATCTTTTTGCTGAAACCGGCCGCCGTATTGATTTCAAAGTTGGTACCATGATAGAGATTCCGCGTGCAGCCCTTACAGCCGACCGTATTGCCACTTCCGCCGAATTCTTCTCCTTCGGAACCAATGACCTTACCCAGATGACTTTCGGGTACAGTCGTGATGACGTGGCAAGTTTCCTCCCGACCTATCTTGAAAAGAAAATCTTGAAAGTGGATCCTTTCCAGGTTCTTGATCAAAAAGGGGTAGGTCAGCTGGTCAGGATGGCTACCGAAAAAGGCCGTTCCATCCGTCCGGACTTGAAGTGTGGTATTTGCGGCGAACATGGTGGTGAACCATCCTCCGTTGAATTCTGTCATCGTGTCGGTTTGAACTATGTCAGCTGTTCTCCGTTCCGTGTGCCTATCGCACGCTTGGCCGCCGCACAGGCTGCATTGCGTTGATCATAATCCATAAACTAAAGAGGGTGGGCTCATAGTGAAGTGACCTCCAAAAGTTGGACAAAAACTTTTGGGGGTCACTTCAAAACGGGTTCACCCTCTGTCGTTTTTAAAAAAAGTTCTGGTAGTTTAAAAACGCCCTAAAAACTTGCAAGTTTGCCGTATTTTATTTAATATCGCGATACATTCCATTTAAAATCTCATCATCTTGAAAACCAAAGATTTTGTTCAAAAAATCCAGCATAATATAACGGTAAATCCGGAAAGGTCAGCTGAACTTGTGGAACTTACAACCTCTATCATTGCCAGGATTTTGGGTGATGGAGATGCTCTTGCGATAAAAGGTTTTGGCACTTTTGAAGTGAAGAAAAAAGAAGAACGTGTCTCCGTTAATCCGGTTACAGGAAATCGTTGGATGATTCCTCCCAAATTGGTCCCGAGTTTTAAGCCGGGAACAACATTGAAGGAAAAAATAAAAACCTATTCCGGCCATGAACAATAAACTGTTATTTCAAGATTTGACGGACCAACTTTCCGAATCAGGGAAGTTGAAGAAAAAAGATACGGAAGAATTTTTAAAAGCATTTTTCAAGGTTATTGAAGATTCACTTTTTGAAGGTGAAACAGTAAAAATTCAAGGCCTTGGAACCTTTAAGCTGTTAAAGGTGGAATCCCGTAAAAGTGTGAATGTCTCAACGGGTGAAGAATTCGAAATCAAAGAACATTACAAGATATCATTTTCTCCTGATAATACCCTGAAGGAAATTGTAAATGAGCCTTTCTCTTACCTGGAACCCGTCGAACTGGATGGATCTTCTGCAAAGAAAGAACCTGTTGTGCGGAATATTCGCGAGGAAAAGGACAGGTTTGATGAAATGATCATAAATGCAGAAGAAAAAGAAGAAGAAATGGAAAAAAAACCTGATAAACCAAAAGGAACACCACATAACATGATGCCACAAAACACAGACGACTTAAGAACACCAAACAAAGAGCGAAAAAATGAAACGCAACAGCCCACGAACGGATCCCAAAAAAAATCCGAAAAATCAGGTGGATCCAAGAATTCCGGAAGTTTCTTTCGGGTATTCCTGATTTTGATTGTATTGGCATTGGCAGCGTGGGCTATCCTGTCCAATTATTCCGCCAAAAAAGAAAATGACCATAAATTGAAAGAATTTGCTGTCATTGATGCCGACACTTCCTTTGAAGATACTCCGTCTGAAGATTTTGAAACCGTTATTCAAGATTCCTTAAAACTCGAAGCTGAGATTGCTGCAAAGGTAGAATCTCTGGCGATAGCCGAAAAAAACGGCGGTGGCAAAAATTTGGCTTCGAAACCATCTGCTATAGCAAAACCGACACCGGTTGCTGCAACCAAGGAAAATGAGGCAATCAAGCCGAAAATGACGACTCAGGGCAGTACAGGATCAGATAGAGTGACCTTTCCTGTCTTTGTCAAACTTAAACAAGGAGAGATGCTTACCGTTTTATCCTTGAAATATTACGGGCACAAAGCCTTTTGGGTATACATCTATGCAGCCAATATGGATGTCATTAAAGATCCGGACCACATCCCCCTCGGAACAAGAATCCGAATTCCAAAACCGGATACCTCTATCATCAATGCCAATGATCCGGATTGTGTAGCAAAAGCGAAGGCTCTTCAGACCAAGATATTGTCAAGAAAAGAATAACCGCTTTTACCATTATTTATGATCCCTGTTCAATCATTATTAAATAATGCAATGAAAAGGGAAAATTCAACTTTATTAGGATAGGCTTAATTTTTTTTAACGGGATAAACTGTTAAATGAAGCCTATCCTGTTTACTTTTGCATATTCTGTAAAAAAAGGAATCGTTTTACTTAAATATTTATAATCATATGAGTCAAACCGTAGACATTCGGGAATTGAATGAGCTGATTGAGAAAAAAAGCGCATTCGTAGATTCGATAAACTTTGGCATGGACAAGGTTATCGTTGGACAAAAACACTTGGTTGAGTCTTTATTAATTGGCTTGCTTTCAGATGGCCATATTTTGCTGGAAGGTGTTCCTGGATTGGCAAAGACCTTGGCTATCAAGAGTCTGGCTTCCTTGATCGACGCCAAATACAGCAGAATTCAGTTTACACCCGATTTATTACCGGCCGATGTGATCGGGACCATGATTTACAGTCAGAAAAAAGAAGAGTTTGCCGTAAAGAAAGGCCCGATTTTTGCAAATTTCATTCTTGCTGATGAAATCAACCGTGCTCCGGCTAAAGTACAAAGTGCATTGCTTGAAGCCATGCAGGAACGTCAGGTTACGATCAGTGACAAAACCTATGAATTGGATGCCCCGTTTCTGGTGATGGCCACGCAAAACCCCATCGAACAGGAAGGTACATATCCGCTCCCTGAGGCTCAGGTAGACCGTTTTATGCTGAAAGTAGTCATCGGCTATCCCAAAAAAGAAGAAGAAGCTTTGATTATTCGTCAGAATATCGGTGAAAAGATGCCTCCAATCAAACCGGTACTTAAAGGTGATGATATTCTTGAAGCACGTAAGGTGGTTCGTCAGGTTTATATGGACGAGAAAATTGAACGCTATATCATAGATATCGTGTTTGCCACCCGTTATCCTGAAGAATATGGCTTGAAAGATCTGAAAGGCATGATTTCTTTCGGCGGTTCACCCCGTGCATCCATCAATTTGGCTTTGGCGGCACGCTCTTATGCTTTTATCAAGCGCAGAGGTTATGTCATCCCTGAAGATGTCCGTGCTATTTGTCATGATGTATTGCGTCACCGTATCGGCCTGAGTTATGAAGCAGAAGCCAATAATCTGACCAGCGAAGAAATCGTCAGTGAAATTTTGAATAAGGTAGAAGTACCCTAATTGGCAGGCATGGAAACAAGCGAATTATTAAAACGTGTACGGAAGATAGAAATCAAGACCAGGGGATTGTCTCAGAACATCTTCGCAGGGCAATATCACACAGCCTTTAGAGGTAGGGGTATGGCCTTTTCCGAAGTGAGGGAATATCAATACGGAGATGATATCCGAAGCATCGACTGGAACGTAACAGCTCGCTTTAATCACCCATATGTCAAGGTCTTCGAAGAAGAACGTGAATTGACCGTGATGTTGCTGATCGATGTTTCAGGAAGCCGTATGTTTGGTACTGATATTCAGCTTAAGAAAGACATGATGACCGAGATTGCAGCAACACTCGCTTTTTCTGCCATTCAAAACAATGATAAGATCGGAGTCATTTTCTTTTCCGACAAGCTGGAGAAATTCATACCACCCAAGAAAGGGAAAAAGCACATCCTCTACATCATTCGTGAATTGATTGATTTCGAACCGGAAAATACGAAAACGAACATACCGGGAGCCTTGCGCTATCTGACAAATGTTATCAAGAAGCGCAGTACTGCATTTGTGATTTCAGATTTTATCGATGCAAAGGATTTCCAGACCGATTTGACCATCGCCAATCGAAGACATGATATTGTGGCTATTCAGGTATATGACAAAAGGGAAACTGAGTTGCCTCCAATTGGTCTTGTTCACGTGAAGGATGCAGAAACAGGTGAAGAACGTCTAATCGATGCATCTTCAAGAGCCGTACGCAAAACCTACCAAGATTGGTGGCTTCGTCAACAGGAAACATTGAACGATGCTTTTAAGAAAAGCAATGTGGACTCTGTTTCAGTCTCAACAGATCAGGATTACGTACGTTCGCTGATGGGTTTATTTAACCTTAGAAGTTGAATCGTTTGAAAAACGAATATGTTATAAACGAATATGTTTAATTATAGAAGAAGTTTGGTTTTGTTGCTGCTAAGTGCGTGCTTATCCCCTGTCTTTGCACAGGAGATCAGTGTAAAAGCCTCCATCGATTCCACCGTAATGCTTATCGGGCAGCAATCAAAGATGCATATAGAGGTATCCGGTCCTGCTTCATTGAAATATACTTTCCCGACATTCCCGGGTGATACAGTGGTAAACGGAGTTGAAATCTTGTCAAGAGGGAAGATGGATACTTTGGAAAATGAAAACAACCTGATTCATCTGAAGACGGATTACCTGATAACCTCCTTTGACTCGGGACTGTATTATATTCCCCCCATCAAGATCATAGCAGGTCTTGATACCGTTGAAAGCAACTATATGGCACTTAAGGTCATGACTTATAGTGTTGATACGGCAAAAGTCCGGATATTTGATATCAAAGGTGTCCAGAAACCACCGTTCGTTTTGGGAGATTATTTTATGGAGTTGGTCTTGTTTCTGCTCATTTATGCCATTATACTTTTTTCTATTTGGCTGATATTGAAAAAGAAATACGGTTTATCTAAAGCAGAGATTGAATCAAATAAACCTTTGTTGCCGCCTCATGTTGTCGCCATCATGGAATTGGACAAACTTAAATCAGAAAAGATTTGGAAGAGCGGTAAGAACAAGGAATACTATACGGCCTTGTCGGATATCCTGCGAAAATACATTCAGAGACGTTTCCAAATCGGTGCTTTGGAAATGACAACGGATGAAATATTGGCCCTTTTTAAACGTGACAAGGATACGCAATCTGTTTATCAAAACCTGCGTCAGATTCTTCAATTGGCCGACCTGGTAAAATTTGCCAAGATCCAGCCACTTGAAAATGAAAATGAATTGAGCATCATGAATTCCTATTTGTTTGTCAATCAGACAAAGATTGAGGATGTTAAACCGATAGAGGAGCAAATGGAGGGAATACAGGAAGACCAGCAAAATGATGTTGAATCTGATCTGTCCCCAAAGGATGTTCCTTCCCAAAATGATGAAATGAAAAAATATCAACCGAAATGATACTTGCAAATCCGTATTATCTCTATTTATTGCTGTTGATCATACCGGCTATTGTCTGGTATGTTCTTAAGCGGAAAAAACGTTATGCGACGCTTCAGGTATCGAACAGTTTTGCCTTTGAAGGAATCAAACCGTCTTGGAAAGATCGTTTGGAGCATGTGCCTTTCATTTTAAAGATGTTGGCATTTGCCATGATTGTCATCGCTTTGGCGCGTCCGCAATCGACCAATAGCTGGCAGAATGTATCCACTGAAGGTATCGACATTGTCGTTACCCTCGACATATCCAGCAGCATGTTGGCCGAAGACCTGAAACCAAATCGTCTTGAGGCGGCCAAAAACGTAGCGTCCTCTTTTATTTCCGGAAGGCCCAATGACAATATCGGTTTGGTGGTCTTTTCTGCCGAAAGCTTTACCCAATGCCCCCTGACAACAGACCATGCGGTGCTGCTGAATCTTTTCGGCGGCATTCAAAGCGGTATGATTGAAGATGGAACAGCTATCGGTTTGGGGCTCGCAAATGCAGTTAATCGCATCAAAGATTCACCGGCTAAATCCAAGGTCATCATTTTACTTACTGATGGATCCAACAACCGGGGAGATATTGACCCGATTACGGCTGCAGGTTTAGCAAAAACATTTGGCGTCAGGGTCTATACCATCGGTATCGGAACAAGAGGGAAAGCCCCATATCCTTTTCAGACGGCCTATGGTGTTCAATACCAAAACATAGATGTCGTCATTGATGAAGGACCTTTGAGACAGATAGCATCCATTACCGGCGGTAAATATTATCGTGCTACCGACAACAGTAAGTTGAAGAATATTTACAATGAAATTGATCAATTGGAAAAAACGAAGATGAAAGTACACGAGTACAGTAAGAAGAACGAGGAGTACCGGGCATTTGGCGTTGCCGCCCTGATATTGCTCCTTCTGGAAATCTTTCTCAGAAATACCGTGTTGCGTCGTCTTCCATAATTGCTAAAAATCAGAACTATGTTTCGTTTTTCGAATCCCGAATATCTATATTTCCTCCTGCTGATTCCTACATTGGCTTTGCTTTTCATTGCAGAAAACAGAAAGCAGAAAAAACGTCTGAAAGTGTACGGAAATCCGGACATTGTCAGTCAGTTGATGCCTGATATTTCACGTAGGCGTCCTTGGCTGAAATTTATCCTGCAGTTGACGGCCATAACAGTGTGTATTTTTATGGTATCAGGTCCGCAATTCGGTTCAAAATTGCAAAAAGTCCAAAAGAAAGGCGCAGAAATGATGATTGCCTTAGATGTCTCCAATTCCATGATGGCCGAAGATATTACCCCGAACCGTTTGGAAAAATCCAAGCAAATACTCTCCAAATTGGTCGACAAACTGAGCAACGACAAGATTGGTTTGATCGTTTTTGCCGGAGAAGCATTCACTCAGTTGCCGATTACCAGCGACTATGTCTCCGCCAAAATGTTTATGAACAGCATCAACCCGTCACTTGTACCTACACAGGGAACAGCCATAGGTTCAGCCATCGATTTATGTGTACGCTCATTCCCGCAGAAAGGAAAAGCAGAGAGGGCCATCATCCTGATTACCGATGGTGAAAACTTCGAGGATGACGCAGTGGGAAGTGCCAAAGAAGCTTTGGCTCAGGGTATCAAGACACACGTCATCGGCATGGGGCTTGAAAAAGGTGCTCCCATACCCATTGCAAACAGCAATGAATTCCGTAAGGACAAAAGTGGGAATGTGGTCATTACCAAATTGAATGAAAAAATGTGTCAGGATATCGCAGCTGCCGGTGGTGGTGTTTATGTGCGCTCCGACAATACCAACGGTGCATTGCGTGTCATTACGACAGAACTTGACAAAATGAAAAAAGCCGACGTGGAATCATCCGTATACAGTGAATATGATGAACAGTTTCAAGGTCTGGCATGGATCGTTCTGGTCCTGTTACTCATTGACGTGTTCATTCTTGAGCGAAAAAACAAACTCTTGCGCAAGATCAAATTGTTTTAATCATGAGAATACTCAAATACATATTATCCGCACTTTTAATCCTTGGTTCATGGAGTGTTTCTGCCCAGAAAATGGAAAGGAAAAGTATCCGCCAAGGGAACAAGCTTTACGAAAAACAAAAGTATACCGAGGCGGAGATTGCTTATAGAAAAGCTTTGGAAGTGAACAAGAAGTCAAAGGAAGGTTCGTATAATCTCGGGAATGCCCTTTACAGACAGGAAAAAGGAAAAGAAGCATTGGAACAATATCAATTGTCTTTAAGTCAGCAGACCAACCCTGTAAAGAAAGCAGCTATTTTTCACAATGCCGGTAACACTTTCATGCAGGCAAAAGATTACGGGAAAGCAGTTGATTCCTATAAGTCTTCCCTAAAATTCAACCCGAATGATGACCAGACGCGTTATAATCTTGCCATGGCTCAGGCTCTTTTGAAGAAACAGCAACAGGACCAAAAGAACAACAAAAACAAAGATCAGAATAAGGATCAGAAACAGGATCAACAAAAGAAACAGCAACAGCAAAAACAAGATGATCAGGAAAAGAAGCAAAACAAACAACAACAGCAACAGCAGCAGCAACAACAGGAGCAAGTTTCCAAAGAAAAAGCCAAACAGTTGCTGGACGCCCTGAGTCAAGACGAAAAAGATACGCAGGAGAAGGTCAAGAAACTTCAAATGCAGCAAAGCAAGGCTAAGAAAAGAGAAAAAGATTGGTGAAAAAGCGTAACTTTGAACGCTTGAAATAAAAAGTAGTTTAGATACATATATAAGTTTTTATTTAATATGAGGAACAAACTGGTACTGGTATTCGTTGGGATGTTGATCTGTTTTGGCAGCAAACTTTTTGCAGCAGATGTGACATTTACAGCCGAGGCTCCAAGAACCGTGGTTATGGGGCAGAATTTTAATCTTGTATATACGTCCAATGCAGAAGCCAGAGATTTAAGGATTGCAGAATTAAATAATTTTGAGATTCTATCCGGGCCATTCACTTCGACGATGAGTTCAACAAGCATCATCAATGGGCAATATTCTTCTTCCACATCGTATCGATTTACGTATGTCTTGTCTCCCAAGAAAACAGGAACTTTTACAATTCCATCCGCTACAGCAAATATCAGAAATAACAGATATACCAGCAATAGTCTGACTATTAAGGTTCTGCCTGAGGATCAGCAATCAAGTGGAGGCAGCAATTCTTCGCAACGCTCATCTATAAGCAGCTCTTCTTCCTCCTCACAAAGCGTGTCTTCAGATCAGGTTTTTATCCGTGCCATTCCTTCTAAAACAAGGGTTCGTGAGCAGGAAAGCCTGACTGTCACCTATAAGATTTACACAAAAGTGGACATTGCCGGATTCGAAAATCCCAAGTTCCCCGAATTTGTAGGATTCATGGCTCAGGAAATAGATCTTTCCAAAAATCAACAATGGAATTTGGAAAATTACAATGGAAGTAATTACCGGACTGCCATCCTGAAGCAAACGGTACTTTTTCCGCAGAAAAGCGGAACGCTCACCATCAAAAGAGGCTCCTTTGATGTGGTGGCACGTGTCAGAAATACCAATACCCGTACAAGAAGCATATTCGACGACTTTTTTGACTCCTATTCCGAAGTGAAGAAGACCTTGTCATCCAATAGTATCAAGATTCAGGTTGATCCGCTGCCTTCCGGCAAACCTGCAGATTTTTGCGGAGTGGCCGGAAATCTTAGGATGAGTTCCTCCATCACCTCCACCAAAGTAAAAGCCAACGACGCCGTAACCATCAAGGTTAATATTTCAGGTAGTGGAAACCTGAAAATGATACCCACTCCGGAATTCACTTTCCCTGCTGATTTCGAAGTGTATGATCCCAAAGTGGACAATATGTTTAAAAACACCCCAGGTGGCGTAAGCGGTATCAAAACAATTGAATATCTATTTATTCCGAGATATGCCGGTAAATTTAAAATTCCCGGTGTTTCACTCAGCTATTTTGATATAGCTTCAAGAAGTTATAAGACTCTCAGGACAAATAGTTATACACTTGAGGTCGCCAAAGGTGAAGGTGGTCAGATGATATCGGGTAACTTTACCGATCAGGAACAAGTACGTTTGCTGGGATCAGATATCCGTTATCTGAAAAACGACATCAAACTGCATCAGCAAACAAATCTCATTTATGGAAAGACATGGTTTTGGCTTTGCTATCTGATACCGCTTTTGTTTTTTGCGATCTTTTTGATCATCAATCGCAAACAGGTGAAAGCCAATGCCGATGCGGCCAGAGTCCGTAACCGAAAAGCAAACAAAGTCGCAGTAAAACGTCTGAAGCAAGCCGGCATCTATCTGAAAGAAGGTAAAAAGGAATCATTTTATGATGAAGTCCTGAAAGCTCTTTGGGGGTATACCAGTGATAAACTGAACATTCCACTTTCACTTTTAACCAAAGAAACCATAGAAAGTCAACTTGATGATTGCAAGGTGAGTGAAGATATCAGAAAAGAATATATGGATATTCTTCAAACATGTGAATTTGCCCGTTATGCGCCCGGAGAAAACAGTCATGCCATGGATGTCCTCTATGAAAAGACGATGAATGTAATGAATAAGATGGAAAATACGATCAAAAAATAAGAAGATGTACAGATCATTAAGCATACTATTTCTTTTGTTAATCTGTTTTTGTTCTTATGCTCAAACAGATACGGTACAGGTAAAGACTGAGATGACGAAATCTTCAGAGCCTTCGAAAATGAAAGAAGTTCAATCGAAACAAGTTATTGAAGGTTCCGCCGATGAATTATTGAAAAAGGCAGCTGTTTTGTACTCACAAAGCCATTATGCAGAAGCTGCAACAATCTATGAACATATCCTGGCCAATTTTGGGACTTCAGACAAAATATATTATAACCTCGGGAACGCGTATTACAAATCCAAGAACATGGCACCCGCCATCCTGAATTATGAGCGTGCAATCAGGCTGAATCCCGGTGACAGGGATGCGAGGTTTAATCTGGAGATGTGTCAGGCACGAATTACGGACAAAATCGAACCCGTGGGGATGTTTTTTATAAATCGTTGGTTCAAATCCCTTGGAAATAGCTATAATTCCAACGCCTGGGCCGGAATCAGCATCTTTTTCTTTATCCTTTTCATTGCCTGTTTGTTTATATACTTTTTTACAAAGTTTTCCTGGTTGAAGAAGAGTGGATTTTTTGTCGGCATTTTGTTCATTTGTCTTAGTGTGTTGTCGTTGGTTTACAGCGGAGAGCAACATCACAGTCTTGTTAAGCCTGATACGGCCATTTTGTTTGCGCCGACGGTTACTGTCAAAAGTTCTCCTGACGAGAGTGGTACAGACCTTTTTATTATTCATGAAGGATGTAAGGTTAAAGTGTTGAGTGTGCTCGGTACATGGAGTGAGATTGAATTGGAAGATGGTAATATCGGATGGTTGGAATCTAATAATATTCAAGTGATATAAAGTTTCAAAGATGGGCCTGTTGGAAAGAATTATCGATTGGGATCAGGAGATGTTATTGTTGGTCAATGGCTATCATCTCCCATGGTTGGACAGGTTTATGTGGTTGCTTTCTGAAACGATGATGTGGACACCCGTTTTGTTGGTGATGATCATTGTGCTCATCCGCAACAAAAAAGGACAGACGTTCTTTATATTGCTCGCTTTTGGACTATTGCTCGCTTTTACAGATCAGATATCCTCCGGAGTCATCAAACCTTTGGTTGCCAGGTTTCGTCCGACCTATGACCCTGAAATTTCAAATCTCGTTCAAGTGGTCAATCATTACAAAGGAGGGGAGTTTGGTTTCATTTCAAGCCATGCAGCCAACGTTTTTGCCTTTGCCGGACTAAGCATCTTGTTTTTTAGAAATTGGTTCTATTCACTCGTGATTTTGCTTTGGGCGATAGCTGTTTCGTACTCAAGGATTTATCTGGGTGTCCACTTCCCTTTGGATGTGGTTTCCGGGGCTTTGTTCGGGATCCTTTCTTCCATTGCTTTTTATTATCTATATAAGTTCATCATTCAAAAGAGTACAGACATTCGTCTCATTACAGACCGGAGGTCAAGACAAATGACGATAAGCAATTATAGGAAGTCAGACCTTTCTTTTATCGTGATTTCATTGCTGTTGGTGGTGGTTACCATGTTATCCGCATCCTTTTATCTGAGTTGGTAAAAGACATCCTGATAAATTAAGATAAGTTTCCCTAAAAAAGACTATAAATATTTTTTCTTTCCTGTTTTATTCTTTATTTTTAGAGCAGTTTAATTTCAACAGTAGTATTAACTTCAAAATTCATACGGCCATGATCAAGACTATAACTTTTAACGATCTTCGTAAAATCAAAGACAGTTTGCCCTCCGGCAGTTCTCAACGTATAGCTGACGAATTGGGTATATCGGTTGAGACTGTCCGGAATTATTTTGGTGGGTACAATTATCGTGATGGTAAAAGTGTTGGTGTTCATATTGAGCCCGGCCCCGATGGTGGATTGGTCATGTTGGACGATACCATCATTTTAGATATGGCAATGGAGATTCTTGAAGAGAAGAAAGCTTGATTGCAAAAAGAAAATTTTGATACATATTTAAGGCCACTTTTTTAAGGTGGCCTTTTTTTGATTTTATTTTCTTTAAACGAAATTAATATTACATAATGTTTTAATTCTTAAATGATAGATTGCAGATATGTTTAATTAATATTAATAATTTTGTCCAGCCACTACATCGTGTTTTATTTTGACTATTTTTTATTATTCATTATAAAAGATTTTTAACAAAATGAAAAACAACGAATGGAGGCTTTTTTTAGTTTATTCTCTGAATATCTGTTTTGATAACCCTGTAAACATATCTCCGGGAAAACCGCTTTTTTTCTCAAATAAGAAAAAAGCGGAGGAGGTCATATCAAGGTTTAAAGATCATTATCCTTTCCTTTATGGAGACTCTTTGCATGAGGAACGGGTATATTGCCTCGTCCTTGAGGAATTTGAACTGGACTCTCCGTATCGCTATCAACTTTCAACAAGCGTATTTTCACCGGAAGGGCAGCTGTTGACCGAAAGTTTAGTGCCGGATGACGGACCGTTTTTAGGACGTCCGGAAAAAACCATGTATCATGAAGTAGGAGAGGTCGTTGAATTACCCTTCGGCAATCAGCTTGTATTTGGGATTGTCGTTGAAAAACCGATGTGTTTTAACGAAGATGCAGGCCTTTACGGACTTACGGCCTCAGATGATTGCTACACCGTCATTCACCATCAAAGCCAGGAGGTTAATTATGCACATTCCCCTATGGTCTTCAAACCGTCCAGAGATGTACCGGAAGAGGTCAGGAAAGATTTGACGGAGCAATTACAAAAATCGAGAAACAAGAAAGAGAGAAGTTGATGCTCTATATTTTAAAATGTTAAAAAGGATTTGGCAAACAATTTTACCAGATCCTTTTTTTTAAAAACGAATCTATTATCTTTGACAACCATTTTAGCTCTTTTTAAATCTAAGGAAACACATCATTTGAATATGAAAATTTTTTCAACTCCTTTGAAATCAGCACATGTCGTTGTTCATGGCTTTGCACTTGCACATGCTATAACGGCCATGTCTATTATTTCAATTTATCACACTGATCCCGGAATTATATTGAGCATATTAACCATTACCATGCTTATAATTTTAGCCCGTATCAATGATTATCCGCTTGACGTAACAATGGCACTGACTTTGATTTGTTGCCTGGCTGGTTTCTTTTTAGGTACCATTGGTGCTGAGATTATTGTAAAATTTTTTCCCGTTTCAGCCATGACTGCACAAGTTATCACAACAGTTCTTGTGACAGAAATGCTTGGATGGATCACTTATATCATTGTAAGACGAGCCAACCGGAAGGAATAGCAAATAATGAATAAGACGACAGACAGCAAATGGCGTGAGATTCTAATTTTGGCAGGAATAGTTTTACTGTTCAGGATTTTCTATGTCGAAATTCTCGATTATCTGAAATCGGATTATCAATTTGATTTTGAAAACATACTCAAAAATATTTTCAGAGAATACCCGATTTCTCTATTTATTGCTGTCGCTGGTTTTTTCTCAATCCGTCGCATTAATAAACATTATTCCTGGGGTGAAAATCCGTTGCTAAGAATTCTTTTGTTTATTTTGGCGAGTGTTGCAATTTCGTCAATTGTAACTATGCTGTATTGTATTCCAAAATTGAAACAGTTATCATGGAAAGATTTGGTTGCCAGCGGACATATTGAAGGAGCTTTCGTTGTTACCACCGTTTTGACTGTGACAATTATGGGGAGCATCGATATTGTGCTGTATTATCTCAAATCTCACAAGAAAGCGTTGGATGCTGAAATCCTGAAAAAGAATAAAGCTCGTTTTCAATATGAACAACTAAAACGTCAGCTTAATCCACATTTCCTGTTTAACAGCCTGAATGTGTTAGATTATTTGGTACATACAGATCCGGAGCGCGCGAGTGGTTATATTAAAAAATTGGCTGGAGTCTACCGTTACTTGCTTAGCAAAGAGAGTGATCCAGTTGTTTATTTAGAAGAAGAAATGGAATTTGTGAACATGTACGTCAATTTGTTAGAAGAGCGCTTTAAAAATGGTCTTGAAGTTTCGATCAAGATCGAGGATCAATATTTAAAAACACTTGTTATACCTTGTAGTATTCAATTGCTTATCGAGAATGCAACCAAACATAATATTATCAGCGAATCATCGCCTCTTTTTGTTAAAGTCTATGCGAAAGATCATTATATCTATGTAGAAAATAATTATCAACCGCGTATCAGATCTGATGCTTCCACAGGAGTTGGGTTAAAAAATATTGACGGACAAATTAGTGCGTTATTTAATAAGAACATAGAAATTTCCAAATTGCCAGATAAATTTATTGTGAAACTTCCCGTTATTGAGAATAAAGGAAGCCAACTTTTTTTTAAGACTGAGTCATGAGAATTCTTATCATCGAAGATGAGCTTCCTGCACAAATTCAGCTTGAGAGACTCATTCAATCATTTTTTCCTAAATCTGATATTGTAGCGAAGATTGACTCCGTAAAAGCATCTGTTTCATGGCTTGAGAAAAACCACGCAGATCTGATATTTATGGATGTAGAATTATCAGATGGCCAATGTTTTGAAATATTCAAACAAGTTTCTATTGACACGCCCATCATCATCACTACAGCATATAGTGATTATGCCATTAAGGCATTTAAGGTGAATAGCATTGATTATTTATTGAAGCCAATAGATGACGGTGAATTTGTTCAAGCTGTAGAAAAATCAATTAGATATAATCAGAAAGAGCGTTTTGATTTTCGGAATATGGAAAGATTACTTATCCAAAATACTACGAAAGAATATAAAAAACGTCTTACAATAAAAATCGGAGATCATATCCATATTTTGAATATGGATGAAATAGCCTATTTTTATTCGGAAGAGAAAGCTACATTTGTTGTAACAAATGCGGATAAACGCTATATTCTGGATTATTCACTTGATAGTTTAGATGACCAGCTTAATCCAAAAGACTTTTTCCGAGTTTCCCGTGGATGTGTTGTCAACATCAAATCCGTGCAATCCGCTTCAAAGTTCTTCAACAGTCGGCTTAAAATCAAACTAAATCTCCCCATGAAAAAAGATATTCTGGTAAGCCGTGCTCGTGTTTCTGAATTCTTAAAATGGCTGGAAGGATTGTAATTCATCACACTAATTCTTCATTTCGTCAGAAAAGAATATTTATTTTCATTGTTTGCCAGGATATTTGTCAGGTAAAAATACTTGAGATCTATACTTGGCATGGAAATATTTTATTCCATAGGTTTCAATTGTATGTGTATCCTCTAAAGGATAGAGAAAACCTTAAATTACTAATTAAATCATTTACAACATGAAAAAAATCAGATTTATGCTTTCAGTCTTTTTCCTTTTGTGCTTGAGTGTGAATTCTATAGCACAAAGAAAGACCTTGCAAGGCACGGTGGTAGACAAAGATAACCAAGCAATAATTGGTGCTTCTGTGATAGAAAAGGGTACCCAAAACGGAACCATCACAGATGCTGATGGGAATTGTGTTATCAGTGTAAGCAAACCAAATGCCATCATTCAGATTAGCTCTATTGGTTTCGAAAACAAAGAACTGACAGCATCAGATTTTTCCGGAAGGAAAAGGATTCAGCTTATTGAATCGTCCGTTTCACTAAACGAAGTGATTACTATTGGTTACGGACAGGTCAGAAAAGGTGATGCCACAGGATCTTTAAATACGATAAAGCCAGATGCTCTTAATAAAGGAAGGCAATTGACCGTTCAGGATGCCTTGGTAGGTAAAGTTGCCGGAGTCAATATTGTTCCAGGATCAGGAGCACCTGGTACTGGTGGTACCATCCGCATACGTATGGGAGCTTCACTTTCTGCTACCAATGACCCTCTTATTGTCATTGATGGAATACCTGTAAGCAACACGTCTGTCAGTTCAATCAATCCAAATGATATAGCCACCTTCACCGTTTTGAAAGATGCTTCTGCTACTGCTATTTACGGTTCTCGTGCTTCGAATGGTGTAATCATCATTACAACAAAAAAAGGCAATGAAAATGGCGATGGAAAGCCACAGATAAATTATAGCAGTAATTTTACATTGAGTGATGTGTCCGGTAAGCTGGATGCTCTCTCTGCAGATGAATATCGTATAGCATTTGCTGAAAACTCTGGAGCACCTGCTGACTTTGAATTGGGTACAGCTTCTACAAATTGGCAAAATGAAATATATCGTTCGGCTTATGGCACAGACCATAATCTATCTGTAACAGGAAATGCCAAGCATATTCCTTACCGGGTATCCGTTGGCTATACCAATCAAAATGGAATTATCAAGCAAAATAATTATGAGCGATTTAATGCCGGATTAGGTTTGTCCCCCAAATTTTTTGAAAAACACTTATCTGTAGACATTAATTTAAAAGGTAGCATTGAAAATGATAAATCCATTTCCGAAGATATAATCGGCACAGCCGTCTCGTTTGATCCGACTCGTCCAGTCCATGAATCTTATACCAATAATGTCGGCCTTGGATATTTTACCTGGATGTCAGGAGGTGCACCGATTGCTATAGCTTCAAGTAATCCTGTTGCCGATCTTTATCTAACGGATAAATTAGATAAAACCATGCGCTCTATTGGAAATATAGCTTTAGATTATAAAGTCCATGGCCTCGAAGATTTGCATCTTAATCTGAATGTAGGTTATGACATATTGAGAAATAATAATGACGAGTTCTCTCCTCAATATGCTCCTTTGATGTATATTTCCAACCAAAAAGATGGGACAGGAAAAGATTATTCCTATGTTCAAGATAAGAAAAACTACTTATTGGATTTGTATGCCAACTACAGCAAGAAATTTGGAGAAAACCACTCTTTAAGTGCAATGGGCGGTTATGGATGGCAACGCTTTTGGTATAAAAACAACAGCACGACAAACGACACTTTTGGTAACGAACTATCTTCACCATTACATGAGGAAGCAGAATTATATCTTCTTTCTTTCTTCGGACGTTTAAATTATTCTTACGCCCAAAAATACCTACTTACAGCGTCATTAAGAGCCGATGCATCTTCCCGTTTTTCATCTGAAAATCGTTGGGGATATTTTCCTTCAGTAGCAGCCGCTTGGCGCATCAAAGAAGAGAACTTTCTTAAAGACGTAGATTTTTTATCCGATCTGAAACTACGTTTAAGCTATGGGCAAACAGGGCAACAAGATATTGGTTCCTATTATCAACATCTTTCCACTTATACCGCATCTTATAACGAGTCCCGTTATCTATTTGGAGATAAATGGACCACAATATATCGACCAGATGGATATGATCCAAATATAAAATGGGAAACAACAGAAACGTACAATTTTGGTTTAGATTATGGCTTCCTAAATAATCGTATTTCCGGTGGCATTGATATCTATAAACGTTATACATCAGATCTTCTGAATGAAATATATGTTCCTGCCGGAAGTAATTTTACCAATGTTATCGAAACAAATATTGGAAATATGGAAAGCAAAGGTATTGAATTTGCTATAAGCGGAATTCCTGTAAAAACCAAAGATTGGGAATGGACTATAGGTGGAAATTTTACCTGGAATGATTCCAAGATTACAAAATTAAATACAATTGATACGGATGATAATTATATAAAAACAGGAGATGCAGGCGGTACGGGTAAATATCTTCAAGTACATATGGTCGGCGAAACACCCAACACCTTCTTCCTATTGAAACAAGCTTACGATGAGAATGGAAAACCACTTGACGGACAATATGTTAAAGAGGATGGAACGATTACGACAAGTGAAGAAGATGTAAATAAATATGTAACCGGTAAAACTTCGAAGGCACCCTATTATTACGGATTATCAACCAGACTTATTTATAAGGATTGGGACTTTGGAATAAATGGTCATGGTAGTTTTGGCAATTATGTATATAACTATGTTGCAGCAAGTGAGTCCTTGGATGATTTATATACTGCAAACGGCACATCCGGAAATATTCTTAAATCAACACTTGAAACAGGATTTACCCAACAACGCCTTTATACCGACTATTTTCTTGAGAATGGCGCTTTTTTCCGTCTTGATAATATAACCTTGGGTTATACATTCAAAAAGTTGTGGAATTCATCAAGTTCTTTACGCTTGTCGTTTAGTGCTCAAAATATTGTCACTATTACCGGTTATTCAGGGCTTGATCCTGAAATATACAGCGGTATAGACAAAAATGTGTATCAACGTCCGAGGGTTTATATGCTTGGCGTGAATCTAAACTTTTAAATTAGGAGGAATCTATTTATGAAAACAAATATCATAAAATATATATCTATTGCTGTTTTAACACTTCCCCTGTTTACATCTTGTCTAAGCGACTTGGACACATTGCCACTGGATTCCAATCAGCTTGTAGGTGAAGAGGTTTATCAAACATCCGATGGCTATCGTGGCGTATTGGCCAAGTGTTATGCATCATTGATCCTTACAGGTCAAGAGGGTGGAGACGGCGGAGATGGTGACGTACCAAGTATTGATGAAGGTTACAGTGGTTATACCAGGGCACTCTTCTATCTTCAGGAAGCATCTACCGATGAAATTGCGTTTCATGCAGGTAGTAGTCACGGTTCACTCACTATGTTATATATGAACTGGAATCCATCTACCAAGCTTGTCAGTTATCCATACTATCGCCTTTATATGGCGATAGGGTATTGCAATGAATTCTTGCGTGAATGCACTGAATCCAAACTGAAAGACAGGGGTGTATACGAAAAACTTAAAAATGAATATGAATACTATAGGGCAGAAGTCCGTTTTATCCGTGCATACTGCTATAATGCGATATGTGACCTTTACGGATCAGCACCATTTGTAGACGAAACAATGGCTATAGGAACCATTCCCAGTCAGAAAACCCGAAAAGAAATTTATGATTATGTCGTATCAGAAGGAGAAGCATTGACGACATTGCTAAAAGAACCTGGTACCAATGAATATGGTCGTGTGGATCAAGTTGCAGATTGGTTTTTATTGGCCCGTGTATATTTAAATGCAAAGACTTGGGTTAATGAGGACCAGTATGAGAAAGCATACCTTTATGCTAAAAAAGTAATTGAAGATGAAAATTATCATTTGGCTCCCGATTATCGTCAAATATTCTTGGCTGATAACAATACCTGTTCTGAAATAATATGGCCTTTGGTTCAAGATGCCGACAATGCACAAAGCAGTGCTGGTACTAATTTCTGTATTAAAGCATTGATGAATGGCAGTATGAATAATTACTTTTTTACGGGTGTTGGAACCAAAGGTTGGGGAAATGGCCGAGTAAAAACACAATTGGTTGATTTATTTGATCTATCCGATCAAACTTTTGATGTAAACGACACATGGGGTGATAATAAAAAAGACAAAAGAGCTCAATTTTTTACGATAGGCCATACCAAAGAAACTTGGGTTACGGGAAAAGCCTTCCAGAAAGATTTTGCCAATGGATATGCTTGTATTAAATGGAGAAATGTCACAAAAGACAGAAAAGAACTTGTAGAAGGCGGAACTGTTTATTCTTCTGTTGATTTTCCGATGTTCCGTACAGCAGATGCTTATTTAATGGCTGCAGAAGCTATTCTTCGTGGCGCAAGCGGAACTCGTCAAAATGCGTTGGATTATGTGAATGAAGTTAGAGACAGAGCCTATATGTCAGGTAGTTATGGTAATGGAATATCCGGAAGAATCACCGACAGTCAGTTGACATTAGATTTCATTTTGGCAGAACGCGGACGTGAATTATATACAGAACTGATACGCCGTACTGATCTTATCCGTTTTGATAAATATACAAAAGGATACAATTGGGATTGGAAAGGAAGTGACGGTGCCGCTGGAAATTATGTAGGAAAAGACGTTGATGACAAATACAAGTTGTTCCCAATACCACAAGATGAATTTACGGTTAATCCGTATTTAACTCAAAATTCAAACTATGTAAATAACTGATAAATGACTATGATTTTACAGGACATGTTGTATCACAACATGTCCTGTAATTAAAATTATTTATCAAAGAAAATGTCTGTTCGTTTTCCTTTTTTTTTATTTGCATTAATTTACATAAGAATTTAAAAATGAATATAATAAAATACTCGTTAATCGTATTTACGGGGTTATCTCTATTCTCATGCAATACAAATCGTGCTTTAAGTGAAAACGACCAGGCAGGCGTAAAGAACGTTATCTATATGATTGGTGACGGTATGGGGCTGGCTCATGTAACAGCAATGATGATTGAACAAAAATACGAGCCTTGCGCTTTTGACAGAGCTGAAGCTGTGGGCCTTGTCAAGACTTTTTCTGCCAACAACCGGATCACGGATTCAGCAGCAGCTGGTACAGCTCTGGCAACAGGCAACAAAACCAATAATGGCATGCTGGGATTGACACCTGGAGGTGATACTATCCAGAGTGTGCTTTCACGTGCCGGCGTATTTGGGAAAAAAACGGGCATTGTCGTTACTTGTGAAATTGAAAATGCAACTCCTGCTGCGTTTTATGCACATGTTGATAACCGGAGCAAATCGGCAGAGATTGCATTACAACTTTCTCATGACAGTATTGACGTTCTTTTCGGTGGGGGAATGAAGTATTTCAACGGACGGGATGACGGAATAGATCTTGTTAAAAATCTTAAAGCAAAAAATTATCAGGTTTTTGATAAATGGACTGATGCCATACAAGTTAAAAATGGAAAAGTTGCGGCATTTGTTGCTCCCGGCCACCTTCCGTACCATGATGACGGCAGAGGTGATTTTTTGCCTGAAGCTACATCAAAAGCATTGGAAATATTGACCAACGATAGTCAGGCATCTGGTAACAAAGGCTTTTTTATGATGGTTGAAGGCTCACAAATAGATTGGGCAAGTCATGGAAACCAATTCTCCAAGTTGTTGCATGAGGTGAACGATTTTGAAAAGTCAGTTAAGATAGCTTTTGATTATGCAGACGCACATCCTGGAACCTTAGTTGTTGTTACGGCTGACCATGAAACGGGTGGCCTTATTATGCCTTCAGGAAATGTGGATTTTACTAAAAGCGAGAGTGGTATAGATTACAAATTCGGCTCAGTCAGTCATACCGGTATCATGGTTCCGCTGTTTGCCTATGGTAAAGGTGCTGCAAACTTTACAGGTATTTTTGATAATACAGATGTGCCAAAAATAATAAATAAGTTATTAGGTTTATAATTCTAAGGTTTTTATAGAAAAGTGTACGCAATATTTATAATAAAATGATTATGACAAGAAATTTTCTTTCATTCATATTACTCTTTCTAACACTGACGGTTGCATCGGAGGCGAAAGATCAGCGGGACAAATTGATAGCCCGCCAAGTCGCAGTATTCTATCCTTCGGATTTTGATTCTGTGGCCAATATGCCCTCTTTTGCTTTGATAAAAGAATTTCCTGCTATTGGAAAAGTTCCGGATTCCTGGAAACTTAATCCTGTATTTTTTCATTCTGGTAAGTATAGTTGCGTGTCTCTTCCTGTAAAAAAAGGGACCAGTTTATATGGATCAGGTGAAACGACCGGATCGTTGCTAAGAAATGGAAATGATATCACATTATGGAATACCGATAATTTTAATTATGCAGGTTTTGATGGAAAGCAACTTTATCAGTCTCATCCGTGGGTTCTTGGCGTAAATGTAGACGGTACAGCTTTTGGTATAATAGCTGATAATACCTGGAAGCAAAAACTTATTTTGAATGATAGCATCAAATTCATCTCTGAAGGACCTGCTTTTCGTGTAATCGTTATACAAAAAGACTCTCCTCAGGCTGTTTTGACAGCCCTGTCTGAACTTGTTGGAAAAATGGATTTGCCCCCGCTCTGGAGTCTGGGATATCAACAATGCCGTTATTCTTATTTTCCTGATAGTAGAGTAAAACAAATTGCAGATGAATTTCGTAACCGGAAAATTCCTTGCGATGTAATATGGTTTGACATAGATTATATGGATAAATTCAAAGTTTTTACGTTTGATAAAAATATCTTTCCTGACCCTAAAGGTTTAAATGATTATCTTCATGATAGAAGCTTTAAAACTATTTGGATGATTGATCCTGGGATTAAAGCAGAAGAAGGATACATGGTGTATGATTCCGGCTCAAAAGGCAACCATTGGATTAAAGATAAGAACGGCAAGGATTTTGTTGGTAAAGTGTGGCCTGGTGATTGTAAATTTCCGGATTTCACAAGGCCACAAACGCAAAAATGGTGGAGTGACTTCTATAAGGATTTTATGGCAACAGGTATAGACGGCGTTTGGAATGATATGAATGAACCGTCTGTTTTTGAGGTGGATAGTAAAACCATGCCAATTGATAATCAACACCGTGGTGGGGAGCTCTTGCCCCCGGGGCCGCATCTCCGTTACCATAATGTGTACGGTATGCTGATGATCAAATTTTCACGCGAAGGAATTTTGAAAGTTCATCCTGATAAACGGCCTTTCATTCTTTCGAGGTCTGGGTATCTGGGAAGCCATCGTTATGGTGCAACCTGGACTGGAGACAACATGGCTTCCACCGATCATCTCCGGCTTTCCATTCCTATGTCTCTCAATTTAGGGCTTTCAGGTCAATTTTTTAACGGTGCTGATATTGGTGGATTTGCAGAAAATACAACGCCTGAGCTTTTTGGACAGTGGATAGCATTGGGTGTTTTTTATCCATTTTCCAGAGGACATGCATGCAAGGGCTCGAATGACAAAGAACCCTGGGCTTTTGGCCCTGAGATTGAAAAAGTATCACAGATGGCCTTGAACAGACGCTATCGACTTCTTCCATATCTCTATACACTGTTTCAGGAGGCATCTTCAACAGGTGTACCTGTGATGCGTCCCATCTTTTTTGCTGATATAAAGGATACGACACTTCGTCGTGAAGAACAATCATTTCTTTTGGGTAAGGATTTGATGGTTATTCCAAAATGGGCAAAAAATCCGGCCATGCCAAAAGGAATTTGGAGAAACATTTCCATTGCTGGTGAAAACAGTCAGAATGATCAGTATCAACCGGATGTAAAAATTCGTGAAGGAGCTATTGTTCCGGTTGGAAAATGCATTCAGAATACGACAGAATACAGTACCGACTCGCTGACACTGATTATTTCAACCAATGCCAATGGTTTTGCAGAAGGAAGATTGTACGAAGATGCCGGTGATGGGTTTGGTTATAAACGGGGTCAGTATGCTTTTTGGACTTTCTCTGCCAGCACAAAAAGCGGAGTCGTAACGGTGAAAGCCAGAAAATCTGAAGGGCGATTATCTTCAAAACCAAAAATGTTTAAAGTCATGCTATATACAAAAAATGGTGTTATTGAAAGTTCCTGGAAAAAAGGCCCAGTCTTAAATATAAAATTTAGGTGAGAAAGTAGATTTTTGCTGTATCTTTAATGGTGGAGTCGTCATTTTATACTTTTATCGCATGAAAAGGATTTTGATTTTTCTCAGTTTATTAATTTTTTCGTTTGAGCTTTTTGCCTCTATCTCAATTAATAGACTTGAACCATCTTTTTGGTGGGCAGGTATGAGAACTTCAGAGTTTCAAATTATGGTTTATGGAACGAACATAGGGAACGCCAAGGTCGTGTGTCAGACTCCAGGAGTCTTGTTAAAAAGTGTTGTAAAGGCTGAAAGTCCCAATTATTTGTTCCTGTATTTAGACTTGAGCCATGCTATTCCAGGAAAAATTGATCTGCTTTTTAAGCAAGGGAAGGAAAAGAAAACGGTTAGTTATGAGCTGAAAGCCAGAACGGCTGCTCCTGAATCCCGTAAAGGTTTTACTACTGCAGATGTGCTTTATTTGTTGATGCCTGACCGATTTTCCAATGCGAATTCGGAAAATGACAATCAAAAGATGAAGTATTGCACTGTAAATGTGAATCGTAGTGATCCTGGTTCCCGTCATGGAGGAGATTTGGCTGGAATCAAGCAACATCTGGATTACATCGCAGATCTTGGAGTCACCGCCATCTGGCTTAATCCGGTTCTTGAAAATGATATGCCCGGAGGGGCTTATCACGGTTATGCAATCACGGACTTTTATAGAATTGATCCACGTCTTGGTACAAACGAAGACTATAAAAACCTGATATGCGAAGCCCACCAAAGAGGATTAAAGGTGGTTATGGATATGATATTCAATCATTGTGGCAGCGAACATATTTGGAGAAAAGATTCACCCTTTAAAGATTGGTTTAATTCCCCGGATAAATTGATTCAAACAAATCATGCTAAAAATGTAAGATATGACCCTTATGCCTCCGATTACGACAAAAAGAATCTGTATGATGGTTGGTTTGTTGAAAGTATGCCGGATTTGAACCAACGGAATCAGCATTTGGCCAAATATCTCATTCAGAATAGTCTCTGGTGGATTGAATATGCTGAGATTGACGGCATACGTCAAGATACTTATCCATATACAGATACGTCAATGATGTCTGAATGGTGTAAGGATGTTATGATTGAATATCCAAACTTTAATATCGTCGGTGAAATCTGGTTGGAAAATACTGTTGGAGGAGCAATCTGGCAAGCGCATAGTCATTTGAATAAAGGGGTAGACTCTGAGTTGAAAACGGTGATGGATTTTGCATTAATGAACGCTTCGTTTGATGCTTTTAACCAGGAAACAAATGGGGAGAATGGCCTTAGCCGGCTCTATGATATCTTAGGCCTTGATTTCCTCTATCAAGATGTGAACAACTTGTTGGTTTTTTTTGAGAATCATGATACGGAAAGGTTTTTACGCGAGAGACCTCAGGACTTATCCGTTTTCAAACAAGCTTATGCTTTCTTGTTTACCACCCGCGGTATTCCTCAGCTTTATTATGGTGCTGAAATATTGATGAATGGAGAGAAAAAAGGAAATGATGGAAATGTCCGTCTGGACTTCCCCGGAGGTTGGAAAAATGATTCTGTGAATGCTTTTACACCTGAGGGACGATCTGTTATTCAGAATGAAGCGTTTAACTATATGAGAAAACTATTGAATTGGCGAAAAAACAATGAAGTGATAGCCAAAGGCTCGCTTCTCCATTTTAAACCTCAAAATGGTGTGTATGTCTATTTACGATCTTATAATGGGAAAAAAGTATTGGCGATACTAAACGGAGTTAGTACGAAAAATATCATTTCCTGGGATAAATATGCAGAAATACTTATCGGTGCTTCATCTGGTAAAGATGTAATGACAGGAAAGACTGTCAGTTTTGAGAAAGAATTAACATTGGCTCCACGTGAGACGTTAATTCTTGAATTTTAGATTTTATGTCCAGAAGCTTGCCTACGATTATATAATAAAAAAGAAAAAAGCACCTACATTTCTGTAAGTGCTTGTTTCTTAAACGTCGGGGTAGCGGGATTCGAACCCACGACCCCCTGCTCCCAAAGCAGGTGCGCTAACCGGACTGCGCTACACCCCGTTTTATTTGACGGGTGCAAATGTAGACCTTTTTTTTGAGAATACAAATAAACCGGCTTGTGATTTGCAAAAAAATGCAGATATTTGCACCATAAATGAAGGAAAGCTATGTATAGAACACATACTTGCGGCGAGCTCCGCATCAGCGATGTAGATAATAAGGTAACCCTGGCGGGGTGGGTGCAACGCAGCCGAAAAATGGGAGGGATGACCTTCGTGGATATTCGTGACCGTTATGGTATCACTCAACTTGTTTTCAATCAGGATATCAACGGAGAATTATGCGAAAAGGCCAATAAACTGGGCCGTGAATGGGTTATTCAGGTAAAAGGAAAAGTATTGGCACGTTCCAATAAGAACAGCAAAATTCCTACCGGAGACATAGAAATCCTTGTTGATGAACTGAATATATTGAATTCCTCCGAAACGCCGCCTTTCACCATAGAAGATGAAAGTGATGGTGGTGATGATCTCCGCATGAAATTCCGCTATCTGGATTTACGCCGTACACCGGTACGTCAAAATCTGGAGATGAGACATAAGATGACAATTGCAATTCGTAACTATCTTGATAAACAAGGCTTTATTGAAGTGGAAACACCTATATTGATCGGTTCGACTCCTGAAGGTGCACGTGACTTTGTGGTGCCTTCCCGAATGAATCCCAATGAATTCTATGCTTTGCCGCAATCACCTCAATTGTACAAGCAATTATTGATGGTCGCCGGCTTTGACCGGTATTTCCAGATTGCAAAATGTTTTCGTGATGAAGATCTTCGTGCAGATCGCCAGCCTGAATTTACACAAATAGACTGTGAAATGTCTTTTGTTGAACAGAATGATATATTGGGCATCTTTGAAGGTATGGCCAAATATCTTTTCAAGGAAATCAGAGGGATTGAATTCAAGGATGATTTTATCAGGATGACTTGGCATGAAGCCATGAAAAAATATGGCAGCGATAAGCCGGATTTGCGTTTTGGCATGACTTTCGTCGAATTGAAAGACTGCACTGAAACAGGTAAATTTACCGTGTTCGACAGTGCCAAATATATCGGTGCCATTTGTGTTCCCAGGTGTGCTGATTTTACCCGCAAGCAGATTGATCAGCTGACCGAATTTGTAAAACGTCCCCAGGTAGGAGCCAAGGGGATGGTTTATGTTCGCTGTGAAGCTGACGGAAGCTATAAGTCCTCCGTCGATAAATTTTACGACCAGACTCAACTGAAGACTTGGGCTGAAGCTTGCAAAGCAAACCCCGGTGATTTGATCCTGATACTGTCCGGTGAAAATATCATCAAGACACAAAAAGCCCTTTGTGAACTTCGTCTTGAAATGGGCACCACCCGTCTGGGTTTACGCAACAAGGATGTTTTTGCACCACTTTGGGTGGTCGATTTCCCGATGTTCGAATGGGACGAGGAAGCGCAAAGGTTTTTTGCCATGCACCATCCGTTTACTTCACCGAAGCTTGAAGATGTACAATATTTAGAAAGCGATCCCGGTGCCGTTCGTGCAAATGCCTATGATATGGTGATCAATGGTGTGGAATTGGGTGGGGGATCCATTCGTATCCATGACCATGAACTACAGGAAAGAATTTTTAAAAGCCTCGGTTTTACACCGGAAAGGGCTGAGAAACAGTTTGGTTTCCTGATGAACGCATTTAAGTTCGGTGCACCTCCTCATGGTGGATTGGCCTTTGGTCTGGACCGTTTTGTATCCATGCTGGCCGGCTTGGATTCCATCCGTGACTGCATCGCTTTCCCGAAAAACAATTCGGGGCGTGACGTGATGAGCGATGCTCCATCCCAGATTGATGATGAACAACTCGAAGAATTGTATCTTGAACTGAAACAACCCGATAAATAATGACGACAGTCAACGACATATCAGGGATAATTGAAGCGTTTGCCCCCTTATCGTACCAGGAATCGTATGATAATGCAGGCTTGATAATAGGGACGCGCGATGCTGTATTGACGGGCGTTCTGGTTTGTTTGGATGTGACAGAACCCGTTATAGATGAAGCCATGGATTTGGGATTCAATATGATTGTCTCTCATCATCCTCTGATTTTTAAGGGCATCAAATCGATTACAGGGAAGAACCATACAGAAAAATGTTTGGTGAAAGCCATCAAAAATGATATAGCCATTTATGCCGGTCATACCAATGTGGATGCTGTCCGCCATGGGGTAAACGGAAAAATGGCTGAAAAGTTGGGTCTGCAGAATTGCCGCATCCTGTCACCTGTCTTTTCGGAAAACGGTGAAGAGTATGGTCTTGGAATGGTTGGTGATATGCCTTCTGCAGAAAGTGAAAAAGACTTTCTGAAAAGGGTGAAGGAAACTTTTCATTGTGAAAGATTGAGATATTCAGAACCGACAGGAAAACAGATCAGGAAGGTTGCCCTTTGTGGCGGTTCCGGCAGTGAATTCATAGAGTTGGCCAAAGCAGCGGGTGCTGATGTGTTTTTGATAGGAGAGGCCCGTTTTCATGAATTTTTCACTCAAGGGCAAAATATACTGATGATTGACGCCGGACATTATGAAACCGAACAATTTACAAAAGAGGTTTTTTTCGATTTAATTTCAAAAAAAATCCCTACCTTTGCCGTTCAGATTTCAAGGGTTGAGAGAAACCCGGTTTATTATTTATAAAAGACTATTAAACAAGAAATTATTGATATGAGTGCTGAAAATACAAAAGCAGAATCTAAAGAAATCACAGTAAAAGAAAAGCTGAAAGCTTTATACGATTTACAAGTGGTTGTTTCCGAAATTGACAAAATCAAGACCCTTCGTGGAGAATTACCTTTGGAAGTTCAGGATCTCGAAGACGAAATTGCAGGTTTGGAAACACGTATCGAAAATTTCCGTGGGGAAGTCAAGGAATGTGATGATATCGCTTCCGGTAAAAAACAGGATATCGAGAATTCCAAAGCTTTGATGATCAAATACAAAGAGCAACAAGATAATGTCCGAAATAACCGGGAATTTGATTTTTTGAGCAAAGAGCTTGAATTTCAGGGACTTGAAATAGAATTTGCGGAAAAGAAAATTCGTGAAGCCCAGGCATTGAGTAAGACCAAGAGTGAAGAAATGTCTGCTGCTGAAGAACACCTTTCAGAACGTCGTAAAGATTTGGAACTGAAACAGGAAGAGTTGGAGGAAATTATTTCTGAAACCCGTTCGGAAGAGGATAATCTTCGTGAAAAAGCCAAAGAAATCGAAACTCGTATAGAGCCACGTCTATTGACGGCATTCAAACGTATTCGTAAAAGTGCACGTAATGGCCTTGCAGTCGTTTCAGTACAACGTGATGCATGTGGTGGTTGTTTCAATAAGATTCCGCCTCAACGTCAGATGGATATCCGCATGGGTAAGAAAATTATCGTTTGTGAATATTGCGGTCGTATCATGATTGATTCCGACCTGAAAAACGAAGAACAAGCATAAAAAACATTGCTTTCGTAAAGCAAAGAGGGTGTATCAAGTCTGGTTGATATACCCTTTTTTATTCGAGATCAATCTCAGATATTCCATTCTTACAAGCTTAAATTTTTTTTGAGACAGCCTCTTTTATTATGGTATATTCCGGAATTTTACAATGCAGAATAATCCGGAATCGCTTCGAGGTAATCCACTTTTTGGTTTTCATAATCCATACGGCAACAGTAATGCTTTAATCCGTTGCTGACAATCAGATATTTAACTTTAAGAGCCATATTATATGTCGCAATCTGATTGAATACAGTCTGGGTGATTTGAATTTCCGGTGCTTTATATTCGATGATCACCAAAGGCTTCAGGTATTCATCATAAAGCACAGTATCACAGCGTCTTTTTAAGCCGTTTAGCTGGATGTTACATTCGTTGGACAATCTTCCGGCAGGAAAATTTCTATCTTTTATCAGATAATTCACAAAATGTTGTCTGACCCATTCTTCCGGAGTCAGGGCTACAAACTTGTGGCGTAAGGGGTCAAAGATTTTTGATTTTCCTTCCTGTTGACGGATTTTATACTCAAAGACGGGTAGGTTTAAAGCAAACATTTCGTATTTTTGTTTAATAATGTATCAAAGATACAAAATCATTAAGAATGCGGTTGTTTGAACATTAAAGTTTCGGATGTATGAAGACAAAAAAAGAAATCGTTGACAACTGGCTTCCACGTTATACCCAGCGTCCGCTGGAGGAATTCGGTAAACACATTCTGCTTACGAATTTCAATCAATATGTCAGGCTTTTTGCCGAAAAATTTAATGTTCCCATTGATGGAAAAGAAGGAAATATGCCCAATGCTTCTTCCAATGGCATCACAATCATCAATTTTGGTATGGGAAGTGCCAATGCCGCAACAATCATGGATTTGCTCTCTGCGATTGAACCTAAGGCTGTCTTGTTCTTGGGAAAATGTGGCGG
This sequence comes from Bacteroidales bacterium, assembly GCA_021373135.1. Lineage (GTDB taxonomy): Bacteria > Bacteroidota > Bacteroidia > Bacteroidales > UBA1402 > UBA8389. Next base: position 156,820 of record JAJFTH010000003.1, read on the forward strand.
CATCAAAAATAATTTAGTTTTGGGTGATTTTGTTTTACCCATTGCTGCCATCCGTGGAGAAGGTACATCAAATGACTATTTTCCACCGGAAGTGCCTGCTTTACCGGCATTTAGTTTGCAACGCGCTGTGTCTTCCACAATCCGTGATTTTCAGAAAGATTATTATACAGGTACCGTTTATACCACCAACCGCCGAGTCTGGGAATATGATGAAATCTTCAAGGACTATTTGCATAAGATACATGCGATGGCTGTTGATATGGAAACCGCTACCTTGTTTACCGTTGGCTTCGCCAATAAAATTCCGACAGGTGCACTATTATTGGTGTCAGATCAGCCAATGATTTCTTCAGGTGTAAAAACAGAAAAGAGCGACAAGGAAGTCAACCGCTTATTTGTTGAAGATCATTTAAACATTGGAATAACGGCTTTGGATATTCTTATCCGTAACGGACGTTCCGTCAAACATTTGCGTTTCTGATCATGGCAAAAACAACCTATACGCCTCAATCCATCATGTCTGATGTCAAACAGGGAAATCTCAAGCCTGTTTATTTTTTGATGGGTGAAGAATCTTATTACATTGATTTGATTACGGACTTTTTGTTGAGTAATCTGCTGACTGATTCTGAAAAGGAATTTGATTTGAATGTGGTTTACGGCAAGGATGTTGCTATGCGTGATGTGATCGGACTATCCAGACAGTATCCAATGATTGCCAAACACCGTGTTGTCCTTTTGAAAGAGGCTCAGGATATCAAGAATATGGAAGACTTGTCCTTATATCTTCAAAAGCCTATGCTTTCGACTATTCTTATCATCAACCACAAAAATGGGAGCATAGATCGTAGAAAAAAAGTGGCTGTAGATTTGGAAAAAAATGCGGTCATTTTTGAATCCAAAAAATTATATGACAACGAATTGCCGGGTTGGATCATGAGCTATGTCAAAACAAAGGGTTTGGGCATCGATGATAGAACCGCAGCGTTGTTGGCTGATTTCCTTGGTAGCGATTTGGGACGGATTGTCGGGGAACTGGACAAGCTATCTATTACCATGCCGAAGGGCGAGACCCGCATAACACCGGAGTTGATAGAACGCAATATTGGAATCAGTAAGGAATACAATGATTATGAGCTTCAGAATGCCATCATTCACAAAGACATATTGAGAGCCAACAAAATTGTTGCTTATTATGCAAAAAGCCCCAAAAATAATCCACTGGTAAAAACGATAGCTGTGCTTTCCATCTTTTTCAGCAATCTGATGCTTTATCATTATCTGGTTGACAAATCTCAGTTTGCAGTGGCATCGGAATTGGGGATAGCTCCATTCAGAGTTAGGGAATACGCCGACGCTGCCAAAAATTACAATGCCTTCAAGACAATGAACATCTTCAGCCTTTTAAGAACATACGATGCCAAATCAAAAGGTTTCGAATCAAGAGGAGTGCCGGATGCCGAAATCTTGAAGGAACTACTCTTCAAAATCCTTCATTGATTTTTTTCTGTCCATTTCATCGGTTTTTTTTCTTTGTGAGAATTGAATATTTCTGTGCAATGCCCGGAACTGTCTAAAATATTCGATTCTCGTGAATCGGGAGTTTCATGTCCTAAATTTTGATTGGTGAAAATTTGATATTGATTGAGATGTCAATACCTGTTGATAAATTGTTCATTAGTCTGGCCATGAATTTACAAATCTAATCGATACTTATGTAAATTCACAGTACACAATTGTTTCATATACTTGTTTGTGATAAGAAATAACATTTCGAATACCATGCCGAATGGTTGATGTGTATATTTGTAAACCGCAAGAATATTACATTTGGAAACGCTATTTAAGGCTGAATATTTGATCATTAAATATAACTATACGATTCATAACCAGTATATTAGTGCTTATATTCGGAAGTTTTAATTCATATATTTTGCATTTAAATTCATTTTTGGTCGAATAATCCGTATTATTACAGAAATATTTATATATTAAATATTGATAATTAGTTATATATACGTTTTTATTTAAAGTTTAAACTCCAAGTGTTTACGGCCGTAAATTTTATAGCTCAATTTTTCTATTTACATCCGTACCGCTTTTGTTTTTCTGTGTTTACATTTGGAACAAAATCAAGAGTTTCTTTTTGTTTCTTCTTGTTTGCTATTGTAAAAAACAATTATTACATTTGTTCCGTTGTCTGTTTTGTAAATTATTGGCTTCCATAAAGGCTGATAGTAACCAACTGTTGGTGAATATCTGTCTCAACCAGTAAAGAAACACCATTTGAAAGTGGATTTAAAAAATGATAGGATTATCTCATACGCATTAAACCATTATTCTGATGAAAAATCGGATTCAACGAATTATTGATGACAAAAAATTAACTCCTTCCCGGTTTGCCGATGAGGTTGGTTTAAACCGTCCGGCAGTATCCCATATTCTTAACGGAAGGAACAACCCGGGACTTGATGCCTTGCAGCGTATTCTTGCCCGTTATAAGGATATCAATGCGGCTTGGTTGATCTCCGGAGTAGGTCCTATGTATAATGGCCACTCTTTAGACTCAAAAAACCCTTCTTTGTTTGACGAGAATTCGGAAAATGCGACCGAAGACCCGGCTATTTCTGAATATCCTGTGGAAAATGAGGTTAAAGCGGCTGTTTTTGGCACTAAAACAATTGAAAATCAGTCTGTTATAACCGTAAATAAACCTTCGGTAAAAGTGAAGAAGATAGCGGTTTTTTACTCCGATAATACCTATGATGAGTTTATTCCGGTAAATGGATTGTCAAAATAGAATGATACAGTCTTTAAATTGAGATTTCGCATCCGAATAATGGTTTTCATGTATACGAAATTTTTCAAGCGGTTTTTTTAAAATGGAGAATTCTGAGGGTGGAATTTGCAGGATGAAGAGGGAAAGCTTATCTTTGTCAGACTATTGATTATGCAAGAATATGCAAAAAGCAGCAAGCTTTATTTTGGATTTGGAGCTGACTGAAAAGCTTTCTCTTAATTCACAATACGTCCTGATGAAATTTCGAGGCGTAGAACAATTCCCACCTATTAAACCAGGGCAATTTGCCCAAATTCGTATTGACGGATCACCGACAACCTATTTAAGAAGACCCTTTTCCATCAATTTTGTGGACACAGAGCTCAATGAACTTTGGATTTTGGTGCAAATAGTAGGTGACGGTACCAAGGCCTTGTCGAAAGCTCAGGTCGGAACGCAAATCAATATGATTTTACCGCTCGGTAACGGATTCAGTATGCCACTTTCGAATGAAAGGGTCTTGCTGATTGGTGGTGGGGTCGGTGTAGCACCCTTATTGATGCTTGGAAAGGTATTACATGACCAAGAGATCCCTGTAACCTTTCTTTTGGGTGCCAGATCTGCTTCAGACTTGCTCGAATTAGACTTGTTCGCTGAATATGGAATGGTCTTTACCACCACCGAAGATGGTAGTAAAGGAGAAAAAGGTTATGTAACCCAACATAGCTTGTTGAATACAGATGTTTTCCGGAAAATTTACACTTGTGGCCCCAAACCGATGATGCAAGCTGTTTCAAACTATGCAAAACATCACGGAATAGACTGTGAGGTCTCTCTTGAAAACACCATGGCATGCGGGATAGGAGTGTGTTTGTGCTGTGTTGAGAATACCCGCGAAGGACACGTCTGTGTTTGCAAAGATGGACCCGTATTTAATACAAATGTACTCAGATGGTAGATCAAAAGGTTTATTTAAAAGGACTGGAACTTCGTAATCCTGTAATTACTGCCTCCGGAACTTTTGGTTTTGGAGAAGAATTTACAGATTTTATGGATCTATCGCGAATAGGTTGCATTGTTGTAAAAGGAACGACTATTCGTCATAGGGAAGGTAACCCATATCCCCGGATGGCAGAAACGGCAAGCGGCATGTTAAACGCTGTGGGACTGCAAAATAAGGGTGTAAAATACTTTGCGGAAAACATCTATCCCCGTATAAAAGACTTCGATACAAATGTTTTGGTCAATGTTTCCGGATCAACGATAGAAGATTATGTTGATACAGCTGAAATCATACAACAGTTGGATCAAATTCCGGCCATCGAACTCAACATTTCATGCCCGAACGTAAAACAAGGTGGTATGACTTTTGGAACAACCACCAAAGGGGCATCTCAAGTTGTTGAAGCGGTCAGAAAAGTCTATAAGAAACACTTGATGGTGAAACTGACTCCTAATGTGACCGATATAACAGAAATAGCAAGAGCTGTTGAAGCTGCCGGTGCCGATTCCGTATCGTTGATCAATACGTTGTTGGGGATGGCAATCAATGCTGAAAAACGTCGTCCGGTCCTTTCCACTGTTACAGGTGGTCTATCAGGTGCATGTGTCAAGCCTATAGCATTGCGTATGGTATGGCAAACGGCTAATGCTGTGAAGATACCAGTCATAGGCTTAGGTGGCATTTCATCGGCTGAAGATGCTATTGAATTCTTATTGGCAGGTGCTTCGGCCATTCAAGTGGGTACGGCAAACTTCATAGATCCGGCCATCACACCGAAAATTGCAGCCGGTATCGTAGATTATTGCGAAAGACATGGATTTAAGTCGGTTAGAGAGCTTACCGGTGCTTTAATTATTGATGGAGATGGTACTGACTGTAGGAGATAAGTAATTTTTTATAGACGACAGTCAAGAGTTGATCTTAAAAATGCTACTTATTATCTTCCAACAAGTCCGGTCTTAAAAGTTTTGTCCGCTCTACAGCTTGTTGATGTTCCCATTCTTCAATCTTTCTTTGATTTCCGGACAGTAATATTTCCGGAACTTCCCATCCGTTATAGATTGCAGGGCGAGTATAGACCGGTGGAGCCAACAAATTGTCCTGAAAAGAGTCCGATAAAGCAGACTGTTCATCGGAAATGGCACCCGGAAGGACACGTATGACTGCATCTGAGATAATGGCAGCTGCCAATTCTCCACCGGTCAGGACATAATCTCCGATAGATATTTCTTTGGTAATGAAGTGCTCACGAATACGATGGTCGATTCCTTTATAATGTCCGCACAAGATCATGATATTGTTCAGCAAAGACATGCTGTTGGCCATTTTTTGATTGAATTTTTCACCGTCCGGAGAGGTATAAATGATTTCGTCGTAAAACCGCTCGCTCTTTAACTTGTTGATAATACGTTCGATAGGCTCAATTTGAAGGACCATGCCCGCAGAAAATCCGAAAGCATAATCATCCACACGGCGATGACGTTTATCCGAAGAATAATCGCGCAGATTATGTACGTGTATTTCTGCAATACCTTTGTCCTGAGCTCGTTTCAGAATGGAACAATTCAGTGGGCTATCCAGCAATTCAGGTAGCACGGTGATGATGTCTATGCGCATTTAAATACATTTTTGCAGGAATATTTATGCATTATTCAATAGATAAAGGTTCCGGCATTCATCGGGCAAAAGTACTTAAAAAACATCACTGTGGCAATAAGCGTTTTTGGGATGATTGATAAAAAAGATGTCATCTCTTTAAAGTAAGGGATGACATCTATCAATCAAAAAAGCTGTCGGCAGATAGCTGATTTATTTATTTCTTGTAAACAATATTGTCGATGCAGACATAGGTTGGGGTATAAATATCTGATGATGTCAATTTAAAAGACAGACTTTTTATTTTGCCTAAAGCAGACAAAGGCACTTTTGTCCAGTTTTTGCAGACATAGGTTCTGTCACCTCTGAAGTCAGCCAAATAATAATCAACACTGTCCGTTTTCAAACCGTTGGCATCGTAGCCGATAATGGTCATATAATAATAATCACCAGCTGTAAATTTTTCAGACATGCCGGTACCGTCTTTTCCTTCTGCTATGGCCTTGTAAGTATATGTTGAATTGTTGATCATCAGGCTTTTAATTTCAACCTCCTGATTGAAACGACAGGTTGAACTCCCCCAATTATAAATGATTGCAAAATTCTTGGATCCGCCTGCTCCTGAGGTGGCATATACGCTGTACTGATTGCCATAGCCAATACTATCCATGTCATGATGTGAAGAGCAGGCCATACCGGACCATGAATACCATGATGCATTGTAAATATTGTCACAGGTCAGATCCCCAGATACAAAATTTCCGGTATATTCTGTAACAGTTTGTCCAAAGGATTCGTACGATGAACTTGTTCCGGACAAGTCACTACCGTTCCAGTGACCGGTTTCTCCTAAATCCACATCTTCGAACGTGATGACCTGGTCTGTATTTCCTTCAGATTCGCAACTTGTAAACCCAAAACTGCAAAGGATTCCCAATAAAACCCCTGTAAAAAAACGATTTTTTCTCATATCAATTTTAATTAAAAATTATACGTTCAAAAATCGGGAGAGGTTACCTCAAAGGCATGAAATCAAATCAAATCCATGAAAAAGGAAACGAATGAATGCTCATACATTTTACTTTATCTCCCGAAAGTAATATAATCAAGGTTTAGGCAGGTTTTCTGACTCAGCTCTCCTTGTATTGCCTTCCCATTCTGAATGAACAGTGGCTTGGGGTTACAAGGTTTTTGAAGGAGCTACACAGCAGCGGGTACTGTTCCGGATTTTGACCGGATTCCCTTTTATGCAAACGAAAGAATCTCGTTGCATCACCAAAACGGTACAAAATTAAGCAAAATTTTGTATTGGCAAAAGAGGTTTGAAATAAAAAAACGTTTAAGTGTGGAAAAATCACTTAAACGCTTCATTATTAGTTTAATAATTGAAAAACTACTTCAATTTTTCTACGATATCCATGCCCTTCAGAAGAGCCTTTTCATTCATTGGTATCAAATGGTGATGCCTTTCGGGCAATGATTTTTTCAAACCTTTGATGACACCATCCAGATCGACGGCAGGTTTAACTTTCAGATAGGCACCCAATACGACCATGTTGAAAGCCTTTGAGTTTTCCATTTCTGCAGCGGCATCCATAGCACGAACTGTGTAAATGCTGATGTCTGTACGTGTCGGAACATGGGTAATGCCGTGAGGATCATAAATCAGGATGCCTCCGGGTTTTACTGTGCTTTCGAATTTATCCATGGATTGCTGGTTCAGGATGATTGCAGTGTCGAACCTGTTCAATACGGGTGAACTGATTTTGTTGTCGCTGATAATGACGGTCACATTGGCCGTTCCGCCGCGTTGTTCCGGTCCATAGGCTGGCATCCAGGATACTTCTTTGTCATGCATCAAACCTGCATAAGCAAGAATTTTGCCCATTGACAAGACTCCTTGTCCGCCAAAGCCGGCTATAATTATTTCTTCCTTCATATCTTTGATTATTTATCTTTCAAATCTCCAAGTGGATAAGCTTTGAACATGTTTTCTTCCATCCATGCATTGGCCTTTACGGGGCTCATTTTCCAACCTGAATTACAGGAGGATACGACTTCCACCACGCTGGTGCCTTTGCCTGCCATGGAGTTTTCGAAGGCTTTACGGATGGCTTTCTTGGTTTTTTTGACATTGTTTGCAGTGTGAACGCTTTGGCGGGTGACATAGCAGGTCCCTTCCAGTTGTGCGAGCAATGGGGTGATGTTCAAAGGATAACCGTTCAATTGGACATCACGGCCATAAGGACAGGTTGAACTCTTCATTCCGACCAGGGTTGTCGGAGCCATTTGGCCTCCGGTCATACCATAGATACCATTGTTGATGAATATGATGGCAATGTTTTCACCACGGTTGCAAGCATGAATGGTTTCACCGGTACCGATTGCAGCGAGGTCACCGTCTCCCTGATAGGTAAATACCAGATGATCGGGATTCAGTCGCTTGATGGCGGTTGCCAAAGCCGGTGCACGACCATGGGCGCATTCTGCGAAATCGACGTTAATGTAATTATAGATGAATACTGCGCAACCGACAGGGGCACAACCGATGGTTTTGTCCTGCATGTTCATTTCTTCAATCACTTCTGCAACAATACGGTGAACTGTTCCGTGGCTGCAACCCGGGCAATAGTGCATGGTGTTGTCGAGCAAAACACTCGACTTCTCATACACCAGATTTTCGGGATTTATTATTGGGTTAGACATATATTTCTGTATTACAATATTTTACATTTGCTTTTTCAAGGCGTCCACGATTTCTTCCGGGTTTGGAACAATACCGCCCATACGTCCGTAATGGAGCACAGGAACTTTACCGTTGACCGCCAGTTTGACGTCCTCTATCATTTGGCCGGCGTTTAATTCGACAGTCAACATTGACTTGACTTTTTCAGCATATTTGGAAATCACTTTGGATGGGAAAGGCCACAAGGTGATGGGGCGAAGCATGCCGACTTTGATGCCTTCTTCACGCAGGGTTTCAACCGCATTTTGACTGATCCGGGCAGCAGAACCGAATGCAATGATCAGATAATCTGCATCTTCACACATGTATTCATCATAACGAACTTCGGTTGCTTCCACGATGCGGTAACGTTCCTGACGTTCAACATTTTTCTTTTCCATTTTGGATGGATCCAATTCAAGAGAAGAAATGATATTGTTTTTGCGGTTGGCCGGTTTTCCGGTAGCAGCCCATGGACATTGTTCAATAATTTCCTCAGCGGTCTGTCTTGGTTTGAAAGGAGGCAAGATTACCTTTTCCATCATCTGACCAATTGCTCCGTCTGATAAAATCATGGAAGGAATTCTGTATTTGGAAGAAAGTGTAAATGCAAGATCTACAAAATCTGCCATTTCCTGGACGGAAGCAGGAGCCAGTACTATTAATTTGTAATCACCGTGACCACCGCCTTTTGTAGATTGAAAATAATCGGATTGACTGGGTTGGATGGTTCCAAGTCCTGGGCCACCGCGCATGACGTTTACAACCAGGCATGGCAGATCTGCGCCGCAGAGGAAGGAAACTCCTTCCTGCATCAGACTGACACCGGGGCTTGATGAAGAGGTCATCACTTTCTTTCCGGTGGATGCACCTCCGTAAACCATATAGATGGATGCGACTTCGCTCTCGGCTTGCAAAACAGTCATTCCGGTTGTTTCCCATGGTTTTTGCGCCATGAGTGTTTCCATAATTTCGGACTGGGGTGTAATAGGATAACCAAAATAGCCGTCAGCTCCGCAACGGATAGCTGCAAGTGCAATAGCCTCGTTTCCTTTTAACAATGATACTTCTTCCATTTCTTAAATTTTTATCTTATAAACCCGGATACATCCGTCCGGGCAAACATAACCACAACTTGCACAACCGATGCATGCATCCGGATTGAGCATATACGAATAGGGGTAGCCTTTTGTATTGACTTCTTTTGACATTGCCAAAACATTTGAAGAACAAGCACTTATGCAGACTTCGCACCCTTTGCAGCGCTCGATGTCAACCTCTATTGCTCCTTTAACTTTAGCCATTTTCTTATTTATATTTAGTTTCAAATAATACTTTCAAATCAGGTAAAAACCAGCAATCAAGCCAGTGTTTCGCACCAGTAGAAGCAACCCTGAAAAGATTGCCTGAGATTGACAGGTTCACTGAATAACCCATAAACCGAAGAGCCACTTCCGGACATGGATGCGTAAATGGCTCCATGTTTGTACATCTGCTCCTTCATTGATTTGATTTGAGGAAAACGTTCAAAAGCGGATGCCTCAAAATCATTGATAACAGTGTTTTTCCAGGTAGTGATCGGATCAGCCAAAACGTCTTTCAATGAGAAATCCGGATGAACCGGATGAACCAAGGAATATGCTTCTGCAGTAGATATGTGGATGTCTGGTTTTATCAAAATCAAATAATATCCTTTTAAGCTTAAAGCGATATCTTCGAACACTGTTCCGATTCCGGTTGCAAAAGTAGGTTTATTTTTTATAAAAAACGAACAATCTGCTCCTAAATGTGTGGATAAATCTTCCAATTCGAAAGTAGAAAGACCTAAATTGTTCGTTTCATTAATAAGTTTCAATGTGAATGCCGCATCGGAAGAGCCGCCGCCGAGACCGGCTCCGGTAGGAATAGCCTTATGCAAATAGAAATCCATAGGCCGGATGGGATATCTGGATTGAATGAGCCGAAAAGCTTTGGTAACCATATTGTCCGCTGAATCATCAATCAAGTCTGTTCCGTCCAATTGACAGACAGACAGTGAATAATCCGTATGATGCGTGTTTGGCACGGATTCCAATGCATCTTTCAGACCAATCGGATAAAAAACGGTTTCCAAGTTGTGATACCCGTCAGGACGCTTTTCGGTGATTCGCAATCCAAGATTGATTTTTGCATTTGGGAAACAGATCATATTTATCCTCTATATCAGTTTGAGACAACTTCATAAAAGTTGTGCAAAGATATAAATAAACGAGCGAAGAGGCAAGTTATCAACAACTGATGTTGATAGGTTTTTATATAAATTATTGTTTTCTTTTTTACCTTTGATGTCAAAGAAGAAAGATATGGATGAACGCAAAAATTACCGCAATTCTAAGAGTAGGCAAACACCAATGAGTATTACTGAAATTGGACGGCGTCCGCCTGAAGCCCGAGAACTTGAAGAAGCGGTTTTGGGTGCGCTGATGTTGGAAAAGGATGCTTATTCCATTGTAAGTGAAATACTTAAACCTCAGAGCTTTTATGAACACTCGCACGAGTTGATTTTCACGGCCATACAGAACCTGGCTATTTTGCAGAAGCCTGTGGATATGCTTACTGTTCAGGAACAGCTCAAAAAACAGGGAGACCTGGATGAAGTAGGGGGAGCATACTATCTGGCTCAATTGACGGGAAAAGTAGCATCTACCGCACATCTGGAATATCATGCCCGAATTATTGCACAAAAATATATAGCCAGGGAATTGATCCATTTTACTTCCAACGTCCAGGGCAAAGCCTTTGATGAAACAATGGATGTGGATGATTTGATGCAGGAAGCTGAAGCCAATCTTTTCGAGATTTCGCAAAGGAATATGAAAAAGGATGTGATTCAAATCAATCCGATTATCAATGAAGCCATTGAATTACTGAATATTGCCGCCAAACGAAAAGATGGTCTGAGCGGTTTACCTTCCGGTTTTACAGGTTTGGACAAAATTACTTCCGGTTGGCAAAAATCCGATTTGGTCATTATTGCTGCGCGTCCTGCGATGGGTAAGACCGCCTTTGTTTTATCCATGGCCAAAAACATAGCTGTGGACTACAAACATCCGGTGGCCGTATTTTCATTGGAAATGTCCAATGTCCAGCTGGTGAACCGTTTGATTGTGAATGTCTGCGAAATTGAGGGCGAAAAGATCAGAAACGGTCAGTTGGCCGAACACGAATGGATTCAATTGGACCAAAAGATCAAGGATCTTTACGATGCACCGATTTTTATTGATGATACGCCCAGTTTGTCCATCTTTGAGTTTCGAACCAAAGCCAGGCGTCTGGTAAGGGAAGAACATGTGGAAATTATCATCATAGACTACTTGCAGCTGATGAATGCAAGTGGGGCAAATTTTGGCAGTCGTGAACAAGAGGTCAGTACTATTTCCAGGTCTTTGAAAGGCTTGGCAAAAGAGTTGAACATTCCAATCATCGCACTTTCCCAGTTGAATCGTGGTGTAGAAAACCGAACAGGCAACGGGCCGGATTCCAAACGTCCGCAACTTGCAGATTTGCGTGAATCCGGAGCCATTGAACAGGATGCGGATATGGTTTGCTTTATCCACCGTCCTGAATATTACAAGATTATGGAAGATGCTGAAGGACATAGTCTGGTAGGGATGGCTGAAATCATTGTTGCCAAGCACAGAAATGGTTCGACTGGTGATGTCCGTCTCCGGTTTAAAAGCCAGTTTGCAAAATTTTGCAACGTGGATGACGATATTGACATAGGCCCGGGTATGTCATCAATCATTAGTTCCAGAATCAACAATGAGAAGCATTTTGCCGATCATGTTCCACAAAATTTTTCTTTTGGCGGGGAATCTGACAACAGTGTACCGTTTTAATTGATTTGAAAACAGATTGGATAGGAATGTTGGTGATATCTCGCTTTAAGTCTTTCAGATAGAGAATGTTCCGGCTAATATGGTTTTTTTGCTTCTGATTTTTTATAAAAAAGCCCCCAAACAGTTGTATAATTTAACCAAACGCCCTATATTTGCACCCGTTAAACAAGAATGGCTGCGTAGCTTAACTGAATAGAGCATCTGACTACGGATCAGAAGGTTGAGGGTTTGAATCCCCCCGCGGTCACATAAAAAATCCTGAAATTCCAATTGGTTTTCAGGATTTTTTATGCCTTTATTTATTCGATAAATCTTCTATTGAATAATAAGAATCCAATATTTACTCCAAAATTCCAGTTTCCTTTCGGGTAGCTGTAGTTATTGACGAAGAGGCTGATGGAAGTGAAGGGTAAGCTATAAACCAATGAAGATTCAGCCAGATATTGGATGTTTGACCATGAATGGCTGACCAAAGCCTCCTGATCGGATGCCCTGTGTAGTGCAGACCATGGAAAAAATCCGTAAAACTCATTGCGGAGGTATAGGTTTGGCCATAAAGTCCAAATAGGGAGAATGCCCAGAGCCAGAAATTGGTTGGAACGATAAGCTTCGTTGAAGCTTGCCTGACTATGTGGTGTAGGTGCAAATGCCGGTGCCTGAATGATGCTGGCTGTATAGTTGTCCAATAAACGTTTATTGTTGTAGACGAATTCACCTTTTGCTCCTATGATAAATTGATCATCCATTGGCTTGTATTTCTCGAAACCTCCGGATATTTGAAAATAGGCAAGTGATTTGTCTGATTTTGAAAAATTACCGATGGAGTCTGGATATCTGTAGCTTTCGACTCCTTCTATAAATTGACCGATCAGATATTTTCTGAATCCGGATGTTGCAAACTGCTTATTGTTCAAATTGTTTTGTTCAAAGCGGGCAGAAGCTGTCCATAGGGCATAGATGCTTCTATCGAAACTGCTTGAATTGAAGGATTCCAGTTTTGTTTTCATGTAGGAATCTATCAAAAATCCGCCGGAAAATCCGAATTCCATTTTGCCGTTTTTCCAAACGGGTATTCCATATCTGGATTTGATGAAAGATTCATGCTGTTTGATGAAAGCCGGTCTGTCGTCATTGTAGAATAGTTTTTCACCCTGAAAGAAATTATAATTCATGGTAGATAAATTAAAAGACAGATATCCTGGCTTATTTCCTGTAAAATACATTTTTGAAGAAATACTGAAGGCATTCAGTATTTTACCCATGTAGGCGTCAGCTGAATAAAACTGAGAGAATTCGTTCAATACCTGATATCCTACACCCAGATACAGCTGATTGGAGGATGAAGAAGAGAGGTTGGCTCCAATGGAAATCAAGATGTTGTTTTCCATCTTCACATCCAAAACCAGTTTAAAAGACTGGTCTTCTTTGTTGTATATGGCATGCGGAATAATTTCAGTGATTTTTGTGTCTGCCAGTAATTTGAAATATCCGACTTTGAAATCTTCCAGGGAAAAATACTTGCTTCCGTCTTGTTTGAGGACCTTCAGTATATATTCCTTTTGAATGTCGGAAACGCCATGCATCTCTATTTCCTTAAAACGAAGCTGGGGCATTTCACTGCGAAACATAAAACGCCTGAGATTAACGGTAAATGGATCAATGCGTCTTTTAACAACTTTTTTGATGGAGTCCATTTTGGCTATGGCTCCGTCATATCCGATTTTATAGACAGAGTCTGCCTGATTGAAAGCCAGTAATGATACCCCTTCCAGGTTGAATTCCAGTTGAATGCCCTTTTCTTCCGGAAGGTTGTAATCACTTGGATGCATGATCATGTTTTGCACCTGTGCAACCATGTCATAGTCGTCAATACGTTTTTCTTTTTCGACGACAACACTACCTAAAATAAAACCCGGATTAAAGTCGTTGATCATCACATCTACCGGGTAGTTGTTGTAAATACCTCCATCATAGAGTAACTTATTATCTACCTTAATGGCTTTAAAAACGAAAGGAAAAGTCATGGAAGCCCGGATGGCATCCCCAAGATCTCCATTCCTGAATATGTAAGGTTTGCGGTTGTTGACATCGGCTGCGACACTTCTATATGGTACAAAGAGCTTGTCAAAATTATGGTCGCATTTTCCTGTGGCTTGTGCGCAAAGTTGTAAAAATGCAAAGTTCATTTGTATGGGATTCATCAGACTGTTTGGCAGCATTCTGGACGTAGAAAAGGTGGAATCATTCAAAGGAATGGAAGCTGTCAAAAAATCAGGAGTGGGGTTTGGTTTTCTGAAATAGTCAATATATTGATTTTCAACCGTTCCATTTTTCCAATTGTTGAAGTCTTCCGATTTGACCAAAGCCAGCATCTCTGCCGGTGAGTATCCCATGGCATATAAACCACCTATCACGGCGCCAATGGAGGTTCCCGCCACGTAGTCAATAGGTATCCCATTTTCTTCAAGTGCCTGAATGACACCAATATGTGCTATACCTTTTGCTCCGCCGCCACTCATAACCAATCCGACCTTTTGTGCTGGAAGCGACTGAAGGATTAAACAGAAAAAAAACGACACACTTAAAAGACGTCTCATCTGAATTTAAGTTAAAGAAGGTGTTTCGGCAAAACGTGGAAATTGGTTCCATTTTTGTATTCCGAAACACCTCTATATCATTACAAAACCATTTTTAATGTCGTTTTGTTCAATCAAACGACGGATTTCGTACCAAATATAATCAGAAAATTTAACCTTCTGATAAAATGATGTCTTAATCTATCAAATCAATGCTCCTTTTAACAAAATTTGTAAGAGCTTCGCCTTTCAATAGTCCATTGGAAAGCAGTGCAAGGTCTATTAGTTGTTTGGCTTTTTCTCCCGGGTTTTCCTCAGGTTTCTCTTTCTGGAATTTTTTTACGAGGGGATGGTCTGTATTTATAACCACTGAATAGGTGACGGGCATTTCTCCGTAAAAATTCATGCCCGGGTTCATTGCTGACATTTCTTGCATTCTGCGCATGAATTCATTTTGTGTAATGACAATTGGCAGGGATTTTTCTCCAAGATTTTCCAATTGGAGCTTGAATTCTGTTTTTTCGATGGTCGGCAGTTGATCGGTAAAAACCTTTTTCAGGCTTTCTTGTTGTTCCTCTGTCAGCGTAAGTGCTTCTTTCTCTTTTTTAACGATCAGATTGTCGATCACATCACTATCTACTCTGACAAATCTGGTCTTTTCAAACAGCTGTTCAAGCTTGCCGACGAAATGGACATCGAGTTGTCCGTCCATCAGCAGAACGTCGTAACCTTTGGCTTTTGCAGCATCAATATAGGTGTTTTGAGCATCTTTATCTGAGGTATAAAGATAAATCAATTGTCCATCCTTGTCTGTTTGGTTTTCTGTAATCAGTTTTTTGTATTCATCCGAAGTGTAGTATTGACCGTCCACATTGTTCAATAAACAGAATTTTTGTGCTTTGTCCCAGAATTTTTCTTCAGTCAGGATACCATATTCGATGAATATTTTCAGGTCATTCCATTTTTCCTCGAATTTTTTGCGGTCTTCCTTGAATAGCTCCATCAAACGGTCGCCCACTTTTTTGGTGATGTGGCTGGATATCTTTTTTACGTTGCTATCACTTTGCAGATAGGAGCGGGATACATTCAACGGAATGTCCGGCGAGTCTATAACACCGTGAAGCAAGGTCAGGAAGTCCGGAACAATGTTTTCGACTGAATCGGTTACATAAACCTGATTGCAATACAATTGAATCTTATTTTTTTGAATCTCAACGCTGTTCTTGATTTTCGGGAAATAGAGGATACCGGTCAGATTAAAAGGGTAATCCACGTTCAGGTGGATATGAAATAACGGATCTTCCGACATTGGATACAGATCCTTGTAAAATTTCAGATAGTCGTCTTCTGTCAGGTCAACCGGCTTTCTTGTCCATGCCGGATTTATATCGTTGATTTGGTTGTCTTCTTCCGTTTCCTGGTATTTGCCGTCTTTCCATTCTTTCTTTTTGCCGAAGATGATCGGGACAGGCAGGAATCTGCAATATTTTTTCAGTAAATCGTTTATTTTGCTTTCTTCCAGGAATGATTGATTGTCATCATCAATGTGAAGTACAATATCTGTCCCACGATTCTCTTTCTCTACTTTTTCGATGGTGTATTCGGGGGAGCCGTCGCAACTCCATTTGACAGCTTCTGAACCGTCTTTAAAAGATTTTGTGATGATGTCCACTTGCTTGGAAACCATAAAGGTCGAATAGAAACCCAATCCGAAGTGTCCGATGATGGCGTTGGCGTCATTCTTGTATTTTTCAAGGAATTCTTCAGCACCGGAGAATGCAATTTGATTGATATATTTGTCGATTTCCTCTGCTGTCATTCCAATACCACAATCAGATATGGTCAAAGTCTTTTCTTTTGGATCAATGGATAGGCGCACGGCCATTTCGCCCAATTCACCTTTAAATTCTCCCACAGAAGCGAAAGTTTTGAGTTTTTGTGTGGCATCAACAGCGTTTGAGATTACTTCTCTCAGAAAAATTTCATGATCACTGTATAGAAACTTCTTGATGACGGGAAAGATGTTGTCTGTTGTTACCCCGATGTTACCTTTTTGCATAGTATATTCTTTTTAAATGATAGTTTGATTTTGGTGTCTTTATCAGACTGCAATAACTCATGGGCAAAAAAAATGCCAGAGCAAAAACCCTGACATTTTTTCTTTATTTATTTTCATACCTGACAAACATGTCACAACAATGCCGGTTGGTCGTTGACCGAATGTAAGATTTTTTTGTTTTCGGCATCAAAATAGATGGTGATGCGATCCCCTTGTTTTAAGGTATTGCTCAAGATCAGTTCTGCCAACTCATCTTCGAGATATTTCTGGATGGCGCGTTTTAGCGGACGTGCACCAAATTGAACATCATATCCTTCTGTTGCAATGAATTGTTTGGCATCGTCTGTAATAGTCAGCAGATACCCCAAGTTTTCCACCCGTTGTTTGAATGTAACCAATTCTAAATCAATGATTTGAATGATTGAATCTTTGGAAAGCTGGTCGAATTGGATGATATCATCAATACGATTCAGGAATTCCGGAGCAAAGGTTTTGGCCAAGGCTTTCTGGATGACATTCTTGGAGTAATCGCTGTTTAGGTCTTTTTCCGGTTTGCTGAAACCGATGCCTTTTCCGAATTCTTTCAATTGACGGGTACCGACATTGGAAGTCATGATCAAGACTGTGTTCTTGAAGTCTATCATACGTCCAAGACTGTCTGTCAGCCTTCCTTCATCCATGACCTGCAATAGGAGGTTGAAAACATCAGGATGGGCTTTTTCAATTTCATCTAATAAAATAACTGAATAGGGTTTGCGGCGTACTTTTTCGGTGAGTTGTCCACCTTCTTCATATCCGACATATCCCGGAGGTGCTCCAACCAGTCTGGAAACGGTGAATTTTTCCATGAACTCACTCATATCTATGCGAAGGAGAGCATCTTTGCTGTCAAACATCGCTTCGGAGAGCAATTTGGCCAAGTGGGTTTTTCCGACTCCGGTGGGACCCACAAAAAGAAATGCACCGATGGGTCTGTTGGGGTCTTTCAGTCCGACGCGGTTGCGTTGGATAGCTTTTACAACAGAATCAACAGCTTTATCCTGACCAATGATTTTTTTCTTTATTTCGTATCTCATTTTCAAGAGCTTATCACCCTCTTCCTGAGCTATTCGTTGAAGTGGAACACCCGTCATGACGGCTACGACTTCCGCTATTTTTTCGGCATCAACCGGCTGCCGTTTGATATCAGTGCTTGCTTCCCAATCGGCTTTCATTTTGGCCAATTCTTCGCTTTGAGTTTTGCCTTCGTCGCGGTAGCTGGCTGCCAATTCGAAATTCTGGGACTGAACAGCCTCAATTTTCTTGCGGTTACTTTCATCTATCTGTTTTTCAAGCAATTCGATGCCTTCAGGAACCACGATGTTTGATAAATGAACCCTGGATCCTGCTTCATCGAGTGCATCTATTGCCTTGTCGGGGAAATTGCGGTCTGAAACATATCTTTGCGTCAGCCTGACACAGGCTTCCAAAGCTTCGTCAGTATAAATGACATGGTGATGTTCTTCGTATCTGTCCTTGATATTGTGCAAAATTTGAAGGGTTTCTTCAGCAGTGGTCGGTTCTACGATGATTTTTTGGAAACGACGTTCCAAAGCACCGTCTTTTTCAATGCTTTTGCGATATTCGTCCAGCGTGGTGGCTCCTATACATTGAATTTCACCTCTTGACAAGGCTGGTTTAAGCATATTGGCTGCATCCATCGAGCCGCTTGCATTTCCCGCACCGACAATGGTGTGTATCTCATCAATGAAAAGTATGATGTTTGAATTCTTCTGAAGCTCGTTTAGGATGGCTTTCATGCGTTCCTCAAACTGGCCCCGGTATTTGGTTCCGGCGACCATGGATGCCAAATCCAGCGAAATGATGCGTTTGTCAAACAGGATACGAGATACTTTTCTCTGTACGATACGTAAGGCCAAACCTTCTACAATGGCAGATTTACCAACACCTGGTTCACCAATGAGAACAGGGTTGTTTTTCTTTCGTCTGCTCAGGATCTGTGCCAGACGCAAGATTTCGTTCTCGCGGCCAATGACAGGGTCTAAACGCCCTTCCATAGCAGCTTTTGTCATGTCGTTGCCGAAATTGTCGAGGGCAGGTGTATCTGGGCCTCCGCCAGCTTTCGTTTGTGTCTGTTTGGCTGAACTTTGAGGAGAAGAGGACGATTTTTCATCTCTGATATCATCATCGTCTTCTTCGTTGAATTCGGTAAACCCGGGACCGGCAAATGGGGTAGGGGATCCTACGATAGCATCTTGTAATTTCATCCACTCCAGTCCTTCCTCATGTAAAACATCTGCAGCCAGATTGTCGTTCTCTTTCAATATAGCAAGTAAAAGATGTTCAGTATCAATAACTTCACTTTCAAAACCACGCGATTCGAGTGAACGGGCTTCAAGCAGGACCATTTTTAATACTCGTTCAGCTGATTTGTCAAGTGGTATGTTTGCGCTTCTGTTAGGTGCTTCCTGTCTGGCAATGCGAGATTCAATAGTACGTTTAATGCGCAATGCGTCGATGTTCAGTTTTGACAAGTACATCAAAGCCTTGCTATCTCGTTCGCGAAGAATGCCCAAAAGCAAGTGCTCAGGAGCAATAGCTTCGTTTCCAAGCCTTTGTGCTTCTTCCCTGCTATAACCTATGACATCGCGCATCCCTTGCGAAAATTTTGCTGTATCCATATTTTTTGTATAAAAACCCAATGATTCAACCTTAAGAACCTTTGAAACAAGCTTGTTATTCAAACGCTGACACATCAGATCATCTTGACATGTGGTGTGAACTCTGACCTATATTAAAAATAAACAGGATGAAAACTGAGTCAAATTTAGGTATTTTGAATTACATTTCAAATGTGATGCTACAAATACTTTGCCATAAGACAAAATGTCAGTAGATGGTTGTTTTTTGAAGCCAAAAACTGCAAATTTATTTGAAAAAGCCATTGCAGAATCGTGGAAAAGCAGTACATTAGCATACTTTTTTGAAAAAAAGATCCTATTAATAAAAGTTATAATAAATGATTAATCAAGACCGTATTATTCGGATAAACATTGAAGAAGAAATGAAGTCTTCTTACATTGATTATTCGATGTCTGTTATTGTATCTCGGGCTTTGCCGGATGTGCGGGACGGACTCAAACCTGTTCACCGCCGTGTTTTATTTGGAATGAACGAGTTAGGCAACAATTCAGATAAGCCATATAAGAAATCTGCCAGAATTGTCGGTGATGTTCTTGGTAAATATCACCCGCATGGTGATTCATCAGTATATTTTGCCATGGTTCGTTTAGCCCAGGATTGGACCATACGTTATCCGATGGTTGACGGACAAGGTAACTTTGGTTCCGTTGACGGAGACTCTCCTGCAGCTATGCGTTATACGGAGTGCCGTTTACGTAAGATTGCCGAGGATATGTTAATCGATATTGAAAAGGATACGGTTGACATGCAATTAAACTTTGATGATACCCTTCAGGAACCAACCGTTTTACCGACACGTATTCCTAATCTGCTGGTTAACGGGGCATCTGGTATTGCCGTCGGTATGGCAACAAATATGGCTCCACACAATTTGACGGAAGTTGTGAACGGTATGGTTGCCTATATTGACAACAATGACATCACTATTCCTGAGTTAATGAAATATATTGTTGCTCCGGACTTTCCGACAGGTGGTTACATTTACGGTTATTCCGGCGTAAAAGACGCTTTTGAAACGGGTAGGGGACGTATTGTCATGCGTGCCAAAGCTTCTATCGAAAATGATGGTAGTCGTGAAAAGATAGTCATTACCGAAATACCTTATATGGTAAACAAGGCAGACTTGATTACTTCAATTGCTGATTTGGTCAAAGAACAGAAAATTGAAGGAATCTATCACATCAATGATGAATCAGATCGAGATGGTATGCGCATTGTCGTAGAAGTGAAGAAAGATGCCAACTCCAATGTATTGCTCAACAAACTGTACAAGATGACAACTTTGCAGTCATCTTTCAGTGTTAACAATATCGCTTTGGTTCATGGCCGTCCTAAGATGTTGAATTTGAAGGATTTGATTCGACATTTTATTGATCATCGACATGAAGTTGTGGTCAGAAGGACTCAGTATGACCTGAATGAAGCTGAAAAGCGTGCACATGTCCTGGAAGGTTTGATTATAGCCTGTGACAATATTGACCGTGTCATTGCCATTATCCGTGGTTCTCAATCGCCCGATGAAGCCCGCGAAAAATTAATGGCGGAATTCAACTTAAGTGACATTCAGTCACGCGCCATCGTTGAAATGCGTTTGCGTCAGTTGACAGGTCTGGAAATGGATAAATTGCGCAATGAATACGATGCTTTGATGCAGAAAATTGCATGGTACAAAGAAGTTCTGGAAAGCAAGGAAATAAGAATGAAAATCATTAAGGATGAACTTCAGGAAATCAAGGATAAATATGGTGACGAACGCCGTTCAGAAATCATTTTTGCTTCTGAAGATTTCAATCCTGAAGATTTCTATTCCGATGACGAAATGATCATTACCATATCTCATCTGGGCTATATCAAACGTACGCCTCTAAGTGAATTCCGTTCGCAAAACAGAGGTGGAGTAGGATCCAAAGGTTCTGAAACCCGTGATGAGGATTTTGTGGAATACATCTATCCGGCATCTATGCACAATACGATGATGTTTTTCACTCAGAAAGGTAAATGTTTCTGGCTGAATGTCTATGAAATACCGGAAGGAGCAAAGACATCCAAAGGGCGTGCCATCCAGAATTTGCTCAATATCGATGCAGATGATAAGGTGAATGCCTTTATCCGTATAAAGAATCTTCAGAAAGACGATGCTTTCATCAACTCTCATTATCTGATATTCTGTACAAAGAGGGGTATCGTCAAGAAGACGCTGTTAGAGGCTTATTCACGTCCGCGTTTGAATGGTGTCAATGCCATCACCATTCGTGATGATGACCAAGTCATATCAGTTCGTATGACCAACGGTGACAATCAGGTTATTATAGCTAACCGAAACGGCCGCGCCATCAGGTTTCATGAAAGTAAAGTCCGCTGTATGGGACGTACAGCAACCGGTGTTCGAGGAATGGATCTGGATGAAGACGCTCAGGATGAGGTTGTCGGCATGATTTGTATCAAGAATCCGGAGGAAGAAACCATCATGGTCGTATCTGAACAAGGATTTGGAAAACGTTCAATGATTGATGATTATCGTATCACAAACCGTGGCGGAAAGGGTGTCAAGACTATGAACATCTCCGAAAAAACGGGGAAACTGGTTACTATCAAGAGCGTTACTGATGAAAATGACCTCATGATCATCAACAAATCAGGCATAACCATCCGTATGAAAGTATCTGACTTCCGCATCATGGGACGTGCCACACAGGGTGTCCATCTGATTAATCTGGAAAAACGTCATGATGAGATTGCTTCTGTATGTAAAGTTTTGTCAGAAACGGAAGAAGAAGAATTACCAGACGCAGGCAGTATTGAGGTGGAAGATATGAGTTCTGAGGAGTCAGTACAAAATACTATAAATCAAGATAATAACAATTAACAGAGTCCATTTTAAAAAGAAAAACCAAATGAAAAAAATTGTTTTCTTGCTTTCTGCAATTCTTCTGGTTGGAGGAAGTGCAAGCGCACAAAAGAATAATGTGTCCAAAGCCAAAGCTAAGATTCTTTCGGAAACGCCTGATACGAAGGCGGCCAAAGAAGCAATACTCTTAGCCTTGGAAAATCCTACGACTAAAGATTTAGCCAGTACATGGTTTACAGCCGGAGATGTGTTTTATACTATTTATAACGAACAGCAAAAAATTCAGTGGACACAGAAAAAAGGTGATCAGGCTTTGATGGCAACTTCATTGAAGAGTGCTCTTGATTCATACTCGAAGGCTGATTCATTGGATCAGTTACCCAATGAAAAAGGAAAGATCAACCCAAAATTTCGTAAAAAGATTGTAGAAAAAGTAAAAGGATTTCAGCGTGGTTTTATCGATGCGGGTTCTTATTACTATGAAAAAAAGGATTTCATGAAATCGTTCGATATGTTTCAAACATATATTCAATATCCGAACCTGAAGTATATGAAAGGTCAGGGGTTGGAAAAAGATACCTTGATTCCTATGATTACCTATTATTGTGGTTTATCTGCTACTCAGGCTGAAAAACCGGCTATTTCAGTCAAATATTTTGAACAGATCAAAGATACGATTGAATCCCAATGGGTTTATGGCCGTCTTTGTAGTGAATACCTGATTTTGAAGGATACGGCCAATCTGATTCGTATGTATAAGCTTGGTGCACAGAAATTTCCAACTGAACCATTCTACACCAGCAACCTGATCAATTATTATATCAATGAGGATTTGATGGATGAAGCATTGGTATGGATCAACCAGGCTCTCAATCAAGATCAGAAAAGTCCCATTCTTTGGAATGTGAAAGGTCGTATTTTAGAAAACACCAATAAATTGGATGAATGTAAGGTCTGTTATCAGAAAGCTTTGGATTTAGATCCAAATTATGCGGATGCTCTTGGTAATATGGGACGTCTGTATTACAATAAGGCAGTCGAAGAATTAGATCGTATCAATACCATCCGTGACGACAAAAAGTATAGGGCAGAAAAGGTGATACTGAAAGATTTGTTTGAGCAGGCTAAACCGTTCTTTGAAAAAGCATATTCCATCAATCCGAATGACCGTGATTTTGTCATTGCATTAAGAGGTATTTATTACAATACTGGAAATGATGAAAAATATAAGATCATGGATCAGCGCATCAGGGAAATGAAATAATCATTGGTAAACTTCTATAAATTTTTTAAAGCATCCCTCAAAAGGGGATGCTTTTTTGTTGCTGAAAATTTTACATATCATTTTGAATAATATCTATTCATCATAATATTAATTATAACACAAATACAGTAATGAAAAAATGGGCTGCTTTTGACAGGCCCATTTATATTAAAACTTTATGAGAATCGCATATTTGAAATTGTGCCGAACCAATCTCTGAGATTTTTAATTCTCGCGATCTTAAATTATCCTCTTAAGACCAATAATGGCGTATCACTGTGAAAAACCATCTTATGTGCAAGTCCTGGATTAAATAATCGTGCAAAGACATTTCGCTTTTGTTGTGTTATTGTAAGAACGTCGATTTGCCGGTCTTTGACAAATTCATCCAAATTATTGATTAGGTCGTCTCCTTCAATGATACAATATGAACTATCTACTTCAGGATATTGCTTGCTGAAATATCCTTTGACTCCATTCAGTTGCACTTCTGTCCATTTATCCGACTCGCCTGATAAGTGTATAAAGTACACTTTAAAATTAAAGGTTTTCATCAATTGCATCAGTGATTCAAATGCAATCAGATCTCTTTGGTCAAAATTTGTAATAAATCCAATATTCTTAATTTGTTCAAATTTGTCAAAAGGTGTATTTTCCGGAATGGCAAATACCGGAACGCGTGACCTGTCAATTACTTCAGCGGTGACACTCCCCATTAATGCTGCTTCTTTGGCATCCTTACCACGTGTACCCATAATAATCATGTAAGGATTGTGTTTTTTGCTGTAAAGCAGAATTTGTTCTTCGGGCATTCCTTCACGGAATTTACAGCCAAATGCAATTTCGGGCAAAATACCGTTCTCAATATTCTTTTTCAACGTATCAGTCAGATTATCCATATTTTCATGGATTTTTTTCATCTGTTTCCGAATACTTTCCTGATTTGCTTCGTCAAATGCAAATGCGTCGCTGATTGGCATTCCACCTGAATAATATGGGCTGTAATAGGTATTCAAGAATATGATGCTGGCATCAATATTTTTTGCCATACTGAATGCAAATCGTGCGGCTTTGATAGAATAGTCAGAGAAATCTACCGGTACCAGGATGAATTTCTTTTCCGTTTCTGCAACATCTTGATTTTCAGTATTATAACTAAAATCGATTTCTTCAATCCGTTTCAAGGCTGCTGCCAGATCGCTTTCCTTGATACGAACCCGTACTCCTGCAGATATCATTGGTTGTATCTCGTTGACATTGTGCAGGTAAACATCAATACCTTCCGATTCAAGTATCCCTTTTAAGATGATGGCACGTTCATAAGTATGAATGGCGACAGTAACTAATTTTTCTTCCATATCTTTAGAATTTATTTTTAGAGTATAGAAATCCATCCTTAAAGATAAACATTCTTGTTCCGAAATTGTTTACAAAATCCTTATTATATTGGTGATTTATTTCAAAAAGAAAAGGGAAATGCTCATTTATAAGTGCTCCCCCCTCCTACCCAAAATGGAAGATGGTAAATGGTTAGTTTTTAATGTGTCCAAATAAATCGTATGGTTCTGATGATGTGATTTCAATATTGTAAAAATTTCCAGGCTTCAACTCTTTTTCTTTTGAAATAAAGACTTCGGGATCTACTTCCGGCGAATCAAATTCTGTGCGCCCGACATAATAATCTTGTTCTTCCCGATCTACAATGACTTTAAGTGTTTTTCCCACTTTTGTTGCATTGATTTCTTCTGAAATGCCTTGTTGCAGGAGCATGAGTTCATCCAGTCTGGCTTGTTTCACTTCTGCTGGAATTTCATCCTGATAGTGTTTGGCGGCATAGGTGCCTTCTTCCTCAGAATAGGTAAAAGCTCCCATGCGTTCAAAGCGGATTTCTTTTACAAAGTCACAAAGTTCCCTGAAATCTGCTTCGGTTTCGCCTGGATGGCCAACCATCAGAGTCGTACGGAGATGAATGCCTGGAACTTCCTGACGAATGTATTTCAGCAATTCCAGGGTTTGTTCCTTATTGATTTTGCGACGCATCTTGAGAAGCATGTTGTCGCTGATATGTTGTAAGGCCATGTCAAGATAGGAACAAACATTGGGCCTTTCACGCATGACATGTAGAATATCCATTGGGAATTCGTATGGGTAAGTATAGTGCAAACGCAGCCATTCTACACCTGGAATCAGTGAAATCTGCTCCACCAGATCGGCCAGTTTCAGGGTATGATAGAGATCCTTTCCGTAATAGGACAAATCCTGTGCGATAAGCTGAAATTCCTTGACACCCTGACTTATGAGCAAACGAATTTCTTCAAGTATATCCTCCATGGGTCTGGACTGATGTTTGCCTGTGATGATCGGTATGGCGCAATAGGAACAGGTACGGTTGCATCCCTCTGAAATTTTGATATAAGCGTAGTGCGAAGGGGTGGTGAGGTGACGTTCCAGTTTTAACTCATTGTGGTACGTTTCACCCAAGTCGGCTATGACTTCTTTCCAGTTGAATTTTCCGTAAAAATGATCGACTTCAGGAATTTCGTCGGTTAACTCCTTTAGGTAACGTTCAGACAGACATCCCATTACAAATAGTTTACTGATCTGTTCCTTTTTTCGGGCTGCAGACCATTCCAGTATGGTGTCGATGGATTCTTCTTTGGCATCACCGATAAAGCCGCAAGTATTGATAATCACTATGCCACCATTTGGAACATCAGCATTATGCTCTACTTGGTAGCCGATGGCTTCAAATTGCAGCAAGAGTTGTTCGGAATCAACCAGATTCTTGGAACAGCCCATGGTTATAATATTGATTGTTTTCTTGAATCGCATTCTTAAAAGTTGGAGCCAAACAAGGAATCGACAAAGTTGCGACGATTAAAGATCTGCAAGTGATCCATTCCTTCGCCCAACCCGATATATTTCACAGGAATCCGGAATTGGTCGGAAATGCCGATAACAACGCCGCCTTTGGCCGTTCCGTCCAGTTTAGTGATGGCTAATGCGTTTACTTCTGTAGCTAATGTAAATTGCTTGGCTTGTTCAAAGGCATTCTGCCCTGTCGAACCGTCAAGTACCAAAAGAATTTCATGAGGTGCATCGGGAATCACTTTTTTCATGACATCCTTGATTTTGGTCAATTCATTCATCAGGCCAATTTTATTGTGTAGTCTTCCGGCTGTATCGATCAATACGACATCGGCGTCATTGGCGACAGCAGATTTGAGGGTGTCGTAAGCGACAGCGGCCGGATCAGAACCCATGGCTTGTTTGATGACAGGAACCCCTGCCCTTTCTCCCCAAATGCATAATTGTTCTACGGCTGCGGCCCTAAATGTATCTGCTGCACCCAAATACACTTTCTTGCCTGCTTGTTTGAATTTGTATGCCAATTTTCCAATGGTGGTTGTCTTTCCAACACCGTTTACTCCTACGACCATGATGACATAGGGTTTTTTCACTTCAGGAAAGTCAAAATCGTCAGTGTCTTCATTTTCGTTTCTGATGAGCAAGCCGACTATTTCTTCCCGAAGAACGGCGTTCAGTTCTTTGGTATCTATGTATCTGTCTCTTGCTATGCGCTTTTGAATCCGGTCTATGATTTTTAAGGTGGTATCTACTCCGACATCAGAAGAGATCAGGATCTCTTCCAACTCATCCAGTACGTCGTCGTCAACTTTGGATTTTCCAGCAATGGCACGGCTGATTTTTGAAAAAACATTTTCTTTGGTTTTGGATAATCCCTGATCCAAAATATCCTTTTCTTCTTTTTTATCTCTTGAAAATAAATTGAATATACCCATTGTTTGTGCTATTTTCGCTAAACATTGCAAATGTACAGATTATTAACGAAGTGCACAAATTTGCTTTGGTTCGAGGCTGTGTTTTAACAATAAATTCCACATTTTAATAGGATTCGGGAATGTGTTAAGCCATCATTAATCGTCAGTATAATGAACATCCGTACTTGACTTATCTGTTGCTGCTGCTGCTCCGGCTCTCTTCATCACTGGAAGCGGTCGAACGGTTGACTCTTGTCTTGAAAGTTTCTTTACCGAAACGATAAGTGAACGATAGATTCAGTCGTCTGGTCGTGCCATTCCATTTTGATGTTACATCTAAATGGCCATATTTGGCGTATCCATTGCTATGGTTTGTATCAAAGATATCTCCCAATGAAAGTTTTAGTGTTCCATTTTTGCTGAAGAGGCTTTTTTTGACTCCTATATCAAAGGAATAAAAACCATTATTGACAAAATAACCCCACAATTGTTTGGACTGTCCTCTTCCGGAGAATTCTAGTCCGATATCATGCGGTAAAGAAAACGTATGTATCATGTTACCCATAAAACTCCATCTGGAAAAATCCGGAACACCTTCGTAATCGGATGCAAATTTTTTATACATGCCAGTTACCGTGGTATTCAGGTGCCACCATTTGGTAATGTCGAATTGGACCGTTTCCGATCCGTTCAGATCAATGGATTTACTCAGGTTTTTATCCATTTGGTATATTTTTTTGGAGATGTCATCCTGTTCAATGATTTGAGTGAACACGTCATTGGTGTTATTGAAACCAATGGATGTGATTAATTTGTTTTTATAAGTGTAATTCAAACCAAGTGCATTGGAATATTGTGGACGCAGGAACGGGTTTCCCTCTACATAGGTATAGAGATCAATCATCCACATAAATGGATTGAGCTGATTGTAGCCTGGACGTCCTATGCGGTAGCTGTATGAAAGGCCAAGCTGATTGTCTTTATTGATGGAATGTTGCACAAAAAATGTAGGGAATAGGTTGGTATAATGATTCCGGTCTATGCGATCCAAGGATTTGGAGTCACCTTTTGAATTGGTGTTTTCCATCCTCAGGCCCAATTGAACGGATGTCTTGCCAAATTGCCCCCGTCCGCTCAGGTAAGCAGCGTTGATGTTTTCCGTGTAGATGAACTTGTCAGAAGGTTCGAGATCTGTATTAGAAACGATGTTGGTCGGGCCATCAATATTGAAATCCATATTTGCATGATTGGTTACCAAACTGATTTTCGTGCCTGCTTCTAAAGAAAATATTTTGTTGATGGGCTTTTCATAATCAGTTTTGACGGTCAAGATATTGATTTTTGAACCTTGATTTCCAACAATTCTCGAATCTGCGTTGATCTGGTTTCCGCCGGCATCAAAAAACTGACTAAACTGATCACTGAGTGAATGATAAAAGAAGCGTGCGTAGTCGGCATCCACCATTAAATTTTGCCCTAAAGTGTCAAAATCCAATTTGTAATTGACGTTATAGGTGTAATTATGCCAATTGTCTTTTTGGTCGGTTCTGGTTTTCAACAAGGAATCAAGTTGATACCGACTGTCTTCGAACCTGCTTTTTGAAGTTAAAGGGCTTAAGTTTAGGCCGTTTGATTCCCTGAACATGACACTGACGACCTGCTTTTTGGTCAGGAAATAATCAGCACCGACTTTATAATTGTGAGAATGTCCATTGTAATCGCAATTAATGAAGGTACGTTCAAATGTCCCTATATCAGGACCTGTCAGAAATTTGCGTGTAATGACCGAATTATTACTGCCTGCCCAAGTGTAGATGGAGTAATTGCCATAGATGTTCAGTTTACCGAAATTCATGTTCAGGTTGAAACCTGTGTTTTCGCTAAATTTGTTGTTGTATCCCAAACCTCCAAATACACTGCCGTTAAAACCTGTGCGTCTGTTATGTTTGGTCTTGATGTTGATAATACCTGAGCTACCCTCGGCATCATAACGAGAAGAGGGATTTTCTATGATTTCAATATGATCAATGTCCTTTCCCTGCATTCCTTTGAGCATGGAGGCCAACTGTTCGGCGGAA
The DNA here is from genome assembly GCA_021373135.1 of Bacteroidales bacterium. GTDB lineage: Bacteria > Bacteroidota > Bacteroidia > Bacteroidales > UBA1402 > UBA8389. The sequence continues at coordinate 186,111 of JAJFTH010000003.1, forward strand.
ACATAAGTTGGTTTATCATCAATCAGCACTTTGATCCCCTGTTTGCCTTTCAAGCTGATATTGTTGTTGTCGTCGACGGATACACCAGGTGCTTTCTTCAGGATGTCTAATACATTTTCAGAATCAGTAGTGATGGATGCTTCCGGATTGATGACTATCTTATCTGCTTGTTGTTCAATAAATGAACGTTTGGCAGTTACTGTGGCCTCTTTTAATATCTGGGTGGATTCCTCCAAAACCACATTTTTCACAATCTTATTGGATGCCAGAACAAATTTTTCTGTTTCATACTTCTTGTATCCCATTAAAGTGATGGACAGGATATATTCATCAGGATTCACCTTGTCAATGGAAAATTCTCCGGTGCTATTGCTTTCTCCACTTTTGACGGGTATTTTTGTTTTTGCATCCAGCAAAGTTACGGTTGCAAACATCACCGGTTTGTGCTTCCGGTCGGTAATATGTCCCATTACGATATTTTCTGCCATGGATGTACATATATAAAGGAATGTAAACATGAACAAACTCAAGATTCTTCGCATACAATTTTTAGTTTAATACATTTAATTTTCTATTTAATACATTTGACGCTCTATTTCAAAAAAGGTAACCTCTGAAAAATTTATTTAATTTTTTTTAAAGTTTAAAGGATGTGCCAGAAACATAAATATTTGAGAATGTGGATCTAAAATAAAAACAGAGTGCCCAATAATGAACACTCTGTGTGAATTAGAAAAACAAAAAATGGGTTGAACTCTTTATGAGTCAACCCATTTTAAATATGATACCGATCAATTATTTTTTGAAAAAGTCATTGATCTTTTCGTTGTGTACGATTTCTTCCTGGAAAGTATAGGCTCCGGTTTTCGGAGATTTTACCATCTTGATTACCTTGGCGTAGGCACGACCTTCGCCTTTTTGCAATGATGCAACTGCTTTTTTTGCCATGACCTATCTTATTTAATTTCTTTATGAACTGTCATTTTCTTTAAAATCGGGTTGTATTTCTTCAGTTCCAAACGACCTGTCGTATTCTTGCGGTTTTTGGTCGTGATGTAACGAGATGTACCCGGCATGCCACTTTCTTTGTGCTCTGTGCACTCCAGAATAACCTGGATTCTGTTTCCTTTAGCTTTTTTTGCCATTTCTTTGATCTCCTACGATTAATTAAGTACTTGGACATCTTCAACACGTAAATATCCCTTTTCGCTGGCATCTCTCATGGCTGCGTCCAAACCTTTTTTGTTGATGGTGCGCAAAGCTGCTGCCGAAATGGTCAGCGAGATCCAACAATCTTGTTCTACCCAATAGAACTTCTTTGTAAACAGATTGACATTGAATTTACGTTTGGTACGCCTTTTAGAGTGCGAAACGTTATTCCCTATCATTGCTTTTTTCCCTGTGATTTGACAAACTTTAGACATGTCTTATCTTTTTTAGATTAGTATAGCTCTTGGTGTTTCTTAAAACGGCTGCAAAGTAAGTCATTTTTTGCTTTCCATGCAAATTTTCAGACAAAAATCATTTTGGAAGAGGCTGATATTCAAAGCGTATTTGTGGGCTATTGGACTATTATAATGGTTGAAATATTAATCATTATAAATAAATTATTGATATAATGGTATAAATAATAATCATTATAGTACATTTGCAAAAAAATACCTATGCAAGACTGGTATCGATTAACTGATTTTGAAATTTTATCGGAAATGGGCCAACGGATCAAGGCGTTCCGGATATCGAAAAACCTGACTCAGCAGTCCCTTGCCGATCATTCCGGACTGAACCGGGGTACCATACGTGACCTGGAAAACGGCAAGCCTTTGAATGTCTTGAGTTTGGTTCAGGTGCTCCGTTCTTTGGAGATGCTTTCCAGACTGAATGACCTTTTGCCGGAGATTAGTCCGGTCATGGCTGCTCAGCAGGCACAGCGAAAACGTGTCCGATTGTCGAAAAAAAAATAGTATGCGTCAATTTGTTCAGGTAAATTTATGGAATGAGCCACTGGGCGTGATGGTCAGAGATTCAGAAACTCATTTGGAGCAGTTTGAATTTTTTCCGTCTTTTCTCAGGTTGGGATGGGATATATCCCCTATCCTATTTCCCATGGAAAGGCTTCGCCTCAAACCTGAAATCTATCAATTTAAGGAGATGGGTGGTTTACCGGATTTCTTGGCAGATATCCTTCCCGGAAACTATGCCAGGGATATTTTGCGTTATGCCTTGCATGATTCGCAGCAAACACCTGAAACGCTTTCGTCGCAGTCTTATCTTTCATTGCTTGGCAATCGTGGAATGGGTGCATTCAGTTTTGAGCCTTCTGGTTACCCAGAACTCAATACATTGGAAACCATAGATTTTGACCTGTTGGTTAAATATGCATACAATTTATTCAATAATAACGGCAGCGGTCTGAGTGACCGGCGAATCCGGGAGCTGCTCAGAAGCGGACTTTTTACCCGTGGATCCTGGCCAAAGGCTTTGGTGGCCATCAATGATTTTACCGGAGAAGTTGTTTCCGGTCAAGGTTCTGTTCCTGAGGGATTTGAAAGCTGGATCATCAAGTTGGACGGTGTTAGAATGGATCGTCCGGATGATTTGATGGTGGAATATGATTATTATAAGAAAGCCATGGTTTGCGGCATGACGATGGCTCCCTGCCGTATGCTCAAGGACGGGCATAAAACGCATCTTTTGTGTAAGAGATTCGACCGTGTCGAAAATGAAAGGTTGCATGTCCAGTCTTTTACTGCATTACGCGAGGATCCGGAGAATTCCTATGAAGCTGCTTTTCGGTGTATGCGGCAAATGCATTTGTCTCATCTTGAAATGGAGGAACTTTACAGGCGCATGATTTTTAACGTATTGATTGGAAACAAGAAGGATCGCCCGGATAAGATACTTTTTACTTTTTCCCGTACGGGAAAATGGAAGCTGGCTCCTGCTTTCAATTTAAAGCCAACACCGAATGAGAATACCCATGCCTTGTCGGTGTGTGGAAAAGTGCAGGATATCACCAATGAGAACTTGCTTGATTTGGGTAAGAAACTTAATATCAAACAGGCTAAATCTATACTGAAGTCTTGTTCCGAGGCGTTGGGGAAGTAAAAACCATCAGTCCGTATTTTTGGGAGATTCTTCGATGGCTTTTGTCACATAGATTTGTCCGGATTCATAACGGGTTACCCTGACATTTTCTCCTTTTTCGATAAATCCATATTCTGAAATGGCGTCGTACATCTTGTCGTCAATACGTACTTTTCCGGAGAGACGAAGAACCGTATCGGTCACGCCGGTCTTTCCCACCATATCTTTGGTTTCCATGGGAACTCCGATATAACCTTCTTCATTATTCTGTACGGATGTCAGAGCCAGTTTACGGAATACACCGTTTCCGTGCCCGATTTTGGTGCTTAACCAAAGACATATCAAGACTGCCGCTATAATGCTTAAAGAAACCAGCAAGAGTGGTTCTGTAACGCCGTCCAAACCCTGAAGGCTGAAATGAAACGTGGCATTATCAATCAGGGCAAAAGTCAATCCGCAAAGGATGAACAGGATCCCCAGAATTCCGGCAACCCCGAAACCCGGTATGACAAAGACTTCCATAAAGAGCAGGATCATTCCGATAATGAAAAGGATGATTTCCCAGTTTTGCGCAAGGCCGTCCATATAAAGCGGTGCAAAATAGAAAACGGCTGCAACGGCTGCAATCAATGTCGGAAAACCGATGCCTGGTGCTTGTAGTTCAAACCAGATACCGCCAACAATGAGCATGATCAGAATGGCGCGCAAGGCTGTTCCCATCAATTGTCCCTTTGCGTAATCCCAGCCTTTCATCCTGAATACCGTCAAATCATAATTGGAGTAGCCGACATATTTTGTAAGGATTTCGTCCACATTTTCAGAAATTCCGTCACAGTATCCATTTTGAAGGGCTTCGTTGGCAGTGAAGGTCAGTACTTTACCTGTATCGATGATGCCTGCGATATAGATATCCTCATCAACCATGGCTTCTGCTATTTTTGGGTTGCGATGCCATGCAATGGTGGTATCCTGTCCGGTGATGGTGGTGTCTTTACCCTGCGCTTCGGCTGTGGCACGGATGATGCCGCGCATGTATGACTGATATTTGTCGGGTGCTGCTGCTCCGGATTGGTCCACTACTGTGGAAGCTCCGATGGTACCACTTGAACGCATGAATATCTTGTCACAGGCTATGGAAATCAAAGCTCCTGCTGAAGCTGCATTGTTGTTGATGAATACGTAAACAGGCATCGGTGCATTGAGGATGGCTGTCCGAATGGAATCGGCATAGAGAACTTCTCCTCCGTAGGTGTTCATGTTGATGAGCACCGCATCGTATTTCTTAGTCCTGGCTTCTTCAAGACCTTTGCTGATTTCCATCCAAGAGATACTGTTGACTTCTTTGCGAAGGTTTATCTGAAGAATTTGTTTGGCTTTGGGACTTTTAGCCGTTTTTTCCTGGGAAAACAGAACGGACGGAATCAGCAACAGGCTGAATAAAAGAAAGGCGATGCATGTTTTCATACATAAATAATTATTTAACTTTCATGAAAGCGGAAGTTTAGCATCAAAGATATGGAAATTATTGGTAAGTTTGCTTCAAATTATATGAATGATGAATCAGTTTATCATCCTTTTGGCTTCGAATTCTGAAGCGGAAAAGAACATTGCTGAAGCCAGAATCATACTGTCTTTGGCTTTTCCTGAAGGGGCACGATTTTCGGAGAATCATTGGAGTGCAACATTGGTGAAAGAAGGGCAACCTGCTCCACAGGGAGAATGTGCGAGATATTTGAATGCGGTGTGTGTGGCTCAGTCCGTCAGTACGTTAAGGGATATCCAGGTTGTCCTAAAAAAAATCGAGTCGGATATGGGACGTATCCGTAGTGTGGAAACGCAGGGACGGGTTGCCATTGATTTGGATCTCGTTGAATGGAATGGTGAGATTCTGAGGCCTAAAGATACCATTCAGGGCTATTATCAGGCTTGTCTGAAAGATCTGATGTGATTATTTAGGACATAAGGAACTGAAGTCATTACTTTAATGTTGTGAATCTTCTGTAATGGAATGACTTAAAAATAGGAATAAATATGATATATTGTGAATTAATCTGATATAATGCACAATTGTTTATTATAATATTAAATGCCTGATAGTTAATTTAATATAATAAAAGCGTCCTATGAAAAATCCACGTAATTTCATTGCTGTGGCCTTCATGCTTCTTTTTGCAAGCTTTTTTCAGGGTCAAAGCCAAGTTCGTTCAACTGAAAATGAAGCTTCCGCTACTCAGCAAAAAACCGATTTAAAGAAAGATTCTGCTTTAACAGTCAAAAAGCCGACCTCAGAAGATTTGTACACCCTTGATTCAGAGATGGCTGAAAAGTTGACCGCCTTGAAGTATGATCCGTCTACAAAACAATCAAAGGTCAGCTATGCGTCCGACAAGACCGGATCAGTGGCAAAAGTCGTGTTGTATTACCAGAACAATCGGCTGATTCGGGTTGAGAAACGTATTTATGACCAAAGCAATACCCAGACGTCTTATAGCATGTACAACTTTGATGAGAAGAATAGTTGTTTTTTTAATACTCAATGGAGTCTGAAGGATATTAAGACGCGTACACTGACCATGTCTGAATATGGGTTGATTTACTTCAATGGTGACATGGCTTTAATCGAATTGGATTCCACTCAAATGCAAAAGTTGATTCAAGAAACCAAAGATTCTCTTGATGCGCTTATGGGGCATTTTAATGGTTTCAAATACACCTTCGAAATGAAGTAAGATCTTTTCAACTGTTCGGGCTTTATGCTTATGTGACGGTTGATGTTATTTTCGATGAAGTATGTGTAATTTCCGAAACTTAATTTGTAAGGTTCTGGAAATATAATTATTTTTTCGCATTGCTTGAATATTATGTTTATTTAACATATATAGGATAACGGGAAATAATCGCTTAATTGTTTATATATTATATAGTGGATAAATGCAATTGCGTTACCTTAAATTCAATCACATGAAACGAGCATGTTTGTAAAAATGTCCAAATTTATGATAAAATGGACATGCGAGTTCCATAGGACTTTAGACGAAAAAAATATTATCATATGAAAATCAGAAGTTTTTATCTTACTGATAGTCTGATGCTTTGTTATATACATCTGAAGAAAAACACGATTGAAGTTTCTATTTTAGAGGTTTATTCATCTAACTGCCGTTAATGTATGGAAGATGAGTTAAACAATGACCGTGATCTTCTCGAAAGGCTCAGGAAAGGCAATACCGCTTGCTTTGAGATTTTGTATAGTAAATACAGCGGCAAACTGTATAACTATATTTTGCGCATTTCGAATGGTGACTTCTATTTAGCGGAAGAAATCGTTCAAAATGTTTTTGTGAAAATATGGGAAATCCATACCAACATCAATACCGAAGGATCTTTTAATTCATTTGTCTATACGGTGGGGCGGAATATGTTTCTGAATGTTGTCAAAAGCCGTATGCAGGAATATCTATACCAAGACTATGTCATTGAACACGAAAATACGTTCGAGGATTCCGCAGAAAAAGAAGTCGAGTATAAGATGCTTGAAGAGCAGATCAACAAATTGATCGAACAACTTCCGGCAGCCCGTCGCAAAATATACATCATGAGCAAGATTAAAAATTTTTCCAACAGGGAAATAGCAACATTGCTCGAAATTTCAGAAAATACGGTGGAGTCTCAACTCAATAAGGCCAACAAATTTATGAGGAGAAGTCTCCTACCCTACACCGGAATGATGTTCATCGGAGCATTCTTACCATTTTTATAAGTTAAACAAACAAAAATTTTCGGTTGCGCATAACGGAATGAATCCGCATAGTTGTGTATAACAATGAATGCTTAAGACAAGAATAGATGATAACGCATTGAAAAATTTGTTTTTGATCAAGTCATAAACATATCAAGACACGATGGAAAAAGATAATAACATAGAACTTCTGGATCGCTTTTTTGATGGCACGGCTACAAAACCGGAAGTGCAATACCTGCTGGAACAATTGAAAGATGCTCAATTTGAACAGACATGGATGCAAGAGCAATGGAATGCCACGACCGATAAAATGAATCCGAAGGTACAGCAACGAATTTTTGAAAACATCAAACAAATCAATGAATCGAAGCAGGTATTTCATTGGAAAAAATGGATAGCTGTGGCTGCTTCTTTTTTGCTGGTTCTCACCACTTCCCTGTCGGTTTACTTCCTTTACGAAGGTCAAAGCAGAAATTTTTCCGGAGATATGATTGTGACAGCACAAAAAGGGCAAAAGGTAACTGTGACATTGTCCGATGGAAGTCGTGTATGGGTGAATTCCGGATCTACATTGGCTTATGGCAGCCGTTACAATCAGAAAGAAAGGATGATCAATCTTGAGGGAGAGGCTTATTTCGAAGTTGTTAAAAATAAAAATGCTCCATTTATCGTACATAGTAATAATTTTTCGGTGAAAGCTCTTGGGACAGCCTTCGATGTAAAAGCCTATCCGGAAGATAAGAAGATTGTGGTTTCACTAATCAATGGAAAAGTGGAAGTTGGGGATAATGATAGTAAAACATATTTAATGCCAAATCAAAGAGTGCTTTACGATTGCATGAGTAAGAACATGGTAAAGACGGACGTGGAAGATTGCAGTGTGTATGCGGAGTGGCGTAACAATAGACTCAATTTTGAATCTGATACATTTGAAGAAATCGCCTCTATGTTAGAACGAAACTATAATATAAGATTTGTTTTTGAATCGCCGGGACTCAAAAAATTCCATTATTCCGGATCTCTAAGCAATACAAATATTGAGAGCGTATTACAAGCATTTGCGTTGACTTCGCCATTGCAATATCAAATCAAAGATTCAGCCATTTATTTAAAAGAGAATAAAGAAATGGTTCCTTTTTATCAGCACGTAATGAAATAAACGATGAAGTATTAACCTTAAAAACATGATCCATGACAAATTCAAGTTAAGACCCCTCTACATAAAAACAAAAAAAGGTGGAACAGTCTATCCCATCCCACCTTTAAATTAACTCAATGTTTTTTCACAGTTGCCTGTGAACCTGCAAATAACTCACAAGCAACTTTTCGTGAATCATTAAATCGAACAAAAGTATGAAAAATATGAAAATCACAATGAAAAATAGGCCAAAATGCAAAATAAAGCTCCAGATACGATTTTTGTTGGTCTGTATACTTTTCTTTTGCTCAGCTTTTAATTCCTTTTCACAGATTACAGTAAATGTAAAAGATAAGACCATCCGTCAGATTATTAAAGTCATAGAGAATAAATCGGACTACAAAATTTTCTATAACGATGATTTTACCGCTTTGAACAAGGTCGTTTCTCTGAATGTAAAAGATGCTTCTATTGATCATGTCATGAATATTCTTTTTAAAGGAAGTGGCATTTCGTGGAAAATGAAAGAAAATAAACAAATAGTGCTCGTTCCGGAAAAAGTATCCGATCAAACAAATCAAACATCTGATTTTCAGACTCACAAATTAACAGGTGTTGTAAAAGATGCCGACACCGGTGAACCTCTGTTTGGTGTAAGTGCTTTTATTGAGGGCACCAGAATCGGTACTGTTTCTGATATTGCCGGTAAATTCACCATCGAGGTACCGAAGACTTCTTCCGTATTGGTATTCTCATACATTGGATATATTACAAAGAAGGTTGCTTTTGATAAGCAAAGCACTATTGAAGTAACTATGAATAAAAATTCAAAGAATTTGGATGAAGTAGTGGTGGTTGGTTATGGTACCCAGAAAAAAGTAAACTTGACCGGTGCTGTTTCACAGATAAAATTCGATGAATTAGGATCAACACGTCCTATCATTACAGTCTCTTCTGCACTTGGGGGATTAAGTTCAGGTGTAAATGTCAGACAGGCATCAGGCGAACCAGGTTCTGATGGTGCTACGATCCGTATCAGAGGAATCGGAACGCTCAACAACAGTGACCCTTTAGTCATTGTCGATGGGATGGAAAGTTCGTTAGATGTAATCAATCCACAAGATATAGCATCAATTTCTATTTTGAAAGATGCTGCTTCATCGGCTATCTACGGTTCACGTGCTGCAAACGGTGTAATCTTGGTTACGACAAAATCGGGCGATAAACAGCGCGTAAGTGTGACCTATACAGGCATGCTGTCAAACTGTAGTCCTATCCATCTGATTGACTTTGTAAGCGATTATCCTACTTATATGCGCCTGATGAATGAAAGTGCTTCAAATTATTCAACGGCACAAATCTTCAGCGATGCTACCATCTCTAAATGGGAGACTGCCAATAAAAATCCCAATGCGTTAAATGCCAATGGAGTACCTAACTATATAGCTTTTCCGAATACAGATTGGAACGATGTTGTTTACAACACAAACAATGTTATTCAAAACCATAATATATCGGTTAGTGGAGCTACTTCAAACTCGAGATTATTGATTTCTGCCCATTATCTTCATAACCCGGGATTGGTAGATAATACAGGACTGAAGCGTTACAACTTTCGTACCAATGCCGAAGTTGATGTTAACAAATGGCTAACCATCGGTACACGTACTTATGCTACCATGGATGATAATGAAATGGGCTCTTACGGGCTTGTACCTCCCTATATATTGGCATCAACCCCCGGCGTATACCCTTATTATGACGGAGCATGGGCCGTTCCTGAGGCACCCGAAGAAAGTGCAACTGCGAATAATGTTCTAAGAACATTGCATACTAATTTGGGGTTCGATAAGACCTCAAGGGTAAATACCTCTCTTTATACTAAGGTAAAACTTTTCAAAGGGTTGACATGGAATGTTAACTTTAACTATAATAAGGATTTGTCTGAAAATGCCATCCATTCGGATCCTACCTATGGTATACTAAAACAATTCAGTACAGGTGTATCAATGGGAACGGCCATTCCGCCGAGTAACCAGACTACTTCTTATTCGGTTACAAGTGACTATCAATATACACTCGAGACTTTGCTGAACTACCAGATAACTTTGGCTGAAAAGCACCATCTAAGTGGTTTGCTGGGCTATAACGAAACGTACTACAATTTGTATGCAAATTCGGCCGCAAAGAAAGGTTTGACAGATGTAAGTGCCTGGGTATTAGATGCTGCAACCAATATGATTTCCATCTCAGGTTCCGGCTATAATTGGAGTATGCGTTCGGTTTTTGGTCGTATTAATTACGACTACAATCAACGCTATCTTTTTGAAGCAAATTTTCGCTGTGATGGTTCGTCGCGCTTTTCATCCAATCATCGTTGGGGAATATTCCCTTCTTTTTCTGCAGGTTGGAGAATCTCTGAAGAGAACTTCATGAAGGATCAACAAGTATTCCAGAACCTGAAGTTACGCGCTTCATGGGGGGAATTGGGAAATAGTACCACTCCTGGTTATTACGACTATATGGCTACTTATGTCCCTGGAAAATATTCATTCAATGGTACACCTGCCAGTGCTGTTTATGGTAGTAAAATTGCGAATGAACTATTAGAATGGGAATCAACTGCTGTGACCAATATCGGTCTTGAGACTGCTTTTCTTGGAAACCGTTTGACGGCAGAATTTGAAGCCTACAGCCGGAATACAGATGGAATATTGACTACTCCACCTGTTGAAATTACGCTTGGAACAGCTTCTCCCCCTACACAAAATCTCGCAGGAATTTCCAACAAAGGTGTTGAACTTACACTTGGTTGGCAAGACCATATCGGAGATTTTAAATATTCCATTAAGGGAAATGTGAGCTTCAACAAAAACGAAGTAACGAAGTATAAAGGTAAATTCAAAGAAGGTTGGACCACTGATGCTTTGGGTAATCGCGTTTATAGCAGTAACCTTGGGAGCACTACCACCGGAACGACCAATCTTATTACAGAAGGTCATCAGATCAATGAATATTATATGTACTCACTTTATAATGGAAATCAATCCTATTTTGATTCTGAGGGAAAAGTGAACGCGAAAGGCGGTCCGAAAGATGGAATGATTCGCACTCCTCAAGATATGGAATGGTTGAATGCAATGATTGCCGCCGGCAATATATTTATGCCTAACCAGAGCGTTTCCAAAACCAAGATTTGGTATGGAGATTACATCTATGCCGACAATAACGGAAATGGTATCTTCGGTGACAGTTATGACCGGAAATTGACCGGGACATCTTCGATGCCTACCACCGTATTTGGTCTTCAGATGAATTTCAGTTGGAAGAATTTTGATTTGGGCATGGATTGGACGGGACAGACTGGCAACCAAATTTACTGGCTTCAAATGGGTTACAACATGTCAAACACACGTGTAGCTAATCAGATTGGAAAAATGGTTGCCGATAATCATTACTATTATAATGATGCAGATCCTGCCGATGCAGCAAATAACACAACAGCCCTATATCCTCGTTTGAAGTTAAACAATTATGACACTCAAAACGCGTTGCCGAGTACACGCTGGTTGTATGACGGTACTTATGTAAGGCTTTCAAATGTGACCCTCGGTTATACGTTACCTCAAAATATAACAAAGAAGATTTCTATTCAGCAAGCCAGATTTTTCATAAGTGCTGAAAATTTGCTTACCATTACTTCTTATCCAGGCCTTGATCCTGAACAGACAAGTAGTACGAGTGGAAATTTCACCTATCCTTTGGTTCGGCAGATTGCTTTTGGTACCAATATAACATTCTAATATTTAAGCAAGATGAAACGAGCATGTTTGTAAAAACGTCCAAGTTTATGATAGAATGGACATGCGAGTTCCATATGACCTTATACAAAAAATTATTATCATATGAAAAAAATATATTTTATTGGCTCACTTGTTGCAGTTGCTTTGTTTACAGGTTGTGATGGTAGCCTGCTCGACACCGTCCCGACAAACTCCGTTCCTTCAGTAACGATGTGGACATCGGAATCCTTAGCCGATTGTGGTGTAAATGGAGTCTATGATGCTTTAAGATATGAAAATACAGGTTATAACTTATGGCATACGGATCAAGATGGATTTACAGGAATGAACCGAAACTCGAGTGCTTTATCCTCAGGTATTGCAACAGCAAGTACCGCTTTGTTTTCAGATTATTGGCAACAAAACTACGAAGGCATCACCCGGGCAAACTATGCCATTCAAAATCTACCAAATGCGCCGTTGACTCCGGCAAAATATGGGCGTCTGATGGCCGAATGCAAATTCTTGCGGGCATGGTTCTATTTTAATCTGAACCAAGTGTATAAGGGCGTTCCATATTACAATAAGCCGGTAACTTTTGACGAGGTTACCAAACCCCGTTCAACAGAAACTGCTGTTTGGGATTCGATGATCTCTGACCTGACCTATTGTATCAACGAACCCAATTTACCTAACATGTATGCTGCAGGTAATGTTGACCACGGACGTGTAACCAAAGCCGCTGCTTATGCATTAAGAGGGAAAGTATATATGTGGATGAAAGATTATGCGAAAGCCGAAGCCGATTTACGGACTGTTGGAACATTGGGCCCGACCTTGTTTCAAGGCCCTTATAAACAGCTTTTTAAAGAAGCCAATGAGGCATGTCCTGAAATGATTTTCTCGGTTCAAAACATTGGTGTAGAAGGATATGGCTCCAATTCACAATTGAATTTAGCACCTCGCAGTGGATTCGGATGGTGCTGGAATAATTATCTGCCCAACCCTGATTTCGTTGAGTCGTTTGAAGAAGCAAATGGTAAGCCCTTCGACTGGAATGATTATTTACCCAACTACAACTCCATGACCCCAGTACAAAGGATCGTATTCTTTCTGCGTGATAACATGACGAATGCCGAAAAGACTGTCTTCACCAATTACGGAGCTGATATGACCAAATATTTAAGCACCGGCAATGAAGCAAGGGTATTGAAAGCGTTTACTGATCGTGATCCACGTTTGTTGGATGACATCATCACTCCTTATTCATCTCTTTTTGGAGCAGACCAAGGTAATGTAGAAAAAACATGCACCTTACGCTGGCCATTCCGTACTGATACTCAAGCTCCCTGGGATATCAAAACCGATACGAACACAAAATGGTATTACCTGTGGCGCAAATGGGTATATGAAGGTGCAAGTGAATCACCCAACAGACTGTATGGACCTACTGATCAAGTAATGATACGTTATGCCGATGTGGTGTTGTTATTGGCAGAAGCAATTAATGAACAACGCAGTAATGATGCAGAAGCTATAACTTTGGTAAATAGTGTCCGTACGCGTGGTGGAGCTGTAGCTTTACAAACTACTGATCCCAATCTTCCTACATTTGTTACAGGTCAGGACAATTTAAGAGAACGTATCCGTAACGAACGTCGTTGGGAGCTGTGTAATGAAGGAATTAACCTTTTTGATGAAATGCGTTGGGGAACTTGGAAAGCTAAGAAGTTTTATCAAGGCAATGGCGTCAAAGAAATACATGGGAAATTGACTTCTCCCTATTCATGGGCAGGTGACTATTTGTATAAATGGGCCATACCGGCATCAGAGGTACAAAGATTGGGTCAAGATGTCCTGGTGCCAAATGATGGTTGGATTTATTAAAACTGATTATCATCACTAAAAGAGTATGCCTGTCCGGATTGGTTCCAGACAGGCATATTTTTAATTGAAAATCATTGTTGTCCGGTAAAAATCTTACCAATCCAGGGAAAATGATGAATCAAAGCCATCTTTTGCTTATATATAATTCCCCAAAAGCAATGCGGCAACTCCAGGATCAATCAGGTCTTTTTGCCGGAGCTCGTCGAAAAGGGTCAGCAAATCGTTCACATTCAACCGTTTTTTGTCTTCTCCCTTAAAATCATAAGCGACTTTTCCTTGGTGCATCATGATGATGCGATCGCCAAGATTCACAGCCTGTTGCATCGAGTGGGTCACCATCAGTGTGGTCAGTTTGTCTTTCGAAACGACTTGCTGGGTTAGTTCTATCACTTTGTTTGCCGTTTTAGGGTCAAGTGCAGCGGTGTGTTCATCCAGCAACAGTAATTTTGGCCTCAGGGCTGTTGACATGAGCAACGTGAGCGCCTGCCGTTGTCCACCGGATAATTTGCCGATGGGGTTTTCCAAACGATCTTCCAGGCCCATGTTTAAGGGCTTCACCATTTTCTTGAAATCATTGACCAGCGATTTTGGCAGTCCCCAGCCAAAGCCACGGCCTTTGCCTCGTTTGATGGCCAGGGCCAGGTTTTCCTGAATAGACATGTTCGGAGCAGTGCCACTAAACGGATTTTGAAAAACACGTCCTATGTATTTGGCCCTTTTGTGTTCGCTCCACCTTGTGATGTCCACCCCATCAAGGGTGATGGTGCCTTCGTCCGGAAGGAACGTGCCTGCAACAGCATTTAAAGCGGTTGATTTGCCCGATCCGTTTGTTCCCAGTATGCAGACAAAGCTGCCTTCCTCAATCTCAAGGGATAACCCCTGTATGGCTTTCACCTCATTGACCGTGCCGGCATTGAAGGTCTTTTTAATATTTTCGATTTTAAGCATGTACATTTCTTTTAAAAGTCAGTTTCTTCTTGTCTTTCAGGAGGCCCGGCAAAATCAGCGCAATAAAAACAAACAGGGCTGTAATAATTTTCAGGTCGTTCGGATTTAAGCCCCAACGAAGAGCTATTGCGACGAGTAAGCGGAACAAGACAGAACCGAGCACTGCTCCGACTATGACAAAGCCAACACTGTTGTCGTTGATGATGGCTTCGCCAATGATGACACTGGCCAGTCCCCAGACCATCATGCCAATTCCCATCTGGACATCGGCGAAACCTTGATATTGTGCCAACATGGCACCTGCCAGTGCGATAAAACCGTTTGAAAGGGCTATTCCAATGATGATCATCGCTTTTGTGTTGACGCCCAGTGCACGGATCATTTGATCGTTATCGCCGGTGGCGCGCATGGCCGTTCCGATATTGGTTTTGAAGAACCACCACAGAATGAGGCTGAAAGACACGATGGCCAGAAAACAAAAAAGCAGCAACCACAGGTCTTTCGTAACTACCTCCCACCCGATGATTGTGGTTTTGTTGCCGATTCCGGAAACAGTGTCAGAAAGGCTTTCAACCCAACTGAATACCGTGGTTTCATTGAGTATCGGCATATTACTTTTTCCCATCACATGGAGATTGACCGAATAGAGGGCTGTCATGACCAAAATGCCGGCAAGCAGTGGATTGATCCTGAATTTGGTGTGAATGATACCGGTAACTGCGCCGGCAGCCATTCCTGCCATAAAAGCGACCAGACTGGCCAATAGCGGATTAACGCCGGCAACAATCAGGGATGCTGCTGTCGCAGCCCCAAATGTGAATGATCCTTCGGCGGTAATGTCCGGAAAATCGAAAATTCGAAAACTGATAAAAATTCCAAGCGCCAGTAACGCCAGAATTAAACCGATGGTGGTTGATCCAATGAGTAGTGACATATCGGTATATTATTTGGTTGGAATTAAATGAACAGATTTTACGGGTGCAATCCAGCAAAAACCTTGGACAAATTGGCTTTCACCGAGACCGACGGCATCACGGGTATCGTTCAGTATATGAATAATATCGATCAGTTCGGAAGTCTCGAACAAGCGTTCAATGGTTTCATACAGGTCTATCTCTGTTTTTTTAAGCGGAATATAAGGGAAGACTGCTGTATGAATATGTCCCGTCAGAGGTGAATCGGGCAGCATGGGGCGCAAAAACGGTTCCGCTGCTCCTTCTTTTTCAAAAGATACATATCCGACGGAAATGGTCAGCATCTTGTAATGAGCAGGCTCTGTCGTGAAATTGACGGTTTCCTTTATTTCAGGATAGGTGAATATTTTCTTTCCTTCAACGGGTGAAGCATTCAGGGACGTTCCGATCAATCCACCACTTTCTGCCACCATGACTATAGCCATTTGAGGAAGTTTGGTCAGCTTTTGAAAACTTTCTGCCAGTTGACTGAATCCGATGGTATTGATGGGATTTTCCGGAACAAAGCGAACCAGATGCGAAAAGTTCCCTTCAAAGTGCAGCCCGTATAATTCAGTGAGCGTGGCAACCAACTGACCGCTGCCGACAATGTAATCGGGCTTTCTCGAACCGTCGGCTGGTAGATATGCCATATCTTTACCCAGGACTACATATTCGCCAAAACGATCCTTGCATTCATCAAAGGATTCACCGATGGCACCCAGGCCAATTGAAAAATGGTTTTCACCGGATTGGAACCGTCTGGCATTTTCGGATTTGAATCCGGAGTCAAAGGTCAGTTCTGGTTGGCCATATATACCAAGATCGGTCGTTCCATCGGGTGACAACGTCGTGAGGTTGAAATGGAAACCCTGTGTATCCAACTTGTCTTGCGGTTCTTGCTTTACATCTTCTTTCTTCGATTGCGTTGGCGACTGACTGAGCATATCAGCCATACCGACCATTTGTAGGATGGTACGCACGTTATCCGACATCACAGAAAGATAAAAATGACCGTTTACCGATTTGAGGTTTTTATGCTGAGTGACGAGCAAACGAATGCCCGCAGAACTTAAGTATTCTACACCCGCCATGTCGAGTGCTATCCGGTATTGGCCTTCGCGTACCAGACTATCAATGTAATCGTTGAGATACCCTGTCCGGTTGGCATCCAACCTTCCGTTGCATTTCAGGATCACTTCATCGTCCTTGATTTCCTTGTTTATTTCGAGGTTGTTCATTTGTTCTTATTTTTTTAAATATTTTTTCGGGATCTTAACTCCGAAATAATTCATGGCTTTCGTATTCACAATGACCGAAGTTTTGGTGACATACTGAAAAGGAATATCGGCAGGTGATTGCCCGGAAAAAACTTTTTCAGCCAATTTTGCAGCATCTACGCCGGCATAAAAATAATCGCGCGCTACAACTGCAACCGCTCCGGATTCAATCTGTTCGGTGACAAATCCAAAATAGGGGATTTTTGAGTCATAAGCTGCTTTTATAATAGATGCACAGGCACTTCCTGTCAGATTGTCCGATATTTGGGTAAAAGCCTGTATTCCGCGATTGGTTATGGAAAGAGCGGCATCAGCTACCTCCGTTGCGGAATTGGCGGGGACGGCAATGAGCTCTAAGCCTCGATTATGGGCGGCTTTCCTGAGTCCTTCCACGTATGCCACAGAATTCACTTCACCCGGTGTGTAAATGGTGCCGATGGTTTTAATCTTCGGAATTGTTTCGATGACCAACTTAACCAGGCCATCGAAATTGCTCATGGTGGAAATTCCGGTAATGGTTGGCAGGTGTTTGGTGAACGATTTTCCCAAACCTGCACGGACAGGGTCTCCAACATTCGAGAAAACAATCGGAATATCAGTGATTCTTTTGGAGAGCATTTGAATGGTCGGGGTGGATGATGCGAAAATCAAGTCCCATTTGTTACTGCCAATGGTTTGGGCGATACTGTTCAAGGTTGAGATATCGCCTTGCGCATTAAACACTTTCAGGGTGAAATCTTTTCCTTCTGTCATTCCTTGTTTTTTTAGTTCTGATCGCACTCCTTTTTCAATATTTTCCGAGTTTGGGCTATCCACATAATGAACAAAGCATAATTTTAGTTTCTTTTTAGGAGCCGCCGATTTTTCACCGGTCATATATTTATTCGGTATTTTGATGCCGAGAGCCTGCGCAACTGCCTGATTGACGACGATGCTTTCCTCCACATAATTCTCTATCGGAATCTTGGCCGGACTTTCACCGTTTAACACCCGGGCTACAAAGGAAGCCGAATATACACCGGTAGCATACCATCCGATGCCTACAGCAGCCAGAGCACCTTGTTTTACATAGTCACAATCATTTAAAATGAGCGGGACTTTATTGTCGCGACAGACTTTCACGATGCCGCTTATCGCCTGAAGAGCCGTATTGTCGCCCGTCACCCACATGGCGTCAATATTTCTCATGCACAGGGCCGATGCGGCCTGATATACCTCGGAAGTGTTGACGATCGAATTTTCAAGAAGCTCAATTCCTTTTGTCTTCATATAATCGCGTGCTACCTGAACGACTTTTATAGAGTTGGCCTCGGAGGAATTGTAAAGGGTTCCGATGCGTTTGGTTCCGGGAAGAATATCTTTGATGAAATCAACTGTTTTTTCAACCGGTGGAAACGAACCAACTCCCGTAATATTCGGCAAATGGTCGGTGAAACTTTTGCCTGCTCCTGCCTCCAGAGGCGTATACGTCATGGAAAAGACTATGGGGTGTTTTTTTACGGTAGCCACTGCTGCGGTTATCGCAGGTGTAGACGTGACAAGTATCAGGTCAACATCACGGTTGTCCATACTCAGGTGAATGGGTTGCAGATTGGCAATTTCTCCGTTGGCGTGTTGAGAAATGACCATCAAATTGCTGTCTTTTACAAATCCCAACTGTTTTAATCCGTCCCACAAACCGACGAGTGCGGCATCGAACGTGGCATCAGGCGCAAAATAAGTCAGTCCGATTTTATAAATTCTACCTTTTACGGCTTTCAATCCGACACTTTGAGCGGGTATGATTTCCTTTTCTGTTTTACCTTTTCTGTTTTCCAAATCAGAAAAAAGCAAAATACCTCCTGCAATAAATAGTGCCAGAATTCCGTTTAATATCTTTCGGATTTTCATGTGTGTTTTTCTATAATATTTTGACTATCAGATATAAATATGCTTTATATAAAGCATTGAATTAATAATTATTCGAGTGCTTCTTTCTGCGTATCGAAAATTTGGAAAATAGTGGAGAAACCGGAGATGTCGAAGATTTCTTTGATGACAGGTTGCATGGAACACAGATGCAGTGTCCCATGCATGGCATTCACTTTCTTCAGTGCCGTTAAAAAGATTCTCAGACCCGAACTGCTGATATAGTTCAATCCGCTGCAATTTAAAACAATCTTCTTCTCATCCGCTTCAAATACTTGACCGATGGCCTGCTCCAATTCATTGAAGTTGTTGGTATCCACTCTGCCGTACAATGTCAGCACCAGAAACTCACCGATTTTTTCTTTTGTGATGTTCATCTCAAATATTTTTAACTAAGGTTAATCTATTCTGATTGTTTTGCCTGGAATAGCTTACCTGATCCATTATTTTCAAGATCAGGAGTATGCCCAAACCACCAATGGGCCGTTCTTCGACAGGCAATGTGATATCGGGTAGCTTCTGGGAAAGAGGGTCGAAAGGAATGCCGTCGTCCACAATTTCAACGGTAAGAATCTTATTTTCGAGCGCAAGTGATATCTGAATCAGGTGTTTTTGATGATCGTTGAAAGCATAAAAAATCACATTGGAAACGGCTTCCTCCAAGACCAGATTGAGATTCATGGTCAGCGGTACGGGCAGTTCCCATTTTTCAGCCAGGTTTTCTATTTTTCCGGCCAAAATAGAAAGTGCTTCTATCTTATTTTCAATTTCAAAGACTTCCTTCATCTTGGTTTCCATAATAAACAATGCTCAACATGGTTAAATCATCGGATTGTTGGTTGCCTTTGACATGCAGGGCTATATCTTCTGCCACAAAGCGAATCAAATCTTTTGTTTGGGATTCGAAATGAGCACGAACGCAATCTATCAGTTTCTGATCGGAATAAAGTTTCTCCTCCGCATCCTCTGCTTCTGTAACGCCATCGGTGTATAAAAAGAGCTTGTCGTTTTTGGAAAGGTTGAGTACTTTCTCGCCATAGTCGAAATCATCAAATAGCCCGACAGGAATATCTTTCGTCAATTCGAAAAATTCGGTTGTTCCATCCGGATGCACCAGCAGCGGCGGATTGTGACCTGCATTGGAATACTTCAATATACCGCTTTCCACATCAAGGATTCCCAGGAAGAAAGTCACAAACATGTTGGATTCGTTTCCTGCAGAGAGTGATTTGTTCAATGCATTGACGATAACCGCAGTCGATAGCTGATTTGGTGCCAAGGATCGTAAGAGTGTCCTGGTTACAGCCATAAAAAGCGATGCAGGCACACCTTTTCCGGATACGTCACCGATGGCAAAACAAAGGTGTTTGTCATCGATTAAAAAGAAATCATAGAGATCACCACCCACTTCTTTGGCCGGCTGCAAGGTTGCAAAAAGGTCAATTTCGGACAAATTGGGGAAAGGAGGAAAAATCTTCGGAATCATCCCCATCTGAATTTCACGGGCTATTCTCAATTCGCTCTCAATTTTTTCTTTGGCCGATGTGGTCGATTTCAGATGCTCGATGTAGGTCGAAAGGTCTTTCTGCATGTGTTCAAACGAGTCGTGCAGGTGTTTCATCTCGTCTTTCGACTTGATATCCGGTAGTTTGTTGTTGAAGTTTCCGTTGGCAACTTCACGGGCAGATTTGGCAAAAATCTCAAGTGGTGAAATTTGTCTGGAAACAATCCTGGAAACAATAAATGTGAGCAAAATCAAACCAATGACCACTAAAAAGATTAAAGCGACCGTGATTTTCCGAAGCGGTAAAAACATTTCCGATTTTGGGAAAACAACGGCCAGGGTCCAGTTGCTGGATGGTAGTGGGGTATAATACAGCACGCGCTCCACCCCGTTCAACGTGCTTGACACAAATCCAGTCTTGCCTTTTTGCATTTCGCGACCTATGGTTCGCAGTTCCGGATTGTTCATTTCCGAAGCATAGCTGAAAATGGTCTGATTCATCATCAACTCTTTTTTTGGATGAGTCACAAAAGTGCCATTTCGGGAAAGAACCGAGGCATAGCCTGTTTCCAGAATCTTGACCGATGAAACAATATCGGTCAGCCAATCGAGTGCTACATCAATGGTGATGACTCCGGCAAAAGACTTTTCCTTGCCGTGCATGCTGTAAAAAGGCATTGAGAAGGTCGTGATCAGGGTATTGGCACCGCCGGTGTCGAAATATGGCTCACTCCAGTATGGCTTTTGAATACTTGCGGGAATCTGATACCAATCCATTACAAAATACTCATATTCAGTACTTCCAAGTTGAAAGGTTTTGATATTTCCTTTTTCACGACAGGAATAAGGTGCAAAATATCTTCCCTTTTCCTTAAAAAAAAAGGATTCATAAGCAATGGCACAACCTACTATTTCGGGATTGTTTCCAATAATTTTTCTGGTTATTCCAAAAATAGAATCGCTGCTCAGACGCTTATTCTCAATAATCCATTTGTAATTGTTCGCAATCTTTGTGATTGGAGAGAGTATGAGTTCGGTTTTTAAAACAGTGTTGTTTGTGATGGCTTCCGCATAGTTATATGTCATCTCCTTCATTTGCTTCTTTGAGAAGAAGTAGAAAACCGACAGGGAAATGATAAAAAGGAACAAACAAAAAGTCAGAACGTAAAATACGATTCGAGACGCAAGAGACCTGTTGATATTAAGCTTCATAACAAAAACAATTTACAGGACAGGTTTGTAAAACGCGTTAAAATCAGTTTTCTTTTTTACATAGCCTCCATCAATTAGAATGCTTTGGGTTTTGTGAAAATCAGATTCGGAAAGTTGGCCTTTTTTTACATTTTTAGTGCCGGGTTCAATCAGGCCCAGCATTTTGTCCAACATCCAGGACTGATGTGCCTTGTTGGTAGCGACATGTGCTTTCTTCATTTCTTCCAATACGATATCCAGGGTTTCGGAGCGATTGTTCTTTGCATATTCCCAACCTTTCAAGGTGGCTCGTACAAATTTTTTCAGGTCTTCCTTACGCAGAGTCAACGTTTTATGGAGACAATAGAGCCCGTCTTCAGGAATATTATAGCCATAATCGGAAAAGAAGAATGTATTCAACTCCTCTTTGTTGATGCCTGAATTGATAATCTGGTCGTATTCGTTGTACCACATGACGGTCATGGCATCAATACCTCCCACCATAAACATATTGACCGATGAAAGAATGGGTACCCATGTGACATGGTAGCCATTGGAGCGGATCAGGTCTTTTCCGACTTCGTCGAAACCACTTTTCCAGACTCCGATTTTTTTTCCGTTAAGATCGGCAAGACTTTTGATGTTTTTTTCTTTTTTGGACACAAAAAGCAAGGCTGAATTTTGTGAGAGTTGTGCAATATTCACTAAATCCAGACCTTCACTTCTGGCCGAAATAGCCGAAATCAGAAAAGAGGAGATGATGTCGGACTCCCCTTTCGCAAGCCGTACGACAGCATTGATCGAGACAGATGGATGAATGATCCTGACATCAAGGCCTTCTGCATGGTAAAAGCCTTTTTTTTCTGCTACATAATAGCCTGCAAATTGTGCCTGGGGTAGCCAATGCGGACTAAAGGTTATTTTTGGCAAGTCTTGTCCGGGACAGTTGAAAGCAAGCAGATAAAACAAAACCAAAACGGACAAATGGTGTTTCATGTGTTTTCAGGTATAAAAGCCGTTCATGTCTATCATTAAGATCAAGGCTCTAAATGTAATCATTTTTATGATTTTATTACTAGCGCATGTCAAAAAATTGATTAAGGGTTCATAAAACCAAAAGAATGTGTGAATGCTTCAAAACTATATCACCCCTTTGGTTGACGGTAATTCGTATTTGTAGATGTCCCTTTTGATCGCCATTTTGATGGATTTGGCGAAAGCCTTAAAGATTCCTTCAATTTTGTGGTGCTCATTTTCTCCTTCCGCTTTGATGTTCAGATTCATTTTGGCCGCATCACTCAACGATTTGAAGAAGTGCAGGAACATTTCTGTCGGGACGTCCCCCACCCTTTCGCGTTTAAATTCAGCATCCCAGACCAGCCAGGATCGTCCGCCGAAATCCAGGGCGACACTGCACAGGCAGTCATCCATCGGTAAACAGAACCCGTAACGTTCGATGCCCCGCTTGTCACCCAGTGCCTTGAGCAAAGCCTCTCCCAGCGCGATGGCCGTATCTTCCACCGTGTGGTGTTCATCCACATTCAGATCGCCTTTGGTTTGTATCGTCAAGTCAATACCGGCATGTTTACCGATTTGGTCCAGCATGTGGTTGAAGAATCCCAAACCTGTTTCAATATTGGTCTTTCCGTTACCGTCGAGGTTTATCTCTACATAGATGTCCGTCTCATGCGTTTTACGGGTTACCACAGCCCTTCTTTCGCCGGCAAAGAGAAAAGCGGTGATGTCGTCCCATTTGCCGGTAATCAAGGCGCAAACGCCTTCCAAACCGGCCGACTTGAGCTTTTCTGACAAATGATCCGAAGGTTCCTGAAGCAAAATGGCTTTACATCCCAGATTTTTAGACATCTGGACATCTGTTTGTCGATCTCCGATCACAAAAGAAGCGGATAAATCGTATTCATCGGTCAGATATTCCTGAAGCATACCCAGTCGCGGCTTTCGTGTAGGGGCATTATCTGCAGGCATGGAGTGGTCAATATGTATGGCATCAAAAACAATACCTTCATTTTCAAAAGCTTTCAGTATTTTCTTTTGTGCCGGCCAAAAGGTCTCTTCAGGAAAAGAGCTGGTACCCATACCGTCCTGGTTTGACACCATGACAAACTTAAAATCAAGTTTTTCGCGAATAAAATGCAGGTTGCGGAAAACATGCGGGTAAAACTCGAGTTTTTCAAGGCTATCCAGTTGATAATTAACGGGAGGTTCAATCACCATGGTTCCATCTCTATCGATAAAAAGTACGCGTTTTTTGGTATTCATTGCCGTAAATTATTTCATTTTTTGAAGGGTCTCAATCAGCAGGGCGTTTTCTTCGGGAATGCCAACAGTTATGCGCAGACATCCAAGGCATAAGGATACATTGTTTCTATTTCTGACAATAATGCCCTGTTCCACTAAGTAGCGATAAGTTGCATTGGCATCATTGACTTTGACCAAAACAAAATTGGCATCGGTGGGGTAAACTTTCTGAACCATGGGTAGCTTTTCCAGTTGAGCGATAAGTTTTCCGCGTTGGGAAACCAACATCTCCACCCAATCTTCTTTGCGTTTGAGCTTTTTAATTTCTTCCCCTACAAAGTATTGGGTCAGCAGATTGATGTTGTACGGATATTTTACCTTGTTGAAAAAACCGATGATTTCAGAACCGGCAAAGGCCATGCCTAAACGAATGGCAGCCATTCCCCAGGCCTTGGAAAAAGTCTGCAACACAATGAGGTTCGGATATTGGTCAAGTTCCGTCAAAAAGCTTTTTCTGGAAGAAAAATCGATATAGGCTTCGTCAATGACGACAATGCCGTTAAAGCTTTTGATGACCTTTTTCATGTCGCTGACGTTCAGGTCATTGCCGGTAGGATTATTCGGTGAGCACATGAAGATGATCTTGGTTCTATTATCCACGGCGGCAAGCACGCTGTCCACGTCTATTGAAAAATCCTCCAACAAGTGCACCTTGCGGTATTCCACGTTGTTGATGTCCGCACAAACCTGATACATGCCGTATGTCGGATCAATGGCCACGATGTTGTCCACACCGGGTTCGCAAAAAATGCGAATGACCAGGTCGATGGGTTCATCGCTTCCGTTTCCGAAAAACAACTTTTCAGAATCCATGTTTTTCAGTTTGGCTACCTTTTCCTTGAGATCATTTTGCAGTGGATCCGGATAACGGTTGTAAGGAGCATTCAGAGGGTTCTCATTGGCGTCTAAATAGGCAGATGCTTTTCCCTTGAATTCGTCTCTTGCACAAGAATATGGTTTGAGGTTAAATATGTTCGGTCTGACTAAATTTTGTAGGTTCATCGGTGAATGATTTATTTGTTTTTGAGTCGAAGTGACATCGCATTCTTGTGAGCGAAAAGAGATTCGGTTTCAGCCATGATTTCGACAGCGGAACCAATGTTTTGCAAACCTTCGGGGGTGATTTCCTGAAAGGTGATCTTTTTTCTGAAACTGTCCAGATTGACGCCGCTGTATGCCTTTGCACAGCCATTCGTCGGCAAAGTGTGGTTGGTGCCGGAGGCGTAATCGCCGGCACTTTCCGGTGTGAGGTGTCCCAGAAAAACAGAACCGGCATTGGTGATTCTTTCAGCGACATCCCTGTATTCTTTTGTAGAGATGATGAGGTGCTCAGGTGCATATTCATTGGTGAGGCTGATGGCCTCCTTCCTATTTTTGACAAGAATGATTTTGCTGTTTGCCAGGGACTTCTCGACAATGTCCTTGCGTGGTAGCTGAGCTGTTTGCTTCTTGATTTCTTCCATGACTTCGGATATCAGGGCTTCACAGGTGGTGACGAGGATCACCTGACTGTCTACACCGTGTTCTGCCTGCGAAAGCAAATCGGAGGCTACAAATGCAGGATTCGCGGTTTCGTCGGCAAGCACTTCCACTTCTGAAGGCCCTGCAGGCATGTCTATGGCTACATCGCGAAGACTGACCAGTTGTTTGGCTGTTGTGACATATTGGTTGCCGGGTCCGAAAATCTTATAGACTTTCGGCACACTTTCCGTACCATAAGCCATGGCACCGATAGCTTGTATGCCACCGATTTTGAATACTTGGCTCACACCTGAAATTTTAGCGGCATACAACACGGCAGGATTGATTTTTCCTTCCTTGTTGGGTGGTGTACAAAGCACGATTTCCCTGCAACCGGCAATCTGAGCCGGAATGGCCAGCATCAATACGGTAGAGAACAATGGAGCTGTTCCACCCGGGATGTATAATCCGACTTTTTCTATGGCGACAGCCTTCTGCCAGCAAGTGACGCCTGGTACGGTTTCCACTTTGGGCAAAGCGGTATTTTGTGCAGTATGGAATGCGGTGATATTCTGCTTTGCAAGATTAATGGCTTGCTTTAAGTTTTCTGATACAAGTGATTCTGATTCAGTGAATTCATTTTCTGAAACAGATAGTTTTTTCAGGTCAACATGATCAAATTTCAATTCGTTTTCTTTGACAGCCTGATCTCCCCCGTTTTTGATGGAGCGCAAGACACCACTAACGATTTCGTTCAATTGTGTCGTATCATAAACCGGTCTTGACAGAAGCGCAGGCCATTCACTTTCAGATGGATATTTGATAATTTTCATCTCATTATTTTTTATTTTAACATTTAGGAATTCAATGAAACTCGCCAAATAATTGTTCACTTGTGTGAGCGATAGATCATGGGCTCGTTTCATAATATGAAGTCTCTATATGATCATTTTTTCGATGGGCAGAACAAGTATGCCTTCGGCACCCAAAGTCTTTAATTTGCCGATTACTTCCCAAAACCTTTTTTCTTCCAACACTGTATGCAACGAGCTCCAGCCTTCTTTGGCCAGCGGCATCACTGTCGGACTTCTCATGCCCGGTATTTCGTTGACGATGGCCTCGATCTTGTCATTGGGTACATTCATCAGCACATATTTCTTATTTTCGGCATATTGGACAGCCTGAATGCGGAACATCAATTCATCCAGAATCGTCTGCTTTTCTTCTGTCAAGGCTGTATGGCCTATCAGGAGTGCTTCCGATTGCATTACTACTTCCACTTCCTTCAGCTGGTTGCTCACCAAAGTGCTGCCCGAACTCACGATATCGAAGATACAATCTGCCAAGCCGATGCCAGGAGCGATTTCCACAGAACCGGTAATGACATGTATTTCAGCCTTGACGCCTTTTGACTTGAGAAAATCGCCTAAAATAACTGGATATGAAGTGGCAATGGTCTTACCGTTTAGCCATTCTATTCCAATATAATCAATTGATTTTGGAATAGCGATGGAAAGCCGGCATTTGCTGAATCCCAATCGTTTGATGATATTGGCATTTTCTTTTTTTTCACAAAACTCATTTTCTCCGACAATCCCAACATCTGCAATACCGGATGCAACCGATTGAGGTATGTCATCATCCCTTAAGAACAAGATTTCTACCGGAAAATTCTTGGATGGGACCAGAAGTGTCCGTTTGCCGGGAGCGAGTTTGATGCCAGCTTCCTGGAGCAGCAACATGGTGTCCTCATTGAGACGACCTTTGGATTGTACAGCTATTCTTAGCATAATGATTGAATTTTTTGAATAAAAAAGGCTTACCTGATGACGGTAAGCCTTTTGAATTTTATTTGTTACACTATAAGTTCAGCCAACCGTATCAACGTTCAGTATAATGGTGGTAGCCTAAATGTAAAGTGTTTACTTGCATATCTGTTGGAAATATGTCGCAAAAATAAATATTTATTCCGTATTTCACAACATATCACGATGAATTATTTCAAAATGCCATTTTATATTAAACATTTATCACTTCCTCTTTGTTTTAAATTTGTATAAATCGGCAAAAACCAAAAAACATTCTAACTTTGCGGCAATAATTTAAAAAAAGCATATGATTGAGACTCCTTTAAATACGTTACAGTCGATTTTAGAAAACAGCGTGAACCTTTATGGCAATAAAATCGCATACACGTATGGTTCAGCCTGCACAATCACCTACAACATGTTGGGTGAAAAGTCTTCAAAATTACGATTTTTTTTATCAGAACATGGCATCCGTCAATTTGATAAAGTCGTTCTAAGCGGGGAAAATATGCCTCACTGGGGGGTCTCCTATTTTGGAATAGCATCGATGGGGGCAATTATTGTCCCGGTTTTGGTCGATTTTTCACCAGATGAAGTTTCTACAGTCATCACCCATTCTGACGCAAAAGCTTTAATTCTTTCAAATAAAGTTTATCATAAAATCGGTTCAAAAATAAAATTCGATGGATTGATCATTATCATGGATGATTTTCATTCCGTATCTACCGGAGAAATGATTGATGATTATTGCCTTCAACATGAAGAAACATTTAAGGAATATACTCCCAACAGGGTAAAAGAGAGTGATTTGTCCAATATAATTTACACCTCCGGTACAACAGGCCGTTCCAAGGGAGTTATGCTGACCAATGATAATATTGTTTGGGATGCACAGATGTGTACCACCCTATATCCTGTCACCAGCGCAGATGTTTATTTATCGGTATTGCCACTGGCGCATACCTATGAATGCACCCTCGGACTGGTATTGGGTACCATGCAGGGGGCAACGACACATTATATCGACAAAGCACCGACAGCAAATGTATTGATGCCTTTATTAAAAGAAATCAGGCCGACAATGATGTTGACAGTGCCGTTGATTATTGAGAAAATGTTTAAAGTAGGTGTAAAACCTAAATTGACGAAAAATCCTTTCATGCGTTTTCTGTATAATATTCGTCCGTTCCAGATTATTCTTCATCGTGCTGCCGGTAAGAAGCTATATAGGACTTTTGGCGGCAAATTACAATTCTTCGGTATTGGTGGTGCCGCTGTCAACAATGAAGTGGAACGGTTTTTGAGAGATGCCAAATTCCCCTATTCCGTTGGATACGGGCTTACTGAAACATCGCCAATGCTTTTCGGCTCTCCCGTTGAACATACCATTTTCCGTTCCAATGGACCTGCCATGAAAGGCATAGAGACCAAACTAATCAATGTCAATCCGCAATCTGGTGAAGGTGAATTAGTCGTGCGTGGCCGAAATGTCATGCAAGGTTATTACAAGGATCCCGAGAAAACAGCTGAAGTTTTGAGCCCTGACGGATGGTTATGTACGGGAGATCTTGCGATCCTTGATAAAAAAGGGAACATTTACCTCAAAGGACGCAGCAAAAATATGATTCTCGGATCGAGTGGTGAGAATATTTACCCTGAAGAAATAGAGGCCATTATCAATGAGATGGATGGAGTGGTCGAATCTGTTGTTTACGAAAACAAAGGGAAACTGGTAGCCAGGGTTTATCTGAATCCGGAAGAATTTTCAAAACGTTATCAAGAACTGAAAGTTTCAGCTCATAATTATCAGGAAGAGCTGAAGAAAAAAAATGGAATTATATCTGAAAGAGTTGAAAGATCGCGTGAATCAGACTGTAAGCAAGCATTCACAGTTATCGGACGTACATTTGCAGGATGAACCTTTTGAGAAAACGGCAACGATGAAAATCAAACGTTTTTTATTGAATAAAGATAAAAAGGCAGAGATAAGAACAAAAGAATCCAATTCTTCAGAATAAGATATTCAAAGAATCTTAATGATTCGGACGGAGTAAGTTTCTATATGCTCTCTGTTTGATGAGTGGAAGTTTTTTGATAACTTCGTCGACAGAATGCCTGATCCATTTCTTGATTTCTCTATCATCCATATCCTGGTTCGGATATAGGGTGTTCCAGTATCGTTTGTTGAAGTGATAGGCAACTTCGACAGCGGCATATCTTTCTCTCAATTCAACAGCTTTCTCAGGATCACATTTGACAGTGATACTTAATGTACTCCGGTCAACCGGTATTAAGGCAAACATCTTCCCCATCACTTTATAGACCAACGTGACCTCATCAAAAGGCAGGCATTCTTCTGAACCTCCCATAGACAGGCAATATTCCCTTAATTCTTCTATGTTCATGACCGGTAGATTTCTATCTGAATCTGAATTGGATGCAAAATAATACATTTTCACTAATTATCAAACTGAAATCTTATCGCTTTTTTTCGGACTGGAAAAAGATACAAATCAAAATTGTTGAAAGGAAAAAAGGTGATAATCTTACTTTGAGATAATAGTGATTGGCTATTTTAGAATGTATGCAATAATATTGTGGCTATATCTTTCTTTTTGTATATTTGCGGCCTGAAAATTGTAACATCTAAAAATAATTGAATATGAGAAAAATTCGTGCTGCCATAGTTGGATATGGCAATATCGGGAAGTACGTGTTGGAAGCCATTCAAGCTTCTCCTGATTTTGAAGTTGCAGGTATTGTGCGTCGTACAACAAAGTCTGAAAGTCCCAAAGAACTTGTCGGTATTCCTGTTGTTACTGATATACGTGAACTAGATCATGTAGATGTCGCCTTTTTATCTACTCCTACCCGTAGCGTAGAAGAACATGCCAAAGAAATCCTTGCATTGGGTATTAACACAGTAGACAGCTTTGATATTCATGGTAAAATATGGGATTTGCATGAATCTTTGGACAAAGTTGCCAAGGCTAATCATGCGGTATCCATCATTTCTGCAGGATGGGATCCGGGAAGTGATTCCATGGTTCGTGCTTTGATGGAAGCCATTGTACCCAAGGGTATCAGTTATACCAATTTCGGTCCTGGTATGAGTATGGGACACACGGTTTGTGTAAAATCCAAACCGGGCGTCAAAGCAGCCCTTTCTATGACTATTCCGTTGGGAACCGGCGTTCATCGTCGAATGGTTTATATTGAATTGCAGGATGGTTATGATTTTGACAAAGTTGCAGAATCCATCAAGATTGATCCTTATTTTGCAAGCGATGAAACGCATGTGATGCAAGTGGACGATGTGGATGCTTTAATTGACATGGGGCATGGTGTCCACATGACACGCAAGGGTGTATCCGGAAAGACTCAGAACCAGCTGCTTGAATTCAATATGAAA
Organism: Bacteroidales bacterium; assembly: GCA_021373135.1. Lineage (GTDB taxonomy): Bacteria > Bacteroidota > Bacteroidia > Bacteroidales > UBA1402 > UBA8389. Next base: position 216,531 of record JAJFTH010000003.1, read on the forward strand.
ATCAATAATCCGGCTTTGACAGCCCAAGTGTTGGTATGTGTTGCACGTGCAAGTTTCAAGCAGGCTCCGGGTGCTTATACCATGATTGAGATTCCTGTAATTAATATGATGTATGGTGACAAGGAAAGCTTGATACGTCATATTGTATAGTATTTAGGATTTTGACATAAAACTGAAAATGCCATCTCTGTTAATTCAGGGGTGGCATTTTTTATGGAATGAAAATGATTGGATCATATCCATCAGTTTTATAACATGATCTCAAAATAAATTAATTTCTTTGTCACAAAATTCGCTCCTGCTCAGACTAAGTATAAACGCTTTCAATCAGTTGAGAACATTCGAAGAAATATATACCGATAATTACGCCAGATTGCACAATGTAGCTGTAAAGATGGTGGGTGACAGGGAAAATGCTTCCGATATCGTACAAGAAGTGTTTATCGGTTTATACGAAAAGCTCAGCGGAGGTACAGTGGTGCTTTATCTCAATACCTACTTGTACAGGGCAACACTCAACAAGTGTTTCGATTGCATAAACAGACAAAAAAGATATAGTACGTTGGAAGTTGTGCCGGAAAACTCGGTGGAAGACGGATCGTTGGAAAGCAGGGAAAGAAAAGTCGTGATTCGCCGGGCACTGTCTAAGCTCAAGCCAGTTGAAAGGGCGATATTGATTATGTACAGCGAAGACTTTTCTTACAAAGAAATTTCAGATGCCACCGGTATACGGTTTTCATCGGTGGGCAAAACATTAGCCAGAACATTGGATAAAATGGAAAACCAATTAAAATCACAACGTTATGAATTGTATTGACAAAGATATTTTGCAAAGATATTTGGATGGAGAAATGGATCCCGACCAAAAAGCCCAGGTGGATAAACATCTGAAAGAATGCCAGCCTTGCCGCATTCAATTGGAATTGCTTCAAACCCGCGCCGTTCAAATCAAAAAGGCACTGAAAAGTCTGTCCGACAAGGAAGCGGTAAGGCCTCTACTTTCTTCGATGGTAGATGGGAAACGGTCTGTTATTGAATCAAAGGAACTGCAACATAAAAACGCATCCGGCAATGGATGGAAACCGGTAACCCGTCTATTCTACGGCATTGCTGTGGCATGTGCCATTATATTGCTGTTTCTTTATACTCCATGGATAAAACCGGAAGAATCGCAGGATGTCATTCAAATGCAGGCTGTGATTCAGGAAGTTGATGCCAATCGTCCTTATTCAGAACAAGAAACTGTTATCACGGTGATCGATCCCGATGGTAAAGTCACTTATCTGAAGTAATTATCAAACACTTTTAAAAACGTAAAGTCATGAAAAAGAACATTCTAATAATAACATGTCTGCTACTGACTCTTTCTGCCAACTCGCAGAAACTTGTTGATCTCTACGAAAAAGGATCCATCCGTTTGGTTCCTGATACCGAGTACGCCAAAGATAACGACTGGAATACAATATTCAGGTCGTACAAGAATTCAACGACGGAAAAACACATCGGTGCACGGGAATCGCTGGTCATAATGCCTGACGGTTCAGTTGTGTTAAATCACGCCAAAGCAAATTATTATTCCATGTTTTCACCTCAGGGCAAGTTTGTGAAAGAATTCGGCATTAAAGATGCCAATGGGCAACCGTTCAAAAGGATCAACGGTATTGAAGGCATTGTTGGCAACAACACGTTTTTCACATGCCTGGATAACATAGGCAACATGTATTGTTTTGATTTTAACGGAAAGCTGGTCAAGAAGTTGAAGCTGGATTATATGTCAAAACAGATGATAAGCTTACCGAACAGAAAGCTTGCTGTAGTAGGATGGGTCATCCTGAAAAATAAAACCCGTGACTTTGTAGCCATTATTGATTATTCGACAAATAAGGAGAAAGTGATTTGGGAGCATGATACGGATAGAGACGGAATAACCGGTAACAGTAATATATCCAAATCAGGATTGACTGTTGCAGTTTCCTCACCATCTGCTTCTCCTGCTGCAATGGCTAAAAAAAATGATGGGCAGTTATCGACCTTTACGTTTTCTGTACCATCTGCCCGCCCGGTTATTGCCAGTGTGGATAACAGGTTGATTGTTTCTCTTCCGGCTTCTGGAGAGATATTGATATTTGACCTAAATGGTCATTTGTTGTCAAAAGACAAGACCAACTGGGCTACTAAATATCTTTCAGTGAAAGAGCAAAAAGAAAATCAACAGAATATCATAGATCGGTTTAGAAGTTCCGCCGCGTTTGAAACAGACAAATCGGTTTCACAGGAAAAAATCATATCGGCACGAAAGAAATTGACAGATCAATTGGAATCTGATATGGATAAAATAAAGACACCCCGCCCTCTTCCGAATTTTTCCACCATCATCAAGGATTCTGACGGAAACCTTCTGTTCTTTGAATATCCAAAGGAGGATAATGAAAACAAGTTCAATGTCTGGGTCTACGAAAAAGGTGGCAGATTTGTTTGTCAAAGCCACTTCGTTTGTGACGACTATGATTTGTATATCAATCCTTCCCGGATGGTTTTTCATGACGGTTACCTGTACGGTTTGCAAACCCGCAAGAATGCGTCCGGCATTCCGATGAGGCTGGTGCGGTTCAAACTGACTGCTGCAGATTAATGAGTGAAAGTAATTGTGAAGTTCACAAGAAAACCGGTCAAAGAAGCATAAGAATACAAAATCACAAATATCAATGCCATCTCCATTTTTTAGAGATGGCATTGATATTTTTAATAGTATTTACACTCTGGATCCCAGCAAGTCTCCAAGCCAAACAGCAAGCAAACTAAGCAATATACTACCAATTGCGTATAAAATGAAAATGCCGGTTTGACCACTCCTTAACAAATGCAGACTCTCATTTGAAAAAGTGGAAAAAGTTGTGAAACCACCACAAAATCCCACAGCCAATAGTAATCGTTCATTTTCTCCTATAATCTGTCGACTGAGCAATGCGTATAATAATCCAATCAGAAGACTGCCCAATATATTGACAATCAAGGTTCCAATCGGGAATCCGGCAAAACTGAAAAGCTTTCCGGCCAAAGTGCGCAAAACGCTTCCTAATCCGCCTCCGATAAATACAAAAAAGAGTGATTTCAGCATACTCGTCTTATAGGGTGACTCTAGAATATGGTGCTACATCCATAGAGGAAAAAATGCCATCCTGATATTTAAAATAACCTGTCATAGTGATCATGGCAGCGTTATCTGTCGTATAGGCAAATTTGGGGATGTGGATGGTCCATCCGTATTTTTTGGCATGATCAGCAAAGGCTGTGCGTAAACCGGTGTTGGCTGAGACACCTCCTGAAAGGGCAACTTCTTTGATACCCAGTGCTTTGGATGCTTTTCTGAGCTTATCCATCAGGATATCCACCACCGTGGCTTGTAGAGAGGCACACAAACTCTCCTTGTTTTGTTCAATAAAATCCGGATTCAAGGCAACTTCATCACGCAGACGATATAAGAAAGAGGTTTTAAGACCGCTGAAGCTGTAGTTGTATTCAGGAATATGAGGCTTGCTGAATCTAAAGGCTTTCGGATTCCCCAACTTGGCGAGTCTGTCTACTACCGGACCTCCTGGATAAGACAACCCCATCACTTTGGCACATTTGTCAAAAGCTTCTCCGGCTGCATCATCGATGGTCTGGCCGATAATTTCCATATCATTGTATGAGCGGACCAGTACAATTTGGGAATTGCCGCCGGATACAAGCAGGCATAAATATGGGAAATTAGGAAGTTGATGCTCCTCTCCTTCCACCTGTATGAAATGTGCCAGAATGTGACCTTGTAAATGATTGACATCTACCAACGGAATATTTAGAGACCTGGCGAAGCCTTTGGCAAAGGATGTCCCTACCAGCAAAGAGCCCATCAGACCGGGACCACGGGTGAAAGCGACAGCCGAAAGTTCATCTTTTGAAATTCCGGCCTGTTTAAGTGCTTGATCGACAACAGGTATGATATTTTGTTCATGTGCTCTTGATGCCAATTCCGGAACAACACCTCCGTAAGCTTCGTGTATTTTTTGGCTGGCAATGACATTCGACAACAAATAACCATCTCGGATGACTGCTGCGGAAGTATCATCACAAGATGATTCTATACCAAGAATAGTGATGTGGGACATAAAAAGTCAAAATTGTGTTTTTATCAGTTTGACTGTAAAATATGTGCGCCTTTTTCTTATTTTTGCATATAAAAGTATGACGAACGGATTACAGCCCGACAAAGGTACCAAATTAATTTGAAAAGAACGGGGATCATAGTGCTTCTTGTGTTGCTGATACTGATTGGCATACCTCTGATTTTGTTGAATACGTCCTATTTTCAACAGCGTTTGGTCGATCGTGTGACCAAAGATCTCAATCAAAAGACCGGAGCTAAAATATACATAGAGGATTCAGAAATCAGCCTGTTTCGTGGTATTGTTTTTCATCATGTACAGATCAATGACAGCTTGGGTCGTCAAATCTTGAAAGCGGAAAGATTTGATGCTGAAGTCCGGGTACTCCCTCTATTAAGCAGACGTCTGGAATTGAATGCTTTACGTCTGATTCGTGCAGATATTCATCTTTGGCGTGATAACCCTAAAGGTAAATTGAACATTCAGTCGATCATAGATGCTTTCAAGAAACCCAATAAGAAAACAATCCTGCCTTGGCATCTTGATTTTTCAACGATTCTGTTGCGAAATAGCCGGATTCGTTATGACGTAAAATCCGAGTTTAACAAAACGGACGGTATTGACGGAAATCACCTTGATTTTAGCCGGGTTTCCGCAAAAATGAGTCTAAAGATTGCTCCTAAAAGACATTATCAGTTACGGATTTATAAATTTCAGGCAGAAGAAAAATGCGGTTTGAAAATTGATGATCTGAAATGTCAGGCCAAACTCTCTGACAATGCTTTTACGCTGAAAAACCTGAAAATATATTCTGCCAAATCAAGCATGGAAATTGATTTGCTTGATGCAAAATATCATGGTTTTTCTGCTTTTTCAAATTTTGCAAATGCTGTTAAATTTAATCAGACAAATATCAGATTGACTGTTGTCCCTTTTGATTTTTCCTTTCTGAACGCATCTCTGGCCAACTTGAACAAGCCGGTCAAATTGTCTTTGTCCGCTATCGGAAAATTATCCGAACTGACTTGCAATCAGATTCTGGTCAATATGGATAATATATTCCTTTTAAATGGAAAAATCACTTTAAAAGGCCTTCCTAAAATTAAGGATTTGTATATGAATGGTTTGATAGAAACGCTTCGTATCATGCCTGAATGTCTGGAATATTTTTCCGGTGTAGCGACCAATCAGTTTGCAGAAATACCGGCCTTACGCAATCTCGGCACCATCAATTATATGGGGAATATCAACACGGTAGCTCATCGATGGGTACTCAGAGGTGATTTCGCCACTGCAGCAGGTAATGTCGGTACAGATATCCAATTATCTCCTCAGAATGATCATTTTTTATTTAAAGGAAAAATAAACACTGATGCATTCAAACTGAACCGAATATTTCCTGACAATAAGATGTTGGGGGATGTTGCCTTTGATGTGACTGTCGATGGAGCCATTGATTCCCAAAAAGGATCGTCCGGAAAAATTGACGGTTTGATACCATCTGTCTTTTATAATGGTTACAAATACCAAAATTTGACGCTGAACGGCCAATTTGACAAAATGGGCATGGAAGGTATTTGCAAAATCAATGATGAAAATGCCAGACTTGTATTTTTCGGATCGATCAACCGTTCAAACCCTTTGCCTAAGTATAAGTTTGATATACTGGTTGATGAAATCAACCTACAGCCTTTGAATATTTTATCTAAAGCTGGAAAATCAAATGCAGCATTTCATTTACATTCTGATTTTGAGGGAAAAACTCTGGATGATTTGCAAGGCAGTATTTCCATTGACAGCCTTTCTTTATTTCACAATCAGGAATGGTTTCATTTAAATCATCTGGATCTGACGGCAGGTAGAGATCCTGCAAGAAATCATATATTGATCACTTCTCCTCTCATCAATGGAGAAATTTGGGGTGATTACAAATTCAGCACTTTGATGAACAGCGCAAGGTCGCTTGTCGGATATTATCTTCCATCTCTGATTAATCCTGGCATTCCTGATTTTTCAAATAATAATGTGTTTGATTTTCATTGTACCCTCTCTCCTTCCGAACATTTTTCCAAAGTCTTTGGTTTACCGTTTACCATAGAAAAGACATTGGATGTCCGCGGATTTTATAATGACAGACTGAGAAAATTCAGGCTAAAGGCGGAAGTTCCTGAACTGACTTATGGAAAGACATTGATCCAATCGATGGGGCTGCTTTTTGAAAATCCTCAACAGGATGTAAAATTTCTGGCCTATGCACAAATTGGTTCTGGTGATAAGCAAATGAAATTTGATTTGGATACGAGATCCTCGAATGACAATACAGCATTGAAGATTAATATCAGCAATGCAGCAGTCAAGACTTACAGTGGAAATATACAAAGTGACCTCCGTTTTTCAAAAAGGGCAGATGGAAAAATTCAGGTTGGGGCTGATTTAAACAAGTCTGATATTATCGTAAACGATTCTGTTTGGCAAATTCATCCTACCAAAGTTCAATGGGAAGGTCATCGACTCTATGTGGAAGATTTTCAACTTACGCACTCCGGTCAATTTATTAAAATTCAGGGATTTGCTTCTGAAAATTCATCAGATACCCTGTCTGTTCAGATGAATTCCTTTAGTCTGGATGATTTGTTCATGATCCTTCCGAAGACAAAGTCCAACCTCAGCCTGGGTGGTTTGGTCAGTGGTCATGCCAAATGTATGAGGTTATTGGATAATCCGGCCATGAATGCAGACCTGACAGTCAGAGATTTTTCCATCAACCATACCGTTTTGGGCAACCTGACTGCTAAATCGAAATGGAATAATGCGTTGAAAGCTTTGGCTTTGGATGGCGTGATTCGTTCCAATGAAGAAATTGGAGGTGTACATAAAAAAATGGCTACCGCAAGTGGTGCTTACTTCCCTACTTCTGATTCCTTATTCCTTTCCATTATAGGGGATCGTGTACCTTTGGGTTTCCTGGATCCCTATTTGGGTAAAATCATGTATCAGATGGAAGGTGTGGCTTCCGGTAACATTCATCTGATCGGTCCTATGAAAAATCTTGGAATATATGCTCAGGCCTATGTGGAGAATGCGTCTTTTGGTGTTGAGATGCTGAATACCCGTTATTATTTCAGTGATTCTGTTTTACTTTCTCCAAGAATTGTCGTTTTTCGAAATGTGGACGTCAGGGACAAAGAAGGAAATCATGCCAAAGCAACCGGTATCATCAGACATGACCATTTTAAAAACATGCAGACATCGATTGATATTCAGACCAATAAATTACTGGCAATGGATATTCCTCCATCATCTAATGCTTATTTTTACGGTACTGCTTATGGGTCAGGTTCTGTTTCCATCAATGGCAGGCAGGAAAAAATGACGATTGATGTCAATATGCGCACAGAAGACAAGACCAATGCAACCATTTCTTTTTTAGATAATTCAGAGGTCGCCGAATATAGCTTCATCAATTTCATTCAGAAAAAGAAAGTGAATGAGGATTATAATCTGGAATTCAAAAAAGGTAAATCGGTTAAACCTGATTTGTCGACTAAGAAAGCATTGACCGATTTGACCGTCAATCTGCAAATTGAAGCGACGCCAAAAGCCGAACTTACATTGATTACAGACCCTTCTTCGGGTGATGAAATCAAGGCTCGCGGGAATGGTGCCATCCGTGCTGTTTTCCGTGGTGCTGACGATATTCAGTTATTTGGGCGATATACCATTGAAAACGGAAGTTATAAGTTCATTTACGAGAATCTGCTTCGAAGGGACTTTACCATTGAAAACGGAGGCAGTATCAACTTTTCCGGAAATCCTTTTGCTGCAGAATTAAATATTGTGGCTAACTATACTGTCAATGCGAATCTGTCGGATTTGTTGTCCTCTTCGGATATCAGCAGCTCAAAGTTATCCAGTAACAGCATTCCTGTAAATTGTGTGCTGAAATTGAATGGGGAACTTCAAAAGCCCGGTATACAGTTGGGTTTGGACTATCCTGCAGCGGATGAAGACTTAAAAAGACGAATTGCCAATGTCATCAACACAGATGATATGATGAATCAGCAAATCGTATTCCTGATGCTTTTTGGACGTTTCAGCACGCCGACATACAATTCCGCACAAAGCGGAAACACCAGTGGCATGTCCACTGTATTGAACACGACCATATCTACGCTTTCCTCTCAACTGAACAGTATGATATCTGATGTATTCGGGCAATCCAAGATGTCCTTTGATTTTGATTATAGGAATGAGGCTTATGAAATGGGTGCTCCTGGAGAATGGAAAGTGGGCATGAGTGGAAAATGGTTGGACAATCGTTTGACATTCAATGGAAATCTCGGCTCCCGTGAGGATTTGACACAGACTGGTAAGAGTCAATTTATCGGAGAGTTTGACATTGATCTCAAGCTCAACAATTCGGAAAAATGGAGTGCCAAATTCTTCAATAGAGCCAACGACAATCGTTACTTCAAGTCTGCGCTGAATACACAGGGTGCAGGTATCGTTTATAAGGAAGATTTCAATACATTTTCGGACCTGTTTGCGCAAATGGTTGAAATGCTCCAGAAGCCTTTTAAAAAAGGTGAATCGAAATAAGAATCAATCAATAAAGCAGGCTCCTCTGTTTTTCAATATGCACGTGCGAATATTACACGGCGTGCAGAAGGTTTTCCTGTAACCATGCATTTCCCGGGAGTCTTGTCTCCTTCAAAAGGAATGCAGCGGATGGTTGCCTTTGTTTCATTCTTGACGAGTTCTTCTGTCTCGGGAGTTCCATCCCAATGGCAAAGCAAGAAACCGCCCTTTTCGATTTCCACCTTGAATTCCTCGTAACTGTTTACCTCACGAATATTGGCATTTCTATAATCAAGTGCTTTTTTGTAAATGTTGGCCTGAATTTCATCCAACAAATCTTTGATGAAAGATTCGATGCCGTCGATTGAACGAGTCTCTTTGGTAAGCGTATCACGACGAGCAATTTCAATGGTGTTGTTCTCCATATCGCGGGCTCCGAGAGCCAGACGAACAGGCACACCCTTCAATTCGTATTCAGCGAATTTCCAGCCTGGTTTTTTGTTGTCGGTGTTGTCGTATTTTACGCTGATACCGAGTGATTTCAGTTTTGCCATTATCTGGTTTGCCTTTGCATCAATAGCGTGCAATTGCTCGTTATTTTTATAAATTGGAACAATGACAACCTGAAATGGTGCCAATGCAGGAGGAAGAACCAGCCCGTTGTCATCGGAGTGCGTCATGATCAGTGCCCCCATCAAACGGGTGGAAACGCCCCAGGATGTTGCCCATACATATTCCTGTTTGTTGTCCTTGTTTACAAAAGTGACGTCAAAAGCCTTGGCAAAATTCTGGCCAAGGAAATGAGAAGTACCGGATTGCAATGCTTTCCCATCCTGCATCATTGCTTCGATGGTGTAAGTGTCCAAAGCTCCGGCAAATCGCTCTGTCGCTGTTTTTACACCTTTGATCACAGGCATAGCCATGAACTTTTCTGCAAATGTGGCATAAACCTCCAACATCTTTTGTGCTTCTGCTTCCGCTTCTTCGCGGGTGGCATGAGCTGTGTGCCCTTCTTGCCACAAGAATTCCGTTGTACGCAGGAACAAGCGGGTACGCATTTCCCACCGGACTACATTTGCCCATTGGTTGACAAGGATAGGCAGGTCACGGTATGAGGTGATCCAGTTTTTATAAGTATTCCAGATGATGGTTTCAGAGGTGGGACGAACAATCAATTCCTCTTCCAGTTTGGCATCGGGGTCAACCACGAGACCTGTCCCGTTGGGATCTTTCATCAGTCTGTGATGTGTTACGACGGCACATTCCTTGGCGAAACCTTCTACATGTTCTGCTTCACGGCTTAAAAAGGATTTTGGGATAAACAATGGAAAATAAGCATTTTGATGTCCCGTTTCCTTAAACATGTCATCCAACTGACGTTGTATCTTTTCCCAGATAGCATATCCATAAGGTTTGATGACCATGCAACCGCGTACGGCTGAGTTTTCTGCCAAATCGGCTTTAATGACCAAATCCTGATACCATTGTGAATAATCGACGCTTCTGGATTCCAACTCTTTCAATTCTTTTGCCATAAGATATATTTGTATGCGAAATTGTCTGTTTCTTCTTAAAGAATCGGCAAATTTAGCAAAGATTGCTTGGATAGCAAACTGAAATCATTAATTTCGCGGAGGCTAAAAAATAATATTTCGCTATTTTTAAACCAAGTGTTATGTATGAAGCTCTTCTGGAACTTGACCAGGTAAGGATCAACTTTTCAACCTCAGGGTCACATGTCCTGAATATCATTTTAGGTTTTATCATGTTTGGTGTGGCTCTTGATATTCGTCCAAGAGAATTCAAGGAAATCATCAAAAAACCAAAAGCACTGATAGGTGGTCTATTGGCACAGATGTTTCTCTTGCCTGCAGTCACTTTCCTGATTGTTCTCCTGTTCCACAAGATCCTGACTCCGACAATTGCCATGGGCATGATATTGGTGGCAGCCTGTCCCGGAGGAAATATCTCCAATTTCATCTGCAATTATGCAAAAGGGAAAATTGAGCTATCTGTTACCATGACGGCCATGACGACCGTTGCCGCCATACTGACTACACCTTTCAATTTTGCTTTCTGGGGGGATATTTATATGAATTATCTGGCAAAACACGCAGCCAATGAGTTACTTCCGAATCTCACCATCGACCCTGTCCAAATGTTCCATACCGTCTTCATATTACTGGGTATTCCCTTGGCTTTGGGGATGTTCTTTGCACACTTATTTCCAACGCTATCCAAAAAAATTGCTCCCTGGTTCCAGCGGTTTTCCATTTTAATGTTTGCAGCGATGATTGTCATTGCTTTCTCAAACAATTTAGATATTTTCCTGAATTATATCGGTTATATAGCTCTTATTGTTTTGGTACACAATGCTTCTGCGTTTGCCACCGGTTATCTGACTGGTACAGCCTTCAGAGTAACGCCCAAAGAAAGACGGGCCATATCCATCGAAGTCGGAATTCAAAACAGTGGATTGGGACTTGCCTTATTGTTCAATCCTAAGATTTTTTCCCCCGACCTGGCCATTGGTGGTATGTTGCTTATTGTTGCTTGGTGGGGAATTTGGCATATAGTAGCTGGTCTCACCTTGGGCACTTTCTGGCACAGAAGACCGATTGAAGAAATTGAATAAAATTGATGATGGAGAAAATTTACGATAATACACTTTATTACAAGCTTCTGCGTTTTTTTGTGCGCATTCCTTTTGTGCGTTTTTTCAGGCAAATTGAGATTCGTGGTATAGAACGAATTCCGCAAGGTGATCCTGTCATTTTTGCAGGCAATCATCAGAATGCACTCTTTGACGCCTTGGCCATTCTCTTTTTCCAGAAAGGTCCTATTGTTTTTATGGCGCGTGCAGACATTTTTCAAAATAAGATTGTTGCCAAATTTCTGAGATCCCTGAAAATTGCTCCCATTTATCGCATCAGGGATGGTTTTGAAAACCTGACAAAAAACGAAAAGCAGATGAATGGTGCAGTGAATGTTTTGGTGGATTGTAAGCAAATGTGTCTGATGCCTGAAGGGAATTTAGGAAATCAACACAAATTACGTCCATTGGTAAAAGGACTTTTTCGCATAGCTTATTCCGCTGAGGAAAGGTTGAATGGTGAAGCCCATGTGAAAATCGTACCTGTAGGAATTGACTTTAGTTATTATTTTCATTCAGGACCCGACTTGGTCGTTACCTACGGAGAGCCGATAGATGTCAGGGATTATGTGAATATTTACAGAGAAAACCAAGCCAACGGTTTAAATCTTCTTCGGGATAAACTGGCAGCATCCATGTCACCGTTGATGCATGACATCAGGAGTGTTTCCGATTATGAAAAAATATACAGGCTTTGCTGTCTGGGAACACCTGCCTATTTGGATGTCTTGCTTGAAAAGGGAGAGGAAACGGATGCCACGACGATGGCCGGTTTACGCTTTGATGCACGTTGCGCCTTGAGCAAGATTTTAGATGGGATTGATGCTGAAAATCCTGAACAGATTGGTGCTTTGGATGACTTATGCAAAAGGTTGAAGCAATTGCCCGGATCTCCGGCTGAAGTGTCTGAGTGGATGGATGATAGACAACCCGGATTCATCACGGCTTTATTGATGGCTTTATCCATTCCGCTTCTTCCGGGTTTATTGATGAATTTTCCTGCCTGGCTGATCAGTCATCAGATTTGTAAAAGAATCGAAGATAGGCAGATGCACAGCACTTTTGTTTTTACAATGGGCATGCTTTTCAACCTCATCATCTATCTCGTTGCAACTTGCTGCTTGGTGAATTATACCGTTGTTTCAGCCCTGTATGGATTGCTGATTTTCTTTTTCGTAACAGCCTATGGCCTTGTCAGCGAACGCGCCAGACAAGCACTGAGATTGCCTTTAAGACGTATGGCATGGTCATTCGGCAAGAGAGGAGCATTGTTGCAGCAATGTAAGGCTGATTACCGAAAGCTGAAAGAAGAAATCAAGAAGGTGGTTAAAAATAATGAAGTGGTTGTTTCAAAAGTTTTTTAAGCTTCTGAGAATTGACTATTTGAGATTGCTCTCAGATTAGGAGTACGAATAAAAAGAGGGTGTACCAGACTTTTGATACACCCTCTTTAAATATCCGTACCGATACTTGCTTTTTTAGAACCTTTTCAATATTACATTCCAGTCCAGAATATTCCACAGATTCTTAATATAGTCTGCTCTTTTGTTTTGATAGTCAAGGTAATAAGCATGTTCCCATACATCAAAGCATAAAAAGGGTCTCCATCCTTTTCTCATAGGGTTTCCGGCATTGCTTTCACCTACAATCTGAAGTTTTCCATCCAGATCTTCGACCAGCCACAACCATCCGGATCCGAAAAATCCGACAGCGGCTTTACTGAATTCTTCCTTAAACACATCAAAGTTACCCCATTTATCTTCAATGGCTTTGCAGGTGGGAATATTCTGATCCTTGGTTTTACCCAATGCTTCAAAATAGAAAGTGTGGTTCCATACCTGGGCAGCGTTGTTAAAAATGGGTCCGTCAGGGGCTGTCTTGATGATTTCTTCCAATGACATGTTCTCGAAAACGGTACCGATGATAAATTTGTTCAGATTGTCGACATAAGTCTGATGGTGCTTTCCATAATGAAATTTCATGGTCAATTCGCTGATCGATGGCTCCAAGTCATTCAGCGCATAAGATAAATTGGGCAGTGAGAAGTTCATATTCAGATTGTTTTTAAGTTAAACAATAAACGTTACTAATACCTCCGAGATTTGAAATTGATATAAACAAACATACGAAAATATTTTCAAATAAACTATATGGAAAAGAATCACCAAATACCCAATTTGGCCTTTTTGCTTTGGAGATTTTGGGTTACATTTGAAAAATTAAAATTGTATTTCAAATTGTGGAAGATCCCCTTGAAAATCTGAATGATAGTCAAAAGACAGCCGTTCTTTACAACGATGGACCGTCATTGATCATAGCTGGAGCAGGCTCCGGAAAAACCCGTGTACTTACCCACAAGATAGCTTATCTGCTTCAGAGCGGCATACAACCCTGGACCATCATGGCATTGACTTTTACCAACAAGGCAGCCCGGGAAATGAAAGAACGGATTTCAACGTTGGTTGATCCGCAAGCCGCTTCCAGGTTGTGGATGGGTACTTTCCATTCCATCTTTTTCAGAATTCTCAGGGCAGAATCCGAAGCAGTTGGTTTTCCTTCGGGTTTCACGATATATGATTCAGCCGACAGCAAAAGCCTGATCAAGACTATTTGCAAAGAGATGAACCTTGATGATAAGATCTACAAGGTAAAATCTGTACAAGCCAGAATTTCTTCGGTCAAAAACGATTTGATCTCTCCGGCTGCCTATGCCGCAAATGCTGAACGGATAAAAGAGGACATACTCGGTAAAAGACCATTGATCAAGGAAATATACTTGCGCTATGTGGAACGATGCCGCCTTGCTGCAGCTATGGATTATGATGATTTGTTGTTTCAGACCAACATTCTGTTCAGGGATCATCCGGAAATTCTTGCACAATACCAGGATCGTTTCACTTTTATTTTGGTGGACGAGTACCAGGATACCAATTTTTCACAATATCTGATCGTTAAGAAACTGGCAGAAAAGCATCACCGTGTTTGTGTGGTCGGTGATGATTCCCAGAGCATCTACTCCTTTCGGGGAGCCAATATTGACAATATCCTAAACTTCAGGAAAACCTATCCCGAAGGGAAACTTTTCAAACTCGAACAAAACTATCGCTCTACACAAACCATTGTAAACGCTGCCAATAGCTTGATTTCCAAGAATAAAGGACAGATACGAAAAAATGTTTTTTCGGAAAAGGAAGAAGGTAACAAGATCAAGGTACTCAGTGCGTATTCGGATCTGGAAGAAGGCTTTATGGTCGCCAATAAAATCAGCGAATTGCGGCTCGGTTATTTTGACAGTTTTAATGACTTTGTCATACTTTACCGCACCAATGCACAGTCCAGAATCTTTGAGGAATCCCTGCGGAAACGGAATATCCCGTACAGGGTGTACGGAGGCCTCTCCTTTTACCAACGTAAGGAAATCAAAGATGTCATCGCTTACTTGAGGCTTGTTCTAAATGCAGATGACGAAGAAGCCTTCAAGCGTATCGTGAATTATCCTGCCCGCGGCATCGGAGAAACCACCATGCAAAAGATCATCCATGCGGCTTCCGAAAAGGGGGTCAGTCTTTGGAAAGTATTGGAAACCCCCTCTTCGTATGATGTTGCAATAAACTCAGGTACAGCAAAGAAGCTTGATGGATTTAAATCTTTCATTGAATCATATCGCATTCTGGTTTTTAAAAAGAATGTCTATGAACTCACGGAACAATTGATTCGTGAATCCGGCATCATGCATGATGTGAGTGAAGATCAATCTCCGGAAAATTTAAGCCGAAAGGAAAATATCATGGAGTTGTTGTCCGGTATGCACGATTTCTGCGAATCCCGCATCGAAGAAGGTAATGAGGCTGTTTCCCTGACCGATTATTTGTCCGAAGTTTCTTTGTTGACCGATCAGGATGAAGAAAAAAATGCCGAAGGTGAGCGCGTGACGCTTATGACTATCCATTCAGCCAAAGGACTTGAATTCAAGAATGTCTTTGTCGCCGGTCTGGAAGAAGAGATTTTTCCTTCCGCGCACTGTCTGGAATCCGAAAGGGCACTTGAGGAAGAACGTCGCCTGCTTTATGTCGCCATTACCCGTGCCAAGAGCATCTGTGTGTTGAGCTACGCCAAAAGCCGTTTCAGAAACGGTCAGAACAATTTCACCAGGCCAAGCCGCTTCCTGAAAGACCTTGATCCGAATCTGCTGGATTTTCCGACGGAGGCATCAATGTTCTCATCCTCCTCTACGAGCACGTTTGAACGCGAATCCGGCAATTATTACAACAAGACTTCCGGATTTAGGGTCAAGGAAGAAAACCGTCCATCCTGGCAGTCAAAATCACCAGAACGGACATCTGTTCCTTCTATCAACGGGGTGACCTCTTCAGGCAGTCGGCTGACCAAATTGCCCAAGATCTCCTCTGCGCAGTCAATATCAACCCCTTCACCAATCGGAAAAGGATTTTCAGCAAGCGGAAACCATATTTCCGGTCTGAAAGTCGGTGGATTTATCCTGCATGAGCGTTTTGGAAAAGGTCAAATCTGCGCGATGGAAGGCATCGATGATAACGCCAAGATTGATGTGGAATTTGAAAATTCTGGACACAAGAAATTATTGCTTAAATTTGCACGTTTTACCCTCATTGAATAAAGCAAATGATTGATTTCAAAGACATCCCCTCTCCCGCTTTCGTGTTGGATGAAAGCCTTCTACGCAAAAACCTGAGCCTGATCAAGTCTGTCAAAGAACGTTCCGGGGCGGAAATCATACTGGCATTCAAAGCCTTCGCTTTGTGGAAGGCTTTCCCCATCATCCGGGAATATGTTTCCTATGCTGCGGCCAGTTCCGTTTTTGAAGCCCAACTGGCTTTTGAAGAAATGGGAAATCCGGCCTATACGTATTCTCCGGCCTATACCGAAAAGAACTTTCCGACAATTTTGAAATACAGCAGTCACATCACTTTTAATTCGCTCAATCAGTTTGAACGTTTCTATCCGGCTGTCCGACATTTTAGCGATCGAAAAATATCCTGTGGTTTGCGCATCAATCCCGAATATTCCAGTGTCAAAACGGCATTGTACAATCCTTGTTCTCCGGGATCGCGAATGGGAATCCTTTCAGACTTGCTGGGTGACAAATTGCCGGAAGGTGTGGAAGGCCTGCATTGTCACACGTTGTGTGAATCGACTTCGTTTGAGCTTGAGAAAACTTTGGTCGAGATAGAAAAACGTTTCGGTCGCTTTTTGCCCGAAATCAAATGGTTGAATATGGGTGGCGGTCATCTGATGACACGCAAGGATTATGATGCGGAGCACCTGATTCAGGTCTTGAAAGATTTTCAGTCAAAATATCCGCACATTCAATTGATTTTAGAGCCTGGTAGTGCCTTTGGATGGGAAACAGGGTATCTGGTATCCTCCGTGGTGGATATCGTCGAAAATCGCGGCATAAAAACGGCTATTTTAGATGTATCCTTCGCCTGTCACATGCCAGACTGTCTTGAGATGCCGTATAAACCGGGCATACTCGGTGCAACGGATGCCGTAAAAGGAAAACCGACCTATCGCATGGGCGGCAACAGTTGTCTTGCCGGTGACTTTATGGGTGACTGGAGTTTTGAAAAGCCTTTAAAAATCGGTGATCAAATCGTTTTTGAAGACATGATCCATTATACGATAGTCAAGACGACGATGTTTAACGGGATACCACATCCTGCATTGGTTTTTCAAACGTTGGAAGGAAAGAATCTGATTTGGAGATCGTTCGATTATTCCGACTACAAGAATCGAATGGATTGAGCCTCGTTTGAATAGTCAAAAGTGCCGGTTTTTGAGAAAAATTACATACCTGCATTTGCAATATTCAAAATTTAGCGTACTTTTGTACCCGCAAACGCAAGATTCGACTTCATTTGCAAAGCACAACGGGATAGCGTTCCCCTTTTGTACCAATCAAAATCATGCGAAAATAGCTCAGTTGGTAGAGCACGACCTTGCCAAGGTCGGGGTCGCGGGTTCGAGTCCCGTTTTTCGCTCAACGAGAGCGACAAAGGTCGCTTTTTTAGTATAAAACGTATTTGCTCAGGTGGTGAAATTGGTATACACGCCACTTTGAGGGGGTGGTGGGCGAATCGCCCGTGTGAGTTCGAGTCTCATCCTGAGCACATTACTTTTATCAGAAGGTATTTATCCCTGAGCCCAAATGGTGAAATTGGTAGACACGCTAGTTTCAGGGACTAGTGGCCGCAAGGCTGTGCAGGTTCGAGTCCTGTTTTGGGCACCAAAGTCTCTTTATATTGCTGTTATCAGCCCTATAAAGAGACTTTTTTATCATAATAAAGTAACTGCATGTTTTGAAAGAACTTCGACTTGGCTAATTTATATTAGGTCCAAACAAAAGTTTAAATCAATCTGTAAAGCGCAATATTAAAAGCTGAGAGACACCCTCTAAACTGCTTAAATAGAGATTAGAAATTCGCTTTACGCTTCTTCACTTCGTCTATGAGTTTTGAAAAGGATTTATCTTTTTTACGCTTTTCATGTTCCGAAGTAGAGAAATGCCACACTTCCCGTCGAAGTTTGAGATAGCTTTCATAAACTTTAGAGTCTAATGTACCGTTATTTACTGCTTCTAAAACCGCACAACCGGGTTCATTGATATGCTCGCAATCCTTAAAACGACACGATTTTGCATAATCGGAAATGTCCAGTATTTCTGCTAATGAATCGGGATCTTCAATAGTCAAGCCAAATTCCCGAACGCCCGGAGTATCGATTAATACACCGGAACCGTCCATCAACACCATTTCCCGACGGGTCGAAGTGTGCCGGCCTTTCCCCGTGGACTGACTGATGTCGGACGTGAGCAATATCGATTTTTCGCAAAGCGCATTAACCAAAGAACTTTTACCGACACCCGAAGAACCGACAAACACCACCGTTTCGCCTTCTGCAATGGATTCCCGTAATCGGAGAATCGTTTGGGGTTGATGAATACTTGTAAAAAATATCGGCATTTGGCTGGCAAGGTGTTTCACTTGTTCTTCTACTTTTTGTCTGTCGAAACATAGATCCGCTTTATTGAGTACAAATACAGGTTTAATGCTCGCTTCCAATATCTGAACCATGAAACGCTCGGCTCTGCGAACATTGAAATTATCATCCAGGCTTTGCACAATAAAAGCCTTATCGACATACGAAGCAATAGCTTGTTTATCGGCAACCGTTCCGCTTTTCTTGCGAAATAATGTCCGTTCACGGGGCAGCATATCAACTATAATCCCTTTATTTTCGTCAAAAGGTTGAAAAACCACCCAATCGCCTGTACAGGGTAGTTCTACATCCGATTTTCCATACATCATATTTCCCGTTAGCTCACACTGAAACAGCCCGTTTTCGGAAATCACTTCGTAGCATGTCCGGTGTACGATGGATATACGACCATGGGTTAAGGCCTTAAAAGTTGATTTTTGTTTTAGTTGGCTTAGCTTTTCGTTCCAACCATAGGTATTTAAATGAATCATTGCTCTTCCTTTTTTGTAATGAATAATACAAACTGTAGTATTCTTTATGTACATGTGAAAGCACAACAAGGCTTCCGTCATTGTACACAGATTAAAAAACTAAACTTATAATAACATAGAAACGACCCTCGAAAAGAGTTATCCGAGAGCTAACAAAAGGACAATCCGCATTAGAAGCACAGATTGTTTACAACACCAAATCCGATTTATATAAAGTCTTTAACATGGTGCAAAGGTAGTAATATTTTGTTTGACAAAAAATATGTCGCTAAATTGAGATAGTTCATGGGCTCGTTTCATTTGTAAAACACAATCTACATATATTGCCAGGAGAATGAATGCAGCCAATAAATTTCCGAACAACTAAAACATTAACTGGGCAGCTTTAATTTCTTTATGTCCTCTTCAATTTCTTTCAGACTCAGCTCCTTTTCAATGGCTTTTTGGGTTGCTTTGTATTTCTCAAATTCTTTCCCGGATTTTACCAAAGCCATTTCGTGACTGATTTTACCGGCATGATTAAGCAGCTCCCTACCGTTCAGTTGTAAGATTGCATCTAAGCGTTGTATCCAGTCTGCCATGTGCATGGGAATGCGTTGTTGCGCCATTGTTTCGGCAAATGCCAGATACTGTTCAACCAGTAGCCCAAGCAACTTTATTTCATCCTCTTTCAAATAGTTTTTGGCAATGCCTATATCCGTTTTCTTTACAGCCAAGGCGTTTTTCTTATCAAACGACTGCATGCCCATTAACGGCAACGAAGCATCCACTCGACGGTATACCAACTCGGCAGCGGTTTGCTGACTGATGGCCCAAAGCAATTTGTTTTGCACGACCCTGAAAAACTCGATGGTTCTTTCATCTTTGGGGTCGTAATCAATGCTGGTGGTGTAGATGTCTTTTATTTTTTGATAGAAAAAGCGTTCCGAAAGACGTATCTCCCGTATCCGCTCTTGTAACTCGTCGAAATAGTTCATCGAACTGCCCGATTTGAAGCGGTCATCGTTCAACGCAAAACCCTTGATGATGTATTCTTTGAGCCGCTGGGTAGCCCAAATACGAAACTGCGTACCTTGTGGCGATTTCACACGATAACCCACCGAAATTATTACATCGAGGTTGTAGTAGTCAATCGTTCTTTCCACTTCCCGATTACCCTCTATCTGAACTGTTCGGAAATTCCGAACAGTTGCCGAAGTCTCTAATTCTCCTTCCTCAAACACATTTTTAATATGCTCGCTTATCGTGGCTTTCGATTTTTGAAACAGATCACATAGTTGCGCTTGTGTAAGCCAAACTGTTTCTTCCTCTAAGCGAACATCTATTTTAATGTTGCCATCGGTGTTTTGGTATATCAGTATTTCACTATTCATGTTAGTTAGTTGTTTCTTTTTAACAAGGATTTTATCGCCTTATCAAAATCGGATTCTATTCTTTGTGGATAGCCCCATAGCTTGCAGCCGTCTGGCCATCACTTCCGCATAACAATGCGCACAGCCCGCTGAGTACTTGGTACATCCGGTTACAGGATTCCAAGTCTTGTCCGTCCATTCTATTTTTGTCGTTTGCATAAAGCTCATTACATTGATCCAATAATATCTGCGGCAATCTTTTTTGCAGTTGCGTTTGATGAAGCAAAAGCAAAATGGTATATGGGTACATTCTTTGAATTCAGCAACACCAAAGGCTCATCGGATACCTCCTCAAAAATAGTCTTTAGTTTTGAAATATATAGCCTGGCAATTCGATTTATTGAATTCAGTCTAGGAACCACCCCATTTAGTATGTTTACTATTTGCAGGAAATCCGATTGTTGATTTATTTTCGTAAGAATCATTCCTAAATACAAAGACTATCAAATGTATATATTAATGCAATATTAGTAATATTTTTACACATATTCCAAAAAATATAGACAGAAAATTTAAAAGGTTAACTTACAATAGATTAAAAAAAGTGTTACTTTTACATTCTAATTCTTATGATTAAAACATTATCTTTTATGTCCGAACCCAGTAATGCAGACTCGGCTGGAAAAGATTTCCGGAGACTCTATTAAACTACAAAAAGAAGACGAAAAACTCAAGGAACAGGTCCAAGCAAATAAAATCGACACCTTTAAACACGCCTTTGAAGATCTACTTTTCCAGGCTAGTACATGCTTTTTTGTTTCGATAGTAGTTTTCTGCAATTATGCCAAATTTGTGGTGGTGCATTTCTTGAAAAATAGAACATTTATGGTGGTATATTTCCGATAAATAATTATCTTTGCTGTAAATAATAGCCAAAATCAGTATAATGAAAAGTAAGAGCCTCTATTTTTTGAGAGATATTGATCTCCACTTAAAAATCTGGAAAGAAGATATACATCATAAGCCTTTGTTGCTACGTGGTGCCCGACAGGTTGGAAAATCATCTGCTGTGCGGCACTTAGGTGAGACATTCGAATATTTTTTGGAGGTGAACTTTGAACGTAATCCGGATATGAAGCAACTATTTAGTGCTTCGCTAAGTCCCAAAGAAATTTGCAGCAAATTGTCTGCAGTATATAATTTGCCTATTCAACCGGATAAAACGCTTGTGTTTTTCGATGAAATTCAGGCTTGCTTACCTGCTATTGCTTCGCTGCGGTTTTTTTACGAAGAATATTCTGAATTACATGTTATTGCTGCAGGTTCGTTGTTGGAATTTGCATTGCAGGAAATACCTTCTTTTGGCGTAGGCCGCATACGTTCATTGTATATGTATCCATTTTCGTTTAATGAGTTTTTGCAAGCGCAAGGATTGAATGGGCTGATTGACGAAAAACGTCGTGCAACGATTGACCATCCACTATTAGAGCCCTTTCATAAAAAATTAACAGATCTTTTGCGAACTTTTTTGTTGGTTGGAGGTATGCCAGAGAGTGTAAAAACCTGGATTGAGAAGTCTGATTATTTAGCTTGCCGGTATGTGCAAAATGATATTATAGAAACCTATATCGATGATTTTGCAAAGTATAAAAAACGAATTTCACCAATGATCTTACAGCAAACACTTCGTTCGGTAGCTTTGCAATCGGGTTGTAAGTTTGTTTATTCGCAAGTATCGCATGATATGGAATCGGCAAAAATAAAAGAGGCTTTGGACTTGCTTTCAATGGCGGGAATTATTATGCCGGTTACACATACGGCAGCTAATGGTGTGCCGTTAGGCGCAGAAGTAAATACGAAGTTTCGCAAGTATCTTTTTATGGATACTGGATTATTGCAAAGGTTACTAAATCTTGATATGGACAATATACTTCTTTCCTCGGATATTAATTTAGTAAACAAAGGGACATTGACAGAAGTTTTAGTTGGCTTAGAACTGTTGAAATATGGAAGTTGTTATGAACGTCAGGAACTATATTATTGGCTACGGCTTGATAAAGGGGCTCAAGCAGAAGTCGACTATGTACTGTCAAAAAGTGATGCCATTATTCCAATCGAAGTGAAGGCGGGAACAAAAGGATCAATGCAAAGTCTTTATAGTTTTATGGCATTGAAAAAAACAGGTTTGGGCATTCGTACTTCAATGGAAAATTTCGGTAGGATAGGTACTATTGACATTTATCCTTTGTATGCTATTGAAAACTTTTCGTTTATCAAACATACCGCATAAAGTGTTGTCCGACTAATTATTTTCACTTACTCCACAACTTTTCAATTTGATTCTGGACTTCCCTCTCTTCTCTTGAAATCAGTAAAACATCATAAACCGTTTACTGCCCCACATACTTGCATATTCCGAAAGCGGTCGGCACATGAAAATCAGGGACTTGCTTCTGTGGATCCAACCAGGAGTACCAAATAACGTTTTTTGAATTCATGTCGGTAAAATCGGCCCGGAAAAGTCCAAGGTAGAAAGATTGCTTTGCTTTTATGCCCAGCTTCTCCAACTCGGAAATCGGAATGCGTCCTTCTACGACATACCCTTTCGGAGTATATTTGGCGGCAATATCGTACCTTTCAAATTTCCAGGAATAATCAATCTTCCGGTAATACTGAACCGCATAATCCAGCACATGGCCCGTCGAGCTTATTTCCATGCAAAAATATTGGGACAAGACCGAATCGACACTGAAAAACAGCTCTACCCTATCTCCCTTGGAAACGGATAATTCATTTGAGAAACTGTTATCCACAATGTTTTTGTCACCCACATCAAAGCAAAAATTAAAATAGGTCTCTGAACAAAAGCATTTGAAAACAGTATTGTCCTTCCCTATGGGAACCCACGGAGAACAAAAACCGACGACAGAATCAGTTGCCCCCCATTCGGCGCAGTCAAGGACCCCGTCAACATGAATATCTTTGAACTCGGGGTGGGTTAAAATGGTTTTTGACGGATCAAGGCTGTAACCATTCATCACGAAGGTCAAAAAGAGTAAAAGGGTTGCAATGAATCTGTTCATATACTCCGTGTTGACAAATAGCAATATCTTGCTTTTTAATTAGTTATCACTTTTCCCGAAAAGTTTGACGGGACAGCTGTGATTTTGACAGTGAAAATACGTTTTTTTCCTAAATAACAAATTGCCTATCTTTGCAAAAAATAGGTTGAGACAAATATTTATTTAATTTTTTAAATCATGCATAAACACTTACTATTCGTTTTATTCATAGTATGCTCCAATTTGCTGGTATGCGGACAAACCGGTTCACAATCGGTTAAGATTTCAGTCATTCCCAACAGCTCCAATTGGGAATATAAATTGGGAGAAAAGGCAAAATTTGATGTTGTTGTGACAAAAGACGGCATTTCTATCAAAGATGTAGCAATCAGGTATGAAATTTCCCATGACATGATGCCGCCTCATAAGAAGGGAGAGAAAATTTTAAAAGACGGTAGATCTACCCTTGATATCGGGACGATGAAGACTCCGGGATTTTTGCGTTGCATAGTCTATGCAACGATTGAAGGAAAGAGCTACAAAGGTGTTGCAACGGCAGGATTCGAACCACAAGCTATAAAGACCACCACCAAAATGCCTAAGGATTTCCTGGAATTTTGGGATCAGGCAAAAGCTGAGAATGCTAAGATTCCGCTCAATCCAAGTTTGAGATTATTGGAAAACCGGTGCACCGAGAAAGTAAATGTTTATGAACTGTGTTTTCAAAATTACGGGAATACCCGCATTTACGGAATTTTGTGCGTCCCAAAAGCTCCCGGTAAGTACCCTGCCCTTTTGAGAGTACCGGGTGCCGGTGTATGGCCTTTTGCCGGACAAATGGCCTATGCCGAAAACGGCGTTATTTCATTGGAAATCGGTATTCATGGGATTCCTGTAACAATGGACAGCAGTGTGTACAGAGATTTGGCCAAAACGGCATTGGCAAATTATAAATACTTCAATTGGGATGACAGAGATATGGTTTATTTCAAACGTGTCTATCTGGGTTGTGTTCGCGCTGTCGATTATATCTTCACCCTGGAACAATTTGACGGCAAAAATATCGGCGTTCAGGGCGGTAGCCAAGGTGGTGCCCTGTCCATTGTCACGGCAGCTTTGGACAGCAGAATCAAAGCTTTGATTGTATTTTATCCTGCCTTGTGCAATTTGACCGGATATTTACACAAACAGGCTGCCGGATGGCCTCATTTGTTTATGAGAATAACCGATCCGCCATGTGTTTTGAAACAAAAAGCCAAAACGACAGAATATTATGATGTCGTGAATTTTGCCAGATTGATTAAAGTTCCCGGATTTTATTCTTCCGGCTTTAATGACAGGGTTTGCCCTCCTACTTCCACTTTTTCTGCCTATAATGAGATTACGGCACCAAAAACGTTTTTGTTTGTTCCTGAAACGGAACATTATTATAAACCGGAGCAAAAAAGCAAAGCGATTGATTTTATGATGAAAGCACTCAAGGATAATTGATGGTTTCATGAAAATGCCGGCAATATGAACAGTCCCCCAAAAGTTTGACTCAACTTTTGGGGGACTGTTCCTTAAAATAAATTGTGCAGCTTTTTTTTATTTCTTGACCATGCTTTTCTCTACCAGCAATATAAATGCAGCCGGTACCGGTGTTTCGAAATGATGCATTTCTCCGGTGACCGGATGAACAAATGAAAGCACATTGGCATGTAAGGCCAATCGTCTCAGACTGGAAGCATGTCCGCCGTATTTCAGGTCACCGACCAAAGGATATCCGATGCTGTTCATCTGCACACGGATCTGGTTTTTGCGGCCGGTTTCAAGTTCCAGTTCAACAAGGCTGTATTCGTCACTGCTTTTCAGGACTTTGTAATGTGTAATAGATTCCTGGCCATCTTCCGGATTCGGGCTTGAGTAAACGATCAAAGCCTTGCTTTCCCACAAGTATGATTTGATGGTCCCTGTTCCAGACCCATCGCCGGTTTCAAGTTTTCCTTCAACCACTGCTGTGTATTTGCGCTGATTGACCGTGTATTTCCAATTATTTTGCATGGCGTATTGCACTTCGGGATCTTTGGCAAAAAGCATCAACCCGGAAGTTTCTCTGTCTAAACGGTGAACCACAAAAATCTTGTTCCCGGGGTTCTGTCTCTTCACGTATTCGCTCAGGATGCTGTATGCTGTCCGTTTAAGCTCTTTCTGGGTGGCGATGGATAGCAGTCCCGCCGCTTTCTCTACAACAATCAGGTATTTGTCTTCGTAAATGATTTTCAGTTGAGGATCCTTGAGGGTGACCTCCCCTTTTCCCCAGTGGATGTTCACTTCATCACCGGCATTCAGATGATAATCGAATTGACGGATCACCTGCTTTCTAATGGTAATCTGTTGATGGGACAACAAAGATTTGACGGTAGTGCGACTCTGATCTTTCAGTTGCGCCAGTAAAAAAGCCATCAACTCCGTAGGCTCAGTAACCGTCAGAACACTGACTGTTCTTTTCTTCGCATTTTTGGGTTGTGTTTTGGGCAGCTTGGACTCAGGAACATCCCTTTTAACTCTTGGTTGGTTCTTGGACTTGAAGTGATCAGCCGTTTTTTCAGCTGAAGAAAACACTTTGCGTTTGGGTTGGGACTTGGATTGCATTCGATTGGAATTTGTACAAAGATAGGCTTTATTTTTGTATCTTCGCGCGTCGTAGACAGACACAAAACATATTATTATGTCGGATCATTTTATCAAACGTATTGCCGCTGAGTTGCAACTACCGGCCAATGGCGTACGAAACACACTTCAACTTTTATCAGAAGACGCAACCATTCCGTTCATAAGCCGTTACCGAAAAGAAAGGACAGGCGGTCTTGACGAAGTCCAAATCGGAGCCATCTCCGATCTCAACGACAAGTTGACCGAACTCGATAAACGCAAGAATGCCATCCTCTCTTCCATAGAGGAACAGGAAAAGTTGACGCCGGAACTAAAAAAACGCATTGAGGACTGTTGGCAGATGAATGAGCTCGAAGACCTCTATCTGCCATACAAACCCAAACGGCATACCCGTGCTGAAGTCGCCCGCCAAAAAGGGCTTGAACCTTTAGCTAAATTACTCATGGCTCAAAATGCACAGGATGTGGAAAGCTCCGCCCTTCCTTTTGTCAAAGATTTGGTTGAAAGTGTGGAAGACGCCTTGAAAGGAGCCAGGGATATCATCGCCGAATGGGTCAACGAAAACGAAAGATCGCGTCAGATGGTACGGAACCGTTTTCGGAAAGAAGCGGTCATCACTTCTAAGGTGTTCAAAGGCAAAGAAGAACAAGCCGTCAAATATAAAGATTACTTTGATTATTCAGAGCCGCTCAAGCGTTGTACTTCCCACCGTTATCTGGCTGTAACACGAGGAGAAAGCGAGGGCTTTCTAAAGGTTTCCATCACACCCGATGATGACAACTGCTGTGAAGATTTGTACCATATATTCCTTCAGGGAACAGGTCCAAGTTCCCGGCAGGTAAAGGATGCTGTATGTGACGGATTCAAGCGGTTGTTGAAACCATCCATTGAAACCGAATTTGCAGCCCTGAGCAAGGAGAAATCGGATGATGAAGCCATCCGGATTTTTGCCGACAATCTGAAACAGCTCTTGCTGGCTGCTCCTTTGGGACAGAGACGGGTTTTAGGCATCGATCCGGGGTTTCGGACAGGTTGTAAAATTGTTTGTTTAGATGCGCAAGGCAAACTGCTTCACAACGAAACCATTTACCCGCATGCCCCACAACATGAAACAGGTCCGGCGGCCAGAAAAATAACCCATCTGGTTGAAACGTACGATATCCAGGCCATCGCCATTGGAAACGGCACCGCTTCCCGCGAAACAGAAGAATTCATACAGAACTTGCGCTACGACCGAAAGATTCAGGTCTTTGTGGTGAGTGAAAACGGTGCATCCATCTACTCTGCCTCCAAGATTGCCAGAGAAGAATTTCCGGATTACGATGTAACAGTCCGGGGATCCGTTTCCATTGGTCGCCGTTTGATGGATCCGCTGGCGGAATTGGTTAAGATTGAACCGAAATCCATCGGCGTCGGTCAGTACCAACATGATGTCGATCAGGGTAAGCTCAAGAAATCGCTGGACCAGACCGTCATCAATTGTGTCAATCAGGTCGGCGTCAACCTGAATACGGCCAGCAAGTACCTGTTGACTTATGTATCAGGGCTTAATTCAGTGATGGCGCAAAACATTGTGGAATATCGCAATGACAACGGAGCCTTCGAAAGCAGGTCTGAGTTGATGAAAGTCCCACGCATCGGTCCGAAAGCCTTTGAACAAGCTGCCGGATTTCTTCGCATACCTGATGCTAAAAACCCTTTGGACAACACGGCTGTACATCCGGAACAATATGCTTTGGTCGAAAAGATGGCTAAAGATCTGAAATGCTCCGTCAAAGAATTGATTGAACAGAAAGAACTCCGGAAAAATATCCGGCTCGAGAATTATATTTCCGAAGAGGTCGGAATGCTGACTTTGAAAGATATTTTGGAAGAACTTGACAAACCCGGACGTGACCCCAGAAGCAAAATTGAAGTCTTTGAATTTGACAAGACCATTCATAAGATTGAAGATCTCAGGGAGGGTATGGTTTTGCCCGGCATAGTCACCAACATCACCGCTTTCGGTTGCTTTGTGGATGTCGGTGTCAAGGAAAACGGACTGGTGCATCTTTCCCAGATGGCTGACAGATATATCACCGATCCTTCGCAGGTCGTTTCGCTGCATCAGCATTTGAAGGTTAAAATCCTGAACGTAGACCTGGATCGGAAACGCATCCAACTTTCCATGAAAGGCTTGTAAATCAGAAGTACCGTTATCTTCTCCGCTGAAAAAGACAATCCGTAGATAAACCCGGACTGAAAAAATGCTATTTTTGCAAAGCTTTTTCTTAAAATCAGCTTGTATTATGTATTTTAATAAAGAAATGGAGACGCTCACTCGTCCCGAAATTGAAAAGCTTCAATTGGAGCGCCTTCAAAAGACAGTCAGCCATTGCATGAATTCCGCTTTCTACCGTCGACGTTTTGAAGAAGTCGGTATCAAACCAGAGGATATCAAGACCTTGGATGATTTGAAAAAAATCCCGTTTACCACTAAAGCCGATCTGCGAAGTACCTACCCATTTGGAATGGCCTCTGTCCCACTCGAAAAATGTGTCCGTCTGCATTCATCCAGTGGCACGACAGGTAATCCGACGGTTGTTTTGCATACCCAAAAGGACCTTGACCAATGGGCGGAAGCTGTTGCAAGATGCCTTTATATGGTTGGACTGCGCAAGACCGACGTTTTTCAGAACACATCAGGTTACGGTATGTTTACCGGAGGCCTTGGCTTTCAATATGGAGCGGAACGTCTCGGTATGCTGACGGTTCCTGCAGCCGCCGGAAACAGCAGACGTCAGATTAAGTTTATCAAAGATTTCGGTACGACTGGTCTCCACGCCATACCAAGTTATCTTGGACGCCTCTATGAAGTGATGAAAGAAGAAGGTGTGGATCCCAAAAGAGATACCAAACTCCGGACTTTGATCATCGGTGCCGAACCGCACTCAGAAGAGCAACGACGTCGTATTGAGGAAATGTATGGTGCCAAAGCTTACAATAGTTTCGGTATGTCGGAAATGTGCGGACCAGGTGTTGCATTTGAGTGTCCCGAACAAAATGGCATGCACATTTGGGAAGACTATTGCATCGTGGAAATCATAGATCCGGAAACATTGGAACCGGCTAAGGAAGGTGAAGTCGGTGAATTGGTGCTGACTACCATCAACCGTGAAGCCATGCCTTTGCTTCGTTACCGCACCAGAGATCTGACGAGAATTCTTCCCGGAGAATGTCCTTGCGGGCGTCACCATCTTCGTCTTGATCGCATGAAAGGCCGTAGCGACGATATGATCATTCTGAAAGGTGTAAACATCTTTCCCATTCAGGTTGAAAACATTTTGATGAACTTCAAGGAGTTGGGAACAAATTACCTGATCACCCTTGAAACAGACGACTCCAATTACAACGACGAGATGTTGGTTGAAGTGGAACTCAGTAATCCGTTAACCGATGATGGCCGTTTACAGTCTCTTACTCGTGAAATCACCCGTCAACTGAAAGACGAATTGTTGATTACACCCCGGGTGAAACTTGCCCAAAAAGGCAGCCTTCCCCAATCTGAAGGTAAAGCCGTACGTGTTAAAGATTTAAGGAAAACTGCGACATTTTAGTATTTTGAAGCAGTTTGAAGTTTTTTTTAAGCCTTTGATAATTGAATATTTGAGTTTGATCTCAGATAGGTTGTACGAATAAAACGAGGGAGCTTCAGACTTTTGAGATATCATCATTTCTTTAAATAAACTTGTTTATATGCCTGAATATGATTCGGCTAACCTGAATTAATCGAAAATAAAACAAAAAAACCACTCTGAAAATTTTCGTGTTTCTGCCGAAAAGTGTACTTTTGCCGCCGTTCTGATTATATGGAATGACTCGCTAGCTCAGTTGGTAGAGCAACAGACTCTTAATCTGTGGGTCGTGGGTTCGACCCCCACGCGGGTCACGTCGGTAAAAGCACTTGCAATTTGGTTTGTAAGTGCTTTTTTCTTTGCTACGATTATGGATCAACTGCAAAAGTTGGATCAAGAACAAAGTTGTGTAGTATTGGCAAAATGGGCACCACTTCTTTCGGGCAGCGGCATAACCTCCGTCTCCGCTAGTCCAGGTTTGTGTCCACTCGACTCCGGCACAAAAATTTTGTCTTTTCAAGCCTTCAATATTTTGTTTTGCCGGACTCTTCGTGTCCACTGCACCTGTCCGTCGAAGTCGACGTCGGCCATGCCGCTTCCCTTCAGTGCGCTACTTGGGGCACAAATGAAACTTCGAGTTGTTCCTAACAATCCGCAACTATATAAGTCACTTGAAGATCTTCATCCTGTTGTTTATTTCCTTCATACAAAGAGCAGTTACAACTGTCACGCTATATGGTGTTTGGAACGTTGGCGGGGGGATTTTTTCCTAACGTTCTCAATGTTTAATATATTTTCCAATGCGTTCTTGATATACGCATTAATAGTAATTCCGGTTTCCTGTGCCGCATTTGCTATTTTGTTATGGATTTCCGGAGTGAGCCGGACATTAAGTGTGCCGCTATAAGCCTTGCGAGGTTCAATTCCACGAGTTTTGCAACTTTCTAAATAAGAATCAATACCTGCTTCAAAATCAGCTTTCAACTCTTCAACGGTTGTACCTTCATAGCTAATTACATCTTTGCTCATTCCAAGAACTTTTCCAAATAAACAATTATCTTCTCCGCTGTATTCAACGCTTCCGATATAACCTTTGTATTTTAAATTTCCCATATTATTTTTCAATAAAGTTGTTTTCAGATAAAAATTCTAATACCTGCTTCATTACGTAACTTTTGACGGCATTTACAGGGTGAGGCTTATGTACTCCATAAGAAAGATTCTTTTCTTCGTTTATAAACTCCATACGCGAACCTGACGTTTTCCCTTTTGATCCAATTTCAAAACCGAAAAGCCTAAAAAGCCTGACCAATTCTTCAAAAGTAAAATCATTTGGCAAAGATTTAAAACGATCAACCAGCTTTTCCTTTGTGCCCATCTCGTTGTTTATTGTAATCAAAAGTATTTATTTGTATGCAAATGTAACTATATATAGTTGCAAATAAAAACAAAAAAGAATAAAAGAAAACGCTTTAAGGAAAATTTAATAGTTTATAGTCGTTCTTCATCAAAAAAACGGAGGTTATGCCGCTGCACGAAGGGAGCGATGCCAAACATCCACAAAGGAGAGTATTGTCAAACCTGTCCGAAAGAAACGATACCAATTAATCCCCAATTTATTGATTCCGGCTAATCTCAAAAGATCATTTTTTTAACGTTATTCCACAATTTCTCAATTTAATCCTTATTTCTTAACAGACAACGGCTTTCCTTTTTCGCCCAAATAAACGCCTATCAGCACCACCTCTTCTTTACCATTGTTGAATCCGTTGTGAAAGGTATTCACCACTTCTGCGAAACAGCTGTTTTCCGGGAATTGTCTGATCTCTCCATGCTCCAGCTTTACATTTAATGTTCCTTTCAAAACATAAGCAAACACCGGATAATCATGTTTGTGCCAACCAGTCGAATCTCCGGACGGAATGGTTATTTTGGAAATGGATACTTCTCCGTTTTGAGAGGAAGGAAAAATGATCTTTTGTCCGATAGACGTCGTATCCGTTTTTAAAACAGGTTCGATCAGAACGCCCTTATTGTATTGAGCCAAAATATTAAAACAAAAAGTGAAAAGAATGATGAAAGTTAGTGCGGTCTGTTTCATAGCTGTTAAAATTTAATATATTTTTCCGGACATATCTAAACCAAAAGGCCGGTTTTGATTGGAGTCTTTATGAATTCGATTTATCATACCATGATAATTGCTTTTTTCCTTTGTTTTATAATGCATTTTTCGGAATCACAATCCTTATGGGATTCTGTTAATTCGGTGTAAATATATGAATAATATCAGGACTGAAATAAGATTTATATATTTGTAGTTATCGAAAACTGATGTCATGAAACCTTTTTTTAAAAGTTTGATTTTATACGTTCTATCTCTGACCGCTTTTTCATGCTCTGATGCCAAGTTGTTGCAGAAAGGTTTATCCCAATACAGTGAGCATTTGGGTTATGAATTTACAAGTCCCATTTCAAAAGGCCCAAAAGCTGATTCCTTGGTTGTCATTTTTAACCATTGTTTGACGAAAGTGACCGAAGCGGACATTTTGCACTAAGCTATGACAGCTTGCCATCAGACAGTATCTATACACTTGAAATCTTTATTAATCAGTCCAACTTTTTGGGGTCAGATCACAAACCCGGGACTCGTTATATTGTAGGAAATCTCCAATCCATTCAGATAAATACCCGCCACAATATCTGAATTCTTCACTCCTACTTTCAGACTCATGTCTTTAAAGAGATTGTAATAGCCGCTCAAGTCAAATTCATTGTCGGTCCAGAATAAAACTCCCGGCTTTTCAGCGAAGTACTTGTGATTCCTGTTGTAGTAATTGTATTGGTAATGGCTGCCGATATAAAATTTCTGGCTGAAAAAATAAGAGGAAGAAATCTTGGCTCCGAAATCGAAGATTTTTTCATTCGCAAGACAATACCTATCATCAATTTTGATGCTGTCAATAGATCTGTAGTTGATAAAAGGACTCAGTTTGATACCGAATTTGTTTGAATCCGATTTAAATAATTGTATTGGAAGAGAAAAGAGATATCCGGACATGTTCTTGGAAAGATACATGCCGGCATTGAAATTGACGGATTTCCTGATTCCGGTGGAAATCAGAAAACCTACGGACAAATCATTGAATAGGTCCAAACCTAAAGAAAACGAACCGATAAACTTGATGCTCTTATTATAATTATCAGGATTGAGGATAAATCCGGGTTGGCGGCCAGTGAAATAATATCGGGGTGTTATGGGGCGGATGACTGTCTCATCGAGACTGTCAGGTATTCGGTTCAAAAAATGGTATGCATGGTTTCTTTCGGCAATATACATGGAATCATTGATATCTGCATGGCGGTAACCTCTGAACAATTCGGAATATTTCTTCTCGGAAAAAGTGTAGAATTTTCTGTAAGACATCGTGGCGGTGTCCGTTTGTCCCAGTTGTTCGTAAGCATAACCTTCCAGAAAAGGGCTGTCGGAATAAAGATCGATATCCGGATAAAGATGCCGCATGGTGGAAATATTTTTTAATGCCAGGGTAAAATTTTTGTCCTGAATGGCTTTATTGGCATCGGCATATAATCCGGCAAGTCTAAAATCAGAGTTCTTCAGCAAAATATTTTTTTCCAATCTTTCCTCAAAAGGATATTTGTATTCCAAATCCTGCAATTCTTTTTGAAAATTCCCGATATTGGTGGAATCAATCAATTGATTGTTGTAGTTGCGAAGAGTGACGGCCTCAGATTTTAAAACATACTCATATTGCCTTTTGGGTGTATTGTATATGATATTTTCGGGCTTGAACCCGACACAACCGGATGTAAGGAATATGATACAGAAATATATACAGCTTTTCAAGTACATAGATTTATTTTAACGGCAAGTAAAAATACATGATATTTTCTAAAATGTAAAATCTATCAGATGATATGGTGCCGTTCCTTGTCAGAGGCCCTGCATTCCATTTTGATGGATACAAGTTTTGGCTCGAAATGAAAGGAAGTATCTAAAAAAATTGTAAGTTTGTTTTCTCCAGATACGGTCATTATCCGTCTGCACCTGTAAAATTGAGTGAGCCATGATTAAACATCAGTTTTTCACCATCGTCCTTTTGCTTGTTTCGGCTACAATCGCCGTTCAAGCTCAGGTATTTAGAACCGGCAGTCATAGCGAACAAATCCGCAGCCTAACGGTCTATCCAAACGGCAATTGGTCTGCTGTTCCTGTCATTCAGATGGGGCCTGACCATTTTATCGAAATTTCCTTTGATGAGCTTTCGCATGATTATAAACGATATGCCTACAAAGTCATCCATTGTAATGCAGACTGGACAGAGTCGGACATGAATGTGCTGGAATATTTAGACGGTTTTTCAGAAAATGACATTGAAGCCGGCGAAGAATCTGTGAGCACTTTGACGCTTTATACACACTATCAATTTTCTTTACCCAACGAAAATGTAGGCCTGAAGCTTTCCGGTAATTATGCTGTAACGGTGTTTGACAGGGATGGATCGGGTGAAGCATTGTTAACCGCCTGCTTCATGGTCGTCGAAAACAAAGTATCCATCGAAGGAAGTGCGACTGCCACGACAGATATCGATTACAAACAATCTGACCAGCAACTGAATTTTGATATTAAAACGCTTGGAATGAACATACAACAACCTTTGGATGAACTGAAAGTTGTTGTGCGTCAAAACAATCGTTTGGACAATGAAGTCCGAAATATTGCCCCTTTGATGATTGGTCCCGGACTTATACGTTATGAACATAACAAGGATCTGATCTTTGAAGGTGGCAACGAATACAGAAGGTTTGAAATGACGACTTTCAAATATTCAGGCATTGGAGTTAACAAGATTGAATATTTCAATCCATATTATCATGTTGAACTGATACCATCAGAACTACGAATCATGGGTTATGTTTTTGACAAGGATCAGAATGGTCGTTTTCTCATTCACAGTCAGGAAGCAACGGATGACCTGACCGGTTCTGATTATTATTTGGTGCATTTCACTTTTCCGATGGAAAAGCCCTTTTTGGATGGTGCCATCTTCCTGAACGGAGATTTAACTGAAAATCGTTTGGATACAAAGACTAAAATGATATACAACTTTGAACACAAAGCCTATGAAAAGGATCTTTTGCTAAAACAGGGTGCTTATAATTACCAATACTTATACAGGCCAAACAAGACCAACAAAGCCACCACCCTTCCCTTGGAAGGCTCGTATTGGGAAACGGAAAATGAGTATCAGGTGTATGTCTATTATAGACCCATAGGAGAAAGATACGACAGATTGATCGGTTTTAAGCAGATTCAGACGGCCTTTTGAGTTTTGTCTGATTTTCAAAAAAGATTATTGCAGCTTGAATCTCATACGCCAACAGCCTTCCTTGAAATCATGGCTTAAAATGATGAAATGACCGATTTCAGAAGTGTTGTCAACGTGTTGTCCGATACAGGCGCAAACATCATAATTCCCGATCCTGACCAATCGCAAAGGGTCTTCTGTGCCTTCCGGCAATTTGCTGAGGTCGACGATTTTGGCGGCATCTTGAAGAGAAACAAATTCATAAGTCACAGGCAGATGTCGGTCTATCACCTCATTCACACGGCGTTCTATTTCTGCAACCTGTTCTTTCGTCGGAACTTGTTTCAATTCATAATCGAGTTTGGATTTTTTTCTTTCGATATGGGCATTTTTTGAGCGGCTGCAGCCAAACATTTGCACCATGGTTTGGTTTAAAATATGTTCAGCAGTGTGCATCGGAGGAAATTCAATTTTATGATGGTCATTTAATACATGTTCATTCATCATTATTTCAGCTATTACAATTTTACCAAAAATGTTTCCAATCAAATTCCTGTCAAAGGTCAAAAAATGAAAGTCCTTTCGATTCATTCCACAATCCACGTGTAAAGTCAGGTATTTCAACAGGTTCACCATTGTTTAGAACAGACATTTGACTCAAGGCAACCATAGAAGACCATTCGGCAGCATCGTAAACGTCCAGATCGAGGGGCAACCCATTCCTCAGACA
The DNA here is from genome assembly GCA_021373135.1 of Bacteroidales bacterium. Classification (GTDB taxonomy): domain Bacteria; phylum Bacteroidota; class Bacteroidia; order Bacteroidales; family UBA1402; genus UBA8389. The sequence goes on from JAJFTH010000003.1 coordinate 252,155, forward strand.
AAAGATGATGCGTGAATCCATCATATAATCCATCGCTCTTTCTTTGCAAAGGGCTATAGCCTTTTTACCCATTTCTTTCGCAAAAGGATGCTCATATTCCATTAATAAGGATTTAAGCTCTTTTTGTTTCAAAGGCTTATTGGCATTCGGACTCAATGCTATTTGGCTTTTTGGGTATTTCTGGGCAAAGCCTTTTGTACCACTAATCAGATGAACCCGGCTGTACGGCCGTGGACTGGTTATATCATGTTGAATCACCATCGTTTTGCCCTTTTCTGTTTTTATGATGGTGGTATTCATATCGCCTTGTTTGTATTCCTGCATGGCTTCCGGTGATTTTTCTCCAAATTTTTCTATGGCATATTGTGTCAGACCAGCTTGTTTGGTTGAGACGGATACCAGATAGTTCATCTTGTCACCACGATGTATATTCATTATTTGACATATTGGGCCAAGGCCATGAGTCGGGTATGGATTCCCGGTATGGTTGGTAATGAATTTCCGTTGCCAGTTGTCATAGAACCCACTTTCCGGGTCTCTGGTGAAATTCTTTTCCCTAAGGTCATGGATATACGCACCTTCCGCATGCATGATTTCACCAAAAAGGCCTTGCTGAGCCATGTTTAGCGTTGCCAATTCGAAAAAGTCATAGCAGCAGTTCTCAAGCATGATGCAGTGCCGTTGTTTCCTTTCCGCGGTGTCGACCAATTGCCAACATTGTTCTATTGTCATTGCTGCCGGCACCTCAATAGCTGCGTGTTTGTAATGCTCCATGGCATAAACGGCAATCTGGGTATGACTCTGCCAATCCGTGCATATATAGACCAGGTCTATATCGTTTCGGTCGCACAATTGCATCCAGGCATTTTGCCCTGAATAACTTGAGGCTACAGCAACATGGTTTTTTCGTAATATTTTTTGAGAATTTTCTATATTCTGAGGTATCATATCACATAGAGCCATTATTTCCACACCTTCTATGTGTATCAGACGATTTAACGCCCGATAGCCTCTTGCTCCCAATCCGATGATTCCTATACGAACATTTTCTATAGGTTTACAGGCGAGGCTCAACACACTTTTTTGTCCTTGTGGACGGGGTTCTTGTTTGGTTTCCAACATCATTTAAAACTAATTCATCTTTTTGAGCCTGACTTTCATTGATATACCTTTGAAATCTGTCATGTTATAAAAGGCTTAACCACAAATATGCAAAAATAGACTTTTTTACACATAAAATAAAGTGATGGCTATCAGATTATATTTTTTTTGGAAAAGCTATTTTTTTTTGACAACAGTGTTATATTTGTATAAATTTTATAACCTCAAGCATGAAATCAACCTACAAAACTTTACTGTTGGTCATCGCCGCGTTTGGCCTTTTTTCCTTCAGTCAGCCACCGTATTACAGAATCCACGGTAAAATCAATGTGGATGGAGAAACCGTATACCTGAAAGGTTTCCACAACAAAATGTTTTATAACATCGACTCTACCAAAATCGTAAATGGTGAGTTCGTTTTTACCGGAAGTGTTCAACATCCAGACTTGTATGGATTAAGTTTGAAAAGGGATGATGCCAATCCATACTACATTTTCGTGGAAAACAGTCGGATACAGGTGGAAATTGATACGAACAACAAGAACTCAGCCAATATCACAGGCTCAGCAGCCAATGACTTTTTTGTACAATATCATAATAAGAAAGGATTAAAAATCGACTCTTTGATCAAGACTAATCCTGCTTCTTCGGTTGTTGCCTATCTATTATACCGTGAGTTCGCTACGGATATGTCAGGCTCTGAAATTGAAGCCCATTTGGCTTTATTTGATCCATCTTTGAATGACCTTTCGTATATCAAGGAGTTGAAAGCTGCCGCAATCGTCAAGAAGAATGTGGATGTGGGAAATCCAGCCCCTGATTTCACCGGTATGACACCTGAAGGAAAAAACGTCAAACTGTCAGACCATTTTGGAAATTACCTCCTGCTTGATTTCTGGGCTTCCTGGTGTGGACCTTGCAGAAAAGAAAACCCCAACGTTCTGAAAGCATATAATAAATACAAATCCCAGGGTTTTTCCGTTTTCGGTGTTTCGTTGGACAGGAACAAGGAAGCCTGGATGAATGCCTTAGCCAAAGATAGTTTGACATGGGTTAACGTTTCCGACCTCAAATTCTGGGATAGTGCTCCAGCCAAGCTTTACAATATCAGCAAAATACCTTCAAATGTATTAATAGATCCATCGGGCAAAATTGCTGCCAGAAATCTTCGTGGTGAAGATTTAGTGAAAAAGCTGGTGGAAATTTATGGAAAATAAAAACAAAAGAACAACTATACCGATTTTAACCAATTAAAATACTACCATTTATGAAGAAAAATATCATTATAAGGATATTGATCGGGTGCTTTATGTTTGCAGGAGTAAATGCTTCCGCTCAAATGATAAAGACGTCTGTACCGGTTCGTCCTGAAGGTCAGCAGGATGTATTGGCTCTGGCTTGCGAACCGATTCCAACCGTTCGTGTGGCATTTATAGGTTTAGGTATGCGTGGGCCCGGAGCTGTAGAAGCGATGACGTATATTCCCGGTGTTGAGATTATCGCTCTTTGCGATGTTTTGGAAGCAAACACAAAAAAGGTCAACGAAATGTTGGTGAAAAGAGGCTTTCCAAAAGCCAAAGAATTTTACGGAGACACTACTGTTTGGCGCAAGGTGACAGCTCTTAAAGATGTAGACCTGATCTATGTGGCAACCGATTGGATACACCATGCCACCATTGGTGTTCAGGCTATGAAAGACGGCAAACATGTCGCTATCGAAGTCCCTTCAGCTACGAGTTTGGATGAAATCTGGGCGTTGATCAATACTTCGGAACAGACCAGAAAGCACTGCATGATGCTTGAAAACTGTGTCTATGATTTCTTTGAACTGACTACTCTGAATATGGTACAGCAAGGTTTGCTGGGTGAAGTTTTCCACGGGGAAGGTGCTTATATCCATTGCCTTCAATCTTATTGGCCTAAATATTGGAACAATTGGAGGTTGGATTTTAACCGCAAACATCGTGGCGATGTTTACCCGACCCATGGCTTGGGACCAATTTGTCAGGCTATGAACATTCATCGCGGAGACAAGTTGAATTATCTGGTTTCCATGGATACCAGGCCCATCAGCAATCCTGCTTACATTAAAGATAAGACAGGAGAAGATGCCAAAGACTTCAGAAATGGAGAACACACCATGACCATGATTTATACGGAAAAACAGAAATCCATCCTGATTGAACACAACATCGCTTCTCCCCGTCCCTATAGCCGCATGTATCAACTAACCGGTACCAAGGGCTTTGCCAATAAATATCCGGTAGAAGGATTGGCCATAGATAAAAAAGATGTTGGAGGAGATGTCGCTCCAAAAAGTATTGAAGACTTCAGTGCCCATGACTTTATGCCAGAAAAGGTAAAAGAAGCGTTGATGAATAAATACAAGAATCCCATTGCTGCCGATATCGAAGATTTGGCCAAGAAAGTTGGTGGCCATGGTGGTATGGATTTCATCTTGAATTATCGTTTGATCCATTGTCTTCAAAAAGGTCTGCCATTGGACATGGATGTTTATGACCTGGCTGAATGGTGTTGCCTGATACCTTTGTCGGAAATATCACTTGACAATCATTCCATGCCAGTAGAAATTCCGGATTTCACACGTGGAGGATGGAATAAGTTGAATGGTTTGAATTTTGCCAAATAAGACAATCAAATCCAAAACAAAAGAGATACTGTTTTAAAATCCAAATAAAACAGTATCTCTTAATTAGGGAATTATTTGACAAATGAGAAACGACTCTAATTTAAAGCCTTGAAGTTTTCCTCGTTATAAGGTTTCTTACCTTCCGGAGTAAACATATATTGAAGTTTGCTTTCATACTTCTTTTCAATCCTCGAACGCATAATTTTCATGGTGCTGTTCATCAATTGATTCTTTTCATTGAACCCTTCAGATAGAAGTGCAAAAGCGGATGGTAACCAACGTTCCGGAAACATGGACTCATATTTTCCTCCTTTACGGAATTGATTGATGGATTGAAGAATCAGTCTGATGGCTTCCTTCTTGCCCTCAGGTGTATCAAAATTGTGGATGGTTCGCTTCAAGGCATCCATGTCCGGATAGATCAGAGCCACCGTATAATGGTTCTGATTATTGTACAGCATGATCTGATTGACAGATGGAGAAAGTGTTGTGATGGATTCTTCTATCCCTTCCGGGCTGTATTTTTCGCCGTCGTTGCCAATCAGGAGACTTTTGGAACGGCCGAACACATAGAGAAATCCCATCTCATCCATACGCCCAAGATCACCGGTGTGTAACCAACCATCCTTAACGGTTGCGGCAGTGGCTTCCGGATTTTTCCAGTAACCGGCCATCACATTTTCACCTTTTACGACAATCTCCCCTTTTTGACCTATCCGAAGAATATTGTCTTTTTCATCACGAATGGTCACTTCCAAACCTTTGACAATCTGGCCGGATGTTCCTAGTTTATGAAAATCAATCTTGTTGCAGGAAATGACCGGAGTTGCTTCTGAAAGCCCATAACCTTGTAGTATGGGAATACCGGCGGCGTACCAAAATTTTTGCATGTCGATGTCCAGATAGGCACCTCCGTCAACGAAAATTTTAAGCTTTCCACCCATGGCTGCACGCATCCTGGAGAAAAGCTTGTCGTTGAAAAGGGTAACCAATGGTTTGAGAATCCAGGTTCCTTTCGTCCCTTTATTATAACCGTCTTTGTTGTAAGCGATGGTCAACTTCATCGCAAGATTGAAAATCCATTCGGATAATTTGCCTTTTTCACGGACATTCTTTTCCACATTGTTTCTGAAAGTCTTGACCAGAGCCGGAACCGTCATGATAATCTCAGGTTGGAATTCGTTCATCGATCTTGGTATGTTCTTGATTGATTCGATAAAGTTCTTGCCGACCGGTACTGTTGCAATACTGCCACCTTGAGCCATAAAAGTGTATAAAGCGGTGACATGGGCAAAACAGTGATCCAGAGGCAGGATGATCAGCGTTCTGGCAAATTCCGGAATAGCAACAACGGATAAGCTTTGCTCCACGTTGGCTGTAAAATTACGATGAGTGAGCATGACGCCTTTGGGGTCGGATGTGGTACCTGAAGTGTAGGATATATTGGCCAAATCATCGTTTTGGACACTGAGAGACATAGCTTGGATAGCTCCGGGGTTTGCTATATTATAACGGTCTCCCATAGCATATAATTCGTCAAAGGTCATTTCATCCTCCTGAAGGTCTTCAGGTTTCGCGCCCAATACGATGACTTTTTCAACGGTCTCGAGTCTGTCCCTGATAGCCCGAATCTTTTCCAATTGGGTATGGGATGTCAATACAAACCGGGCTTCCGAATGATTGAGACGGAACATCAAATCCGTCGCCTCAACCAATTTAACGGAAATCGGAACGTTTATTCCGCCAGCATATAATATGGCCATTTCGCCGATAATCCAATTGTTGCATGCTTCCATGAGCAAAGACATGCGTTCCCCCTTTTTAAGACCAAGAGACATGATACCACCTCCAAGGCGGTATACCAAATCATGAGTTTGCTTGTATGTGATGGATTGAAATACTTTTTCCCCACGTTCATAAAGAAAAGGGGTTTCAGAATAGTGATTGACTGTTTCGTCAAAAAGATCGATGATGGTCTTCTTCATTATTTATATTATTATTTTGAAACAAGCCCATCATGATGTTACAGGTTTGTTTTTTTTAATTTATACTTTTTTAATTTAAAGCGTCAATATTTTTTTCATTAAAAGGATTTTTTCCTTCTGCCGTCATCAGTTGATCCAATCTTTTGGCATAATGCTTCTCAATTTTACCACGTACCATTTTCATTGTGCTGTTCATCATCTGGTTCTGTTCCGTGAAACCTTCCGAGAGAATGGCAAATGCAGCAGGAATCCAGCGTTCCGGGAACATACCTTCATAAGCACCATCCTTTCTGAATGCGTTGACCGATTTTTGAATCAGTTCAATGGCCGTTTTTTTTCCTTCCGGGGTATCATAATTGGAAATAGTTCGTTTCAAAGCATCCTTGGCAGGAACGATCAATGCCACAGTATAGGGACTTTGGTTGTTGTACAACATAATCTGGTCGATATACGGTGAAAGTGTCACCATGGACTCTTCTATTCCCTCCGGGCTATATTTCTCGCCATCGCTGGCTATGAGCAAGCTTTTAAAACGGCCATATACATACAGGAAACCATCTTTATCCATGGCACCAAGATCTCCAGTGTATAACCAGCCATCCTTGATGGTACCGGCAGTCGATTCAGGGTTTTTCCAGTAACCGGCCATGACATTTTCCCCTTTAATAACCATTTCTCCTTTTTGGCCTACAGGAAGGATGTTTCCCTTTTCATCACGAATAGTCATTTCCAGGTTCTTTACCAGAAAACCTGAAGATCCGAGCTTATGTTTTTTCAGACCGTTGGCCGAAATCACAGGAGTGGCTTCCGACAAACCATAACCCTGAAACATCGGAATACCAATGGCATACCAGAATTTTTGCATATCGATGTCAAGCAAGGCACCTCCCCCGACAAAGAAGTCAAGCTTACCGCCCATCGCTCCCCGTAATTGGGAAAAAATAACTTTGTCAAAAAACCGGACCAATGGTTTCAGCACAAACGTGCCTTTTGTCCCTTTGTTGTAGCCTTCCTTATTGTAGGCAATGGCCACTTTCAATCCCATACGGAAGAGCTTTTCAACCATCGGACCTTTTTCCCGAACGCCTTTTTCTATATTTCCCTTAAAAGTTTTCGCGAGTGCCGGTACACTAAGCAGAAGATTTGGCTGTATTTCTTTAATGGAAAGAGGAATATTTTTTAGGCTTTCAATAGGGGTCTTCCCTACAGGTACGGTAGCAATACTTGCTCCGCTGGCCATGAAACTGTAAAAACCGGCCACATGCGCAAAGCAATGATCCAGCGGAAGAATGAGCAAAGTTCTATAAGTTTCCGGGATGTCCATCAGCGACAAAGCTTGCTCTACATTGGCCGTATAATTTCGGTGTGTCAGCAGTATTCCCTTTGGATCAGCCGTGGTACCGGAGGTATAGGATATATTGGCATAATCGTCGTTATCAACAGCCTCGGATATTTTCTCCATTTTACCGGGATTTGCTGCATTCCATTTTTCCCCGCCGACATATAGTTCGTCAAGGGTCATTTCGTTTTCCTGTAAATCTTCAGATTTTGCGCCAAAGACAATGACCTTTTCAACTGTTTTCAAACTGTCCTTGATGATCCTGATTTTTGGTAACTGAGTGGAAGATACCATCACAAAGCGAGCTTCCGAATGGTTAAGACGGAAAATGAGGTCATTGGATTCATTCAACTTGATGGATAAGGGGACATTGACCCCACCGGCATGCAGGATGGATAGTTCTCCAATAATCCAAGAATTACAACCTTCTGATAGTAAAGCTATTCGTTCACCTTTTTTTAAGCCGAGGTTTAATAGACCTCCACTTAAACGATGTACCAAAATCTGCGTCTCTTTGTATGATGTAGAGCGAAAAACGATGTTACGTTCCCACAAAAATGGATTTTCTGCGTAAAGCGTCACGCATTCGTTAAAGAGATCGATAATGGTTTTTTTCTTCATGACTGATATGATTAGTGAACAAAATCGGATGAAGTCAAATCGGAATTTCTTTTAATGCTTCATGTGACTGTCTGCCACTGCCTTTCCTGCAGCCAGGGCTTTCAGATTCATGTTGACGATGTCCTCCCCTTTTCTGCTAAAAATACGACGGATACCCTTTTCGATTTCTTCGTAATCCATGCCGATAAAAGGAGTAGCCGCACCAAGCATCACGATATTGGATACACGGATGGAGCCCAATTCTTTGGCAATACTGTCGATATCAAGAATGACCTTGTTGGGCACAGCGTCGAGTGCTTTCTGCAGATCTGATGATTCCGGATAATCGGGGATGTTATTGAAAGGAGTGGAATTGGTGACAATCCAACCCTCTTTTGACAAATACGGCAAATAGCGCAAAGCTTCCATCGGTTCAAGGGACAAGATCAAATCGGCCTTACCTTTGGCAATCAGGTCTGAATGGATGGGTTTGTCTGAGATGCGCAGATTGGACTGGACATCTCCTCCTCTTTGGCTCATACCGTGGACTTCTGCCTGTTTCATGTACAAATTACGATGGACTGCTGCTTCACCGATAACGGCAGCGATGGAAAGGATACCTTGTCCGCCGACACCCGAAAGAATGATATCTGTTTTCATTTTTCTGAATTTTTAATGGAAGTCGTCACCTTACTTGTTCTTGTTTTTGCGGCTGGCCGTCTGAATACATTCCCTGCGGGGAATGATGACCGAAAGTCCGCGATAATTCATTTCCAGACGGATGGTTTCAACCATCTCGTCATGGTTCTTTTTCAAAGGAACAAGTACCTTCAGGTGTTCCGGATCAACGCCGAGTCCCAGACAAATGGCTTCAATCTTGCCGGTACCGGCAGAATCCTGACCACCGGTCATGGCTGTAGTCTCATTGTCGGAAATGATGACGGTGATGGGTGCATTTTCGTTGACAGCATCCAACAAGGAGGTCATGCCTGAATGGGTAAAGGTGGAGTCGCCGATCACAGCAACGGCATATTTCAAACCTGCATCTGATGCGCCTTTGGCCATAGTGATGGATGCGCCCATGTCAACACAGGAATGAATGGCTTTATAGGGAGGCAAGTATCCGAGTGTGTAACAACCGATATCGCCGAATACTTTAGAATCTTCTCCTTTTTCATGTACGGCGGCATTCAGGGCATCATACATGTCGCGGTGGCCGCAGCCCACACACAATGAGGGCGGACGGTTTTTCACCACTTCCGGAAGTGCCGGTGTTTCCGGTAATTCGAAACCGAAGGCTTTACCGACAATATCAGGATTCAGTTCTCCTGCTCTCGGCAACCAGCCATCCTTTTTCCCATGAACAGTCAAACCTATTCCTAGAAGTCCTTTCAACTGGTCTTCTATGAAAGGATACCCTTCTTCTACAACAACCAATTCCTTGCATTCCGTGACCATCTTACGCAATTTGGTTTCAGGCAACGGATATTGTCCGATTTTTAAAACGGGAAAAGGACATCCTTCCGGATAGTTTTCCATCAGGTAATTGAAAGCGATACCGCTGGCGACAACACCTTTGGATTTATCCGGGCCATCCGTGTAGTGGTTGTATGCTGATTCTTCAGCATATTCCAGATAATCTTTCTGCGATTCCAGCAGTTTTTTGTACTTCAAGCGCGCTACTGCAGGCAATAACATGAATTGCTTGGGATCTTTTGAATAATGAAGCTCATTCTGTGGTTTCCTTTCACGACGTACGACACCGGCTCTGGAGTGAGCCAAACGGGTTACAATACGCAACATGACAGGTACGCCACAACGTTCCGACAATTCGAAGCCGTTATAAACCATATCGTAAGCTTCCTGCTGAGAGGAAGGCTCCAAGATCGGAACCATGGCAAAATTTCCATAAAACCTGGAGTCCTGTTCATCTTGCGAAGAGTGCATGGATGGATCGTCAGCTGCCACAAAGACCAGACCGCCGACTATACCTGTAATAGCAGAATTGATGAAAGGATCCGCACAAACATTGACACCCACGCATTTCATGCAAACCAAGGCACGTTTACCCGCAAAGGACATACCCAGTGCCGCTTCCATGGCCGTTTTTTCATTGGTGGACCAGCGACAGTGAATATTTTCTGTTTTATCTTTCTGAGTATTCTGAATGTATTCCGTAATCTCGGTCGAAGGAGTCCCCGGATAGGCATAAACGCCTGAGAGGCCAGCGTCCAAGGCGGCTTGCGCGATAGCTTCATCTCCGAGTAAAAGTAACTTATCCATATTTAGTCTGATATAATCTGCAAAAAGTGCAAAAGTACATATTTTACTCTAAAATTCCATTGTTATTTAAAGCTTGATGATACGCCGTAGCATTCTTATTATGCTGGGACAAAGTGGTGGCAAATGCGTGATAACCTGAAAAATCATCTTTGGCACACATGAAAAGATACGAATGGTGCATGGGCATCAATATAGCATCAATGGCTTTGATGGATGGAATACGAATGGGGCCTGGAGGCAATCCCAGGTTTTTGTACGTATTATAGGGTGAAGCTATTTTTGTATGTTCTCTCAAAATACGTTTGATTGTAAAATCGCCAACGGCAAATTTAACGGTCGGATCTGCCTGAAGTGGCATGTCTATCCGCAATCTGTTTAAATACAGACCGGCGACCTTGGGCATTTCATCCGCTTTATTTGTTTCTTCTTCCACAATGGAGGCCAATGTTGAAACTTCCGCTTGCGTAAGGCCGATGTCCTTAGCTTCTGCCTTTCTGTTACTATTCCAGAATTTGTCATATTCTCTCAGTAAAAGTTCCAACAGCTTTTGGGGCGTTGTATTCCAATATACATCATAAGTATTTGGAATGAAGATGCACATATAATTTTCGGCAGTATAATTCTTCATGTTTCTCCATGCAGGATCCCTGAAACAGTTCAGGATACTCAATGAATCGATCATCAGTTGTTTTGATAACCTTCCGGATAAATCTTCCACTGTACGTATATTGTTGAATGTCAGCTTAACAGGTGTTTGAAACCCCGATTTTAGATTTTTTGCTATTCTGAAATTTGATATTCCAGGTGTCAGGTCATAACGGCCAGGGTGCACGTTTTCCTTATAATCCAGAAAATTCAATAGTTTGACCAACCTTCTTGGATGCTTGATTTTTCCAACTTCAATGAGTTGTTTCAAAACTTTTTCTTGATTATCACCAGGCCTTACATAAATGCTGACGGTCTTTTCGATTTTGCAGGGTGATTTGACAAATGTCATAAAAAGATTCCCTGCAACATAAATGGCTACTGCCAATAGGCAGAGCTTCAATAAACGGGAGCTTGAACGCTTCATTTGATCTATAATTTGATTGCCCAAAAGTAGCTGTTTTTTTCAAAATAATTACATCCTTAAAGTTTGGCGGGTAAAAAGACTTTTCTATCTTTGCAACGCGAAAAGCGAATCAGCTGGCGCTCCCGGAAGGATGGGTGAGTGGCTGAAACCACCAGTTTGCTAAACTGACGTACTCGCAAGGGTACCGGGGGTTCGAATCCCCCTTCTTCCGCAAAAAAGGCAGTCTTGAAAAGAGGCGGTCTTTTTTTGTTTTATTACACCTCTTTGGGCATTCTGCTATAAAAAAATAACAATATGGCAGACAATACCGCCGTGCAAGCCCCAAAATAAAATGGTACGCTTGAATTCACATGATCATACAAGATTCCGGCAATCAAACTGGCCGGAAGCAAGGTGATGCCAAGCAATGCATTGTACATTCCCAATCCTGTACCTTTTCTGTTCTTATCAATGATATCGGAGACAAAAGCCTTCTGTATGCCGTCAGTCATGGAGGAATATAATCCATACATTGCAAAAAGCAGGATGATGACGTTCAGATTTTTAGTGATTCCAAAGCCAAAATAAACCAGCGCATAGATCAGAAATCCTCCTATCAGCAGTTTTTCCTTACCGATTTTATCCGAAAGGCTACCCATCGGAATGGCCAGCAAAACCGAAACAATGCTTGAAATCAAGTACACCAAAGGAATAAAAGCAACCTTCACTCCCACTTCATTGGCTTTAACGAGCAACAAGGCATCGGTAGAATTTCCCAATGTAAATACAAAGATGATGCCTAAAAACAGATAGAATTTTTTTGAAAAATCTTTAAACCTAAAATTCTTAAGAAGTTGATGATCTCGTATTTTTGCCTCCTTGATGCCAAAAATGATGACTAAAATGCCCAACAATCCGGGAATGGCAGCAAAAAGGAAAATCAACTGATAGTTTTCGGGGTAAAAGATTAGCAAGACAAAGGCCAGCAACGGCCCGACAATGGCACCCATGTTGTCCATTGCCTTTTGAACACCAAAACTTTTACCTGTTTCACCATTGGTGACGGAACCTACCACCAAACTATCGCGGGGAGCTGTGCGAATCCCCTTTCCTACCCTTTCAACAAATCTCAGATACAAAACCTGCAAAGGAGAAACGACAAAAGCATACAGCGGCATGATCAATGCAGAAATGCCGTATCCGATCAACATGAAGGGTTTGTTTTTTCCGATTTTGTCACTCCAAAAACCTGATAATGATTTGATCAGAGCGGCAGTACTTTCAGCTATTCCTTCAATCAAGGAGAGACTTGTTTTAGAGGCACCTATGGATAGCAGGAACATAGGCATGACCGAATATACCATTTTGGCGGAAGTGTCCGTCAGGAAGCTGGTAAGGCCTGTAAAGAATATATTTTTATTTACACCGAGAAATTGCTTGTCTTTTTTAACTCCAACCTTTTCTTCCATCTTGTCTATATTAAACAAACAGCAAACCTATCAACAATACCCATTCTGGATGAAATGTAATTGTTGCTCCAACATCGCCACTTTGGGCATATCAAAGCCGGCATCGCAAGCTGCAGATAGAGGCTCGGAATAGATTGCCTCAATTTCAAGAGGCCTTTTAAAGTCATAATCCAGCTTCATGCTTGGTGCATAGGGCTTCATTCTGAGTGTCGAATCAAGCATATCCTTTGCAAACCCTTCTTCAATCCCCACACCGCAGGCATTGGCTGCGCCGATCACTTCAAGCATCAAGTCCCGTATAAGGTCGTAGGTTTCCTTATTTTGCATCAGACGTTCCGTCGTCGTGTTCAAAACCACGCACATGCCATTATATGGTATATTCCAAACAAGCTTTTTCCAACGGGATTCTTCCAGATTGTCAGAATATCCGGCGGGGACGTTGGCAGCTTCCAAATCACAGCAAACCTGTTTCAGCAAGGCCTCGTTTTCTCCCTGATAAGAACCGACAGTGAGCTTTCCATAGTCCAAATGAGCAATATGCCCCTTCCCTATCTTATTGGAACAAATGAATGCCATTCCTCCGGCTATGGACAGGTTCGGAAAATCGGCAGCCAAATTGGATTCAATATGCAAACCGTTCTGAATCAGTATCACGCAAGTCTTTTCATGAAGCAGTGGTGGGAGAATTTGTGCAAGCATTTTGTTGTTGTTGGTTTTCAGACATACGAAAATCACATCGCATGGAGGCATTTGTGCTGTGCTGTTGTAAGCGTTTATCTTGTTCAGATGGAAATCACCTATGACAGAATCCACCTTCAAACCATTTTCGCGGACATAATCATAGTCACTATGAAACAAAAAATGAACATCATTACCGGCATGAGCCAGCATCCCGCCATAAAAACCACCAAGAGCACCGGTACCGATGACTGCGTATCTTAACTTTTTCATGTATAAAATATGCTTAAAATATCAGGTACAAAATTACATATAATAAAAGAAAAACTACCTCACTATGGACGGGTAAAGCGGCCTTTTTTTATCGTAGTGAAAATCTTATCATTTCATGCCTTATCCTTTCCCGGGAGGTAATCGGTATAGCTTCTTTCTGAACCAGAAGGCCACATTGACCAATGAAATCATGACAGGAACTTCCACCAACGGACCTATTACTGCGGTAAAGGCTTCTCCGGAATTAATGCCGAATACAGCGATGGCCACGGCTATAGCCAGCTCAAAGTTGTTGCTTGCGGCAGTGAATGAAAGCGTCGTGGCCTGTTCATAATTGGCCCCCGCTTTTTTGCTCATCAAAAAAGAAACCACAAACATGATTGCGAAATAGATGACCAGCGGAATAGCGATACGCACCACATCGAGCGGAAGTTTGACGATATATTCCCCTTTCAACGAAAACATGACAACGATGGTAAACAGCAAAGCGATTAAAGTCAGGGGACTGATCTTCGGTACAAATTTCGTTTCATACCAGGTCTTGCCTTTTACCCTCAACAGGATAAACCTTGATAAAAAACCGGCAGCAAAAGGTATTCCAAGATAGATCATGACACTCTTGGCTATTTGACCGATGGTGATTGCTTCAACGGCATCGTTTACGGGCAGTCCGAACCACCCGGGCAAAACCGAGATGAACAACCAAGCATATATCGAGAAAAACAGTACCTGGAAAATGGCATTGAACGCCACCAATCCGGCTGCATACTGTCTGTCACCATGCGCCAAATCATTCCAGACAATCACCATGGCGATACAGCGTGCCAACCCGATCAGAATCAAGCCATACATATAATCTAGATTAAATCGCAGAAAAATGATGGCCAGCAAGAACATCAATACCGGTCCGATAATCCAGTTTTGAATCAACGATAAACCCAAAATTTTCGTGTTCTTAAATACATCGCCCAGCTCTTCATATTTTACCTTGGCTAATGGTGGATACATCATGAGGATCAGGCCGATTGCAATGGGTATATTGGTTGTCCCGGATGACATGCTGTTCCAGAAATCAGCCACATTCGGGCTTAGCCAACCCATGAAAACTCCTGCAAACATGGCAAAGAAAATCCATAGGGTTAAATATCGGTCTGACCATTTTAGTCGTTGTTGCGAAGGCATAACTATTGATTTTATAATTGGGGTTTCATTTGTTCTATATATAATTTGTGGAAGTCCCTTTTAATTTTGTCTCTGATCCTGCGGAATTCGCTATAGATGAATTCATCTGTTCCGGAGACAAGGGATGGATCTTCAAATCCCATATGTATTTGGTGTTTAACCTTACCTATAAAGACAGGACAGGTTTCTTTTGCATAGTCACAAACGGTAATCACATAATCCCACTCCTCGTTCAAGTATTGGTCCACAAGTTTGGGATAATGTGCGGATAGGTCAACACCAACTTCTTTCATCACCTCAACGGCCTTGGAACTAACATTGTTGGCAGGCTCAGTACCTGCTGAACAAACAGTGATTTCGGTATCAAAGCTCTGTAAAAAACCATGAGCCATCTGGCTTCGGCAACTATTACCAGTACATAAAATTAGGACTTTCATTGTTTGAAGTGTATTAACCGTCTCGTTTGTTTTGGGTGGAGGGACTATTTATTATATCAACTTACCGTCTTTGAGTTGTATTTTCGTATCACCATAGTCTGTTGCCATTTTAACAATTAAACTTCAAATTTTCAAGCTTATCAGCGTAGATTGTAACACTATAAATAGCAGAATTCGATTGTTTATAGTTGATCAGTTCGTCAGTACTAATGTATTTTAAAAGTAAGTCGTCAGGTAACTCGACCAATCGTTCATTTTTTATCTGAATATTTTGGAAGCCTACATTTTTGATAATATCAAGATAGCGACTTTTATCGCTTGCTCCAGCCATACAACTTGCATACATTTCAACCGACTCCAATACTCCTTTTGGAAGATATCCAACATATACAATATCAGAAATGCTAAAATGACCGCCTGTTTTTAGTACTCTGAAAATCTCCTTGAACGCTTTTTCTTTGTCGTGCACAAGGTTCATCACACAGTTGCTGATTACGACATCGGCTGTTTGGTTGGACACTCCTTGCAGATCTTCAATTTCACCCAGCAAAAACTCAACATTTTGATACCCCAGCTTCTGATTGTTTCGCAAGGCACGGTTAATCATTTCGGGAGTCATATCAATGCCAATTACTCTTCCATTTTCTCCAACAATTTTCCTGGCAATGAAAACATCATTTCCGGCACCTGAGCCAAGATCAATAACCGTATCGCCTTTTTTAATATTGGCTATTTCCGTGGGTAACCCACAACCCAATGCCAAATCGGCTTCTTTTTGATAACCATCCACATGGGTATAATCGACTGCATTTTTATTACAGCAGTCCGTACTGCTGCAACAACCTGCCGAATTCCTGTTTTCAGCAATGTACCCGTAGGATTTCTTTACTTCTTGTTTAATGACTTCTTTTTCCATATTAGTATTTATGATGAATGGCAACATCGACATTCGATAGTAACATAAGTATTCGGTTCTTTATAAAAATCGTTCCAGATATTTTTTATTTCTGTAAGTATCATTTCCATTCAACCAACGCTGTATTTCCATGAGATAACTGTTTGACTTTTTCAATCCAAACCTGTTCATCACTGGCTTTAGCCAGTAAAAACGAGTTATTGGTTTTAACCAAAGAAAAACAAGAATTCACAATCCACCACTTGTTGTGTATGCCTGCACGCTGTAAGTCTTCTTGCAGACGTTCTGCTTCGAATACAGGTGTAGTCTCAGGCAAAGTAACAATGACAACAGCTGTTTCTTTCTCGTTACGCAAGCGTGGTAAAAGATTTTTAACAGCTTCTTCTGTTATCTCGCCCTGCGTATGTTCCATTTGCTTATTGTAACTTTCAGTTGAATCCAGCAAAAGTATGGTATGACCTGTCGGTGCCGTATCAATTACCACTACTTCATTCTCTGCTTTTGCGACTATCCGGGCAAAAGCCTTAAAAACAGCCACTTCTTGAGAACAGGGTGAACGCAGATCTTCCTCAATATATTCCTTATCGGATTCAGACATGGTTTCAGCAGCAGCTGATCTGACTTCATTCTTATACTTTTCCAGTTCTTCAGCTTCATCAATACGGCTAACTGATAGCCCTTTTTCCGTCACTAAATCATAATTAATATGGTTTGCAGGATCGGTCGTGGTCAGATGAACTTTTGCCCCACGTTTGTGAAGTCCAAGGGCGATTCTGGTTGCCATCGTGGTCTTGCCAACGCCACCTTTTCCCATGGTGAAGATTACTCGTTTGCCCGATTTGTAAAGGTCGTCAATCAAGTCGTCCAGCGTTTTATGACTGGCAACAGGTCGGTAATTAATGTTCTCTGAAAGGACATCATCTGTAAACATGCGTCGGATATTGGTAACATTGGACATATTATAGGAACGCAATGGTACACTGTAAGTTGTAAACTTTCTCAGTGATTCCGGCATGGCTTCAAGGGCTGCCTTCTGTCTTTCGTATAACAATTTGAATACGGCATCATTTTCATCTGCTTTTTCCACAAGACCATTGATGACCAATATTTGATTTTTGATGCCAAGTAATTGCAATTCCTGTGAGGAACGTGCAGCTTCTTTCAATGATGGGATTTCAGGTCTGCTTACTAGAATCAATGTAGTTGAATCAGCATCTGATAAATTTTCAACAGCTTGTTTGTATATATCCTTACGTTCTTCCAGACCTGACAACTGACCCAAACAAGAAGCACCATGTGTGCTTTCACTGATGAAGGTGCTCCAAGCTGAAGGAAGTTGCAACATGCGTAAGGTATGCCCAGTAGGTGCCGTATCAAAGATGATATGGTCATATTCCTTCTGCTTGCCATGATCAGTAATATAATCTGAAAACTCATTAAAAGCTGCAATTTCAACGGTGCAGGAGCCAGACAATTGCTCTTCCATCTGTGAAATGACACTATCCGGCAGCTTACTACGATAAGGTCCAATTACATGCTCTCGATAAGCAGCAGCAGACTCCTCCGGATTGATGTTTATCACCGTCAAATGAGGAACTTCAGCAACAGGTAGACCTTGACCGTTTATTTTTTGGTTGAAGACATCCTGAAGATTGGATGCAGGGTCTGTACTGATCAGCAAAATTTTTTTCCCTGCATCTGCCAAACTGATGGCCGTTGCACAGGCGATGGATGTTTTGCCTACGCCTCCCTTACCTGTAAAAAACAGGTACTTGGTAGATTCAATATTCGATAGATTTAATGGTTTCATCATTTTATTGGCATAAAGTCCAAATTAACACCCGACCATTCACTTAGCTGTTTGTTGGTAGGATAGTCCTTTTCAACAGTGATAACTCCATCCACAAGCGTAACAGGTAAACCTTCTGCACCTTCTTTTTGCAAATAGTCATTGACTACTTTGTTGGAGACATATAGTTGAGGTTCATCACGCAGATTGTGTCTTTTGATTTCAACTCCTTTTCTTTTCAATGCTTCCACTGCGGCTGCCATTCTCATTAAATCCGGATTGATATTCGGGCCACAAAGGCCAGTAGGGCAACACATTGCCGGATCAAAAATTTCTATTGTTTTCATACGATAATCATTTTTTCGTTAAAGGTTATATGAAACTCGCCAAATAATTGTTCGTTTATTCTAAACAGTCGTTTTGCGTGACTCAGCATAACCAAAAACAAGTTTTGTTTCTGCTTTCGCTACTTAAAACGTTCGTTTGTGTGAGCGATAGATCATGGGCTCGTTTCATCTTTCTATTTTAATCAGTTACATAAAAAGGAACTTCAGATAATAAATTCCAACTCCAATGAACAGTACCGCCACGACTCTTCTAAACCACCCTTCAAACGTTTTTATGTGTTTGTACAAGTTGCTTACACTACCTACGGTAAAGGCCAGTAACCAGGCAAAGACAATGACAGGTAAAGCTGTTGCTATGGCATAAAGTACAGGCAAATACAATCCACTTGCACTATTAATGGTCAACGGAATCAGCATGACAAAATACAAGACACCGCTATAGGGACAAAACGCCAGAGCAAAGATTATTCCCAACAAAAAAGAGCTCCAATAGCTGCCGGTACTCTTTTCTCCGATTTTTTCCGTGAGTTTTGAAAATCCGGGAAAAGGTATTTTAATGACATCAAGCATCAATAAGCCGATCAGAATAAGCAGAGGTCCCAGAACTTTTTCGCCCCAACCTTGAAAGATCATGGAGATATTCATTTGGTTTGCACCAAAATAGAGGATCAATGCCAACCCTGTATAGCTGATGACCCGTCCAAGTGTGTAAACCAGCCCGTTGATGAAAACCCGTTTGCGATTTTCGATGTCCCGGCTTATAAATCCGATGGCCGCGATATTTGTCGCTAACGGGCATGGGCTGATGGCTGTCATCAATCCTAATATGATAGCGGTAATGAACGCATATTGAGAATGATCCAGTATACTTTGCAGGAACTCCATAATCTGTTATTTAATCAATGGATCAATGGCTGCCTTTATTTCTGCCTTCAGTTTTTCGGGATTACTCCTGGCATACATAAAACCCTGAGATGTCAAGTCTATCTTTTTACCTCCACCAACAATCAAAAGGCTTTGGCCTCCGATGCCCAACTTTTCTGCAAGGATCTTACTGCTTTCGTTATCCAGATTGATTTCTTCAAAGGTGATCTTTCCTGCTTTTGTCTGAGCCGGATAGAGTGACTCGAGTGCTTTTTTAGACTCTGATTCCACTGCTTTGCACGTTATGCACCTGCGGGTAAAATGAAAATAATATACTTCCACATTTTGTGCTGCAACCTTCTTGGCGGATTGGTCATTTTTACCTTGTGCCGCATTGCAGGACATGCCGCCAATCATCATGACAGCAACCATACTCCATAATAATAACTGTTTCATTTTTTCAATCAATTAATTTTCAATAGCTTTTCTTATTTCTTCAGCAGATGGCACGCATCCTTTGATCACTACTTTTCCATCCACAATCAGTGCAGGGAGAGACATCACATGATATTGTACGATTTCCAGTATATCATCCACTTTGGTGATGGTTGCGTCAATACCGTTTTTTTCTACCACTTCACGGGTCATTTTTTCAAGTGTCTTACACTTAGGGCAACCTGTGCCCAATACTTTAATGTCTTTCATTATTATTTACAACATTTAGGTGAACTATTAACAATTTTACGATTAAAAAAGGTTTCCATCAACTGTTTGGCCTCTTCCCAATTTTTGCCATTGATGCAATACTTGATGAAGGGAGGATTGATTTCACCTTGTATCAGGCCTGCCCGCTTCAACTCATTCAGATGTTCCGAAAGAGTGGATCTGGCAATAGGCAATTCTTCAGCCATATCGCCGCTATAACAGCATTTGTCCAGATTCCTGGCCAGATAATCCAAAATAAAGATACGTGCCGGATGAGCCAGTGCTTTTCCGTATCTGGCCAATTTTTCCTGATTTTCTGTGTAAAATAGGTTCTTTTCCATAGTTATTTAGTGTTTCGTAAAAAGACGAAACAAAGATATGCATTAATTTCAAAAAACAATACCCATCATTAAAAAAAATGGATAAAATTAAAATGAGTCATGATTTTCGGGATGGTGTTTATAGAAATGCAACATTTGAATAAGTGGACAATATCCCCCAAATACAGAACATAGACCAGAAAACGTAAGAGCTTATAATATGCTGATTTAGAAACACTTATAAGCTCTTTTTAGAGAATTTTACGGTACTCCCGTTTTTCCAACCACCGGAATTGGTTTTTAGGTTTAGTCCGTAGACAAACCACTTTCTGTGCCAAACGCAATCAACGTTGAAAGTCCGGAAGCCTCCCTGCAATCGATTAAAGCTTGCTAAGAAGGTATTTCAATATACTAGATTTGTACAACCAAATATTTTGATACACTCCAGAACTTTGTAGGATTGGTAATTTGAATCGTGATATTCTTGTCTGCACCCATAACCATTTTATAACTGTTTTTGGGGTGAAACGAGAGGATTTTAACTTTTTTGCTACTGGTAGGTATTGAGGAAATAGCTCTCAAGTCAACCTCGGTAAAGGCTGTTTTATCGAATTCATTATCCAACACTTTTTTACTCTGAAAAAGTCCGCCGGCTGAAATGACCTTTGCTTCTTTGAGTTTCTTGGACGACGCGACGCAGTACCATACCATATTGATATTCGTGTCCTGTACCTTTATTGTAGATTTTTGCTGTTCCAGCACGTTTTGCTGTTCAGCAATATTTTTGCTCTGATTTGTCACAGTCGTGTTAAGTTCACCGATTATAATGTTTTTCTGATCAAGTTCTATCTGTAAGGATTTAATTTGGGCATCTTTTTCATCCATTTGGCTTTGCAGGCGTTTTATCGTTTCGGTCAACATGCTGTTTGCTTTTCCTTTTTTAGCAGCCAAACTTCGTAATTCCGCAATCTTTGCTTTATTATTTTCGATGACTTCTTTTATCGCTTTCATTTGAGCTCCGATCAGTTCTCTTTTGCTTATTTTTGAACCTTCACCATTGATATTGATTTTCACTAGTTTCTCATTTTTATTAATCTCTGAGAATCCTGTTTCAATATCGTTCAAAAGGGCAATGGTATGGTTATAACTGGAATCTAAGGCTTGCTTTTCCAGTACCAAAGAATCACGTTGAGCAACGACAGCTTTGTATTTTCCTGAATGCTCAACACATGATGTCGTAATCAATGCGAGTGTTGCAATAATTGCATAAAATTTGATTGCTTTCATTTTTTTAAATTTAATGTTTTTGGGTATGTATTAAGACGTATTTTAAAAGGATAAAGTTCGAAATTTTTAGGAATTAATTGTTACATTAATTTGCCAATTAATTATATAATTCACACTTATCTTATATTTAACAACATAGAACCATAAATAGTTTAAAAAAAGCCTTTGCAAGCTGATCCTACTAAAGAAAATATTTAAATATTATGAAATTTTCTCTGGAGACATACCATGATATTCCATTTTCCATTGGTAGAAATAGATATCAGATGTCTTATTTTGTAAGCTTAATGATAGAATGCTAAAATAATTAGCATAAAAAAGATATTTTTGTAAAAATTATAATCAACCATGAAGCCTATTTTTTTAACATTCGTTTTCATCTTATTTCCGTTTGCTTTTTTTGCACAGTCCTATACACCCGTAGACACGGCCAATCAGGCAACGCGTATGCAGATCAGTAAAGATTATCTCAAAAATATAAAACTGTTTAAAGTTCAGATAAAATCTGAATACAATGGCAGTGCGCAAACCAATATTTTAAATCATTATAAGAAAGTTCACAAGCAGTTTAACGAAGATCTGTTGAATGGAGTTTACATATACGATCAAAGATTCAATAAAATGATTGACCGTATAGTTGCAGAGTTAAAATCAAAAAACAAGGATATTCCGGAAAATATCCAGTTCTTTATCTCCAAAGATTTGTCCCTCAATGCATCCAGCTTGGGTGATAATTACTTTGTGATAAATTTGGGAGCCTTCTATTACCTTCAAAATGAGGAACAGCTTGCATCGATCATCGCTCACGAAATTGGACATTTGCTTCTCAAACATAGTTATAAAAGCATTCAACGATACCATTTGACTTTGAAAGAGGAAGCTAAAAAGCAAACGAAGGAGGTTAAACGCGAGAAAAGTAATAAAAGCGAAAAGGCGTGGAATAAACTGAAACAAATTCTTTATGAAGAAAGCCGCTTCAACCGTAAACAAGAATATGAATCCGACTCTATTGGTTATGTGTTATTTAGAAATACAAGTTTTAACCGAACCAATTATATCAATACCCTGAAAGGGATGGATTTATATGACTCAATAAAACCGATGGGGTTAAATAACGAAATCTACAAACGTGTTTTCGATCTACCTGCTCAACCTTTCAAAGAAGAATGGCTGAAGCAGGAAGATTTTAAAAGTTACGATTATTCGAAATACAAAGAAAGAATGGATGAGGACTCTGTTGATACCCATCCGAAAACGAAAGAACGAATCGCCAATATTAAACGCATCTTTCCTGAATTGGTCGATGAAGGACAACCTGTTCAGGGCTCTGCGTTTTTTGACTCATTGCAATCACTGGCTAAAGCTAGTCAGCCTTTCTGCCTCGATTATCAGGAAGAGTATGGGTATGGTGTATACATTTGTCTGTTGCGTTTGCAGGATGATGAAAAAGATCCCTTTTACCGCTACTGGTTAGGCGAGTTTTTCTCGAAAATATACGATGCGAGAAAGAGGTATACTCTAAATCGCTATCTGGACAGAATAGACCCCAAAGAGCAATCTGAAAGTTACCAACAGTTCCTTAGTTTCATGTGGAATCTCAGCCTGAATGAAATCAAAAATATCAAAGACTATTATAAAAAAGGCTCTTAACGAGCCTTTTTTATTCTTTAGAAATTCAGCTTTTCCAAACGGACCTGGTTGTATTTTTCTTTTTCATTATATTCCCGTAGCATGATATATCCCTCTTTTGCAGGCAAAGGATCAATAAGAAATTTTCTTCTTGAATACATTGGTATTTTCTCTTCCGTAAAAACACCATTAATGAAGGTATTAATGCCCAGCATCCATTGTTTTTTACCCGTTTCTGGATTTTTTGTAAAGTCTTTGAAAAAGAAAACGCATCCCTCTTCATGGTTGAGGTATTGATAAAAGAGATAATCATCGTTGTTATCTTCTTCAGATAAATCTTTCTTGACAGTATTTACACTCTGCAATTGAAACTTTTCATCAAAATTAATCAACACCATGTCGGTTGTTCTCTCATAGTGATTTGTTAACGAGCCAATTATAGGTATAAACCAAAGAGCACTGCCTGATGGTTTGAATTTTTCTGCAATGATCGATACCTTGCCATCCTTAAAGATTAAAGATGATTGCGTATTCAACATGTAGTTGCTTTTTACACGCCCCTTTTTTTTGACTTTCATGGAAGTGGTAAAGTCGCTCCATTTTGAATATTGTCGGGAAACCTCTTTCCCGTTTTCATCCAACACCAGTTTATAATAGCCCAAATTATTGTTCAATCTAAAGAAATAGTGATTCTTGAACGGAGAATAGTTTCCTGTAATAAACAGTTGCCCATCGATTTCTTTGGCTTTGATGGTATGATTGTATTTGCTGTTTCTGTCTTCCACCAAAGTCTCATACTTTTTCTTCCCTGTTTTTAAGTCTAATAAAACAATCTTTTTTTCTGAAGCATACCCCTCTTGGAATTTTGTTTCCAGAAGATAGATATTATTATTTTTGACGGAGATAA
Source organism: Bacteroidales bacterium (assembly GCA_021373135.1). Taxonomy (GTDB): domain Bacteria; phylum Bacteroidota; class Bacteroidia; order Bacteroidales; family UBA1402; genus UBA8389. The sequence continues at coordinate 275,967 of JAJFTH010000003.1, forward strand.
CTTTACAATTTGTCATATTTTTATGATCACCGTTGGGGTTATACTCATATGTCCATAACAACTCTCTTTTCTCATTGTAAAACCGGATGTCTTTTTCTTTATAGTACAACCCATCTGTATTTACCTGAGAAATAAAAAAACCAGTAATTGAATCGTTATCAATAGCATTGACTAAATATTTGGTATCCAGCTTTTTATTTTCACTTTTTAGCTGGCTTAACTCATCTGGCAAATCACTGAAAACGCCATCCTCATATTTCATTTCTTTGGATACGGTCTTATCTTTTAGGGAAATGATCTGAAATGCTGTAGCCAAAGGGTTTGGAGAACAAGATCCAAAATCATGAAAATAATAGTAATAACTTGTAAGAATAACGTTGTCACCTATCAGGTTGCAATCAATATAACTATTTTTTGTACCGTCAATGTCGTACTTCGATTCATTGTACGAATTATTCACAAAGGTGTTATTGGATACCTTATTCAGGTTTTTGTCCAACAGGACGTATTCCATCGTTTTGTGCAATTTATCCACATCGCGTTTATAAAGGTAGAAATACCCATAAAGATCACCGCTGGAATCGTATAGCATCGAACTATAAACTAATTCCCCATCCGCCAGATTCTTCAAATCTTGCATTTGTCCATAAGCCATTGCTGTAAACAACAGGCTGATAAATAAAATTTTAATTCTCATTAATTGATGTTTTTATAATGGTAATCAGTTGACTTGCAAGTTTATTTCTGCTCTATAATTTCCGACATAGATACTTGCTATACAGTAAAAACCGGAATTTTCAATGCCCTCTTGCATCAATATCACTATATTTTCCAATTGAATTTCTTTATACAAAGGAAATTGTATTTTTGCATTTAAATAGTGTTTAAAATATAACGTCGTATAGGCCTCGTCACCGTAGATGGTTTGGATGGTGTTATACCCTTTAATTTACGGCTATCTCGGCTATTATTTTTATACATTGTTGGCAAAAGTTTATTTTTCTTTTTCTAATAATGGGTTAAATACAGCTGTTGAATCTTCAATCACAATGATTAAATCATCATCGACATCAAGTCTATATGATGCCTTGGTTTGAACATATATCAAATCCCCGTTTAAATCAATATAGAATTTTATTGGATTTGATTCTGGCAAATTAATATCATAATATGATTCATCTTCAAATACAGTTATTTTACCAGAGGATTGTCCCGGCAATATTTGACTACTTATTGGAAGCCCTCCCCATTCAACATTTTTAATTACAGCCTTTGAAAGCATATTCTTTACTTGTATTGTAGATTCTTCCTCACATGAAACCAATACAAAGACAGAAATTATTAAAAATATTACTTTTCTCATATTCTATTTGTTATTTTAAATTTATAGTAATATCGCCTACATAGGAACTTGTAGTATTTTCTACTACTTTGAAATCCTTATAGACTTGGGGTTTAAGTGAAATCCATTGATTTTGTAAATCACGAAATTTAATTTCGGAAATTTCGCATATATAATCCCCAGCAGTTAAGACAATCCTATTATCTAAATAATCTACATAATCGCCTGCTGTTTCTAATTTGTCTGTATTTAAAACATACTGAGCAATAATCAAGTAACTTCTCTTTGTATTTGAAAGTTTTATATTATTGACAATTTTACTTGTATTATTAGTAGTATCAATGATCTCCGATTTGAATGTCCCCCAATTTTTCCCGTTTACTTTTAGTTTAATACTATCAATCTGTGTTGTATTTAAATACTCATTTGAACTATTGATGACAGAAATCGTAAATGTTAGTTGTTTAAACTTATTTAGATTTGATTGACTTTCAATTACAGCGTCATCAAATTGACCAATATCACTACTTTTATCACAGCTTGATAAATAAAATATGGATAAAATTAATATCCAACAATACCATCTATTTTTCATGTTTTTTGATTATTAAAAGCATTATACTCGTTTCGTTGCGTGCGTTTTAAATTTCTGCCAACGGGTGGCCAGGACGCACCCGCCTTTAGGCGGGTGTGGCTTGGGCGGTGTTTATTTTTAATTCAAAACAATATTTACTCTATTGTATTAAGAATTTTAGCTTTTTCCTTCTCAAATTCGTTTTGAGTAATTATTTTATCATCAAGTAGTTGCTTTAATTCTCGAAGTTTATCAGCTCTGGACTTTTGTGTAATTTGATTTTTTTGTGGTTCAATAATTTTATCTTCTTCAATCTTCTTCAACTCATAGTTATGAACGGGTAGATATTTCATTGTCCACAAGAATGGCACAGCAAAAAATACACCACCAATAACCGCACCGACATCTACTTCCTCGTCCTTTGTTATTGTCGATATAAGCGGTTTGTACCCTTCTTTCTCTAGTTTAACAACCATTGAACTGCCTACGATTTTGGTGTCTCTTTGTAAATATGGTGTCTCACCAACGTATGCTCCATCAAGATATAGTTTAGCTTTACTCGGATTTGATTGAATCATAGTTGAACTTGAACAACTAGCAAATAATAAGGTAGAAACAAGAAATGAACTGAAAATGCGGGTTGAATTATTCATGACTCTTTTTTTGTTTAAAAGATTTTAGTGTTAAAATCAGAATTAGAATACCAGCTAGGAAAAGTAATAATCCACCAACTAGAACTCCTGCTCCATAATTTGATAAAGTGTCAATGCTCTCTAAGCATTTAACGATAGCGATTATAGGATAAATAATCAGTAAAAAAGATATTAAAAGTAGAATGTATCTCATAAGATAGTTTAAATTAAAACCATGGCAAGTCTGTATAATGTTGCCATGGTTTTATATTCGTTTACTTTGTAACTGTAACTGTTGTTGGTGTGTAGATTCCACCTGTCAACATATTCAGAAATCCATCAATAAAGGAATGAGTCACAGTGATTGAATAATCTTTTGCATCACCTGCCAACTCCTTAGTATTTGCAGTTGAAATTGGTGCCAAACCGTCAATTAAATAATGATTGTGAGCAACAACTTTTGTTCCTGTTTGAGGACCGTTACCAACTGTTGCAGTAAATGTGTAACACGAAGACATTGTCATAGCAATTACAACAAAAAGTGACAATTTTAATAATTTTTTTTTCATAGAAATATTTTTTTATATGCCTACTCTTAAGTTTTTCGACAAACACTCCCTACTCTTAATACGAATTTTCAGGAACCTTCGATTCTTAAATGCTGCCTAACAACAGTATAATAAAGCCGTTCTATCAATTTGATATACAGCATTATATCAACTTCGTTTATTTAAATTTTATATTAGCAATGCGATTATACACTAAAGAAAAGCAAACCACATTGCTTTTGTATTAAGGCCCATATTGCTATTTAAACTTGGTCTGCAGATGGTTAGTCTGTGAGATCAATTTATTCAATTTATTCAATTGAAGATAAAATGAATATCATGTGTCTTTCAGGTGGCTAAAATACAAATTATCTGATTATTTTATGATGAAATATTCAATAAATTTTTTATATATTTTAAATCAAACAGAACGAATATTTATAAATGTATTATAGAAACCTTTTTTATAAAAGCAAAAGAATGCGGCGTGGCCGATGTCGACTTCGACGGACAGGTGCAGTGGACACGAAGAGTCCGGCAAAACAAAATATTGAAGGTTCGAAGAAACGAAATTTTTGTGCCGGATCCGAGTGAACACAAACTTGGACTAGCGGAGACGGAGGTTATGCCGATGCCCGAAGAGAGCGATGCCAAACTCCCCGCAAAGAAAGTGTTACCCATCACCTGCCTGAAACAAACGATACTCAATTTACAGTTGATTCCAGCTAATCATAAAAAAGATCACACTTTTATCATTACTTCACAACTTTTCAATTTGATCTCCTATCCCATTTGATCCTAAAAAAGCCACAAAAAACAAAAACCACTAAACACTTTATTTACAAGCGAATAGCGGTTTTTTAAAAATCATAATAGAGGTACCTGGCGGAATCGAACCGCCGTAAACGGTTTTGCAGACCGGTGCCTAACCGCTCGGCCAAGGTACCCTTCATTTGCGGCCACAAAGATAGATATTATTTCGGGTGAAACAAGTCCTTCGGACAGTTTTTTTCCTTAATGCTTTCTTTCAGGGCACACCCCTCACAATCATCACAGGGTGAAACTCTCCGTTTTTTAGAAAAACGTCGGTATATCATATACCCGGCATAAACAAAGGCAATGCCGACAATGATGAAAGTGAGAATATATTGCAAGAGGCTACTCATTATGGTTAAGAATTAATCAAACACAACAAGATCGGAAGCGGAACGCTTCAAAGGTATGACATCCACATCTGAACCCGTTCGAATACCTTTGTCGTTCATATACATTTCCACCGTTTTCTTGGCCAGTTCAGGATGGTTATTGTCATTGCTCAGATGGCAAAGATAAATATGTTTCAATTCCGGATGCCAGTTCTCTGCCAGGAACATACCGGCCTCCTGATTGCCCAAATGTCCGGTATCACTCAGAATGCGCTGTTTCAGGTAATATGGGTACTTCCCATTTTTCAACATCTCAAGATCGTAATTTGCTTCAAGTATGACGATGTCAGATTGCGGTATGTAATTGTAAATAGGCTCATTGACATACCCAAGGTCGGTGGCCACAATGATGCGGTGATCCATGTATTTAATGAAAAATCCGCCGTTGTCGGTTCCGTCGTGCGACACAGGGAAGGATGAAATGTTGAAATCGCCGATTTCTACTTCTACCCCATTTTCAAGGAAACGTTTGCTCATGGATAATTTCTGGGTCATCCCGTAACTATGGTCAATACCATCGTGCGTTTTAGCCGTAGCATACACAGGAATATGAAATCTTTCACCGAGAGTTCCAATGGATTTGATGTGGTCGTGATGGTCATGAGTGACAAAAATGCCCATAATCTGTGAGAAGTCCACTCCTATTTGTTTCAATTCCCTGCGAATTGTTTTGGATGAAATGCCGGCATCGATCAGAATGCCATACATTGAGTTACCAAAATAATAGCAGTTTCCGCTGCTTCCACTACCTATACTAAAAAAACGAAGTTTATCCATTATTAAATATTCTTATGACTCCCGATGGAGAATCTTTGTCCGGTACTTTGCATGATGCACTATTTTAACGATATTTGCATCAATTTCTAAAACCCGCGGACATGTCTGTACAAATTGCCGGCAAAAAACTTGAAAAAGCGTCTCTGGAAGGCGTAGATGCCTTTCTTTCAGTCTTCATCGATGCTTACCTGAATGTTACAGGAAATAAGCTTGATGCGACCACCATGCCTCTTCTGAACGGTTGGCAACATAGTCTGCTCGCCTATCATTATTTTCGCGAAGAAGTGATGCAGGGCGGTTTTATCCAGCTCATACAAAACGGCTACGGAAGTTACATCTTTAAAAACCCTTTTGCAAAATCCCTAAAGATTTTTGGTGCCGAGGAATTGTCAAAAATTGTCTACAAAGCTAAAGAAATTTACGACAAGCACCAAACCGAACTTGAAAGAAACAACAGCGAGGAAGAATTTACCGCCATGTATGAACAATTCGAAGATTTTGACAATCTGGAAGAACGGTTTTTTGAAATCGAAGAAGAATGCACCTCCATCATAATTCATTATGTAGATGAACATCTGAGTGACTTTGGTGAGGTTATTTCCTGATACCTTTCAATATTTTGTCCAAACCCATGAACTGATATAATCCAGATTTAATGAAAGTCTGTGTATCTCCGCATTGTCCTTGTTACTGAAAGTCCCTGTAATAACCCGATACATACCATCTCCATTCTGAACAATCAGGGCCTTGTGATCCTATGAGGTGTGGTTTTCAAATCCAAAAAGCTTGATCTGATATTCATCTCATTAAACATTTTTATATTCTTGCACAAAAGCAAACAGCATCAATTGGTTCCTTTAACTAAGATATAGGCTTCAGGGTAGGCTGTCTTAATCTTTTTCAGTTCGATTACCGCATCATCCTTTGACGAAGCAGCTCCAACGATGATTCTAAACATATTTTCTTCATTTTGAACCAAAACGGCAGGATATCCTTTATCCTGCATTTGGGAATAAAAACCACGGGCATTGGTTCTGTTGATAAAACTCCTGGCTACAATATTGAACTTAGAAAGATCGGTTTCTTTACCAAGAATCAGATTAAAAGATTCATAGACATAATCGAAGGTAGAATCATTCGCCATAACATCTTTTGGGACATCCATAGCAACTTTGGCTTTGGTGTTCATGACGGTCTCTTCTTTATCCTTTAGCTTCTGATAGGCTGTATTATAGGCTTCCTGATTGATTTTACAACCAGACAACAATACCATTAGCATGAATATTATCTGAAGATGCTTTTTCATACGAAAATATTTTTTAAACCGTACACTATGTCTGCAAATATAAATAATTGTCGCCGGTATTACAAAAAATAATCTTTAAAGAAACAAGATCATGACACCCCCCACAGAGACGAATGCTCCGATCAGTTCCATAGGAGCTATTTTCCGGCCGTTTATTAGTGCCGGGACGATCAATACCAAAGGTGTCAACGCCATCAAAGCGGATGCAATGCCTGTTTCGGTATTGGCTAATGCGTACAGGGATAGCCCGACTCCGAGACTTGGGCCGAAAAAAGATCCGATGGCTATCTGTTTCATCGATTTAAGATCCTTGAATGAGGTTTTCAGCTGTTCCCATTTTTTAAGTATGGTCACCAAAAGTGTAAAACAAAAGAAGCCGGAAATAATGCGGATTTGAGTAGCTGCAAACGGATCATAATCACCCAATCCTTTTTTGCTGTATATATAACCGAAAGACTGCCCCAATGCTCCGCCAAGAGCAAACAAAAAGCCTTTGAAGGACATATTGAAATGGAATTTACCTTTTTCACGTCCGACAAAAGCCGTCAGGATACCTCCTATAATTAGAAAGATGGCGACAAGCTGTATGAAACTTAATCTTTCATTCAACATGAAATATCCGATCAGGGCAGTCAATGCCGGAGAAAAGGTCATCACGAGCATGGATAGACGCGATCCGATGATGGTGTATGCTTTAAAAAGGAACATATCACCCAGAAAAAAGCCGATGGTACCGGATACAGACAACCATACCCACTGCTGTTCTCCAGCACCTGTTGGGAAAAAGGAACCGTTGGCGATCAGACCATAAATTCCCAACAAGCAGAAGGCCAGAAACAAACGAATGTAATTGACAATTAAAGAACCGACTTTACGACCGGCTGCCTCAAAAAAGGTAGCACTCATCGCCCAGCAAAGAGCAACGATCAAAGAGGCAATTTCGCCTGTATAGGTTCTGTCCATGACTTTTATAAAGCTGCAAAATTAGTGCTTTTTTTGGCATTTTAAGTATCTTTGCAAAATACTGTTTTTAAGATATTGTAAATAAATGACCTATCCGGAAACCATCGATTTTCTATTCACCCAGACTCCTGTTTTTCAAAGAGAAGGTGCATCAGCCTATAAATCTGGATTGGATAATATCCTGCGACTCGACAACTTTTATGGCAATCCTCATCGAAAATTCCGATGCATTCATGTCGGAGGGACCAATGGGAAAGGTTCCGTTTCACACCTGACGGCATCCATTCTTCAGGAAAATGGTTATAAAGTAGGGCTTTATACCTCTCCCCACCTGAAAGATTTCAGGGAACGCATTCGTGTGAACGGAAATCCGATTTCCGAAGAAAGGGTCATTGCTTTTACAGAGAATTATATCGACAACATAGGTAAAGAAATCAACCCTTCCTTTTTTGAATTGACCACAGAATTAGCCTTTACCTGGTTTGCAGAAGAAGGCATTGATATGGCCGTCATTGAAGTTGGTCTTGGCGGACGTCTCGACAGTACCAACATCATTCAACCTGATGCCGCCGTCATTACAAACATTAGTTTTGACCATACGGCTTTACTCGGAAATACCCTTGAGAAAATAGCTTTCGAAAAGGCGGGAATCATCAAGGAAAAAACACCTGTGGTGATCGGTCATGCTGAAAATGAAGTCAAAAAGGTTTTTGAAGAAACGGCCAAAGCACTTCACGCACCCATCCATTGGGCTGAAAATGAATTCAAGATTGAACAAAATTTAAAACCTTACGGCAGCCAAATCTCTGTTTGCGAAGATAGTATCATGAAATACAGACCTATATCCTGTGCACTTGGAGGCGTTTACCAGAAAGAGAATGCAGCGACGGTACTGAGCCTGATGGAAGTCTTGCGTAAAATCAGATACAGCATCAGCAAAGAGTCCATATATCAAGGATTTAACAATGTCATCAAGAACACAAATCTTCGTGGACGCTGGGAAACCCTCAGTGAGACTCCCAGGATAATCTGTGATACCGGCCACAATGTCGCTGGTTTCCAATATATCACCGCACAGTTGGCTCAGACTCCTTATGAAAGGCTTCATATAGTCATAGGAATGGTCAACGACAAGGATATCAATGGCGTTTTACAGCTTTTACCAAAGGATGCCATCTACTATTTTACCAAAGCTTCTATTCCAAGAGCACTGTCGGAAAAGTCTCTGGCTGAACTGGCCGGTACATACGACTTAAAAGGAGACTCCTACCCTACCGTTTCCATCGCTATGGAGGCTGCAAAAAGAAATTGCCGCCCGAACGATTTGATTTTCGTGGGCGGCAGTAATTATATCGTTGCAGAAATCATCTGAACAGCTTATTCAGCGTCCTCGTCTTCGTCAGGTGATGGTGCGAGGTTGGTATAGACGTTCGAAACATCTTCGTCATCCTCCAGTTTTTCAATCAACTTATCAAGCGTTTCGCGTTGTTCCGGAGTCACCTCTTTGGTTTCATTCGGAAAACGTTCGAAATCAGCAGATACTATTTCGAATTCATGTTCTTCGAGATAATTCTGGATGCGGGAAAAATCTTCAGGTTGCCCATAGATGACAATCTCGTTTTCATCCATTTCCATTTCCTCTGCACCGTAATCAATCATTTCCAGTTCGAGCTCTTCAATATCGATGCCCTCTTTGGGAACAACTTTGAAAACAGATTTACGTTCGAACATGAATGAAAGGCTACCGCTCGTTCCCAGAGATCCGCCGTGACGGTTTAAATAACTGCGCACATTAGCAACGGTACGGGTGGTATTGTCAGTCTGAGTTTCAATCAAAATGGCTATACCAAAAGGGCCATATCCTTCGTATACCATATCCTTGTAATCTCCGAAATCTTTGGAAACGGCTTTTTTGATGGCACGATCAACGTTGTCTTTGGGCATATTTGCAGCTTTGGCGTTTTGGATCAATACACGCAAACGTGGATTTCCACTGGGATCCGGACCAGAATCCTTCACACATATTGAAATTTCCTTACCGATTCTTGTAAATGTGCGGGACATATTTCCCCAACGTTTAAGCTTTCTAGCTTTGCGATATTCAAACGCTCTTCCCATATTATAATCAAAATTTGTTATGCATACATGGCTGTCTGGACAACCTCAATAATTATCATCTAAGCGATGCTCCGATCTGTTGTTCAAAATTTTTGATCAATTTGCTCATCACAGTATCAATCTGCTTATCTGTCAATGTCTGGTTTTCATCCTGTATGGTGAAACTGACCGCGTATGATTTTTTGTCTTGCGGCAGATTTTTACCCTCGTAGACATCAAACAGGTTAACAGCCTTCAACAATTTACGTTCAGAGGTATATGCTATTTTTTCTATTTCGGAAAATCGGACAGACTTGTCGATCAAAAGAGCCAAATCACGGCGAACTTCAGGATATTTGGACAAATCAGAATAGCTGACCTTGACCTTTTTAGTCATATCAAGCAAATTCTTCCACAAAATGTCCGCATAGAAAACTTCCGTATCAATGTCAAATTTTTTCAGGATGGAGGGTTGAACACTTCCCATTTTCACAATTTGCTTGCCCCCTCTATTTGAAAATGTCAATGCATGTGAGAAAATATCATCTTCGCCTTCTTCCATGACCAAAGCATTACTACTGATACCAAGGCGGCTGAAGATGTTTTCCGTATAAGCTTTCAATTCGTAGAAAGAAGTCTTTTCTTCCGTATGAATCCATGTTTGAGTACTTTTATTTCCTGTCAGCCACATTCCAAGGTGATATTCTTCACTGTATGGAGACAAACGGTCTTCCGCATTCCGCTTCGATTCTCTGAAATGGTAGCAATTACCGAATTCATAGAATTTCAGGTCCGTCTTACGGCGGTTTCTGTTATAAGCAATGCTTTCCAGACCTCCGAACAATATGGTCTGACGCATGCTGTTCAAGTCTGAACTGAGCGGATTGATGATCATGACCGATTCTGCTGCCGGAAAAGATGGCAAATCGGTATAATATCCGGCAGAAGTCAATGAATTGTTCATGATCTCGTTAAAACCGGAAGCCGTCAGTTGTTCTGAAATCAGATTCTGCAATTTGTGGCTGTCCGGTTTGACGGAGTATGAAATGTTTGACTTCAAAGAATCACTGAATTGCACATTATTATATCCGTAAATGCGGAGAATATCTTCTATTACATCCACATCTCTTTGAACATCCACACGGTAAGCCGGAACTTGAAGCTCAAGGACATCTCCGTTTTCTGAAAGGATCTCCATTTCGAGTGCCTTCAGAATAGATTTTACCTTTTCAGGCTCGATGACTTTACCGATCAACTGATTGGTTTTGGTTAGACTTAGTGAAACCTTAAAATCTTCAAGGGGCTTCGGATATACATCAACAAGCTCACTGGAGATGGTTCCGCCTGCAAGTTCCTTGACCATCATGGTTGCCCGTTTGAGCACATACAGTGTGTTGTTTGGGTCAACGCCGCGTTCAAAGCGGAAAGAGGCATCCGTGTTCAACCCGTAACGATGGGCTGTTTTACGGATCCATACCGGATGGAAATAAGCACTTTCAAGGAATATTTTCGAGGTTGAACCGGTCACACCGGAATCAACGCCACCGAAAACGCCACCGATGCACATGGGCTCTTTGGCATTGCAAATCATTAGGTCGTTGGCTGAAAGCTTACGTTCCACTTCATCAAGCGTTTTGAAAGGCGTCCCTTCTTTTACCGTGCGGACATGAATTTCATTGCCGATAATTCTATCACCGTCAAAAGCATGTAAAGGTTGCCCGGTTTCATGCAACAAATAATTGGTGATGTCCACAATGTTGTTGATGGGACGAACCCCGATCAGACGCAAACGATCCTGCAACCATTTGGGGGATTCCGAAACCTTTACTCCGGAAACGGTGATACCGGCATATCGCGGACATGCCTCTGTATTTTCAACGACAACTTTGACCGGATAGGAATTATTATCAACTTTGAAACCTTCTACAGAAGGTCTTGTCAATCGAATTTCCGGGTCTTTTTGTTTCAGTAAGGCAGCCAGGTCACGGGCAACGCCATAGTGAGAGGCTCCATCTATCCTGTTTGGGGTGATGTCCACTTCCAGAATATAATCACTCTTGATACCGTAATATTCCTTTGCAGGCATTCCAACTTCGGCACTTTCCGGTAGAACGATAATACCTTCATGACTTGTACCGATACCGATTTCATCTTCAGCACAGATCATACCGAAAGATTCATAGCCACGTATCTTGGATTTTTTGATGGTAAAAATTTGATCTCCGTCATAAAGTTTGGTACCGACCGTCGCCACCACCACTTTCTGACCTGCCGCCACATTGGGTGCACCACAAACGATGGAAAGAGGTTCTGCCTGACCGACATTGACGGTGGTCAGATGCAAGTGGTCGGAATCGGGATGTGATACACATGTCTGCACCTGACCAATCACCAAACCTTCAAGACCACCTTTGACAGTCTCGATTTCCTCTATGGTGCCGTTTTCCAAACCAATGGAAGTCAGAGCATCTGCGGTCTCTTCAGGGGTCAGATCAAAATTCAAAAACTCCTTCAGCCAATTGTAAGAAATATTCATGTTCTTGATTTTAATACTTTATATTCAGGTCTTCCAACACTTTACGAATTTTCTCGTAGGTTGTGATACGGGTCGGAACCAGTGGAAGACGCAATTTATTTTCAATAAAACCCATGGCATGAAGCATACACTTCACACCGGCAGGATTGCCGTCAACAAACAGTAGGTTGAAAAGATCCGTGAAGTTGCGATGGATCACCAAAGCGTTTTTATAATCACCGGCCAAAGCCAGACGCACCATCTTGCTGAATTCTTTGGGAAAAGCATTTCCTATGACGGAAATCACACCAACCGCCCCAAGAGTGATCAGCGGGAAAGTGATGCCGTCATCGCCGGAAATGACCATAAAATCAGCCGGTTTGTTCTTAATGATTTCATCCACCTGGGAAATGATTCCGGATGCTTCCTTGACTGCAACAATGTTTGGAAATTCACGTGCCAGCCGCAAGGTGGTTTCACTATTCATATTGACACCTGTCCTTCCCGGAACATTGTACAAGATGAGGGGTAAATCCGTAGCGTTAGCCAAAGCACTGTAATGCTGATATATGCCTTCCTGGGAAGGCTTGTTATAATAGGGTGTAACCGACAAAACGGCATCGACGCCTGTAAAATTTCTGTTTTTAAGCTCCTCAACGACGGAACGTGTACAGTTTCCGCCTACGCCCATGACAATGGGAACCCGTTTATTTACACGATTGATGACGAAAGAAGCCACCTCTTTCTTTTCCGCTTCAGTCAGGGTCGCGGTTTCTGCTGTGGTACCCAGAACCACAAGGTAATCTATGCCATTCTTGATCTGGTAGTCGACCAAACGCCCCAAGGCATCATAGTCAACACTTTCATCTTCTTTGAAGGGAGTGATCAATGCCACTCCCATTCCTGTCAGTTTATTGTTTATCATTTGATCCGGCGATTAGGCGGGTATTATACGTAAAAAACCTCCCCGTTTCTGCCAATTAGTTGTAACGAGGACTATTTGAAGAGACAAAAGTACTAAAAAATACTATTTTGTACGAAGACTCTTCATGTAAAAAAGCATCTGATTGACAAAAAATGTAAAGTCTTGCTCTTCATTGCGCTCTATCAACAGATCATAGAGCCGGCCATTCTCCCGGTTAAAGCCGACCCTGAAGTCTGAAGAAGAGTTCAGGAACAGGTATTTCAGGATAAGAGAAGGTCTCACGGTCAAATCAATCAATGTATCTGCGGAATATTTGGAAAATGCCGAAATGACATCATTGTGTGGGAAACAGAAACAATTCAGACTCTTTTTCGTCAATATTTTATACCTATCCGGAAGTTTCGGCGGTTTCAACTTGTCAGCCCCGCTATCGTATGTATATGCAATCACTTGTTTTCCGTCTGCAATCAATGCATCTGCAAAAGTTTTCACGACCTCCAGGTCTTCCATGTTGAAAAATAGCATGACCTGATGAATATCTTTATATTCCCGGAACTTTTTGTCCCGGACGTATCTATCAGAAATTTTCTTGATCTTCTGCTGTAAAAAGAATGTAATCATTGCCTTATGTAATATTTAAAAGTTCGAGGAATTTTTCCTCATCATATAGTTCAATTCCAAGAGCGGCAGCTTTTTCCAACTTGGCCGGGCCCATATTTTCTCCAGCCAGAATAAAACTGGTCTTGGAGGAAACAGAACCGGAATTCTTGCCTCCGTTCTTTTCAATCATTGCTTTATATTCATCTCTCGAATGCATTGAAAAAGTGCCACTTATAACAATTGTTTTTCCGGAAAGCGCATTTCCCTTTTCTGCCATGAGTTCAGGAGAGATTTCCATTTGAAGACCGACTTCTTTCAATCTTGAAATCAGTTTCCGATTGGTTTCCGATGCAAAATAGCCGACAACACTTTCAGCAATCTTCACGCCTACTTCCTCCACTTGGACAAGGTCTTCGACCGTGGCTGCAGCAATGGCATCCATGGAATGTAAAGACCTGGCCAGTTTCTTGGCAACGGTTTCTCCCACAAAACGGATTCCCAAAGCAAAAAGGACGCGTTCAAAAGGCACAGACTTCGAATTCCTGAGACTTTTCAGAATATTTCCGGCTGATTTCTCACCCAGACGTTCCATGTTAGCTAACGTCCTTCCATTCAAATGATAAAGGTCAGCCGGATCATGGACGATTCCAGCCTTGAATAAAGTATCGACTGTTTCCGTACCAAGTCCGTCAATATTCATGGCCTTGCGATGGATGAAATGTTCCAGCCTCGACTTGATTTGAGGCGGGCAATCGCTCTGATTGGGACAATAATGTGCAGCCTCACCTTCAAAACGAATCAATTCGCTGCTACATTCAGGGCATTTTTTGATGAAACTGACCTTATCGCCCACCATAAAACGGGCTGAAAGGTCCACGCCTACGATTTTCGGAATGATTTCCCCTCCTTTTTCCACAAAAACCTGATCACCGATGTGCAAGTCCAGGGATTGAATGACATCATCGTTGTGCAGGGAAGCACGTTTCACGACGGTACCAGAAAGTTGTACCGGATCCAGATTGGCAACCGGAGTCACTGCCCCAGTGCGTCCTACCTGAAAAGATACGGAATTCAGACGTGTTGTAGCCCTCTCTGCCTGGAACTTATAAGCAATGGCCCATCTTGGAGATTTGGCAGTATAACCCAGATTCTTTTGTTGCAAGAGCGAGTTCACCTTAAGGACAATACCATCAGTAGCCACAGGTAAATTCTTACGGGCGGTATCCCAATAATGGATGAATTCGAAGATTTCCTCAATGGTATTGCATTTTTTCATGGCATCTGAAATGCGGAATCCCCACTTTTCGGCTTGCCGGAGATTCTCATAATGCCCCTCGCAAGGTAAATGCTCTCCCAAAAGGTAATATAAATAGGAATCCAGCTTTCTGGAAGCCACAATGGAAGAATTCTGTTGCTTTAATGTTCCGGAAGCGGCATTTCTCGGATTGGCGAACAGAGGCTCTTCCTGCTCTTCACGTTCCCGATTCAAGGCTTCAAACACTTCCCACGGCATCAGGATTTCTCCACGAATCTCAAATTCTTCCGGATAGTCTTTTCCGAACAAAATCAAAGGTATGCTCTTGATGGTCTTTACATTGTCTGTCACGTTATCACCCTTTTCTCCATCACCTCTGGTCAGAGCTTTGACTAATCTCCCGTTCTCGTAGGTCAAAGCAATGGAAGTTCCGTCAAACTTCAGCTCGCATACAATGCAGAATGGTTCATTCAAAGCTTTGCGTGTACGCTCGTAAAAATCCCTGACCTCCTCTTCGGAATAGGTATTTCCGAGTGAAAGCATGGGATAGCGGTGAATCTCTTGTTTGAAATTGCGGTTAATATCACTTCCAACCCTTTGAGTGGGTGATGTTTCATCCAACAGCTCAGGATAAGCATCTTCCAGCTCTTGTAAGTGCTTTAATTTTGAATCATAATCAAAATCCGACATCGTCGGTGATGACAATACATAATAATCGTAATTGGCACGATTTAACTCAAGGCGCAACTCCTCAATTTCTTTTTCCGGAGACATAAAGTCAAAGTTTATATGGGCAAAAATACGAAAAAAACCAAAGGAACATAGGCCAACATTCCAATTGTGGCAAACTTTACATCTTTTTACAAAGTGCTTTCTTCTTAATCCGGTCAAAGATTGTATATTTGCCGGCATAATCCGTATCATCAGGTATGCGCATCAATCTTAAACCAATATTCTTCCTATTTTTGTTCGGAACCAGTCTGAATACAATAGCTCAGAGAACGATGGAAACATCTCAGACATCAAGAGGCACCGGCATGAATCAAAGCGATGTTCAAAATCGGGATAATAACGATGAATCCAAGTCTTCTTCCTCTGCTGATGAAAAAGTTGTAGCATCCAGAATACGGACATGGCAGATAGATGATTTTCTTGGAGAACGTACCGCTGTAGAACCGGATACCCTGCCACTCAATTTTCAGAACATGACCTTTGCAGAAAGAAACAAGACGCTTTCTTCAGAAAATCTCGGAAACCTTGGTTCACCTTTTCAGACTAAAATATTTTCAGACCGTACAGAAAAGACACCTTTTCTGTTTATGCGCCCCTACAATAACTGGATCAAAGCACCGGATGAACAGCTTTTCTATAATACGACAACACCGTATACCAATATTGACTATTTCACGACCTTTGGTGATGAGACCTCTCAAGAAGAAAATTTCAAAGTGCTTTTCACCGTCAATGCCAACAAATACCTGAATGTGGGATTCGACTATGAAATTCTATATGCCAGAGGTTATTACAATAAAAATTCGACCAGAGACAAACTGGCCAATTTCTTCGGAAATTACCAAAGTCCCAGATATGAGGCTTTTTGGAAATTATCCAGCTTCAATCTGGAAAACTTAGAGAACGGTGGCATCACCGATGACAGATACATCACCGACCCCTTGCTGATGAGCGGAGGGTTACAGGAATACGAGAGCCTGAGCATTCCTGTCGCTTTGGAAGATGCCCGATCTTTGGTAAAAAGCCGGAATTTCTTTTTCAACCACAAATATCACATCGGCTTTGAACGCACCACCATCAAGAAAGATACAGTAGATGCCAAATCTGCCAAGAGCGATACCATCACAGAATTCGTACCTGTTACCAGCATCATTCACACTTTATATATTGACCAAAGTCGAAAAAGTTATCGCTCAACAAGTGCCAACCTGGCATATTATGACAGCATTGCCCATATTGATGACAGCTACACGGCAGACACCTGTTCCATGTTCCAAATCCGAAATACGCTCGGGCTTTCCTTGAGAGAAGGCTTTCACCAGTGGGCCAAATTTGGACTGACCGCCTTTTTGGAACACGATTTCCGTCGATATACATCCTATTCTCCTGCCGCGGTACTTCGTGATACGACCAACTCTTTCAGCCGGTTAAGTACCTACGACAAGAATCTTGTTTGGGCTGGCGGCGAACTTTCCAAACGCCAGGGTTCTGTCTTAACTTATGATGCTTTGACCAAAATTTGTGTATTCGGAGAAGACATGGGTGATTTTGAATTGAAAGGCAACCTAAATACGACTTTCAAGCTATGGAACCATCCTGTAAGCCTTTCTGCGTCAGGTTATGTTAAGAATCTCCATCCGGATTATTTTCTGGAGCATTATTATTCCAACCATTTCAGCTGGGACAATCACTTTATTAGAGAAAACAGGACACACATCAGCGGTATGTTAAATATTCCGGCTTTGGGTTTCACCGCCAAGGCCGGTGTTGAGAATCTGACCAACATGGTTTATTTCAACAACGATGCGTTGCCTGATCAATATTCGGGAAACATTCAGGTTTTATATTTCAATTGGAAACAACATCTGGGCGCAGGCATCATCAATTGGGATAACGATGTCGTTTATCAGCTTTCCAGCAATCGAACCATCCTACCCCTTCCAGACTTGACCGCTTATTCCAACTTATATCTTAAATTTCTTATTTCCAAGGTAATGACTTCTCAGATCGGTATCGATTGTCAGTACCATTCGGCCTATTATGCACCAGCTTACATGCCTGCAACAGGGCAATTCTATACTCAGCAAGAAACCAAAGTCGGAAATTATCCATTGATGAATGTATATGGAAATTTTCATTTAAAACGGATGCGTTTCTTTGTCATGTACTCAAATATCAGTCATTTCTTTGCTGAACCCAATTATTTCTCAGCACCACACTATCCAATTAATCCGTCCATCATCAAATTCGGCTTATCTTGGAATTTCTATGATTAAACAGACACATAGGGCGTCGCTGGTTTTATTGATCATTTTCACAGTTTTCTGGTCTGTGTTTGCCATCCTGTATGGTATTGACAGGCACAATAAGATGTCCAGTGACATGCCAAGAATCATCAAGCGAGGCGTTATCAGAGTATGTGGTGAAGAAGACCTTTTCAGCTTTTACACCGACCGATATGGCCCTCACGGCTTTCACTATGAATTGGCCAAAGCTTTTGCCGACAGGCATCATCTTGATCTCGAATACATCAGCAAGGCCGACTTTGAAGACCGTTTGGAATTGTTGCATGCAGGTAAATGTGACATTCTTGCAGGTCCACTCCCCATGATCAAAGAATTGCAGGGTCAAGTGGCCTATACGGAACCTCTGTTGGAAAGCTGTCTGGTATTGATACAAAGGGATAAAGCACACAATGACGCCAAGAAGCCCGTCCGTGACCCTGTTTTATTGGGTAGAAAAAAAATATTTTTTACAGCACATTCACCCAACATTATCAGGACACATCATTTATCCATCGAAATCTGTGATTCGATATATATCCGTTATATACCGGGTTTCAACACCGAAGACAACATCAAGGCTGTTTCAAATAAATTTGTAAATTTCTTTGTTTGTGACAAGATGGTTGCCAGATCTTACCTGAAGAAGTATCCAGGCATTGACATTCAGACCAGAATCGGATTCACACAAATTCAAGTCTGGGCTGTTAGACCTGAAAAGAACAGTCTTCTTGACAGTCTGAATATATTCATTTCAGAATATAGAAAAAGCCCCGCATTTGCGAGGCTCCTTAAAAAATATTCTGATTGATTTTATTTTCCACACAGACGTTGCTGCCATTTCCATGCTGAAAGCATGGTGTCTTCGACGGAAGTCTCAGATTTCCATCCCAACACATGATTGGCATATTCAGGATTGGCCCAAACTTGTTCAATATCACCCTCCCTGCGTCCGACGATTTCATAGTTCAGCTTCACACCACTCACTTTTTCAAAAACATGGATAATTTCGAGAACTGACAAACCGCGTCCGGTACCAAGATTGAATATTTCCACATTCTTTTTATTCTTTTCTTCAATCAAACGCTTAACGGCTATCACATGGGCCTTGGCAAGATCCACTACATTGATGTAGTCGCGGATACAAGAACCGTCAGGTGTATTATAATCGTTGCCGAAAACGTTTAATTTCGGACGAATGCCGGCACCGGTCTGTGTCACATAGGGAATCAGGTTTTGAGGAACACCCAGCGGCAATTCTCCGATTTCTGCCGAAGGATGAGCACCGATCGGGTTGAAATAGCGCAAAATGACGGTATTGAATGGTGCACCTGCATGCGCATTGTCACGAATGATTTCTTCAGCAATCTGTTTGGTATTTCCATAAGGAGACATGGCTGGTTTGATTGGTGCATTTTCATCCACAGGCAATACATCCGGCTGACCGTAAACCGTACAGGATGAAGAAAACACAAAACCTTTGCATTTGAATTCAGACATCAAAGTCAACATCGTGATCAAAGAACCCAGATTGTTTCTGTAATAAAGCAAAGGTTTCTGAACAGATTCACCGACAGCCTTGCTTGCCGCAAAATGAATGGCAGCCTTGATGTTCTTGTATTTTGCAAAAACAGCTTTCATTGCCTCATAGTCGGTACAATCAAGAATTTCCAGATTTGGCCTGACACCTGTTATTTTTTCAATTCCATCCAACACTTTTGCATCGGAATTTGATAAATTGTCTACAATGACAACGTCATAACCTGCTTCAATGAGTTCTACCGTTGTATGTGAACCGATGTATCCAGTTCCGCCCGTTACTAAAATTAAATCTTTCATGCGTTATTGATTTGTATAAAAATTTTAAGCCCGCAATTTCGGAATTTTTTCGGAATTATTCAATTCTTCCCCAACATTTTATTCATCTTAGCTCAGCCGGAGTTCACACCATACCGGCAAAACCCATGAATGCCATGGCAAGTAAACCGGCCACAATAAGTGCTATCGGCATTCCTTGCATACTTTTAGGAATTTTGGTATAACTCAGTTGCTCCCTGATGCCGGCAAACAAGATCAAAGCAAGTCCAAAGCCCAAAGCTGTAGAAAAGGCAAATACGGCGGATTCCAGCAAACTGTACTCCTTCTGGATAACAAGGATGGCTACACCCAACAAGCAACAATTGGTCGTGATGAGGGGCAAGAAAACACCCAATGCCTGATAAAGGGATGGAGATATTTTCTTCAGTATGATTTCCAACATCTGAACAAGACCGGCTATCACCAGAATAAAGGTGATGGTTTGCAGGAAATCCAGATGCAGCGGAGTCAGCAAATAATACTGTATCAACCAGGTCACAATGGTGGACAAGGTTAGAACAAAAGCGACAGCACCGGACATGCCCAAAGCTGTTTCTATCTTTTTTGAAACACCCAGAAAAGGACAGATTCCAAGGAACTGCGACAATACGATGTTATTGACAAACACCGCTGCAATAAATATGGTAATATAGATCATGATACTTTCTTGATGCGGTTAATAATGGCAATTAAATAGCCCAATACAATAAACGCTCCGGGAGCCAGAACAAAAACAAGAATACCATATTGTTCAGGGAAAATGGTCATTCCGAATATCTTTCCTGTACCAAAAAGTTCGCGAATACTCCCAAGCAAAGTCAGTGCCATTGTAAATCCCAGGCCTATACCCAGACCATCCAAAGCAGAATCAAAAACAGAATTTTTGGAAGCAAATGATTCAGCCCTGGCAAGGACAATACAGTTTACAACAATGAGCGGTATAAAGATGCCCAAACTGGCATACAAAGCCGGTACATAAGCCTGCATCACCATTTGCAGCAAGCTGACGAAGGTAGCGATGATTACAATATAAGATGGTATCCTCACTTTATCAGGAATGATGTTTTTGACGGAAGAAATGGCCATATTGGAACAGATCAACACAAAAGAGGTAGCCAACCCCATTCCCATCCCGTTCAAGGCAGAGGAAGTCGTACCCAGCGTCGGACACATGCCCAACATCAGAACAAAAGTCGGATTTTCGGTGATCAGTCCGTTCAGGACAACGGATAATTTATTCCTTTTCATTTGAACCTCCTTTATCTTTATATTCAGCAGAAGTTGAAGTTTGTCTGACAATTGATTTCTTCGTATCTACCGCTGCATTTTTTTGGGTCATATAAGAACGGTAAGCCCTGTCTATGGCGTCCAGAAAAGCTCTGGATGAAATGGTTGCAGCCGTGATGGCATCCACATCTCCTCCGTCTTTGGATACCCAGATTTTATCCTTGCCGGGATCCAGTCCCAAAATGTTTTGCTTATTCTTGTCCGTCTTGAACCAATCTGTCATTTTAGACCCAAGACCAGGAGTTTCCGTGTGATTGATCACCGAGTAATTCAAAATTTTGCCATTGGGGTCGAGTCCGACCATGACCTTTATTTTTCCGTGAAAACCCTTATTGGAATAGGACTCGATGGCTACACCGGTCAATTTTCCGTCTTGCTTGGCGGGAAAACACATCAAGCTATCTCCTTCCGGCGAAATCAGCATATATTTTTCAGCAACCGGAGCATTGTTGAAATGGGGCGTCACCTCCCTGATAGCCATTTCCTGTTTGGCAATTTCAGTCGCCTTGATAGGTTCCAGGGTCAGTTTATAAACTACTCCAAGGGCTGCCGCTGCAAAAATGGAAATACTGGTAAGTGCCAAAGCCATGTTTTTAAATGAAGATTCAAGTTTTGCCATTATTTTTTCACCTCCCCGAATCTTTTAGGTTTGACATAAGTGTTGATCAAAGGCGTCACACCGTTCATAATCAGGATGGCAAAAGAAACACCTTCCGGATAAGAGCCAAAGAGACGGATCAGCACTGTTATCAGGCCGATGCCGATGCCATAGATAATCTGTCCGCGCGGATTCATGGGCGAAGTCACATAATCCGTCGCCATAAAGAAAGCTCCAAGTAACAAACCTCCGGACAAAAGGTGGAACAAGGCATAAGTCAATGCATGGAACGCAGGACATGCTGTTTTGATCAGGCCAATGTGGTATATATCAGGAGAGACCAGACCCATGATGAGTGTGAAAACAAATACCGTTCCAAGAATGGAAACAGGTATTTGCCAAGTAATGATTCGTTTGAAAAGCAAATACAAACCACCAAAAATCAAGGCAATAGCCCCTACTTCACCAAGGCTGCCTCCTATCGTTCCCAGCATCATGGATGAGAGGTCGGGAAGTTGTCCGAAATGACCGTGAAGCATTCCAAGTGGAGTTGCCCCTGTTGTTGCATCGATGTAGGAATGTTCACCGGGCAAAGGCCATGTCGTCATTTGCACCGGAAAAGAAATCAGCAGGAATACCCGCCCAACCAATGCCGGATTGAATGGATTGTTTCCCAGACCTCCGAAAGACATTTTGGCCACACCTATAGCCACAAAAGCACCAATGATGATGATCCAGAAAGGCAGGTTTGACGGCAGATTGAATGCCAGCAAAACGCCGGTCAGGATTGCGGAACCATCCGTGATGGAAGGTTTCACCTTCAGGAGAAATTTCTGAATCAGATATTCGAATGTCAGGCAGGATACCACGGAAATGGCAGTTACAATCAAGCTTCCCCAACCAAACACATATAAGGACACCAAAAAAGCAGGAATCAACGCCAGTAATACGCCGTACATTTTCTTTTCAATACTGTCTCCGCTGTGTATATGTGGAGCCATTGACACATAAAATTTTCTATCCATATATCCCTATTGTTTTCTTGTACGGATGACTTCACCCACTTTTGACTTGCCTATTTTCAAATAATCAAGTAACGGTCTCGCTGAAGGGCATGAATACGTACAACAGCCACATTCTATACAATCCATGATGCGTTCTTTCTCCAGTTTTCCCCATTCTTCATGTTCTATCAATGTCATGAACAGATATGGTTCCAAACCCATCGGGCAAGCCCGGACACATTTGGTACAACGGATACAGTTCTTGATTTCATTCCGAAGTGTTTCTTTTTCGGTCAGGACAAGCAAACCTGAACATCCTTTGGTGACAGGGACGGATAAGTTGACCAATGCCTTACCCATCATCGGACCGCCGCCAATCACTTTGGCAGCATCTTCCGGCAAACCTCCGGCTTCATGCATCAGGTCAGATAAGGGTGTCCCGATTCTGGTCAGATAATTTCCGGGTCTGCTGACACTTTTTCCGGTGACCGTGATGATACGTTCAAACAATGGTTTATTCTTTTGGACAGCTTCATATACGGCAAAGACAGTCGCCACGTTTTGGACGATGGCCCCTACTTCTATGGGGAATGCTCCTGAAGGAACCTGCCGGCCTATAATTGCTTCTATCAGTTGTTTTTCTCCACCTTGTGGATATTGCACTTTCAATGGTATGATTTCAATGCCGGGATATTGAGCGGACAATTTTTTCAGATGAGCAATGGCATCCGGCTTATTATTCTCAATTCCAATGACGCCACGTTTTGCCTGTATCGCCTTCATCAAGATGGTGGTGCCAATCAAAATTTCTTCTCCTTTTTCCATCATCAGTTGATGATCGGATGTCAGATAAGGCTCGCATTCCACCGCGTTCACAATCAGGACATCCACTTTTTTCCCATGAGGAGGTGTCAGTTTCACTTGTGTGGGAAATGCAGCACCACCCATTCCAACAATACCGGCTTCCGCAATTTTTGCGACAATAGCTGTCGCATCAAGGTTGCAATCTTTGATAAGCACATCGCTGCGATCAATGGTATCCACCCAAACATCATCCACCACGTCTATGAAGATAGCCTTGTGCTTATAGCCCCCTGTATCCGGAATCAGGTCAATCTTGCTGATTTTTCCCGATACCGGTGCATGAATATTGGCTGAGACAAAACCGCCTGATTTGGCAATCAACTGCCCGGTCTTCACTTCATCGCCTTTGGCTACAACCGGTACGGCAAGTGCTCCTATCTGTTGATTGAGCAGTACAACCGATTGTTTGGGCAAAGCAGCTCGTTGAATCGGTTTTCCGGCTGACAGTTTATATCCGGGAGGATGAATGCCTCCTATCGAAAAAGTTCTCATTTGTATCATCTTTATTTCATTACAACTTCCATGATGGCACCTGACGGACAGACTTCCACACATTTTCGGCACAGATTGCATGCATTGGCATCAATGTATGCTAGGTTATTTGTTATAGTGATGGCATTGGATTCACAAACCTTTTCACATTTTCCACAACCTATACATGCCGCTTCGCATGCTTTTTTAGCCACAGCCCCTTTGTCTTTATTCATACAGGCAACGTAAATTCTTCCGGATTCATGACCTTTCTTATGAATTTCAAACAAATTTTTAGGACAGGCTTTCACACAGGCTCCGCAAGAAGTACATTTGTCTTCAACAACTTCAGGCAGTCCTGTTTCCGGATTCATGACCAAGGCATCAAACTTGCAGGCATTCACGCAATCAGTCAAGCCAAGACAGCCAAAAGAACAATCAGTATCGCCGCTATAAGTGGCTGATGCTACGGCACAGGAGATTGCGCCGTCAAAAATGCTGGTTTTGGGCCTGTGTAAACATGTGCCGTTACACCTCAAGACTGCTATGGTCGGATCCGCCGGAATGGTTTCTTTTCCAAGAATGGCTGCCACTTTGACCATAGTTTCCAAGCCACCGACAGGACATAAAAGTTTTTCAAATTGCTTGCTCCTGACACATTCCTCTGCAAAATTCCGGCAACCGGTAAATCCACAACCGCCACAATTCGCACCGGGAAGAGCATCTTCGATGTCATCGATGCAAGCATCCTCAAAGACCTTGAATCTCCGGGCGGCAAGATATAGAATGATGGCAAAAAAGAGTCCTATTGCACCAAGAAATAAGATTGCAACTAATGTGAGATTCATAACGTATCGTATTTAAGAAGCAGAACCATTTTCCGATGAATCATGAAATGGTCTGACAGTAAAAACAAATTGATTCTGAAACTTTTTTCTAAAAGGATACAGTATCAGATAATAAAGCAAAGTGACCGACAACGCGACCAAAGCAGCCAACCCTTCCTTGCCGGGGAAAAGCCACAATGAACTGACAGCCAAAGCCGCCATCATCAAAATCAGGGGAATAACATAAGCAATAAGTACAGCTTTCAGACCAGCAGAAGGCTCACCGGTCACAATAACCGGCTGTCCTGTTTGATAGGTTCCTGAAAAAGAAGGAATGTCAACCCATTTATCTTGCCTGTCAGCAGAAGAACATATTTTTTTAGCCTGACAGCCGGCACACGCAGATGTCTGTTCTATGCGAACGCGCATCATTTGACCCTTGATGGATTCTACAACGCCATGGTGCTCTACAGCTTCCATTTCCCTGATTACAAATAATAAACCATGCCAAAACTCAATAATTCCTGCATCTGTAGCAAGTTCTGACCCGGATCGGGTTTCAGGCGATCATCGTATTTCAGATGCACGAAAATCGTCGTTGTGAATAAACGGTTCAAATTCAGATCCAGGGTGTTTTCCCATTCCGAATCAATATAGGTATAATCAGAGAAATAATAGAATTTTGATTGCCATTGTACTTGTTCTGAGAATTTCCAGGTCAATGTCGTTGTCACCTTGCTTCCCAATTCTGTACCAAAATGCTTTCCCTCTTCAATGCCGTAAGACGACGCATCGAAGTTTTTGATATCCTGCAGATAATTCAGTTTACAGGTCATCGGTGCAAGATTGACAGAAAGGGTATATCCTTTTTTCTTATCAGTCTTCTTATAATCTACACCTAAACCGACAAACAATTTGGCTGGAGACAGAAAAGAAGACATCCTTTTCATGGTGTTGGACTTGTAATTATTCAGAATCTGGGTGGTAAATTCACCGGACAATGAATAAAAAAAGTCATTGTACATCTTAATACCCAGTTTGGTTGTTGCTTTCAGTTGATCCGTGCTGATATTCAGATTTCGCAAGGAATCTGATGAAACAGTATTCAAGCCGATTTTCGCTTCCATATTATTGTCGAATTGAATATTTTTGAGGTTTGAATAATTGGCTTCCAAAAAGATGGTTGCCAAGCCCGCCATATTGCTTTCTCCACCTTTGGACCAGTTTGGAGAAATATAGGTCTGGGAAAATTGCAATTTGACATTGCCGTTTTTTGACCATGGCTTATATTCAGACTTGGGCAATTCCTTCGTATCGGCGTTTCCTTCAGAAATCCTGCCGATTGGTTTTGACCAAACGGGCGGTATGGAAGAATTCAAATGAAACACCAATTGCTCCGGTTCAGGAAGATTTTTCTGGTCATATTTAATATTTCCAATCTGTTGTGTTTCAGAATTCTGCAAAATACCCTGCGCAATACGGCGAACGAAATTTTCCGACCGCATACTCATCTGGAGGGAATCAATAAGCGGCGTTTTAATAGATTGTCCAAACTCTTTCTTTACCCTATCCGTTATTTTATACACACGACGGTTGGCATTGAAAACCAAAGGCATAAATAGCGGACTCATTTTCGGAAAATCCAACACTTCATTCGGTAGAATAATTCTTGCAGGTTTAGGATATACCCTTGAAGCATTGATATCATAATTCCGAATAAAGTCAAGCAAAGCATTCGATTT
Organism: Bacteroidales bacterium; assembly: GCA_021373135.1. Lineage (GTDB taxonomy): Bacteria > Bacteroidota > Bacteroidia > Bacteroidales > UBA1402 > UBA8389. The sequence continues at coordinate 302,370 of JAJFTH010000003.1, forward strand.
GTAATCCAAAGTTACCTGTGAAATGGCTGAAGATGTTGTTTTTGGCACAACAGTAGCAGACATCTGTGTGTTCCTTGTAGATAATGTATCTTGAATAACTTCTGATTTCAAAGAAACCGTGTCTTCCAATAAGTTACCTGAAGCGAAAGCAGCTACGGGGAATAAGGTTCCTATCATAAACACAATTGTAATACAGCTTTTTTTCATTAATACATATTTTGGAACAAAGGTAAAACAATATTTCTGAAAGTTTTTTGTACTTTTGTCCCTTTAATTAAAATTAAAGGAGCGCAGACCTCTACCAATTATCCAAAAAGACAAGAATCATTTGTGGTTCATGCCAAATATCTTTAACATAGTTAATCATTAAAATTAAAAATGGACAAAAATACCATCTTAGGGTTTGTTCTGATGTTTTTTATCATCATCGGCTTCAGCTATTTAAACAAGCCATCTCAAGAGCAGTTCGATGCGACCAAAGAACAAAAGAGGCTGAACGACTCTATCGCTTTAGCTTCAAATCTTCAAAAAGAAGCTGACCTAAAGTCTGACTCTATCGCGAGCTTTCATGCCGAATCCGGAGACAGTGCGACGGCTTTGACATCAGACTCAACCGATTCAAAAATGAAATTTGGGGCATTTTCATCATTGGCTTCCGGAGAAAATACCCATACCACCTTCGAAAACGATTTGTTTGAATTGACCATGTCATCCAAGGGTGGTCGTATTGCTTCAGTAAGATTGAAGAAATTTGTTACCGGAGACTCCTTACCTCTGATTCTTTTTGAAGAGGAAACCTCCAAATTCGGTTTTACATTCTTTACATCCGACAGTCGATTGGTCAATACAGAAGACTTGTATTTTAAGGAAATACCTTCAGGGAATCCTTTAAAATTTATCTACCGCCTTGCCGTTACTGACAGTTCATGGATGGACTTTATCTATACGCTTAAAAAGAATGATTATAAGTTGTCTTTTGAAATCAAAGGTAAAAACATGGATCAAGTGATGCAATCCAACAACAATATCCTTGATTTCAATTGGGCAATGAAAATGCGTCAGCAAGAAAAAGGACGGACATTTGAAGAAAGATACTCCGTCCTGAATTATAAATACGTGGCCGATGAGGTTGATAAGCTCAATGCCGCCAAAGACGACAATGAAAAAATCGCCAACACGCTCAAATGGGTTTCGTTTAAGGATCAGTTCTTTGCATGTATCGCCATTGCTGACAAAGGTTTCACATCCAACAACCTGTCATCCAAGGTAGAAGAAAAAACATCACCATACATCAAGAGTTACGATATGACTTCTTCTGTTGATTTCGACATAAGAGGCTCACAAAATACCAAGATGGAGTTTTATTTTGGTCCTATCAAACATGCCTTGCTGAAAAGTTATGACAAAGGTATCGCCAAGGACAATCAACTTGATCTGGATAAAATTGTTCCTCTCGGCGGCAAAATCATCCGTTGGGCCAATACGGGCATTATCCTTCCAATGTTCGACCTCTTCGGAAAATTCATCAGCAATTATGGGGTCATCATCTTACTCATGACCCTCGTGATCAAGTTGCTCATCTTTCCTTTTACCTATAAGTCATACATGTCATCAGCCAAGATGCGTGTGCTGCAACCCCAGATACAGGAAATCAACGATAAATTTCCCGGGACCGAACGTGCAGCCGAACGCTCTCAGGCAACCATGAATTTATATAGACAAGTAGGTGTCAGTCCAATGGGCGGATGTTTGCCGATGTTGTTCCAGATGCCCATCCTTTTTGCCATGTACTCTTTCTTTCCTTCCTCCATCGAGTTGCGACAGCAAAGTTTTCTTTGGGCACACGACCTTTCCTCTTATGATGCCATCATCACCTGGTCAGGAAACATTCCACTGGTAACAAAATATTTTGGTAATCACATCAGTTTGTTTTGCTTATTGATGACCATTACCAATATCATCTATACCAACATCAGCATGAAAACCCAGCCGACCAACAATCAGATGCCGGGTATGAAAACCATGATGTATATGATGCCTGTGATGTTCCTGTTCATGTTCAACCAGTATGCTTCAGGTTTAAGCTTCTACTTCTTCATTTCCACTTTGATCACCATCATTCAAACGTATGCCATCAGAGCCACCATCAACGAAGATAAACTTTTGGCACAACTGAACGAAAACAAGAAAAAGCCAGTCAAGAAATCAGGCTTTGCCGCTCGTCTGGAGCAAGCTCAGAAAGAACAACAAAAGATGTTGAAAGAACAGCAAAAAAACAAACGCAAATAATTTCTATCGGTGATAAGAAAACAAAGAGCACTCCCAAGTTGTATGTGGAAGTGCTTTTTTGTTATATTTATTCTTCATCCTTTTATAAGAAAACAAAAGTCTTTTTGAGTACTTTTGTACCGGCGTATGAACGATGATATTTCGTCAAACGTTAATTTATACGTTGGAACCAACTAAAAAACGCAGTCATCATGATAACTATCAAGGACAGGACGTGGATGAACCGTTTAAAAGATATTTTAAAGAAAGTCATTATCTGGATCAATCCATATCTGAAACTTCTCAGGGATTTTTTAAAAGCCCTTTATCATAGACATAAAGAGACTTACGGAAAGGCAAAATGGCATAAGAGACTGCTGATTATCTTCACGGATGTGATGATGGTCTTTTTCCTTTTCTTAGTTTGTGTAGACATGAACTTTTTCTGGCTATTCGGAAAATCTCCGAGTATGCTGAGTATCAGCGACCCTCAACAAAGTGAAGCCTCTGAAATATACAGCGAAGACGGCAAGATCATCGGCAAGTATTTCAAGGAAAACCGAACACCGGTTGAATTTGAAGAGATTGCTCCCATCATGATCAAAACGTTGATTTGTACGGAAGATGAACGATTTTACACGCACTTTGGCATTGACGTCCAGGGCTTGTTTGCCGCAGCACGGGATATAGCCAAGGGTAATCCCCGCGGTGCCAGTACCATCACCCAGCAGTTGGTAAAGAATCTGTTCAAGACCCGTTCCCAATATTCCAAAGGATTGATGGGATTTATTCCGGGTATCAGACTGATTGTCATGAAATCAAAAGAATGGATTACGGCAGTCAAGATTGAAATGTTTTATTCAAAAAAAGAGATACTGACCATGTATCTCAACACCGTGGATTTCGGAAGTAATGCCTATGGTATCAAAACAGCCTGTAAAACATATTTCGACAACACTCCAGCCGATCTGACCATAGAAGAAGCAGCCACTTTGGTCGGTTTACTCAAGGCCACGACCTACTATAATCCAAAAGTCAATCCTAAAAACAGTCTGAAACGCAGGAATGTAGTTTTGGAAAACCTGAAAAATCATAAAATCATCACCGCTGCCGAATTTGATTCAATCAAGGATATTCCCATCAGGCTTCAATACAAGATTGAAAGAAATTATGACGGCAATGCCCTGTATTTCAGGGAAGCAGTGGCAGCACAATTGCAAGACTGGTGTGAGGAAAACGATATTGACCTATATTCAGATGGCCTGAAGATTTACACCACCATCGACACCCGTATGCAAAAATATGCAGAAGAAGCAGTTGACAAACAAATGCGTATCGTCCAAAACAACTTCAATAACCACTGGGGAAAAGAAAATCCCTGGCAAGACGAAAACCATCAGGAAATTATCGGCTTCATCGAAACCCTGGCGAAAAGGACCAGTATCTATAAATCGCTGGCCGAGAGATACAAGGACACTCCTGATTCTATAGACTACTTTATGAACAAGCCGCATAAGGTGATTGTCTTTGACTATAAAGAGGGTAAAAAGGTGCTCAATATCAGTACTATGGACTCTATCCGCTATATGGAACATTTCATGCACAGCGGTTTTGTAGCCATGGAGCCTCAGACTGGTTATATCAAAGCTTGGGTCGGAGACATTGATTTCAATTTCTGGAAATACGACAAAGTATTATCCAAACGTCAGCCGGGATCCACCTTCAAACTTTTTGTCTATGCAACCGCCTTCAACAAAGGAATGAGCCCCTGTGATTACCGAAAAGACAACTATGTTGACTGGGAAGTCATGGAAAAAGGACAACCGAAACTCTGGACACCTCACAATGCAAACGGAACCTTCACCGGTCAGAATTTGACACTCAAAGCCGCATTTGCACGATCCATCAATAGTATAGCTGTAGCCCTGGCAAAAGAAGTCGGTATTAGCAATATTGTTGAAACAGCTTACAACATGGGTATCAAGACTCCTTTGCACGAGATACCGTCCGTATCTCTGGGCTCTTCAGACGTTTCCTTGCTTGAATTGGTGAATGCCTATTGTACAGCCATCAATGACGGCATGACTCACGATCCCGTGCTCGTGACACGTATCGAAGACCGGAATGGCAAAGTCATCTATGAACACAAGCTAAAACAGACACAAGGCATCCCCTATCAGACAGCCTTCCTGATGACGCAATTGCTGAGAGCCGGACTAACAGAACCGATGGCGACCACTCAAGCACTCTGGAGTTTCGACATTTTCCGCTATGACACCGAATTCGGTGGAAAGACAGGAACATCATCCAATCACTCGGATGCCTGGTTTATAGGCGTATCGCCAAAATTAGTCGGTGGTGCATGGGTTGGCGGTGAACATCGCAGTATCCACTTTAGGACAGGTAGACTCGGTGAAGGTAGTAAGACCGCCCTGCCGATTTTCGGATATTTTATGGAAAAGGTTCTGGCTGATAAAAGCCTGGCCAGATATCGTGGAAAATTTCCGGAACCAAAAAGTGAAATTACCGTTCCATATAGTTGCCAAACACCTTATACGGTTGCAGATTCAGACTCCGTTTCTTCCAACCCGGACAGTTTATCCCGCATCCCGGAAGAAGGAATCATTACAGATGAATCTTTAGATAAAGAAATTGACGAGTTACTACTCGAAGAAGGTGATACAAAAACCGAAGAAATCAGACCGTAACAGAGACTCTCTATTATTTCTTATTTTTGATATCCTGAATATGAAACCGGCTGGATTTCTTATTGATGATCAGGGTTGAAGGAATACTTTCCAACACCTTGTTTCCTGAAACGGTAAACTTGTTCCAGGTTTTATAACTGATCAGCATAAAGCTAAATCCGGAAATATATGGAGGCGTTAGATGCGTGTGCTTGCTAATTTTTATATAATTAGGAAATTCCTCTTTAAGTTCACCAACAAATCGTCCGATTGATTCGTTGGTGGCAATCAGATTGTTTACATCAAGGATGCGTATGGAAACCTCTGAATTGTTATGCAACAGACGGCGGGCGTAACGCAATAAAAATTCATCATGCTCATCGTCAAGCAGCACCAACGTTCTGGATATTTTCGAAAAATTCCGATTTACAAAAATGCCGACACTACACTTGCTGTTTTCAATGAAATAACGTGTCTTATCCTTGATAAGTGAGCCGGGATAGAAAAAGTTTTTTCTGAAAAAAGATTTCCCCGGTAAGTTCACACCTGCACCGACCAATAAGAAATCATAATTATTGACATTCACGTTATGAACAATCTCATGACCGATATTGTCCGTCACTTTATACTCTGTTTCAATTGGAATATTCAGAGAATCAGCTACTTCACGCATAACTTTGAAACTTTCAGTAGAAAATTCTTCACCATGTATGGGATTGATATCCGTACCCACCGTAATATGTAATACCGTTACAGCCAAACTATTTTGGGATCCGTCCAATACCGTTTTTGCAACATGGAGCAAAGGTCTCCCGTTCTCAGGATTACCACATGCAACCAAAGCCTTGAAAATGCCGAAAGCTTGCTGCTCCTTCAGTTCTTCATGTATGTTTCTGGCTGGAAACAGTTTATAAATTAAAGACATCAGAGGTGTTGTCATAAAAGTGGTGACCAACGCCATAATGACAAGCATCACGAAAATAGTCGGCGGTAAAATGCCCATTTCGTACCCGATATTCAGCACGATTAGTTCCATCAGACCTCTGGTATTCATAAGAATGCCTAAAGAAAGGCTGTCCCGCCAAGATTCACCAAGTATGCGGGCTGTCAAAGCACTTCCGCCGAATTTTCCAAGAATGGCAACCAAAATGAACAAAGCACAAATTCCCCACAAATAGGGTGTATTGAGCAATCCGATTTCAGTTCGAAGTCCCGTGAACACGAAGAACAAAGGCAACAGGAAAGTCACGGAAACATCTTCCACTTTATCAATGATCAATTTCCTGAAATTCGGCAAAGGAGGCATGACCACACCGGCCAGAAAAGCACCGAAAAGCGCATGGATACCAATCAATTGAGTGGCTAAAGCAGAAGAAATCAAAACCAAAAAAATAAAAGCAACAATACTCTTATTGACCACTTCGCTGTTTTTATAAATTTCTCCGATGCGTTTCATAAAAGGTCTTACCGCAAAAATCATGACTCCTACGTATATTATTGCCAATCCTATGGTATAAAGTGACCCGGAAAGGCTCCCTGTTTTAGAAATCGCAATAATTGCAGCCAACATACACCAAGCTGTAACGTCATTAATAGCAGCACTGGCAAGAGCCAGAGTCCCAAGATGCGTTTTGGTTTGTCCTTTTTCCTGTATGATTCTGGCCAGAACAGGAAAAGCGGTGATACTCATGGAAATACCAATAAACAAAGCAAAGGACAGAAAATCAGTATGTCCGGCAGCAAACTCACCATACGCAAAATAGGCTAAAGCCATCCCTAAGCAAAACGGGAAAATGATACTTGCATGACTGATTACATAGGTTTCACTGAGTCTGCCTTTTAAATCGCGTAGATTTAACTCCATACCGATGGTGAACATAAACAAGATCAGTCCGACTTGACTTAGTATATACAAATTACCAAGAGAATCCGGTGCAAACAAAAAATTGAAAGTACCCGGAAAAAATTTACCCAAAAGTGACGGTCCAAGTACAATGCCCGCCAAAATCTCACCAATCACAGTAGGTTGACCGATTTTAGCAAAAAAATGGCCAAAAAGTCTTGAAACAATAAGAATGGATATGATCTGAAGCAACAGTATGGCCGATGGTTCTGCCATATTATGCATAAAGGAATGTATAAACAGTTCAAAACTGCTTCCCAAATACGCAGGAGCACCTGGGACAATTAAATTACGCGTTTTTTCAATCTGATGTTCGAAGGTTCCACCTTTAAGTACTATAAAGTATATCATTGCGCCGAAAAGCGACAACACGCAGATATAAAAAAGCCAGACCTTAATATTATTATTTTTTTTCATCATAAGACAGTCTATTCATATAAGATATGATGTGATCCACTGCAATGCCGACAAGAATGTTGATTGATAGCAGCTGAAGTTTTCATGGCAATCTTATTTTTAAGATCAACGAATTTCTCCTGCAAATATAAGGATTATTGGTCACCATCGAACAAAACAGAATGTTTAAAAATAGGCCATAAAACTATTTAAAAGATGTATTTCCAAACTATGTCTCGGAAAAATAACTTACTTTTGTAAAATAATTTCCTTTATACGGGATAAACATCATACAAATGTCTGTACATCAAGAAGATTCACGCAAAGTGACCACCCACCGCTTGTTTGAGATGAAGCAGCGGGGAGAAAAAATTGCCATGCTGACCGCATACGATTACTCCATGGCTAAGTTAATTGATCAAGCCGGAATGGATATCATCCTTGTCGGCGATTCCGCTTCCAACGTCATCGCCGGTAACATTACTACCCTCCCCGTCACTCTCGATCAGATGATCTACCACGGCATGTCCGTTACCCGTGCTGTAAAAAGAGCACTCGTCCTTGTAGACATGCCTTTCGGGACTGTTTCCGGTAATTCGCTGGAATCCCTCAATGCTGCCATCCGGGTCATGAAAGAAACGGGTGCAGACGCCCTCAAGATTGAAGGTGGAAGAGAAGTGAGCGATGACATCAAAAAAATCATTGATGCCGGAATTCCCGTGATGGGACACCTCGGGCTGATGCCTCAGTCCATTAATAAATACGGCACCTACACTGTCCGGGCCAAAGACGAAGTAGAAGCAGAAAAACTCATGAATGACGCCAAATTGTTGCAGGAAATCGGCTGTTTTGCCATCACTCTTGAAAAGATACCGGCCAGCATCGGAAAAAAAATCGCCGACGAGCTTGAAATTCCAATTATTGGAATCGGAGCAGGAAACGGTGTTGATGGTCAAGTGCTCGTCATGCACGATATGCTTGGAATCACTCAATCATTTTCACCTAGATTTTTAAGAAGATATGCCAATTTGCAGGAAATCATTATCAATTCTGTCGGGAATTACATCAAAGACGTAAAAGAAAAAGATTTTCCAAACGATACCGAACAATATTGATTGGCTTTTTTTGAAAAAAGCTGACAAAGGATGCCTTTCTCTCTGAGTGGCATCCTTTCCTGTTTATTTTACCTGAATGCTTTGTGAGTTTGTGAGTTTTTTATGATATTTGCCAAAGAAATAAGTTCATATAACAAAACCATTTATTTATGAAAAAATACCTGATTTTTACTTTGTTTTTGCTGGCAAATTTTGTTTTACAGGCTCAAATAAAGGAACCCATCAAATGGAACATCCAGCTTAAAAACGGAGCGAGTTCAGATCAAGAAATCGTTTTCAAAGCCAGTATTGATGCCGGCTGGCACTTATATAACCAAAACTTGCCTGAAGGTGGTCCCGTATCAACCTCCTTTCATTTTGACAAAACACAGGGTGTCAAACTGATTGGGAAAACCACATCCGCCTCAAAAGCCATTCGAAAAATGGATGATGTTTTTGGCATGGAACTCAGCTTTTTTGAAAAAGAAGCCGTCTTTATCCAGAAAATCAAAATTACAGACGCCAAAGCCTTCAACCTTGAAGGATACGTCGAATTCATGGGATGCAATAATGAAAGTTGCCTCCCTCCCACACCTGAAAACTTCACATTTAAGGCTAAGAATCTGGCAGGTCTCAAACTTTCCAAAACAGAAAAAGCGGAACCAGATAAAGAGATAAATCAAAACGGTAATGTACCATTAACCGATCAATCAAGCACAGACAGTTCTACCGCCACTTCAAGTTCAAACGTTGCCGAACCTATTTCTTCAGAAGTAGTCAACGAACTAAACAACAATTCCTTATGGACACCTGTCATCGGCAAATTACAGTCTTTAGGAGAAACCGGAGACTCACTGTCGGCAAACACCTCTTGGTGGATTCTGTTCATCACCGGATTTTTGGGAGGGCTCCTGGCACTCTTCACTCCATGCGTATGGCCTATCATCCCGATGACCGTCAGCTTTTTTCTCAAACGCAACAAAAACAAGAAAAAAGCCATCAAGGAAGCCGTCATGTACGGACTGTCCATCATCATCATTTATCTATTGTTAGGTCTCGGCATCACCGTTATTTTCGGAGCCAGTGCCCTCAACAGCCTTTCAACCAACGCCATTTTCAATCTGTTGTTTTTTGCCCTGCTTGTTTTGTTTGCTGTTTCCTTCTTTGGAGCCTTTGAACTTGTTCTTCCATCCTCATGGACCAACAAGATGGACCAAAAAGCCGATACGACATCAGGCCTTGTCAGCATCTTTTTCATGGCATTCACGCTGGTGCTCGTATCCTTCTCCTGCACAGGCCCGATTATCGGCACCCTTCTTGTTCAGGCCGCCAGCATGGATTCCATAGCAGGTCCGGCCATCGGAATGTTCGGTTTTGCGTTGGCTTTATCCATTCCATTCAGCTTTTTCGCCATATTTCCGAATATGCTTAAAAACCTGCCCAAATCAGGTGGTTGGCTCAACACTGTAAAAGTTGTGTTGGGTTTTTTGGAATTGGCATTGGCTCTCAAGTTCCTCTCCGTCGCCGACCTCGCTTATGGTTGGGGCATTCTGGACAGAGAAACATTTCTTGCCATCTGGATTATTATAGCTGCCATGCTTGGCTTCTATCTTCTGGGAAAAATCAAACTGCCGCATGACAGTGATCTCAAACATGTATCCGTATCAAGGCTTTTCATGGCCATGATCTCCTTTTCTTTTGCCATTTACATGGTACCAGGCCTTTGGGGAGCACCTTTGAAATCTATCAGTGCATTTGCCCCACCCGCTTCCACCCAAGACTTCAACCTCTATAAAAATGAAGTACATGCCGCATTCAATGACTACGAAACAGGTATGGAATATGCAAAAAAACAAGGTAAACCAGTCATGATCGATTTCTCCGGCTACGGTTGCGTCAATTGCCGGAAAATGGAGAACTCCGTCTGGCAAGACCGTCGCGTCAAAGATTTGCTAGAAAAAGACTATGTACTCATTACCTTGATGGTGGATAACAAGACACCGCTACCTAAGGAAATCGAAGTCAGTGAATTCGGTAAAATACGAAAGATCAAGACCGTGGGTGACAAATGGAGCTATCTGCAACGCTACAAATTCGGTTCAAACGCTCAACCGTTTTACATATTGCTCGATAATCAAGGACAGCCCCTTGCACCAAGTTACTCCTACAACGAAGATGTAGATAAATACATTCGATTCCTTGAAAACGGTTTGAAAAAGTTTTGAGAATGGACTGAAAGAAAATAATTAAATCTGAAAAAAATAATTCAATACTATAAATTAATGGAAACCAAGAAATTCCTTCTCGACGAAAAAGATATCCCAACCCAATGGTACAACATTGTGGCAGATATGAAAAACAAGCCCATGTTGCCCATTCATCCTGCCACCAAGCAGCCACTGAAACCGGAAGATCTGTATCCGATTTTTTGCGAAGAATGTTCCAGACAAGAGTTCAACAGCACGGATCGATATATCGATATACCCGAAGAAGTCCGGGACGTATACCGCAACTACCGTTGCACACCATTAGTAAGAGCATACGGACTCGAAAAAGCGTTGGACACCCCTGCCCACATATTTTTCAAGAACGAAAGCGTAAGCCCCGTTGGTTCTCATAAACTAAACTCAGCCATTGCTCAGGCATATTATTGCAAAAAGCAAGGCATTACCAACATCACTACTGAAACCGGTGCGGGACAATGGGGTGCAGCCATGTCCTATGCTGCAAAATTCTTTGGGCTGGAACTGGCCGTATACATGGTAAAGATCAGTTACGAACAAAAGCCATATCGCAAATCCATCATGCAAAGTTATGGAGCAACCGTTATCGCTTCACCCTCCATGTCCACCAAAGCCGGCAGAAAGATCATCACCGATGATCCGAATTATATGGGAAGCCTTGGAACAGCCATTTCAGAAGCCATAGAACTCGCTACAACAGTTCCCAATTGTAAATATGTGTTAGGTAGTGTGCTTAGCCATGTTTCCCTGCACCAGACAGTCATAGGTCAGGAAGCCAAAAAACAGATGGAAATGGCCGGAGAATATCCGGACATCGTCATCGCTTGTTTTGGTGGTGGTTCCAACTTTAGCGGAATCGCATTTCCATTCATGGAAGATACACTTACCAAAGGAACCAAGACCCGTTTCATTGCTGCAGAACCTGCATCTTGCCCCAAATTGACCAGAGGAAGATTCTTGTATGACTTTGGCGACGAAGCCGGTTATACCCCTCTTCTCAAAATGTACACACTTGGACACAACTTCCAGCCTGCACACATTCATGCAGGAGGTTTGCGTTACCACGGTGCAGGTACCACTGTCAGCCAGCTCATCAAAGACGGCTTCATGGAAGCAACAGACATCAAGCAATTGGATAGCTTCAAGGCAGCAATGCTCTTTGCTAAAGCAGAAGGCATCATTCCTGCCCCTGAATCTGCACATGCCATCGCCGCAACCATCGACGAAGCCTTGAAATGCAAAGAAGAAGGCACCCAAAAGACCATCCTCTTCAACCTTTCAGGTCACGGATTGATCGATATGACAGCTTACGACAGCTACCTTTCCGGAGATTTGAAAAATTATGACCTTTCTCAGGAAGATATTGACAAAAATCTGGAAACAATTCTTAAATTGCAGCAAAAATAATCTTGAAAGTACTGATTGAACATATTGAAAAACTCCTGCCCGATCACGACTGTGTAGTCGTACCGGGTTTGGGCGGTTTTGTCCAGAATGAGGTGCCGGCTCGTTTTGACGCCGAATCCGACTTTTTTTACCCTAAAGGAAAAGAAATAGGATTCAATTCAAGATTAACCTTCAACGATGGCTTTTTGGCTCAGGCTTATCAGGAGTCTTTCGACATCAGTTTCGAAGAATCCAACTTACAGATTCGTCAAGCTGTTCAAGAAATCAAGAATAAAATAGACAATGGCAAATATGTCAGTCTCGGCAGAATTGGGGTCATCTGGAAAAATGACAAGGAACAAACCCAGTTCCGTTCTGAGAACAAGAATTATTTTTACCCTGAATCTTACGGCTTAACCTCCTTCTCCTTTCCAAAGATTGAAAAAAGAAGACAAAGCAGGTCCGATACGGAAAGAGTCATCAGAAAACATCAGGATAACGAGTTTATCAATATCCGTTTGCACCGCGACAGTTTCAGGAATATGGTGATCGGTATTGCAGCCTGTTTATTCCTGCTATTTCTTTCCAAACCGACAGGGACTCTTCCTGGCACGAACAGTCAGGAAGCATTCATGATGCATGATTATCTCGTTATCCCGGAGTCCATGGAATCTGGGAAAAAGGAGGCTCTACCAGTCATTGATGAGCAAGCCCCGGTAGCTACTATTGATGAAACAAGTGCAAACCTTTCGAACGAAGGGAACATAGCAACTATATCTGAAAGGACGATAGAACCTGCAACAAAAGCCCAGAAAATCACTGCTCCAATTCCAGCTCGCACCTATTACATTGTAGTCGGGAGTTTTCCTCAAAAAAGGTTGGCTGAAAGATGGATACAAGAAAATAGTCAGCAGTCAAAGTTCAAATATGCCGGCATTGTTGAAAAAGATGGCAGGGCGCGTGTCTATACTAAAAGTTTTCCGGATAAGAATGTAGCACAAGCTTACCTCAACCAATTTCGGGAAAATAATCCGGAATGCGCCTCTGCCTGGCTGCTCAGCGTAAAAAACAACTAAAAAAGGGAGTCAGGGTTTTGTCATTTCAAAAAAATTCCTACCTTTGCACCCGCTTAATGCAAGAACAATTATTAAATTCATTTCAAACCAATGGCAACTAAAATCAGATTGCAAAGACACGGACGCAAAGGGTATGCTTTTTACCACATTGTCGTCGCAGACAGCAGGGCACCACGAGATGGTAAATTTATTGAGAGATTAGGTTCGTACAACCCAAACACTAATCCTGCTACAATAGATTTGAATTTCGAACGCGCCTTGTATTGGGTACAGACCGGTGCTCAACCCACCGACACAACACGCAACCTTCTTTCAACAGAAGGCGTAATGATGAAAAAACACCTTTTGGAAGGTGTAAAAAAAGGTGCTTTCACCGTAGAAGAAGCTGAAGTCAAATTCAACGCTTGGAAACAGGCTAAAGAATCTGCTATCAATTCAGCCAAATTATCAGTGAAAGATGCAGATAGAGCAGCCGATAAAGCACGTTTGGACGCTGAAATAGCTTACAATAAAGCCAAAGAAGCAGATATCGCAAAAAAACAAGCTGAAATTGCAGCAGCAGAAGCCGCCAAAGCTGCTGAAAAAGCAGCAGAATCAGCTCCGGCAACCGTCGTAGAAGCAGCTCCAGTAGCTGAAGAAGCCACACCTGCAGCAGAATAATATTCAGGAGTCACAATCTATGACTCCTCCTAAGGAGAGATGGCAGAGTGGTCGATTGCGGCGGTCTTGAAAACCGTTGAACTGCGAGGTTCCTGGGGTTCGAATCCCTATCTCTCCGCAATATACACTGAATATCAATGACTTACAGAGCCAATGCTCGATTTTACATTCTTGGATGTAAAATCGAGCGTTTTTATTTTATTTAAGATTACTCATTGTTCGGGATCATTACCCCGTTTAAAAACCGCAAGCCATCCACTATACTTACCTGCCAGTAACCCCAGTCATGGTTTCCATCCCGAACGCGGAACTCATGCGGTATTTTGCGGCTTTTAAAAATAAGGTGCAATTCACAGTTGCCTACCGTCAGAAAATCATCGTCGCCGCAATCGATATAATAGGCTACCGATATCAATTGCTCTCTTGACAAGGTTTTGGCTAATTCCAAAATACTTTGAGTCTTCCATGTTTCCGGCAGCATCTCACCATTCATAGCCCCATAAACCTCTGGAAAGCTAAAATCTTTATTTTTAAGGTGCTGAGTAAATTCAGCATCGGTGAATATTCCGGCACTCATGGGGATGCAGGCACAAAACATATCAGGGTACTTCATGGCATAAAGCAGAGAACCATAACCACCCATCGACAATCCCCCAATGGCACGCGAAGCCTTTTCAGCCTTGATGCGATACGTTTTTTCAATGGTAGGAATAAACTCCTGAAAAAAAGCATCGGCATAGCGTACTTTTCCCAAATAATCGTTCAAGTACCAGGTGAGACCTGCATCGGGCATAACAATAATTATTGGTTGAATTTCACCTGCGGCAATGGCCTTATCGACCGATTCTGGAACTTTGCCCCTGTGTATCCAGGTGGTTTCATTATCTGTATAACCGTGCAGCAAGTACAACACCGGATAATTTTGTTTAGAAGTATCGTAACCGGCAGGTAAATAAATCGAGTACTTAATCGGAGTACCGAGAATCCGACTTTCAACCTTCAAGCTTTGAAATACCATGCTTTGCTGAGCTGTGGCCGATAAAACAGTAAAACTCAGTGCTATTAATAAATATAATTTTTGAATCATTTTCATTTTTTATTTTATATTTACTTAAGATTAACATTACTTTTCGAATGAGATTATTGCGCTTCCAGGACCATTGCAAGAAATATTAATATTGTGGTTTTTTTTCTTTATTTTAATATCATTTTTATTTTCTATAATCTTTATTTTATTTCTCTTCGATTTTTCCGGAAGAGGAATAATAAAATCACCTTTTTTATTGTTACTAAAAAAGATGACTTGCTTTCCATCCATGAATCCGTCGTAAGCGAATGCAAATTCGGTATTAAGAAGTGGCGTTGTCAACCAAGTATAAACTCCGCTCCACGAATCGGAGTTGCCGGCAATCCGATGTGCATTTCCTATAAGTTTATGATAACATTTAGACCAAGAGTTACCTATGAATATCACATCATCATCTGGAAGTTCGCTATGTGTCCCTAAATCGCGGTTGAAAAGATAAGAGGATTGGAAGCAGGAATCACTTTTTTCAATATATTGGTTAAACCGTGGAAAATCTTTTTTTATAAATCTGTCCGTCTTATTTATTGCAGTCCAGTATTTATATTTGCCTAAGGGCGTAAGAAGTTGTTTTTCATCTTTAAACATAGATTGCATTCCGTAATACTTTACTATTGTAACAGGAATTGTGTTGGTATAAACATGAGATAAATCCACCTGGATGCTGTTATTGTTCACTATGTATATTGCCTTTTCAATACATAACGTATCTGTGAAATATACTTTAGTTTCTTTTTCGCTTGCACTTAAAGGATTAAAAATATTATTTCTTACTTCAATTTTAACAGTATGAGCCTTGAGCGTAGTATCGGAAGAGAGAATTCGCCCATCAGCATACAATTTTACAAAAAAAGTCTCAGCCGTTTTTGTCTTTCCATCCGAAAACAGATGATTTCCACCACACCAACCGCCATTCAGAATATCAAAAGGCCCGATATTATCACTATAAGCCTCATTGACTATCGTGATGCCGTCAGAAGCATCGACCATAGAGACACGGTAAAATGTAAACAAATCATTAGCCATACATTTCTTGAACCAGAAATTTATTTCATGAGTTTTATCGATTCGGGAAGAAATGTATACATTTTCTCCGACTTTCTTTATCGTGTTTAATTCGCTCTGAGAATGAACCGAGAAAGGAAAAAACAAAAATAAAACAACAATAATCCGGTTCATCGTTTTGAACTATTTGGTTAATGCTTTAATGTTCCTACGGATAACGATATGACGTGCCAGACGATCCATTATTTTCTTATCCTCCGGAGAGGTAGAATAATATATATCTATAAACCCTTTACTGCCGGTGTAATATGCAATGGCCGAAGTTTCGAATACTCCGTTTTTTTCGAAAGCTTTGATGTAGTCGAGCATCCTGTTATAGGAGGAATTTGTGCAATTATAAAGAGCTTTGCTATCGCATTCGAATTCCATAGCCATTCCGTTATCCAAAGCGACTTCACAGGCATCATCGAGGCGGGAATAAGGAATGGTCGCTGTAAAGAAATAGTTGGGTTGTTGGTACGCAATATCAAATCCCAACTCTTTCCATTGATCGTATCCTTTGGCTTTCCAATATGGAATCCAAATAAATTTCTTTTTCTTTGAATGGATGTATTGACTCACATATTTTGGAAGGTCCTTACAAGTCGCAATATCTTCATCTACCCAGTAGAAACCGGAGAGTTCCAGGTTTTTGTATTTAGCTTTCTTAAAACGAGCCATTAGTTGATCTATATACCATTCGGCCGCTTTAACTTGGTCGGTTTGAATATTAAAATCAAGAGAATCTCCGTCAAGAACTCCCCAATCTTTTTGTTTAGGCAATGGAATAGCTACACCTAAGATGATTTTATGCTTGAATGGTGCTTCCCCAATGTTTTTTTTCTCACGCTCAATACACCGATCAAGTGCATCCAACCCTTTTCCTTTTTCAAAAACTCTATCAAGAAGCCATTCCCACTCTATTTTACGAGCCTGCTTTTTGTCATACCCATAAGCATAATTGTATCCTTCACCATTGGTAAATTCGAGAAATAAAAAGCCGTCAAATAACCAATCCTTAGTACCATCGGCAAATTGATGAGTCACGTATGGAAGAAACTGGTCTGGTGTCCATTCAATTCTCTGCTTTCCGCCCTGATATATTAGTGCGAGATCCCTGATCTCACTGGTTTTATATTTATTTTCTCGGCTTTTCTGAGCTTTTACCGAATTGATAGGCGTTATAATAACTAATATTAATAAAAAAAATAAAATTCTTCTCATTATTTATTCTGGTTTTTACGTCTTACTAAATTTTTATTTATTATTCACACATTATGATTTTACAAGTACTTTTTTTGCTTTTCCATCAACCACTACAATATAAACACCTGGCAAACATTTCAATCTTTTGATGTTTTCACCAACGAGTATTCCATTCGCTGTATATATTTTTATCGATTTGAAAGTTCCGAATACATATAATTCACCGATACCGCCAACGGCAATAACATCGTTATCCGGAGCATTCGTTATATCAGTACCTACGCTCTGGCTGCGTCTCTCTATTATATGATTCGCTATTCTGTCAAGGATGAGCGTATTCTCTATTGAATTTGAATGATACATATCGAGTATAGCCTTTGTGCCTGAATAATATGCTATTGCTGATTGCTCAAAAACGCCGTAATTTTCAAAGGCATTGATATAAACTTCCAATCTACTATAATATGAATCTTCATTCTCATACAATACCCTGCTATCAAACTCCATCTCCAATCCCATTCCTTTCGTTTTTGCCAGTTTGCATGCATCATGCAGGCGGGCTTCTATTACAGATTTATCAAAGAAATAATTAGGTTGTAAAAAGGCAGCATCAAACCCAAGTTCTTTCCACTGGTCGAAACCAGGGGCATACCAGTATGGAATCCAATAAAACCGTTTACCCAATTGATGGATGTATTCACTTAAGTATTTAGGTAAATCACCACAACTGCCAGTACTCTCTTCAAGCCAATAGAAGC
Organism: Bacteroidales bacterium; assembly: GCA_021373135.1. Classification (GTDB taxonomy): domain Bacteria; phylum Bacteroidota; class Bacteroidia; order Bacteroidales; family UBA1402; genus UBA8389. The sequence continues at coordinate 320,175 of JAJFTH010000003.1, forward strand.
CAACTAATTCAAGGTTATTATACGCTCCTTCGGCAAACATTTTTATGAGCTGATCTGTGTACCACTTGGCAGCCTTTATCTGATCGCTCCTGTATGTGAAATTTAATGCTTCTCCATCGAGACTACCCCAATCAGTCTGATTAGTGATAGGCGAAACAATACCAAGTACTATTTTATGCTTAAATTGAGGTTCTCCTATAATCTTTTTATAATTCTCAATGCACGAATTCAATGCATCAAGAGATTTCCCTTTTTCGAATATTCTGTTGAGTAACCATTCCCAATCACTCTTTTTAGCATTTTGTGCTCCATAGTTATACCCGAATGCGATTTGCCAATTATCCGTAAATTCAAAGAAAAGAAAAGAAGGAAAAAACCAGTCGGTATGGCCATCTGCAAAAGTATGTACGACATAAGGACGCAGTTCATCTTCCGTCCAATCGGGGCGTTGAGTCCCTCCCTGATAAATAAGTGCCAGATCCGACACTGTATCAGTCTTATAAGCTGATGCTGTTGCGATATTAACTCCTAAAAAGTCACATAAGATGACTGCAAGCACTATGGATATGCTTCTAATGTTCGTAATAGGCATTACTTTTTTTATTAATTAATAATGAAAAGGCTTTGTTTTATCCTTAAAATCTTTCACCTTTTTACAGAGAGTTTCATAACGTTCACTTTCTCAATTGGTTTCAGGACATCATGCACTTTCCAGCTTTTGTCTTTGTTGATATTAAATGAAACAGTAGCTTTAAAATCCCTGCTTGAAGAACCAAAAGAGAGCAAATACGTCCCTTTTGATGTGAACCACCGGGAGTTATCTTCATCGAATGAAGCTATATCGTAGTCGGAGAATTGAAGTTTTATTATTTCGCTTTCTCCAGGTTTCAAATCCCGTGTTTTTCCGAAAGCTTTTAGCTCAGAACTTGGCTTTTGAATTGAAGTCTGAGGAGCGGAAACGTATAGTTGTACTACTTCCTTACCGGATACTTCGCCTGTATTTGTTACCCGAATGGTTGCAACCCATTTGTCCTTCTTTCTTTCTAACTTCGGCTCGCCGAAAGAAAAACCGGTATAAGATAACCCATATCCGAAAGGATAGGCAACAGACAAATTCACTGTATTAAAGTAGCGATACCCAATCCAGATACCTTCTTCGTAATTTGTATAATCAAAATTTTTGCCATCTTTCGTTTTTCCTACCATCGGAAAATTCCGGGACGAAGGAACATCAAAATAATCCACCGGAAAAGTCATCGGAAGCTTTCCCGACGGATTTACTTTTCCGCTAATAACATCTGCTATGGCTACTCCGCATTCTTGCCCCGGAAACCAGGCCAATAATATGGCATCGGTCTTATCTCTCCAGGAATTCATTTCCATTACACCGCAAACATTCATTATGACAGCGACCTTTTTTCCCAAAGAGTGGAATTGTGAGGAAACCTTCTCAATCATCAACTTTTCTTCCGGAGTAAGATAAAAATCTCCCTCCAATCTCCTGTCGGATTCTTCACCGGAACCTCTACCTATAACAATCAAAGCCATATCGCTTTTTTTAGCTTCACTTTCTATAATGCTTTCTGCTTTAGATAAATCCATTTCCGGAATCACCGTCCTGTAATAAGATATCTTTTCCCAATCAGTACTTTCCGGATGCTTGTCAAGAAGATCATTCTGAAATTCCATATACTTTGTATAAAGTCCCTTTAATCTGTCATTCAGCGTATAACCGGCCTTCTCAAGTCCGGTAGATAGGTCAATAATATGTGGTTTATTTACGTTGGATGATCCTGTACCTCCGGCAATAGACTTGTAGGCTGTAATGCCGAACAATGCTATTTTGGTATTTTCCGGTATCGGAAGAAAAGAACTGTCATTTTTTAATAAGACCATTCCTTCGGTGGCTATTTTACGTGCCAATTCAGCATTTCCGGCTAAATCCGGAGCTTCATTATATTGCCAGCCTTTATAAGAGATAGATTTGAAAATGAGCTTCAACATATATTTGACGCTTTCGTTTAAAGTAGCTTCACTGATCCGGCCATTCTTAACTCCGACTACAATTTCGTCTACTTGAGATTGTTCTCCCGGCATCATCAGGTCTGTCCCTCCATTTAGTTGATCAGAGGTATCCCGTTTCTTGTACCAATCGGTCATTACCAGACCTGTATATCCCCACTCATCCCGAAGAATGGTTTTGAGCAATTCAGGATTAGCCTGGGTATATTTACCTCCTATTTTATTGTAAGACCCCATCACAGTCCACGGATCAGAGTTTTTGATACAAATTTCAAATCCCTTGAGATAAATTTCCCGCAACGCTCGTAAGGAAATACGCGCATCATTATAAAGTTTCCCGGTTTGTTGATTATTAGCTACAAAATGTTTCAAACTTGCTCCGATGCCTTTATCCTGAATCCCATTGATCATGGCTGATCCCATTATACCTGCAAGACGGGGATCTTCGGAAAAGTATTCAAAATTGCGTCCGCAAAGGGGATTACGCATGATATTAATACCCGGTGTGAGTATGATGTCAATACCATAAGCTTTGGCTTCGCCACCTATGGCATTACCTTCCAACCATGCCATATTCTCACTCCATGTAGCAGCTAACGCTGTACTTGAAGGAAAACATGTACTATATGAAGTGTATTTTTTTTTTGATGAAACAGGACTGATGCGTACACCTACCGGACCGTCTGCCAAATTGATAGAGGGAATACCCAAAGAATCAATGAAAAAGGAATAACCTGCAGCTCCTGCAACTCTATGGCTTACCCCATTATCACTTCCCAAACACCCTACCAATAGTCTGGCTTTCTGTTCTACAGTAAGAAGGTTTATAATGTTATTTATATCTTTATCATTATACTCGGGCTTATTATTAGCAAGGACATTGCCAAAAGATGAGACAAGACATACTATCAGAATCAGAATCTTTTTCATGCTTTGGAAGGGGTTTCTTATTAAGAACTTAAATGAAACAGATTTTCTTATCTGTTCTATGAAACAATCGTTTTTCTGTGAAATAGCACTATAATAGAGTCCACTTTAAAAAGTGACATTTTTTAAAGTGGACTCCATATTCTCTGATCAAATATTATCTTATTTAACCATCACCTTGGTTACATTGTTATCAGCTTTAACGATATATGTTCCGGGAGTACATTTAACGTCTTTTTGATTCTTGCTTATTAAAGCACCGCCGATAGCATAAACCTCAATGGAAGAGGCTTCACCTGTAATCGTTATTTCTCCTTTACCGCCAATCACGGTTACTTTACCGGCTTCGATACCTGAAATGCCGCTTTCAATAACTTTAAATGAATATTTTGCGATATATCCCTTAGGAAAATATTGGTATATATAAGCCTCGGTAGCACTGACGACCTCTACATTCAAATGATTTCCATAGAAAGCATTGTTTGCGTACATAACAGTGCCGTCATCCTTTTCTTCCGAATATTTAGTCGCTATTCTAACGGTTTCGTCACCATCTTCAATGCTGGATATAGCTTTGGTTGTCAATTTAGAAACAGTAAAGCCATCTGCATTATTTGAACCTGACGGATATACAATATATTTCTGTTCTCCAAGCTTGAAAATATAAAATCCTGCACATCCGTTGTGGCGAGGCGTTACATAATAGGAGTTGTGTACCCAGTTAGTATCTACATCTAATGCCATTTTTTGGATGGAATTGCAATTTGTCTTATTATATAATGGACTGAGGAGTGCCAAATCTTCAACGCCCTCCCAACCTGATATGATCGTAGTAGTGGCAAAATTTCCTGATACCCCGAATGGGCTTGTATAACTGTATGTATATGTATTGGTTACATCTTGTTGACCTCCTATAATCGGTATTTCAATAAGCGAAGGATACCACGTCGTGCCCATGTATAAGACACCACCTGTTACCTTGTCGAGCACATTGCCTCTGACATGTCCCCAAAAATCAAGACGTCCTGCAGTGATACCACTCAATGGGATGTCTATTACAGCTGAACCATCGGCAGGAATAATTCTCAATTCATTTCTTGTACTAACATACGGAGTATTAAATGTACCGACGCGTACGATGATATTTCCTGCATCATCATACGTAATGTTGGTCCCTTCTCCGGAAGAAATTTCATTTATTTTTCCGGTTTGATCCCAAACTTCTATTTTCTTGGTATCCTTGTTCTGAAGATAAAATTTCCCATTTTGACCAAAGCCTTGACGTGCACTTGTTTCCAATGGAGCAACATCTGTATTCATCCATAACAAAGTGAGATTTGAGTCCATTGAAGACTTTGCTTCTGCGGAAGTAATCAACGCAAAAATGCCGGTTAGCATAAATGCTGTTGTTAGTAATTGTTTTTTCATCATTTTTAAAATTTAAGTTAAAAAATACAAACTATATTATTAATCATTTTATTATTATTTTCGCAGTCTTATTCGATATATTATCCAATATTGAAACCATATAAAAGCCAGGAATCAGGGATTCAGTCGGTAATGCTATCGATACGCTTCCACTCTTTTCGCTTTTAAAGCTGTTTATTAATTGTCCGGTAGCGTTATAAATGCTGATTTTTGCTCTATCATTGAGATGAACATAAGCCTGTTCTCCTGCCATGATAGGGTTTGGATACACATTCGCATCATTGCAAGCTGCCGTTGAAAGCATCCCCGATTCTATTTCTTTTTCAATAGTTACTTGTATCGATGATGTTAATTCACCTAAAGAGGCAGTTAGAGTGTGAATACCTGTGCCATTACACAATACCGATATACCATCTTTCTGCACCACTCCCAATTCCTGATCGCAAGAAAGCTTTATTCCTTCCACATTTGTATTGATTAGCATTCCTTGTGCGTTATAGCCGTATACCACTGGTAGATAGCAACTATCATATTCCACTTTTTTTGCATAGTCGGAAAAACGAATCTTAGCTATTACCTTATCTTTAGTGAAAGGAGTTGTAATGAAAAGCCCGTTCTTTACAGCTCTTAAACTACCTTCGCTCGGAGTATTAATCACCCCCAGTTCTTTGACATAAAAGGTTGAAGAACCTCCTCCGTCAAAATTTAAAGCCTCTGTACATCCTAAATTAAGCATTATCGCAGCCAGATCTTTTGAAGGTACGCCAACTGAAATTCCAGTCTGACGGCCATCGACAACCAACAGTATTACTTTTGTCCCATCCGAATTATAACCTATTGCCGTACGTGGTTCACGATAGACCAAATGATCCAGTAAACCTTGCGTTTCAAGAATTTTACTGCCCTGTAACAACATCGGGCATCCGCCACACATGTCCGTTATGCCTGTTTTTATTACATTATCGAAATAAATGGTAGGAGTAACTTCAAATTCCTCGCCAAGTTGCATTTTCTCTATGATATCTGCCGTGAATCCAGTCCCAGACAGAACGAATCCTCCATCAGGAATAGACATATTGCCGATATTCTTCACCGGCGCAACAGTAACTCGCATTTTTGTAGCCCCTTCCGATTTTAACGGACCGTCTACAGGTATTGCACCTACTTCCACCCCGTTTCCTTTTGTACCGGTAGAAGTTCCTTTGCGGGAAGTGTATAGTATTAATTCATTGTCGCTACGTATTCCATTGACAGCCTTAATTGACGCCTGCCCGGCGTTTGGCGAGACTAATTTAAACGTGGTATAAGGAGCTCCTGAACAGAGTTTTTTATCTTTATCGATACCAAAAGCATACCAACCGCTTCCTTTATAGCTTTTATAAAATTCTCCATTTACGATTGTTGTGCCTACAGGTCCCATACCTCCGATGAAATCAGCGTTCACACCGGCAAAATATATATTCATGCTATCACTATGAGATGCCGGCATATTCGGTACGGTAACATTACTTGTCAGATTATCCTTTCCCATTATTAATTTCAGGTTCACATTAGGATCAGTCATATCGACAGTCATATAAAATACACGTAAATTTACCGGCCCTTGTAATGCCAAAGATGTTTGGGTGGTACCTGGACCTATCACTCTATATGAAAATGTATCCACCTTATATTCAACATCTTGCAATTTCCAGATGATAGAACCAAAAGTGTTGAATGAAATACAACTCAATAAAAGCAATATAAAAAGACATCTGTTTTTCATTTTTTTATAAACTAATTTTTATGCCTTGCAGGGCCTTCACGACCATTTTTTTATAATTAGGTAACACAATCTCGTGATCTACATTATCCATATTTACATAATATCTAACCTTCCGACCTTTTGAGGAAATCCATTCGGAACCAGCTACAACATTCATTTTCCCGAATCCGGGAACATCAATTGCCGGGTTATCCCCTTTCGGAATAATTTCCTTCAGATATCTTCCTCCGACGAAAACATCATGTTGTTCTTTACGCAAAGTGGAAAGTGTCTTTAAAAAACCGGCTTCTTTTTTGGCTTCCTCTTTCATTAGCAAGGTAGGGTCCACCCATCCCAATTGAGATCCGTAGAGAAAGCATTGCATGGTTTGATAAAGGAAATCGCCACGATTTACTCTATCGGTAGGAGAATAAGTGTAGGCCGATGTAATAAGTCTATCGGAATATATCATCGGAAATAAAGGCACTATTCTGCATCCGTTATGAGGAGAATTGACAGTTAGTAATACGTCGAACAAGTCTATGTAGCATTCTGCATTTTCCTCGCTTACAAGTATATTCCCCGGTTCCAAATAATTTGTGCGAATAGAGTCCATTAAATGCCGATAGGATTTATGCCAGAAATCGCCTCCCCCACAGGCATGCCCATGGTTAGTAGCCCAACAAGGCTGTGGAGCGGCGGCGGCTATTTGGTCAATGTAGACTCCATTTGTTTTCAACTCCTTTTGGATTTTTATCACAAGATCGGTGATGATACCTTGCCAAAGTTCCGATGCGGGACAGGTAACAGTATTCAAGACTTTCGACGTCGGATAAATCTCTGTATAAAGCATTCCGTCCGGTTTCCTACAAGAAGCCGAAGCTCCGTTCAAAGCTACATAGCTGTCGCTTGCAGGATCCCATAACCGACCATTAATATATGGAACAGTATGACAACCTTTTTTTCGAACCTCAGCTATCATATCGGCAAAATCCTTTTTTGCCGGGAAGTAATCCGGATAGTGAGTATCGTAAGGATAATGATGCCAGAAATACCAATGGACAAAGGTATTTTTGCCATACAAGTCAATCGCTTTGTTTACGGCATTTCTCACTGTATCATTTACCCCTTTTGCCCTAATCCAAACATCGGTATTCAGAAGCCATTGCGGAATATTGCGGGATGCCAGCGTTTTTCCTCCCCATTCTGTCGTATAGGTGAAAGGGCGGTACCACTTTGTTGCAGCATCCTGCCATCCGAGATTTGAATATCCAAGCACTGTTGACCACGGGAGGGCAAATGTTTTATTGGTATGGTTCGACCATCCTTCAGAGGTTATGACATCCGTTAAGAAAGTAACACTTTTATCACCTACAACAGTTCTTAAATTCTTTCCGCAGCCTTCTTTATCCTGAGTTGCATAATATATTGACCCTTCAGAATTATGAAGGAGCAAAAGCTGCATAGAACCGGTTACCGAAGGATAACTTGAATCATATACCTGTGGATCTCCCAAGTTGTATTCGGCCCCCCACCCCGCTGAAGTGATTAATTTGGCGTCATTAGGACGAGTTACCGTTACACATGGAAATTGAGTATTGCAAACCAACCACCCATCGGGAGTTCCAGACAGAATATCCCAATAGATTAGTTCCGAATCATCAGGAATGGAGACAGTCATTATTACCGAAACCATATCCTTATAAGTAAGTCTTATATTCCATTTGAAAGCAATTGCCGTATGACCGTCTTTAGTTACTTTCTTCCATCCTGTATATTCTCCGTGAGAAGGATAAAACACAGGATTTTCTCCTTGGGGACCCTTATACGTAAGTATCCAGGGAATGTTATTATCTCCTTTGTTAGATATTATATTCTTTCCATTAAGTATCATTTTCGAGATATCGAAAGTTTTACTATTAGAGAATTCTATGCTCACTTTGCTGTTCTGAATTGTTACGGTCGAGTCGGTCTCCGTTACTTGCGTACTTTTGACTTTACCCCACAATGCAGTCGAGCATGCCAAATAGACAAGAATAAATATGGAACATTTATTTATCATAAGACATTGATTATTAATGCCATAATTAATAATCCGGATTTGTCAAATTCGAGTCACGGTTGGTCTCAAGACGTGGAATAGGCCACCAAGTGAACTTCGGTTCCCAGTATCTGTTTCTATCCCGTACCCTCAGTTTATCCTTGTAGGATTCATAAGAAGGAATGTCGTTGAGATCATGCCGGTCGTCAGTCTTGAAGTTAGGTATATCCGTTAGATCCAATCCTTCATATTTGATGTCGGTTTTGGGCTGCCCGTAAGAAGGATGCTCATTCAACATATCAGAGATTCCCCAACGACGCACATCCACAAACAGTAAGCCCTCAAGAGCCAGTTCAACCTTACGCTCACGTCGTACCAACTGGCGCATTTTATTTTGATCTCCCTTTCTATCAGTCGAAACGGGTGGCATTCCGGCTCGCTCGCGAACCTCGTTAATAGCCGAATACACAGAATCATTCAATTCATTAAGTTCTATCTTAGCTTCGGCATACGACAGAAGTACTTCAGCATAACGCATAAGAACCAGATTGATTGAAGAACTCATAAGTTGTTCGGTTTTCTCATCAGAATATTTACGCCATAAGTACCCCACCCCATTGTTTACGAGCGAAGGGCTGGTGGTAGTAACATCTACATTTTGGGCTGTATACCAAGCATTTCTACGCGGATAAAAACGGGTTTTATCATCATAAATATTAAGAATAAGTTTCAACGGGTTATTGCCGTCGGTATTCGTGTAATTTATCGTGTCACCATGCCCTGCCAAAGTGTATTTGAAACGGGGATCTCTGTTTAAAGTAGGGTGTTTCGGATCGTAAAGAGGAGATTCATCAATACGTTTTCCATCGATGCATTCGTAGGTATCAACTATCATGGAACTCGGAAAACGTACCGATGATGCATAGTTGCGCGACGAATGACCGTAGCCTGTAACATGCAATTTCTTCGTTCCGTTTGTAGAATACATTAATTCCCATAGCAATTCGTTCCGAACATCGCTCTTCGCCTGACCGGTTAAATTAAACAAGTCAGAAAAGTTTTGTGCCAATTTACGCTCTCCGATCACTTTACCTGCTGCATCTGCAGCTACTCTAAAGTATTCACTGGCTTTATCGTTCACATTGAAACTTCCGCCAAACAGACCAATACGAGCTATCAAACCATACGCAACGGCTTTATCCACACGTCCTCGTTCGGTTGCAGTCCACGGAAGATAATCAGCTGCATCGTTAAGATCATTTATTAGAGAATCTATTATTTCTCCTTTCGGAGTACGTCCTGCCTTGTATTGGTCTATCTTTACAGGAGCGGTAAAGAAGGGCACATCACCAAATGCCGATACAAGGTTATAATAGGCATAAGCTCGTATTATACGTGCTTCAGCATAATACTGTTTGGCGTCGTCACTCATATTTGAAATAGCATCCCTTGCGCCGTAAATCACAGAATTAGCACGGGCTACTATGGCATACTCTCCAGTCCAAAATGCTTGGATTTTGCCATTGTCGGGATTCAACGTCCCGCCTGCACCAATTGAATTATTTTCATCTTGTTCGAGTCCGTATGCCGTATAATGATCGAGAACAATACATGCAGGAACCGACCAGTTCATATCGAAATACAAAAGAGAATAAATGCCGGTAACACCTTCTTTCAAGCCTGTTTCAGTGGTATAGAACCCTTCGGAATCGTATGCAGGGTTTTTCTGATCGAGAAAATCAGCACATGAAAAAAATCCCAGAATTGTAAAAAGTACAGCTGTCAACTTATATATTAATGTCTTTTTCATCTTTCCAATGTTTTAAAATTCTACAGAAAGTCCGAATAGTAATGTCTTATTTAAAGGATAGCAACTTGCGCCTGATCCAATGCTGTTTTCCGGATCGAAACCTTCATAGAAATCATTCTTTATTGTCAGCAGATTCTGTGCATTTGCATAAAGTCTCACGTTGGATAACGTAGCTTTCCGTACCCAGTTCTTTGGCAGTGTATATCCAATTACAATATTTTTCAAGCGACAATAAGCTCCGCTTTTTACCCAAAAGCTCGATATCATATTGTTTGGATTTGTTCCGTTGGGATCTTCAAGCAATATCGGGAACTTGGCATTACGGTTGTCTTCTGTCCAGTAATCCAACTGATATTTATAAATTGTATAATTGCCTGATAAAGCACGGGCACCGGCACCTGAATAATACACATCTTTTTTACCTACTCCCTGAAAAAATAAGGAAAAATCCAAACCTTTCCAATCGCCGCCCAAGGTCAAACCGAATTCATACCTTGGAGTAGGATTACCGAGTATCGTGCGGTCATAATCGTTTATTTTTCCATCGGGCACCCCGTCCGGGCCACTGATATCTTTATATTTAATGTATCCTGGTTTTACATTATTTGTATTGCCACCATATACAGGAGATCCATCAATTTCCTCCTGAGTTTGAAAATAGCCGTCAGCAACATATCCGTACCATGAATTAAATTGCTCGCCTTCCTTTGTTATCGTTGTACTGCCTACGTATTCTTTTCCATACAAATCAATCACTTTGTTCTTTACATCAGAAATATTTCCTTTGATATTGTAGTTCACATTACCGATACGGTCCTGCCATAATAATGAAAACTCCCAACCATTGTTTCTCATCGAACCGGCATTTTCCCAAGGAGCGGTTACCCCGACGAATAAGGGAACGGGGAATTGCTGAAGCATGTTCGTAATATCTTTTCTGTAATAATCGAAAGTCGCATTCAAACGATTACTAAATAAGCCTGCATCAATCCCCACATTCATTTGTTTTGATTTTTCCCATGTTATCGCTTCATTTGCCAATTGAATCTGAGCAACACCTGACGACAACTCTTTATCAAACCAATATCCATAGCTCGCGGAACTTCCTATAGACGAAGCATAGGGATAATAACCGTTGATGTCCTGGTTACCTAATTCTCCATAAGATGCCCTAAGTTTCAGGTTACTTATGACCTTCTTTACCGACTCAAAAAAACGCTCTTCAGAGATTCTCCATCCGGCGGATACCGAAGGAAAGAAACCCCAACGATGCTCTTTCTTAAATCTCGAAGTGCCATCGTAACGGCCGTTAACCTCGAGTAAATACTTCTCGTCAAATGCATAGTTTACCCGAAAAAAATACGATAACATAGACCGGGCATACTTTGCACTTGAGTTTGTCGCCGTACTAATATCACCGTTTACCAATTCTTCATATCCTTCATAATAAAAATTCTTACGACCGGCTATCAGGTAATTATAATTCAATTCTTCACTTTGAAAACCAAGCAATGTTTTTATGTAATTTTTATGAAAGGTCTTTTCATAAGTGCCTTGCAAATTATATTGTTTATTGATGGTCTTTGTCCTTTGTTCTGATTCCGATGATCCTGTTGTCGGGAACTCGCCCTTTGATACACCATTTTCATAGACCATATAAGGTTCTACAAAAGCGTTTGTTTCACTATCAGAGCATTTCCATGTGTATGCTCCAAAAATATTGAAACCACTGAAGGGGTCGATAGACAGAGTTGTTCTTGCAGAATATTCGGGAGCGATACTATTAGTAACACATCCGCTTTGTACCATAGCGATAGGATTTGTTCCGTTAATACCGTATCCCCATGTGCCATCGGCATTGATTCCTGACATGATAGGTGTCATAGTCAACGCTTTACCTATAATATTGGTAGGTATATCCATTACAGGAGATTTTGCTGTGGCTTGACGTATTCCCACATCCACTCCAAGCTTCATCCATTTGTTAACCTTGGTATCTGTATTTACACGCAAAGATGTCCTCGTAAAATTGTTATTATCAATTAATCCGTCTTGCGCATAGTATCCTGCCGAAGCAAAAAGCTTTGTTATGTCATTACCACCACTGATACTAACCGAATAATTCTGGATTAAGGCATAATCCTTAATCACTTCTTTTCGCCAGTCCGTATCGTAATAATTGATATTATCGACACCACCATTCTTATATATCTCGATCGTCTGGGTATATAATGGATCCTGATCCGCATTGGAACGTGCCACATCCACAGCCTGCATATACTCAATGGCACTTGTGGGTATAGGCAATGTGGTAGACTTGTTATATCCAATATAGTTATTGAATGTCAGTTTTGTTTTCCCTTCAGCACCTCTTTTTGTCGTTACCAATATCACACCGTTTGAAGCGCGCGAACCATATATAGAAGCTGAAGCCGCATCTTTCAATACAGTAATCGATTCTACTGAATTCAAATCGATACGATCCATATTACCTTCCACTCCATCAATTAATACCAGAGGAGAAGTTGACGAATTAAGTGACCCCAATCCTCTGATTTTAATGGATGCATTATCTGCCCCCGGCTGTCCGGACGATTGAATCGCAGTAAGTCCGGGAATGGAACCCTGTAATGCGGCTGAACCGGTGGAAACACTACGTCTGAGAATATCGTCACTATTTATACTCTGCACTGATCCCGTAAGGTTTATTTTCTTTTGTGTTCCATAGCCGACTACAACTACTTCATCAAGAGATTTAAAATCCTCTTCAAGAATAATCTGATAATTATTGGCTTTACTTACCTTGAGAACTGTCCGCTTGTATCCAAGATATGTAATTAATATTTCCGACTGATCCGGAGCCTCCAAAGAAAATTCGCCATCAATATTTGTAATTGTTCTGGTATTAGAACCTTTAAGCACCACCAACGCACCGATAATTTGGTCGCCTTTTTCATCGGTTACCAAGCCGGTAATTTTTTTTGATTGATTTGTATTCTGCCGTTTCTTTTTGGCTGTGATAGTTATATTGTTCTCGCTTATAATGTATGAAATATCCTTATCTTTAAAAGCCAAATCAAGTATTTGAGATATAGTTGCATTTTTAATATCAACCGATACAATAGTCCTTCCTACCTGCTCATCAACAATAAAAAATGAATACTTATAATCAACGCCCAATTTATTCACTAAATTCTGAACGGTAACGTTGTCCATTTTAATATTCTTCTTCAATTCAGATGTTTGGGCATTTAATGATAGTTGATTGATCATCAATGCCAATAGGAAAAATGCAAACCGCAAAATTCCATTAAATCCGACTTTTCTTACTTGTATTAGAAATTTGTTTTTCATGCTTTCATTTTATTTTTTAGTCTATACTCGCCATAATTTATCAGAATGTTCGTATTTTAAATTAATGTAGAATTATATATTTCAAAAAATATTTATATCTTTGTATTATAATTTTATATAAGAATGGCTGGTAATTTCTTTTATGAAATTACTAATTAGTTCTATATAAGCTTATTAATTTAGAAGGACTCAGTGTTTATTCCCCAATAGACGAGTCCTTTTTTTATGTATGTATGTGAATTATTTAGTATCTACATCGGCTATATATTTATTTTGAGGTTATACTTGAAATTATTATCTGATTTGATTCAATTTTATAATTATACTTAAGTTCTGATTTCAGTGCATCTAAAATATTTTCCACAGGCTCATCAGTAAGAAATGAAGCAGATACAATTCTATCCGCAACACATCTGTCAGTAAGTTTAATTTTTAATCGGTATATTTTCTCCAATTTTTTAATTAAATTGGAAAATGTCATATTCGTGTAATTAAAGCGACCCGATATCCAGGCTGTATTAAACTGAACGTCAGTTTTTGCCAATGCATATTGTTTCGAATCTTTGCTATATAGAATTTCTTCTCCAGGTTTAAGTTTTACTTCGCAGTTCTCAGCTATAAACTTCACCGAACCCACTAATAATGTCGTTGAAACTTCATTAGTCTCAACATCTGCCCTTACATTGAAACTTGTCCCCAACACTTCCGTTTTAGTTCCAAACACTTCAACAGTAAATGGTTTAGTGCTGTCTTTTGCAACTTTAAAGAATGCCTCTCCTGTTAACTTTACATTTCTGCGGTCTTTCCCAAAGTCCGACAAATAAGTCAGCGAGCTGTTTTTATTTAATATGACCTTCGTTCCATCTTCCAATAAATATTCTACAGGTACCGATTGTGCTGAATAGGTATAAATTTCTTTGGGTTGTGAAGTATATAAATAAGCCATTCCGCAAGTCATGATAAAAAACGCCACAGCTGCTACACTGGCAACCCGTAGATAAAGTTCCTTATATTTAAATTTCCTAATTTTCGGTTCAAAATTAAGTTTAGACATAACAGATGCTTCAAAACTTTCTTTGTCCGTTTTGTTCAAATGCACATCGGCATTCCAGTATTCTTTAAGTTGGTTAAAAAGCAGAGCATGCTCTTTGTTATCCGACAAAAGTTGCTTCAATAGCTGCTTTTCATCGTAACTTGCTTCACCGGAAAGAACTTTTGATGCTAATTTTGTGAATTGATCATCCATGATCGTATAAAGGAATTTATTTACAATATTAAAGACACAAATTTTTGAAAAAGCCCCCATCACAAATTAAAAAATATTTCTATGAAAGAATAATTAGTGTATGAAAATTTTGAGGTGGTTCGCGTTTATCTCTCGATAGTCGATGACCATTGGTTCACGTTTCGTATTTAGTTGTATGTTGTTTTGATTTTTTGTTTTCGATTATTCATTTCATCAACCGTTCTTTCAACTTAGCCACAGCTGCTGCCACTTGCTTTTCAATAGTTTTGACGGATACACCTAATACCTCAGCAGCATCCTTGTATTTCATTTTATTTTCGCGTACTAAAAGAAAAGCCATTTTAGTCTTTTGAGGTAATTCATTAATGGCAGCATTCAGTGATTCAACTTCTTCCTGCGATATATAAATAGATTCGGGGGTAGTTCTCGTATTATAAAAAGCATCAACCTGAAAAGCATCCAAATTAATTAATTCTGTTTTACCTTTTCGCAAGTGATTCAGTGCTTTATTTTTGGCAACAATAAAAATATAATTTTCTAAATCGGAAATATCAGAAAGGTTTTCTTTATTTCCCCACAACGAAATAAACACATCCGAAGCCAACTCTTCACATTCCAATCGATTACTTACAAACAATGAAATAAACCGAATAACCTTTTCCTGATAGGCATTTACAATCATCCTAAATGCACGTTCAGAATGTTCACCTACAAGTAATTCCTTTATTCTGTTCATCAGTATTAATTGAAAGTTCAAGATGTTTTTTTGCTGTTATTTCACAACTGATACTAAGAGTAAAGATAATATTATTTGTTTACATTACTACTATTTGAACTACGACAACATCAGGAACAGCAATTTTAGATATGTCCTGGAATCTGCATCGGCAGGTCACAACCTTCATTGTAGGCGTTCCAGTCGAATCGGTCGATTCTCGCAAAACCACCCTGAAGGCTCACGTTGATCTTTGCACCGAACTCCACCTTAGCCTTGGCCTTGCCCCTGACAATGGGACGGACATGCGGCTGATGAATGTTTACGATGCGATCTTCGCAGCTGTTGGACTTATTCTTGAACATCGATTTCTGTTGTTCCAGTACGTGCTGGATCACAAAGAAATACTTGTTCTGGTGCTTGTCGAAAGGTACGCGCTCGGTCTTTCCTCTGTCAAGCAATCCGTTTATTATCCTGATATCCCGTTTCAGGTAGTTGATCTGCAGTCTCAAACCGCGACGCAACACTTTGTCCGGCTTGCGTTTCATTTTCGATACATTCAGATATTCCTTGCGGGCTATCTTCCGATAGGTCCTTGGCTTTTCCGATATGTTCAACTCCTTGCAAAGGTGATCGATCAAATCCTCAGTCTTCACCCGGCTATCGCTCAACAGATCCAGATCCGTCGGGAACTTGATCTCAGCATCTGCCACCGTCGCGTCAAGCTGAAGTTTCCCTTTGTTTCCGGAACCTCCTGAAGGAGTGGGTTCGTCATCATCGTCATCTTTTGGCGCCTGATTGATCTTCAAGCCTTTGCGCATCAGTTCATCCGTCAGTGATTCGAACACGTTCAAGTCTATGCGCTTACGGATGTAAACCAACAATGACGGGTCAAATACCGGTTTCTGTGTAAATCCTTTCAAGCCAAGGAAGTATTGTCGAGTAGGCCGGAGGAATCGCACCTCCAGCCTCTCACGGAACCGTGCTTGACAGTCTCCCGTCACACGGCTCTTCGTATTCAAACCTTTTGACACACCTTTTGATAAGGTATAAATCCTTGTCGCCAATGATAAAACAGATTCCTTTCTTTATGGGCAATATCAGCAAGCCAATAAAACGACTTATTTCTGTCATATTTTAAGCTATCGAACTTTTTCATTGCCCAACGGGCAAGTGTTTTATTTAAGTGCTCCATAA
Source organism: Bacteroidales bacterium (assembly GCA_021373135.1). Lineage (GTDB taxonomy): Bacteria > Bacteroidota > Bacteroidia > Bacteroidales > UBA1402 > UBA8389. Next base: position 336,659 of record JAJFTH010000003.1, read on the forward strand.
TTTTCAGAAACTCTGTTCTGCCAAACTTTCCATAGTAGTTTACCCAACCAGCTATAACCGGATTCTTCATCTTGGCAATGACAGGCAGTTTTAACTGCTGAAGGTTGTAAAGCTTCCATGCTTTGATTTCATCTCGCACTTTTTGAGCCGATTTTCTACTTATGGCAGGAAGGAAGCTTGTAAAGGTTACTCTTTGTTTCTTGTCTCTTGCCGGGCGAGGTCTGAAGGTGAATCCAAGGAAGTCAAACATTATGTTGGTATAGTCTTGCGTCCGTTTGCTGGTTTTGCAATAAACTATCTTAGTCTTTTCTTCATTGAGTTTCAAACTGCATTGCTCGAGTCTGGCATTGACAGATTTACTGAGTTCTTGCGCTTCTTCCTCAGTTCTACAATGGCATATGGTATCATCAGCATAGCGTTCAAATGGTATTTTCGGGTGGTTGATGACCATCCATTTGTCAAAGGTATAGTGCAGGAATAGATTTGCAAGCACTGGCCCTATAACTGAACCTTGCGGAACACCCATTATTCGTTCTGTACGTTCTTCATTCAACTTTTCATAAGGAACCTTAATCCAGCGTTTGATGTAGAGAAGTATCCATTTTTCTTTGATGTGCTTCTCTACTGCTTTCATAAGCAGCTTATGGTCTATTGTATCGAAGAACTTGCTGATATCCATATCAAGAACCCATGCATATTGCCAACACCGCTCCTGTGCCTTGGCTACGGCATCATGTGCTGAACGGTTCGGTCGGTATCCATAGGAGTCTTCATGAAAGTACGGCTCAACTTGTGGCTGAATCAGCAGTACGGCTGTCATCTGGGCAATTCGGTCCTCGATAGTCGGTATACCTAATGGTCTTTTACCTCCATTTGTTTAGGTATCTCTACCAGCTTTACCGACTTGGGAAAGTAGCTGCCGGAACTCATTCGGTTCCATAGTTTGTAGAGATTTCCTTTGAGATTCTTCTCATACGTTTCCATCTCTATTCCGTCTATGCCTGCACTGCCTCTGTTGGCCTTTACTCTCTTGTAGGCTTCATACACTTTTCTTTTGTCTATGTCATAAGGTTTTGCTCCTTGCATCGGGTCTTCCTTAATTTTCTTAAGTTGTTCAATCCAATTTGCTTAAATACGTCATTCCCTTCGCTCCGGTTCCATTACAGAACTTTCATCACTACTATGGAATGATCCGCCCCAGGCAAAATCTTTGATACTTTCAGCTTTACGTTGTCCGCTTATAGCCTTTTCTCTTAACATATCCTGCCTGGTTCTCACGTTCCGCTAAAAAGCCTGTATGAAATTCCTGTCATCTATACACCGCATACCGGATGGTCAGTAGGCAGGTTTCTTCCATCCTTGTCCCAGCAGTATAATGCAGCCACTGGTTTTGATATGACTTAAACCCTAACGATGCTTCCTCAATGATTCATTTGCATTCAGCTCTTTCATACTCATCTACCAGCTCAAGCTGGTTTTTCCGAAATCGTTCACCACCCTTGCATTGCCTCAAGAGCAGCATCCGGTGATTTGTAACCAACCCCTGCAGATCGGTTGCGGGAGGCCTTCTCCCATCTCTTTAGCAGTTGCGGACTTGCTTACATATCCTAGCCACTTAATATGTTGCATTGTCCTCGTGACACACGCATGTACGGGTTTTCTTGGATAATCTCTATTACCCCAATGTCATCCAACTTCGCTTCGAACGGCATCGCAAATTCTGCGATGGATAACTGTTTTTGACTATTATATCTTTTCATGTGATGCAGACTTCTCGGTATGAAAGTACCTAAAAATTTGCACTTGAGCAAGTGTTTATATAATTTATTTTATTGATATTCAGTATTATATCTATTATTCAGTGAACCCTAAGATAAATCCCGTAAAATATTAATTTTACGGGATTTGTTGTTCTTTGTTGGCAGACCTCAAAAGGACATTAGGGATCAAATTGAAAAGTTGTGGAGTAACGGTAAAAGTATGATATTTGTGAAAAAAAACAACTATCCCAATGTCTTCATCACTTAACATCAGTGAAAGCCCTAATCTTTTCCATTCAATTTTTTAATAATGTCTATCTCATTCTGATCGAAGGGTGTATGATCCTGACGAAAAATATCATGAAACCACACTTCTGGTTCTTTTACATTTAGAAGTGGTTTATCCCATGCAAAGATGGTATTGGTTTTTCCAGACACCAGTCCCCAGTTAATGGCACCAACATGTTCAGCTTTCAACATAGGCATAATGGTTTGGAATGTACTATTTTGAGTACGAGCCATATACTCTGTACAAATCAGCGGACGTCCGTACTGTTTCAATTTATCAATCAGTAGTTGGTGGTTGACAGAATCGTCGTAAGTATGATAGGTAATAACGTCCGAATTTTCCAATTGAAATTTATTCAAATTAGGCAGATTTTTACTCCAATAGCCAGCAGTAAGTGGTTGCGAAGGATCGATTTCTCTTGCCCATGCAAATATCAGTCGTAACAAAGGAAGGCTCTTATTATTGTAGCGATGCCCACCAGAACCACCCGGTTCATTGTACAAATCCCACAAAACAATACGATTGTCATCTTTAAAAGTAGTTAATATATCTTTTACATACGGTTCCAACACCTTTGTTAATGTAGAATCTTGAAAAAACAAGTCGCCAGGATCACGCAGCCAGCCGGAATTGTGAACACCCGGCTGTGGAGCGGGTTGCTTGCCTGCCGAGTAAGTCGGGTTCCAACAATCATCAAAAAAAACGAAAATGGTTTTAATTCCGTGTTTGTCAGCAATATCTAAATATTCACCAACTCGCTTTTTGAAACCTTCTTTATCAATTTCCCATGTCAGATGATGTAAGAAAACGCGCATACAATTCATGCCAATTTCTTCAGCCCATCCAAGTTCACGATCGATTGTCGTAGAATCGAATGTTTGGGCTTGCCACATTTCCAACTGGTTAATAGCAGTACTTGGAATAAAATTGCATCCACGTAACCATCCTTGTCCTTGATACCATTCATTAGCTTTCTCTTTTGTCCAAATTTTACCAGTGGTTTGCTGTCGATTACCACAACTGACAAAAATTATACACACAAGCATTATACACACAATACTCTTTTTCATAACATAAATTTTTATTATTGAAAATAAACTATTTTTTCCATGTGTAAATAACCATGTCGCCCGCATCCACCTGCATTGTTGGTACATCAATCGGAGCTATAGAGCCATCTTTCATTAGTCTATGTACGGAATCGTCGATAGACACAGTCAATTCCATCGAATTTCTATAATTACGATTCACAATCACAAGATATTGGTTATCGCCTTTTTCCAGCAAAGAGACCACCGCACCGCCACTCGTTGTCAATGACTTTATGGGGGTTGGAAGTTTATCAATCGGGTGGGTGCCTTCAGGTAAAGCACCAGTATGCCAGACGGAAATCACTTTGGCACCGAGAAACACACCTGAAAGATTTTGTATTTCCCGATTGACTGTTTTGATACAGTTGTAAATCGGTGTTTTTCCATTATCATCTATAGCACCCTTGAAAGTAAAATATTGTAATGTTTGAGCACCGTAGGCCAGATTGCTGAACATTTGCAGGCGCAGTTCAGGCAGAGTGGGTGCTGGATAATGATGTATCGAATCCAAATTGTGTGACCATGCCAGTGCAAACGCCCAGACCGGAAGTTGCATTTTTTTCGCGGCAGCTGCAATTTCTTCCAAATTCTTATACCATTCAGGGCGAAGAATGCTTGGTGCACCGTTTACTTCGACAATGGGGTATTGGTCGAAAGACAGAAACGGTACAGGAACCTGATGGAGAAAAGTTTCCACGTTTCCGGCATATTTTTCTTTTCCCCACGCCCAGTTGGGATACAGATTGATATAACACGGATGATTATTATCAATAGCTTGTATTTGCTTTATCCATACACCCAATTCCGGTAAATCCCACATTTCCGGTTCATCTTTCAAGTAATAACCGTACAGTGCTGGATGACTCATTAGTCGTTTTACTGTTGTTTCGGCTTCTGATTTCAATTCAGGACAGGATGTAATAAGTTTTATTCCAGAGCTTTTTGCTATATCTAGTATTTTTAGAGTGGTATTTAAATCTTTGTATCCGCATAGATAGATATTGATACCTACTTCTTTCATCAGAGGAAAAAAATCCGAAGACTTTTCCGGCGGAATGCCGTGCCATGCGACAATAGGTATTTCACCTTTTGAATAAACAGCAGAATAATTGGTGCTGACTCTACCCTGTGGAGTTCGAATAACGCATGTTACTGTAACAGGAGCGTTTGATAAATCCAATGTAAATGGAGTGGAATAACGGATTCCGTTCAACAGAGGGTCACTGCCATCGGTTGTAAACCAAATGTCCGAACCTTCAACTGATGGCGTTAGCTTAAGTGTTATCCGGTTTTCTCCTGAAGTTGCCGTATCTTTTAATCCATAAGGTTCAGGTATTCGGAAGTTGACTCCTTTTTTGTCCAACCACAACAGATTGCTTGATAGTCGTTTTGTAAAATCTACATAATCTTTTCCTTTCGGAGACCAACCTATTTCCGCTAATGCTAACAAACGCGGGAAAGCCATATAATCTATTTTAGTTTCCGAATGAATAAACTCCCGCCAAATATTCGCCTGTACACCAATAATATATTTTTGATTTTCCACTGGAATTTTTTCGGAAAGCGGCTCGTAACTGTACACTTTTTCCAAAGGAAGGTAATGGCCGATACTGTAAGGTTCATTTGAGGGATTTCCTTGACAATAGTCAAAATAAAGATAAGTCAGAGGCGACATGACCACCTCGTGGCACTGTCGCAACGCTTCAATGCCAGCGTCTTCACCTTGCCAGCTCATTACCATGGTATTAGGAGCTAATCCACCCTGCATTATTTCTTCCCAACCCAGCAATCTTCTTCCTTTACTTTCGAGATATGCCGCTATGCGTTTAACGAAATAACTTTGTAGTTCGTGTTCATCTTTCAGGTTTTCTTGTTTAATTTTCGACTGACACTTGGGACATTGTTTCCATTGACTTTTGGGTGCCTCATCTCCACCTATATGAATAATTTTAGACGGAAACAAATCAAGAACTTCGTCTAATATGTCCTGCACAAAAGTATATACATCTTCGTTTCCTGCACATAAAATATTTTGCTCAATATCCCATTCTTCCGATACATGAAAAGGTCCGCCTGTGCAAGACAGTCGCGGATATGCCGATAATGCCGATAACATATGCCCCGGCATGTCTATTTCAGGAATAATAGTTATGTGACGTTCTGCCGCGTAACGAACAACATCGCGTATTTGGTCTTGTGTATAATATCCTCCGTGAGGCAGATTATCAAAACTTGCTTTTTTGTCATGGGTTTGTTGCGTCCCCTGCCTCCATGCACCAATGCGTGTCAGATCGCTATATTTTTTGATTTCGATGCGCCACCCTTGGTCGTCCGTCAGATGCCACTGAAACACATTCAGTTTGTAACTTGCTATCAAGTCGATAAAACGTTTTATTTCTTCGACTGGTGAAAAATAACGTGCCACATCAAGCAAGGCACCCCGATAGGTAAACCGTGGTTTATCTTCAATTTCTATACAAGGTATCCGAATACTGTCGGTCGGATTTACTGGCATCAGTTGTAATAGAGTCTGAATGCCATAAAAAACACCAGCCTCACTGCCCTCAATGGTTATGGACGATGCCGTTACTGACAACCGATAGGCTTCATCGGCAAATGACGGATTGTAAATCAGATTAATGCCACTCTTGACTTTTTTTGACACTTTGACAGCCAGTTGAAAACCGTATTCCAGTTGCATAAAATCATTTATGAAATGTGTATGGACATCACCGGGACGACTGTAAATGATTGTCTTCGGAGTAAACGAGAAGGACGCCTTACCTGTTTTCATGTGCAAGGGCTTGGGAATAAGACCTGATATGACTGGAGTATTCGCAACCGATAAAAAAGAAATCGAAAATAAAACAAGAAGGCAAAGAATATTTTTCATATGATGAAAGTTTGTTATATTACTTTTTCCATGTAAATATCATAATATCACCTGCGTCTACTACTTGTGTTCCGCTGGTGGCAGCCACTACTGTTCCATCTTTCCGTACCTGTTTCACCACCGCATCAAGCGACACTGTCAATTGCATCTGATTCTTGTAATCGCGGTTTACAACTGCTAAATACTGATTATCGGCTTTTTGTAGAAACGATACTACTGCACCGCCGTCGCTTGTAGTCAAAGCCTTGATTGGCGCAGGCAGTTTGTCAATTGGGTGCGTTCCGTTTGGTAACTGAGCACCGGTATGCCAAACGGAAATGACATTGGCACCAAGAAATACGCTGGATAGATTTTGCAACTCCCGATTAACCGTTTTCACGCGTTCGTACACATTGGTTGGTCCATTTTGATATATGCCCCAATAAGTAAAATACTGGAACCCCTGTGCTCCATAAACCAGATTGCTAAACATCTGCAAACGTAGTTCGGCAATGGTTGGTATCGGATATAATTCATTTGAAATACCATGCGACAATGCTAACGCAAATGCCCAGAATGGAATATTTTTATTTTTTGCTGCGGAAGCAATATCTTCCAAATTCTTGTACCAGTCAGGCCGTAACGATGAAATGCCGTTGGTTTCCACGATGGGATAATAGTCGAACGAAAGAAACGACACAGGTACCTGATTCAGAAATCCTTTCACTTTGGCAGCATAGCCTGCCGCACCGCCCCATGCCCAATTGGGATACAAATTGATATAACATGAATGTTCTATATCAAACGACTGTATTTTTTTTAATTTTGAGCTAAGCACTTTATAATCAGACACTTCAGGCTCATCATCTATGTAGTAGCCATAAAGTGAGGAGAAATTTTTCATTTGTTTGACGGTTGCTTCAGTCCTTGAGTCTAAATCAGGACACGAAAGAATGACTTTGACGCCCGCCTTTTCTGCACTTTGTAGTACCAAAACGACTTCATCCAGACTCTGGTACCAGCCAAGGTAAATATTACAACCGACCTCTTTCATCGATGGAAATTTATCGGCGGCTTCATTGGCGTTAATACCTGTCCATGCCACAATAGGAAATTCTCCGTCAAGCAAATCAATAAGGGGTGGTGGAATAGTTTTTTCTCCCGGCTTATATTCGTACCCATCTCCGCAAGCAACCGCAAAGAGTCCAACTGCAAGCAAAAAAATGATTATTGTCTTTTGTAATGTCATTTTAATATCATCCTTTCCTTAATTTTAACGTTACGCTTCGCTTGCCTTCTATCCTGACTATATAGAGACCATCGACAAGATAAGCATGGTCAATGGTCGTTTCAGGTATTTTGTTTATCGTTTGTCGTTGTTGTATTTTTCCCTGCATGTCTATAATGTAAACGGAAGAACCAAGTTCTTCACTGTCCAAGCCCTTGACTACTATTTGCTTATTAACATAACAAACACTCGGGTTTTCTTGGAAAACCCGATTTGTGTGCGAGTCGGTTGCCGTATTATACGGTATCAACTCTACTGTTTTTGCTTCCACGTTCACTTTCAGATTATATACGCCGGGTATAAATGCAGGACCAGGTACAGCATCATTGTTGGCTTCTACCTTCAACAATGACGGTGTCAGCGAGGTTAACGGAGCTACTACAGTTCCCCATGCCACCTTGCGATAAACCTGAAATGCCATGTTCGTATTCAGATATATCAATAACTCATATACATTTGTTCCGGTCTGTTTGAACGAGAAATACCCATGTGGCTCTGTAGCAAACCAGTCTGATGTGGCAGCGTACGGCGGCAGTGGGAATCCACCGCCTAATCCGGCATACCATAACAAATCATCTTCGCTGTTATACGTTTGAATGTACATAAATCTGTTCACTGTATTATAAAATGCCCGCCAGTTTCTTGATTGGCCAATGAATCGTGCTGTTGTTCCTGAAATATTATCGAACAGGTCGGGACGCAGCATGGTAGTCAAATCTTGATCGAAACTGGTGAACGATACCTCTCCGTTTTGTACCAAAGGTATGTTTTCCATTAACAAATAAGCAATGCCGTTTATTGTACTCGACGTCATTTCTGCTTTATTGATAGTTACCTGAGCTTGTGTGCTGAAAGCTATTGACAGCCACATGCCGAGTACCACTATTTGTCTGATTATCGTTATTTTTTTCATATGACTTAATAAGGTTATATTAATTAAAAAAATCCTTTATTTTTATTATTTATCTGGTATCAACTCTATTGTTTTTGCTTCTACGTCCACTTTCAGATTATATACGCCAGGCGTAAATCCAGGGCCCGGTATAGCATCATTGTTGGCTTCTACCTTCAACAATGAGGGCGTCAGCGAGGTTAACGGAGCTACTACGGTTCCCCATGCTATCTTGCGATAGACCTGAAATGCCATGTTTGTATTCAGATATATCAATAACTCATATACATTTGTTCCAGTTTGTTTGAACGAGAAATACCCATGTGGCTCCGTAGCAAACCAGTCTGATGTGGCGACATATGGCGGCAGTGGAAATCCACCGCCTAATCCGGCATACCATAACAAATTATCTTCATTGTTATATGTTTGTACATACATAAATCCACTTACTGTATTATAAAATGCCCGCCAATTTCGAGTGGTACCGGTAAATTTGGCAACGTTACCGTCAATATCCGTAAACAAATCGGGGCGCAGCATGCTGGTTAAATTCTTGTCAAATCCCGTAAATTTCACTTCACAGTCCTGTACCAACACCAAAGGTTCTTTTACGAGATAACTTATGCCGCCTTTGGTAGTCGGCATCATTTCTGATTTATTGATTTCAATTATCACATTCAACGTTTTCGATAGGTTAAAGGAATACATGTCGAAAAACAATTTTTTCAGAGGATAATTCCCTTTGGCCGATGGAATGGATGCAGCGGAGGCGTCACTCACAGTTGTAATCTGTCCATCTACTGTTCCCCACACCAAACCTGAATAATCAATCAGATTGTTGTCAGTAAGTTTGGATGCAATTTTGAAACTGGTTCCAAAACCGCTCAGATTTCCTACGGACAAGAAACCATACGTATTCTCGATTCTGTCGAGAGTATAAACCACGCTGTTGTTATCAACAATGTACAAGCGTTCCGGAGTCTCCGGACGGTTTACACTCACATTTTCCTTATTAACTAGTCTCATTTCTGTAGTAAAATTCAATACATTAGTTGCTTTGATGACTACTTCAGGATAATAACTGCCATCTTCGTAATAAGCACCAAACGGAAATATAGCTTCAACATCAATATCAGCACTGGATCCATTAATTGTTCCCGTTTTGCTTGCTACAACAACTCCGCCGGCTTTAAACTCCAACTGGTACGACATCAAATCGTTGTAGTCGTCGCTGATATGAGCGGTAAACCGTACTTTGTCTCCAGCCATCACAGATGTTTCGTTGTTTAATCCGCGTAGTTGCGCGTTTTCTATTAGAGGACGCGAAGGCCATTCCGGCCACACATCAGGCTTACCAACTTTGTCTTCGCACGAAAACAAGCAAACCGATACTAATAGGAGGGTAAAAAAAAGATTTTTCTTCATTGTTGCATTATTTTAACCATTAAAGACGTAATAATTTTACAGAGCCGAAGCAAGGTCGGTTTCCCATCCATCGCGAGACCAAGTCTGTTCCAGAGTTTTGCCGTAAGATGCGGCTTCCTGCACAGCATAATCGGGTAGAGGTACATATTGATGTGTAGGTAGTACGCCCTTAGATTGTTTCGTCCGTTTAGCATACTGGTTGAAACGAATAAGATCAATCTTACGTACTCCTTCGTACAGCAATTCGTGTCCACGTTCGGTGAGAAGTGCATCCAGAAAAACATCAGCATTGATTGTCGCAGCAGCTGGAAGATTGCCTAAACCAGCACGATTTCGCACTTTATTCACGGCGTCTTGAGCCTCTGATGATGGAGCAGCATTAGAAAGGCGTACTTCTGCTTCAGCAAACATCAGTAGCACATCTGCCCAGCGAGCCAAAGGAATATCAGTACCATAACATGGTGCAGTAGCCGTTTCAATAGGGAATTTGTTGATGATATAACCATCCCACCGCACACCAAGGTCAGCACTGGTAACCCAATAACCATCGGTAGAATAAAAGCGCGTAAGGATGGTTTTTCGGCGTTTGTCAGCAACATCATAAGTGTTATAGAATACAGGTGCAACATTGTAAGTCTGCCCCCACCCTGGACCTTGTAAAAAGAAAGGAGTAGGATTGCCCAGGTCATCTTTCGTCGCGGCTTTATCAGGTACCGCCAGCATCATAAAAGGATTCATATTGCCTTCTTTGCTTCCTCCTGATGATGATTCGCTACAACTTACTGCCATAATAATCTCAGAATTCCATTCATTCGCGACCTTAAATAAGTCCGCATAAGGATTATCACCTTTGGTGAACAGACTGTATTTACCCTGCAATTCGTGATATAAATCAATAGCTTTCTGATAGTAACCTGCCGTATGATAACCTTCGTTCAGACAGTGGCGCATAAGACATACACGAGCATAATCACGAGTATAACGTCCCCGTTCACTTTGACTTTCGGCCACATTGGCAGAAGCAAATTCAAAATCGTCGTATATCCAGTCAGTGATATCCTGTAACGATGGACGTACAACATTTTTCAGTTTTTCAGGATTGGAGACATCATCGGGGTTTACAATCAGTGGTACCGGCCCGTAAGTATGTAACAATAAATACATCATCATGCCCCGGCACAGATGAGCTTCACCCAGTAACTCCATTTTTTTTGTTTCAGGCAATATATTAGCTGGAGCATTTTCTATAGTGCCAATAATTTCCGTAAAACGTGTTACTTCTCTTGTTTTAGGATAATGATTGGGATTATTTGCGCTAATACCATCACGATAATAATACACGCATTGGCTAAAATCGGCTTTCGAAAGATACAAATAAGCTCCCCCCCATCCAGTACTTATCCATGGTGCCATCTCATCTGTTGTATAGTCCAGATGCTTCAATACACCTCCTTCGGGAATATACCAGGAATGCATATTTCCTTTGCTTGATCCCAAATAATACGTCCATGATGTTGTGAACGGTATATAACATGTCATCATTAGTTGTTCGTATTCCATTACGGTTGAAGGATAATTGGCAGGACTGAGTACACCAAAGATCTGGGGGTCAAAATCGTTTTCACAACTGCTACACAGCATAAGCGTTGTTGATACTATTATCAATATTTTCTTTATATTCATTGTGATAAAATTTAATTAAAGTTGATATTTGCACCTATAGAGAATATGCGCGTCATCGGATATCCGGCAGGTGACGAGTTATTTCCAATGTATATTTCTGGATCAACGCCGGCAAATTTTGTTAAAGTTATTGGATTCTGAGTATCCATAAATATCCTGATATTACTGATATAGTTACCCAATGACTTTCCTAATTTTTTACCGTTAAGATTGTATCCCAATGTGATGTTGCGAATGCGTACAAATGAGGCGTCTTGAATATCTTCTGATGTTCCTGCACCTCCCGGTAACGAAACTGCCTTTGTAGAAGCAATCCCTCTGCGCGTACCATTAGGATTAGTCTGAGAATTCCATAATGTGTAGGCATAAATATTGGTATTTCTGGGATTTTCGTAATACAGGTCACCCGGCAATGCCCATTGGTAAGCATAATTGTAGCGCTCTGCTCCAAATTGCCCATATAGAAAAATATCCAAATCAAAATTCTTATAGGTAAATGTATTGCCAAAACCAATACTAATATCAGGAGTCGAATTACCCATGTATATATCTTCCAGACTTATCAAACCATCACTATTACGATCTTTAATAATTGGATATCCGGGCATCTGTGCTTCCACAGGAAGCGTAAGCTGGGATTCCGGCATATTGCTTTTATCCATATTGATTATTCCGGCAATATTGTAATAATAGTAAGCATTCATCGGTTCGTTCTTCCGCAACTGATATTCTTTGTAGTCGTAGTTGGGTTCCCTTTCTACCCAGAACAGATTGTACTGTGTTAGTGTCAATCGTGATGTCCATTTGAAGACTCTCGGAATTTCAATATTTAGACTGTTGATGGTAGCATCCCAACCTGTACGATAATAATGTCCGTAGTTAAAAGGGCGAGAACCCGCCATATTCAGCGGCTCTCCAGGTGCAGTACCAAGCAAGTCGGTTACATCGTTACGAAAGCAGTCGAAACTACCCCAGATTCGGTTGTGAAGTATTGAAAAATCTAATCCGATATTTTTCATTATGGTCTTTTCCCAAGTTACATCAGAATAATCAGCACCTTCTTTTATATATGGGATATAAGTCACACTGTTTTCGGAAAATCGGACATAAGAACTTGATGGTCCATAATTTCCATACAATAATGTTCCTAAATTATCCTGTCCGGTCTGTCCGTAACTGGCTCTTATTTTTAATTGATCTATCCATGAAATATCTTTCATTAATGATTCATTCGACAACTTCCATGCAAAAGACACAGAAGGGAATAAAGCGTATTTTTTACCGGGGAAGAATTTGTCGGTACCGTCACGACGCAATGTTGAGGCTAATACATAGCGGTCGAACACATCGAATGTGGCTCGAATGAACTGCGAACGTTTTTCGTTTCTGCTCTTGAATGATGTCGGATAAAATGGCCCTTCAGCTCCGCCGATATTATCAGGTCCGATATTGTCTTTGGCATTCTGATAGTCAATATCCATGCCATCCGAACCGTTGTAGTACAAACCCATACCAGCTACAGCATCTGTCTTTAACCAATCGGAGAACTGTTTATTGAACGAAATCGTTGCCTCTATTGTTTGATAGTTTCGATCGGCATATCCTAAGTGTCCTCTTGAGCGGCCTGTCATTTCATAATAATATATGTTGGACGGAATGTACAACGAACGATTGGCGTTTTCCTGATTGGTGCCATACATAAATCTGGCTAATAACATATTCTTGATAATATCCATATCAGCGGCCATATTTAAATACCAACCGCTGGTTTTAGTTCTGTCATTCACAAAACTCATTTCTACAGGATTGGAATAATTTCGGTAACGGGTATAGTCCCCGTTTTCGTCATAGACAGATAAATAGGATGGATAGGAAAGTGCCGTTTGCAAAGCATCTTTGCCTATGCCTCCGGCACCGCCGCCATCAGCATTGGAATTGACATATTGATTGCTGTTCACGTTTAAAATTGTTGTCAGTTTCAAAAAAGGCAATACCTGCGATGAGATATTGGTACGCAGAGCATACCGCTCCATACTGGAATTGGAAACTGTGCCTTCCTGTTTATAATAATTACCAGACAGATAATAGCGCAGTAATTTGGAACCACCGGATACAGAAATATTATGATTACTGATACTGCCAGGTTTCAATATATAATCAAGCCAGTTAGTGGTTTGCGCATGATCAATATCACGTGGCGTAAATTCAGGTGCCCATTTGTTATCGTAAGAATTATCGCCGTAGGGATACATCTTATTATTAAACAAATAATTTTCCTTACTGAACACATTTGCTATGTTCATATATTCCTGTGCATTCAGTGGTTGTAAGTAAGAATAGTTACGTACCATTGAATAATTATTTTCAATTGTTATTCTTGGTTTTCCTTCACTTCCTTTTTTAGTAGTAATCAAGATAACTCCATTAGCAGCTCCAATACCATAAATAGCAGCTGAAGCGTCCTTCAATATTTCTATAGATTCGATATCATTCGGATTCAACCCTGCCAACCCTGCACGATTAATACTGCTTGGTGTTTCAATGTTGCCGTTTCCAACTTCCAACGAGTTAGAAGGCATCATTACACCATCTACTACAAAAATGGGCGTTCCGGCACCGCGAATTGACAATGATACATTTCCTCCAGGTTGAGGGCTTGAGATTGAAGCCTGAAGTCCTGCAGCTCTTCCAAGTAACAGTTGAGACATATTGCTATTTGCTGCTTTGGAAATATTTTCTGTTTTTATTGTAGAAACAGCGGTCGTCAAGTTTTTGCGTAGGGTCGTCCCATAACCTACAACTACAACTTCATCCAATAATTTAATATCTTCTTTAAGCGTGATATCTATATTAGTCCTGCCATCCGCTCTAAATTCCTGTGTATCATAGCCAATATATGATACTGTCAAAACCGAGTTCTCAGGAACATCTAATGAAAACTGTCCATTAATATCAGTGATGGTTTCAGATTTCATTCCTTTTATTTTCACAGTAGCACCAATGATGGCTTCGCCTTTAGAGTCAGCGACCGAACCAGTAATTTTTTTTTGGACTGGAGTTGGTATCAGATTTTCTTCTGCTTTTTTTTCAACCAAATACAATTTATTGTTTTTGATCTCAAAGCTGACATTTGTGCCAACCAGCAATTGCTTTAAGGCTTCTTTTACTTCTATTGAGGTAGCATTTATGGACACTTTCCTGCTAACATCAACTAATTGTTCACTAAATACTAGTGCTAACCCTGTTTGCTGCTTAATGGAATACAGCACTTTCTCAAAAGGAACATTTTGATACGAAAGTGTAACTTTCTGTGCGGCGACATGGATTGTAAAGACGGACAGAAAAAAGGAAAGCAACATAAATTTTGAAATGAATCCTGATTTTTTCATGTATTTTTTCTTTAAGATTATTTTTTTGTTGTGTTTATAGCAAACACACCATGTTCAAAAAGGTATGAGTTTTTTATAAAAAAAAATCTGTTGATTATATGTATTTGTGATACACGTACAATCAACAGATTCTTTTCAGTAAATCCTAATAAGGATAATCATTTTATCTCAGTGAAGACACTTCATAATTATTGATGTCTTTTAACTTAAATCTGATTTTTGAAACTTTTTCAAGATCCATAAGTATTTCGCCGGCATTTACCCTGCTGGTTGAAATACTAAATTTATAATTCAAAAGTGAAGAATCACTGACAAAGAATTGTACCTCGTATTGTCGTTCAAGTGTTTTTAATATGTCTTTAAGCGGAGTTCGGTAAAAATTCAGGCTTTTGGTACACCAAGCAGTATACATAGTCATGTCTTCAACGGATTTTACACTACAAATGCCCGATTCTCTGTCATATTCAGCACTCTGCCCAACCTGCAAGGGGTAAATATTATTCTCTTTGTCGGTGATATTCACACTACCTTCTTCTAATGCAACTCTGATTTTTTGATCATCAGAATAAGCCTTTACATTAAAATGTGTTCCTGTCACTCTGACTTTTATTTCATTCAAATCTACTTCAAAAGGGCGTGTCTTTTCTTTTGCTACCGTAAAATAGGCTTCACCTTTGAGTTTTACTTTTCGGCTGAATAAACCGAATGTTTTAGGATACTGTAACCGTGAGTCTGAATTTAATTGTACTTTTGTTCCATCCTGAAGCACAACTTGCAGTTGCTCTCCACAAGGAACAACAAACTCAGCCATTTCTTCCGATTCGAACAATCCCGTACGGTTAGCTACAAATGCAAATGCACCTGCCAGCAATAAAAAAGGAACTATCACCGCTGCAGCAACTCTGAAGCGGAAAGTTAGTACACGCATTTTTAGTTGAGAAAAGAAACGTACCCTCATGCGTTCAGTTGGAACTTCGTGATCAGACCATTCCGTAATAATCTTTTCATTCAGTAAGAACGACTCTCTGTCGTAACGTTGCGAGAAATACTCCTGTCCCTCGTCGGTAGCAAACCATGCAGCCACCTGTCGGGCTTCGTCTAATGAAGCAGTTTTCGAAAGTACCTTATCTATAATCTTCGGATCCATCTTGTTGGATTTATATTTTAATATCTCTTATCCTAATAAACAGTTATTAGTATGAAAAGTATGAGTCTTATGTGTAATATCTACAGAAAAGACCTGATTGCCAGAACAACTATAATAATTTTGTCTATCTGCGATCGTAACAACTTGATTACCTGTGTATAATGTGATTTTACCGTTAATATGGAAATATTCATTGCATCAGCTACTTCCTGATTGGACATACCCTGTTGTATTTTCAGCAAACAAACTTCTTTTTTCTGTGGTGCCAACTGATCAATCAACCGATATAAATGTGACCTAAAATCGGCATCTTCCAGTTCATGCAAAAAATCAGTTTCCATTTCTTCAGTAAACTGTGCCAGTTCGTAGTTTTTCTGAATCACCAGATTATTGTGCCTGATTTCATTCAGAATGTAGTTCTTCAGAATGGTAAATAGCAAATTTTTGATGCCTGTTTTATAGTCAAAAGTTTCCCTCCCCTCCCACAAACGCATAAAAGTATACTGCACAGCATCTTCAGCATAACTGTCAGACATTAAATACCGGCAAGCCAGCACATATAAATACCTATGATAGGTCTCGAAAACAACCGAAAATGCTTTCTCGTTCCCATCGCGCAATTTCATTAGCAATTCGTAATCTATATGAATTTGATTCTTTTGCATTTAGTGATTGGATGTGACAATCTCATGTAACAGTTTATTCAAGGTCTTTTTTGATGGTACAAACATACATATTTTTTTTATTTCTCATTGTCTATCCCACCCTATTTCAGTCAATTCGCTTCCACTTGAATGTAGAAACTGACTATCAGCTTGGATTATTATGGAAGTTATGGATATATTCCCTAAAAAAAAACCTGTCGATAAAGTGAGATGTACTGTTATAAACCTGAAAACAGGAGAGATTAAAGGTTATATTTGCCAATTTCACATCAATTAGCGGTTAATTTACCCCAAGTAATTGTGAAAAATAAAGAAGCTCACCATCATATTTACATATTAACCAAATTTGACCTTTATGCATATCTTAGGTTTTTTGAATTGTCTTTAGCCCTTTCAGGGAGCTTGATAGACGAACCTTTATTTTGTCTGCCTGATTTATTCAACAGGAATAGCATCCATAACCTTAACCTCAAATGGTTCGAGTGCAATCTCAAAAATATTACCTTGAGCAACCAAGGGAGATGCCTTTTCTGTCCTAGCATCAAAAAAAAGGTATTCTTTGGTGCTATTGTTGGGTAGCTCAAATATATTAGTCACGTTAACTTTAAATATCTGTTTTTCCATTGAAGGGTTTCTTAGCATTAATATGGCTTTTTTAGGCGACCACGATGCAAATCCATAAATTTGAGAATCTATAGGTGATCCACCAACCCAATGTGTATCAACCATAATATCCTCATTCTTTTTGGCCCAATTGATAGCTTTAGCCAAACAGTCCCAGTTTGCTTTATTTAATTTATGAGGATTGATATATAGTTCCTGTAAACTTGTTCCAGTTCCAAAAAATGACCAAATCTCGTCTGCTATATCTTTATCAGACATTTCAAGAGAAGCAGGTGTTCCATGGTCAGCAATGCAAATACCATGATACATTAATGAATTTAAGGGAAATAATGGTCCCCTTTTTACAATATTCTTATATGCTTCACCATCACGAAAGTTTATCCACTGCTGTCTTTTCGATCCTACTCCGCATAAGCCCGTATCACCACCATTACGCCAAATAGCATCTCCATAATATAACCAGTAAGGCGATGGCCATGTACCTACAGTCAAGTTTATATACAAGTTGGGTTTTATTTTTCTTAAATCAGGTATGAGCCTCAACAATGCATTGATATCCTTTTCGTAGCTTGCGTCAGCTCCCTCTGAACCATCTCCGAAACCAACACCGTCAAACTTAAACATAGCAATTCCTTGCGTTTTGACAAAGTTAGAGGCTACATCAAAAAAACGTTTGTAATAATTAGTTCCGCTTAGTGAAAAACCATTAGAATTGGACTCGAAAGGAGGACTCTGTTTCTTTCCATAAGCAAGTCGTTGACTTTTTGCCTCGTCATAACCACCCCATGGTGAAATCCAAATTCCCAATGTGGATTGATACTTTTTGGTTAGTTCGGATAGTTTATTGAAACCATTCGGGAACCCACTATTAAATTGCCAAAGTGTTTGATTGTCATCCCAACCATCGTCAAAAAGAAAAACATCCATTTTAATTTTTCTTTTTACAATGAGACTATCCGAAAATGTTTGAATCCTATCCAAACATGATGCTTCGTTCAACTTTTTATCTGCCCAGGTAACATCAAACCATGAATTATAATGCAACTGCTGATGATAAGGAACAGCACGTTCTCTTTCCAAGTAATATAAAAAACTTCTACGCATTTGTTTGTTTTGTGCAACCCCCCAAACTGTAGAAAATCGTAATGGAGTTGACTTTGTAATTGATTCATAACGTTTCACAAACGATACTACCGATTGTCCAATTGTATCAACCTGACTCATTGGGTGTTCTAATGCGAAAAAAAAATTGTTTCCTGCAAGTGGTGATCCGGCAACCACACCACAAGGCTTTATACCACTTTCTTTTGGAAATTCAATTAGTCCAATTTTATCAACATGGAGAGAATCCTCGGCACTTAATGTAAAAGTCTGTTTTAAATAATTTGATTCATCTTTTAATGAAACCTCCCAATGAATCTTTAAACCTAATTTTTCATTATAAAAATCTACAGTTATATTTTTACCATTAAAACGGTCTGATTTTTTTATGGAATTAGACTGACCTTTTATGGAATTAATAAATGGACTTTCTATTAATTTGAAATCATTTGAAGTTAAACGTTCTCCATTCTTCAACTCCAGATAAAACCATGGCGTTTGCTTCCAGTTGATTTTTTGCTTGGTTTCTTTATTTAAAAAGCTTTGTGTATGAACCACTTGATTGATTACCATCCACTTTGCCTCCATGCTATTATTTTCAACTTCAAAGAATGTATTTTTAACCTGAGCTTTGACCAAGCCAATAGTTTTTCCTTGATAAGTTGGTTGTGCAAAGCTACTGTTCAATAGTATGGAAAGCAGACTTGCAAGGAATAAATATCTCATTTTATTTATTGATTAATTAAATATTTAATATTAATTTATTTAAACATTATATTATTTCTGTACTCATTTACACATTCAATATTATAAAGCCGAGTTGTTTGTCGATACATGTTTGGACCCAGAAAATTGAAAAATGATTGATGTATTTTGTTAATTAGCGTTTTTGTAAATGATTATTTCATTTTTTCGAACCAAAGCAAGTCATTCAATGAAACCTCGAATTGCTTAGCATCAGGTCCTTTGATAAATAAACCTTTGTTACTTTTCCATTTGCCCTCTGGGAAAATAACGGTTCTTTTAAATCCTTTTTCTATCATTGGGGCAACCATAATGTTTTCACCTAACATAAATTGATCTTTACAAGTTTCAAAACCTTTATTTGGAAACGAATACTCCATATTACTTACTATAGGTTCACCAGTTTTTGCACTTATTTGTGCTAATCTCATAATTTGAGGGACAAAAGATTGTCTAATTTTTACTGCTTTTTTTATAGCCTCTAAATGCTCTTTGTCCAGTACTCGCCAAGGTGCTACAGAAAATTGCATCATAGGCATTAATGCCTGACATTGAGCAGAACGTACTATCAAATCCTGATCTAATTTACTCCCTGAAATAAATGATGAATAATTACCTCCACCAATCATATCGGGGCATGAAAAAGTATAACCCAACAATGCAGCCGTGGTAATGTGCGGAATAAGTTTCTTTAAATCGGACCATGTATGTAATTTATCCCGAAGTCTTTCCACCAAGGGTTCGTTTCCTCTTTTCCACATGGCACGATATTCATTAATAGAATACTCTAATCCGAATAAGCCCCAAAGTTCGGTATGCTTATTTGCAGAAATATTTTGATAGGCGATAGTGTTATTGGGATAAAATTCAGGATCTCCGGCATCAAATTTGAATCCATCTAATCCGTATTCTACTGTCATTTTCTGTAATTGATTTTTGTACCATGCTACAGCATTCGGATTCGAGAAATCCATGACAAAACTATATCCATTCCACCAGTTAATCAATGCAGGTGTTTTTGTTTCTTCCCAAGTCTTGTTTATATTCCCCTCGTTACTCATTAGGATAAACTTATCCTTCAACAATTCTCTCGATTCCTCAGTGTCAGGGCTTATAAACGGAGAGACCCACAATATAACTTTGAACCCCAGGCACTTTAATTCATTAATCATTGCTTTCGCATCAGAAAACCGATCTTTTCGGAACTCAAACTTTCCATAATATGGTGCCCAATTGTCATCAATCATCAATACTCCTGCAGGAAATCCGTTATTAATAATATCATGTGCATATTTTAATATATCTTTCTGATTTTGATTGTAAACTAGTTCTATCCAAGTATTATATTGGGGACTTTTAAAAAGAAGCGAGTCAGGAAGTTTTCCTGTGGCGGGAAAGAATCGTCTGGATGCGCCCATATAAGCATCTTTTAAATTACTGCCGCATTTTTCAAGTAAGATGCTATCAGTATAATTAGATAAAACGATTTTATCGTTTTTAATCAAAAATGCAAAAGGAGCATTACTCCAAATATATCTTCCTCTAGTTGATAATATTAAGGGTGCGGCTTGATTTGTCTTTGTATCACCATTCAAGTTTATAGAATAACCTTCTGAGAAAGGCATCATCTCTCCCTCGTTTACAGCCGCACCATACCACTTTTCTCCTAACCCTATTGGTATTGTTTTTTTTTTGTTATTTGGTTGCGCAGAAGTAGTACTGTATAACAATATGAAAAACGAACCTACTAAGAAAAAATATCTCATTTTATTTATGTGTTTTTTGTATTTAAAGTAATTTAAGGAGTGTCTAAAATATAATGTCGCATTTTTCTCCAAAATTGGTAAACACATACGACATATGTGATTATTTTCGGCTGTATTTAGTATCATTTATTTATATCATTGATTGCTCTGTATCCATTTTTCAACCATTTTTAAATACATCTCTTCAGCCTGTATCATCCAACTTAAATCTTCTCGCTGGCTGGCTAAATGGAAATACCGATCAGGGATATAATTAGAAGGATAAGACACAAATCGTGTTTGACTATAAACGTTTTGTACATCTGCCCATGATTGTTCAAATTCTTTTATTGCTATTTTTACTTTTTCGAAACCTAACTTTTGCTGATTCTTTTCAGAAGTATCACATTCCTTTAAAGCCAACAATATTTTGGGAGACTGTATCTGAAGATTATAAAGGACTGATGCTAGTTTCCAATAATATTTGTTTCGTTTGGAAGAATTATAAAGATATGCAAGTCTTTCTGAGACAGACTTATAATTTTTCATTTCTATCAGAGACCTGTTAAGGCGTTCCTGATATTTTTTACTCCACAAACCTGGCGATTTCAAATCGGGTAATTCAATTAGTTTTGTTGAATAATCAAAATCTATTTTCTCTTGTCCCTCCAAAGGTTTTAACCAGTGCTCAAGTTGCACCAAGCTTTGTAGCCTGTTCTCATGGCTAAAGAGATTTCCATTTTCAAAAAATGCTTCGTACCACAAAATTGAACCGAGGCTTAACTGATTATTAAAGTTCACATAGTCAGGCATTGATAGCCCAAACTCTTTTTGTAACCATGCAGCATCATATTCATCAAGTGTTCGACCGTTTGGAGACCAAGCATACTCGGCTGAAGCAATAAAACCGCGCCAAAAATTTTCAAAATGGGGCGAATTATCATCCCATGCTGTACAAAGTACCCCTTTGACATCTTTGTCTGCTGCAAGTTGAATAAAACTTTTTATCACTGATATACCCTTAGATGAATCTCCCTGATCTCTTTTTTCATTCTCAAAAAACATTCCCCCTTCAGCATTTGTTGCTGTGGCTATCATTGCATTTAAACTACGAGTTTTATACCAGTTGAGTGCATTTATATTTCCTGGTTGTCTTGCCATTGTATAATTCCAACGCATGTAAACACAGTTTTTTGGAAAATCAATCAGAATACTGTCAAGTTTTGGAACCCTCTTTTCCCATATTTTGGCGGCATCAGTTTTTGTGAATTTATTACTGTATGTACTTTCATATAATCCTGCATACTGTAAAGGCATATCATCCCAAAATATTGGAATCCGGTTATTTTCTTTTGCAAATTCACATACTTTTTTCAACCAATAAAAATTTAAACTTATCATTCCTTCTTTATCAGCCAAAGGTTTGCAACGAGGACATAATCCAATATTTCCAATCTCATCCCCTCCAATATGTATATATTTAGAACCTGGTGTTGCTTCAAAAGCATCTCGATACATATCAAATAAAACTTGGTAAGTACCCTCATCCATAGGACAAAACGCCCACGTATTCCATGGAATCTCACGGAGATTAGCATATTCCTTATGTTTCAAAATATAAGATGCATGACCTAAGCCCTGAACAAGTGGTGTAATTTCAATATGTCTTTTCTTGGCGTACCGGGTTAGTGCAGCCATTTCATCAATGCTAATTGATTGTGGAGCTCCAATCAAAGGTTGACGTTGATAACGCAGTTTATCTTCAAATTCAAATACTACGGCGTTGATTTTATATCTTGCAAGTCGATCAATGCTCTCATAGTAATAGTTCATGTGGTCGAGGTGATGCTTGACATCGAAATGGACAGCACGATACATAAGAACCGGATAATCAGTAATTTTACAAGCTGGTATTGACTTTTTATTATTTTGGGAATCTTCTAGAAGTTGTTCTAGGGATTGACAACCATAAAACAGACCTGTTTCGCTTTTGGAAGAAATAGCAACAGCATCGTCAGAAATTAACAAAACATATCCTTCTTGATTTTCAGGAGTATTCTCTGTACTGTCGAGTAATAATGTAAGCACATTTTTGCCTAATTTTTCAGATTTTGTTAAACGTGAAAGGATATTTCCCATTACCGGTTGTTCAAAATCACCAACCATTTTGACGAATTCCAAACTATTTGGTGTTAAACCAACTCCTTTTAGTAAAATTACATTTTTAGGTTCTGGAATTATACAAAACGGTGAGGGTAATTTCTCATTTTTTTTTATATTTTCGGCATGAAACGAAGATATGAAAAATAAGAAAACTGAAAAGATATACAATCTCGGACTCATAAATAAGAAATTTGTTGATTAAAATGGATCTTCTAAATTACACCTTGGGGAAAAGACAAGATCCCCATATGGGGATCTTGATAATATTTATAAGCTAAAAAGATGTAGATTCATTTACTTGATGAATTTTTCACAAGTATTATTTCCAACTTGGATAGTGTAGAATCCTTTTGGTAACATACTAATATCAACAACTTGATTACCAGTAATATTCTCATTCAAGCATAAACTCCCATTTATTGAGTATATCTTAATATTAATAAAAGAGTCGGTATTAATTAGTAAAGAGTTTCCATTGTTTGTGATTTTTGCATTTAAATTCGTATTTTGAATATCGATTAAAGCCGTTGTACCTTCAGCATGTATTGGACACCCACTATTATCAGCCCATTCAACTCCTTTATCTCCAATATCATTAATATCAACGATTGTCCCTTTATTACGTGTAGAGTGCATCAAATTGTTAAGAACTAACCCCGTGCCTTCTTGCATAGTCCAGTTTAAAAATAAGTCTACTTTCTTAATGGTAAAGTAGACATCTTTATTCGATAAAATTTCAGCAGGAGTTAATGCTTTTGTCCATATTCGAAAATCAGCAACCATTCCTTGAAACTGTTCATCCACATCCCAATTTGGATTCATGCCTAAGACTAAATCTCCAGTTCCTTTTGCAATTGATCCCATGAAGTCTTGATTTACAATTTCTACTCCATTTTTATAAACTTTAAGATTTTGGGCATTAATTACAAATGCATAATGTGTCCATTCTCCCTTAACGGTTTGCATATTTATCCATTTTACATCTACACCTCCGTCTCCTACACAAAAAGTTGTTCGTGCCCAACCACCTGGTTGAAGTTTTATTTCAAATCCACCGGCTTTGTTAGGATCAGTAGGATCTCCAACATAATTAGATTTTGTTGTATAGAGCACACCACCCTGTGCATCAGCAGTTTCACTTACTTTTACCCACATTTCAATAGTCTGAATAGTGCTGAAAATAGGATCAAAATATGGATTACCTAATTGTTGAAGAATAACCTTAGTTTGCCTGATGTTGCGATCATGAATAAAATTCACTGCTTTAATGTTCTCTGCTGATAAATGTGTTGAAAAACATAGAAAAAGCAAAAAAGCCATTTTAATTAAATTTGTAGTTGATTTCATAATTGATAAAAATAAGATTATTAAATTTTAATAAATTGGTTAGAAAATACACGATTATTTATTTCAAAACTAATAATATAATTGCCACTATTAAGGAAAGTG
This sequence comes from Bacteroidales bacterium, assembly GCA_021373135.1. Lineage (GTDB taxonomy): Bacteria > Bacteroidota > Bacteroidia > Bacteroidales > UBA1402 > UBA8389. Next base: position 360,986 of record JAJFTH010000003.1, read on the forward strand.
ATATCCAATTTCTCATCAGTATTATTTATTATGGATTTTTTAATTATTATACCATTGAGATCTGTTATTTTGTAAGCAATAGGAAGTTTCCCTTGATACCTTACATAAAGTTCATTTTTAGATGGATTAGGGTAAATTTTCAATAGATTATCATTTATTATGTCAATAATATCGGTAACAACAGGAGTTGTACTAATTGAAACTTCATCTAAAACTTTTTTAGCATCGTTTACTAATCCAGTTATATTGTTGTTATTATCCTTTGAGACTTCATTGTAAGTAAAATTATTTATTACTGTATTTAATTTTGCAATATTGGAATTTGCAGTTGGAGTATTCAATTGTTTCAGCCTATCCATAATCACATTTAATTTTTCATAATCTTGAATACCCTCACGTAACCGGGACATTCGAACAGAATTGCGTGGACCAGGATACATAAAAAACTGATCACCAGCCGGTGCTGAAGAACATCGAGTGTCTTTCAATGGATTGATTTTCCATATATTATATGCCCAACGTAAAAAACCTGTATATCCTTGTGAATAGGCAAACCAACCGACCATTGTACTCTCAGCAGGTTTTGAAAATGTAAATTGATTTGGGTGCTCCGGCCAGGCACAGCTTGTATAAAAAGTTGTCTGCTTTCCTTGTAGTGTTCTCTGTTTTATATTTTCAAATGTTGTAGGGTAAGAAACTAATATCGATAAATCATAAATATCATTTTGTAAAGATGAATTATATTGACCAGCCAATGCAATCTTAAAATCGGGTGTAGTAGCTTTTATGAAGTCAATAACCCCTTTCATTATTGGTTCTAATTTTTCGTCCATTGCGATTGCAGTTTTTTCATACCATCCTTTTTCGACAAGATGTTTCTTAAAATCGATTAAGAATGGTTTCCAAAAATCAGAATACTCTTGTGTACCAGGCTGAGGCTGTATAGATACAAATGTTCCTGTAATCTCATCAAAATAGCGTGTTGCTCCCCATGGATACATTGAATAACAATTAATCTGTTTGTCAATACCTATAGAGAACATCATTTCTACAAATTTATCGAACACAGTATAGTCATACTCCCAAGTACCATTGATCTTTTTTTTCCAGCCAATCATAGGCTCGTACCAATCGTCAAAACTTTGTCCACCATAATTAATTACAGCTGTACTTATTTTTTGCCCAGCATCTGCCAATACTTTATAATATTCTTTCATTATCTGAAAATGTTGGTCACTCCATAAATCTACTTTGTGATAACGTTTTATAGAAACACAATTTTGCCACAAATCTAAATGGAACTTCCAATTTTTACTTTCGGGAATCACATGACCAAGAACATTCACTTTTAAGGGCAAAGACTTGCTTTCACCTGACCCTGTATTAACCGTAATCTGAGTTTGATATTCACCGACTTCTGCATCTCGAGGTATCTCAACAGTAACCCAAACTGGACGACAAGTTTTTGCCGTAATATTCATCTCTTTTATGTAATCAATGATATCTGGTACTAAAATACTATTTGAAGGAATATGAGGTAACCTTGATGCACATGCGTAGACAACGCCCGGAGTTATTGTAAATTTATCAGATAGTGTATACCGTACAAAATTTGCTGTTATATTTGCTGCAGGTATTGTTGCAGTTTTACTTTTTAAATCACTCACTTGTAAATTTACGCCTGATAAATCGGAACTTGAATATATTAAAAATTGAAAGTTTACTTTTTCACCTCTCCATACTGTTTTATTCTGAGTGGTTGTAACTAGTGAAGGACAATTACCTTTCTTGTATAATACGTCTATAGAACCCCATGATATCTGTAAACCACCAGGAACTCCATTCCATTGTGCTTGATCATATGTTTCAGGATCATTCGATTCAACAAAGTCAGCAAGTTCGTATGCATTTATTTGAGCAAAGCACGTATAGTTAACTGCTAAAAATATAAAAATAATTAGTTTTTTCATTTAGACATTTTTAATATATTTTTAATATCCAGGGTTTTGATCAATTTTAAGATCATAAATTGTTTGTTGTGGAATTGGATATAGGCAATGATGTATATCAGCCACTTTTTTCCCTCTTAATTGAGCATTTGAAATAAATATACCCCATCGAATTAAATCAGATCTTCTTTTTCCCTCCCAAATGAGCTCCCAAGTTCGCTCTTTAAATAAATGATCTCTAAATTCATCTTTCATTTGTAAATTATCTACAATAGCTTTTTGAGGTGAGCCTTCATAATTATCGAATGCGCGATTACGCACTATATTCAATAAATCTTTAGCCGTAGGGCTACCTCCTCCGCTTGGGCCATAAAGCTCATTTTTCGCCTCAGCCCTAAGTAAAATAACATCTGCATATCTATAAATAACATATTCCGAGGCACTATTTGTTCCGTCAGTTTTAGAATTTTCCGGATATTTATAAGGAATTGCACCTTGACTAAATTCACCTGTTCGACCTGTTACCACAACATCTTTTGTATTTAAATACTCTATAAGATTTGTCTGTCTTCTTTTATCACTGGGATCAAATGAATCATAGATAGTCCATGGTGTACGATCTCCACCCCAACCTGTTGTTGGAATACCTTGTCTTGATTTATAATCTGTTGGAAGCGCATGAGCCAAGGCATTATTTCCCATTACCGGAATTGGGAAACTTGGAAGAGAAAAAATTATTTCTTTATTGTGTTGATTACTTGGCGACCAAATATCTTTAAATTCGGGTTGAAGTTTATAATAATTTAAATCCATAATTTGAGTAGCAGTATGTTCTGCTTTTCTGAACCAATCATCGCAATTTCCAATATTATTTGTACGGCAATATCCACCCTCATGCATATAAAGTTGTAATAAAACCATCATAGCTGTACCTTTTGTCACATGCCCATATTCACTAACTCCCCAGTCAACTTTTAAATAGCCAGAATCTATAACAGATTTTAGTTCATTTTCAAGAAAACTAACATACCAATCTCTAGTTGGCCTTTTAATATTGATGTTTAAAGTATTTGTTGGATTTAAAATATCTTCTCGTTTTACAACAACAGGGACAGTTCCATATAAATCAAAAAGGTCATACATCCAGAGAGCTCTTACTGTACGCAACTCGTCAATATATCTGTTTTTTAGCTCTACTGCGATTTTAGCATCTTTAATGCGTTCAATAAGAGATGTGGCTTTAGTTACTGCAGGAACAAAAAAATTAAATATTTCGGTAACCCAATAATCCGTGGGTTTCCACATAAAATCGGTGTGTTGTTTTCTATTCCATGTGCTAGCGAATTCGTCAGTTGGGATTTCCTGAAGTGTCATCAATGAACCCCATGATGTTTTATATCTTCCCCATTCTGTCGCTCCTCTAAATTCTGAATATACACCTGTTACGGCTGTTTTCATATCAGTCTCATTATTCAAAAAGTTTTCTGGGGTTATTTGATCAAAAAGCTGAGGTTCTAGGTTTCCTTCACAAGATACAACTGAAAAGAAAACAGGTATCATTAAGCATTTAATTAACTTTTTCATTTTACCGTTTTAATAAATTTCATTAAATTACAATGTCAACTCCTATTGAGAATGTTTTTTGAGGAGGGTATCCTCCTGTAGAGTCTCCTTCAGGATCAATTCCCTCATAGTTCGTTAATACAAAAGGGTTTCCAAAATCGATGTACAACCTTGCGTTTGTAAATACTTTGTGAATAAGTTTCGATGGTAAAGTATATCCAATTGTTATATTTTTACAACGGACAAATGAAATTTTTTGACGTAGCCAGTCATTTGAACCATAATATTGACTTACAAACCCTGAAGGATATTTTGAGTTTGGATTTTGAGGAGTCCAACGATTCATAACATCTGTTGAATAATTCTGTCCATCTAGAATATACTCGCAACTACCAGGTCCGTATTTTGATTTATTAGGATCCCATACGAATTGATCAAACATTCCATAAAAGAAAATATTAAAATCAAATCCCGAATATTCCAATGAATTTCCAAAACCAATAATGAACTTAGGATCAGTTGTCCCTAAAAACACTTGGTCAGCAGCATCTATTTTCCCATCAGAATGTCCTATTAGTTTTGTACCATCAGTTGGATCAAAACCGTTAACATCCCTTACTTTCATTTGACCGGGCAACAAATTAGGCATTGCAATCGGTTTTTGTTCTTCAATTTGTAGAATCCCATCCGATAAATATCCATATACAGCACGTATTGGATCATCAACTCTTTGATATGGAGCTAATACAACATCCGGATTTCGTTCTTTCCAGCGATCATTGTAGTTTGAAATATTAAAAATAGACTTCCATTTAATCTTGCTATCTATATTTACTGTATTTAACGAAAATTCAAAGCCAGAACTTTGCGTAGCACCAATATTATCTGCAATTATTGGTACATCCATCAATGAATTAAGATTTCTAAATGCTAACAGGTCACTTACTATCTTGTTAAAGTATTCAAAAGAGCCCGATATTCGATTTTTTAAGAAACCATAATCAAAACCAATATTCAATTCTGTTGTGGTCTCCCATTTAAGATTTGGATTTTCTAACTGACTTTTTTGAGTTCCAGAAAGTACAGCATCTCCAAATACATACCGACTTCCCGATGCATAATATTCATAGGCATTTCCACCTATATTGCTATTACCAGTTTGTCCATAACTAACTCTTGCTTTTAATATTGATATCCAATCAATTTTATTTAAATAGCTTTCATTATTAATTTTCCATGCTACAGCTCCAGAAGGAAAGAATGCTCTTCTATTATTTACACCAAACTTTGTAGAACCATCATCTCTTATTGAGACTGTTAACAGGTATTTGTCATTGATAGAATAGTTAATTCTTGAGAAATAAGAGGCCAAAATATTTTGTCCTTTATAGGATGTAACTAGTGGACGAGCAACATTGCCAGCTTCTAATTTATTCCACAAAAACAAATCTGTAAAAAACTGAGAACTTCCTGCACTAACACCGTCCCAATTCTCTTTTTGATAAGAATAGCCAAGTAAAAAATCAAATTTATCTCTTTTATCAAATATCTGTTTGCTATACTTCAGAGTTAACTCACTTAGCAAATCAAGTGTACTGCTACTGTTAATATTTGCTTTGCCACCTTCTTGTTTTCCATAAAGAGTAGTTTTAGGCAAGTAAGTATTTCTATATCCTTGATTTTGATCTAAACCCAAATTTAATCTTATTTTAAGATTCTTAAAAGCAGTCAATTCTGCATAAATATTAGCTAATAATCTTTTTGTATTTGTCTGGTCGGTTATTTCAAGCATTGAAGCAGGATTTGGTATTTGTCCAAGCTTGGAACTTATGGGAAAATTCCCTTGATCATCACGTATTGGAGTTAAAGGATCATATTGTAAAGCTGAGTTTAATAAGCTTGAATTCTCGGCACTTCCATTACCTAAAGGAACGTTGTTGTTAAAAATATCGCTATATGTGGTATTAATTCCAATAGTTATATATTTACCAATATCTTGATCCAAATTAATACGACCAGATATTCTTCTAAAATCAGAATTCTTCACTACTCCATCTTGTTTAAAGTAATTCAAAGAAAAAAGATATCGAGTGCTTTCCGTTCCAGAGCTTATAGAAATATTATGTTGATTAATTGCTCCCTGACGAGTTATCGCTCCAAACCAATCTGTACCAAGGCCCGCGTTATTTATTTGAGTAATTGTAAACGGATCTCCTTTATATGGTAATGCATCTACCTCTTTTTCAGGACCATATGGAGCCAATTCATTATCAATCATCCATTTTTCTCTTGATATCTCATTTGAAACCTGCATATATTCTTTAGCTGAAAGCATATTCACTCGCTTGCTAATTCTTTGTGTAGAATAATTTGCGTTATATTTTACTACAGGCTTGCCTTTTTTCCCTTTTTTGGTTGTTATTAACACAACGCCATTTGCCGCCCTTGCACCATAAATTGCTGTAGAAGAAGCATCTTTTAATATCTCAATAGATTCAATATCATTTGGATTTATTGAATTAAGAGGGTTTCGACTTCCCATTTCATATCGATTTCCACTTTCCGGTTCTACACTCTTGTTTGTAATAGGAAATCCATCTATTACAAATAAAGGATCGTTGCCAGCACCTGTTGACGCTGCCCCACGAATAAGAATCTCAATTCCTCCACCAGGCTGATTACTTACTTGTCTGGTCATTACGCCAGCTGCTTGTCCTGCCAACATGTGTGTAATTGATGTATTAGAAGCGAAAGGGAGGTCCTTTGTTTTGACTGAAGTTACAGCACCAGTCAAATCGCTTTTTCTTACAGTTCCATATCCAACAACAACAATCTCATCCAAATTTCTTGAAGTTTCTCTCAACGATATTCTTAATGAACTTTTTTCGGTAATATCAATCAATTGATTTTCATATCCGATATACGAAACTTTGATCTGGCCTGTATTAGGTGTTTCAAGTGAAAATTGTCCATTAATATCAGTAACAGTACCTTTGTTTGTACTGTTCTCAACAATTGAAGCTCCGATAATTGGTTCTCCATTTTGATCTGTAACTAAACCAGAAATCTTTTTATTTTTAATGGGCTGTTGGTCTGGTTCTATTTTTGTTATTACAATTATATTGTTGCTATAATCAGCCTGTAGCCCTTTCATTGCAAGCACTTTTTTTATCACTTCGTTCAATGGCCTACTAGAAACGCTGATTGAAATATCCTTTTTATTATCAATTAACACGTCACGATAAACAATTGTAAATGGTGTTTTTGATTCTACTTGTTTAATAAAATCTTTTAATGTTACGTTTTTTAGATTTAACGAAATTGGCTGGGCGTAATTTTGTGCATTCAATTGTCCCATAAAAATTAACATGATAGAAAGCATGCCAATTTTTAACCAATTCCTTTTTTTGTGAAATAATTGCGTTTTTTGATTTGTGTACATAGAATTAGAATTTAAAAAAGATCTTACTATATTTTTGTCAGATTTTTCAATTTTCATATTTATTGCTTTCAATTGTAATAGTATCTCTATTCCTTTTATAGTGAATATTATATTGAATTTTTATAGCCTCCAATGTTGATTCAAGATTTTCATCTTTAAAAGCCCCGCTAATCAAATCATTTTCTATTTCAGGACATTTACAGATTATTTTAACACCATACCAATCCTCTATCATATGCATGACATCTATAAATCTTTCCGAACTGAATTTTAATTTATTGTCTTTCCATGCTGTTTCAAGTTCATTATCGGTATGCATTATTTGCACTCGCTTTGAAGATTGACTATAGATAGCTTTTTCATTGGGTTTTAAATAATAATCTTGTGATAGATCCGGACTTCGCAGTCTAATGCTCCCTTCTACAAGTGAGGTTTCAATTATATCAGATCCAATCCTTGCTTTTGCGTTAAAGGATGTGCCCAATACTTCAATCTGTAAATTGTTCATTGAAACTATAAATGGATGGTTTTTATCTTTATATACCTTGAAAAAAGCCTCACCAGATAATTTAACTTCACGTGTATTTTTTTCTCCTCTTTTATATTCGAGAATACTGCTAGAATTCATCCAAACTTTAGATTGGTCGGGTAATGTAACCAATGCCTTATTACCACGCTCAACTGAAACCACAAAATTGTTTGGTTCTTCAATTGAATACTGCTTGCTTATGAATAAAGTGCTTATTATAAATAATGGTATGACTACCACAGCTATTTGAAGAATTCTTTTTTTATCAATCCATTTTTTATCATTCTCAATATAGAAGTCAAGTTTTGCTCGAATATTTTCTTTCGATTTTTTTCCAAGTTCACCCGGAAAAATACTTTCTGTCCATTCTTCTTCTAAAAGATCCGACAATTCGGTATCTTTAGAATTATTTATTGCATGTTGCATCTCTCTAAATTCATCATGAGAAATGTTACTATAGAGGAACTTCTTATATAATTCTGTTATAAAATTTTCCATTTTTTTGTTTTTCTATTTATTACACGTTATTATTCAAGAAAAATACTATATCAATTATTGTGTTATAAAACATATTTCGAAAATAATTAAGAACAAAATGTTCATGTTCGACAATTGAGTACGTATTTTTTTCAAAGAGGTAGTAAGTTGGTTTTTTACTGTTTGTTCTGATATCTGTAATTGTGTTGCAATCTCTTCAATAGATTTTCCTTTTTCTTTACTTAGTTCAAATATTTCTAATTGTTTCTCTGACAATAGTTTTTTGCTTAGCTTCAATGCTTTTAAAAAGTCGTCGTAAAAAAGTTTTTTTTCAATATCATTATCATCAAAATTTTTTTCGTCTATATATTCAACATATAGTTCAAATTCAACTTTATTAATCTGAGAACGAAATAAATCTATCATTTCATGTTTCGATATTGTGTAAAGGAATGACTGTAGGGAGCCATCAATCGATAGTGTTTTCCGATTAATCCATAACTTCAGAAAAGTATCCTGAACGATATCTTCAGACATTTGTCGCGATTTGGTATGTGCCAACAGAAATCCATAAAGTTTGTCAGCATACATATCATAGATTACATTAAAAGCCTTGTGAGAGCCTTTCTGTAGTTCTTTAATATAAGACTTAATAATGTCAGTTTCCATTTAGTTTTAAATTTTAAGGTAGTATTACTGTGGCATAAAGAATTTTGGAATTGCAAACGAATTCCAGACAAAAAGTTAAGCTACATTCATAATTAAATTTTTACTCATCATATATTGATTCCAAAATTCTTCAATAGTCAAGTTTCCGAGTGCCGAATGTCTTCTCTTTCGATTTTACCAGGATTCGATGTACTCAAAGATGCACAGACTCATTTCCTCTTTAGTCTTGAGTTTGGTTCCAAAAACCAGTTCGGCCTTGAAGGACTTAAAAAAGCTTTCACCCACTGCATTATCCCAGCAGTTTCCTTTACGGCTCATGCCTTGTGTAACACCGAAAGACTTCAGAACATTGACTGTCTGTTTACATGCGTATTGCCCCCCCCCTATCAGAATGAAAGATCATGCCTTTAGTGAACTTCCGGTTCTTGCCCGCCATCATAATGGCAGGGATGACGGTTTCAGTAGCACTCATGCCTTTTCTGATGGACCAGCTTATCGGTTTACGGTCGAAAAGGTCTAGAACCACCGTCAGACAAATGAACCCATCAACAACAGGAATATCTGTCAAGTCAGAAACGCCTACAACAGCAGACTCCTACCTATGGAAATTACGGTTCAAGAGATTTGGAGCCACTTTGTAATCATGTGAAGAGTCCGTGGTCACCTTAATACGTTTAGGGAGCTTGCTGCGCAGTCCCATTTGCTTCATAGGACTGGCCACCCTAAACCTGGAAACTTGCGTGCCGGACATCTGGAGCTCCTTAGCCAGTCGGGGGCTCCCATTGCAACCTTTGGCTTCAAAATACTTTTGTCTGATCTTCTCGTCAAGTTCTCTGCATTTCCGCGCGCATTTGCCTTCAGGATCATGAAGCCAACCGTAATATGAGCTGCTGGATATCTTCAACACCTTGTACAGCCCTCAATCATCCATCTTCCAGACTTGTAGCTTTTTTTAGGATGTCACGCTCTGTTTCGGCCTCCAAAAGCCTCTTCTTGAGGTCGGCCAACTCTTTGGCCTCCTCACTTAAGGCTTGCACCCCGTTGCCCGGAAAGCTTAGAGGCCCATTATGCTGGTACTCTTTGCGCCATCGGTACAACAGAAGTGGCTCAATCCCTAGTTCATGTGCAAGTTCTGTCATATTCTTGCGCTCTATGCTCAATTTGACTGCATTCTCTTTGAATGACTTGTCATAATGTGTCCTTTGTTTTCTCATTTCACAAAATTAAGTTTTTATGCTTAACTCTGTGTCCGGGCTAAATTAGAAATTCCGCCTTTGACCTGTATCATTATACGATGAATAAATAAATAAGTACTATTCATATTTATATGTTCTTCAGCATAGTTTTGAAAATTTATCTAACCAAACTATATATAAAAACTTACACTTTGCACAATGTCTAAATATTTCTGTCCTCGTACGGCAAATTAAGCCTGCATATTACCACAACAAATCCTCATAGATAATCAGAGATATCCACCCCACATCGGCGTTTTTCGAGGATACACCTACGTGATTTTTAAATCCATCATTTCAGAAAAGGACGTATCTTTGAAAAGTCAAGATTTATATATCATTCAAAAGAATTGGATTACGGAATAAATAAGCATGTAAATTAACAACTTACCCTATGCGATATCTGAGTTTACTTGTGTTTTTCTGTTGTGCAATCGTTGCTTCTTATGCCATGACGTCCGAAGAATCGGCAGCAATTAGTGCCTTGCGGACAAAGTACAGCAATACCGCTTATCATTCGTGGAATTTAACCGGTTCCAGCTATGCCGTTTGTATCGCTCAATTACAAAGCAACGGCCAGTTTACAGACTTTATTGCTACTGAAAATTCCTTAAAAAGCTCAAACTCATTCAGCAACCTCTATTCTACGGCCCAGCATAATGTAAACAATTTTATATTGCCTTGTTTCAATCGTCTTTGGCGCATTGCAGAAAATTATCGTAAAAAAACGATTCCCAATGACATAAAAGCCAAGTTGTACCAATCCATATTATATTATGGAGCACTCGAAACTTCGCGTGCAAATGTTGGCGGGCGTTTCAGTGCTTCATGCTTTACAATTCCCATAGCTTGTGCCAATATATATTATTGTTTACTTCCCACCATGGATTCTATAGAAAACGGGAAAATAACCGATGCTCAGAGTCTGGCCGTCAATTCCATGTTGAAGACATTGGGAATGCAAGCCTGGACTCAGCCGTATAGGGATGATTCGACGGACAATCATGTTGTCAGTGTCAACCGATTCCGTAACCATGTTTGGTGGGTAGGCGGTAATGCGCTTGCCTATCGTGCTTTACTTCCGGCAGCTACTATGCTTCGTTCTGCAGATATGGTTAAAGTCGTTACAGATGTTGCAATAGGCTCCTTGTCGGTTGTGACACAAACAACCTATGATTCAGCTTTTTGGACAGAAGGATTGACAGCGGACGGTGCCGGTTGGGGACATGGAAAACAATGTCTGATATGGGACTATCCTGTTGATGGCATCAGCAGTGCTTTAGGTATTCTCAGTGAGCTGAATGCTACCCCCTGGGTTCAAAAATTAGATAGGACGAATGTAGAGGCACTGATGAATTATGTTCGGAGATCCGCTTTTTATTATCAAAAGGGATATGCACCGCCATTGTTTACCAGAGCGAATGCGACAGCAAACAAAGCAGCTTCGACAATAAGATCTTTGACATTGGTCAACTCGATACTCAGCTATTTTTCTTCTTCACTGACTTCCGCAGAAATTGCAGAATTGAACCAATTTAAAACGGAAGCCAACAACAAAAATATTGTGATGGATAAGTATCCGAACGGCTCTTATCATGGCTCGCGTTATTTTTTCAACAATGATGATCTGGTGAAGATAAATAAGAACTATATGATTTTCATCAATATGGCATCTTGGAGGGTGTGTGGATTGGAAAGTGCTTTAGCAGATGGGAATGCCTATAATTTTTATTCGGCTGATGGAACAACATTATTTCAACGTTCCGGAGATGAATATGTAAAGGCTATCGGAGCCATGAATCAAAGCGCGATGCCTGGTATCACTGCCAGGCAGATAAATAATAGTGCTTTGGTTCCAATTACACATTGGAGAGGATTTAACAGTAAACATCATTTTGCAGCAGGAACCACCAGTTTTGGAGATCATTTTGCAGGTGGATTTATATTTGAAAAGCAGGATGCCTCTGTTAGTGAAGGCAGTTCAAGTCAGAGCAATCAGAATCCGGCCATTTATGGCGTAAAAGCGTATAAAGGATATTTCATGTTCGGCGATATCATGGTGGCCATGGGAGCCGGAATTACCAACCTGAATACCTCGCTCAGCGGAAATGTTTATACAACGGTAGAGCAAACACTCCGTAAATCAGATTTGTCGGTGAATGGCACCCCCATTACTGATGCAACTTACAGCGAAATTTTAAAAAGCAGCACTGACAATTCTGCCGCAATAAAATGGGTGTGCAACAATGGCTTTACATTTGGAGTAGTACCTGCATATACAACGGGAGAGGTAAAACTGACGGCGGAGACACGTAATACCATCTGGAAGACGTTGTCTCCATCAACGAATAAATCCATCAGTGAAACCACGACTCAGATGGTACAGCTTCATATTGATCATGGTAAAACAGTAACAAACGGTTCTTATGTCTATTTCGTTTCTGCAAATGGTATACCAGACAGTTTGCCAAAATTAATTGCAAATACGACTGCCCTTCAGGCTGCCGCATCTGCTGATAGTACTGTGATTGGTGCCGTATTTTATGATGATTCACAAAGTCTTTATTTTGGCAATTATTCTTATAAACTTTCATCACCTGCGGCCTTGTTGATTGAGAAACAAGACAATTCAACGGCTTTAATTACTGTAACAGATGCCAAAATGGATAGTACCCTAAAACAGATAACGCTGACAACAACACTTCCTATATCTGGAGATAACGTAACCAACAGCAATGAAACTTATTTTTTGAATGTTCCGTTACCTGAAAAAGAACTCTGTGGTTCGCCTGTTACAGTACAAGTGGCACTTGGCAGCAATGTGGGTGTGGTGAAACATATTCAGGATAAATTGCAGTTTGTCATTAAAGGGCATCACCTTTATTTTTCAAATCCTGTCCGTCAACTTTCCGTGTACAATCTATTGGGTATAAATGTTGTCCGGAAATACAATGCGAATGAATGCAGCCTTCCTTTAAGCGGAATGTATCTTGTATCGGCAGACGGAAAAGAACAAAAAGTACTTATCAAATAAAGTTACTCAGGAAAACCAAGCTGTTGAATTGGTAATAATCAAAGATCAATGCTGCTTTTTCAGCTGTTTCTGAATCTTTTTGATGGCCGATTCTATCGATTTTTCAGGTTCAATGACATTATAATCCCCCCAGAAAGCAGGATCAGCAAACCCCTCTGCTTCATCGGATATCACAGTTGATGGCCTCAGACGTTCTTTTGGTATGGACAACTTCTCCCCTTCTTCAGGAAATGTCCAGTCCGTAACAGCCATTTCCATCACCGATCCATAATTCGTATTAAACAATTTCCTCTTCCAATCGATATGAATATCCAATTCAACACGGCTGTAGCCCAAATACCAACGCCCATCCTTTTGTAAATAATCGGCACGAACATTAAACTTTGTCGGATAAACTTTGGCATTGAGAGGCCGCTTCTTGATAAATATCGCACTGACAGCATCCCTATTATCCAAATTTAAACTATACACCGCACTGATCATGGTCAAATTTTCCGAATCAATGTATAATTTCCCGTAATACATCGGTTCAGAAATATATGAAAGAGGTTTAAAATCAACTACATAGATAAGCCTGTCATCAATACGTGTAGCCTGATCGAATGAAAATTCATAGGAATTCATCATGGACTTGTCAAAAATATCGTCGGTATACTTCATCACATCTGCATGTAAAGTATTGTATGGGCCACCCATCAACTTAAAGATCAAAGTATCCAGCTTCTGATAATCCGTACTTTTTCTGGCCTTATAAAGAGATGCCACATCCTCTCTTGTTGAAGTATACGGGCTCCTGTTAACATTCACCACGGCCTCCAAAAGAGAAACATACGTTTTCCGCTTTTTGATGGTCTCTCGATAAAAAGCAGTCATCGATGCTGAATTATTTTGATAATTGTCCTTTTTCTTTTCCAGCACCGCAAGAATCAAAGAGGTTGCATCACTAAAAACCACACTGATTTCCGGCAGCATAACAGTCAGCTCATCCAATTTAAGAATGCTTGATTCAGGATCAAGACTTGAAATCGGAGAAACCTTGTTCCTATATCCCAAAAAAGTCACTATCAAATTACCATCCAACAAATTCAAAGGAATCTTTATGGAAAAGGAGCCTTCTGAATTAGTGATTGTGGATATATTGGAACCTTTCAACATGATGGAAGCAAAAGCAAGCGGATTACCATTCTTATGATCCATCACCTTGCCTTTGTACAACACAAAGCCGGTTGAGTCAGATTGAACCATCAACTGACCTGTAGAAGAAGCATACAACCCTTCGGAACAAAAAACCATCCCAAAAAGCAACAAATAAGTCAAAAATTTTTCATAAAAAAAGTCTATACTTGTTTTCATGATCGTAGGATTTATAAACCGGGAAAGTATTAACACAAAATCTATGACAAAATGCCGGGAAAAGTCTTAAGCTTAAAACTTATAGATAATTTTAAAATTCAACATCAAAGATGGGAATTGAAAACAATATTTGCAAGTAATTCGGCATCAAAAATCCAATCATTCAAGGTGGTACGGTGCAATAGACGGAACCTGATTCATAAAAACCTACATTTTTATAATCATTCCGATGGTTGGTAAAATGCTGCCACCCAATGACTCGATTTTACGTAATTGATAGCTGGAGGAGTCATTCGGGTCCGTTACAGGCTGTCCGTTTTCATCAAGATTGGTATAGATAGAAGAACCTTCAGATTTAAAATTAAATACATTTTGTATATCTGCATACAAATTGAGTACCCATTTTTTGAAATAATATTCCTTGTCAATCCGAATATCTACAATGTGGGTATGGCTTAAACGCAAAGAATTGAATTTGCTGTAATCCAAATAAGGTTGGTTTTGAATGTCCCACGCAGTTTTTTTGCTCGATAAAACGGCATCGATCGGCGTATTAGGCACTCCACCGACAAAACGCTGGCGGATAGAGATGTTACAGTTTTTCGGTAGTTTATAGTTGGCTGTCAAATTTGACAAATATTTGGTATCCCAGGATGAAGGGTAATAAATGCCTGCCATATTGGTGAATTCACTTCGGAAATAAGTATAGGTATAAGTCAGGTTTAGATTGTTTATATCCATGATCTTGAACAAAAGTTCAATGCCATAAGCCCTGCCTTTGCCTGTTGAAATTAGTTCTTCGTCACCGACTTGTCCGTACTCCGTGCCTTTGCTGGCTGTGCTGAATCCATCGCCCACGGACAAGGTGTAATGTTGATACTGCTTGTAAAAACCTTCCATACTTATACGCATTTTTTCTGCAGGACGATATTCAAAACCGAGAATGGCCTGATTGGAAACAATATAACGTAGATTTTCATTTTGATTGACTAATATTCCTGCTGAATTTCTGTAACCGAGGGTGGTGTAAGAGGGCTGCATGGTGTATCTTCCCACATTGGCATTCAGGTCAATTTTCCCTGACAAGGCATAAGACGCCGATAATCTAGGAGAAAATTGGTTGAACGGATTCTTCATGTTTAAGTTGTAATTATTACCGCTAATACTGATACCCAAAGAAAGTTTCAAATAATTGTTGAAATATTCATCGGATACCTGCGCAAATGCCTGATAGCCAAACAAGTTCAGTCTTGTGCTGTAATTCAATTCGCTGACCGCATTGTTGCTGTATAATTTTCGATAGGTATCATTCGTGTAATAGGCATATTTCAGGCTACCGCCAATCAGCAATTTGACAGGCATATCCGGATAGCTGCGCTCAAAACGGAGCTTGTTTTCTGCTTCATCCGATGCGTAGTTCGAGGTTTTCGGCAGGTTATCGTCATTATCCTGATATTTATAATTGGCATTGTGAAGCATATTGCGACTCAGTATCCAGGTGTCGAAATAATTTTCGGAGAAGTGTTTGTAAACTGTTCCGACTGCATAGTTCCATTGTTTATAAATGGGCAGGTAGGCCAAAAGGTATCGCTGGATTTCTGTCGGATTCTTGATACCTGTATTCAATACCATATCGTCTATGGCACCGATTCCTATGAATGAAAGCTCGTTCTTGGCATTGAGCATGATTTTGTTTTTTAACTGAAAATCTGTGTAGGTAGGCAGAAAAGGCAATCCGATGGCACTAAACAGAAATTGCAGATAAGATTGTCTGGCTGAAGCTATAAAGGTGGATTTTTTCCCCAATGGTCCGTCTATGGTCAGGGCAGCATCTGAAGCACCTACAGATAATTTGGTATGGATTTTGTCCTTACTGCCATCCTTTTGCTTGATTTCCATAACGGAACTCAGTGCATTTCCGCGATTTGCCGGAAAGGCTCCTGTATAAAAATTGATTTCACGAACAAAGTCCGGGTTGATAACTCCGATTGTTCCACCGGAAGATCCCTGCGTCGCAAAATGGTTGATAACCGGTATCTCCACCCCGTCAAGGTAAAACACATTTTCCGAGGGACCGCCCCCACGAACAATCAAATCGTTCCTGTTTGCAGCTGTTGCCCCGACGCCGGGTACGGACTGGACAACTTTGGAAACATCACGATTGGTACCTGCACTTTTTTCTATTTCCTGAACGCCAATTCTGATGAGGGATAAAGGGCTGTCTATTTTTTTCAGATTGAAGCTTTTTTTGACGGTAACCTCCGCCAATTGGGTTGAAGATTCCAGAACGACTACATCAATAAACGTGATCTGATTCCCCTGTACCTGAAATTCCGGTGAAATTGTCGTTTCAAAGCCGATGGAGCTTACTACCACACGTTTAAAACCAGGTTCAACACCTGTGAAAATGTAGTTTCCGTTAAGGTCTGAAAAAGAACTTATCGTTGTTCCCTGAATGGTAATTGTTGCAGATTCAATGGATTGATTGGTCTTGACATTATAAATTCTTCCCTTGATGATGCCTTTCTGGGCAAAAGAGATGGCCGAAAGTAAAATGAACAAGAAGAACAGGCATAAACTTTTCATAAACTTTATGTCTAAGATGTGTCGTAAAATAATTTAAGCAAATATAACTTAAATTATCATCAGTACCCTTGAAGAGAAAGACTTAGATTGGTGTTTTCATCAAGATCCATTTTTTTTCTGATACGATAAACGGCCTTCCTGACGGCTTCATAATTTGAATAGTTCAATATAGATATTTCTTTTATGGACATTCCGATCTTCTGTAAAGCACAGATTCTTAGTTCTCCTGTCGTAATATTTGGAAAATCTTGTTTTAATCTGGAATAAAAATCATTGTTGACTTCAATAAAACGCTTTTCAAAAAGTTGCCAGTTGAAACAATTCGATTCATTATCATACCTATCGAGAATTTTTGTCAAATGACTTTTAAAATCTTCGCAACTATCGATTTCTTCAGCAAAAATTTCAGACCGTAAAGCTGTCAGCATTTTTTTACTTTGAAATATTTCAACTGCTGCAACAATCATTTCTTTTTCTCTTTTCGTAAGTTCGTTTTGTAGAAAACTGTAGCGGGATTCAAGAAGCTCTTTCTCCTTATCATGGATCAATTGTTTCATTTTCAAAGACTGCCTGTGTAAATCTACGGTCTTTAGTATACTTTCAATGCGAGCTTGTAATTCAATTTCATCCACAGGTTTTCTTAAAAAATCAGCGGCTCCGGTCTCCAATGCAGATCTAAGGTCATCAGAATTTGTACGAAGTCCTGTTGATATAATGACTGGAATCTCTCTTGTCTCCGGAATCGATTTGATCTCTTTAAGAACATCTATACCGTCTTTTAACGGCATGATCCAATCAAGTATCAACAAATCGGGTAAAAATTCCAAAATTGTTTTTACAGTATCAAATGGATTTGTAATGCCGAGAACTTCATACTTGGAAGCATCAAGATAAGTTTTTATTACATCAGTGGACTCTGCTTCATCATCAACGATCAGTATCTTTCTCATGGGTATTTTCTGGTTTATTGATTAAAATGTATACTGAATGTAGTTCCTATGCCTATTTCACTTGTACAAGTAATTGTACCGTTATTTATCTTCACCAACTCATTTACGATCAGTAATCCAATGCCGGATCCCTTCTCTCCCGACGTTCCCAACCTTTTTTTACTTTTATCGGAATTGAAAATAGTTGACAGTTTATCCGGAGGAATACAAATGCCATGATCTGTTACTTCAATGATTGCTTTTCCATCTTCTTCCATATTTTTAATTTCAATTTTGCTGCCTATATATGAAAATTTAATGGCATTCGAAATCAGGTTTCGCAAGATAATATTCAGATGACTTACGTCACAGCTGAATATAAAATTATTATCAATATCTGTCTGTAGTTTTATTCTTTTATTTTCAAACTGGTCGAAAAAAAATTGCTTTAGATCGCCCACTAATGATGAAAGGTCTGTAATGGTTTTTTTATCAGGATTATATGGAGTCTGTGAATAAGTCCAGTCTATTACATTTCCGACAATCTGAGCTCCTTTTTCTGATGCTGTTCGAATTTTTGAAAGATCCTGACAGTATAGATCCAAACTGTTGTGACTTTTAATTAGAATAGTGGAAAAAGTTTTGATTTTTTTGAAAATATAAGTGAGATCTGTGGATAATATTGAAATCAGAAATTTTTGCTGTTTGTTTATTTTAAAAAGTTCGTCATTTGCTGTTTGCAGATGTTCCGTTTTTGTTTCGACAATTTCAAGAAGACCATTGTTTATATCTGTTAGTTCGTGCGAAAGCTCGATGACGTTATGATACGATTTTGAATAATCTAAAAATTCAAGAGCGGACTGAGTCATCATGTAAATGCAAACACCAATCTGGGAAATGAACCAAAATGAAGATTGGTTGGTCGCAAATACCAGGTCGTTAATGAATGTAGCAATCATAATCATGAATGATAATGCATTAACCACGGAATGAACTCTTTTCTTGATTATCGTAAGAATAAAAACATACAATAGGTATAATACACATAAAAAAGTCAGAAAAAGAATGGATCTAATATAGCTGAAAACTACTTGTAACGGGAAAAATGCGATAAAAATGAAAATCAGGAAGTATGAAATATTGACAACAGTCAAAACAGTTTTATTGATTTCGGCAGGATACCTTGTTTTGGCCAATGCAAACAACACCGGCGTACAAATCAATGTCATCATCCAAAAACGGTAGAGCAATCCGAAATCAGCATTCCGGAATAAGTTTAAAACCGTAATATTGCTATCGAAAGCAAATTTCACAAAAAAGGCCAAACATATCCATGCAATATACTTATGCGATTTTTCCTGTGGATTGATCCTGCTAAAAATGACCTGTATGATAAGGAAAATCAGCAAAATGCTTAATATAAACATGGAATATATGGATTCTTTTAATGAAAGCAGATTGATTTGAGTATCGTTTCCGAAATAACAGCGTCTCGAAATGCCCGAATAATGAGGATAAAAGAAATTACTTACATGCAATACGATATTAATCGTGTCGGAATTAGAGGTGAAAGTCGTAGAACCGGGCGAATACATTGCTTTAAAACCCTCTTTACTTTCGGTTACATGTCCGACATGCTTTACAAGTTTATCATTTATAAATAATTCATAGGCATAAGCCACACTGCCGATATAAATTCCAAAACCGTGATTTTTTAAAGTTTCATTTCTACCGGGAACTATTTTTAAGTAATAAGTGGCAATGCCAAAAGCAGGAAGTTTTTCCCCATCATATATAAACCCTTTCCAGTTTGAAGGAACATCTATATAAGTTTTTTGAGATTTCTGAAGTCCATTCATCTGGTTGGCAGATAAAAATGCACCGTAAAAAAACTGCCATTTTCCGGACAAGTCTATCATTTCACCGGTTTCCATTCTTTCATTTATACATCCGGCCTTTTCAGACGGTGCACTTTCTGCTCCTGCTTGTGCTGAAACAGGAAAAAATAAAAGAAACACAGAAAACAAAAAGAACGTAATCATTTGAAATTTTATTCGCTTTGGGTAAATTCCCTGCCCCATGGGACAAGTGTAACTATAGTTTTTTTTAGATACCCCCAGCTACTTGCGGCGGGGGGTATCATTTAGTATCACTGAAATGTCGTTAGCCGACAGGAAACTTTAATACAAAAGATGTCCATGGTTTTGAGTTAAAACAAGATATTTCACCTTTATTACTTTCGGTCAATTCTTTTGCAATGATCAGTCCAAGTCCGTTACCCTGCTCTCCGGCTGTTCCTGAGCGTATCTTTTCAGAATCGGGCTTAAAAATCAATTCCATCATATTGTCCGGAATGCCAATGCCTTGATCACAAACTGAAACGATGATGAAATCATGATCAACAGCATTTAAAATCCTGATAAGCCCGTTTTGACAGGAGTATTTTATAGCATTGGATAGTAATCGTCTGATAATGGTATTCAAATGATAATCGTCACATTGAAAAATAAAATCATTATTAATGATTGTTTCAACGGTTATAAATTTTCTTTCAATGCTGTCCTTGTAAAATCTGATATTGTTTTCAACAATTTCGGAAAGGTTGCTGATCGTTTTTTGCCTGCTATCGTTTAAAAGTTTTAACCTGGCCCATCCAAGCATATCTTCAAGCATGATATATCCATCTTCGACTGTTTCATGAGTTTTTTTCGATAAATCATATTGTTCTTTTGTTAAACCAGGTTCCTTAATCAGTTTTTTCGTAACTGCCAGCAAGGTATTGAATATACCTATTATATCATGGGAAATACTGGATATCAAATAATCCTGTATATGGTTTGCCGTTTCATATTCCTCATTTGCCTTGCAAAGAGCTTCTGTTTTAGCCTCGACAATCAATTCTAGATTGACTTTTGAGATTCTCAGATCCTCGGAAATAATAAGTGCTTTCTTATGAGAATCCGCGAATTTATGAAACGTAATTACCGATTGAATGACCACAAAGATTAAGACTCCGAACTGTGAGTAATATCCGGCAGTAATCCTGTCGGCCATATAAAGAAGATCATTCAGCAATAAAAGGATCATCAAAATAAAACTTGTAAAAAATAAGACAGAGTAGTTTCTCTTTCTTAGAACTGCCCTGATTAACACCACCACAAGATATGTTACGATGGCCATTGTCGGGAAAATAACGTAATATATATATTTGAGTATCCATGATAAATTAAAAGCAAAAACCAGCATGAAAACGATGGCATAAAATATGAACACCCAACGTTCCAGCGATCTGTTTATGTCTGAAGGGAAGTTTAAAGCAACCAACTTGAATAACAAAGGAATACAGAAATAAGACAACAGCCACAACCGGTATTCGAGGACCGCATCAAAATTCGGGAACAATTGCATTAACAACACTTCTCCGTTTGTAATCACGTTAAGGAAAAAACATAAAACCAGTAATGCGATAACAAAATGAGAAGGATCTTCTTGATGGACAAAACTGACGAAAAGCTGAAATAGAAACAGTATGATAAAGGAGGACAAAATAAAAACCGATATTAAATTTCTTTTTATAACATACTGTTCAATAGCTCGTTGAGTCCCGAAATGTATCGGTTGAATGATTCCGGCATTGACAGGATCCAAGAAATTACTCACATGCAAGACAATCTGTATGGTATCACTTTTTGGAATAAAATGGCACACTTTCGGCCCCCACATCGGTACATAACCGACAGCTGATGTGGTTGGATTTCCTGATTTTATCAGTAATTCATCGTTTACGTACAGGTTGTAGGCACAGGTAATATTGCCTGTGTTAATTCCGTAAGCTTTTCCTTTGGAATTGTTTTTCAGGATGACCTTCAGATAATACGTGGCTATACCAAATGCCGGTAATATTTTGCCGTTTGTTTTATATTTTCTCCAGCTGGACGGAATTTCAACATATTGTTTTACAGCATGTTCAATCATATTCATCTCGTTTGCCGAAAGGAATTTGCCATCATAGAACGCCCATTCTCCGGATATATTGATTATTTTACTTGAATGACTGTCACAGTCGAAAAAGACCATACCCCCTTTTGAAACCTGACTGCAAAGATTTGAATTAAATAAGAAGACAAAAGCGATAAACAGTAAAAAAAAGTTTGAACGTATATTCGTAAATAGGCACATGGTATAGACTTTACAATGCAAATATATAATTAATTCAAAAATGTCCCTATTTTGTCACATAAAAACGTTTGTATCTATTAAAAATGTCCGCATTTTGTCCATACCAAACAGATGAAGTAAGAATTTATTTTGTATATTTTTGTAAAAGTCTTATGGTTATGAACGAAATAAATATTACAAATGAAATACAAGATTGTATTCTTATTAGCCCTTATTATAAGGTTTCTTCCGATTGATGCACAAAATAATGCACTCGATTTTGACGGGACAGATGATTATGTGGAGATTCCGGATAATAATGCCCTGGATCTGACAACCAACTATACATTGGAAGCATGGGTGTATTTCAATACCGTGCCTTCATCTACTCAAGGAATTATCAGTAAATATCAAACTGAAAGTGCAAATGGTTATACATTTAGGGTTGTCAGTGGTGGAAAAATTGATTTCGATCAGGTCAGAACTACATCTGCGGTTATAACAGCAGCCCAAACCTGGTATCATATTGCTGTCGTTAACAACAACGGTTCACGAATTATTTATGTAAACGGAAGTCAAGTATCAGCAACAGGAACTCCGATCACGAATGTAGCCAATTCGGATTATGTGTCCATTGGCAGTGATTTTTCCTCCCGCTATATAAATGGCAAGATTGACGAAGTCAGGATATGGAACGATGTCAGAACGGTTGATGAAATACGTCAAAACATGTATCATAAATTGACAGGTAGTGAAAGTAATTTAGTCGCGTACTACAATTTTGATAATACAAGCGGAACAACACTTACGGATATTACAGGACACGGGCATACAGGCACGTTAAAGAGAATGGAACCAAGCAGTGACTGGGTCGAATCTTCCGCTTTCAACACTTGGTTGGGAAGTACATCGGATTGGTCAAGTACTTCAAATTGGTATCGAGGTAGTGTACCGGTTGCGTCTGACAATGTCGGGATCTATTCCGGAGTGACTTATGCTCCGTCTTTAAGTTCAACCGGCAATTGCGGTAATTTATATGTAGGATCCGGAAGTTCGTTATCAATTGAGCCAGTCGGAAATCTATCTGTAAGTGGTACACTTACCAACAACGGTACGGTTACTATAAAATCGGATAATACCGGAACAGGATCTTTGACACTCGGAAATACCACAACCGCTACTGTCACTGCGACCGTGGAACGTTACATGGCGGCAAACGCCTGGCACCTCATCACTCCGCCGGTATCGGGACAGACTATCGGAACATTCCTTACTGCAAACACGACCATCAAGTCCAATCCTGACAACTCAAGCCAAAAAGCTCTGAAGGATTACAACGAATCAACCAACACGTGGAACGGTTTGACTTATACAACCAGCACAACCGATCTGCTAAGCCTCGGAAAAGGCTATGCCGTATGGCCGTCTTCGGCCGGGGTCGTCAGCTATACTGGTACCCTGCCCACAGGAACCCAAACAATATCGGTAACAAGGACGAACGATCACGGTTGGAATTGCATCGGCAATCCCTATACTTCGTCCATCGCCATCAATACAGCTGCCGGAACCTCCAATTTTATCAACACAAACAGCACCAAGTTAGAAAATAGCTATGGAGCGATATACGTATGGAACCCTGCAAATGAAAGCTATTCGATATTCAGTCTGGGTGATGAAACAGCCTATTACCTTCCGGTAGGTCAGGCCTTCTTCGTGAAAGCAAAGACTAGCGGTACCACACAGGTCAGTTTTACATCAGCCATGCAACAACATCAACCAGGCGCAACCTTCAGAAGTGCCACAGCGGAAAGGCCTGAAATAGACATTGATGCCACCATGAACGGCAAAAAAAGTATGGCAAAGGTTCGTTTTATCGAAAATGCCACACGTGGGTTGGACTTTGGCTACGATGCCGGAGCTTTTAAGACAGGGTTCGACGTGTACACCAAGTTAGTGGAGGACAACGGAGTGGACTTCGCCATCCAGAGCCTACCGGTTGATCCCGGAAACGGATACGTGATACCGGTGGGACTGGAAACCTCCGAAAGCGGAACCTTGAAACTCAGCCTCACACCAATCAATCTGCCGGCAGGCTGCACCATGGCCTTTGAAGATACGCAGCTCGGTACTTCCACCGAAATAGACGAAAGTACCAAGACTCTGACCGTGGAGGTAACGTCCGGCACGACGCTTGAACGGTTTTATCTGAACGTAAACAAGTCCTCCACCAGCATGGAGGAAATATCTTCCAATCTGACCGTGACTTCATCGGAAGGGGTAATCACCATTCACGGTGCCGTGAAAGATGATGCCACAGCCACACTGTACGACCTTCAGGGGCGTTTTCTGACCACTGTTCTTCTGAGCGGTTCAATCAACCGCATTCGGACGAACAGCCTCACCGATGGCATTTATTTACTGCAATTGAAGCAACCGGGAAATGTCAGAAATCTGAAAGTAATTTTAAAAAAGTAAAAGGCTTTATTTATGGAGCAGGCCCAGCTCATGCTCTATGGTAAAACAAAATAGTTAAGAATAGACCTTCGGCTTATAATGATTTAATCCATCCGTCCACGAAAAAAAAGCATCAAAAATGGAAAAAGATAGAAGCACCCATCATCAAAACAATATGGAATCCTCAAACAGGCATCCCCGTCCATATCGGACTCCAGACCTGCAATGCATCCGGCTTGACAGTGATATTTCGTTGGCACTGGAGTCCACCCCTGAATACCCTGGATCAGAACCGTGGATAGGCAAAGCGGAAGACTCCTTCTCTAACGATCCGTTCAAGACAAACTTGGGGTAACCGTTTTTATTTAACTTAAATAGTGGTATGATTTCTATGGCGTATGATACTCCAAAACAGTCACAGATAAACTCAGCCTGAAGGAACTTTCTTAGTGCTTTTTCT
This sequence comes from Bacteroidales bacterium, assembly GCA_021373135.1. Taxonomy (GTDB): domain Bacteria; phylum Bacteroidota; class Bacteroidia; order Bacteroidales; family UBA1402; genus UBA8389. Next base: position 385,824 of record JAJFTH010000003.1, read on the forward strand.
TCAGAAAATCAGTGCCAAAAGCTTCTTCAGGCTGATAGCTTAACACCAGTGTTGAAAGTCGCTTGTCATAACCCATGACCGGAGCGACTACGGTTATTACACGGTCAGCTTCATCCAACACAACGGTTGAATCCGCCAACATGGCCTCCTCAATTTCTCCGTTATCTATCGGCTGTCCTTCCATTTTCTTATTGGTGGAAAGCATCACATTTCCATTGGAATCAATCAGATGAATATACAAAAAGTTTTTTTCTTTCACCAACTCCGTGATCAGCAAATCCACCTGCTCCAAATTTTCCCTGAGCATTTCAGAACGGACACTCCAGACCAACGGCTTGCAAATAAGCTTCAACATGGCCTTATTGTTATCCTGTAGCTCAACCGAAGCAGCTTCAACCACTGCCTTTTTAGCCAGATTACCTTCAAGGTCTTTCGCAAAATACATCAAGACAACAGCTATCAAACCACATACAATGGCTGTAAATAGCGGATGTCTCTTGACAAACCGGGAAAAAGCCGACGATTTTTTTTCAGGTTTTTCCTCCATGTCGGGAGATACATTCATTTCGTTCATCATTTTCTCATTTTAAGCTTTTAAAGAATATCCTTTTGGGCAAGTGGCGCATAAGGCCCATCCTTTGCTTCAAAGATAACACTTCCTGAAAGTAAAACTTCTATGGAGTGCCATTGACCTGCAGGAATATTCACTCCATAATTACCAATCTCCGGATCGAGAATCACAGCATCAATAATCTCCTTTTCATCATTATAAAACTGAACTTCAATGCGTCCGCGCAACAAAACATAAGTCTCAGCAGTAAGCACATGACGATGCACAGGCAGCACTGTCCCAGGCTCCATCGCATTTAATAAACGTTGGGAAGCCGATTCATCCCCTTCATGAAAATTATAATTCATCCGAAGCCGCCGACTTTTCTTTGCCAGACCAGTCACATGATCCAGTAACGCTGTATGAATAATATGCACGATCTTAATTATTTTTTATTTGCATAATTGATAACAGACTGATTAAATCCATCCACCACGGAAACAGGCATTCGCCTGATGCCTAAAGCTTTTTTCAATTTTTCATTACTAACCTCAAAATCAGTCGAAAGCTTTTGATACTGAAAATCATCCAGACCGAGGTTAAAACGAGTTCCAACCCTGGCTATAGACCTAATAATCCACTTACTGACTTCATAAACTCTCGCCTTTTTATGGAGCGCATGTGCCATCATTTCATAAATCTCAACCAACTGTAAAGACTCGTCATCCACCACATTATAAACGCCACCGGGAATATCCAGTTCCAATATCCGTTTCAAAACAAAACACAAATTGTCTATGGTCGTAAAGGACCTTCGGCAAACGAACCTTCCAAAAAGATAAGGTCTGCCCTTTTTTACTCTGTCGAACAACAAATCCAAATGTTTGGAACCAAGCGTAGCAAGACCATGAATGATGGCAGGGCGCAAAATATATATCTTTTTACCATACGTCCACTTCTCAAGAATATATCTTTCAGCCAGGAATTTACTCTCCCCATATACCCCAAAAGGTTTCTGTGATAAGACCTCGGTCAAGACACAATGAGAATCAAGAGAATTCCCGGCCGCCTTGATGGAACTTAGATATATAAAATATTTGGCAGTAGATTGAGTAAACCAATTGTATATTTTTCTGGTAAAACCGGCATTTCTTTCAGAATAAGCCAAAGCTTCGGATAAATCATGGGAATCCCAATGCATTCCATCGATATGAATCACTACATCAACATCTGGAATATCCTTCAATTCATTATTTGTAAAAACCTTACGAACACCATTCTTCTCTGTTGCATCAAAGTCCAAACCATAAACAACATTCTTTTCCTTAAACACATTGACCAAACAAGATCCCAATAAACCATGAATACCAGTAATCAAAATATTCATTTGAGTAAGAATTAATGGTAGAAATCAAGTGACAAACATCAAATATAGAATATTTTTCAATAGACCTATTCAAATCTGTTTTTTAATTCTTTTGCCAATCACAAAATCAGCCAAAAATGTAAAAAACAGTTCCAGCAGGACAATCATTACAAGCAAAATATGAATATCCAAATCTCGTAAAAAATAGACCAAACATACAATGAGAATATTCATAGATATGATAGTTGCTGCAGATTTCCTTTGAGAAAAGCCCAATCTTAACAATTTATGATGAATATGGCTCATATCGGCCTTAAAAGGTGATCTATCTTGAATAGACCTAACACAAAAAACTCTTGCCATATCAACAACTGGGACAGAAAGAACAGCAAAAGACAATGCCGGTGAATACAAACAGTTATTCGAAGTTATAGCAAACTCATTGTATCTAATGGCTAATACCGAGAAAAGAGTACCAAGCAACAAAGCTCCTGTATCTCCCATAAATATCTTGTTTTCCTTACCAAAAACATTAAAAACTAAAAATGAAATCAAACCACCTGTAATGGAGAAACTCAAAATAGCATACTCAAAAAGCCCATCCATTAAAAATGTCGAGCCAAAAAATGCTGAGATCAAAACGCCAAGACCTCCTGCCAATCCATCAATACCATCAATTAAATTGATAGAATTAATGATCGCCACAATAATCAGCACGCTCAATAATGAGCTCCAGACATAACTTATTTCATTAAGCCCTAAAATTCCATGCAGATTTGTAATACGAATATTTCCAAGTACAACGAGAATGATTGCAGTCAATATTTGAGCCAGAAATTTTTTCTTGGCCGTAATCATCAAAATATCGTCTTTTAGGCCTGTATAAAACATGATGATCATGGCTACCACAATATAGCGTAAATCTGTAAAAGCAATCTCTTGAACGCATAATAACGATGATATACTAATCCCTGCAAAAAGAGCTATACCACCCAGATTAGGAACGACAGTTTTATTCACTCTGCGTTCATTTGGTACATCAAAAAGTTTTTTTGCAATAGAAAGTCGAACAATAGCAGGGATTAATATATAGACGAACAGCGAACTTAATAAAAAAGCTGCAAGTGTTTGTATGTATAGATTCATTAACATAGAATTTTAACGACGCCAAAGATACAAGTTTTTTTTTACTGTTTCATTGTTTTACACATATTAAACGGCTTAATAAAGATGTTCATTCTAATAAAGATTCGGCAAGGCCAATATACTTATCTGTAACAATTTCTTTTGAATAACTCAAATTAATATTATTAAACCCTCTAGCTCCCATTCCCATTAATTCTACCCTATCAATCGACATAAGCACCTTTACAAGTTGATCCGTTTTCTTACTAAAATCACTTTCATCGATTAGGAAACTACAGTTTTTGTCTTTTAGAAAATTCACAATTGGAGTATTTGCACCTGAGCACACAAGCATAGGTTTGGCGCAAGCCATAATTGTATATACTTTTGATGGAAATCCGTGTCCATCAGTTTCCGGAGACATAAATATAAATTGAAGATCGGAATATGCCATTAATGAAGGCATTGATTCTCTCTGTTGATATGGAACAAGATGAACATGACGTAAGTTGCGAATCTTAATTTCATCCTCTAAATAATCTTTCATTGTCCCATCACCAATAACAAAAAACTCAATATTTTCATTAATAATCTGAGACGCAACTTCAATTAATAATTTCCAATCTTGTGCATATCCGATATTACCTGCATACATCAACTTTAGGGAATCAGTAACAGGGAAATAATTAGAATCAACTGTTATTTTATCTATTGATATTGGCTTAAATATGGAGGTATCAACAAAATTTGGTATGATATGCAACTTCGATTTATCTTTAAACCTATTGATAATCGTGTCATATAAGACCTTATCAATTGTTGTAACAGAATCCGAATGATTGTAAACAAACTTCTCCAACCATTGTAATATGGATATAACTCCTTTTGACTTTAACCCTTTACCTTCAATCAATAAATCCGGATAAACTTCCTGTACATTATAGATAACCTTACTTCCTTTCAACTTACCCAGAATAATATTGACTATTCCGATAGTCAATGGCGGAGATGGAGATAAAATGATGTCTATTTTCTTTTCAAATATACCGAGAAAAAATGATACAATGTGCCAGTAAACAAAGCCAAGAAGTCTCAAATCTGTGCTTTTAAATTTTTTCTGAGGTACATGTATAATTTTTATGCCATTATAATCACTTACAAAATAAAGCCCACATAATTTACGTTTGAACGGATGTATCTTAAGTTCATTTTCAACAACATTATTATGAGGTGTTGATGTAAGCACAACGACCTCATAACCTCTCTCCTTAAATTTAAGAGCTATATCGTTATAAATATATGCTGTTGAAACTCCGTCCGGGTAAAAGGAAAGGCTATGTATAAGAATCTTATTCATTCCAAACAACCCTTTTAATATAATCCGTATAGGAAATGATGATTCGCACCACCTTATCTGAAACATTAGGCATACTGTAATCTACCACAGGACGGAAATTACGCTCCGCTCCTGTCTTCTGATACTGCAGCTGAACCAACCCTTGCATCACCCGTTCGGGATTCAATCCGACCATCATCACAGAAGCTTCTTCCATCGCTTCGGGACGTTCATGAGCTTCCCTGATATTCAATGCACAGAAATTCAAGATGGATGACTCTTCTGAAATCGTTCCACTGTCCGACAAAACAGCCTTTGAATTTACCTGCAATGACAGATAATCGCTCAGCCCCATTGGCTTCATCAATCTAACCTTTTCATGAAATTTCACATTGTGCTTTTCAATCATCTTACGTGTGCGTGGATGACAAGAAACAATGATTGGAAGTTCAAACTTGTTGGCAATGCCGTTGAGGATTTCCACCAAATTGAAAAAGTTCTTTTCAGAAACAATATTTTCCTCTCTATGAGCCGAAACAACAAAGTATTCTCCTTTTGCAAGACCTAAAGACTCCAATATCTTTGATTTCTCGACTTTAGGCAGATACTGATGCAACACTTCAAACATAGGACTGCCAGTCTTAATAATTCTGTCAGGACGCAAACCTTCCGCCAACAGATATTCGCGGGCAACATCACTGTATGTCATATTGATGTCGCTGATGTGATCCACAATCTTCCGGTTGCTTTCCTCTGGAACACGTTGGTCAAAGCTGCGGTTACCGGCCTCCATGTGGAAAATTGGAATGTGTCGTTTCTTGGCAGCGATAGAACACAAGCAGGAGTTGGTATCACCCAACACCAGAAATGCATCCGGTTTCACATCCTCCAAGACTGGATCTATATTAATTAATATCTGACCGGCTGTTTCCGTAGCATTCTTACCTGCTGCATTCAGAAAATAATCCGGCTTTCTTAAGCCAAGATCCTCAAAAAATATCTCATTCAATTCATAGTCATAATTCTGACCTGTATGAACCAGCACATGATCAATGGCTTCAGAAGCATCCAGCTTTTGAAGTACACATGCCAGTCGTATGATTTCAGGGCGTGTGCCCACCACTGTTAGTACTTTTAATTTTTTCATCATCGAATTCTTTAAGCTTGTTCGAAAAAGGTATCCCCGTCTTCGGGATCATACCATTCATTGATCCAGAATTGCGTATAAAGTTCTTCTGATCCTATATTTGTAATGTTGTGGGTAAACCAAATGGGCATATCCACATAAGAAGGTTCATTCCCATCCAAATAGAAATTCAGCACTTCATCTGTCCCAATCTTTCGCAACTGTATCCGAGCTTTTCCTTTTATAACAGTAAAACGTTCAATCTTGCGGGTATGGTAATGATTGCCTCTTGTTATACCAGGTATAGTCGTTGAAAAAGATATCTGGCCTCCTATTCCCAATTTGATTGTTTCAACAAAGATACCTCTGGAATCTGCATGTTGGACCAATTTTACAGGAAAATAGCTGGCATTATCCATGTAGCATCTGAATGTGTTGAACAGATTTATATCGTTTCTATCTTTCAGCTCAGGAATGAAACCTTTTTCAAAATATAAATCCTTAAACTGTTCAAACAAAGACAGTATTTCAGTCACTTTCCTTTCAAAATCATATGGAACAGCATCTCGTTCCACAACAGGCAATGCAGACTGCTGAACCTCTCTCATTTTATCAAGGATATGATTACAAAGGCTCCCAACATAGATCAAACGGACATCACCGTCCTGTATTACCTGAGGCTTTTCTCCATGAGTCAATTTATAACAGAAAGTCGCGATAAACGAGTTATAGTCTGGACGGCCAAATGGGCCATAGACATTGGGGACAACCATTCCGGTAAAAGAAGCATTATTCCGTTTTGCCCATTGTTCCAGCAATGAACGTCCCTCTCGTTTTGACTTGCCATACTCATTATCTCTTTCCTCTTGTGTTGAAGAAGAAAATAGAACATGAGGCTTTACTTGCTCGGCCTCCATAGCCTCTATGAGTTGATTCACCAATTTCAGATTGGTTTCATAAATCACCTGAGGGTCAGGATGTCTGTTCATGGCTGCAAGATGAACAATGACATCACATTGCTTGATAAACCGGCGTAAATCTGCATTATTCTGGAAATATGCATCTTCGAACGGGATACGTTCAAATTCATTTGGAAATAAACCCAACGTATTGTAAAGATGAGTGCCAACAAATCCGGGTTGGCCGGTTATGCCTACTTTTATCATAATCCAAGATCTTCTTTAATCATATCCAGTTTAAGCAAGAGCTTCTGCATGCCTTCCACATCCAAGCGGGACGTATTTTGAGAATGATAATCCTCAATCTTGGCCACCTTTTCCTCCCCTTCCACGAAATATTTATCGTAATTCAAATCACGCGTATCGCAAGGAATGCGATAATAGTTACCCATATCTTCACTTTTGGACATCTCTTCCCGGGTTACCAACGTTTCATACAATTTCTCTCCGTGACGGGTTCCTATCACTTTAATTTTAGTATCTGATTGATATAGACCTATCAAAGATTTTGCCAACACCTCCAAGGTTGCTGCAGGAGCCTTCTGAACAAACAGATCGCCATTCTCTCCATGTTGAAATGCATATAAGACCAAATCAACAGCATCATCTAGCGTCATCATGAAGCGAGTCATATTGGGATCTGTAACTGTGATATCGTTTCCGGCTTTCATCTGATCAATCCACAATGGAATAACGGAACCACGACTGGCCATCACATTACCATATCGGGTACAGCAAATGGTAGTTGCAGCACCTTTGCTCAAAGCACGGGCTTTAGCGATAGCCACCTTCTCCATCATGGCTTTGGATATGCCCATGGCATTGATTGGGTAACAAGCTTTGTCTGTAGACAATACGACAACATTCCTGACACCATGCTCAATAGCTGAATCCAACACATTCTCTGTCCCCATGACATTGGTACGGACGGCCTGCATAGGGAAAAACTCACAAGAAGGGACCTGTTTCAGTGCTGCCGCCGAAAAAACAAAATCCACCCCATTCATTGCTCCATCAATAGAACGTTTATCGCGTACATCTCCAATGTAAAATTTCACTTTGGGATTCTGTAAACGATGACGCATATCATCCTGCTTCTTCTCATCTCGTGAAAAAATACGGATTTCTTTGATATCCGAGTCTATAAAACGGTTTAATACAGCGTTACCAAATGAACCTGTTCCACCTGTTATCAATAAAATCTTGTTTTTAAATAATGACATATCCTTTGGTTTATTATTTTAAAGTATGGTTAATTTCTATTCAGAATAGTTTCTATTTTTCGAAGTCTGCCATTAAAGTCATAATTATTTAAGATTCTTTGATGTGCCTTTTCAAGGATATATTGATCGAAAGATTCAATTCTATCATAAATTAAATTGTCAAATTTACCAATATCTACCAGAATCCCGCTATCTCCCACCACTTCTTTAAGCCCACCTTTTCCTGAATTAATAATCACACATTTGGCTGCCAATGCCTCCAGAGCTGCAAGTCCAAATCCTTCTGTCCGAGACATCTGAAAATAATATCTGGATTTCCTGAGATAATCTATCTTCATACTTTCATCAATAGCACCGGTAAAAAATACTTTACCGGTTAAGCCCATTTCATCAATCATTGATTTCAAATACTCCGTCCCGACGCCCTCTTTACCAATAATGAAATATATAGATTCATTGAATTTAGGAAACGATAAAAGATAGTTGAAATATTGCAACGAAATATCAATTCCTTTTCTTTGAACATTCCTGACACTTTCCATCCAACAGATAGTGACAAAATTGTTGGCCTTTTCCTCCAAGTTACAGGAAAAATCATTGATTTTAATAGCGTGATAAACCAAATCCAATTTGGAAGGCAACTTATTCTTATAAACGTTTCTCACGTTCTTTAAATCTGATTCAGACACAATGATACAATCTTTTGAAAGACAACGGCATAAACGAAATAGCAAACGTTGTCTTTTATAACGGAATTTATTAGCATAATCCGGATCAAGGTCATCAATTCCACCTGTAAAATACACTTTCTTAAGACGGAATCTGGCTATGAGAGCAGGCAATATACCTTTAGTATAAAAGAATATATATGCTATATCATATTTCAGCCTGAAAAAATCAAGATAATTATTGCTCAGTGTTACCTCATACCCTAAGCTTCTTAGTATCTCAACCTCTAATATATAAAATTTCTGAGTATGAAATAAGGATACATCAGTGACAGCAGCATAAAAAAGTATCTGTTTCATAATGTACTAATAAAATTTAGAATCCTCTTTGACTGCACTTTGGCATTTTTATTTTGCAGTATGAATTGTCTAGCTTTAGCACCAAATTCATTCAATTCGTACTGTTCCTTGCTACACCAATCAACTATGGTGTCCTTCATGTCTTCAACAGATAGTCCATTAATATAAACCAAGAATTCATCATATTCGGGTGGAATACCCGCCAAATGATACATCAATGTAGGCGTCCCGGAAGCCATATATTCCATTGTTTTGGAAGGAAAAGAGTATTTGGTATATTCTGAATCCGGCTGACGGGGATTTATCAGAAGTGTAACCTGACGTTGCAGTGCAAGCACTTCTTCCCGTTTTAAAAAGCCATGAAATTTAATCCGTCGATCCTTCTCCGCATAAGCTTGAATCATGCTTTTCATACTACCGTCACCACATATCCACAACTCATAATCCTGATCCATCAAACCAAAAGCTTTCAATAAGACATCTAGTCCGAACCGACTATCCAATTTACCTGTATAGAGCAAGACCTTCTTCTCCGATTTAGCAACAACCTTGTTTTCTGAATCATTATAAATTCCCTCCAACAAAATCCATGGTTGCGTTGTCAAATGAAGGTGTACAGCCATATGCTTCGTCAATAAAATATAGGCATCAATATTTTTATAAACAGCATAGACAGCATTGATCATTGATTTGGAAATAAATGCTGGTATCAAACGGTTAGTTTCACCAAAATATTCAGGAAGATCCAATGCAATAACGATGATTTTGATGTCACGATCAATAGCCTTGGCCGAAAGTGCAGCTTTTAAGTAGAAAGGTAGCAAACTGTAAACTATGATTACTTTCTTGCCTTGTGTCTTCTTTGCCCACTTTTTTACGTACAGGGTGGCATGATACTGAATGCTGTATCTTTTGAAATAAACCAAATTAACAAAACCTACACAAGAAGAATTCTTACCACAATACTGAAAAGTACTGCTCTTAAACAGCCATTTTTTATATCTTTGAGGAAAACTACCTACATAAGGAATTGTAACTACAGACATGTCCGTGCCCAGCTCCTTCCATCCACTCAACAAGGCTTGTTGAAATGTATCTGCAGAAATAACCATTGGACCTTTTGAATCCCTCCAGATTTCCTCTTTTCTGCTGTTTGGAAAAAAAGACCCTAAAAATAATATCTCGGTATTTTCTGAAACCATATTAATAACCTCAAAGATATGAATTGATAATCGATTCGTAGAATTGCATGTGCTTTTGCTCTACTACACTGCCTGAATATTCTTCCAACAACACAGTAGTGCCATTATTAACGAGCGACGATGCATAAGATTTATCCGTTACTATTTTCATCATTGCATTCATAATTGACTCAGGATTGGTAATATCACAAAGGCATCCACATTTGCCCTGTTTCAATACAAAAGGTACTGCACCTGACTTTTCACCACCAATCACAGGAACACGTCTTGCCATACCTTCCAGTAATATATTCCCAAAAGTCTCTTCCAAAGAAGGATGTACCAAACAAGTCACTTCGTCAAACAGCTCCATCAAACGCGCATGATCCACATATCCCGGAAATTCTACATTTATCAACCAATTTTGCTTTTTCCATTTTTGATACAAGTTCCCTGCAAAATCGACCTTGCCTATCATGAGCAATCTGGCACCCGGAAAGTAATGAAGAAACAAAGAGAACGCTTCTATCAATACATCGCAGTTCTTGCGATGATCATCAACTTCAGGCGAAATGGAAATGAAAGTATTATGCTGTGGATAATTGTCCCTTTCCCTCAATATGTATGAATCCTCAATGGAATTGAAAATGATGGGTACTTCATAATCAGGATGTACACTAAAGATACGTTGTTGGGTGTAATAGCTATTCGATACAAAATGAATCTTTGAATGGTTCAACACCCTCCTTGACATCCACTTTTTTTGCAACCACAACAGCTTCGCTTTAACTCCTGACACCGTGGAATACACATACGGTGCCCAATCACGGGCCGTACAAACAATAGGTACCTTATCTGTAAAAGAGCAACAGGCGTCTGCAAAATGATAAGTCCACTGAGCATGCAATATCTCCACACCCTCAAGATTCTTCAATATGCACTGCCTGATTTTTTTTGAATACTCAGACAGAATAAAAAAATGTAGATATCGGTGTCTTATTTTAAATCCGACCACATGCACAGTAATCTGTTTACCATTCAAGGTCGTATCTTCATAAGCATTGTGATCTCCGGTAAAAACAACCACCTGATGTCCGGCATTCAGGAAAGATTTGACCAAAACATTGACAGCAGTAGCCGTTTCATTTACAGATCTGACTTTTGATTTACTTTCTTCCGAAAAATAACCAAAAACAGCATATGGATTAAAATAACCGACAATTCCAATTTTCATATAATAAAAAGAAAATATTAAAAACTACCAAAAAGTTTTGCTCTCATAGGATCAATCTGCTTATCGAAAACCGTATAATATGGATAAAATTGCACAATGTTCTTATCATAGTAAGTCGTATTTGTCTGGAACAAATCATTGATGGGAGAAAACGTAAAAAGCACTATACAAAGAACAATGATGGATCTTCTGAAACTCGTAAACTTGTAAATCGGAAAGTTGATCACAAAATTCGCCAACAAATAGATAAAGAGCGGCATCAAATAAAAATTTAACCTGGCAAAAATCGGGATTGAAGCATTGATATCCTTGAGGAAAACAAAGGCAATGACGACCAGCAAATCGGCGGTCGATCTGCACAGATCAAATTTATAATTGAAATAAATGACAATTATGTACAATAAAGTCATAAAAGAGATGACCTTTGTAATATTGTTCTGACCATACTTTTCGCTGGTCAAATAAACATTTCCCATGAATTCAATGTCAGACCCACCAAACTTAGACAGATATCCCAGAATATATTCAGTCAATGGAAATGTTTTTGTCACCACAGAACTGATAATAAACAAGACAAATATCGTTGCAAATGATTTATTGTTGATATGAATCAACTGCAAAAGAGGCAAAAATAACAATATGGCCGCAGTATTATGGAACATGATGGCACCAAATACAACAAGATAATACTTGAGCCATTTTTTATCAGTATAGTAATTGTATCCAAATAGAAAGATTGCTATAGCAAACGATTGTCTAATCAGGTTGAAATTGAAATCCAGATAAAGGAAAATCGCATAAAATAAAATGCAGGTAAAGATGGCTTTGGTCCTTCTTTTGAAAAAGAGGAAAAAAGCCAAATTCAAAATCACTGCCTGAATAATTTTCATCGTTACATAATCATGTGATATCAGTTTGCACAAGTTTAGCAACAAAAGCCACCCAAACTGCCTATTACTCAAACTAAATATATTACTCCAATTAATGTCTTTCCATTGAATTCTATCATATTCGTACATATAAGGAGGTGTATCAGAACCTATAGAATACTGAAATGCTGATACAAAAATGAACCAGCACATCAATACATAATACGACGTCATTCTGTTGTAAATATTACCATTGATATCGTAATGAAACACCAAAATCAATACCACCAATATGGTTAAAATATAAATCATAATATTCTCAAATTCCTGTTATTGTTTGATCAGATTCCGCAGGGATATCCCCAACTTTCTAAAATCATACTGACCGGTTAACTGAATAAATATTCCAGTCACAACGACAGTGACCACCAACTTAATCAATAAAGATGCCACCAAAGGCAAAGAATTAACCGGAATCCAAAATAAAAATCCTGTCACCATCAATCCTATCAAAACCGGGAAACCAAAAATCCTCAAAACTACTCCAATATGAGCATTGAATGTTTTTTTGAAAATGTAATAAAAAGAAACAGCCAAATTCAATGCAAAAGCAATATCAATAGCAACCGCTACTATTTCAATTTTTTTAAATAAGATGACACTAATTAAAATCGCAAACACATTGATGACTGCACATATCAGGCCTGAAATAAACAAATACTTGGCGGAATTGCTAGATTGAAGGATACTTCCTGATGCAGAATCAACCATCTGAATAAAAACCGACAATGATAAAAGTTTAAATACCTGTATAGCTCCTACCCATTGGTCTCCAAAAAGAATCAGAATAAGTTCTCTTGCAGAGAAAAACAGAAAAGGAGTCAATATGCACCCAATCAAAGCCAGAATTCTAAGCAATTTGATACTATAATTCAACAGACATTCTTTCTGATCCTGAAAGTCAGAAAGAATTGGCTGAATCGTTGGTGTAATGACATGGGTAATATTAGATAGTGGCAACATCATCACCCTGTATGATTTCTCGTAATACCCAAGGCTCCGCATACCTATATATTTACCAATCAATAATTTATCAAGATTTCTTGAAAAATAATTGACGATATTGAAACAAAACTGATAGAGAGAAAAAGAAAGTATCTTCCTGATTGAATGAAAATTAATCTTTAAACTCAGCACCAATTTTACCGGTATTTTGATGTAATTAGCAATCGATACAAAAAAACTTGAACCAATTGGGGTAATCAGTAGGGAATAAATACCAAGACCGGAATAAGCGCAAAAAATGGCAATACCACCTAAAACTGCCTGGGTACATAGATTACAGATAGATAAAAACTTAAACTGCTTATCTTTAAGCAATAAAGCATTCGGAACAATATTAAAAGATATGAAGACCAAGTTCAAAGAAATTAACTGGCATAAATTGATCAATAAATCATTCTTATAATAATGTGAGATAGGCTTTGCCAAAAAGAAAAAGCATATAGCCAACGCTGTACCAATCAACACGGTAAATGAAAAGATATCCGATAACTCAGAATCCCTCAATCCCTTATGCTGAATGATGGCAGGGCCAAAACCCATATTGCACAACAAGTCAAAAAAGGCAATCAAAACACTAGCTATAGCAACAACGCCAAAATCATCAGGTGTTAACAGACGAGCCAATATAGCTGTTACGCATAAAGAGACAAGAATCCCTGTATATTTAGATATGGCAGTATAAAAAACGCCACTAACTATTTGCTTTTTTACACTAACCATACTAAAAATTCTCACGCAAAAGATTCAACAGACGACTCAATGAATATTTTTTCATCAATATCCTTTTGTTTTTTATAATATCCTCAACAGACAAAAACACCTTCAGATTTTCATCGAATAATTCATCCATACTAAATATGGTCAACCCAAGTGACTTATAAAATTTAAGCAATGGGTTGCGATTATCCAAAAAAACCTTTCCACCCAAATAAAGAGCAATCAAAATATTGCCTACCGCCTCCTGTCTCAAACTGCCGTAAATGAAGACCCCGGCAGATAGCAACATTTTATTGTATTCATCCAGAGGCATATAGTCAACAACAGGTTTAAATTTATTTCCGAAATTATCCTGACCAAAATTGATAATCAACTTTTTGTATTCCTCATTCCCTGCATAACTTAAAGGGACTATAATTTTGTTGTCCACCTCTAAATCTTTCAGCTTCTGCAAAATTGACAAATGATTGCTGGTAAAAGAGCAGGAATTGCCTACCATAATGGCATGGCCTTCACAAGTTTTGTCCAATAAATCAGCACCAAGGATCTCATCAATCGGATAATAAAAAAATTCCCGGTATTCCAGATGAGAGAACTCCGGATAATAAGCCTTAAACAAAGGATACTCATCATACATGCTGTCAGGGACAAAGTATTTCACTTTTTTCACTGCCGGATACAAAATTTTTAAAGACTTTCTCCGTTGATAGTTTTTGTAGTACTTAAACAAACAAGAAGGGATATGTCCATGACTAACCTGATTGATCAATTTTTCATCCTCATACAATTTAAAGCCTTTGTATTCCAGAAAAGTATTGTATAAATCACCACCCCATTCTATCCAATAGATTTTCGGATGTTTTATATGGTTGATGAAGTCTGCAGAATAATCCGATAAATAATGAATAATGACTGACTCATAATTTTTTATATCGCCAACAGTACTCCAGAAAGTATCCGAATCATATTTCAGGAAAAAAACTTGTTCAGAGCATTTTTGAACATACTTTCCAGTCGTCGAATCGCCTCTCAACAAAATAATATATTTATTTCCACCAAGATAGACCTCCTCAAACATTTTAATCGTTCTGTTGATTATTTTCTCATCCGGCAGTATATGCAACCTCATCTTTATTTCTTTGTAAAGAATTCCCGAATTAATCCAATGACGATTTGTACCTCTTCATTGGTCAAATCAAAATACAAAGGCAGTCTGACCAGATTTTCTGTGTAATAATCAGAATAAGGTAATGAAATGTTGCTGAATGCCGGATCATATTTCTTATAAAATTTACTTTTGTGAAGACACAGATAGTGGAATACAAGTTGAACTTCATGCTGCTTCATCCATGTAATCAAATCCGAACGGTCTTCCAATGATTGACAGACAAAATAGAAAATGTGTGCATTGTTTGTACAATTATCTGGAATTTCCGGTATCATAATATCTTTAATATCTTTGAGGCCATAATTATACTGGTTCCATATATCTATCCGTCTTTTTTGAATGATATCCATTTCCAACAATTGAGCGTATAAAAATGCAGCAGTATATTCGGAAGCCAAAAAGGAAGATCCAAAATCCACCCATTCGTATTTATTGACTTCCCCCCTAAAAAATTCAGACCGATTGGTACCTTTCTCCCAAACTATTTCAGACCGGTTGATCAACTTTTCGTTATTAATTACTAGCAATCCACCTTCACCACTCTGAATGTTTTTCGTCTCATGAAATGAAAATGCAGCAACATCACCCAGACTGCCAAGTGGCATTCTATTACCGGTTTTTGCAGAAATATAATAGGAATCTATGGCTTGGGCCGCATCCTCGATAATCATCAGACCATGTTTTTTAGCTATATCCCCTATTCTATCCATGTCACAAGCGCAGCCTGCATAATGAACCACTACAATGGCTTTTGTCTTAGTAGTAATGACTTTTTTAATGGAGTCTGGATCAATATTCGGATTTTTTTTTGTACTGTCCGCAAAAACAATCTTAGCACCCTGTCTGACGAATGCCAAAGCCGATGACACAAATGTATAGGATGGAATAATCACTTCATCTCCAAATCCAATGTCAGTCAAAATAGCACACATCTCCAGTGCATCCGTACAAGAAGTGGTTAAAAGACATTTCTTAAAACCATATTTGCTTTCGAAATATTTTTGGCACAATTGGGTATAATATCCGTTACCACTAAACTTTCCCCTTTTAATGACGTCCTCAAATAATTCTTTCTCTTTACCTGTACAATATGGTTTATTAAACGGAATCATCTTTATTAAATTTGATTTATGATTTTATTTATCCCCTTTCAGGAGACTCTTTATATACAAACTCCCCAGCAAGAAAGAAACAATCAGGATACCGCCCAAAAATCCACCGATAATCATCGATTTCGCTTTGCCCAGTCTTTCTTTCTTTAATGGAAGTCTGGAGGTATCGATAATTTGCATTATAGGCTTCTGTCTGGCCATATCCAATTTCAATGTTTCAAGATTTTTAAGGATTTCCGCATATACGCTACCATATAGTTTGGCATTGGCTTCCTGTTTGATTTTCGGTACAGCAGCCATTTGATAAGCACTATTAATATTTATCTGAGAAATGGATGCACTACGGTTCAATGACAATTCGTACAAATTCTTGATGGAATCTGCTGTGACTGCCATCATTTTAATGTTCGCCCTGCTTTGAGCTGTACGTGTCTCCATATAAAACTGATAGGTTACATCCATCAGCTTTTCTACAAATAGTTGTGAAAAGAGTTCATTTTTACTAGTAAAATCGATATTGACAATACCGTTTTTCTTGTCTTTTCTCTGCACCAACAAATCTTCTGACAAAACAATGTTGTTGTAAATTTGATATAACACACTATCTTGGGTTCTGGTAAACGTTTCACGATTTTGCCCGATTGGATAAGCTAATTTGCGCAATTCTGGGTACTTTTTATCATTCTGCCAATCTTTACGCATCTCATTGAAATCAATATAGACTTCCACCAAAGTCTTTTTTTTGCCTTTGTAGTTAACAGGAGATAACAAGGTTTGTTCGACAGTATGACGTGACCTTATGATTTCCAACAAATTCTCACCACTGAAAGCTCCATCATCACCACTGGCAAAGTTGGCAAGGCCAAAGGTGGAGGCCAGACTGGCCAGACTGGATGTCCCTGAATTATCAATCAAGGCAAAAGATATTTGTGCGGTATACCTTGGATCTGTATTCAGTGATACCAACAAGCCAAGAACGCCACCAGAAAGTCCAAAAGACAAAATGATCATCCATTTGCCAAGCAAGTAATGAAACCACTCTTTTAATTTGATCAACAATTCTTTAAATGAAATCTCATTCTTTTTATTGTAATTGTTCTGTTTATAATCTTCGTTCATAATGTATTATCTAATGTTTATCTAAATACAGAAATAATTAATGTTGCAACAGTTGCAATGGAGCCTAAAATTGATACAGTTTCTGCAGTCGACATCTTATTTTTAAGTTCAGTCGGCTTTTCTGGTACCACAATATGAGACCCGGGTCTTATCGATGGATAGTGTTTAATACCGAGGAAGCTTGAAGTACTTTTAGCCGTTCCATTAGCATAGAGCACAAATGTCCTGCTTCTTTGGGCACGATTCGAAAATCCACCGGCACTACTTACATAATCTCTAAGTGACAGACCTTTTTCGTAACCCACATAAGTTGGAAACAACACTTCACCCAACACACGTACAGTCTGCAACTCACGAGGTACATAAATGACATCCCCCTCTTCCAGATAAAGATCTTGCGTACAACCTGGATGCTTTATTATTTCCTTCAAATTTATACCAACAATTCCTTCTGAATCAAGTATTTGATCAACCGACTTTGTGCCGGATAGCTTTTCCTTGACATCTTCAATGTCATCAGATCCTGTTTCTTTGAGCAAATTTATATCAATATCTTTCGACGATTTTGACTCCAACTGACGTTTGGCATTATCGACCATCTTTTGTTTAAGGATATTTTCTACACCACTTGTTTTTTCATAACGAATCAAATACGCACCTAATGGATATGCATAATTTGTAAATCCACCGGCACGTCTCACCAGGTCAGAGATTCTTTCCGTCTTGTTAATGATATTGTATTTACCTGGTTGTAAGATTTCTCCATCGATACGAACCATGCGGACATCTTCATATCCGGGAATGGTACGTACGATTACCTGATCACCATTCTGAAGCAGAAAATCACCATCACCATCCTTAAAGTTCAGATTCTTGTCAAGCTTGAATTTCTTCACAATCGTTTTGACATCAGTCTCCAACAACATCTGAGGATCCTTGATAATGCGGATCAATTCCACAGAATCGGTCGAAGCCATTTCCTTGAAACCTTTCGCCTTAAAAATCAAGTCCTTGATGGTAATATTTTCTATCAGATTAAATGTCCCTGGTTTTTTTACGGCACCCCAGATGGACACCGTTTCTTTTTCACGGAAATCAAACAAATTGCTAATCCTTACAGAATCGTCTTTCTGCAACAAAATATCAGGAGAGATACCATGCAACACTTCCCCAAGATTGAAACTGAGAATCTCAGGAATTTGATTCTCTTTCTTACGAATAATAGTAGCCATGTTCAAATAAGCGTCTTCCTTGACACCATCCGCTTTGGCGATAAGCTGTTTGACAGTCAGTCCCGGCTCAAGAGCGTAAGCCCCGGGACGATAAACTGACCCGGTGATATCAACACGGTTATCAAATTTTTCATAGGTAGTTGTAACCGTATATACATCTCCAGAAGTTATTTCAAAGGATTCAATTTCACTCTCCCTTACATCTACGACTGTCTTTTCACGATTTGTCAGTCTGAAAACCGTGATATTGGTCTTGTGAGCATTTTCTGTAAATCCACCTGCAAAACGGATAAGATCTTTCAGCGTTTCCCCTTTTAATGCCTCAAAAATGGCAACGTGTTTAACAGCTCCTTTGATAGTCACTCTGTTTTGATATGGTTCAATCTTAATAACATCTTCATCCTGTAATGAGATGTTGTCTTTCACCATCCCATCTATCAGAAAACGGTACATATCAATGTTTGCAATTACTTTGCCATGCCTGATCACCTTAATATCACGCATAGAGCCCATCTTGCCAGGGCCACCACATGCATACAAAGCATTGAATGCCGTTGCAAGGGAAGGCAAAGTATATGATCCGGGACGAACAGCTTCACCAACCACTGTAATGCGAATGCTTCTGATATTTCCCAAAGAAATCCGAATTTGAGTTTCGCCTGACGAAACGCCGGTATATATCTTTGACAATCGGTTCTTGATGTTTGAAGAGGCAGCCACTATGGTTTGTCCACTCACTTTAACAAGTCCGACTGCAGGGATGCGAATGAATCCATCCGGTGAAACCTTAACACGATAATTGGCTTCATAAAGACCAGTAATATCGATAATCATTTCATCATAGGTGCCCAATATGTAATTGGGAGGCGTCGGTATATTCAGTTTGGGTTCAAATGTGAGGTCTTGATTGCTAAAAAGTTGGGAGCCAAATATTTCCAAAGCAGGGGAAGTCTTTTTCTTTGCATTGAGCGAATCCCTTAGTTCTACCTGATTTTTGGTCAAGCCTTTGGTGCCATTATCTTTAAGTCCGTAATTATTTCCTTTGTCAGACCCATTATTAGTGAATTCTTGCGACACGGTACGGTCTTGGGGAACTTCCTCTTTCACACTATTCGTGCTTACCGAAGAGTTTTGTTCTTTATATTTTTTATACATCTCGATTTGTTCTGGAGTAAGATCGCTTAGACTCTGAGCTAAAAGAGGGATCAGAATCAACAAAGAAATCAAGGTAAAAATTATTTTCTTCATAACTTGTAAATTATCTTTTGGTTTGCAAAAATACAATATAAATTCAATAAAATTCATACACAAAAAGGTTCGTCACTCCCAAATTAAAGAAGCGACGATGATAATCAAATCTTTCTCAAATAGTTTCACCGGTTTAAGGGTGATAAAAAAAGTGACAAAAAAAAGTTTCTCCCATACTCATATTTTTGGAAGAAACAAAGCTATATTCATAGAAAACAGACTATTAAAAATCTGTTCTTTCATCTTTTCATCTTTTATACAATTCCCATAAACAATCAATCTGTCGGACATGTCATAGATTATATGTTTGTTAATCCATTTTTAGTAGTATTGATTTCTATTTACTAAAATAGTAAACGGCAGAAAAAGGTTTTTCTTATATTTCAGAGGACGTTTTTTGAATATTTTTTTGCAATAAACAGAAACTTGGAGTTGACAACATAATATAAAGCATGGACGTCAAAGAAATGAACTTATCGCAATATTTGGTAAAATCGGCTATACTCCCTGCAAACACGAACAAAAAGGGCACTACAACATATTATAATTCACACTGATCAGTCCTTTTTATGTGAATAATTGATAACAAATATCTCTCCATATAATTTTTATTATTAGTTTTACCACGTCCAGTAGGATAATGGTGATACTTTGTTCAATTATTTGTAAAAATGATTAGAGAATTTCCTAAGTATTTCTTACTCGACAAAATTAAGGAATTACCAAAAAAAATTAAGTAAAAAATGCTACAGATTTTAACCTAAACACTATCCACACGTCCTGACCAGCCATGAAAATACACGTATTTCTTTTGAACTAATCAGCGACACCATTTCTCCATATTAGGAGGTATGGACATTAACCTGGTAATACCTCTGATAAAGGTTATAACAGGCTTACAATCAGCAATTGAATTGCTGATTGGATAAGTGTTAATGTTTTAATATAAAAATAATGTTAGACAAAACATAGCCATATAAAAATAAAAAGAAACCATTTTATGAAAAAGAAACTATTTTTCATCGTTTGTATATTTGCCTCAGTTATGCTTCATGCGACCGTCTCAAAAAACATCAGCATCACAGCTGGTGGATTGGCAAACGCCTTGACTGCAACCGAAAGAGCAAGCATTACCGATCTTACAGTGACAGGCACAATCGATGCACGAGATATCAAATTTCTGCGGAATACAATGGTCAATCTTTCTGCATTGAATATCAGTGGAGTCAGCATTAAAGCGTATACAGGAACTGATGGAACAGACTCTGTTTATACGTCTTATCCTGCCAATGAGATGCCGAGGAATTCTTTTCGCTATGCAAATTATACTGGGAAAACTTCTTTAAAATCTATCATTTTACCCAATACCATCACTTCGATTGGAGTGGGTACTTTTGATTGCTGTTCGGGGCTTAGCAGCCTAACCATTCCTAATTCTGTCACATCAATAGGAAATAATGCTTTATTCAGTTGCAGTGGACTTACAAACATGACCATTCCTAATTCTGTCACTTCTATTGGGAATTATGCTTTTTGCGGTTGCTCCAAGCTTACCAACATAATCATTCCAAATACTGTCACTTCTATTGGGAATTGGACTTTTGCCAGTTGCACGGGACTTACAAGCATAACCATCCCAAATTCTGTCACTTCGATAGGAAATTATGCTTTATACGGTTGCACTGGACTTACAAGCATAACCATCCCTGGATCAGTCACATATATTGGAGAAAGTGCTTTTGGCAGTTGCACCGCACTTACCAATGTGACCATTCCAAAAGCCGTCACTTTGATTGAAAACGGTACTTTTTCCAATTGCAGTGGACTGATCAGCATAACAATCCCTAATTCCATCACATCTATCGGGGATTGGGGATTTTCGGGTTGCACCAAACTTACCAGCGTAACCATTCCTAATTCGGTCACTTCGATAGGAAGTGGTACTTTTTACGGTTGCACCGGAATTACCAATATGACCTTCCCTGCTTCTGTCACTTCGATAGGAGAAGGCATTTTTTGTAATTGTACCGGCATTACCAAAATGACGGTTCCAAATTCTATCACGACGATTAAAAATAGCACTTTTTCCAATTGCAGTGGACTTACCAGTGTGACAATACCTAATACGGTCACTTCGATAGAAGATTGGACTTTTTACGGTTGCGATAGACTTACCAGTGTGACTATTGGCGAAGCAATCGATTCTATTGGAGATTATGCTTTTGGCGATTGCAGCGGACTTTCCTCTATTTACGTGAATGCAACTAAACCTGCCGTTCTGACATCAAGTGTATTTTCATCTGTAAATACAAAAAATTGCACTTTGTACGTCCCGGAGAACACAGAAAGTGCTTACCAGGCAGCATCTGTTTGGAATGAATTTTATATTGTAGAAAAGTCATCCGATACTGGTATGATCAATGAGCCCAAAGAAAGCATAACAATTTATCCAAACCCTGTAGAGGATGAATTCAATATCAATGGCTTGGAAGAGACAGGTACACTTTCATTAATTGATTTAAGCGGTAAAACATTACTCAGCACACAAGTGAGTGCCAACGATCATGTATCAATAAGCTCTTTGAAAAAAGGCGTTTATATGATAGAAATTGTTACTGCCAATGGCACTTTTAAGACGAAAATACTGAAGAAATAAAAGAGTGACACGTTCAGATGGCACGCATTGCGCAAAAACAACAGATGGTTTCAAGATGAAACTTGAAACCATCAAAAAATCATTCTGCCATAAAAAGCAGTGGCGTTTTTTGGATTATTCATTGGAACATGGCTGAATGATATACTCTCCGTATAACGCCCAATTGCCCTTTTCAACAAAACGAATACATCCACTCCATGCTGTTTCCTCTTGAAGTACAATATTGCTTGCATTTAATCTCAAGACTACAGCATGGGACGCTACGATAATCCTTGAATACGGTACGCCAAGACTACCCAGACTATCCAAAGGAATTGCATACTCGTAAGTTCTGACGGTCGGGTTATGCACTGCAGAATAAGGGAAATTACCCACTTTTGGATTTCCAGACTTGGTTACTGGAGCACCCGGTCGGCTACCAACATAAAGATGAGTTTCGCTAATCACCCAATTAGCACTATCGATATGATATTTCACATACAGGAAATTCTCATTGTTGGTAATGGCAATGTACCCGATTCTGTCTTTCTGACCAGGATACAATGCTTTATAGGAAATTCCACCGCAAATGGAATGAGCTGTTTTAGCTGAATACTGTGAATTGGCATCATCTAAAACATTTACCTGCTGACCTACTTCTGGAATCGAGTCCATGGCCAACACATCAGCATCTTGAGTACAAGATGATAGAGAGAATGCAACTGCCAATACAAGCAGAGATACCATGCCTTTAAAAACATTTTTTGCTTTCATACAATTGTTTTTTAGGTGAATGAAAAAAAACAAAAAAAGACGGTTACACAACAACTTTAAATATTTTGTCAGCGATTCTAACAAGATAAATATGATTTGCAGGAACAGCTATTCTAATCTCATCATCTGTGGCTTTGACAGATTGTAATAAAATTCCCAATACAGAATAAACCGATACAATTTCTCCCATGGCAACATTTTTAATTACGATGACATCTTGTTTTGTATACACCGCTGTATTACTCTTTTCAATTTCAGAGACATCGGTTAATGCTTCCTCTATGATATTTTTAAAATCGCCCCAAACTTTGGCATTACTATAGACTGCAGATGTACCACTGGGAACATATAATTTACAATTCTCTTTATCTACTTTAAGGAATGGATCATAGTATAATATTGGTAACATCAAGGCTTTGCAATGTATATCTGTTAAACCTGTACAACCAAAAAAGACATCTAGTCCAATATTAGTCAATCCAACAGGCAATGTTATAGATGTCAACTCCGAACAGCTACAAAATGCATGGCCATCAAGAGAAGTGACACTTTCTGGTATAGTATAAGCACCAGACTTTTTATTGGGGAAACGGATCAATTTACTTTTGTTTTTATTAAACAAAACCCCTTCTTCCGAACAAAATGATGTATTGCTTTCTGAAACTATAAAATCCTTCATTTTTATATCATCACAAAATACAGCCTCACCTATGAAATCGACCTTGTTTCCAATAACGAAAGATTCCAATGCTGTACAACCATGAAATGCAAAATTCCAAATAGTAGTTACATGATCTGGTATTGAGACCGTGGTCAATCCTGAGCATAAATAAAAAGCGGAATCCCCGATAGAAATGATACTATTTGGAATTTCGACTGATGTTAATTTAGTTAAATGATGAAACATACAATCTGGTATCTGATTGTTCACTACATTTATGATATGACCATTGACAGAGAAGCTACCTCCTGTCACAATGTTAACACCCGCCATATTAAGCACAGATAAATTAGACATGCTACGTAAAGTTCCGATATCAGTCCCATTAATTTCACCAGTAATGATTAAGTTCGTAATAACATCTTTTTCGCTCCCTAACAAGACGCCCAGATTGCCTGCCGTAACATTCATATTTCCTGATGTTTCACCATAAACTTGCGTATTTATACCATGAACCATAAATACAAATACCAACACACATTTAATGATAGTAACTGTTTTCATAATATAATAATTAGAGCTACCATGTCCCTTCGGGTTAGCATGAATAAATAAAGAGTAGGGACTAACAACCGGAAATTGTACTCTTTTTTATCAAAAGAAAAAATGCTTCATTTAAAAATTGACGGAAAAGAATAGGGTCAGAATTCTCCAATCAAATTAATCGGAACTTGATTCCAATCAATTTGGTCATTTGCCTGTTTAACACTTATAAAATCAAATTCAGCAAGAAATTTCTGAAATTTTAAAAAACTCCGATTTAATCCATAATAGTTTTTAAAATATCGGACAATTGCAGATTCTCCTTGAAAAGAAGCAAACCTTCGCTGTTGATCTTTATCAAAGTCCTTGATATGAAAATAGGTCATTACATAATCACTCTCCCTGACGCAGGATTTAATTTTCCAATATGGAAAAATCCTGAAATAGCCACCTCCGGTACATACCCAATCTTTCCTCAAAAAATGGGTCACAGATATTGGGAACTCCCTGATTAAAGAATTTTGATATTTTATCACTGATGGACCTTTTTTATAGAAACCCGGGAACCCACCAAAACTTCTGTCAGCCGGAAAGATTGAACAGTCGTACTTAATTCCATGGTCAGCCAATATCCCAAAAATCCACTTATTTTTTTCAGTAATGGAAAATGCCGGAGCACGATATGCAGTAACTTTCTCGCCAATTACATTTTCGATTATATCCAAAGCTTTGCGTGTATCTTCTGCAATTTCTTCAGGTGTGAGATTGCCAAAAAAGCGATGATTGAATGAATGACAACCAATATGATGGCCTCTTGATGCAATTAATTTAATAACATCAGAATATTTGTCTGCCACTTCCCCTAAACAAAAAAAGGTTGCTTTAAAATTTCTTTTATCCAAGCTATCAAGTATATAATCAAGATAACGATTCATTCTTGGAAGATAATTTTCTTTTTTACCAATGGAATAATGATCATATACCCACCAGTCTTCAATATCAAATGTCAGGATATTCATGCATTAATTCCTTTCCCAAATGATATTGTTTTTCACATACCTGGCTGGATTCCCAAAATAAATTGAATTCTCTTCCAGTAAATTTCCGGTTACTACTGAACCGGCACCAACTACAATATTATTTCCAATGTGTGATCCTTTGAGAATGGTTACATTAGAGCCTATCCATACTTTGTTTCCAAAGACAACTTCTCTATTTGGATTAATGATCTCATTTTGTTCATTAAATATTGGATGATAATCAGTATCCATGATTATTATATGAAATCCTATAAGTACATCATCCCCGAATTTCAGTCCTTTCCTACAATAAAATTCAGTAAAAGCATTCACCCAAAAATTATTTCCAATCTCAAATATTCCACCGGAAGAGACCATTACACTGTTTTTTTTATTAAAACAGGCTTTATCCCCGGTTAATATCATTCTTCCACCTTTGTCCACTTTTATTCTGTTGCCATATTTAATCGTCAACATATTCATTTTCAGTGGTTTCAAAAAAGCAATCCCATTTTTAGATTTACATCTGAATGATGAGCCATACTGAATGATTATTGGCATCTTCAATAAACCATCAATCCCAAAGTGCCGACAATTAATTATTATTGAATAAATAAAATTTATTCTAACAATCTCCATTAAAAAGGGAAAACATAGTTTTTGCATCATCAATTTTATTTAGAGAAAAAAATCTTTATTTAATAATTTATTTACAAACTTTTGATTCTAACCGGCAACCATTTTATATGGTTGGACAGTTGTGATTCTTTTCGCTTTCTTGCACATCTTTTTTATATTATCCACTACTCTAAAAATGTCATCGTTTGTTAGCGTTGGCCCGGAAGGTAAACACAACCCTCTTTCAAAAAGGTATTCACAAATTCCGTTTCCATAGTAAGGATAATTTTCAAACACTGGTTGTAAATGCATGGGTTTCCATAACATACGCGTTTCAATATTCGCGACATCAAGACGCAAACGAACAGTTTCCCGTGAGACTCCTGCCACATTGGGATCTATAAGGATACAAGTCAACCAGAAATTCGAATTCCATTCCGAAGAAGGATTCTGCATGATTGAAATACCTTTCACATTTGACAATAGCTGCGTGTAAAGTTTATGAATAGCTCTTCTACGGTCAATATGATCCTGCAAAACGAGCATCTGCCCTCTTCCTATTCCGGCACAGATATTGCTCATTCTGTAATTATATCCAATATGTGAGTGCTGATAATACGGAGCGATATCGCGAGCCTGAGTAGCATAAAACCTTGCAAGTTTTGCTTCCTCTTCATTACGGCAGACCAATGCCCCACCTCCTGAAGTTGTAATCATTTTGTTTCCGTTGAATGACAATGCCGCAAGTTCACCAAATGTACCACACATCTGATTGCACAGCTTAGAACCAAGAGCTTCAGCAGAATCCTCCAAAACAGGTATTTTGTATTTATCAGCGATAGCATTTATTTCTTTCATCTTTGCCGGCATTCCGTAAAGATGTACAGGAATAATTGCTTTAGCGAGTTTACCTGTTTTTTCCAGCCGATCCTTGATGGCTATTTCCAATAAAACAGGATCCATATTCCATGTATCCTTTTCGCTATCTATAAACACTGGCTTTGCACCAACATATGCAATTGGATTTGCTGAAGCAGCAAAAGTAAACGATTGACAAATCACCTCATCATCTGGTTTCACTCCAAGGAGAATCAATCCCAGGTGCAAAGCGGATGTCCCTGAATTAAGTGCTACGACATGTCGGTCAGCCTTCTGAAAATTCTCAAGGTCAACTTCAAATGCATCGACATTCGGGCCCAAAGGCACTACCCAATTGGTATTGAATGCCTCGATAATAAAGTCCAGCTCATGGCCGGACATATGGGCAAGAGAAAGCCAAATCCTTTTTTCCATATGATATGAATATTAATTTGTCAACCTAATAAAAACCCTATGTCATATTTTGAATAATATGATAAATATCTCCGATTGTACTTGCTTTCAGAATATCATCTCTCTTAAGAGAAACATGATATTCCTCATCCGCCATTGATATAAGGAAAAGAGCGATCAATGAACACCACCCATCAATTTCCTTAAAGTGAGTAGACTCATTCAGATCTTTTATATCAGCATTATCAAACAGCTCTGTGAATTTTTCGATAAACTTGTCCATTTCTTTACATTTTCAAATTGTTATACATTCAAAATCAAAAGAAAATCATTCCATTGAAGTTCAGATTCCCAACTTCAAGAATCATTGAAGCCCAGTTTAGTCCAGCCCCGAAACCGGCAAGGCATAAATTCAACCGTTCATTTATCAACCTGTTTCCAAGATTATAAGTCATGGAAATTGGAATTGAGACGCCACTGGAATTTCCCAAATTTTCAACGACATTACTTGGCATTTTATCCCGGGGAATTCCTAACTTATCTGCCAATTTATTCAACATGAATTTATTAGGTTGGTGGAACATGAAGTAGTCTACCATATCTTTTGTTTGATTTGAAAAATCCAACAGAGAAACAATCATTGGAGGCACATCCTTTTGCGCGAACATAAAAACCTCATCACCTTTCATTACAAGATTATCCTGAGATCGCATGTTTCCGATATCATCCATTTCAACAATTGCCGTCTCCGGACAAGATGGTTTTCTGGCTCCGCCAGCTGGAATATGTATAGCAAATGCCCTTTTCCCATCCATCTTGATATTTGCATAAATCATGTTATTGATTTCTGATCTTTCTACAATGGTAATGGATGCCCCATCTCCAATCAGGGGATTGCTGTTTCTATCTTTTCTGGAGACCTTTCTGCTTAAGACATCAGCATTCATAAGCACCACTTTGTGAATTGATTCTTGATCCAAAAGTAAAAATGCTTGCATCAAGCCTAAAACAAAACCAGTGCACCCTTGATTGATATCCATGCAAATCATATCTTCTTTCAGACCAAACCTACCCTGAATTACGTTACTTGTGGGAGGCACAATGTAATCAGGAGTTTGCGTCACAAGAATCAAAGCATCAATATCTTCCTTATTGAGCAACTTGTTGTCAAAGAGATAAGATAGACCAAATATGCATAAATCTGATGCGCACACACCATCTTCAACAATACGACGTTTCTCAAATCCCATAATCGTCTTTAACTTCAAAGAAGTTTCAACGGAGAATGGATAATTTTCCATTTCATCCTCAAATCTCACCTCTTTGGAAGGCAAAACTGTCAGTATACCTGTTATTTCCTTATTTTTAAATGTCAAGTTCATTTTCCTGCACCGTTATTAATTAACAGTTCAACCATCTGATTCAATGAAGAAAAATTTTCAGGTACAATATTTTCCCCATCAATTGAGATTCCAAACTTTTTATCCAGTTCTGAAACCAATAGGACCAAATCAAATGAATCTATCATACCCTCTTTTATGAAATTTACATCCAGTGTAAAATCATGTTCAGGCAATATATCATTTAAAGTTTTCAACACTTCCTCTTTCAAATTTTTCATATTTGTCAATTATTAATAGTCCATCTTTTAAGATCAAGACATTCATTCCATCAATATGATCTATCCCTATATATTTATTGTTATTTTTCAAAGCTAAGGAAGTGGAAACTGAAGGTATATGGGCTCTCCAAATAATAATATCCTTGTAATAAGCGCCATAGTAAGGTTTTGAAAAGGCTCTAATATATGCGTATGCTTTTTGAACATCAAAATCGTCCAAAATTTCACATTCATTTCTTTTTAATTTATGATAATAACTGCCAGTGAGGTGGGATTGTTTCTTAATATTGATACTCCCCATTTCTATTAATGCCACAGCATCTTTCACAATGTATTTATAGATATTCAAAAAAGAGGTTAACAAATCTGAAACATACATTGAATCATTTAAATTCGTTTTTATCTGAAGAATGATATCTCCAGTATCAATCCCTTCATCAATATAATGTACCGTAACGGCAGTATCACTTTCACGGTTTACGATTGGCCAATGTTGAGGAGCCATCCCACGATAATTTGGCAATTGTGAAGGATGTAAATTGATACATCCTTTGGAAGGAATACTTAACAAATCCTTTTTTATCAATCTTTCAAAATGAGCAGAAACAATCAATTCAGGATTTTTACCTCTTACCAATTCTATGAAATCAAATCCATTAATATTTTTTGACCTTACAAATGGAATGTCATACTTCTTCGATGTCAATTCCAACTTCTTATATATCAGATTTTCATAGAAGGGAGCCGCAACCAACAATATTTCATGTTTAGCGTCAATAAGAGACTGAAGAACAACATTGCTGAATGTATCTTCACCGAAGAATATTATTTTCATCCTGGGAGAAATTAACCTTTTTGTTTAATGCAACCCTATCAATTTTACCATTGGAATTTAGCGGCATCTTATCAACTTTAGAAATTATCGTAGGTAACATGTATTTTGGAACAAATCCAAGCATTTTTTTTCGAAAATCGCCAATAGGTAACTCGAATTTTGCTTCATAAAATAAAACAATCTGTTTATTCATGTTATCGTAAACCACACTACAAATATCTACAAGTTGTGTTCCCAGAACGGCCGCTTCTATTTCCCCCAACTCAATCCTATAACCATTATGCTTAATCTGAGCATCTTTTCTGCCTACAAATATGATTTCACGCAGTTCATTCATATATACCAGATCACCCGTACGGTAAATCAGTTCCGGATAATGCTTGTTCAAAGGGTTCTGAACAAATACTTTCTGTGTTTTTTCCCAGTCATTATAATATCCTAAAGCAATTGAAGTACCTCTGACACACAATTCTCCCTGTTCATTCATTTTGGCAACTTCGTCTTTTTCAGTCATGATCAAAATGTCGCTGTTTCTGCATGGATAACCGATGGGTAAAGGCTCATCATCTGAAAATTCTCTTTCAACGACATAATAAGTGCAATCCACCGTTATCTCAGTCGGTCCGTAAAGATTGGCATATCTGCAATCCGGCATGTGCTTTCTCCAATAATTGAGGTGTTTGTTGGGCATCACTTCGCCCGCAAAAATAACATCCCGTAAATATTTCGGTTTTTTTGTTGCAAAGATGTTTAGGTTGGCAATATTTACCAAGACAAAAGGAACCCAAAAAACAAAACTGACTTTATTCTCATTTAAATGATCAATCAGTCTTGCCGGGAAAATGTACAAATCTTCTGGAATAATAACCAAAGTGGCTCCTGTAGCATACATCAGATAGATGTCCAACGTTGAATTGTCGAAATAGAAAGGAGCCTGATTGCCAATAACGGCTGTTTCATCAATTTTGAAGGTACATACGGCCCAATCTATATAATCAATGACACCACGATGGGAAATCACGACACCTTTTGGCGTCCCTGTAGAACCTGAAGTAAAAATTGAATAAATCGGATCTGTATCTATCTTTGTATCAATTATAGACTTAATGGCAAATTCATCCATTTTCTGATTTGCTAAAATGTCTTCAATAACAAGAATTACTTTAGAGCAAAAAACTTTTAATTGTTCATAATGATCCTTATCTGTAATGACAATATCAGATTCAAGCACCTGTAAAATTGAATTCACGCGTGATTGAGGAGATTTCACATCCAAGGGAACATAGAAGTTCCCACTATAATTAATTCCTAGAAAAGAAATGATAGCTTCTTTATTCTTAGGCATAAACACAGCTATAGGTTCCCTTGAAATTTGCATTCCAAGCAATTGTGTAGCTACCTTCTTCCCTGCTTCCATCAATTGTGAAAAAGATATTTCCCCTTTTGTATCCTTTATAGCAACTTTATCCGGGAACCTGAAAGCTGTGTCTTTGATATAATCTGTTATGTTGGTTTTCATCTCATTATTTTTTTATTTTAACATTTAGGTATTCGATGCAACTCGCATGTCAGATTTTACGCTCTATATAGTGGAAAAAACAAAGATTTATAATCAAAGGCAGAATCATTATTTCTTCGTAATTTGACTAATGAATCATATATTTCCTGATTAAAGACTTCTTTTCCGATAGAGAACGTATTATCCGAATTGCGATTAAACGATTTCTTGAACCTAAATAAATCATCTTCTTCTGAGCCAAGGCCACCACCTAAATGCATGGTTTTAAAACCATGTCTATTTCCCCAGCAAGCTGCTTCATATATCAATAAGTTTGAAGGAGCAAATGTTCTATATTCATAAATAGAGGCCATTAGATGACAATGCATCCGAAAATTTGCAAAAAGCATAATCGCCACAGCTATGATTTTCCCATCCATAACTGCATAAAAGAGTTCATAATTATCCTGCAGATCGGTATAAATTGATTCATAAAATGCTCTTTCAAAATAATAATATGGATCAGCCTGAACATTATTCATCGTTTCATTATATATATCCATAAAAACCTCTATCAACTTCAAACTTTTTCCATGATAAATCTTAATACCTGATTTCTCTGCTTTTCTAATATTGTTACGGTTATTGGTGGAAAAATTTGCCCAGATATTATCTATGGACTCCAAATCGATTGAAATTGTTGTTCCTAAATCAATTATGGTAGAAATCGCTCGTAATGAATTTGCATTTTTGAGTTGAGGATGATACCGCACAAATTCCGAAACTACATGTTCACTTTTTTTAAATTCAGCATATTCTTCGTAAAACTGTTTTATGACAGATTCCGATGTATCTCCTTCAAAAAGGAATCCACCATATCCATAAGGAGTAATAATGTCAAAAAATAATCCAGGCTCAATTAATTCTTTAAAAGGGGCAAAATGAGAAATGTCCCGTTTCATAAAAACATTGATTCCTCTTAATGCGTCCGATTCATAATTCAGCAAAAGAGGCTCTCCATCACCATGAATCTTGAAAGCTTTTACATAATTACTTAGATAATAAATGTCATACTGTTGAAATGAAGTGACAATTTCATTCCATCGTTTAGAATCATTCATATCTATTATACAAATGTTACACATCGTCAATCGCTCTAATGGAGTATCCAATGAATTATAAAATGTCATCATCCGGAATAGGCTGATATCTTAGAACTCTTGCCGGAGAGCCTATCATTACAGCATTTTCAGGGACATCTCTAATAACAGTGGAGCCAGCACCAATCAGAGAATTTGCACCAATTTCCTTTACTCCCGTCATTAATGTTGCAGCAATACCAATATAAGCCTTATGCCTAATATTAATGGATGCGCCAATATTTGTACCCAGAGAAAAAAAGCACCCCTCTTCAATCAAAGTATGATGAGCAATGTTTACACCCATACTTATCATTGTATAATCCAAAATCTTGGTAAAAGGCATAATATTTGTTCCGGGAAGAACATAAACGCCATTGCCTATTTCAACAGAATTATCAATATTCGCATTTTTATGTATAAAAGATGGAGTATTAAATCCTAACTCATTGTATATACACATGAGTTTATGCCGCAAATTGTTGTCCCCTATCGGGACAAAAATATCCAAATCCGGATTTGCCTTTAAAAGTTCAATGGAATATATCCTGTTTCCAAGGACTTTAATTCCATTAATAGTTTGGCCAATCAATGTTGGATTGTCGTCAATATAGCCATGTATAAAATACTCATCTTCAAGATACTTTGCATATATTTGTCCATATGTACCAGCACCATATACAATACATTTTCTCATAACTATGATTTATTATTGCTGTTCACATAAATAATTTGATAAAAAATTATTTAACAGGATATTATCAAATGCGATATTCCCTGGATTATGTTAATAATGTACGATTGTAGCAGGACATCCCATATAGGTCATCCCATTTTTTGTCTTGCGAAGAATTAAGCTATTTGCTCCGACAGTTGTACGATCACCTATTTGAACTTTTTGAATAACTGTAGATGCTACCCCAAAAACATTTTCATTTCCAATGATTACCTGACCGGATATCCGTGTTGAAGGCATAAAAACATTACCATTTCCAATGATTACATCATGGCCGATCGTATTCATGCTATTAAAAAAATTGAAATCTCCAATTATAACATTACAACTGATTAAACAACTCATAAATACCACATTCCCTTTGCCAAATGTCACCTTGCTTTCATCTATGAAAATCGTATCCGGAGAAATAATATTTGGAAAGTCCAACAAAGGATTTGTTATGGAGCTGGTTAATTTGGACAAAATTTTGGATGAGCCAATCGCAAAAGCAACGCATAAAGGTTTATCCCAACTGTTCAATTCCTTCATTCCACCAATGACACTGCCATATTCGTTCCTTTCTCCAATTTCTTTTCCATCATCAAAAAAACCGATAAAGTTCCAGATTGGCTTTTTTTTATTAATGATACGGATCAGACAAGCTATCTCTCGTCCACAGCCACCGGCACCATAGATTGCAATATTTTTCATCTCATTCCTCTCCTATAAAATAGTTTGTTGATGTATTCGTTTCGAAAACAATGCCTTCGCGTATAAAAACCTTTTTTAAGGTCAGGAAAATTATTTTTATATCAAGCCAAAAACATGCATGATCAACATACCATAAATCGTATTCAAATTTCTGTTGCCAGGAGATTGCATTGCGTCCATTTACTTGTGCCCATCCGGTAATTCCGGGACGCACTTCATGCCTGCGCGCCTGTCG
Organism: Bacteroidales bacterium; assembly: GCA_021373135.1. GTDB lineage: Bacteria > Bacteroidota > Bacteroidia > Bacteroidales > UBA1402 > UBA8389. The sequence continues at coordinate 419,761 of JAJFTH010000003.1, forward strand.
TTTGTTATATAAAGGCAAATATTGAACCAACAAGGGTCGAGGACCAACCAAAGACATATCCCCTCTTAATACATTCATTAGTTGCGGTAGTTCGTCAATCGAGATTGAACGTACAAATTTTCCAACCTTAGTCAAACGTTTTTCATTAGGTAGAAGATTTCCATTTGCGTCCTTTTCATCAGTCATTGTTTTGAACTTAATGATTTTAAAAATAACGCCTCCTTTTCCTGGCCTTTCCTGACAGAAAAATGCTCCGGCACAATCACTGGTAAGATAGATCCAGATTGTTATGACAATCAAAATCGGGCTAAGCACGATTAAGGCACAAAGCGAAATTATGAAGTCTATCAATCGTTTAAAAAAGTGTTTATACACAAGCCCTATGATTTTGAATAACAGACTATAAAAATTATTCGGACATGAAAAAAGAGAAAATAAAACCTCTACTTATTATAATAATTGAATAATGGCTTTAAAGAATCCAGGTATTTTTGAAACAAATCAATTTGATATACCCCGAGATTAGTAACATTCGCAAATTCTGCTTCCAGCACAGGATCACCAGCCTGGTTTCTATAAAGGTAACCTATGCAATGCCACCAACTTATTCCATTCACTCTATTATTAAGATTTTCTGTGTTTAATACCTTTCTTATGAATTCGGTAAAAGTGGATACTTCAATCAATTTATTCCCATTGGTCTGACTCCTTGGATGATAACGTTGCCATACATCAGGATACACCGGTTTGTTGAGCTTTTTCCCCAATTCCAAGGCATATCTGATTTTAGCATCAATATTTTGAGATACAAACATTCCATCAACATCCAATCCGTCATAAAAAAGGAATAATGAAGGATTCAAAAAATCAACAGCCCTTAGTAAAGGCATACATCTCTCCACCCATTCTAAATTCCCCTCTTTGTACTTACTATAACTGACTGGAGGCATACTATAATAGCACCACTTCATATTAGGTCTCAGAAACTTTGCATAATTAAGAGCAGCGATAAAGGCATTTAAAAATGCTATATTCTTTGGATCATCAGCATCTACACCCTTTACTCCTCGAATAACATCATAGGGATAACCTTCCCAATCCAATGACGCAAAACCAGATTGACTTTTATTTGGAATAATTCTATCCATAGAAGTTTCCATCAACTTTTTATTAAAAGTCAAACCATCATCATTCACAAAATGATTTTGAGAAAGGGCAAAGATTTCTTCAAGTCCATTATCTATGATGAATTTATCCTGATAACTATTTTCAGACTTAAATAAGATCTTTTGCACAAATTGAGCATTTAAATTGCTGAATGATAATGCAGCAATCATCAATAATATCAAATACATAGGTTTCATATTATTCCATATTTATTATTTAACATTGAAAAGTAGATGCAAACACTTCAACAATCCAGATGCAAAACTTGTAATTAGTGGAAGCGGATCTTGTAAACTTCCATCTTGGCAAAAAACATTTCGTCCAATAAATCTAAAAAACGATGGCTTGGACATAAACCTATCCGGAGATTTTATAAACCATAAAATATCCAATCCTAAATATCGGAGAGCCTTACCCTCCATATAATCATACTCAGGAACAGACATTCCCAAGACATCGGCAACAATGATTGCAGGAAAATTCACATTTGATACTGCTGCTGCACGAAGACTTGCCGGGACTCTCGGATTTATTTCAAGAATTTTATACTCAGATGTATTTGCATCCTCCATGACATCAAAATCCGCAAACCCAACCCAATGAAGCATATCAAGTGTCTTTTGACACAAATCCAACAACTTTTGATTGGTCACGGTCTCACAATAACTGCTACTACCACCCTGTATTGGATAAAATCTTAATATCTTAATGATGGTATAATTATGAAAAACGCCCATACTGTCCCTGTACAACATAACACTGTAGTAATATCCCGGATTTTTAATAAACTCCTGCAAAGTACAATCACCAAATTCTTTATATATATATTGATATTTATCTCGTAATTCATCTATATTATTCACAAGAGTTATACCTCTTGCTCCAACAGAAAAATTTGGTTTGATCAATGAAGGGAAACCAACATATTCAGCACAATAATTTATTGTTTCCGATGAAAGTAACACTGTTTTGGGATGTCCTATTTGATATTTTTTGCAAAGTTTCATCAAATTCCACTTATCATTTGCTGTTATAAATATATCATAATCAGGTACTGCACATTTTACATGATAGGTTTCTATCAACGTTTTATTCTTACTTAAAAAATCAGCCATTTTATCACCCATAGGGATAATAACATGCTGAGGCCTTTTTTTTAGAAAATCAATCATAAACGCTTTGCAAACATCTTCATTCTCTATATCTGGAAAATTACGTTTATAGTCAATAAATCGACTGGAAAATGCGATGATATCATGACTAATCAATGCAGAGACAACACAACCTTCTTGCTTTAATGACGCCGCCACAGATAACGACTGAAGGCCCCCACCCAACAGCAAAACATTAAAATTCAACATAATAATATATTTTTCAGGAAGCTAACACTTACTTATCTGATCCATCATCTTAGAATAGGCATGATTGGAATTCAGATATTTTAAATAAAATTCATACCCTTTATTCCCCATTTCCTTCCTTAAATCCTTGTTATCATAGATTTCATCAAACAATGCATAAACTTTTTCCTTATTGCTTCCAACACTCCAATAGCCGGCACCTGCATTTTCTATCATGATCCCGTAATCACTGTTTGAATTAATCATTGCTAAAATCGGAATCTTTAAGGCCATGTAGGAAACGGCCTTTGACGGGCATGTTGGAACCGCATTATTTTCATTGATTGAAATCAATCCCAAGTCCATCGACTTCAAAAAATCCAGATACTCAGCACGTGGTAAAAAATCAATGAAAAGTACATTCTGTAATTTTTCTTTTTCAATCATGAACATAAGTTCGTCCTTTTTGACTCCTTTTCCAACTATCAGAAAAACTATATTTGGATTTGCTTGGTAATGTTTTGCCAACGAATAAATATTTTCAATACGTTGACCAAGTCCAATATTTCCACCAAATATTGCTACAAATTTATCTTTCAAATGATATTTTTCACGTATATCCAGCTGACTTTCAGAATAATCCACATGCTTCTGCCAATTTAAGAGTAGCACCAATTTAGATTTATCAAGCCATGGATAAAGATTGGCAATAAAATCAATATTACTTTGAGACATGCAACCTATCAGATCTGCAATTACATAACCCCTTATAGCCCTAAGCTCTAAATAATCAATCATAAATTGATATTTAATTTCACCTAAACTTGCAGAACTCTGTGGATGAATATCTCTTAATATAAGATAGAACCTCGCGTTGGTTTTATACTTTACATAAAAAACAAAATCGACAAGAGTGATGGGAGGAGTTGGCATAAAAATCCAATCAAACTGTTCTTCATTCAAGTAATGCTTATATGCCATTTTATATTGATATGGGAATAAAGCCATACCTATCCCTTTTTTTATCAAATTTTTTACGCCAACAAATGGCATTGCTTTTATACGAAGTGTTCTCATTCCTCTTTCAATACCAATGCGGGTATGACGTATCTTACTATCCGTAACCATAATGGTAACTTCATGTCCATGATCTCTAAATTCTTCAACCAAATCAGTATACATATCAGAAACTGATTCGTTGGTGGACATCTGCAACATTAAAAAAAGGATTTTCATCTCATTATTTTTTTATTTTAACATTTAGGTATTCGATGTAACTCGCCAAATAATTGTTCGTTTATTCTAAACAGTCGTTTTGCGTGACTCAGCATAACCAAAAACAAGTTTTGTTTCTGCTTTCGCTACTTAAAACGTTCACTTATGTGAGTGATAAATCATGGGCTCGTTTCACAATTGAAGTCTTTATATTTGTTTGAATTTTTTTATTTCTTCTATTCTATTCGTATAATACTTTTCGTAATTATATTCCAAGAGATATAAAGGCAACCTTTCCTCTTCCGGATACAACATTTTTTCATGTTCAATGATCTCTTGAGGTGTATAATTAAAGCGTACGACTTTCGCCGGATTGCCTATTACAACTGAATATGGTGGAACATCTTTTCTACAGACACTACCACAGCCAACAGTTGCACCTCTGCCAATTGTCACACCAGACAAAAGCGTCACATTTGCACCAATCCATATATCCTCTTCTACAACAATATCCTTGTCTAAAAAACTGACATTTTCCAAATCGTCTTTATCCTGATCAGTAATGGATAAGAACCGTTTACCTAATACATGAGCATGATTTCCACAAATCACTTTCAAGCCTCTGGCTGCTCCAGAACCACTCTTCATGATGAATTTTGCTCTGGTACACAATATCATGGCATCACCATAAATAAGTGTATTGTCATACATATACATGTTTTTTGTTCCTGCTACAATTATGGGATAATCCAAAATCACATTTTCCCCACAAAAGCCCAACTGACTTTTGCGTAAACTGTAGCGTTTATATACCGAATACAATCCAAATAAAAACGGACTCTTTCTAATACTAAATATTTTTTTCATACGAATTGATTTCTACATCATCATACATTCAAATCTTCCTGAATCATATCCAATCGAAGCAATAATTCCTGCATTTCTTTAATATTCAAGCGACGTGTATTATGTGAATGATAATCTTCAACCTGTGAGATCTTTTTCTCTCCATCCACAAAGTACTTGTCATAATTTAAATCACGAGTATCGCATGGGATGCGGTAATATTTGCCTCTGTCTTCACTTTTTGACATTTCTTCGCGGGTCACCAGCGTTTCATAGAGCTTTTCACCATGCCGGGTACCTATATATCTGATTTTTGTATCTGTATGGTATAAACCAATCAAAGCCTTGGCTAAAACATCCAGTGTAGCAGCAGGAGCCTTTTGAACAAACAAATCTCCATTCTGTGCATTCTGAAATGCATAAACAACCAAATCCACTGCATCATCCAACGTCATCATAAAACGAGTCATATTCGGATCTGTAATCGTAATGTCATTCCCTGACTTCATTTGATCTATCCACAACGGAATGACCGATCCGCGGCTACCCATCACATTACCATAACGAGTACAGCAAATACAAGTGACTGAATCCTTTTCCAATTCACGAGCTTTGGCTATGGAGACTTTTTCCATCATAGCTTTGGACATGCCCATCGCACAGATCGGATAACAAGCTTTATCCGTTGAAAGGACAACAACATTCTTAACGCCATGCTCAACTGCTGATTCCAAAACATTTTCCGTTCCCATCACATTGGTTCGAACCGCTTGCATCGGAAAAAACTCGCAAGAAGGGACTTGTTTTAATGCTGCAGCAGAAAACACATAATCAACGCCACTCATGACTCCATCCACAGAACGAATATCACGTACATCACCAATATAAAATTTCACTTTTGGATTCTGTAAACGATGACGCATATCGTCTTGTTTCTTTTCATCCCGAGAGAAAATACGGATTTCCTTAATATCCGAATCCAGAAATCTTTTCAAGACGGCATTACCGAAGGAACCCGTTCCACCAGTAATCAATAATGTTTTATCCTGAAATATTGACATATTATTGACATTAATTGGTTTCTACTTGCATTGACTGCCAAATCTTAATCATCTTATCACATATTATCTCTGTTGAATATTCTTTTAGAACTCTTTCTTTAGCTATTAATCCCATCTGTTCAGCCAATTCTGAGTTCGTCAAAAAAGTTTGAATAGCAGCTTTTAATTTATCTATATCCTGTGGTTTGACACATATACCTGCAGGTTTAGAATCTTTTGTGTTCAACATATCATCAACAGCTCCCACTGATGTTGCCACAATGGGACACCCTGTTATCATTGATTCTAAAATTACGTTTGGAAAGCCTTCCGTATAGCTTGGTAAAACAAATACATTGCATTTTCTCATAGATTCCAGCACAACTTCTGTATTTTGAACGTCTTTCAATTGGAGCCAACGACCATCGTCCCTTTTTGAAGCAATATGCCGAATCTGTTGTTCAATTTTTTTTTCATATGGACCTATCAAAGTCAATTGACGAACCATTTCCAAGTCAGCGCATGCAGTCACCAGTTCCATTATTCCTTTTTTTGGAGCGACCTGACCCACAAATAGCACATAGCCTTTCTGCCTTTCTGAAAAATCAACATCTGTAATCCGTTCCATGTCTTCAATGTCTTTTGCTATTGGATTGGGCAAATACTCAATATTTTTATAACCATGTTCAATAAGCGTCTCAAATGACTTTTTATCAATGACTATCACCTTACCAGCTCTATTGACAACAAGACAAATCATTTTCCATTCCCAATTATTTTGTTTACTCAACGATGGAATACGACCGAATCTAAAATGGATAACAGTCTTAACACCCAATTTTTTTAATCTACCCAGTAAAACGAAATCCCGGAAAAGCCCATAGTAAGCACTACTTATAAGATGTACCACATCCGGTTTTTTCATTTTGACAATCTCAACAATTAATGGGATATTATGCTTCATCTCTTTAACACCACCTATAATTCTCACAATATTAGAGTGTTGCGTTATTCTTCTTTTAATAACCGCTGTATTGTAATGAATTAATTCACATTGTGAATTGTTCTCAAAATAAGAAAGAATATGTTTGGTCCATGTACCAATACCTCCAACCGGAGGAGGAAGAGGAGAAACCAGTAGAATTTTAGACCTCATCATTTTTATTTTAAAAGAATTTCAAACTGTTTTATATATGAATCTTTATCAAAGGATCTGATTGCTAATTCTTTCGCATTTCTTGACATGCTCTTTTTTTCAGATTCTGTCAATAACAACGCTCTTCTCAATGAATCGGCAAATGCCATTCCAGAATAGTCTTTAACTTCTATACAGTTTTCATTATCAGTGAAATACATCCCAATATCCGATGAAAAATTCATGATGACAGGCGTTGAATTTGATATACTTTCTATAACCTTGGATGGAAAACCTGCTTGGGCATATCGTTCCTGATTGTCCCTTAGCAAAACAGTAAAATCAGATTTTAGAAGGTTTTTCAATACGACAGAACGGGGTACTCTTCCTAAAATTTCCAATGAAGGCATGATCCTTTTCAGGGTTTCTTCTTGTAGAGAAAATAGCTGTTTGACCCTATACAACGAAACACCTATAATCACAAAATGTAATCTATTTAAAGACTGGTCATCCAAAAGAGACAAACCTTTTAAAGGCAGATACAAATTATCCTGTTTGCTGGGGAAACCAGCATATAGTAAATTCAATGATTGAACCGGCTCTTCTTTTTTCTTTGTATATTCACTTTGATCAAAATAAATCGGTATCCTTTCTGTATGGATCTGTTTATTTAGAAAATATTTTTCTAAATAAGTGCTTATTGAAATCACTCTAATAGTTTTATCAATGATAAACCTGTTTTCAATATCCTTCATAAAATATGAAAGTGATAACCGACCCCATTTGAATTGAGAAGGAGAATACCATTCTACAACATCTTTAATCAGTACAATATCATTTCTATCACAGTACTTCTTTAAAACAGTAAAAACATTTATTGAAGTAGTTCCCAGAATGATCGTATGGAGTGACCATTTTTTCCTCAATCTTTTAATCAGATCAATCAATCTGGAAGAAAATCCAAAATAAGAATTATACGGATTGGTTTGACGTAATGACAGATAGCGGATACCTTTATATTGTTGAAAACCTTTTTTGACAGGCCCCATACCAATAATTAAAACACGATATCCCAAACTCATTAAAGTTTTTGCAAAATTGTACATACGGACAGATCCGGCATCACCTTCTGGAAAGCGATATTGACAAACAATTAAGATGGTTTCCATAAATATAAATATGGTATTAATCAATCATTTAGAATGACATTATAGTTCGATTCATTGGCAATTTGAATGCGATCGTAGATCATGCTGGTCATACCCCAGAAGAAGAAATACAAATAAGCATAACTGGCGATTCCCTCCATGATAGGTTCCACACAACATGTAAGAAAGAATCCAATATTTAATGCGATAAGCCAGGAAGAAAGGAAAGGTGAAATCCGTCGGCTTCGTATGATTCTGTAATTTTTCTTCAAATTAATGAATGTACAGCCAAGCAATGCAATAAGCGGCAAAACACCTGCTATTTCAGAAACATCCAACCAAAAATTGTGTGCATAATATCTCCGTCCATTTTGAAAGACTCCGCCACCCGTTGGTTGTTCGAAAATTTTTACGATTCCATCCTCCCAACGTAACGTCCTTCCTCCCGCTGTATTGGATTGACCGCCATTCTCTCCTTCCCTGTTTAAATACGATTCTAGTATCTTGGATTTACTCACTACAGGATATAACTCATAACCTACAAAAGCCAATAAAATCATATATATGATGATACTCTGTATCCTAAATTTGAGAATGTTCACTATAAATATGGTCAAGCAACTCACTACTGCTATAACTATTCCAGTTCTGTTTATCATATAAATGGTGCATATAATCCCTAATACACCTAAAGCTATTAACAAGTACTTATATATTTTTTCCTCTCTATTTTGAGTGATGGAAAAGATCATCCCAATTGAAACGATACTCAACGACAGTCGCACACCATATAAAGTAGTAGATGATCTTAAACCGTTAACAAAAACATCTCTGGACGTATTCTGAAAACCACCTTGAAGTATATCCGTTATAACACTTGAAAAAACTAATAAAGCAATAGGGACTATCAGCAATAAGAGAAAAAAGTATTTTTGAGCATACCATGTATTCATTAAATAGCGGCCGGTAACATAAAACATTAAAGGAAAAACCAAGAAAAACAACATATTTCCTTTAGCACCCACATTAAAACCATAAATAGTTGAAATGATTGAATAGGTCAATGAAAAAACAATGATCCAAAGACAAGTAGTATCCAAATAACGCCAGAATCCATTTTTTATAATCAACAATGGAAATATCACAAGCGTCAAATATGGTGCAATAGCACTAAATCTATTTAAAAAAAAGATGACGATTATAAGCAACAACAGCCAATCTCCAGCTATCATTTTCACCATGCTGCTTTTATATTTTTCCATCCTATCTGACAGGGTTTTTTATTTCGAAAAATGTGTTTTTATCAAGCTTATTATTTCAAAGAAATCACGTTGTTTGAACAAGTACAAAAATCCAACATAGGTTGTTACTGAAATAATTAAAGCAAAAATGATTTTTAAATAAAGATTACCAATAAGACACATGATCAAAAATCCAACCATCGTTGAAAGCGCAGCAGAAATTAAAATTGGCATAAAATCACGAATCTGTGACAATGCACCATAATTTAAGATCTTTCCCGGGTAATAAGTATTGATAAAAAAATGAATACTTGTCGATGCAAGTTCAGCAATTGCAATCCAAACTATTCCGAACTTATAGGCTACAACCAACAGAACAATTCGAATGATGGCTTTTAAAATATTTTGTTTCAATGATAAATCGCTACGTCCTACTGCATCCAGAAGTTGAACACTAACCCCTGCTATTACAGTGATCATACGTGCTAAACATATTATTTGAATAATTTGGACAGAGGGCAACCATTTTTCAGTTAACAGAACCCTGACAATAGGATCAGCTATCATTATAATCCATAGAAATATGGGGAATGTCAGAAAAGATAAATACCTGATGACCGATTTACTGATTTGAACCAACCGTACCTTATCTTCTTTCACAGAAGATAAAGCCGGAAATAGAACTCTATATACTATTGAAGTAATAGTCAGGTACGGTAACCCGGCAAATTGTAATCCTCTTGTATAAAAACCTAATTCTTTGGGGTTAAACAACTTCCCTATCACCATTGCATTCAGATTTTCCAGAACACTTGCAATTAAGGAAGAGCCAAAAAGATTAACGCCATAATCATAAAGACCTTTAAAGGAAGCTTTTGAAAATATAAATGATGGAAACCATTTTAATTGGATCGTCAGTACAATTGAAAGTACAAGGGTTCGAATAACTGTTTGCCAAACTAATGCCCAAACGCCAAAACCTTTTATTGCCATTAATATTCCAACAAGACCTCCGAAAACCGCTGAAACGAAATTGGCAATAGCCAATGATTTAAAATCAAGTCTGATGCTGAATATTGCCTGAGGTACATTTATAAGTGAGTTTAAGACAAGGATCAGAGATATGATATGCATTAAATCCACCAATTCAGTCATCTTATAAAACGTCGCAATGATAGGAGATGTTATCCACAATACGCCATATAATAAGACACTTATAAGTAGATTAAAATAAAATACGGTAGAACAATCTTCCTGAGTAGGATTATTTTTTTGAATCAGTGCTTTTCCCAAACCACTATCAATGAAAACCTCTGATAATGATACAAAAACCAATAATATACCTAATATTCCAAAATCAGCAGGAGAAACTATTCGGGCAATCACTATTCCAACGACAAACTGAACAAATTGAGTAGTAAACCGATCGATGCTTGTCCAAAAAACCCCCGTTGTCATTTGATGCCTTAGAGTCATATATTTGAATATATAGTGAAAATGGAGGAAAGTGGCTCAAGATGATGTTTGACTTTTTGTCTATAACTCAAAATAAGAAACCAGGTCATATAAAGGCTTCTGATTTTGTGAATTATTTAACAATAATTCGGATTCACCTTTATATTTGGGATGGCCAGGATGGCACATCAGTTCGACTTTGATGTGTTTTTTATTTCTTATCGCATCAAATTTTCTAATAAAGGAATCGTAAGAGAGAAATATATCTGTTGTTGTAAAATCAAATTTTGTACGATAATGCCAGATTCGAATTTTAATTGCATTATTTATTTTTCGCCAAAATAAAGGATTATTCGGATTGCTTTGATAGTCATCAGATTTCATCCCATTATTACCAACATATAATTTTCTTTTCATATAGAACGCACTATAAACTCTATTTTGTCTGATTCCCTTGATTCCAAAGTTATTGGCGAGTCTCTTCAGGACATCGTACAATTCCGGCTGCGTGTGACAGTGATGATGCCCATCAATATGCGAAATTGATACACCTGCTTTCTGAATTTTTAAAATTTGAGCACGCCATTCCTCAAAAATCGCATTTTTCAATTCTTTTGTAAAAAAAACATTGTTTATAGCACCTTTAATGAATACACCATCTTTATCTGTCATGCCATATTTGACGAAAACGGGTGATTTGGTCAAAGATTCAAATTCAGATAGATTCAAATGAACGCCAAATGAGATATTCGGATGTCGCCTTACAATATCCGGAACTAAATCAAAAGCTTTACCATTGGCAAGAATTGAAGAAGAAGAAATTGCACCCGTATTGATAAATTGTTCAATACATGCATTAACTTCAGGATTTATTCCAAGATCATCTGCGTTGATAATGACTTTCATAAGACTCCTTCTAATTGAATGGAACGTTTTGCTATTTCTCTATATGAAAATGTTTTCACACCTTTTGTTTCCGATATATATTTCATTTGAACATAATCTTCTTTTTTATCGGACAAAGTTCGTATCAAATCCATGATCATACATTTATACTTCTGTTGATCATTGATAGGCTCATCCATAAGAATGGCATTCCCACCTATATCTACATGCTCCATCCCTTCCCAATGTCTGAATAAGCAAGGCAAACCTGTAGAGATTGCCTGTTCCCACAATACAGAATGTGTACCAGGAAAAACACCTAAATCAGAAGCTAAAAAATAATTGTAAGACTCCTCAGGAGATATCCAACCTGCTAAAACTATCTGATTACAAGAATTTGACAACATATCTATCGGCCCCGCCATCTCTTCGTTCGGTTTTCCAAAAATCAAAAGCTTAATATCAGTCCTTTTCAACTCACATACAGCTTGCATCAAAAGATCGATATTCTTGGTCTGATCAATTTTTCCCCCTGTAACCAGTAAAAAATCCGTATGATTAATCTGATGTTTTTCTCTGATTCTTTTTCTGATAGAATCCTTATTCTCAAAATCTATCAAAAACTCATCGCCTCCCATAGGCAGAAAACCTGTTTTTTCAAAAGGAATCCTATATACTTCCTTCAGATATTGAACCCTCCATGGAGTTACACCCCATAATATTTCTGAGCATTTAGATATACGGTTTGCAATCATGGCATAAAGCACTTTCTGAATCAAAAAACCGGAAAATCCCTTGATTGGCATATTGTAATAATCACCGTGTTGATCAACATAGATCTTTATATTCGGATGCCTTTTCTTGTACTTAACAACATCCAATGTGTCAATTGATTGTAAACCATGAATGAAAATGATATCCGGAGCCATGACATCCAATGTTTTAAGCAATCCAGAATATCTTCTCGCCAAAAAAGCAAACCTCATGAAGAAAGTTGATTTTGAATGATGCCATTTTGAAAAAGGAAGTATGGTAACCTCAATGCCATTATTATTAATATATACCCCGCATTCTCTCGTTTTTTTCCCTTCTTGAAAAAGAACATATTGAGAAGTAATGATTGAGACGTCCAAACCCAATTCTTTGTGTTTCTTCGGTAGAATATTTTCTTGATATCCCATTCCTTCAACATAAGAGCAAGCCATCATGATATGAACTATTTTCATTTTCCTGCTTTTTGTTTCGAAATAAAAAGGTCAATATCCTGAAAAAGATGCGCATTTTCTTTAATCCATTCAGTCGATTTGTTCCACCATTTAAAATTCAATAAAAAATCAACCTGACTATCCGTAAAACGTCTTTTAATTTCTTTGGCCGGAACACCACCAACTATGGAATAAGGCCTGACATTGTTTATGACAACAGCTCCAGTCGCAATAATAGCCCCATCTCCAATTTCCAGACCACCCATGATGGTAACACGATATCCAATCCATACATCATTCCCGATTTTAACATTTATACCATTTTTCTTGTCATAATATTGATGTTCCTCAAAAATGGTCTTATCCACATAGCTATACCCGGACTGTTTATTGATGGAATAAAATGCAGGATGAGATGAGACAAAGGTATGTGTGGGATGCAATGCTGAAACAATATTTACTTTTCCTGCAATGGAACAATATCTCCCTATATGACAATTTTCCAGATTACAATAGCTGCTTAAATAGCTGCTATACCCTATTTTGGAATTACTTATACAGCTCTTTTTCTCAATTTTATTGAACCCTTCCAAAACAGTGTTCCTGTTTAATAGGGCGAAAATTGATATATTACCTCCCTTCGTATGTTTTAAATAAAAACGCACGAATATCATACAAAATGGACGAAATATGTTTAATAAGAAATCCATGATATATTTATTTATAATCTTCCACTCACATTCTCTTTCTTTAAAAAGCCTTTGACATCATAAACGACATGGGCCTTTTTCACCAATGAATTCAGATCTATGTCTTTAAATTGATCGTGAGAAACAGCAAGAATAACAGCATCAGCTTTATCTTTTGGAAGTTCCTGGAGCATATCGACTCCATATTCTTCCTTGACAACTGAAGGATATACCCATGGATCGTAAATTGAAACATGAATATCATATTGTTTCAAAGCATTGTATATATCAATGACTTTCGTATTTCTCACATCCGGGCAGTTTTCTTTAAATGTAAAACCTAATATGAGAACTTTGGAATGAATGACTTGAATCCTTTTTTTAAGCATGAACTTGATTACCTGATCAGCAACATACTCTCCCATGCCGTCATTCATTCTACGTCCGGCAAGGATAATTTCGGGATTGTAACCATTACGTTGAGCGCATTGAGCCAAATAATAAGGATCGACACCGATACAATGTCCACCAACCAATCCAGGTTTGAATGACAAGAAATTCCATTTTGTACAAGCTGCTTCCAACACCTCCAGCGTATCAATTCCCATACGGGTGAAAATCTTAGAGAGTTCATTCACAAAAGCAATATTGATATCTCTTTGAGCATTTTCAATGACTTTTGCAGCTTCTGCCACTTTAATGCTCGTCGCCAAAAAGGTACCGACTTTAATGACAGAAGAATAAACTTCATTCACCACTTTTGCAATTTTTGGAGTAGAGCCAGAAGTCACTTTCCTGATTTTATCAACGGTATGTTCCTTGTCTCCAGGATTGATGCGTTCCGGACTATAACCGGCAAAGAAATCCACATTGTATTTGAGACCAGATACTTTCTCTATGATTGGGATGCATTCATCTTCTGTTACACCTGGATAAACAGTAGATTCATACACAACAATGTCACCTTTGGATATTACTTTCCCAACGGTTTCGCTCGCTCCATAAAGAGGGCTTAAATTGGGGCTATTGTTTATATCGACCGGGGTTGGTACTGCAATAATGTAGAAGTTGCAATCACGAATATCATCAACATTGACCGTACAAACAAATCCATTCTTTATTGCTTCTTGCAATAATTCATCAGAGACTTCCATGCCTGCATCATGTCCTGCCATCAAAGCTTTTACCCGTTGGGCATTCAAATCGTAACCAATTGTTTTGTATTTGGTCGAAAATAGTCTAGCTAATGGAAGGCCCACATAACCCAATCCAATTACGGCAATCTTAATATTATTCATCGCTTTCATTGTTAATTTGTTATATTATTATCCCAATACCATTTAACAGCTTCTTTCAGTCCGTCACGCATACTATATTGCGGATTGTATCCCAACATTTTTTTAGCTTTTTCGATACTGGCTAAAGAATGGGGTATGTCTCCAACGCGGATTGGTCCATAGTGAACTTCAACATCGAAAATTTTTTCATCAAACTCACTCAAAAATTCTTTGAGATATCTTACCAATTGGTTCAATGTAACCCGTTCTCCAAAAGCAGTGTTGAAAACCTGATTTACAGCCTCTTGATTTTTTGTTTCAAGTGCCAGTAAATTCATTTGAACGACATTATCTATATAAGTAAAGTCACGCGAATATTCACCATCACCGTTGATTGTTATCGATTCGTGAGCCATCAACTTTTTTACAAACAAGGGAATAACAGCAGCATAAGCACCCAACGGATCCTGTCTTTTTCCAAAAACATTAAAATAACGCAATCCTATGCATTCCAATCCGTATGTTTTGGCAAAGACATCGGCATAAAGTTCGTTGACATATTTTGTGACGGCATAAGGAGATAAAGGTTTGCCAATTACATCTTCAACCTTCGGCAGTGTTTTACTGTCCCCATAAGTGGAAGAACTGGCAGCATACAGAAAACGTTTTACACCTGCATTCCGAGAAGCAATCAGAATATTTAAAAAGCCGCTGATATTCACTTCGTTGGTTGTTGCCGGATCCTTAATGGAACGTGGTACCGAACCTAAAGCTGCTTCATGTAATACATACTCCACACCATCTACCGCCCTTTGACAATCTTCCGGTTTACGAATA
Organism: Bacteroidales bacterium; assembly: GCA_021373135.1. GTDB lineage: Bacteria > Bacteroidota > Bacteroidia > Bacteroidales > UBA1402 > UBA8389. The sequence goes on from JAJFTH010000003.1 coordinate 435,241, forward strand.
TCGCCAACTATCAACTTGAATGTTTTAGGGTATGAAAAGATTAATGGCTGCAGATTTTCAATTTTTCCGGTCATAAAATTATCTAAGCATACCACCTCATCACCACGCATTAGAAGTGCTTCACACAAATTGGAACCGATAAACCCAGCTCCGCCGGTTACTAATATTTTCATACGATAATCATTTTTTTGTTTGTTGGTAATCATGACTATAATAGCCATAACCATGTTTCCTGCAACGGCCGTAACGGTAAGCATAATATTTCTGCATATTGGTTGCATTGAGGACGATGTACACGTTGTTCAACTTTTGATCGTTGAATATCTCATTAGCATCAAGAATATTATTTCTACGGGTATATTCCGCACGTACAACATAGAGGTTTACATCTGCAAAACGGTTAAGTATCAAGCCATCTGAAACGGCACCTATGGGTGGTGTATCGATGACGATGTAGTCAAATTGTTCTCTGTTTTGCTTGATCAAATCATCCAAAGCCGATCTGGCCAGTAATTCATTGGGATTAGGAGGAATAGGGCCTGAAGTGATGACCCACAGATTGGAGTGAATACCAGATGGACGAATAAGTTTTGTATGGTCTATCTGACCTGAAAGATACTGCGTAACGCCAATTTTATTATCAAGCCCTAAAATCCTATCAATCATAGGTCTGCGCACATCCAGACATATTATCAGAACCTTTTTTCCAAGAAAAGCCAAACTTAGTGCCAGATTGATGACAACAGATGTTTTGCCCTCACCTTTAATACTTGAAACAACATTAATCACTTTTTTCCACGAATCGTTTAATACAAACATCAAATTGGTACGTAGAAGCCGATACATTTCAGTAAATCCATCGTCAGAATTCTCTCGAATAAAAAGATTATTGGATGCCTCACTTTTAGGAATTTCTCCCAAAATCGGAATTGATGATATCTGTTTCAGCTCTTCCCTGTTTTCTACTGTATTATGAAACAAATCACGAACGGAAATTCCAAAGACAGGAAGGAAAAGGCCAAAAACCAAGGCCATCACATAGATAACCTCCATTTTCGGTGCGACAGGTACTCCATTACTGCGGGCATTGCTTATAATTTTAAATTTTGGAGCCACGGAAGCTTTGCTCAAATAGTTTTCGTCTCTTTTCTGCAACAGAAATAAATACAACTGTGATTTGATATTTTGCTGGCGTAACAGATCCGTGATTTCCCGTTCCTGACGAGGAATGGCTCTGATGCGGGTTGCATTTTCATTATCTTTTAAAATAAGGTCCTGCTGAGAAATCATCAAGTTACGTTTTTCGTTGGTTACACTCGACTGGACTGTTTTAAACAGAGCATCGATGCGATCTGTCAAGTCAATCATAATCTGATTATTCTCCGTAGCAGTGCGTGAAAGGCGTTTACGTTCAAGAAGCAAATTATTGTATTCACCTATAAGCCCATTGAGGCTTACATTTTCAATGCCTATGCCCGAAGGTAACAGCTGATAACGATTTTCATTTTTATTGATGTAAGATTCAAGATCCTTAATGATACCAAGTTGAGTTCCCACTTCCAGCCGCTTTTGATCATATTGGCCGGTTCGTTGTATAAACAGCTGTGCTTCAGAACTTATATTTGTGATCCCTTCCCTCTGTTTAAAGTTCTCAACTTGTTTCTCAACATCAATAAGTTCATCCCCGAGTGAGCTCAAGAGATTATCAAGGTAAGCAGAAGTATTAGTGGCCATCGTATACCTGTCTTTTATATCTTCCTCTTTATAAGTCTCCAGAAAATTATTGACCAAATCAATGCCTTTTTTTAGATTGGTGATTCTAAGTTTCAAGCTAACCGCAGTAGTCGTTTTAGAGGTCAGCGAAATATCCATACTCCCTGAATATACATCTGCCATTATAGAAGGATTGTAGAGTTTGACGCCGACTCTCATGATTTGATTGGGATTCATTATACCATGATTAAAGTAAATCGACCCAAAAGGCAGCACCACCAGACTATCACTTGCCATAGCTCTGATTCTGTAATCTTTATCATGATAATTACCGATAAAAACGTAAGTGCCGTTAGGTTGCGCCTCAACCTCAAAATCAATTCTTCCACGGAGAGTATCCAATGTGGCTTCCGGCAATCTGATCGATATCGGACAACTTGCACCGTACAATTCCGTATTTCTGAAAGTCCCGATTATAAAATATTGTGCATAAATTCCCAATTTCCGAACAACCTTCTCCATGAGATAAGATGTTTTCAAAACTTCCAGTTCATTCTCTGCATTGTTCTTCATGTTAAAAAGGCCAAGATCCTGTAAGGAGTTCACATTATTATCGACCGTATTTTCAAGCAATATCTTGGCTTTCACTTCATAAACCGGGCTTGATTTTTTCAGGTATAACACAGCGATGGCCAAACATATCACGATTGATATTACAAACCATTTCCAATAATGGAGATACTTGAAAATAACTTCAGACAAACCTTTTCGTCCATCTTTTACACTTCCATCATATTTTGGAAGAGCATCCATATTGTTTGTTCTCATACAGAAATTCTATAATATTAATTACCTAAGAATATTGACAACCAGACTCGCTATGGAAATTAATATAGACATGGCTGAAACACTTAATGTTTCGGCTGAATTAATATAGGAAGATTTAGACCTTGATTTATTGGGCTCAACATACACAACATCATTTTGTTCCAAAAAATAGGCCTTAGAATCAACAATATTCTTATCATTCAGATTGATGCAAAACAATGCTTTGCTGCCGTCTGCATATTCCCTCAAAACTTTGACATTATCGCGTCTACCATATATTGTCATATCACCCGCCAAAGCAAGTCCCTCAAAAATAGTCAGACGATCGTTTGTGCTCAGATATTTTCCCGGCCTTGAGACCTCACCCAATATATTGACTGAATAATTGGTAATCCTGATGGTGATGATCGGACGTTCTTTACTAAAAGCGGGTTCCAGACCTTTTTGAATATTAGTTTCCAGTTCCTTGCGAGTAATTCCTGCGACATTGATTTTACCAAGTACCGGAAAATCAATGCACCCATCATTATCCACCAGGTAAAGCTGCATCGTTGGCATACTATAAATGTTGTTGGCAACATCCGAAATTTGCGGCACCAAAAGATTGTAGTTCTTGGATGCACCAGGTTCAGATGTTACGACAGTGATACTCAGCAGGTCTTTTGGTTTAATACTGGATTCATACAGTCCTGTAGGTATGCCATGTCCTGGCTTTGTTTCCACACTGGTACTCAATGTTTGCATATATGCCAATCTTTTGGAACCAGCGCAAGAAGCCAACAAAAGGCACACTATAACCATCGAAAACAAAGGAATCATTCGAGTATTCATTGGACGATATTTTTAAGTGAATTCAGTGAAATTCAGCAAAAAGGGTCCCTAAACGCAACAAAAAATTTCTCTTGAGAAAAGCTTTTTCCTGTACTTTAAAAGCACTGCGATAGACTTCCTCATAGTTTCGAGAAAATTTCTGCGCTTTGATCATTTTATATATCAGTTCCCATTCCGGTATCCCCCCCAGATTAAGATCATCAATAAAAAGATCAACTTTCAATTTTCGGGACCCTTGAGCTTTTTCTTCAGGATTATTCTTATTTATAGCATAAAATACAAGACCACGTTTTTCACACCATTCAACAGCCTGATCCAACAATTCATCTTCGCGAACCGTCCACAGTATAATCTGATGTTGTTCCTCCTGCTGCAATCGAATCAGACATTCAACCGCGAAAGGAAATTCCTTGCCAATTTTAGGAAGATGGTTTTCCACAATTGTTCCATCAAAATCGACTGCAATAATCATTATATTTTTGGGTAAAAGAGAGTGAAAATTCCATGACGATGTTCGTCACTCCCATGTATGGATCGCAACGAAACAAGTTCATATATCAGAAATCCGCTATTGCGGCATATATTTAAATTATTCAGCAGTCCAAATCAATAAAGACTTAGACTTATCGTGAATATATTGAGACAATTCGTCAGGTTTAACAGTGATATACCGTATCTTAAATGAAAGGTTACTCTCCGTTTTACGAACCAATTTGTTGAGATAATCATCATCAACGTTTCTTCCTACCAAAACCAAATCAATGATATTTCCAGGGGTTCCTGCAGCAAAGCCATCGGTTATATATGCTTGTTCCAGATGTACGATACTCTTGACCAATATATCCACAACCTGATCAATACCAACGTATTTGAGCAGCAGATGGTGAATATTTTCATAATAAGGATGTTTTGTGTTCGCTTGATACAACTTTTTGTTTTGAACCATTCTCGACTCGATCAAGTGAGCATCTTCCAAGCGGTTGAGCTCGTTCCTGATGTTACTGATTGATTCACCGAATTCACTTGCAAGATTATGCAAGTAGGCTGTTGTATCACTATTAATGAAGAACTTCATCAATAGTTTAATGCGCGTTTTGGAAGTAATCAAACTGTCAAGCATGATATGGATTTTATTTATACTTAATTAAATCGCATAAATAGCCTATGTCAAAAATGAAGATGACCTAAAACGTACAGAAAATCAGGGGATTGATTTATGGCTTACTTAGCCAACCAAATCGGGGATGATTTGATTTAAATAAATTTGTTCAGCAAAACTTTCGAATATGCCGACTAATTTTAATGATTCAAATTAATACCTAAGATCGAGTAAAAAAACCTATTGAAAACCGGGGATAATTTAGAATACAAAAATGATATCTGGGGATAGATATCGAATATCGGGCGCAATATAATAAATCTATTTATAAAAAAAAATATTTAAGGATATTTTTTTTTATTTTTTTATTCGCGTATAAAAAAAACCTTATTTCCACAAAGATACAGACACAAAATCCTTCTAAAAAAACATTTTTGAATATCTGATATAGGCAAATTATACGGAGACTAATGTTTTTTTTCTTAAATTAGCCTCGTAATTTAGTGAGAAATACACTTTTCAGTTAAGCACCATTTAAACAAATGTATATGACTGACTTCCAAAACGATACCGAAAAATCATTGTTATCAATAATTGATAACTTATTGAAAGAGACTACATCAAAGGCATCTCAACTATCTTTGTTTAAATTGGTGAACTACAATAAATCCATTATGATGGAGCTGTTTTCACAGAATATTGATGAGTATTTATATTTCATGATTACCCAATATATAACAACTTCTTTTTCAGCAGGACTAAAAAAAGCGATTGTAACATTCAGTGAGATTTTGGTTAAATCTCAAGATGGCCAGATCCAAACAAACCCTGAACCCTACGATTTAAAATTCAAGCTCAAAAGTGGAGAAGAATATTGGTTGGAAATTAAGTCCGTTAATGAACTATATTGCAGTACTTTTCCTACTATAAAAGAGTGTAGGCTTCATCCAGAAAATGGAAATAGAAAATATAGACTTTTCGTTTATGATGACGGTGATAGCCCATACGATGAAGAATGCCAATTAAATGGAAAAGAGTTCTGGAAACTCATTGCAGGCTTTGAAAATGCGGAATCCGAAATATTTAAAACAATCAACGGCGCCGCCAATAAGCTCTCACTTTCATCCATCATTCAGGGAACCCAAAAAAGATTGCTGAACGAATGGAGAATGCATGAATAAAAAAATTAAGGCTGGAAGCATATCCCCCTACTTCCAACCTTAATCCAACCAACTATTTAATGATCTCAAAATCAACACGACGGTTTTTTTGACGACCTTCTGGTGTGGCATTTGTAGCAATGGGTTTTTCTTCACCGTTTCCAACCGCAGTAATTTTGGAAACGGGAATCTTTTTACTGATCAAATAATTTTTGACAGCCTTTGCCCTTCTCTCTGATAAACCCTGATTATACTTAGCCGGTCCCGTACTATCAGCATTACCGTTGATCTTCAACATTGTCCAGTACGCATCGTTAAGCAATATCTCTGCAATCTGATTCAAAATAGGCAATGAAGCCTGAGTCAATTTGCTTGAATCAAATCCAAATTGTATATTCTGAAAAGAGGTGACAGGGCCTGCTTCAGTAGTGTCCCCCGCAGCCAATAAATTCAACCGACTTTGCAAATCCTCTAACTTCTGTTTCAAATCGGCATTTGTCTTTTCAACGGAATCTATACTAGTCACAGTCTTCTGCAAGTTGCCGGCAATATCTGTACCGACAATAGGTTGGTGATGGTCTTCACACAGACAGATGTTTCTGACATGTTGTTTGAAATTTGCACCAAATTTTATACGCAATCCGACAGTGGCATTCAATGCTTCACAAAAGCCTTTACCGATACGATCACCTCCAAGATCTGCCCGGTCATAATAACGGTAATTACCTTCAAAAGCCAGTGCCAACAATTTACTGAAGTCGTACTCAACATTGATGCCTGTTTTAGCAATCACTGTACTATGATAGGTCACCGGCGCATTGTTCAGCGAATAATGATAAAAACCGGCTCCAGCACCCGTTTCACTGAAAATATTCACTTTCCTCCAGAAACCGGCCCTAATTGGAAATAACAAATTAGTCAGATTGATGGAGAAATAAGGTACCACATCAAAGGTATTTCCATCAAGGGTATTTAAAGCATCTATATCATTTCCATAAGGATTGTTTATGCATTCAAAACCGATTCCGGCAAGTGGATTAATGGAATACTCAACAGTTCCACCCCATATCCAGTGCAGACGTCCATCATCCGGATGTGTTAAAGCAGATGGCACAACACGAAAATAATTGCCCCCACCTTTAAGTCCGAGTGACCAATGTGAAAAGGACGTCTTGTCAGAGGTTTCAGAATTTTGAGCTGTAACATACACCATGGCAAAAGAAATTGCCAATGCGCTAAACAGTATTTTTTTCATACGAAATCTATTTTTCGGTGGACAAATCCTTGATTTCTTGTTCCAGCTTTAAAACCTTTTGCTGAAGTTCTGTTTGTTGAACTTGCGCCATTTTCAGACGATTTAAAACATCCTGGTATAACTCCTTGGACTTTGTGTCAACTATTGGAGCCGGTCTGGGATTATATTCGAATAAACAGATGTTACGTGCATGTTGTTTGCGGTTTGCACCAAATTTAATTCGCAAACCGACAGTAGCAGTCAAGGCTTGACAAAAGCCCTTGTCATTGACAACGCCTCCAATATTTGCACTATCATAGTAAAAGTATTCTCCTTCCAAACACAAAGCCAATAGCTTACTGATATTATATTCAGCATTGATCCCTGCTTTTGTCAACATGATATGAAAAGATTTTGTTGATGCGTCATTCAATGAATAGTCATAAAAGCCGTAGCCCGCACCTATATCACCAAAAATATTCACCTTCTTCCAGAATCCCTCACGATTTGAGAAAAGCAGATTTGAAAGATTGACAGAAAAATAAGGTACCAGATGAAACATGTTGGCATCCAGGGTCGTTGAAGCGTTGATATCAGCGTCATAAGGAGTATTTAGCCATTCAATCCCTATCCCGGCAAGCGGATTAATGGAATATTCCACTGTTCCACCCATTATCAGGTGTACGCGATTTTCAAAAGTAGCAGGAGCAGGCACCGCATCCATATCATTGGCTCCAACCTTGAGTCCGATTGACCAATGTGAAATTGGAACTGTCGTGCAGGTTTCCGCATTTTGTGCTGTGACAAATGCTATTGCAAACACTGACAGCACGATGCTCGATAATATTTTTTTCATCATTCTTAGATTTGATTATTCCTCTAATCCTACGAAAGCCCATTCCTTTCCGATATACAAATTCTTTAAAACGCTGATTATATTAACCTTACGCGATTCTTTTAGATTTACGGATTTTTTGTATAACAACGTTGATATAAAATTGTTTAATTTGATGGTGAAATTTTATAAAATAGCTAAAAAAAAAGGAGCTACCCTGCATTGGATAGCTCCCTATATATTCTTACGTATGTCCCGTCCTAAAATAGCTTTACAAAAAAAGTAAAGCTATTTTAGGACGGGACAAAGTTATTGGGACAACTTTAAAGGGATAATTTATCAAACTCCACTTTAATCTTCATTTTGTTTAATCTGAAATCATTGTATTGTGCCTTACCTTCTCTTTGAATTTGAGATACAATAATAGAGGGATTTTTTTTATATTTCTGACTAAATGTTATAATTAATTCGACTGGGTAATTTAAATTGCGAAACAACTCATTTCTTTCTTTTTCAGACAATAACATACGAGCAGCAAAGTCGTCGGCTTGCTTTTCTTTTTCATCGTTTTGGTTTATTTCACCTAAGCCTTCAATGAAAATGTCTTTTTTATTATGAAACAGAATGTGTGCTAATTCATGATAAAATGAAAACCAAAAAGCATTGTAATCCTTTTGACGGTCGGTAATCTGAATTAATGGCTTTGAACTATTTCTAATCCATCGCGTTGCGCCATAAATTGGAGCTTTGGAAATACAAGGTGTAAAAACCAAAGCAATACCACATTCACTGCATATTTGTTGCAAAAATTCCATCCAATTATTAGGTTTTTGGTAACACAAAGCCTGTATCTCGTCAAAGCGTTCTCGGATTAATTTTTTGTCAAAATCAGCAGTTTGTATTTTATCTGCCTGTATTTCGCCCAACCGCAACCAGACAGAAATGGCTTGTGGCTCGGCTGTATGATTGAGGTCAATTTTAAAAGCTAATTGATTGTTCGTATAAAGACTTGACCACTGAACAGGCGACGCAATTCTGAAAAATTTCAAAAGGCTTTCGACCAACAGAGGCTTGTCGTTTGTATTTGGCAACAATCCATTTTTTTTCATTACTGAAATGGGAAATGTTTTTAGCCATTCAATACATTGTTCTAAAAACTCCATTTGCTCAATTTCCAACAATTCATCTTGATAATTGCGTTCTAAATTGAGCCAGAAGCTGACAGGTATGCCCAACACATATTCGAGTTTGGTGGCGGTTTCTTTTGTTATCGGAGCTTTACCTTTTATTAGTTCATTGAGTTTAGGGATAGACCTGCCCAGACGCTCAGCCAATTCGGCTTGCGACATACCTATTTCATCTATTGTTTCCTGAATTGTATCACCGGGACAAGATAAAAGTAGTTTTTTTGCTTCTAAATCAGTCATGACTTTAGTTTTTTTTAATGAGGGTCTTCTACTGAAACAATTTCTATGGCTGTAATCAGAATGAGATTTACTCCACCGTCTTCTTGTTTGGGTATTGGGTCTTGAGCAATTTCAAAAATTATACGCCAATTCTCCTTAATATCAACTGACCATTCACCAATTCTATCCCCTTTATAAGGGTGTAAGCGCAAAGCAGGGAGTTGAGATATTACAAGCAGGCTATCTGCTTCTTTTAGCTCCTTCAGTCGTTGCTTTATCTTCTTAGCCAACTCACCGTAAGTTTTGATAAGTTCCTTATCATTGGTAAGTGATTTTTCGAGTTTGTTGTTCTTGTATAATATTTTCACTGCAAAGATAAAGAATTATTTACCAATCGGGTTAATGTTTTTTCTATTTTATGAAATATTATACTATTTCAGATTAGCTGATTCATCTAAAATTGGCATAATTTGGTAGTGTTTCATCGAGCATGTCTGATAGTAAGCATACATTGCTTTATAGGTACCCAAAAACATCGAGAAGGAGTCATTTTAAAATACGAAACAACGTCAAGAATATGATTTTAAAATATTCAGCGTTTGATTGATTGTTTATGTATTTCATGTTCAGCTCAATCTTGTCCGGAAGAATTGTTTCAACATACGTTTTATCAGGATCTTCAAAGGTACCCAATATTGTGTTCTCATCAGCATATTCTATGGATGCATAGTCGGTTATACCCGGTTTGACACTTAATACCCTCATCTGTTCCTCCGTATAAAGATCAACATATTTGCGTACTTCCGGACGAGGGCCGACCAAACTCATATCCCCTTTAAAAACATTGATTAACTGAGGCAGTTCGTCAAACTTATATTTACGGATATAATAACCAGAATTGGTAACACGAGAATCATGGCTTCCAATGGTTATCAATCCTTTCTTATCAGAACCAATCCGCATAGAGCGGAACTTGTATAAAAGGAAATCCCTATTGTTGAATCCAACCCGTTTCTGTTTGTAAAACCGATATTTTCAAATGATGAATCAGCACACCTATCAAAATCGCACGACCAAAACTAAGCAAGGTCATACCAAAATATATTCGTTTTTCTGCGGATTATTAAACTTAAGCATTGATTTTGCGTAAGCATCCGCTGAACCCCGTATTGTAGACTCTTGAATTATTGGAAGCGACTTTTTGACAATAAACGCTATTTTACATGGTGCAAGGACTGCAACTTAAAATACTTTCTCATAAACAAGATATAGATGGTACTAAAAAGCAAAATCACAGCCAGCATATACCAGTATTTTGACTCCGTCCATATCAATCCAACAGAAATCAAAGCCTGCACAAAACAATAGATGCCAGATACCAGTACATGAGGCATCTTCATTTCATTGGCCATGAGTTGGTACATATGCTTCCTGTGAGGCTTAAAAATATTATCTTTCAGCATTATCCGGTGGATGATGGTCAAAATCGTATCCACCCCATACAAACCAAGCAATATTATATAACTAACATCCTTGGCCTTCAGAATGAGAGAGACAAGCATAAATAAAATCACGAAAGCGATAGAAAAGGCTCCGACATCACCAGAAAAACATATAGCTTTTATCCTGAAATTGAAAATATTAAAAATACATAAAGCCAACAATAATATATAAATCAGATTATTATCCACAAATGAAACTTGGTACGTATTGATGTACCACAAGGATCCAATCACAACCATACTGTATCCACCTGTCATACCATTGATGCCATCCATAAAGTTGAAAGCATTCAAAACACCGGTACAAAATATCAAAGCTAACAATGTAAAATACCATGGCATATAGAACAGTCCCAACTGAAAGAACATCAGGAATATAGCAACAAAGTGAACTGTAAGCCTTAATTTGGAAGACTGGGGTCTATTATCATCAGCAAAACTAATGATCGCTATCAAAGTCAAACCTGCGAAAAGCCAAGGATAAACAAATCCATACAACAGAAAATAATTAAGTACTCCGAAATAAAATATAATGCCCCCACCCCGTAAAGTGATGCGTTTATGAGAACTGCGTTTATTCGGTCTGTCAATAATGTTGAAATGTTCGGCTACTTTAAAATATACAAGCTCCGTAACCAACAGCAAACAAGCGGCTAATATATATATCCACATAAAGTCAATGTCTATTTTAAGAAAGAAATAATCGTGCGTCGTAATCCTTCACGAGCAGTAATCGGAATATAATCCACACCGAGTGCGCGTTTAATTTTGGCATTGCTTGCTACATAGTTTTCAGTCAGCTTATGCAACCTCTCCGGATTCAATGGAAGATGTAATGCTCCGCCAAGTTTTGCTGCACAAATTATCAAACCTTTGGGCAAACACCATATATGTGCCTTTTGCCCCATAGCTTCGCACATTACACCAATTAATTCATTGGTTGAAAGTGCTTCATCATCTGCTATATGGTAAATTCCGGACTCCACATTACCTGAGGAGACGAGTTCATCTATCACAAAACACAGGTTATCGACCGAAGTAAACGTACGATGGTTTTCGAATGCGCCCAATGGCCATGGAATTCCTTTACGTACGACACTATATAACAGATTAAGGTTACCTTTATTCCCGGGACCATGAATCATACATGGGCGAAGAATATATACTTTTTTTCCGGAATCTGCAGCAGGCCAATGATCCTGAATGTATTTCTCAGCCAAAATCTTACTCTCACCATAAGGACCTTTGGGTGCTGGCACAATATCTTCCGTTAAAACATCTCCGAGGACATTATCAGCAGCTGCTTTCACAGAACTAAAGAAGATGAATTTCTTTGCTGAAGAGGCAAGAAAATAATCGTATATATTTTGGGTTAGGCCGATATTGATGTTGAAATAGGTTTTGGCTTCTGACTGATTCTTGGTATCGTGGGCCTTACTGTTACAAGTAAGCAGAAATGGATTTCGTTCACCAAAAGTGACGAAGAACCATTATTTCTGAGTCTCAGCAATCATTTGCAATGACTCTTTAAAACCAACAATTTGATATTCAAAATCCATTTTACTCATTGCTGGATCATAGTAATAAGTGGCAAACATTTTGTTTAGGGACTGGACAAATTTGCTGCTAAGGGTAACAAGCGGGTTCAGGCAGCGACAGATAGCTATCTTGTGGCTGGCGGACTTGGCAAAGAAGCGGATGATTTCTACTGTATCACTTAGCTCTGCGTTTTGCGGATAAAATGTGCCAGACAGCTCAAGCAATATGGCTTGCCTGACAAACTCAGCCAGATTGTCTATATACAGCACACTCCTCTGGTTATGATAAGCAGGAAATACAGGCGTCTTCACAGCCAGTTTTGCCAGCCTTGAGAAATTACCCTTGGAGTTAGACCCGTATATCATCGGCGGCCTCAGGATGCACACCTTGAACGTATCACACTCCAGCTCATGTAGCCCATTCTCCGCCTGCAGCTTGCTATCGCCATAGAATCCGTTCGGATTAGGCTTTGTATCACGTGTTATTATCTCCTTCTTCAACGACTGGCTCTCGTGGAAGACTATCATACTGCTCATAAAGATGAACTGCTTCACCCCTGCCACCTTTGCAGCCTTCGCGACCTCTATGGTCAGATCCCTGTTCACCTTGTAGTACAACGGCTCCCTTTTAGGGTCAGCATTCACGTGAGCGATGCCCGCAACGTGATATACCACATCATATTTGGAGAAATCAGACTTCTTCCAGTTGTCGCCGAAAGTATCTACTGAATCCACATTGAACTCAGTGTCCTTCTTCAGCCAACACTCAACACTGGTGCCCACATAGCTACCAGCACCTGTAATAAGTATATTCATCATTGTTTAATAAAGTTTCTCTATTTCTTTCCAAACCAATCGGCTGTCAAAGTTCTCTACTACCCACTTACGACCGTTCATTCCGTCAATGGCGTGATTAAGACGGATAGCAACTATCTTCTTTGCAATATCGTCTGGCTCATGAGTCACGAACACTCCAGTCTCTCCATCTACAATGGAATCACAGCATCCTGTAACCTTTGTGGTGATGATTGGCTTCTCCATTGCCTGTGCTTCCAAAACACCTGTAGGGAATCCTTCTCTATATGATGCCAGCATATAAACATTCATCAATGAGTAGTAGTATTCCATACCACCATTGATAAATCCGGTGAAGATAATCCGTTTGTCATTCAAAATTCGGTTCTTGATATCCTCAGGCAAAGCATCCCGTTCTTCAAACATTCCTACCAATAGCAGCTTGCAATTATCTGCGTTCTCCAGTTTGACAAACGCCTGAACCAGATCAATTATACCCTTATCTTTTACCAACCGTCCAGAATATCCTATAACAAAATCATCCTCATTGATGCCGTACTTCATTCTCAGTTCAGCAACCTTATCCTGATTTATAATAGCAGGATTGAAATGATTGATAGTATCGACACCATTGCAAGTCCCTTTACCAAGTATCAGTTGCTTCTTTGCAGGAGCCAGTTTGTCTTCTATACTTCTCCTTAAAACAGATGGACTTACACACACAACCTTGGTTGCACAAAAAGAAGCCACCCTGTCCACCGACTTTAAAATAAAACGATTTGCTCCATGGCTGGTTTCATATACCAATCCATGACGAAAATAGATTCGTTTCGGAACTCTGCAAATCCAACCAGACACCATTGCCAGCAAACCACCCTTGGGTGTATGACCCACAATGATATCTATCTTTTGCTTCTTGATAAACTTACAGATTCTGCGGATAGAACCAAAGTCCTGCTTTATTGAGATACTTCTGTTGATAGGTATCTCAATGTATTCAAAGCCCTCTTCTTTAGCGAAATCAGCCAAATACTCACTTGGACTACATACCACATTCATATTGTAGCCTTTTTCTTTGAAGTATTTGAACTGGTCGCCGATGAAATATGGGAGGACGAAGTATATGTTAACTACGTGAAGGATATTCATCTTGTTTTATCTGTTTTGCAAATTCATTCATAGTATAGGATTCCATTCCATACTTTATATGGCACTCTTGATAGCACTTTAGAATCTTTTCAAGGAATTTGAAGTTCTCTTCTATGTTAGATCCAAAATTATGTGGGTGCCACCATAGGTGATATAACTCTCCGTGATTTGCAGCATATATCATTTCACCTTTAATTCTCCTTAATTTGAGACCATCCAGAAATGACAACTCTCTACTATAAGGTCTCAGGAATCTACTTGACGGGATATTAATTATAGAGCGAGTAGTATCTATTGAATTATATGGAATTGAAGAATTACCGCCTATATTCACATATGTATCAGCAAGTCTCCCTATCCGTTGCAACACGGATTCCAACTTACTTTTCGGTTGTTTAGAAAAACTTGGGGAGATGCCTCGGTACACCTCAAATCCATAATTTGAACAAACATCAAGATAATTATCTGTAACTTGGTTTCTAGGGAAAATAATACTATTTAGCCTCAGTCCCTTAATCTTGGAAACCTCCACAGACTTTTGTATATCTGCCTCAAACTGTTTTATTGTCTGTCCTTCCTCCCAACAATAATAATGGCCGAATGTGTGCGAAGCGACTTCTACACCTTCTTGAGAATTCAAGAAAGAAATAACATCCGGGGCAAAATAAAGGCTTTCTTTCTTAATATTATCAATGCACCTTTCATCAAAAGGAGAGAGTTTCGAATTTAGATATGAAGGAATAGGTCTAGGAGTAAACAGCTTAGCCTCTTCTTTGCCATCAAGCATTAGAAGGCCGACTGAGGCAAAAGTTGAATGAACCCCATACTTATTGAATGTCTCCACCAATCGCTTTACTACAGTCCTGACATTCTCAACATTACTCTTGCCATAGTCTTCGGGAGTCCATAGGTCCAAGGCTCCCCACATCATCTCAAAATCAAGTGAGATTATAAAACTTCCGTTTTTCATATTACATTGCTATTTCTCCATCTGAATCTGCTAACGTCACAAAAACGAAATCTCTTTTCTCTATTTGCTCTTTATATGGCATAAACTTTTTCCCTCCGATAATAGGTCTGTTCCTTCCTACTGAACGCAATCCACCTTTTTCTAAGACATGATCAATAGTTGAATGAGAAGAACCGCAAAAAAGAATGGGTATATGTAGCCTCTGCGTTATTTTTTTTGCGGCATTAAATATATTGTCAAATTCGTCTGTGGAGTCCAATCGACAGCGGAAATCAACCAGTCCCATTAGAATTACATGTTTTTTATGTACTGTCCTAAGTACAAAGTAATTATTAGAAACTGTTGACTTATAAAAAGCATATATATGCAAATTATTATTGAACCTCCACTCAAGAAAACAAGAATCCCTTTCGGGTTCAAGCAGATTGTAGTTATAAGGATTTATGCTGCTTATAAAAGGCCTCGTTGAGACTCGTTCAAACGATTCTGTCTTTAGCTCGACTCTATCAGGATATTTATTAATAGGAACTGCTTTCCTTAGAAAACATGTAAATATGCCTAAAGGACTTACAATTCCAATATATTTCTTTATCTCACCGATTATGACATTTTTTAATTTTTTGTTTAAAGCTAAAGATGGATCGTTTGCTCCAGTCGATAATGTATCTCTATTTTGTCTCCAATAATAGAGAAAAATATCCACACCCCAAGCGTCGCTTCTTAATTGCTCATCAACAAATAGATCGAAGCCCCATAGTGAGTCAATCTTTTCGTTATTAAAGAAATATGATACCGAAGAAAATAAATTCTGTCCTCTAATTATTCCTTCATTATCAACAAGTACTAAAGAATTTGCTATCTCTTCTTCTTTTTTGGAAAACCAAAAAGAAAGATAGTTACTCATATCTATATTCGATTTATTCGGGTAGTGCTCAATGTTATATTTGCATAAACCGATAAAATCTTCCTGTGTTGCTGGCCTAATTACCATATTTTTTATCTATTACATTCTCTATTCCGCTTTATTTCAATGGATTGCCCAATTATTCTAGTCGCCAAATTCTCAAAATAAAAATCTCCCAATTCTTCCAAGTTAACTTCCTTATATGGTTTATCAAGGAACCGCGGGAGAGTCGAGATGTCGTCTTCACCTAATATAAAGATATTATCCGGATCATAAAATTTGTATTTCTTAATATCCTTTGAATCTGTTATTAATTTTATTCGATTTACTAAGGACTCTTGCAGTCTGATGGTAATACAGGCTTGAGCCCCTTGCTCCAAATGAAGTATGGCCCTTGAATGAGACAAATACTCCAGAACTTTAGTATAGGGTATTAAGGGCTTATAATGGTGGTCCCTTTTTATAGTATATTTAACACCTGAGGCTATATGGAAATATGGGTTAAGGCCAAGATCACGAAGGTTCTTTTCAAGCCCAAGCAGATAATCTAGCCTTCCTTTATCCCTTCCAATGTAAAAAACATCAATATTAGGATTTTGTTTTACAATATGCCATGATTTGAAGAACGACGTGCTCCCTGTACACATATTCATTCGATACATTGTACAATCTCCAGAATCACCACTCCATTTTATACACCATTTATCATCGAACATATTTGCATGATTAAACGGCTTACATAAATTAGCATAGAATAGTACAATAAGTCTATCTGGGTCCTTTTGATATAACCATTTTAAAAATTCCGGAATAAGCAATTCCTCAAAGACGAAGAAAGTAGAGTACTTATTAATAGTTTTGCTGTTATACCATATATATTTGCATGGCAGATTCAATCGGAAATGAAGTTCCCTGAGGATTCTCAAGAACAATAGTTTACCACCTTTATATGGAGATACTATATTAAGTCCATCACTTTTTATGAAAGGATAATAGAACCCATGTTCTGGCTCTATAAACAGAACGTCTTTTAACAAGTTATTTAAACCCATTACTACTATTTATTAGGCGAATCCCGGATAAATCTTTACGCTTTAAAAAAAGATATATTAAATAAACACACAAGTACAATACAGTTGCAATGACCCCATAAAAAAACCAATGACATAGAATAAAACAACAGGTTGCACATACCTCCAAGATATTATCCTTTCTAACATTTATCTTTATTTGCTTTGCCAGGACATTTTCGGCATAAACACAACATACTATTTGATTCACCAGTATTGAAATTATTGCCATCAAAATATTCCCAAATACAACAACAGAAATTGTTGTCGAAACAAGAGATACAACTATTCCCAAAATATTTGCTTTTAATATTGTCCTTTCTTTTCTATATACTTTCAAGTAAGTAAGCACAAGCATATTCATTTTGGATGAAAATATACATAAGGGGAACAATATAGATAGATATTGAAAACTTTCCGAGTACTGAGGAAGCCAAGCCTGCAAAACTAGTACAAAAGGGTAATAAAAAAGTAAAAAGCCCATCATTGGAATCATTAGGCAGTTTCGTATTTTTGGATAGAGGCCCCTTAATCTATCTGGATCCAATGTTCTTAATGAAGGATAAAGAACCAAGGCAACTGCATTAATAAGCACCAAGACCAAATTTGAAACACTTAAAGAAAAGGAAACAATTCCGAATGTGGCAATGTCCCATTTTTGTTGTATCCCAAATCTTACGATTCCTGTAATTAATAAACTGGCTATATTTGCAGCAAGTAGATTAATTCCGATCTTAATATTTTCGAACGCCTCGTATAGACCTTCTTTTATCGGTACGGGCTTGGTAAAAACTATATCATTACATATTACCACCGACACGCATAATTCTATTGATTGGCATAACAGTTCACAATAAACAAAATATCTGAAAGACAGGTCTTTTATAAAGAAAGCAATTAATAACAGTAATAGAAAGGCCGACCTCCCTAATACAACTATAAATGAATATTCTTTTATCCTATTGGTAGCTTGTAGAATATAAACCAAGAAGGTCCGCGGTAAATAAATAAACAAACTGAGTGCTATTACGGCAAAGACAATCTTATTATCAACATTTCCAGAACTCTGCAATGCGATTATCAATATTGAACAAGATACAAGCGTTTCAAAAACTGATAACAGCCAAAACTGGCTGGATTGTACTTTTTTGTCAAGCTTGGCATATTGCTTTCCTCCTTCTCTCAGGTAAATACCATCACATAATCCAAGATGAAAAAATCCGATAAAACCCGCGTAAAATATATATAGTTGGTAAAATCCATATTGTTCTATATTTCCGCCCAATAATTTAGGAATCAGAAACGTTGCCAGCATAGAAGCTATAAACACTACTATGTTTGCAGAAAAAGCATATGTAATTCTACCGAAGAACGAAGAATGAATTATTCTACTAAGCATATTATCAGATTAATATCTTGCCCAATATAATTTGGTGCCGAAAATAATGGACCCTACAATAAAAATCTGTACCCAACTGGAGAATAATGAGAAATATTGATCCTGAAAAAATTGCATAATTAATGGGTAAGAGAACATAGCCTGAAAGAAAAGACCTCCTATCCGTCCGTTGTTAGTCGCCTTGAAAAAATAGCCATGAAGTATTGCTATAATAAACTGAACAAACAAAGAAAATAAGATGCCGAAATCTCTTATATAAAAATCGTAAAAGGTGAACACATTTGTATTGATTATACCATCATCTACAAATTCATTAACGACATCCGGGGCTAAATGAGTCCCAAAGAATGAATCCCAGATAGCCAGCACAAATCTAAATGTATTACTTCCATGTCTTGTAAACGAATGAGCATCTATAACTTTGTCCAATGAATAAACGCCGCCAGACAAATAATTAACAAATTCCCTTAAAAAAACTTCCTTTATACTATTACCCTGCTCGTAAGCATAAGCGTATTTACCACGTGAAACAAAATAGAAAAACAGCAGAAATAAGCATGCTGCAATAAACAGGATGCGTATTATCTGTTTTCTGCTCATATTATGAGTATATAGATAAATCACCACTAACGGCAAAAAGAATGTTAGCATACCATTCCTTGTTGGTGATGCAAGAACGCATAAACATGCCATAATAAATAATAATATGACATATTTTCTCACACCATCATCTAAATTGCGAGCTCTTGCTTGCCCAGATAGATTTGTTTGTATATTTGCTACCCAATAAATAAGAGTTATTGCCAATGAAAAAGTCTGTATCATTTTATTGATATAACTCATCGCCATTGGTAAATGCAGGTCGTCACTTGCATTTAAAAGTGCTCCATACAGAGTTGCATTTACAAAGTAATTACCATCTATATATAGCTTTATAACGTATATAAACGGAACAAATAACAGAAATACTGTAACCTTTATAGCCTTAGGGTATAGAACTATTTCTGGAAAGTATACGATTTCCTGTTTTTTTTGTTGTGGAATAGTCCTAAAACCTATCTGAAATAGCAGTGATCCGACAAAAACAAAAAGAACAGTCCTCAAGTGTAAATCTTTTGCTCCTGGAATAAATAAAATGCCAGCTACAGCAAAAATCCATAAAATATTATGTAGGACTGCTGGGCACAATACATTGCGATAACGCTTCAAAGAATAATATTCAATGAAGATTAACAAGAATAAAAAAATAATAGTATTTGTCATCTCAGCACCTTCTGTATATTCCAACGAATATATCCAAGCTTTCTGTTAATATTATGCTTATATGCCCAATCGCCTATAAACATAGAAAAACCTGAATAAAAAGAACTATATGGAAGCATTGAAATAAAAAGTCTCTTTGTCTGGGATAGATACTTATGTCTTGCCTCTAAAGCTTCTAAGATGCCTGTCAAGAAGACCTTTTGATTTTCATTACAAATAGGCAATTTTGTTACTCTCTTTGCCCACTCAATTTGAACCTCAATATCTATAAGACGTTTCTGTAAAGTTGCACTACCAAATGAAAAATTTCCTGATATTCCACTGGAATTTGATGTATGAATCCTATATTTTATAACCGGGGTATCTAGTTTCCATAAAGAATCGAATAGGACAGCTATTCTTCCGCACTGCGAATCATGCCCTCCCTCAGGATAATTGATAGACAAGTATAAATCAGCAACTTTACGACTAACGCACATACAACAACCAAGAGTCTTAATATCATAAAAGCTCTTATTCAGTTTCACCTTTGTTAACTTATTAGAGAAATCCCTTTTTTCTTCACGTTTAGAATTTCTTGCTCCTGTTTCATTGATAATAGTCCTCCCCCCGACCAAACAACCCAGATTGTATCTGACCATTAGAGAAGACAATTTCTCAATTTTATTGAGTTCCCAAATATCATCTTGGTCTGAAAAGAAAATAATATCACCTTTTGCAAGTCCGATCGCTTTATAGAAATTCTTCTGCCAACCTAAATTATATTCATTGATTTGGAGGATCCAGTTTGATAAATTATGTTCGATAATGAAACTATTTATTATTTGTATAGTATCATCTGACGAACGGTCATCACAAATAATAACCTCATCGGGCTTTCTTGTTTGAAGATATATGGAATCAAGTTGCTCTAATATATAATGACAACCATTATATGTAGTCATTGCAACTGATATTTTTTTATTATCCATTATCATTAGTGTCCACTAAAAGATTGCAAAAGCTCTTTGAAATTATTGAAAGTTAGATAGTTGCAGCGTTTTCAAGGGTGCGACGATTTCAATTTATCTTTGTATTGATATTCAATACTATATGCATAAAGAGAAGCTCGTTTTTGCCCAATTAGTCGAGTTCCTAAATGCCGATAAGTTCAGGCACATTGTAGATAAGCACCAAGGAAACCGCTATATCAAGTCTTTTACCTGCTGGAATCAGTTGCTCGTGCTCATGTTCGGACAACTCTGCAATAGAAAAAGTCTGAGAGATTTGGCAATGGCTATTGGTGCACACAGGGGTAAAGGCTATCATCTCGGATTTGGTAGTGATGTCAAACTCAGCAATCTCTCTAAGGCAAATACCAATAGGGACTATCGGATATTTGAGGAGTTTGCTTACTACATGGTAGGCAAAGCCCAATCAAAACGCATGGGCAACATCTTCAAAATTGGAGGCAAAGTCTATGCCTTTGATTCTACCACCATCGACCTGTGTCTGAACATTTATCAATGGGCTCGGTTCAGAAAGGCCAAAGGCGGGGTCAAAATCCATACCCTGTTTGATTTGGAAACTCAGATTCCGACGTTTTTCCATATCACACCCGCAGCGGTAAACGATGTAAATGCGTTGGATGTAATTCCCTATGAACCTGGTTCTTTCTATGTGTTTGACCACGGTTACAATGATTTCAAACGATTATTTAGAATCAATGAAATAAAGTCCTTATTTGTTGTGAGAGCCAAGAACAATCTGCAGTACAAGGCTGTCAGATGGAAAAGGAAGATGCCGAAAAACGTTCTCTCAGACTCCGTGGTGATATTCACGGGATACATGAGCGAAAAGCATTATCCGAAGCCCTTACGGAGAATCGTCTTCCATGACGAAGATCAAGACCGGAAGTTCACCTTTCTGACCAACGCTTTTAGCCTTGATGCTTTGCAGGTTGCACTTCTATACAAAAACAGATGGCAGATTTGAGTTGTTTTTCAAATGGATGAAGCAGCATCTCAATATCCAAAAGTTTTGGGGCGTAACTGAAAATGCTGTCAGAATCCAAATTTACTCAGCGATTACGGCCTACTGTCTTGTGGCGATTGTACACCATGACTTGAAACTGGAATGCTCCATCTATGAGATGCTTCAAATCCTCAGCATGTCACTGACGGACAAGGCCAACATAAAAGACTTGCTCAACAAATCTAACTTCAACAATGTCAATGAACGATGCGGTTCTAGTGAACCAAGTTTGTTTGTTTTTTAATATTTATACAGCGCCTATTTTTTAGTGGACACTAGTGATCCATTATTTCAAATTCTTAATATATTCATTGAACCATCCGACTCTTTTGGTTAGGTAATCCTTAGAACACGCCACCAAGACACAGACAGATAGAGTCAATAGGCACAATCTAGTCCAGAGACTCTTCTCCAATACTTTCTGTATTGTCATATCATTTTGCATTGTACATCTCCTCGTAAGAACCATTTTCATATTGTACTATGTCCTGGACAAATTATAGTTCCTTCTGTAAATTGGCAAATTCTTTGTTCAGACACTTTCGCATTTTGTTTATTACTTCTTGGAAATGAAGTAATCGTCTTTGTTCCTGGAATAAAACTATCCCCTGTAAAGAGGTATTTTTCGATTTGATATGTCAAACAACTTTCATCGTGACCAGGAGTATAGATAGTTGATAGATGAGAGTTGATAGATGAAAGTTCAAGTGTACCCACTCCTATTACTTCTACATTTTCTTGTTTTGTGAAAATAAAATCGTCTACATCTTCGTGATATCTGGACATATTAAGTTTTGGACTTTGAAGGCCATCTTTACCTGCTTCGTTAGTATATACTTTAACTTCAGGATATTTCTTTGTCATTCTGTTCAGACCATAGATATGATCGAAGTGAGAATGAGTCAGGAATACACCTTTCAGTTTCAGTCCATTTTCTTTTAGATAATCTGATATTGGTTTTATATCTCCACAATCAATCAAATACGCTTCTTTTCCATCATCCTCATGAATAATATATGTCATAGAATTGAAGATGGTATTTACGATTGAATGTATGTGAAGCATTACTCCATCGATTTCTATATCAAATCACCTCGCTCCATTCCGGGTTTGCGGGTAATACCTGAGGTGATGGCTACTACATCCGACTCAGTAGTGGACTCATTCATTGGTGACACTTTTAACGATGGTGTCGAATCGTTTCAGAGAAGCAAACGGCCGCAAGTCCAGTGACTTTCCTCCTGCCAAACCTAGTTTGACATCAAGGATAACAATCTCATTTACAAAATCTCTTTCGGAAAAACAGGTGGTACAAGATGAACCAACCTCTCCAGCACCGATAATGTTTACTTTACTCATAGTTTAGATTTAGATTATTTAATTTAATGACCCGAGCAAATATTATTTCTACTGCGAATTTGAGGATTTTATTCACCGACTCCTTTGCTTTCGATTTATTAGCATTCGGCAATATGGTGATAACTGCTTTCCCTGAAATAAAAGCGTCACCAGTAAATAGGTAGTCACATATAGAATACGTAAAGATCCGGGATTGTGCTCTGGGGTTTCATATACCTTGACATATTGAGTTTGTCATCTGCCAATGTCTTCATGCCAAAGTCATTTGTGTACAACAAACAGTCTGGAAATCTCTCAAATAATTCTGGCAACCCATAGATATGATCGAGGTGTGCGTGTGTCAGCAACACGCCCTTAATCACCTTTTTTCTATCTTATCCCTATCGAAATCACCACAATCCACCAGTCATACCTTTGAAGAGCTATCTTCAGACAAAATGTATGTCCGTGGACTGAAGATATGATTTACAACATAGCCAACTTGCTGCATCATACCTCCAATCTAGCACAAAGGTCCCAACAATGTATTCCACTTAACCAATCTATCAACCAGCACTATTCCATCCCAAGGCATTTCAAAGTTCAGCATTCTCCCAATCTGAGGGAATCTTGCAGCGCCCTTCTTAATAGCCTTCTCTGCATAAGCAGTAGCTTGTTCTTTTGTAGCCTCAATACCAATAGTCTGAATATCCTCAGTAATGAACGGAAGTGAAGCATCAATTGAATCTACAGCGTGAACAAACAGAACACGAGAGTAAACTGGTTTATGCAGTTCTTCTTTCTCATCATAAAGAATAGAGGACGACATAGAATCACTTCCGTATGTCTTTCCGCAGAAGTCATATACTCCACGAATGGAGTGAATTGCAGACACCTGCTCTGGTGACATAGTAGGTTTCGGTATCTGAAGTTCAGTCTTCTTCATAGACTCACAAAGCACCTCACAGAATTGCTCAGGAGATACAGCTCCACCTTTCTCGATATAGAGATTATGAGGTGAAGCACATCCAGTCTGATCAAAGATTGACACATCAACAGAAAGTCTACGAGCCAGCTTCTTTGCAGCTTGCTCATCAGAAAGCATTTCCTTAGTCACAACAGCAAAGGAGAGCTTAGGGCCAAAGATTACCGTCTCGCTATTGAACATTGAAGGATATCCGGCAACAGTCTCAACAGCTTCACGGCCACCCCAAGCTATGCGAATATCAGCATTCTTAGACATGAACTCACCGTGTTTTACTGCATTACGAGAGAAGTAAACCACAGATATAGTCTTCAACAGATCTGAGCCTTGGATTGTATAACCTGAACTCGTAGTATATGACAGTCCATCAAAAGCGCTGAGCAAAGTGGCAAATACACCATTATCTTTAGCAGAGACTTTCAAAAGATTCACATTCTTGGTCATAATGCACTGCACCAAGGCGAAGAGTCCAAGTATCTGAACATTACCTGACATCCAGTGACAAGCAAGGCCTCTTGGGCTGGCTTTCAAGAAATGCTTTTCAGATCCATTGTATGTTTGGAAAGAATCAGCGTATGCAAGATTTCCTCTCAATCCGAACTCTGCTATCTCTCTCAGATGTGCAGCAGAGCACCAACTGGAGAGGAACAGAAGTCCTTTATCTTTCAAGAAGGCATATTTCGGTTCAGAAATCCACTTCTTTGAGGCTTCACCGATGATACCGATCAATGCCTCAATAGGTTGTACCCTCAGCCAAGAAAGTTGATTTATAAGCGAAGCAACAATAGATTTGAATGTCTCTTCTGGAGAAATTCCTTCTGCAAGTTCACATTTGAAGAATTGAATTTCAAGATTATTATCCTCAACACCACCTGAACTGCTCTTCTGGAAAGTGAGTTTATTGGATAAAATATCACCACATCCCCTAACTTCGGCTTTCTTTAGCCGACCGGAAATCTTGAATCTTGTCCCAAGTCTTCCGTATGGACAAGGTTCATCATAGATTATACCAAGGTCATCTGTCAAAACTGCATTCCCGGGGTAAGAATGAGGAATAGGAGTGATGAATTCCATCTTACCTTCTTTACCGGCAGGTTGTATCTCATTTGTTACAATATCTCTTGTCAAGACCTTGACGTATGATGAAGCATGTTTACAACCACAAGGACAGTCTGGATAGTTCAGCCCCATCTGCTCTGTAAACCCATAGATGTCTATCACATCAACAGGCTCAAGTCCAAAACATGCTGAAAGCTGCCGATTGAAGAGAGACTTATCAATCTTTTCACTTTCAAGTTTCTTCCAACCACCAATATGGATAATCTTTGAGCCCTTAGGTAGCTGTATGGTGATACCCTTTGCCTGAATGGATTTAAGTACATTAGAATACATAATGTATGTAAAACCAAATACAACAACCGGCTGGTCAGCTGATATCTGAGCCACATACTCCTGAATAGCATCCACATCAAAATATGAAACGCCATCCTTTACTTTAAGAAAATAACCAGCCTTGGATGCAAAGCTCAGATATCCTGTTATGGCGGCAAACCGAGCTCCAAGAAGACTAATAGACTCAGACTTCGGGTCAATATCCATCACCAAGAAAGGCTTACGTTCCTTCCCGATAAACTCCTGCATCACCTTCACCATCGCCTTTGCCTGACGTTTGGATGTGATTTTGTCTAAAACGATAGTACTTGGCGTACCTGATGTGGCAGAGGATTGCAAACGAAGTTTGATGTCTTCCTTTGGCACAGAACTCAAACCGAATCCCAATTCTTTGAATACACTTACAGCCACAGGAGGAATATTATTTACTGACTTAAGTTCGGCATACGGATTGAATCCCTTCCTGTCACAGAACTGATGATACATTTCATTATGCTCATATTGAAAGATCAGTTCGTCCTGAAGAGATTTCATGTACAGAGCCTCAATAGCAGGATCTGCCGAATATACTGGTTCAGCAAAAAGCTGGTCTATATTGGTAATTACTTCTTTGTTCATTTCTTTAAACTAAGTCTTTGTATTTTACCGGATGAGGTCTTAGGTATCTCAGCGATACGCTTAAAAGCTACAGGCAGCTTATAGACCTCCAAATTTGGTTTCAATTGATTGAGGATTTCTTCATCGGTCACACTTTCATCTGCTACGATGAAAGCTTTCACTACTTCACCAAACACACCCTCTGAATCAGGGACGCCAATACAAGCACTTTCCTTAACTCCAGGAATGGTATTAAGTATATCCTCTACTTCCATAGGAGCAACTTTCTTGCCTCCTACGTTTATCATTTCTTTAATTCGGCTCTTCAAATAAATATAACCTCTCTCATCCATAATCGCACAATCTCCTGTACGGAAATATCCGTTATAGAAATCAGATGCAAATCGCTCTGGTGTTTCATTCCAGTAGCTGCAAGTCACGTGATCTCCTTTCACACAAATTTCTCCTTCTGTTCCCAGAGGTACTTCCTTTCCTTCTGGTGAAAAGATTTTGATTTCACAATTCGGCGAAGTGCGACCAGCAGTCAGAAGATCATTATTTGATGAATGGAATTCCATAAAGGCACTTCTGGATGCTTCTGTAGAGCCATAGTGCATGCAGATACGTGTATTTGGCAGAAGTTCCATCAGGAGTTCTTTATCGGCAGTAGGCATAAAGGAGCTACCTATTTCAATATACTTGAGTTGGCCGGCAAATTTCGCTATATATTTTCCACTCATCTTCTTGATGAAGCCCCAGCTGGCTGGTACCATACCGAAACCAGTAACATTGCAACGCTTCATCTCGCCAAAGAATTTCTTCATATTGGCAAAGGTTCCGAGCATTACCAGTGTACCACCTTTTGAGAGGACACATCTTACACGTCCAAGACCAAATGAATGACTTACAGGAAGAGCAAGCAATTCTATATCATCAGCTGTGTTCTGAATGAAGATATTGATGTTCAAAGCAGCTGCTTGAAGGTTCCTGAAAGACAAAGCGACTCCTTTCGGAGCCCCTGTCGTTCCAGTGGTAAAGAGGATATCAGCTACCTGGCCCATATCAAGTAGGTGAAAGTCAGCTTTGTCAGTTCCTGATATGGCATCTTCAAAAGGAATAGTTTCACATTCAACCTTATGGAGCGCACCCATAATACAAACCGGCTTGGTCGACTCTGCGATATAGCCAAACCTTGTCTCGTTCGTGTCCGGATCTATAGGCACACAAATTCCTCCTGCCAGATGGACACCGAAGTACACATATACGAATTCGATGTTTCCGGCAGCAGAAAGTATTACCCTATCGCCTTTCTGAAGATTGTATTTGGATTTCAGGTTATAAGCAGCTATGAGACAATAATCCCATAGCTGATTATAGCTTACCTGAGCCTCACCCGAGATAAGAGCTATCTTATCAGGAGAGGCTGTTGAGTTCTGATATAGCTGTTCCTCTATAGATTCCATTAGAGCTTTACTTCCACTGCGTTAACAATGTCCTTTACGTCTTCGATTTCCATCATTTCTTCCGGCTCAAAATTGATTTCAAAAGCCTCTTCTACTGAAGAAAGGATTGTCAACTGCCCAACGGAATCCCACTGAGGAAAGTCACCGATGGTTGTATTGTCATTAATCTGATCAGGAGTTGTCTCGCAAACTCCAGCTACGATTTCGAAAACTTTGCTTTGAATTTCTGATTTTTCCATGATCTATGTTACTTTATTGTTTCTATTTTGTTCAATATTGATTCTGTTATATGTTCTGGGGTAAGACCGTGTTGTTCCAACAAGAAGTTATAGTCGCCAACCTGTGAAAAACAATCTTTGACACCAAGTTTGAGTAGTGGCACATTGATGCCATTCTCAACAAGATAATCAGCGACTGCAGAACCCAATCCGTTTACGATATTGTGCTCCTCTACTGTGACTATCAGTTTGGCATCTTTATTTATTGCCTCTCCATCTAACGGCTTTACTGTATGCATATCTACAACAGCCGTTGAGACTCCTTGTTCTTCCAAGGAACTAGCAGCCTTCATAGCACAACTGACCATACTGCCAGTTGCTATAATCTGCGCATTAGATCCTTCTTTGATGAGGTTTGCTTTCCCTATCTGATAGTCATACTCAAAGATATAAACCATCGGGCATCCCATCTTATCGGTAAAACGAATATAAACAGGCTTCTTATAGTCAATCGCAGCAGTAAGAGCTTTTGCCGCTTCTCCAGCATCCGCCGGAGAAATCACTGTCATACCTGGGATTGTTCTTAAGACTCCCATATCTTCTGTTGAGAAGTGGGTGTTTCCCATAAATTGCAGACAGAAACCAGCTCCATATCCTACCACAATAATCGGATACTTCATATAGCCACAATACTGACGGATCTGTTCAAAAGACCTCATCGTTATAAAACAGGCCTGTGCCACTATAATAGGAATCCATCCTTCACTTGCCAATCCCGCTGCTATACCTACAAGGTTCTGTTCGGCAATGCCTACATTGAAGAAACGGTCAGGATATATCTTCTTATATTTATCCAGTCCTGCAGGTGTTGACATATCTGAAGAAAGGACTACGATATCTGGATTCTTTGCAGCTAGTTCTATCAATGCAAAACTGAAAGCTGCACCACTTTGACCAAACTTTGACATTATGGTCGCATTCATTTTTGTAAGTTCCATAATGCTATTCTCCTTTCAATTCGGTTAATGCTTGATCATATTGTTTCTGTGTCAAAGCACACATGTGCGACATCTTGTTGTTCTCTAAGAATGATATCCCATGAGCCTTGACTGTGTTTAAAATTATAGCATTAGGCTTGTCATAACGCTTCTGAATGACTACTGTCATTTTTTCACAGTTATGCCCGTCCACTTCATCAACTTGAAAGCCAAAAGCCTCAAACTTCTTGGCAAGTGATTCTGAATTCATAATCTCTAAAGTAGAGCCATCCAATTGATAACCGTTCTTATCAAGTATTATGGTCAAATTGTTCAGTCCGAAATTGGAAGCAGACATAAGTGACTCCCAAACAAGACCTTCATCACATTCGCCATCACCTAACACTACAATAACTCTATTATTCAGTTTTCTCTTCTTACAGGATAGAGCCACACCAACACCAAATGAAAGTCCAAGGCTCAAGCTTCCTGCAGAGAACTCAATCCCGTGACTTAATTCTCGACTTGGATGCCCATAGAAATGCGTTCCATTGTTATCGAACGTTTTGAGTTCATCATCAGTTATAAGTCCAGTTTTCCATAAAGCAGTATACTGAGCCAAGACTCCATGACCTTTACTGGCTATGATTCTATCTCTATTGACGTTCTCTTTGACTGTAGTTCCTACATTGAGTATTCCAGAATATAGGACTGCATAAATTTCCATAGCGGAGAATCCGCCACCTATATGGGAGCCATTCGGACCTGTACTGAAAGCCATTTCCAAAGCCTTCAGCTTCATCTCCTGAGCCCATTGTTTTTGCTTTGTTGTCAGTTCATTCATATTACATTCCTCCATCTACGCGAAGCACTTGACCTGTTATATAGGATGACTCATCAGAAGCTAAGAACAGGATGGTCTTTGCAACTTCCGAAGCTTCTCCCATTCGTTTAAGTGAAGCTACTGAAACCATTGCATCGAAAGATTTCTGTTCCATCTGTTTCGCCATAGGAGTATTGATAAGGTTAGGAGCAACAGCATTGACTCTCACACCAAACATTGCCAGTTCTTTGGAGATACATTTTGTAAAATGAATAAATGCAGCTTTACTTGCACCATACGCAGATCCTCCTGCTGCACTGTCAATACCCAATACGGAGCCAAGATTGACAATAATGCCTTTTTTTGCCCTACACATCAACCTAGATATAGATTGAGTGATAAGAACCTGGGCAAAGTAGTTGATCTGAAATACATCCTTGATTGAATTGATGCTCGTCATAGCAAGAAATCCTCCTGCTGCAATACCAGCATTATTTACCAGCACATCAATAGGAATTTTCAAGGCCGTAATCTCCTTCATTCCAGCTTTGATGGCATCATCATCAGATAGATCAAAGAATATTGGATATACAGTACAGCCAAACTCTTCAGCAACGGCACTCCATTTTTCTTTGAATACATCCAGTTCTTTGTATTCACAGGCAATAATATTTGCACCTTCAGCTGCAAATTCGCGCATTACAGCACAACCGATGCCACCACCGGCGCCTGTTATCATAACGTTCTTATTCTCAAACTTTTTTATATGCATTATAACTCTATTAGATCGGGGACGACAATCTTATCAGTTTCTATACACATACTTGCCCAAGAAAGGCCACTTCCAAAGCCACAACCAAGTAGCTTTTGGTGACCGTTTTGAAGGTCTTCACGTATACGAGTCACCATCGTAAGAGGAATAGTTCCACTACTGATGTTTCCATATACCTGTAAGCTATATGGAACCTTTGTCGGGTCAGCCTTGATTTTTCTGACTATTTTATCAATCAGATATTTGTTAGCCTGATGTATAAGAAAATGATCTATTTCATCCTGATTTATTTCAAAGTGTTCTTCAAGCGCCTTAATGGATTTTGGAGGAATGGTCATTGAGAAATCGAACACTCCCATACCATCAATGATAGACTGTGTCCTATTCCTTGTAATTCCGGGTCCAAACTCAACCATCTTAAGAGATTCCTCTGTGATTGGATTCCTTACACCTCCATCAGGATTGATAATTGCTTCTGCTCTTCCGCCATCACCGGCAAGATGGAACATCATAGGCTTTGCATTTTCATCATATTCCAATGCTGTAGCCGTACCTCCATCACCATGTAACGGATAAAGAGTTTTGTCTAAAGGTGATTGAATCTTTGATGTTGTTTCTCCCACAAGTAACAAACCCTTCTTCAGACAACCGTTCTGCATCATCGATGAGATCACTGACATTCCATATACATAACCAGAACAGGCAAAGGGAATATCTATTGTCACACACTCTGTAGATAGCCCCAATCTGTTTTGAAGCAAGTTGGCTGTTGCAGGGGTCATATAATCTCTTGAAAGTGATACGAAGATCAGTATATCTATTTCTTCATTTGCCCAACCAAGTTCAGACAGCAGTTTTTCAGCTGATGCATAACAAAGGTCTGAGCAACACATCTCTGGTGGACAAACTCTTGACTGACGAACTCCAGTTAAAGCCATAGTCTTCTCTGCTTCTCCTGGGGCAAAGCAAGAAAGATTAGGTATATCCTTTATCTGTTTAGGAACAGCTGCTGCTACTCCTGCAATTCTGACATTTTGAGTCTTTAAAAAACCCATATTTTCAATATTCTATAAGATTTGGGCAACAAATTTTATCTGTCTCAAAATAAACCGAACCCCACGACAAACCTACACCAAACCCGCAACCAACAAGCTTTAAGTGTCTGGTGGATAATCCTTCCCTTATGTTATTAACCATTGTCATAGGAATAGAGGCTCCCGAAGTGTTTCCAAAGTCCTTAAGTGAATAAGGGACTTTGTTCAAATCAATCTTCAGCTTACTTGCAATTTTGTCATCTATTATCCTATTCGCTTGGTGTAGAAGAAGATAATCCGTATTTTGAAGATCAAGAGAATAGTATTCAGCTAGTTTCTTCAAACTCTTTGGAGCTCTTGATATGGAGAAGGAAAAAACATCCATTCCATCCATTATACCGTGAAGTTTGTTCTTACATACCCCGGGATCTATCTGCTCGTAATCAAGAGATCTTTCGTTAAATAGATTTCTATATCCTCCTTCAGGGATATAAATTGCTTTCCATCCCGAACCGTCAGTTCCAAAGTTAAAATATATCTCTTTGGCATTCTCATCAAATTCTACAGCCGTAACAGAAGTCGCATCGCTGAACAATGGCCATGAAGTTTTATCTCTTCGGCTGTTTGTTCTGGACAAAGTGTCACCGCATATTAATATACCTCGTCTGAATCCATTAGCAGATATTAGGGAGCATACTACGCTCATTCCATATACCCATCCGGAACATCCCAAAGATATATCCAGCGTATAGCATTCGTTGGACAACCCTAACCTATCTTGCATAATGCAAGAAGTTGCAGGGAGTATATAATCCGGGGTTTGTGTAGCAAACAACAGGCAATCAATAGTACTTTTATCCCAGCCCAAATCTGCAATGAGTTTTTCAGCTGCTGCAACACCTAAATCAGAGGCAGTAACTCCTTTTGGAGCGATTCTATGTCTTTCAATACCGGTTGATGCAATGAAGTCTGCAGCCGCCTTCTTTGACTCAAAGGTGGGTGACTCTATCTCTTCCTCAATTTCTCTCGGCACACAGACAGATACACCTCTTATTGCGACTTTTTTAATGTTTAGATAGCTCATAATTGTTATATTGTATGCCCTCCGTCAATCTTTAATGCAGTTCCTGTCATCCAACTGCTTGCATCGGAAAGCAAGTAAATAATAGCCCATGCAATATCTTCCGGTTTACCGTAACGACCAAGAGGATATTTCTTCTTATCTTCTTCAAATTGTTCTGCCGTAATCCTGGTATTATTGGTCATGATGTTAGTCTCAACCATTCCAGAATTTATACTATTACAGCGAATACCTTTCGGAGCTAGTTCCAATGCAGCAGTACGCATAAAGCCGTCAACTGCGCACTTGGAAGCTCCATAAATACCATTACCAACTCCGGCCGAGAAAACATTTCCAATAGAGGCAGTATAGACTATCGATGAAGGCTTGTTGAATTTTTTCTTCTTTACAAGAAACTTTGTCAGAAGCATCATTGAAAAAGTATTAGTCTTGAAAATCTCCAAAATCTTCTCTTCTTTATAGAAAGCAACCAGTTCCGTATATGCAATTCCTGCATTGCAAACGAATCCATCAATTTTGTCGATTGACTCTACTAGCTTTTCAATCTGTTCTGATTCTGAGATATCAGCTATTATCTGCTTATGACCTTCTCCTTCCAGAGCATTAAATGTTTCTTGAAGCCTTTCTTTATTGCGTGCTGTAATGATTACCTTAACACCCATTTTAGAACATTCTATTGCAGTGCACCTGCCGATGCCTGCAGATGCTCCTGTTACAAGAATGGTCTTTCCTTCAAGAGAATAAGGATTATATCCAATCATATTTTGCTCTTTACTATATTGAATAAATCCTCTACTGTGACAGCACCTCTCATGTCATCACCTTTCAGTTGGACATCATACTCATCGTCAACCATTGACATGATTGACAATGCAATAAGAGAAGAATACTCATCTAAATTGTGAAACGCTGTTGTTGCTGTAATTTCACTTGCATCAGTCTCGTCGAACTGGTCTGCAACATTCTTAATAAATTCGTTCAGTTCCATAATTAATGAATTTTTATTTTGTTAATATTATTTCTTATTTTTTGAGATTTTAATAGATAATTCTGTTTAGTGATCTTCCCATACAAATATGGGATTCCATCCTTATCAAGTGCTTCGCCATCCCATTCGCAACCAAATCCTTTATTAAGTGAAAGTACATGAGTATTATCTTTATACACCCACACATCTAAATAATCTAGACATAAGACATTAAAAATAAAGTCGTCGTGTAATATACCCGTCTCTGAATTTTGTATAGAATCCCCAATTGAACAAGATCTACCAACCTCTGCATGATTTTGTATTATGTTATATACACTGACAGTACCAATTCTTTGCTTCGATTTATCTTCGATAATGAAGTATAAACTATCATTATCAGCCCTTTGTTTTCTAATCCAAGCACATTGTTGCTCTACATTAACATTGAGTTGAGGGATATATCTTGAAATTTCTGGGTTGTTTCGAATTTCAAGAATAAATGCAGAATCTTCTTCTTTTACGGAGCGAAGGTTGACAAACTTTCCTTCAAGAATACCGTTGTAAACCATTATTTTACAAATTTATTTACGATAGAAATTATCTTCTCCACCTCTTCATCGGTAAGCCACATGTGCATAGGAAGGGTTATCAAATGCTCGCTGACTTCACTTGCATATTTGCAGGTTCCCTTAGCATAGAGATACATACTGTACTCTGTATTGTCACGATAGTGAACACCTCCATAGATATCATTCTTCGCAAGTTCACCCAGTAGATCTTCACGATCCGGAACAATCAACTCATAGATATGGTATGAGCACTCGTCGTGATAAGGAGCGCTAACAATCTTAATCTTAGGATTATTTTCGAAAGCCTTGTTGTAAATCTCTACGATTTCGCGACGACGTGCATTGTCACGGTCAAGATACTTCAACTGCACAAGTGCAATAGCAGCCATTATAGCATTACCATTATACTTGTATCCAACATAGTCAACATCATACTTCCAAGCGTATGTACCCTTGTTTGAGCGTGCATAGGTATCCTTATTAATTCCAAGCCAAGCTAACTGTCGAGCTAACTTGTCGTTTTTCTCATCTGCAAAGCAAATCATACCGCTATCACCAGTAGGAAGGTTCTTTACAGCCTGATATGAATAGACGGTGACATCTACACCATCCCAAGTACCCGGGCAAACACCATTGACACGTGTTCCTGACATATGAGCACCATCAAGGATAAGCTTCAAATTATGTTTTTTGCAGATTTCAATAATCTTGTCGAGCTGACCGACACGTCCGCCATAGCCCACAAAAATTACGGCTCTGGTCTTGTCATTAATCTTCTTCACAACATCTACAGGATCAAGACAGAGATACTGGTCAACATCTGCAAAAGTTGCATGCATGTTCTCATATAGGATAACGTGATTCGTAGATACGAATGTAATAGGTGTAGAGATAATCTCATCATTATCTTTCCAACCATTCTGCATCTTAAGAATCTTCACAGCAAGATGAAGACCTACAGTGTTAGAGTTCAGGTAGTAAGCATTCTTATGACCTGTGTATTCTTTCCAGGCATTCTCGAACTCTACAGTCTTGAATCCCATTCCAGTCCAACCTTTTTCAAGGCATTCTCTTACAGCGTCGAGACATTCATCAATCTCGAACTTCGGTTTTAAAACTTGAATACTCATAATTAAAAATCCATTATTATTTATTCATTAATTCGTTTTCTACGATGTATCTCCACAAGGGAGCCAACATTATTCCTTCGGTTATTTCATCCTGCAGCATCAATTGTTTGACTTCATCAATTGACATCAGAAGAACTTCTATATTCTCAGTTTGTTCAAGTCTTTGTTTTGAAGTCAGTCTAGCACCCTTTGCCAAAAAAGAATAATTGATGTTTGACATCGAACTAGGGTTGGGAGAAGATTTGCCATACCCAATCCATTGGCCTCCCGAATAGCCTGTTTCCTCAAGAAGTTCTCTCTGAGCTGCTTCAATGGGCATCTCTCCTTTGTCAATCATACCAGCACAAATTTCATACTCAATAATATCCAGACCGTGACGATATTGACGTTCCATTACAAGGAGACCATCTTCCGTAATAGCTACCACATTCACCCAATCTGGATTCTCTATGACAAAGAAATCCTCTATTTCAAACTTATTGGGCAATCTGACATGATCAGATCTGACTGTAAGATATTTGTGCCGGTATAAGTACTTGCTGGAAAGAAGTTCCCATTTACTTATATCAGAATCAGCAGAGAGGTGCATCTATGCTGAATGGGCTATCGTAGTCCTTTAGTAGTTGATGTTTAGTATCTTTGTCACTCAACAAGACCTTATCGGCCGGAATTCGCCAATCGATTTCCAGGCTATCATCTACTATGCTGATACCGCCATCCGCTTCTGGATGATAAAACTCATCACATTTGTATTGGAAAATAGCCTTTTCGCTAAGTACTGCAAATCCATGAGCAAAACCTCTTGCTATAAGAAACTGACGATGATTATCTTCTGTCAACTCAACAGCTACATGTTTACCATACGTAGGACTACTTTTTCGGATGTCTACTGCCACATCAAGAACTGAACCTCGAACACATCTTACAAGCTTTGACTGTGTAAACGGGGGCTTTTGAAAATGGAGCCCTCTTATTACACCATAACTTGACATTGATTCATTGTCCTGAACAAAATTTATGGTATGACCTAAGATCGCTCCTACCTTCTCATCAAACTCACGTATTGAAAAGCTCTCGAAGAAATACCCACGAGCATCCTTAAATACACGAGGCTCTATTATCAATACGCCTCCGATGGCTGTCTTTATTACTTTCATATTCCGATCTTATTAATAGATAAACTTTCCTTTTGCGACATTCTTAAGATGTTGCCCGTAAGGAGACTTACCATACCTTTGAGCAGATTCGAGAATCTTCTCTTTTGTAATCCAGCCATTCTTATAGGCGATCTCTTCAGGTGCCGATATCTTAACACTCTGGCGTTTCTCAGTCATTTGGACAAACTCTGAAGCCTCAATTAAGCTATCCATTGTACCTGTATCCAACCAAGCAAATCCACGGCCAAGGATGACACCACTCAATGTACCATCCTGAAGATATTGGTCATTAAGAGATGTAATCTCTAATTCTCCCCTAGCAGAAGGCTTTACTTTCTTTGCCAACTCCACTACACGGTTGTCATAGAAATAGAGACCAGTAATACAATAATTACTCTTCGGTTGTTTTGGCTTTTCTTCAACTGATAGGATCTTTCCTGTTTCGTCAAATTCCATAATCCCGAAACGTTCAGGATCATTTACATAGTAGCCAAAGATAGTAGCATAGCCGTCCTCAGCATTTTTTACTGCGTGTTTGAGCTTAGCTACGAGACCTCCACCATAAAAGATATTATCTCCGAGTATCATTGCGCACAGGTCATCCCCAATGAACTCTTCACCCAATAAGAAGGCCTGAGCCAGACCATCTGGCGATGGTTGAACCTTATACGAAAGCTTGACTCCAAACTGGCTTCCATCTCCAAGAAGCCTTTCAAAGTTTGGTAAATCTACCGGTGTAGAGATTATAAGAATCTCTTTAATCCCAGCCAGCATAAGTGTTGACAGAGGATAGTAGATCATCGGTTTATCGTAAATTGGCAACAACTGCTTTGATGTTACCATCGTCAATGGATAGAGGCGCGTTCCGGCACCTCCGGCGAGAATAATACCTTTCATAATATTGTTATAACTGCTTCATACAGGATTCAAGCGAAACAAACCAATGAGGAATTGTCACGCCAAAGGTCTTCTTGACCTTGCTCTTATCAAGTACCGAGAAGCTTGGACGTTTCACTTTTGAGCCATATTCTTCAGAGTTGCAAGGACGAATGTCACAATGATGACCGCTGAGATAGTTAATCATTACTGCAAAGTCATACCAAGAAACAGAGCCTTCGCATGTGAAATTATATTCTCCTACGAGATCTAGCTTATTTTCATCTATTACTTTTAAGATAATGTTAGCTAGCTCAGGTGCGTATGTTGGTGTCCCCACCTGATCATAAACAACATTCAATGTGTCGCGCTCTCCTGTGAGACGAATCATCGTCTTCATAAAGTTATTTCCATATTTTGAGAATAACCATGCTGTGCGGAACAGAATATATTTACATCCAGAAGCGAAAATTTGCTTTTCTCCAGAATATTTAGTGGTAGCGTAAACATTAACTGGATTCTTTTCATCAGTTTCAACGTATGGAGCAGCCTTTGAACCGTTATATACAAAGTCTGTTGAAATATGGATAAGAGTTACATCTTTTTCTTTTGCCACAGTTGCTATGTTGTGAACAGCATCTGAATTAAGTAGCTGTGCAGTTTCAATGTCCGTCTCTGCCTTATCAACATTTGTATATGCGGCACAATTTACGATGACATCTATTTTCTCTGATTTGGCTATTGTTCTAATAGCATCGATGAGTGTAATATCAAGATATATTACTTCATCATCACCACTCGATACCACATCCGTAAATACAAATCTATGATTTGTGAAACTTTTAGAAGCAGCTCTCAATGCCTGCCCCAACTGACCATTCGCTCCTGTTACAAGTACATTCATTTTGTTAAGATTATGTAGATAAAATATTTTTTAGTTATACTCTATGCTCCACCAAAAAGAGCTTGTTTGATTAGTATCGTCTGTCACTTTGATAGAGAAAGCAATTATTGTGCTGCCGAAATAATAGATTGGCCTGATAATCATATTTGACCCTTTGGAATGCAAATCTTCAAAATAGTCAAGCCATTGCTGTGTTGTCCGATTGTCATCCTTCGAATCTTCCATTTTCATAAACCTAAAATACTCTTTAACATAACCATTTAATGATTCAAAAGGCATGTTCAATTTTTCAAATTCAGCATTCATATAATTTATTATTTGTTACAAGTACGATGTATGAGAATAAAGGAGAGCACAACGTTCATGCTTCGTTATTTTGGACGCTCTCGATTGTTAGTTAATGTTTTTTCATATCCAGCCCTTTATCTGTCAAATAATATTTTCTGGTCTCTATGTTTGGGATGATCAGGATATTTTAACCGGACAAATTCATACTTTATTGCCGGACCTAAATAGACCTTTCTGAAATTGACGCTATCACTCAATCCCATCAGATGCATCAATTCTCGTACGGAATAAGCATCATTTCCCATTCGACTCACCAATTCGCTCACTCTTACGGAGGTTTTTTGATGGGTTTCTTGCTCCATTTTGACAGCTTCATCAAATACTGTTACCTGAAACTTTTATGGTAATCGGATCTTGAAAACGTCCCAACTCGATGGTTGTAAGATATGAATCATTTTTCTTGAACAACAGATAGGCGGCATTTGTCAGTTTACCCTCGCGCAGCAAATCATATTTTTGTAAAAAAGCGATGGGTGTTTCGTTGATTGTCAACCCGTTTTCTTTCATTATTTCTATGGCTGACTGCACTTTTTCCAACGAAAGATCGTCCAATGTATGTAATACTTCCCAATGACCGCTTTTGGGGGCCGAGATGCTTAATGATACCTTTGCCGGCAAAGGTTATTTATATGGTCGTTAAGTACTCAAGTTGATAGCCATAATCCCAAGAATCGGTCGTAAACAATGTATCCTTTTTCCGATTTATAAACCAGCTCATTTTCCATCAATTTGTTCAATGCTCTGCTTACACTGCTCGAATTTTTCAGGCTGTATTTAGTAATGAAATCCCCGGAATTGATTTGTTCTACGACTTTTTCTTTTGCTACAGCTCTAAGCAGGCTAACCTGGACGTCCGAGTAAGCATTCAGCAATTCCTGATAGGCGTACGTGTTCTCTTCGAGCAATTCTCGTATAGCACAATATACGAGGTCTAATTTGTCAATATTTTTTCGGTACTCGTACAATCGGTTGAGTACAGCTTGAACGTACCAGGTATGTCCTTCAAAACGGGTATAGATGAAATCAAAACAGTCTTGCGTGAGGGTGTAACCGTTTTTTTGAAAATGATTTCTGGCAAATTGTTCGTATTTTTCTTTATTGACCACATCAAGCGACAGAATTTGGGTGCTTTGATAAAAGGGTCGCTTGGCAGACAAGAATATTTCGCTCATTAAGTGTTGTCTACTTCCGGAAAAAATGAATTTCACGTTGGGAAGGAACTGGATATAGGAACGTAATAGAGCTTCTGTTCCTTTCTCGGGGTATTCTGCCACTTGTTGAAACTCATCGATAGCGATATAACATCTTTTATCCGATTGTTTAAGGTACGAAAACACTTCCTGCAAACTCTTGTCAACGCTTTCCGGTTCAATTTTAACACTTAACTCAGGTTGCCCTGATAGGGCATCGTAGGATAGTGTGGGACGAAAACTTTTGAAAAAAGTGGCAAATTTTCTCATTGCTTTTTCCACGCTGTCATCCATTTTTCCAAGAACGCTTTCGGCAAATAATTTGACAAAATCATTCAGGTTTTGCGTAGAATAGATGTCTAAGTAGATACAGGCAGTATTTTTATCTTTTTGTGACAGTTTATGAAAAACGTGATGGATTATTCCTGTTTTCCCGTAACGGCGAGGACTCATCAACGAAATGTTCCGATCATTTTCGAGTGCTGAAATAATCTTTGCTGTTTCTGTTTCGCGGTCACAGAAATACTCGGGGCTGTAATATCCGACAAGTAAAAAAGGATTGTATGGTTTATTGATTTTCATCGAACAAGAATACGGATTATTTCGCAGAATGCGATACGCAAAATGCGAAAAAGTTCATTTCTATACTATTTTTGAATAGCTGTTGACTTCCCAATGACCGGTTTTGGCTGGGCCGATACGACGGATAATATTCATTTTTCTTAATTTAGATATATTTGTTTCTATTTTCCTTACGGATATTCGTCTCCGCTTCCTATTCGTTTTCTCTATCTTACTAGCCAGTAGCCGCCGGTTTTTTTGCTGCCACGGCGTTCGATAAATAATTTTTTAACTAAAAAAGAAACGACTTTGTCAAGAGTATCTACCGGTATCGACAATATATCCGACATATCTTTAACTTTTGCGCCTCCATTTTCGGATATATATTCCAATACACGTTTTTGCGTATCATTTAATCCGCCATTTAATCCGCCATCTTCCATGACCTCTTTTACACCACTCGCTTCTTTCCTCCAAACCACGGTTGTAAACCCATCTTCTTGAATGAATTCGGGTTGGCGTAGTCCATACGCCAAGCATTTTTTCACAATCTCCTCGGTACCGGTACCGGCTTGTTCTATGGTGCCTGCCAAGTACATGGGAGTAGCTATTAGCGGGTTTGCCGGAATGGAGTTGTGAGCGGAAAACAGTTTTTTTGTAGTCCATCCGAAAGGGAGATGCCCCGGATTCCACACCTCAAGACGGTCTTTATACAGCATCACTTCCACACTTCCATTACTGGTATAGTCACGATGGCACACGGCATTCACAATAGCTTCGGTTACAGCTCTTATGGGAAGCTCCAAATCGACATCCACCGAGGCCCCTTTATCACGTGTACCTACCCTGGCATCTATGCGGGATAAGACAAAACTGACGGCTTGGTCTATTACTTCGAAAACATCTCCTGAGTATATATGATAAGATGGTATTGGTTTTTCTTTACGGATTCCGTAGAACTGTCCGCATTTCACTGTGGATGTCGAAAAAAAATATTGAGGCTTTTTACCGAAGAGCAATAGTGCGGCATTCGTAATTCTTTCCCCCTGACACAAATTCAGATGGGTAAGCAGTTCAAAAGGTTCAACATCTTCACCAAATGGGAATCCACGCCTTACGCCGGCACTGTGCACGAACTTGCGGATCTTTTCGCTGTCAATATCATCTATCGTAGCATTAAATGCCAAAGTAGCGTCAAATGGAAGCCTGCGTATATATTCCTTATCACTCAAATAATCTATCAACGAAGCATATACGGCAGTCTGCAATTCGTCATAACTGCCAAAAGACTGTCTTACCACCTCTTTTTCCGCTTTACGGATAAAAGCCGTCTCTTTGGAATGACGATTATCGGTCTCTTTAATAAAGATCAACCGGTTTTTATTGGCGGCGGTCGCTATATCATACTCACGCTCTGTAGGAGAGACCCCTTCGGCATCTTCATTCCATATTGGGAGCCAAGCAATCCAAGATAAATATCACTCTGTTTACGCCCTCAGAATAGACCTTTTGGGCCGACTTATCTTTTGCAGAGGTTTTCTCAAAGATGAATGTCTCAAAGAATTGGCCAAGCAATGCGTCCTGACGGATATAGTCAGCCAAAAGTTTGCGTTCTTTGGCAAACTCCTGCTGTACACTGCTTATAAAAATTCTTATCGGTTTCATATAGTGGACGCGTACTTATATAGTGGACTTTCAGTCCGCCTTTCTTTTGTCATTTATTCGATTTTCCTGACATAGCAGGTTTGGCTTCTCCGGTTTTGTTGGTGATTTCCCAATAACCGCCTTTGGGGGAGCCGATGCGACGGATAATACCCGTTTTTCTTAATTTAGATATATTTGTTTCTATTTTCCTTACGGATATTCCTATATTTTCCGATAGTATTTTAGCAGAAATATGAGGATCCGCATTTATTAACGAAACAATTTTTTTTGATTATCAGTTATTTTTTCACCGACCTTTTCACCGACCTTTTCACTTTCTGTCCCCTTTAAGGTATTTTCTACGACAGTTGAAGATATCCGTTCAAAGACCACTCTTGACATGTCTTGTTTGTCGTCGAAGAAGTGTACTTTCAGTCCACCTTTTTTCTGCCAAAGCAACATTTTGTCAAAACCATAACCGGCTGTTTCACAGAGTCTCGCACAGCGGAATAGTTTGGCAATAACAGGATTACGTGGTATGGTTATGTCAGCGTTGAGCAATTCTTCAATGGTACGGGGGAAACCTCCGGCATTTTCAAACTCTATCCGGTCATCAAACACCCGGATGCGCGACTTCATCGGACTAAAGTAATCAGCGTGCATCAACATGTTGACCAGTGCTTCGCGCAAGGCATCTATTTGGGAAGTGTCATCTATAGCTACTCCGAGGCTGTTTATTGAACGTAGTTCATTATCGGCATACAAACGAAGACGTTGTATCAAAGCCAAATAGTATTCCCAAATATTTTCCAATTCAGGAATGCGGAATGTATAACGTGCCGTTGCGTTGGCATAAGACGTCCCCGGTATTTCCAGAAAATCGATTCTGAAATCGGAAAAATGCTTCGCTATGGCAACTTCCCCGCCAAACATCAGCAAACCGCCGTTAGTAAGCTCTTTTCCATCGGTTATGCGTAGTCTTTTGCAAAACTCGGCATCGTTCATCTCGTTGTATTTCAAAGATGGATTGAAATCTTTAAGAAACCTTCGAATGCCCTATCTGCATCTCTGTCTATAAAATTATTCCTCTCCGCGATTTTACCGTACTGAAATGGATTCTTCATCTTGTTTTTTTGCA
The DNA here is from genome assembly GCA_021373135.1 of Bacteroidales bacterium. Lineage (GTDB taxonomy): Bacteria > Bacteroidota > Bacteroidia > Bacteroidales > UBA1402 > UBA8389. The sequence goes on from JAJFTH010000003.1 coordinate 478,117, forward strand.
AAGATATGTAAAACTTCCATGATAGTAAGTTACCATCCGGTAAGTTTTGCTGAGTAGTTATTTATATCCATCTGAGTATCTATGGGTGGACACGTACTTAATACATCATACCGAATAGCCAAAGTGGAATTTTGTTTTTGTGTCCAACTTCGGGTTTCTCTTGCACTTCTAATGCTCCTTATAAGCGGTACCCCCAACTAAACGTGTTTCTCTAAGTGAACCTAATCCCTGTAACTCTTTTAAAAGTTCCAGTGTTGAGGCTGCGACTGTTTCAAGATGTAACATCTGAACGCTTTAACCAGCAAGATGATGGACAGCGTGGAGGTCAACACCGAGAGGGTTTTGGAGACGGTGTCACCGGTTATTTCCCAATGACCGCCTTTGACAGGGCAGATACAGATAAATCTTATTGAGCATTCCACTTCTGTTTGATTTCAGAAAAATAATGTTTACCCATTACAATACCTACCCCAACAACACATCCTAAGAAAACCCAAAGAATAAGAATCATGGGTTTATTCGGTTTTGATTTTTCTGAAGGAATTGCAACCGGCTCAATGACTGTGAACACCGGTGTATCTTTACTCACCTGTATTTTTGCTTGTTCAAGCTGTTTTGCCAGCTCTTGAAAAACGCTACTGGATATGCCGTACTTTGTTTGAAGTCGGGTATTTGCCACTTCTGGCACGGCACTGACCAAATCTTTAAATTTATCCGTATTTACGGCTACTTTTACCTGATAACCTTCAGCCTGAGCTTTGGCGATGTTATAACGTTCCTGAATAAAATTGAGATCAGCTTGAGCTTTTTCTATTTTAAAACGGGTGATATCACGTTGCAAAAGTTCTTGCGCTTTTTCGGCAACCTGTGCTGCAGCCAAGGCCTCAGGCATGGTTACATTTAAGGTAAGATAGCCTTCTTTCTTTTCTACTGCTAATGAAACAACTTTGTCCAGTATCTTTTTTACTTTGGTTTGATCTTTAGAAAGCTCCAATGGCCTAATGACCAAATTCCCGGGTAAAGAATCAACCTTTGAAGATTTATTTTTCAATGCTTTTAATAAGACACCGGGTAATCCTATGGTATATTTCTTGATTGCCCCGATAACCGATAGTTTTTTTTCATTGGTGTAATATTCCAAAAGAGTAATCGGTTTATCAAATTCACTGAAATTGAATTTGGTATTCATTAGTTCCAGTTTAAACGGATTACTGTTTACTATCTGAGGATATATTACAGGAGACAAGTCGGAACTCTGCGTCATGCCCAAATCCAAACCGGCGAGTGAAGCCAGACCACTTAACTGAGATTTGCTGCTACTGTTTAACTGGGGCACCATAATTGTAGTAGCTATATATTCATTGGGTGTATTAAATGCAACTAAAACGCCCAGGAACGCACCTATAACGACAGAAATAAGAATAATCAAACGACCTTTCCAAAGCGTTTTAGCGATTGCCATGAGGTCTATTTCATCTTCCTCATCGGTTGCCGAATTGATTTGGGCACTTTCGTTAATCTGTTTATCTTGCATCATTTCTTTTCAGATTTATCAATGTTGAACCATTTATTAGAGTGACCGCAAAAGTAATATAACCGACAACGTAGACATCAACGTAGCCAACCCTTTAGACACTGTAGATTCCCAATCTACCTTTTCCTTCGGAGTAAGATCCTTTTCAACCTTCTTTGCATCCATTTGAAGGGTTATAATCGAACCAGACTCGACGGTTGGATAGTGTCTGAAGCATAAAAATTGTTTGGTCGATTTCATCTGATTATTGGGTAATGTAACAGTCACGCTTTTACGATCGGCATTCTTTTGGAAACCACCTGCAAAGTTCTTGATGTACCAAGAGGCCGATTTGTGACCTTGAAAAATGACATTTCTGATACTATCCTGTTCCGGGTTGAAAGAGTACTGCGCCATACGAGTACCTGTTTCGAGTATGGTAACGGTATTTTCCAAACGATTAACGTTAATCACATCACCTTCAAACAATATCGGATCATTATTAGCACCGGCATGGTGATTCATTGCTTTACGTAGGTTTAAACTTACATCACCACGGTTTTTGTAGGTTCTGAAGAGCTTGGTACCATAAGGATCCGCATCATCAAGCAGCCCTCCTGCTTTTTTAATGATATCACTCAAGGTTGTTTGTTTCGATTCCAGAACATATACCCCTGGATATTCAACTTGACCTGTGAGTTCAATAGTACGCCCCAAAGTGAATTCCGGTGTCATACGGACAACTACCTGATCATAAGGTTGCAGACTAAAACCTTTAGGAGTTATTAGTTGATAGCTTGAATCAACCTGAAGTGTTATCAAGTCCAGCTTGGCTTTTTCTGTGGGAGAAAGGACGGTACGGAACACTTCGATTCTATTGAAAGCTGCTCCGACATTGAAGCCACCGGCATTTGTCAAAAGGTCATGAATACCCATCGAGGCATCATAAGTAAAACTTCTTGGATTTTTCACAGCTCCGAATACTTTGATTTCACCTACATTGGTATAGGTTGAATTGTCATAAATATTCAGATTGTCACCCGGTTGCAGTTCTATATTTTCTGCCTGATCCAATTCTATGCGGATGTATTTCACTTCAACAGGATTGAAAAGATTACGACGGAAAATATAGGCCACAGGATAAGCACTGGTTTTTAAACCACCGGCAAGTTCGATGGCTTGTTTTACAGAGATGCGATCGTTAAGTGCAAGAGTCCTTTCAAATGGTTTACGAACATGACCATTCACTGAAATGGTGGCTACATCGCGGTAGGCTGCCTGATCCATGATGCGAATGCGATCCTTTGGCTGGAGCGCAAAATCTGTATCCTTTTTCTTGGAATCAGGAAATGGAACAGTCAATACTTCGACTGTCAAATCAGGTCTGGTTCGTTCAACAAGCAGGAAATCGGTTTTAGCTTCATAGGTTGGCTTGGCATTTTTAAGTAAGCGTCCGAGCGTTGAGTTTGCCAGCAAGTCAAACCGTCCGGGATAGTAAACACTACCTTCAATATCTACATATTGATCCATAGGCTTACCGATGGATTTGATACGTACCACATCGCCATTTAACATGGGTACTTTAACCTTTCCGGAACGAACTTCTTTTAGATTGTATTCCATTAAGACTTCTTCTCCGTCCACATAGCGTTGAAGTTGTACAAAATCAGGATATACATTCATATTCAATCCACCTGCAAATTTAATCAGGTCTGTAAGTGTCTCATTCGGCAACATTTCATAAGACATCGGGCGTTTAACCGCGCCTTCGATGGTCACTAATTTTTTGATGACAGGGATAAAAAGGATATCATTGTTTTGCAAACCAAACTTAAATTGTTCTGCAGGATCATTCATAAAGGCATAGAGGTCAATATCTTTTCGATAGTTACCACGAATCAGTTGTATGCTGCGGACTGATCCGATTTCTGTGGGTCCTCCGGCTGCTGACAGGGCATTGAAAGCTGAATTAAGGGCGGAAAGGCTGAATCCGCCGGTTATTTTGGCTTCACCAAAAACATTGACCATGATGGTACGGGCAGTCACGATGGTGACGGCCAGTTGGTCGCTTCTGAACAAATAGGAAACGGACAGGTGCTTTTTGATTATTTCGCGTGCTTGGGCAAGGGTAAGTCCTTTCAAGAAAAGCTTGGCTACACCGGCAGGTTGAATAGAGCCATCGGGGGCGATGCGTTGTTGAATGTCGGTTTGTGAGGCACCGAAAATAGAGATGTGTATTTCATCGCCTTCACCAAGAACATAGGTATCAGGAGCTTGAGCACCATCGGTGGTACGGAATACTTCCAAAGACTTGTCGGTAAACATGGAATGGCCATAGATGTTTGCACCACTTGTGCTTTTTGCAACTGCAGCCTGTAATACCCGTTGAGAGGCATCTGCTGCAGCTTCTTCCGGAGTGGTCTTCGGTGCTATTGGTGTAGGAGTCGTCATCTGATTTCCAACTTGTGGGTCCTGAGTTGAGGTTGATGCTCCGGTTGTTGTTGGTGCTGTACCACCCACATTAATATTGATGGGCTGGCTTAAGGTTGCTGCAGGGGCGGTTGTTGTTCCGGCTTTCTTTTCTTTCTCCAGTTCGTCAAGTACGGCTATCACTTTTGCCTGATATTGAGGATATTCTGTCGGTGGAACAGTTTCCAGATCAATGCCCTTTTGCAGGAGTCTTGTTCGAACTTCGCCTTCAGTAAGACCACGTTTTGACAACTCTCCGCTTGCCATTTGCATGATGGCCGGTGAAACATTTTGTGCCTGAACAGATGTGGAAACATACACAAAAGAAGAAATGACCAATGCCAGTACGTATAATGACTGCATTTTCAGAATGGGTAATTTCATAGATGACTTGTATTTGATAACTTGTTTATTTTTATTGAAGTCTGAACGCAGAAAGGTTCGTCACTCCCAGAGGTTGGATGCAACGAATTGAAACACAGAGATGCTGCAATTGCAACTATTTAATAAATTATACGGCGGACCAGACCAACAATGATTTGGTTTTATCCTGTATATATTGCGGTAATGCGCCCGTTTCAACAGTAATATACCGTATCTTAAACGAGACATTTCCTTCCGCTTTTTGCACCAACTTATTCAAGTAGGTAATATTAAAGCCAGAACCTACCAGCACCAGATCAATGATTTTACCTGGTTTACCCTGAGCAAAATCATTGATGACAAATGCTTTTTCAAGGTGGCCGATACGTTTGATCAATTCATCAACCACTTGGTCTATGCCCACATATTTGAGCAACAAGTGGTGAATGTCACCAAAATAAGGATGGTTGGTATTGGCACGGTACACCTTTTTGTTTTGCACCGTTTTTGCTTCTATCAGTTTGGCCTCTTCTAGACGGTTCAATTCAAGACGGATACCATTGGTAGACTCTCCAAACTCAGAGGCGAGGTTACGTAAATAAGCGGTGGTATCACTGTTGATGAAAAATTTCATCAACACTTTGATTCGGGTCTTGGAAGTTATTAAGCTGTCAAGCATTATTTATTATCTCTGTATAAGCAACTTCCAACATGCTGGAAGTTTTAGCGTGATGAGTATTTTTATTACTCAATACAGGGTGCAATTTACGAGAAAGAATCTGAATCACAAATATTGTTTCCAATATTTTATTAACATGTCCAAATTTTAACAAAATTGGCATATCATTTAACTTATTGCACTTTTTCAAGAAAGGAAAGAGGCACGATGGTTAGAGCGCAGCCAAAGCGTTCAAGCCTGATAGCGACCTTGTGTTTGCCTTTGATTTGCACGAGCTCTCCCATCAGACCTTGTAACTGTCCTCGACAGATATTAACGGTTTCACCTGGTTCAAATTGTTCTTGGCTGAATTCCACCGGTTCTTCAGAATAGTTTACCATAAATTGTAATCTCTCTATTTGTGCATCAGGTATGGAAACAGGTGTTCCTTCTTCTCGAACAAAAGCTATGGCACCATACACAGAAAGCACTTTTCTGAATTTTTTTGCAGGAACATGCACAAATATATATCCACGAATGACTGGAACTATCACTTCCTTGAGACGGTCACTCCAGCGGCGTTTCACTTTCTGAAGGGGCAGGTAATATTCAATTTCTTCTTGTTCAAACCTTTCGCTGACTTTTTTTTCAGCTCTCGGGGCGGTGTAGACGGCATACCAGCGAAGTTCTTCAGATTGCATTTAGACTATAATTTAGAGGATTTCCGGTATTTAAACAGTGGCAAAGATACTGAATTTACAGTAAAAACGCAATAATGTAAACCTGTATCATTGTAATATTTTTTTTAACAAATGACCTACAATTTAAGCCAAAAATAATATCTTTGCACAAACCATTAGATAATTACATGTTAACATCAAAATTGATGCGGATTATTTCCGTTGTTGGCATTATTTTGTTATTGAGTCTGCAATATGTATGGCTTAAAAATTCTTATCAGGTAGCAGAGATAGATCTTTTAGAAAAGAGTAAGAAATGCTTGACAGAAGCTGTTGAGGAAGACTTATTTGAGAGATGTGACAAAGCCAAAGTCAAAGTATCTGTTGCCAGAGAAGAGAATATAGATAAACGCTCTATAAAAGAGGAAGATAAAGAAGTCAGTCAATTTGCTGAAATTTATATTGGATTGCAAGATGTTGTGGAAAGTATTGGATTCCCTTACTCTGTAAGACGTATTGATACACTTTTTCAAAAAAAGATAGTTCCATGTATTGGATTTCTGCCTAAATATTCCATCCGGATAATCGATGATAGTATCAGATACAAGGCGACATCGAGGAAAGTTTCTACAGGTTTTGCTAAAGATGAAATTTTTGGTGATGCCATTTTTTTAAAATTAGGTTCTAAGCAATCTATTGAAATGGTTTTAACTGCCCCTACTGCTTCCGTCGTTAATAGTGCCAAATACATTTTTTTAGTTTCAATCATATTGGTTTTGTTAATTGGGGTTATCCTCCTTTTTCAACTTAAGAGTATGATCAGAGACAAGAACTTCTCTGATTACATGAAAAATTACACAAGAATCTTGGCTCATGAAACGAGAACACCAATAAATGACATTTACTTATTGACAACGATATTGATGTCTGATGATTTTGCGGATAAGGAGAAAAGGGATATTTACTATAATGAATGTCTGAATCAATGTTCAAAAATGCTCATAGGCATTGACAATATTCTTTTGGTGGCTAAATCAGAAAAAACCAATATTCAAATTTTCAAATCGCATATTGATTTGCATACCTTTATTGAAAAAATTGCAAACAAGTACAGAAACAACTATTTCCTTCGCAAAAATCTTAATATTGAAACGCATTGTGATTCAGAAGAATGCATGGCGTACATTGACCCGGAACTGATAGAGAACGTTCTGCTAAATTTGATAGAAAACGCCATCAAGTATTCCAAGGAATCTTTAGTAATTTCCATTTCATGTACGATAGAAAACAAACATATTATTTTACAAGTCAAAGATAATGGAGTTGGTATATCAAGTGAGGATTTAAAACATGTCTTTCAGATTTTCAAAAGGGGAAAGAAGTGCCCAAGAAACAACATCAAAGGTTTTGGTATCGGGCTCTATTACGTATACAAAGTTGTTAAAGCTCACAAGGGTAATGTAAAGGTAAATAGCATAGAAGGAGTTGGATCTGAATTTACTATTGACATTCCGAACAGATTTCAATAATTTTACAAAATATATTAACAATTTTATAATAACACTATACAAGCATGTTTGCATCAAAATTTATGCGGATTATTTCCGTAATGGGTATTATTGCGCTATTGACGCTGCAGTATTTTTGGCTTAATAGTGCTTACCGGATGGTGGAGCGGGATATGATGGAAAAGTGCAAAGGATGTTTGAAAGAGGCAATAGATGAAGAGCTTCCTAAAAGAATGGGTAAGGACCAAACTTTTAAAGGAGCGACTAATAATACTGATCTTAAAAATATCATAAAACCTAAAGCCAAGGTTATATCGGAATTTAAAATCAATCAATCTAGTGATATAAATATTGGGATTCAGGATGTGTTATACAAAATTGGCAGACCATGTTCGTCTAATATTGTTGATTCAATATTCCAGAAAAAAATCTTTGAACTTTATGGTTTTATACCAGAACATCAATTAAGAATCATTGAAGATTCTATTAAATATTTAAATATCAAGAATCCAAGCAATAAAACTGATTCAATCTATCAAAATAATTTATGCAAAGTCTACAATCTAATATATGGAAATACAATTTATATCAAATTAGATTCCAAACACTCATTTGAACTTATATTGACCTCCCCCACCAAATCCATTATTACCAAATCCAAATACATTTTTATTGTTTCCATCTTACTGGTCTTGCTGATTGGCGTCATCCTCATTTTCCAGCTTAAAAGTATGATCAAAGACAAAGAATTTACAAAGTTCATGAAAGATTACGCCAGAATATTGGCACATGAAACCCGGACACCGGTCAATGACATCTATATGTTGACATCCAGACTGATGTCTGACGATTTTGTAGACCCTGTCAAAAGAAAAAGTTATTACAACGAATGCCTAAGCCAATGTTCGAAACTGTTTTTGGGTATAGACAATATTCTTTTGGTAGCCAAGGCTGAACAGTCAAAATTTATGATCATAAAATCAACTGTCGATATGCGGGTTTTTATATGCAAAATTGCCGACAAATACAGAAACAACTACTTCCTGCGCAAAGATCTTAAAATTGAAGCGAGTTGTAATTCGGAAGAATATATTGCCTACCTTGACGCAGACCTGATGGAAAATGTCATCTTGAATCTGATAGAAAATGCCATCAAATATTCAAAGGATGCATTGTTGATTACCCTTTCTTGTTCTATGGAAAACAAACATATTCTTATCAAGATCAAGGACAACGGAATCGGAATATCTGAAAAGGATATGAAACATGTGTTTCAGATTTTTGAAAGAGGAAAAAAAGTTTCTAGCAATCAAATCAAAGGTTTCGGTATCGGACTCTACTATGTTTACAAAGTTGTTAAAGCTCACAAAGGAAAGGTAACAATAAATAGTACAGAAGGTGTTGGATCCGAATTTACCATTGACATTCCGAATAGATTTCAATAAAATGATCAGAGGTGTTTCTCGACTATTTTTTTGATGGGATTGAAAAATCTTTCAATCAAGCGAATATCTTCCGTGATAATTTCAGCACTACCATCCATTTGCCTATTAATGGGCAACATCTGATCATAATTGGTGGTAAGTCCTTTTGGAAAACTGATTTCCACTACATAAAAGCCATCTGAATTGGGAGTAGCTGAGATATTCTGCACAGCACCTTCCAGATAACCAAATTCTTGGTCCGGAAAATTGTTCAGCCTGACATTGGCTTGTTGTCCAACCTTGACTTTTCCGGAGCCTTTCACTGACATGAGGGCTTTCCCTATCGGTGCTGTCTGGACATCGGGTTGAATGGTAAAAATCGTCTCTCCGGATTCCACGTTCTGGTTGTTGCTCCAAAATCCCATCAGATTGACAACACCGTTGATTGGGCTCACCAACAGATAGGATCTTTCCCACGATTTGATATCGGTCGCTAGTTGTTCTGCGGCCATCCGCAAACTGATGGCGTATTTATTTTCATTTTCTTTGAATTCTTGCTGCAAATCAAGCATATTTCCCTGACATTGGGTGATACTGATTTCAGCTTGTTTGATGGAAGAACGCAAAGAGCTGTATGACTGCCGGCTTTGGAGAAGTTTATTTTTAGCAGTATCATAATCATCTTCAGAAACAACACCTTTTTTATATAACAGGGAATCACGTTTGAAAGTGGATATTGCCGTAGTCAACTGTTGTTTCATCAATTTGTCCTGCTGCATCATTTCCCTCAAATTTCCTTTTTGGCTTTTCACCTGAAGATCCTGCAAGGTGATTTTCTGCGGATAATACCTGAGTTCTTCAAAATCCAGATATTCTCTCAAAATACTGACAAATGAAGCATAAGTTACTTGTACACTACCGAGTTGAAGTGGGCGGTCATCAAACAGCAACCTGGCAACAGACAGTTTTTGCTGCTTGTTTTTCCATTGATCCATTCGTTCAGAGAGCAGCAATATATCAGATGTTCGCGCCGGGTTCTGAATCACACCCAAAGCTGTTCCTTTTTTAACTTTCTGATTGTTTGTTACATAAATTTCATCAATCTTGCCTGTCGCTCTGGCAATGATACTGGCAGGAGGTTCTTCTGTTGTGATGGTCACCGTTGCCGTGATGATATCCGGATACTTAAAAACGAAACAACCTGTCAGTAATACAACAATGATGCAAAAAATAGCTGTAATGCCCCAACGCACAATTCCTGGTGAGATTTCCCCCATCACTTCCTGAACTTCTTCACTGCGAAGTTCTATGTCTTTTTGCTGCTCGTCTTTCATCAATTTCCCAATTCTAACTGGTTCTTAACCAGATGATAATAAATGCCTCTTTTTTCTGTCAATTCCTGATGTGTACCCTCTTCTGCAATTTTCCCCTGATCAAGCACCACAATCTTGTCTGCATCCCGAACAGTACTTAATCGATGAGCGACCACCACCACGGTTTTGCCTTGATAAAAATGATAAAGTTGTTGCATGATTTCTTTTTCATTATTGGCATCCAGTGCATTGGTGGCTTCGTCAAAGAACAGATATTCCGGATCTTTATAGACAGCTCTGGCAATCAGAATCCTTTGTTTTTGTCCCTGGCTGAGACCTTTACCTTCCATACCAATTTTAGTATTGTATCCAAGAGGCAAAGTATCTATAAAATCTCTGATATTGGCCACCGTCGTTGCATAACGCAGACGCTCAATATTGACCTGATCCTCACCGATGGCAATATTATTGGCTATGGTATCCGAAAAGATAAATCCATCCTGCAAGACAGCCCCGACTTTGCTTCTCCAGAAGTGTGGATTCAAGATGTTTAAAGGGGTATTTCCAATCTTGACTTCACCGATATTGGGTTCATAAAAACCCAACATCAATTTGACCAATGTTGTCTTTCCACTGCCACTGGCACCTACAATGGCGGTCACTTTGTTTTGCGGAATGGTCAGTTGGATATTTTCAAGGACAAAATCCCGGTTAGCGCCATCATAACTGAAGCTCAGATTCTCGATCATCAAGTCTCTCTTGTCAGGCAATATGGATAATTTGGAAGAAATGGTCTGTTCTTCGTCATCCTTGCCATGTATTTCATTCAACCGTTCCAGACTGATTTTAGCATCCTGAAATTGTTGGGTAAAACCAATAAATTGTTCAATAGGCGAGTTGAGCTGTCCGATGATATAGGTGACAGACAACATCATACCCAACGTCATGTCTCCGGTCACCACAGATTGGGCCGCGATAAAAGTAACCAGAATATTGGTGGTCTGATTGAAAAAGACAGACCCCACTTGTTGAAATTGCCCGAGCGCAAGACTCTTCACACTAATCTTAAACAATCTAACCTGAATGCGTTCCCATAGCCACCTTTTTTGCTTTTCACAATTGTTGAGCTTGATGTCTTGCATACCGGTAATCATCTGTATTACATTGCTTTGTTCAGATGAAGCCTGGGCAAAACGCTTATAATCCAATTCACGCCGATATTTCATGAAGAAAAGAATCCAAACCACATACAAAGCATTTCCCAAAAGAAATACCCCAAGAATGATCAGGTTATAGTAACCCAAAACAATGGCAAATACAAAGAAACTGACAAAAGAAAAAAGCGTACTGACCGAATTTCCCGTCAGGAAACTCTCTATACGGCTGTGATCGCCAATTCGCTGCATGATATCACCCACCATCTTCGTATCGAAAAATCGCAGTGGCAACTTCATGAGTTTGATCAGGAAATCAGAAATCAGAGAGATATTGATTCTGGTATTCATGTGCAGGAGTATCCAACTACGGATATACTCCACGGAAAGCTTGGCAACAAATATGACTATTTGTGCCAATAATACCAACTTGATGAAACTAATGTTTCCATCCCGGACACCAACATCCACCAAAGATTGCGTCAGAAAAGGAAAAATAAGTTGTAGAATACTGATGACCAGCATTCCAATGATGAGTTGAATGATTTGCTTTCGGTACGGACTGAGGTATTTGAAGAAAAAGGACAAACTTCTTTGATGAGTTTCCTTTTCATCTTCTTGCTTAAAAAAATCAGGGGAAGGTTGAAGTAACAAGGCGGTGCCCATACCTTCTCCATGATGTGAGGTGCTAATCCAGCATTTAAGAAATTCGTCCTCTGAATAAGTCAGCAAACCGGCGGCAGGATCAGCAATATATATGGTGGTACCGTTTTTTTTGCTTTTGCGAATGTCATAACAAACCACAAAATGATTTTGTTTCCAGTGAAGCACACAAGGCAGTGAAACATCTTCGGTTAATTGTTTGAATGTCACCTTGACACCCGACGAACGAAAGCCAATAGATTCAGCAGCTTCACTAATACCCAACATCGACACACCTTGTCTTGTGAGGAAACTTTTTTCTCTGAGTGTCTGAAGGGAGTAGGTTCGACCGTAATATTTAGCGATCATTCGCAAACAGGTTGGACCGCAATCCATTGCATCCAGTTGGCTATAAATTGGAAAAGGCTTCATTGAAGTGGCGGTAAACAAGTTGATTTGGTGTATTCATGGATTGTCTTATCTATAAAAACATCATTTTTCTTCAAATATAGGACAAATGATTTGTTATGACCAGAAAACATCGTAAAAAAAGGCTTTCGAAAGAAAGTCTTATTGATATGGATCATAATTACATTTAATGGGCTTGGAAAAAATATTTGTTTTATCCTCAATATAAGCTCTGCAATCCTGACATACATACCGTAACTCACAGTCTGAACAAACTTCAATCTGGTCTTTATTGATTTTCCAAACTTTTCGAAAGGCATCATTGGCTAAAGCATCCTTCAATTTGGTTATAGATATCTGTCCAAAATTGTCTTTCATGGATGGACAGTTTTTAATCAATCCGGATTTGTCGACAGATATTTTTTTATTGAGACAGGAATTAAAATGGACGGACTCAATGAAAAGTTTGGTCTCAGCTATACAGTAAAACTCATTGGTCACACCACAGCAGCGTTCATCTGCAATTTTATCGGTGGTATAGATGATGGATAAATCATCGTGATTGTATACAATGTTTTCTTGAGCACTGGTGATGGTAATTTTTTTTAACGCCGGATATATTTTATTGATTTTTAATATATTGCTTAATGTACAATCTTCATGGAGTTCTACCAGGATTTCAAGGCTTCTTATTGTTGACTGAGCTATCGGTGCTAAATCTTTTTTTAATTTCAAAAAAGGGACAGAATAATAGTACCTAATTTCAAGAGCTTCACAATATAATTCATTCAATTGCGGAACAATCTGATTAAGCGTATGTTTGGAGTTTAAATCAAAATCCACTATGGCATTGGTGATGCTTCTGGATTCCTGATATTCTGCCAAATTGATATGAATGGCAGAAGTCGGCTTCTCCGTGGTGTATCCAAATTGGTTGTGATAGAGGTATGTGATATATTCCTGAATGAGCTGTTTATCTCTTTCCCCGTGTTTATTGGCAACATCCTCAATAATTTGAGTATTGCTTATATCTTCACCGACAAGCATATCATATAAAAAAAGCGGAATAGGCTGGATGATATTGCGTTGCAAATCACAAATGACTGCTTTTTTGGCGCCCTTCACAGGGATACAACAGGAAAAAAGATGGAAATAGCCATTCATATTTTAACGACCCGATACTTCTTCGTATCATTCAATAATCTGGAAATGAATTTATTAAAATTGACCGAAGCTGAATCATCATGTCTTAAATCATTTCCGAATCCATAAAATGAATTGGTTGAAATCGGGCTGCTCACACGCTCGGAGAATAATCTCTCTGCACGGAATAAGTCTTTGTTATTTAGGATTATACAGGACATAATTATATAATAATAAAGAAAATGTTAAAAAATTAATATAACATCAATTAATAAATAAATATCAAAAAACTAATCTCTTCTAAATACTAAACCTATTGAGCCATCTTCTCTACGAACTAAATACCAAATTCCACCTTGGATAGATTTTAACTCTTCTTTACTCATTTCCATCAATTCTGATTTCTTGCTTTCACTTGATTTCTTAAAAATAATTGTTTTCATAATTTGGGCTATTTTAGATTTATAAATTGGTTGATCTTATTTTTTACAAAAATAAGATTAGAGCCCATTATAACTACTAAATGAAATCTTGTAAAATCTAAATGAAATCTTATATCTTTGCGGCAGCCACTAAGTCAAATACTATGTTTACTTCAAAATCAATTAGAATCTTTTCCGTTTTCGGCATACTTATGCTATTAATACTTCAATACATATGGTTCAAAAATTCCTATATATTGATGGAGCATGACATTATCGAAAAAAGCGAGACAAATTTAAAAAAATCAGTTGAAAATGAATTATTTGAAAGATTTAATAGCGTTTCGAAGACTCCATTTGTCGAAATCGAAAACAATAATTTTAATAATGAATCTGAAGTTCTTGCCAAAGGTGGTATCAATCAATCGAACGATATCAATAATATTATACAAGAAGGAATGGCTTCAATTGGTTTAACTTGTTCGATTAAGCGAGTTGATACTCTATTTCAAAAAGAAATGATTGAAAGTTTAGGCTTTGTACCGAAATATTCCATTCGATTCATAGATGCAAAACAAAAAGAGAAAGCAAAAGGCTCAAAATTCATTTTTTTTGCAAAAGTCACCGAAAAGCAATATGTCGAAGTCGTATTGAACTCCCCCCTCGGATCCATTTTACGGCAAGCACAGTTAATATTATTAACTTCCATTTTACTCGTCATATTAATAGGAGTCATTTTGGTTTATCAACTCAGAAGCATGTTACGTGAAAAACAATTCGTCAACTTCATCCAAGAGTACACACATGCCCTGACACACGAACTAAAAACTCCCATCAGCGGGATCTATATGTCAGCTTCACAATTGGTTTCCGGCCTGTTCGAAGACAAACCTGAATCCAGACAGCATTATTATCAGATGTGTAAAGACCAAAGTCAAAAATTGCTGACCACTGTAGATAGAATACTGCTGGTAGCCAAAGCAGAACATTCCAAAATCACACCCAGTCTGGCAAAAATGGAGCTAAGGCCTTACATCGATAAAATTGTTGACAATCGGAGACAGAACAATTTTCGTATGAAAAGCGTTGAATTATATACCGAATATCAGTCAGAAACCATGACAGGTACAATCGACCCATTTCTAATGGAAAACGTGCTCAACAATCTGATTGATAACGCAATAAAATATTCCGACAACACAGTCAAAATTGTTGTATCTTGTACCATTTCCGACAAGAAACTATGTATCAGCGTCAAAGACAATGGATTTGGCATTGCAGAAAAAGATCAGAAACACATCTTTGACAACTTTGAAAGAGGTGACAAAGTGGAAGGCAAGGGTATAGACGGTTTCGGAATAGGATTGAACTATGTAAACAAAGTAATCAAGGCTCATAAGGGCACTATTTCTGTAAAAAGTGAAGAAGGAATTGGTAGCGAATTTATAATTGTTTTACCAAATAATTTTGAGATATAATTATGATAAAGATTTTGCTGGTCGAGGATGATGAGGTTTTAGGATATATCATTAAAGAAGGAATGGAGCTAATCAGCGACTATGAAGTCTGCTGGGCCAACACCCCCAAAGATGGGTTGAAGGATTTTGACGAATTCATGCCTGATATTGTCGTATCAGATGTGGAAATGCCGGGAATGACCGGTTTGGAAATGGTCAAGCTAATCAGGGAAAAAAATCAGAATATACCCATTATTCTTGAAACCTGCGTTTCTTCAAGCAAAGTTATCCTCGAAGCTTATCAGATTGGAATAGACAATTACATCAAAAAACCATTTTTACCTGAAGAGTTGCATGCCTATATTCAAGGGTTGTTGAAACGCCTTGCCAACAAACCGATCAAAACGTTTGAAAACTTCACCAATATCGGCGACCTTAAATTCAATGTCAAACAGCAATTTCTGATTACGCCCACCAAAAAAATTGAACTGTCTATCAGGGAATCTGTCCTTTTGGATCTCTTGTTCAAAAATCAGGGACAGCTCATCACTAAAGAAACCATAGCGGAACAAGTCTGGGGCGGAACACAATACCTAAACAATCAAAGTTTAGATGTTTTCATGCACAATCTTCGCAAGTATCTTTCTGAAGACCCAAACATCAAGATTAAAACGTTAAGAGGCGTCGGATATATTCTTGAAATTTTATAGCGTTAATATATGTTAACGCTATAATCATTTCATGATTTCCAAAAGGATTCATAGTGTATAAATATGTACTTTTGCGGCTTGAAAGGATGGAACTCAAAAACCCAATTTTTCTTCATGGTTTTCGATGGGTTTTTATTGCGTATTAGGTATTAATAAATTGATTCAAAATGGATTGGCTACTCGACCTCATTTCGAACAACTCGGTTGCTCATACTATTTTTTTAATTGGGATTGTGATTGCTTTGGGCGTCTGGCTCGGTAAAATCAAAATTGGTGGTATATCACTTGGTGTTACTTGGGTGCTCTTCATAGGCATTGTTGTCAGTCATTTCGGAATGGTCGTCGATCCGAAAATTCTTAATTTCATCAAAGAATTCGGGTTAATATTGTTCGTATATTCCATAGGTTTACAGGTTGGTCCGGGTTTCTTTTCTTCCATTAAAAAAGACGGTATACGTCTGAATTGTTTAGCCACAGCTATTGTATTTCTTGGCGTCGGAGTGGCTGTTACCTTTTATTATACCACTGATTTACCTATTTCGACCATTGTAGGTATCTTATCAGGAGCTGTCACCAATACTCCTGGTTTAGGTGCTGCTCAGGAAGCATATACACAGGTGAACGGCAATCTGATTGATCCGACCATTGCTCTTGGTTATGCAGCCGCTTACCCACTTGGGGTGATTGGTATTATCGGAGCTATTGTTCTGATTCGGTACCTTTTTCGCATAAAGATGGCAGATGAAACCAAACTGATTGAAGACAAGAATACGCAAAGCAACGCTTTTACCCTTCTAAGTATTCAGATTACCAATCCGACTATTTCCGGCAAATCGGTACAAAAAATTCAGGATTATTTAGACAGTCATTTTGTGATTTCACGGGTTCAAAGGTCGGATGGAAAAATTGAATTATGTAATGCCGATACCATTCTGATATTAGATGATATTATTTTTGTAGCCACCGAAACAGCAGAACGTGATAGGGTTCTGGCCTTGTTGGGTAAAGAAGTTGAAAAAGACTGGTATAAGGAAAACGGAGATTTGGTGTCACGTCGAATATTGGTTACCAAGGATGGCGTCAATGGCAAAACCCTGGGCTCTCTGCAATTGCGCAAGACCTATGGAATAAATATCACACGGATTAACCGTGCCGGTTTTGACTTTTTGGCTACACCTTCCGTTGCTATCCAAATCGGTGACCGGGTGATGGTGGTCGGTCGTGAAGAATCCGTCAAGAATGTGGAGAATGTCCTGGGTAATTCTTTGAAGCGTCTGGATCACCCGAATCTGGGTCCGATTTTTATAGGCATTGCATTGGGGGTTCTGCTTGGATGTGTTCCATTTACCTTCCCGGGCATACCTCAGGGTATAAAACTTGGTCTGGCCGGTGGCATATTGATCGTATCCATTTTGATCGGACGTTTTGGTCCCAGTCTACATTTGCCGACCTATACCACCATGAGTGCCAATTTGATGTTGAGGGAAGTTGGTATCACACTCTTTCTTGGTAGTGTCGGCCTTTCTTCCGGTGAACAATTTGTAGAAACGGTCTTTACGACAAATGGCCTGATATGGGTTGGCATAGGATTCGCTATTACGGTCATACCGTTGTTGATTGTCGGTTGCATTTCCAGAGGGATATTTAAAATGGATTACTTCGAAATCATGGGACTGATCGCCGGAAGCACCACAGATCCACCGGCACTTGCTTATGCCAACAGCACCAGCAATAACGACCGGTCAGCCATAGCCTATTCGACGGTATATCCATTGACAATGTTTTTGAGGGTATTGACTGCGCAGTTTTTAATTCTTATTTTTGCGTAAAGCAAAAATAAGGAAAATGATTTATCCCGAACATTTCGAACAAAAAATTGGTTTTGACCAAATCAGGCAGCTCTTGAAAAAGGGATGTTCGAGTAGTTTGGGAGAGGAAAAAGTGGATGAACTGGCCTTTATGAGCGGTTATGAACCTATCGTAGAACAGCTCAGTCGCAGCGAAGAGTTTGTCCGCATCGTTCAAGAAGAGAACAATTTCCCTGAAAGTTTTTTTTTCGATGTCCGTCCTGCCTTAAAAAGACTTCGAGTTGAAGGCACCTATTTGGAAGAGCCTGAATTGTTCGACCTGCGGCGTTCTCTATATTCCATTGATCAGATAGTCCGTTATTTTAAGACGGATGAAGACGGACACTCCCCCTACCCTCGTCTGGCTGCATTGGCTGCAAAAACCGACGTCTATCCGCAGGTAATCAAGAGAATCGACAATATTCTTTCCAATTTCGGCAAAATCAAGGATCATGCTTCTCCGGAACTGGCAAGAATCAGGCAAGAGATGACCTCCACTCTTGGCAGTCTTTCCCGAAGGTTGAATCAAATACTGAAACAAGCTCAATCAGACGGCTTGGTCGACAAAGATGCCACACCAAGCATGCGTGAAGGACGGCTGGTCATTCCTATATCACCGGCCTATAAACGCAAGATAAAAGGCATCGTCCACGACGAATCGGCAACAGGAAAGACTGTTTATATCGAACCTGAAGAATTGGTGGAAGCCAATAACCGCATTCGTGAACTGGAAAACGAAGAGCGCAGGGAAATCATCCGGATTCTTTGTGCTTTTTCAGACAGTATCAGGCCTTTTTCTCCTGAAATGATAGAATCTTACCGCTTTCTCGGTGAAATTGATTTTGTGCGTGCAAAAGCCAGGCTATCCATAGATTTGGGAGCCATCAAACCCAGGGTGGATGATGGTCCATGCCTGGAATGGGATCGTGCCGTTCACCCTTTGTTGTTTCTCTCGCTACGCAAACAGCAAAAGCAGATAGTTCCACTCAACATTACCCTCAACGAGATCAACCGGATTCTGATTATATCCGGGCCAAATGCAGGTGGAAAATCTGTTTGCCTCAAAACAGTCGGGCTGTTGCAGTATATGCTTCAATGCGGACTCATGATACCGCTTCATGAAAATTCAAGAACCGGTTGGTTTGAACGGATTTTCATAGATATCGGTGACGAACAATCCATCGAAAACGATTTGAGTACCTATAGTTCACACTTGATGAACATGAAGTACTTTCTTCGAAACTGTCAGGACAAAACCCTTTTTTTGATTGATGAATTTGGTTCAGGTACGGAGCCAAAAATTGGCGGAGCCATTGCAGAGGCATGTATAGATAGGTTTAACCGACAGGAATCTTACGGAGTCGTCACCACCCACTACAGCAACCTCAAACATTTTGCCGATGGCCACGATGGACTGGTCAACGGAGCTATGCTTTATGACAGGAATGAGATGCGCCCACTTTTCACCCTTGAGATTGGCCGTCCGGGCAGTTCTTTTGCGATTGAAATTGCCAGAAAGATTGGATTGCCGGAAGATGTGATTTCAGATGCATCCTCCAAAGTTGGTTCAGACTATATTGACATGGACAAGTTTCTGCAAGATATTGTCAGGGACAAACGTTACTGGGAAAAGAAACGACAGAATATACGCCTTCAGGAAAAGAAGCTGACCGAACTGACCGAAAAATATGAATCGGAATTACAGGATATCGGCAAACAACGCAAAGAGATCGTGAGCAAGGCCAAGGCTGATGCAGAACGCATTCTGACCGAATCCAATGCCAAAATTGAGAACACTATCCGTGGCATCAAGGAGGCACAGGCTGAAAAGGAACAGACAAAATCACTCAGACAGGAACTCCGGATTTTCAAAAAAGAAGTGGAAGATCTGGACGAAGTGATGGATGAGAAAATTGCACGCAAAATTCAAAAAATCAATCGAAAAGAAGAAGAGAAGGCGAGAAAGCTTTCCGAAGATATACAGCCGAAGGCAACTGGAGATAATCAAAATCCGGGAATCCGAAAATCAATTCCGGAGCCTGTTTTTACCAAGGACGTTACAGTCAGGCTTAAAGGTCAACAAACGGTCGGAACCATTCTCGACATTCAGGGGAAAAAGGCACTGGTAGCTTTTGGTATGGTGAAATCGACCGTAGCAATCGATCAATTGGAACATGCCGCACCTAAAAAGGAAAAAGAGAATCCATACACCACCCTTGGGCGACGTACTTCTGAAGACATCCATGAGAAGAAACTTCAGTTCAAGCAGGATATAGACGTACGCGGCATGCGTGGGGATGAAGCCTTACAAGCTGTAATGTATTTCATTGACGACGCCATCATGACAGGCGTTTCACGTGTCCGCATCCTGCATGGTACAGGTACCGGCATTTTGCGCCAGCTGATTAGGCAATATCTGGGAACCGTACCCGGAGTCAAGCAGTATCACGATGAGCATGTGCAGTTTGGAGGTTCCGGACTGACGGTAGTCGATTTGGAATAAAAAAATGGAAATGGCAAAAGAATATCGTTTGACGGATTGGTTACCGACCACCAAAAAAGAGGTTGAATGGAGAGGCTGGAATGAACTGGATGTGATTTTGTTCTCCGGAGATGCGTATGTAGACCATCCGTCTTTTGGTGCAGCCGTCATCAGCAGGCTTTTGGAAGCACAGGGGTTGAAAGTGGCCATCGTGCCACAGCCGGATTGGCGGGGAGATTACCGGGACTTTAAAAAGATGGGCAGACCCCGTATGTTCTTTGCCGTATCGGCCGGTTGCATGGACTCCATGGTCAATCATTACACAGCCAATAAAAGACAGCGTTCCGATGATGCTTATACGCCTGATGGACGTGCCGGTGGCCGTCCTGATTATACCACCATCACCTATTGCAATATACTGAAGAATCTATATCCGGACGTGCCCATCCTGATCGGCGGCATTGAGGCTTCTCTCAGACGCTTGACGCATTATGATTATTGGTCGGACAAATTGATGCCCGGCATTCTGGTAGACAGTCATGCAGATTTGTTGGTCTACGGCATGGGCGAAAAACCGCTGACAGAGATTTGCAACTATTTGAAGCAGGGCGTTGCTTTTCAGGATATGACAAACATCAGACAAACCGTTTATTTAAGAGCGTCATCTGATCATCCTGTGGAAACGGATATTTTTGAAAATGACGTCATCATGCTTCATTCCCACGAAGACTGCCTTAAAGACAAACTCAAGCAAGCGGAAAATTTCCGTCACATAGAAGAAGAGTCCAACAAAATGAAAGCCGGCACGCTGATACAAAGTGTCGGAAACATGGAATTGGTGGTGAATCCTCCTTATCCACTGCTTTCTACAGAAGAGCTGGACAGAAGTTTCGAATATCCGTATACCCGTTTGCCTCATCCAAAATACAAGGGAAAAACAATACCGGCCTACGAAATGATCAAGTTTTCCGTGAATATCCACAGAGGCTGTTTCGGTGGTTGTGCCTTCTGCACCATCTCTGCCCATCAAGGGAAATTCATTGTCAACCGCAGCAAGGAATCCATTCTGAAAGAAGTGAAAACACTGATGGAAAGAGATGATTTCAAGGGCTATTTGAGCGATGTCGGGGGACCTTCGGCCAACATGTACATGATGCATGGAAGGGATCTGAAAATTTGTGAGCATTGCAAAAAGCCGTCTTGTGTTCATCCCGGGATTTGCTCCAACCTAAACACCGACCTTAGGCCTCTACTGGACATTTACAGGTCCATAGACGCTTTGTCCGGCATTAAGAAGTCATTTATAGGCAGTGGCATCCGTTATGATCTTTTACTGCATAAGACCGACCCAAAGATGGTAAAGGAAGCTGCTGAAATCAATCGCGCTGCCGAAGAATATACCAAAGAGGTGATTTTTCACCATGTTTCCGGTAGATTGAAAGTGGCACCTGAACATACAAACGCCGAGGTGCTTCACCTTATGCGCAAGCCTGATTTTGAGCAATTTAAGGCTTTTAACCGTATTTTCGAAGAGATAGAGAACCAACGTCTTCAAACCGAGAAAGGAGGCCGCCAGCAATTGATTCCCTATTTTATTTCCTCTCACCCGGGTTGTACCGATAAACACATGGCTGAACTTGCAGACGAAACCAGACGCCTGAACTTCAGGCTGGAGCAGGTTCAGGATTTCACACCCACCCCCATGACTCTGGCTACAGAAATTTATTACACCGGAGTGCATCCATACACCATGAAGCCTGTTTATACGGCCAAGACCAAGCAAGAAAAACTAAGGCAAAGAGATCAGTTCTTTTGGTATAAAAAACAATGACCGGAACAAAATGGAATACGCAAATTACACACGAGCATAGCTTAGATATGTGAGGACAGACAAGCGAATGGCAATGTGATAAATGCGGATTATTTATTCCCGACCGATGCAGTGGTAGTCAAACCCCAGTTCATTCAATTCATGCTTTTCGTAGATGTTCCTTCCATCAAAGATAACCGGAACATTCATCAATTTTTTGATGGCCGGCCAGGCCGGTAAACGAAATTCTTTCCACTCTGTCAGCAGCATCAGGGCATCAGCACCAAGTACCGCATCATAAATATCTTTGCAATATTCAATGGAATCCTCACCCAATATACGTTTTGCCTCAGGCATGGCAATGGGGTCATAGGCACGGATCTTACAACCGGCATCCACAAGTTTCTGTATCAAAACGATGGATGGAGCTTCACGCATATCATCCGTTTCCGGTTTGAAAGATAAGCCCCAAATTGCGATTGTCTTTCCTTGAATGACTTTTTCACCTGCTGCATACAAGGCCTTATCCTGAGAATCAAGGGAAGTCGCTATTTCCAATTTTCTGTTCAATGCCAAACTGCCAAAATACTGAACCGATTTATGATAGAGCACCAGTTTTTGACTTTCGTTGACAGCCTCAACTGCCTCCAAAATGCGCATTTGATAGCCGCTTTTTTGAGCTGTCTTGATCAGTGCCTTGACATCTTTTGGAAAACAGCTGCCTCCATAACCCAACCCTGCATACAGGAACTTGCCGCCTATGCGGGTATCTGTACCTATTCCACTACGTACCATGGTCACATCGGCACCAACGATTTCACAAAGGTTGGCGATATCGTTCATAAAGCTGATACGGGTTGCCAACATGGCATTGGCTGCATATTTGGTCATTTCGGCAGAAGGTACATCCATGAAAATAACCCGAAAATTATTTAACATAAAAGGGCGATACAGCATACTCATCAATTTCCTGGCACGTTCGGATTCAACACCTACCACGACTCTGTCCGGGCTCATAAAGTCTTTGACGGCTGCACCTTCTTTCAAAAATTCAGGATTGGAGGCCACATCAAATTCAATGGAAACACCTCTGTCGTCCAACTCTTTTTGGATGGTTTTACGAACTACTTTAGCTGTACCTACAGGAACCGTGCTCTTAGTGACAACCATCACATATTTTTTCATATGACGGCCAATGGTTTGGGCGACATCAAGTACATATTTCAGGTCGGCACTGCCATCTTCATCCGGAGGCGTTCCTACTGCACTGAATATAACGTCGATATCATCTAATACCGATACGAGGTCTGTTGTAAAAGTAAGACGGCCTGCACTTTGATTTCGCAATACCATTTCTTCCAGCCCAGGCTCATAAATGGGGATGATTCCCTTCTGAAGGTTTTCAATTTTTTTTACATTGACATCTACACACACTACGTCTGTACCGTTTTCGGCAAAACATGCTCCGGAAACCAAACCGACATAACCGGTGCCAACAATTGCGATTTTCATGATAATTAATAATTTCCTGCAAATATAAAAAATAAATAAGAAGAGTCTTAGATGGCTTATTCAAATAAATACGTGTCCTTTAGCAAGGGGGCTGTTTCATCTTTGGGAGACAAGATCAGGTCTTGGCGGATGGGCCATGAAATATTGACGGAAGGATCTAAAAAATGGAAAGAGACTTCATTCTGAGGCTGATAGCTATTATCCACTTTATAGGAGAAAATGGCTTCCGGACTCAAAACCAAAAAACCATGATAAAATCCGCGGGGTATATAAAATTGCTTTTTATTTTTTGCCGAAAGTTCAACGGCGACGTATTTTCCGAAAGTCGGAGATGATTTACGGGCATCGACCGCAACATCGAGCACAGATCCTTCAATGACCCTGACAAGTTTGGCCTGCGAAGCCCCACCTGCCTGTGCATGCATACCACGCAAAACACCATAGACGGATTTCGACTCATTTTCCTGTAGAAAATGAACTTTTCCGATATGTTTTTCAAATTCCGATTCTTTCCAGGATTCCATGAAATAGCCCCGTTGGTCACTGAAAACCTTGGGCTCGATGACAAAAACCCCCGGTATGGATTGTTCTATATATTGCATATTATCTGTTTGAATACATTTTTTCGTAATACTTCTGATAGTCACCTGAAGTCACTTCATCTACCCAATTCTGATTTTCCAGATACCAGCGAATGGTTTTGACAATACCGGTTTCGAAAGAGGTTTCCGGAGCCCAGTTGAGCTCGTTTTTCATTTTGGTGGGATCAATGGCATACCGCTGATCATGTCCCAAACGGTCTTTCACATAAGTGATCAGATCGTAAGATATGTTGGAGAGGTCCGTTTTCAGGACTTTTCTGTACGCCGGTTCGGTTTCCATCAGATGTCGGATGGTATCGATGGTGAGCTTCACAATTTCGATATTTTGTTTTTCGTTGTGACCACCCACGTTATAAACTTCTCCTGCCCGACCAAAACGGACGACCTGGTCGATGGCCTTGCAATGATCTTCTACATACAACCAGTCGCGTACATTCTTGCCATCCCCATAAACCGGTAGTTTCTTGCCTTCGAGAATGTTCTTGATGATGAGGGGTATCAGTTTTTCCGGGAAATGATAGGGACCATAGTTGTTGGAACAACGGGTAATAGTGGCAGGGAACTTATAGGTTTCCATATATGCTTTGACTATCAGATCGGCAGAAGTTTTGGATGCGGAATAAGGACTACGCGGATCCAAAGGTGTGGTTTCTGTAAAATAGCCGGTTGCACCAAGGGAACCATACACTTCATCCGTGGAAACCTGGTGAAAGCGTACACCTTCTTTCCAAGTGGGATATCCTTTATCGTCCTTACCGACTGCCCAGAATTTTCTGGCAACATCCATCAGATTCTGTGTTCCGAGTATATTGGTTTCCAAGAACAGTCTTGGGTTCTCAATGCTTCTGTCCACATGGCTTTCAGCTGCAAAGTTCACCACCACTTCCACCGGATATTTTTCAAATAGGCCGGTCACCAAAGACGAATCACAAATGTCGCCTTTTACAAAAATGCAACATTTTCCATCCACATCATGGACAATGGTACCGAGGTTGCCTGCATAGGTCAACGCATCCAGGACAATGAGTTGTACATCATGATAAGTGGCCAGCATGTATTTGACAAAATTGGCACCAATAAAACCTGCACCACCGGTAATGATA
Organism: Bacteroidales bacterium; assembly: GCA_021373135.1. Lineage (GTDB taxonomy): Bacteria > Bacteroidota > Bacteroidia > Bacteroidales > UBA1402 > UBA8389. The sequence goes on from JAJFTH010000003.1 coordinate 503,337, forward strand.
TATGTTTTCATGATTAGTTCAATAAGTCCATCAAATATTGTCCGTAAGCTGTTTTTTCCAGTTTTTTCGCAAGCTTCATTAATTGTACGTCGTCAATCCATCGATTATGCCAGGCTATTTCTTCAATGCAGGACACATAGAAGCCTTGCCTGCTCTGGATGGTAGCCACAAAATTGGAAGCATCCAACAGACTGTCACAATTGCCGGTATCAAGCCAGGCAAATCCACGTCCGAAAAGTTCAACTTTCAAGCTGCCTTCCAGAAGATAGAGTCTATTTAAATCGGTTATTTCGTATTCACCGCGATCGGAAGGTTTGAGTGCCGCCGCTTTTTGTGTCACCGTTGAATCATAAAAATACAACCCTGGCACTGCATAATGTGATTTCGGTTCTTTCGGTTTTTCTTCCAAAGAAAGCACCTGCCCGGATTCATTAAATTCAACAACACCATAAGCTCTCGGATCCTTGACACCGTAGCCAAAGATACAGGCTCCTTTTTTAATGGAGGCGGCCTTCTTCAACATGGTTGAAAAGCCTTGTCCATAAAACATATTGTCACCCAATATCAGACAGCCGGGCTCTCCATCGAGAAAATCTGCGCCCAAAACGAAAGCTTGCGCCAAACCGTTGGGAACGTCCTGCACCTGGTATTGAAACTGCATGCCCAAATCTTCTCCTGTGCCAAGCAGCTCACGGAACATGGGTAAATCCCGTGGGGTTGATATGATCAGGATTTCACGAATGCCGGCCAACATCAGGGTAGACAACGGATAATAGATCATCGGTTTGTCGTAAACCGGCATGATTTGTTTGGATATTGCTTTTGACAAAGGATACAAACGTGTTGCGCTACCGCCGGCTAAAATAATTCCTTTCATTAATATTCATTTTGATTGGAGCAAATATAACAAATTCTTATCAGCATAAATACCACTTATACAAAGTGTTTATGCCTTGCTCTATTTCCATGCTGTGATGCCAGCCAAGCTGGTGCAGTTTGGACGGGTCTGTGAGTTTCCGCAAGGTCCCGTCAGGCTTGGTGACATCAAAGGACAAAATACCGGAATAGCCGGTTATTTTTGCGACCAAACCCGCCAGATCCTTGATGCTGATTTCTTTGCCGGTACCGATGTTGAGGTGACAATTGCGGACTTCGGAACTGCTGCCGCACAAATCCTTAAAATCGACTTTTTCCATGACATAGACACATGCATCGGCCATATCTTCACTCCAAAGGAATTCACGGACAGGTTTGCCTGTACCCCAGATTGAAATTTTTTCGGAGGTAATGCCGTATTTTGACAATTTTGTCAAAATTTCTGTCTCAGAAGCATTTCCATCAACACCTTCTACGGGATATCGGTTAAAATCTGAACGAAGGGCTGACCAGTCTTTCGCCACCAGGCATTTTCCGAGGTGTGCCTTGCGGATGAGTGCAGGGAGCACATGGCTTTTTTCAAGGTTGAAGTTGTCGTTCGGACCATACAGGTTGGTAGGCATTACGGCGATATAATTGGTGCCATATTGCAGGTTAAAGCTTTCACACATTTTCAGACCGGCAATTTTGGCAATGGCATAGGGCTCATTGGTATATTCGAGTGGTGCAGTGAGCAGGCAATCTTCCGACATTGGTTGCGGGGCTTCCCGCGGATAGATGCAAGTACTGCCGAGGAACAATAATTTCTTGACCTGATTGCGCCAGGATTCGTAAATGACGTTATTTTGTATCTGGAGATTTTGATAGATAAAGTCTGCCCGATAAATGGAATTGGCCACGATGCCTCCTACTCTGGCTGCAGCCAAGAAGACATATTCCGGTTTTTGTTCAGCAAAGAATTCAGCAACAGCTTTCTGATTGGTCAAATCCAATTCTGAAGAGGTACGTAAGACAAAATGATCATAACCTTTGGACTGCAGGTTTTTGAGAATGGCCGATCCTACCAGTCCACGATGGCCGGCCACAAATATTTTGGCAGATTTTTCCATAGATTTTATTCGAAATAATTCATAATGCGATAACCACCTTCTTTTAGATAGGTTTCTTTTTTCATCAGTTTGATATCGCTCAGCATCATGTCATTACAAAGGGCTTTCAAATCATATTGTGGCGTCCAGTTCAATTTGGTGCGGGCCTTGGTGGCATCACCGATCAGCATTTCCACTTCTGTCGGCCGGAAATAAGCTTTGTCTACAGCCACAATAACTTCGTCCATTCGGGCGACAAAAGCATCATAATAAGAAGCTCCAACCAGTTCTTCAAATTTTTCACGGTCAATGGCGGCCAGATAGCCTTTTTCATCAACACCTGAACCTTTAAATTCAAGCGTGACACCCACTTCTGAGAAAGCCATCAGGATGAAATCCCGAATGGTGGTGGTGACACCGGTAGCAATGACATAATCATCAGGCTGATCTTGTTGAAGAATCAAGTACATGGCCTTGATATAATCCTTGGCATGCCCCCAGTCTCGCTTGGATGACAGATTGCCCATAAATACGTTTTTTTGCATTCCGAGCACAATACGGGATGCGGCTCTGGTCACTTTTCTGGTCACAAAGGTTTCTCCGCGCAAAGGCGATTCATGATTGAATAGAATTCCGTTACTGGCATGCATCCCATAGGCTTCCCTATAATTGACGGTAATCCAGTAGGCATACAACTTGGCCACGGCATAAGGACTTCTTGGATAAAAAGGGGTGGTTTCCTTTTGAGGCACTTCCTGAACCAAACCATAGAGTTCAGAGGTGGATGCCTGATATATTCGTGTTTTTTGCTTCAGATCCAGCAGGCGCACAGCCTCCAGAATTCGCAAGGTGCCAAGTCCATCGGCGTTGGCTGTATATTCAGGAGTGTCGAAACTAACCTTGACATGACTCATGGCTGCCAGATTGTATATTTCATCCGGTTTGACTTCTCCGATAATGCGGGTAAGATTCATGCTGTCTGTCAAATCGCCGTAATGCAGGATCATGTTTCTGTTTTCCACCGAGGGAGCCTGATACAAATGGTCAATACGATCTGTATTGAACATGGATGACCGGCGTTTGATACCATGGACTATATAACCTTTCTTAATAAGGAACTCGGCTAAATACGCACCATCCTGACCGGTAATGCCGGTAATTAATGCAGTTTTTGACATATTTGTTTGATTTGATTATTTCAGGATTTGAGTAAAAATTCATTCATCGGTGTTAACAGCAAATGCCTGCGAATCTCCTCCAATAGAAAAGAATTCAATCATCGAACTCAGAAAAAGGTGAATTCTGACTCTTGAACTCAGGCACCAGCTTTTTCATGGACTTGACCACTTCTTTGATTTCTACGTCCTGAGATAATTCAATCATCTTCTGGATGGAATCTATGACTTTGTCAAATTCATATAGACGCACAGAGGCTACTGTTATTTTATCATGAACGGTAGGTTTGGTCTTTTCCTTATCGTTCAGAAGTTCTTCATATAATTTTTCACCCGGACGCAACCCGATATATTCTATCTTGATGTCCACTTCCGGTACGAAACCTGCCAACTCTATCATTCGTCTCGCCAAATCAACAATCTTGACAGGACTACCCATATCAAATACGTATATTTCTCCGGATTTCCCGAAAGATGCAGCTTCCAACACCAAACGGCAAGCTTCGGGAATGGTCATGAAATAGCGGATGATATCCGGATGTGTCACTGATACCGGCCCACCTTTTTCTATCTGTTCCTTGAAATGCGGGATCACGGAACCGTTGGACCCAAGCACATTACCAAATCGGGTGGTCACAAAACGAGTTTCTGCTTTTCCTTCATTTTCTTTGGCCAGAGACTGGACATAAATTTCGGCAATACGTTTGGAGGCCCCCATGACATTGGTCGGATTGACCGCTTTGTCTGTTGATATCATGACAAAACTTTCCGACTTGTATTTCAAGGCAGCATTGCTTAAGTTCATGGTACCTTTCACATTAACCAGAATGGCTTCACAGGGATTTTCTTCCATCAACGGCACATGTTTGTAGGCCGCTGCATGATAGATGATTTGCGGATGGTATTTCCGGAAAACAAAATCCAGCCTTTTCTCGCTTCGTACATCGCCAATGATAGAGACAAAATTAAGGTCCGGATAGTCTTTTTCCATTTCGAGGCGCAAATTGTGAAGCGGAGTTTCCGCCATATCAAACAAAAGCAGCAATTTGGGCTTGAACTGTGAAATCTGGCGTACAAGTTCACTGCCGATGGAACCGGCGGCACCTGTGATGAGAATCACTTTACCATAGGTCTGTTCCCCGATACGTTCCATGTCTATCTTGATCTCATCCCTGCCAAGCAAATCTTCAAACTGGATGGGTTTCATCTGATAACGGATCTGTTTATTGGCTCCAAGACCTTCGAAAGGAGGAGAGACCATGACAGAAAGCCCCATATCAAGACATCTGGAGACAAAAGCCTGTTCTTTTTTAACCGTGGAATAATCCGGAAAAATAATGGCTGTGATTTCATTTTTACGCATAAACCAGTCTACATTGTCTCCATTCAAATAATAGACCGGAAAACCCTGAATACGTGTTCTCTTGGCTTTCGAGTTTCGGGTCACAAAGCCTTGTACCTGATGTTGATTGGCAACCGTGTTGTTGATCCATTGTGCCAGAGCAATGCTGTGGTTGCCGATACCAAATACCAGGGCCTTTTTGCGGATATCGTTCGTGTAGTTCATCGTGTAATTATAAATCAACACGATCCAGAAACGGACAAAAATCATCAACACAAAACAAATGAGAAATAAATTCAGAATGAAGAAAAAAGGCTGACTTATGTTGATTTTAGAAACAACAATCAAAACAAGTAACGTTACACACGAAATCAACAGGGAAACGAATAGTCTCCACATTTCCAGAAAATTGGTATGTCTGATAAGTCCGCGAAAAGGCTTCAGATAGAGGAACGACAACACATTGATCAAAAGAAAAGAGATACCAAGGTCTACCAAGTTTCTGAAAGCGAACTGAGTACCCTGGAGCATCACCTGTATAAAAGCAGCAAAAACGAATCCTACCAGACAAAGGAACAAATCAATGACAAAGACTATCCATCGGTTCATCATGGACAATCCCATGATCTTTTTTATAAAACGGCGAAATTTTTCTCGAATTTCTTCCATAATTTTGACAGGTTGTTCAAATTTTCCAGCACAAAAGTAAAAAAAATATCAGTATCTTTTCTCAAAATCCAACATTACAATGTGGCGATTATTTCTTTGAAAGAATTTTCTCTTTGAAATCATGATACTTGCCCCAAAATTACGACATAATTTTTTCCGAATTTTTTAGAACACTTCGGGCAGGTTGTGTACCACATATACCATTTAGAGATTTTTAAGGATTGGCTTTGGGCATATTCCTCAAAATTCTTGCACCATTTACCGGTATCCTTAAAATTACCTTCATAGACTTTACTCAGGAATTTCCCGGAAATCATGACATTATCTACTCCTGTAACAACATCATCGACCTCTACATAAATATCCATGTTCCATTTGGAGGTGTGGTCGGAAAGGCACATGCATTCCAAGGGTTTCGCCCCGGCACTTTCCACTTTTTTCATGATTCTTTTTATGACTCTACCAAAATCCAGAGGCATGTACATCCATGTGCAGACCTTGTCTTTGACGAATTTTTTGTTGTCCCACTCTAAGATTTTCCCATCCCATGGAGCAGGATCAAACATCTGACAACATTCTGTTTGACCAGTTTCTTTTTTCATCATCGTAAATATTTATTGACAATAATATCTTGTTAGAAAAAACACAACTTGACAAATTCGAAACTGCAAATATAACGATATTTGTGAGTTTATGGACAAATATAAGAAATTACAACGGAGTATGATCACACCTTAAATATAGAAGCGGGTTTGAGGCATGACATCTTTTTATTAAATTTGTGTCCGCTTAAACCAGATTGTGTGATGATCATGAACGAGGCTCCTGATTATAGTGCTTTTGATGCTCTGATAAAACAGAACAAATGTTTTTCCGTATACAGAAATCCCGGTGAGGCAACCATCCATTTCGTTATGCAGCAGAATGGGAAACCTGAATATCTACAGGATTTGACTGCACTGAACGGCAAAGAGGGCTTTGTATTTGCGCCATTCAAGGTTACAGACCTGACACCTGTCGTACTTCTGCACCCTGACATCATTTTAAACGGCAAAAAAGAGATACTGGGCTTTTTGAAGGACTCATCTATTGAAATGCAATCTGATGATATCAATGCCGTCATTGATTGCAGACTTGATAACCGAAGAACTTATCAAAAAGCCTTTGAACTTTTTCACGAGGCTTTACGTTCCGACTATTGCGAAAAGATTGTTCTTTCACGGCCTGATTTTTTTCCTAAACCCTCCGGATTTTCAGCAGGAAAGATCTTTCAGACTGCCTGTAAAGCATATCCTGAAGCTTTTGTATATTTGTTCCATAGTCTTAAGACAGGAACCTGGCTTGGAAGTTCCCCGGAATTGATTTTATCGGGAGAAGGTGAAAACTGGCAAACAGTGGCAATGGCAGGAACCAAAAAGATTTCAAAAGAAAACGAGACACCTGACTGGGACGAAAAGAATATCAGGGAACAGCAAATTGTAGCCGAATATATTGAAAAACAATTATATACGCACCATCAGACCTGCTTTATAAAAGGACCTTTTGCGTGTAAAGCAGGAAGACTGATGCATTTAAAGACAGCGTTTTTTTTCCGAATGATTGACAACAGCAAAATTGGAGACTTGTTGGATATATTGCATCCGACACCTGCTGTCTGTGGCTATCCGAAGAAAGAGGCCTATCGCCTGATCACAGAAGAGGAAGGCTACGACAGGAGCTATTACAGTGGCTTTATCGGAAAACTATCCCTGAGTGAAAAGACCGGTTTGTTTGTCAACTTAAGATGCATGCAAATTGGAGCCAAATTACTGACCCTTTTTGCCGGCGGCGGTTTGCTCACTTCTTCCGAACTGGAACCGGAATGGGAAGAGACAGAAGCAAAACTGCAAACCATGCTTTCTTTGATGGAAAAATAAAAATGAAACTATGTACTCGACAAAAAAGAATGTACTTCAAACAGTCGCTTTATTGAAAGCTCATGGCGTTGATCATATCGTCATTTCTCCGGGTTCGAGGAATGCTCCTTTGGCACAAACTTTTAGCCGGGATCCGTTTTTCAGATGTTTTTCCATTGTGGATGAACGGAGTGCAGGCTTTTTTGCCATCGGACTGATAAACAAGTTGCAAAGGCCGGTTGCCATCTGTTGCACCTCCGGAACCGCCTTGTTGAACTATGGTCCTGCAGTAGCTGAAGCTTTTTATCAAGAGTTGCCGTTGGTAGTGGTTTCCGCAGATCGTTCCCCTGCCTGGATCGGGCAAATGGACGGTCAGACTTTGCCTCAACCCGGTGTTTTTGGCAGTATGGTCAGAAAATCAGTACAACTACCTGAAATTCATTCTGATGAAGATTTGTGGTATTGTAACAGGTTGATCAACGAATGTCTGATTGAATGCACCGGCAGAGGGGCAGGCCCCGTACATATCAACATTCCCATTTCCGAGCCTTTGTTTGATTTTTCGGAAGAAGCATTGCCTCAGGTCCGGAGAATTCAATCCGTTTCCGGAAACCGGCTGTTTGATTTATCCGATTTTTCCTCCCGGTGGGACGCATCCGAAAAACGCATCATCCTGCTGGGACAGATGCCCCGAAACGAAGCATTGACCGAACAGTTGGATATTCTCGCCGGGAGGCTGGACTGCGTGGTGCTTTGTGAACATCTTTCCAATGCAGTGTCTCCCTATTTTATAGGAAATTTTGACAGTTTGACGGAGGTTTTTTCAGAAACAGAGGCTGAGGAGTTGGCTCCTGACCTGCTCGTCACTTTGGGTGGACATGTGGTATCCAAAAAAATCAAGAATTTTTTCAGGAATCATCCACCTGTCAATCATTGGCATCTTTCAACTTCCGGAAAATGCGTAGACTCTTTTCAATGCCTGACCGACCTGATTGAAACCGATCCGACCTATTTTTTCAGTGAAATGAAAACCACGGACCAAAAAGGTAAACGTTTTGTCTGCAATTGGATAAAGGCCGCCTCTTCCATCCATGCTCCGGATCAGAATTTACCGTTTTCCGATATCAGCGTTGCCGGAATGTTTTTGCAGATGCTTCCTGAAAAATCCTCCTTATTTGTCGGAAACAGCTCTTCGGTGAGAAACATTCAGCTTTATCCGATGCCTACTGACACGGAGGTGTTCTGCAACCGCGGCACAAACGGTATCGAAGGCTCCATTTCCACAGCCGGTGGCTATGCCGCCATCCATAAAGGACTGACGTTCTTGCTGGTAGGTGACCTTAGTTTTTTCTACGATTTGAATGGACTGTTGAATAAATACATCTCCGGAAATCTGCGCATTTTGCTGATCAACAACGGAGGAGGCGGCATTTTTAACCTCTTGCCGGGTCTGGACAAATCGGATGCATTGGAGTCATTCATAGCCGCCAGGCACCATACCAGCGCAGAAGGCTGGGTAAAAGCTGCCGGATTTAAATACCTGAAGGCTGAAAACCGGAAGGATTTGGTCAATGCTTTGGCTGAATTTACAGCTCCGGACTCCGCCCATGCCATGGTCCTTGAAGTTTTCACCGACGCGGAAACCAACAAGGCCGCCTTCACATCATACTATCATCAACTTAAAAAACAATAGGTTATGTCCACAGAGAGAAAATGGGAAACCATCAAGGATTATGAAGACATTCTGTTCGATTCCTTCGAAGGTATTGCAAAAATAACCATCAACCGTCCCCGCTACCGCAATGCTTTCACACCGACCACGTCGATGGAAATCAGCGATGCCTTGCGCATCTGCAGAGAAGATCAGGATATTTACGTCGTGGTGTTGACCGGTGCAGGCGATCAGGCTTTTTGCTCCGGTGGTGACCAAAATGCAAAGGGTCACGGCGGTTATGTCGGTAAGGACGGCATACCTAGACTGAACATTCTCGACGTTCAAAAACAGATTCGTTCCATCCCGAAGCCTGTCATTGCCATGGTAAACGGATATGCCATCGGTGGCGGTCATGTGCTCCATGTGGTCTGCGACTTGTCTATCGCTTCCGAAAATGCCATCTTCGGACAAACAGGACCGAATGTAGGCAGTTTTGACGCCGGTTTCGGTGCTTCTTACCTGGCCCGTATCGTCGGGCAGAAAAAGGCCAGGGAAATCTGGTACCTCTGTCGGCAATATTCTGCTCAGGAAGCCCTCGAAATGGGGCTGGTCAACAAGGTCGTACCTTTGGATCATCTGGAGGATGAAGTGGTGGAATGGTCAAAAATCATGATGCAACACAGCCCGATGGCCATGCGCATGATCAAATGCGGACTAAATGCTGAACTGGACGGGCAGGCCGGTATTCAGGAGCTTGCCGGCAATGCGACCTTGCTGTATTATTTGACGGAAGAAGCGCAGGAAGGAAAGAATGCTTTCCTCGAAAAAAGAAAACCTGATTTTAAGAAGTTTCCGAAATTTCCTTGAACAGATGCCTTTCAAAACAAGCATTGAACCTTATACACTGCAATTCAAGAAGCCGGCAGGAACTTCAAGAGGGGTTTACCAAATTCACAAAGTCTGGTTCGTCCGTATTTTCGACCCTGATGATGTCGATCATCTTGGTGTGGGTGAATGTGCGCCCTTGCCGGATTTGAGTTGTGATGCCTTGCCATCGCCGGATTATGAAGGTGTTTTGCTTCAGGCTTGCCGGAATCTGGAACTTTCAGGTCGAATCGATTACGAAGCACTTCGCCCCTATCCTTCCATCCTTTTCGGACTTGAAACAGCCGTCCGGCATTTTGAACGGGGCAGCTATGCCTTATGGGACACTCCTTTTTCGAGAGGTGAAAAAGGAATTCCCATCAATGGCTTGATATGGATGGGCGAATACCGGCAGATGGCTGAGCAAATCGAAGAAAAGCTCCGACTTGGTTTCACCTGTATCAAACTAAAAATCGGTGCCATCAACTTTGAAGAGGAGCTGGATTTGCTGAAACGCATTCGCCAACGATTTACCCCGGAGATGATTACGCTCCGCGTAGATGCCAACGGTGGATTTACGCCTGAAGAGGCACCTTCCAAGCTACAACGCCTGTCTGAACTGAATTTGCATTCCATCGAACAGCCCATTCGTGCCGGACAAAGGCTGGAAATGGCCGGACTGACAGCAACCACACCCCTGCCTATTGCTTTGGACGAGGAACTGATCGGTTGCAACAGTTATACAGAAAAACGCCAATTGCTGCAAGACATCAAACCGCAATTCATCATCTTGAAACCCAGCTTGCACGGAGGTTTTTCCGGTTGTACCGAATGGATTGAACTTGCTGAAAGCCTGCATATCGGCTGGTGGATCACTTCCGCCCTCGAATCGAATGTCGGGCTGAATGCCATTGCACAATGGGCTGCCACTTGGGAAAATCCGATGCCTCAGGGTCTTGGAACGGGACTTTTATATACAAACAACATAGAGATGCCGCTTCACTTGGAAGGAGAATATTTATGGTATAAACCTTGACGGATGTTTCAAACGGATATAAACAAACAAACCATTTTGATTGAGGGAGTCACCTTTTCCCCGGAGGATATTTCCGTAGCTATTCATTCATCGAAGGGCTATTCAGCTTTTCACCTCGAATTGTTTCGTTTCCTGCAAAATTGGTTTGATGCATCTGAAGTCATGACCATCCATACTTCAGGCTCCACGGGTAAACCCAAACCAATGGTTGTCCAGAAGAAATTCATGATACAAAGTGCCTGCATCACCTGCGACTATTTTGGATTGAAACCTCTGGACAAGATTCTGCTTTGTATGCCTTTGAGCTTTATTGCCGGAAAAATGATGGTCGTACGAGCGTTGGTGGCAGGGCTGGACATTTATCCGGTGTCGCCCACGGGGCATCCGTTGAAAAAAACTTCGCTGAATTTTAAATTTGCCTCCATGGTGCCGCTGCAAATTTTTAATTCCCTGCAAATGCCTGCTGAGACGAAACGCCTTCAGGAAACAGGCGTTTTGCTGATTGGTGGTGGTGCCATCAACCCTGCACTGGAAGAGGCTTTAAAAGATTTTCCAAACCCGGTCTATGCATCTTATGGCATGGCAGAAACGGTCTCACACATTGCTTTACGCAGGATAAACAGCAGTAAGGCATCCTTGAACTTCACCCCGCTCCCATCCGTCAAACTCACTTTATCTGAGGAAGGAACCCTGGTGATCGATGCACCCTTGGTCAGCGAAAGGCTGCTTTTTACCAATGACATGGCAGAGCTATACCCGGACGGCACCTTTCGCATTCTTGGCAGAAAAGACAACGTGATCGATACGGGCGGGCTGAAAGTCCAGACAGAAATGCTGGAAGCGGTTCTAAGCTCTTTCATACACGTGCCTTTTGCCATTTCCTCACAGCCTGACGCCAAATTCGGCGAAATCATTGTGCTGGCGGTGGAACAAGCCATCGATGAAACACAACTGGCTGCACGCCTACCCGCTTACCAGATTCCAAAAAAAATTATCGTTCTTCAGGCTATTCCCCGCACAGAAAGCGGAAAAATAGACCGCACAGCCCTGAAGCATGTCCTTCAAAACGCTTAAAGCATCTTGACGACATAGGCCAAAGCAAGCTCAAGCGTCACTGAGACCATCGATTCTGCAAAACGTTTCATACCTACTGCCGCCCTGCCTGATTCTTTCAGAGAATAGAGCAAGGCATTCTGTTTGAGTGCCTGTGTCAAAAATTCCTGTTCTTCGGGTGTAATCTGATGGAGGGAGACCAATTGGGTGTAATCTCTCAAACGACCTTTTGACAATCTCAGATACTCTGTGACATCTTTTTGAGCAGCGATACGATATTTTTTAAAACTTTTTTTGACCAGTTTCAGAAGTTCTTCTTCCAGGTCTTTGTAGAAAGCGTCAAAATCCATAGTTTAGTTTTTTAATCTTTGTTTTTCGGTTTCCTGAATCAAATCGAAGGCTTCACCTATAAGTTTACATTGCAAGTTTACAAAGTTCTCACTCATGGTGGTGTCACGCTGCCATTTGCCGAAGGTTCCGTTCAGCAGATAACCGTCCGGTGCCAGCAACAGGTTCCATTGTTTCACTTTGACTTGATTGTGTTTGCGCATTCTTTCCTGCTGAAGGACGGATTCCAGATCCGACTTGAGCTGATCAACAGCTTTTTCATGTTTTGAATAAGGGTCTGTTGCTTTGTTCATGATGGTCAACGATCTGGTTTTCAAGTCTGCCGTCTGATCATAAATGTACGGACTGTATACAGGAGCACAGGAAACCAAAAGAAACAACGCAACGGCGAGAACGTGGATAACGGATTTGTTTTTCACTACAGGTACGATTAATGAATGATTACTTAAATTTCAGGGCTCAAAAATATCATATTTTTTAAACAAAATGAAATTTTCATGAACTTGCACATCCGCACATTATTTTATTTCTTTGCAGAAACGACCATTCATGAACAGAATAATCAAAGCCGGTCTGGTGCAGGCTGCCATCGGACAGGATGTAGAAGCAAACAAGACTCTTTTGGCAGAACAGATACGTGCTTGCCATAAACAGGGTGCAGAATTGGTGGTCTTGCAGGAACTTCACAACAGTCTGTATTTTTGCCAGACGGAAGATGTTTCTGCCTTTAACCTGGCTGAAACCATTCCCGGTCCTTCCACTTCTTTCTACGGAGCATTGGCTAAAGAGCTGTGTATCTTATTGGTGTGCTCGTTGTTTGAAAAACGCGCAACAGGCTTGTATCACAACACGGCTGTCGTTTTTGAAAAGGACGGATCCATTGCCGGAAAATATCGTAAAATGCACATTCCGGATGATCCCGCCTATTATGAAAAATTCTATTTCACGCCCGGAGACCTTGGATTCAAACCCATTGAGACCTCCATCGGCAAACTCGGGGTATTGGTTTGCTGGGATCAATGGTATCCCGAAGCAGCCCGCATGATGGCACTGCAGGGAGCAGATATCCTGATTTATCCCACGGCCATTGGTTGGGATAACAATGATATGAAAGATGAAAAGATACGGCAACAAAATGCCTGGATCATTTCACAAAGGGCACATGCCGTTGCCAACGGGCTATTTGTCCTTACGGTAAACAGAGTAGGCTATGAAGCAGATCCTTCCGGTCAGACTGATGGTATCCAATTCTGGGGAAACAGTTTTGCGGCCGGTCCTCAAGGAGAAATACTCTGTCAGGCTTCTTCCGACAAACCTGAGATTCTGTTGGCTGATATTGATTTGACACGTTCTGAAAACGTCAGAAGATGGTGGCCCTTTCTTCGCGACCGCCGTATCGATGCCTACGATTTGTCCAAAAGATTTCTAGACGAAGAGTAAAGAAAGAGTGAAAAAGAGTGATAATAAGTTCCATTTAAGGTTCATTATGTTTCGCATGAAAAGCATCTTAAATGCTCCTGCTGTAAAAATCGAAGTCTTTTGTAGGATCAAGTTACAAAGTTGTGGAGTATTGGCAAAATGAGCACCGCTTCTTTCGTTCAGATCACAAATGCCATACTTTTGACACTTCTCCACAATTTTTCAATTTGATCCTTTTTGTGTAATTTAATTCTTTCAAAAAACCTGAAAGGTGTAAAGATTGCTGAAAAAAAATCGGGTTCTCTAGCCCGGAGTGTGTGAGGCATGCAAGAACCCGATTACAACGATGAGGTGGTCATAATTGTTTATTGAGAAATAGTAGGCGCAAATTTAATTAATATTACATAAAAACAAAATATTTTTGCTTTTTGTTTACAAAAAATGCAAGTTATCCTTCAATTATCCTGCATTTTTATCAGCCCATAAAAAATTTCATAAATTTAGGTTGGATGATGGTGCCGTTTAGTTATTCAGCTATCCAGATTTTCCAGGAAGCCTCAGCCTGAAGATGCAACATTTCGAGGCCGTTCTTGATGATTGCCCCTTGCTTTTCTCCTTTTTGAAGAAAAAGCGTTTTTTCCGGGTTATAGACGGCATCGAAAAGCAAGTGATTGGGTCCAATGCTTTTATAATCGATGGGAGGGCAGGTTTGAACATTGGGATACATGCCCAACGGTGTTGTGTTTACGATAATGTGGTATTCATCGTAATAAGAGTGACTCAAATTTTCATAAGTGACCCTTCCACCTTCAGGACTACGAGATACATAGAGGGTTTCAATACCCATTTGTTTCAAGCCATATTCTACGGCTTTGGATGCTCCGCCTGTACCTAAAATCAAGGCTTTCAACGCGATGCCTTCATAAGTTTTTTCAAGAAAACGGATTCGGGATGAATTTCGCAGTTTTTCCACCAAGGGAAGTATGGAGTCACGAAATCCGAGCAGATCTGTATTGTATCCGGTGAGACGGGGTTTATGATTGCCGTCACGTTCTATTCGGATGGTATTGACAGCACCGATAGCTTCCGCTTCCGGATCGAGCATATCGATATACGAAATGACTGATTCTTTATAGGGTATGGTGACATTCAACCCTACCAGTTGAGTATTTTCGGCAATCAGTTGAGGTAATTTGTCGATGGAAGCGATGGCATAATTTTCATATTGCGCATCAATGCCCTCCTTTTTGAATTTCTCAGCAAAATATCCATGAGAAAAGGAATGTGAAAGCGGATATCCCAACAAGCCGTATTGTTTCATTTTAGAATGGTTATTTGATAGGTTCTTCCTCCTCTTTGTCATTCATGATATCATCATAAATTTTCTGAGCATTTTCATCTGCCTGTACAGCTTTGGTCAAATATTCCCTGGCAAGATCGGCGTCACCAATCTTGGCATAGACCAATGCATAAAAAAGAGGAAGTCCTGTCAGATCCGGATCAAGCAGATCCGCTTCCTGATAGCTTGCCAATGCCTGACTGTACTGTTTGGCATCAAAATAGAGATTTCCGACAGATGCCAGTACGTCTGCCTGCGCAGGATCGATATCGAGAGATCGTTTATAACTCATTAAAGCTTCTTCCGGCATTTCGAGGTTGACAAAAACTTCTGCCACATAAACCCAGGTTTCACTGATGGATTGATCTATCCGAAGGGCTTTTTCAAACCAGACCAAACTGGCACTGTATTGATCTTTTTCCATGAGACAAATGCCCATTCCTGTACATGCATCCACATTTTTCGGATTGATATCCAAGGCTTTCTGATAGCATTCCATGGCTTGGTCAAACAGATCGGCTTTTTCGTATGACTCACCTTCATAAACCAGAACGATGTCTGTCACTTCAGTGTTCAGACCATATTCCCGATAGACTTCGGCAGCTTTCAGATATTGTCCGAATTGGAACAGGGAATGTGCTTTTTGTAATTGGGCCAGTGAATCGTTCGGATTGATGACGATCGCAAAATCGTAGGCTTCGATGGCTTCAGCGTAGAGGTTTTCATTGAAACAGGCTTGTCCGAGATTAAACCAAGTCTCACCGGAATAGGGATCTATATCAAGGATATGATGATAGGTCAGAATGGCTTTCTGGGTATTGCCCAATTGTTCATAGCTATATGCCAGTTCGAAAAGCAGGTCAATATTTCTTGAATCATTTTCAAGGGCTTCCTGCAAAAACAGAATGGCCTCCCTATGCATGCCTGCTTCCACCAAAATACCTGTGATATCAAGACAGAGCGATGATTTTTCTATCGATTCTTCGTCCATCACCTTGTGTAGCAACTTAAGCGCATCTTCCCGGCGGTCAAGTTGCATGAAAATTTCAGCACGAACCAGATTGGCATCTGTATCGTTCCTTTCAGGTAAGCGGTCTATGATTTGCAAAGCACGCCTTGCCTCTCCGATTTCCAGATAGAGGGTTGCACGTTTAAGTAAAAGGATGCTGCTGTTGGGATGCAGGCGCAATCCCATCTCTACGACTTCAGAAGACTCTCTGTTTCTGCCTTTTTTTTGGTAAAAGTCAGAAATTTCCTCGAGTTCGTCCACGTCAAAATAACCCGGACGACCTTCTGAAAGGCTACGTTCGTAACGTTCAACCAATTCAGGGACATTGAAGTCGTTATCTTCTTGTTGCATAGAGTATGATGATTCTTCCAAAAAAAGGAATCATTCAATCAATTTATAATTTTTCTGCGATTTTGCCCCAGGTATCTTTTAAGGATACGGTCCGGTTAAATACCAAATGATCGGGTGTCGAATCAGGATCCAGGTTAAAATAGCCTACACGTTGAAATTGGAAATGATCCAAAGGTTTGGCCTCTTTCAGGATGGCTTCCACTTTTACGTCGTTCAACACCTTCAGTGAATCGGGATTCAGCATATCCAGGAAATCGCGGTCTTTTTCTTCGGCCGGATTGGAGACATTCAATAAACGGTCATAGAGGCGTACTTCAGCCTGGAGACAATGTTCTGTCGTCACGTAATGGATGGTGCCTTTGACTTTTCTGTTGGAATTGGCTTGTCCGGATTTGGTTTCAGGAATATATTCGCAGTAAATTTCTTCCATGTTACCTTCTGCATCTTTTTTACAGGAGGTGCAAAGTACCACATAAGCATTTTTCAGACGGACTTCTTTTCCCGGAGTCAATCTGAAGTATTTGCTTGGTGCATTTTCCATGAAGTCTTCCCGTTCGATATAAAGTTCGCGGGAAAAAGGCACCAGATGCGTCCCTGCTGTTTCATCTTCGGGATTGTTGATGGCTTCATTCCATTCGACTTGTCCTTCCGGGTAATTGGAGACAATCAGTCTGACCGGATGGAGGACGGCACTTACACGAGGTGCTATCTTATTAAGGTGTTCGCGAATGCTATGTTCCAATACCTCCTGGTCTATCACACCGTCATATTTGGTGTAACCGATGCTTTCTATAAAGTTGCGGATAGATTCGGGGGTATAGCCACGTCTGCGCAAGCCACAGATGGTCGGCATGCGCGGATCGTCCCAGCCGGATACCCGACCCTCTTTGACGAGTTGAAGCATCTTTCGCTTGCTCATTACCATATAGGTAATATTGAGTCTGTTGAATTCTATCTGTCGCGGACGGTAATCGCTGTCTTTCAACTGATCCACAAACCAGTCATAAAGCGGACGGTGTACTTCAAATTCGAGGGTACACAAGGAATGAGTGATACCTTCGAAATAGTCGCTTTGCCCATGGGCAAAGTCATATAGCGGATAGACATTCCATTTGTTTCCGGTGCGGTGATGGCTCATTTTGAGGATACGGTACATCAAGGGATCGCGAAAATGCATATTGGAATGGGCCATATCAATCTTGGCTCTAAGCACACGACTGCCTTCATCAAATACTCCGGCCTGCATTTTTTGAAAGAGGTCAAGGTTTTCTTCTACACTACGGTTTCTGAAAGGACTTTCAATACCGGCTGAGGTCGGAGTCCCCTTTTGTTTGGCAATATCTTCTGCTGACTGATCATCCACATAGGCCAGTCCCCGTTTGATCATTTCAAGTGCAAAATCGTAAAGCTTTTCAAAATAATCCGAAGCATAATACAGGTTGTCCCATTGGAACCCAAGCCAATTGATATCTTCCTTGATGGAGTCTACATATTCCACATCTTCTTTGACCGGATTGGTATCGTCAAAACGAAGGTTACATTTTCCGCCATGTTTGTGAGCGACACCAAAATCAAGACAAATAGCCTTGGCATGACCTATATGCAAATAGCCATTGGGCTCCGGTGGAAAACGGGTAACTATTTGTCCACCGTTTTTCCCTTCTTTCAGATCATGTTCAACAATCTGTTCAATAAAGTTGAGCGTTTTCTTGCTGCTTTCTTCCATGGGTACTTTTTCGCTCATAAAAATATAGATATGTAAAACTTTGTTATATTTGTGCTGTTGGCAAAATTACGCACAATTGTGGCATAATTCAAGAAATAAGTTCGAAAACATGTTTTTAAATATCTTTTTTTATTTGGAGAGTTGTGAAAAAAGGTCAATCTTTGCCAGCGTTAACCTAATACAATCTTTTTTACCTTAAGAACTAATACCTATTGAAAACCTATAAAAAGGCCGCTTTGTGAAAAGCGGCCTTTTTGTTTGTCCCAATTTCCTGTTTTTTTCTTTAAATGCATTAACAATTTTAAAATTTGTAAGGTAAAAAAACATTAATCGCAGGTTTTGATTTTTTGAAGAATCATGCTGGTGACACAGACAAAAAAACATGGTTTTGGATATTATAAAATATTCGTATATTCGTGTGCCGTGATTGAATTGTATCAGTCAAATAAAAAAACCGTTAAATCATGAAAAACTTCATGGATAAAAATTTCATGCTTAACAATAAAGTTGCGGAAGAACTTTATCACAAGCATGCTGCCAATTTACCTATCATCGACTATCACTGTCACTTGAATCCTGAATTCATTGCCAAAGACAGACAATTTGACAACCTCGGCCAGCTTTGGCTGGAGGGTGACCATTATAAATGGCGTGCCATGCGTGCCAACGGTGTTGAAGAACGTTTCTGCACAGGAAACGAAACTTCGGACTGGGAGAAATTTGAGAAATGGGCAGAGACCATGCCATATACCATGCGCAACCCTCTGTATCACTGGTCTCACCTCGAACTGCAAAAGGGCTTTGGAGTCCATAAAATCTTAAAACCGGAAACTGCCCGTGAAATCTATGACGAATGTACCGCAAAATTGCGTACGCCTGAATATTCCGCCAGAGGCTTGATGAAAAAATTCAAGGTTGAAGTGGTTTGTACGACCGATGACCCCACCGATAGTCTGGAACACCACATTGCACTGAAAAACGAAAGTTTCAGCATCAAGGTTCTGCCGACCTGGCGTCCGGACAAAGCGATGGCTGTCGAAAATCCCGCCAGCTATCGTGCTTATGTTGAAAAATTATCCCATGTTTCAGGTGTCGGTATCTCCAAATATGCTGATCTCATTGATGCTTTGCAGAAACGCCATGATTTTTTCGCCTCTGTCGGCTGCAAACTGAGTGACCACGGTATCGAAGAATTCTACGCAGAAGATTATACGGATACGGAAATTGAAGCCATCTTTAATAAGGTTTATGGCGGAACCAGCCTGACTTGCGAAGAAATCCGCAAATTCAAATCAGCCATCATGGTTCGATTTGCCATCATGAATAATCAGAAAAATTGGACACAACAGTTCCACTACGGGCCTATCCGAAACAACAACACCCGTTTGTTCAATAAATTAGGTCCGGACACGGGTTTTGACTCCATCGGCGACTTCAATGTTGCCAAAAGCATGAGCAAATATCTTGACAGACTGGATTCCAACAATCAGTTGGCCAAGACCATCATTTACAACATCAACCCCAAAGATAACGAGATGATCGCGACCATGATTGGCAACTTCCAAGATGGTTCTGTTGCGGGCAAGGTTCAGTTTGGTGCAGGCTGGTGGTTCCTTGACCAGAAATACGGCATGACCGCTCAGATGAATTCTTTGTCTGTCCTTGGCTTGTTGAGCCGTTTTGTGGGCATGTTGACCGACTCCAGAAGCTTCATCTCTTATCCGCGTCATGAGTATTTCCGCAGAATCATGTGTAATCTGATCGGAACGGATGTGGTGAATGGAGAGTTACCGGCAAGTGAAATGAAATTCCTTGGCAAGATGGTGGAAGGGATTTCGTACTACAATGCCAAAAACTTCTTCAACTTCTAGAATTTTGATACGGATGTATATTTCTCATTTCAATTTTTTTGCGTTATTTTGCAATTCATAGATTGCAATCAAGGTATTATTCTTAAATTTTAAACTTTATTATGAGCAAAAAAGTTGTAACTTTTGGAGAAATTATGCTCCGGTTAGCCACGCCTGGATACGAGCGTTTCAGTCAGGCTAGTCAATTCATTGCCACTTTCGGAGGCGGCGAAGCCAACGTCGCCGTATCATTGGCCAATTATGGATTGGATGCCGAATTCGTCACCAGGATGCCTAAAAATGACATTGCCCAATCATGTTTAATGAATCTCCATAAATATGGAGTCTCCACCAAAAATGTAATTTTCGGAGGAGACCGTCTTGGTATTTATTTTCTGGAAACAGGTGCTGTAGCACGTGCAAGCAAAGTGGTCTATGATCGCGCCAACTCTTCCATCGCTGATATCAAACCCGGTATGATTGATTGGAAAGAGGTTTTGAAAGGTGCTGACTGGTTTCACTGGACCGGTATCACACCCGCCCTTTCTCAGGGTGCTGCCGATGCCTGTCTCGAAGCCATCAAAGCTTGTAACAAAATGGGAATCACTGTTTCAACCGACCTGAACTACCGCAAGAATTTGTGGAAATACGGTAAAACGGCTGCAGAAGTGATGCCCGCATTGGTTGAAGGTTGTGACATCATCCTCGGTAACGAAGAAGACGCTGAAAAAGTGTTCGGTATCAAACCGGAAGGTTTTAATGTAGAAAACACGGGCGGCGAAGTGAATGCCGCAGAATTCAAATCTGTTTGCACCCAATTGATGAAACGTTTTCCACGTGCCAAAAAAGTGATCATCACTTTACGCGGTTCCATCAACGCCAATCACAATACATGGGGTGGTGTTTTGTATGCCGGCGGCAAACTTTACCAATCCAGAAGATATGACATCACAGACATCGTTGACAGGGTCGGTGGTGGTGACTCTTTTATGGGTGGCTTGATTTACGGTTTGCTGACCTATACGAATGACGATCAAAAAGCCCTGGAATTTGCCGTAGCTGCCTCTTGCCTGAAGCACACCATTTACGGGGATTTCAATATGGTGACTGTAGAAGAAGTTGAAAAACTAATGGGTGGCGACGCATCTGGTCGCGTTTCCCGCTAAAACAATAAAATTTAGAATGGCAAAATTTAATAAAATGCAGGTTTTGGCAGCTATGTCAAAAACGGGTATGGTTCCGGTCTTCTATCACAAGGATCCGGAAGTTGCAAAAAACGTGGTAAAAGCATGCTATGATGGCGGCGTTCGTGCATTTGAATTTACGAATCGCGGAGATTTCGCCCAGGAAGTATTTACAGAAGTCGTCAAATTTGCTGCTGCAGAATGTCCTGAAATGATTGTCGGCATCGGTTCCATTGTTGACCCTGGCACAGCATCCTTATATTTGCAGTTGGGTGCCAACTTTGTGGTAGGGCCTCTGTTCAATCCTGAAGTCGCCAAAATTTGCAACCGCCGCCTGGTACCTTATTCTCCCGGTTGCGGCTCTGTTTCTGAAATCGGTTTTGCACAGGAAGCCGGCTGCGACCTTTGCAAAGTATTCCCTGCCGGAAATGTCGGTGGTCCTTCTTTCGTGAAAAATGTCAAAGGTCCTATGCCATGGTCCATGCTGATGGTAACCGGTGCCGTAGAGCCGACGGAAGAGAACCTGACAGCCTGGATAAAAGCCGGTGTAACATGTGTGGGTATGGGTTCCAACCTTTTCCCCAAGGACGTCATCGCTGCCAAAGAATGGGGTAAAATTACCGAATTATGTGAAAAGTCTTTGGCTTATATCACCAAGGCACATCAATAAGAATGATCGGAATAGGATCGACGGGCTATATAGGCTGTGCGAATTGGTTTAATATTATTAATTCTAAAATTTATACATTATGAGTAATGTGACCGAAAAGGTCGGGAAATATCGGTGGACCGTCGTGGCCTTGCTGCTTTTCTCCACGACAATCAACTACATGGACAGAAATGTCATCGGTTTTCTGAAGGATTACTTCTGCTCTGAAGAGGGGTTCTCCTGGACACCGCAAATGTTCTCGTATTTAACATCTGCATTTACTTTGTTCTATGCCGGTTTCACCTTGGTGGCCGGATGGGTCATCGACAAAGTCGGTACCAAAATTGGTTTGGCCGGTTCTTTGATTTTATGGTCATTTGCAGGTATCTTGAGTGCCTTTATGGGTAAAGGGCTTGGAGCTCATATCGCTGCCAGAAGCTTGTTCGGTATGGGTGAATCCGGGAACTTCCCCGCATCAAACAAGACCATCGCAGAATGGTTTCCTAAGAAAGAACGGGCATTGGCTGTCGGTATTTTCAACTCCGGTTCCAACATCGGTGCCATGATTTGTGCCATCTTGGTTCCCTGGTGTTTGTTAGCCTGGACAGGAGATCACAAATTCTTCGGCGTTTTGGAAGGCTGGCAAATGGCCTTCCTGATCACAGGTATCATTGGCTTTGTTTGGTTGATTTTCTGGGGTATCATGTACAAGACTCCGAAAAAAGCACTTGAAAAAGGACAGCTCTCACAAGCTGAATACGATTATATCCATAGTGGTGATTCTGCACAGGAAACTGCCGATGAAGCCAATGGTTCAAACAAAGTGCCCTGGTTGAAAATGTTGACCTATCGTCAGACATGGTCATTCACCGTTGGTAAGTTCATGACTGATGGTATCTGGTGGTTCTTGCTCTTTTGGTTGCCTACTTACGTAAAACAACAATTCTGCGTCGGCATGGATGCTGACCAGACTGCAACCTACGTCATGCTTTCCAACTTTATTGTATTTGGTATCGCCATCATCGGTTCCGTTTATGGTGGTTCCATTCCTATGACATTCATCAATAAAGGTTGGGCAACCTATAAGGCCCGTATGACTGCAATGCTTCTAATTGCTGTCGCTCCGTTGGTTTTACTGTTCACACAATGGGCTGCCGGCAGCTTCGGTATCGTTGCCGCCATCGCCATCATTTGTATCGCAGGTGCTGCTCACCAGGCTTGGTCTGCCAACTTGTTCACCACCGTTTCCGACATGTTCCCGAAAAAAGCGGTCGGTACCGTTACCGGTATCGGTGCTGCTGCTGGTGGTTTAGGCGGTGTCTTGGTTCAATTGCTGGCCGGTTATCTGGATGGTACATTCAATACAAACAAGGCTTATACCATCATGTTCGCCGTATGTGCCTTTGCCTATCTGATAGCTTGGTTGCTTATGAAGTGGCTGGTTCCACAACATAGACCGATTACAGATTTATAAGGAATCTCTTGATTCAAAAAAAGCGTCGATTATTATTCCGACGCTTTTTTTGTTTGATTGCCATGCTGCGATAAGAAGATATCGGATCAAATTGAAAAATTGTGGAGAAGTGTCAAAAGTATGGCATTTGTGATCTGTGGGATATTTAACATCGCTCCATTCGTGCAGGTAAAAAGCACCGCTCCCTTTCGTGCAGCGGCATAGCCGACGCCGACTTCGACGAACAGGTGCAGTGGACACGAAGAGTCCGGCAAAACAAAATATTGAAGGTTCGAAGAAACGAAATTTTTGTGCCGGAGTCGAGTGGACACAAACCTGGACTAGTGGAGGCGGAGGTTATGCCGCTCCCCGAAAGAAGCGGTACCCATTTTGCCAATACTCCACAACTTTGTAACTTGATCCCAGATATCTTACAAATAATACACGTTCGATTCAATCAGCTTGGAAACCGGTTTCTCCTCTCCTACCAGCCAAACCACATCCCCGGTCTGCAGTGTCTCCGTCGCTGCCGGATTGACAATCTGCCGGCCTTCACGTTCCAGACCGATCACCAGACACTTTGTCCTGGCACCTATCGCCGATTCAATCAGATTTTTACCGCACAACGGCGACCGATCACCAATAGGCAAACCGGAACAAGTAATCCGCTCCTCCTGCTTCTTACGGTTAAATTCCAGCTTGGAAAAGCCATGCAACGTCATAAAAGAATGATCCACAAACTCCAGATACAACAACTCATTTTCCTGAAGCTTCCTGAGCGAACTCTTTTTCCCTGCAAGCCTGAACGTATCACCCTTTTGAATACGGTAATCACCGGAAGGAATATTGATATACTGATTGTCGATGGTTCGGATACGGATGATTATTAGGTTGTAATCATCCCTGAAATGCAGATCCCGGATCAGTTGACCCACAAAATGACCATCACCTTTAATCCTTAAAGCACAAGTATAAAGTTTAAAATCAAGCCAATGGTTTTTCTGCATATCACTGAGTTGCATCACCCCCTTGTTGTTCTCGATCTTTCGATAGTTTTCATCCATCTGCCTTTCATTCAGATTGATCAGAAAATGGGATTCAAGATGCCAAAACCGCTTGAGCAACCATTTCGAACGCAAAATAAAGACAAGAATCACCACGGAAATCAGCAAATTGATTTGAATCGAAATGGGGAAAAAAGCATTGATAACAAACAAGATGGTCACAAACACCGCAAACGTACGTATGCCAACCAGAAATCCGAGTATTTTTCGGTTAGAAGCCTTCTCCATCCATAAATTGAGGACAGAAGAAGTAGAATCTCCATTATTACTCATCATCGCCCGCAAAAAAGGAGCAATGGTGATCATGGTCAGAAAGAAGGCAATGCCGGCCGACCAACCTTCAGGCAAATGCTTCTGCAGGAAGGGATACAAATAGCCGAGCGATAAGTACAAGATGGCAATGACCACAATCGAAAGCACAATCATATAGGAGAAAAAGTCCTTAAGCATGGAACCCCATGAGCTGTGCTTCGTGGCTGTTTTCTCAGATACGCGGGGTACATCCATCTTGTTCAAAAATTTCTCCGGAAGAATCCTTTTTAAAAAAGTATAGGCCGGATCCGCCAGTTTAATAAAGTAAGGCGTCGTAAAAGTTGTAATGACAGAGACTGCTATCACAATCGGATAAAGGAATGAATCCGTAACTCCCAAACTAAGCCCCAAACCCGCAATGATAAAAGCAAACTCTCCGATTTGAGCAAGACTGAAACCGGACTCCATGGCCACTTTGAGCGGAAGACCTGAAAGCAAAAAACCAGAAGTGGCAAAAATCAATTGTCCGAAAATGACCGTTAGAATGATGATGACGACCGGCCATGCATAACCGGCAAGAATAGCAGGGTCTACCATCATGCCGACAGAAACGAAAAATATGGCACCGAAAAAGTTTTTCAATGGTCCCATCATTTTCTCAATACGTTTGACATCAGCAGTTTCCGCCAGAATGGATCCCATGATAAAAGCACCCAAGGCAGCAGAGAACCCTGCCTTGACTGCAATGACCACCATTCCGAGACACAAACCGGTTGAAACGATCAACAGCGTTTCTTCGTTCATCAGTTTTCTGACCTTTTTTAAAAAAGTTGGAATCAGAAATATGCCCAAAATGAACCAAAGAGCGAGGAAAAAGGCCAGCCTGGTAATGCTGAACAGGAGTTGGCTCCCGTCAAAAACCTTGCTGACGGAAATGGTGGAAAGCATCACCATCATGATAACAGCGACCAAATCCTCAACAACCAACACACCAAAAACGCCGGTAGTAAAAGGTCTATCCCTCATATTCAAGTCATTGAATGCTTTTATGATGATGGTGGTGGATGACATGGAAAGCATTCCACCCAGGAACAGGCAATTCATGGAAGACCATCCAAGCAAACAACCTACCGTGTAACCGCATATCATCATGCCAGTCACGGCAACAGTGGCAGTGAGCAGTGCCGTTTTTCCGACAGCAGCCAATTTTTTGAAGCTGAATTCAAGTCCCAATGCAAACAGAAGGAAAATGACGCCTATATCCGCCCAGGTTTGAATATTATGAGTATCGGTCACTGTAACAGGCAACAGGTCTATATGTGGACCGGCTAAAATACCTGCAACAATATAACCAAGAACAAGTGGTTGTTTTAACCATTTGAACAAAAGGGTCATAAAACCCGCAGAAATCAGAATAAGTGCCAGGTCGTAAATCAGAGAAGGCAGATGTGCCATAAATCCTGATGATTTGTTATATTTTCAAATACAAACTTAAGAAATTCTCACGTTTTCTCCCAATAATATTATATATTTGTGTCTGAGTTTTGGTGAAAGTCCGTCCAGATTCGAACACTTCAATCTGTATACTTTCAATTTAATAACATAAATAATCTACATTATGATTCTTGATTCTTTGAAAAATGCATCCGCATCTCTTTCGCTTAACCCCCGTTTTAAAAAAGCTTTTGATTATATCCGGAATAATGACCTGTCCAAAATGGAACCGGGAAAGATTATGTTGGACGGTGATCATTTATTTATTTCCTTAGTGGAACTGGATGGTAAAAAACCGGAAGCTGCCAAAATGGAAGCACACAAGAAATACATTGACATTCAAATTGTTCTTTCGGGTCAGGAAACGATGGGTTGGACAGCCATTGAAAATTGCAAAAATGAAATCAATCCATACAACGCAGAAAACGATATCGTTTTCTATACAGACAAACCTACGACTTACGTAACCGTAAACCCCGGTGAATTTGCCATCTTCTTCCCCGAAGACGGACATGCTCCGGCAATCAGCGATGGCCGTATCAAAAAAGCGATTGTAAAAGTTCTGATTTAGCATCTAAAAATATGGATATGGTTTCTTCCGACAAAAAGAAAGGGATGTTGAAAATCATTCAAGATGATCCTTGGTTGAAGCCTTATGGTGACGCAATCACCGGCAGATATCAATATGCCAGTGATCGCGAGAAAATTCTGACAGGAGGTAAAAGCTTGTCAGAATTTGCAGATGGCTATCTGTATTTTGGCCTCCACAAGACATCCGAAGGCTGGACTTTCCGGGAATGGGCACCCAATGCGACTGCCGTTTATCTGATCGGCGATTTCAACCGTTGGAAAAAAAGGGAGGACTTTAAACTCAACCGCTTGAAAAATGGCGTTTGGGAACTGAACATGTCATTGGATTGCATGCATCATGAAGATTTATTCAAAATGTTCGTGGAATGGAAAGGCGGCTCCGGTGAAAGAATTCCAGCCTGGGCTCAACGTGTGGTGCAAGACCCCGATACCGGTATTTTCAGTGCCCAAATCTGGGAGCCCGAAACGCACTATGCCTTCAGGAATACAACATTCAAGCCAAACACAAACCCGCTTCTCATATACGAATGCCATATCGGCATGGCGATTGAAGAAGAACGTGTGGGTACTTACGACGAATTCCGCCGCAATGTATTGCCGAGAGTTGCCAAGGCTGGTTACAACACTTTACAAATCATGGCCATTCAGGAACATCCCTATTATGGATCCTTTGGCTACCATGTTTCGGGTTTCTTCGCTCCTTCTTCCCGTTTCGGCACTGCCGAAGACTTGAAACGCCTCATTGATGAAGCGCATGGAATGGGTATCGCCGTCATCATGGATTTGATACAATCTCACGCAGTCAAGAATACGGTGGAAGGTCTTGGTGCATTGGATGGTACCCGAAATTTATATTTTGATGGAGAGCACCCCGCCTGGGATTCTCTTTGCTTCAATTACAAACGGGAAGGAGTCATCCATTTCCTTCTTTCCAATTGCAAATATTGGCTGGAAGAGTTTCGCTTTGACGGTTTTCGCTTTGATGGTGTCACCTCAATGCTTTACCGCGACCATGGTATCGGCTCCTCGTTCAGCAATTACGACGATTATTACAATCTGAATTCAAACGGGGACGCCATTTGTTATTTGACACTTGCCAACAAACTGATTCACGAAATCAATCCAAAAGCAATCACCATTGCAGAAGACGTAAGCGGAATGCCCGGTATTGCAACCCCGTTCAAACAGGGAGGCATAGGCTTTGACTACCGTCTGGCCATGGGTGTTCCTGATTTTTGGATCAAGTTGATCAAGGAATCCAAGGATGAACAATGGAAACCGACCCGGATATGGTGGGAACTGACCAACCGCAGGGCTGACGAAAAGACCATCAGTTATGCTGAAAGTCATGATCAGGCATTGGTTGGTGATAAGACCATCATTTTCCGACTGATTGATGCCGAGATGTACTGGCACATGATGAAAGAAGACACCAGTTTTGTGGTGGAACGTGGTATTGCTTTGCACAAGATTATCCGCTTGCTGACTGCATCCACCATCAATGGCGGATATCTCAACTTTATGGGCAATGAGTTCGGACATCCGGAGTGGGTTGATTTTCCCCGTCAGGGAAATGGTTGGTCCTATAAATATGCCCGTCGGCAGTGGAGTCTCGCTGATAATTCCAACCTGAAATATGAGTATCTGGGAGCTTTTGATAGAAGTTTGATGAAACTGATGGGAAAGAACAAGATGTTACTCAAAAAAGGCATCATTGAACGATGCATGAATGACGGAGATTTAGTGATGGCTTACCAACGCGACGATTTAATTTTTGTGGTCAACCTTCACCCTTACAAATCGTTTACCGGCTACGGAATGTTGGTCGAAAAAGGAAGCTATAAAATCATCCTGAATACTGATTCACCACAATTCGGCGGTTTTGGACTGATCAATGAAAGTATCGAGCATTTTACACAAAAAGGCCTTGAAAAAAATACGGATCTGGAATGGTTGAAATTATACATCCCGGCACGAACAGCCTTTGTTCTCAAGAAACAATAAACATATAATAATCATGGGACATCATCAATTAGACAAATTGGATGAAAAGATTTTGAGAATGATTGCAGAAGATGCTCGTGTGCCGTTTTTGGAAGTGGCACGCGAGTGTAATGTATCTGGTGCAGCCATTCATCAAAGGATTCAGAAACTCACCAATCTGGGCATCATCAAAGGTTCTGAATACATTCTCGATGCCAATCAGATTGGGTATCAGACTTGTGCGTTTCTGGGTATTTTCTTAAAAGATCCGGGACAATTCAAGCATGTGGTTGAAGAATTGTTAAAGATTCCGGAAGTAGTGGAATGCCATTACACCACAGGTCAGTACGATATGTTTGTCAAGATTTACGCCAAGAACAACAAACACATGCTGAGCATCATTCACGATAAATTGCAACCGTTGGGGTTATCGAGGACGGAGACTTTGATTTCGTTTAATGAGGCATTCAGGAGACATGTTCCAATCAACGATTTGGATATTGAGGACTGAAATCAGCCATTATTACCAGAGTCGATAAACCAACAGGCACCCCTTGTCCATCTCCAGTCTGAAGTTGTCTCCCGTGGTTTCGTTCAATGTTCCTTGCCACCACGATGTGAAACATTTCCCCTGAATCGGATAACGTAAACCATAAGCCGTAATGCAAGTATCAGGAGTCAGAGAAAAAATCGAGACTTGTTGACCCGGAATACTTTCAAAATTTTTTGAAGCACGGATGGCATCAATACGACCATAGTCTGTCAGCAAACAAATATCTTCCATTCGCACAGAGTAATCAGCTAATAATGAGATGTTTCCGAGAGCGTGATCTTCTCTTTTACCAGTAGCTCCGATAAGGACAATTTTCTGGTAATTTTTCATCAGACAATACTCAAATGCTTTGGTCAGATCGTTGGTCTCCTGGTTCGTTGAAGGGAAAATCCTCTCCCTGAATCTTATCTTCAGATCCAAGGAAAGGCTATCCATATCACCAACAATGGCATCAGGTTCCCGACCAAAATCAATCAAACTCTGAGCTGCTCCATCACAGCAAATCACCCTTTCTGCATCTCGAAGAAGCTTGAGCAATTTTTCATTTTTAGGGAATGCACCGTCGGCAAGAATAATTGTTTGCATAGTCATTAAAAACGTAAAGTAAGTTTTGCAAGATAATTTCGCGGAGCTACCGGATACAAACCTTTTCCGGTTTGCGTAGTATCACCGTTCAAAAAGTGCGATTCATATCCCCAGGCATTACAACTGTACCGGTTACTGAACAAATTATTTACATAAATGCCAAACTCAGCATCTGCAAAACCCTTGATTTTAAAATAATGGGTCAAAGATACATTGGCACTATTGTATGCAGGAAGTTTAAGATCGTCGTTTTGAGTATTCGTGATATATTGTTCACTGACATACTTTTCGGTCAAGTTAAATTTAAAATCTTTTACAGGAGTCAAAGTTATCCCTGCTGCTCCGGTCAATTCCGGTGAAAAAGGCAATGCAGCTTCTTTAAACTTCTTAGTGATCTGATCCTTCGGATCCACAACTTCTACCCATCCTGTATTGTCGTCACTACTGTTGTAGGTGTCATACCAGACCGTATAATCCACAACCCTGTTTCGACTTAAAGTACTGGTAACATCCAACTGCATCCAAGTGTTTGGCTTGTATCCTGCAGATAATTCAACACCTAAACGATAACTTTTATCAACATTACTCATTAGCTTGTAGCCCACATCATTAAGCTTTCCTGTTGGAACTAATTGATCCTTATAATCCATATAATAGACATTTACTGATGCCATGATTTTTTTGTTATCAAAAGTATAGCCCAATTCATAATCAGTTAGTTTTTCCGCCTTGATATCCGAAGAAGATTCAGACTTCTTCACAGCATCTTTAATGTCAGATCTTGTAGGTTCCCGGTGCGCAATTGCCACTGAGGCAAAAGCATGCTGATCAGAATTTATCTGATAAAAAAGACCAGCTTTGGGGTTAAAGAAATTCCAGGTGCGGTGCTGTGTCATATCAAGCATATCATCGTCATCTATGCCGTTCAATTGATAATCCACATAACGGTACTGCAGGTCAATATAGCCATTCAATCCTTTAACCGGACTAAATTCTGCTTTCACAAAAGTATTGGCGTCTGTCTTTTTCGCACTGTTTCTCACCCACTCGTAATTTGCAGGAATGTCTTGATTGTTGGCTGCCCATAGCAAGGTTGCATAATGTTGACCATCATAGTAAGTATACATGCTTCCAGCCTGGACATTTAAACCGTTTTTTCTATATTGCAAATTCAAGTTTGCCGTATAGAAGCCATTACTCATATTTTTCCGACGGACAAGAGCTGTACCGACATACGTACTATCTTCAATCGTTTGATCCTTTATTCCCATGGAACTGAAAGACTCATCTTGTTTGTACTCTTCATAATACCCAAAACCATTGGTATAATTCAAACCTGCATTCAGCAATAGGTTTTTACCGAGTTCCTGAGTATAAAAAGCCTGAATATAGTGCTGACGATAATTGTCACTTTCATTGTCATAATAAATACCGTTTGTTATTTCACCTGCGGGATTGTAGGTCGGGTCATTTTTCATCTGGTCTTCAGAAATGCCTTCCCATGTGATGCCGGTATGTTCGCTTCCGTAAATATAATTGAAACGAAGTTCAGCATGTTCAAAACGCTTGTCCAATGTGGCAAATAAAGATTGGTGCTTACACCAGCCATTTCGAATATAACCATCGGTGGTCAGATTTGAATAACGCATATCCAGACTGTAACCGTTTCCGAAAAGACCTGTACCAAAAGCTATATTTTGTTGAAAAGTACCATAGCTTCCTGCTGTAGTGGCCGATTCAACATAGGGCTTTATTCCCGGGGCTTTTGTCGTCATATTAACACTTGCACCAAATGCACCGGTTCCGTTGGTTGATGTACCCACTCCGCGCTGCACTTGTATGCTTTGCAAAGCTGAAGTCATATCAGGAATGTCTACATAATAAACTTCCTGTTCTTCAGGGTTGTTCAGAGGGACTCCATTCAAAGTGACATTGATACGGGTTGCATCCGTACCACGAATACGGAAAGAACTGTTACCGGCACCTGTACCGTTTTCACTTGTCGTTACCAGGGATGGTGTCATCCAAAGTACGTACGGCAGGTTGTTGGCCACGGTCAATTCCTTGATGGCCTTGGCCTCCAGGTTGGTCTGGGCCACAGGAGTCTGGCTCCCTGCCCTGTTTCCAATCACCAGAACATCATTCAGATGGAAAGTTTTGATACTGTCATTCGCCACCAAAGCTTCAGCGTGGGAAGAATTTGTTCGTGCAGAGAAGACTGTGTTGAATGTGGTGCACGCTACCACAAGACACAAAAAAAACCTTTTCATGTTCTTTTTTATTAAAAGTGAAACATTAAAAAGGGGTAATAAAAGAGAAGGATACCAAATGGTGCACAAAGTGCGGTCTTTTTCCCGACGGTAGGATTATCTACATCCGGTTCAAAGGGTATTATCTCAGCCCTGACAAACAGGGCACCCCTAAAATCTTCTGCAAAGATACGTTTTTTTTATAGACATCACGTTGATGAATCTTTTTTTGTAAATAAAAAATTATCTTTGTCTACCGAATTTCAGAAAAAGTTTTATACAGGAAAACGATGGGAAAAGTATTACAGATCGGTGTTGGAGGTGTTGGCACCGTAGTGGCCTTCAAATTGGCTCAGCATCCTGAGATTTTCAATGAGATTGTGTTGGCCAGCCGCACGAAATCGAAATGCGACAAATTGGCCAAAGTCATTGGAAGCAGCCATATCCGCACTGCTGAGGTGGATGCAGATGATGTCAACCAACTCATAGAACTTTTTAATGCGGAAAAGCCGGAACTGGTCATTAACGTTGCACTGCCTTATCAGGATTTAACCATCATGGATGCTTGTCTTGTTTGTGGGGTCAATTATTTGGATACCGCCAACTATGAACCAAAAGAAGAAGCACATTTCGAATATTCCTGGCAATGGGCTTATCAGAACCTGTTCAAGGAAGCAGGACTGACAGCCATTCTTGGTTGTGGTTTTGATCCTGGGGTAACCGGTGTATGGACGGCCTATGCCGCCAAACACTATTTTGACGAAATACATTATTTGGATATTGTGGACTGCAATGCCGGTGATCACCATCAAGCTTTTGCCACCAATTTCAATCCGGAAATCAATATACGTGAAGTTACCCAAAAAGGTAAATATTACGAAAACGGCAAATGGATCATGACTGAGCCGCACGAGATACATCAGCCTCTGACATATCCGGAAGTGGGACCTAAAGAATCCTATCTGATATATCATGAAGAACTCGAGTCTCTGGTCAAGAACTTCCCGACCATCAAACGCGCCCGTTTCTGGATGACCTTTGGGCAGGAATATCTGACACATTTGCGGGTAATCCAGAATATCGGCATGGCACGCATTGACCCAATCATGTATCATGGTATGGAAATTGTACCTATCCAGTTTCTCAAAGCCGTATTGCCGGATCCTGGTGAACTTGGTGCAAATTATTCTGGTCAGACATCCATCGGTTGCCGCATCCGTGGTATCAAGGACGGGAAAGAAAGATCCTATGCCGTATACCAGAATTGCCGCCACGAGGAAGCCTTCAGGGAAACCGGAGCCCAGGGTGTCAGTTATACCACCGGCGTTCCTGTCATGTGCGGAGCCATGATGTTCATGACCGGAAAATGGAAAAAAGCAGGCGTCCATAATGTGGAAGAATTCGATCCCGACCCATTTCTAAAGGCTCTTGGTGAAAATGGTTTGCCTTGGAAGGAATTTTTTGACATTGATTTGGAAATATAAATTTACGATATCGTCATTCCGCGGCCTCTCATCCTTCACTTTTTAAATATTAGATAACATTAATAATATTTTGCGTTTTGTTTATTTAACATTAATATAATTCAATGTATTGGTTTTTTGAGTTATCTTTGACACAAACAATTATTCAACACACAATACGATACAATGGCAAAAGAAAAAGAATCGGCTGAAGTAAAAGCACCGGCAAATGAAAAGATGAAAGCCTTGATGGCTGCAATGGAAAAGATCGAGAAAAGTTACGGCAAAGGCTCTATCATGAAATTGGGAGATGATGCCATCGAGAACATTCCCGTAATTTCAAGCGGTTCAATAGCCTTGAATGCTGCTTTAGGTGTAGGAGGTTATCCACGTGGACGTGTTATCGAAATCTACGGCCCGGAATCATCCGGTAAGACGACTTTGGCCATCCATGCCATCGCTGAAGCGCAAAAAGCCGGAGGTACTGCTGCCTTTATCGATGCAGAACATGCTTTTGACCGTTTTTATGCCGAAAAGCTCGGTGTCGATGTGGAAAATCTTTGGATTTCACAACCGGATTGCGGAGAACAAGCCCTGGAAATTACAGAGCAACTGATCCGTTCTTCAGCCATTGACATCATCGTGATCGACTCTGTTGCCGCCCTGACTCCCAGAGCTGAAATCGAAGGAGAAATGGGTGACTCCAAGATGGGACTTCAAGCCCGCCTGATGTCACAGGCTCTCAGAAAGCTCACGGCTGCCATCAGTAAGACCAATACGACCTGCATATTCATCAATCAGTTGCGCGATAAGATCGGTATCGTATTCGGAAATCCTGAAACAACCACCGGAGGTAATGCCCTGAAATTTTATGCTTCTGTCCGCCTTGATATCCGCCGCATCGGACAAATCAAGGATGGAGAAGAATCCACCGGAAATCAAACCCGCGTGAAAGTGGTCAAAAACAAAGTAGCTCCTCCTTTCCGCAAGGCTGAATTTGACATCATGTATGGTGAAGGTATCTCCCGTTCGGGTGAACTTGTTGACTTAGGTTCAGAATTCGGCATCATCAAAAAGAGCGGTTCATGGTATAGCTACGGCGAAACAAAAATCGGTCAGGGACGAGATTCCGCCAAAGAATGTATGCGCGAAAATCCCGAACTTGCAGAGCAGATTGAAGCTGCCATTTATGCAGCTCTCAAGGAAAAGCACAGCAAATAGTCACACTGACGAGAACTATTAAGAAAAGTGGGAAACGAACCAAATCGTTTCCCACTTTTGTCTTATTTTTCCCGAAGCATACGCTCCCGTTTAAAAAATAACCGCTTATTCGAAGATGCCGAGACTGTCACAATACGCAATCTCCCCATCCACCACAAAATGGATCTCATCCTCGGTATAGTATCCTACCTTATCTTTTTGGGCATTCTTGATAACATAAGCCGTCAATTCGTCCAAATCAATATCCACTTCAGTCTCTTCTTCGGTGAGATAACCCTTTTCCTCGTAGAACTCATAGATAAGATCTATTAAATAGTTCAGGTCATCATCACTGAATTTATCTTTCAATTCCTGAGGTAATTGATTACGGATAAACTTGATGGCTTCGTCGTCATCATAATCCATGAAATCTTCATCATCTGCATTCATAATGTTTTTTTTTAAACAAAAGATTCAAATTTTCGTCAATGTGTATATCCCTAAAGCCAAGGAAATACAAGATTCCATCCAATCCGATGGTTGAAATGGACTGGCCTGCACTCTCCTTTACCTTGGGTTTGGCATGAAAGGCAATACCCAGACCGGCAAGGTTGATCATGGGTAAATCGTTGGCTCCGTCACCGACAGCAATGGTTTGCTGAAGGTCAATATGTTCAACCTGAGCAATCAGGCGCAATAACTCTGCTTTACGTTTACCATCAACTATATCCCCGAGGTATCTTCCGGTTAATTTACCGTCTTCAATCTCAAGTTCGTTGGCATATACGTAATCCACACCAAAACGTTTTTTCAATTGTTCTCCAAAGTAAGAAAATCCTCCGGAAAGAATGGCAACCTTAAAGCCACAGCGTTTGAGTACGGACATCAATTTTTCTGCACCTTCCATAATAGGCAGGTTTTCTGCAATTTCTTTCATCACAGATTCATCCAAACCTTTCAGCAAAGCCACTCTCTTGGTAAAACTTTCCTGAAAATCAATTTCCCCACGCATGGCTGATTCCGTGATAGCCCTGACCTGATCACCGACTCCTGCCCTATCTGCCAATTCGTCGATGACTTCAGTCTTGATCAGGGTTGAATCCATATCGAAACAAATCAGGCGGCGATTGCGGCGAAAAATGTTGTCTTCCTGAAAAGAGATGTCAACATCGAGTTCGGCAGACAACTGAACCAGATTGCGCTGAACACGTGACCGGTTCTTGAGAGATCCCCGCACAGACAATTCAATGCAGGAACGGACATCTTCGTTACTTTTATCCAAAGGTATACGTCCTGTCAGACGTTTGATGGAATCAATGTTCAGATTTTCTCCGGCAATCACTTTGGTAACCCTGGACACCTGTTCTGCTGTCAGGCTTTTACCAAGTAAGGTCACGATATAACGTCCCATACCTTGCCGGTTCACCCATGTTTCGTAATTTTCATCAGAGACCCATGAAAATTTAATATTTACGCCCATTTCAGAAGCCTTGAAAAGCAGGTCTTTCATTGCATCTCCCGAATGAATCTTGTTATGGATACGGAAAAGGATACCAAGAGATAAGCTATGGTGAATGTCTGCTTGTCCGATATCGAGAATCTCAGCACCATATTTACCCAGCACTTCCGTCATGGCAGTGGTTACACCCGGGCGATCTTCTCCGGTGATACTCACCAATATAATTTCATGTTCTGTGACCATTGTTCTTATCCAACCGATTTGATTATGGTTCTTTGACTTCTTCAGCTTCTTCTTTGACCGAGAAATCGGTTTGACCGGTTTCAACCAGGATGTTGTACCATTGGATCAGTTTCTTGATGTCCGTAGGATATACACGCTCACGGTCAAAATCAGGGACTATTTCTTCGAAGAATTTACGCAATGATTCTGCATCTGATTTTGGATCAATGGATGCTTTTGCTCCGTTTTCCTTTGCTTTTAGTGCTTCCAGGATTTCGCGAAGAGGTTTGTCTTCTCCTTTTGTGAACATGGAGACATCATTCAGTGCTACCACTTTATCCGTTGAATGGGCAGGCATGCGTTTACCATCGGAAAGGTTTTCGACAATAAGTATATTTTTACCTTGAGAAAGGACTTTGTACAAACCGGGTTTTCCGGAAATGGCTACAATTTTTTTTAACATGATAAATTATCTTTTAGGGTTATCTATTTAAAAATATGTTCTTTAATTGATGAGCAAAATATTTTTTTCACCTGCGGTATCATTGCTTGAATATCGTCATTGACTATAACCATATCCGACAATGCCACTCTTTTCGACTCTGAAAGCTGGTTGTCGATGCGCGCCTTGACTGCTTCCTGCGACAATCCGCTACGTTTGCAGGCCCGTTCGATACGAATGGCTTCAGGTGCTGTCACACAAATGACCTGATCAAAAATCGATGCCAGCCCTGCTTCAAAAATGAGGGCTGATTCCATAACCAGGACAGGGAAATGATGGTGTTCCTGCACCCAATTCATAAAATCACGTTTAACCGCGGGATGAATCAGTGCATTGGCCGCGTTCAGAGCTTTTTCATTTCCAAAAATACGATCGGCAAGGGCCTGACGATTCAAGATATCTTGATCAAAAATTTCCGGACCAAAAAGCTTGATCAGATCTTTTTTCAAATCTTTATCTGTATGGCACAATTCTTTGGATCGAGTGTCCGAATCATACACAGGTACTCCGAGAATACCGAGCAGTTCG
Organism: Bacteroidales bacterium; assembly: GCA_021373135.1. Taxonomy (GTDB): domain Bacteria; phylum Bacteroidota; class Bacteroidia; order Bacteroidales; family UBA1402; genus UBA8389. The sequence continues at coordinate 540,462 of JAJFTH010000003.1, forward strand.
GCCACAACCGATTTTCCACTCCCAATGCCACCTGTCAAACCAAATATTTTCATCCGATTTCTATTTTAATTAAGTCGGACAGAACACCGCAGGAGAAATTTTCTGACGTTTTCGCGTATGCAAATAATGTTCGTTTCATTTATTTTTTTCTATCAGGCAATCTACCGTTTCCGGTTGAATCCGGACATTGCGAATATTTTCAGGGCTTTTGACCAACACGACATTTTGGGCTTTTTTGTCTGATCGCACCAAATAAGCATGGTCAACAGCTATTTGAAAATCACGGGGCGAAATCCTGGAATAAGCAGAAAGTCCGACAAAAAAAGTAACTTTCACACTTGATGGAAATGACAACAAGACCTCTCCATCAGGGAAATTGGTTCCTGTAACAGGAATCATCATGCTCTTTTCTGTAAATTCTTCTACATCGACACGTACTTTGACCTTATCGGTCGAGAATTGTACCCCTTCGACAGGTTTGAGATTGAGAATGACAGCGATGCTGTCTTTCAAATTTTTCAACTCCAGTGTTTCGGTTTCAACCCGATCCAAATGTTCCAAAACACTGGCCGGAGCAAAAACCTCTATGACCGATGGAACGATGACCGGGAGATCAGACAAGATATGCTGAGGGGAAAGAAATAATCTGGAATTTAAATGAACAGGCACTTTTTTGGAAGATTTCTCCACAAAATAGACAGGTATGGCATCCGGTTTCAATCGAAGCAATTGAGTTGTGGGTTTCAAATGGTTACGCAAGAAAGTATCGAAGGTTGATCCGGGTATATTGACAACACTTTCTTTATGATACCACTTCATCAAGTCTATATTGACAGTCAGCTCTTTACGATGACGGTAGGAGTAATAAAGGTTTGATCCCTTATCACGCAAAGACACTTTGATGGTTTCCGGCAGTTTATTGGTGACAGAAATGTAAGGTGGAATTTCGCTATAGGATATAGGAATCTCCATCTCCATTTCACTTACTTCCTGAAGACTTTGAAGCACCCAAAAGAAGCAGGAAATTAAAAGAAAAATCAGAAAAATCAACACTTCTTTACTCAAGGATTTTTTAAAAAAGAGGCAGATTTTTCTGATTATGTTTTTTAGAAACGTCAATATGCTTGATGATTCTTTCACAAAAAGGATTTATTTCTTTTCTTCAGTTGGACGGGCATCGGCTGCAGCTGCAAAAACAGCGGATTTTTCAACACGAATGCGTACATTGTCAGAAATTTCAATGATGAAAGAATCATCTTTGACTTCACGGATTTTCCCGTAGATGCCACCGGATGTAACAACACGATCGCCTGTTTTAAGAGCAGCACGTGCTTTTTGGATTTCTTTTTGTTTTTTGTTTTGTGGACGAATCATGAAAAAGTAGAACACCACAAAAATAAGGATCAAAGGAAGGAATGCGCCAAGGCCGCTTGTACCAGTACCTGCACTTGCTTGAAGAAAAATGCTTGCTAAAGTCATGATTGTGTATTTTTAGATAATTCGCAAATATACTTATTTTCCTGAGATATTCAAGCTGAAGGTTAATCTCTTCTATGCCTTAAAAAGTTTGTTTTGCTTGCGAAGTTCAGTCACGATATTGTCGAGTGTTCCGTTGATGAAGGTACCGCTTTTTTGTGTGCTGTATGATTTTGCGATGTCAATATATTCATTGAGACTGACATTTACCGGAATGCCATCGATATCAAGAATTTCTCCCAAAGCGACTTGCAATATAAGCAGGTCCATCAAGGCCAAACGTTCGATTTCCCAGTTTTTCACCGATTCATTGATCAGTTCGCGGTAACGTTCCCGATTTCTGATGCTGTTACAAAATAGGTCTGAAGCGAATTTCCGGTCGGAATCGTCCTTAAACATGGGTAAAAGTTCCTGATTTTTGCCCGTTTCCGGTTTGAAACGTTTAATGGTTTTCATTACAAAGGTAATGATGATATCCAGATCATCGTTCCAATAAATATTTTGTTCTTCAAGCACTTCAGGCAAATCCTCGCTTTTCTGAAGGATGTTCTTGAATATCTTGCGCCAGATTTCCTGATCGGCTTCATAACAAGCCTCAGGTTCGTTCATATATTCCGCATAAAAATCACTGGATAGAATCTGTTCATACACAGATTTAATAAAACCTTCCTGGTTCACCCAGGACATTTTGGTGTTGTTCAAATAAGTCTGCAGACTTTTATTTTGAGCCAACTGGGCGACAAATGCGTTATCGATGAATTTACAGTTGGGATTTTTTTCTTCTTCCGTCGGTAGATACTTGTTACGGGCTGAGTCAAGGCGTTGATTGGCGTAATTCGTAATTGTAAGGATCAATTGGAGGAGATAATAATATAAATCACAGGCTTTTTCGATACTGTGGAAAAATTCTTTTTCAGCTTTGGCCAGATCTTTTGTGTCGCTTTGATAGTAAGCGTAGACCATCTGAACCACTTTGATGCGAATTAGTGCGCGATTGATCATTGTTTGAAGGAGCTACTTTTTATTAAACACCGCAAAAATACTATAAAAATCCGAATAGAACGTTGGTGGTTTGAATTTTAATTTGGAAATTTGGGGAAATAACAGCTTGGATATCGAAACTTTTGCATCGATTTTTCATGTCTGCAGATTTAAAATGTAAAATTATGGAAGATCTTAGAAGGGGTGATGTGGAAGGTCGTGAAAGAGAAATCGCTTACAGCCGCTCGGTAAAAGCCGGGAAACGTATTTATTATCTGGATGTAAAACGCAGTCATAATGATGATCTGTATTTATCTCTGACAGAAAGCAAGAAAAAAGTGTCGGGAGACCCTGAAAATCCGGATGTTTCCTATGAAAAACATAAAATATTCCTTTATAAGGAGGATTTGTCAAAATTCACGGAAGCACTGATTGATGTGATCAAGTTTATGCAAGACTATGATGTTTCTGACAAAACTGAAGATTCGAAGGATGACAGTTTAACGGATGCGCTTAATTCAGCTGTCACTACAGAAGATTCCGAACCAGCCATCAAGCTGAATTTGGAAGATTTCGAGTAAATATCTGCTTCATATTTTGGCTTTCTGATTCCTTTTGTCTAATTTTGCGCCGCTTTTGACACATCCGTGTGATGGGAAAATTTAGAAGCAAATTCTTAAAATTTTTGAGTAACACAAAAAAACAACAAATGAAAAATCTAGAACTGAACGGTACAACGAGACCGGAATTCGGCAAAAAAGCGGCAAAAGCCATCCGCAAAGAAGGTAATGTTCCCTGCGTACTTTACGGAGGAGAAAAAGTCATCCATTTCCAATTGCAGGAAAACGACACCAAAGCTTTTATTTACACACCTGACATTTTCACCATTGAATTGAACATCGATGGTAAAAAATACATGTCAATCCTGAAGGATTCTCAATTTCACCCGGTAAAAGACACTGTCCTGCACCTGGACTTCTTACAGATTTTCGAAGACAAACCCATCACGATGGAAGTACCTGTTCACTTGAACGGTCTGGCACAAGGTGTAAAAGATGGCGGTAAGCTGAGTCAGGACCTTCGCAAACTGAAAGTAAAAGGATTGTACAAGAACATCCCTGATATCCTGAACATCGATGTCACCAACCTTGATTTGGGTAAAACAATGCAAGTCGGCAATCTAAATTTTGAAAACATCGAAATCATGACGGCCAAACAAGCTGTCGTTTGTGCTGTGAAACTGACCCGTGTTGCACGTGGTTTGGCCGCTGCAGCTGCAAAAGACGAGGTCGAAAAATAATCCGAGATAATATAAATGGAGAAGCCGGGCATTTGTTGTCCGGCTTTTTTTTATTTTTGCAGTATTAAATAAATTTTGACATGCAATATTTGATTGTGGGTTTGGGAAATATCGGAGCAGAATATCAACATACCCGTCACAATATAGGCTTTGATGTTCTGAACGATTTGGCACAGGATGCCAATGTCAGTTTCAGCACCCAACGATACGGAGACATCGGTGAAATGAAACTCAAGGGTCATAACCTGACGTTGCTCAAGCCTTCCACCTTCATGAACCTGAGTGGCAATGCCGTTCGATACTGGATGCAACTCAAGAAAATTCCGCTCGGGAATGTCCTGGTCATTGTGGATGATATCGCACTTCCTTTCGGTAGTCTGCGTCTCAGGCAAGACGGCAGCAATGCCGGCCATAACGGGCTCAAAAATATTGAGGAGACCATTGGTACCACCAAATACGCCCGGTTGCGTTTCGGCATCGGAAATGACTATCCCAGAGGTCATCAGATTGAATATGTTTTAAGTGGCTGGTCTCCTGAACAATTAGAGACGCTACCTGAAAAAATTGAAACTGCAGGCAAGATCATTCAAAGTTTTTGTTTGTCAGGCATTCAAAGAACAATGAATGATTTCAATAAACGCTAATGGCAACAGAAGTCCGAATAGATAAATGGTTGTGGGCCGCCCGTATCTTCAAAACACGTACCATCGCCGCCGAAGCCTGTAAAAAAGGCAGGATCAGCATCGCAGGGAGCAACCTGAAGGCATCGAGGACTGTTAAGACGGGAGATATCATTGAAGTGCGCAAACCTCCTATCACCTGGTCCTTTAAAGTGCTGCAGGCGATAGACCATCGTGTCGGTGCCAGGTTGGTAACTGACGTCTTGGAAAATGTGACCACACCGGAGCAGTTGGAAATCCTGGAACTGAGCAAACTGAACGGTTTTGTCAACAGAGCCAAAGGAACAGGGCGTCCCACAAAAAAAGACAGGCGGGTTCTGGAAGATTTTACGGAAGGATCAGATGATGATTTTGAATTTGATTTTGATTTTAACCCGGAAAAAATGGAATAAGGATTCCTTTTTAAAAATCATGTTCGTCCGGATAAAATATGTACGCCTCCGATCCGTTAGTAACAATAAATGACCTATAAACCGATGAGATGAAACGAGCATGAATACGAGTATTCACCTTTGACCATGAAAACTTGATATGCGAGTTCCATACGACCTTAAAAAAACAATTATTCACGTATGAAAATAAGCTTCCTGATACCACCACCCATTGACGGAGAAAAACCCGCTGAACGAACAGCCGGATGTACGCACACGGTCTATCCGATGCCCAACATCTATGAGCTTATTGTCGCAGCTGTTCTTGAGCAGGCGGGACATGAGGTTTATTATCATGATTTTGTATTAAAAAACGCAGATAAACAGTCATTTAAAGAGTTTCTATTAAAAGATGACTCCAAGATATACTTTATCTGGTCTGTCAATCTTTCAATAGAATCGGACAGGCAAGCACAGAGCCTGATCCGCCTGATCCGGCCTGATGCTTTGATCGTTTTCGAAGGCCCCGCCCCTACTCTTTTCCTTACCAAATTTTTGTCTGACAACAAGACGGTTGTTATTCGGGGAGAGCCTGAAATGACCGCCATGGAATTGACAGATTATCTGCAACGCGGAGAGGATTGGACCACCATTGACGGAATTTCATATCTGAAGGACGGACTCATAAAGACAAACAAATCCAGGGAACTGATTAGGGATCTTGATATCCTGCCTTTCCCGGCCCGCCATTTACTCGGAGATTATCCTTTCAGCAATCCAAAATTGAAGGCACATCCGTACACGGCGGTCCTGACTTCCAGAAACTGTCCGTTTCAATGCATTTATTGCGTCCCAAGCTCCCTGACCTTTGCCCGTGAACTGGAATACAAACGCGAATTTTCCAAGAAACCGCCCATTTCCTTCCGTTCTACCGGAAACGTGGTCAAAGAATTGGACTTATTGGCCGAACAGGGCTATCAATCAATCGCCTTTATAGATGATAATTTCATCGTAAAGAAGGAAAGACTGGAAATCATTTGCGAGACTTTAAAGAAGCATCGCTTTATCTGGGGCTGCCAGGCAAGAGTGGATGCCATCACGGAAGACACAGCACGCATATTGGGTGATTCAGGTTGTGAGTTCGTTGATCTTGGTGTGGAATCTTTTAATGATGCCATCTTAGACTATATTAAAAAGGGTATTCACGCAGAAGATATTGAAAAAGGTATCGCGCTTTTACAAAAATATAAAGTCCCGGTGAAACTGAATATATTGATCGGCACCAGTCCCCTTGAAAGCATTGATACGCTGAAAGATACTTTCAGAAGGGTCAAAAAACTGAAAGTCAGTCAGGTGATGTTTAACATCGTTGCCCCGTTCCCTGGTACGGAATTTTACAATCTGGCCAAAGAAAATGGATGGATCATGGGCGGAGATTATGTACCGACCGATGTTCAACGCCATTCTATCCTGAATTATCCAAACCTGACGTATAAACAGATGGAGCGAATGTTGTTCCGCAACAACCTGTATTTTTTTCTCAGACCTTCTTTCATCTGGATGCATATCAGAAAATTCAAATCTTTTCAAGACTTCAGAACCGCTTTTAAAGCTTTGAAAATCAAACTTTTTGGCTAACATGGAACTATCTGTCATTTTGATTTGCCATAATTCAGCCAATGATATCGAGCCCTGCCTGGATTCATTGCTAAAAGCTTGCAGTTTATATGACTATGAGATCATAGCGGTTGATAACGGTTCCACGGACCATAGCGCATCCTTGCTGGAGAAATATGAACCGAAACTGTTTCTTCTCCACAATTCCAACAACCAGGGTGTGGCAAAAGCAAGAAACAAAGCATTGAAGTTGGCCAAAGGCGATATCATCTGGATTTTGGACATGGATACCATCGTTAACAAAGAGGCACTTGACAAGATGTGGCAATGCTGCCTGGATGATGCAAAAATTGGTCTCTGCGGATGTAAGCTGACCGATGCGGACGGACATGTTCAGGATAGTTGCAGAAAATATCCCAGGCTTTCATATAAGTATCTGAATCTGCTGGAGAGTCGTATAAACAGCCATCGATGCCTGAAAAGTTTACATTCCAACCTGAAAAGTCGTAATGAAAGACAATTTTATCATCAGGAAATGAATGGAAACACTCCTTTTGAAGTAGAATATCTGATCGGGGCCTGCCAAATGTTCAGACATTCCGTTTTGAAAAAGGTCGGTTATCTGGACGAAACCATCCTATATGGCCCCGAGGATGCTGATTTCTGCCTGCGCATTCATCAAGCGGGTCTTCAAGTTAAATACATCCCAGACGTATCAATTGTCCACCACTACCGCAGAGGCTCCAATAAAAGTCCCTTTTCCAGATTGTCTTTATGGCATGCCAAGGGCCTACTTTATTTTTGGTGGAAAAACAGAAAGCTTTAAAAGACTATCGGGCTGAATGAAGCAATTGATATACAAAAACATCACCGTTACTATCCAAATTTTTATTCCATTCTTTCAACAGACCCGCTTCCACATATCCGCATTTTCGGAACAAATGAAGACTGGGAACATTCAATGTCGGAATAAAAGCATACAGCTGGTTCATTTTCAAAAACTGAAAAGCATAATCTTTTATGAGTTGCAATGCCTGAGTGGCAAATGACTTCCGCTGAAAAGCATCATCCACCAGAATTCCGATACCTGCCCGATTGTGATAGGGATCAAAATCATACAAGTCGATAGTTCCTGCCGGTATTTTCGTAACTTTATCTTCAATAATCAAACGGAGTTGTTTGACATCAAAGATATCCATTGAAGCTTTTTCAAGATATTGACGCAAAATGTACCTCGAAAAAGGGGTTAGGGTATTCCCGTATTTCCATAAAGTAGTGTCATTTTCCCACTTATACAAAAATCCCAAATCTTCCGGTTCTAAAGGCCGAAGCCTGATGTTCTCATTTTCAAGTAGTTTCATGACATGGATTTTTTTAGATTTATGACTGGGGTTTTATGTCAGATTCATCATCAATGCCGGATTCTTCTTCCTCTTCTTCCTCTTCTGATTCAGCATCAGTCGGGTCTGCTGCCGGCTTTGATTCCTCAATCGGAGGAATGATGCCGGCTTCCGTTTCCAGGCGGCTTCTTGTCGGTGCTATAAACAGACACAAACAGATGATCACTAAGAAAAGCATCAGGGCACTGCTCATGAGCGTAAACACCTGAATGAACAGGATTAGAAATCCCAGGACAAAGAATACGGTCTGGCGTAAACGGACATTTTTTTCATACAGGCTCAATCTTTTTCCAATATCGGAAACATCAACCAGGGTTTTCATTTTGTTCTTTGTATAAATCAAGACTCCGGGGATACCAACAAGAAGACATAGGATGATGACCTGTTGCAAATGGATGGTGAGAGAATCATTCAGTTTGGGAAACGGATAGCTTGTTTTAAAACAAATAATGCCGAGTGCTATAAGAATGCCATACCAGATATAGAAATCGGTCTTCAGCTTTTTGTTGGTTGAAACAATGAGTGCTTCTTTTTCCATGATTTTTTAATTTTGTTGGGATGAATTCTACCCTTTAAAAATGATTCTATTGATGATAGAGCGGCCGAGAGTCACTTCATCTGCGTATTCAAGCTCATCTCCTACAGCAATTCCCCTTGCTATGGTTGTCATTTTAACATCAAGGCCAGCCAGTTTCCGATACAGATAGAAAGAAGTGGTATCGCCCTCCATCGTTGCGGACAAAGCCAAGATGATTTCATCCACTTCCTCTTTTCGCACACGTTCAACCAGGCTTTCAATCTCCAGATCCGAAGGGCCAATGCCGTCCATAGGAGAAATCAAGCCACCAAGTACATGGTATACCCCTGAATACTGACCTGTATTTTCGACTGCCATCACCTCTCGAACATTTTCAACTACACAAACAAGGCGATGATCACGTCTGTCATCAGCACAAATATTGCATCGCTCAGAATCTGAGATATTGTGACAGGAGTTGCAATAATGAACTTCCTGTTTGAGACGGATCACGGCATTTCCAAAAGCAGTCACCTGATCTTCCGACTGTCTCAGCAAATGCAAGACCAAACGCAAAGCTGTTTTCTTTCCTATTCCGGGGAGCTTTGAAAATTCATTGACTGCGTCCTCAAGCAAGACAGAAGGATATGATTGATTCATTGTTTTCAGGCTTTAGCATTGATACAAATATACACTAAAATGCCATTTCGGCAAACCCAAAGAAAATAATATTAACTTTGCACCCTTGATGAACGGAGCATGGATTTTGGTCATATTGCTTGGCTATTTCGGCCTGTTGATGCTAATTTCAGCACTGGTAGGAAAGCAAAAGGGAAACAATGGTTTTTTCACCGGCAACAAAAAGTCTCCCTGGTACGTCGTTTCTATAGGAATGATAGGCACCTCCATTTCAGGAATCACATTCGTATCTGTTCCTGGAATGGTCAGGGACAATGGTTTTCTGTATATGCAGACCGTCGCCGGTTTCTTTGTGGGATATATCCTGATTGCCAAGATATTGTTGCCCCTTTACTATCGCCTGAATGCACCCAGCATCTATGTCTACCTCAAGGAACGTTTTGGTAGCCGGGCATATAAGACCGGTGCCTGGTTCTTCCTGATTTCCAAGGCTATCAGCGCTTCCATCCGGGTTTATGTCGCCGCTCTGATTTTACATGAATCCATATTCAGCGGTTGGAACGTACCATTTGGTGTAACGGTCATTGCACTGATCCTGATGATCTGGTTATATACCTTCAGGGGTGGAATCAAGACCATTGTCTGGGTGGATGTACTTCAATCCCTTTGCATGATCGGCGCATTGGTGCTGATTTTATTTCAGCTGGGAAAAACCATGAATCTGGATGTTGCAGGCATGGTTAAGACAGTTGGTTCCAGCAAGTATTTCAATTTGGTGGAATGGTCTGACTGGGGAAGCAGACAACATCTGTTCAAACAATTTTTCAGCGGCATTTTCATCGCTCTGGTCATGACCGGACTGGATCAGGGCATGATTCAAAAAAACCGGACCATCAATAAGCTGGAAAAAGCGCAAAAGAATATGTACTACTATGGCTTTGCCTTCATCCCTGTTAACTTTATTTTCTTGTCGCTGGGTACTTTAATGTACATTTTTGCCTCACAGAAGGGCATCATCCTGCCTGATTCCTCTGATGAAGTCTTGCCCATGTTGGCCACACAGGATTATTTGAACACTACGGTAACCGTCCTGTTTATGATTGGCATCGTTTCTGCAGCCTTTTCAAGTGCAGATACAGCCATGACTGCTATGACCACTTCTTTTTGCGTCGATATCCTGGAAAAGGAGAATGATGTAAAGACGAGACAAAAAGTGCATCTTTTTATGGCTATGCTTTTTATTGTCATCATTTTTATTTTCCGGGCAGCCAACAGTACAACGCTCATCGACGCAATCTACGTCATGGTATCATACACGTATGGCCCTTTGCTCGGATTGTATGGTTTTGGCCTTTTCACAAAAAAAGTCGCGAATGATTGGTACATTCCGATTATCGCCGTATCTTCGCCCATCTTGTGTTATTTACTACAAGTATTTTCAAACAGGTATTTTGGATACCAATTCGGGTATGAACTTTTAATGTTGAACGGATTGCTCACTTTCTGCGGTCTGTGGTTTTCGTCTTTAAAAAAATCAGTACATGGAAATCAATAGTGCAACTTTCATCATCAGCAATGCGAAACTTTCAGGATGCCCTCAGGACGGATTATCCGAATATGCCTTCATCGGACGTTCCAATGTCGGTAAATCATCATTGATCAACATGCTGACCGGTGTAAAGGATTTGGCAAAGACTTCTTCAAAACCTGGAAAGACCTTACTGATCAATCATTTTTTGATCAACCAATCCTGGTATATAGTTGACCTTCCCGGCTACGGCTTTGCCAAGGTCGGAAAAAAGATGCGGGAAGAACTCCATAAACTGGTGACCGACTACGTACTCAAACGGGAGCAATTGGCATGCTTGTTTGTCTTGATCGATTCAAGGCATGAGGCTCAACAAATTGATCTGGATTTTCTGGAATTTTTGGGGGAAAATGAAATTCCTTTTGCCATTGTCTTCACAAAAACGGACAAGATTACCCAGGCCGAACTTGGAAGTAACATCCGAAAATATAAGGAAAGTCTTCTTGAGACATGGGAAGAACTACCGGTGATGTTCCAGACTTCTTCAGAAAAGAACAGAGGAGGCAAGGAAATACTTCAATATATTGAAAACATCAATGCTTCATCGACTTCAGAGAAGTCAGAATAGACTGATCCAGAAATCTTTTTTCTCTGAATTTATAGCTGTCAAGCCAAAAGTAACAGGTAAAGGCAGAAACTGTACCCACCACTGAATCTACCACTACATCTATCAGGAAATGCTGGGACAAATACATCCTGGAATACCCCACCAACACGGCCATCATCAAAAACAAGAATTGCCAGACCGGACGTTTGTTGATCAAAGCGAGCACCATAAAAAGGGCGAATGCTCCGGCAGTATGGCCTGAAGGGAAGCTGTGGCTACTATGAAGATGCACATTTTCTACAAAGTGTAAATCACAAATATCCTGAAAAACGACTTTAGGTCTTGGACTATCCGCATAAAAAATTCTTTTCAAGATCTGAACAAGCAATGAGGCTAGTACAGAAGAAGCAATAGCCATCAAGGCATAACGATATCTGAACAAAGCCATGATGATAATGATGGGGGCAATCAGCAAGAACGCTCCAAATGCTGTCATATACTTAAAGTACTGATCAAAGAAAGGCGAGTTAAGTCTATTGATGGCCAGATGTATATCAATTTTTGAAAAGGTAAGTAGTAGAACAATTCCAAAAATCAGGATCACTGAATAAGGAATAATGACAGCAAGGTGGTTTTTCAAAAAATGTCTATAGTCCATTCTATGCTCTGTAGTCAAAAGTAAATAAAGTTATTTCCGCCCTTCTTTTTGAGCGAAAAGTGTGACTCTGACGCTTATGCGAAAATCGCCACAGACAAAAATAATATTTTTTTCTCATCCCACAGATGAAAGTGGAACAGCTTCTGAATATATTTATTAGATTTGCATACAAAACTATTGCAAAGTGGATTTATTCGAACGTATTCGAACTACTGAAGAACCGACGTCAAAACTGGCAAGACAGCTACACGGCTATTTTACCTATCCGAAACTGGAAGGACCTCTGGGACCTCGCATGAAATTTCGTGGACGGGAAGTGCTTAACTGGAACATCAGTGATCACCTTGGCTTTGCCAATAACAGCGAAATCAGAAGTGCGGATGAAAAATACGTTCAAAAGTGGGGTCTCGCCTACCCTGTAGGAAACCGCATGATGTCCGGTCAAACCAGTATGCATGAGAAACTGGAGTCCATACTGGCTGAATTCACGGGAAAAGAGGACGCCTTCGTGCTCAATTATGGATATCAAGGCTTTTCTTCTATTGTCGACGCCCTTTGTGGAAGAAATGACATCATCGTTTATGATTCACAGGTTCACGCCTGTCTGGTAGACGGCATTCGTCTGCACCTCGGCAAGCATATTGTCTTTCAACATAACGACATGGATAGTCTCGAGAAACAGCTCATTAAGGCTGTTGCTCTATTAGAAGAAACACTTGGAGGTATTCTGGTCATTACCCATGGCATTTTCGGAACCCTCGGTGAACACGCCAAACTGGACAAAATCGTCAAGTTGAAAAAGAAATATCCTTTCCGTTTGTTGGTTGACGATGCCGACGGATTTGGTATTGAAGGGGCAACAGGAGCAGGAACCGGAGAGTTTTTCGGGGTTAATGATGATATTGACATTTATCTGGGTTCCTTTTCCAAAGCTTTTGCTTCACTTGGAGGATTTGCTGCCGGAGCCGAAGATATCATGACTTATTTAAGATACCGTACCCGTACCCAGATTCAATCAAAAGCTTTGCCGATTGTTTATGTCGCCGGTATGATCAAACGGCTTGAATACTTACATGATCATATTACACTGCTTAGTGATTTGCGCAAAAAAACCAACTATTTCCGGAAACAGCTTAAGAAGTACGAATTTGACACCGGAATCTCTGATGCTTGCGTCGTCCCCATTTTCCTCCCCTGTACCACTTACGAAGCCTTAAACCTGGTCATCGACCTACGTGAAAATTACAACATTTTCTGCCCGATCCTGGTTTATCCGTTTGTATTGAAAGGACAACTGCTGTTACGTTTCCTACCCACCGTTTTACATACAAAAGAAGACATCGACTTTACAGTTCAGGCACTACTGGATGTCAGAAAAAATTTGATGGAATCAAAATACAACACCGACAGATCTGACTTCTTCGGAGAAATTTGATTTTTTGGATAGGAGCCAAAAAATAAACGTAACCCTTTCACGACACGAAGGATCTGTACCCCCCCAGTTTGATGTAAAAACGGTGGTATTATTTTTTCAAAATAAAATCTGTCATAGCTTTTACAAGTCCGTCTGCCAAAGGCAAAGCGGCATTGTTGTAAGTTGCAAGATTGGCTTGCCGGTCACCTTGCACTGTCCTTAATATATGGTTCATCTTGTCCATGAGCAACAGTTGTGATTCAGGGTTGGCTGCAGAAAGTCGTCGGGCATTATCAACACTGACCTGAATATCATTCGTACCTTGAATGATGAGTATCGGAATGGTCAGCTTTTTTATTTCGGTTTGTGGATCATACTTAAACCACGAAATCATGTAAGGTTGCACGCTTGGACGGAATAGAGAAGTCAACATCGGGTTGACATTCCCCACTTTTTTCCCCATGACCAGACTGTCAATAATAGGAAAGGATAAATCCTGAAATTCCTGGGGTTGTGCCGTTAATTGCTCTTTCAGCAGAATATCCGCAGACTGTCCGGGACCTGCCAACGAAATGAACTTATCAGCCTTGGTAGCTGCCAGCATGCCTATCAACGAACCTTCACTGTGTCCGATCAAAACTATTTGAGTAAAACGCTTGTCTTGTTTTTCCAATTGTATCCAATCTTTTGCATCATTTACATAGTCATCAAAAATAAGGTCGGATTCATTTTCTACTGCTGCAGCACTTTCCGCAATACCTCTTTTATCATACCGTAAGGAAGCAATGTTGTTTTCGGCCAATTCGTAGGCCAACTTTTTGTACGCATCACATGTCATCGCCGGGTTGTTGCAATTTCTGTCCGTTGGACCTGAACCGGCAATAATCAGTGCCAAAGGCCCTTTTTTAAACGTTTTCGGTATGGTTAACGTTCCAAAGATTTTTCCAGTTTTGATCTGCAACGTAATGGGGGTTTCTATAAAAGGGAGGTCTTTTCCGGCGAATGGTTTTTCTACTTTTTCAGTTACCATTTCATTCTTTATTAAATTCATCGGCAAGGATTGTCCATCTTGACTAAAAATTCCTGTTATGGCGTTTTTATCAACAGTACCGGTATATTTGATTTTTGCAATACGTAATTCAATAGTCAATATCGAGTTTTCTAACGTGACGTGACTCATTATTATGCCTTTTGCCCCTTGATCAGGACTGTCCATCGTGGCACTGTAACCAGTGTCGGTTTTATTGATGTGGAAAACCAGACGCAAAGGCGTGTTCTGAACGTTGAGAGTACCATCCCATTCACCGGTTATATCCTGACTAAAAGCGACCATGGTTGTAATTATAAAGAGAATGAACAACAGATATCGTTTCATACGTTTATACGAATAAATAGATCAATACTTTAGATAAGGCTTCCGAAACAAGTAAGGCGATGATGAAGGCTACTGTCAACTTGCTTCCTTTGATGTCACATGAGATTTTAAAAGCGTTGTAAATCAACGTTATACTCCAGATTATGACAGGAATCGACAACGCAATCAGAATGACAAATGAGACAGACTGGAAAATGATATATGGATTTTTGTAAATTTCAGATAAGTCGGGAGTTGCGGTGAAAAAGCCGGCAATCGATAAAAGGAGAAACGGTGCTTTAGCCAAGGTCATGGTTCCGAGTATATCGATAAACCGAAAATTCGTGGAAACAATAAGGCCTGTTATCCACATGACAACTACCAGACAGACGAGATCAATACCCAGATACAAAAATGATTGAAGAAGCGATATGTCAATCATGTGCATATCGATCACGCCATCAAAAGCAATGTCACTGTATGCGCCCAGCAGGCCCATTAGAACCACAAAAAACAAACCAAGACCAAAAGCTTGCCAGCCGGCGATACGGGTAAATGGATTCATCAGAAATCCGAAAACGTTCTTATTTTTCATCTCATTATTTTTTATTTTAACATTTTAGTATTCGATGTAACTCGCCAAATCATTGTTCGTTTGTGTGAGCGATAGATCATAGGCTCGTTTCATAACTGTTTATTTTATGGATGATGTCATTCAGCAAATTCCGTACAGTAGGATAACTCAGTTTCATTTGCGATGCCATCTCTTTGAGACTTCCGCTGTTTTTTACAAAGCGTAGAATAAATTGCTGATCGTCTTCAGAAAGGAGAGCCAAGACAGGCAAATCGTAGGAACCGTTTACTTCAGTCCCGCAACTTTCGCACTTCAAACATTCTACTTTAAGTTGCGCGTGGCAACTCGGGCAATAAGTTGGTAGCATATTATTTTAGTTTTATGGCACAAAGATAAAACACAATTTGAATAATTGTACTATAAAACTAAATTATATTTACAAGTAACTAAATTATATTTAGTTTTTAAGCGAAATTATTCAAATGAAAAGAGAATTTAGTGCTATTTTGTTTTGGTAAGATAGCTGTACTTCTTTTTATGCCATATACAGCAAAAATAGTTTGGCTAAAACTGCATTTTTCTGCGAACTCGAAAATATATTTGGAGTATATTTGCAGGAGTTTTCTATTAACTATTATATTTTATAACTTATTGATAATCACTTATGGTCACCATGCACAATTGGTTTGAATGCAAAATTCAATACGAAAAGATAGCTACCGAAGACGGTAAACAAAAAAAGACAATAGATACTTATTTGGTGGACGCCCTCAGCTTTACAGAAGCAGAGGCTCGACTCATCAAAGAAGTGACGCCCTATATGACAGGTGAATTTACCGTTTCAAACATCAAGCGTTCACGCATTTATGAAATATTTGATGCTCCTGAAGGAGATCGTTGGTATCGTGCCAAAGTCTTGTTCATCATCCTGGATGAAGAAAAAGGGACAGAGAAAAAAGTGCCAAGCAATATGCTGATTCAAGCATCCGACATCCAGTCTGCACTGGTCCGTTTGAATGAAGGGATGAAAGGCACCATGAGTGATTACGAAATCGCATCCATTTCCGACACCCCCATTCTGGATATTTTTCCTTACGGGGTCGATGCTATCAAAGAGGATAACACTCCTGAACAATAATATTTTTTATCATGTCTGTTTCTGAAACCATTCATCGTATAAACAGTGAACTGCCAACCGGCACCCGCCTGGTAGCCGTATCGAAATTCCACCCGGTTGATGCCATCCTGGAAGCTTATCAGGCTGGCCAGCGTATTTTTGGAGAAAACTGGGTTCAGGAACTTTGCGAGAAACAACCATTGTGCCCGGATGACATTGAATGGCATTTTATCGGGCATCTGCAAACCAACAAGATTAGGCAGATCGTACCATTCGTCTCTTTGATTCACGGTGTAGACAGTCTCAAATTATTGAAAGGAATCAACAAGGAGGCTGAGAAAGCAGGCAGAGTCATTCCATGTTTGCTTCAAATACACATTGCACAAGAAGAAAGTAAATTCGGTTTCAGTATTGACGAATGCAGGAATATCCTGTCAGACGGCCATCTGAAAGACTTGAAATTTGTCCGGATTTGTGGACTGATGGGGATGGCGACACTAACGGAAGACACCGCACAAATACGCTCTGAATTCAAATGCCTAAAAAACGCCTTTGACGAATTCAAAAAGAATTTTTTCATAGATGAACCCGCTTTCTGCGAATTATCCATGGGCATGTCTGACGACTACCAAGTAGCCATCGAGGAAGGCAGTACGATGGTTCGCATCGGAAGTGCCATCTTTGGAGCCAGAGTGTATTAATAGAATTGAATAGAAAGTAGCCTATATGTGAGTATCACAGGGCCATTTTATCAAGACGTTTCTGATGACGTCCACCTTCAAAAGGTGTAGCAAAAAATAACTCCACAACCTTAATGGCATCTTCCTTACTGATAAAGCGGGCTGGAAGACATAAAACATTGGCATTGTTGTGTTGTCTGGCCAGTTTTGCCATCTCAGGTATCCAGCAAAGTGCTCCACGTATACCTTGATGTTTATTCACGGTCATACAAACGCCTTGACCTGAGCCGCAAATGGCTATTCCACGAGGTGCTTCACCGGATTCAACGGCTTCAGCAAGAGGATGTGCAAAATCGGGATAATCACAACTATCTGGCGAGTAAGTGCCAAAATTAATAAATTCGATATTATTGGCTGAAAGCCAATCCAATAAAAATTCTTTCAATTCATAACCGGCATGATCACTGCATATCGCGACCGGTACGTCATCGGAGTTCATAGTCTTGTTAGTTGGTTAGGTCAGCAAAGATATGGAAAAATTATTTGGAATTAAAATAAAGACAATAATTTCACTGATGGCAAAAAAAGCTGCCCCTTATGAGACAGCTTCTTGCATAACCAAAAAGTCTGAATACCTTATAGGATCGCTTTGACTTGTTTGTATACATTTTCACCGGTGAATCCCAGTTTTTCATCCAAGACTTTGTAAGGTGCGGAAAAACCAAAGGATTCAAGTCCCCAGATGCTGCCATTTTCACCAACCAAACCCTGTAAGTTGACGGGCAAACCGGCTGTCAGGCCAAAGCGTTTAACGCCGACCGGCAAAACCGAAGCCTGATATTCGGCAGACTGGCTGCGGAAAAGGCCTTCTGAAGGCACAGAAACGATGCGAACCTTGATACCGTCTTTGCGGAGCAATTCTGCACCATCCACCAAGGTGGAAACTTCAGAACCGGAAGCGAGCAAAACAACATCAGGATTTCCGTCACAGGAAACCACATAAGCACCTTTTGAAACCTGTAACGCCTGTTGGTAACTGCTGCCGGGCAAATCTTTGATGTTTTGGCGGCTAAAGATAAATCCAGTCGGAGTCTTGGTATTTTCCATCGCCAGTTGATAGGCGACGGTGCATTCGTTTGAATCAGCAGGACGGAGTACCAGCATGGAATTATCTCCACTGTGATTTTTGAGCTTTTCCATCAGACGGATCTGGGCTTCCTGTTCCACAGGTTCGTGAGTTGGTCCATCCTCACCGACACGAAAAGCGTCGTGTGTCCAGATAAACTTCACCGGAACCTCCATCAGGGCAGCCATCCGTATGGCCGGTTTCATATAATCTGAAAAAACGAAAAATGTTCCACAAGCAGGAATCACACCTCCGTGAAGCCCCATACCTATACAAACGCAAGCCATAGTCAGCTCGGCCACGCCAGCCTGGAGGAATGCTCCGCTGAAATCATCCTTAGTCATGGCTTTGGTCTTTTTCAGAAAACCGTCAGTTTTGTCAGAATTGGACAAGTCGGCTGAAGCGACAACCATATTTTCAACATGCTGTGCAAGATAGCCTAAGACAGTCGCAGAAGCGGCTCTAGTTGCCTGACCGGATTTTTGTTCAATTTTTGTCCAGTCAATTTCAGGTGCCGCACCGGAGAACCATTTTTCCATTTTGGCCGCTGCTTCCGGATTCCCGGCAGCCCATTCCGCTTTGGCAGCATGACGTTTGGCTACAATTCCTTCGAGCTCTTCGGCGCGTTTGGCATAAAGTTCTGCCACTTCAGGGAATATGGCGAAAGGCTCTTCGGGATTTCCACCCAGATTCTTGATACTCTCTTCAAAACTGGCACCTGATTCACCAAGCGGCGCACCATGTGTGGCACATTTATTTTCGAAACTGCTTCCGTCAGGGGCGACAGCTCCTTTACCCATCACTGTTTTACCGATGATCAGGGTTGGCTTTCCCTGAACAGCCTGGGCTTTCTTTAATGCTTTACGGATTTGCCCCAAATCGTTGCCATTGATTTCCATCACTTCCCAACCCCAGGATTTGTATTTGGCTGCCGTATTTTCGCTTGTTACCACACAGGTCGCTGTAGATAGCTGGATATCATTGGAATCGTAGAACATGATCAGGTTGTCCAATCCAAGATGACCGGCCAAACGACCTGCTCCCTGAGAAATTTCTTCTTCGATACCGCCATCAGAAATGTAAGTATAAATAGTCTGCCCCATTTGTTCTCCGAATTTCGTCTTCAGAAATTTGGCGGCGATAGCTGCTCCTACTGCAAAAGTATGGCCTTGACCCAACGGGCCTGAGGTATTTTCAATACCTTTTTCAACAGAAACTTCAGGATGACCCGGCGTAGAACTCCCCCACTGACGAAACTGTTTTAGTTCATCCAGCGTGAATTTTCCGACAAGAGCCAATTGAGCATATAACATTGGTGACATGTGACCCGGATCCAGGAAAAATCGGTCACGACCTTCCCATTTAGGATTTTTCGGATCATAAACCAAAAATTCAGAAAAAAGGACGTTTATAAAATCAGCACCACCCATTGCGCCTCCCGGATGACCTGATTTGGCTTTTTCCACCATCGAAGCAGCCAATATCCTGATATTATCTGCTGCCTTGTTCATTAATGCTGAGTTTTTCATAAGTCGCTTGAAAATTTTTGACAAAGATAAAAGATTCTTTCTACTTATGGTAAAAACAATGAAAAAGGATCGGGTTTAGAGCTTGTGCTTTGTAAAGATTTTGTACAACAATAGACATTTCTATCGGACAACAATTAAAAACTAATGGAATCTTTTCTTGTTTGGTTTTGCTGGAGTTTGTCAGAAATTATCCGATGACGGTGATATTTTTTCAAATAACCAATAAGGGTAATCTTTGTTTTTTGTGTCTTATAAGAAAGACCATAATCAATTTTTATGAAAAACAATATACCATGGGATTTAATTATAGCCAAATTACGTCAGAATTTGTCTTCTGAAGACGAAATTGAATTCAATAATTGGTTAGGCCTGGAAAAAAACAAGAATCTTTTTTTGCAAGTTGAAATATTGTGGGAGAATATTCAAACAAAGACATTAAAATACGTGCCAGATGTTGATTACTATTGGGAAGAACTTTCTGCTCGTTTACATGATGAAAAATTAAAAATATCAAATAAAAAAAATCCTTTTCAAGATCGTAATCGGTATGTTCCGATTAAACGTTTTTATCGCTTTATTGCTGCCGCATCAATATTTTTGTTAATATCATTTACAAGTGCATACTTTATTGGCAAGAATAAATTAAATGAACAAGCCACTTTCCTGACCTATTCTTCTCTTACAGGAAAATCAAAAATGGTTCTTCCAGACGGAACAGAGGTTTGGTTACATTCAACTACTACTCTTACATATAATTCAAGCATTACTTCAGATACCCGTGAAGTTAACTTGCAAGGTGAGGCATATTTTAATGTAACACATAATCCCAGTAAGCCGTTTATTGTAAATACAAATGGTGTTTCAATTAAAGTCTACGGCACAAAATTCAATGTCAATTCAATTTCATCTTCCAATAATATTCTTGTAAGCCTTGTCGAAGGATCTGTTTCAATGGGCAAAAATGGCAAAAATGTAATTTTAAAACCAGGAGAAGAAGGTCGGTTTAATAAATTAAATAATACTATAGAAGTTTCTAAAGGAGATGTATATTACGCTAAATCATGGACTAATGATCAGCTTCGATTTGAAAATAAGAGTCTCAGATATGTTTGTCATTACCTCTCAAAATGGTATTCGGTTGATATAGACATAGATCCCAGAATGGCAGATGACCAATCATATACATTTACTTTACGCAATGAGGCCTTGGAAGAAATTATACGAATTATATCTCGTATAAGTCCTATAGAGTATTCATTCAACGAGGATAACAAATTAACACTTAAACAAAAACCTAAAACAATAATGCCTATGAAACAATAATTTCAGAAAAAAAATGAAAAAGGCACGAAAGTATAAATACTCCGTGCCTCAACTAAAATTTCAATTAACAAATAAAAAATCATTCATAGATATTGCATGTCAAGTGAATGATTTAAATCAGTTAACCTTAAATTTTGACAAAAATATGAATTTAAAGAAAGATTTCACGTTTTTCTTGGTTTTTTTTCTTGTATTAAGTGTATCTGCACAGACAAAAAAAGGGACCATATCTATCAACTTATCAGATATACCTGTATCTGAGGCTATTAAAAAAATTGAAGATGTAAGTAGTTACACTTTTTTCTATGATGCTGCCAAGATTAATTTAAATCAGAAAG
Organism: Bacteroidales bacterium; assembly: GCA_021373135.1. Classification (GTDB taxonomy): domain Bacteria; phylum Bacteroidota; class Bacteroidia; order Bacteroidales; family UBA1402; genus UBA8389. Next base: position 561,691 of record JAJFTH010000003.1, read on the forward strand.
TTAGTTTATCTGTGAAAGATAAAACTATTCAGCAAGCGATTGCTCAGATGTTGAAGAACACGAACATCAAGTTTGAGATTTCTGATTTACAGATTGTCTTATATCAGGGCGAAAAAACACGAACTACATCTTCAATTATTAATGAGATTAGAGGCTTGGTTACTGATAATGATGGAGTTCCTATTGCAGGTGTTTCAATCACAATAAAAGGGACAAAGAAGGGAACAGCCTCTGATACAAATGGAAATTATTCCATTAATCAAGTGCCAGACAACGCGACTTTAGTATTTTCTTTTATGGGAATGATAAGTAAAGAAATTCCTGTGCTGGATAAAAAAATAATCAATGTTTCGCTTAATGAAAAAAATATTGATATAAATGAGGTTGTAGTTGTAGGATACGGAACACAGAAGAAAGTTGATTTGACTGGTTCTGTTTCGAGCATTTCTAATGAAGATATAATGCGTGGACAACCTTCATCCATTGAACAAGCGTTGAAAGGTAAAATCCCAGGCGTCCAGGTGCAAAATACTGATGGTGCTCCCGGTGGAGGTATTATAATAAAGATAAGAGGTGCCAGCTCCATTACGGCTGGAAATTCACCGTTATATGTTATTGACGGATTTCCCGCACCAATATCTGATGACCCGCAGAACAATCCTCTTTCAAAATTATCACCTGAGTCCATCGATAATATTTCATTTTTGAAAGATGTATCTTCTACTGCTGCATATGGTGCACAAGGTGCTAATGGTGTAATATTAATAACCACAAAAAAAGCCAAAGAAAATATCAGCAGCTTTTCTGTCAGAGTATCATCCGGTTTTAGTAAACTCTCCAATTCATTGGAAATGTTAAACAATGAGGAATATATGAAATCGATGATGTTGACAGGAGTTATGGATCAACGATGGGAAAATTCTGATTTTTATGAAGATTATAAAAACCAGATATGGAAAACGGACCCTTCAAGATTTAAAAGTTACCAGGATTTATGTCTTAGAGTAGGACATCAAAATAAATACGATGTAACCTATTCAGGAGGTAATTCAGTCGTAAAAAACATGACAAGTTTTTCATTATTAAATAATGATGGTGTTGTAATCAATTCAGGATATAAAAATTTCAACATTTTGTCCAATACATCTGTCCAGCTTTTGCCCAAGCTGAGTATAAATTTAAATCTTTCTTATAATTATAATATTACAGACGGTATTGGTTATATCAACTCAATTGCAACATTTTCACCACTTATTCCTAAAGAGTGGACATTTAAGGAAATTGATGATAATCTTTATTATACTGGTAAGTTGGATAATCCTTACAGATTATTAACCGATACCGAACAAAAACAAAACAAATCTCAGTTTTTGGTTCAGCCTGAGATTAATTGGGAAATAATCAAGGGATTGACCTTAAAAGGTGGTGCAGGTATTCGTTTGTTAGGGACGGACTTAAAAAAATATGTTCCTACAACTATTTTAAGTTCATATAACAATGAAGGAGAAGCTAAAGTATCTAATGATAATGGAATAAATGTAAGGTATATGGCTCAACTTAACTATGCCAGAAAAATAAATAAAATACATGATATTTCTTTTAGCTTGGTTGGAGAAGCAAACAGTTACAGATATGAAAGTTTTTCCCAATCTTATACTCACTTCAACACAGATCTTGGATGGTATGGAATCGCATCTGCAAAAAGCGGAACTTTTGTTACACCTCCATCGATTTCGTATAATAAATATAATATGATGTCAGCCGCCATTCTTGGAAATTATTCATTAAAAGGCAAATACTTATTTAAAGCATCATTACGTGCAGACGGCTCGTCTAAATTTGGATTAAATAGCAGATGGGGCTATTTCCCCTCAGGTGCTATTGGATGGAGAGTATCAGAAGAGGACTTTTTCAAGTCATCAATACTTTCTAAATATATTAATAACTTAAAAGTTAGAGTCAGTGGTGGCGAAGTAGGTAATGACCAGATTGACAACTACATCTATATTAAAACTTTAGCTGTAAATAGTAGAAGGGGTATTTTTGTTAATGCTACTTCAGCGACCGATAATGGTCTTTATGCTTCGGCAATTCCAACTACAATTTTAGCTAATTACAGTAATAAGATGTCAAATGCAGATATAGCCTGGGAGACAACTAAAGAAATCAACTACGGATTTGATTTAGGTTTATTCAATAGCCGGTTGAATCTGACATTTGATTTTTACCAAAAGGTAACGAATAACATGTTGCTGAACAAGGCTCTTCCAATGATTTCCGGTTTCGACAACGTAACAAGAAATATTGGATCGGTAGGAAATAAAGGATTTGAGTTGGGACTAAACGGTAATATTATTGATGGTAAGGACTTTAGCTGGGATGCTTCGATAAATATAAGTGCCAATAGATCAAAAGTTTTAGACTTGGGTGGAGTTGATTTAATGCTGGAAAGCCGGAGCGTTGGAAGTTCAAGTAAAAGCGAGAATGTATTGATTCAGGTAGGGAAACCATTAGGTTTGCTTTACGGTCTCCAAATGGAAGGTGTACGTAGTACATGGGCTTCTGATGACAATGCACCTAATTCAACATATTGGTATAATACACAAAGAGAAGCACCTTATGGCTTCCCCTCTTTTGCTGATATAAACGGAGATGGTACTGTTGATAAAAAAGACAAGACTGTTATAGGTTGTGTAGAACCTGCTTTTATAGGAGGATTCAATCAACGTTTAGGTTATAAATTCATTGAATTATCCATGGACTTCAGTTGGTCTGTAGGGAATGATATTATCAATGGTAATTATTACAATCTAGCCAATTTAAGTAATATTGACAACAAGTTGAAGTCCTATTACAAATATGTATGGTTTGCAAATAATGGAGGTACAATACCGGGTCCTGGAGGTGGAGATTGGTCTGGTCAAGGAAAAGGGGAAGCAACTCCGTCAGAAATTGTCGAAGATGGATCATTCTTGAAAATGAACAATCTTTCCTTAGGTGTCGTATTACCTAAAAAGTTGGTTCCAGTTAAACATATAGAAATGATTAAGCTTACATATTCTGTATCAAACCTATTTACATTAACCAGATATTCGGGATATGATCCTGAAGTTGCTTCGGGTAGTAATATTGATAACCGGATTTTATCAGGAGTTGATATTTCAGCTTACCCGTATTCTAGAACTCATCTTATTTCTTTAAATATAAATTTCTAAATGATGAAAAAATATATATTTATCTTTATCATATTGCCAGTGTTAGTTTCCTGTAATGATTTTCTTGAGGAAACACCCAAAACGCAAGTATCTATAGAGACTTCATTTGATACATATGACAAAGCCATAAAGACAATATCTTCTTTATATGCAGATTTAGAAGAAATTGCTTTTAGTGATGAGAGATTTATGATGCCATCTATAATTAAAATGGGCAATGAAGAATCAAAAAAATTCAATTGGAATTCATCATCCAGCTCAATAAAAAATTTGTACGATGACTGTTACTCTTATATTGCACAATGTAATATTGTAATCCAAGCCCTCTCGAATGAAGTCAATAAATCAAATATTGACAATACATTCTCATCCTCTACTCAGGAAACAGAAACAATGAAGGCTAACTGCTCAACCAATGCTTCTTTTTCTGCAACCAATATGTTACTCGGAGAGGCTCGTTTCTTAAGAGCATATGCTTATTTCACTTTATACAGGTATTTTGGCGGTATTTCTCTTATAACCGAACCAACGGGTTCAAATCCAAAATATGTACCACGTGCCGATAGGGAAACTGTTTTCAATTTCATTGATGAGGAATTGAATTTAGCCATAACAAACTGTCTATCTAATACTTCAGGTCTGGCAAATGGCAGGATAACCAAAGGAGCAGCAGCAGGATTATTAGCTAAATCATATGTCTTTCATGCATCATACATCAAAAGAGCAGAAAAATATGGCGACGCTATTGATGAAGATAAAGAGGGAGATAAATCCGGATTATATGCAAAAGCTTTAAAATTATGTAATGACATCATTGACGGAGTATACGGGAACTATAAACTGGTTGATTTCTATCCTGCAATCTTCACGAAAACGAACCAGGAGACTATGTTCACAGTATATGCTCAGGAAGGAGTAGGAACAGGTTCAAAAATTCCTATCGGATTCCCCGGAAATAGTTCTCACGGAGCAACCGGTGGCCCTAATCTCGAAGAGCATCTTGCTGTGCTTTATGATCTTCCGATCTGGGAGTATGGGGATCGTTTTAAAACACTTTACAAAACGTTTGGTCAATCGGACGTATATAATAATGATATAAATTCCGTTTCAAGCGATTCTTTAATCAAACTAATGAATTCAAGAGGAGATTGTTCGTTCACCGGAGATTCAATCAGGCGTCTTTGGAATACCGTCAGAGCTGTTGTGTCCGGACCAAAAGACGGTTTGGAAGCCGGAGTCTGGGTTTTTGATCCAATATACGGAAAGAAACTTGGAGAGGGATTTTTTATCGAACCCGGAAAAGGTGAGAACTACACAAGTGTTGAGAATGATTTAATTAATAATCTGCTTGAAGTTCATGAAAGATTGTGGTGGAGAAATCTGACATCAAAAGATATGAGTTGCTGGAATGTAAATTGGGAATGCTTAGGTAAATTTAGAAATCCAAATCCTCAGGATTTAAGTTCAACATTCAGTGCAAAATATTCCGGGGTGGCATATCCAATTTTAAGATTGGCAGAAATCTATCTTTTAAAAGCTGAAACTCAACTATCCACAAACGATAAAATAGGTGCCATAAACACGCTAAATATTATAAGGAACAGGGCTTGTAATAAATCTACTCTTAGAGATATGTTCCTGAATCAAGGAGATGCAAGCTACACTTACATTCCAAACTCTGTAATGCAAATTCCGACGACTCTTTCTGATTACCAGGCATTAAAAGAATTAATGTATGAAAGACTGCGTGAATTATGTTGTGAAGATGATTGTGAATGGTTTGATGCTTCAAGATATCCTGACATTTTTATAGAAGATTTGGATGATATATCAAGATACTCAAATCCAATTCGTGGTGGATTCAGTTTTAATGACCCTGATCAAGGATATCATGGTTTCCTTGGATTTAACGCTGATAAAATATATCGTGTGTTATTACCGATTCCAAGCTCAGAATTTACATTCTTCCCTGAGATGAAGCAAAATCCTGTTTATTAATTTTTTATATGTGAAGACTATGAAGAAAATATTAATTTATATTCCTTTATTACTTATTGGAATAACTGCTTGTGAGAAATTTGATCAAGATATTGAAGCACCTCAGGTATCTGTTAGTTATTTTCCGGAAATCCCTAAAGTAGGTGATACTGTAACTGTTACAATTTCAACAAATGCAGAATATCTGACAATATTTACTGGTGATTCAAATCATGAGTTCTCAAAATCCAGAATTAAGGCGATTATGGAGAATAATTGGGAAAGTTTCTATGATACTTGTTATAAGAAGAATCTTGCTCCTGAAGGTTATGCCTGTACTTGGAATAGATATTTCAAAGATTATAAGACAATTGCGGATGTGAACAAGGACTTCGAATTTTTTGGTGCCATTTCCAATATTGAATTGGGTGTATATGGAGACAAGTTTCCGGAAGCATTGTTGAATGTAAAATATCCTGATAAAAACCAGTTGAAATTTACAGTAACAGATAGACGAATACCATCAGGATTTATATTTAAACCTCATATCTACCTTTTTGGAGGAAAAGCAAATCAGCCTGGATTAAGTATTTTTGAAACCCGTTTTGTTTCATGTGATATTGACCGGGCTATCAGAAAGAAAGGAGCAAATGTGATGATTCCGGCATATTTTGACATAACAGCTCATAATAATGAAACGCTAAAAGATTCAACGTTTTACGGACAGTTATCTTATTTTAGAACATTTCAAACTAATGATATTCTTTCAGCAAGACCAACTGAAGGATATTATAATTTCAGTGATTTCTATGCAGGATTCTCTTACCTGAATGATTATATGAATAATAATCCTGAAAAAATTGAGATGTCAAATGTAAAAGTATATGTGAATGGACGCTCAACATTGGATCTGGGAAATTATAACTATGACCTGGATGGAGATGGCACACTGGAATCGTATAGTGCACAACTTGATCCTTCAACTGGATTACCTGTAAATGAGAATGATTATAATAAGTATGAAGGATTTCAGGGAGATGTTTACTTATCATATCTTGAGGTCGGGACTAATGAATATGAGCCATGGAATACAGGAGTAAGTTTAGGATCAACCTATTCTATGACAGGAATCCAAAAAGTTTATAAGTACGTGTATACAAAAAGCGGAAGTTTTACAATAACAGCCGTAGGTACTACAGTCGGAAGAAAGAATGTCGAAGATATTGATTATTCTAAATCAAGGGGTAATTCTCTGGATGACTATGACACCAAGAGATCAAAATCAGAGATAACAATTAATGTTGGTAATTAACTAGATGTAAGATGTAAAATGAGTCTATTAAATAATAGACTCATTTTACTCATTTTAGGTCTGATTTGAATATATTAATAATATGGATAATACTAATAATTTACTATTTCGCATAAGTTTTCTGATCTTGTTTATATCTGCTCAACAATCAATGGCTCAAATTTCACCCGTTAATTTTTCTAAAGTAACAATCAATGATAAATTTTGGACTTCGAAAATAAATACGGTAGCTACTGTGACACTTAACGCATGTATAAACTACACTGAAAACAAAACTGGTCGCATTCGCAACTTCGAGAATGTTGCGTCAAAAAAAGGCAAACATGAAGGTATCTTTTTTGATGATTCTGATGTCTATAAAGCACTCGAAGCTATTGCATATTCATTAAAGAACCATCCAGATGTAGAAATGGAAAAAAAAGCCGATGAATGGATTGATAAAATTGCAGCAGCTCAGCAACCTGATGGTTATATAAATACATACTTTACTTTGACTGGTTTGGAAAACAGATGGACTGATATGGATAAACATGAGACATATTGCACAGGACATTTATTAGAAGCAGGCATTGCATATTATAATACGACCGGAAAAAGAAAATTGATGGATGTAGGAATTCGTATGGTTAACCATATTGATTCAACTTTTAGACAATCTAATCGTCATTGGATATCAGGCCATGAAGAAATAGAATTGGCACTGGTAAAATTATATCATGCAACAAATGAAAAAAGATATTTAGATCTGGCGGAGTGGTTTATTGAACAACGTGGTCAAGGCTATTATTTAGGTACAAAAAGAAACCCAAAATATGATCAGAATGATATTCCATTTGTGAATCAGAAAAAAGTCGAGGGACATGCCGTACGTGCAATGTATTTATATAGCGGTGCTGCAGATGTGGCCGCCGCAACAAAAGAGACAAAATATTTACCCTCTCTATTTAGCATTTGGGATAATTTAGTAGGTAAGAATATGTATATTACAGGAGGCATCGGCTCTTCAGGAGAAAACGAAGGATTTTCCAAAGATTATGATTTGCCCAACGAAAGTGCTTATTGTGAAACATGTGCTTCTGTTGGAATGATCTTTTGGAATCAAAGAATGAACTTAATGACAGGTGAAGGTAAGTATGTGGATATTTTAGAAAGAAGCTTATATAACGGAGCATTGGCCGGATTATCGTTGAGTGGAGATCGATTTTTCTACGGTAATCCTTTGGCTTCTGATGGAAACTATTCAAGAAGCGAATGGTTCGGTTGCGCTTGTTGCCCATCAAATATTGCAAGATTGGTTAGTTCAATAGGTAATTACATATATGCAACATCTTCGGATGGATTTTACATTAATTTATTTATTGGCAGCAATACTACCATTCCATTGGGAAAAAATTCAATTCTTTTATCACAACAAGGGAACTATCCCTGGGATGGAAAGATAACCATAAAGATTTCACCAGATAAAAAAATAAAAAAGAAATTATTTATAAGGATACCTGGATGGGCAACAAATATGCCAGTACAAGGAAATGCTTATACATATTTAAACCCTGGTAAATCAACTGTTAAAATATCTTTAAATAATAAAGATGTGACATTTACTGTCGATAAAGGTTATGCCATAATTGATCGGGAATGGAAAAAAGATGATGAAATAATATTACAACTACCAATGAATATTGAAAGAGTAATTGCCAACGATAGTATACAAGACGATAAAGGCAGAGTAGCCCTTCAACGTGGCCCATTGGTTTATTGCTTTGAACATTCGGACAATTATGGAAAAGTTTCAAATATTATTTTTCCTGATAGTGCTGATGTTTCAGCCTTATTCAATACCTCATTATTGGGTGGTATCATGACAATTAAATCGAAAGTTCCGGTTATAGATAAATCATCTGACGGGGAATCGGTTTTTACAACGATTAAAGAGATAACTGCAATTCCATACTATTCATGGGCAAATCGAGAAGAGGGTGAGATGCAAGTATGGATACCTCGTAAGATAAAGGGAATCAGGTTGATACCAAATTGTGTTACTAAAAAGTAATAAGAATCAATTCCTATATTGTTTGACAAGTAGTTTCATTTAGGTGACTACCTATATATCCGGAGTCTAAAACATGGCTGTCAATATATGTTAATTTGGCAGCAATGTTTTATTTAATGATATATTTTATACATAATACAATCAAATTTATAATAATGCATAAAAAAATGAATATTAAAAAAACTATATCAATCTTGGTAATTATATTCCTGTCAACTTGTGCCTTTGCCCAATGGAAGCCTGCAGGAGATAAAATTAAAACTAAGTGGACTGATTCTTTGGATCCAAAAAATATACTATCAGAATATCCTCGACCAATAATGGAACGCTGTGATTGGTTAAATCTTAATGGATTATGGTTTTATGCCATATTGCCCGTCGGGGGAAATGAACCTGTTCAATTTGATGGAAAAATATTGGTGCCTTTTGCTATTGAATCAAGCCTTTCCGGCGTTCAGAAAAGCGTTGATGAAAAGCATGAACTTTGGTATGAAAGAACTTTTTCAATCCCGTCAAAATGGAAAGATAAAGATATTCTATTAAACTTTGGTGCTGTAGATTGGAAGGCAGAAGTATTTATAAATGATGTAAAAATCGGAACGCATACAGGTGGTTACACACCTTTCAGCTTCGACATAACGCCTTTTATTAAACCCGGAAAACAAAAGCTTGTTGTAAAAGTCTTTGATGGAACAGATAGTGGTTTTCAGCCAAGAGGAAAACAAGTTGCTAAACCAGAAGGAATATGGTATACTTCAGTAACTGGTATATGGCAGACTGTATGGATTGAACCGGTGAATAAAAAGCATATCTCTGGTATAAAAAACTATTCCGATATTGAAAATTGCCGGCTTTTTATTAATGTAAATTGCAAGAATTCAACCTGTTCAGATATGATTATTGTAAAAGTATCAGAAGGAAGTAATGTTATATCTACAGAAAAAGGTTCAGTTGGGCAAGAACTGGAGCTAGCAATTCCTAATGCCAAACTATGGACTCCGGAATCTCCCTTTTTATACGATATAAATATTGATTTAATCAGCAATGGAAAGATTGTAGATCATGTCAAGAGCTACTCTGCTATGAGGAAAGTATCTGTAAAAAAAGACGTAAATGGTATAATCCGTATGCAATTGAATAATAAAGATTATTTTCAGTTTGGGACACTTGATCAAGGATGGTGGCCCGATGGGTTATATACAGCACCAACCGATGAAGCATTGCTTTATGATATTAAAAAGACAAAGGAATTTGGTTTTAACATGATTCGTAAACATGTGAAAGTCGAGCCTGCCCGTTGGTATACATATTGTGACCGTTTAGGTATTTTAGTTTGGCAGGATATGCCAAGCGGAGACAAAATTCAGTCCTGGCAGAATCATCAGTTTTTTGTTGGTAATGAAATGTTAAGAACTGCCGAATCCGAAAGTAATTATCGTAAGGAATGGAGAGAAATCATTGATAATTTATATTCTTATCCATCTATTATTGTTTGGGTGCCTTTTAATGAAGGATGGGGTCAGTTTAAAACCGTGGATATTTGTGACTGGACCAAATCTTATGATCCTTCCAGGTTAGTAAATTCGGCAAGTGGCGGGAACTTTTTTAAGGCAGGAGATATACTGGATTTGCATAATTATCCTGGTCCTGATATGTATTTATATGATACTGAAAGAGTAAATGTAATTGGTGAATATGGCGGAATTGGGTTGCCTGTTGAAAGTCATTTGTGGCGACCCGAAAAGAATTGGGGCTATATACAATTTAAAAATTCAAAAGAGGTTACAGATGAATATATCAAATATGCACAAATGCTAAAAAAAATGATTAAAGCTGGTTTTTCTGCTGCAATATATACTCAAATCACAGACGTTGAAGTGGAGGTTAATGGCTTGATGACTTATGACAGAAAAGTCATTAAAATTGACGAAGATCGTGTTAAAAGGATTAATAAAGAGGTGTGCAATTCTCTGGCAGAATAAAAATTGAATAATTAATGTCGGGATATCCGTTCTGTCATATAGCTCAACCAATACACAGAGTGTAGTATTACTAATAAAAAATATTTATGGAGTTAATATCTAAGAAAACGAGAAATGAATTATTTTCAATAGTCCATTTTCGGATAATATTTATTTATATTGTTTTTATACCATTTTCTATATGTACCTCAATAACTGCTGCTGAAAAAGTTTATCCAGTAGGTATGAAACTTGCAGGTAACCATTTAGGAATAAGTAATATGATTTGGAAAGGAACTCTAAATGAAAGAAATTACATCGACGAAGGAAAATTTATAGGGGAACTGAAATTAAAGTATTCAAATAAAATTGTAAATTCAAATAATTATAAACCCGAGGTAATTGTTCAGAGAAATGATGATATTCAATTATTGTTTCGTCTTCCTGAAAATGTAGTGCTTAAGGAACAATTCAAAATTAAGAATGGTTCACTATTCTGGACTTTTGAGATTCACAATAAAGGAAATCATAGCATTAATATTCAGGATTTATTTTTCCCAATACCTATTGGGGTAATGGATACAAAAAAACAGGCAAAGGACAACCTCTCACTACATTATTCTGTTAACGGAGATGCTTCATTTCTGTATTGGATTCCTTATAGTGGAGAAGGCGAGATATTACTCGCTACACCCATAGATGGTACATCACTGGAATATTTCACATTTAGCGACAATAACGATTATTATATTCATTCTTCAACTTCAGTAGATAGGGTAAATGAAACATGGAGAATGCCTAGTTCTCAACTGGATTTAGCTTCGGGAGCAAGTAAAACATATGGTTTTAAATTTCAACTTGTTCAAAAAACAGATCAAGTTAGGCAAGCAATCTTTAATGAGGGTGGAATCGATGTACGTGTTGTTCCAGGAATGACATTGCCTGAAAATATAGAGTCATTATGTGCGATCAGGATCAAGAACAAAATAGACAAAGTTATTGCTGAATATCCCGACAAAACCTCAATAACTAAAATGAAAGGTCATAGAGATGGATATAATATATATCATTTTAGTTTTAAGAAACTCGGTGAAAATCAGATTACATTGATATATGGAAAAAATAAAAAAGCTTATCTGGAATTTTTTATAACAGAACCTTTAGAGACATTGATTAAAAAAAGAGCTTCTTTCATAGTTTCACATCAACAGATCAGAGATACTTCAAAGTGGTATGATGGACTTTTCGGCGTTTGGGATATGAAGAACAGCATATTGCTAAATCCTGATAGCAAAGGCCCATTACCAGATTTTGTCGTTGGAGGGTCAGATGATCCGTCCAATGGTAAAGCTTTATATGTAAGCGAAAAAAATGTCATATATCCAAACGAAAAAGAAATAGCCGCTCTTGAATATTATGAAAAAGAATTTGTATGGGGCAAATTGCAACGAACAGATAAAGAATATCCATATCCATATGGAATTTATGGTTCTGAGAATTGGTATGAGAACCGTTCCGGAAGAGCAGGTTTTTATAATTCAGGTGGCTGTGGAAAAGAGAGAATGTGGAGGACTTTTGATTATACGACACATCTCGCATTGTATTTTAATCTGTATAAGATCGCACGGGATTATCCTGATATGGTTAAATACTTAGACATGAAGGGTTATTTAGAAAGGGCATACAGAACAGCAATGGCATTTTTTGAAGTTCCCTACAACATTAAAATGGGTGAAAAATGGAGTTTTCATGGATGGTGCGATTGGGCTTACAAGCAAGGGAACTTTCATGACCGGTACATTGTTGATATTATACAAGCACTTGAACAGAACGGAAAAATAGAAGAAGCTTCAAACCTGCTGCGTGAATGGGAAAAGAAGGTAAAATATTCAATCTATGATGACCCATGGCCTTTTGGTTCGGAAATGTTTGTTGATAGAACTGCCTATGAGACTTCTTATTATATTGCAGAATATGCTAAAAAGAATCGGTTATTGCCTGATGAGCAACTTTGGTATGATAAAAATAAGCAATCTTGGTATTCACACCCGGTGATTAATGATTCGATGACAGATGTTTTTTTGCAGAAACAAATTGATGGAAATTTAGCACTTAGAGGTATTTTGGCTCCTAGTTTTAACCTGCTTGGAACAGCTTGGGCTTCAAGTTATAATTTGGACTATATGTCACAAATGGGTGGAGCTGCTATTTTGGACTATGCAATTAATTTTAGTAAAACACCTGCAAAATATATAAATATTGGATATAACTCCATTTTAAGTTCCTGGGCATTAATGAATACAGGCGAAGATGGAATTGGATATTGGTATCCGAATAAAAATAATGACGGTGCTGTAGGTTGGGCCTTTAATAATTGGCAGCATGGTTGGACATATTTTAGAAATATTTCCACTCCGAGAGGTCCATGGCAATATGATGGTGAGATTGATCATGGGCTGGTCGGTGGCGTACATGCTTTAGCAACCTATGTTATTAATGATCCATTGTTCGGATTTATTGCCTATGGTGGTAAATTATTGACAAATGATAAACGGTTCAATGTTATCCCTCTTGATGGGGTCCGTCGTAAGTTTTTTTTACAAGACAGAAATAAGATTCTATCTATTGAAATGCTTCAAGATGGATTCCACGAAAGCGAACCAATAATAATTGCAGATAATCTTGATAGAATTAGCTTTATCATTGAAAACCGATTAGCCAAAACACATTCTTGTTCCTTTAAAATATATGGATTGAATAAAGGCAATTATTCAATTTTAGTAAATGGGACAAAAGAATGTATTATAGAGGTAACCAAAGAAAAAGATGTTTTCTACGTGAAATTCCCTTTAAAACAAGCTTCCGCTTCAATAGAGATAATTAAGTTTTAATGAGAATTATAATAGGTCGCGATTATTCGCGTGTTCGCCATCAACTCAAACTCATCAAAAATCGTCAGCATATCAAAGATCTTTTGAATTTGGGCACAATCGATGTCCGCTTAAATATCGCTATTTTTAAACGAACTATTGACATAAGAATAAGAATTATCCAAAAAGTATTTAATAATCTTTATTGCTTTTGTAATCTGCCCTTCAACTGTTTTTATTGAAATATCAAGTTTGGATGCAATTTCATGATTAGAAAGATCCTCATTTCTACTAAGTTGAAATATTGTCCTGCATCTGTCTGGTAGAGTTAACACTGCTTCTTGAATAAGTAGGTAAAGTTCTTCTGTTTCCAAGCTTATGACATTATCTTCTTCTATATCGACTTTTGTCAGGTCGATGGAAGCCATCAGCTTCCTTTGGCGAAGAATATTCAAACATTTGTTGCGGGCTGCCTGGAATAAATATGTTTTTATGGAATACTGAATCTGAAGTGTATCGCGATTGTTCCAAATGTAGATAAAAATGTCAAGGGCAAGTTCCTCAATATCTGTCTTTTCATGAATATATATATTCATAAAACGACACAATGGAGTAAAGTATCTCTCAAACAAGTATCTAAATGCCAATTCATCACCTTTGTGAATCTTCAACAATAATATATCATCATCGTCTTTGCCCATTTACATTTTATTGGAAATCACTAGTATCCGGTTAAAACCTCCTGATATTCAACTGGTTAGAAATAGCCGAACTGGTTAAATTGTAATTCGTATTTATAAGCAACTCGTGGTACAAACCATTCGTCCGACTTTCGTTGGCCTCTGCCAATGTGGATTTTGGAACCGACTGCTTTATGCCTGAGTGATATAACTTATTGGAAAACGCTGTCAGGCAAGATTCAATATCTCGTAAACTTTCCCTGTGGATCAATTGCGCGAAAACAGTTTTCCCTGTATTCATGATTCACTAAATTTTTAGTAAACATAGGGGATTTCCAATATCTTCAAATCGAAAAATTAAAGAACGTATCTGAAAGCCTTTATTGATGAGGGCTTCAGGAGTTAGTAAAAGTCCTTAACCGGACACTATTGATTTACAGAGTAAACGAGAAACCCAGATGTATCGCTTGTTCGTAAAGCTCTTTGTTAAAGGTGTAAAGGTAGGCACCTCTTTTGGAACCACTCTTATCCTTTTCTTCCAACTTTTCCAGAAAATTCATGGTTCTTACCTTTTTCCGAAAGTTTCGTTTGTCCACCCTTTGACCGTATATTGCCTCATATAAAGACTGAAGCTGGGGCACTGTAAACTTTTCGGGCAAAAGGTTGAAACCTACAGGTTCTGTTGATGCTTTATGGCGGAGCCTTTCAAGGGCAACCTGAAACATGTCATGGTGGTCAAAAATAAGTTCCGGCAAATCATTGATGTTTCGCCAGTGTGCATTATTTTCCAAGACAAGATCATGGTCATAATCGGCCACATTGACCAAAGCATAATAAGCAATGGACATGACACGTTCTCCAGGATCACGGTTTTCTTCAGTGAAAACCTTCAACTGCTCCATATATAAATTTTTCAAACCGGTCAGAGAATGCAACACGCGCGAAGCTGCTTCTTCCGCACTTTCGTGTTCTTTGATAAAACCACCCGGTAAAGACCAGCTACCTTTTGCCGGTTCAATTTTCCGTCTAAAAAGCAACAAGTTCAATTCTCCCTCAGAAAAGCCGAAAATGATACAGTCAATCGAAACAAGAAATTTAGTATTTCCACGATAGTATTTGACGTTCATATTTTTATATCGATTAGAGCATTCAACCAAAAGAGCAAAGATATTATAAAAAAAACGGAGCTTTACATCGTATTTTTATAATTGTTATGACGATTGTCCATTTGTGCAATATCTAATATTATGCCAGTTTTCTGGAACCATCACTTATGACGACATCATAGACTTTCGGATACTTCCCGTATTTAGCTTTAAAAGACTCTTTTGCATCGGCGACAAAAGCCTCATACAATTCATCCTTTACAAGGTTAATGGTACAGCCACCGAAGCCACCACCCATGACACGCGAGCCGGTTACACCATTCTTTTTGGCGCAATCATTCAGAAAATCAAGTTCTTCGCAACTTACTTCATATAATCTGCTCATACCATCATGAGTGCCATACATTTTTTTGCCAACTGTTTCATAATCATCTTTTTCCAAAGCATCACAAACATCAAGAACACGTTGAACTTCTTCAATCACGTATTCTGCGCGCATGAAATCCTCTTCGGAAATAATAGATTTTACTTCTTTCAACATTTCTATGGTTGCATCACGAAGTAATTCCACTTCCGGATGATTCTGGCGAATGGCGGCAGCTGCGGTTTCGCAAGATTGACGGCGTTTGTTGTAGGCTGATGATGCAAGTTCATGTTTGACAACAGTATCCAGCAATACCAATTTATAACCTTTTGGATTAAATGGATAATATTTATATTCCAGTGAACGACAATCGAGACGAATCAAGCTTCCGGCTTTACCAAATACAGAAGCAAACTGGTCCATGATTCCACACATGACACCGCAATAATTGTGTTCTGTTGCCTGACCGATCTTAGCCAGTTCAAATTTATCAATGCCGCAATGAAACAGGTCATTCAAAGCAAAAGCATAGGTGCTTTCCAATGCAGCGGATGATGACATTCCTGCTCCAAGAGGTACATCACCGGCAAAAGCCGTATTGAAGCCCTGTATTTTTGCACCACGTTTAATCATTTCACGGCAAACGCCAAAAATATATCTTGCCCAGCTTGCATGTGGGGCATCTTCTTCGTTCAATCCGAATTCTACGTAGTCTTTCATATCAATAGAATAGGCTCGGACTTTATTTGTTCCGTTGATCTTGATTTCTGCCACCATTCCTTTATCTATGGCACCGGGAAATACAAAACCTCCATTATAGTCTGTGTGTTCGCCAATCAGGTTAATACGACCTGGTGAAGCATATACTGAACCTTCCGAACCATCAAAATGCTTTTTGAAGCGACTTTTTACATATTCAATTTCCATAATCTTTATTTTTAATAGTTTACAATAATCATTTTTTCGTCTAAGGACCTATAGAACTCGCATGTCCATTTTATTATAAACCTGAACGTTTTACAAACATGCTCGTTTCAATTTGTGATTTCTTGCACAGAAACTGCTGAAAATAATAGATATTAGCCGATAGGGTATCTTCAATATCTTTCATGATCAGGTTTTAGGTGTTATTTATGTTTATTCAATGCCAAACTTATAGACTGTCGTTTGTGTATATGTTTCACCAGGATTGAGAATGCTAGCCGGGAATTGAGCCTGATTAGGCGTATCAGGAAAATGCTGGGCTTCGAAACAGATGGCACTGCGTTTAGGGAATGTTGCACCATGAGCACCTGAAAATCCGTTCAACCAGTTTCCAGTATAAAGTTGAATGCCAGGTTCTGTGGTGTATACTTCCAAAACACGCCCGCTAAGCGGTTCGATGCATTTTGCAGCAAAGGAGAGTTCCTTTGCATAAGATTTTTTCAAAGCATAGCAATGGTCGTAACCGGCACCAAAAATGGTTTGTTTATGTTGGGCATCAATTCTTTCTCCCACAACAGTCGGTGTACGAAAATCCATCGGAGTTCCTTCCACTTTGAGGATTTCTCCGGTAGGGATGGAAACTTCATCAATCGGAATAAAAAAATCCGCATTGATGGTCAGTATGTTGTTTGTCACTGCAGGACTTGGATTTGAAATTCCTGCCAGATTAAAGAATGCGTGGTTGGTCAGGTTTATTGGAGTTGATTGATCGGTCGTGGCTTTGTATCTGATGACAAATTCGTTATCCTTCGTCAGAGTATACAACATATTGATCACCAGATTCCCAGGAAAGCCTTCTTCCCCATCAGGAGATGTATAGGTAAAATCCACAGACGATTCGCTGAAACAAATAACATCCCATACAACAGCATGATAACCTTTTGGCCCACCATGCAATGAATTCGGCCCATTATTGATGGTAAGGTTATATTCTTTTCCATTGAGGGTAAACTTTCCTTTGGCTATACGGTTTCCATAACGGCCAATGGTTGTACCTAAGAATGGTTCCGGGCTATGAATGACATGCTCAATGGAATCATGTCCCAACACAACACTGGCATAATCTCCATGACGATCAGGGGCCATCATAGCAACCACAGCACAACCATAGTTAGTCACAGCAATTTCCATTTTTCCATTTTTCAAAAAATACAAGTCGGTATTTTTACCGTTAACCGTTTTTTGAAAATCCTCACGGCACAATCCTGATAGATTCTCAGGAGCTGAAGAATCTTTTTTCATGGTTTTTAAGCTTATTATTTTGAATCTATTTGGCTAATTTAGTTTTTTGCAGCATCCAACCCCTGCTTTTTTGTCCTTGCAACAGCTGTTCTTTTTACTGCAACTATCCTGATTGACAGTACCATTTTCCTTACACTTGGTTATACATTCCTTAGACATGACACCAAATTTGTAAATACAATGGCTGGTATATTTTTCTCCAGGACGAAGTACCACGGATGGCCAGTTTGCTTTATTCGGACTATCCGGAAAATGTTGTGTTTCCAAACAGATAGCGGTACGCTGTTGATAAACAATGCCTTTTTTCCCTGTGACTGTACCATCCAAAAAATTACCTGTATAGACCTGAATTCCAGGTTCATCGGTATAGACCTCAAGGGTTCGCCCACTTTCAGGATCTACGATACATGCAGCCAGAACGGTATCCTGTCTTGCCGTATTCAAAACAAAGTTATGATCATAACCATTGCCGTTTTTCAACTGAAGAAAATCATAGTTGTTGATGCGTTCTCCTATTTTGGTTGGTTTTCTAAAATCCATCGGTGTGCAACATACAGGCGCAATTTCTCCTGTGGTCATGAATGTGCTGTCAATGGGGGTATAACCATCAGCATTGAGCATCAACAGCTGATTCAAGATGGTTTTCCCGGGATTGCCCGATAAGTTGAAGTAAGAATGATTCGTCAGGTTGACAATGGTCGGTTTGTCTGTAGTTGCTTCATATTTAATATCAATGGCATTGTCATCGGTCAGGGTATAAACAGCTTTAGCAGTCAACCGGCCTGGGAACCCCATTTCACCATCAGCAGAAATATATGAAACCTCCAACGTTTGACCGTTTATTTGCTTGATATCAAACATGCAATACTGAAATCCTTTTGGACCACCGTGCAAACAATGACCAAAGTTATTGGTCTCAAGCTGATAGTCCACCCCGTCAAGGACAAACTTGCCTTTGTTGATCCGGTTGCCGTAGCGACCGATAAACGCTCCAAAATCCGATTTATGATTTTGGTATCCTCCAATTGAATCAAATCCGAGAACAACATCAGCAAAAACATGATCCTTATCCGGAACAAAGATGGAAACAATGCGGGCACCAAAATTGGTCATGCAAACTTCCATACCGTTTTTGTTGGTCAAAACATACAGATCATTTTTCTTTCCGTCAATTTCTGTTTGAAAATCTGTTTTCTTCAAACCGGATTTGGTTATTTCCGTTTTAGAACAGCCAGCCGTCAATAATATAACAGACAAAGAAGCCAACACAAAGATCTTTCTCATGACTAAAAATATTTAAGAAACATGAATAAAATAATTCGTGTAAAACTAACACTTATTTTTATTCATGGTATTCCAAAAGCCATGTTCTATAACATATTTGGCAAAAAAAGAAGGTTTTTCGGAAAAATTTTAAGCTTCCGGGAATTGAATATTTGAGTTTGATCTCAGATAGATGTACGAACAAAACGAGGATGTCTCAGACTTTGAAGCACCCTCGTTAATTATGGTTAATTTATAATAGTGTCTAAAAAAGATCAATTATTTAAGAATCTTTACTTTTAGCGGTTGTGATAGTGCTATGCGCTTATCGGACAAAAGGCTAAACCAATCAGAATCTTTTTTAATCCCAAATTTATTCCAACCTGCACCAAAATAATATCTGAATGGTTCACCGACCTTATAGTTGGAAATTCCGATCAAATGATTCTGAAGTTGTTTGACAGCAACGACAGGAGCGTCAAAGACTACACCTTCATAACGACGTCCGGCTGACGTCTTCGTGCCCTGTGCAAAAGCATCTTCTGCATAACCGATGAATCCCTGGGTTGTACTTCCAGCTACAGTCTGGACTGTATCTTGCAAGAAAATACCGGCGGCAAGTTGAATGTTGGTGGTATCACCTGTATATCTGATAACAGCTTCATTCAATGGTGACCCTGCATCAATGGTGATTAAAAGTTCAGCTTTCAGATTCTTGCTACCGTAAGACACAAAATCATAATACAATAGAAAAGATGAACGAAGTGGTCCATTATCCAAGATCTTATAGCGGTCAAAATAACGTCCGATATATAAAGAATCGTTAACGATCGGGCAAATGCCGCCACAGCCCAGAGTATGTCCGACATTATAACAGTCAAGACCTTCACCATGATCCTGATGATAGGATGCTTTTTGAGAGATATCGTTTTTGTACCATTTTTCAAAAACCAATTCACTGGTTCTCTTCAACCATACGTCTACACCATTGCTTGGATTTTCATTAGCCAAAGCCGGTCCGTACATACGAAATCCGATTCTGTCGTTTTCCCAGGAAATATCATCTTTTCGTTCAGGGACAAAGCGCACCTTTGTTTTTGCTGTAAACTGTTCAGGTTTACCTTCCTTGACAATAAAGGTAGCTTCCTTTCCTGCCTTTAGAGTGACGGGAAAAATAAGAACCTGGGGCGTATCTTCTCCTTTATACAATACCTGATAAGGCACTTGCTTACCATCCGGATCCAAAATGACCAGTTTTGAAGGATCAAAATTGGTGAGTTCGCAGAGGCAAATTTCAACCATTTCATGAACTCTGTCTACCTCAGAATTGTTGAAAACAGAGATTTCCACTTTACCATTGCACGAAGCAAAAAGTAACACAAATAATAATAGAAAAAGATGATTCTTCATAGGAAAAGTATTTGGCCGATTTTTGAAGAAACGGATGCCGTCCCACGAAGAGATGACATCCGTTATTGTTTTTAATTCTTTATAGAATATTATTTGGGTTGTTTTCCAATGTAAGCCAGAATACCACCATCGACGTACAGGATATGTCCGTTTACAAAGTCGGAAGCATCGGATGCCAGAAAGATTGCAGGGCCTTGAAGGTCGGCAGTCGTCCCCCATCTTGCAGCCGGGGTTTTGGAAATGATGAATTCGTTGAAAGGATGTCCCGGAACACGAAGCGGAGCCGTTTGCGGTGTTTCGATATAACCCGGGCCAAGGCCGTTGACCTGAATGTTGAATTCTCCCCACTCTGAGGCGAGGTTTTTGGTCAGCATTTTCAAACCACCTTTTGCAGCAGCATAAGCGGATACTGTTTCACGACCGAGTTCACTCATCATGGAACAAATATTGATGATTTTACCTTTTTTCTTGGCAATCATTCCAGGAGCAACAGCCTTTGAAACGATGAATGGGCCATTCAGATCGATGTCGATGACCTGACGGAATTCAGAGGCTTTCATTTCGAGCGCAGGAATACGTTTGATGATACCGGCATTGTTAACCAAAATGTCGATGACACCAACTTCTTTGGTTATCCGGGCAATCATGGCATTTACAGCATCTTCATCGGTTACATCACAAACATAACCATGAGCCTTGATACCACATTTCTCATATTCTGCCAAACCTTTTTCTACCAAATCAGTTTTGATATCGTTGAAAATGATGGTTGCACCTGATTCGGCAAAACCTTTGGCAATAGCCATACCAATACCATAGGAAGCACCCGTTACAAGGGCAATCTTACCTTCTAATGAAAATTTATTCATTGATTACAATTTTAGGAAAAATTAAATTATTTCAGTTCTGTATTTTTGAAAAAATCCTGATCGCCATAATCCAGGTTTTCACCACCCATACCCCAGATAAAGGTATAATTGGAGGTTGCAGCAGCTGAGTGAATAGACCATTCGGGAGAGAAAACAGCTTGATCACCCTTCATCCAGATGTGACGGGATTCTGTCGGTTCGCCAAGGAAATGCACGACTGCATCTTCTTCAGGAACTTCAAAATAAAAATAAGCTTCCATACGACGGCTGTGAATATGAGCAGGCATGGTATTCCAAACACTACCGGGGGCCAATTCTGTCATACCCATCTGAAGTTGACATGTAGGAAGCACTTGATTTACAATCATTTTGTTGATGTTGCGATGGTTTGAACCTTCAAGAGTACCCAATTCAACGCGTACAGCGTCTTCTTTAGTGATTTTTTTATCAGGATAGTTCTTGTGGGCTACCAAAGAGTTGAAATAAAATTTGGCCGGATTTTTAGCGTCTTTGCTTTCGAAAAACACTTCACGATCACCAGCACCTAAATACAAAGCTTCTTTGTATTTCAGTTCAAAACTTTGGTCACCGACTTTAACTATGCCTTCTCCAAGACCGACATTAAAAATACCGAGTTCACGACGATGTAAAAAGCAAGGTGCTTTCAGGGGATCGATGGCTTCCAGCTTCAGACTTTCACTTTCCGGTTTTGCGCCACCAACAACCATACGATCAAACATCGAATATACCATATTCACCTCGTTGGCAACAAAAAGTGTCTCTATCAGAAATTCTTTGCGCAAACGTGTTGTGTCATAACTTTTGGCATCAGCCGGATGTGATGCATAACGGATTTCATAATTAGTCTTCATAAAATATATATTATAAATTAAGTTTAAGTAATATCATAGATGGCCGTTTACCGAGGGAAAAAGCACACATGCCGTCTGCTTGAATCCGCATAAATTTTTCCGCATATCTTTGCAAAGTTAATTCAAATGTTGTAAAAAGCCATAAATTTTGCAGGGCTTTTAATAATATTTCAAAATACAACTTTAAGAAGAATAATCTTTTCTCCATTTTAACTGAATTTTATGAATATTGACCTAACCGCATTAAACCATTTTAAATAATGCCTATCAAACTTCCGTATAAATTGGAAATTTAAGAATTTGGGATTCATAAAAAATATGGTCATTAGACCGTCATAAAGAACAAATCGCAATATGAAACGATTTTACGCACTTATTCTTTTACTGACCACAATCAGTATTTCAACCTTTGCTCAACATAGCATTCAAGGTAAAGTTTTAGACAAGAAAAATGAAGGAGGCATCGAAATGGCAACCATCCGGTTGCTCAACTTGAATGACTCGACCTTGGTCCAAGGTTGTCAGACAGACGACAGAGGCTCTTTTTCACTCTCCAAAGTGAAGGATGGAAATTATATCATTGAAGTTCGCTTTCTTGGATATGACAATCTCTACAAAAACGTTTCCATGGCCGGCAAATCCATCATTCTTAAAAATCTTTTAATGGAAGCCACCGATAAATATCTCAAGGAAGTGCAAGTCACCGGAATGACAGCTCAAATGGCTGTAAAGGGGGATACCATCGAATACAATTCATCAGCCTTTAAAACCGCCGAAAATGCCATTGTGGAAGATCTTCTTAAAAAATTGCCCGGAGTTGTTGTAGACTCCGAAGGAAAAATCACCGTCAATGGCGAAGAAATTAAAAAGGTTCGCGTAGACGGTAAAAAGTTCTTTGGTGACGATATCCAAATGGCAACAAAAAACATCCCTGTAGACATGGTTGATAAAGTGCAGGTTGTCGACCAAAAATCCGACATGGCTCAATTGACAGGATTCGAAGATGAAAATACAGAAAGAATCATCAACCTCACCATCAAGGCAAACCGCAAGAAAGGAATCTTCGGTAACATTACTGCCGGCGGAGGCCAGGACATTGACGGAGACTTCAGATACGATAACAATGCCTTTGTAAATGTATTGAATGGAGAAGCCCAAACAGCCATTGCCGGCGGAGCAAACAACACAAACACCCAAAGAAGCGGACGAGGACGTCAAGGTATGGGCGGTGGAATCAACGGTATCACTGAAATACAAAATCTCGGCGTCAACAATAATACGGAAGTTTCAAAGACATTGAAATTGGGTGGCGATGGGACTTACAACCACACGACAAACACCTCAGAGACATCATCCGAACGTGAAAGTTGGATGAAGGACGTGACTTATGACAATAACAATGAATCGACCTCGAAGAGAGAAAACTATCAGGCGAACGTGCGTCTTGAACTGGAGTGGAATCCCGATTCTCTGACAACTTTGATCGTTCAGCCTAATATAGGTGCGAACAAAGGAATTTCGGGAAACAGTAGCAAATATGAATATTTTTCTGAAGGAGACAGCATCAGTTGGGGAAATTCAAGCAACAGCAACAATAGTCATGGATTGGACGCCAGCATGAACGTAATCCTGAACCGCAAATCAAAAATCAAAAAAGGAAGGGCCTTCACCATCAATGTCGGTGGTTCATTGAGCAATTCTGACAGTGAAGGTTTCAATAAGTCCAATAAGATAACAACGGACACAATCATTAATATTGATCAGCGAGCCACCAATAAATCACAATCATACAACGCAAACATTCGCATTTCTTATGTGGAACCATTATGGAATCTCAAAAATTATATAGAAACGGCTGTAAATGGTCGTTTAAATACCAGAAACTCTGATAAACTGCAATACAATAAGGATGGCTATGGCGATTATACGGCACTGGACTCCGTTTATAGCAACCGTTTTGAAAATGATTTCTACAATGAATCTTTGGAGATGAACTTTCGCCATCAAGAAACCAGTTATAATTATATGCTTGGAATGAAGGTCGAGCCTTCTCAGACATACAGTACCTCCTATTATAAAAACGGAGAAATACTTGACAGAAAAAATGAGGTCGTCAATTATGCTCCATCCGCTCAGTTCAGATATAATCTCGGTAGAAAAAAATTCGCCCGCCTCGAATACCGCGGCCGTACCAATCAACCCAGCATCGAACAAATGCAACCGGTCAGAAACAACAACAACCTGATGAATGAAACGATGGGAAATCCTTCCTTGAACCCATCATTTGACCAAAGCCTCCGTTTGATGTACTCCAGTTTCAATGCTACACGCTATTCTTCTTTCAATGTCGGTTTAGGTGGATCCATCACCAAAGACGCATTGGTTTCAAACAGCATTTACAATGCAACCGGTAAAGAGTACAGTCAGACCGTCAACTCAAAAAAAGCTCCTTACAATGTAAGGGCAAACATCATGTTCAATACACCTATCATTAAGAACAGATTACAGTTTAATACCCGTTCAGAAGTGGGATACACCCAGAAATACGGATACTCGGATAGAAGCGTTTCTTCCCCTTATGTTTCTGGAGACAGCACTCTGCTGAGATTGGGCTATTTGAGCAATACACAGACAAAAAATGCCAGTGAAAGTTTATCTCTGACTTTTACAACAGACGTGATTGAAATTGGTGCCCGCGGATCTGTCAATTACAGCAAGGCACAAAACAATCTGAGCCTGGACAAGAGTCAGGAAACGAAAGATTGGACAGGGGCAGGCAATGTCAATCTGCACTTGCCGTATAGCTTCACTGTTTCAAATGATATCAGCTACACCACGCATCAGGGATACTCAAGCTTCGACCAAAATGAACTGGTTTGGAACGCATCCGTTGATAAATCCGTATTCAAGAAGCAAGGGACCATTTCCCTGAAAATGTATGATATACTTCATCAAAAGCTCAATATCAGGGAAACAATCGGGGAAAATTTCAGAGAATTAAGCCGTTATAATACACTGACAACCTATGTCATGCTGAGTTTCACCTACCGGATTTCCAAATTTGGAGGAGGAGCAACCGGGGCTGACATGATGCAAGGCCATCGCGGTGGTTTCGGAGGTCATGGCGGATTTGGCAGAGGCCCGGAAATGTAAGGTCCGGTTTTAATAATCGAGTAGCCCAAGAGCTTTATGTTCCTGACATAAGCTGCCACCATCTTTTCCCTATTCACTTTTAGGAACAGCTTCCCTTCGATAAAAGAGGAGGATTCATAATCAATGACCAGAACAAACAACCTTATGAATATTTATCAACTGAAGACTACGTCGTTAGCAGAACTATTATCATTGGGAAATAAAAGGTTTCGCACACCTCGACACACCTCTTGGCCAACAAGTTGTTTGCTCGCCACAAAAGCAATTTCAGCAATTAATAAGGTGATAAAATACAGAATGATGTGTGAACTCTTCAACAAGTTCAACTCCATTCTTTCGCATTTACATACCAAGCTGCTTC
This sequence comes from Bacteroidales bacterium, assembly GCA_021373135.1. GTDB lineage: Bacteria > Bacteroidota > Bacteroidia > Bacteroidales > UBA1402 > UBA8389. The sequence continues at coordinate 587,380 of JAJFTH010000003.1, forward strand.
ATCGCTTCAAAAACCAAAAAGGCCGGCCAGACGATAGCTTTGAGAAAGCCGAGCACTCCGGCCCAAAAACAAGTCGCGTGCATGATGTAATAGACGGCCGCACCAATGAAACCAAAAAAGTAAACAACTCCTGAGGGCGCATTTCCTTGCATTTCTTTTTTCATAGTCCGAATGATTAAATGGTTGCTAATTCAGTATGATGTCTGACAATTTCATAGGTATAATATTAAGTACTAAGGAATCAAGCTTATATATTGTATCTCAACCAATTCTCCATATTTATTATCGCCTGTTCTCGTTTCACGCTGTTCAAAAGTCCAAAGCGGCCAGCTTGTCGTCAAGTCCATGACAACACTACCCATATTTTCCTGATTTAAATATCCTTGCGGTATTGAATCCAAATGCAGGTATTCTTTTATAGCTTTCTTCAAGGCATCATTGTCTAAAAAAGTGGCGGAGGATAAGACTGCCAGATGGTTTTCAGAGTCGATTTTGGTCAATTTCTTACGGATGATGCCTTTAATCGGTTTCGATGAGAACGGACTATTCACTTCGGTCGGCACATCAACGATTTCACCAAGTGTATATCCCAAACCGTAAACCTGAAGAAATAGATTGACAGACCTCAGCATCAAAGTTTCAAGTGTTTCCCGCATATCGTAAATATGTGCCACCTGAGCACGTGCAATGCTTCCTTGTTGATTGGCAAATGGAGCCAGCACTTGCGGCAAGGCTTCTTCCAAACAGGTCGACACCTTCTCTCCATCCAAAAATTCCATCAATACGCCTGGTTTGGATATCCGGCAACTGATTTCAACTGGTTTTGCCAGTTCTATCAATTGTTTTAAACACTGATCATCCGTATTGATTGAAAATTTGGAAAATCGCCATAAAAGCACATCATAATCTTCAGTGGAATCTTTGACGTACACATCAGCTCTGAAGCTGATACGTTCATAGGAGATCGTATCTTTTTTCTGCAATGAATATAAAGTTCTGGATACCTCATAACTTTGAACCTCATGCTTCAGAAATGAAGCCTTGAAAACCACAGATGAGTCAGATTCTGCTGCCAAAGCAGACAAAGAAAACAGGCAAATAATAAATCCTGAAACAAATTTTCTCATGAGGTCTTATTCTTCAAGTTCGTATAAAAGTTCATCCCGTACAGAAGCGATATCATCCGGATGGATACCTTGCCTGACAAGTTCATCCGCATCTTTTCTGAAAAGCTCAAGGAAATCGGGCACAAGGGTCTGGGTTGCATGAATCCCGCGTTTGTATAATGCCATGGCCTGTTTCGGAAAGCCTTTGCACCATTCAAGATGTCCTGCATTCAGATAGTCATTGATCTGTGGATTGTTTTGCAGAATTTTTTCGTAGTATTTCCCAGCCTGGTCATATTTCTTGCAAATGAATGAACACCAGGCTATCGGCCTCCAGGTCTTGGGCGATCCTTCAGACAAAAGTTCCGCCTTGAAATAGTAATTCAAAGCTTCTGCAAAGTCTTCCAATTCGACCAAACAATGGCCGATATTCAGTGTCAAAATGATATTGTCAGGATCCAGAGACTCTGCCCTTTTATAATATTCAAGAGCCTTGGCTGGATTTTTTAGATGGCGATAGCTCGCAGCAATACGTTTGAGCGTCCAAAGGCTGTCCGGTTGTATCAGATCTGCTTGTAAATAGGCATCAAGAGCCAAACTTTTCTGATTAAGCTGTTGCAGGCAGTAGCCTCTTTTCTGATGTAGTTCAGCATCTGTCGGATGAATGGCAAGCAAAAGGTCAAGCACAGCCAGTGCTTGATTGAAATTCTTATTTTTAAAATAAAGCAAACCGATTCGCCTCAAAGCATTCTCAGATTTCAGATAAACCCCAAGGCTTTTCGTATTGTGCAAATCAAGAGGCAAAGAAAAAACGTTTATAAAATCATGTTTTCTATTGAAAAGATTGAAGAAACGGTACAAATCCTGAATATACCGGTTGGAGGCCTGTTCCAGTTTAAATTGTGAATTCAGACCCATTTCTGTTTTCTTGATTTCTTCATAAGCTTCACTGTCTGCCCCTAATTGAGCAGACATGGCACTTCTGTAGGAAGCGGGAATCTGCAAGATATTGAAACAGAAGGAATATTTATCCGAAGAACACAAATAATCTGATTTCAGAACGGCATCCAACACACTGGTACCTTCCAGTCGATTCGTCTCAAACAAATCCGAGAGGCTGGAATGTGACGGATAAAACGGCAAGAACCAGTTGGCCATTTCCTGGAAAAACGAAAAGTTCTTTTGGCCGGAGAAAGTACTCATATACACATCAATCCCTTCCAGTTGCATATCAGAAAATTCCTGCATCTTTACTGAAAATTCCGTATTTTCCATCATGTGTTTCCAGTCCGGGTTAAATTCATCTGACTGGTCATCTCCTTCCCCATTCCGCATCTTATCTTGAATGGTCGATCCGAATTTGGTCATTTCCGGAAGGATTTCCTCCTGCATACGTTTTGTAACATTCTCAGTATCTTTGGAACGAATCAACTGATAAAAGACCCTGACCATAGACTCCTGAAACTTCTGGTTTTCCATAGCCACAGCCAATCTTTGAATAATTTCCGGGTAAAAAGTAAGCCGTTCATCATATTGATAGAGTGATAAGACAAGAACGACCAGAGCCCGCTGGGAAATTTCAGGCTGTTCATGGAAGCATAAATCTATCAGTAGAATCATTTTCTCATGATCCATGCGTTTCTGCAAAGACAGAAGGATGGCTGACACAATCAGTGACTTTTCATAATCAAACAAAGCAGAATCCTTGAACAATTCGTCCATCACTGCGAAATCTGACCTTTTCCAACACGTAGAAATCCAAACTTTGTAAAAAATGCCAACAGTCGCCCGTTCTCTGAAACGAGCCACCTGTAACATCTGAACAGTCTTGGATTCAGCATCTTCCACCAGTTCTATCATCATCTGCTTTTCTCCGGACTGTCTGATATCCTGAAGCAACTGCGGTAAAGATTCACCACCGCTGACTCTGTCTATCCGAATTCTATCATAATAGAAATCGGAAGAATTTTTGGTCATCCAAAGATGAAAGGATTCATCCGTAAGCTCCATGGCCTTTTTCTGAAGATTTAAAGACACCTTCTCCCTTTCAGGGTCAGGATAGCCTTCCAATCTATATTTGAGCATATAACGATAATTGGTTTCCATCTCTGTCAACTGATCATAAGCCAAGCCAAATCCATTCAGCTGTATCAGATAGCCCAGATTGGAAAATGCTTCTCTCAGATTGAGATGAAGTATTTGATATATAATACGCTCATAAAGTTTCGAGACCTCGGGAACCGTCATATTTTGTACTTTATTTAGGACAAAAATACGAAAATTTCGCAGTCAGATAGTCTGTCTTCACTCTAAATATTGTAAATTTGTAAATTATAACAACCTCATGCGACTTTCTTAATGAAGCACATTCGAAATTTCTGTATCATTGCTCATATCGATCATGGTAAAAGTACACTGGCAGACCGTTTGCTGGAATTCACCCACACCATCGCCATCACTGAAAACCAAATGCTGGATGACATGGATCTCGAAAGGGAACGTGGGATCACCATCAAAAGTCACGCCATCCAGATGGAATACACCCATGAAGGTGAAAAATATCTGTTAAATTTGATTGACACCCCGGGGCATGTGGATTTTTCCTATGAAGTATCACGTTCCATCGCAGCCTGTGAAGGAGCTTTATTGATCATTGACGCATCTCAGGGTATTCAAGCCCAGACCATTTCAAATCTTTACATGGCCATTGAAAATGATTTGGAAATCATTCCGGTACTAAACAAAATAGACCTCGAAAGTGCCATGCCTGAAGAGGTTGAAGACCAAGTCATCGAACTTCTCGGCTGCAAACGCGAGGAAATTATACGAGCCAGTGGAAAAACAGGCGAAGGCATCCCTGAAATCCTGGAAGCCATCATCAATCGTGTACCTGCGCCAAAAGGAGACCCTGATGCGCCCCTGCAAGCCTTGATATTTGATTCCGTCTTCAATTCTTTTCGTGGAATCATAGCCTATTTCAAGATTGTGAACGGAACCATCCACACCAATGACTTCGTCAAGTTCTTTGCAACGAAAAAGGAATATAATGCGGATGAGATCGGGGTCTTGAAAATGGTCATGTCTCCCCGTGATGAATTGAGCTTCGGAGACGTCGGCTATATCATTTCCGGCATCAAGACCTCCAAAGAAGTGAAGGTCGGCGATACCATCACACATGTAAAGAGGCCTTGCATAAAAGCCATTGAAGGATTTCAGGAAGTGAAACCTATGGTTTTCGCCGGTGTTTACCCCATTGATCCTGAAGATTTTGAAGATCTTCGTTCCTCCCTGGAAAAATTGCAGTTGAACGATGCATCCCTGACTTTCCAGCCCGAATCTTCCCTGGCTTTGGGATTTGGATTCCGCTGCGGATTCCTTGGCTTGCTTCACATGGAAATCGTACAGGAAAGACTCGATAGAGAATTTGACATGGATGTGATCACTACCGTACCCAACGTTCAGTATCTCGTCACCAATAAAAAAGGGGACGTTATAGATGTCCACAATCCTTCCGGTCTTCCCGACTTCACGCTGATTGAAAAGATTGAAGAGCCTTATATCAGGGCATCTGTCATTACCACCACCGATTATCTGGGCAACATCATGACGCTTTGCCTGAGCAAACGCGGTGAGTTGGTGAAACAGGAATACATTTCAGGCAATCGCGTTGAAATCTTGTTCGACATGCCTTTGGGTGAGATTGTAATCGACTTCTATGACCGATTGAAAAGTATTTCCAAAGGTTATGCTTCCTTTGACTACCACACCAACGGATTCCGCGAATCAAAACTGGCCAAACTGGATATCCTCCTGAACGGGGAACCGGTTGATGCCCTCTCCTGTCTTACCCATGTGAGCAATGCAGAAACACTTGGACGCCGAATGTGTGAAAAGCTTAAGGAGCTGATACCGCGTCAGCAGTTTGATATCGCCATACAGGCTGCCATCGGGGCCAAAATCGTTGCCAGGGAAACGGTGAAGGCTGTTAGAAAAGATGTTACTGCCAAGTGTTATGGTGGTGATATCACGAGAAAACGAAAGTTACTGGAGAAACAGAAAAAGGGGAAGAAGAGGATGAAGCAAATCGGGAATGTGGAGGTGCCGCAGAAGGCCTTTCTTGCAGTTCTCAAACTAGACTAAGGTCGGTTTAAAATAAACCGTTGCATTTTCACTCATATAATCTTATGAATCATGAAAACTTTTCTGGAGTTGGTGAAGAGTCGGCAGAGCGACAGGAGTTATGATACGGAGCGGACTGTTGAGCGGGAGAAGCTGGAATATGTATTGGAAGCGGGACGATTGGCACCTTCAGCTTGCAATGCGCAACCTTGGTCTTTTATTGTGATTGATGATCCAAAATTGAAGGAGCAAACAGCTTTGGCACTTTCGAGCAGGGCTTTTGGGATGAATCCTTTTGCACATCAGGCACCTGTTCATATCTTCATTGTGGAAGAATCTGCCAATTTTACCTCCAATATCGGTGGTACGGTCAAAAAGAAACACTTTCCGCACATAGACATCGGTATAGCTGCAGCCCATATAACACTGGCTGCTGCTGAACAAGGTCTCGGTAGCTGCATTGTCGGATGGTTTGATGAAAAGAAAGTGAAACGACTGCTCGACATTCCATTTTCTAAGCGCGTATTGCTTGCCATTACATTGGGATACTCAAAAAAACCGACCATGGTAAAAAAGCGGAAGAATTTTGAAGATGTTGTTTCCTATAACAGATATAAATAATCGCCTACCCCCCCTCCTTCTTTTATCACAGAACTTTATCAGTTTCTGAACAAAAACAACAAAATAATTGTTCTTTGATTAGAAATTACACTTTGTTTGTGTTATTTTACGCAAATGGTTTGATAAATATGCTATCAAACGGACATAAATATTCGGCACTCTTCATTCCATTTGATTTTTACAATATTTTTTTTGTAGGTGTTTATAAACTTAATCCATTAAATTATGAAAAAAGGTTATTTACTTTTTTTTGGAGCGGTGTTGGCATTCCAGTGTTTGAATGCTCAAACAGCCGATAGCAAGTACGCACTGGGTCTTAATTTGACAAAAAGTGAGTACTATGGAGATATTGGAAATGGACTCTGGAATTTCGACCAAAATTCTTTGGGTGGTGGTCTGTCCCTGGGCAAATATTTGAATCCCTCTTTTGATTTGGGTTTGCAAGGTAATTTTGGACAGTATGGTTATCGAAAAGACGCTACGGACAATTTTTACGGTTATAAAATGGATTTGTCCTTGTATGTCCATTACAAGCTGAATAATGGTTACATTCTTAAAGAAGATGCCAGACTCTCGCCTTTTTTGTCACTTGGAGGGGGTTTGGTTTCCTATTACAGGAGTGAAAGTTGGCCTGACCCCAAAATCATCACAGGAAATGATTTCGTTTTTCCGATGGGTGCAGGATTAAAATATCAGCTCAGTAATGTCATCGCGCTTCAATACAGATATCTATATAACTTCACCACTTCGGATATCAGGGATGAAACCCGTATTGGTCATGATGGCCCCAACGTCGAAGCAGCAAGGAATCATATACCTATTTATTCATCGAACAAAGGCAACGATGCTTTTGGACAGCATTTATTCAGTGTAATCTTCACCCTCGGGAAACCCAAAGACACAGACAAAGACGGTGTGTCCGACAGACATGACCTTTGCCAGGCAACACCTATAGGCGTTATAGTTGACGCTTCCGGATGTCCTGTGGATACGGATGGAGACGGAGTTCCCGACTATATAGACAAATGTTCCGGGACACCGGCCAACGTAACCGTAGATGCTTCCGGATGCCCTACAGATGCAGACAAGGATGGTGTACCTGATTATATAGACAAATGTCCCAATACGCCGGCCAAAGCAACCGTAGATGCTTCAGGATGCCCAACCGATGCTGATAAGGATGGCGTTCCAGATTATCTGGATAAATGTCCCAATACGCCGGCCAACATTTCTGTTGATGCCACTGGATGTCCAATTGATACCGATAAGGATGGCGTGCCTGATTACATAGACAAATGCCCGAATACACCTAAAAGCGTAAAAGTTGATGCCAATGGATGCCCAATAGACACAGACAAGGATGGCGTACCTGATTACCTGGACAGATGCCCGAATGTAGCCGGTTTGGCAAGCAACAAAGGCTGTCCTGAGATAAAGGCAGAAGCCAAAAAGATTTTCACGCAAGCACTTCAGGGCGTTCAGTTTGAATCAGGAAAAGATATTCTCAAGAAAACCTCCTACCCCATTCTGGATAAAGTGGTTACTGTCTTGAAAGACAATCCGTCCTACAATCTTGAAATCAACGGACATACCGATAGCCAGGGAGATGCAGCCATCAATCTTGATTTGTCGCAAAAAAGAGCAAATGCCGTTAAAAATTACCTGGTCAAAAAAGGTATTGACGAAGCCAGATTGGTCACCCAGGGATATGGTGAAACAATGCCCGTCGCTGACAACACTACCGCAGCAGGAAGAGCCAAGAACAGGCGCGTTGAATTTAAAGTCAATTTCTGACTATGATGTTTGAATATTTATCATAGAAAAAGAACATCAATGAGGGTGTCTCAATGTCAAATCTTGAGACACCCTTTCTTTGGCCACTTATCACTGCGACTTTCGGTAACTCAGTACAGCCCAGGTATTGAAAACGACTGCGAAAGTGCAGAGTGCCAGGAATGGCTTGATAAGGTCGGCGGTAGAGCTTCCTTTAAGGTAAACCAGACGCATCACCCGCAAGAAATACTTGAGCGGACTGATATCACTGATATACTGTCCCCATTGCGGCATGTTGTCCACAGGAGTGTACAGGCCGCTCATAAAAATAAAGGTAATGACTATGAAGAAAACCATAAACATGGCTTGCTGCAATGTTTTGGCATAATTGGAAACAATCAGTCCAAGGCCGGAAAAAGCCAGAACGAAAACCGAGGCAAACAAATAAATGGTGAGTAAGCTGCCTTTGGGCCAAAGGCCATAAAATAACCATGCCACGCCAAAACAAATGGTCAGTACGACAAATCCGACAACCCAGTATGGTATCAGCTTCGACAGTATGAGCGAAAACTTGCTTACAGGTGTCACATTCATTTGTTCGATGGTCCCGGCTTCTTTTTCGCTCACGATATTGAAAGCCGGTAGAAAACCACATATCATGGTGATGAGCATAACCATAATAGCAGGCACCATCATGAACTTGTAATCGAGCAAGGGATTGAAACGGAAAAGTTTCGAGACCTCAAGCCCGGTCTGCGATGAAGAAACAGCTGACGGCAATAGTTCTTGCCTAATCTCCGCATTATATTCTGCCAGAATACCCGCCAGATAGGCACTGCCCAATCCACCTTTCATGCCATTAACGGCATTGGCGGATATCATCACCCGGGCATTTTTTTCACGAATCAGGTCTTGTTCAAAGCTTGGAGGAATCTCAAGGATCATATCTGACTGATCTTGCTCAATATTTTTCAAGGCCTGACGGTAAGAACTTGGAACGCCGGTCAAATGGAAATAACGGGATGCGGCAATCTTCTGGACCAAACGCCGGGAATAGGAAGAATGGTTGTTGTCGATGACAGCCAGGTTCAGGTCTTTCACTTCGAAATTGGCAGCCAAGGGTAAAATGGACAACATGACGAATGGAAAGATAAAGACAAACTTGCTCAGGAACGGATTTCGCCCGAACTGCTTGAACTCTTTTTCTATGAGATACTTGATGACCATGTTATTCGAGTCTTATTTTAAAGTTTCGCAAACTAACCGTGACCAAAACGATGGCCATGGAACCTAAAATGGCAAGTTCCGTGAGGATGGACCCTACACTCAAGCCTTTGATCATGATCTTTTTTACAGCGATGATGTACCATCTGGCCGGAATGATGTCGGAAAGAGCTTGCAGAGCCACGGGCATATTCTCCGTAGGGAAAAGCATACCGGATAAAAGCATGACCGGCATCATCAACCCCATAGCCGAAATAAGCATGGCGGCCATTTGAGAATTTACGACGGAAGAGATAAGCAGTCCTAAGGCCAGAGAAACAAAAATATAAAGCAAGGACAAGACGATCAGCCAAAAAAGACTTCCGGCTACAGGTACGCCCATCACAAATACGGATATGAGCAGGATGGTGATGAGGTTAACGACAGACAGAAAAAAATAAGGGACAGCCTTGGATAAAATGACATATAACGGCTTCATCGGTGAGACCAGCAATATCTCCATCGTCCCATTTTCCTTTTCCCTGGCTATGGAAACTGAGGTCATCATGGCACAAATGAGCAAGATGATCATTCCCATCACTCCCGGTACAAAATTATAGGCAGCCACCATGGATGGATTATACAAGAGTTTCACTTCAGGAGTGATCTGATAGGGGATTGCTCCCGTCTTCAGCAGTTCTTGCTGGTAATTGTTGATGATGGTTGATGCATACGTGGTGATGGTGTTTGCCGTATTCGGGTCGGTACCATCTGCGATAAGCTGTATCTGTGCCTTGCCTCCATGCACCAGGCTTTCGTAGAAATGTTCACTGAAGACCACAACCATGGCTACCTCCCCGGATTTAAAAACCCGATCCACCTCATCAGGACTTTTCAGCATCCTGTGAAGCACAAAATAGTCATTAACCTGCAGTTTTTCCACAATGGCCCTGGTGGCCTCATCTTGCGAAGGGTCATATACGGCAACCTTTGAATTTTTGACTTCGGTATTGAGGGCATAACCAAAAAGGATGAGCATCAGGATGGGCATGACCAACAAAATGAGCATACTCATCTTGTCACGGAAAATATGATGGAATTCCTTGCGTACAAAAGCCATGAAGAAAATCCAGTTTCCTTTGGCTGTGGGTTTGGTCATATTGGAAAAATCATTCATTGTTCCGTCCTTTTTGCTTTTCTGGCCAATTGATGAAACACATCATCCATGTTTTTCGCCTCCAATTGCTGTTTTAGGTTGTTTGGGGTGTCAAGTGCCTCAATATGCCCGTCCACCATGATGGATACCCTGTTACAGTATTCGGCCTCATCCATGTAGTGTGTGGTCACGAACACGGTAATGCCTCGATCGGCAGCCTGATAGATGAGTTCCCAGAACTGGCGTCTTACAGCAGGGTCTACACCTCCGGTCGGTTCATCCAGAAATACAATTTTCGGTTCATGGAAAATGGCCACCGAGAAAGCAAGTTTCTGTTTCCAACCCAAAGGCAAGGACTTGACAAGGGCTTGTTTTTCAGCCTCAAAGCCAAGGCGTTTGAGCAAATCATCAGTCCTGCCGGCAATATCCTTTTCCGGAACACCATAGATGCCGGCATAAAGCCTGATGTTCTCCCAGACTTTCAAATCTTCGTACAAGGCAAACTTCTGGCTCATATAGCCGATGCAACGCTTGATCTTTTCTGTTTCCCGGGCAATATCATATCCGGCGACCCAGGCTTCGCCGGATGTCTGTTTGCTCAAACCGCAGAGCATTCGCATGGCTGTGGTCTTACCTGCTCCATTGGCACCCAGAAAGCCAAAAATTTCACCTTTTCCAACCTCGAACGAAAGATGGTCGACTGCCGTAAAATTGCCGAATTTCTTGGTCAGGTCACGGGCTACGATGACCTTATCTTCCGGTATTTGAGTCTTTGATATCATAGGATGTTTTTTCCGGACAATTGCATGAAGCAATCTTCCACATTGGGTTCTATTTTTTGAATGCACACGTTGGTATGTTTCAACCCGTCCAAATAGACTGAAAGGTCATGCGAATTGCATTTCCCATTTTTAAGGGTTACATGATGGGCGTCACCAAAAGCGAAGCTGCTGCTCACGCCTTCGTTGAGACGCAGGTCTGAAAGCAGTTTCGACATATGGTCACTTCTAACCGACCACAGTTCGCTGTCAAAACCTTTTATGATATTCTGAGGAGTATCCGTTTTAAGGAACTTTCCATTCTGAATCAGGGCAATACGGTCACACAGGCTGGCCTCATCCATATAAGGAGTAGATACCAGAATGGAAATGCCCCGCTGCTTCAATCGTTGGAGCATGGTCCAGAACTCTTTGCGGGAAACGGGATCCACACCGGTGGTCGGTTCATCTAAAAACAGTACGGACGGCTCATGAATTAAGGCACAGCACAGGGCCAGTTTCTGCTTCATACCTCCGGACAAGGCTCCAGCCCTTCTGTTCTTAAAAGGCTCAATCTGCTGATAGATGTCTTTGACCGAATCATAGTTTTCTTCTACGGTGGTATGGAAAACCGAGGCAAAAAAGGTAAGATTTTCCAGAACCGTCAAATCCTGATAAAGGGAAAAACGTCCCGGCATGTAACCAACTACCTTGCGTATTTTTGCATAATCCTTTATTACGTCAAAACCACAGACAGAAGCGGTTCCTTCATCCGGTAAAATCAAAGTGGCGAGTATCCGGAAAAGTGTGGTCTTGCCTGCTCCGTCCGGCCCGATCAGACCAAAGATGTCGCCTTCCCCGACTTCCAGGCTGATGCCTGACAAAGCCTGAAGTTTACCATACTTTTTCCCGATGAGATTTGCGGAAACTGCGTTCATGGTTGTATCATTTCTTAAATTTGATTCCTCCGTACATACCTATCTTGAGATTTCCGTCATTCTTTACATCAACTTTGACCGCATACACCAAATTAGCCCTTTCATCTCTGGTTTGGATGGTTTTCGGTGTAAATTCAGCCTTGGACGATATCCAGGCAACTTTTCCCTGATAGGCTTTGTTTCCTTTGGATCCAAATTCAGCATTGACTCCGACCATTTGTCCGACCTTGAGCTTTGCCAACTGATCGGCGGTCACATAGGCACGCAATATCATGTTTTCCATATCGGCCACCTTGAACAGGCTCCTACCCTGTGTAGCCAGCTCTCCAGCCTCGGCATACTTCACCAGGACTGTGCCGTTGATGGGACTTGCAATGCCGGATTTACGCAGTTGGTCGTCTATTTGCGCCACTTGGTTTCTTAGGGACTCACTTTCCCCGCTGATGCCTTTGCTGCTATTCACAAGCGTTTCCCTGGTAGCCCGCAACTGTTTTTGCAGCACCTCTATCTGGGCATTGATGTCATCTAATTGCTTTTGATTGGCGGCACCGGACGCCAAAAGATTCGTCACCCTTGTTCGCTCTGTCATGGCTGTGGCAATTTGTTGCTGAATGGCTGCCACCTGCACATTGACATCCGGAGTTCTGCTTTGAGAAGCCTGAATACTGGCAAGTAACTGCCTTTTGCGCAAATAAAGCTGTATCGTATCAATATAACCGATCTTTTCTCCGGCTTTCAACAGTTGTCCTTCCTGCAAGTCAAAACGCATGATCTTGCCGTTGGCCTCCGATGAAACAATGATTTCAGTAGACTCAAAAGTACCTGAAGCATCCGTCAAGGCATCTGAATTTCCGCAAGCATACAAGGCTATTGCCACCCCGAAGGCCAACATCGGGTATTTGAATTTCTTAATGATGGTTTCCATTTGGTTTTATTTGAAGATTAATTGTTTGTACTATATTTTAAATTGTAAGTGTCCAATAACAGTTGAATCTCATGCAGGGATTTTTGCTGCCTGGCCAGACTCTCCGCATTGACTTCCCGCAACAGGTCTGTCACAGACTGAACGCCGTTTGCCACTTTTGCTTCGGATGCTTTTTTCAGGCTGACATGCAGCCGGATAATCTCGTCATCATCCCGGAGCAGTTGGCGCATCTTATCCAACTCATTGTTTTGTTGCTTGATTTTCAGACTATTGTTGAACAGGAACGTTTCTTTCTGGTTGGAGACCATTTCCTTATTGATTTTCAGATTATTAAGATTGTTCTTCTGCGTGTAGAAACCGCTGATGTTCCACGACAGCCGGACGCCGCCAATATAGAAAGGAGAAAAGTCGTTTTGCAGCATATTGAGTCCCGGTCTTCCATATCCTCCTTGAACAAAAAGTCCCACTTTAGGCAGTGTGCCCGACTTGATCATATCGGTCTGGTGATCAATCAAACTTAATTGCCGGTCGAACAGGCCGATTTCAGGCCGTTTGAGCATTGTTTCATCAAAAACATCCATGACTATGGACGGTTTCAACAGACTTGATTCATCAGCCAAGACTATGCCCATCATGGCTGAAAGCATTTCGCCGTAGGATTTCCGGGCTGCCAGCAATTCCGTCCGCCTTTGGCCGTTGTTCAACTGTTCAAGTCTGACAGCGTCAAGATCGGCTTGATTGGCCACTCCGTTTCGCATGTAAGACGCCACCTTGTCGTAATTGGTCTGCAACTCCGTATTCAGGACGGCATTCTGCTGCAACTGTTCATCAATCAACAAACATCCGAAAAAAAGCTGGTTGACCCTGTCCTTGATGGCATACAGGTCGACTTCCAGCTTTTGACTTTCAACGGCGGCATTGTCCCGGTGCACTTTCTTTTGTATGGAAGTCGTGCCACCGTCCCAAACGATCTGGTTCACATCCAGCACGGCCTGATACTGGTCCTTGCTTTGATGGATGGACATGGTTGTTTGTTGCCCTATCGGCACCTCTAAGCTGATGGCGTCCGATTGATAGGTTGCTTTGGCTGTGAAGGAAACCTGGGGCAAATAGGCCTTTCCGGCATTGGATAGATTGTATTCCAGCGATTTTTCAATCAGACCGAACTGCTTGATCTGCGGATAATTCTGCCTGGCCTTTTCTTGGCATTGGTCTATGGTAAACTGACCAAAAGCTTGCATCGAAAAAAGGATCATGACGGCAAACAAAACTACAGGTGTTTTCATTCATTCATTTATTCAAGGGTTCAAACTATTCATGATCAGTCGGATGTTCTCAGCTCTTCTCTGTTCCAGAATGACATCCAATGGTTCCTTCGAATTTTCGGCAAAAAGCCTCAAGAGTGGAGAACCAATAAAAGTCATTACATTCAACGAAAAAATAGAAAACAGCAAGGATGCGGCATCGGTCTTACAGATACGTCCGCTTTCATATTCCACATCGAGTTCCGACTGCATCCGTGCAATAATAGATAATGGCAGATGTCCTACGTCTGCATATATTTTCCGGGCAAGGTCCTGATTTGTATGAACCTCATTAAACAACAAAATCGGCAACTTACTGTTCACTTTAAGCATATCAAAATGATTGCCGATGCGCTTCTCTAATTTTTCTTTAAAAGGCAGATCCTCTTCACTGATTTCCAGCAGAGAAAAGCAGAAACTCTTAATCTTGTTTTCAAAAACTTGCTTGAAAAGATTTTCTTTCGAGCGAAAGTAATAATGCACAAGTGCCTGATTGCATCCGACCACACGGGCTATTTCAATGGTGGAAGTTCTGGCGTAACCCTTATCCAGAAAGAGTGCCTCCGCTGCTTCCATGATACACTGTTCCGTCGTATTGTTTTGTGTCCTGATCATTAATAATACTATTTAATAGACCTATTAATACGCAAAGAAAGAATGTTTTTTTGTATTATGCAAAAATTTTCGGTTTTTTTAGGCAAAAAAAATGGCCTCAAGCAATAAAGCTCGGGGCCACCCTATCAATCAGGCTATATTTCAATACATTAAGCTACATTTTTCTGTTCCAATCCGTAACCTTTCTTCTTGTCCTCCCTCTTCAGTGCATAAGCCACAATAATGGAAAGAACGGCCAAAACCGAAAACATCATCATCACCATGGTATAGTCATAGGATATTGCACCATCAGCCGAAGTCGTTTTACAGAAGTTTTCAAGTACTTTCCCTATCAGGAAGGGGACTCCCATCAGACCGATGTTTTGGATATAAAAGATCAGCGCATAAGCTGTACCCAGCTGCTTTTCAGGAATGATTTTTGCAACCGAAGGCCACATGGCGGAAGGTACCAGCGAAAACGCGATTCCAAGAACAATCATCAAGACAACTGCAAGAATCCAGTTATCCAGGAACGGAATGGAGAATATGACATGAACCAACAGCAGCAGAAATGCGCCAACAATCATAATGGTCGCACCCTTACCCTTCTTGTCATAAATACCGCCAAAAACCGGAGTCAATAGAATCGTTCCAAACGGCAACAAACTGGGTATGGTTCCAGCCAACTCCGGATCAACGTTAAATTTGTTCACCATCAGGTCTGCAGCATACTTTAAAAATGGGAAGACACAGGAATAAAACAAGACACAAAGTAAAGCGATCAGCCAAAAACCTTTGTTCGTCAATATCATTTTGACATCGGCCAAACGGAAACTTTCTTCCTGATCGCAAACGGTGGTATCGCTGATTTCCTGATCCAGTTTCTTATCCATAAAAGTATAGATAAAATATGCTATCATACCTGCACATAGGGCAACAGCACCTAAAAGCAAGGGAGCTGAAAGATTCGGTCCGGATTCAGACTTGAAAAGGTTGGCTACGGGCACCGTAAAAGCCAATGCCAAAGCTGTTCCAATTCTTG
The DNA here is from genome assembly GCA_021373135.1 of Bacteroidales bacterium. Taxonomy (GTDB): domain Bacteria; phylum Bacteroidota; class Bacteroidia; order Bacteroidales; family UBA1402; genus UBA8389. Next base: position 602,919 of record JAJFTH010000003.1, read on the forward strand.
CCAAAGCCACCTGGATACCCATGGCCGTAGCCATTTCTTTTCCCTTAAACCATTTGACAATAATCTTTGAGACTGTAATGCCTGAAACTTCACATCCGACACCAAATATGGCAAAACCGAGAGAGGCAATCATTACCTGTCCTTTTATACCGACAATGAATATCTCACTCAAAGCAGGGGTTGCAATCGCATAGTATTTGATACTTGCTCCAACCACCATCAATATAGCGGAGGTCATACCGGTAAAACGGATACCCATTTTGTCCAGGATCAGACCACCAAAAATCAACATCAGAAAGAACACATTGAACCATCCGTATCCGCTGCTGAAAAAGCCGTAATCACTACTATCCCATCCCATCTGGCTTTCAAGCAGGGTCTTCATCGGAGACATCACGTCCGTGAAGAAATAACCGGCCATCATCGTAAACGAGACAATGCAGAGAGCTGTCCATCTCGCAGGTGTAGAGTTGCGGATGGATGTTTGAATTTTTGTCATAGTGCCTTCCCTAAAAAATCAAAGACTAATAACCGCGGATGGCTTCAATACCCGGAAGCACACGGCCTTCGATGGCCTCAAGCAAAGCACCGCCGCCGGTTGATACATAGCTGACACCGTCAGCCAATCCGAATTTATTGACACAGGCAACGGAGTCACCACCACCTACCAACGAGAAAGCACCGTTTTTGGTGGCTTCAACGATGGCTTCACCAACAGCTCGTGAACCGTGTGAAAAGTTCTCAAATTCAAAAACGCCGGTCGGACCGTTCCAAAGGATGGTCTTGGATTTCTTGATAACTTCTGCAAAAATTGCTTCCGTTTTAGGACCGATATCCATACCCATCATGTCGTCAGGTATTTTGTCGACATCAACAAATGAAGTCCTGGCATCGTTGCTGAATTTGTCAGCGATTTTGGCATCTACCGCCATCACAATATTCACATTGTTTGCTTTGGCTTTTTTCATCAGGTCAAGAGCCAAGTCAAGTTTGTCGTCTTCACAAATGGAAGTACCGATTTTGCCACCTTGTGCTTTAACGAAAGTATAAGTCATACCGCCGGCAATGATGAGGTTATCGACCTTGCCCAACAGGTTTTCGATGATATCAATTTTGGAAGATACTTTAGAACCACCCATGATGGCGGTGAAAGGACGCGCTGTATCGGTCATCACTTTTTCAACAGCTGTCACTTCCTTGTTCATCAGGTATCCGAACATCTTGTTTTCTTCGCTGAAGTTTTTGGCAATCAGAGCTGTGGAAGCATGGGCACGGTGAGCGGTACCGAATGCATCGTTTACATAACAGTCTGCATAAGACGCCAACTTGGCGGTAAATACTTTCTGACTATCCTTGACAACCTTTTTTGCAGCAGCTTTTTCTTCGTCAGTCGCATCATCAGCCAAACCTCTTGGTTTACCTTCTTCTTCAGCATAGAAACGGAGGTTTTCAAGCAACAACGCTTCACCCGGTTTCAAAGCAGCAACCTGAGCGTCTGCTTTCTGACAGTCTACTGCAAATTGGACCTGGACGCCAAGAAGTTCAGAAACATGATTCACGATGGATTTCAGTGAATACTTCGGATCCGGATTTTTTTTGGGGCGTCCCATGTGAGAACCTATGATGAGGCTACCACCATCAGCCAGAATTTTTTTCAGAGTTGGCAAAGCCGCACGAATACGATTATCGTCCGTGATATTGAATTGCTCGTCGAGGGGCACATTGAAATCAACGCGCACAAAAGCTTTTTTTCCGGCAAAATTAAACTTGTCAATTGTTTGCATAATACCTTATTGAATTTATGATTAATGATTTTATTTGAATGGGTGCAAAGTTATAAAAATTAGTGATTTTAACCTTTAAACGGTGGCGGAATTTTCAATATCCTCCAACCATACGCGAACGACGGCGTCACTCGGCATCCGCCAGTCTCCACGCGGAGAAAGGCTCACAGATCCGACTTTTGGCCCGTCAGGTAAGCAGGAACGTTTGAATTGCTGAGCAAAAAAACGTTTATAAAAAATCATGAGCCAGGACAGGATGGTTTCCTTGCCATAAACGCCATCGAAAGCACGGCAAGCCATCCACAAGATTTTTCGGGGCTGGAAACCGAAACGGAGGGCATAATACAGGAAGAAATCATGCAATTCATAAGGGCCGACCAGATCTTCCGTTTTCTGTGATATCTTTCCATCATCGGTGGCAGGCAGCAACTCGGGACTGACCGGCGTATCGATTACATCCGCCAGAATTTTGGCAGTAGCATCGTCCATCTGGTTTTCCGCTACCCATTGCACCATAAATCGCACCAGCGTTTTGGGTATCCCGCAATTCACACCATACATGGACATGTGGTCACCATTGTAGGTTGCCCAACCGAGAGCCAGCTCAGATAGATCGCCGGTTCCAATAACCATCCCGTTCGTCTGATTGCTGATATCCATCAATATCTGGGTTCTTTCGCGTGCCTGGGAATTTTCGTAAGTGACATCCTGTTTGAACGGGTCATGGCCAATATCCTTAAAATGTTGATCCACGGCCTTACAAATGGATATTTCCCTGAAATGGACACCCAGGGATTGTATCAGGTCGATGGCATTTTGATAGGTCCTGTCGGTGGTACCGAAACCAGGCATCGTAATCCCTTCGATATTTTTTCTGGGAATACCAAGTTTATCGAAAGTCTTGACCGCCACCAAAAGGGCCAGCGTAGAATCCAGACCTCCGGAAATACCAATCACTACCTGTTTACATTTGGTATGCACCAAACGCGTGGCTAGTCCCTGAACTTGAATCGAGAACAGTTCATGACAACGTTCTTCCAACTTTTTTCCGGAAGGGACAAAAGGATGTTGGTCAAAAGTCCGGCCAATCTTAGCTTCTTCCAGTTCAGCAAGGGCAAAAGGAATGATACGGTATTCATTGCCGATTTCAGGCAAGAAGTTGGCGGTAAAGCCGGTGTGACGCATCCGGTCTCCGTTGAGCCGTTCTACGTCAATATCGGAAACGATCAGTTGGTTTTCGATGGAAAAACGTTCCGCTTCAGCCAGGACCGTACCATTCTCGACAATGTCCGCATTTCCGGCGAAAACAACATCGGTGGTAGACTCTCCGAAACCGCAGGACGCATAGACGTAAGCAGCAATGCAACGCGTGGATTGCTGGGCTATCAGTTGTTTGCGGTAATCGTTCTTGGCCACCAGCTCATTGCTGGCAGAAAGGTTCAACAAAATGTTTGCGCCGTGAAGGGCATGGTAACTGCTTGGGGGGACAGGCATCCAAAGGTCTTCACATATTTCAATGCCTATACAGGCCTCTCCGTTTTTCAGCAGGATATTGGTACCAAATGGCACATTGTGACCACAAAGCATCACTTGGTCAGCCTTAACTTCCTGAGCCGAACTGAACCAGCGTTTTTCATAAAATTCCCCATAATTGGGTAACCAAGTCTTAGGTATTACCGCCAGGATTTTTCCGTTCTGGAAAGCAACAGCCGCATTCATCAACCTGTTTTCGACACGCACCGGCATCCCGACAACGGTAAGCAGGGATAAATTCTGCGTCCGTTCCATCAATCCGGACAATGCCGCTTCTGCCTGTTCTATCAATATCTTTTGATGAAACAAGTCTCCGCAAGTATAACCGGTGATACCCATTTCCGGGAAACAGACCACCTGCACCCCGGCTTCAGCAGCCTGGCGCATCAGATTTTCAGTTTGTTGGGTATTGTAGATGCAATCGGCCACCTTCAAAAGGGGAACAGCTGCTCCTACCCTTACAAATCCATAATCCATGATGTTCAACTTTTTGACTCACAAAGTTAAAGAAAATGCGCAGATGTACAAATAGCCTAAAAATGTTTGGAAAAGGAAAGAGCTTTCGTTTCATCCTATTAAACTCTTACAACTCTCCCAACTTGAATGGATTATAGGATACATCCTCATCATAAACATCCGTTCCTTCCAGCTTCTTTATTTTTCTGACCACAAAATTGGTCAGTGGCAGAATGATGATTTCATAGCCGGTTTTCATGCCTGCTTGTGTCATCATCAACATCAGCAAGTCATCGGTCGGTATGATACCGTAAAATGCCAGGGAAAAAAACACGAGCGAATCGGCACCTTCACCAACCAAGGTGGATAGTACCGCCCTCAGGGAAAAGCCCCTGCCCTTCTGCAAAACCTTCATCTTGCTCATGACAATGGCATTGAGGAAAGAGCCACACAAAAAAGCGACAAAACTGGCCAGGACCAATCGCAGGGTATTGCCCAAAACCAATTGGAATTCTGCCTGATGTGTAAAATTTGCCGAGCCCGGGACCAAAATGCTCAGCTGAAAGATGGCAACAGCCAGAAAATTCATCAAAAAGCCGCACCAAATGATCAGTCGGGCTTTCTTGTAGCCCCAGACTTCAGCGATGATGTCATTGACGATATAAGAAATGGGGAAAATCAACAATCCGGCAGTCGCTTCAATCGGACCAATCCGGATTAACTTTTGCTCAACAATGTTGGCAACAATGAGGCATACCGTAAACAGCAACCCGCAGACCATAAAGGCCACAGAAACTTGTCTTTTCATCTTGTCTTGTTTTTTTGACGTGGTGTTCAAGCACACGTTCCCACCAATGGGTGAGATTCGACAGCAAAGGTATTAAAAATAAAAAAAAGTATAAGTCTGTTTTTCGAAAAGATTATTGATTATACATTATTAAAATATTATATATCTAAGCGAAACTCAACGATAAAGAAAAAAAATATATACCTTTACGATCAATCATTAAGAAATGACTTTTTACATGATTTTCGTCCCAATATGTTCCTTCCTATTATACTGTTATTTAATATATAGTATCATTAGTTCACCACTTTTTACAGGCTGGAATTAAAACTGGCAGCCTGAATTTACTAGCGAAACTTGAATAGATTATATTAATTAAAATAGAATATCCCGATGAAAAAAACTCTTATTCTTTTTCTTTTTTCAAGTCTCTTTTTTGTAGTGCAAGCCACTACACTCTCGGTGAATTCTACTGCCGGTGGCCTATCATCTGCTATCACTGCGGGAGGAATCCTTACTGAAGTTACCAACCTCACCGTGACAGGCACCATCGATGCCCGCGACTTTGTAACCATGCGTGATTATATGCCACTTTTAGCGGTGGTTGACTTAAGCGGAGTAACGATTGCTGCTTACACGGGAACTGAAGGTACTGTAGCAAGCACTACTGATTATCCGGCCAATGAATTTCCGCAGTATTCATTTTGTGCTACAAATAATATAGGTAAAACCAGCCTGACATCCTTTACAATGCCTTCGTCGGTAACTTCGATTGGAAATTATGCTTTTTTAAATTGTCGCGGTTTAACCGGTTCGTTGACTATCCCATCGTCGGTAACTTCGATTGGAAATGGTGCTTTTTATTATTGTAGCGGTTTAACCGGTTCGTTGACTATTCCATCGTCGGTAACATCGATTGGAGTAGGTGCTTTTTCTTATTGTAGCGGTTTAAACGGTTCGTTAACTATCCCTTCGTCGATAATATCGATTGGAAATTATGCTTTTGATTTTTGTTACGGTTTCACCGGTTCGTTGACTATACCATCATCGGTAACTTCGATTGGAAATTATGTTTTTTCTCATTGTAACGGTTTAACCGGTTCGTTGACTATTCCATCGTCGGTAATATCGATTGGAAATTTTGCTTTTTATTATTGTAGCGGTTTAACCGGTTCGTTAACTATCCCTTCGTCGGTAACTTCGATTGGAAATGGTGCTTTTTCTTATTGTAGCGGTTTCACCGGTTCGTTAACTATCCCTTCGTCGATAATATCGATTGGAGATTTTGCTTTTGATGATTGTTACGGTTTAAACGGTTCGTTGACTATTCCATCGTCGGTAACTTCGATTGGAGATTTTGCTTTTGATGATTGTTTCTCCATAAGCTCCATTAAAGCTTATGGAACAACACCAAGTTCGATAAGCTTAGGTACAAATGTTTTTAACGGAATCTCACAAAGTGTTTGTAAATTATATGTTCCAGTAGGTACAAAAACACTTTATGCAGCAGCTGCACAGTGGAATGTTTTTACGATTACTGAGGGTTTTCCTCCTACTATAACCACGCAAGCAGTAAGTAGCATAAGCTCTACAACTGCTATAGGGAATGGGAACATAACCGATTTAGGCGCACCCAATCCAACTGCTTACGGCGTATGCTGGAATACGGACGGTACACCAACCACTTCGGACAGTAAAGTGGATAATGGAGCTGCTTCGGTTAGTGGGGCATTTATCACTTCCATGACAGAGCTAAGTCCGAATACAACCTATTACGTTCGCGCCTATGCCACCAACACGGCAGGTACAATTTATGGAGAAGAAGTTCATTTTACGACAGATCTGGGGACAGCTGTAAACTCTACAAAGATGACTGCTTTATCAATTTATCCTAACCCTGCCACCAATATTTTTACTATTAATGCAGGTGATGAAACAACTACTGTTGCTGTATTTGATTTAAGCGGAAGTTTGGTACTTGCCCAACAAGCCAAAGGGAAAACTTATATCAACATTAGCTCTTTAGAACAAGGTGTTTATTTAGTGAAAGCAAATGGATCAGTTGGAAGATTATTAAAGAAATAAAGTAATAAAGCACCGACAGAAACAAATGTCTGTCGGTGTTTTTCATAATTACAGATTCCAGTTACAAATGCAACAAATATTTCTGAAATTGAAAGTTCGAATGCACGTCCGACAATATGATACCATACACGTACGAGCGGAGGCAAAATGACTTTTGATACTTATGATGGAACGAATTGTGGGAAATCCGTACAGCTTTCCTTCGGATGCCACAGATACGAACGATCGTTTCAGTATTCTGTTTAAATCATCTTCGATTTCTACCGACCTAAGCAGTAAAGATTACAACGGGAATATCTTTACTGTTCTGCTCGAAATTACACGGGTCTGAGTAGTAGACCATCAAATCTCATTTTTTTGTTCGGTGCCATTGCAAACCTATCTTTGTATCTAATTCGGATTCCGCCAAAGCCGGTCGTGAGGTCGCATATCTTTTTATATAATATTATTTTATCATATCTTTATTATAACATATTTATTATCTATCTTTGGCAGACAGTTACTCAATTCAAAAGTAAAGACATTTATATGAGCTCCATGTCAGAAACACAATCATTAAAACTACAGGACAAACCAAAATTAAGTCCAATTGGACACTACCCCATTAATCGTTAACTTTGTTTCCAATACATTCGCAACAAAAATGTCTGAACCGGATAACCAACAACTGAAATTAGCACACGACTTCGTACAATATACGGACAGAAATATATTTCTGACCGGTAAAGCTGGAACCGGAAAGACCACCTTTCTGCGCCGGCTCCGGGAAATTTCTCCCAAACGAATGATCGTCACTGCTCCGACAGGCGTTGCAGCCATCAATGCAGGGGGTGTCACTTTACATTCCTTTTTTCAGCTGCCGTTCGGGCCACATGTACCTGAAACAGGCTTTAACACGGAGGATAAAGCCCAACCGAAGGCCATCAACAAGTTCAGCCGGGAAAAAGTAAACATCATCCGCAGCCTCGACCTGCTGGTTATCGACGAAATCAGTATGGTCCGTGCAGATCTGCTGGATGCAGTAGACGAAGTGCTCAGACGGTACAAAAACAAGTACAAACCTTTTGGCGGCGTCCAACTGCTGATGATAGGCGACTTGCAGCAGCTAGCACCCGTGGTGAAGGATGACGACTGGAATCTGTTGAAACCATACTACGACACGCCTTTTTTCTTCAGCAGCATTGCCTTGCGCAAAACGCAATTCATCAGCATAGAGCTCAAGCACATCTACCGTCAAAGCGATCAGGAATTTATCAACCTGCTCAACAAGATCCGTGAAAACAGGTTGGACAGTGACGCTGTTGAAAGGCTCAACAGCCGCTTCATACCGGACTTTGACCCGGAAAACAATCAAGGATACATCACGCTGACCACCCACAACAACCAGGCACACCATATCAATGAGATTCAACTGGCTAAGATCAAGGACTACAAACAGATATTCAGGGCTGAAATATCAGGGAACTTTCCGGAATACTCCTATCCAACCGATCAGGAATTGATTCTGAAAACAGGAGCACAAGTGATGTTTGTCAAAAACGATTCCTCCCATGATAAACGTTTTTTCAACGGAAAAATCGGTACCGTCCGACGCATAGAGGACGGTATCGTTTATGTAGCATGTCCGGGTGAAGAGGATGAAATCGACATCGGGCCGGTGGAATGGAATAATTATACCTACTCCTTAGACGAAAAGACCAACGAAATCATTGAGACCGTCATAGGTACTTTCAAGCAAGTTCCGCTCAAACTGGCCTGGGCCATCACCATCCACAAGAGTCAGGGACTGACCTTCGACAGGGCCATCATAGACGCCAACGCTGCCTTCGCCCATGGACAGGTCTATGTCGCATTGAGCCGGTGCCGTTCCATGGAAGGCATCGTCCTAAGTTCAAAAATCAATCCAAGAAGCATCAAAATTGACGGATCTGTCCTTGGCTTCACCCACGAAATTGAGAACAATGAGCCTGACGAAAGGCAATTGAGCGAATCACGCCAGGCTTTTGAACGCACATTGATTTCAGAACTGAATGATTTTTCAAGTATCCAGCGCAGACTGGACTATTGCACCAGACTATCCAGGGATAACGAAAACATTCTGGAAGGCAAACCTGCTGAAATAGCCAAAGAGGCATCCGAAATCCTATTTATGGATATCATCGATGTATCCAGAAAATTTTCCGTTCAACTGGATCGTCTTTTCCTTCAGAATCCCGACACAGAAAACAATCCGCGCCTGAATGAGCGAATTTCAAAAGCTTGTCTTTATTATAGTGATAAATTTGAAGCTCTTTTCACCCACTATTTCGAAAAATTCATCATTGAAACAGATAATAAGGCTGTCAGAAAAAGTCTGAAAGATGCCCTTGAAAGACTATGTGATGAAACAGAGCTGAAAGCAGCCTGTCTGGAAGCCTGCAAATCAGGCTTTTCCATCAAGACCTATATGGAAGCACGCGCCAACGCCGCCATCCGGAAAAAAACCGAACGTACCCCCAAATCATCGGTTGAAATATCCGATGAATTACTTAATCCGGATTTGTTCATCCTGATTAAACAATGGCGCAACGAAAAAGCAAATGAACTCAATATACCTGTATATCTGATACTTCCACAGAAATCCATCATGGAATTGAGCACCAAACTACCTCAAACACCTGCGGAATTGAAAGCGGTTAAAGGCTTTGGAGACAAGAAAGTGCAAAGGTTCGGAGCAGAATTGTTGGAAATGATTTCCGACTATTGCGGAGAGAAAAACATAAAGTCAACACAACTCAAATTTTAGGTTGTATTTCACATCATAAATTCATAAACATTGACAATTTCAAATAATTTTACAGAATATTTTATCTTTTATTCAGTTAAATCATTACTTTTGGGCGCACTTTTTTTAATCATGCGATGGCGAGTGATACATCAAAATTTATTTTTCTGGTTGTTATTCCCCGTTTTTTAAGAAAGTGATTACAGAATTGCATTGGTATTCAATGATTTAATTTTTATCAGATACTAATTTATCTAAATTGATGGGAATTTTAAAAGAGAAGTTTGCTTCATACAATGTCGCAAAGAAATTGATGGACGCGGGAGTCTATCCTTATTTTAGGGAAATATCATCGGATCAGGACACAGTTGTAGACATTAACGGGAAAAAAGTCCTGATGTTTGGATCAAACAGTTACTTAGGTCTTACATGCCATCCGAAAGTTAAGGAAGCCGCGATTAAAGCTACAGAAAAATACGGAACTGGCTGCGCCGGTTCCAGGTTCTTAAATGGAACGCTCGACATCCATACCCAATTGGAGAGACGTCTTGCCACTATGGTCGGCAAAGAGGCTGCACTGTGTTACAGCACTGGCTTTCAGGTCAATCTTGGTGTTGTCTCAGTCATGGCCGGACGTCATGATTACATCCTTTTGGACGAGCTGGATCATGCTTCCATTATCGAAGGCAGCCGCCTGTCTTTTGCAAAAGTGGTCAAATATGCCCATAACGACATGGCTTCCTTAGAAAGCAAGCTGAAACTCTGCGAGCCGGAAAGAATCAAATTAATTGTTGTAGACGGCATTTTTTCCATGGAGGGTGATATTGTAAAACTTCCTGAAATTGCAGAATTGGCTGAGAAGTACAATGCCTCCATCATGGTCGATGACGCCCATGCTCTTGGTGTAATCGGGCATAAAGGTGCAGGGACGGCTTCTCATTTTGGTTTGACAGACAAAGTAGACCTGATTATGGGTACTTTCTCCAAATCATTGGCCTCTTTGGGTGGTTTCATTGCAGCTGATAAAGAAATCATCAGTTATATCAAACACAACTCTCGCTCATTGATTTTCAGTGCCAGTATGACGCCTGCCTCTGCAGCTGCTGTACTTGCTTCTTTGGATATCATGGAAAGCGAACCTGAACGCATCCAGCATCTGTGGGATGTTTCCAACTACGCCAGAAAGGCTTTGCAAGAAAGCGGTTTTGACACTGGTATTTCTGAAACGCCAATCATACCTTTGCTTGTACGCGATGATATGAAAGCACTCCAAATGACCAAACAATTATTGGAGATGGGCGTCTTCGTCAATCCGGTTTTATCACCTGGAGTACCTGTTGGCAGAAGCCTGATCAGATTCTCACTCATGGCAACCCACACTTTCGAACAGGTTGACGAAGCAGTAGAAAAAATGACAAAAGTGGCCAAGAAAATCAAAATCATCAAATAGCCCCCTTTCAAAAATAACATAGAATGAAAAAAGTTATTTTGATCACTGGTATTTCTTCCGGTTTTGGGAGAAAGACCGCTGAGTTACTGGCTCAGAACGGGCATACCGTCTACGGAACAGTTCGTTCCGATTGTGAAGTCAATCCTGCTGTACATGTTCTCAAAATGGATCTGTTGGATGTTCACTCCATCAAAACAGCGGTAGAGAAGGTTATTGAAAACGAAGGACGGATTGATGTGCTCATCAATAACGCCGGAATGCACCTGGGCGGTCCTATTGAGGAAGCTCCTGTTGAATTGTTCACCAGACAGATGGAAACAAACGTCAACGGATTGGTTCACATGCTTCAGGCCGTATTACCACACATGAGGAAGCAAGGCCAGGGAACCATCATCAATTTCAGTTCCATTGGCGGACTGATGGGCTTGCCGTTTCAGCCTTTCTATTCTGCCAGCAAATTTGCCATTGAAGGTTTGAGCGAAGCACTCCGGATGGAACTGAAGCAATTCCACATCAAGGTGATTGTCATCAATCCGGGAGACTTTCATACCAGCAATACGGCCAACCGCATCAACATCGCTGTAGAAGGTGGCCCTTACGAAACTCAATTCAAAAAGTCACGGATAAAATTCGAAAAAGACGAAAACGGAGGTGGAGATCCAAGTGTTATGGCACGGCAAATCGCCAAAATTGTCGATTGCAAACACCCGAAAAACAGATATGTCGTCGCTTCTTTCGAACAAAAGTTCTCAATTTTTTTGAAAAAGATATTGCCCGTTGGAGTTTTCTCCAACATGTTGGGCTCTTATTATGACATCAAATAAAGCCCCAGTTCCATGAAAGAAATGGAAGGGATGTTTTGAGACTGGAGGAAACTTTATTTAAACCAATTCAAAACCGTCTTCACGATAGTGTCCTTGGTCTCTTCCTTAGCAGGGACAATGAGTATTTTCTCCAACGTGACCGGTTTGATATATGGTCCCCATTTCGTATTGAGCACTATAGCTGACTCTATATATTTGGTGGCCTTTTCTATATCATGCTGATGTCTTGATAATGACATCGCCACTGCAACAAGACAGATAAAAAGGCCCCTCGGATCCACTGGATAATTGTGGGACAGATGCTTGTCCGAAAGAGCCAGAACTTCCTTATACAACAAATCTTTGTCCTCAATCGTCTCTTGTTGAGCATTGTCGGTGATGAAGGATGGATATGTCCTACTGATGAAATTATACAATAGACTGAATTCAGGACTCTGTGAAATCAGGTCAATCCTGAAGCGATAGTCCTGATAAAGAGCCTTGGGGTTGTCATAATCACCAGCTATCCTTCTTTCAAAATGCTGGCAAATCTTAATGACCAACTTGCTGCAATCCAAATTTTGTTCACCCTGTATCTTCACCAATTCGTCCACATCCTGTTTGATAAACAGACGATACTTGGACGGGTCAACATTATAAATTTGATACACAGCATTGATTATATCTATATAATCCTGTTTTACAAGGCCTTGTACATTTGTTTCCTTTTTTATTTCCGAAGCAGGCTGATTCAGTTTATGCGCGATTTCTACAATAATCTTTAAGTATATGTGCTCTTTTTGTAGTTGGCCATCAACCAGAAATTGAGAACTTTCGGTCTGATCATTCTTTTCATCAATGATACTTGTATCTTCATGTGGCAACAGATCTTTAATGATGGCGTCAATAAATTGGGTGGGTGTAAGAACAAAATTATAGCTTCCATGACTGGAATGCGTCCCATCTTTCATCCATTCTCCAATAATGGTATTGTTTTCTTTGGTCAATTCCAGTGTATAATACTTGGCAGCCTGATCCACAGGTACATCGGCACACCATACAAACAAGGAATAATAGGCTTCTCCGAAAGTTTCCGGCTCAGGAAATCGGAAGAGAATCATCAATCTGTTTGATTTTTCAACAATTTCATAATCAAGGCCCTTGATGTCAACATACTGGTAACCATATTCATTAGACAAGGCTTTCCATAAATCATACAAAAAATCCATTCCTTCTTTCTTAGGTAGCGTGTTGTCTATAATATCTGAATAGAGGGAAGTACTTTTCATATAATCAAATCCTTTCTTATACCGGAGTTCCAAAAAGAAATTATTGCCAGAATTGAAAGCCAAAGCTGGAATGATCTGATGTGCAAATGCATAGTGCACAGGACGCGGTTTATTGCCTGGTTTCCGGTCTGTCTCCTGAATTTCTGAAAACACGACAACCAGAAGATCTTCAACTGTCATATCAAAACTTTCAAAACCTATTATGATTGAAAAAGCATCTTCAATCTTGTTGACAATCTCTGAAAGTTGAGAATCGCTCGCACCTAAGTCATATTTCAAGTGGGCCGTATAGGTAATTTCAATGATATCTACACCAAGGACGTCATGAATGATACCCTTGATTTTTTCTTCATTGCTCATTTTCATTGCTGGTTTTCATTTATTTACAAAAGAAAATATGACCTTGATGTAACATCCAAAATATAAACACAAAGAAATCAGGTTTGTTCATCTTTTCATTCAAAAAAAACAGGACACCCTTTTGAGGCACCCTGTTCAAATGAAAATGATCATTGTGTTTTATATGGCAAACGAAGATTCTTTGATAATTTCACTTACAGTCGGATGCGGGAATACCATCTTCTGCATCTCGTTCAGGGTCAAATTCTGTTCAATAGCCATGCAAGCAGCACAAATAATCTCACTACAAGGATTACCCAACATATGAACGCCAAGGACTTCTCCACGTTTTTCACTGACTATCACTTTACACATTCCATTTCCACCTTCATTTTCAGCAACAAAGCGTCCGGCAAAAGCCATCGGAAGTTTAGCAACGTGATAGGCAATACCTTTGGCTTGAACCTGTTCTTCGGTCAAACCGACACCGGCTACTTCAGGATTGGTATAAACCACACCTGGAATAGCGTTGTATCGCATAACGTCATCACGTCCGGTCAGGTTGTTCACCACCACTTCACCTTCACGGCTGGCTGTGTGTGCCAACAAAGAGAAGCCTGTCACATCGCCTGCTGCAAACACACCCGGGACATTGGTACGCATCTTTTCATCCACTTTGATGGCATTGCGGTCCATCTCCACTTTTAGATTTTCAAGGCCATAGCCTTTGGTAACGGCACGACGGCCAAGGCTGGCCAAAATCTTTTCTCCTTCAACAAATTCTGTATGGCCCTCTTTTTCAAAGAAAACCTTGTTTCCTTCCACTTTGACAACCTTAGCCAGAAGATGAAATTCAATGCCTTTCCTGGCATATATACCGCGAAGCATGGCACTGATTTCGAAATCAAGTCCACCAAGAATTTCAGGTAACATTTCAATGACAGTCACTTTAACACCGAAGCTGTTATAGAAACTGGCAAATTCCATACCTATGACACCACCACCGATAACGACCAAAGATGCGGGTAATTCCTTCAAGGCAAGGATTTCACGATTGGTCATAATCCTCTCGTTTTCCAGGCTCAATCCCGGGATTTGCGGCAAAAAAGCTTCTGACCCGGTACATATCAACAGGTTTCCGCCAAGATAGGATGCTCCGTCACAAGTCACTTCAAGACCTTTCGGGCTATGTCCCTGAATCATGGCATCTCCTTTTACCACTGTAACATGGTTGGCTTTCATGGCGACTTCCACTCCGGCAACCAATCTTCTGACCACCCTGTCTTTACGTGCAGCGATCTTGACGTAATCAAATTTGACATTTTCCGAAAAAACGCCATATTTATCTCCATGCAAAGCATTTTCATACGTTTTTGCACTGTATAGCAAAGTCTTGGTCGGAATACAGCCTTCGTTCAGGCAAACACCACCCATGGCTTTTTTTTCGAATAAAAGAACTGATAGTCCCTGATGGCCTGCACGCTCTGCGGCTACATATCCGGCGGGGCCTCCGCCAATAATCATCAAATCGTACATCTAAGTATTTTTTAATTCAGACTATCACTGCAAACTTCATCATTTTCTAATCAACTCAAAACGCCTCTCATCATCAACAAGATGAATGAAGTTTCAACCATTCACAGATTTTTTCCTACTTCGGCACAAATATAGCCAAAACCACTTGTATTTACATGCCATTATGATTTTTTCATTGGTCTATTTATCTACGCAAAAAGCAGATCCCGTATCAAAATTTTATATTTGAATCCAATCCAAAATAAAGAATAAAAATTTAATTTGACTATAAATATGCATTTTTATTCATTATTTATGCATATCTGCTATTTTTCAATCAAAACAAAACTTTTGGCCTTTTTTATATGATATTTTGAGCAGAAAAAGTAACTTTGCATCTTAATTTAGGTTTTTATTTTTTAAGGTATCCACCATGGCAAAAATCACAAAAGAAGCTGCTTTGCTCTATCATTCACAGGGTAAACCGGGAAAGATTGAGGTCGTTCCAACCAAACCTCACAGTACACAAATGGACTTGTCTTTGGCATACTCTCCCGGAGTTGCCGAGCCTTGTCTTGAAATCGAAAGAGATCCTTTAACTGCGTATGATTATACAGCAAAAGGTAATTTGGTTGCAGTCATATCCAACGGTACTGCCGTTTTAGGCCTTGGAGATATTGGTGCGATGGCTGGGAAGCCTGTCATGGAGGGAAAAGGACTACTTTTTAAGATATATGCAGGGATTGACGTATTTGATATCGAAGTCAACGAAAAAGATCCTGAAAAATTCATTCAGGCTGTAAAAGCCATCGCCCCCACTTTCGGAGGTATCAACCTGGAAGACATTAAAGCACCCGAGTGCTTCGAAATTGAAGAACGCCTCAAGGCCGAACTTGACATTCCCGTCATGCATGATGACCAACACGGAACAGCCATCATCTCCAGTGCAGGTTTATTGAACGCCTTGGAAATTGCAGACAAAAAAATAGAAGAGGTCAAAGTCGTTGTAAACGGCGCAGGTGCTGCTGCTATTTCTTGTACAAAGTTATATATGGCTCTCGGAGTCCGCAGGGAAAACATTGTCATGATTGACAGCAAGGGTGTCATAACCATTAACAGACCCAACCTAAATGAATCCAAGAAATTCTTTGCAACCAACCGTACAGAGTTGAAGACATTGGAGGATGCAGTTCGTGGTGCCGATGTATTCTTGGGCCTTTCCAAAGGGAATGTCCTTTCCAAGGATATGGTCAAAACCATGGCCAAAGACCCGATCATTTTCGCTTTGGCAAATCCTACTCCTGAAATCAGTTACGAAGATGCGATGGAGGCTCGTCCGGATGCATTGATGTCCACCGGTCGAATCGACTATCCGAACCAGATCAATAACGTAATCGGATTCCCCTATATTTTCCGTGGTGCTTTGGATGTTCGCGCCAAAACCATCAATGAAGAAATGAAGCTGGCTGCTTGCCGTGCTATTGCCAATTTAGCAAAACAGCCGGTTCCTGATGTTGTAAATGCCGTCTACAATGTAGACCGTTTGACTTTTGGCCGTGAATATTTCATTCCGAAACCTGTCGACCAACGTTTGGTTACCGAAGTTTCCATTGCTGTTGCAAAAGCTGCCATCAAATCCGGAGTTGCCCGCAAAACCATTACAGATTGGGAAGCTTACAAGAATCACTTGCGCGAATTGATGGGTTACGAATCCAGTTTCACACGCCAATTCATGGATTTGGCAAGACAAAATCCAAAACGCGTGGTTTTTGCAGAAGGTATACACCCGAACATGTTGCGTGCCGCTGTTGAAGCCAAGAATGAAGGTCTCTGCAATCCTATCCTTTTAGGCAACGACGAGCGTATCACCAAGCTGGCAGCAGAACTTGATTTAAGTCTGGATGGTATTGAAATCATCAATCTTCGCCATGACAATCAGGCTGAACGCAGAGAACGTTACGCACGCATTCTGTCAGAAAAACGTGCCCGCGAAGGTGCAAATTACCAGGAAGCAAATGACAAGATGTTCGAGCGCAACTATTTCGGCATGATGATGGTTGAAACCGGTGAAGCCGATGCATTCATCACTGGTCTTTACACCAAATATTCAAACACCATCAAAGTTGCCAAGGAGGTAATTGGCATCCGTGAAGGATACAAGACTTTCGCGACCATGCACATCCTCAATGGTAAAACAGGGCCGTTGTTCCTCTGCGACACGCTGATCAACAGACATCCGACCACAGATATTTTGGTAGACATTGTGAGACTGGCAGACCAGACAGTGAAGTTCTTCGCACATGAGCCAAAAATTGCCATGCTGTCTTATTCCAACTTTGGTTCAGACCAGAGCGGAAGTCCTGCATCTGTCCATGAAGCCGTTTCACGCATTCAAAAAGAAAATCCAGACCTGTGTATCGACGGAGAAATGCAAGTGAACTTTGCACTCGACAAAGAGTTACGCGACCGTATCTATCCTTTCACACGTTTAAGAGGAAAAGATGTAAACACGTTGGTATTCCCGAACCTGAGTTCTGCAAATGCCTCCTACAAGTTGATGCAGAGAATGTCTGATTCAGAATCCATCGGACCGATCCAAATGGGATTGAACAAGCCCATCCACTTTACAGATGCTGAAAGTTCAGTTCGCGATATCGTCAATATCGTAGCCGTTGCCGTCATCGACGCCATCGCCGAATCCAGAAAGAAAATGCTTTAATCCAAAGCTCCAAATAAACAGGAAAGGCGGCCCAAAAGGCCGCCTTTCCTGTTTATAAAATCACCAAAAATCCATCCTAATCAAATCTGATGGCTTTCACTGGATTGATATGAGAGATTAATGCGGTAGGAAGCAAAACAACCATCAACGAAATCAAAACGGTTCCCACATTGACCAATATAATATAAGTCAAATCAAGTTCTATCGGAACAAAATCAACATAGTACGTTGCAGGATTCAAATGTATCACATGAAAGAATTTCTGAATCAAACAGCACCCTAATCCGATGATATTTCCCCAAAATAGTCCTTTTACAATTAAGAAAGTGGAAAGGTAAATGAATATCCTCCTAATGGAAATATTGTTTGCACCCATAGCCTTGAACATTCCTATTAGATTGGTGTTTTCCAGAATGAGGATCAACAGCCCAGAAATGATATTGAATCCGGACACACAGATCATCAAAACCAATATCAGCCAAACATTCATATCCAAAAGATGAAGCCAGCTGAAAAGATCAGGATTCATTTCATAAAGATTTCGCATGTAAAACGAATCATCATTCTTGTCTGCCAATCTGGCCATCTTGGCATAGACACCTTCTTCAACCTGGTCAAACCGATCCATGTCCTTCACAAAGATTTCCACTCCTGCCGCCTGATTATCAGACCAGCCGTTCAAATGCCGAACATGCCTGGCATCAGCAATCAGAAAATATTTGTCAAACTCAGAAAAATGCGTGTTATAAATACCCGAAATTTTGAGTTTTCTTGCTGAGACAGATTCACCTTTGATAAAATATACCAAGAATGAATCTCCTAACCTCAGTTTCAGCAATTTGGAAAGATATTCTGAAATAAGCACCTCATTGGAGGGTTTGGTATAATCCGGGAAAACTCCTTGAACAAGATTTTTAGCCAAGAATCTCTTGTCAAAATCAGCATCTGCCCCCTTAAATACAACCGTCTGAAAATCGGACTCAGTCTTGATCATACCCGGTTTGGTGAAAAGACGTTGCACATGTCCTATGCCAGGCACTGAACGCAGGGCATCAAGAAGCGAATCCGGAGCATTCACCGGATTCATTTCATAGGTATAATTGGAATAATAGCTGGTGATCTGGATATGAGAATTGATTCCGATGATCTTGTTACGGACCTCTTGCCTGAATCCCATCACGACGGCCCAGGCTATCAGCATCACAGCCAACCCCACCGAAATACCGATTATTGCAATCTTGGTGGCAGGTTCAGACTTTTTTTCCTGATGGCTTCGTTTGAAAAAAAGACGTTTGGCTATAAAATATTCCAGGTTCATATCAGAACCTTCTCCCTGGATAGACCTCGAGGGCTTTTTGTAGAACAATCATGGCCTTGGCCAACTCTTCCTTGCTGATCACATAAGCCATTCGGACCTCATTCATACCCACATCGGGGGTTGTGTAAAAACCGGAAGCCGGCGCAATCATTACCGTCTGCCCTTCATATTCAAATTCATCCAGCAACCAGGCACAAAACTTGTCCGCATCGTCAATCGGCAATTTGGCCACGGTATAGAAAGCACCCATCGGTATCGGTGTATAACAACCAGGAATCCTATTGATGGCATCAATCAAGAATTTACGACGCTCCACATATTCGTTGTAGACGGCAAGCATATAATCTTGGGAAGCATCCAGAGAAGCTTCAGCCACAATCTGTCCCAGCAAGGGCGGACTCAAACGAGCCTGACAGAACTTCATCACATCCTTACGAATCTGTGCATTCTTGGTAATGAGGGCTCCAATACGGATACCACATTCACTGTAACGTTTGGATACAGAATCTACCAAAACAACATTTTGTTCAATTCCTTTTAAATGACAGGCTGAAATATAAGGAGCACCCGTATAGCAGAATTCACGGTAAACCTCATCCGAGAAGAGATATAAGTCGTATTTCTTGACCAAATCACGAATCTGGTTCATTTCCTGCTGGGTATATAAATAACCTGTCGGGTTGTTCGGATTGCAGATCATGATGGCCTTGGTCCTTGGGGTAATCAGTTTTTCAAACTCAGAAACAGGAGGCAAAGCAAAGCCTGTCTCAATGGTGCAAAGCAACGGTTTTATCACCGCACCCGCAGAAATGGCAAAAGCCGTATAGTTTGCATAAGCCGGTTCTGGAACGATGATTTCATCACCCGGATCCAGACAAGCCATGAAAGCAAAAAGCACAGCCTCAGAACCACCTGTCGTAATAATGATGTCGTCTACACAAACATCAATATTAAAACTTTGATAATAATCCACCAATTTTTCGCGAAAACTCCGGATACCTTCACTCGGACTATATTCCAGAATGTTACGGTCTATCGCCCGCAATGCATCCAAACCGATTTGTGGTGTCTTAATATCAGGTTGCCCGATATTCAAATGATAGACTGTCAAACCTTTAGCCTTTGCCTTATTGGCTAAAGGAACTAATTTTCGGATAGGAGATTCGGGCATCATGGCCCCTCGATTGGATGGCGTTGGCATAATTGCTTTTAATTACTTGCATCTGATTTCTGAGGCGCAAAGATAAAAACAACGACGGGTAATTGCAAATAAAAGCATCAGCAAAGAAGAGGTTTCAGAAACGATATTTTTTCAAATTTAACAAAGCTTTTGCAGCAGAGTATTGTTTGCTAAAGGCAGAAAATGTACATTTGCAGCGATAAGATCTAAAATGATAGAAAAAGGGTAAAATTTATACGAACACATTATGGACACAAATTTCTTGTTTTTAAACATGGGCGCACCAGAAATTATTATCATTGCCCTGGTCATTCTTTTGATTTTTGGTGGGAAGAAAATTCCTGAACTAATGAAAGGTCTTGGTAAAGGCGTCCGTAGTTTCAAGGATGGCATCAAAGATATTGACGAAGAAATCAATAAAGACCCGGAAAAAGACTCAGACAAAAAAGAATAATCTGAGCGACAGTTTTTATGGAGGAAATGACATTTTGGGATCACCTCGAAGAACTCCGTATGGTTCTTTTTCGATGTATTGGAACCATAGTTGTCTTGAGCATCGGTTTCTTTATTGTTATGCCATGGATGTTTGACAAGGTCATCATGGCTCCCTGTTTCGGAGATTTTCCTATATATCGAATATTCTGCTCCCTTACCCGATATTTCACAGAATCCTCATCTTTATGTGATGAAGCTTTTAAGGTCAATATCATCAATATCAGATTAGCCTCGCAGTTTCTCATCCATCTCCAGACATCCTTTATTTTTGCCATCATTGTCGGACTTCCATTCCTCTTCTTCGAAATATGGAAATTTGTCCAGCCGGCTTTATACGACAAAGAAAAGAAAAGTTTTAGATTTGCGTTCTCATTGGCTTCCATCCTTTTCTATATCGGTTTGTGCCTGGGCTATTTTATCGTTTTTCCCATCACACTCCGTTTTCTAAACGACTATCAGCTCAGTGCCATCATTGTCAACCAACTTTCGCTGGACTCATACATGAGCACTTTTTTTAGCATGAATCTGATTATGGGTATCGTTTTTGAGATGCCTATACTATTCCTTATCTTATCAAAGTTAGGACTAATCCATCGCAGCTTTTTCAAGAAATGGCGCAAACATGCCATCGTCATACTGCTTATTTTGGCCGCTGTCATCACTCCTACCGGTGACCCCTTCACCCTCACCATTGTAGCCCTACCTCTTTACATCCTTTATGAGGTCAGCGGTCTCATCGTAAAAGATGACAAAAAAATCCCGGATCAATCAAATTAATCCGGGATATTGCATCAAGAGTCAAAGCTCTTTATATTTTTATGGATGGGTTATCTGAATCAAATCAGATATTGTGAACTGATGGAACGGTGATCAAACACACGTTCTATGGTATCGGCAAACATATCAGCAATACTTAATATCTTCACTTTAGAGCATTGTTTGTAATAAGGAATACTATCAGTCACGATTATCTCTTCCAGAACTGAGTTTTCGATGCGCTCAGTGGCAGGTCCAGACATGACACAATGGCTGGCAATTGCCCTGACTGACAAAGCACCTTCTTCCATCATGATTCCCGCAGCTTTGGTGATGGTTCCGGCAGTATCGACCATATCATCGATTAAAATGACATTCTTACCTTTCACCTTACCGATGATTTTCATTTCAGCCACTTCATTGGCACGTTCACGAGTCTTGTGACACAAGACCATCGGCAAATCAAGGAATTTGGCATAGCTGTTGGCACGTTTTGAACCACCAACGTCAGGAGTGGCTATGATGAGATTGTCCAAATTGAGGGATTTGATATAAGGAATGAAAATGGTTGAAGCATAAAGGTGATCCACAGGGACATTGAAAAATCCCTGAATCTGGTCTGCATGCAAATCCATGGTGATCAAACGTTCAATACCGGCAACTGACAACAAATCCGCAATCAGTTTGGCACCGATAGAAACACGCGGTTTATCCTTGCGATCCTGACGAGCCCAGCCAAAATAGGGAACGACAGCGATGATCTTGGCTGCAGAAGCACGTTTGGCAGCATCAACCATCAACAACAGTTCCATAAGGTTGTCAGAATTCGGAAAAGTGGATTGTATCAAATAAACCACTTCACCACGAATGGATTCTTCATAGGAAACGGAGAATTCGCCGTCTGCAAAATGTTGAATGTTCATTTTCCCAAGAGGGCAACCAAGACTGGCACATATTTTCTCAGCAAGATATTGTGAATTCGTACCCGAAAACACTTTGTAGGAATCTTTTCCGTTCATAGAGTAGAAGAAATTTTAGTCCGTAAATGGTGTACCAAAGGTAGAACTTTTGAAATTAATTATACCCCATTCATACCGTAAAAAAATGATTAAATTTTAACTTAAATACAAATCCATGTCTTAGGATATCCTAAGCTGTTATATATCAATCATTTTTATCGATGGAACATTTCAATAGCAAGCCAGCATTTGCTGAAATATCCAAAAACAAAGGACTATCGGAAGATAGACCGATGACCAAACGTTCACCCGTCAAAAGATCTCTTGAATCCCATGAATAGCCATCAGGAATATTTAAATAATCAAAAGCGTATTTAGGAATATTCAGGCAAAAATGTTTTGACACTTCGGAAAAATTGGATATGACAAGAACGAATTCATGGTCAGCCTTGCGAAAAAAAGCAAACAATTTGGAGGAATCAAAGTTTGGGTTGTCATAATTGGCATACATCAAATCAAAAAAGA
This sequence comes from Bacteroidales bacterium, assembly GCA_021373135.1. Classification (GTDB taxonomy): domain Bacteria; phylum Bacteroidota; class Bacteroidia; order Bacteroidales; family UBA1402; genus UBA8389. The sequence goes on from JAJFTH010000003.1 coordinate 625,676, forward strand.
GTCCCTTAGAAAAAGATTTCTCCTGTCTGCACAAATGAAGTATGCGTTTATAAAATGACCTGACCTTTTTCTGTAGATCGGTCAGATTTTGTTCATTCCAGTTTCCAGAGTTATTCCAGGCAGCCAATGATTCTATAGTCCAGTAATCAAAGATGGTACTCCTTCCGTCCGTTTCACTGAATCCTTCACTGTACATACCTGTTTCGCCCAATTCCTGTCCGGCATAAATCATCATAGGATTGGTTTGCATACAGGCCACTACAATAAGCGCAGGAAAACCTTTCTCCGGATCCATAGCAAAAAAATCAGAAGCCAAACGTTGCTCATCGTGATTTTCAAGAAAATAGAGCATTTTGGCTTGAATATCGTTAACAGCTTGCCAACACCCTGTAATGGAAGAAGTTGATCCATACCCCTCCAATATCAGGCGTACAGTATCATACATTCCCATCTTGTCATACAAATAATCAAAACGTCCACGATTTAAGTAATCGGCATATTTCCCCGGTTTGTATATCTCAGCAATAAAGATAATTGCTGCGTTCAGTTGCTTGATACGTGGAATAACCCATTCCCAAAATTCAACAGGTACCATTTCAGCCATATCACAACGAAAACCATCCACACCCATTTTGGCCCAATAGCCCAAGATGTCAAGCATCTTAAACCAAGTAGCCGGCACATGCTGAAAGTACTTTGTCATACCTCCCTGATAATCGACACCATAATTCAGTTTGACGGTCTCATACCAGTCATTAACACCTGGATATGCCTTGAAACAATCATTACCGGTCACTTTGGCCGGAATTTCAACATAAGGTTTGTCACTTCCGGCATAAGGGTCAACACGTAACTGAAGTTTTTGATTGGGGAGATAATAAAAATTATTATCAGGATTAAATGATTGATTCACAAAATCATCAGAACCAAAATCTCTTGTTCCGGATGGAGCGACATCCGATTTATATTGGCGCGCCACATGATTGGGCACAAAGTCTATGATAACCTTCAGACCAGATTGATGACAGCGTTCAAGCAATGCTTTGAATTCTTCCATCCGATGAGCAGGATCAACGGCCAGATCCGGATCCACATCATAATAATCCTTGATGGCATAGGGAGATCCGGCTTTCCCTTTCACTACTGCAGGATGGTCTTTGACTATTCCATAAGCCGAATAATCAGTCTTGGTAGCATGTTCAATGATACCGGTAAGCCAAATATGAGAGACTCCAAGGTCACAAATGGACTGAAGAGCTTTCAGACTGATATCATTCAGCTTACCGCAGCCGTTTTGATCAATACTGCCATTATACACCGGATTCCCCCGGTTATTACTAAAATACCTGGGGAAGACCTGATAAATCACGATTTTACTCATATCATCATGTCTTTATTGAAAAAAATATTAATTCTTAAACATAGATCCGATGAAACACAACATGTCCACGTTTGTAAAACATGATTGTTTCATCTTATCAAAGTTAGTTGAAAAAATCAATTAGAATAAAAAAATGTGGGGATGAGTGATTAACACATTCCCACATTAAAAAGTTTAATCTATACGAGATTATATATTCCAGACAAAATCAAATGCTTACTGAAATCCTTGAGTAGCAACCTCTTGATTGATTTTTTTAATCAAACCTTGTAACACTGAACCAGGACCAAGTTCCGTAAACAAATCCGCACCATCGGCAACCATGGCCTGAACAGACTGTGTCCATCGAACCGGAGATGTGAGTTGAGCCACCAGATTGGCCTTGATTATTTCGGGATCTGTTTGTGGTTTTGCATTCACATTTTGATAAATCGGACAAACCGGCTTGGAAAATGGCGTTTTTTCGATGGCTGCAGCCAATTCCAAACGGGCAGGTTCCATCAGCGGAGAATGAAATGCACCACCGACACTGAGTTTAAGAGCTCGTTTTGCGCCGGCTTCGGTCAGTTTTTGACAAGCCAGGTCAACACCTTCATTGCTACCTGAAATCACGACCTGACCGGGACAATTATAGTTGGCAGGAACCACCACTTCCTCTGTTATGGAAGCACAAACCGATTCAACAACATCATCCGGCAAGCCTAAAATGGCCGCCATTGTTGAAGGTTGAGCCTCGCAAGCTTTCTGCATGGCTAAAGCACGTTGATATACCAGCTTTAAACCGTCTTCAAAAGACAAAGCATCGGCAGTGACAAGTGCAGAAAATTCCCCAAGTGAATGTCCTGCTACCATTTCTGGTTGAAATTCAGCACCCATTGTCTTTGCCAATAAAACAGAGTGAAGAAAAATGGCAGGCTGAGTGACTTTTGTTTGACGCAAATCTTCAGCTGAACCGGAAAACATGATATCCGTAATTCGGAAACCCAAAATTTGATTGGCCTTTTCAAATAAATCATGAGCCAAAGGGGATTCGTCATATAAATTCTTCCCCATTCCTGTAAATTGAGCTCCCTGTCCGGGAAAAACATACGCTTTCATATAATAATAATTTTTTCGTTTAAGGTTATATGGAACTCACATGTCCAATTTATCATAAACTTGGACGTTTTACAAACATGTTCGTTTCATATAAATCTTTTAAATAGTTAATGCTGCAAAGGTAATATTAATTCTTTTTACTACGACAGCATCAAGTCTATTTTGCCGGAAGAGAATGTTCTTCGACTTTTCATGAATTAATTATCAACTATAAATTTATCATTTAGTGACGGACTATAAGTGAATGTGAATCTTGTATCTAATTCTGCATCTTTCTTTAGTTTTAATATGGCGGAGTAGCCGTTTTTCTAATGAATAGCCAACGGCCTTCAATAGGTCTTTTCTTAAAATCTTAATCGAATAACACATCCGCCAGTGTTGCCAACAGCTAAAGCTGTAGAGTCATTATAAAAATCTATATCTTCTATACTAAAAAATTCTTCAACTCCCTTTGTATGTTTTTCTTCCCAATGCTTCCATCCATCATTGGTCAAATAGAGTATTCCTCCTGGGAAATAGCCCAATCTATACCACCACTGGCCCACACCAATCGCCTGACGTTTATTGATAAAATACCCGGAATTCAAACCTGGTGTAGTAATAACTTGCCATGTATTACCCATGTCTGGTGTTTTGAATATTTTTCCTCCACTTGCAAACAGATATGCAATCCCATCTACAATTTGAATTTTATGAATTGTGTTCAGACCAAAATTTATATTATTTAATTTTATCCAATGAATGCCTCCATCTATTGTTTTAAATACAACGAGTTGAAGAGTTTCAGGATCCGTAGCTGCCAACAATCCTATTTCTCTATCAAAAAAATTTATCTTTTGATACTTAAAAAAGCCCAAATTAACTTCATTCCATGTCTCTCCTCCATCTTGAGTTTTAAATAGTTTTCCTCCGGCAGCAAATCCTGTGGTCTCATTAATAAAATATATTGAGGTTAATTCGCCCTGAAAGTTCATTGATGACCAAGTATTTCCCCCGTCGGTTGTTTTCAGTATTAGACCTTCATCTTTGGCTCCTCCAACAATATATCCATGCAAATCGTCCAGAAAAAACATATCGTACAAGTGTATCTCTGTGCCGGAATTCTGTTGAACCCAAGTATTTCCTTCATCCTCTGTTTTAAAAATCTTGCCATTATTTGTAATGGTATAAGCCGTATTTTGCGAAGAAAACCGTACCGCATCGCAAAACTCAGATGGTAAAACATCACGGAGTATTTCTACGTTATCAAATGTGATTTGATTCATTAGTGGAGATTCGTCACAATTGCATGACAATAGCAACAAATTGAAAACTGTTATTAGAATCAGGGAAACTTTTTTCATAATAGCATGAATTTCTATTTTCAGCTTATCAAGGTTCTTCTGATACGCATAAAATAAGTTATATAAAAAAGACTGTCAGTTTTATTCTATTATGATTTTTCATGTTTAATGATTTTATTTGGTTTTATTAAAATAGTAAGAAACAGCATCGAACGCATTATCATGGATAATCAACGTATCATTGTATATTTTATCAACAACATAGCAATAGGGATATTCCCTTCGATCATTAAATTCCATCAGGTAGGTAGTAGTAAGATGACCATGTTCTTCAAGCACCCTATACCATTCATAAGGGCCTACTTTGGTCCATTTGATGGTTGAATTGGCATAAACAATGTTGTCACCGGTTTTTATTACCCTGTTATCCACTGTAAATTCCATATAATAGTTATCATCATAAAATATGGAATTTGCAGCAAAACCTCCTTTACCGTATGCCAATTTCCATTTACCTTGAATATGGGACTGGATTACAGATAGAGGTTTGTCATACAAGATGATGTTTTGGGATGTATCTTCTTTTTCGCACCCGGTCCATCCGATTAGAAAAAGCACTGCGACAAGGCTGAACAATATAATTTTTGCTTTCATGCGTGTTTTTTGTGTTGATTATTTGGTTTCAATAGAACAAATATAAATGCATCCACCCTGTCTTAGGGTGGTATTTTTAATATGGCGGAGTAGTAGTTTCCATTGTTTAGACATTTATTTTTTTACTGATGGCTTTGCTTATTTTGTAATATATCAAACAGATTTTTCGCTGAGTGACAACAACGAACCGGCATCCTCTCCACCAATCACCGCAGGTATCATTGACCCATTGTTTGCACGGTTCGCCATGTAATCCGACCCAAGTTCATCTTATCCATATTCTTTAAATATAAATTTTTTATTGAACAATCAATTGTCTTCGATAGGTTTTTCCGTTTTTGATTACATGCACAAAATAATGACCTGCAGGCAAACCCGTAAGTGAAAGATTGTAATTATGCAAATCGGTTTTCACCTTTTTCAATAAACCCGAAGAACTCCACAGCTGAATTTCATATTCCTCTGATAAGTCATTTGTTGCTTTTAAACGATTTGCCTTTGTCGCGGTTTCATCTAAAGATATCGTTACATTGTTGGCAGCGGGATTGGGGGACAAAGAGAAAAGGGAATAACTTTCAATTAGATCCTGAGGAACTATAAGCGATCTGGTAAAATGGGTTATTTGTCCACATGGGTTGGTAAAAGAAAGGGTAATATCAACCCATGAAAAATTTGCTGGTCCTTCAAAAGTACAACATGGCCCAATGGCTTCCACCGGAGACCAATAAGAACCTGACCATTCATAATTTACACCATTCACAGGAAACAAATAAGATACATTTACCCCTAATACTCCTCTATCACTATCATAATAAAAATATTCATCTCTTATGATAGTATCTCCTACTTGATAATACCCTGGCCTGTTGAAGCTGAAACTAAACTCACTTCCCCATGCTTGTGACTGGCCTTTATAGGTTACTTCGGCAGAGATCTTGGCTATTGCAGGATTATCATTAGGAAAGGAAGAGGCATATACGGTATATGTTGTATCAGTCGTATATGGACCATGGTTCCAGCTTATAGTAGATGGTTGTGGTAAATTTCTAAGAGTTAAGGTCGCTGTATTGCTGCATTCAAATTCAGGACCATCAATATAAACATTATTGAAGAGTGAATAATCAATTTCTGTAAGTATAGAACGTGATAGGGTAAAGGTTGAATTTCCTATAGTTATATCCGCATATATTACACAACCTCCATAATAATTACTTTGAAATACGGCTGTTCCTGTTCCTTGTCCCGACACTAAGCTCAGATTTGTATTTGACGGTCTCCATGTCACTGTAGCATTTGATGGGAGATTGGTAATGCTATATGTAGCTTGGCGGTAGACGGTAGAAGGGCCCGAAATAATTCCATCATAGTGAAAACTTTCACCTACACCCACGGCATGCCACGCATTCGTTACTTCAATTTCTTGCTGTGTATTTGGTACATTAAATATATATTGGCATGCCGTTATACTGGCATTCCTTGCATCAAAATAAATTGCGGAAGAAAACAAAGCCATTTCCGCCCAGTACGCAATTTGTTGCGCAGTTTCTATGCCAAGAGGATTTACCGTATAAGAAGGATTATTGTTATTATCATCAATATGACCGGTTCCTCCCTCCGTAATCAGATAAAACCAGTGACTGAGAACCGTGGAATTATAATGCTCTTCACCTTGCTGGTTCCAATAAGTCCCATGATAAGTATTCGGATGAGGCCCTTCCCATGCATTATTATCTTTCGGATTTTGCAGATTTCTGAGACATGAATAACCCATGGGAACAAATATGTCTTCACCTATTAACCATTTTTGTTTGTCAGGTGCAGCCCAAGATTCAATACAGGCCGCCCATATATCACTAAACCCTTCATTTAATGCTTTAGATTCAACTATTTCGTCGGAAAAGTTTGCTGTATATTGAGCTACTCCATGCCCGAATTCATGAGCAACGATATCCAAGGCAGTTAAAGGATTATCATTATTATCACCATATACCATAAAATTGCTATTTCCACCAACCCATGCAGCATTATTAAAAGAAGGGGAATCCCAATGAACATAACTTCTTAAAGCCATTCCTTGATTGTCAATACTATACCGCGGCTGAACCGTTCTCCAATAATCCAAGACTCTTTCAGCTCCCCAGTGAGCATCCAAAGCAGCCTGATCGCGGTTGAAATCTGTCCAACTACCCAATGTCCAATTGGTATTCGTATTGATAAAATCAATGGCTAATGAAGGATTGGTCGTCCATTGGGCATTCATTGTTTGTACATTAACACTATTTCTGTCCTCACGTAATCTGATGCCTCCTGTATAACTGTCTCCGAGAATCGCTTTATTGGTTGTATTATACCTCGTTTGCGCAGTACAAGAGATATTGGCATCAAATACCAATGATCTATTCCGAATTATAGCACCATTTTGAGCGTCTACAAACACCATTTGTTCATAAAAGGGTTCGAGAGACGATATCGTAAATTTCCAGGCTAACTTAAAACTGTTACTTCATTTTAAATTATCCTTTGCTATAACCAATTCTCCCTTTGGAAAATAAGTTGCTTTTGAATTCGCCGTATTTTCTTTAAGAGAAGCCTTTATTGATTTGTCCTCCCATTTGTATTTTTTTGCTCCGACAAAAGCCAACGCTTTCTTCAACGCTTGCTCTTCGTTTAATGACGGTTTTACATTTTCAATATCAATATCCTGAAAATCTCCGGTTACAACTTCAATGTTATTATTCTTTCCGTATATGATAACCTGTGCATTGTCTACCTGTAATCCCTTGTAGTATTGCTGAAATTTTTTAAAAGGGATGTCCTTTGGCAATGACCCTTCCTGAATTTTCCGAAAACCGTCATTCTTGTCCGTTTTGTAGAAAGTTTTCAAGAACACAGTATCCTTATTCATATTTCTCTCCTGATTTTTGCCGGATGTAAACCGGACAAACCGAGCGTTCCCTTTTGCGTCTTTTTGTATAAATAAGGTATCATTGCTTTGCGCAAAAACAAAGAAAGGAAACAATAATAAAAAGACTGTCAGTGTTATTCTATTATAATTTTTCATGTTTAATGATTTTATTTGGTTTTATTAAAATAGTAAGAAACAGCATCTGCCATATTATCATGGATAATCAACGTATCATTGTATATTTTATCAACAATATAGCAATAGGGATATTCCCTTCGATCATTAAATTCCATCAGGTAGGTATCCGTATATTTTCCAGGTGACAATTTAACCCATTCATAAGGGCCTACTTTGGTCCATTTGATAGTGGAATTGGCATAAACAATGTTGTCACCGGTTTTTATCACCCTGTTATCCACTGTAAATTCCATATAATAGTTATCATCATAAAATATGGAATTTGCAGCATAACCTCCTTTTCCGTATGCCAATTTCCATTTACCTTGAATATGGGACTGGATTACATCCAGAGGTTTGTCATACAAGATGATGTTTTGGGATTCATCTTCTTTTTCGCACCCGGTCCATCCGATTAGAAAAAGCACTGCGACAAGGCTGAACAATATAATTTTTGCTTTCATGCGTGTTTTTTGTGTTGATTATTTGGTTTCAATAGAGCAGATATAAAATGCATCCACCCTGTCTTAGGGTGGTATTTTTAGTATGGCGGAGTAGTAGTTTCCATTGTTTAGACATTTATTTTTTTACTAATGGCTTTGCTTATTTTGTAATATATCAAACAGATTTTTCGCTGGGTGATGACAACGAACCGGTATCCTCTCCACCAATCACCGCAGGTATCATTGACCCATTGTTTGCTAGGTTCACCATGTAACCCGACCCAAATTCATCTTATCCACATTCTTTAAATATAAAATTCTTTATTGAACAATCAATTGTCTTCGATAGGTTTTTCCGTTTTTGATTACATGCACAAAATAATGACCTGCAGGCAAACCCGTAAGTGAAAGATTGTAATTATGCAAATCGGTTTGGAATTTATTTGCAATTCCAAAACATGCTAAAAGAAATAAGATCTTTTTCATAATAATCTTTTTTTAAGTAAATTGATAATTATCACAAAGTCTTAAAACTATTATAAGTCAGGGGCTTTTTATTGCTGCCGTCCGCATCTATGGTCCATAAATTGCCTATCGTTTTATCAATATGTGTAGAATTAAAATTCACATAAACTATCTTTTCTCCATTGTGAGCCCATGAATAATTTTTGCACCAATTTGTTAGGTTAATAAGTTCATTGGTAGAAACATCAATTCTGTTTAAACTCCATTTATCGGAATAAGATATATAGGTTATGTATTTATTGTTCGCAGAAGATTGGAGTAATGTCTCGTGTATGTTATTATTTGTTATACGAGTTTTATTTTTTCCTGTTGAGTCCATTTCAAAAATTTCAGGTGTTCCTATTTCAATATATCTTTGATGAACAATGGAAAAATTGCTTTTCCAATATGGCATTCTGGTTTCCCCAAGGTCAGGCGTGTAAGCGATACATTTTTTTGAAGTTCCATCTATTCTCATTTTCCATATAAAATATTGTCCTATAGGACTGTCGGCATTTGAATCGTAAGCTATCCATTGCGCATCGGGACTCCATGAAGGGAAAAAATTTTTTCCTTCATGTGTTAGTACTCGTATTGCCGTTGTATCAAACTTCTCTCCGTCAAACGGCATAATGCTGATCTGCGCACCGTTTGAAAAAGCTATCCGGCTACCATCAGGGCTCCAGGCAGGTGTTTTTAGGTAATAAGGCAGAACACGCCTCATATTGGTTCCGTCGGCATTTATTAGCCAGAAGCCCGTTGAGTCCGAATCATATACCCAGTGTACCTGACGATTTTTACTGTTATAATATATCTCCTTAATCGGTGTATGGTTAAAACCGATTATCTCTCCCGATGGATGCCATACAGGTTCATCATAAGGGGACATGGGCTCAATATCCGGCAAAGTCAAATCATCTTCACCATCCCTGCCGCAAGAAATCACGGTTAACGCGATTAGAAATATTAAGCATTCGTTCAATCTCTTCATTATGATACTTTTTAAGTTAACGGAAAATCATTGCAGTATTTGAAAGTTATCATAAGTCAGCGGCTTTTTATTGCTGCCAGTTCCATCCACTCTCCATAAACCCGCCTGTGGTTTCGTCAATTAGAGAAAACACTGCGACAAGGCTGAACAATACAATTCTGATTTTTCATGTTTAGAATTATTTATTAGGTTTGATATAATAATAAAAAACAGCGTCGCACGCATTATCATAGATAGTTAACGTATCATTGTGAATGTTATCAACAACAAAGCAATAGGGATATTCCCTTCGATCATTAAATTCCATAAGGTAGGTATCCGTATATTTTCCAGGTGACAATTTAACCCATTCATAAGGGCCTACTTTGGTCCATTTGATAACGGCATCTATATAAACCACATCATCAAAAGTTATTATTGCCCTGTTATCCAGAGTAATTTCCATATAGCTGTTATCATAATAATGTATGGAATTTGCAGCATAACCTCCTTTCTCGTAAACCAATTCCCATTTACCTTGAATATGGGACTGGATTACATCCAGAGGTTTGTCATACAAGATGATGTTTTGGGATATATCTTCTTTTTCGCACCCGGTCCATCCGATTAGAAAAAGCACTGCGACAAGGCTGAACAATATAATTTTTGCTTTCATGCGTGTTTTTTGTGTTGATTATTTGGTTTCTATAGAACAAATATAAAATGCATCCACCGTCTAAATCCGATGTGCTTCCGGTTGTTCGTTTCATCATGATAGCTCTAAGGATTATAGAATTTGAATTTTTCATGATAACTTATGGAAAACAAATATAACGAAATCATATTATTAAAACAAATAAAACATATTATTATTTATCTTAATTATTTTCTTTTGATGGTTATATCAGCTATAACTTTTATATAAAAGACTGTTTTTCAGATTAAACAATCCTGTCGGTTTACATTTCGGTTAACAATTGTCTCCTTTGTAAATGAGAAGGCCCCGGCAGACATTGTCTGTTGGGATCTTCTTGTTTATTATGGCTTTCAGGCATTGTTTGAATCGCCTTGCAAACAATTTTTTATGCTTTTCTCATTGTCGATGACTGTAGATAGAACGTTGATGATTGAAGACTGGGCATTGGGTGCCTTATATTGGAATTGCCTGAAAAAGGCACATGGCGATAAAAAATTGCCTGTCTAAGACTTTGGATGAGATGCACGGTTTTCTTGAGCTTTTGCCATTTTTGTTTGCACCTGGTTGCACAAAGGTTTAACAGCAGACCTCAATTACAACATCTTTGGTGTTAGTGTAGAGGACAGAAAATCACGTATATATATATGTTCCACACCTTCGTAACTATTCTCAAAAGAGCGTTCGCTTGAAACAACAATCTTTGTATAGTTATCTTTGATTTTCAATAGATTTCCAAACTCACGTGTTATGGTTTCGGGCGATGATGGCTCTACAGCGACCTGAACGTAGAGCGTTTCACCGTTGCGTGTGCAAACAAAATCAACCTCTTCTGTGGTAAGTACACCCACTTTTATTTCATATCCGCAGAATAGCAAGTGGTTGCAAACAAGATTTTCCAATCTTTTTGCCCTATCTTGTGGCTTATATCCTACCACGGCATTACGGATACCCAAATTTTCAAAGAAATATTTTTCTCCTCGTTCAAAAAACTTTTTGCCGACAATATCATAACGCCCGACTTTGTGTACGACAAATGCTTCTGCAAGAGAATCAGCGTAATCAGAAACTTGATTAGGGGCTATTTTTACATTTTGACTTTTTAAAAAGTCGCTAATACTTTTCGATGAAAAGAGACTTCCTACATTGTTTGCCAAAAAACGAATAAGTTGCTCCAAAAAGGCGGTGTTCCGAATTTTTTTGCGTTCCACAACATCACGTAATACAATGGTAGAGTACACACTGCGAATATACTCCATAATCACTGCTTCATCCATTGGCAAGTGTATCAGATAGGGTAATCCTCCAAAGTGAACATACTTTTCGAGTGAATCATCATCATTTGGCAAATTCATAAAACTCAAAAATTCGAGGTATGACAAACTGTAAATTCTAAACTCAACATACCTCCCGCCCAACTCATTTGCCAAATCGCTGGAAAACATCTCGGAATTACTACCTGTAATATAAATATCGTTATTGTCGTCCAACGCAAGCGAGCGAATAGCAACTTTAAAATCTTCAATCTCTTGAATTTCATCAATAAAGATGTAATTTTTCTTATCGCTAACCAATCTCTTTGAAATGTAGTCATGCAACTCTTTGTAAGAGTTAATATCCACGAAATCAATATCCTCTTTATTTATATAGATAATGTTGGCGTCTTTCTCTTCACTGCGTATTAGTTCGATTAGTTGAAAAAGAATATAACTTTTGCCCACACGCCTGTGCCCTATCATCACCTTGACAATAGGTGTTCGCAGAAATGGTTTGATGCGCTGAATGTATGTATCTCTGCTATGCAAAACGCTTGGGAACTTTGTCATACCTGTTACTTTTTATAATTACGATTATAATTAAATGCAAATATAGTACTTATTTTAATCGTATCTATAATAATCAACAAAAAATGCATAGATTGTAGGTGTAACCATTGGCCTCCATTAGCTTTGATCTACAAGAATCGATCAGCATTCAGAAGAAAACAGCCGAATATTGCGGCTATCCACCGAACGCAGTCTTTTGGGTGTCGTTGCTGAAGGAGCCTTGCGAGAAAACGCGTAAAAAAAATGCAGTGATGGAAGGCGTAAAGAATTTCCGTTTCTTCAGACGACCGGAATGGCAGAGCGCAGCGATGCCTGAGGGAGGACAGCGGCTGAAGGAGTCCTGTATTTTCAGGACGACTGGAAGACGCGGTTCGGAAATTCAGCCTCCATCACTGCATTTTTAGCGTTTTCTGCACAGCGACGGAAGCGACGGCACCCAAAAGACGGAGTGCTCCAAAGGAAACGGATATTGCTAAAAGAACCAAATACTGGTAAGATCCACATTTAAAAATACGTTGCTGTAAAAAAGTCAACATCATAAACAAAAAAACCATTGTAAATAAATTCACAATGGTTTTTCAAGTGATCTGGGAGGGATTCGAACCCTCGACCCACAGCTTAGAAGGCTGTTGCTCTATCCAGCTGAGCTACCAAACCCCGCTTATTTGCGCCGGCAAAGGTAGTAATAAAAAAGAAAATTCCAAGAAAAAATCAGAATGGATAACCTATGGCAAAGTGGAATGCAAAGTCATCCCTGTTGTCAATATGTTTGATCCGCCAGCGTTCTTCGCCGGTCAAAGATGGATCAAAGACCTTCATACCAAGATCAAAACGCAACAAGAAGTAGTTAAAGTCAAAACGCAATCCTACTCCCACGCTGGAGGCCACCTGTTTGTAAAATGAATTAAATAAGAACTGCCCGCCAGCCTGATCCTCATAAGCGCGTAAAGTCCAGATATTTCCAAAGTCGGCAAACAAAGCTGTTTCCAATTTCCAGAACAAGCTACTTCTAAGTTCAACGCCCATATCGAGTTTAACGTCACCGGACTGATTCATAAAATCGATGCCATCACTTCCCGCATCATTATATGCCCCAGGTCCAAGTGTACGGACCGACCAGCCACGAACAGAGTTCGCACCGCCTGAGAAAAATCGTTTTTCAAAAGGCAGGATGGTTGAATTACCATAAGGATAGGCCACACCAAACCCAAAACGGTAAGCCACACGGTTTCTGGGATCAAGAACAAGACTTCTGGCATATTCAATTTCACCTTTCAGATATTGGGCAAAACTGATTTTACCGATTTTGTAGTACCCATCGTCTTTGTTGATGCCTGCCAGAGAATAAATGCCATAAAGTGCGTTGCCGGCTGATTCAACGCTTCCTTTCAACGTATAATAGGACCTGTTGGTCGATCCGAAAGGAATGCTGGAAAACGAAAAGCTGTACGCCGTACGTAATATGAAATGATCCTCGTAGCTATACTTCAGATAAGAGGTATTGACCAGAAATGAATCTCTGAATGCCTGATCAACCCAAGGCATATACACATAGCTCAGATCAACCAGATCGAGGGTTTGCCTGAGGCTATTGCGAAGCCAGTTGTAACGGATACCAGTGGAAGCAATCACACGCTTGAATTCAGGCCTTTGCATGATTTGGAAAGACGTATTCAATTCTGAAGTAGCATCAACCTTTCGTTTAAAATCATTATTTAGGAAAAGCATCTTAAATTCCGGCAAAGTCAAGCTGACTTCTCCTCCCAACTCGGTATAATCGCTTTGAAAGTCTGTGGACAAGGCTTCATAGGCACCATGTATCTTTGCCTGGAAAAGCTCTGAACCATTGAAAATATTCCGGTGTGTGTAGTTTATGTTTCCGGCCACACCAATGTCACCGGCCGTATTTGTCCCCTCCAGTTCAAAAGACAATGCCTGCTTCAGATTCGGAGTAAGCACAATATAGCAGTCCAGCTGGTGCATGCCAAGGCTATCCACACGATCCTCCACGAAACGGATATTGATGTATTTCATCAGCTGCAGCGAATTCATCCTCGAATAAGTCCTCTCCACCGTATTTACATTATACAGTTCATCCGGCAAGATCCGGCAATTTTCTATCAAGGCTTCGTGAGAGACAAAAGGCCGGCCTCTGTAAATCGTATGGTAAGGGCCACTTGAAATGGTGTCAAAGTCCGCCACTTCAAATATCATGTTCCTGTCAGAAGTGGAGGACGCCGTAACCGGATTACGGGTATAGCTCGACATAGGTACATCAAGCATAAAATAAACATTCTGGACTTTGTAGACCGGATGCGTAAACCGGAGCAATTCTTCTCTGGAGAGTTCCATTCCTGATGTATCCGGAAGAAAGGGCTTTAAGACCAGTTTGACGTCTGCCTGATGCGTACCCAAAGTACTATCCACATCATACGAGAAATAGTCTTTTTGCATGGAATAATAACCTTTTCGCATCAGATTTTTGGTCAGACGCGTCCGTTCTTCATCTAAAGCCTGACTACTCAGAAGCATTCCGGGATGAATGGTAGAACCTTTCATTTCATCCTCGATCAGCCTGCTGATTGAATCCTGAAGTAGTACAAAATTAAATTTTCGGATGGTATACGGTTTATTCGGCTGCACTATATATTTTACATGTGCTTTTCTTTTCCTGATTTCAACAACCCGATCGACATTGGCATCAAAATAACCTTTGCTGATGAGTAGATTTTCCATAGCCGCTCTGGAACGTTCCGTCTGAAGGGAATCATAGATGACAGGTGGATTGCCCAATTTACGCAAAGTACGGTTCATCCATTTGCTGGTATCCGATCCGGACAAATCATACCAAAACAGGTCCAGTTTGCCTATCCCAAGAAATCTTTTATTGGGTTCCTGAGAGATATAGGCACTCAAGTCGCTATTATTTATTGTTCCTTTCCCCGTGTAGATGGAAACCTTGTCCAACAAATATTGATCCTTTGGAACATATTTCAAACTATTACACGCCCCAAAAAGCAGCATGAAAATCGGGACAAACAGAAAAACGCTTCTGCGCATAAAATCAATTTTGGCAATTCATAAATTCCATCAATGTTGCAAATGTACATTTTCTGTTCTAAGAAGGCAAATACAGGAAAACAAATTTCCTTGTAACCTAATTCTTTCGTAAATTTGCTTTATAAATGAATCTATGCTGAGCAATGCCAAAATAAAATGGATCCATTCACTGGAACAAAAAAAGTTCAGACAGCAATACGGACTTTTTACAGCTGAAGGAAACAAACTGACTGCAGATCTTCTTGACCTCCTGCCCTGCCGGCTTTTGGTTGCGACCGAGGAATGGTTTCTGCAGAATTCCGAAGTTAAAGCCGACGAAATCATCACTACGGACAAAGTCGGAATCCATAAGGCAAGTATGCTGAAAACACCTCAAGATGTCCTGGGCATTTTTGAAATACCAAATCCTGAGCTAAATCCCAATCTTCTAAAGGGAAAAATCAGTCTTGTTCTCGACAATATCCAGGATCCGGGCAATCTGGGCACCATTTTACGGATTGCCGACTGGTTCGGCATGGAACATGTCATCTGTTCCATAGGGACGGTCGACGCCTATCATCCGAAAACCGTACAGGCTACCATGGGTGCCATCGGCCGTGTGAAAATTCACTATACATCCCTACAGTCCCTGTTCGAAAAAACAGACCTTCCGGTTTTCGGAACATTCCTGGAAGGGGAAGTCATCTATCATTGTGAATTACCTTCAGAGGGGCTCATCGTCATGGGAAATGAAGGAAACGGGATCAGTGAATCCACCGCAAAATATGTCACTCAGAAGCTCTATATACCAGACTTCCCCCTTGGAAAGACAGGTTCGGAATCATTGAACGTATCCGCTGCAACCGCCATCGTCTGCTCAGAATTCCGTCGCAGACTTTACGGGAAGACAGAATAGACAGATGAATCATCCAGCAACAGAAGTTTTTTAAGATCCAAAGGTTCAATGCACCACAATCTGGGTTTCGAACCGATTTTTAAATCGGGAATGTTGGTATAAATATCCAAAAAGTCGCCCACAGGAAGCTTTGGATTGATTTTTGTGACCCTCTTCAGTAAAGAGTCTGCTTCATCCGGTGCCAAAATGGTTTTGCTGCCGGGCAAGCCGAATGCAGGACACAACACCCCATTCAGAAAAGCGGTGGATGCCGTTTCATCGTTAAATGGCCGAATGGAAAGAAGGACACCCTCATCATCAAGACAAAGGATTTGCTTCTTCCCTATTTTTCCTTTGCCTGAACAAAAATATTGCGCAGCAAAGCATTTCATCGATCGGCTTGTTTTTTTTCATTCAATCTTTCCCTGAAGCGTTCTTGCAATTCATTCTCCTTTTCATTTTTTCGAAAGTTCCGGGGCGGCATTTTTCTGGCTTGGGTAGCAACGATTTCTTTGGTCACATTCCCGGAAGCATCCGAATGCATGACGACCTTGGTGTTTCCTGAAATAGTATCGGCAAGAAGAACAGAATCTTTCACTGCCGGAGATTCTATAAGAATCATTCGACGTATATGAGAAACCATGGAGAATGCAGTAAACCCCTTGCCTGGCTTATGCAACCATTGACGGGTATACCATGCAGCATAGGACGGCAAAGAATCGGCAGGAAGGAACAGGTGTCTGACAGGGACGGTATCAGAGCTATACAGGGCATATTGATACCTTTTCTGCAATTCAAGGGTATCCATTTTCAGACCGGCCAGAACCTGAGCAACTGTCGGAACATCATATTTCCTGTTTTTAATTTCATCAATATAATCTTGCAAGCGTTTATCAACATCAGCATATATTTTGGCATACAAGCTTAACTTTTTGCTGTAATAGCTTACAGAAGTGTAGAAAGTCTTCTCATCAATACCATGTTTACGAAGGACAGACTGATAAGCCATATCTGCAAAATCGTCCGGATTTAAGCCATGTGTCCACGAAGAGTTCTGATAGATGGTTCCCTGGTTCAACAAAACATCTGTCAGATGGATATCATACAAGACATCCGTCATTTCGCTTCTGGATAAGACCTTTCTGGGACGGCAAGAAGTCAGACTCACCAAAATCAGAAGCAGCCCAAAAATCAAACGAATTTTAGACATGATGGTTTATTTATTGGCTGAAGTTCCAATTTCTTCTTTTGCTGTAGAAACCTCAGATAAATCGCGGTGATAGAATATCAATAAAAGGAATATGCCGACTGAAATGGCAGAATCGGAAAAATTGAATACCGGCCTGAAAAATATAAAATGGTCTCCGCCGACAAACGGCATCCAATTGGGGTAATTGGTGTCAATCAACGGAAAATAAAACATATCCACGACTTTTCCATAAAGGAAAGAGCCGTAGCCTCCTCCTTCCGGGAAAAGAGTCGCCACATGTCCGATGCTGTCATCAAAAATGATTCCATAGAAAAGGCAATCGATAATATTGCCCAAGGCACCGGCTATAATCAGGGAAATGCAGACACAATATCCGAAACGAGTTGTTTTCTTGGGGCAAATCCGATACAGATACCAGAAAAGTGCCACAACAGCAGCAATACGAAAAAGCGTCAGGAATAATTTATCGAAAAGCTCAATGCCAAAAGCCATTCCATTATTTTCGGTAAAATAGAGATAGAACCAATCTGTGACTTGAATACTTTCATGCAAACACAAATGGGTCTTTATCCAAATTTTGAGAGCCTGATCGACCAATAAAATCAGGAAAATAATAAGAGAGACTTTCCAGCCCCTTGAAAGTTTGGGCATCATTTATTTTTTGTCGCTTTTTGCTTCAATGGTCAGGGTTGCATGAGGAACTGCACGTAAACGTTCTTTTGGTATCAATTGACCTGTTTCCCGGCAGATTCCGTAAGTCTTGTTTTCAATACGTACCAGGGCAGCTTCAAGGTGCTGAATAAATTTCATCTGACGCTGAGCCATACGGCCGGTCTCTTCCTTCAACATCGTATTGGCTCCTTCATCGAAGTTCTTGAATGTCGGAGAGGTGTCCATGACGTCATTCCCATCCATATTGGTGACACTATCCTTTAATTGTTCATAATCGACTCTGGCCTTGGCCAATTTTTCATCTATGATGGCACGGAACTCTTCCAATTCCGCATCTGAGTATCTGATCTTGTCTGACATACATTTCTATTTTACAAAAAAGTTCGAAAAAAAAGTAATTTTAAACCTCGAAAAAAGAATCCGCGAATATATATAAAAGCAAAGTCAACAACAAATAAAAAATGAAAATTGTATGATGATCAGGAATGAATCCGGCTATATTTTTTTCACTTTCATCATCAAATCCAGATCATCCAAATCCAGTGAAACACCATCCTCAACGGTTTCTACCAAGTCTATGCTTTCAGCAAGTGTCTGTGTCATGATGTAACTTTTCCACTTACTCAAAGCAGCAGATACCTCCTGATGATACGAAATCACAATCTTGATTTTGTCGGTGATCTCATAGCCGTTGGTCTTACGGAGGTTCTGAATACGATTTACCAATTCTCTGGCCAAGCCTTCTTCGCGAAGTTCACCGGTCATGGTGATATCCAAAGCGACAGTCAGACGACCGTCATTGGCAACCAACCAACCCGGAATATCCTCGGAAAGGATTTCCACATCAGATAGCTCAACATCTATGATTTGTCCATTGATATTTATCTTACAACCGGATTGATGCTCGAAAGCGGCTATTTCATCCTGTCTCATCTCTGTGAGTATGGCTGCAACCTGTTTCATCTGTTTTCCGCATTTCGGACCAAGTTTCTTGAAATCAGGTTTGATGCGTTTCACCAGGATACCGACAGTATTGTCCACAAAATTCAGGCTCTTGACATTCACTTCTCCCAAAATCAGGCTGCTGACCGCTTCGATGTGTGCTTTTTGCTGAGCATCTGCGGCAGGAATCATGATGGCGGTAAGCGGCTGGCGTACCTTGATGCCCACTTTGCGACGTAGAGCCAGCACCATGGACGAAATCTGCTGGGCAATCTGCATACGGGCTTCCAGTTCCTCATCGATCAGATGGATGTCGAATTTCGGAAAGTCAGCCAAATGCACAGATTTGGTTTGGTCTTTTCCGGTCACCGCATTCAGGTCACGGAAAAGTTGATCGGCATAAAATGGCGCAATGGGAGCCATCAGTCTGGACACCGTCTCTATACATGTGTACAGGGTCTGATAAGCGGCAATTTTATCTTCCGAATAGTCCCCACCCCAGTAACGTTTACGGTTCAGACGGACATACCAGTTGCTCAGGTTTTCACTGACAAAATCACTGATGGCACGTCCGGCCTTGGTCGGTTCGTAGGTATTATAACAATCATCGACTTCACGAATCAGGCTGTTCAGCTGTGACAGGATCCAACGGTCAATCTCAGACCGTTTTTCCATAGGGACTTCAGCTTCCTGATAAGTAAAGCCATCCACATTGGCATACAGGGAAAAGAAAGAATAGGTATTGAACAAGGTACCGAAGAATTTACGACGAACTTCTTCAATACCTTCCGGATCAAATTTCAGGTTGTCCCATGGAGAGGCATTGGTGATCATATACCAACGCAACGGGTCCGATCCGAATTTCTCAATGGTGGAAAACGGATCGACAGCATTTCCAAGACGCTTGGACATCTTGTTACCGTTCTTGTCAAGCACCAAACCGTTGGAAACCACATTCTTAAAAGAAACCGTATCAAACACCATGGTCGCAATGGCATGCAGGGTGAAGAACCAACCACGGGTCTGGTCAACACCTTCGGCGATGAAATCTGCCGGAAAATTGGAACGGGAATCGAACGCTTCCTTGTTTTCAAACGGATAATGGATCTGTGCATAAGGCATGGAACCGGAATCAAACCAAACGTCAATCAGGTCTGTTTCCCGTTTCATGGGCTTTCCGGACGGAGAGACCAAAATGATATCATCCACGTATGGACGGTGTAAATCTATCTGATCGTAATTTTCCGCCGTATATTTACCGGGTTCAAAATCACCAAGCGTATTGGATTTCATGAAACCTGCCCTGACGGATTTCTCTATCTCTTCATATAATTCTGCCACGGAGCCGAGGCATTTTTCCTCATTTCCGTCTTCTGTACGCCAGATAGGCAGAGGCGTTCCCCAATAGCGACTACGGGAAAGATTCCAGTCCTGCAGGTTTTCCAACCATTTGCCGAAACGGCCGGTTCCGGTGGATTGGGGCTTCCAATGGATGGTTTCGTTGAGTGCCATCATTCTTTCACGGCAAGCGGTGGATTTGATGAACCAGCTGTCAAGCGGATAATACAAGACCGGTTTGTCCGTACGCCAGCAATGCGGATAGCTATGGACATGCTTCTCAATCTTGAACACCTGGTTTTGCTGTTTCATCATGACACAGAGGTCGATATCCAATGTCGCATCATTTTCCGTCAGATTGGGATCGTAGGCATTCTTCACGAAACGACCGGCATATCCCGAATACAATTCAACATTGATGTTTGTTTTGACATAGTCCTGATCCAGGTCTTCCAGTTTGTAAAACTTGCCGGTCGGATCAACCATAGGACGCATATTGCCGTCCTTGTCCGGCATTAACATGGCCGGTACGCCGAAATTCTTGGCGACACGATCATCATCGGCACCGAAGGTCGGTGCGATATGCACGATACCCGTACCATCCTCCGTCGTAACATAGTCGCCGGAAATAACACGGAAAGCACCTTTACCCGGATTCACCCACGGAATCAGTTGTTCATATTCTATGCCGACAAGTTCAGAGCCTTGATACTCAAAATCCAGCACCTTGTAAGGAACCAGTTTGTCTCCCGGCTTGTAGGAATCCAAGTCCAGACCGGCAGCTTTCTGATTGAAATGGATCGAAACCAGATCCTTGGCCAGAATATAGGTCATCGGGATTCCGGTATAGGGATTGTAGCTCTGAACAGCCACATATTTGATGTTCTGACCTACACACAATGCGGTGTTGGAAGGCAAAGTCCAAGGCGTGGTTGTCCAGGCAATGAAGCAGGCATCGCCGAATTTAGTCCATTCGTCTTTCGGGTTTTTGATCTTAAACTGAGCCACACAGGTGGTATCCTTGACATCCCTGTAACAACCGGGTTGGTTCAGTTCGTGTGAACTGAGGCCTGTACCTGCAGCCGGTGAATATGGCTGGATGGTATAGCCTTTGTACAGCAATCCTTTTTTATATAATTCCTTCAGCAAATACCAAAGGGTTTCAATGTAACGATTGTCATAGGTAATGTACGGATCGTCCATATTGACCCAATAGCCCATCCGGTGTGTCAGGTCTTCCCATTCTTTGGTGAATTTCATGACATTCTTGCGACAGGCTTTGTTGTAATCTATGATGGAGATCTTTTTGCCGATATCTTCTTTTGTAATGCCCAGTTCCTTTTCAACGCCAAGCTCTACAGGAAGTCCATGGGTATCCCACCCGGCCTTGCGCATAACCTGGTATCCTTTCATTGTTTTGTAACGGCAAAATATATCTTTGATGGAACGGGCCATGACATGATGGATACCCGGCATTCCGTTTGCAGAAGGCGGCCCCTCATAAAAAACGAAGGAAGGGCAACCTTCCCTGATATCCATACTTTTATGAAACAGGTCTTCATCATCCCATTTTTTCAGGATGTCCTGATTAATTTTGGCTAAATCAAAACCGGAATATTCCGCAAATTTCTTTGACATACATCACATTTTTTCAAGGTGCAAAGGTAGCAAAAAATATATTCCGAAATGCTCATTTAATGCGATGATTTTAGCGGAAGTAGTGTTGGAAGAATCATTTATCCATGTAGAAATCGGCCGTCATGGCTGCAAAGGCCACAGAAGGTTTATGATCAGAGGTCTCTAAAATCAGTGACGAGCGTTCAATATGACCTCTGTTTCGTGAAAATTCAAGAAGCACTCGTTTGGGAATCAAACCTTCTACCGACACGACCTCGCAATGTCTTGAAAGGTACAGTTTGTTTTGCCAGCAAATAGCCTCAAAATCATCTGCTGCATCAGCGGGAATGATAACGGAAAAACGACCTTGGGATGTCAGCATTTGAGCCGACTTTCGGATCAGCATTTCGTAGAAAAGGGTGTCCGTATGTCTGGCCTGGCTCCTTTCTTTCAACGGTGCTTTCAACGATTTCCTAAAAAATGGGGGATTGGATACGATCAAATCATAGCGTCCATTGGAATAGTCGCCGAAACCACACGCAAAGATATGAACCCTGTCAGGCCATGGACCGGCTGCAACATTTTCAGCTGCTTGTCCGGCTGCTTTCGCATCAATTTCAACGCCATCCACTTGTGCATTGGAACGCTGAGCCAGCATAAGGGCAATCAAACCACTTCCCGTCCCCACGTCAAGCATTCGTTCTGCTTTTCCAGGTTCAGCCCAGGCCCCGAGCAAGACACCATCGGTTCCCACTTTCATGGCACAGCGGTCATGAAAGACTTCAAACTGCTTGAAGCGAAAAGAAGGATTGCCCATTCGAGAAAAAAATTATCTATCTATTTTTCAGCAGACTGCTGTGAAGAGCAACAGTCCTCTGGATCTTTCTTTTTTTCAGCTTCAGCTATTGATTTTTCATATACGCCGACACGCAGACTGATATAGAATTCAAGGATGGCCACAATCAAAAGCAAGACGATCCATCCGCCGTTTTCCCTGAACTGAAGACAGGAAGCCACCACCAAAGCCAACGAAGACAAGAAATAAAGACGGTTTAAACGTTTGAGTCGAAAATCGTTTCCGGCATAGGTCATTTTTAATCTGCTGAAAAAGAAAAGAGCCACACCTGATGCAAAAGTATATTTACCCCACGCAACATGTTCCATGACCAAAACGGAGGAAATCAGTACCAATATTGCCCCAACAGCAAAAACGATATTCAATATTTTTTTATTCATCTCATTATTTTTTATTTAAATCCGTTTGGAATTCACCGGTCAAAGTTTCATGATCTTTAGAAAAAAATGTGCATGTCCGTTTCGTGGTTTACTCTTTTTTAGCGGGTTCTACAACAAAAAGCTCTTCATCGGGCTTTTTCATCAAGTATTCTTCCCTCGCAATCCGCTCCAGCTCAGCATTGCTGGAATGAAGCTTTTCCAGTTTCCGCGCACTCTGGTCACGGTATTGTTCATAATGCCGGATTTCCTGTCGCAGCCCATTGATCTTAATCTCATATTGAACCCTCCTGATGACATTGTTGTCATCAATGAAAACAATAAAGACCACAAACACGACAACTGTAATAATGTACTTGTTCAGATACGGTTTTATGCGGGCATAAAAAATCTTGAGCTTATCCATTTTCAGATAAATGTTTGTGACAAAAGTAGTGGTTTTTTTGCATACTTTTCCAGAAAATACCGAAAGGATTTTGTTACATTTGCACTGCACACGAAAAAACAATCTTTCTCTATGGAAAACTATTTGGTTTCTGCCCGTAAATACCGTCCTGATACATTTCAATCAGTTGTCGGACAATCAGCACTGACCACCACACTGAAAAATGCCATCAAAAACAAGCAACTGGCACATGCCTATTTGTTTTGCGGGCCCAGAGGCGTAGGGAAAACAACTTGTGCACGTATTTTTGCCAAAACCATCAATTGTTCCAATCCCAAAGAAGACGGAGAAGCCTGCAACGAATGCGAATCCTGTCAAAGTTTCAACGAACAGCGATCCCTGAACATCTTCGAGCTGGATGCAGCCTCCAACAATTCGGTGGATGACATCCGCAGTCTCGTCGATCAGGTCAGGATTCCACCGCAACTGGGACATTACAAGGTATACATCATCGATGAAGTCCACATGCTCTCGGCCAGTGCCTTCAACGCTTTCCTGAAAACGCTGGAAGAGCCGCCCCGCCACGCCATCTTCATCTTGGCCACCACCGAGAAACACAAGATCATACCCACCATCCTTTCACGTTGCCAGATCTACGATTTTAACCGAATCAGCGTCAACGACATCGTCGGGCAATTGCAACATGTCGCCAGGTCCGAGAATGTGGAAGCGGAGGAAGAAGCCCTTAACATCATCGCCATGAAGGCCGACGGTGGTATGCGCGATGCCTTGTCCATCTTCGACCAGGTCTCCAGTTTTGGCGACGGGAAAATCACTTATCAGAATGTCATCGACAACCTGAATGTGCTGGATTATGATTATTACTTCAAACTGACCGATGCCTTTTTATCCGGAGACCTCAGCAAAGCCTTGCTCTTGTTTAACGACATCCTCAACAACGGATTTGAAGGCCAGCATTTCATCACAGGATTGAGCACCCATTTCCGCGACCTGCTGGTATGCAAGGATCCCGATACCCTCACCCTTCTGGAAGTCGGAGCCGGTATCAGGGCCAGATATCAGGAACAGGCTGCACAATGTCCGTCGGAATTTTTATTCACGGCCATCAAAATCAGCAACGATTGTGACCTGAACTATAAGGAAAGCCGAAACAAACGTTTACTCATCGAACTTACATTGATCCGGATCACTCAGCTTTCGGATTCAAAAAAAAAAATCCGTGAACTGACCTCTGACGAAGAGCCGATTCCTATTCAGCCTCTGAATATGCCTTCTGCACCGGCGGCTCAACCGACGGAACAATCTCAACCTGAGGCCTCAACCCAGGCTGAGCCTATTCAAAGCAATTTTTCCTCGACGGCGCCTCCTCTTCTGCATAAGGAAGTGATTGCCTTTGAAACCAAAAAAGAGGATACCGCCACACGCTCCATCAAGACCATCAGAACCAGCTCCATCAGGAAACAGGCTGAAAAGGCAGAGGAGACTGTGCATAAACAGGAAAAAGAGCTCGTTCTCAACAAGTCGTTTACTGCCGAAGATCTCCAACGTTCCTGGAACAGTTTTACCGATATCATCAAAAATGACATCCATCTGAAAAATGCCATGAAGGCTTGCCTGCCTGTTTTGCTGTCGGAAGATCGGTTTGAAGTAGTCGTTCAGAATCCGGTTCAGGAAAAGAAGCTTCAGGAAATCACCAACAAGATTGAATCACATCTGCATCGGGAACTCCAGAATACCAAGGTGAAAATGCAGATCCGACTGACCGAGAGCGGAGAAAACGTCCGTCCGTTTACTGCAAGAGACCGTTTGGAAGCCATGGTGAAAAAAAATCCGAACCTCGATTTGTTATATCGGACATTCGGATTGGACTTAAACTGATCGGATAGACGTATCCAAAGAGCGTGATACTATTATTGACACACACTTATTGAACTTGAACTGACCGGATAGACGTATCCGTATTTTTTGAATGGCTCCCTATCGGAAATTTTCATTATTGAGTGCTATCATCCTAATAGCCGTTATGGCTGCTTCATCTCCCTTGTTGCCGAGAACGCCACCGGCCCTGTCAATGGATTGTTGCATGGTATTGTTCGTCAGCAAGCCGAAAATGAAAGGAATTTCAAACTGAAGGTTAAGGGCAGTGATACCCTGCGTAACACCGGAGCAGATATATTCAAAATGAGGAGTCTCTCCACGAATGACACAACCCAACACAATCACGGCATCTACTTCCGATTTCCGAGCCAATAGCTTTGCACCGTAAACCAATTCAAAGCTTCCCGGTACCCAACGGATAAGGATATTCTCAGGAGAAACGCCATTCTTGATCAAAGTGGAACGGGCACCTTCCATCAGCTTTGAAGTGATGTCATAGTTCCACTCAGCAACAACAATCCCGACCTTCATTGCTGAAGCATCGGGTATCGATGTCGGATCGTAATCCGATAAATGGTGGTATTTGGTTGCCAAATTATTTCTTGGTTTTAGCGCGTTCAATATATTTTTCTATGTCGGCACCTTCCTGAGACAGCGGATATTCTTTCTTGATACGTTCATAGATTTTCAAAGCCTTGCCGTATTTTTGAAGACTTTCATAAACAGTGGCAGCTTTCATCAAATAGATCGGAGATAAAAGTTCATTGTCCTGATCCGCTGCTTTTTCAAAAAATGGAACAGCCTTTTCAGGTTTGCCAAGTTCAACATAACAATCGCCGACTGCACCGACCAAAGCCGGTGAAACCATGATGTCACTCGCTTTGCTGTCCTTCAGATAATCAATGGCTTTTTCATAATTGCCCATGTTCTTATAGCATAAGCCTGCATAAGCCGCAGCCAAATCTGCTGTTTTTGTAGCACCATATTCGTCGATGATACCTTCAAAACCGATATAATCGGTACCATTACCCTGCAAAGCAACTTTAAAGGAATCTATGGCAAAATATTGCTCGCCTATATAAATCATTTCCTGAGCAGCCTTTTCTCTCGGAACCAAATAGCTATGGCGGAAAAATAGGATACCGGCCACAATAACAATAATTGCAACCAATGCAATGATTATTTTCTGTTGATTTTTTTCAATGAATTGTTCCGAGCGACTTAATGCTTCATTCACTTGTTGCAATTCGCTATTTCCTTCTGCTTTGTTGGACATGTCAATTAGTCTTAGATGTAAATGGTACTTAAAATTTGGCTTACAAAAGTACATTAATTGATTTGATTCAGAAAATTTATCCCTGTTTTTTTATACATTTGTATGCATTAACCAGGTATCAGGCTTCCAAATATGTATTTAAACAATCTGTCGATCATTAACTTCAAAAACATTCGGGAAGCGGAGTTGTCATTCTCCCCCGGCGTCAATTGTTTTTTCGGAAAAAACGGAGTTGGAAAAACCAACCTGTTGGATGCCATCTATTATCTTTCTTTTTGTAAAAGTCATTCCAATCCCATCGACTCGCAGAACATCAACCACGATGCTGATTTTTTTGTCTTGCAGGCACTTTATAAAGAAGGAGACCTTCAAGAGGATATTTACTGTGGCATGATACGCAAGCAAAGAAAGGTTTTCAAACGAAATAAAAAAGAATACGACAGGTTGTCTGAGCATATCGGACGCATACCTCTCGTCCTGATTTCTCCGTCTGACGAAGACCTCATCCGTGAAGGCAGCGACGAAAGAAGACGTTTCATGGACATGGTCATCTCGCAGTACGACCATGCCTATATGGAATCACTCATGAGCTACAACAAAGCTCTCCAGCAACGCAACGCGCTGTTGAAAGGCGAAACTTTCAAGGATGAATCGCTATGGGGACTGTATGAAGAAATGATGGTTGCCCACGCAGAAGTCGTCTTTCGGAAAAGAACGGCTTTCATCGAAGAATTCACTCCTGTTTTCGAGACATTTTACCAAAAGATTTCCGGAGGCAAGGAGCATATTCATTTAAAATATCATTCTCATCTTTCTGACGGAACGCTTGGTGACAGGCTTCGCGAAAGCAGAATGCGGGATGATTTGTTGGGATTTACCACGGTGGGAATACACAAAGATGATCTCATGATGGATCTGGACGGTCATCCCATCAAACGGGTCGGTTCTCAGGGACAGAACAAAAGTTATCTGATT
The DNA here is from genome assembly GCA_021373135.1 of Bacteroidales bacterium. GTDB lineage: Bacteria > Bacteroidota > Bacteroidia > Bacteroidales > UBA1402 > UBA8389. The sequence goes on from JAJFTH010000003.1 coordinate 653,092, forward strand.
GCCCTTAAGTTGGCTCAGTTCGATTTCCTGAAAAAAACAGGGAACACCACTCCCATCCTGCTTTTGGACGATTTGTTCGATAAGTTGGATGCAAACCGGGTGGAGCGTATTGTCAACCTGGTATCCGGAGATGAGTTCGGACAAATTTTCATTACCGACACCAACCGGGAGAATCCGGACCATTTGCTGCAACGTACCGGTGAACAATTCCGCATTTTCTACGTCGAAGACGGACATATCGAATCCAATGAATCATGAGAAGAAGAAACACTCAAAGCTTGCACGAGATTCTCGATGAGGCACTGAAAAGCATGAAAATCGACGGAAAGCTTTTCGAGACCAGACTCATCAATGCGTATCCCGAGATTGTCGGTTCCGGCATCGCAGCTCATACCAAGAGCCTCTATATCCAAAGAGGCGTTTTATACGTCAAGATTGACTCTGCCGTCATTCGCAACGAATTGCAGATGATGCGGCAAAGTCTGATTGAGCATCTCAACAGGCAAGTGGGACACGATACGATCAAGGATATTGTTTTTCGGTGATCGACTTAGAAATGGTCGTCAAGCACAGTCGCATTCTTGGATTTTGTGATGATTTCCACAGCTTTTGTCAGCGTTAGGTCATCCTCCTGCAAAATTTTCCAAAAAGCATCTTCATCCAACATATCCCTTGCAATGTACGCCTTGATTTGCGTCAGAGCCATCGGGAAAGATTTCTCGATAAATTCCAGCCGACCTCTGTAATTTCTGTTTTCTGCATATTCAAGGAATTTCGAAATCAAATCCTGATCGTCAAGGTAAAAAGACAGCTTATTGGGCGTGTTATAGGGTTTTAGGGAATCTCTATTGACATCCGTATAGGAATAAGCAAAACCGTATATCAACCCGGCACTGGCCACCTTGTTATACCAGGATGTCATACCGGTCGTATCCAAAGGAATGAAAAAGTCCGGAATAATTCCACCGCCACCATAGACAATCCTTCCGCCGACGGTTTTAAAACGCAGCTTGTTGTTCACATGAATATTGGCTTTGGAATCAAATTCACCTTTCATATAACGGTTGACAATATCCATCTGATAATTTTCATCTTCACCGTTTTTATAAGGTTTTTGAATGCATCTTCCGGAAGGGATATAAAACCTGGCGATGGTGAGACGTACGGCAGACCCGTCACGGAAAGGAATTTCATTCTGAACTAATCCTTTACCAAAAGAACGGCGGCCAACAACATAACCGCGGTCGTTGTCCTGAATGGCGCCAGCCAGGATTTCACTGGAAGAGGCAGACCACTCATCAACAAGAATAGCCACAGGGACCTGTTGGAAAGAACCTTTTCCGTTTGAATAGACATCCTCTCTCGGATAAGCCTTGCCCTTGGTGTACAAAATCAAACGATTGGCAGGCAAGAATTCATTGGCGATATTCAAGGCCGGCTCCATCAATCCACCGGGATTACCTCGTAAATCGATGATGAATTTGGTACACTTATGTTTCTGAAGGTAAGCCATGGCCTGCAGGAACTCCGAATGTGCCAAACGTCCGAAATTTCCGATCTTGATATAACCTATTTCCTTACCGATCTTATATTTGGCATCTACACTATATAAAGGAATATCATCCCTAACAATGGTATAGGTGTAAATCTTTCTTTTGTGGGATCGCAATAGAGTGACTCTTACTTTTGTGCCTTTTTGACCACGCAAGACTTTCATGATCGAATCCGTCGTAATAGATTTTCCGACAAATGATCTACCATTGATCTTGATGATTTTATCACCGGCCAACAATCCTGCCTTTGCTGACGGGCCTCCGCTCACAACAGAAACAACCCTGATCGTGTCATCATAAATGTTGAATTGAACGCCTATTCCGCTGAAACTGCCTTCTATCTGTTCATTGGCGGCTGCACGGTCTTCGGCAGAAATGTAAACTGAATGAGGATCCAATTCTCCAAGAATCTTGGGCAACAAATCTTCAACCATTTGCTTCTGATCGACACTATCAACATATTTCGTATCAATCAGAGACATCAAGGCATTGACCTTATTCATGTAAAGGCCATTACCACTTCCAATCAGGGAACGTTGAGACATTAAATTACCAACGATAAGGCCGACTACAATACATCCGGCCATTGCAATAGGTATCCAGACTTTCCCTTTATTATTCGCTTCCATTATAAATTATTTTTATCACAAAAAACCGTATTAATTTTAGCACGTCTAAGCAAATCCAAACCATCTTCCAGATGATAAAGCTCTCCGTACACCACTCTGATGATGCCAGCCTGAATGATCAATTTGGCACATTCTATACACGGAGAAGCTGTCACATAAAGAGTTGCTCCTTCGCTGCTATTATTCGATCTGGCAACTTTGGTGATGGCATTTGCTTCGGCGTGCAACACGTAGGGCTTGGTTTTGTCGTTTTCATCTTCACAAACGTTTTCAAAACCGGAAGGGGTGCCATTGTAACCATCTGAAATAATCATCTTGTCCTTTACCAGCAATGCACCCACCTGCCTACGCCGGCAGTAAGAATTTTCTGCCCAAATCTGTGCCATTCGCATATAGCGCTTATCCAGACTGGCTTGTTTCTCAGAAATTTGATCCATTCTTCATTTATGTTAAAAACTCACGTTGCGAAGCTATGCTCCGTATCATCATTTAATAATTCCGTTTCTTTTCAGCAAAGCATCGATGCCAGGTTCCTGACCTCTGAAACGTTTGTAAAGTTGCATGGGAGGTTCCGTTCCACCTTTGGAAAGGATATTCTCACGAAAAGAAGCAGCTGTTTCGGTATCAAAAATTTTATTGCGGGTCAAGTATGCATAAGCATCTGCATCCAAAACTTCAGCCCATTTATAGCTGTAATAACCGGCTGCATAACCTCCTGAAAAAATATGGCTGAAAGAGGTGCTCGTCAGGCAATCCTTAGGTTGAGGCAGCACGATGGCTTTTGCCCAGGCTTTGCGTTCAAATTCAAATAGATCGCCCTTGAAATCCGTTGTCAAAGTATGCCATCCCATATCTAAATAGCCAAAACTGAGTTGACGCATGCAAGCATAGGCAACATTGAAATTCTCAGCAACCTTGATCTTTTGAACCAATTCATAAGGAATTTTTTCGCCTGTTTGATAATGGATGGCAAATCCATCGAGAAATTCTTTTTCAGAAGCCCAATTTTCCATCACTTGAGAAGGCAATTCCACAAAATCCCTATAAACATTGGTTCCTGCCTGACTGCGATAATTGACATCTGAGAAGATGCCATGCAAGGAATGTCCGAATTCATGCAGGAAAGTGGTCAATTCGTCAAATGTCAACAAAGAGGGTTTGGATTCGGTAGCCTTTGTAAAATTTGTAGTGATGCTTACTTGGGGACGATAATCTTTTCCATTGAAACGATATTGTTCGTTGATATCGCTCATCCATGCACCGGCACGTTTTCCCTGACGGGGGAAAAAATCAATATACAACACAGCCAGGTAACGTCCATCCTTGTCAAAAACTTCCCAGGCTTCCACCTCCTTGTTCCAGGTAGGAATTTTCGGGTTCTTTTTGAAAGTGATTCCATACAATTTGGTGGCCAAACCGAACACTCCCTTTTGCACATTTTCCAGCTTGAAATAGGGACGAAGCAATTCATCGTTGATGTCATACTGGGCACTTTTCAGCTTTTCAGAATAATAAGACCAGTCCCAAGGTTCCAACTTGATGTTCTTTCCTTCCATACCAATGGCAAAACCCTGTACAGCTGCCACCTCTGATTTGGCGACAGGCATGTAGGCATCAGCAAGCTTATCCAACAAACCATAAACGGCTTCCGGCTTTTCGGCCATTCTGCGACGCAAGGCAAAATCTGCATAGGTCGTTTTTCCCATCAAAACGGCAATCTGCCGTCTAATATTGACTATATCACGCACGATTTCGCAATTGTTGAATTCACCCGATGTAGCCAATGTGCTTTTTGCCCGGTAAAGTTCTTCGCGCAAAGCCCGGTTCTCCGCATATTTCATAAACGGGGAAAAACTTGGAGCTGACAAATCGAAAGCCCAGCCTTCTTTTCCCTTTTCTTTTGCCTTTTCGCCGGCGGCAGTCAGGATATCTTCAGGAAGCCCTTTCAGCAGAGATTTGTCTGTGATATATTTCACATACTGATCGGTAGCCTTCAGTGTATTCTGAGAAAAAGTTTCATCGAGGTTGCTCAATTTGACGCTCAACTCACGGTATTTCTCACGATCTGCACCCTGAAGAGCTGCGCCGCTCAGCATAAAGCTTTCGTAAGTGTCTTCCACCAGCTTTTTCTGGTCTTGTGCCAACGAAAGATTCTCACGGTTATCATAAATGGTCTTGATACGCGCAAAAAGGGCTTCATTCAGACTGATCTTATTGGCATGCTCGGTCTGCATGGTAGCGACCTTCGAGCCGAGAGCCATCAACTCATCATTGTTTTCGCTTCCGCAAAGCGTATAGAAAACAGCCGAAACATCATGAAGCAAACTTCCCGAATGTTCCATGGCAAGAATGGTATTTTCAAAAGTAGGAGCCGCCTCATTTCCAGCAATCTTATCTATTTCTGCATCTTCCAACGCAAATGCCTTTTCAAAGGCAGGCATGAAATGTTCAATCTTGACCTTATCAAACGGGAGCGTCTGATGAGGCGTTTTATAACTTGAGAAAAAAGGATTTGCAGCCTCCGCGCTCATCCCGGACATTAAAATTGCCATCATATACAAACTTATAAATTTTATCCGATAATCATTCTCATTCAGTGACCGGCGGAGATGACGCCCAAAACTTTTTTCCAACATTTTCATATTTGTCATATTTTACAAACCATATTCCTCGTTTTCTATTTCCTTTCAACAGACAGTTTATCTATGGTATCAGAAAGCAAATCCAGATAATTCACCATAAAAACCGGACATTGGCGAAGAAGAAACAGCAAAGATTTGGTTTCAATATTTAAGATACTACTTGTTTCCAAGGCTGTCACATCCATTGAATAATGCCTGTTCGACCCAAAAAGGCCGAGATAAGACAACAAATCCGGACCGGATATGATCCGTTCACCACTTATAGTATGGGTTTTAACCTTGCCATTCAATAAATAAACCAGCCCACGGGAATCCATCCGGCGATCGAAAATGACATCACCAGGTCTATATTTTTCGAAATCCAAATTGATCTTTGAAATTAACGAAAATAATTCATCCTTATCAACCCCTTTAAACAAAGGCAATTGCGTAAACAGTTCAAAAATTGACATCTGCTTTCTTATCTTTTTATACCCATGAATAATAAGTCAAAAAATTAACGCGAAATTACATAATTTATAGACAAACTCCTTACATTTGTGAAAAAAAGAAATGGGTTTTGACATAAAGGAAATATTAAGTGCTTTTGTCGTTTTATTTGCCATCATAGACATCACAGGGTCTATTCCGGTTATCATCGACCTGAAACAACGCAAAGGTGAAATCAAAGCAGGAAGAGTAAGCATCGTCTCGTTTCTAACATTGACAGCTTTTCTTTTGGCCGGGGAAGGCATATTGAACCTGTTCGGTGTGAATGTTTCATCATTTGCAGTCGCCGGTTCCATTGTCATTTTCGTTTTGGCGGCTGAGATGACTTTTGACGTTCGTATTTTCAAGGATGAAAGTCCGTCGGAAGCGTCCTATATCGTTCCCCTGGTTTTTCCGTTGATTGCCGGAGCAGGAGCTTTTACTACGCTTCTTTCCTTGCGGGCTGAATATGAAATCATCAATATCGTCACTGCCATCGCGTTAAATATGGTTGTTGTTTACATCGTACTGAAATCTACTGTCAAAATTGAAAAATTTATGGGTAAAGGATCCCTGTATATTCTACGGAAATTTTTTGGCATCATCTTGTTGGCCATCGCCGTCAAGCTGTTCACCAGCAACCTTGATCCTCTATTAAACCAGTTGTCCATCGCAAAAAATGCGGAAGCCATCAAACAATTACTGCAATCAGGTTTGGGTCAATAAATAAACAATCTGTTTATATACCTAAACAGTGCTCAAAAAAATATGAATTAATTGTTTCATATTCTCATTTGAATTCCTTACTTTCGTTAGACTAAAAACAGTGAACCATGAGCTACCTGAAATTTGACAAAGCCCTCATGATCAATTTGGAGCAATCTCTTTCAAAAGAAATGCTTCGAACAAACAAATCGGGAGCCTACAGTTACTCTACCATCGTTGATTGCAACACCAGGAAATACCACGGTCTGTTTGTCATCCCGTTACCGGAACTTGACGGCGAAAATCATGTCTTGATGTCCTCCCTCGACACAACCGTTATCCAACACGGAGCAGAATTCAATCTTGGGCTTCATAAATATCCGGGAGACAATTATAGCCCGAAAGGTCATAAATATATCCGCGAATATGAGTGCGACTCCATACCTTCAACAACCTATCGTGTCGGTGGCGTCATACTCTCGCGTGAACTGATATTTGTTTCGTTCGAAAACAGGTTGCTGATCAAATATACCCTATTGGAAGCACATTCACCAACCCGTCTGCGCTTCAAACCTTTTCTGGCTTTCCGAAATGCATCTTCCCTTTGTCATGAGAACAATGCCATCAACAAGAATTATGAGATGATTGAAAATGGTGTGAAGATGTGTCTATACCCGGGGTATCCGGAATTACACATGCAAACTTCCCATAAAAACGATTTCGTATACATGCCGGATTGGTACAGGAATATCGAATACCTTAAAGAACAAGAACGTGGCTACGAATACAAAGAAGACCTGTTTGTTCCCGGTTACTTTGAATTGCCCATCAAAAAAGGAGAAAGTATCATTTTTTCCGTCGGTACTACACAGCTTTCTCCACATAGCATGAAACATTTGTTTGAGAAAGAAGCAGCCAACCGTACCCCCAGAAACAGTTTTACAAACTGTCTGAAGAACGCAGCTTATCAGTTGTACTATAAACGGGACGGACAACGCTACATCATCTCCGGGTATCCATGGTTTAAATGCAGGGCGAGAGATTTATTCATTGCTCTTCCCGGTTGCACCATCGCAGCAAAAGATCCCAACCTCTTCGATGCCATCATGGAGACCGGGGAAAAAGCTATTTGCAACTATATGGAGCATCAGCCACTCGATTGCGATATCACCGAAATAGAAGCCCCGGATGTTTTACTATGGTATATCTGGTCCATTCAAGAATACGCCAAATATCACGGAATTGACTTCTGTTGCAAAAAATACGGGGAAAAAATTTTCAAAGTTCTTGATTATATCAGGAACCAACGGCATGAAAACCTTTTACTTCACGATAACGGACTTTTGTCCACCAACGGCAAAGACAAACCGGTCAGCTGGATGAATTCTGTGCAATACGGAAAGCCTGTGGTTCCAAGAACAGGCTATTTGGTTGAATTCAACGCATTGTGGTATAACGCCCTTTGTTTTGGAAGAGAATTGGCCATTAATGCAAATAAGGAACAGTTGGCAACTATTTATAACTTTGAAGCCGAAAAGACAGCCGGTTCCTTCGTTCGTGTCTTTTTGAATCAATATGGCTATTTATTTGATTTTGTAAACGGGAATCAACCGGACTGGAGCGTACGGCCCAACCAAATTTTTGCAGTCTCTCTGGATTATTCTCCTCTCGACCAGATGCAGAAAAAGACCGTACTTGATTTTGTCACCAAGGAATTATTGACACCCAAAGGTTTACGTACCCTGAGCCCCAAAAGCGTCGGATACAATCCGGTTTTTGAAGGAAACGAAGAGCAACGCATCGGTGCTTACCACCAGGGGACAGCCTGGCCCTGGCTCATCGGACCTTATCTGGAAGGTTATCTCAAAATTCACAAGATGAGCGGGCTCAGCTTTGCGCAACGCATCATTTATGGTTTCGAGGAAGAATTTAGCGAAAGAGGTATCAGCACCATTTCTGAATTGTTTGACGGAAACCCACCATATCGCGGACGCGGAGCAATATCTTTCGCTATGAGTGTGGCAGAAATACTGAGAATACAAAGAATAGTCAAAAACATGCTTAACAATACAGAAGAGAAATGAAGGCCTTAATGTTCGGATGGGAATTTCCTCCCCACATTCTGGGAGGGTTGGGAACAGCCAGTTATGGTCTGACTAAAGGTATGTCCCTACAAAAAGATCTCGAAATCAGTTTTGTCATACCAAAACCTCACGGAGATGAAGACCAAAGTTTTCTGAAAATCATCGGTGCATGCTACACACCGGTGGTATGGCGCGATGTCGCACCTGAAAAATTGAAGGAGCGTTTCAACTCATCCATGTCACCAGATGAATACTATGCTTTGCGCGATCATATCTATGCCGATTTCAGGTATTTATATACCAATGACCTCGGTTGTATTGAATTTTCGGGACGATATCCGGACAATTTGCTGGAAGAGATCAACAATTATTCCATTTGTGCCGGCGTAATAGCCCGTAAGGAACAATTTGATGTGATACATTCACATGACTGGCTCACCTACCCTGCCGGTATCCATGCCAAGAATGTCAGTGGTAAGCCGCTTGTCATTCATGTTCATGCCACCGATTTTGACAGAAGTCGCGGCAAGGTCAATCCACAAGTCTACAGCATAGAAAAGAACGGGATGGACCATGCAGACCATATCATCTGCGTCAGTGACCTCACCAGAGACACTGTCATCCATAAATACAACCAGAGCCCAGCCAAGGTCACAACAGTTCACAATGCGGTGGATCCTGTCAGTAAAGACATTGAAAATATCGCACCCATCAGAAATACCGGCGACAAGATTGTAACTTTTTTAGGACGTATCACCATGCAAAAAGGCCCTGAATATTTTGTCGAAGCTGCGGCCAAAGTCTTGGAGAAGACAAAGCATGTGCAATTTGTCATGGCGGGCAGTGGAGACATGACGGAAGCAATGATTCACCTTGCAGCGAAAAGAGGCATCTCTGACAGATTTCATTTTACCGGTTTCCTCAAGGGAAAGCAAGTGTATGAAATGTTGAAATCCAGTGATGTCTACATCATGCCTTCCGTATCCGAGCCCTTTGGCATTTCCCCGCTGGAAGCCATGCAAGTCGGCGTTCCAACCATCATTTCCAAGCAATCCGGCTGCGCTGAAATTTTAAACAATGCCATCAAAATTGACTACTGGGACATCGAAGCCATGGCCGATGCCATCTATTCCATCATCACTTATCCTGCTATGTACAACTTTTTGAAGACTGAAGGAAAAAGCGAAGTCGATGAAATCAAATGGGAATATGCCGGCCAAAAAGTCCGAAACATTTACGATTATGTTTGCGGCCGTTAACAATCATGTTTAAGAATGAAAAAACATTGCATATGAAGACAATTTGCTTCTATTTCCAGATTCATCAGCCATTCCGTCTGAAACGATATCGTTTTTTTGATATCGGTACCGAGCATTACTATTATGATGATTTCAATAATGAAAGTATCCTTCAAAGGGTAGCGACCAGCTCCTTTTTGCCAGCCAACCAGACCATTCTTGAAATGATTGAAGCCAACAAAGGAAAGTTCAAAGTTGCATTCTCTATCTCAGGCACAGCTCTTGACCAATTAGAGATTCATGCACCAGAAGTGATAGACAGCTTTTGTCAATTGGCCAAAACCAATTGTGTTGAATTCTTGTCCGAAACCTATGCACATTCTCTCTGCAGTCTGAAAGACCAAGATGAATTCAGAGTTCAGGTAGCATTGCACAGCAAACGCATTGAAAGTCTGTTTGGTAAAAAGCCCAGGGTATTCCGCAACACCGAGCTGATATACTCCGATGAATTGGGAGACATGGTTGCAGACTTGGGATACAAGACCATCCTTACAGAAGGTGCCAAGCATGTTCTCGGATGGAAAAGCCCCAATTTTGTTTATCAGAGTGCCACCAACCCAAACGTCAAGTTATTGCTTAAAAACAGCAAGCTCAGCGATGACATCACCTTCCGTTTTTCCGACCATCAATGGAATGAATATCCGTTGACGGCTGACAAATTTATTGACTGGATAGACAATATTCCTGAAAATGAGCAATTGATCAACCTGTTCATGAATTATGAAACTTTTGGAAATCTCCAGTCAAAGGAAAGCGGTATTTTTGAATTCTTGAAAGCTCTGCCTCATTTTGCAGAACAAAAAGGAATCACTTTCTCCACGCCTTCAGAAGTGGCAGCCAAACTAAAGCCTGTAGAACCTCTTTCCATTCCATACTTGATTTCCTGGGCGGATGAAGAACGTGATTTGAGTGCCTGGTTGGGCAATACACTTCAGGAAGAAGCTTTCGATAAGTTATACAGCCTTGGTGAACGTGTACGGATGATCAAAGACAGGCGGATACAACAGGATTGGCTATACTTGCAATCCAGTGACCATTTCTTCTACATGAGCACCAAACGGGCATCAGACGGAGCCGTACATCAGCATTTCAGTCCCTATGACACACCATTTGAAGCATTCACCAACTACATGAATGTCCTGAGTGACTTTATAAAAAGAGTCTACGCCCAATTTCCTTCTTCCGTAGATAACGAGGAATTGAATTCCTTGCTTACCACCATTCAAAATCAGGAAGAAAAAATCTCAAAATTGGAATCAGAGCTCAAGACGACCCGATCCAGAAAGGCTAAGGCATAAAATACAAAAAAAACAGGAGATAATTAATAATATGTATCAACTCTATTACAAATCACCAAACTCGAAAACGGAGAAAGAGCAAATTCTGAATATAGACAAAAAAAACAGCGGAAATTTTACAAGATTATGATGTTTTTATAATCTTTATCAGATTGCATCCAAATGATGCTCCTGTTGTTGTGCCAATAATGACACTCAGATAACCATCAGCAGCCACAACGACTCCTGTTATCTCAATAAACGCTGTTACGTTATTAATTACATTCATGCCAGACGGCGTAGTTACAATGCCATTTGTTTCAATCCTGACAACACCCGAATTAAATGTAGTTTGTACATCTGTTGATTGAGAAGAAGGCAATATCCGTACCGTATATGTCCCCGCCGGAACGATGAAACGCATCCCTCTTTTTACAGTAGGATAAATACTGCCTTGGTTGCTTACAGCAAAAGTGGCTAATAATGCATCTGGATAGGTACCAGTGTCTCCTGATAGTGTTGGATTTGCCCAACTGTAGCCAGTGAAAGAAGCTATTCCATCGCGCATACTTGGTTTTGCAATATTATAACCAACGTTAGTTCCCGTTATGTCTTTTAAGATAACATTGTCCCAACCCTCATTGATACCAATTTCAACTCTATTAACGACAGTGCCATCTGTCAAAGTTTGATATGGCTTTGATTGATTATTCTCCAGTAATGAGACGATTATCGTTCTTGGAGTTAAAACAATAGAATCTGAAACAATGTTCGAAACGTGTGTACCATCTGTAATCTGAACATATACGGTCTTTGTCCCGTAACCAGATGAAAGAATGAACGATATCGAAGCGGAGTATGTTTGCCAGGAAGCTCCTGCCAAATCAGATGCTTCGCTGATCTTATATTGTGTCGGTGAGTTTTCCCCTGTAGCAGTAATGGCAACAGTAACAGCTTGTTCTACCGTTGCGGCAGCTCCTGAATTAATTATTACGCTAGATAGGGAGAACGGAGCAATCGAATAGGCAATCGTGTCGGAAACAACCGAAGATGCTCCATATGAATTTTTCAACTTGAGATATACTGTTTTTTCTCCTGCCGCAACCGACAGATTAAATAATATCGTATCCGTTATTGCTATCCAAGATGACCCCGTGAAATCTGCAGACTCCGAGATCATATAGTGAGTAGCTGTGCCCGTTTTGACATAGGTGACAGAAACATCCCGACTCTCGGTTCCTGAAGCTCCTGCATTAATTGCCATACTCGTAAGTACCGGAGCAACGACCAACGCGTCTATTCTGGCCTGATAAGGCTCTTTGATACCGGCTTTCAATTGTTGAACAAAATACCGGGCGTCTTCGTAATCAAAATCATCAAGAGATGCCTCAAATCTTGCTACATATTTTTCAACCTTGGTTAGAAGATCTGTGTTGAAATCCAAATTAACCATTAGAGATCCGTTTTTAATGGCGTAAGATGTTCCCGGACAATTAGCAGATGAAACCAACAATACACCTTCCAAGCTTGAAATATTAGACAGCAGGCAAGTCAGATTCCGAAACCAGAAATTAGATGATGTGGGTACGTACAAACTAAATGTTATATTTCTTCCGGAAACCACTTTTTTGACGACCGTGAACTGGCGCATAAACCAGTACTCGAAAAATTCGTCAGTGGATGGAACCCAAATTTCATCTGATCCGGTTGCGCCATACAGAGTTTCGATTTGTCGTAATAGCGAAGCCTCCAGACTTTGTGACGTTCTATGAGACCCGCCAATTCTCCATGCCTTCGTCGTATTATCCAGCGTCTCATAATCCTCCTGCAAAGAGGAAAGTAACCTGGCAATATAGACCTCATCCGAAGTAGACCAAAAATCTCTGAAGATTAGAAACTCATTCTCCTTTTCAAGAGAGTTTAAAAAAGGATGATAAAGAGCCCCGTTATTCTGAGCTATCTGCATCTGAATAGCTGGATTAGCCCAACCAAGATTTGAATAGTTGATGTCGCCATTCGGCTCGATCATGATCTTAGGTTTTCGTCCTACTATTTCTTCAAAGTGTTCAGCATCTTCGGCAACGCAGGAATCAAATTCAGCTTGTGTGACACCATCAGTATAATGCTCCAAATCGTGGAAATTAAGCATAAAACCAAAATCTTGCATATACTTGACCTCCGAATCCACAAGCCAAGGACAAGCCGTCCAGCCATGATCTTGTATATACCACCACCAAGCAGCCACAGATGTTGTAAAGCGATGTTTAACTCCGCAGCCATCCGTGTATTCCAGAAATTTATCAGGTATCGATCCGGTGCTTCCAAGCACCCCCTGTGTCTCACCCATGTGGTAGAAAAAATGGTTACCTTCGGAAGTTTTTTCATTAGAAACATATTTCTTATTGACTACAGAAAAAATGTTATTCCAAATTGACTCCGTGTCATCTGTAGTAAAACTAAAGACCAGTTTCTTGTTGTATTTTAAGGTTGGAAAAGACAAAGTGACAGCATTTGCATCAACAGACTCAGGAACAGTGACTGTTAAGACCAAAACATCAACTGTGTCCTTGACACAACGTACAGAAAAACCGTTCTTCTTGTCTGTCTTTTGCGAAATCAAGTCTGAAACATTGGGATATAGAGCCCAACCCATAGCTTCTGTCGCATGATCGTTCAGAGGATCACTCCACCAATTTCCCGAAGTACCGAAAAAACCGCCTGTACTATTGCGGGAACCACCGGGAAGAGCAGAAAAAGCACTTGAATTGGTCGAATTGGTAATTGAACCACCCCATCCAATAATGGTTTTCATCTCAAAGCCGGCAACAGATGTCCCTCCCAAAGATTTAGCAAGTGTGGCCCATTCATTTTCATTTGGCAAATGCCATCCGGATGGACAGGCCTCAATTGCTGCCGGCCAGTTATACAAAGTTCCATAGGTGGAATATGCGGAAGTTGCTTTGGCAATAGCTACATCTGTACCTTCATAACCATAAACGTAATAATATGGATCCGTAAGAGAACCTTCTGCTGATGTTGAAACAGCAGGCAGATATGCCAGATTCTCAGCCATCCATACCTGTTTTCCTATTTTTACCCATTTATAGGTTTTGCCATCTCTACTGTCTGTAAAAGTCCCTGTTTCATTTTTGCTGTCTGAGGAAATCAATGCTGTATCCGAATATACCTGATGACAGATGCCATCTTGAATTTCAGCTCTGTAATACCCAGCATCATTAGCACTAACAATCAAAGAATCAGAAACTTCATCCTCAATATTAATCCAATCCTGCGCATCTGATGAATATTGCCATTGAATGGTTCCCCTAAATTTCCCGGCCTTAAAAGTAATGGAATCTTCTGTTATCGGAATAGCTCCGTTATGCGTATAAAGCGTCTGTGCAAAAGTATAACCGGAAACAAATAAAAGTATGGTTAATAAGAATTGTTTCATATTGATTTGGGCATCTGATTATCAAACATTCATTTTAATTATTCCACAATTACTTTTCGAGTGAGCGTATTTGTTCCAAAATCCATTTGAAGGGTGTATGTTCCGGTAGGGAGACTGGTTTTTCCAAATTGAATCAATTGCTTCCCGGGAGAATGTATGGATTTTTGCCTAGAAACGGCTTTTCCGTCAACAGCAATAAGTTTCATTTTGATTGTTGAATACTGATCAGAGATTATGGAAACCTGAAATAATCCGTTACTTGGATTGGGATAAACAGCACATACGAAATCAGAAGCCAAGACAGAAGCCACATCATTTATGATTACCTGAACAGGCTCAGAAGAACTGGCACATCCGGTGCTATCAGTTACAGCAACAATGTACTCGCCTGATTTTGTGGCAATCATTTCTTTATTAGTCTTTCCATCCATAGGTGCTCCATTCATCAGCCATTGATTTCCAGTAAGAACAGAAGAGATTAAGGTATCTCCTTTTTGCATTATTATTGGAATATAATCCTGATTTATGTCCAATGTTACTTCTTGTGCAAATATAGAAAAACTGACTATGCTGAAAAGAAATAAGATTTGAAACTTCATCTTTTTTATAAGATAATTTAGTGATAACTAAAAGATTTTACAAAAATAAACATAATTTATAATTTTTATTGGGTAAAAAAATTAAAATATCTCGTCCTGAAATAGCATTACAAAAATAAAGTTATGGCTGGAATCAAAAGTGAATGATGTTAAACACGCTCAGAATGATTACACAATGTCCTTTAATATGTGTATTGCGCAGGATGTTAACACCTGAAATGCGCCGGCAATAATAGGGATCAAATGGAAAAATTATAGAGAAGTAGCAAAAATATGAAATTTGTAATCTGCTGGAAATCTATCATCGCTCCCTTTTGTGCAGGTAAAAAGCATCCTCCTAACCGGATGAGTCTTAAGAAAAATAGTAGAAAGAGTGCCTCTGCAATCTTCAGCATCTCCGAAGAGATGGACATGCTTTACCGCAAGATCATCAAGTTGAAGATCGGAAACGAACTCGAATAATTTTGGGATCGTTTGTACTGGAGAAGTACCACAGACCTTATATGCCCCAAGTAGCGCACTGAAGGGGAGCGGCATGGCCGACGCCGACTTCGACGGACAGGTGCAGTGGACACGAAGAGTCCGGCAAAACAAAATATTGAAGGTTCGAAGAAACGAAATTTTTGTGCCGGAGTCGAGTGGACATAAACCTGGACTAGTGGAGGCGGAGGTTATGCCGCTGTCCGAAAGAAGCGGTACCCATTTTGCCAATACTCCACAACTTTGTAATTTGATCCTAAATAAGTGCTTCTCAAGTACTGAAATTATAAAAAAGCCTGCTCATTTTCGATGAACAGGCTCTTTTTAGTCGGGGTGAGAAGACTCGAACTTCCGACCTCTACGTCCCGAACGTAGCGCGCTACCAACTGTGCTACACCCCGAGCTAAATGCGCTGCAAAGGTAGAAAAATCAATTTGTTTCTGCAACGGGATTTTTTTATTTTACTTGAAAATTTCACCTGGAAGGCTTGGTTGTTTCAAAAATGAATCGTACTTTTGTGGCCGCTAAAGAGCTGGTACCATAGCTCAGTTGGTAGAGCATCGGACTGAAAATCCGTGTGTCCCTGGTTCGATTCCCGGTGGTACCACAAAAAAAGCACTTAAAATTAATATTTTAGGTGCTTTTTTCTATGTGTAACATCCGTTTTAACCTTGGCATTCTTTTAAAACAGATTTATGGATCAAGTTACAAAGTTGTGGAGTATTGGCAAAATGGAGCGATGTTCAATTTCCCGCAGATCACAAATGCCATACTTTTGACACTTCTCCACAATTTTTCACTTTGATGGAGCATCAATGGTTTTTACCATCGAGCCTTAATACCCGCAGGTCATCATTCATTTCGATGATATCATCTGCAGCATGATGGCTCTTTATATAATCTTTGTAATCTTTTATATTCCTTAAAATGATAAAAATTACCAGAGCAAGTGTTATAACAGCAAGCATTATCAAAAATAAGATACCTTCTTTCATCTTTACAGGTTTTTTAATTCTTCAATAAAGATGATCTCTGTATATTACAATGCTCTTACATATATATGAATATGGCGTTTCACTTTTCCTGTTCTTTAATCAATTCATCTGTGATGGCAATTGCATCCAGAATGCATTTTTCGCAAATGGTTTCGTGTAGATTGTGTTCTTTCAGGTATTTTTGACCTTCTTCCGTGGTCAGATCGCAGCCCAGCAACGACCTGCAGTCAGTTTTTCCGTTTTTTTCCTTGAATGACGCAGCGAACTTTTGCACCATGGCATAGGTTCCGTTCTTTCTATCCTTATTGTTTGAGTATTTTTTGCAGTTATGGAAACCAAGTATCATAAATGCACCGGTAACGGCTCCACAGGTTTCCTGCAGCCTTCCCATCCCTCCGCCAAATCCACATGACAGACAAAGTGCTTGTTTATAATCGAAATGAAGTCTGTCAGCATAAGCTGTAATAACTGCCTGTGCGCAATTCAATCCTGAACGGAAAGATTGAACGGCTTTTTCTTCGTGTTGGTTCATGATGTGTCGGATTAATAACGCAAAATTAAGGATTTTTGTCGAATATAATCAATCGAAAGTCTTGAAATAATGTCACCGAGATACTGGGGAAAGGGCATTATAAAATTTGTTTTTTGAAAGAATCAAGAATAATAAAGGTGAATGCCCCTGAAATAAGGAACATATAATAATTTGCCGGTTTTGCCGGACAATAATTTTATTATTAAATTCGCGCCGTTTATCGCTTTATCGACGGTTGAAAAATAAACTAATTTACATGAAGGTACTTAAATCTTTTATCTATGGATTTATTCCATATTTCTTTTTAAAATCATTCAAGATACAATCTCCGAACATACAATTTTACGAATATATTAAAAACTATGGTTATTCTCGCCACCTTTTCCTTTTTCGGCATGAATATCAGAATTTTAAAGTGGATGTTCTTTTTGATGAAAGTAAGAATCTCCATTATGTAATTCATAACGATAAAAAGTTATACTTCCATAACGGTCTGACTACTGAGAAAATAGAGAGAATGTACAAAGCTCTGATCATGGAACAGGATGTTCGTTCTGCGCATCACTATTTAGATTCGTTGGACGAAGTTAACGGCAAAACTTTTCTTGATATTGGGTCAGCGGAAGGCCTAACCTCATTGGATGTCATTGATATTGTAGATAAAATATATTTATTCGAATGTGACAATGGTTGGATTGAAGCGTTGAAGGCGACGTTTGAACCTTGGAAAGAGAAGGTTTGCATCGTAAATAAATACATCAATAGCTTTAATGATGATAAGAATCAGACACTTGATGATTTCTTTAAAGATATGTCCAAGGATAATTTGTTCCTAAAAATGGATATTGAAGGTTTTGAACGCGAAGCATTGGCTGGTAGCACGAATCTGTTTTCAACAGCAAAAGGTTTTTCTTATGCTATTTGCGCCTATCATTTGCCGGATGATGAAAAGGTTATTTCCTCGTTTCTGAATCAATGCAATAGTTCATACAATATACAAAGAGGGTATTTCGATCATAAATATCGCTCTATCGTATTTCGTAGTATATAAAATAATTTGCACGGTAAAATCCGGCAACTTGTTTATATTCAGTTATATATCGTAAATGATCAAGAATGATTTAAGGCAGCTTTTATTCTTTTTCTTTTGAATAATGCCCAGGTGTGATATCGAATACCCTTTTGAATACGGTTCGAAAATATCTTACATCTGAAAATCCGGTTTTATAAGCAACTTCAGAGATTGAGTATTGATGGGTTTTAAGTAGGTTTTTGGCTTTTTCCAAACGGTATAAGCGAATAAAATCAACTGGGGTAAGTCCAGTGATGTCTTTGATCCTATGATACAGGGAAGATCTGCTCATCCCAATTCTTTGGCTGAGGATTTCAATCGTGAATTTATTGTCTTCGATATTTTCTTTGAGAATATTGATCAGCTTTTCCATGAAAATTTGATTATACTTTGTCCCTTTTCCTGGCAAACTGTCATATTCAGATGTTACAGATGAATCATTTAATAATTTTGATGTTTCCGTATTTGATTCAGTAGTGCTTTTTAATGAATACTTCTTGACTGATGGATGGTCTAATATAAGTTGAAAAAAATGATTGGATTTTTCTTGTTCGGTCAAGATGGTGATTTTACCCTGAAGATTATCCGTACTCCAGATTGCTAAATTTATTTTATCCTTTTGAGCTTCAGTCAGGTTATCATCCCTGCCTATTTCATCTAATGGACCCTTAATAAGCTTCAACGCTTTTTGAAAATCTTGCACTGTCTTGATATAATGGACTATTAAATGATTGAGTTTCTTCTTTTTTTGCCAGATGAGGTAAATTCTTACAAGAAGGATCAAAAAAACAAGTAAAGAACAAATATGGATCAGATACATCCAGAAAAGAGATGCAATTATCTCCGTGAAAAAGTTGTCGATGTTTTGTGTGACGCCTATCTGGCTTAATGGGAAATGAACAGTTGTAGCCTCAATTTGCAGAGTGCATCCATATAAAAGCGTTAAAAAAAGGCCTTTTTTGTGGATTCTATTCATTATAATCTTACTTTGCATCATCTGTAAGAGTATTAGATTACTGATAAATCCAGGTCAAAACGCATAGCATATTTAAGGTACATCTATGATAGAATAGATACTGTACATCTTAAAATTTATGTCTATTTCATCTACGAAATTATTTCACGTAATGACAAACCTACAAAAAAAGTTTTATAATTTTCTTAATAATTGTAAAAAAGGTGTGATTTTTGGTAAATTATGGGTTTGAAATTGATAGAAAACAGATTTTTGACATTATTGATCAGATTTTATCCCAATAAAGACAAACGTTTTTGTTATTTTAGCAACCCGATTAATTAGAGTTAATGAATGTGGAGTCTCAGTGGAGACTTTTTTTGACAACCACTTTAAACGTCAGCAATATGAACTCTATTAAATTCTCCAAGGATTTGCTTAATGTGCAGACTGATTTATATCGTTTTGCTTTTCGCTTAACCAAGAATAGAGATGATGCTTCTGATTTACTTCAGGAGACATCTTTAAAGGTACTGGATAATCATGATAAATTTGCTGAGGAGACTAATTTTAAAGCATGGGCCTATACCCTTATGCGAAATATCTTTATAAACAATTACAGAAAAACTATTCGAGAACAAACCTATGTTGATCAGACTGATAATCTGTATCATTTGAACATTCCGCAGAATTCGGGTTTTGATTCACCTGAAGGAGCTTATTCCATTGCTGAGATTACTCAGGCAATAAATAGCTTTTCAAAAGAATATCGTCAGCCATTCACCATGCATGTGGCTGGATACAAGTATGAGAATATTGCAGAAGAGATGAATTTACCACTTGGTACTGTAAAGAGCCGGATTTTTTTTACAAGAAAAAAATTGCAACAAATTCTGAAAGATTACAAGTAATTGGAGTTGTCAACTTGGCGCAAACACAGAGATAAACTTAAAAGTCTAATTCGTGAAATGAGAAACTGAAAGAGCCTGCATCTTTTTTTGAAGGATACAGGCTCTTTGATATCGGAATAGTTTTAGTTATGATTTCTTTATTTTTGGCTTAGCATTCTTTTTTGTGGTTGCCTTTTTTTTCGCTGTTGTGGCTTTTGTACCTGTTGTTGTCTTTTTTGTAGTACTGCTCTTTTTAAGAGTTGTCACTTTTTTAGCTCCGGCCTTTTTCTTGGGTTTCTCACCTTGTTGGGCAATTAGTTTCAGACAGTCTTCCAGAGTCAATGTCTTCGGATCTGTTGTTTTTGGAATTCTGTAGTTGTTTCCATCCTTGTGGATGTAAGGACCAAAGCGTCCGTTCAGGATTTCTATGCTTTCGTCTTCGTCAAAATGTTTGATCAGTTTCTGTCTATCTGCTTCACGCTTTGCTTCAACCAACGAAGTGCATTCTTCCAGGGTAATTTCAAGAGGGTCTTTGGTCTTTGGGATAGAGATGAATTTATTGTCATGTCTGATATAGGGCCCAAAACGACCGACAGCAACTGTTACGTTCTTGTCTTCAAATGTTCCTACATATCTGGGAAGCTTGAACAATTCCAAAGCTTCTTCGAGGGTGATGGTTTCCAAACTCTGGTTTTTGTGTAGGGAAGCAAACAAAGGCTTTTCTTCATCATCTGCTGTTCCGATTTGTACAACCGGACCAAAACGACCGATACGTACAGAAATCGGACGTCCTGTTTTCGGGTCTTCTCCCAAGATCCGTTCTCCGACTTTTTGTTTTGAATAAACGCTGGCGGCTTCGACTGCAGGATGGAATTTTTTATAGAAATTATCAATAATCGTTTCCCATTGAACATCACCTTCGGCAACCTGGTCGAATTGTTTTTCGATCAATGCGGTAAAGTTAAAATTCAGGACATCCGGGAAGGATTCAAGAAGGAAGTCATTGACAACCATACCTATATCGGTTGGGAAGAGTTTCGCTTTTTCTGCACCAAAGTTTTCTGTCCCGGTGGTATCTTCGATTTTTTCGTCTTTGAGCTCCAATAAGTTATAGGTTCTGATCTGACCTTCGCGATCTTCCCTGGTGATGTAATTCCTTTGCTGTATGGTGGAAATGGTCGGTGCATAGGTGGAAGGACGGCCGATGCCGAGTTCTTCCATTTTGCGAACCAGACTGGCTTCCGTATATCTTGCCGGCCTTTGCGTGAAACGTTCCGTAGCTGTTACCGAATTCATCTGCAGTTTGTCCCCGACAAACATGGGGGGCAAAATTTTGCTACCATTTTCGGTATCATTTTCATCATCGGAAGATTCCATATATACGCGGAGAAAACCGTCGAATTTCAGGACTTCACCTGTGATTTCAAATTTTTCATTGCTGTTGGATATCCCAATCCGGATGGTGGTCTTCTCCAATTCTGCATCTGCCATCTGTGAGGCGATGGTGCGTTTCCAAATCAGTTCGTACAGCCGCTTTTCCTGAGCGTTTCCTTCTATCTGATGAACGTTCATGTAGGTTGGACGGATGGCTTCGTGTGCTTCTTGAGCTCCCTTGGATTTTGTATGGTAATGGCGTACCTTGATGTAATCATTGCCTGCCATCGACTCAATTTCAGCTTTTGAGGTATTGATGGCCAAACTGGACAGATTGACGGAGTCTGTACGCATATAGGTGATCTTCCCAGATTCATACAATTTTTGGGCAACCATCATCGTCTGTGAAACGGAAAAGCCGAGCTTTCTGGAAGCTTCCTGTTGTAATGTTGAAGTGGTAAAAGGAGGAGCCGGCGTTTTTTTCGTTGGTTTGGTGGCAATATCCTCTATTGTGAAGATGGAAGTTTTGCATTTTTCGAGTAAGTCTAAGGCCTCTTCTTTGGTACTTAAGCGTTGTTGAAGGTCTGCTTTGACGCTGATGTCTTTTCCTTCAGCATCAGTGATCAGAAAAATGACGGATACTTTATAGGATGCTTCCGGTTCAAATTTTTGAATTTCGCGTTCACGTTCTACGATGATGCGTACTGCTACAGATTGTACACGTCCGGCAGAAAGTGAAGGCTTGATTTTCCTCCAGAGAACAGGAGAAAGTTCAAAACCGACGATTCTGTCCAATACGCGGCGGGCTTGCTGTGCGTCCACCAGGTGCAGGTCAATTTCACGAGGTGTCTCAATGGCATTCAGAATCGCATCTTTGGTGATTTCATGAAAAACGATGCGTCTGGTGTTGCCGGCATTCAGCCCAAGCACTTCATAGAGGTGCCATGCGATGGCTTCTCCCTCACGGTCCTCATCGGAAGCGAGCCATACCACTTCTGCCTCTTTTGCATTTGACTTTAATTCGCTGACTAATTTCTTCTTGTCGGATGATATCTCATATATCGGTTTATAGTTATTCGCCATGTCCACTCCGAAATCCTTTTTGCTCAGGTCGCGAATATGACCAAAGCTGGATAGGACTTTGTAGTCTTTTCCCAAGAATTTTTCTATGGTTTTGGCTTTGGCCGGAGACTCTACAATAACTAAATTCTTTTGCATTTGATGTATTTTTACGGGATTTTTAAAAAAAATCGCGCCGCAAAATTAGTAAAAACCAAGAAGAAAGCCCTTTTTTCTGAAATAAAAGAATTTTTTCTATGTTTCCGAGTATTCTCGAAAGGTGTTAAGTCCCTCTGGAAAAGGATGATGGATTAACTATTCATAATTCGCCATCTTCCTCATACCAGCTTGCATACATCTGGTAATTGTCTGAAATGCGCTTGTTAATGGTCCTGGTTTGTTCCGGATTTGCCATTTTTACAAATTTGGCGGGTACTCCTGCATAAATGCTGTATGGTTCTACTTTGGTTTTGCTGAGTATGACAGAACCGGCTGCAACAATTGCACCCTCGCCGATTACGGCATCGTCCAGTAAAACCGCTCCCATTCCGATCAGGGCATTGTCTTCAATTTTGGCACCGTGGATGGTGACATTGTGTCCGATAGAAACGTTGTCTCCAATCTCAATGGTGGATTTTTTATAGAGGGTATGCAAAACAGAACCATCCTGAATGTTTACGTTATTGCCGATCCTGATTGAATTGACATCGCCCCGCAGGACGGTGTTGAACCAGATGCTGCATCCGTCACCCATGATGACATCTCCGATGATGGTTGCATTGTCGGCAAAAAAGCAGTTCTTGCCGCATTGAGGCTCGAAGCCTCTGACAGATTTTATCAGTGCCATATTTTTTGTTTTGTGTTCGATATATAAGGTATAGTTCATTGATTAGATTTTTCCGGTCTTTTGTTTTAACCAGTTGCATTCCGTCTCATTCAACCAGGGAGCCAACTTCTCATAGATAGTCTGATGATAATCGTTGATCCATTTTGTTTCGTCAGGACTTAACAACTTCTTTTCGATGCTATTTAAATCGAAAGGGAAAAGTGTCAGTGTCTCAAAAGTAAGGTATTGTCCAAAATCGGTTGTTTCTTTTTCGCAAACCATGATCAGATTCTCGAGGCGGATACCGTATTTTCCGGTGCGATAAACTCCTGGTTCATTGGATGTAATCATACCAACCTTTAAGGTGGCCGGATTTTCATTCATTCGGATACTTTGTGGCCCTTCATGCACATTCAGAAAATGCCCCACGCCATGTCCGGTGCCGTGCCAGAAGTTGAGTCCTCTTTCCCAGATGAACTGTCTGGCAAGAACATCAAGTTGTGCGCCACGGGTCTCCGTTGGAAAACTGACCCTGCTCAGGGCGATGACACCTTTGAGCAGACAAGTGTAGTCTTCCTTATAATCTTTCGGCGTATTCTGATAGAAAGACCAGGTACGGGTGATATCTGTTGTCCCGTCTAAATACTGCCCTCCGGTGTCAATCAGCAGAAAACCTTCGCTACTTACCTTGTAGGCGGTTTCCGGAGTTGCTTCATAATGGACGATGGCTCCGTGTTCGTTAAATCCGACGATGGGGCAAAAACTTTCGCAAACGTAGTTTTCCTGTTCTCGCCTGAACTCTGCTATTTTCTCGCCGATTGCCCATTCATCCTGCAAATTTTCTTTGTTTGACTGATTGACGGCATTTTCCATCCACATCCAAAAACGGGTCAGAGCGATACCATCTTTAATCATTGCTTTCCGAAAACCTGCTATTTCAACCGGATTCTTGATCCCCTTCATCAAAGCGACAGGGGATTCCATTTCTATGATGGTGCAGTTTGCCGGAATGCTTTGATAAAGTTTGTAGTTTATCTTTGATTTGTCTATCAGAATTTTAGCATTTTCCAAATGCCTCAGATAGGAGGAGATGTTGTCGTAATCCGTAATTTTTATGTTGTTTTTCTGAAGGTAGGATTCGGTCTCACTTTTAAGCTTGGAGGCATCAGCAAAAAGGATGAGATTCTCCTTGTCTATGAAAGCATAGCATATTCCAACGGGGTTGTATTCAACATCTTCTCCCCGGATGTTGAATAGCCAGGCTATTTCATCCAATGCGCCCAATGGCATACCATCTGCACCGGCCTTCAACATCTCGCTCCGTAGCCTTTCTGTTTTGCTTCGGATGCTTTCTCCACTGAATTTTTCGGGAAACGGGTATATTTTTCCTTCCGGAAAATGGGGACGGCTTGTCCAAACTGCTTCATAAGGTTCAAATCCGGTTTCCAGTATGGTGCCCGTTTTCTCAAAAAACTCAGATAAGGATTGTGCTTCTTTTGTGGAAAAGACAGCCCCGTCAATACCCACTGAACAATATCCTTCCTCAACAATCCATTGTTCCGGACATGGTGTTTCTGCTATTCCAAGCTTGAATAGCCGGATGTTGCTGCCTCGTAGTTCCTCTTCTGCCTGAAGAAAGAACCTGGAATCTGTCCACAAACCGGCTCCGGTGGCTCCTACCACCAATGTTCCGGCACTTCCGGTAAAGCCGGAGAGATATTCCCTGAATTTCCAACAATCAGCGGTGTCTTCGCTTTGATGAGGGTCTGCCGTCGGTATGATGCAGGCTTCAAGGCCTTTTTTTTGCAGTTGCTCCCGTAGAAGTTCCAGTTTTTTGATGATAGGTATGTTCATGGATATTGAGTTTATAGATGGCAAAAATACTTTATTTTGAATTAAATAGCCATAGGCCGCCATACTTTTGATCTTTTTACAAGAAAAGCAAAAAAACGAAAAAAACTTTTCATGAAATGTTTGGTAAATCAATCCCTTTATCTAATTTTGCAGTCCGATTTAAATAAAACATTAAAGCACGTAAAATTATGATCGTAGTTCCAATCAAAGAAGGAGAAAACATTGAAAAAGCACTGAAAAAATTCAAACGCAAATTTGAAAAAACTGGGGTTGTTAAAGAACTCAGAAACAGACAAGCTTTTACAAAACCTTCGGTTGAGAAAAGAAAACAGAAAAGTAAAGCGATTTACGTTCAACAATTGCAGCAAGTAGAAGAATAGTCTTCTGTTCTATTTTTTATTGTTAATTAAATTAGAAATAGCTTGTTTTTGTTGGGCTGATTTGTTATATTCGTTGCAGAATTAGTCAAGCAGTGAATATAATGTTGGTCGACGAATTTTTACAATATCTACGGTATGAGAAGAATTATTCTACTCATACCGTTGTTGCGTATAAGCGTGACCTGTCCCAGTTACTGGAATATGTTGCTTTGGAATATCAGATAACTCAGCCTGAGATTATTGACTCGGATATGCTCAGATCATGGATGGTCAACATGATGGAAAACGGCATTTCCGCGCGTTCCGTAAACCGGAAATTGTCCTGCCTCAAATCTTTCTGGCATTTTTTGATTCGTCAGGGTTATGTTGAACATAATCCTGTGCAAAAGGTGTTGGCTCCCAAAACAAAGAAACCCATCCCTGTGTTTTTAAAGGAGGATGAGATGGAAGAGCTGCTGGATACCGTCAAGGAAAACGATCATGATTTTGTCTCTGAGAGGGATCATCTGATTCTTGATCTTTTTTATTCAACAGGTATGCGTCTTTCTGAGCTGATAGGCTTGAAAGATGAACAAGTGGATTTGGATGCTTGTCTGTTGCGCGTGACCGGTAAACGGAATAAGCAGCGGTTGATTCCGTTTGGAAAGGAACTGAAAAATGCCATCATTGCATATCAGATAAAACGTGATAAAGAGATATCGAACAAACCTTCCCGGCTGTTGGTTCGGGAAAACGGATCGCCTTTATATCCTCAGCTGGTATATAGGATGGTCCACAAACGTTTGTCTGAAGTCGCTACATTATCAAAAAGTAGTCCGCATATATTGAGACATACTTTTGCAACAACGTTATTGAACAGAGGCGCCGAATTGAATGCCGTCAAGGAGCTCCTTGGACATAGCAGTCTGTCGGCAACGGAGGTGTACACACATACAACCTTCGCTGAATTAAAAAAAGAATATAAACTAGCCCACCCCAGGGCGTAAAAGAGAAGGAGGATTCTTTATGGAAATCAGAATTCAATCGATCCATTTCGATGCTACAGTTGCATTGGAGAAATTCATCCAGAAAAAGGTTGCTAAGCTGGAACAGTATTATGATGATATTCTGGAAGCAGAAGTCATTTTGAAGGTTATTAAACCAGAAACAGTATCAAACAAAGAAGCTTTGGTTAAAATCAAGGTATCAGGTAATGAGCTGTTTGCTTCCAAAATTAGTGATACATTTGAAGAGTCTGTGGACGTTTCTGTGGAGGCTTTGCAAAAACAACTCTTGAAGTTCAAGGAAAAAATCCGTGCAAAATAATTTTTCTCAAAAATGTTTTTGTGGATTCAAATTAAACACCTACATTTGCAGCCGTTTCTCACAAGCCTTGTGCGCTGAGTACGGCTGCATAGCTTAAGTACAGAAACAAAGGATAAAAGGGCAGTTACCAGAGTGGCCAAATGGGGCAGACTGTAACTCTGCTAGCGCAAGCTTACGGTGGTTCGAATCCATCACTGCCCACAGGAAATAGATAGGAAGGATTTATTCTTCCTGGAGTTTCCGGGTGATTGTTAACGAGGATCTCTAAAGGCGGATTGTTTGTTAAGTCAATCAAATTGCGGGAATAGCTCAGTTGATAGAGCATTAGCCTTCCAAGCTGAGGGTCGCGGGTTTGAGTCCCGTTTCCCGCTCTTTTTCGCCTGTGTAGCTCAGTGGTAGAGCACTTCCTTGGTAAGGAAGAGGTCCCGAGTTCA
Organism: Bacteroidales bacterium; assembly: GCA_021373135.1. Classification (GTDB taxonomy): domain Bacteria; phylum Bacteroidota; class Bacteroidia; order Bacteroidales; family UBA1402; genus UBA8389. The sequence goes on from JAJFTH010000003.1 coordinate 679,957, forward strand.
ACTCTCGGCACCGGCTCTTATTTTATTTAATTCATTCAATTTATAATCTTTGAGTTATGGCTAAAGAACATTACAACAGAAGTAAACCCCATGTCAACATTGGTACGATCGGCCATGTAGACCACGGTAAAACGACCTTGACAGCTGCTATCACTATGGTGTTGGCAAAAAAAGGTCTTTCTCAAATTATGTCATTTGATCAGATTGACAATGCTCCGGAAGAAAAAGAAAGAGGTATTACGATTAACACGGCTCACGTAGAATACGAAACCGCTAATCGTCACTATGCACACGTTGACTGTCCGGGTCACGCTGACTACGTTAAGAACATGGTTACCGGTGCTGCCCAAATGGACGGTGCTATCATCGTTGTAGCAGCTACTGATGGTCCTATGCCTCAAACACGTGAGCACATTCTTTTGGCTCGTCAGGTAAACGTACCTAAATTGGTCGTTTTCATGAACAAATGTGATATGGTCGATGATGAAGAAATGTTGGAATTGGTTGAAATGGAAATGCGCGACTTGCTCGGCTTCTATGGTTTCGATGCTGACAACACTCCTTTTATTCGTGGTTCTGCCCTTGGCGCATTGAATGGTGTTCCGGAATGGGAAGAAAAAGTGATGGAATTGATGGATGCAGTTGATAGCTGGATCGATCTTCCTCCACGTGCTGTTGACAAACCTTTCTTGATGCCTGTTGAAGACGTCTTCTCCATCACTGGTCGTGGTACTGTAGCTACAGGTCGTATTGAAACCGGTGTCATTCATACTGGTGATGAAGTTCAGATCATTGGTTTGGGCGCAGAGGGTAAAAAATCAGTTGTTACCGGTGTTGAAATGTTCCGAAAGATTTTGGACGACGGTCAGGCTGGTGATAATGTTGGTTTGTTGCTCCGTGGTATTGACAAGGACGAAGTTAAACGTGGTATGGTTATTTCACACCCGGGTAAAGTTACTCCTCACAGCAAGTTCAAAGCTTCCGTATATATCCTGAAGAAAGAAGAAGGTGGTCGTCACACTCCTTTCCATCAGAAATATCGTCCTCAGTTCTATATCCGTACCTTGGATGTTACGGGTGAAATTACATTGCCGGAAGGTGTTGAAATGGTTATGCCTGGTGATAACCTGGAAATCAATGTTGAACTGATCTACCCGGTAGCTTTATCTGTAGGTTTGCGTTTCGCTATCCGTGAAGGTGGACGTACAGTAGGTTCCGGTCAGATTACCGAAATTGTAAATTAATACAAGATTAGTATACCTTTAAAGAGCTCCCACTGAAAAAGGGGGAGCTTTTTTTGACACACGGGAGTAGCTCAGTTGGTAGAGCATCGGTCTCCAAAACCGAGTGTCGGGAGTTCGAGCCTCTCCTTCCGTGCCATTAAAACCCAAGCTAAAAGATGAAGAAATTTTTTAAAAGAGTAGCCTCTTATTGCAGAGAGTCTTACAATGAGCTTGTACATAAGACCAGTTGGCCTACCATGTCCGAGTTGAGCAATAGCGCGGTCGTTGTTTTAACTGCTTCCACGGTTGTCGCGTTGATTGTTTTTCTCATCGATTTAGGTTTTGAAAACATCATGACCTTTATTTACGAGAAGGTATTTTAATTCCAGTAAGAGTAATGTCTGATATTGAAAAAAAATGGTACGTTCTTCGTGCCGTAAGCGGCAAGGAAAGCAAAGTAAAGGAGTATCTTGATGCTGAAATCAAGAATTCCTCTCTTGGTGATTACTTGTCTCAGGTTCTTATTCCTACGGAAAAGGTCTATCAGGTGCGTAATGGCAAAAGGATACTCAAAGAGCGTTCATATTTGCCTGGTTATGTTTTGATAGAAGCCGCACTCGTTGGTGAAGTAGCACATGCGCTCCGGAATACACCGAATGTCATCGGATTCCTTGGAGGTACGGATAATCCCCAAAGCCTTCGTGAATCTGAAGTGAACCGAATTTTAGGTAAAGTTGACGAACTCCAGGAAACCGGAGAGGATTTTTCTGTCACCTATTATGTCGGTGAGTCTGTCAAAGTAAATGCCGGACCGTTCAGTGGCTTCAGTGCTATCATTGAAGAAGTGAATAATGAGCGTAAAAAGCTCAAGGTCATGGTTAAGATTTTCGGACGGAAAACTCCGCTCGAATTGGGTTTTATGCAAGTCGAAAAAGAGTAGTTGAAAGTTACGTTTCGACCCATTCTTTTTTTCTATTCCACAAATTTTTAATTTAGAACAAAATGGCTAAAGAAGTTGCTGGACAAATCAAATTGCAGATTAAAGGGGGTGCGGCAAATCCCTCTCCTCCCGTAGGACCTGCTTTAGGTTCGAAAGGTGTTAACATCATGGAGTTTTGCAAGCAATTCAACGCCAGAACTCAGGACAATTCGGGCAAAATTTTGCCGGTTGTCATTACTTACTATTCTGATAAATCTTTTGATTTTATCGTTAAAACTCCTCCTGCAGCTGTTCAGTTGTTGGAAGCTGCAAAGGTTAAGAGCGGATCAGCCGAACCTAACCGTAAAAAAGTTGCTTCTGTTACTTGGGAACAGGTAAAGGCGATTGCTGAAGATAAGATGCAGGATTTGAACTGTTTCACCGTTGAATCTGCAATGAGATTAATTGCAGGTACGGCTCGTAGTATGGGTATCACCGTTAAAGGGGAATTCCCCGCTAACATTTAAACTTCAATTAAGATGAGTAAACTGACAAAAAAACAAAAGTTGGCTTTTGAAAAAATTGAAGCAGGGAAGAGCTATACATTGAAAGAAGCATCAGCTTTGGTTAAGGAAATCACTTCCACCAAATTCGATTCTTCTGTAGATGTTGATGTTCGTCTTGGTGTTGACCCTCGAAAAGCCAATCAAATGGTACGTGGCGTAGTGTCACTGCCACACGGTACAGGGAAAGAAGTACGAGTGCTGGTATTGTGTACTCCAGATAAGGAAGCTGAGGCTAAAGAAGCCGGAGCTGACTATGTTGGTCTCGATGAATATATTGAGAAAATCAAAGGTGGTTGGACGGATATTGATGTGATCATCACTATGCCGGCCATCATGGGTAAAATTGGTGCTTTAGGTCGTGTATTAGGCCCTCGTGGCTTGATGCCGAATCCCAAGAGCGGCACCGTAACCATGGAAGTAGGAAAAGCTGTAAAAGAAGTGAAACAAGGTAAAATAGACTTTAAGGTTGACAAGACTGGTATCATCCATGCTTCAGTCGGAAAAGTTTCCTTCACTCCTGAACAGATTTTCGGCAATGCAAAGGAATTCATTTCCATGTTGCTGAAACTGAAACCTACAGCTGCTAAAGGTACCTATATTAAGAGCATTTATCTTTCTAGTACAATGAGTCCGGGTATCAAAATTGATCCCAAAACCGTTGAGGAAAACTAATCAAATTTGAATTATGAAGAAGGAAGATAAAAGCACCGTCATTGAGCAGATCGCCTCTGTCATTGGAGAATATGGCTGTTTCTATGTCACAGATATTACTGCATTGAATGCAGCTACTACCAGTGCACTCAGAAGAAGCTGCTTCAAGGAAGGCATTAAGCTCATGGTTGTAAAGAATACCTTGCTGACAAAGGCATTGGATGGTCTTGATACGGATTATACTCCGTTATATGACGTCTTGAAAGGCAATACAGCGTTGATGTTTTCGAACGTTTCAAACGCTCCTGCCAAATTGATCAAGGCTTTCAGAAAAGATAAAGATATTCCTGCCCTTAAGGCTGCATATGTAGAAGAAAGCTTCTATATCGGATCTGACCAGTTAGAGACATTGATTCATGTAAAGAGCAAAAACGAACTCATCGGAGACGTTATTGCATTGCTGCAATCACCTGCCAACAACGTGGTTTCTGCCCTCCAAAGTGGAGGAAATATTCTGCATGGCGTATTGAAAACCCTTGGAGAAAGAGAAAATTAATAACAATAATCAAAGAACAAAAACAATTTAATACATACAAAAATGGCAGATTTGAAAGCTTTTGCTGAACAATTGGTGAATTTAACTGTAAAAGAAGTAAACGAACTGGCTACCATCCTCAAAGATGAATATGGTATTGCGCCCGCTGCTGCAGCTGTTGCTGTTGCTGCCGGCCCTGCTGCCGAAGGTGCAGCCGCTGCTGCTGAAAAAACTTCTTTTGACGTTGTCTTAAAGTCAGCTGGTGCTGCAAAATTAGCAGTTGTTAAGGCTGTAAAAGAAGCATGTGGTCTTGGTTTGAAAGAAGCTAAAGATTTAGTTGATGCTGCTCCTTCCGTATTGAAAGAAGGTGCTGATAAAGCTGAAGCTGAAGCTTTGAAGAAATCATTGGAAGACGCAGGCGCAGAAGTTGAGCTTAAATAGTACTATCGCCTGATTATCAGGTGATTTGGTTTAGAATCTCCGAGTGAGGAGATTCTAGACCTTTTTGTGTCTATATTCCTTTTAAGTTCAATAAATCCACTGATAAATGTCTTCAACTACTGAAACCAAAAGAGTTAATTTCGCGTCTATCCAAAGTCCAATCGATTATCCGGACTTTTTAGAAGTGCAATTGAAGTCATTCCAGGACTTCCTGCAATTGGATACTCCCCCCGAAAAACGGAAAAATGAGGGTCTCTACAAGGTTTTTGCAGAAAATTTCCCCATCGCTGATACAAGAAACAACTTCGTACTCGAATTTCTAGACTACTATATTGATCCTCCCCGCTATACCATTGATGAATGCATAGAGCGAGGTTTGACCTATAACGTTCCGTTAAAGGCCAGGCTTAAACTGTATTGTACTGATCCTGACCACGAAGATTTTGAAACAAAATTCCAGGATGTTTATTTGGGAGCTATTCCTTATATGACTCCTAAAGGAACATTTGTGGTTAATGGTGCTGAGCGTGTCATCGTTTCGCAGTTACATCGTTCCCCGGGCGTTTTCTTCGGGCAAAGTGTTCATGCAAACGGCTCAAAGTTGTATTCTGCACGTATCATTCCCTTCAAAGGATCCTGGATTGAGTTTGCTACGGACATCAATAGTGTCATGTATGCTTACATTGACCGTAAAAAGAAGTTGCCTGTAACAACTCTTTTACGTGCCATCGGTTTTGAGACCGATAAAGATATTCTGGAAATTTTCAACCTTGCAGAAGAAGTCAAAGTCTCAAAAACTGGTCTGAAACGACTGATCGGTCGTAAATTGGCTGCTCGTGTCCTTAAGAGCTGGGTTGAAGATTTTGTAGATGAGGACACCGGTGAGGTGGTTTCCATTGAACGTAATGAAGTGATCATTGATCGTGAGACCATTTTGGAAAATGATCATATTGATCAAATTGTTGAATCAGGCGCAACAACCATTCTTTTACACAAGGAAGAATCGGGTATGTCTGATTACGCAATCATCTACAATACTTTGCAAAAAGACCCGAGCAACTCGGAAAAAGAGGCCGTTCTATATATCTATCGTCAGCTGCGTAACGCAGAACCTGCCGATGATGCAAGTGCCCGCGAAGTTATTCAGAATTTGTTTTTCTCTGAAAAACGTTACGACCTCGGTGAAGTAGGTCGTTACCGTATCAATAAGAAATTGCACCTGTCCACATCCATGGATACCAAGGTGCTTACTAAAGAAGATATCATTGAGATCATCAAGTATTTGATTGAATTGGTTAATTCCAATGCAGATGTTGATGATATTGACCACTTGAGTAACCGTCGTGTACGTACAGTAGGCGAACAACTCAATAATCAGTTTGGTGTAGGTTTGGCACGTATGGCACGTACCATTCGTGAACGTATGAATGTACGTGACAACGAAGTTTTTGCTCCTGTTGAACTGATCAACGCCAAAACAATATCTTCAGTGATCAACTCGTTCTTCGGAACCAATGCCCTTTCACAATTTATGGATCAAACCAACCCGTTGGCAGAAATGACGCATAAACGTCGTTTGTCAGCTCTCGGACCTGGTGGACTTTCCCGTGAACGTGCCGGTTTTGAGGTTCGTGACGTACACTACACACATTACGGCCGTTTATGCCCGATTGAAACTCCTGAAGGACCAAACATCGGTTTGATCTCTTCTCTATGCGTTTATGCAAAAATAAACGATCTTGGTTTCATCGAAACTCCGTACCGCAAGGTTGAGAACGGAAAAGTGGTGGCTAGTGATGTTGAATATATGACAGCTGAAGAAGAAGAAGGTAAGATTATCGCTCAGGGCAATGCCTTACTTGGTGAAGATGGAAGCTTTGTCAGCAATCGTATCAAGTGTCGTCTTGATGCTGATTTCCCTGTTTCTGCTCCTGAAGAAGTTGACTTGATGGACGTAGCTCCACAGCAGATTGCTTCTATTGCTGCATCGCTGATTCCATTTCTCGAACATGATGATGCTAACCGTGCATTGATGGGATCCAACATGATGCGCCAGGCAGTACCTCTTATTCGTAGTGAAGCTCCGATTGTCGGAACAGGTATTGAAGGTAAATTGATCCGTGACTCACGTACACAAATAAATGCTGAAGGTGACGGAACTGTAGAATTTGTAGATGCAACTACGATTCGTATCAAATATGATCGGACAGAAGAAGAGGAATTTGTTAGCTTCGATGACTCAGTCAAATCATACAGGATTCCTAAGTTCCAGAAAACCAACCAAAGTACCACCATTGACCTTCAACCGACTATACACAAAGGTGAACGAGTCTATAAAGGCCAGTTGATGACTCAGGGCTATTCCACCGAAAACGGGGAACTTGCCTTAGGTAGAAACTTAAAGGTTGCATTCATGCCTTGGAAAGGATACAACTTCGAGGATGCCATCGTCTTGAACGAAAGAATGGTCCGCGAAGATATCTTCACTTCTGTACATGTCGATGAATATACTTTGGAAGTGCGTGAAACGAAACGTGGTATGGAAGAATTGACATCTGATATACCTAACGTCAGTGAAGAAGCAACCAAAGACCTGGATGAAAATGGTATCGTTCGTATTGGAGCTCACATCGTACCGGGAGATATCCTGATTGGTAAAATTACTCCTAAGGGCGAATCCGATCCTTCTCCGGAAGAAAAATTATTACGCGCCATCTTTGGTGATAAAGCCGGTGATGTGAAGGATGCATCCTTGAAAGCATCTCCTTCCTTACGTGGTGTCATCATTGACAAACGGTTGTTTTCCAAATCGGTTAAGAACCGCAAATCCCGTTTGACAGATAAGGCTTTGTTGCCGAAAATTGACGAGGAATTTGAAGAAGATGCAGCTAAACTGAAAAGTGTCTTAATTGAAAAATTGCAAATCCTGACCAATGGCAAAACGTCACAAGGTGTCAAAGACAACCTTGGAACTGAAGTCATTCCAAAGGGAGCTAAATTCAATTCCAAAAACCTGAATGAAGTCAATTATTCTTCCGTTCAGGTTAGTAAATGGACCACAGACAGTGCCAAGAATGATTTGATTCATGATCTGATTCTGAATTACTTGCATAAGTATAAAGAATTGGATGCAGCCATGAAACGCAAAAAATTCAATATCACCATTGGGGATGAGCTTCCTTCAGGTATCATTCAAATGGCCAAAGTCTATATCGCCAAGAAGCGTAAGATTCGTGTAGGTGACAAGATGGCCGGACGTCACGGTAACAAGGGTATTGTTTCCCGTATCGTACGTCAGGAAGATATGCCTTTCCTGGAAGATGGGACACCTGTTGATATTGTATTGAATCCGCTTGGTGTACCTTCTCGTATGAACCTTGGGCAGATTTTTGAAACTGTTCTCGGATGGGCAGGAAGAGAATTGGGCTTGAAATTTGCCACACCGATCTTTGACGGAGCTTCTCTGGACGATTTGGACAAATGGTGTGATAAGGCCAATCTCCCTCATTATGGCAAATGCTACCTGTATGATGGTGGTACTGGTGAACGTTTTGACCAGACAGCGACTGTCGGTGTAGTATACATGTTGAAACTTGGTCACATGGTTGACGACAAGATGCATGCCCGCTCTATCGGACCTTACTCTTTGATCACTCAACAACCTCTTGGCGGTAAAGCCCAGTTTGGCGGACAACGTTTCGGAGAAATGGAAGTTTGGGCACTGGAAGCTTTCGGTGCCGCTCATATTCTTCAGGAAATCCTGACCATCAAGTCTGATGATGTCGTTGGACGTAGCAAAGCTTTTGAAGCTATCGTCAAAGGCGATCCGATGCCACAGCCTGGTATTCCGGAATCCTTGAACGTGTTGCTACACGAATTGAGAGGTTTGGGTCTGAGTATTCAACTGGATTAAGTATAAACTGTTTATTATTTCATATACAATATGGCTTTTAGAAAAGAAACCAAAGCAAAAAGCAGTTTTTCGAAAATTTCGATAGGATTGGCTTCTCCGGAGGAAATCCTCGAATTATCGAGTGGCGAGGTGTTAAAGCCTGAAACCATAAACTATCGTACCTATAAACCCGAACGCGACGGCTTGTTTTGCGAAAGGATTTTTGGTCCGGTAAAAGATTACGAATGTCATTGCGGTAAATACAAACGTATTCGCTACAAAGGCATCGTCTGCGATCGCTGCGGTGTTGAAGTTACAGAAAAGAAGGTGCGTCGCGAGCGCATGGGACACATTCAGTTGGTGGTACCTGTTGCACATATTTGGTATTTTCGTTCGCTTCCAAACAAGATCGGCTATTTGTTGGGATTACCTACCAAAAAGCTGGACTCAATCATTTATTATGAACGATATGTAGTGATTCAGGCCGGCGTTAAGGAAAACGACGGAATCAAGAAAGATGACCTGCTTTCAGAAGAAGAGTATCTGGATATTTTGGATACTTTGCCCCGCGACAATCAATTGCTGGAAGATACTGATCCAAACAAGTTCATTGCAAAAATGGGAGCCGAAGCTGTCCATGATCTTTTGGAAAGACTCGATTTGGATGAATTATCCTATGAACTGAGACATCGCGCCAGCACTGATGGTTCCGTTCAACGTAAAACCGAGGCATTGAAGCGTTTGCAGGTTGTTGAAGCTTTTCGCTCTTCAAAGGGGAAAAACAAACCGGAATGGATGATCATCAAGATTGTTCCTGTCATTCCGCCTGAATTGCGTCCTTTGGTACCTTTGGACGGTGGCCGTTTCGCTACCTCCGACCTGAATGACCTATACCGTCGTGTCATTATCCGTAACAACCGTTTGAAACGATTGATAGAAATCAAGGCTCCTGAAGTGATTTTACGTAATGAAAAACGTATGTTGCAGGAATCTGTCGATTCATTGTTCGATAATTCACGTAAGTCAAGTGCTGTCAAGACAGATGCCAACCGTCCTTTGAAGTCTCTTTCTGACTCCCTGAAAGGTAAACAAGGCCGTTTCCGTCAGAACTTGCTTGGTAAACGTGTTGATTATTCGGCTCGTTCAGTTATCGTTGTGGGTCCTGAACTAAAGATGCATGAATGCGGTATTCCTAAGGATATGGCTGCTGAATTGTACAAACCGTTTATCATTCGTAAACTGATTGAACGCGGTATTGTCAAGACTGTAAAATCAGCCAAGAAGATTGTTGACCGTAAGGATCCTGTTGTTTGGGATATTCTGGAATATGTCATGAAAGGTCACCCTGTTCTCCTGAACCGTGCTCCTACATTGCACCGTTTGGGTATTCAGGCTTTCCAGCCTAAATTGATTGAAGGAAAAGCTATTCAATTGCACCCGTTGGCTTGTACGGCTTTCAATGCCGACTTCGACGGTGACCAGATGGCTGTGCATCTCCCGTTGGGAAATGAAGCTGTTTTGGAAGCTCAAATGTTGATGCTTGCTTCGCACAATATCCTGAACCCGGCCAATGGTGCACCTATCACTGTACCTTCTCAGGACATGGTTCTTGGTTTGTACTATATTACAAAATTGCGTGATGGAGCAAAAGGAGAAGGATTGGTATTCTACTCTCCCGAAGAAGCTACCATTGCATATAATGAAGGCAAAGTGACGCTTCATTCCAAGATTAAAGTTCGTACGAAAGACTTGGATGAAAACGGTGAACTTGTAGAAAAATTAATTGACACTTCTGTTGGCCGTATTATGGTGAACGAGGTTGTACCTGAAAAGGTTGGTTTTATCAATGAAGTTCTGACCAAAAAGTCTTTGCGTGACATCATCGGTAAAGTGATTGCTGCTTGTGGTGTTGCACGAACCGCTCAATTTTTGGATGATATCAAGGATATGGGGTATTACAATGCTTTCAAGGGTGGTTTGTCCTTCAATTTGGGTGACGTATTGATACCAAAAGAAAAGGAAGCTTTGGTAAAAGAAGGGTATGCGGAAGTCGATTCCATTGTAGAAGAATATTCCATGGGTGCCATCACCAACAATGAACGTTATAATAAGATTATTGATGTTTGGGGTGGTGTTAATGCCAAGCTTTCAAATATTCTAATGAAGCAACTCGCAGAAGATAACCAAGGATTCAACTCTGTATACATGATGTTGGATTCAGGTGCTCGTGGTTCTAAAGAACAGATCCGTCAGCTGTCCGGTATGCGTGGTTTGATGGCTAAACCTCAGAAATCAGGTGCAGAAGGAGGTCAGGTTATTGAAAACCCGATTCTTTCAAACTTTAAAGAAGGTTTGTCTGTGCTTGAATATTTCATATCAACCCACGGTGCTCGTAAGGGCTTGGCTGATACAGCCTTGAAGACTGCCGATGCCGGATATCTGACCCGTCGTCTTGTCGATGTTTCTCATGATGTGATCATCAATGAAGAAGATTGCGGTACTTTGCGTGGTTTGGTCGCTACTGAAATCAAGAAGGTGGCTACTTTATACGAACGTATTCTGGGTCGTGTGTCTGTTCATGATGTATATCATCCTTTGACAAATGAACTTTTGGTGGAATCCGGACAGGAAATTACCGAAGAGATTGCAGCCAAGATTCAGGCATCGCCTATTGAGCGTGTCGAAATTCGTTCGGTTTTGACCTGTGAGTCCAAAAAGGGTGTTTGCGCCAAGTGTTATGGCCGTAACCTTGCTACCGGTATGCTGGTACAAAAAGGTGAGGCTGTTGGTGTTATCGCAGCCCAGTCTATTGGTGAGCCTGGTACCCAGTTGACCTTGCGTACGTTCCACGTTGGTGGTGTGGCCGGTAACGTTAAAGCTGATTCTTCCATTGTTGCTCAGAATGATGCCGTTCTTGAGATTGACGAATTGCGTGCTGTGGATGTGAAGGATGACGGTGGTAACGTTGTACAAATTGTTGTCGGTCGTTATGCTGAACTTCGTTTGATTGAACCCGTTACCAAGGTTATTCTTCTTACACAAAATATTCCCTACGGTTCTAAATTATATTTCCACCCTGGTGATAAAGTTAAGAAGGGGGATAAGATCTGTGATTGGGATGCATATAATGCGACCATCATTTCTGAACAGTCCGGTAAGTTGGAATTCGATTCGATAGAGGAAGGTGTAACCTACCAATCTTATACGGATGATACAACCAAGATGAAGGAAAAGATCATCATCGAACCTAAAGATCGTACTCGTGTTCCTTCTATCCACGTATTGGATGAAAACGGAGAGCGTATGCGTACTTATAACTTGCCTGCCGGTGCACACTTGCTGAAAGAGGGCGGTGAGCATATCGTGGCTGGTGAGATTTTGGTCAAGATACCGCGTGTTGTTGCCAAAGCTGGTGATATCACCGGTGGTCTACCTCGTGTGACAGAGCTTTTCGAGGCGCGTAATCCTTCTAATCCAGCTGTTGTTTCGGAAATCGATGGTGAAATCATGGAATTTGGCCGCGTAAAACGTGGTAACCGTGAGATTGTCATTCAATCCAAGACCGGTGAGGTTAAGAAATATATGGTGCCTCTTTCCAAGCAGGTATTGGTTCAGGTGAATGACTTTGTCCGTGCCGGTACGCCTCTTTCTGAAGGTGTCGTCACTCCTGCCGATATTTTGGCCATTAAAGGCCCTACGGCTGTTCAGGAATACATTGTAAACGAAGTTCAGGATGTATACCGTTTGCAGGGTGTAAAGATCAATGATAAGCATTTTGAGGTGATCGTTCGTCAGATGATGCGTAAGGTTGAAATCGTGGATGCCGGTGATACCCGTTTCCTTGAACAGCAATTGATCGATAAGAATGAGTTTGCTGAAGAAAACGACCGCATTTGGGGCAAGAAAGTGGTTCTTGATGCGGGGGATTCTCCCAATTTGAAACCAGGTATGATTGTTACTGCCCGCAAATTGCGAGACGAAAATTCTTCTTTGAAACGTCGTGACTTGAAGATTGTTGAGACAAGGGATGCTATTCCTGCTACCTCCAATCAGATCCTTCAGGGGATTACCCGTGCTGCATTGCAGATCAACAGTTTCATGTCAGCTGCTTCCTTCCAGGAAACGACGAAGGTGTTGAACGAGGCTGCCATTCAGGGTAAGGTGGATCGTCTGGAAGGTTTGAAAGAGAATGTAATCTGTGGTCACTTGATTCCTGCCGGTACCGGTCAGCGTGAATTTGACAAGTTGATTGTCGGTTCCAAGGAAGATTTTGATCGTCTGAATGCATCTCGTAAATCAGTTCTTGATTTTGAAGAAACTGTTGAAGAAGAAGTGTAATCAACGGATTTTATATTATAATGAAAAGGGTAAGGCTATGTGGCTTTACCCTTTTTCGTTGGGAAATGGTGTATGTATGTTGGGGAAGATCTTAGGAGGGTAGGAAGAACCTGCCTTTCCATTTGAAAGGAAAGCAAATCCTTTTAAACTGATAAAGAAGCGAATATCAGGCTTTATTGGTAGAATCAGCAGTTTTGAGTATGATGCGGAAGGTGGTGCCTCTGCCGATTTCCGAGGACTTGACAAAGATTCTGCCGTCGTGATTTTCTTCGATGATGCGTTTTACGAGAGATAGACCCAGGCCCCAGCCGCGTTTCTTGGTGGTGAATCCGGGCTTGAAAACATTCTTGAAGTTTGATTTGGAGATGCCCTTTCCGCTATCGGTAACGTCGATGAAGAGGTGCTTATCTTCCGGAATAAGGGTGATGTCTATCTTTCCGGTGGCATCCATGGCATCGATAGCGTTCTTGCAAAGGTTTTCGATGACCCACTCAAATAAGGGGGCATTGAGATAGACACAGATGTCTTCGGCTGGAATATGGGTGGTGATGGCGATTTTTCGGGAACTCCGATTGCGCATGTATTGCACGGCGTTATCAAGTGCAGGTTTGATATCTTGTGGTGTAGGTTCAGGCTTGGAACCGATTTTGGAGAAACGTTCGGCAATGGTATGTAGCCTTTGCGTGTCTTTTGATATTTCAGTCAAAAGCTTTTCATCGACATTCTTGAGCTTCAAAAGTTCAACCCAGGCCATCAGAGATGAAATGGGCGTACCAAGCTGGTGTGCAGTTTCCTTGGACAGACCGACCCAAACCCTGTTCTGCTCCGCGCGTTTAGAAGTATTTAGGGCATAAAGTGTCACTGTTAGGAAGATGAACATGACCAGAAGTTGAATGAACGGGAAATAAGTCAATTTCTTCAGGAACTTGGAATCGTCGTAGTAAATGTAGTGGGAAATCTCATCACTGATCTTGATTTCTATGGATTTGTGCTTCCGTATGATTTTCTGGCTGATGCTTTGCAGCTCTTCATTACTGGGATTTTCCGGTATATCAAGGTTTTTATAGTCAATGATTTTTCCTTTATTGTCAACAAGTACCACCGGAATATTTGTATTGCCTTCTATGACTTTCAGGCTAAGTGTGTAATCCATTTCGACACCATCTGAAGGTTCAGTGGCGAAAAGGCGTATGGCTTCAGCCCACAATTCCATCTTTTTCTTTTCTTCACCGGCAAGGTCTTTGGCCAATCGGTTAGAAAATAGGGTAGAGGCAATAGTGATGACAGCTGCTCCTGTAAAGAAAGCAATCCGCATATAAAAAGATGAATCGTGTTTTAGTGCCATGGTTATCTGATCCTTTAAATCTCAAGTTCTGCAGATACCGGACAGTGATCGGAATGCACGGCTTCGGTGTGAATCCTTGCAGCTTTCAGCCTGTCTTTAAGTGATTCGGTAATCAAATGATAGTCAATCCGCCAGCCAAGATTCTTTTCACGGGCAAAAGAACGATAATTCCACCAGCTATAGTTATCAGGGCTTTGGTTAAAAACGCGAAAAGTGTCAATAAAACCGGATTCAATCAACTGATCAAACCAGGCACGTTCTTCGGGCAAAAATCCTGACATGTTTCCGTGACGTTCGGGATGGTTGATATCAATGGCCTTGTGGCAAATGTTGAAATCACCACATATCAAAATATTCGGACGTTCTTTTCTCAATTCTTTCAGGAAACCAAAGAAATCTGCCAAAAAGGCCATTTTAAAGTCCTGCCTGGCATCCCCCATGCTTCCGGAAGGGACATACACGCAAAGAATGCTGAAATCGCCGAAATCAATCCTTAAAACTCGTCCTTCGCTGTCATAAGTGTGTTTATTCATGCCTGCCACCACCAGGTCCGGCTCTTTTTTCGAAAGTATGGCCACGCCACTATATCCTTTTTTTTGAGCGGAATGATAATAACAATGTGGATATCCTGCTTCCCAAAAAAACGCCGAATCAATTTGTTCAGGCTGAGCTTTTGTTTCCTGAAAGCAAACCACATCGGCATTTTCATCTTTCAGATAGTCTGCCAGACCTTTATTGATCGCTGAGCGAACACCGTTTAGATTGTAAGATAGTATCTTCATGGGTTTATTTTTATTCCTTGAATGCGTTTTCAGTATTTTTCTGGAAAAATTTAGAAGCAAAAACGAATTCGTTTAATTTTTCATTTTTGGCGTGGAATAATTCTTCTTTGCTTCCTTCCCATTCTTTGTTTCCCTGATAAATGAAAATGATTTTTTCGCCCATAGTAACCACAGAATTCATGTCATGGGTGTTGATGATGGTGGTCATCTTATATTCTTCTGTGATATCCATGATCAGCTCGTCAATCTTGATGGATGTCAGTGGGTCTAATCCAGAATTTGGCTCGTCGCAAAACAAGTATTTTGGATTTAAGGAAATGGCTCTTGCAATGGCTGCCCTTTTCTGCATACCTCCACTTATCTCCGATGGAAACAGGGAATATACATCTTTCAGACCTACACGGTCCAGACAATATCTCGCTCGTTTCACCTTATCTTCGTCGTTAAGTTCAGAGAACATCCGCAAGGGAAACAATACATTTTCTGCAACCGTCATAGAGTCGAAGAGTGCCGAACCCTGGAACAACATACCCAGTTCGCTGCGAAGATTGGTTCGTTCTTTTTGCCCCATTTCAGCAAAACGCCTGTTGTCGTATAAAATATCCCCAGAGTCCGGTTCAAGAAGTCCAATGATACATTTGAGCAGGACTGTCTTTCCTGAACCGCTTTGTCCGATGATCAAATTGGTCTTTCCTGTTTCGAAAACGGCACTAATTCCTTTGAGAACTTCATTTTGGTCAAAAGATTTATGGATGTCTTCGAGCTGGATCATGATAATAAAATTTTTGTAAGGATGACATTCAGCATCAGTATCAGGATACTACTGTTCACAACGGCATTGGTACTGGCTTTACCAACGTCCAGTGCTCCTCCGTAGGCGTAATACCCGTAATAGGATGAGACGGATGCGATAACAAATGCGAAAATGACTGATTTAATCAGGGAATAATACACATACCACGGGATAAACCAATATTGGATTCCGTATATGTATGTTGCAGGTGTTATCAGGTCAGTCGTCAGACTGATAAAATAGCCGCCAATCAAACCGCAGAACATGCTCCAGATCACCAGAAGTGGGATAAAGAGTACAAAACCTGCAATTTTTGGGAGAATGATGTAGTTGGCGGAGTTGACTCCCATGATGTCCATGGCATCAATTTGTTCGGAAATGCGCATGGTGCCGATTTCGGAAGCGATGTTTGATCCGACCTTGCCTGCCAGTATCAGACAAAGGATACTGGAACAAAACTCAAGCAATAAGGTATCACGGGTTACCAGACCGACGGTATAGCTTGGGAGCAGCGGATTTTCAATATTCATTTGGGTTTGCATGGTCATGACTGCACCCATAAACAACGAGATGATAAATGTGATTGGAAGAGAATTTGCTCCCAATTTTTCAATCTCTTTCACAGTTTGTTTGAAAAAAAGTTTCCATTTCTGTGGAACGGAAAAAGTCTGATACATAAGTATGCTGTATCTTCCAACGTGCTGCAGTAGATTCATTCAGAATTATTTGTTTGATTTGCAATGCAAATATACTTTAAACCTTTTAACGCACACGTTTTTTTCAAGTACTTTTAGTACTTTTGTGGCCAAGTCATGCAAAAGACTGTTTGTAATAATCGAACACAATATGCCGGAACAAGAGTTGGTGCTTCGCACTGAAAATTTGGTAAAACGTTATCGAAATCGTACTGTCGTGGATCATGTGTCCATAGAACTGCACCAAGGTGAGATTGTTGGACTTTTAGGACCCAATGGCGCAGGTAAAACCACCACTTTCTATATGACGACCGGTTTGGTCATACCGAATGAAGGCCGGATTTTTCTGGGTAATACGGATATCACCGATTTTCCGGTTTATAAACGTGCGCAAAGTGGTATCGGCTATTTGGCACAGGAAGCTTCCGTCTTTCGTAAGATGACGGTGGAAGACAACATCAGGTCCGTTTTGGAAATGACCGATATGGAACCTGACGAACAAAAGGAAAAGCTTGAGAGTTTGATTTCCGAATTCCATCTCGAAAAAGTGCGGAAAAACATCGGAGACCGTTTGTCCGGTGGAGAGCGTCGCCGTACGGAAATAGCGCGCTGCCTGGCCATCAGTCCAAAGTTCATCATGCTTGATGAACCTTTTGCAGGTGTTGACCCTATTGCCGTGGATGATATCCAGCAAATCGTTGCCGGTTTGGTGACGAAGAACATTGGTATTCTGATTACGGATCACAATGTACAGGAAACATTGTCCATCACCGATAGGGCATATATGCTTTTTGAAGGGAAAATCCAATTTAAGGGTACACCTTCTGAGCTTGCTGCCAACGAAATTGTCCGTAGAAAATATCTGGGCGTAAACTTCGAATTAAAAAGAAAAACGCATCGTTAAAATCTTAACAGTGCGTTGTCTTTTTAAATGGAACGAATTTTTTCAGATATATTCATCCCCTTTCTTTAACTGAGTGTCAATCACAAATTGACGAATCTCCTGCTCATTCTCTTTTTTGCAGATCATCAGGACATTTCCGGATTCGGCGACAATATACCCGTCCATCTTATGGAGAACGACTAATTTTCCTTTTGGTAAGGAAATCAAGTTGTCGTGACTTTCATACAACAGGGCGTCACATTTGAGTACGGCATTCTGGTTTTCGTCTTTCGGAGATAAATCATGGAGTGATCCCCAAGTGCCCAGATCAGACCATCCGAAATCGGCTGAAAGTACATATATGTTGGAAGCCTTTTCCAGGATTCCGTAATCAATGGAAATATTGGGACATGCCGGAAAGATGTTGTCAATGAACTCTTCTTCTTTCGGCGTGTTGAAGTATTCCTGTCCGTTGTTGAAACGACTGGCAATGTCCGGCAACAATTCGTCAAAAGCACTGAGGATGGTTTGTACGTTCCATAGGAAGATGCCGGAGTTCCACATGAATTCTCCGCTTTCATAAAAGACTTTGGCCAAATCTTTATTGGGTTTTTCGGTAAAGGTCTTGATTTTCGATATGTTATCAAGCTTTTCGGTGTCAATCTGGATATATCCGTAACCGGTTTCAGCGCGGTTGGGCTTCATGCCTAAAGTCAGGAGGGTTTTATGTTTTCCTACGAATTCAAGGCCTTCACTAATGCGTTTCAGAAAGTCCTGCTCTTTCAGAATGAGATGATCGGAGGGTGCAACGACCATGTTTGCCTTGGGGTTGACGGCTCTGATCCTATTGGCGGCAAAGGCGATACAAGGTGCTGTGTTACGACGCTGAGGTTCCAGGAGAATTTGATTTTCTTTGAGTTCCGGGAGTTGCTCCATGGTCAGCTCCTTATACTTTTTGTTGGTTACAATATAAATGTTTTCAAGAGGAATGATTTGACGAAAGCGATCGAATGTTTGTTGTAGAAGCGAACGTCCAGTCCCAAAAAAATCCAGAAATTGTTTTGGATAAGTGGTGCGGCTTGCCGGCCAAAAACGGCTTCCAATACCGCCACTCATAATGACACAATAGCTGTTCTTCATAGGTGATAAAATTATTGCACGTTTTATATGGATATGGCAAATGCAAAAATTGTTATATTCTGCCGTGTCACCAAAACGACGGTTTAAAATTCAAGAACCAATAGGTCAAAGATAAGTAAATAGACAGATTTTTACCAATTATTTTGTGGTTTTCTATTTTTTGCCAGACGTTTTTCCGCTTTTCTGTGCCTTTCTCAAATTGGCTTCTTCCAGTAATTGCTTTTGACTTGTTTCCCAGAGAGTCGTGCCAATCTGTGACAATTCTTTTTCCAATCTTTCCTGTTCAGCTTTGATGGCTTCCGGAGTTTTGCAATATTGCATGATGGTCTGATTTTTCAGATTGGAAACTTTGTAGATATCTCCCTCATAACGGCGTTGATTGAAGTAGTCATAGGCACTGAGTCTGGTGGCACTGTTCAAGGAATCTGCGGAAACAGGCACTTGAGACAAATAGGGCTTCAATGATTCAAAAGGAATCCAGAACATGGGATAGGTGCGGGTTTCGCCCATTTCGTCGTCACGTACCAATATGGGACACAAAGCCATAGGTCTTGCTTTGACTGTAGAATTCCGTTGATCCAGATACCACATTTCCTTTACATAATATAAAGTCACTTCTGAGCTTGGAATGTCTACGGCATCAATCTCAAAAATGCTGGCATTTGCTTTTTTGGGATCATTCTTTTCCCTGTATGGGATTTCAAAGCGTTTGAGCAAATCCTTGAATTTGATGGCATAGGTATCGGTAAAGATTTCTCTACCATCTATATATTCATAGGCGGTAACCTTATTGTTGGCGACCAAATCAAAAATCAGGGAAAACAGGTTCATTTGATCTCCAATGGGCTCAACAGGATAGTAGAGTGCTCCATTTTGACCTTTCTTTAAGTCAATCATGCGATATACATCCCTTTTCCATAAAATATCTTCTCCTCTGACCAATTGTGATTCAGGGACTTTGCTCTTTTTGAAAGATACTTCTGAGAAAGAACCAGGGTTTTCTGTTGAAGATGCCGGCTTGTTTTGTGCATTCAACCCGCCTGTCATACCGAAGATCACTATGGTACAAATGATTAGTATGCCATTTATTTTTTTCCTGTACATCTTTATAGTTTATTAGTTTTAGTTGATAATGATTTCCATAGGAGCAAGTAATTGCTCAACCCTATCTGGTCCGACAGCTCTGATATCTGAAACCCAAATGCGTTTGCCGCGCGAAAGGCTTCTGATCTGAGACCTTTGACGATCTGAGAATCTGGAACCTTGTGAGGTCTCCGACAAGGTATTTCCCATAGAGTCATAGGTGAATGTTTTGAACGACAATACGGTAAAATTAACTTCCAGGAGGTCGTCATCAAGTGCTGCGATGATACCTGGAACTGCAAGGACCAAAGCTTTTGACAGACCTTTTCCTCCTTTGTATCGGCGGGTTATTCCGTTGTTGTCCTGATATTCGATGAAAGCCCTTGGCTCAGGCAGCGGTCGTACCCTGAAGGCTGTTCTGGCTACCTCCTGATTGCGGCCATCCATGTTGGCTGTAACTGAAATGATACACTCTTTTCCGACGGCTGTCGGTCTGGCTATCCAGTCATAACCTGAACGGACCAGTGTACCGTTATTGATGGCAGCACTGATTTTTTGACCTGGAACCCCTGGTACGGATATGCTCACTTTGTTGTTGATGCCTGCATACAGCACGTTCATCATGGTGTTGGATACGGTTGCCATCGGTTCTACAACCGTATATTTCTGTGAAAATTTATGGCGTTGCAGACTTCCGTCACCGCGTCGCATTTCAATATATCCGTCTACAGGAAAGACACCTGATTTACTGGCAAATGATTCGTAAAGACCATTTTTTCTTGGGTCAAGAACCCTTCCGTTCACATAAACCTGTGGGCGTTGCGTGGAGTCTTCGGCGGAAAGGATGATGTTGGCACGATAGATACCTCCACGAACGACATTCTCTGAAGTCGGGATGACGTAAGCCTTGATCTGATTGACACGAAAATCTCCGACATCAATGTTATTGGTCAAGATATGCAGGACTTCCCCTTCTGCATAGCGGATGTCGTTCTGCAGTTTGGTGAACATGGCCACAACAGCACCGACCGGCATATTCTCAAACATGGAAGATTCCCAAGTATGTCCTTGTTTCTTTGCTCGTCTGGATGGCTTTGTGTTGAAATTGTCCATGATAATTTTCCTTTTCAGGCTATCATTAACCAATACGACAATATGTTCCCGGTAATCATCGATGGCTTTTTTCAGTTGTTTTCCTTTTTTTCCGGTAGGAGGTAACATCACCCTGGCAGCTGCATCCAGATTGTCGCTTCTCTGTATGTTGTGGATGTCGGCATCTTCGCCGTCACACTCACGGACTACTTCCCATTTCAAGGAATCGATATCATTGTATAGGGCATCAGATCTTCGCCTTAAATCCAGTGCGAGGTCGTACCATTCTTTTGTTTTTTCAGGATTGGCTTTATAATGTTCCTCAAAATCCCGATAAAGCGCATTGTTCTGTGCAATGGCATTTTGAGTGCTCGTAGTCAGGCTGTCATCAACCAATTCGAAACCGCCCAAGACGTCTGACGAAACGTTCAATGCCAACATGCACAACAATAAGATGTACATCAGGCCGATCATTCGTTGCCTCGGGGTCTCGGGGGCGTTGCTTGCAGGCATAGTTAATTATTTTATTTAATTCTTTAAATAGACTTCAGGGTCAGGATTCTTTGGGGGTTTCAGAACCTTTCCCGGGATTGAATCCTCCAAAAATGATATTGGGCGTCATCGCTTCCAGCATACGGGAATAAATGGTATTGAGTTTGGAAAGATTTTCCGCCAGATTTTCTGTTTCCTTGTTGAAACGATCACTGTCACCCATGGATCCTTCGTACATATCCTTGATATGAACCAAACCTTTGTTTACGCGGTCTATCGTGTCTATCTGAGAACTGATGCTTTTAAGCTGGATTTCATAAATAGTATTCAAGCCCATCAGGTTTCGGTTCAGATTACCCATTTGTTCCACATAACCTTTTGAGTTGTTGGAAATGTCGTCTGAATTTTCTGTGATGTTCCGGTAGGAATCCAGTAAAACGTTAGATACTTCTGCCAATGAACCAGTGGCGTCACTGAATCTGTTCAGATTGTCAGCCATACCTGAAAGTTGGCTGAGGTATTTTTCCGTGATCACGGAAACATCGGCCAGATTGTTCAGCTGGTTGACAGCTTCTCCCATGCGTTTGATGCTGTCAGCCAATGTCTGGCTTTCTTCTTCGGTGAGGGGAACCTGAGGCGAAATGCCATAATTCATCCTGGCTTGTTCAGGTGTGACGCCGCTCACCGGATTGATGTTTCCTTTATATCCGGGCTGTGCCGCCGCCGCTTGCGAGGCTACCAAACCGGTCTCTCCAACCTGTTGTCCTGTGGCGGGCGCACCGGACATTCCATTGACATTACCGACAATGACAGTACCACCTATTCCTGTTCCGGAAAAGTCCGGCCTGTCATTTTCGTCGTGGGTTTTCAGAACAGGGAATACTTGATCCCAATGATAATTCCTGTAGGGTGGTTCAAAAGAGGAAAGGGCAAAAATGAAAACTTCTGTGCCCAAACCGATAGCCAGCATGACATTAGCATAATCCAGGTGAAGCAATTTGAACATTGTTCCCAGAATAGCCAGTGAAGCACCGAACCCGTAAAAGAAATTGAAAATGGTCTTTCCGCGATAACTTCCAAGAAAGTTGGAAATTTTGGCGCGGAGTTGTTTATTCTTAGACATAATCGTGATTTTTTTGCTTGAATAATACTATTTTGAAGTCTTTTTGTCTCCAATCAGACTCCTGACACAACGGAATCCAATGAAAGAACGATCTTCGTTCTGATACTCGTAGCTGCGTGCACTGACCTGGATGAATCGGGCTGCATCTTTCCAGGAACCGCCACGAACCACTTTGCGTTTGTTGATGTATGCGTCCGTTTTGGCCGCATTGTTCTGAATGCTCGGATTAAGGTCATTCATATCTTCATAGGCAGATTCGCTCCATGTAGAAGAGGTCCATTCTGCCACATTTCCGGCCAAATCGTACAAACCATATTCATTGGGCGCGTAGGAGGCTACCTTTGCGGTGATGATCTGTCCATCATTGGTATATCCGCCTTTTGATGGTTTGAAGTTGGCATAATAGCATCCGCGTTCAGAATTTGTCTTGTCACTTTTCCAGGGATATTTTCCAACTTTTTGTTTTCCGCGGGCTGCATATTCCCATTCTGCCTCTGTAGGCAGACGGTATTCCATCACTTTTTGTCCGCGTGCGCTCAAAGCGTTGTTCAGATAGCTCGTTCTCCAGTGACAAAATGCCACTGCCTGTTCCCAGGAAACGCCAACAACAGGGTGTGAATTATAGGCCGGGTGAGAAAAGTAATTTTGCATATACGGCTCGTTGTAACTGTTTGTAAAATCGTTCACCCAGCAAGTCGTGTCAGGATAGATTGCAATAATGCGTGTATGTAAAAAGTCAAAACGAGAGGAGAGAGGTCTGGTGATGGTTGTGTTTACCACCTTGCCGTCTTCTGTAATATAAGCAGTGTCTTTGGTGATCATGACCGTTTGCTGTTGTGCCGGATTGAGGTCGGTGTTACGATTCCGTTTGATGGCATCCAGCTGGTTGGCACGTTTGGCCTCAGCGGCATAATCAAACCATTCATAACGGTATAAAATCAAATCTGTATTGGTTCTGGTACCACCCAATACGTCATCCTTGATTTTTAGATAGTTCAATGCTGTCAATTCCTCTTCGGTGGCACGTCTTGCATCCGGAATAGGGATTTTCCAGTTCAGATGAGGTGTAACAGGCTCTCCTTTTGAATTTTCAGTGATCTTATATTCCTCGTTACCACCATAAGCCGGGTCGGCTAATTTTTCACGAGTGATGGAGTCGCAAACCCATTTGATAAATTGTTTGTACTGACCATTTGTTATTTCGGTTTCATCCATCCAGAAAGGACTGATGGAAACGTTTTTGGATGGGGTGTTTATTCCAAAAAGACTGTCTTTTTCAGCTTGTCCCAGTTCAAAGGTGCCTTGTTGGACCAAAACCATCCCGTATGGGGTGGGCTCGCTCCAAGGAATGCTCTTTACACCGGTCAATTCTCCGTTATCGTACATACCGCACGAAGTCAACAGGATAATAACCAAACCTGTAATGATGTTTTTTCTCATACTTTTATAATATACGTACACTTTTTTGTTTCTTGCTCACGGTTGCTGTCCCGATCTTTTTGGTGTATCCAATAAAAATTTCATGACTTCCACCAGAAAAACTTGCCACAGCAGATGTTGAAATATCGTATGAATAACCTATGCTCAGGCCTTGACGCAATTTGATTCCAGCCATCACAATAATGGCATCCTGATACCTCCAGCCAAGCCCTCCCCAATAATGTTCCTTATAAAAGACCCTTCCCGAAAGGTCAAATTGCCATGCCGTCAGGTCTGTCTTGAGCAGAAAGGACGGTTGCACCGTGTATAACGGGTTAGATAAAATAATATTGTATCCGTTTGTTAAATAATAGGTTCTGGATGCTTTGATTTTGTAATTTTCTTCGTCTGTTGCATCCTCTCCAGCCTTCAGTTTAATGCTCGTTTCCATCAGATGTGAAACGGATAATCCGGCATAATAGATATTGTGATCATACCAGACACCGAGGCTAAAATCAGGAATGGAACCTTTTAAAGATCCTGTGGGGATGGATTCGTCGGTACTGGAATGATATTCGCCTTTTTCCGGAATATAAATTTCGTCTGCATCGAAGTTCTCCTGCAAGAGTCCACCCTGTAGCCCGATGCTCAATTCTGCATGTTTAAGTTTTTTCTTATAGGCATATTGGAGTTGAATCAATTGCGTGCTGAAAAGTCCGATAGATTCTTTGAAAACGATCAGGCCAAACCCATTCTTCCGGTTGTTGAAGGAAAATGGCATGGATGCGTGCAGGACGAAAGTGCTTGGCGCATGGTCTATGCCAACCCATTGCTGCCGATTTACCAGTGAATAGTTCATGTCGCTGCCTTGACCCGCAGCGGCAGGGTTAAAGGTCCCAGGTGCCAGCATATACTGGCTCAACTGTGCATCGTATTGTGCGGACATTTGCACGCTTTGAAGCAAAAATACGAGCAGTAACAAGAAAGGAATATGGAGCTTGACTCTGAATCTCATAAATAATTATAAACAGGATATGCCTGAAGGCTGTATCATTTTCCTTTGGCATAATAATAAACAGAAAAAGAGAAATAAAATTGTCTGATTATGCGGAAAAGGCACTGTTTTAGGTAAAAAATAAAGGCGATTCGAAAGGGAACCGCCTGTTGGATGTAAAAAAAACAAAGAAAATCTAATATTCCTCCTCGTTGAAGAAGAAATCTTCTTTACTGGGATAATCCGGCCAAATATCTTCAATGCTTTCATAAATTTCTCCTTCATCCTCCATTTCCTGAAGGTTTTCGATGACCTCCAATGGTGATCCTGAACGCATTGCAAAGTCGATTAATTCATCTTTTGTTGCCGGCCATGGTGCATCTTCCAATCTTGATGCCAATTCTAATGTCCAATACATATTCGTATATTGTTTTTAAGAGTTTGTTTAATACCTGAAAATCAAATCATTATAGCTTTTGATAAAATCAGAACCCTATTTTGATTTTGACGCAAAAATAAACTATTCTATTGATAAAACAAGTGTTGCTTTGTTTTTTATTTTGTGTTATCCCAAAAAGTTTCAGGGCCGTCCATCAGGCAACATTTTCGTCCCAAAACGAAATAATAATCAGAGAGTCTGTTTAGATAACTAATGATAAGATTGTCTACGGTATAAGTCCTTGAAACTTTGACGACTTGTCGCTCGGCTTTTCTGCATACTGTCCTGCAAACATGGCACATGGAGGACGTCTTGTTTCCACCTGGTATGACAAATTGATGGATTTCCGGTAATCCGGATGTGATATGGTCAATTTCAGATTCGATGTTTTGTAACATTTCTTCCGTAACCGGTTTCGGAATCTTCAAGGTTGTGGCAGACTGATCTGTTGCCAGATAAGATCCAAGCTTGAACAGGTGATGCTGGATTTCCAGAACGAAATCATGATCGTGCTTTTCCAGGTTTTCTGAGAGCAGAACGCTCATGAAGGCATTCAACTCATCAATACTCCCGTATGCTTCCAGGCGAATGTCGTCTTTAGGTATACGTGTACCCCCGATTAAACCGGTTGAACCATTGTCTCCTGTCTTGGTGTAAATCTTCATATTCGCATTTATTTGTTTCGAATAACGTATTTCTTTTTTTCCAGTTCAGGATTGAACAGGAGGATTCCAAGATCGAAAAGATCAATGGACACCTGCACATCCTGATGAGCCCGGATATTTTCCCAAGCCTGAGTTTTAACGGGACTTTCATGCATATTCATGAAAACAAAAATCGAGCCATTATTCCTTTTGCAGAGGCATTTCTGAAACAAATCCTGATATTTCTGTGGATCAGATATTTGGTTAAAAAGGACAAAGTCCAGATTTTCAAGCTTGTCGATAAGTGTTTCCGGCATTTCTTCCGGCTTGATCAAATGTAATTCTATTTGTTCCAGTCCTTGTATTTGAAAACCTTTTCGTGCGATAGCTGCCGATTCGGCAGAATCAGTGATACTGATGCATCTCGCTTTTTGGTTGGCAAATATCATATATTGGGTTTCAATGCCTGATGAAGTGCCAAGTTCGACCAATGTCTTGAATTTCGCATCCTGTATGATGCGAAAAATGATTTGTCCGCTATGCGTTTTTTTTTGCTGATTGAAGCATGTTGGTTTATTGTTTAGTTCTTTTCTCAGAGACTCGATGGTCTCGAAACAATAAAAGGGATACTTTTCCTGGAGTACGGAGGTGATGAGATGAAACAAATAAGGGGAATGGATGCCGAAACCTTTATGATGCCGGGCATTGATCCTATATCGGATTGCTTCTTTCAATTGATAAAAGAGATGAGCCATGTTTTTTTTAATCCTTTTGTTGATTCCCTGACCTCCAAAGATACGAAATGAAAGATTTTTGTAAACAATTATTTTAATTTTTACGTTATAATGAGTCAAACATGATTTGGCGTAAATTAAAATTTTTATACAATGAAAAATTCGAGGATTGATTTTAAAAACACAAAGTTGCCTAAAGTGAAATTTGTGGACGAATTTAAAGCATTCGCATTAAGAGGAAATGTGGTTGATATGGCTGTAGGTATCATTGTTGGTGCAGCCTTTGGGAAAATCGTGACATCTTTTGTCAACGACATTATTATGCCACCGATTGGTTTATTGTTAGGTGGCGTGAATTTTTCTGACCTGAAATTTGTGATGAATGATATGATTGGAAACAAACCTCCAGTCACCATCAATTATGGGAACTTTATTCAGGTGATTATTGATTTTCTGATCATTGCATTTGCCATCTTTATGGTTATCAAACTGATAGCTAAGGCAAAAAGGAAGGAAGAAGCTGCTCCTGCTCCTGTTGCAGCACCAGAACCTCCAATTTCCAATAAAGAAGAAATTCTTTTGACGGAGATCCGTGATTTGCTGAAAAAAAATACAGAAAAATAAGAGTTGTTTTTTGTTGACTAGTCAGGTTCTTTAGACCTCACTTACCCGTATTTTTTTTGTCTTAAGCTTGCTATTGTTGATGGTTTTGATCAGCACATCCATTTTTGAAGCGTGTACAGCGACGTAGGAACAATCTTGTTTGACTTCGATGATTCCCAGCTGTTCTTTGCTGAGTCCTCCCTGTTTCAGAAACAGACCAGCGAGGTCCCCTTTGGAAATCTTATCCCTTCTACCTCCTGTGATATAAAGTGTTTTCCAGATGGGAGCTTCGGGTGTCGGTGCATCCTTGATTTGTTCGATCTTTGTATTCTCGATGAAATCAGGAAGCTCTTCTTTTTCCCATTTCAGGATATAGGCGGTGCCCTCGGAGTTCATTCTGGCTGTTCTTCCGTTTCTGTGTGTGAATTCCTGACTCCTTGGCGGCAGCTGAAAGTGAATGATGAATTTCAGTTCGGGAATATCGAGTCCTCTGGCTGCCAGGTCGGTGGCAACAATCAGTTGATGGGTGCCGTTCCGAAATTTGATCAGGGTCCTTTCCCTGTCGATTTGTTCCATTCCACCGAAGAAACAGCCATGATGGATATTTTTTGCTGTTAGATGGTCACTTACTTCCTGAATGGTTTCCTTGAAGTTGCAGAAAACGATTCCGGGCTGGTTGCCGATGTGGTTTAGTGTTTTAACCAAAGTTTCCAGCTTATCCTTTGTGGGAGAAACGACCGTCCTGATTTTCAACTGAGAAATCTTTTCACCTGAGTAATCGATGCAGACAGGATGATTTAAACCTACAAAAGCAGGTATTTCTGTCGCTTTTGTTGCAGAGGTCAGAATCCTTTTTTCGATATTCGGCAGGACTGCAATGATTTCGCTCATTTCAGTCTCGAAACCGATTTCGAGAGATTTGTCAAATTCGTCAAGTATCAGTGTGCGGATGAATTCGGTTGAAAAGACCTTTCTTCTCAGAAGGTCGGCAACCCTTCCCGGTGTACCTATCAGTATGGTGGGATTGTGCTTGAGATCCATTTTGTCTTGATATCCTGCGCGACCACCATAAACGGCATTGGTTTTGTATCCAGACCCCATTTCCCGGATTACTTGCTCTATTTGAAGAGCCAACTCTCTGGACGGAACGAGTATCAGCACTTGTATTTCGTCGCTTTCAGCATCCAGTTTTCCGATGATGGGGAGCAAATACGCCAGCGTTTTACCTGTGCCTGTCGGGGAAAGCAAGACGATGTCTGATGAGGCATCAATGGCTGTCAGTGCCTCCTCCTGCATGGGGTTGAGCTTCTGAATCTTTAGTTTTTCCAGGATGTCCTCCTGATTTTTTATGTTATTTGGCATAGGGTAAAGATACTGCTTAAACATCAATCCGCAATATTTCCTTTAAAGGAGATTCTCTGTCTTGTAATGCTGAATGAACATAAATATCAGATGGAACTTTGATTTTCTATTTTTGCAATAAGTCTTCCAGCATCTCTTTCATTCTGGTTGATTTCTTGTTGTAGTCCGCAGCATTCCGCCAGTCGGAAGCGTTTACGAAATGCAACCAATCTTTTCCGATATAGGCATACATGTCGTTCTGAAAATCATCACCTTCCCAAAGCGGGATGCGCTCTTCGTCTGCAAACTGAAAAACGGTCTCCTTTTGCTGATCGCAGAGCAAAGGTTTATAAAGCGAAAAGAAACTCCCGGACCCCGTATCTCCACCAAAACTTGGAAGAAAATTCAAAGGCTTTCCCTGCGTATAAACCGAATCAAAGAAGGCAAGTCCGGGCCAGAGATAAAGCAAGCGACCGCAGGGAATCTTGGGAAGCTCGCACACCTGTAGCATCCCGTAATACGGTTGATCTTTCAGATAAAACCTCGGTGAAATCGGACAAATTGGGAAGATATCGTGGTCTAAAAGTCCAAAAAAACTTGCAGACCGCGGCTGGATATAGTTTTTATAGACATAGTTCAGAGCCGCTCCGTGGGATTTGCTGTAATATGGCGGTCCATAAGGAGAAGGGGGCAAGGCAATATAAGGCAGACCTTGTTTCGAACAGTAAGCACGGATTTCAGATCTTGATTTTGCATCGGTCGAATTGTCTGCCACCGTATACACAAAGGAATCTGTGATGAATTTTTTAAGCAAGCGGTATTGATAGCAAATCATTTCCGGATTGTTGAAAGCGATGGTCACGAGATCCAGGCTGTCGTTCGACAAAGATTCCGTGATCACGCCGACATTCTCTTCCGACGGAAACCGACGATAATATCTCTGCAAACGGATAGCCTCTTTCGGATACTTCATTTGAGCAACAAACCTTCCTACACCTTTCATCATCCGGATTTCTATAATCTAAACTTTACAACAGGCAAATATACTGGATTCGAACAGCTATTCCCCAAATTTTATCAAAATATCCTGTATTCCGGATTTGAATCTTTTGTGAAGCATTCTACGGCCCAATGAAATAGCATCATTTAAACCTTAAAAACAGTATTTCATCGGGAATAATACCTGGTTTTATCGATTCTGGCTTTTTTTTAAGTCGTTGTGGGGCTACTTTTGTTGCGATCTGAAAAACAAGATGATGGCAAAAAGTAACGAGAACAATAGCAAGGTGTGTCCTGTAGAAAGAGCTGGAGGACTGGAGACTTTCTGAACAAAACATTAATCCAATAGCGTATGTTTTTATTTGTTTATGGCCCATATATGAATCCAAAATACTTGAGTGAAAAGAATATTGATTTCATCAGCTCTTGCAAAGCAATTCTGAATGGTTACAAAATCTGCTTTTCCACAAAGACGGATGATTGGAAGCAAGCAATGATTGATATTGAAGAGAAAAATTATTCCAGTGTTGAAGGTGTTCTATATGAGTTGACCGATGAGGCTGCTATGCTGCTGCTTCATGATTTTGAAAAGACAGCAGCGAAGGAGTATGAAAAAATATTTGTGGATATTAATGTAGGAAAAGGTCCAAATGTTGATGCTTATACCTATATTAGTATCAGAAAAGACGGATAAAAACTTGACAGATGATCGATTACAAGATTCAGAAATTTCCAAGAACAAGGATTGCCACCTTAGATGTAAGTGCTATTGGGTTACAGAAGCATCATATTGTTGCAATGATAGAAATTGATGTGTCTGAAGCCAGGCAGAAAATTAAAAAGTATAAAAATGAGATCCATAAAATATCATTTACAGCTTGGTTGATAAAAGCGATCAGCCACACCATCAAAGATCATGAACAGGCTGCTGCCTATCTAAAGGGAAAACACAGTCTGTTCATATTTAATGACATAAACATTTCCATGATCGTTGAAAAAGATTTGGACGGGCAAAAAGTGCCTGTTCCACTGATCATTGAAAAAGCAAATGAAAGAAGCATCGAATCCATAACCCGGCAAATCAATGAAGCAAAAGCGACACCACTGACCGATGATGATATCGTGCTTCAGCGTAAATCAAACAAATTAGAACGGTCTTACTATTTCTTGCCCGGTTTTGTCAGAAGACTTTTTTGGAAATACTTGTTGAGACATCCGCCTCTTGCCTATAAGACAATGGGAAATGTCGCCTTTACTTCTATTGGAATGATGGGAAAGGTAAATGGTTGGTTCATTCCAATGTCTGTTCTTCCGATTTGTTTCGGCGTCAGTGCAATAACCAAAAAACCGGTTGTGGTTAATGATCGGATAGAAGTTCGGGAAGTTCTGAAGATGACCGTTTTATTGGACCATGATGTGATTGATGGTGCCCCCATGACCCGATTTCTAAGCAACTTATCGGAGAATATCGAAAAAGGGATAGGATTATAATTGTCGTTGAATAAAATAATAGAAAATGGCAAATAAGTCTTATTGATATTTTTTTATTTCTAAAAATCACTATTTTTGTGGAAAAATAGAAATGAAATGAATTTTATTGAGTTTCGAAAAAAATTTATTGATATTGGATGTGTCAATACGCACCAGATAGTCGCTCTATACCCGGATTTCAACCATAACAACCTGACACGCTGGGTAAAACAAGGCTTGTTAGTGAATTTGCGGCAGGGCTATTACTCCTTTCCTGAACTTCGTGCACAGTCGGAATTTACTTTCTATACCTCAAACCGCATCTATAAGCCGTCGTATATCAGTTTGCACAGTGTGCTCGCATTTTACGGGATAATACCCGAGGCAGTAACGCAGATTACGGCGGTATCATCATTAAAAACCGCCGAGTTTCAGAATGACTTCGGTGTTTACACTTATAAGAAAGTGCGGGAGGATCTCTTTTTCGGCTATGAACTAAAACCTTTTGGCGACAAGTCGATATTGTTTGCACACCCCGAAAAGGCACTGCTCGATTTGCTTTATCTCTATCCGTTTTATGATTCGTCCGAAGAGCTGGAGGAATTGAGGTTGGATGAAGCGTATATTGCCAACGACTTAGATAGGAAGCGGTTAGATGAATATGCAGCCCGATTCGGTAGTAAAGCATTGACCCGAAGAGTGGCGTTGATGAAAAAATTTTATGGACTATGATTGATTTACAGCAGATTAAAGGCTATTTTTCGGCAGAGTTGCGGCAAAATACGACTTTTCAGAAATATATGATAAAAGAGTACATTCAGTTGATGATATTGGACTGGCTCTCCACCTCGTCCTACGTTCAGAGAGTTGTATTTATCGGCGACACGAATCTGAGACTTGTTAAGGGCATAGACCGTTTTTCGGAAGATTTGGATTTCGACTGTAAAAATTTTTCACAGGAAGATTTTACGAAGATGACCGACGAAATATTGACTTTTTTGCAGCGTTCAGGCTTGAAATCCGAGACTCGCGATAAAGCGAATGATAAACTTACTGCTTTCAGGCGTAATTTCTTTTTTCCGGAATTTCTGTTTGAATTGGGTTTGTCCGGATATAGAGAAGAACGTTTTCTTATCAAGGTTGAAAGTCAGGATCAGGGATTTGATTATAAACCGACTGTTGTCAATATCAAACGGGTAGGTTTCTTTTTCCCGTTTCCTGTGCCACCCGATTCAATTCTGTGTGCGATGAAACTGTCGGCTTTGCTGACTCGACAGAAAGGTCGCGACTTTTACGATGCAATGTTCTTGCTTGGACAGACCGAGCCTGATTACGATTATCTGGCTGTAAAACAGTATATTCGCAATAAAGAGGAGCTGAAATACGCATTACTTGAAACCGTCAATAAAACGGATCTCAAAAAAAAATATCGTGATTTTGAGCACCTGCTATTTAACAAAGCCAACGCGGAGCGGGTGCTTCGATTTGGAGATTTTGTCAACGAGTTATAGCTAAATGGGGCAATTGGAGTACAATGCGTTTTTTTAGCGCATGAAACATGGATGGATGAGCTAAAAACCCTGAATATAGAAAGCAAATATTTGATTCCGAAATCACCATATATGGTGATTATTAACAAAAACCACCTCCGCATTATAGGAATGTAAGTAAAAATCACCATTAATGGTGATTTTTACTTGTTTTTCTCCATAATTATTTTCAACTTTGTACAAAATCACAATATATGGGGATTATGGAACAGATTGGCGAAGACATTAAGGCGAGACGGAAAGTGCTTTCGATAACACAGCGTACACTTGCAGAATTGGCTGAAGTAGGTATCAATACCTTAACCCGAATAGAGAAGGGAGAAGGGAATCCATCGTTGGCTGTACTTGAAAAGATTGCCGACACTTTGGGTATGGAGTTGAAATTGGTAGTCAAACAAAAATAGATTAAACCATGAGAAAAGCTGCCGTATATTTAAGAGGTCAGTATGCCGGAGAAATATGCGAATTATCACCGCATGAATATGTTTTCAGGTATGATGACGATTATTTTGCAGACCCCGACAAACCGGCTATAAGCCTTACTTTGAATAAAAGTCAGCAAGAATACAGGTCGGAGTTCTTGTTCCCGTTTTTCTTCAATATGCTCTCTGAGGGGAGTAACAGGCAAGTGCAATCAAAGATGTTGCACATAGACGAGAACGATCATTTCGGCATATTGTTGGAAACGGCACAAACAGATGTAATTGGCGCAGTTACCGTAAAACCATTGTAAAATATGATAAAACTTGATAGATGCCCGTCAACTTTGGCATTGGGATACGAGGGATACTCACCTATTGGATTGAAACGGTTGTTCAACAAGAAAACCGTATCTCCGTTTATTCCCTATAAGCCTATCGGCGAAAATCGTGAAGAGACCGACTTGTTTATGAAAAATAAGCAGCGAATATCTCTTTCGGGAGTGCAAAGTAAATATTCAATGGTTGTCGAAAATGGGCAATTGCGCTTAACCAAAGATGGAGAACAAGGTACATATATTCTGAAACCCAAGTTGAGTGAATTTTCCAACCGGGAGTTCAGCCCTGCAAACGAACATCTTACGATGCAGATTGCAGAACAAGTCTTCGGTATTGAAACTGCAGCAAACGGACTGTGCTTTTTTACCGGCGGAGAGATGGCATATATCACAAAACGGTTTGATTTTGCCGATGACGGCTCTAAATTACGAAAAGAGGATTTTGCATCGTTGGCGGGACTAACATCGGAGAATACCGATAAGGAGTATAAATACAACCGATTGAGTTACGAAGATGTCGCCGAACTTATTGTGAAGTATGTGCCTGCCTGGAGGATAGAAATGCTCAAGTTTTTTCGATTGGTCGTATTTAATTTCTTGTTTTGTAATGGTGATGCACACCTTAAGAACTTTTCGCTGCTTGAAACGTTTGACGGAGATTTTAAACTATCTCCGGCTTATGACTTGATAAATACTAAATTACACGTCGACGACCGTATATTTGCTCTCGATAAAGGGCTTTTTAAGAATGATGCTCCGCAGTTTATGCCAATGGGAATGGTAACCGGCAAAACATTTTTGGAGTGGGGTAAAAGAATCGGTCTTCCTGATAAAACTTTAAAGCAGGAGCTTGACAAATTTTGCTCTACATACGGTAAAATGGATACATTGATTGACAGCTCCTTCCTTTCCGAACCTTTGAAAAAAGAGTATAGCGAGAGTTATACCTCTCGCAGAGACTCATATTTAAAAACCAGATTGTAGTTTCTCATTTAATGGATGCCGGAGAATACCGACATCTATGACGAGTTTGAGGAGATTAAAATTGTCTGTTTAATACCACATTCCGGGAACAATTCCCATAAACAAAAAAATCGCCAGCAAGTTGATCATTCAACTGTTAGCGATTTTCTTTGTACCCAGACTCGGGATCGAACCG
The DNA here is from genome assembly GCA_021373135.1 of Bacteroidales bacterium. Classification (GTDB taxonomy): domain Bacteria; phylum Bacteroidota; class Bacteroidia; order Bacteroidales; family UBA1402; genus UBA8389. The sequence goes on from JAJFTH010000003.1 coordinate 714,059, forward strand.
AGATGGAAGTGAATCCACTGGTGTTTGAGACCAGCGCGTCTACCAATTCCGCCATCTGGGCGTTTAGCGGGTGCAAAAGTACAATCTTTTTTTGATTTTACAAGGAATGTCGGTTTTTTTTCTTATCCTTGTCAACAATAGAAACCCTAATTTTGAATGGCTTTGGATTTAATTTATTTTTGCCAATGATTATTCATCTAAAAGACATAAATATGAAAAAGCTTATGACTTTAGTATTGATTGTTCTCTTATTTGCAGGTAGTGCCGATGCGCAGTTGCGATTTGGAATAAAATGCGGGGCGAATGCATCGAGCCTCTCAACGACATCCAGCGTGATTGATCAAGTGAAGGCCGCGACCAGTTATCAGGCGGGTGTGTTGATGCAATTGAAATTGGGAGGTTTTGCCATTCAACCTGAATTATTGTACAGTATAAAAGGCGGAGATCTGAGGAATGCAAATCTAAGTCCTCAGCTTGCAGCTTTGACTCAAAATGCGGACGAGATCAAATACAAGACGCAAAATATTGATATACCAATAAACCTTCAGTTTGGAAGAAGTTTTGGCCCTGCGCGCATATATGCACAAATCGGACCTTATGTTTCTTTCCAGCTTGGAGCTGCACTCAATGGAGATGTTAAGCTGTATGATACCGTTGATGAAACGCTTGAATTCAACAAATACGATTGGGGTGTCGGTCTTGGAGTGGGTGCTGAATTACTGGGATTTCAATTTTCATTCAAATATGACTTTGGGATGAACGAAGTCGGTAAGGAAACAGGAATCTCCGATATCAATGTGAATCCATTCAACGAGATGAAGAACAGAAACCTGAATGTATCACTGGCTTATTTGTTTTAACGATCAATTCAACAGATCAAGCAATTCTTCCGGCTTGTCAATGACGGCTTTTGCGCCGTTTTCTAATAATTCTTCTCTGGTGCGAAAGCCCCAGGTCACCCCGACTGGATACATTCCGCCGGCAATGGCGGTTTTCATGTCCACACTGGTATCACCTACATAGAGGATTTCTTCCGGAGAGATACCAAGCGTTTTGCTGACCATGAGCACTCCGGTCGGATCCGGTTTGCGTGGAATAAGGTCTTTCGCTCCAAGTATGATATCAAAAGACCACTGGGACATCAATTTGTCAGCGATTTTTCTGGTAAGAACGTCCGCCTTGTTGGACAGGATGGCCAGTTTTAATTTCCGCCCTTTCAAAGTATCCAGTAACTCAGGAATACCGCGGTAAAGTGCAGTCTTTTGCAGGCAGTTCCTTTCGTAGTCCATCAGCAGGTCGGCGTAAAGTTCGGTGATGTTTTCTTCCGTTCTTTGTTCGTCTGAAAGTGTGCGCACAACCAGATTCTTTAGCCCTTTTCCTACGAAAGAACGATAGGAGGCATAATCGTGGGTAGGAAAGCCTTTGGCCGCCAAGACGCGGTTCATGGAGTCTGCGATGTCCTGAAGAGAGTTTATGAGTGTTCCGTCCAAGTCGAATATAACTGCTTTAAAGCACTTTCTATCTTGATTCATAAGTGAGTATTTGTCTAATGGCACAAAGGTAAGATAAAAATATTTTGCCTGACTGGGCTTTTTCCTGTAAATTTGCCGCGATTTCAAGAAGAAGATCAGAGATATTTATAAAAAGGGAAATTTATGAACAAGATTGTACGGAAGACCGATTTTTCAGATTTGGTGGTGCGGTTTGAAATTGAAGCTCCAAGAATAGCAAAAGCCCGTAAAGCAGGACACTTTGTAATAGTCAGGGTTTCTGAAAGAGGGGAACGGATACCATTTACCATTGCTGAAGCTGATGTGGAGAAAGGCACGATTACTTTGGTTGTGCAACGGGTAGGTGCCAGTTCAAGAAAACTTTGCGCCTTGAACGAAGGAGACTATATCCTGGATGTCGTTGGCCCTCTGGGTAAAGCAACACATATTGAAAAATTTGGAACGGTGGTCTGTGCCGGTGGTGGCGTGGGAGTAGCTCCGCTTTTACCCATTGTACAAGCCATGAAAAAAGCTGGAAACCGCGTGATTGTGGTTTTGGCCGCCCGTAATAAAGATCTGATTATTTTGGAAAAAGAAATGCGCGCAAGTTCGGATGAAGTGATTCTGATGACTGATGATGGTTCATCCGGAAAAAAAGGCTTGGTGACCAATGGCATTGAAGAAGTCATTCAACGTGAGAAGGTGGATCTTTGTGTAACCATCGGTCCTGCCATTATGATGAAGTTTGTTTCCATTCTGACTAAAAAATATGATATTCCTACTGTCGCATCCCTCAATACCATCATGGTGGACGGAACCGGTATGTGCGGTGCCTGTCGGGTAAGTGTAGGCGGGCAAACAAAATTCGTATGTGTGGATGGTCCCGAATTTGATGCACATCAGGTGGATTTTGATGAGATGATACAACGTCTCAAGGCATATCGGGATGAGGAACAAGAAGATTTAAAAAAATTAGAATTATGACAAGAGAAGATATCATTGCCGAACAACGCAATCAGGAATGGCGTGACACTTTGCGCAAGAGTATGAAAGCCAAGGATCGTACCGATCTTCCGCGTGTTCACATGAATGAACTGGATGCAGAATATCGTAGCCACAACAAGGAAGAAGTCAATCAGGGGCTTCGTAAAGAACAGGCATTGCAAGAATCCAAACGTTGCTTAGATTGTGTAAACCCTACTTGTATGACTGGCTGTCCGGTGGAGATCAATATCCCTGGCTTTATCAAAAATATAGAAAGAGGTGAATTCCTTGAGGCTGCCAAGACTTTGAAGATGACCTCTGCCTTGCCGGCTGTCTGCGGTCGTGTGTGCCCTCAGGAAAAACAATGCGAGGCTCAGTGTTTCTACACTTTGAAATTGAAGAAAGAGGCTGTAGCCATTGGTCATCTGGAACGTTTTGCCGCCGATTATGAACGCGAAAGCGGGCAAATATCCATTCCTGAAATTGCTCCTTCCAACGGTAAGAAAATTGCCGTTGTAGGTTCAGGCCCTTCCGGCTTGTCTTTTGCAGGAGATATGGCAAAATTGGGATATATCGTGGTTGTTTTTGAAGCTTTACATGAAATTGGAGGTGTCTTGAAATATGGTATTCCCGAATTTCGTTTACCCAATCAGATTGTTGATGTTGAGATCAACAACCTGGAGAAAATGGGCGTTAAATTTGTCAAGGACTGTATCATTGGTAAGACCATTACGATGGATGAACTCAAGGAAGAAGGTTTCGAGGGTGTGTTTGTAGGAAGTGGTGCCGGTCTTCCGAATTTTATGAACATTCCGGGAGAAAACTTGATCAATGTCCTTTCATCCAATGAATATCTGACCCGTGTCAACTTAATGGATGCGGCAAATCCGGAAGCGGATACCCCTGTTCCTTTTGGCAAAAATGTGGCCATCATCGGTGGTGGAAACACGGCGATGGATTCGGTTCGTACCGCAAAACGTCTTGGTGCCGAACGTGCCATGATTGTTTACAGACGTTCTGAGGAGGAAATGCCCGCCCGGTTGGAGGAAGTGAAACATGCCAAGGAAGAAGGCATTGAATTCAAGACCTTGCATAATCCCATCGAATATTTCGGGGATGAAAACGGGCGTGTCAAACAAATGAGACTTCAAAAGATGGAGTTGGGCGAACCAGATGCTTCCGGGCGTCGTAAACCAATTGCCATTCCCGGTGCAACTGAGTTGCTGGATGTCGATTTGGTGATTGTCAGTGTCGGTGTCTCTCCAAATCCTTTGGTCCCGAGTTCTGTATCCGGACTGGATGTCAGCAAAAAGGGGACCATTGTGGTCAACGAAAAGATGCAATCTTCCATTCCGACTATCTTTGCCGGTGGGGATATCGTACGTGGCGGAGCCACCGTCATTCTCGCAATGGGAGACGGTCGCAAAGCTGCTGCTTCCATGCATGAGTATCTGAACAAGAAGTAATCTTTGAACCTATGAGGAAAGCTCTTCTTTTACTGGTATTGCTGTTGACAACTGTAACCGGTTTTGCTCAATTTACCTTGGATAACAATGCTGCGGATGAATATTTGAGGAAGAAGGCGGAACAGGCTGAAGCCAGAAGAATTCAGGACAGTATCCGACAGGCGCAGTTGGAAGAACAGCAGATGATGGCGTCGGATATCCGTTACAGGATGAAGTGGACGAATATCCTGACTTACAGGCAAACCATCGGTGTTATAGAAAATGGCTATAACCTTTCCTATTATGGCTATCTGAAGACCAGGAGTGCCTGGAGTTATCCCATCAGTATCAGGCTCTCCGGTTCCAAAAGTTACAATGATGCCAATATGCATCCGGGGTACAAGGATTGGTCTCAATCCTTGTCTTATTGGGGACTTTCCGGCATCAGAAATCTAAAGGATAATTGGTATTTATCATTGGGCGGACATCTTCCGCTTGGTTGGGAACGTTTCCGCTACGATGGAACGGATGGAGAACATGAACTTGAACTTTCGTCTGAGAAGCGACATTTTCATCTTCTTGCCGGTTTGAACGTAGAAGAACGTCTTTTGTACATGTCTCCGGATAAAGTGGGACTTGTGATGGGGGTCGGGTTTTATCAGAGGTTGATGAATTCAAAAACCTATACTTTTGATGTGGGATTTTCCCTTGAGGTTGGATTGAAATTTTAAGATTTTTCAATACCTGCAAAAATGGCTGTCATTCTTCTATAAACGACAGCCATTTTTGTATACTGGGAATCCTGTTATTTGACTTGAGAGCCGTTTGTAACGATCTCTGATGGTTGTATGAAAACCAGCTTGCCATCGGCATCCTCAGCCATGAGTATCATGCCTTGGGATTCGATTCCACGGAGTTTTCTGGCCTCCAGATTGACCAAAACACAAACTTGTTTGCCGATAACCTCTTCCGGCTTGAAATGTTCGGCGATCCCTGATACGATGGTTCGTTGATCCATGCCGGTATCTACTTTCAGTTTCATCAGTTTGCTGGTTTTTGGTACCAACTCTGCTTCAAGTACTTTCCCGATACGAATGTCCATCTTGGTGAACTGTTCAAAGTCAATGTCGGCCTTTGCCGGTTCAACTTTGTGTTCTGCTGTTTCGTTGGCTTTTTTGGTATCTTGTAATTTCTTGATTTGTGCTTCGACAACATCATCCTCTATTTTCTCAAAAAGAAGTTCGGGTTTTGCCGTCTGATGTCCTTCGGGCAACAAGTCGATGCTGCCGAGACTGTTCCATTTGAATGCTTCCATACCCAGCATGTCGCGAAGCTTCTTTGAAGAGAATGGCAGGAACGGTTCGAAAGCGATGGATAGGTTGGCTGCAATCTGAAGGCTTAAGTTCAGGATGGTTCCTACACGTTTCATGTCGGTCTTGGCGACTTTCCAAGGCTCTGTGTCGGCCAAATATTTGTTGCCGATACGTGCCAGGGTCATGGCTTCTTTTTGGGCATCGCGGAAACGGAAAACATCGAGGTAGGATTCTACATTTTTCTTAACGCTGACAAATTCGGCGATGGTTTCTTGGTCATAATCGGTCAGGACGTCTCTTGCCGGTATCTTTCCTTCAAAGTATTTATGTGTGAGAACCATGGCGCGGTTGATGAAATTTCCGAAGATGGCGACCAATTCATTGTTGTTTCTTGCCTGGAAGTCCTTCCAGGTAAAGTCATTGTCTTTTGTTTCCGGCGCATTGGCGGTCAAGACGTAACGCAAAACGTCCTGCTTTCCGGGAAAATCTTCCAGATACTCGTTCAACCAGACTGCCCAGTTGCGGGAAGTGGAAATCTTGTCGCCTTCCAGATTCAGGAATTCGTTGGCCGGGACATTGTCCGGCAGAATATAGGAACCTTCTGCTTTCAGCATGGAGGGGAATACGATGCAGTGGAAAACGATGTTGTCTTTTCCGATGAAATGGATGAGGCGAGTATCTTTATCCTTCCACCATTTTTCCCAACTGTCGGGAAGTAATTCGACCGTGTTGGAAATATATCCGATCGGAGCGTCAAACCAAACATAGAGGACTTTACCTTCAGCTCCCTTCAAAGGAACAGGGATTCCCCAATCAAGGTCGCGGCTCACGGCACGGGGTTGCAGGCCCATATCCAGCCAGCTTTTGCATTGTCCGTAAACGTTGGCTTTCCATTCTTTATGGTCTTCCAGTATCCATTTTCTTAAACCGGCTTCGTGTTTGTCGAGTGGGAGATACCAGTGTTTTGTTTCGCGCATGACCGGCTTGCTGCCACTGATGGTGGAATGTGGGTTGATCAGGTCTGTCGGGCTCAAGGACGTACCGCAGGCTTCACATTGGTCGCCGTATGCGTTTTCGCTTTTACAGTGGGGACAAGTCCCGACGATATAACGGTCAGCCAGGAATTGCTTGGCTTCTTCGTCGTAGTATTGTTCGGAAGTCTTTTCAATGAATTCTCCTTGATCATAGAGTTTTTTGAAAAAATCAGAGGCTACCTTGTGGTGGGTCTTTGAAGTGGTGCGGGAATAGATGTCAAAAGAAATGCCAAAGTCCTCAAAAGATTTTTTGATGATATGGTGGTATTTGTCTACGATGTCCTGAGGTTTGACGCCTTCCTTTTTTGCCCGGATGGTGATGGGCACCCCATGCTCGTCGGATCCTCCGATAAACAAGACTTCTTCGTTCTTAAGACGTAGGTAACGGACGTAAATATCTGCCGGAACATATACGCCGGCGAGGTGTCCTATGTGTACGGGGCCGTTGGCGTAAGGCAATGCTGCCGTAACGGTGGTCCGCTTGAATTTTTTGGTCATGGTCTTAATAAATTTGACCGCAAAAGTACAAATTTTATTTCAGATTCAATCAAATCTGACACCCTTGACTTTGAGTTGATCTATGTAGGTGGCAATGTGTCTGTTGCGTTTATCTTCAAAGATTTCACCGACATTGATCATGATGCCTGTTTCTTCGACATCTCCAAACTCATCATTGATGCAAGTACCAAAAACCCTCATGGTTGGTGAGAGGTTCATATAAGCATTTACCAATGGAGGTATGTTTCGGCTCAATTGTCTGACATGGGTGTTGAGAATCTTGTAGTTCGACTTGAAATCACCGCCGGAAAAGAGCTTGCTCAATGCTGACAGATCCATGTTGGTCTTTAGCGGATGGCGGGGATAGACGATACGTTCAGGATCCGGAAAATGTTTATGTAAGAAATATAAAATCATGTTTCTCCCTTCTTCACCGAAGTTGGGGTACATGGTCACCTTGCCGAAGAAATATTTCAAATCGGGATACAATACAATCAGAGCTCCAAGCCCGTCCCAAAGGTTATCCATCACAAACAATGCTTTGGATCCGGCTAATGAAGACTGATATCCCACAGTCACAAAAGAACGCCCAAGTTCAATGGTGTATGGAAGAAATTCTTCCATAAAAAGATCTGAGTAATCAAAAAGATGTGAAGAAGAGAGCATGGGACCTCCGTCTTCGAATCTCCTGACATCCTTTCCGTTGATATACCGGTATCCGCCCATGATTTCTTCTTTTTCAGGGTTCCATACAATGAGTTGTTTGTATGGATTTTCCATGGTGTCATAAATGTCAATGTCAGTAGGCTGGCCTGTACCTCCGCCGGAAAAACGATAAGCTTCTTCCCGCAGACGTCCAATCTCGAGCATGGTGTTTGGCGCATTGTGGTGGGTGATGACATAAAGCTCGTTATTTGCCTTATTGGTGGTTCTCAGAAGCTTTTCTTTGGTGAGCTCTGCTCTGAGTAAACCTTTGGAGATAGGGTCAATAATTTTTTCCATTATTTAATGCTTTTTGCAAGAAGGAGCGATTGTTCCCTTACCCAGTCTGCCCATTGCTGGTTCGTGCGGCTACTGTCGAAGGTGGTATAAGGAATGGGTTTGCCAAAAATGATATGAAACGTGTTACCGCGTTGTTTGAACATCTCATCTGCCAGATACAACATCTCAAAGTTGGTCTTTATCCCAAGAAAGGTACGTAAGTTGGCGAAATTATAGAAGAAGTTGGAATTGCGTCCTTCAAAATAAACAGGGACTACATTTCGTTGGGTTTCTATGGATTTTGTGATGAAAGATTTGGTCCAGTGCATTTCTGTGATTTTCCCTTTAACGCGTCTTGAACAGATCCCTGCCGGGAAAATGACCATTTGCTTTTCAGATTGGTATGCTTCATTCAGCCTTTCCGGAAGGGAACGATGTTGTGATTGCGCACCGACTTTGTTGACCGGAATAAACAATGGCATCAGATTCTTTAGACTTGACAAGAGGTCGTTGGAAAGGAACTTGATACTTTGTTCCGGAAAACGGTTATGGATGGCAAAACCTGTACTTAAACCGTCAATTCCTCCAAGAGGATGAGTCCCGGCAAAAGTGTATCGTCCTTCGGGTAATTGGTCCAACCCTTCAGTATGAATCGTCAGGTCTAAAAAATGCATCGATTCTTCGACAAAATCCATACCGTAAAGATGCCCTTTTTCTTTCAGGAATTGATTGATTTCATCCTGGTGGGCAATTTTCTCCAAATATTTCACCAAAAATCCAGGAACCCTGGTATTAGGTGCTTTAGAGCGGAGTATCTCCCTTACGTTGATTGGCAGCGCATCAGATTGGTTCATCTTAAGATTTCCTCTTTTCAATATTAAAACGGACAAAAGTATGTTTTTTTTGATAAACGTCCAACAATTTTGTTAGAAAGCACTTTTATTGATGGTGTAAACCTTTGAAAATTTTCCGGCAAAATATCAAGTTGGATGATGAACATGAAAGTTGTCAACAGTGTGTTTATAAGTAGCCTATCTATCAGATAAATAGATAGATAATTGGTTGAAAACGTGTTGATAAAGATTTAAGTTCTTTTGTTGATAAAAAAAGTGGGGAAAAGTGTGGTAAAGTGGTGTGCAATATGTATTTTTGTCTTTGAATTATTTGCTTAACTGTGCGAACATGCGATTTTTAGGAAATATAGAAGCCAAGTTGGATACTAAGAGCCGTGTATTTATACCGGCTATATTCCGTAAGGTATTGGTTGCGGAAAATCAACAGACGCTTTATCTGCGTAAAGATGTTTTTCAGGATTGCATTACTATTTATCCGCAATCAGTGTGGGAAGAGGAGTTGGGACTTCTGCGTTCCAGACTGAACAAATGGGATCCACAGGAACAGGATTTGTATCGTCAGTTCTTGTTGGAAGCCGAAGTAGAGGAACTTGATGCCAGTGGACGCATACTTATCTCCAAGCACTTGTTGAATATTGTAGGAATAGAGTCGGAGGTTCGTTTCCTTGGTGTTGACAATACTATGGAAATTTGGCCGAAAGAAGCTTTGGAAAAGCCTCGTGTGGAATCTGAAATCTTCAGGGAAAAGATGCAGACATTGATGGCTGGACCTACGCAGACAAATCGATGATTTTATAAGTTTTTTTGCCATCTTGATTAGTATGAAACGAGCATGTTTGTAAAAACATCCAAGTTTATAATAAAATGAACATGCGAGTTACATATGACTTTAGACGAAAGAATTATTATCAGATGAAATAAAATGAGTGAGTACCATATTCCGGTTTTGCTGCATGCGTGTATTGATGGTTTGGATATCAAGCCGGAAGGGATTTATGTCGATGTTACTTTTGGCGGTGGAGGCCATTCCCGTGAAATCATTTCACATCTGACTACCGGTAAGTTGTATGGCTTTGATCAGGATGAAGATGCAGAGCAAAACATTCCGGAAGATCCACACTTTGTTTTTGTCAGGAGTAACTTCAGATACCTTTCCAATTTTCTCAGATATTACGACGTTGATCAGGTTGATGGTATTCTGGCAGATTTGGGTGTGTCTTCCCATCATTTTGATAATTCCGAGAGGGGCTTTTCTTTCCGTTTTGAAGAAGGAAACCTTGATATGCGTATGAACAAGAAGGCCGGCATGACTGCGGCAGATGTTGTAAATACCTATTCTGAGGAAAATCTTGCCAATGTTTTCTATAAATATGGGGAACTGAAAAATTCCAGACGTCTGGCTTCCGGTTTGGTCAAATGTAGGGAAACAACGCCGGTTACCACGGTCGCTTCTTTTTTGGAAATCATCAAACCGTTCTTTGGTCGGGAAAAAGAGAAGAAAGACCTGGCACGTGTCTTTCAGGCACTTCGTATAGAAGTGAACCAGGAGATGACAGCCTTGGAGTTGATGCTTCAGCAAGCACTCAAGGTGTTGAAACCCGGAGGTCGTTTGGTAGTGATGACCTATCATTCTTTGGAAGACCGTTTGGTAAAAAATTTCATGAAGACCGGAAATTTTGAAGGAAAGAGCGAACAGGATTTCTACGGGAATTTCCAGACGCCGTTCCGCTTGATCAATAACAAGGTCATTGTACCTGATGAAGAGGAACAAGAGAGAAATCCGAGATCACGTAGTGCAAAATTGCGTATTGCCGAAAAAAAGTAAAAGCAGATGGAATCGAGTGAAATAAACAAGAAAGAGATGAAACCCAAGATGAAAAAATCATCTTACAGGGCATTTTTCAATGAAATCTTTGATGGAAGTTTCATGACGAAAGATGCTTTGAGAAGAAACATCAAACTCATTCTGCTCATTGTGGCTTGCATTTTCATTTATATCAGTAATCATTACGCAGTCATCATGAAGCTGTCGGAGATTGATACCTTGCAGAAAGAACTGACTGATATAAAATATGAAGCATTGACCATCTCTTCTCAACTGATGCGAGAAAGTCGCCAGTCTTATGTACGTAATATGGTCACGGAGAGAGGTCTGGAGCTTGAAGATTCGACGATACCTCCCTATAAAATTTCAGAGGAGTAAAATTTTGATTTGATTTTCTTATGAATGAACAAAGAAACAGCAACAATTTTAGCGAGGAAGTCCGTAAGGATATTCGCAGGCGTTACACGGTCGTAGTGCTGTTGTTTTTTATTCCCATACTGATGATTTTCGGTACGATTCTGAAAGTTCAGCTTGTTGAGGGGAAAGCCTGGAGGGATTTGGGTGAAAAATCAAAGATGCAAGATGTGCTTGTCCCTTCAAACCGGGGCAACATCCTTTCACAGGATGGACAACTGATGGCCAGTACCGTTCCGTATTATGCTTTGTATATGGATTTCCAGGCTGTAGATCAGGATACATTTTTCCACTATCTGAATCCGTTGTGCAAAAAATTGTCCCGTCATTTTGGAGACAAGACTCCCGGGGGATATCGACAGCACCTGTTAAAGGGATACAAGAAACAGAGCAGAGAATACCTGATCAGTAAAAAGAAAGTTTCCCACATGGAACTGAAAGAGATCAAAAGATTTCCTTTGTTCAAAAAAGGACGTTATCAAAGTGGATTGTATGAGAAAAAATACCTGCAAAGACAAAAGCCTTTCGGGTCTTTGGCCTCGCGAACCATTGGTGACATTTACGGAGATTTCAACAAAGGTGGAAAAAATGGTCTTGAACTGCGCTATGATTCTTTACTGAGAGGCCAGCCCGGGGTATGTGTCCGTCAAAAAGTAGCCGGAAAATTCATGGGTGTGAATGAACGGGATCCGGTGGATGGCATTGACTTGGTGACGACCATTGACATTCACATACAAGATATTGTAGAAACAGCCTTGGGTCGTGAGTTGCGCCGGATAAACGCCACATCAGGCACTGTCGTTCTGATGGAAGTGGAGACCGGCGAAGTTCGCGCCATCTGTAACCTTGGCCTGACTCCTTCGGGAGATTATTACGAGACACAAAACTATGCCGTTTCAGATCAAAGTGAACCTGGCTCTACTTTCAAGACTTTTTCCATGATGGTCGCTTTGGAAGATGGAATGGTTCATCCGAAAGATTCTGTCGAAACAGGTAACGGCGTGAAAGTGATGTATGGCAGGAATATGACCGACCACAATGCAAATCATGGCGGTTATCATACCATTACAGCTGAAAAAAGTATATGGTTCTCTTCCAATATTGGAGTTTCTACATTAATTGACAAGCATTACAGATCTCAACCCTGCAGATTTGTAGATGGTTTATATAGGATGGGATTGAACAAACGAATGAATCTGGAGATTCCGGGTTCGGGAAGGCCTTTTATTCCCTATCCGGTCGGTTCTAAACGATATTGGGCCAAAACCGACCTGCCTTGGATGTCGATAGGTTATGTCACGCAAATTCCGCCCATTTATACCTTGGCATTTTATAATGCCATTGCAAATCATGGAAAACTGATCCGCCCATTTTTTGTCAAGGCTTTTTCGCGTAACGGAGAAGTTGTTCAAAAATTTGAAACACAGGTATTGAATGAGAAAATCTGTTCTGATAAAACCCTGACACAGATTCGGCTGATGCTCGACAGTGTGGTCGGTCATGGGACAGGATCAGGAGCCCGCAGTCAGGTTGTAGCGATTGCCGGAAAGACCGGTACGGCTCAGCTTTCAAAAGGTGTATCCGGTTATCAGCAAGGAGGAAAGACACATCAGGTTTCATTTTGCGGATATTTTCCGGCTGATAAGCCGAGATATAGTTGTATTGTCGTCATCAGAGAGCCTAAGAATGAGATTCCATCAGGTGGTAAACAGGCAGGTGGCGTTTTCCGTGAAGTTGCCGAAAAAATCTATGCACAAAATTTACGTTTGATTCCTGGTAGAGCAGATTCGACTGAAACCATCGAATACCCGTTCCCAAAATCAGGAAACCTCAAAAGCCTGAAAGAAGTGTTGGCTCAATTGAATGTCTCTTATTCTTTGGATGCATCTTCAAAAACGAAATGGGTAAGATCAAAAACGGATAAGAATGGGATACTCCTGACTTCTGCACAAACCAGAAAATGGATTGTCCCGGATGTGAAGGACATGGGAGCCAGAGATGCTGTATATTTGCTGGGTAATTCCGGACTCAATGTTTCCATATCCGGAAAAGGAAAGGTGGTCAGCCAATCCATTCCTGCAGGCTCTTTTTATTATAAAGGCCAGCATATTGAATTGGTGATGGAATAGATGTTATAAAACAATTTGAAAGGCAAAGATAAGAAACGAGCCCATGATCTATCGCTTATAAAATGGAACAATTATTGGACGAGTTACATCGGATACCTAAAATGTTAAAATAAAAAATAATGAGATGAAACTGAGCAATTTAATCAAAGGTCTTTCCATCAAGGCCAGCTTTGGTTCCATGGATTACGACATCAAGAGCTTGTGTTTTGACTCCAGAAAAGCAGAACCGGGGGCTTTGTTTGTTGCGCAAAAGGGAACTCAGTCAGACGGACACGTTTATATCCATTCTGTCATTGAAAAAGGAGCGTTGGCTGTCGTTTGTGAAGTTTTACCTGAACAAATGCCGGCAGGTGTCTGTTTTATCCAGGTTGAAAGCAGTGACGAGGCTTTGGGCCGTTTGTCCTGCCAATGGTTCGGAAATCCTTCTGAAAAACTTCAATTGGTAGGCGTCACGGGAACCAACGGTAAAACCACCATTGCTACATTGCTGTATGAAACTTTCAAACGTTTCGGTCATAAAACAGGTTTGTTATCGACGGTCTGCAATTATGTGGATGATGAGGCCATTCATGCAACCCATACAACCCCGGATTCCTATGCCATCAATGAACTTTTGTCCAAGATGGTGGAGGCAGGATGTGAATATGCCTTTATGGAAGTCAGTTCCCATTCCATTGACCAACGCCGTATAGCCGGACTTCGTTTTGTGGGAGGAATTTTTACAAACCTGACACGTGATCATCTGGATTATCACCTGACGGTTGAAAATTATTTAAAAGCCAAGAAACGGTTTTTTGATGAATTGCCTGAAGATTCCTTCGCACTGACCAATACCGACGATAAGAACGGTCTGGTGATGCTGCAAAATACCAAAGCGCACAAATACGAATATTCCACCAAAACATTGGCTGATTTCAAGGCTAAAGTTTTGGAGAATCATTTTGAGGGCATGTTGCTCGATATCAACGGTAGAGAAGTGGCTGTCCAGTTTATCGGTCTTTTCAATGTCTCCAACCTGTTGGCCATTTATGGTGCAGCTTGTCTGCTTGGTAAGAAACCCGAAGAGGTGCTCTTGATCATGAGTATGTTGAAACCTGTTTCTGGTCGGCTTGAGTTTATGCGGTCTCCAACCGGATTCCTATGTATCGTGGATTATGCACATACTCCGGATGCGTTGAATAATGTCCTGAAAAGCATCAATGAACTGGTTCAGGGTGGGCACAATGTGATTACCGTTGTCGGTGCCGGAGGAAATCGGGATAAAGGCAAACGTCCGATGATGGCCAAAGAAGCCGTAGCAGGCAGCAACAAAGTCATTTTGACTTCTGACAATCCTCGTTTTGAAGAGCCGCAAGATATCCTGAATGATATGTATGCCGGGGTAAATGCCGGAGATTGTTCCAAAGTACTTTGTATCATTGACAGAAAGGAAGCTATCCGAACCGCCTGTATGATGGCTCAACCAGGAGATGTCATTCTGGTAGCCGGCAAAGGTCATGAAGATTATCAGGACATCAAAGGTGTTAAACATCCCTTCGATGATAAGAAAGTGATTACTGAAGTCTATTCCTCACTAAAATAACTCTGATGATATGTTAATACCACTTTTTCAGTATCTTGACCAATTGGATTTCCCCGGTGCGGGTGTTTTCCATTATATTTCATTCAGGTCTGCTTTTGCTTTTATCCTGTCCATGTTTATCGCTACCAGTGTTGGTAAGCGCATCATCGCCTATCTTCAGCTTAAACAGGTAGGTGAAACCATCCGTGATTTGAATCTGGAAGGTCAGATGAGCAAAAAAGGGACACCGACCATGGGTGGTATTATCATTATGCTTGCCATCCTGATACCGACACTCCTGCTTACCAAACTGAATAATATCTATATCATCCTGATGCTGATTTCAACTGCTCTTTTGGGTGCTTTGGGTTTTGCAGACGATTATATCAAAGTTTTCAAAAAAGACAAAGAAGGATTGAAAGGAAAATTCAAAATTATCGGACAAATCGGCATTGGACTGATTGTCGGCATTGTGCTTTATCTAAGCCCACAGGTGGTCATCCGCGAAAATATGGAGGTCTTAAAAAATGATCAAATTGAACGTGTTCATATCCGGTATGATGAAGTGAAATCAACCAAGACCACCATTCCTTTCTTCAAGAACAATAACATGGATTATGCAGCACCATTTGATTCCTTTGGAGAATACAAACAAATTGCAGGATGGATTTTTTTCATTTTGGTCACCATTTTCATTGTGACCGCTGTCTCTAACGGAGCGAACCTGACGGATGGACTTGATGGACTGGCTACAGGATCTTGCGCCATCATTGGGGTGGTATTGCTTATCTTGGCGTATGTGTCCAGTCATGTGAATTACGCCTCATACCTGAATATCATGTACATACCAGGATCAGAAGAATTGGTGGTCTATATGGCCGCCTTTATCGGGGCGACCATTGGATTCCTGTGGTATAATTCATATCCGGCCCAGGTATTTATGGGAGATACCGGAAGTTTGATGTTGGGTGGCGTGATAGGTGTATTTTCTGTCATCATACGAAAAGAACTTTTAATTCCAATTTTCTGTGGTCTATTTTTTGCAGAAAACTTGTCCGTCATGTTTCAGGTCGCTTATTTCAAACACACAAAGAGAAAAACGGGTATTGGTAAAAGACTTTTTAAAATGTCTCCGCTCCACCACCATTATCAAAAACCGGGAAATGGAACGATTGATGCTTTGATACAATGGCCATATCAGGCCATACCGGAATCAAAAATTACTGTCAGGTTTTGGATTATCGGTATGATCTTGGGTGTATTGGCATTAGCAACTTTAAAAATGCGATAAAGATGAAAAGGATGGTGATATTAGGTGCCGGAGAAAGTGGCACCGGCGCAGCAATACTGGCTCAGAAACAAGGCTTCGATGTGTTTGTCTCTGATAAGTCGGAAATTAAGGAAGAGTACAAAAATGTACTGAATGAATATGGCATTCAATGGGAAGAAAAACAACATACGGAAGAACTGATCCTTAATGCGGATGAAGTGGTCAAAAGCCCCGGTATTGCAGATAAGTTCCCCATCATTCAAAAGCTGAAAGAAAAGGGGATACACATCATTTCTGAGATTGAACTTGGAGGACGTTACACCAATGCCAAAAAAATCTGTATAACGGGAAGTAACGGAAAGACTACAACTACGCTTTTGACCTATCATATTTTAAAGAGTGGTGGTCTGAATGTAGGCTTGGCCGGAAATGTCGGACGTAGTTTTGCCTGGCAGGTGGCTGAAGAGCATTATGATTATTATGTGTTGGAACTCAGTAGTTTTCAACTGGACAACATGTATGATTTTAAGGCGGATGTTGCTGTCCTGCTCAATATAACACCCGATCATCTGGACAGGTATAATTACGATATGCAAAATTATGTGGATGCAAAATTCAGAATCATTCAAAATCAAACTGAAGAAGATTCTTTCATTTATTGGAACGATGACCCCATTATCAGGGCTGAAGTTGCCAAGCGTGACATCCGTGCGCGAAAATTTCCCTTCTCTCTAAAAAAAGGTACTGGAATCAAAGCTTTCATCGAGAATCATTTTTTGGTTATTGATACGCCTGAACAACAATTCCAGATTGAACAGGAAGAGTTGTCGCTTTCAGGTACGCATAATTTGTTCAACTCCTTGGCGGCTGCCGTTTCCGCGAATATTGCACAAATCAAGAAAGAGAATATCAAGCAGGCTCTCAATAATTTTGAAGGCGTGGAACACCGCCTTGAAACGGTGGCCAGTGTTAGAGGGGTGACGTATATCAATGACTCCAAGGCGACCAATGTTAATTCTTGCTGGTATGCGCTCGAGTCCATGCGGACACCTGTCGTTCTGATACTTGGTGGTACGGATAAAGGCAATGACTATAGTGAAATAGAAAATCTGGTGAAGGAAAAAGTCAGAGTGTTGATTTTCTTGGGTTTGGACAATGCCAAGTTGCATCAATTTTTTGATGGGATGGTCCCGTTGATTTTTGATGCACGTTCGATGGATGAAGCCTTGGCCATTTCCTATGAGCATGCAGAAAAGGGGGATACAGTCCTGCTTTCACCTTGTTGTGCCAGCTTTGACTTGTTCAAAAACTATGAAGATCGTGGAGAGCAATTTAAAGAAGGAGTACTCAAACTATAAAGGATTTTTAAATGGATCTGTTACAAAAAATATTTAAAGGTGATCGTGTTGTATGGATCGTTTATGCCATACTTTGCTTTATATCCCTGATTGAGGTCTTTAGCGCATCGAGCACCTTGGCTTACTCCACTCAAAACCCTTTCGGGCCGATAGCCCGTCATGCTTCGTTCTTGATCCTTGGGACGGTGTGTGTCATTTTTTTGCACAATTTCCATTATAAATACACCAAAGTCCTTGGGGTTATAGTGCTCTTTCTGGCTGTTACCTTGTTGATTTTGACGCCACTCATCGGTGTCCGTGTCAATAATGCATCCCGTTGGATTGAGCTGTTTGGTATCCAGTTTCAACCTTCTGAATTTGCGAAACTGGCCATGGTTATCTTTACGGCCTTTATCCTGAGCAAAAGCCAGCGGACACAAGAATCCCGGGACAAGGCTTTCTGGATTATCTTGATTTTTACAGCTGCTTTTGCTGCATTGATTCTGGCGGAGAATTTATCCACAGCCATCATGCTTTGTGTCGTGATTTACATCATGCTCTTTTTTGGAAGGGTTTCTTGGAAAAAATTGCTCAGCCTTGCCGGTATTGTTATCTTTTTTGCTGCTATTTTTATTCTACTGCTCAAGTTTGTAGATGACATGCCCGGTATGAAAAGGTGGGATACGTGGCAGAACCGTATTTTTGGCAAAGAACTGAGCGTAATGGATCCGGGTTTTAAAATTACGGATAATAATTATCAGTCCTCCCATGCCAATATTGCCATTGCAAATGGTACTTTCATTGGCAGTTTGCCGGGCAACAGTACACAGCGTGATTTTTTGCCACAGGCATATTCCGATTTCATTTATGCCATCATCATTGAAGAGATGGGTTGGATTGGTGCCATCGCAGTTCCCTTTTTATACATGATATTGCTGTACAGGGCTTTAAAAATTGCCAGAAAATGCACCAAGGTCTTTCCCATGCTTTTGGTCATGGGATCTGCACTGATTGTCAGCTTTCAGGCCATTGTCAACATGATGGTTGCCGTTGGCGCGGGACCGGTGACCGGACAACCGATGCCTTTGGTGAGTAGGGGTGGTACATCCACCCTGATAACCTGTATCTATTTTGGAATCATTCTGAGTGTCAGCAGGTATGGCATCCCGAATACGGAGTCGGAGGCTGATTCCGGCGATGAAATAGATGAAATCAAGGAACAAGCGATTGAAACTTCCCAAGAATACGGCGTTTAATAAGTGAACGATATGGATGAAATACGAATCATAGTATCCGGTGGAGGAACAGGGGGACATATTTTCCCGGCTATCTCCATTGCAAATGCACTCAAGGCTAAAGATCCAGAGGCTGTAAAGATTTTGTTTGTCGGTGCAGAAAACAGGATGGAGATGGAAAAGGTACCGGCAGCAGGGTATGAAATCATTGGATTACCCATACGTGGTTTTGACCGGTATCATCCATTGAATAATTTCAAAACCCTGTACATGGTCTTGAAAAGCATGATCAAAGCCAGACGTATCATCAAGGACTTTAAGCCCGTGGTGGCTGTAGGCGTCGGAGGATTTGCGAGTGGCCCCCTTTTGAGAGCAGCTGCAGCTCTTGGTATCCCGACGGTCATTCAGGAACAGAATTCTTATGCGGGAGTCACCAATAAATTACTGGCCGCAAAAGCTGCCAGGATTTGTGTGGCATATCCGAATATGGAACGCTTTTTCCCGAAAGACAAAATCCTGTTGACGGGAAATCCCGTACGTCAGGACTTGCTGGAAGGAGAAAATTTGAAACAAAAAGGCCAGGAATATTATAAATTAGACCCAAACAAAAAAACATTGCTGATTGTGGGTGGAAGTCTCGGCGCAGGGACCATCAATGAAAGTGTCATGGGGCATCTTGATGAGCTTGAAGCAGCTGAAGATATCCAGGTGATCTGGCAAACTGGAAAGTATTATTACAAACAAATACAGGAACGTCTAAAAGGTAGAGCACTTCATCATGTTCAAGTCCTTGAATTCGTGACTCAAATGAATTATGCATACGCTGTGGCCGACTTGGTTATCTCAAGAGCCGGAGCAAGTTCCATTTCTGAACTTTGTCTGTTGCAGAAAGCGGTTATTCTGGTACCGTCACCCAATGTCGCTGAAGATCACCAGACCAAAAATGCGCTGGCTTTGGTGGAAAAAGGAGCAGCGGTCATGATACCTGATTCTGATGCCAGAGTTGAACTGATCAAAAACGCATTGAACTTGATCCATCAACCTGAATCCTTAAATGATTTAAGTCAGAATATTTACAAATTGGCTCAACAAAATTCCGCAGGACGTATAGCGGATGAAATCTTTAAACTGATCAAATAAAAAACAATATGTCTCATTCACATATATATTTTGTAGGCATTGGCGGTATAGGCATGAGCAATCTTGCCCGGTATTTTAAGACCAAAGGCAAAGTCGTAGCCGGCTATGACCGTTCTAAAAGCACCTTGACGAAAGAACTGGAGGCCGAGGGCATCGCAGTACATTATACAGATGATGTTGCCGCCATTCCTGCCGGATTCCTGAACAACGGGTCCACTTTGGTGGTTCGCACTCCAGCTGTCCCTGAAAGCCATAGTGAATTGCGCTTTTTCAATGATAACGGCTATAAAGTGTTGAAACGCGCTCAAGTTTTGGGTATGATATCCAATGACAGTCGTAGCCTTTGTATTGCCGGAACACACGGGAAGACCACCACCACTACGATGACGGCACATTTGCTGAAGCAATCGGGTGTTGACTGCAGTGCTTTTTTAGGAGGCATATCAAACAATTATCACACCAATCTATTGCTAAGTGACCACAGTGACCTGACGGTGATTGAAGCCGATGAATATGACAGGTCATTTCACCAGCTGACTCCCTATATGGCGGTGATTACCGCTGTAGATGCAGATCATCTGGACATTTACAAAACCCATGCTGAATATTTGGAGAGTTTTGCGCATTTTACGGAATTGATCAGACCCGACGGCTGTCTGGTGATCAAGAAAGGCCTCCCGTTAAAGCCGAGAGTAGCTTTGGGTGTAAAGGTGTACACTTATAGCGTAAAGGAAAAGGCCGATTTTTTTGCAGAAAAAGTTCATTATGATACAGGGCGTTTGTTTTTTGATTTCAACTACCCGGGTGGAGTCATACGCGATATAGAGTTGGGTGTCCCCATTCAGGTCAATGTGGAAAATGCCGTGGCGGCACTGGCACTGGCTCATTTGAACGGAGTGACCGATGAAGAGCTCCGGGCTGGATTGGCGACCTTTAGAGGAACATGGAGAAGATTTGACTTTCAAATACGTCGGGATGATTTTGTTTATCTGGATGATTATGCACATCATCCGGAAGAATTACGGGCAAGCATCAGTTCCATCAAGGCATTGTTTCCGGGCAAGAAGATTACCGGCATCTTCCAGCCGCATCTGTATAGTCGGACAAGAGATTTTGCCGACGAGTTTGCTTCCGTGCTTTCTGAATTGGATAATTTGATTCTGCTGGATATTTATCCTGCGAGAGAGCAACCGATTCCAGGAGTGACATCTGAAATGATACTTGAAAAGGTGACTCTTAAATTTAAAACAATCACAACTTTAGATAAAATATTTGAAGTCTTGGATACAATGAAACCGGAAATTCTAGTAACTTTGGGAGCTGGTAGTATCGATACATTGGTTCCTTTGATTAAAAGAAGATACGAAGCATGTTAAAAAAGATTCTGAGTGTATTGGCAGCGATGCTTATGCTTGGCTATATGATTTATGCCATTGTCACTTTTTCTGACCGAAATTCTGAAGTCAGATGCAAAGAAGTGATTGTTGTGGTAAAAGATAGTTCAGAGCATCAGTTTGTTCGCGAAGCTGAAATTCGGGATCTTTTGAAAAGAGAGCATCTGAAACTTGTAGGGAAACGGTTAAAGAGTATTGATTATGGGTTGGTTGAGACTGCAGCGGCATCTCATAGACTAGTCAGACGGGCAGAATGTTATTCCAGCCCGTCAGGTATCGTTTATATCAATGTATGGCAACATATCCCAATCATCCGGATGATGAGTAAAAATGCCAATTATTATTTGGATCAGGACGGCAAGAGAACCGGTTTGAGTCCTCATTCGGCAGCAGATGTCGTTGTTGCAACCGGTGAAATTAAGAAGGCCTTGACTGTGAGAAAACTATATAAAATGGCGTTGCTGATGCAGAAAGATCCTTTTTGGGATGCGCAAATTGAACAGATTTCAGTAGAACCGAACGGAGAATGGACCCTTATACCCAGAGTGGGTGATTATGAAATACTGTTGGGCTTACCTAACAATATGGAGGAAAAATTACAACGTTTGCGTCTATTTTATGAGAAAGGCCTGTCCAAAGTCGGTTGGGAGCGTTATTCAAAAATAAATTTAAAATATGAGAACCAGATAGTATGCACAAAAAAAGAATAGTATCATGAATGGCGTATCAGATTATATAGTTGCGATAGATTTGGGTAGTACCAAGATTGTCGGAAGTTTGGGCAAAAAAGAAGGCGATGGAAAGATCCGTATTTTGTCCATGGAACAAACACCTGTTAAAACAGAAGTTAGCCGAGGAGTCATACACAATATAGAGGAAGTATCCAAATCCGTTCTGGATTTGGTACAGCTTTTAAGCGACAATGAAGAATCTACCTGCAAGATTGATCAGGTTTATGTGGGTTTAAACGGATATACCATTCGAACCGAGGATGTGAGCAGTACGACTTATCTGTCTGGTGATGAATTAGTAAACGAAAGCCATTTGGATGAACTCTCGGATGATGCCCAGACTCAGATATCTGAAAATTTAGACGTGATGGATATCTTTACCCAAGAGTTTCTGGTTGATGGTAAATCAGACCTCAATCCGGTCGGATCCATGCCTCAGAGGGTTGAAGGCCATTATAAGATCGTAGGTGGAAAATCAGCCATTCTCAAGAATCTGGAGACTTGTTTTGAACGCATCGACTTGCATTATGATACCATTCTGGGACCTGTCGCCTCTGCTGAAGCCATCCTGCGTCCGGAAGACAAATCAAAGGGCTCCGTTGCCATAGATTTTGGGGCGGAAACAACCTCCATTTGCATCTATAAAGGGAACTTAGTAAGATATGTAGCTGTTTTGCCTTTTGGCGGCAGCAACATCACGAAAGATTTGTCACAACTCAATATTGATGAGGAAGAAGCCGAAACCATCAAACTGAATAAAGGGACAGCGATCCATTATTCCGAGCAGATATCAGAAGATTCTCAAGAGAATGTGCCCGAAAAGATGAGTGATTTCGATAAATCGATCAATGATATCATGGTAGCCCGTGTAGAGGAAATTGTAGAAAATATTTGGGCTCAAATACGATATTCCGGAATCGATCCCCTAAAATTGACGGAAGGGATTGTCTTAACCGGAGGCACTTCACAGATGCCTGGTCTGACTGAACTTTTGAATAAGAAAACAGATATGCCTGTTCGTATCGGGGATCCCGGACAATATCTGGTTCCCGAATCTGCGGACTTATATGGTGAACCTGGTTTTTCGTTGGTTATAGGCCTGTTACTGCTTGGAAAAGAAGGTTGTTGCAGCATACCCAAAGCAGTACCGGTAGAAGCCAGGAAGTCGGAAATTCCTCAGGAACAAACATTGGGAGGAGGCTTTGACTCCATTGAGACGGATGAACCTCTTCATGAAAAACCAAAGAAGCCGGAGAAGATCAAGAAGCCTGAAAAGCCCAAAAAGAACCTTTTTGGCAACATGATCAAGAACCTTTTTGACGACGAAGATTTATAGACTATCTAAATACAAAAAGAGATGGAAGATTTTTTGCAATTTGACTATCCGACTTCAGTGCCAACCATAATCAAAGTCATTGGTGTCGGTGGTGGCGGCGGAAATGCAGTCAGTCACATGTACAAAGAAGGAATACGCGATGTTTCTTTCATGTTGTGCAATACTGACAATCAAGCTTTGCTCAGCTCTCCTGTTCCACAAAAGTTACAATTGGGGAAGCAAACCACCAAAGGACTTGGGGCAGGGAATAAGCCTGTCAAGGCCAGGGAAGCAGCCATGGAAAGTATTGAAGATATTCGTCGTGCTTTGAGTGATGATACGAAAATGGTGTTCATCACAGCCGGTATGGGTGGCGGTACAGGTACCGGAGCCGCTCCGGTCATCGCAAAAGTCGCCAAGGATATGGAAATCCTGACGGTCGGTATTGTTACCATCCCTTTCAAATGGGAAGGGGATCCGAAGATTGACCAGGCATTGGACGGCGTAGAGGAAATGAGTCAGCATGTGGATGCCTTGCTGGTGATCAACAATGAACAATTATCACAGATATATCCTGATCTGACCGTCATGAACGGGTTCAGAAAAGCAGATGACACTTTGACCGTTGCGGCAAAGAGTATTGCTGAGATCATTACGGTTCCCGGTTATATCAATCTGGATTTTGCCGATGTCAACACCGTGATGAAAGACGGTGGTGTAGCAATCATGAGTACCGGTTACGGACAAGGTGAGCAAAGGTTGGCTGATGCCTTGCACAGTGCCTTGAATTCTCCTTTATTAAATAACAATGATGTATTCAACGCCAGAAAAGTGTTGTTCAATATATCCTGTAGTCAGGAAAGTGAATTGATGATGCATGAAATGAATCAGATCCAAAGTTTCATGAGCAATTTCAAACCCGGCATGGAGGTTATTTGGGGCATTTATTTTGACAATACTTTGGAACAGCAATTGAAGGTGACTTTGCTGGCAACCGGCTTTGATATTGAGGATGTACCTCAAATCAAGGTTCGAAAAGAACACATGACGGATGATGAACTTCAGCGTCAGGAAGAGATCAAACGTAAGAGAGACTTGCGCAAGAGCAAGTATTATCCGGATAGTCTGAATATTCACAGGAGTTACAAGCAATATGCACCTTTCATCTTGTCCGCTGATCAGATGGACAACGAAGTGTTGATTGACATGATGGAACAAATCCCCGCCAACAAAAGGGATGCGCGGTTCCTTGAAAAGGAATTGCCTTAAGAAATTTAGGAACAAATCAATATAATAAAGATGAATTTAGTTGAACAAATTGACGCGGATTTAAAGTCCGCCATGTTAGCCAGGGACGAGGTACGTAAACTGACCATCCGTGGTATCAAGAAAGAGATTATTGAAGCAAAGACCGCTCCCGGAGCTAATGGAGAGGTCAGTGACGATACCATCCTGAAGATTGTCGCAAAATTATTGAAACAACGCAAGGATTCTGCAGCAATATATAGTGAACAAGGCCGTGTCGACCTGGCTGAAAATGAATTGGCAGAGGCCGCTGTGCTGGAAACATATATGCCAAAGCAAATGAGTGCCGAAGAATTGGATGCTGCCATCAGGGACATGATTGCTCAGACCGGAGCTCAAGGCCCCAAAGATATGGGAAAGGTGATGGGTGTCGCCACCAAAAAACTGGCAGGGAAAGCAGAAGGCCGTGTGATTTCGGAAACGGTGAAGCGTTTGCTGAATGCTTAATAAGTAAGATCTTATAGGAATAAATAAAGGTTGCTTCGACAAAAGCAACCTTTATTTGTATCAATACCCGTTAGATGACTTTTGTTCCGCCTCCGGTAAAGATATAATCGGCGCGGGTGATGATCACTTCTTTCACTCCGGCGTCAATAGCCTCATAAGCATTCTCCAGTTTTGGAATCATACCTCCCTGAATCACTCCGTCAGCCACATATTCGGCAAAGCTTTCCCTCGTTATTTCGGGAATGACACTGTCATCATTGCCGGCATCAGAAAGAACCCCTTTTCTTTCAAAGCAAAACATCAACGTCACATCAAAATATTTGGCCAAGGCTTTTGCCGTTTCTCCTGCAATAGTATCCGCATTCGTGTTAAGCATATTCCCTTTTTTATCGTGGGTCAACGGTGCCAGGACAGGAACTACACCAAGTTCAATCAGATTGGTCAGGATGGAGGATTGGACTTCCTTCACATCACCGACAAAACCGTAATCAACTTCTCCGACAGGGCGTTTTTCGGAACGCATATAATTCAGGTCTGCGCCGGTAAGTCCTAAGGCGTTAACGCCAAGAGCCTGTAATTTGGCCACAATATTCTTGTTCACTAATCCGGCATAAACCATTGTCACAACTTTGAGTGTCTCTGCATCGGTAATCCTGCGTCCGT
This sequence comes from Bacteroidales bacterium, assembly GCA_021373135.1. GTDB lineage: Bacteria > Bacteroidota > Bacteroidia > Bacteroidales > UBA1402 > UBA8389. The sequence continues at coordinate 739,424 of JAJFTH010000003.1, forward strand.
CAACCATTTGGCTTTCTATGCCCAGACGGTTTGACAACAGGGTGGCGGCTCTGCCTCCTCCATGTACCAATACTTTGAAGCCTTCTATTTTGGCAAAATCCTGCAAAAGTGCCTGGAGTGTATCCGGCTCTTCTACAATTTTGCCTCCGACTTTTATGATGGTGAGCTTATTCATAGTTAAAAGAAAGCCACGGACGGGTATCCTTAAATCGGGATACGATCCGTGCTTCGTTTTATTTTACTTGTTTTTGTCGTTGTCGCGTATTTCCACCCGACGGATTTTTCCGCTGATGGTTTTCGGAAGTTCGTCCACGAATTCAATGACACGCGGATATTTATATGGAGCGGTCACCTTCTTGACATGATTCTGCAATTCTTTCACCAAAGCGTCTCCGGCCTTTTCCTTGTATTCTTTCGACAGAATGACGGTTGCCTTTACAATCTGACCGCGGATTTCGTCCGGAACAGCTGTGATGGCACATTCAACAACGGCAGGGTGAGTCATCAGGGCACTTTCAACCTCGAACGGGCCGATGCGGTAACCGGAACTTTTGATGACGTCATCGGCACGGCCAATGAACCAAAAATAGCCATCCTCATCGCGATAGGCAAGGTCGCCGGTATAATAAACACCGTTCTGAAAAGCTTCTTTTGTAAGCTCTTCATTGCGGTAATAACCTTTGAAAAGTCCTGCAGGATAATTTTTGTCCACATGGATGACAATCTGACCCTGTTCTCCGGCTTCTGCCGAGCGTCCGTCCGCTGTATAGATATCGACATCGTATTGAGGGCTCGGTAAGCCCATGGATCCTGGCTTTGGCTCATTCCACGGACTGGTGATGACAGTAGGTGTTGTTTCACTTTGACCGTAAGCTTCGTGAAGCTTGATGCCTGTCAGCCTGTAGAATTGTTTGTAAACTTCGGGGTTCAATGCTTCTCCTGCAATGGTACACCATTCCAGATTAGAAAGATCATATTGGGACAGGTCTTCACGTATCAGAAAACGGAAAATAGTAGGAGGTGCACAAAGTGAGGTTACTTTATACTTGGATATCATGGCCAGCATATCTGCCGGTGTGAATTTCTCGTGATCGTAAACGAAAACAGTTGCGCCGGCGAGCCACTGTCCGTAGAGTTTTCCCCATACTGCCTTTAACCATCCGGTATCAGCAATGGTCAGGTGAAGACTGCCTTCATGCAGATTGTGCCAATAACTGCCGGTCATGATGTGCGCAAGAGGGTACACATTGTCCAGCAAGACCATTTTCGGATCGCCGCTGGTGCCTGAAGTAAAGCTGACAATCAACGGATCGGCATTTTTGGTCGGTTCTTTAGGACGGACAAAAGGAGCCGCATTTTCGATGCCATTGTGAAAATCTTCCCACCCTTCAGGGATAAACGGTCCGACTGAAACGACTTTTTCGAGACTGGGGCATTCCGGCAGCGCGGCATCAATATGATCGGTGATGGTACGATCGCCGACTGCTACGATGACTTTGATGTCTGCGGCATTTGCACGGTAAACAATATCTTTTTTAGTCAGTAAGTGGGTGGCGGGAATGATGACTGCTCCGATTTTATGTAATGCGATGATGGTGTACCAAAATTCATAACGGCGTTTCAGGATAGCCATCACCATGTCGCCTTTTTTAATTCCGATGGACTGGAAATAGGAGGCTGTCTTGTCTGTTTCTCTTTTCATGTCTGAAAAGGTATATTCGCGAACATCGCCTTGGTCATTTGTCCACAGAAGTGCTTTTTTGTCGGGATTTGTTTTGGCCCATTCATCAACTACATCGTAGGCGAAATTGAAATTTTCGGGAACAATCAGCTCGTAATTGGCTTTAAAATCCTCATAATCAGTAAACTTTGTTTTCTTTAAATATTTTTCAATCATGTGCTATATTTTCCAATAAATGAATGGATCTTATTAATTATCTGATGATGAGCTTAAAGGATAACAGCTAGAAATTTTACAGATTTTCCATTTAATGCTTTCATTCCATGCTCTTTTGATGAGTCAAAATAGATACTGTCGCCTTCGTTCAGCGTCAACTCTTTTCCATTGATGCTCAAGAGAAGGCTACCTTCGAGTATGTAATTGAATTCCTGACCATCGTGTGTGTTGAGATGCATCGGTGTCCCTTCCGGCTTTGGCTCCACCGTAACAATGAACGGATCAGCCTTGCGTTTGGCAAAACCTGCAGCCAAAGATTGGTATTTATAGGCTTTGGAACGTTCCATGGCTGTTCCGAGACCTGCTCTTGTGAGAAAATAGGAAGTCATATTGGGTGATTCTCCGAAAAGAAGTGCAGTCAGTTCGACATTGCAATGTTTTGCAATATTTTGTAGGGCACTTACTGAAATATCTTCATTTCCGCTTTCGTAGCTCAAGTATTCCGCTTCTGAAATATGGCAGGCTTCGGCAAGTTCAGCTGCACTGATGTCCATGGCGTCACGCAATCCGCGCAGACGTTGGGCAATTTCTTGAATTTGATCGTTCATAAATGTGTGTATTTGTTTACCAGAAATGTTACAAATGGTAGGCAAAGGTACGCTTTCTCTTCTAAAATCAGTAGATTTGTACCTGTAAATCTTTCAATATTCAAATATAGACCTCTATTCCAATGAAAATTCTTATCACTTATGCCCTTGAAGCAGAAAAAGGGAATATCAGGATTCCCGGTTGTACGCTTGTCTTTTATTGTACCGGCATAGGTAAAGTATCTACCGCCATCAATACCTATGAAGCTTTATTGAATGAGAAACCCGATTTGGTTATGAATATTGGGACAGCAGGAACCCTCAGTCATCAGGTTGGCGAAATCCTGATTTGCTCCCATTTTTTTGACAGGGATTTGGTCAAGATTTCCAACCTGGGTGTGAATTGCCACCTGAATTTTGAACAAGAACTTGATTCACTCGGCTTATTCAAAGATTTTCAAACAAAATATGTCGTAAGTACCGGCGATACTTTTCAGACCAGTCAGGAAGAAAGTGGCACCGAAGGAGATGTCTTTGATATGGAGTCTTACGCGGCTGCACAGACCTGCAAGAAACTCGGATTTCCTTATGTCTCGGTCAAATATGTCACTGATGTTATCGGACAAAATTCCATCAAGCACTGGGAAGACAAGTTGCAGGAAGCCAGAGAGGGACTGATTCGTTTTCTGTACGGCTTACATCTTTGATTCAGACTATCCAGCCAAAGGCATATTGAGCATATAGCAACCCAAGGGAAAGCGGCAAAGTGATCATTGTCACGATGATTCCAATCTTGAAGAACTCCATGAAACTGATGTGATAACCTTGTTTATCGGCGGATTCGATGACAATCAGATTGGCCATGGCACCGATGATGGTGGCATTCCCTGCCAGCGTTGAGGCTGAGGCCAGTCCCATCCAAAGCATATTGCTGCCGGCGACTTTTAGCATCGGAAGCATGAGTACGGCAAACGGGACGTTGCTGACGATTTGTGAAAGCACCAGACTCAATCCGTGGATGATGCCCAAGCCTTTTAAATCTGCACTAAGTATCTCTGATTTTAAGACGGAATCAAAAAGGCCGGCTTTTTCAACAGCTCCGACGACAATAAACAAGGAGGCGAAAAAGAGCAGAAGAACCCAGTCCACTTTCTGAATCACTTTCGAGGGCTTGGCCTCACCGATTAACATGATCAGTGCAGCTCCCGTCAGTGCGACAAGCGGAATGGACAGGCCGAATAACTTTCCTAAGAAAAAACCTATGACCACTATTCCAAAAACTATTACAGACCTGCTCAGTCTTTTGATGTCGAATGTCTCTGTCTTCGCAAAAACGAGCGGTTCCTTTTGACGGAACTCTTTCCGGTAAAACAGGCGGACAATCAGGATGACGATTCCCATTCCCAATAAGGATATAGGCAACAGATGAACTAAAAATTGAGTATAGGAAATGCCGGAGGAAATGCCTATCAGCATGTTCTGAGGATTGCCTGTGATGGTCATGACGCTACCGATATTCGAAGACAGGATTTCTGCAATCAGGTAGGGCATGGGATTTATTTTGGAAGAACAACAGATTTGAATGATGACAGGTGTGAACATCAGCACCACAGCGTCATTCACCAGGAATGCGCTGGTAATGCCTGTGACCAACACAATCAAAGTCAATAGCCTGAATCTGGTTCTGGAATAGGAAATGGTTTTGTTGGCAATGAAAGTAAAGAAGCCGTCGATCTGCAAGGAAGCAATGATGATCATCATGCCCAACAAAAGAAAAATGGTATTGAAGTCGATGGCTTCAATCGCTTCTTCAGGAGTTAAAATGCCAAAAAGTACCATGGCTATGGCCCCCGAAAATGCCGCTGAAGGTCTGTCTATATTAACTCCGGGAAGGCGGGTGAAAATAATGCCTAAATAAGTGATGATAAAAATGACAAGTGCAATGATCTGGATGGTATCCATCGTATTCTTATTCCAGCATTCTGTATTCCAAAACGCGATCAACGGTAAAATCTTCTATCCCCAGATAATAATTGGCCGTATCGACCAATACACCCAGCGGTAAAAGACCGATCACTTCACTCCCGGCTACAGATATGCCGTAACGGGCTGCTTCCATCTTGACCATTTCAAACGCCTGATAAACGGAAGTCTTGGTGAAATCGGTCAGGTTCATGGATACCTGGACCATGTTTTTTCCCTGGAGGTTTACCCCCATGGCCTTGCAAAAACGAAGGCCGCCGCCGATGAAGCGGACCTTTCTGGCAATGGCCTTGGCTATTTCCAGATCTGTTGAATGAAGGTTGACGTTGTAGGCTATCAAATAATTTCTTGCACCGATAATGGTGGCACCTGCCGTCGGATGGGGGGTATCCGGCCCAAAGTCGGGTTTCCAGAGCGGACTTTTCATTTTTTCGGTCAATCCTTCAAATTGTCCTTTCCGTACTTCCGCCAGATTTTCCCTGTGAGGGGCACTGGCAGCTTTTTCGTAAAGATACATGGGCAGCATGAATTTTTCTGCGGCTTCTTTCGCCACTTCTTTTGCCAGATTGATGGCTTCATCCATGGTCATGTTGCTGACAGGGATGAAAGGCACGACATCCGCTGCTCCCATGCGCGGGTGCTGGCCTTGATGTTTTGTCAGGTCAATTTCGCGGACTGCCGTACCGATGGCTTCCACCATGGCGGATTTCATGGCTTCCGGAGATCCTATGGCTGTAATGACCATTCTGTTGTGGTCGACATCATTGCTGTAATCAAGTAATTTCACTCCGGTTTTACCCCGAAAGCAATCTATGATTTTTTCCATTTTTTCGGTGTTCCTGCCTTCGCTGAAGTTGGGAACACATTCTACAATTTGATTGGTTGTCATTTGTAAAGTTTTGTTCTTAAAACTTTACAAAAATACATTTTTTTAAGTATGAATGGTCCGATGGATACTATTCTGTTTCCATTTATTATCTGATAATATGTGAATTAAGGTAAAATAATTTTGAAAAGTCCTGCTGATTTAGTAAATTGGGCATCATTCCAGCAACCGGATTCCTATAGAAATCCGAGAATAGCCTTTCTAATCAGGTTTCGGTTTATACCCTTTGACCAATTAACTACATTTTATTCGAATGAGATTATTTATTATTGCAAATAGACTACCTCTGAAAGTATATAAAACAGAAGATAATCATTTTGAATATATTCGGAGTGAAGGTGGTCTTGCGACTGGGTTGGATTCTCTATCCACAACAATGGAAAAGCATTGGATAGGGTGGCCTGGCATTTATTTGGAGGATGAAGCAGAAAAAAAAGAGGTGACGGAGTATATGGAGTCCCAGAATCTTCATCCGGTGTTTCTTACAGAAGAACAGATCCAGAACTATTATGAGGGATACAGTAACAATATCCTGTGGCCCCTCTGCCATTATTTTTATTCTTTTGTGGAGTATGAAACATCCAACTGGAAAGCTTATAAGGAAGTTAATAATATTTTTGGGGCAGTAACCGCGGCATTTCTTCAACCAGGAGATATTGTTTGGATACAGGATTATCAGCTGATGCTCTTGCCAAAGATCATTCGTGATTCTTCAGATGGAGTCAGTATCGGTTATTTCCATCACATACCTTTTCCTTCTTACGAGTTGTTCCGTGTTTTACCCGAACGTGCAGAAATATTGAATGGTTTGTTGGGTGCTGATTTGATAGCCTTTCATACGCACGATTACATGCGACATTTTATAAGTACGGCGGAACGTGTTTTGGATCTCCAGTTTATTTTGGACCAGGTGATGATAGGAAATAGGGTGGCTCATGTAGATGTTTTCCCGATGGGCATCAACTATGACCTTTATCATGATGCAATTTTGAATCCTGTTGTTCAGGAAAAAGCCAGGACGCTTAAAGAAAATTTCGGCAAGCACAAGTTGATGCTATCGGTAGATCGTTTGGATTATAGCAAAGGCATCATTCACCGTCTGAAAGGCTTTGCTCAATTTTTGGAACGCCATGCAGAATACAGGAACAAAATATCACTTGTCATGGTGGTAGTCCCTTCGCGCGGAAATGTGGAACGTTATGCTTATTTGAAGACGAAGATTGATGAGACGATTGGAGCTATTAATGGACAGTATTCAACCATCAATTGGACTCCAATTTATTATTTTTATCATTGTTTTGACTTTGAAGAATTGACTGCTATGTATCATATTGCCGATATAGCTTTGGTTACTCCGCTTAGAGATGGTATGAACTTAGTAGCCAAAGAATATGTCGCAACCAAGCGGGATAAACCCGGAGTATTGATTCTCAGCGAAATGGCCGGTGCTGCCATTGAACTGAACAGGGCTATCATTATCAATCCGAATAATTTGGATATGATTGAGTTTGCTATTTTGGATGCGCTTGAAATGAGTCTGGAAGAACAGTATATGAATATGGAGAAGATGCAGAAGGTTATTTCCAGACAAACAGTTCAACGCTGGGCCGAAGGTTTTGTCAGTCAATTGGAACAAATATGTCAGAAGAATCTTGAAAACGACAAGAAGCGGATTGATAGTTCCTTGAGCAAAAAAATTTTGAAAGTATATCAAAAGGCTGAAAATCGTTTGTTTATTCTTGACTATGATGGAACATTATCTCCGTTGAAGAATAAACCGGAAGATGCTTATCCTACACCGGATATTCTGAATGTGCTTAAAGAATTGACATCTGATTCGCGTAACAAAGTGGTGATTAACAGTGGAAGAGACCTTCATACCTTAGAAACCTGGCTTGGAAATCTCCCGCTTGACATGGCGGCCGAACATGGGGCTTCTTACAAAGAGAATGGGGTATGGCATAAAAAAGGCAATCCTTCTTCCTGGGATGAGGATCTCATGCAATTGTTGTTGACTTTCATTGATAAAACACCGGGGGCTAGTCTGGAGATAAAGGATACCGCATTGGTTTGGCATTACCGTAAGGTCGACGAATGGTTGGCGTCACTTCGTGAACAACAGCTTGTAAATGCGTTGATTGCACCGTGTGCCCATCTGAAGTTGCAGATTATGAGGGGTAATAAGATTGTTGAAATAAAATCTCCTAAATATACGAAAGGAGCTGAAGCAAAAAGGCTATTACAAAAGGATAAGTACGATTTTATACTGGCCATGGGCGATGATACGACCGATGAGGATACCTTCAGGGCATTGCCTCGCAGTGCCTTTACCGTCAAAATAGGCTCCATTTCCAATGTAGCCAGGTATTATTTGCTGACGCAGTCGGAAACGTTGCCTTTCTTGAAGTTTTTGATGGGGCTTAAGGTTTGATAAATTTGGACAATTCCAATTCTTCTCCGAATAACAAGGCTGTATTGATTAGTGCCAAGTGTGAATAAGCTTGAGGAAAGTTTCCGAGTTGCTCTTTCGAATCAAAATCCAAATCCTCACTAAAAAGTTTCAAGTGGTTGGAATAAGAGAGAAGCTTTTGGAAAAGTTTATAGGCTTCTTCTTTTCTATTGGTGACAAACAAGGCTCTGACCATCCAGAAAGTACAAATGGTAAAAGCAGAAGTTGGCTTTCCGAAATCATCAGAATTCTTATACCTGTAAAGCAAGCCATTATACATCAGATCTTTTTGAATGGCTTTTACTGTCTTGACATATTTTTCGTCGTCTGCAGCCAGGAAGCCGTAAGATTCCATCAAGAGTAGAGAAGAATCCAAATCATTGTTTTCGTATGTCTGGGAAAAGCTTTGCAACTTATCTTTCCAGCCGTGTTGTATTACATCTTCTTTGATTTTGTTTGCTTCTGTTTGCCACTTTGTGACATATCCGTCTTCATGAAGTATAGCTGCAATCTTGGTTGCTCTGTTCAAAGCCACCCAACACATCACTTTGGAGCTGACAAAGTGCATTGCTTTACCGCGAATTTCCCAAATACCATTGTCCGGTTTTTCCCAATCATCAAAAACAGTTTTTGCAATGTTTTTTGTAACTTCCCACATATCTTCGACTTCGCTCAAAGTACCTGGAAAATACAAATAATATTGATAAATGACATCCATCAAATAGCCTAAAGAATCGTTTTGTTTTTGGTGATAGGCTGCATTTCCGATACGGACAGGTTTGGAACCGGCAAATCCGCTCAGATGATTCAAAGTCTTTTCTGCCAGCACATGTTCTCCCCTAATTCCATACATAATCTGGAAAGTATCGTTTTTGGATTTCAGGATATTATGGATAAAGCCCAGAAATCTTAGAGCTGCGCCGCGGTGTCCTACCATCAGTAAGGTTTTGATGGACATGGAAGCATCCCGTAGCCAGCAAAAACGGTAGTCCCAGTTACGGACTTCTCCGATGGTTTCCGGAATACTGGTGGTCAGAGCAGCCAGGACAGCACCTGAATGTTGGTAGGACATAAGTTTGAGCACCAATATGCTACGTTCGATATAATCATTGAAATGAGTGTATTTTTTAGACCTGTTGGACCAGTCCATCCAATAAACTTTAGTCCGTTGAAACTCCAATTCAACTCTGCTTTGGTCAATGGGGATTAGCTTCTGGTTGTAGCTAACCAATAAGAAAGTATCGGCACTAATGGTTAATTCTTCTTGATTCAATATTTTTTTCAAATCCAATCCTGAATAGAAATAGATGGTATCCCTGGGATTTTTGTCGGAAATGGTCTTAATAAAGGTAGGACCAACCTTATGAGTCGATTTCTCTTTTGAATAATTCAAACCGGGGTTGTAGTTTATTTTGAACCGCGGAAATCCTTTGATGAATCGTATAAGTCTGTATAATTCAGGAGGTAGATAATGACTGTTGAATGCGTCGATTTTATACCTTGGCATAAAATCCAAAACTTCGAAAGTACCGTCTTCTGATTCAAAAATAGTAGAGAGAATGTTGGTGTGTTCCAGATATTTCTGGCTGATCTGATAGGAAGAATCGACAATGAAACTCAGACAACCTCCTTTATCTTTATCTATGATTTTTGCAAAGATAGAAGGCGAGTCAAAATCAGGAAAACAGAACCAGTCAATGCTAGCTTCTTTTGAGATCAATGCGGCTGAACGTCCGTTCCCTACAGCTCCGTAATCGAGATTATTCATAATGATATATTTATTATTGAAACAACTTGATTTTTCGTATATTGGTATACGAATATACCAATAATATTTGATTCTTGAAATGAGTGGTTTTGCTAAAAAGCATATCTTTGTTTCTTTAAAAATATCAAGAAATAAAAAGTATCAAAAGGAATGAATCAAAGGCAACTTTACATCACCATGTTTCTTTTGATGGCACTCTGGCTAATTTTGCAGAAAGATGCCTGGATCAGTCCGAATAAAGAACGGAAAGCGCAAGATTCCGAACAAATCCTGCTCCGAAAAGGACCTTCCGTTCAGGATGCGATTCGGAATAAGTCGGGGAAAAAATATGCACTGGGTATTGCTTTGAGCGGAGGAGGTATTAAATGTCTCTGTCATGTTGGTGTTTTGAAGGCTATGGAGGAAGAAGGCCTCAAGCCGGATGTGATTTCCGGTGTCAGTGCCGGTGCGGTGGTGGGTGCACTGTATGCAGACGGTTATTCGCCGGACTCCATCCTTTCCATTTTTAAAAATATCAAGTATTCTGATTTTTTTCGTTTGGAAATGCCTGATGGTGGTCTTTTTACTTTGACCGGTTTTAAGGAATTTTTGGATACGATACTTCGTGCCAAGACTTTTGAAGAATTGAAAATACCTTTGAGGGTTGTAGTTACCGATATTGATGCAGGGAAAAGCGTGGTTTTCGATCGGGGGCCTTTGGTTGATGCACTGGTGGCAACCTGCTCCGTCCCTGTCCTTTTTAGTCCGTATAATATTGATGGTGTCAATTATGTGGACGGAGGTGTTCTTCAGAATCTACCGGCTTCGGTCATCAGAACAGAATGTAAGTATTTGATTGGAGTCAGTTTGGGGCCTTTAAAGGCTGACCCTTATGAAAAGTCGATTGCAAATGTTGCGCTTCGTTCGTATAAATTCATTTTCAGATCCAATGCAAATTATGATAAAGGACTTTGTGATATGGTTATAGAGCCTTCGGCCATTTCTAAATACAATGGCGGAGACGTCAATCGTGCCCATGAGATTTTCAATATTGGCTACCAAGAAGCGAAGAAGATGCTTCAGCTTGACAAAAAGAGATAAAGAATGTTTTATGCCAGTTTCTCCAGTGTTTCCTTTACCCGTCTCATGGCTTCGATGATGTTCTCATCCGAAGTGGCGTAAGAGAAACGAAGACAATTCGGAGCACCGAAAGCGGCACCACCGACAGATGCTACATGACCTTCTTCCAAAAGATACATGGCCATGTCTCCTGCATTTTCAATTTTTCTGCCTTCGAAAGACTTTCCGAAGTAGGAGTCGCATTCCGGGAAAATATAAAAGGCTCCTTCGGGTTTGGTCGTTTTCAATCCCGGTATTTCCTGTGCCAGACGCACAATCAAGTCACGACGACGTTGAAAAGCGACACGCATCTCTTCCACCGGTTTTTGGGTGCCAGTATAAGCTGCTTCTGCCGCTTTTTGGGAGATAGAGGAAGGCCCTGATGTGTATTGTCCCTGTAACTTACTGCAAGCTGAAGCAATCCATTGAGGTGCTGCAATCCAACCGAGACGCCAACCTGTCATGGCATAAGCTTTGGAAACGCCGTTGATGACGACCACACGGTCGCGGATGCTCTCAAATTCAGCGATGCTGACATGTTTTCCTACATAATTGATGTGCTCATAGATTTCGTCTGAAAGTATGATGATGTTGGGGTATTTGGCCAAAACGTCGGCAAGACCCTTCATCTCTTCTTTGCTGTACACACTTCCGGTCGGATTGGAAGGGGAGCACAAGATCAGGGCTTTTGTTTTAGGAGTGATGGCTGCTTCCAGTTGAACGGGAGTGATTTTAAAATTCTGATCAATGCCGGCACTAATGACCACATTTGTACCTTCGGCCAATTTGACCATCTCTACGTAACTTACCCAATAAGGTGCAGGGACGATGACTTCATCTCCAGGACCGATAATGCTCAGCAGAACATTGCAGACAGATTGTTTGGCACCATTGGAGCAAACTATTTGTTCCGGTTTATAGTCTAATCCGTTTTCTTCCTTCAGTTTGGCTACGATGGCTTTGCGTAATGCAGGATAGCCCGGGACCGGGGAATAAAACGAAAAATTGCCGTCAACAGCCTGTTTGGCAGCTTCTTTGATGTGATTGGGCGTAAAGAAATCAGGTTCTCCCACACTCATGTTAATGACATCAATACCTTGAGCTTTCAATTCATTGCTCTTTTGAGACATGGCTAAAGTCTCAGATGGCGAAAGGCTCGCTAAGCGTCCGGAAACAGGATTCATACGTTTAATTCATTTTTTGTGAAAAATCAGCGGACAAAGATATTAAAAAGTCATAATATTACCTTCTTGACCTGACAAAATTATCAATAATGTCTGATTTTAATTACTATTCTACTTCTTTTCCAAATGCTGCAGTTTGATTAACGTGTTGTTGTCTATTTTGAAAACATTGCCGTTTTTTGCTCCCGCAGGAAAGCGAAGCATGTCCGTAATATTCTCCCATTCCGGCTTTCTGATATTTTTGCACCGTGCACCGCCAGAATGGTTTTCATTGTAAATATCCCAATAAACATAGGTATAATCACCAATTTGTATGGCTGAAGGTCCTTCTGCCCATTTTTTTCCACTGATAGGAACGGATACTGTTGTAGGAAACTGTTTGATGTTACCGGAAACGGCATAGCGTATATTTTTTTCAACAGGTACTTCAGTCTCGTTTTTCAAAAACAGGTAATAAAGACCTCTTTTTTGGAAGATACAGGCATCTGTGACGCTGAATTTTGGATCATAGAACAGTTTTGTATCGGTAAAAGTTTTGAAGTCACGCGTCGTTGTGTAATATAACCGGTGATTGTTGCCTTCTTCTTTATTTGCAGTTTCGGAGAAATGGCCCGGTATCGTCGAGGACCAAATGATATAAAATGTTTTTGAACTTTTTTTGTAAAAAAGTTCCGGGGCCCGGGTGTCTTTTACTGCAGGCTCTTTGGCCATGACCGGTATCTCATTTTGTTCAGACCAATTGATCAGATCTTTGGATGATGCGTATCCAATGTTGTTTTCGTTCAAGCCTGTGGTCCAGACCAGATGAAAGGTACCTTTTGCATCTTGGACGATACTTGGGTTACGCATCTGTTTGGATTTTCCAACCATCGGCTTCAGGAAAGACTGTCCATTGTTGAGTGTCTTCCAGATAATGCCATCAAAGCTGTACATCAAATGCAGGCCATCTTCCCCGTTTCCGGTAAAATAGCTGAATAAATAGGCTGGTGACTCTTTCGTAAGGATAGAAAAAAAACTTTTTCCTTTTTTCCCCGGATTTTCGGCCAATATATTTCCTGCAATCAGAATAAAGGAAATCAATAAGAATTTAATGTGTTTGAAAGTCATAACAAATGGATGTTAGATTAAAGTATATTTTTAAGATTATGTCCCATGCGTTCCTTTTTGGTCCTCATATAGGCTTCATTATATTGGTTTGTCGGTATTTCTATGGGCACAATTTCGGTGATGGTTAACCCATAGGCTTCAAGACCAATGCGTTTCACCGGATTGTTTGTCATCAGACGCATGTTTCGAACGCCGATTTTTTGCAATATTTGTGCTCCAACGCCATAATCGCGTTCATCTGCGTCAAAACCAAGATGTAAGTTGGCATCGACTGTATCAAGCCCTTGTTCCTGCAGTTTGTACGCTTTGATTTTGTTCATCAGACCGATACCTCTTCCTTCCTGATTCATGTAGACCAGCACACCTTTTCCTTCCTTTTCGATGGCCTCCATGGCCTTGTGAAGCTGTTCTCCGCATTCGCAGCGCATAGACCCGAAGATGTCACCTGTCATGCAGGAAGAGTGAACGCGAACCAGTATGGATTCGTCTTTTTCCCAAGTGCCTTTTACCAGAGCGATGTGTTCCAATCCATTGGTGAGTTGGGTGAAAGGAATCAAATGGAAATGGCCGTATTTGGTGGGCATCTGGACCATAGGGCCCCTTTCGACCAAAGATTCTTGTTTCAAACGATAAGCAATCAGATCTTTGATGGTGATTATTTTCAGATTGAACTTTTTGGCGATTTCTATGAGTTGAGGCATTCTTGCCATCGAGCCGTCTTCATTCATGATTTCAATCAGCGTTCCTGCAGGATTCAGCCCTGCCAGACGACAGAGATCAATAGCCGCTTCCGTATGTCCTGCTCTTCGTAAGACACCTTTGGCTTTGGCATATAAAGGGTTGATATGTCCGGGACGTCCGAAGTCTTCAGGTTTGGTCCTTGGGTCTGCCAGTGCACGGATGGTTGCTGCTCTGTCATGAGCGGAGACACCGGTGGTGCAGCCTTCCAGTAAATCCACCGTCACAGTGAACGGCGTTCCAAGCAAGGATGTATTGTTGGAAACCTGTCTTTCCAGGTCTAATTCCATGCAACGTTCTTCGGTAATGGGTGCACAGAGGACACCTCGTCCCCACGTAATCATGAAGTTTACTTTCTCAGGGGTGATCAGCTCAGAGGCTGTGATAAAATCCCCTTCATTCTCACGATCTTCATCGTCGACAGCAATGACGATATGTCCTTTTGCAATATCTTCAATCGCTTCTTCTATGCTATTTAATTTGAATGGGACCATGTGATCTATTTTTAGATTTGTGAAATCTTAATTTTATAAACCGAATCAAATATTTCGGATACAGATATTTTTTAAAAAACATCATGTATGCTTCACTGTTGAAAATGGCTGAATCGTTTACGGCTTTATAGGTGAGAAAAAAACCGAGCGGGAGCAATGCTGCAGAACTGATCCAGCCACCCAAAACCGGATTCCAGACACCGTCACGTGCAAATTTGTAACCTGTTATATCTATCATATAATAAAAGATAAACAGGAAAATCGAAACGACGGCAGGCATTCCGATACCACCTTTTCGAATAATGGCACCCAACGGGGCACCGATGAAAAAGAAAATCAGGCAGGCAAACGACAAGGTGAATTTTCGGTGAAATTCAATGCTGCTGCGCCGGAATTGAAAGGTTTCATTAGAAACCGCGATTTGCCGGTATTCCAATTCGTTCCTGATACCGGATACTTTATTTTCCGTATTCTCTACCATGCTTAAAAGAACTTCTTTTGGAAGGCTGGTGAGCAGACTGTCCATATTCGGGTAAAAAGGTTTCACTAATGATGAGTGAGCGATGGTTTGCGGGGTGGCTAAAACATGCCCTTCCTTTTTGTATCTCCCCATATATTGGGTTTGGGTAAAATATTCTTCTGTCTTTACATCCAAACTATCCAGGATTCCACCTACAGAATCAATGATTTGGCTAAGTTCTTTGGTGTTTTTACTGAAATGCATGGACTTGAAATTTGATTCGTCAACTAAGTTGAAGTTTCCGTCAAAGTCCATGATCATTTCTTTCTTTCGGAAACTTTCACGTCTGTAAGGTATCCCGGCAGAAACATTCTGTTGACTGTTGAAATTGCTGAATCCTTCTCCTTCGTGTAATGTGAAAACAAGCTGTTTTTTATCGTTTGTGAAACGTAACTCCCCGTATTTTGCGAGCGTAACCGCTGCATTGTTGTAACCATTTGAGAAATCATAAATCATGATGTCTCTCATTTGTTTTTTTTCAGGGTCTTGTTTCTTTACATAAAGGGTTATTCCCGGAATTTCTGAATAAAAAG
This sequence comes from Bacteroidales bacterium, assembly GCA_021373135.1. Lineage (GTDB taxonomy): Bacteria > Bacteroidota > Bacteroidia > Bacteroidales > UBA1402 > UBA8389. The sequence continues at coordinate 754,668 of JAJFTH010000003.1, forward strand.
CACCTTCAGGTATGGATAGTTCAGGAGATTTCTGTTTGAATGAAGCCAATAAGGTCGCCAATTTGACCTGAACGACAGGCATCGCTTTATCTTGAAAATAAAAGGCACCTACACAGATACCGATCATTAAGACAAACAAAGGTTTCATGATGTGAAACAAGGAGATGCCTGCAGCTTTCATCGCCAGCAGTTCCAGCCGTTCACCGAAATTCCCGAATGTCATCAGTGAAGCCAGCAAGACAGCCAAAGGAAGAGACATTGGCACCAAAGATAATGCTGAATACCAATAGAATTCAGCAAAAGTTCCAAAATCGATCCCTTTTCCTACAATCTGGTCAACATATTTCCATAACATCTGCATGACCAGTATAAAATTACTGATCATGAAGGTCATGAAGAAGACCGGCAAAAAACTTTGGAGAACAAAGGTGTAAAGTCTTTTTATGCGAAACATCGACCGTGGTTTTTGAACACGCAAAAGTAGTTGAAAAAACCTAAAAGAGCATGGTCTCTCAGTTTTTTTTCACATACCGGATCGACGGGCAAGTGTTTCAATCTGGGAATTCCACAATCCCATGCTGCCCTTTTTGTCCGAAGAATCGGCAAAATCAGTTACACTCAAGGTGATTGCACCTGTCAATTCGGAATAGTCTATCTGAAATTCAAAATAAGTATCATCCGGATCTTCTTCCCAGTGAAAGCGAATGGATGTACCTGCATTCATGGAAACCAAATCGGCCTTTTGACTGGCGTTTTCCCATTTGAAAGTGAAGACATTATCGTTTTGTTCAACATCTTCAGCAAACCATTCTGAAAGCCCGGAAGGTGTACTGATCAATTTCCACAACACTGCTGTTGATCCATTTTTCAGAACATAATCAATCTTATATGGAGTTTTCTTCATGTTTCTGATTTTTTGCACAAAGTAATACTTTTTTTTTAGATTAAGGTCATTTTGTATAGTCCATTTTATACATCGTCGGAAAAAATGAAATTGGAAATTTGCGAATAATGGGAAAAACAGTATCTTTGTCGCGCTTTTGAAAAAGATGGCGAGATAGCTCAGCTGGTTAGAGCGCATGATTCATAATCATGAGGTCCCCGGTTCAATCCCGGGTCTCGCTACTTATTAACAGTCAGGCACTTATGATGCAAGCTCATAAGTGCCTTTTTCTTTGTGGTGAAATCAGGGTGAAATCACAGTTCGGGTAATGAGGCTTTTTGTGCAGACTCTTGCCATGTATTTTGCCACTTATCTATAGCCGCCATATACTTCTATTAACATTACACTTTTGTTATATTCTGACAATTTAAGATCAAACTGGCAAGACTTTAGAAAAACCAGCCTAAAATATTCCAAAAACCCCTTTACACTTCTGTAATTCCCTGCATTTTTCAGTCCAGACTCAGAACAATGCGTTCCATAATGGAAAAAAACAACCATGCACAGCATCACTATTGCAAACTCTTTTTATCGAACGCATTAAAAAGAGGGAGTTCCTACTTATCATTGTCCCGGTCGTTTTTCCAAATCTTTACTATTAGCCAAATGTAGGCGGCTATTATTCCACAAACTGAAATAAAAATGAGAATATGCCCTGCCGTTTCGTTATTTAAAGCCAAAAAGAAAAGGCTAAAATATGCCACAATAGATAAAATTATTATTTTAGACTTTTTCATCACGTCATTACTATACTTTTATAGTTATTTTGTTTTATTGCAAAATATGGATATTGGTGGCGTTCTCAGGTCATATCTGTTAAAATAGATTATGGTGTCTTTTTTGTTGATTTGGCTTGCAACTACTATACCATCAAAAGTTTCTACTTCATTTTTCACAGTAATATCATCGCATTGTAAAATTTTAATATTTCTCGATGGAATTAATATTTCATATTCTGAAATAATTCTGGGTGTGGTAGATAAATAGCACACACATTCTGATTCAAGAATTATTTCTGTTTTAAAGTCAGGCATTGCATTTGTGCCAGTTTGAGTTCCTCTTTTTACAGTTAAGTGATGTGGAAATTTGTGATTTGATTTTGCCATGATTTTAGGATTAAAAATAATTAATAAAAGAAAATAGAATTATAGTCTCTTTTTTCTAATTTTTATAAAAAATCAACAATCAGTTGGAAATGAGAAATCGCAATAATGTATTTTTCAGAGAACAAGAATCCAACCAAATCAGATGCAATTTAATAACAGGGGGCACGCCCCTAAGACCAGAAAACAGCTTGGCAGGGAATCGCATTCCAACATTTTTTTTATTTTATTAACCATAAACGAGCAACTAATATTTAACATCATATTTACGATTGGTGTGTTCCCAAAACAAATAATGAAAGAGCCTATTTGAATAAAGACTATCTCTTTTCGTTAGAGTGGGTTTTAGAGCTTCGTATGTCGATCCTATTTCTTCAGTATATTTATTTAATTGAACATTTGTGATTACTCCATTTGTCTTTAAACGTAAATATTTATATGAATTCCGACATGAAGATTCAAGAATTTTAATTTTTTCAAAATCATCTATAATACTTTTTTCTTTTGATAACGATACAATATAAAACTGAAAATTGAGAATATTATGAGGATGAACATCAAAACTATCAGGATTATAAATAAAGTTATTTTTAATATCTCTTAGCATAAATCCGTCAAAATAAACAGTATCGCCTATTTCTAATTGCTTGAGTTGGTTATAAATATATGAAGAGTCTACTTCTTTTTTTGAATAAATATCCTCTTCATGGTTAAAAGATATGTTACAATTTCCCTTAAGTCCTAATTCGATATTTACTTTTAAAAGAATATGACCATCAGGGCTTTCTACCGGTATTTCGATACTTGATATTACTCCTCTCCAATTGTGGAATAATCTGCATGAATCAACAATGTTTTTTAGACTTTTATCATATTGATCAAGAGCATCTTTTGCTTTGACTTCATTTTCATTGAAAATCAAATAGTAATTGTTGTTTATGTAACTTATCATTCGCTCTTCCTGAGGCTCAAGAATTAGAACTTCCTTTTTTTGTTTAATAGAATTACACGCAATAAACAAAAAAACAATTGAAATTACCACAAGTGAAGTTTTTTTCATAGCATTTACTTTTTACAATATATAATAAAAATAAACCACTTGCCACTTGCAGACATATTCCAAACAAAAAGTCAAGTAACATTCTTAAGTGATTAATTGTTAAATGTTTGTATAGTTTATAACACCTATTTAAAAACTATTTGATAGAGTTTTAATAGCCTGTCCCGGATTAAGGCTTGTAATTGTGTTTTTCACCATGGTTTCTCCATCAATAGTAATAAGAGTATTTTTTCCAGCGGTGAGATAAAATACCGATACTGCATATTTCCTTACATTTGAAGACAAATCATAATAATTGGATTCAGGGGGTAACATTTTGAATGAAAATTTCACCTTGACAATATCGCTTGTAACTTCGATTTTTTTCGACAATCCGCCGCCAGAAGAAACTGGGTCTAAATTATCCGTCCTGACAACCTCATCGCTACTATTGTAACAAAATACGACAATTTCGTATAAGCTACCGTTTAAATAAGTATCGAACGAAGTCGTTAAAATATCTGTGTTGTTTACAATTTGGTAAGTAGTTGGAGTCTCTTCTACCTTTGAGCAACCGCATAATAATGTTAAAACAATGGCAAGATTTAATAGTAACTTCGTTTTCATGATTAATATGTATTTAGATTTTATATAATGTCTCGAGTAAATTGGGCTTTTAAATTGCTTCTTATTTTTTACTTATTTTCATATTCACCTCTTTACTATTTTTATTTTGTGCACACTATTTCCTGAGGTTAATATTGCAATATAAACGCCCTTAGGGAGTATTCCCACTGATACATATTCGTTTGCAGTGATTTGCTTTGTGAGTAATATTTTACCGCCAAAATCCGTTAATGTTAGATTACTCGTCGCTTCCAAACCATCAATATAGAAACCATCTGTCACAGGATTTGGATAAAGATTTATAACATTTTTTTTCATATTGATTATACCGGTGACTGGTAATTGTCCTTCAATAAAAATAATAAAATCACCCCAACCAGGGGCAACTTCGTAAGCACTTTTTGAGCCTGTAGGGAGATACAAGGAACAAGTGCGTGTATCAACAGAGCCAAAAACACCAGAGCCTAAGACTACCGGAGTAATTGCATATACATATATAGAAGTAAGTTCATCGCAAAGTCCAAAAGCATAATCTCCTATTGAAGTAACAGAATTGCCAATGGATAAGCTGACAAGACTACTGCAACCAGAAAAAGCATAAATACCTATTGACGTAACAGAATTGGGAATGGTTAAGCTAGTAAGTCCTGTGCAATTCCAAAAAGCGTAATTTCCTATTGAAGTAACAGAATTGCCAATGGATAAGCTGACAAGTCCACTGCAAAACTCAAAAGCATCACTTCCTATTGTAGTAACCGAATTGGGAATGGTTACGCTTGAAAGTTTCATGCATTCAAAGAAAGCCATATTACCTATTGAAAGTAGGGTGGTTGGCAGTTTAATAGACGTTAATTTAGTGTTACTTGCGCCCCAGTTTTTATGAAATGAATACTCGGGCATTTCAAATGGTGGATAATTTGTAGAGGTAGATGTCCCCAGTGTTCCAATATACGGCATAATAATTGTCGAACTAATATCCAAAACGGAAAGATTACTTATTTGGTCTCGGATGCATTTTATATCTCTTGCATCAATAAAGCCCGTTACTGTTAAATTTGTGATTGTGCTTTTTTCAGATGACGTTAGCTGTGTACTTAATCCTCCAGCAGAAACATTAACCGTTTTAGATACCTGAGCATTCAAAAAGAATGCAAATAATAGGCTTGTGGTAAGCAAAAATATTTTTTTCATGGTTATATATTTAGGTTGGATCTATTTGTGTCAATCTTTAAAAATCTGGATGTTCTTTCGCATGATCTTCTATTGCGCTAAGGTCGTCTCGTTGCTCCTTGCTTACTTGATACTGTACCTGTTATCCGTTACCCTCTTTCTTGGAATATTCACCATAACTTTCAGAAGAGGTTTTGCCACCACAACTATATAAGCAAGAAATGGTAAATATAACAATATTAAAATACATATTCCTTTTCATCTCCATAAGTTTTGTAGCTTATTAAATTTGAAATATCATTTGTGATAACCAGACTACAAATGTATAACTATTTCTTTGTTATCAATAATGATAACGATAGAAAATGAATGAAATCCAGTTATATATAAAAGTTGGGCATAAGATTAGGAAAGTAAGGGAAGGGGAAAATATATCCCAGCAGGAATTAGCTGACAGGTGCAATTTTGAAAAATCTAATATGTCGAGAATTGAAGCAGGAAGAACAAATTTAACTTTAAAAACTTTATACACCATTAGCAAAGCCTTGTCTATTCCAATAAAAGATTTTTTTAATTTTGAAGAATAGCTTAACTACATGGGAAAGGCAATTTATGACATGGTGTCAGTACTATCTCTTTCTTGGTTTATATTTAATATTGTCAGAGGGTTAGTTCTGAAATCTAAATTGTCAGTAAATTCCCGCCTTTTTTGCCATTTATGTTAATAATACTTCCAGGCTAGGGGGTTGGTATAGGGGTAGTCTATAAACTGATTTTTTAGCGCTCGTATATAATTAGCCACACGCCAGTCATTGAAAAATAGGCTGACCTTCGGAGGCAGAGATGAGGCCGAGCAACGAGGTTTATATATAGTTTCATAACTTTTTTTCTGAGTAAATCCACAGAAAAACCACAGAAACACAACGCACCGATCTCTTTCTGGCAGTGTCTCACATTTGAATTTCGACGGGTTTTCTAATTTCTTTGTCATAAATTTTTAGTTTAATATGTTTTAAGAAGGCAAGACTTGAATGGGTTAAGTCTTGCCCTCTTTTTTACTTGTAGTAAATTTATAGTCTGATTTAATAAACCTGTCTCGTCCCTGTAAAATCCAATTCAGAATCCCTGAGTATTCCTTCTCCATTTTAATATGGAGTTGCTTGTCTTGATCCTCTTCGGCAATAGTGATGTCAAAGGAGACAATAATCAACCTCATAGAAAAGCCATAGGTTGAATCTACGGTTACGGGAAGCTCATTTGAGATACATATCATTACGGGAATGTCTGCTGCCTCAAACGGTCTACCATAAATCCTACGTGCAAGAGTTGGCTCCCCGCTTACAATGGTTTTAGATCTGGAACTTGAAAATTCTTTTTTCCCCGCATCGGAGCAATAATTTAGTAGCTTGCCATCACATTCGGCCAAAGCATACATACCCTCTGATGTAGTTGAGGCTAAATGAGATATGTCAAAATTTGTCACGTTTTGTCTGCCCAAAATTCCGCATATCGTTTCGTAAACTACACTCTTACCGTTAGCCCCACCACCATATAAATATAGTATCTTTTCTAATTTGGTTGTGTGTCGGTTTATAAATATGCAGCCTAAATACTCCTGTAATACCATACGGGATTCAACATCAGGCAAGACTTGATTCAGGAAAGACATCCATAGCGGACACTCAGCCCCCTTGTCGTAATTATACGGAAGTCCATAGGTGCAATCCAAGTCAGGACTTAATTTCAAAGTCTTTCCTGATTCGACATCAAGAGCACAGTTTTTAAAAGATATTATTGCTCGCTTTGGGTTAAGGGATTTATGTTGTATCCTTCTCTTGGTCATCTGTATAAGCCTGGATTCTCTTTTGAAAATATCAGCAGGAGTTAACCCCATTCCACGGACTAGTATTTCCGCTGCGGTGTCCATCTCCTTTTCGCCAAGTTCCACCCAAAATCCAGATTCCGGATTCCACCAGAAATCAACGCCCTTGTGGGTTGCGAGATTAGATTCAGATACTGCGGATTCTATTAACAACCCTATAGCCCCACATCGATCATCTTTATCCCTAATAGCCAGAGCCTTAGCCATTAGTGCCGCCGGAATATGACCGGATATTTCTTCTGCTATTTTTTTTGGTCTATCCGTCATATTCATGGCTCTAATTCTTTTCTGACTTCATTAGATGTAATAAGCTTTAATTCAAAGTTTTGCATAATTATATGTTTTAAGTTGTTTGCAAAATCGTGTGAACAACGACCTTTTTTCAAAGATAACAATTATTGTTATTAATTAGTAACCTTGCTTTTTATCTCTACTTCGGTACTTTGGTACTTTGGTAAAGGTATATCTCAGATATACCGTACCGAAGCAGCCCCGTTTAGTTTGGTTCGGTATTTACCGAACTACCGAACTGATTACCGAACTGATTACCATAGTCAAACGGAATGGATGAATCGCCCTGGATCATACTATATAAGGTTAAGTTGGAATGTTTTACCTCTGCTTTAACCCAACCCTTTTGCTGATAAAAAGTCGGAAAATCCCTTGAAGGCTTATCTGACACATCAAATTTGGTCTGAACAAGATGCTCGAACTGATTTCTGGAAAATTTGCAGCCAAAAGGCTTGAAAATTTCCTTCAAGAATTCCTTATGGATGCTGTCATCATAGGATTGAGGAACCTTTGGAACCTTAGCACAAGTCTTGCCACTTATAAGTTTATCAAAGTCCACCCTGTTGCCTGTATCAGAGAAGCAAAAGTTTTCATCCATTTTAAGGACATACGAGGAAGTTTTGGCTTCGGCAGGCAAGTAGTTACCTTTTACAATGCAAAGATGCCTCTGACTGGGGTTGATTTTATCCTGACGAAGTTCGATTACCAAACGGGCTTTAGCTTCAATACCCTGAGATCCGATTGAATTGTTTTTAGATGGTGCTAAATCTTCAGTACGTTTTCCAGTGTGGTGTAAAAAACAAACCGAACATTTATGTCTTACAGCCAACTGACTATATTGGTTAAGAAATGGACGAACCTGACTGTTTTGGTTTAGGTCTTTATCATTAAATACATCTCCAAGCGAATCCACTATGACCAAATCTGCGGGATTTGCAGTTAGAGCCTCATCAAGGGTATTTACAAGGTCAGATGTATCGAAAATGAACTGGATATTTTCAGCTTCTTCCTGTGTCATCAACATTGTGTCATTCTGTTTATTTAAAAGGAAAGCAATAGCCATTTCATCATCCTCGGAAGATACAACAAGACATCTCTTGTGTTTGCCATTATAAGCATGGTTAAGGAATGGTTTTCCACAAGCCACACTCATACCCATTTGACGCAAAAGCATTGATTTTCCAGTGTCAGAAGCTCCTACAAGCATACTTATGCCAACCATAGGAATCAGTTTATCAAAAAGCATCGGTATTTCGGACACTTTTAGATTCAGTAAATCTTTACCTGAGTAAAGTTTAGAATTTGACGAACAAATATTTTTTTTAATGTTAAAATCGCTTGTGGATGTAATAATATCAATTACCTTTGTCGAAGCTGTTAAGGATGCGACATTTGGAAATGTTGAGATAGGATTTTGTGGAAAATTTGTCTCTAACATCAATTAATCTCCTTATATTTTAATGATTTGGTTACTTCGTCTGAAAATGCAAACAGTTTGCCACCTGTAAAGTAAACTGGGAAAATGTTTTTATTACGAAGTTTTTGAGCCGTAGATGGTGCGATGCCAAGATACGATGCTATTCCTCTGATTCCTTTAAGTTTAATTCTTTCTTGGGTTTGAGTTTCTTGTTGAGGCTGTTGATATTGTGATTGTAGTTTCTTTGAAACTGCATCTGCAAGGGTATCAATGAAGTAGTTCAGCATTTCTGACGGATTAAAATCCTTTTGGTAGGTATTTGTCATTCTTCAGGGATATTTAGTCCAAGTCGTTTTCTGACTAATTCAATGTCAAAAATTAACTTTCTACCAGTTCCTGGTTGCATGTAACAACCAGAAAGTTTTTCATTTTTGATTTTTTGTCCAGTCGGATGACTGACTCTCAAAAATGCGCATAAGCCTGATAATCCATAGATATACCGATTTGAGATAAGTAAACCCTGCGAGGCGCATTCATTAAAATTAATAATTTCTTTTTCCATCATTTTTTTTAGATTAAACTATAGACGTATTAACTAATATTAACAAAGATAGTTAAAAAATGTGAATATGCAAAACTTTTTGAGAGAAAAATTCATTAAAAAGAGAAATTAATTTACATGACAAAAAATCTTTTGTTAATATTTGACGGTTTTAGGGGCTTTGATTATAGCATATATTTTTTCACAAATAAGCCCCAATTGTTAGTCGAGGCTTAAAAAAAATCAAATAGGGGAGAACTTGCCTTCTTTTATTTAGGAGTGGCAAGAAGCAAGGAATTAAATTTGAAAATTTCTTCACGTGAGAAGTCCCCGATATACCCGCCTGTTACATTTTTTGTAGTGTGTCCCATAGCTTGTGATATGTATTTCTCAGGTACTAATTTGGAGTGAGCGAGGTTTGTGGCAAAGGAATGACGCGCCCAAGTCATTGAGATTTTGACGGGTAGTTCTAAACTTTTGCAAACAACCTCCAAGCGATCTTTTATATTGCTGTTTTCTTGTGAGATGAGTTTTTTTATTTTAACCTCGTCTTTTTCATTGCCTAAAATTTTAGGAAAAACCCGCTTTCCCTCTTCGGGTTTAGCTGCATATTTCTTTAATATTTTATTCAGTTCTGGGTTAATGGGGATTATAACCTCAATATCTTCGTCGGTAGTGGCAGCGGTCTTTTTGCGTATAAATTTAAGCTCAGTCTCGCCACTTTCAAAGTAGTGCTTATTATAGATCAATAAGGCCATATCAGCAAGGTTGAGGCCGTTACCAAGATAACTGAACATCCAGTAATTAATCGCTTCGTGTTTGGCCGCTTTGGTTGCTTTTGACCAATTTTCAGGTGCGGTAAAGTTCAATAGTTTTTTGATGGTTGGAATATCAATGTGTTCATCTCTTCGGCTCTTGCCCTTTTGAATGACGATTTTATTCTTGTCGCCTCTTTTTTTATCTTTTCCAAATGGGTATTGAGTCGCCTTGATGTACCCCTCCTGAATACATTCATTGATTGCAACTCGGCAGGCTCTCATATATATGCCTGTTGTGGTATTGCTTAACCCGTCTGCTTTCATCTTGTCAATCCATTTCTGAATTAAGGGTGTGTCAATACGGTTAAAAGCGATATTGGTGCCTAAATACTTTGTAAATGAGTTTAGTGCGCCTGTATAACTATTTGCGGTTCCGATTCTGTCTTCTTTTATAAGGCTGTTGATTATTCCCTGCCAAACGTCTGAAAAATTACCCTTACTCTTGCCTGTCAATTCTAATTTTAGTTTTTCCAAGGTGAACTCGTCTTTACCCTGAAGCTTTAGTATGGATGTCTTTACCTTATTATATATGGCAAGCTGCATTTCTTTTTCCTTGTATAATTCCCCGCCTCTATTTGTTCCTTTTCCAGTCGCCTTAGAAAGTTTATCCCATCCATCAGGAATAGTACATCTAAATCCGGTGCGATAGTATATAGTTCTTCTGTTTTGATTGATGCGAACTGCAACTGGAAGATTTTCTTCTCCTTTTCGCGTGTCAAGTGTTAAAGCTATAAATACGGTTTCCAGTTTTTCGGAAATAATCGGAAGGATTGCTTTCATCGTTTTATTAGTTTGGTGAAATCAAGGTGAAATCACAGATTTATAATGGGATAAAACTACATAAAACAAAACATATATGCAAATGATTAATAATAAATATATTAGAATATTTTAAAGGTGTAATTCATTACAGGATATTACAGGATAAAACGGTTCTGCATGATTCATAATCATGAGGTCCCCGGTTCAATCCCGGGTCTCGCTACAAGAAAAGACCAAACACCTAAAAGAAGTACATGAATCCACTCCGGAAAGTCTTGCCAAAAACTACTTCATCTTTATAAAAGTATCCGTTTTTGAGAACCCATCATTGTCAATATAATCATGAAACTGTTTCCTGGTGAAATCTATTTGGTACGTAGTTGTATCTATGGGTGATTCGTTGATTTTCTCCAACGTTTCCAGTTCCTCTTTTGTAGAAATGGATCCAATGGTCAGTAAGCCTTTCTGCAGTTTTAACTTCTGCACATACCATGAATTTTTATCATATCTGGAATTTAGGAAATAATAGCCTTTGTATTTTTTCATTACATTGTCTTCAGAGAAACTGAAAATTGTATCTATATCGACAATATGTTCAACGACTGAGTCACCTTCCAGTCTGTATTTTTTCCTTTCCTCTGTTGTCATATTTTCCCAATCAAGGCTACCTCTCAACTGCTTAACGTCATAATCATATTTGAGAATGATTCTTTCCCGGTCGATTGTCAGGCTTGTAATTCCATCTTTACAAATGTAATGGCCAATCAATTTCCTGGGAATGACAGTCAGACTGTCGATACCTTTGGGCTGAGGTTGGTTGAAAGTCACTACAGGTCCGCCACAGCCAATCAGTGCAAGAAATAATACCGGAATTAACAATATTCGTTTCATAATGACACTATTTTAAGTTAAATGCCTGAAAAAAACAGAATGAAAAGTGCTGTAAATTTTGTATTGATTAATAAAATATGGAAACCAAAGATGTAGTCTCAAAATCCAGCATGGCATTGATGGGCTTTGCTGCAGTGAAGTTCTTTAATTCAGAAGGGCTTATCTTCGCTTCAGTTATAATGCCCTCGGCTAGTAAACGTTGCCTTTGTGTTCCGTTCAGTAAAAAAGTATCAGGAGTCATCCACTTTTTCCCGTCAAAAAAAACAATGTTTGAATAAGATGTATCTGTAATGTGGTCATCCCTGACAATCAGAATATCGTCAGCATAGCCTTTCATGGTCATTAAGCGATCAAAAGCAAAGCGATTCTCATACTTGTAGGCATATGCTATATCATTGCCTTCCACCAACTGCAAAGTGCTCACATTTTTTGGTGTATAAAGTTGAAATTCAACTGCCTCTATCTGTTTTCCGTAAAGTACGCGACATTTGTAAACATCGTTCAGCAAAGAATCCGGCACTGCAATAAGTTGCTCCAGATCCACCTCTTCGTTAATTCCGAACAATTGATTTCTGGTCTCATTGAATCGTTTGTTGTGCCATTCAATGTTTTGTAATTTTCTGTTCTGAAGCTTAATGCTTTCTACTAAACGGTACATATATTTTTTTTAGCATTTCATCGTATTCGTCATCCAGATTACTGAAAGCTGTAATACCTCCACCACTTTTATAAACCAGGCCCTGAGCTGTTTTCTCTATAAATCGAATCATGACAGCACTATCCAGGCTTTGACCGTCAAAAACTCCAAAAGCGCCTGTATAGAAGCCTCTATCATATGTTTCGGCATTCAGAATAATTTCAACAGTCTTGTTTTTGGGAGCACCGGTAATGGATCCTGCAGGCAAAAGTTTAAAAAGGATATCCCCGATTTCAGCATTGTAATTTTTTGGCAGCGTTCCGGAAATTTCAGAACTCACTTGCAGTAACTTGCCACTGTCTGTTGTCAGTTCATCAACATAGCGAAATCTTACAACTTGCACATTTTCCGCAACCATACTTAGGTCGTTACGGATCAAGTCAACGATGGTGCAATGCTCTGCCTTTTCCTTTGGGTTGTTCATGATCGTTTCACAGGCATTGGGTAAAGTGGCATCGATGGTTCCTTTCATGGGGAACGAAGATATAACTCCTTTTTCTATCCGAAGAAAAGTTTCAGGAGAAAATACCACAAACTGATCCTTGTACAACAGTTTATACTTTGCTTCCGCTTTTTGAAATATTTGTCTTAAATCACAGTTTAAATGTATTGGCGTTTCACAGGTCAGGTTTACCAGAAAGCTATTGCCCTTCTTTATTTCTGAGACGACCTGATTGAATTGAGTTGCATAAGCATATTTTGAATAACCATCATGCGAAATCGACACCTCTTCACTAAAATCAGGCGATTGGGTTTTCTTGACCGAATAATGTTCCATTTCAAACTGAATCTCAGCAGAATCAATCTCATCCAATGGCAAAACGAGGTTATTATGTTGTTTGAAATCAATCATAAAGAAAAAAGGACGTTGCTCTTTTCCGAGTTCATTCATTAAAATATTGGTCTTTTCCTTATTCGACATTTTTTCTATGTTTTGATTTGCGAAAATAATATAATTCTGCCAAAGTCTCCAATCACAGGACTGCATAAACGAAAAATAATCTGTGACAATCTGTTGGTTGTGGCTATGAAATACCCAGATACAGTTCAGAAAATATTTTGAAGTTGCTGCCAATACAAAACCGGTAGAATAGGCAAGGTATTCATTGCGTATGATCTTTTCAAAAATGCTTCTGTAGAATCATTCAACGCAAAAATTAAAACTTTTAGAGCTATATATAGAGATGGTCAGGAATATCAGTTTCATCCTTTACAGATTAACGAAAATTTATGCATAGTCCACATGTTTTTCATTTGATCCTTTATTGGTTCGACAATCCCAATTAATTTATTTCAGCCTTTAAAGAAAGGCTGTTTTCAAGTTATTTTCTATCTTTACTTTTTAATCGGGAAAATCCCGTCAATTCGTTTGTTGAACAAAATTAATATCATGTTATGCATAAAGAATCGTTTGAAATAATGCGATACATTGTTGATACCTATTTAGATAAAAACAAGAAATTAGAAATACTGGATGTCGGTAGTTATGACGTAAATGGATCTTATAAGTCCTTGTTTCAAAACCCAAATTGGAGTTATTGCGGACTTGATATTGTAGAAGGGCCTAATGTTGATATTGTTTCAAAAGGTTTATATGATTTTGGTCTGGATAAACAATTTGATGTAGTGATATCCGGCAACTGCTTGGAACACGTCGAAGCTCCCTGGAAATGGATTCAGGAGGTTCATCAAATAGTAAAAAAAGGAGGTTTGGTATGCATTATCACCCCATTTTCAGTACCCGAGCACAGATATCCCATAGATTGCTGGAGAATTCTACCGGATGGCTATAGATACTTATTGGAAAAAGAAAGTGATTTTACTATACTGGAAACGAGATTTAATATATCCAAGGCTCGTTATAAATTTAGAAATAAGAAACTGACAAACAGATTTGCACCCAAATGGCTCCGGAAATATTATTTCAAAAAAGTAAATATTGATGATGTTTTTGTAGTGGCTACGAAAAATTAGATTCGAACGGATAACATTCATAATCATATCATGTCCTAAGATTAGGCAGGCATTACATTGTCGTTGATTGCTCAGATTGTGCCTTAAATCACAAATATTATTCATAAATTTATCCGAATTTCAAACGCATGAAAGATGGAGGGTAATAGCAATTTGATTCAAGAGGAGAAAAAATTCTGGTATCCGCTTGATAATGCAGCAAAAATTTTTCCTGCCATAACAACCGATGAAGTCACTTCTGTGTTTCGGATTTCTGCAAACCTAAAGCAGAAAATAAACATCAAATGTCTTTTTAAAGCAGTTCGTTCTATCGAGTCGCGTTTCCCGTACTATAAAGTAAGTTTAAAAGAAGGTTTTTTCTGGTACTATTTCGAATCGACCGAATTTTTAACCCCTATTGAAGTTGATGATCAGATTCCTTGCCGTAGTTTTCTCCATGGCGTTAACCTTTTCAGAATTCTGGCCCGTAACAATCAACTAAGTGTTGAATTCTCCCACTTATTGGCTGATGGCGGAGGTGCCTTTGAGTATTTTACGACGTTGTTGGTCAGTTATCTTGAACTGACGGGGGTTGAAATACCGTCAACCTTTAACTATATCAAACCGGATGAAAAGCCGAATCCGGAAGAGTTTGAAGATGCCTATAACCGCTATTTTCAAGAGCATATTCCGGCTTCGGTAAAACGCCCCAAGGCATTCCATTTGCCATTCGCACTTAGAGATGTACCCCGTTTCGAGGTGCTTTATGCAATCATTTCTTCCTCCGAAATAAAGGAAAAAGCCAAAGAAAAAGGGGTCAACATTACCGTATATCTCACGGCAGTTTACTTCTCCATACTTCAGGATATTTATGAAAGTTTGCCCCTTGGCAGCAAATACAGGAAACACAAAAAGCTGAGCATTGAAGTTCCTATCAACCTTCGGAAAATGTATCCGACGGCAACTATGCGAAATTTTTCATTATTTGTCATGCCTGAAATAGACCTGAGATTGGGACATTATTCATTCGATGAAATGGTGAAAACAGTTTACCATCAAATGCGGTTGGAAACAGATAAAAAGCTTGTGAACAAGATCCTTGCCCTGAACGTTGGAAGTGAACGCAAGCTCCTGATCAGAAGTATTCCTCTTTTTGTGAAGAGCTTTGTTCTGAAAATCAGTTCTTACGCATTGGGAAGCAGTCAATATAGCGGGGTGATTACAAATTTGGGAGAAATACATTTTCCGGAACAAATAGCGGAACAAATTGAATGTCTGACAGTCATCCCACCACCTCCGAATAAACTGATAAAAGCAGGATGTGGTATGATTAGCTTCAACGATCAGCTTGCAATATGTTTCGGCAGTATAGCAAAAACGAAAGAACTCGAAAAGAGGTTCGTTCAATTTCTTGTAAAAGAAGGAATTCATGTTAGAATAACAACCAATAAATGATTGAATATGAATGTTTGTAATTATTGCGGAGTAGAACTGGATGTTGAAATGAATTACTGTCCGTTATGCGGACATGAAAGCAATACACCGGTGGTTACGGGTAGTAAGGTGACCAACAAAGAGTCGAAAGAGACCAGAACTAAAGTCTATGATTTTGAAGAACTGACTCAACTCCAAAAACGGAAAATCGTTTGGGAATTGGCTGCGATAGTACTGGTATCCGGTGTTGTTGCTTCGTTTATCATTGACCTGTTTATCAATAAGCAAGTTACTTGGTCGAAATACACGATTACCATAGGGTTGGTCCTTTTGATAAACACGTCGCTGATCATCTTTATGCAAAGACGTTTTTTTCTACTTTTATCCGGCTGTTTTATCAGCACATCTTTATTGCTGGTATTGCTCGATCTGTTTAATCTAAACCTTGATTGGGGATTAAGCTTGGGAATCCCCATCATTTTTTTTCTTTACATCGTGTTATTCTTCTTATCCATCTTGATACGGAAATCGAGGCAAAAAGGAATAAATATTATCGCCTATTCCTTAATAGCTGCAGGAATTCTCTGTTTGTGTATCGAAGGCATCATATCGTTGCACCTGTATAACCTGCTGAAATTCCAATGGAGCGTTATTGTGCTGGTATCGGTTATACCGGTTTCCGCCATTCTCCTTTATATTCATTATCGGTTGAAAAGGGTAACCAATCTGAAAAAGTTTTTTCACATTTAGAAAGGCAAAAAGAAAATCAAGAACCAATCTCAGATTGATTCTCGATTATTTTTGAGTTAACAGGTGAACAATATTGTCCTTTTATACGTACATTCATGCACAATTAACAAATCGTATAACTATATATTTAAAAATCAATGTATCAGGATTATAAGTTATATCTGCAAGATGAACTTTTCCATATTGAGGAGGCCGGTTTGTCTAAAAAAGAACGAATAATTGTTTCACCACAGGGTGCTTTGATCAAAGTCATCGGTGGTAAAGAAGTGATTAACTTTTGTGCCAACAATTACCTTGGTTTGTCTAATGATTCTCGATTGATCGAGGCAGCCAAAAATGCGTTGGATACTCGTGGTTTTGGAATGTCATCGGTACGGTTTATTTGTGGAACGCAAGATCTGCACAAGAAACTGGAAGCATCGATAGCCAAATTTTTCGGAACGGAAGACACCATCTTATATGCTGCGTGTTTTGATGCCAATGGTGGTGTTTTTGAGCCACTTTTAAGTGAGAAGGATGCCATTATTTCCGATGCGCTGAATCATGCATCGATTATTGACGGGGTACGGCTTTGCAAAGCTCAGCGATACCGGTATGCCAATGCCGACATGAAAGATTTGGAAAATCAATTGATAGCTGCTCAGGCTCAACGTTTTCGTCTGATTGTGACCGATGGCGTTTTTTCGATGGATGGGAATGTGGCTCCTTTGGATAAAATTTACGAGTTGGCCGAAAAATACCATGCCATGGTGATGGTTGATGAATCTCACTCGGCAGGAGTGGTCGGTAAAACCGGACGTGGGGTGACCGAACGTTTCAATTTGCGCGGTAAAATCGAAATCCTTACCGGAACGCTCGGTAAAGCCTTTGGTGGAGCGATCGGAGGTTTTACAACCGGTAAAAAGGAAATCATCGACCTGCTTCGTCAACGTTCCCGTCCTTATTTGTTTTCGAATTCCATACCTCCTATGGTTGCGGCAGCGGGAATCCGTATGTTCGAAATCATGAATGAAACCAATGATCTGCAGGATAAACTGCACAAAAACACGGCTTACTTTGTGGAACGCATGATTGCTGCCGGATTCGACATCAAACCGACCGAATCCGCTATTTGTGCCGTGATGCTTTACGATGCGAGGCTTTCTCAGGAAATGGCGACACGGTTGCTTGATGAAGGCATTTACGTTACTGGTTTTTATTACCCTGTCGTACCCAAAGGACAGGCACGGATACGTGTCCAGATTTCAGCTGCTCACGAAACAGCGCATTTGGATAAATGTATTACAGCATTTACAAAAGTGGCCAGAGAACTGGCTATTATCAAATGAAAATTTATTGAATGGAACGATGAAAGCCCTCGTTAAACTTTGTCCTGAAAAAGGGATTTGGATGGAAGATATCCCCATGCCGCACATGGGGATCAATGATGTATTGATAAAAATCAAGAAAACAGCTATTTGCGGCACCGATTTGCATATATATAAATGGGATGAATGGTCACAACAAACCATCAAGACGCCGATGACCATCGGTCATGAATATGTAGGTGAAATTGTAGATAAAGGCCATGGCGTAAGAAATATAAAGATTGGCGACCGTGTAACAGGCGAAGGTCATATTGCCTGCGGACATTGCCGTAATTGCCGCCGCGGCAAACTGCATGTGTGTGAAAATTCAGTAGGAGTGGGTGTGAACCGTGACGGTGCTTTCGCTGAATATCTGTCCTTACCTGCTGAGAATGTGGTGCATCTTGATCCTCGTATTTCCGACGAAGTTGCCTCCATTATGGATCCGTTCGGTAATGCGACACATACAGCTTTATCGTTCCCGTTGATCGGTGAAGATATTTTGATTACGGGTGCAGGTCTCATCGGTATTATGGCAACCGGTATTTGTCGCTTTGCCGGAGCACGTAATATCGTAGTGACCGACTTAAGCGATTATCGCTTGGACATTGCCAAAAAAATGGGCGCAACGGTCACTGTTAATCCAACAAAAGGTGAAACTGTTGAAGAAGTAAGGAAAGAGCTGCATTTGCGTGGTTTTGACATTGGTCTCGAAATGTCCGGAGCACCTGCTGCTTTTCGGAATATGATTGACAACATGTACAACGGATCTAAAGTAGCTCTTTTAGGCATATTGCCGAATTCGACCATGGTTGATTGGAATAAGATCATTTTTAAAGCACTTACCTTGAAAGGTATTTATGGTCGCGAAATGTGGGAAACATGGTATAAGATGGAACAAATGCTTATAACCGGATTGGATTTGTCGCCGGTAATTACCCATCGTTTCGAAATAGATGATTTCCAAAAAGGGTTTGACGTGATGGAAAGCGGTCAATGCGGAAAAGTGATCCTGAATTGGATAAAATAAAAAATAGTTGAATATATAGGACCTTCATCATGATGGAATGATTATGGTGCCATATATACTTTCGGCATTTTTACGAGTCGTTTGCAACCGGGAAAACCTTTTTCAATCAATGTGTTGAGTCTGTTCACCTCCTCCTTGTTGCCGTCACGTATCCCGCAGTTCCAGAGCTCCAGCAGCGGGCTTTTGTCGAGCAGGCTGTTCATGAGTTGCTCCATGGTCGGGGCAGCTTTTAGTCGGCTATATGCTTCGTAAGTATAGCTCAGGAAAGCAACGTTGGCTTCTATGCCACGGTTGTCCAGAAAATATCCGTTGTCCAGGAGTGTAGGGTATGCCAGCTTTCCCCCATAATAGACATCTGTCGGATCGGGATAGGTGATGATTTTTGTCTTTTCTGCATTCATGATAACAGGGACGTATTGTGAATAATCCTTTGTGGTCTTGTAAATCAGAATGGGAGCCAGGGCTGCAACCGATGTGGTGTTGGTTGCGGCGACAGGTGGTATGGTTTTGGTTACAGCGACAGGCTTGAGAACATCTTGCCTGATTGGAATGTTTTCGGCTGTTTCCTTGCTGCTATGACAATCGGCAAACACTGGTATTGTCAGAATGGTGATTAGAAAAATGGAAACTTTCGTGCATTTCATGGATTATTCTTTGATGAATCTTTCTGTTTTTGTCCACTTATCCGTTTCAATGTTCAGGAAGTAGATACCCTTTTCAAGGGAGCTGACAGGAATGGCAAAACTGTTTTGCACACTCAAGACTAACCGTCCGAAAAGGTCTGTAACCTGTGCATTTCGGATTGTTTCGGCTGAAGATATGAACAAGATGTCCTTTACCGGATTGGGGTAAATAATCATGTCAGGTTCTTTTTCCTGTTCTCGTTCAGAGAGATGAAAAAAGAACGGCGTTGAGAATTGGATAAAATCACCTGATGGCAACTCATAGAAGACAGCCATGGCGTAGTTTGCTGAATCCAATTCCAAAGTAGCCTTCATGGTGATGTCCTGCGTACCGGTTGAGTCGATATAGGCTGTTACCGGACCTATGACATCCAGACCTACGCCCAAAGTGTCCGAGCAAACGAGGGCATATATATTGGAATCGAAATATCCGCCTGTATTCTGGACGGAGAAAGAGATGGTGAATTCTTCGTCCTTGTAAATATTGTTTTGCGAGAGGGAAAGGCTTTTGGTCAGAATCAGATTAGGTGATGACGATTCGGATTTGATGGTAACAGCTATCGGTATGTTCTCAACAGAATTAATTCTCTTGAAATCCCCTGTCGAAAAAGTGTTTGTACTATCGTACACGGCAACAGCATAGTAGGAACCCGGGATGCAGTCGATGTTATCTCCGAAGGTCACGGTTTTAGTCTCTCCTGCAGCGATGCATAAGCCTCCTGAGCTGATGTATTGTTTGACGGACGGATTGGTTGCCGAATAGAGTAAGACTCCGACATTCGAGTAGAAATCAGCACCGGTGTTGCTCACCTCTATCGTGAAATTGGCCATCTTGCCCTTATATATAGTTTTAGGAGGCTGGATGGCTTTGGCCATGTTGAGGATGGGGCTTGTGATTGGTTTTGTTATGGTTGCGACCAGACCTTCTGTTTCACTGTTGGAAATGGTGACATCCACGTAATTCTTCAATGTGTATGTTTCTTTGAGGGGCGACCAGGATAAAAGATTGGATATATTTTTACCGGATGGGCAATAAATCAGGCGAAGATTGTAAACACCTGGTTCAATGCCGGCCAAAGAGATTTTATTGAAAGTCTCTTCATAACTTCCGTAATAGTAGGGGCAACCATCTACAAATGACGTATCCATCACTTGCTGAAGAGTCCCGTTTTGGTATAATCCAAGGCCTAAATAACCCTTGAGAACATTTAATCCGGTATTTAAAAAGCCAAAAGACAGGTCTGTCGTTTCTGAAGAAGTTTTCAGCCTGGATTTGCTTGAGCTTAGTCCTTGCGAAAATACGGCTATCTTCCAATCAACATCTTTGGTGATGGTATCCGGTTTTTGTATTCCTCCGATGAAACCTTGTTCTTGGTAGAAGCCGCTTGCAATACCACCGGAACCGGACGTGAACGGGTCCAATGTACTTAATTCATAATATCCGTTTGCGGCTCCTCCCCAGCCCCAGTTCATATGAAAGAACTCATTCCCGTCGTATCCGTCGCAAACGAAAGCATGTCCCGAATAATCTTTGGTGGAACCTCTATAAAGAACAGGTCTTGATGCATCCAACTCTTTTTTCAGTAAGGTTTTCCATTCTGAATCTGTGTAATAATTCCTGTATAACAGATCAATGTCAGGGTCATATCCGAAATTATTAATGAGACCGGAGGCTGCGTCGCTGTCGTAAGCACTGCTTCCGCCATTATTGGCGATGTCATAATCCATCATGGCTGAAGTTCCGCAATGGAACATCAAGGTTGCTATTGCCGTATCTTGTCTTGGAGTTGATCCACCTGTGTAAGAATCCAACATCTGATCCCAATCATAGGTGGTTTTGCTGAAATTGACCGTGATCGTATCCCGATAACTGGGTTTGTATTTGATACTGCCAATACCTGTAACCGGCCATTGATAATACTTCATGATTTGAGCCATGGCTGTGGCTATACAGCCCGTTACTGTCCTTTCCTTAGTTTTGGAGTCGTACGGACAAAGTATATTATAAGGATCGGTTTGGTTCCATTTGATTTTACCCAGTAAGGGTGCGACGGTTTTTGCAGAACGCAGGGTGACATTATTCGAAGTAGTTGTTGTAACTGTTTGGATGGAACCTCTTTTCATGGCGTAGGAGATTTCCGATTGATAGAAGTCAAGCCATTTCTTTAAATTGGCCGGCATGTTGTCGGCAGAAAAAGAGCCTTCATCGGAGTATGCCAAAATGCTTTTCGTCCCGTCATCACCGGAAACGATGACAAAACCATGATCGTTTCCTACATTGAATACATAGAAATAGGTGGGGGTATTGATGTCGGCAGACCTTAGGAGTGAAGAGCTGTCTTTGCGCGAATAGACCAATTCAAAATTCAATTCCGAAGTCGAACGCAACAAGGATTTGCATTGTTGGTTGTAAAATTGTTGAGCTTTCTCGAGCGCTTCCGTTTCGTCGATTTGTGCAGCAAAGGCCATTGCCGGTAATATTGCCAACAAAATCGAAAGAAAAATATGTTGAAGTTTGTTCATGTTGAAAGGTGGGCTTTTATTGATTTGCAAACATAGAAAAAAAATACGGAAAAAGGCCTTATTCTTTTGTCCATAGCCATTAATTCCGAATTTGTTTTTAAATTCGTAGTCAGATTATGGAACACATCTTATTTCCACCGGAATGGTTCCCTCAGTCAGCCATTCAACTGACTTGGCCACATGAAGGAACGGATTGGGCAGATATGCTTGATGAGGTGACTCCTTGTTTTGTGGATATTGCCAAAGAAATCCTGAAACAGGAGAATCTGATCATTGTTTGTGCAGATGCAAATGCTGTCCGTACGCAATTGGGAGACATTCATGAAGACCGGTTGTTTTTGTATGAACTGCCGTCCAATGATACCTGGGCTCGGGATTATGGAGGGATTTCCGTTTTTGTGAACGGGGCACCTGTCTTGTATGACTTTACCTTCAATGCCTGGGGGATGAAATATCCTTCAAACCTGGACAACCAATTGACTTTTTCGCTTTATGGTGAACATGCTTTTAACCAAGAGGTCGAATATCTCAATCAGATGCCTTTCGTGCTGGAAGGCGGAAGTGTAGAGTCTGATGGAGAAGGAACTTTGCTTACAACAGCAGAATGTCTGCTTTCGGTAAACAGAAATGATTACCTGAGTGAAGAGGAGATTGAGACCTTTCTAATTGAACATTTCGGGTTGAAACGTGTCCTTTGGTTGAGGCACGGATATCTGGCTGGTGATGATACGGACAGCCATATTGATACCTTAGCTAGGTTCTGTGATGCTCAGACCATCGCTTATGTCGCTCCTGGAGAAGAGGAGGATGAACATACGGAAGAACTTCGGATGATGGAGGAGGAATTGCGCGCTTTCCGTACTATCAGCGGAGAACCCTATCGTCTGATAGAGCTCCCGATGGCTGATGCTGTTTTTTATAAGGAGGAACGTCTGCCTGCCACTTATGCCAATTTCCTGATCATCAACGGAGCAGTATTGTTGCCCTTTTATGGTTCACCCAAAGATGAACTGGCCAAATTAAAACTTCAGGAGGCTTTTCCCGACCGGAAAATAGTAGGCATCAATTGCCTGCCTTTGATCCGCCAGCACGGATCGTTGCATTGCCTGACCATGCAGTTTCCAAAAGGTTTTGTTCCTGAAACACCGGAATTATAAGTGTAGAGGTTCTCCTTTGTAGAAATCTAAAATTTTGATGCTGAATAAATAATTGTATTTGGCCTGAAGTTGGTTGGATCTGGCAGAAGCCAGGTTCATCTTTGCTTCATTGAATTCATAAATGGTAGACCTGCCGTTATTGAATTTTTCTTCCGCAAAACGATAAGCTTCTTCCGTATTCAGTACGGCTTCCGTTGAGGCTTGATATTTTTCCGAAGCGGTTTGTGCATTGAACCAGGCTTGTTGTATTTCCTTATAAAGCGTCTTTTTGGTATTGTCTAATTCCAGTTTGGCGTTTTCGACATCAAATTGTGACAGTTTAATATTGTTGCGGGTGTCGAAACGGTTAAAGATGGGGACACTCAGGCTAAGCCCAAAGGCTGTACCGGCATTGATGTCGATTTGTTTGGAAAAGCTGACTTTGGATGCTGTTTGGGCAACCGGATCAATCGATTGCATGTCCGGATAATATCTGTTGGAGTAGGAGCCCCAGAGTGAGAGTTTTGGGTACAAAGCTCCTTTCGACACTTTTAAACTGTTTTCGTTGCTTTTCAGGCGAAATTCAGAAGCCTTGACCGTGGATTTGTTGGTAACGGCGTAGTTGAAAACTTCATCAGCGGGTTGAATCATCGGAGTCAATGCTTGCATATCGATGGAGGGGGTCACAATGTCAAAGTCCGACCATTCCTTTAAATCCAGTAATTGTGAAAGGTCAAGCAAGGAAAGCTGAAGATTGCTCAGGCTTTCGGTAGCACTGAGCTTATCTTTGGCCAATTGAGCGCGTGCTTCAAAAACCTGTCCTTCAGGGATCTTACCGAGGGAAGCCATACTTTCATAACGGGTTACTTGTGTTTGACTCAGTTTTATCTGTTCAAGCGCAACCTGATATAGTTCCTTATTGAGCAAGACTTGCAGGTAAGCAGATGCGATGTTGACGGAAATGTTCTCCTTGGCTTTTTTCAGGTCTTCCAAAGAGGCTTGCAGGTTGTATTTTTGTACTTCGATCGAATTCTTAATCTGAAAACCGCTGAAAAGGGGTAAAGAGGAATTCAGCCCGACCGAATAGATGCTCGTGTTTTTGTTTTCGTAGGTGTTCTCGCTGTTCAGGGACTGGCCAAAATTTAAGGATCCTGACCCTGATCCCGACAAATCGGGCAGTCTTTGGTTTTTGGCCTGTTGATGCTTGATTTCCTGTGATTTTGTATTCAACTCGGAAGATTTGATGGTAATATTGTTTTTCAATGCGTATTCAATGCATTGTTCCAATGACCACTTTTGCTGGGCTTGAATCGTCCCGGTAGCAAGGATGAGGGAAAAGACGGCAATGATATATTTTTTCATAGGACGGATATTTTTGTAAAATAGGATAAACGCTACAAATGTTGTGAAGTTGAATCTTTTATTTCTTCTTTTTGGCCTTGGGGTCGATGGCTGCACCACGAAGTTTTTCGCCTTTCTTCAGGCCGCTTTTCACTTCAATGTTGATGCCGTCCGAAAGTCCTGTGGTGATGATTCTTTTAACGAAGGTCTGCGGATCTTTGGTCTTGAGTATTTGTACGGTGGCTGTATCCTTGTTGAATTCAATGACACTTTCCGGAATCATGATGACATCTTTCGCGCTGCTCAGCACCACTTCTGCATTGGCACTGTATCCGGATCTGACAAAGACGTTGCTGGGAATTTTGGCTGCGGCCTTGATCTCAAACATGATGGCTCCGCTTTCTTCCGTGCCTTTTGGGGAAATGTATTCCAGATTGGCATCGAATTTCCGGTCGTTCAGGGCACCGATGCTCAATTTCAAAGGCATGCCTTTTCGGATTTTACCGACTTCGGTTTCATCTACTTTTCCGATAAACAACATGTCGTTCATATTGGCGATGGTTGCGATGGTGGTGCCTTCGTTGAAACTGTTGGTCTGGATGACAGAATTTCCGACCTTGACGGGTATGTTCAGGATCATTCCGTCTATGGTTGAACGGATCAATGTATTGCTCTCTGCTCCGGACTTTTTGGTGATTCCATTTTTGATCAAATCCAGATTGTCTTTGGCTGACTCATATTCTTCTTTGGCCGATTTCAGGCTTAC
Organism: Bacteroidales bacterium; assembly: GCA_021373135.1. Classification (GTDB taxonomy): domain Bacteria; phylum Bacteroidota; class Bacteroidia; order Bacteroidales; family UBA1402; genus UBA8389. The sequence goes on from JAJFTH010000003.1 coordinate 779,811, forward strand.
TGTGGTCTTTTCATATTCTTCTTTTGAAATGACTTCTTTTTCAAACAAGTCCTTTTGGCGTTTAAAGTCCGTTTCTGCTTGTTTCAGGTTGATATTGGCAACGTTGACTCTTGATTGGGCGGAGTTCAGACTGACCATGTCCGGAATCACTTTGATCCTGGCGATGATTTCGTTCTTTTTGACGGCTTGTCCGGCTTCTTTGTAAATTTCCTCGATGATACCGGCTATCTGAGGCTTGATCTGTATTTCATTACGGGCTTCTACTTTGCCTGTGGCAACAGCTTTCTTTTCAATATCACCTTTGGTGACTGTCACAATTTCATATTTAACCTCAATCGGGCGGGATTTTTTCCATAAGAAGACAAAGGTTCCAACGACGAGTGCTGCCAGTGCAACGAATCCGAGAATTTTGAAATACTTTTTCATTTGTGCGTTTTTATAGATTGTTAAAATTATTCTTCACTTAAAGCTTCTATCGGTTTGATTTGCATGGCTCTCCAAGCCGGTAGCAATCCTGCCAGCAAACCGACGACGATAAGCACGACGGATGCGAGAATGGCTACATCAAATTTGATCATGATGTTTTTGATGAATACGCCGCTTTCGGGTGGCAGGTTGTTGATGATATTGTCAAAGAAGGCCAGAATACCCACTCCAAGGCTTAATCCGATAAAGCCGGCGATGGCTGTCAAAACCAAGCTTTCATTCAGGATTTGCAAGATGATGTCTTTGGGTTTGGCACCCAGTGCTCTTCTGATTCCAATTTCTTTGGTCCTTTCCCTGACGGATACCAACATGATGTTGCTGACTCCGATGGCTCCTGCCAAAAGCGTACCCAGTCCGACAATCCAGATGAGTATTCTGATGCCCAGAAATAAATAACTGAACATCTTGAAAGTTTCGCTGATGTTGAAACTGCCTACTGCCCTTTCGTCGTTTGGTGCAATTTCGTTTTGAGTTTTCAGTATAGTTTTGATTTCTTCTTCTATATAGGAAGCATCCACATTGTCTTTTGCAACGGCCGCCATGAAATGGACGATATCACCTTGATTGTAGGCACTTTGCATGGTCGTGAAAGGCAAAACAACCATTTCATCACTGCGTCCGCCAATCTGTATGTTGGTTAATCCAGTCCCTACTCCAATGACGGTATAATAAATACCGTTGCTTCGGATAACTTGGCCAATCGGATTCTCTCCTGGTTTGAACAGTGCTTCATAAATGGTTTTACCGATATAGCAGACTTTCCTTTTTTCCTGAATATCCACTTCGTTGATATACCGTCCGAATAAAATCTTTTGTTCTTCCACATGTGCATAATCAGGATAGCAGCCTCTTACGCTAAAAGTGCCGGCCACATCACCACGGACAGTGTTGTTTTCGCTACTGCCTCCAAAAAGCATGGGCGCAAGATATTTAATCTCCGGTACATTGGCTAAAATGACTTTGATATCAGAATTGTGCATATTCCATTCGCGGCCTTTCTTGAATCCTTTATAGTTTACTGAAGTCTTGTCTGTGTAGAAAAAGCAGGAGTTGGTGGCAAAGCCCTCAATGTTGCTCATCATCCCGTTCTCGAGGCCATTGCCGGTGCCAAGAAGGATGGTAAGCATTAGGATTCCCCAGAATACACCGAAGGCGGTAAATATGCTTCTGGTCTTGTTCCTTGTGATGGTCATCCAGATTTCTTGCCATTTATCTAAGTCAAACATGATGTTTTCATTTAAGTGTTTTTCTTCCTCTCAATCAGCACGCATAGCTTCAATCGGCTTAATTCTCACTGCTTTTCTTGCAGGAATGTAACCTGCTATCAATCCGGAAAAAATCAGAATTAGGGTGGCTAATATGGCCGTACTCAGATCAACGGATGGATCCAGGAAAATGGACATGGACTGACTCCCTTCTTTTCCTCCGCCGGAGCCCATGCTTATGGCTTTGCTGATTAGTTCAAGAAGTCCTACTCCGAATAGCAGCCCTATATAACCGAAGGTAGTGGTAATCACCACTGATTCCAGCAAAATGGAAAACAGAATATTGCCAGGTGTGGCTCCGAGTGCTTTCTTGATGCCAAATTCGCGGGTCCTTTCCTTGACCGTAATGACCATGATGTTTCCAACACCGACAATACCGGCAATCAAAGTACAAAGTCCGATGAAAAGGACAAACAGATTGATGGTTGAAAAGATTTTCATGGTTTGTACATAATCTGCAGCCTGATTCCACATTCCAATAGCTTGTTCATCATCCGGATCTACAATCAAGACTCTGGATAATGTTTTTTTTAGGTCTTTTCCGAATTCTTCATTCGCTTCTTTTGTATACAGTCCATTGACTGTTAAGGTGATGTTGTCGATCCAGTCAGCCTTGTTGTATATTTTCTGAGCGGTGGAAAGGGGAATATAACAATGTCCGCCTTCTTCATTTGAGGTTTTGGTATCTATACCTACGACTTGAAAGGAGATGTTATCGATTTTCACCCATTGGCCCATTGGCTTTTCTTTTTTAAAAAGATTATCTACTATCTTTTGTGAAAGAACAATGACCTTTCGCTCTTGCTGCATATCAATCTGATTCAGAAATCTGCCGTTTCCAGGTTCAATTTTGATGTTGCTGATTTTCAGATAATCGGGCATGACTCCTTCCAGACTAAAATTCCCGTATTCATCTTTATAACTAACGACCGGGTTCTTGAATATGCGTCCGGAGACCTTGTCTACTTGTGGATGGTGCGCCTTGATAATCTCCATTTCGTGATTGGTGAAATGAATTTTTCTTTGTGATTTGAAACCCTTATAAGGCATGGTGGTCATTCTGCCCCACATCTCGACCGTGTTGGTGGCCCTGTCATTGAAGTTTGAAGATATACCATTTTTGAGTCCGTTTCCGGATCCGAGCAAAATGATCAGCATAAATATACCCCATGCTACGGCGAAGCCGGTCAGAAAAGTCCGAAGCTTGCTTTCCCGCATGGTCGCGAGAATTTCTTGCAAAGTGTCGAATTCAAAAAACCTCATAATCAATTTGGTTTTGGCAATCTGATTCAATCATACCGTCCTTTAGGTGAATGATGCGTTTGGTTCTGTCTGCTACGGATTTTTCGTGTGTGACAATGACCATGGTGATGCCGCTGACATTGACTTCTGACAATACATCCATGACTTCATCCGTTGTTACACTGTCCAGGGCTCCGGTCGGCTCGTCAGCCAGAATCACTTTGGGATGTCCGATCAACGCCCTGGCTATGGCAATACGTTGTTTCTGTCCTCCCGACAATTCATTCGGGAAGTGATGCCACCAGTCTTTCAATCCCATTCTGTCCAGATATTCCATGGCAAGAGCTTGTCTTTTTTTTCGGGTGACTCCTTGGTAATATAAGGGGAGTGCAACGTTTTCCAAGGCATTCTTGAATGGAATCAGGTTGAATGACTGGAAAATAAAACCGATCATGTGGTTCCTGTATTCAGCTGAACGGGTTTCACTCAGGTTCTTGATCAATGTTCCGTTCAGATAATAATCTCCTGCATTGTAGTCGTCAAGAATTCCAAGAATATTAAGCATCGTTGATTTTCCTGATCCGGATGCTCCCATGATGGATACGAATTCTCCTTCCTCTATGTTTAGGTTGATACCTTTTAAGACATGTAAAGGCTGAGCACCCGGATAGGTTTTGTGTATGTTTTCAAAATGGATCATTGTCTAAGCTGATAACGTTTTGATAATCGATTATTTATTTGTAAATACAGTGCTTTTAGGGGTCTTCAGAAGATATTCCTGATATTTTTCCATAATTTCTTCCGGTAGTATCTGGAGCAAAGATATTGTTTTAAAAAAGTTGGGTAATGTGTTTTTTAAGAAATTATCTCTACGAATCTCTAAAATTTTCTTAACAGCATCTTCTTCTACAAAATACCCCAATCCTCTCTTGTTGAAAATGATATTCTTTTGCTGCAGAAAATCATAAGTGCGGAGTACGGTGTTTGGGTTAACCTGCAAGGTTATCCCCATTTCACGTACGGATGGAATCTTCTCCTGAGGAGGCCATTCTCCATCCAAAATCTGCTCGCACAATATATCAGCAATTTGCAGATAAATGGCTTTGTTTTCGTTGAAGTCCATATTATATTTCTCTTTTCTTTAATCTGAAATAGGCCGTAATCCAGCATACGAAAGGAATGCAGAATACAATGACTTTCAACACCTCCTTGAGATTTCCAAGATTTTCCGGTAAATTCAAATCGTTGATGTTGTCAATGTGAATGGTCAGGTTATAATTTGTTGTATCGCTTAAGTTTGAAAATCCTTCTTCTCCCATCAGATACCACCTGATGATGAGGGCACTGATCAAACTGATGATAAAGCCACAGCAAATGATTGTCAACAAGGTTTTTCCAAGCGGATTTTTCTTGAAAACGACGGCACCCAGAAAAAACAGGGACTGAACAAACATCAAATCCAGAAAGCCTTCTTTGAGGGTCTCTATAGGAATTACAAAAGAGTGTTCCTGACCTGTAATGGCATTCCCTACTGAAATGGAGGCAAGGTTTACAAAATAAATGGTCAATGTGTAGACAGCGATGGTGATAATGGATGAATAGAACCAGGCTGCAAGATATTTTTCACTAATGCTGGCCGGAGTCATATAATAATGTATGCCTGAACTGGTATGCAACAACGCGGAAAAGACATTGGTACTGTTGATGATGGTCATTACAGCGACAAACATGCCCAAGAATGCAAGATCAGAAGAGTTGCCGTCGAAATAGTATCTATTGAAATTGATGTAAATGATAACCAATGTCAATACTGCCAAGACCAGTCCTTGTTTCTGGGCATTTTGCATCCATATCATTTTAAATTGCTCAAAAAATCGTTTAAATGAGAACATCTGTTTTTTAATTTAGTGGTTAAACATTTGTTTGATAAGATTGGGGTTCTGAGTGGTCATGTTAAACAAGACCTCCAGGTCGACTTTGCTATCCATTCCATTCATGTTTGGTGTGACTGCCAAAAAGCCCCTTGGAGTGAATTCGCTGTAAATGACATCATTTTGGCCTTCCAGTGTCATCAGTGTTTTGAACAAGAGTTTATTGCAAATCTGTTCAATGGTGTTGTTCAGAAGTATTCTGCTTTCGTCAAGGATGATGACGGTATCGATAAGACTTTCAAGGTCACGGACCTGATGGGTGGAGAGAATGATGCAGCGGTCATCACTTATCACTTCTGCAGCCAGTTTCCGGAATTGTCCCTTGGAGGGAATATCCAGGCCATTGGTCGGTTCATCCATGATCAGAATCTTGCATTGTGTGGATAGTGCAAAGCTGATGGCCACTTTCTTGCGTTGCCCGAATGACATTTTTTTCATCTTGTCTTCCGGGTTGATTTCAAATTCTGTCAGACAGCGTTTGAAAAGTTCATGATCAAATTTGGGGTAAGAGTTTGCGTACATTTTCAAATATCCGTCCACCTGAACATCCGGTAGCCAGATCTCTTCAGGAAGAAAATAGATTTCTTCAAGCATTTTGACACTCCGTTTTTTTGTGTCGATGCCGAATACCGTACTTGATCCGCTTTGCGGAAATCGCAGGCCTGTCATCAGTTTCAGGAGGGTTGTTTTTCCAGCCCCGTTTTTACCCAATAAACCGTAAATATGTCCACCTTCTATGGTCAGCGACAAATCCTCAAAGATTTTCTTTTTCTTTGAGTATGCAAAATTCATATTCTTAAGCTCAATCATTTTATATTGTTTTGGTGTATTAATGTACTAAGACGCCACAAAGAAAAATGATAATTCTTGAATCTCCAAATATTTTTAATTTTTTTTATGCAGGGGATTAAAAAAATCGGGATTGAACTAAAATGATTCCTATCCGATGTCTTCATTTTTATATCAAAGAATGATATTTTAAGAAAAAAGATGTAGTTAAACACGAAGAAATGTGTAGCTTTGCAGGCTATTAGAAACATCTTGCACTGATTCAATCAAATAATAGTATATGTCTGCAAACAAAGTTATTAAAACAGCCTTGGTTTCGGTTTACCACAAGGATGGTCTGGATGAAATCCTGACAAAATTACATGAACAAGGAGTATCTTTTCTTTCGACAGGAGGGACTCAACATTTTATTGAATCTTTGGGTTTTCCATGCAAAGCGGTCGAAGATTTAACCGGATATCCTTCTATCTTGGGTGGTCGCGTCAAGACACTGCACCCCAAAGTTTTCGGAGGTATTCTGACCCGCAGGGATATGGAAACAGATCAACAACAATGTGCCGAGTATGAAATTCCGGAAATAGATCTTGTCATTGTGGATTTGTATCCGTTTGAACAAACTGTTGCTTCGGGTGCCGAATCAGAAGAAATTATTGAAAAGATCGATATCGGTGGCATCTCTCTGATACGTGCTGCTGCAAAGAATTTTAAGGATGTGGTGATTGTCGCATCCAAAGCTCAATATGCACCGCTTGCAAATATCATCAACGAAAGAGGTGCGGAAACGTCCATCGAAGACCGTATGTGGTTTGCAAAGGAAGCATTCGGGGTATCTTCGCTGTATGACTCTGCCATTTTCAATTGGTTTGACGGAGGTGAAGGCTCTGCTTTCCGCTGTGCTTCTGATCATGCAAAAAGTCTGCGTTATGGCGAAAATCCTCATCAACGCGGTTTTTTCTTTGGTGATCTTGATGATATGTTTGAGCAATTACAGGGGAAGGAGATTTCCTATAATAACTTGTTGGACATTGACGCTGCTGTTTCATTGATGAATGATTTCAAGGAAACCACATTTGCTATTCTCAAGCATAACAATGCATGTGGTCTGGCTTGCAGGCCCACCTTGCTGGAAGCATGGAAAGATGCTTTGGCTTGTGATCCTGTTTCTGCTTACGGCGGTGTATTGATTACCAACATGGTGATCGATCAAGAAACGGCGGCAGAAATCAACGGATTGTTCTATGAAGTCCTCATCGCTCCGGATTATGATGTGGAAGCTTTGAAAATATTGACTTCCAAGAAAAAACGCATTATTTTGATTCAGAAAGAACAACCTTCCCAAGATAAACAATTCCGCTCTTTACTCAACGGCGTGTTGGTACAAGATAAGGATTTGCATACTGAAACTCCTGAAGAACTGAAAAGTGTCACGGATGTAAAACCGACTGATGCTCAGATAGAGGATTTGTTGTTTGCCAATATTATTGTCAAGCATTCAAAATCGAATGCCATTGTTCTTGCCAAGAACAAACAATTGTGTGCGAGTGGCATTGGACAAACTTCCAGGGTGGATTCTTTAAAGCAGGCTATAGAGAAAGCCGGCAATTTCAATATGGATCTGAATGGAGCAGTGATGGCTTCGGATGCTTATTTCCCTTTCCCTGATTGTGTGGAAATTGCAGACAAAGTTGGCATCAAAGCTGTTGTTCATCCTGGAGGATCTATCAGAGATCAGGAATCAGTAGATTATTGTAATCAACATGGTTTGGCGATGGTGATGACCGGGTTCAGACATTTTAAACACTAATAAAGACTATGGGATTATTTTCTTTCACACAAGAAATCGCCATGGATTTGGGCACGGCGAACACCATTATTACCCACAATGACAAGATCGTAGTGGATGAACCCAGTATTGTGGCACTGGATAGTCGCACGAACAAATTGATTGCCGTAGGCGAAAAGGCCCGTCAAATGCACGGTAAAACACCTGAGAACATCAAGACTGTCCGCCCCTTGCGCGATGGTGTCATTGCAGATTTTTATGCTGCAGAACAAATGATGCGCGGCTTGATCAGGATGGCCAGCCCCCAAAAACGATTATTCTCGCCCAATTTACGTATGGTCATTTGTGTACCATCAGGTTCAACTGAAGTTGAATTGCGTGCAGTACGTGATTCTGCAGAACATGCAGGCGGCCGTGATGTATATATGCTCTACGAGCCGATGGCTGCTGCCATTGGTATAGGCATTGATGTTGAAGCTCCGGAAGGCAACATGATTGTTGATATCGGTGGTGGTACGACTGAAATTGCCATCATATCTTTGGGTGGTATCGTTGCCAATAAGTCCATCCGTATTGCCGGAGATGATTTTACGGCTGATATTCAGGAGTATATGCGTCGTCAGCACAATCTGAGAGTAGGAGAGAGAACAGCAGAGTTGATTAAGATCAATGTCGGTTCTGCCCTGACGGAATTGGACAATCCTCCTGAAGATTATATCGTTCATGGACCTAACCAAATGACCGCATTGCCTATGGAAGTTCCGGTTTCTTATCAGGAAATAGCACATTGTCTTGAAAAATCCATTTCGAAAGTAGAAATGGCTGTTCTGAGTGCTTTGGAACAAACTCCGCCTGAACTATACTCCGATATTGTACGTCGTGGTGTTTATCTGGCCGGAGGAGGTGCATTGCTCCGTGGATTGGCAAAGCGTTTGAGCGAAAAGATCAATATCCCTTTCAATGTGGCTGAGGATCCTTTGCATGCGGTTGCACGCGGAACAGGTATTGCTTTGAAGAATGTTGACAGATTCAATTTCCTGATTCGTTAGTAAAATCTTTTAAATCGTCCGGCTTGATGTCGGGCGATTTGGCTTTTGTTTGGAACATCCGAAGAATTACCTGGCGTATGTATAATTTTTTTCGGTTTATTGCGAAATACAGTACAGTTCTGCTATTTATCATATTGCAGTCGTGTGCACTTTATCTGTTATTCAATCATAACAATTTTCAACAGAGTGCGCTCTTTAGTTCGTCAAACAGGATGAATGGTTTCTTGTTTTCTGTAGAAGAATCAGTGACCGGCTATTTCCATCTGAGAGATAATAATGAAGCATTGTTGAAGGAAAATGACAAGCTTCAACTCGAAAATGCCCGATTAAAGTCTGCCCTCCTGCAATATAGAGATACCTCAGGAATTCCTTTGCTGCGGATGAAAGAGGCTGATGAATATAGCCTGATTCCTGGTAGGGTGATCCATAACAATGTGACACATTTGCATAATTTTTTGACACTCAACATTGGAAAAGAAGATGGCGTGCTTCCTGAAATGGGTGTAGCAAACGCAGATGGAATTGTTGGTGTCGTGAGTCAGGTGTCTCAACATTATTCTGTAGTTATTCCTGTACTGAATCCTCAGATTGTCCGTTTTAGCTGTAAGTTGAAAAATTCAAACGCATCAGGCTCTCTGGTGTGGGATGGCGTAGACAGACGATATGCATACCTGGAAGAAATCCCTCCCTACGTTTCTGTCTCGAAAGGTGACACCGTCGTGACCAGCGGATTTTCTGCGATTTTTCCTGAAGGAATCATGGTTGGCACTGTTGAGGAATACGAAATAGGTGAGGATGCCAATTACCTAAAGTTGAAAATCAGGTTGGCTGCAAGGTTTGATGCTTTGTCCAATGTACGTGTCATTCGTTACAAGCTTCGTGAGGAAATCAAAAAAGTAGAAGAGGAGGCTTCATTATGATGCGGTTCATCAATCATCTGATCTGTTTTGTCGGTTTAATAGCTATACAGGTTTTTGTGCTGGACAATGTGCATTTTATGGGGGTATTCCTGCCTTTGATCTATATTTATGCCCTTTTGCGTTTGCCTGCGGATATGTCCCCGAATATGACCATGATATTGGGTTTCCTTTTAGGTCTTTCTATGGATGTATTCTCAAACACACCAGGTATGCATGCCTTTGCCACCACATTGATAGCTGTCATGAGATATCCGGTCTTGCGTTTGTTCGTTTCAAAGGAAGAACTGAGCAATAAGAATGTCAGTGAAAAATCTTTGGGAATGGGTGCCTTTTGGAAATATACCATCCTGCTTGTTTTTGTGCATCATACCACTTTGTTTATATTGGAATCATTTTCATTTGTAAATTGGTTGTTGCTTCTGGCTAAAATTCCTTTATGCAGTTTGCTTACCATGCTCTTCATCTTTGCATTAGAGCGCATTAACAGTAGAGAAGATGCAAAGTCTTGAAAATCTGCGAAGGAAGAATATCCTAACGTTTATTTTATTAGGTGTATTTGTGGCGTTTGTCTTACGTCTTGCATCATTGCAACTTTTTAATAATGACTATAAGACTTTCGCGGACAGCAATGCCTTTTTTAAAAAAACAATTTATCCTGCCCGTGGACTGATTTTTGACCGGAATGGAGAATTGATGGTTTACAACAAGCCTTCTTATGATGTGATGCTGGTCATGCGTGAAATGATAAACTTTGATACGCTGGACTTTTGCAAGACGGTTGGCATTACTAAACAAGATTTTATCCAACGTATTGAGGAAGTCAAGGATAGAAGACGCAATCCCGGTTATTCGTCATACACTCCCCAGGTCTTTTTATCTCAGCTTCCGGTGAATACGTATGGTGTGTTGCAGGAAAAACTTTTCCGGTTTAAAGGTGTTTCTGTACGAAGCAGAACATTGAGGGAATATATGCAACCCGTAGCGGCTCATGCATTGGGTTATGTAGCTGAAGTGAACCGTCGGGATATGGATGAGGATCCTTATTACGTCATGGGTGACTATAGTGGCCGGTCTGGTATTGAAAAGCAATATGAAAAAGATTTGCGTGGCATCAAAGGTGTCGAAGTCTTGCTGCGTGATGCGCATGGACGTGTAAAAGGCCGTTATGATGAAGGTAAACATGATATTAAAGCCATGCCTGGCAAAGATTTAACACTTTCCATCGATATGGAACTTCAGAAATATGCAGAAAAGCTCATGGTCAATAAACGAGGTGCTGTCGTTGCCATTGAACCAAAAACAGGAGAAATCCTGGCTTATGTTTCTGCTCCGACTTATGATCCTGGACTGTTGGTTGGAAGAAACAGGGCTGCGAACTATAAGGCTCTGGAGTCTTCTCCACACAAGATTTTTCTGAATCGTCCCATTCAGTCGAATTATCCTCCGGGCTCAACTTTTAAACCTGCCCAGGCACTGGTTCTTTTGCAGGAAGGCATCATTGTTCCAAATACCATTTATAGTTGTTTCCATGGGTATTATTTTGCACCTGGGCACAAGGTTGGATGCCATACGCATCCTTCGCCCCTTGCATTGGCTCCTGCGATTGCCAATTCTTGTAATGCTTATTTTTGTGCCGGGTATCGTGCCATGATGGATAGTCATAAGTATCCCAACATTCAAGAAGCGATGGATACCTGGAAAGATTACATGGTTTCATTGGGTTACGGATATAAGTTGGGTGTGGATTTGCCTTATGAGAAAAGAGGAATGATCCCGAACAGCAAATATTACAACAAATGGTATGGGAAGAACGGTTGGCGTGGTGCGACCATCATATCCAATGCCATCGGTCAAGGTGAAGTGCTGGCAACGCCTATGCAAATTGCCAACCTTTGTGCGACCATTGCCAATAAAGGTTGGTTTTTTACGCCTCATATAGTGAAAAAGATCAAGGGGGGAGTGTTGGATACTCTTTATACGAAAAGGCATGTCACAATGATTGATTCATCCAACTTTAAACCGGTCATCGAAGGTATGTATGAGTCTGTGATGCATGGAACTTCAGTCGGGGTAGCAGTTCCTGGTATCAATGTTTGCGGTAAAACAGGAACAGCACAGAACACCGGAGGAAAGGATCACTCCATTTTCATGTGTTTTGCCCCCATGGAAAATCCCAGGATCTGTCTGTTGGTCTTTGTGGAAAACGGTGGCTTCGGAGCTTCATGTGCCGTGCCGATGGCCAGTTTGCTTCTTGAAAAATATTTGACCGGAAAGATTGCCGATAACAGAATCTGGAAAGAAGATATATTGTTGAACCAAAATTTGATGCAATTTGTACCGCGATGAAAAAATAAGTATCTGGAAGTCGTTGGATTGGTGGACTTTTTCTCTGTATGTTATTTTAGCAGTATTTGGCTGCATCAGCATATACGGGGCAAGTTATGATTTCGACCACACCAGTTTTTTTGATATTAGTCAGCGATCCGGAAAACAGATGGTCTGGTTGGGAATGTCGCTTTGTATTGGGGTCTTGATTTTGCATATTGAAGCCAATAACTTTTTTTCCTGGTCATTCTTTATTTATTTAGCCATGATGGGGGTGTTGCTTCTGACAGTTGTCGTTGCACCTGAAATCAAGGGTTCCAGATCCTGGTTGGTTATTGGACCGTTCAGCATACAGCCTGCTGAGTTTGCGAAATTTGCGACCTGTTTAGTTTTGTCGCGTTTTATGAGTTCTTACAATTTCAACATCAATCATTCCAGAAATGCCATTATCGTTGCCGGTATCATTCTATTGCCGATGATGTTGGTCTTTTTTCAAAATGAAACGGGAACGGCATTGGTTTTCTTATCTCTGATGATGATGCTTTACAGAGAGGGGATGCCTGGAATCATCTTGTTTTTGATGGTTTGTTTTGCCGGTTTCTTTTTGATTGGTATACGCTTTGGAGATATTTATTTTTTGACTAATACTTCTTGGGGGCAATTTGCCGTATTGTTGATTACGCTCCTGGTGGTCTGTGGCATGTTGCTGATTTATAGAAAAGACCATCAGACTCCAAAAATGTTATTAACCTGGAACTTGGTCTTTCTTGGTGTGGGCGTTCTGGTCAATGTCTTTGGCTGGTGGATGTTTAACATCTGTTATCTTCAATTGATCTTATTGGCCTTGACCTTTATATATCTGGCTTTTCAGTCCTTGAAGACAAGGAGCGCGGTGTACTTGTTGATCGGATTTTTTACAATAGCTTCAGCCGGATTCCTTTATTCTACGGATTATGCTTTTGATGAGGTTTTGGAGCCCCATCAACAGATTCGAATCAAAGTGTTGTTGGGCATGGAGGATGATCCGACCGGTGCCGGATATAATGTCAATCAATCAAAAATTGCCATTGGATCCGGTGGCTTCTTTGGAAAAGGTTTTTTAAATGGGACTCAGACCAAACTAAAATATGTGCCTGAACAGGATACGGATTTTATTTTTTGTACGGTTGGTGAAGAGCAGGGATTTGTCGGTTCTGTGATAGTACTTGGTTTGTACATCGGTCTTTTGCTCCGGTTGATCACTTTGGCCGAACGGCAACAATCGGCTTTTTCAAGAATATACGGATATTGTGTGGTCAGTATCCTTTTTTTCCATGTCTTTATCAATATCGGAATGGTGCTGGGGTTGTTGCCTGTCATTGGAATCCCTTTGCCGTTTTTCAGCTATGGCGGGTCTTCCTTATGGGCTTTTACCATTTTACTTTTTATCTTCTTGCGTCTTGATGCCGACCGGGAGCAACGACGTTGAATCTGAAGTCTGCGAATCCCGGATGGGAAACAGACGAATGCCGATATCTTCGACGCCCACAAGAACTTGATCTCTCAGTCCGTGCTCAATCTTGATCTGGAACCAGCGTTTCTGAGCCGATTTCTTAATTACAAGATTCGGAAGCCGATAGGAAACGTGGTACAGAGAGCCCCATCCTTTTCCAAGCCATCGGCCGTTTACTTCCGAAAGTTGCCAATTGATAGAGTCTGAGCGTGTCTCTCCGTCGGAATTTTTGGTTTGAATATATAGCCAGATGTTCTGATAGGGATAGATGTTTGAGTGGCGGATGTCGATTTCATAGCCTATGTTCTCAGGTGCAGAGGATGGAATGCTGTCCTGAAAATAGAATGGCTGATCCGTAGCCCAGCCCGAAGAAGGAATAGTCCCGACGTTTTGATAGATGTTCTCATTTTGACATGAATAGCAAAACAAGGCTATGATGAAAAACGATATGATCTTTTGAATCCTCATGCTTCGTTCTTTGGTGTGTCATTATTTGAAGAAGTCGGCTTTTGTGGTTTGTCAAAGTGTGGCCTGTTTTGTTGATTTTTATTCCGGTTTTTATTCTTCATGTTTTTTTTATGACCGGCATTCGGATTGGACTGATGGTTTGCCTCGTCCCTCACAACTTTTTGTTCTTCTGCCTGAATCAGCGTTTCCGGCTTTTTCACCTGAGCTTGTCCCGGCTTCTCTTTTTTCTCCGGTCTGACCATCCTGTCTTGCTTTTCAACTCTTTCAGGCTTATCCGAATGCTCTTGCTTTTGCAAATCATTTGTTTTTTCAGGCCTTTCGGGTCTGTGTCGGTTTCTGCTTTTGCCTGCTTTTTTTGCCCTGTCAAAACGGGTCAACCCATCCTGACTAAGTACATCTCCGAATTCCCTTTTCTGTTCAACTTCTATGACTTCTGAAAGATTCTCTACACGGGCACCTCTCTTGTTCAATGCGATAATTTGCTTGGCCCTTTCAACCGGTATGGTTATTGCGTTTGCCAGAAATTCCTTGCTGGTGGAATAAGTTAGCTGTCGTTTGAAAATGTCTGCTTTGAACAGGTAATAATTACATTCCCTGGTTTCAAGAATAATATCCTTCGAAGGAATATCTTTTTGTGCCTCCGCATAGACATCGGTTTCATAGTTTAGGCAACATTTCAGTTTCGCGCATTGGCCGGCCAGTTTTTGCGGGTTTAGGGAAAGGTCCTGATAACGGGCTGTACTGGTGGAAACAGAGACAAAATTGGTCATCCAGGAGGAACAGCAAAGTTCTCTGCCGCAAGGGCCTACACCTCCGATTCTTCCTGCTTCTTGTCTGGCACCTATCTGCTTCATTTCAATGCGCACGTGAAATGCCTCTGCCAGCACTTTGATCAGTTGTCTGAAGTCAACCCTGTCATCAGCAATATAGTAAAAAATGGCCTTATTCCCGTCTCCCTGATATTCCACGTCGCCGATTTTCATGTTCAACTTGAGGTCTTCGGCGATTTTACGGGATTTAAGCATGGTGTCATGCTCCAGTGCTTTGGCTTCTTCGTATTTTTCCAGATCGACAGGTCGGGCTTTGCGATATACCCGGCGCACCTCTTGCTGATCAAAGCGGTAATTGCTTTTTTTCATCTGCTTCAAAACGAGGGCACCTGTAAGCGTAACTTCTCCGATATCATGTCCCGGACTGGACTCAACGGCAACAAGGTCACCTTTTTCAAGCTCAATCTTGTTGCTGTTCAGGTAGTAGCCTTTTCGGGTGTTCTTGAACTGAACCTCAACCCAGTCTGTCATCTTTTGTGCCTGGGAAAGATCACAGAGCCAATCGAATGTGTTGAGTTTTTTTATCTTAAGTCCGCTGCATCCGTTTTTCTTCATGCAGCTGCCGCATATATTTAATTTGTATTCCATTTGAATCCGTTAAAGTTTCCGGAGAACCGGTATGTTTTTTTGCTTTTGAGGACCATTGATCCGATTAAAAAAGAACAAGAAATTTTTCCTTCGATCTGTCGTTTCACCTTGATCCAAAAGCTTTTGCCGACAAAAATAGACGAAAAAGCCGAATGATGCAAATCTATTTTTTGAAGAGCATGATGGACTTCAATGCCAAATCAAAGAAAACGATTTTGGCATTCACATTTTGTTCGATATGTTTCTCTGCCAGTTCGAGTTCTTCCATAAAAGAAAGAATGTTCTTGTGATTGATGAATGGCGAAAAATTTTTGGAGAAATCCATCTCTTCGGGGGTCAGAAAATTGATTTCAGGCTGACCTACATTCATGATGAAATTTTCACGAACCAGACGCTGGGAATAGGAGAGGTAATTCTTCTCTTGTTCCCTGCCTGCTTTGGCCATTTCTTCCGACCAGATCTTGAGGTCTTTCAAACTTTTTTGTTTGTCAAGTTTCTTATCGGGACTGAAATTGGCAATGGTGTATGCACCACGCATGCAGCGGATAAACTGTTGCAGATAAAGCCTTTTCTCATCGCCGGACTGAATGTAATCCAGTGCTTTCAACCAGCTTCCTCCGGACAGGTGGATGCTGGAATCCAGCTCTGTATCTGACATGTTGAATTTCTCCTGCAGGGCTTTTCGCAGGTCCCCGGCTTCGATGCCTTTTACCCTTACCAACTGTGCGCGTGAAAGGATGGTGCTCAAAAGTTGTCCGGGATTTTCTGAAACCAAAAGGAAAACGGTCTTTTCCGGCGGCTCTTCTAATATTTTCAGCAATCGGTTGGCGCAGACGTCACCCATTTTTTCGGGAAGCCAGATAATCATGACTTTGTATTCGGATTCAAATGCCTTGAAGCTGAGTTTTCGTAAGATTTCATCTCCTTCGTCTCCGTAAATGACGCCCTGAGAATTTCCGGCTTTGATGAAACTCATCCATTCCTGGTAGCCGAAATATTCCTTTTCTAAAACGAATTCTCGCCACTGAATCAGAAAATCATCACAAACCCATTTTTTCCCTGAACTGGGTTTGTATATCGGAAAGACAAAATGGGTGTCCGGGTGGATGTACTTATTGAATTTGTGGCAGGAAGGGCATGTTCCGCAGGCATCTGTCTCTCCACGGTTGGTGCAGCAGATGTATCTGGCATAGGCCAGGGCAAGTTGCAGGGCTCCTGTGCCTTCTGCTCCGGAGAAAAGCTGCGCATGGGGTATCCGGCCTTCCTGTATGGATTGTATGAGCCTGTCCTTGATTTTTTGCTGGCCGATGATATCGTGAAAATACATAGTTACTGTGTGACTGTTTTTGAGCTTTTCTGCTTTTTACAAAGATAGGAAAATTCGTAAAAGGACTTTCGGACTTTCCCTTTTTGTTTGATATTTTTCTTGAGCTTTTTCAAGAAAAGCAGTACATTTGCGTCCGACCGTCGGATTTAGGAGAGTTGGCGGAGTGGTCGATCGTGGCAGACTCGAAATCTGTTGTACCGCTTGCGGTACCGGGGGTTCGAATCCCTCACTCTCCGCCAAAAGTCTAAGACAGACGAAAGAAAATCTAAGACAAATCCCGTAAAATCAAGGTTTTACGGGATTTTTTGTTGTTTGTCACTGACGTCTGAAAGTCAAGAAAAAGACAGAAAACGACAGAGATCCGTTACTAAATCGTTACTGAAAATAAGGCCTCAAAAACAGTAACGATTTTAGGTGTAAATATCTGATTTGTCGCCTGTTGTCTATTAAGTGTCTGCTCATAAACCAAGTATTAACTATTCCTTTGCAATGGGAAATCATACGCCTATTGTTTCGGGATTAAAACGAAAGTATTATGAGTAAGAGTACATTTAAGATTCTCTTCTACCTGAGAAAGAATCAGGTAAACAAGGAAGGCAAGGTCTGTATTATGATTCGTTTATCGGTCAATGGTGACGTCTCCCAGTTTAGTTCCAAGTTGGATCTGGAGGCGGAACTTTGGGATGTAAAACTCGGGAAAGCTGCCGGAAATAGTCAGAAATCCCGCCAATTAAACAATCTATTGGATGATATTCACACTTCATTGAAGAACCATTATCATGATATAGAAATTCATGAGACATCTGTGACAGCAGAGAAAGTGCGTAATGCTTTTCTGGGTTTCTCTACCAAACAATGCACACTTTTGGAACTTTTCAGGAAGCATAATGACGATGCCCGCAAATTGGTAGGCATCAACAAGACCGAAGCCACACTCGCCAAGTATGACCGAGCCTATCGTCGTGTGGAAGAATTCATGAAAGCACAGTATAACATTACGGACATAGCCTTAAAGGAAATCAACCACATGTTTATAACGGATTTTGGGACCTATTTGCGCACCGTTAGTAAATGTAATGAAAACACAACGGCTAAATTTATGCAGACGTTCCGCATGATTATCCTTCTTGCTAAAAATAACGGCTGGATATTCAATGACCCGTTTTCCAATTACAAAATACGGTTAAAACGAGTGGACAGGGGTTATCTGACGGATCAGGAAATACAGCAAGTCTTGGAAAAGGATTTTGATTCCAAACGTTTGGAACAAGTTCGTGATGTCTTTATCTTTTCCTGCTTCACAGGTTTGGCTTATATTGATGTAAAACAACTGACCGCAAATAATATTTGTACTTCTTTTGACGGGAAGCAGTGGATCATGACGCACCGTCAGAAAACCGATACCCCTGTTAATGTCCCTTTGCTGAATATTCCATTAACTATCCTAAAAAAATACGAAGGGGAACTTCCCAAAGGGCAATTGCTTCCGGTGTTAAGCAATCAAAAGCTCAACTCTTATCTGAAGGAAATTGCCGACTTGTGCGGCATCCAAAAGAATGTAACCTTCCACCTTGCACGCCACACTTTCGCCACGACAACCACTCTGTCCAAAGGTGTACCCATCGAAACCGTATCTAAAATGTTAGGGCATACGAATATCCGAACCACCCAAATATATGCCCGCATAACCAATGAGAAAATTAGCAGGGATATGCAGTTGCTTTCTAGTAAACTGGAAGAGATAGAAAAAGTTGCATTAAATAAACAGTATATATGAAACGCGGGACAATAACAATCAGGAATGCCAATTCAAAAAGTATTCAAGTTTCCATTGAATTGTCTGAAGATGGAACTGTCTGGATGACAAAGAACGAGATCGCCTCTTTGTTCAATGTTTATCATTCTTCTGTGGCAGCTAACCTGAAATCGCTCTTTAAATCCGGTGGACTTTTGGAAAATGAGGTGAAAAAAGAATGCCCTCACACCTTGGAGAACGGTCAAAAATGCATAGTTGAATATTTCAACCTAGAAGTGATCCTTGCTTTATGTTACCGGATGGACAGTCCTATTTGCACTCTTTTTCGACAATGGGTAGCAAAACAAGTTTCTACATCTTTTAAAAAACATGCTCAAATAATTGTTCAGTTGGGAACAGCAACAACGATGAGCTGATTTTCCGGTTTCGAAGCAATTGACGCAAATAATTCCAGACCAGACAAACTATTTTACAAAACGTCAAGTTATGTCGTTTTGGTTCGTTTACTTTACAAAATCTAATATCTCTTACCATGAGAACAAAAGATTGCATTTCCCGATGCCTGCACATTGTCCGGAGGTTAAAACGAGGCCAGAAAGCCTCTTTCACAGATATTCAACGCTATCTGAACGAAATGTCGGCTTTGACCGGAGAAGACTACACGATATCGATCCGCACTTTTCAGCGAGATCTAGACGCCATCCGTGAACTTTTTCTTATCGATATCCGGTATTCCCGGATCGAAGGGCTGTATTCTATCAATGATGAGTTTTCCGATGAAATTCAGAGCGAAAGGCTTATGGAATCATTGGAGGTATTTCATTCACTCAAAATGATGAACAATCTCAGCGGCATATTTCACTTTGAAGCACGGCCACCCCTCGGAACCGAACATTTAAGCCGAATGATTTTCGCCATCAAAAACAAAAGGATTATCACGCTCACCTATAATAAGAACTGGGAAAATCAGTTTACCGAACGCACCCTCCTTCCTTTGTTGCTGAAAGAATTCCGGGGACGTTGGTATGTAGTTGCAAAACGAATGGATACCAATGCAATCCGGACATATTCACTTGACCGGGTTGTTGCGTTTAGCATACAAGAAAATCAGGCTTCCCCTCCTACCAATTTAGAGAACTATTATTATTACTCTTTTGGCATTTACGTGAAAACAGACCCCAATCCACAGGAGGTCGCTCTGAAGTTTTCACCCGATGCGGGACGGTACATTAAAGAAGCGGTACTACATCACTCTCAGAAGGTGATAGAAGATAGCGCCGAAGCATTCGTTGTAAAACTATATCTGTCGATCACTTTCGACTTTGTAATGGAAATACTTGGCTACGGAGAGCTTGTGGAAGTGATCTCGCCGGCAGAACTCCGTAGTCAAGTATCGGATAGACTGAGAAAAGCAGTAGAAAAATACAAATAAGTTTTTCAACGCCGAGTTATGGCGTTTGTCATTTGTTGTTTTGTAGCAAACAATTTAATAAAACGACAAATGATGAGAAAAAATTTAATAATAGCCTTTCTGTCGATTATTGCTATGGGATGTAGCAAAGAATCGGAACCATCGGAGTTGGAATCCATTCAATTGGACAAGAACAACCTCACTTTACAAATTGGTGCGACGTATCAATTTAAAGTGACCAACCAATCCGAAGAAACTCAACAGTCCGATTACATCTGGTCAACAAATAATCCCAACATCCTATCCATAACAGACGATGGTGCAGTCAAAGCATTATCGGTCGGTGAAGCAAAGGTCATTGTCAAAACTAGTGATTCCAAGTACACAGATACCTGCAGCGTTGTGGTCAGTCCAAAATACGTGGAATCTTTCACTCTTTCATATCCTTCTGCCGAGTTGGAAGTGAATCAAACCATGACCCTGTCAGCAACCTATACACCGTCGGATGCCACCTATAAGCAATTGAAATTCGAGAGTTCCGACACAACTGTTGCCATAGTAAAAGACAGTATTGTTACGGCAAAAGTAGCTGGCAATATAACCATCAAAGCAACAACCATAGATGGCAGCAATATTTCCCGGTCGTTCCAACTCGTTGTCAAAGAAGTTCCGTTGACCGTCAATGCAACTTCCATCAGTCTTGTATCAACCAACACATTTTCTTTAGTCGTTTCTCCAAATGCTGATGGATGCACCTATGAATCCGAAAACAGTTATATCGCCTCCGTCTCGTCCGCAGGATTGATAACGGCTAAAAGAGTGGGAAACACGATTGTTCATATTAAAAATGCAAACAAAAATTTAGATGCAACCTGTGAGGTTACGGTTACACCCCAATACAATCTTTTCAGGGAGCCATATCTCGTATTCGGAGCAACTCCCGCCACTATCAAAGCGTATGAGAAAAGAGTATTGGCCAGTGAAACGACGACAGGCCTCATTTATACCGGAGAAAATTCCTATCTGGCATACCTTATTTATGTTTTTGAGAATTCAGCCTATACAACTTCCGGTTGTTTTGTCCCCACCGCTTATTCAAGTCTTTTAGGTAGTTTTATTGGTGAAAGGTATGTCTATCTTGGCACTTCCGATGGCTTCATACTTTATCTAAGCACTGATTCAAAAACCATAGCAGCATTAAAGCTTTATTCCACAACCTATTGGATCGCAATGTTCTATAAAAACACGACAGATGCCAAACTTTCATCGTCTCAGAGTTATAGCATCTTATTAAAAAAGATCGCTCCGATTGCAAAATCCATGAAAGTCCAAATGCCGGTATTTCGGTAAAATCTATATGAAAAGATAAACACAGTTATATTCATTGTAAACTTTAAACCATCATGAAACAAACCAAAAACTTTTCGATGCTCTTTCTTTTCTTTCTTGTCTTCTCCGTTAGTTTTTTATCCTGCTCGAAGGACGATGAAGAATATTCTCTGTCAGGGACGACTTGGGAAGATCTTGACGGTACCGTTTTAAAAACCATCAAGTTCGATCAGACTACTTGTACATACACCATATCGTCCACGGTGCTCAGCACAAAGACCACACTATCTTATGACTATACCATGGCATATCCCAAAGTTTATATGGATTCACAAACTACAGGGTATGCCGATTTGGAAGGCACAGTCTCGGGTGAAAATATGATCGTTGTAAATACCTCAAAGAGTACTACAATTGGGACGTTCGTAAAACAGTAAATTGTTGGAATATCAAATATTTCCAACACAAAAAACAGCATCAACCGTTAAGCATTCTTTTCAACATCTTGCCTTACAGGAGTAGTGCCACTCGCCTTCGATGAGCGGATTCAGAAACTGAAAAAGGTTCAACGCGGCTGCAATGTTTTCGTATACTCAATATCCAGAAAAAGCCTAAAGAGCTGGATGGTCAGGTGCGTAACAGACTTCGGTACTGCAGCATCTGGAAACTGCGGAAGAAATTCGAACGGCGAAATAAAAGCTCGACCCTGTTGGGTATCGGCCATGTCTATGGCTGTAGCCGGACACGAATGGGCGAATAGGCTATGACCCACAAATCCCGATCATGATTACTTCTGTCACCCTGGATAAGCTTAGAAAACGTGGATACGGGCCGATGCTCGATTGCTATCTAAAAATACGCCATCCCTCTCGATTGGATACAGTATTTAGTCATTCCATATTCTCATTATCTCACTATAATCAGATTTAGTCAAGAAATTCTTATAATTTGTGTTTTCATAAAGTAAATTTTCTACATAGAATTTACTATTAGAAATATCATTTTTTTCTTTAAGCATTACATTATCCCAACTTCCTTCACCATAACTATAAATCCAACCAATCTGAATATTTTGTTCACCACTGTAATAACCATCATTACTGAGAAATGGTTTTACTCCTAAGACAATTAAACTGTCTAAAAAATGATCTCCATATAGGTCTTGTTTCAAATCATCAACATTAATTAAATCATCAATTTTCTCTATTTCAAATACTTTTACTAATAAATTTGTTTTTCCAAATATCCTGAAATCAAATTTTAATTTTTCGAAGGGATCACTAATTATTTCAACTTTCATTCCCAAGTTTTGCAAGAATTTATACCATTGTTTTTTAAGATTTGACAATTTTTCGGTTGTTACATTTAGTTCTTTAAAATCAGTATTTAATATCTGCTTATCTAATTCTCTAACTTTTTTTTCCCATTTTTGTTTTGCTGACTTTATTTGTTTCGGTGTTAAATTTTGAGAAAGCTCCCTCTTAGTATGCGCTTCATCATGGTGCTGCAGACACAAAACAACTAAATTGCTTTCTTTATTGCTCATACAGACACTCCATTCTTCAATATGATGAATAATTATGGAACGAGTACTGTCTCTACAAATACAGCAAGTTCTTCTTGACTTGTTAAATAAGTTATCAACAATTTCTTCTGAAATAGGAGGTCTACTTGAGTCAAATATTTGTTGATATAGATTTTCATCAATTCCAAGTCTTTTTCGTTTTTCAATAGAACAAGTTGATAAAGAAGTTATTGTATATCCTTCATCAACAATCTTCTTAGCAAGTTTGCTATCAATACCTCTTGATATTAATGATTTAATTGTTCTATTCATCTTGATAATTATATACTAAATGGAACACAGCAAACCGTCGCACTTTCAGGCAACTGTGGTTTATTGTACGATTGTGCCCTGCATGTGTAGTGCACACCTGTTGAAAGGTCATTAAAAGAGTCAAAAATAAAAATTAAATTTTGAATAAGGGTATATAAATAGGTCTATTTTTCCAGGAGGTGAAAGTCCTTTACGTGCGGGAGTTATTACCCGAAACGTTAGTAAGCCGTAAGCTGGCTTTCTGCGAATGGAGCAGGCCTGCAATATATAACACTGTATGGGTCTATATTTACGTGGCCTTGTCAATTTCGTGTCCAACCTTCCAGTTTACTTGCAAAAATCAGGTAAGGTGGAATCTCTCAGGAAATGAAACAGGAGAGTAAAATAGATAGTAATGATTTTGTATCTTCTTTTCAAAAACTTTACTGATATTTGCATGAATTGTTGATACAACTATCCGGAATCAATACCATGCAAATATTTGACAACATAACGAATAAGGTCAAAGATGATCTTTCAAAAACTATTTCCAAGGAAAGTCGCATTTCCATTGCTTCGGCATGTTTCTCCATCTATGCCTTCGAAACACTAAAAGAACAATTAAAGGACATCTCCGAGTTGCGCTTCATATTCACCTCACCCACCTTTGTGGCTGAAAAAGCCAAAAAGGAAAAACGAGAATTTTACATTCCACGCATTAACAGAGAACGAAATTTATACGGCTCAGAGTTTGAGGTAAAGCTTCGGAACGAATTGTCACAAAAAGCCATCGCCAAAGAATGTGCCGATTGGATCAGACAAAAGGCTCACTTCAAATCAAACGTCACCAATGAGGCCATGAGCGGTTTCATGAACGTACAGGCCGAAACCGACAATACCTATTTTCCCATGAATGGGTTTACGACCGTTGATCTTGGCTGTGAAAAAGGAAATAACATCTATAACCTCGTTAATAAGTTTGATGCTCCATTCAGTGTGGAGTATCTCAAGATTTTCAACACACTCTGGAACGACAAGGAAAAACTAAATGATGTCACGGAACAAATCATTGAGAATATCTCAACTGTCTACCGGGAAAACTCACCTGACTTCATCTATTTTGTCACGTTGTACAATATTTTCAATGAGTTTCTGGAAAATATCTCTGAGGACGTGTTACCCAACGAACAAACCGGATTCAAATCAAGTGTCATATGGAACAAGCTTTACAACTTCCAACAAGATGCTGCACTCGCCATTATCAACAAACTGGAGAAATTTAACGGTTGTATTTTGGCCGATAGCGTCGGTTTAGGCAAAACTTTTACAGCTCTGGCCGTTATTAAATACTACGAAAATCGCAACAGATCGGTCCTTGTCCTTTGCCCCAAGAAGCTTAACGACAACTGGGTGACCTTTCGAAGTAACCTGCTGAACAACCCCATAGCCAAAGATAGGCTCCGATACGACGTTTTGTACCATACAGACCTGTCAAGAGACTCCGGCACGACCAACGGATTGCCCCTTGACCGCATCAATTGGGGCAATTATGACCTGGTTGTAATCGATGAATCACACAATTTCAGAAATGGAGGTCAGACATACGGAGACGATGAAAAGAAGGAAAACAGATACCTGCGTCTCATGAATAAGGTTATTCGGGATGGAGTGAAGACTAAAGTACTTATGCTTTCAGCGACTCCTGTAAATACCCGTTTTTACGACCTTCGCAACCAACTGGCCTTGGCCTATGAGGGTGACTCAGAAAATATAGACGAACTTCTGGACACCCAAAGGAGCATCGACGATATTTTCAGGGAAGCACAAACTGCTTTCAACAAATGGAGCAAGTTTGAGCCAAAAGATCGTACCACAGATAGACTCCTTGACATGCTTGACTTTGACTTCTTTGAAGTTCTGGATAGTGTGACCATTGCACGTTCCCGCAAGCAGATTGAAAAATATTACAATATGGAAGCTGTCGGAAAATTTCCCGAAAGGCTAAAACCCATATCTTTCCGCCCTTCACTGACCAACAAAAAAAATGCCATCAACTACAATGAGATTTACAGTCTCCTGATGCAATTAAATCTGTCTATTTACACGCCTTCCAACTATATATACCCCAGTCGGACAGAAAAATACGAGAACGTCTATGGTCGGGATATGGGCAATACCTTCTTTAAACAGTCAGACAGAGAATTGGGTATCAGACGCTTGATAAGCATTAACTTACTCAAACGGATGGAAAGTTCCGTACATTCATTCAAACTCACGACGGAACGCATCAAGGAATTGATAGATCACACCATTGAATCCATAGACCATTACGGAAAAGAGGTTTCCCTGATTGATTTAAACGCCATCGATGATTTAGATCCGGATGATCAGAACACCGACCTATTCACCGTTGGCAAGAAAGTGAAGATATCCTTGAATGATATGGATACCCTGTCTTGGCACAAGGATCTTGAAGAAGATTCAAAGTCATTGGAAATGCTGCTGTTGTATGTTAACGACATCACTCCTGTTTACGACAACAAACTCCAGACACTGTTGCAGGAGATTGATCGTAAAATAGAACATCCCATCAATGACGGTAACAAGAAAATAATTGTGTTTACAGCATTCTCTGATACGGCGGAATATCTGTATGAGAATATCAGTGCATACGTCAAGGAAAAATATCAGCTCGATACAGCCATCGTTACCGGTTCATCCGATTCCAGAACAACACGTCCCAAGTTGAAAACAGACCTTAATACTATTTTAACTTGCTTTTCTCCTATATCAAAAGAAAGAAATTTGGTTATGCCCAACAACTACGAAAACATTGATATACTGGTAGCAACTGATTGTATTTCAGAAGGCCAGAACCTTCAAGACTGCGATTACCTCATAAACTACGACATACACTGGAATCCAGTAAGGATCATCCAACGTTTCGGACGTATCGATCGCATTGGCAGTCGTAACAAAGAAATACAGCTGGTCAATTTCTGGCCGGACATGACCTTAGACGATTACATCAATCTGAAAAACCGGGTAGAGACCCGTATGAAGATAGTAGACCTCAGTGCCGGTGGTGGAGAAAACCCAATAAGTAGCGACGAAGAAAAGAATGATCTGGAATACCGCAAACAACAGCTGCAACGTTTGATGAATGAAGTTGTGGACATCGAAGAGATGAACACCGGTATTTCCATCATGGACTTGGGTTTGAATGAATTTCGTCTGGACCTACTGGAATATATGAAAGGCAACCAGGACATTGCTTATACCCCCTATGGGATGCATGCCATTGTTGGTTCAACCGATATCGCTTCAAAAGGTGTTATCTATGTCTTAAAAAACCTCAGCAACGGTGTGAATGTCTATAGTCAAAACCGCCTGCACCCGTTCTATATGGTTTACTTGTCCGAAACTGGAGAAGTCGTCTGTAACCACTTATCACCAAAGAAAATGTTGGATTTGATGCGATACCTTTGCAAAGGAAAGTCAGAGCCCATCCGGGAACTCTGCCGATCTTTTAATCAGGAAACCCGTGATGGCCGAAAAATGGATAAATACTCCGACCTATTGGAAAAAGCCATCCGATCCATTATCCATGTAAAAGATGAAAGTGATATTGACAGCCTGTTTTCTTTGGGTGAAACGACAGCTTTGACCTATAAAATTTCCGGTCTGGAAGATTTTGAACTGGTTTGTTTTTTGGTGGTACGTTAAATTGATTTGACAATGATACATTTTCCGGAGAGTACCAAAGTTGGCTTAAAAATACCCAAGGAGAAGTTCTACGCCAATATGGAGATGACAGCCGATATGAAGCGTCGCTTCATCAACCTCATCGATCACATCATTTGGCAATACAAGCTCTCCGGTACTACCTTAAATGTTGGAAAAGGGTCTATGGTTATTGAGATAGACGTGTTTGGGGTTTATCTAAAAATCAAGGATATCAATACGGCCTTGTTTGACTTTATCGAGCAGAACTTTCCAAGACACACGTTATTTATTTTAATCTACGAAGAGGAAGCAAAGCTTCTGGTCAGTTATAAAGAACCAATTACAAACCGCCCGGGTAAATTCAAGATTTTAGAAAAATTCCAGACTAGCTGGATGCCTATGACTCAGCTTGAACTTACCATTGACGGATTAAACATGGATCAGGTGTATGAATCCTTGGTCAAACAAATCGGGAAAATCAAAGTAGAACGAGAAAATCCTCTACGCATCGGTCAATCCATTCTGAACCAACAGACCAAAGAGAAGTTACAAAAGCAAATACTGCTACTTGAAAAGAAGATGCACAACGAGAAACAATTCAATATACAGCTAAAAATTTCAAACGAAATCAAATCACTGGAAAAAGAACTTACAAAAATTGGCAAATAAGCCCCAGTAGATTATCATTCATATCATATCTGTCAGGTATAAGCAGACAATAGAACTATAAGAAAATGTTTCTTATTTAAATTAGCTTTTCAACCAATTTATATACGTCAGTACCTATTCTTGAAGGATAATCTTCTTCCGTATTTGCTATTCTTTTTGCATTAACAATTGCATCATAAACCTTAGGCAAAAACAATCTTGGATCAGGTGTCTTGTTATACCCTCTCCCATTCTTTATACAATTAGCAAGAACCTTATCGATATAATTTTTATTTGCACTAATTTTTTTGTTTTCAAAAATTGCCCTCTGCTCATCTTCAGAAAAAGAAGACAATGAAGTTAAATGCAGAATAAGCCAGATCTCAAAACAAGGATTGCTCATTGCCATAAAAAAATTCTTTTCCTTTTTACAATCCTCAACCAACGCAGAAATATCCAGTCGATGTATCGTTTCCCAATCATCCCGATCTATGATTAGCCAGAATTCATCTGTAGACTTAAAGTTATAATCTTTTTTCGCTTGAGACAATAATGATTTTACGCTTATTGGATTACTTCCGGCATTCTTGGGACGTTTTAATGGAATTGTTTCTATTTGGCCTGAATCATTAAAATATTTTGATTGCCTTAGATCTTCAAAATATTTTTTTTCTGATTTAGTCCCTTCATAAGATAGTACGTAGAATTTTTCAGCATCAGCAAAACCTCCTCTACGAACTAAAGGGATTGATTCTCTTGGCATATTAATTCAGCTTAATAGTTGTCAATTCATATCTATTACCAAAACGAGGAACGGCTTTGTATCTGCCTAACAAGTAATCTTTTCTTATCTCCTTATCAAATCGAATATTGTAATCCTCCAGTGAATGTAAATGACTTGCTCCATCCTTATCTTTAACGACAAACCATATCTCATCTATTCTAAATAACTTTTGAGTTAACAAAGAGGATTCGTGACTAGCAACAATTAGTTGGCTATTAATATCTGAAGAAAACTCTAAGAATAAGTCAAAAATATCATAAATAAGATTTGGGTGAAGACTACGCTCCATCTCGTCAATAACAAAAACATTGCCCCCTTTAAGTAAGTCCATTATTAGTGGAATATAATCGATAATGCGATTTGTTCCATCGGATTCGTCTTTTGTATCAAAATATTCAGGCTCTTTGCGCCCGATAACATCATGTTTTGTCATGAATTTCTGTGTGCGGATATTTTCCCCATTTCTAGATATAAAATAGGTAAATTCCGGTGTAGTAAGTATAGACCTAATATCTTCAGATTTACTGTTCAATAAATCGTTCTTAATACTGTCAATAATTTCTATTGGGATATTGGTATTCTTCAAATTAACATCATGCAAACAGATACCATTTATACCCGTGCCAAAATAGTTAAGAAGTTCTTCAAATGTTTTATGTAATGTCTCATTATCAACTAATTCTGATTTTATACCTTCTTTGTATTTGTCATCCGGGGAAATTACTTTTAAAGAGTTTAGAAACCAATCATAAACTGCTAATAAATCAGAAACATCTTCAACATTTTCTTTTACTTTTCTGGAAATAACTTCCTTCAAAAATAACCGATTATCAGGAGTCCCTTTTGCAACAAACTTTAGAAAAAGGGCATGTTCCTCTTTATTATTTCTTTTTAATAAAGGAGTTATATTGAAAGAATCACTTTTTGAAGAATCTCTTTCATAAATAAGTTTTTCAGCGCCAGACTTACTTGTTATCTCATATAGCCATTCCTCTACAATTTGCTTATTGTTAAACACAAACCCATAAGCATAATTTTTTCCATTTTGTTGTATTTCAAACTCCATACGAGAATTCTTAGAAACTGCATTTGCGTTGAGCCTGAATTTTTCATAATCAATCATTTGCTCGCTGGATAATTCTCTAAGGACCATTTTCTTCCCAAAAGAAATAGCTTTTATCAGGTTGGATTTACCGGAGGCATTTGCGCCAAAAACAACACTTGTTTTGAGAGTGGAAATTCCTTTAATGGGTGTTGTTTTATGATTTTTTTTCAATAAACCTCTTCCTGGTATCATTGAAAAAATAACTCTTTCGTTGAAAGAAAGGAAATTTTCTACAGAGAAGCGGATTAACATGGCTATTTATGTTTTATTTTTCGCAAATGTAGTGAAAAAATCACATCTAACTCTATTTGTTATTGTTTTTTATACAAAACCAAGTAGATAAAAGGTGTGTAGGTTTAATAATAATTAGAATTTTGACAGTAAATGTAGCTTTCTGTCAAATTATAGTTATATTCGCAGCAAATGAAACAAATGACCTTAGATGCACTACATACCGATGAATTAAAAAAATCGTTCACTCATAAAGACGTTTTTAATATATATGATATTGGTTCTTTCTATCAGTCAATGGAACCAAGTGTGCCCCAATCTACCGTCAACTGGAGAATCTACAAATTGGTCGAAAGAGGAATTATCCAACGAGTTGGAAGAGGGAAATATCAAATAGGTGGAAGTTCTTTTTTTGAACCCGGGATCACCAGAAAAATGATTCAGGTAAATCGATACATGAAAAAGCAATTTCCATATATTAAATATATAGTGTGGCATATTGGAGACATTAATACTTTTTCACAGCACCTGTTCAATAAAGACATCACATTCGTGGAAGTAGAAAGAGACAGCGTAGAATCTGTTATCGAACAACTTCGGGATAAATTCAAATACGTACAGGACAGTCGGACTACTTCTTATCTGTACCCGAATGAAAGCGTTATTATGGTCCGTCCCTTAGTTACCGGCGCACCTGTCCAAACCGTCCAAGCCATCCCGACCACCACCCTTGAAAAAATATTGGTGGACATTTATTTCGACAAAGTTTTTGATTTCTTTCAAGGATATGAACTGTCTCTAATTTTTAAGAATGCTTTTTCCGGTTACACCATCCATAAGGAACGTCTGCTTAGATATGCCAGCCGAAAGGAAAAACGAGCAGTCATCAGTGAGTTCATTCAAACAATAAAATAAATACATCCAATATGGAAAAAATGAAGATGGAGTCAGCGAATCTGGCCGAACAGAATATCGATAGAATAGCCGCCTTGTTTCCGAACGTCATCACCGAGGCAAAAGATAATAACGGTAAACTGAAACGAGCCATCAACTTTGATCTTTTGAGGCAGATGCTTTCTGAGGATGTGGTAGAAGGTGATGAGTGTTACGATTTTACCTGGGTGGGTAAAAAACAATCCATCATTGAAGGCAATAGACCCATCCGTAAAACACTCCGCCCATGTCCGGAAGAGAGTAAGGACTGGGAGAAGACAGGCAATCTGTACATTGAGGGGGACAACCTTGACGTGTTAAAGCTCTTGCAGGGTTCGTATCAGAATACCATTAAGATGATCTATATTGATCCGCCGTACAATACGGGAAACGACTTCGTTTACCGGGATAATTTTGCTGTATCCAAAGAAGACTACGAAGAAGATCTGGGTCTATTTGATGAAGATGAAAACCGCCTTTTCAAGAACAACGAAAGCAACGGAAGGTATCATTCGGACTGGTGCAGTATGCTGTATCCAAGATTGCAACTGGCGAGAAATTTATTGAAGGATGATGGAGTGATTTTTATTTCGATTGATGATAACGAAGTAGATAACTTGAGAAAAATTGGTGATGAGGTTTTTGGCGAAGATAACTTTATTGGACAATGGAATTGGTTTAAAAGTGCTACACCCCCAAACTTATCAAAGAAAATTAAAAAGAATATTGAGTATATTCTTTGCTATGAGAGAAAAAAAACAAATATAAAATATAAAGGGCTGCAAAAAACAAGCGTTAGCAACAACGGTTTAATGAATCAAACTAATAAATTTGCGACGTTAGTATTTCCATCTAACATTGTTCAAACCAATATGGTCGAAGGTATTTATAGAAAAGGCAAATATGGAACTGATAGCTATGAAATCAATCTCTTAAATGATGCTGTGGTTAAAAATGGAGTCTTTACTTCTGAAATTAAACTTGAAGGCAAGTTTAAGTGGGGGCAAGATAACTTATTAAAAGAAATTAGCAATGGTACAATAATATCAATAAAAACCTCAAGTTTTTCTCCTTCATACGAAAAAAGCGAATATGATCCCGAAGTTCCACCAAATTTAATTGATAAGAATGTTAGTGTGGATACAACTGAAAATGCAGGGAAAAAACTTTCAGAATTATTTGATGGAATTAAAGTCTTTGATTATCCCAAGCCTGTAAACTTGATCATGTATTTAAGTAGATTTGTCTGTGAAAAATATGACACTATTCTTGATTTTTTCTCTGGTTCCGCAACAACCGCCAACGCTGTCATGCAACTAAACTCTGAAGACGGAGGTAATCGGAAATTCATTATGGTTCAACTGCCCGAACTCTGTGACGAAAAAAGCGAAGCCTTTAAAGCCGGCTACAAGAACATCTGTGAAATCGGTAAGGAACGCATCAGCAGGGCAGGCAAAAAAATCAAAGAAGAGGCCGGGTTGAACGGACAAAGCCTGGATACCGGCTTTCGCGTCCTTAAACTCGACTCTACCAATATGAAGGAGGTATATTACAGTCCGGCAGATTACAGTCAGCAACTGCTTCTGAATATGGAAAGTAACATCAAGGAAGACCGTTCCGATCTGGACCTGTTGTATGGGATCATGACTGAATGGTGCTTACCATTATCACTATCACATGTCACAGAAATAATCGAGGGTATCAAAGTGCATTTTGTCAATGACAACGATTTGGTCGCCTGCTTCGACGAAAACATTAGCGAAATAGTCGTTAAGGACATCGCTCACCGAAAACCGACCCGGGTGGTCTTCCGTGACAACTCCTTTGCCAATAGTCCCGACAAAATAAATGTTTCCGAGATTTTCAAGGTCATTTCTCCCGAGACCACCATTAAAGTCATTTGATATGAAGCTGAAATTCAAACATCAGAAATTCCAGCTTGACGCTGCCAATGCCGTGTGTGATGTCTTTGCCGGACAACCTTATCAGGCAGAGAATCCTTATCTGATAGACCAAGGAGATGTAAAGGGACAAACCTCTATAACCGACTTTACTGGGTTCAGGAATAGCCGAGTAGTTGCTGAATTGACAGATTCAATTGTTTTAGGCAATATACAACGTATCCAGCGGAAGAGCCTGTTGGAACCATCCAAGAAACTGGATGGCAGGTACAACCTGACCATCGAAATGGAAACCGGTACCGGTAAAACCTATACCTACATCAAGACCATGTTTGAGCTGAACAAGCGATACGGCTGGAACAAGTTTATCGTGGTAGTACCTTCAATCGCCATACGCGAGGGCGTGTATAAATCGTTTGAGATCACTCAGGAACACTTTGCCGAAGAGTACAACAAGAAAATCAACTTTTTCATCTACAACTCAACCCAGTTGGCTGAAATTGACCGTTTCGCCAGTGATAACACGCTGAGCGTAATGATTATCAATACACAGGCCTTCAATGCTTCCGGGAAAGATGCCAGACGTATCACCATGAAACTGGACAGTTTCCGAAGCAGACGCCCCATGGATGTGATTGCCAAAACCAATCCCATTATCATCATTGATGAGCCGCAAAAGGTGGAAGGTGCTACCACCAAGATAAAAATGAAGGATTTCAATCCTTTGTTTACCTTGCGTTATTCGGCTACGCACAAGAAGGATGCACTGTACAACATGATTTACCGGTTGGACGCCATGGAAGCCTACAACAAACGACTGGTCAAAAAGATTGCAGTCAAGGGTATTACCTCAACAGGCACAACGGCAACCGAAGGATATGTTTATCTGGAGGGTATCAACATCTTTAAGGACAAAAACCCAACGGCCAATCTGGGTTTTGAAATCAAACAATCCTCCTCCGTAAAGCAGAAGGTTCGACAAGTGTTTGTCGGCTATAACCTTTACGATAAGTCCGGCGAGTTAGAGCAGTACAGAAATGGGTACATCGTGTCCGACATTGACGCCCGTGACAATTCCCTGACGTTTCAGAATGGCATTAAGATTTATGCCGGTGATGTCATGGGTGCAGTGAATCTTGATCAACTGCGTCGTGTTCAGATTCGGGAAACCATCCTTTCTCACATCGAAAAAGAACGGCAACTGTTTGGCAAAGGCATCAAGGTGCTGAGTCTGTTCTTTATTGATGAGGTAGCTTGTTACAAGCAGTACGAGGGTAGTCAAGCCTACAATGGCAAATATGCAGATATGTTTGAAGAGGAGTATGAGGATGTTGTCAGCAATCTGGAACCGGAACTTTTCGATGGTGATTACTTGAAATATCTGGATGCATCTACCGCTCACACGGTACATGCCGGCTATTTTTCCATCGATAAGAACAAACATTTCGTGGAAGGCAAGTTGGAAAGGAAATCCAGTGAGTCCAACGATGTGGATGCCTACGACCTAATCATGAAGGACAAGGAACGCTTGCTTTCTTTTCAGGAGCCGGTACGTTTCATCTTCTCTCACTCAGCCCTTCGGGAAGGCTGGGATAACCCGAACGTTTTCCAGATTTGTACGCTGAAACAAAGTTCATCCGAAGTGGGTAAACGTCAGGAAGTGGGGCGTGGTTTAAGGCTTTGTGTCAATCAACTGGGTGATAGGATGGATACGGCTACCCTTGGCGAAGAAGTGCATCAGGTGAATATGTTGACCGTTATCGCGAGCGAATCGTATGAGAGCTTTGCAAAAGGCCTTCAGACCGAACTCGCCGAAATGGTTGGTGACCGTCCCCTTAAAGTCACCGTCAATCTATTTGAAGGAAGGTCTTTTGAAAACGAACTTGGAGAAACACAATGCATCGATACCGATAGTGCAGAGCTTATTTTTGAAAGCCTGATTTCCAATGGGTATATCAAAGGAGGGAGTTTAACCGATAAATATTACGAACATAAGGATAGGGAGGCTGTATATCTTGGTGAAGATTTGCCAGTACCCAGACAGACTGTTCTGAATATTTTAGATTCTATCTATGATCCAAAACGGATGTTGCCGGAGGATGCCCGCAAAAACAATATTGAACTGAAGCTCGATAAAAACAAGTTTGCAAGAAAGGACTTCCAGGAACTGTGGAAACGCATCAACATCAAGTCTGCCTATGTGGTTGATTTTGATACCGATGAATTGATTCAAAAAGCCATTCATAAACTTGATTCAGAGTTGCGCATATCAAAAATCTTCCTGAAAGTGACCACCGGCTCCATGAAAACGATCCAGTCAAAAGAGGCTCTTCAGGAAGGAACGGCCTTTAAGGTTACTGATACTCACCACGAAAAGCTTGAATTATCCACGACCAACAAGGTAAAATACGATTTGGTAGGCAAAGTGGTTGAAGATACAGGATTGACCCGGGCAACAGTTGTCAAAATACTTGCCGGAATGCAACCTGCCGTCTTTGATCAATTCAAGTTCAACCCGGAAGAATTTATTCTAAAAGCCTCCGGTCTCATCAACGAAGAAAAAGCGACCGTCATTATCCAGCACATCACCTACAATAAACTGGAGGATACGTTTGGTACCGACATTTTTACGGAGCCAACCATGAAAGGCAAGTTGGGTGAGAATGCCATCGCTGTTGAAAAACATTTGTACGATTACCTGCTTTTCGATTCTCCCAAAACAGAACGTCCTTTTGCCGAAGCGTTGGAAACCAGTGAAGAAGTTTCTATTTATGTCAAATTGCCCAAAGGTTTCTATATCAGTACGCCTGTAGGCCGATACAATCCCGACTGGGCCATCGCTTTTAACAAAGGCACCGTCAAACATATCTATTTTGTTGCTGAGACCAAAGGCTCCCTGTCAAAAATGGATCTCCGTCTGATTGAAGGGGCAAAAATTCATTGTGCCAGAGAGCATTTCAAAGCCATCAGCACCAACGAGGTGAAATACGATGTGGTGAATAGTTATTCAGATCTAATGGACTTGGTTAAATAGTCGGAAAAATGGATTCTATCAAAGAAAATTTAGAAGCACTTAGAGAAAGCTATTATCGGTTTGAAGTATCAGCATTGGTTGGAGCTGGGTTTTCAAAAAATGTAGTTCACGACTATCCTTCATGGTACGAGTTGCTGCACGATATGGTTGCAGAGTTGTATAAATTTGAAATAGAATCCAATTTTAAGATTAACGGGCATATTCGGCGTTATGATACAACATCCTTTGAATGCTATGAAAAGGAAAAAATCAAAGAAATAATAGGGCGAGAAGGATATCTAAACATCGTATCCAAATATATTGAACGAAAAGGCTTTAGAGAGGCGATTGAAGTCTATATAGAAGATCGTATTCCATACATTGATGAGGATAAGGGAGATTTGATTTTTCCAAAAAAAGAAGTCCCTGTGAAAATTACGCCGGAAGATTTATCCCTGCATAAGAAATTACTGGAGGGGGCTTGGGATAATATTTACACAACAAATTATGATTCTCTCATTGAATATGCGGTTTTAAAGGAAGAAAAGCAATGGGATACCATTGTTAACGATTATGAATTATCATTTAGTAAGCAGAAACCGTCAATCATAAAAATTCATGGGAATCTAAGGAACATTAACAATAAAGAGGATTATAAAAAGTTTGAATTTGACGGAAATCACCATCAAAGGTATATTATTTCAAAAGAAGATTACGATCATTACCCTGCAGATCATGAAGCGTTTACTCAGTTGATGAGAATTTCTCTTTTACAGGGTTGCTTTTGTCTTCTTGGCTTTTCGGGGGATGATCCAAACTTCATTGCCTGGATTAAATGGGTCCGTGACATCCTGGTTAAGGATCATAATGGCAATGGCTATGACGACGGAAAAGCAAAAGTTTATTTGATTACAGTCGATGACAATATTCTTTCATCCGAAAAACAATTGTTTTATCAAAACCATCGAATTTGCAATATTTCATTGCAAAATAAAATCGTTAAGGAATTACTTGGTGTTTCCGACAAGACCGATCCAAAAGCACTGCTTGAAGCTTTTTTGGATTATTTATTTGTAGAGAATAAAAACTCTATTTCAAATTATAACGATAAACATATCTATCAGAGACTTTGGAATGAGGTCTTTTCATCAAAAAACAAAAGTGTTAATGAGAAAATTCTAAACGATATATTGAAATCAAAAAGCACAAATAGAATTGTTAAATATACTCATACTCAAGAGGACATACTTTCAGAAATATTTAACAAAGAAATTTTTGATAATCAGGATATTGAGCTAGTATTAGTAGCATTGGCGGATACCTATTTTTTACCACAATATTACCCAGGACTTGTTGAAAAAATTGATAATTGCAAAAAGACAGACGAGCAAACCAAACAATTTGAATTACTGAAAGAACATTACAATACACTGCATTTATACCCATCAAAATTGCTTCCAAAGAATGATGCTTCAACTTTTGAACAAATTTTACGCATTGCTTTTGCTTTGGATTTCGAAACGTTGCACGATGAACTAACGAAATGGACTCCAACGGATAATTGGCTGCAGAAGAAAGCGTCAATGATTTCATTTTTCGATAAGGAGACAGCAAAAAATTTATTATTAGGATACATAGACAGCAAACCTGATTACAAAGAACGGTTTTATGCAACTCAACTCTTGAATCTGATTAATGAGGTTTTCCCTGTTCAATATTCAACCGCCAACTATGAAAATCAGAATCTCGACGGACTTTTTGATTTGAGAGATGCCTTAGTAAAGCAAGCTACCCAAGAAAAAGTTGACATAAAACCTTATGGAGATAGTAGGAAAACATCCACGCTCGGAGGGGAAAATATTAAATATGAGCATTCGCTGAGGGTTTTACAGTTTCTAATCGAGTCGGGTACGATGATCAGCTATTATTCATTCTGGACTTTTATGGATGCAAAAGACTGGTATAAAGTTTTTTATGTACTGTTTGAAGAATATCCTTATCCTACACTCTATTATAGCATTCAGTGCTCTGATAATGATATTCTTAAACGCATTGGTCAGGATTATGCCTATTCCAACAAACTATACGAACAAGAATTGCCAGATATATTGGATAAACTACTAACCTGCATATTGAGTGATGCGACTCCAGACTTTTTAAAAAAACACATTTTGGTCATAGCGCAAGAATTGTTTGTGTCCGTAAAACCCAATGTATGGGAAACAAAATTTATAAAGATCTGGGAAAATATCATTTCGCCTCATTATCAAGAAATAGACGAGAATAATGATTATTTTAAGTTTGTATGTCGGGGACTACCGTTCCTATCAAGAAAAAACAATATAATAAGGGTGATTCTTGATTGTATGACAAATGCAAAAGCAAAGCAGAATGTCACAATCAATTATTTATTTTTTTTGCATATTAACTGTATTGAATTGTCTACGAAAGTGTCTTTAGCAATTGATAACTTTGTAAAGGAAATAGATGCACCGAAAGAATTTACAATAGCCGGGAATATCCATCCTTTGCTGTCTCCTGAAAATATAATATGCATAACAAAAAAAATTGCCCGGATTATTTGTGGCAACGATGTTCCGGAAATTGCTTTAACATCTGCCTCGCATTTTGCAAAAGATAGTGAGGAAAATCGGTCTGTTATAAAAACAGCCATCGTTAATAACCGTTTATTGTGGGATAATGGCATAATGGATCAAGGGGCATCTCCAGCAAAGTTTATTCATTTTTCAAAATTTGGAAAAGAATTAAATTGGAAGAAAGCCGAAATTGAAAATGTATTTGAAAAACTAAAGACAAAATACGTTCAATTAACGGAGAGTAATTGGTATAAAGAAGAAAAGACTGTTTCATTTTTTCGCATGGAATACGAACCTTTATTGGAGGAGATGTCCCGTTTTTTATGCGATTATGAACATTATTTATACGACCTTAGTGATTATCAAAATATTAAAGAGTCTGTTTTAGCTGAACTGAACAAAAAATACAAGCACGAGGATGTTAATAAATTGATCTTTGATGATGACCGTTCAAAAGTGATTTCCGGATTAAATCAACTCTATCGTGAAATTTCAATATCAAGCATTGATGAGCATTTATCATCCATTTATCTGATCCTTGATAGAATTATTTTTAAAAAAATGGAAGGACTTATGGAATGCTTTGACTACATCGCTTTTTATTTAAGTAAGCATTATTCCAGTAAAAAAGAGCTTCCTATAGAAATGAAGCAAAAACTATTGACTGTCATGGATAGATATTCCCAAGAAGTCATTCAGAAATTGGGACTTGATGTACCAAAAGCCACAAAATATCTAATTGCAATTTCTGATTCACTTAAAAAACATAACATTCAGTCGGAGTCAATTGAATACTGGCAGGGATTAAAAAGATCCAAAAGATTTAGATGGGACGGAATAAATATGTAACATGACCAAACTCGAAAAACTCTACAGCACCATCCAAAACCTGAAAGAATTAGGTTTGGAGTTGGGGGATGATCTTCTGAAACAGACGAATGAGCTGGAACAGGAAATCATCAAGAATGAAATTCTACCGGTTATCAGCGAGAAAATTGAACCTATCATCGCTCAGATTCAGCGGGAACTGGTGTTGGTGGTGGATTACGTGCCGAACGAGCCGCTGAGTGTAAGTTTGTCACGTAAGCGGAACTTTTCGGCAGAAATGGAAACGATTGAGATTGTTCCTGATCCGCAAGTGGAACACAACATCGGTACCATCAAGCGCAATACGACCAAAAAGAGTTCCAAAACAAATCTGCGGGTCACTTTCCCCGATGGTAAAGTCCTTGAAAACCGTTTTGCATACGAGACACTGTACGAGGTTGTCAAGTTGGCAGGTACTGAAAAGGTCAGGGCATTGGGCATCGTTCAGTGTGGTGTTCCGTTGGTTTCCAACACGAATGGATTTCCGAAGCATTGAAATTGGGGTTAAAAGTGGAGATTGTATAAATGTAAATGAAAGAACCATCTATAGAAATATTATGGCTCTTAGAGGGCGTGGAATTTTGGCTCGAATTGGTACTGATAAGAACGAATTTGGAAAATAAACAAGATTAAAACTCATAGTAATGAATAAAGAATACAGGATAGAAGACGATTGTCCATTAATGTTGTCTATTGATCATTTCGCTAAACTTGCAAATAATGAAAATTACATGCACAAGTTTATAGAAATCATGAAACGAATAGAATATGAAGATTATGTTTTTCTCAAAGACCTGATTTTACTCGAAAAAGAATTTAGCTGCCCAATAAGAACCCAACTGGTTAAAGGTTCGGGATTTTATTTAGGCGTTGAAATAAACAAAATTTCTGAGCTCAACCGTTATTTGGGTAGAGGAAGTGGAAAAACAAAAGCATATAAATTAACTTTTAATGCACTTCGAAATGCAATTAATGCAATATGGTGATATGACAATAGATAGAACTTGGCTCGTTTTTGAAAACGAAAAGAGAGGTGACCATATCCTGCGTTTTGAGGAACAAAGATTTACAAGTTGGGAAGATTCATGC
Source organism: Bacteroidales bacterium (assembly GCA_021373135.1). Taxonomy (GTDB): domain Bacteria; phylum Bacteroidota; class Bacteroidia; order Bacteroidales; family UBA1402; genus UBA8389. The sequence goes on from JAJFTH010000003.1 coordinate 819,512, forward strand.
CGAACCTTTCAGTAAAGACGATTGTACACTAATTAATGAAACTAAATAAAATATGTCCGAAATTCATAAACTACAAATAGGTGACATCACCGACTCTAATCTCTTTATTATCAATGGTAATGTTGCTATTGACGGTAAAGTCTATGGTGAAATCAAGAATATTTTCCTTGAAATACTCCGTAATGATTTCGAGAAGTTTTCAATGCAAGCAGCAGAGCAAGCAAAAACCGAATTAGAAAATTTCCTTGAAGCATTATTCGAAAAGCTTGCAAAAGAAAAACTAACATCGCTAGTTGAGAATTTTAAACTTCCTGCCGTACAGGTTTCTTTGCACGATACGTTAATGGGGTATATTGTTACAGAAGATATTCATATAAAGTACTTTATTGTGGATGTTTTGATAGACAGATTGAAAATGCATGACAATACAATAGAGACATCTGTAATAAACGATGCCATCAAGATTATACCTAATTTGACTCTTCCAACGGCTTGTCTGATAGCTCTTATGGCTTTAAGGCATCAGGCTGTAGTAATGCCATTCAGCTTTATGCTTGAATCATATTTTGATCAGTTGTCACCTATCATTGACAATCTGAAAGATGTTACCAAGTTAGATGTTGAATATATAAAACAAAACAACTGTACCGCACCTATCACTGGAATATTTCCTATTGATTCGTTTGAAAATCATTTGCTCAGACAATATGATTTGTTCTTCAGACAGAAAGGAACGCTTAAGAAATTCAATGAATTTGCAGAAATCCATCCAGAGGTTAGATTTTGCGTGAATGATGCAGGTTCTTGTATGGTTTCTATGTCCGGTGAAAACAGCGAGCATTGGCAGTTCTGTGATGCTAACAGTACCTTCTTTTATAATAGACTTAGGGAAAGGCAGCAGGAGTATCTTATTCCTTTGGTGGAAAAGCTGAAAAAAGATATGCCTATATTCTCAGAACGAGAAGTACGTGAATATCTGATCTCTATTAATTCTAACTGGTCATTTGCTTTTGATTTGCTTAATAGTGAGGCATTGAGAAAGCTTGAATTGAGTATTCTTGGTAAGTATATTGGGAGTAAGTTGATCAGTAAGCATACTCATTCAAACGCACTCCCTATTTCTAATTTTTCTAATCCGATAGCTTTATGATCAAATTCATGCAAGAGAATTATCTTTGGTTGATTCCTTTATTGGTGGCAGTGATATCTGGTATCATTGCTGGAGTATTTAAGTTGCTTCAGAAGAACGGGAAGATACATAAACAGAAAATCGGGAACATTTACAATAGTCAAGTCCACAATATTAATGGGGATGTGGATGAGAAGGATTGATGCAGGTGTTATTATAATACACTTGATACCGATATAGTGATATTGTCAAATTATGACATCTGATAAATAAGAATGAATAATACAAAATTCATTTGTCGCCGAAAATCAAGCAATTAATGGTTAAATAATTAATGTCTTATGCGAATAGTCCATTTTTCTGATTTCCACCTTCAAGGCGGGTATGATAGAGATAGATGTGTATCTATAGCAAAACACTTTTTCTCTATACTTGTTGATATCAATAATGCGAAGAAGATTGATTTGGTGATCTTCTCAGGAGATATGGTTGAAAAAGGAGGCTTAGGATATAATAATGTTTATGAAGCACTAAAGGATTTCGAGCGTTTAGTGTTAGATGGTATAGTAGAGGCAATCCATTTAGAGAAAAGCCATATAATCTTTGTTCCGGGGAATCATGAGGTTTGTAGAGATGCGGAATCTCCTGAACATGAAGCTAAGATGTACTCTATTTCCAATAATCCACATAGCCTTGACGAATTTCTTTATTCAGAGAATCCGTCTGTTGAAATGGCGAGATTGGCTGAATATGATAGATTCGAAAAAGAATATTACGAGGCGGCCAATGCCGATTATGTTCATGACCCTTTTGAATCTGTTATCAGATTTCAGATCGAAGGTAGAGCTGTAGGCATCTCAATGTTAAATACATCATGGAGGTGTGGTAAACAAATTAATGAAAAAGGTGAACCTCTGAAAGATGATGGCAGAATAGTTGCAGGAAAGGCACAGATAATCAGATCACGCGAACAGTTGGATGGCTGTACTGTTAAAATAGGTGTCGCCCATCATCACTATTCTTTTATGGCAGATCATGATGTGTTGCGTGGGTTGGTGTTGGCAAATTTTGATTTCTATTTTTCAGGGCATAAACACTCATCTGACGAGGAACGTGTGTCAAGACCAGAAGGAAGAACTTGCTTCTTTTCATCGGCCGGAACTTTAGCCAATAATATTACACCAGATGGAGAGGACTATCGAAATGGGTTTTATTTGATTGACATTGACATGGAAAGGCAAATTATGGATGCAGATACATTTGCTCAAGGAGATGATGAACTGTTCCATAAAGATAGGAATACACATTGGCATGAAGATTTGTCATCTCCACGAATAATTCAACCTATTCAGTGTTCTTTGCTTACTCAACAATATGAACATGGGTATATAGAGAATGAATTACTTCGAACTTTAAAGGGTAAAGTCCAAGATGTGAATGAACGATCAATCCAGATAGTTGCATTATCGGGCCTTGGAAAGACAAGATTATTGTATGAAGCATTTAAACGAGAACCAAATATAAATTCATATTATTGTGAAATAAAAGGAAGGGCTGACACCCTGCTTCAAGAGTTTATCGAAATCTTAAAAGCTCAAAAAGGGATAACAGGATTACTGATTGCTGATAACTGTGATAACGCCCTTTTGAGTGACTTAATAAAGGCAAGAAATAGTTACAATCCTAATTTTAGGGTAATAGGCGTTAATAATGATTACTATGACATAAGGCCTTTCGAAGGTTCTCCAATTTTCATTACCCCTGATGATTTCAAAGATGTAATCAAGGGATATGTTGAGTCTAATGTTCCAGTCTCTCACGGGGATGATTCTATTCAAAAGCAAATCATTAAGCTTTCAGACGGATTTCCAGTGATGGCCGTAAAACTTGTAAATGCTTACCGGACAGAAAACGCAGTAGATGTTCATCAAGTTGAATCTCTGCTTCCTGCTATTCTTAAACTAGAAGATGGTGATGATCGTATGGTAGCAATGAAGAGTTTGGCTTTATTTCAGCCGCTTCCGTATGATAATGGAAGGGATAAATGTTATCGATATGTGGTAAATAATGACATCATTACTCCATTATATGGCAAACAGGAATCGGAACGCTTCCATATCTTTTTTAAAACCATTCAAGGATGCAAAGGAAAACTGATAGAGACATCTGATATGTGGATCAATGTAAGACCTTTGCCACTTGCCGTTTGGCTTGTGTCAAAGTGGTTTGATGAGTGTGATTCTTTTAGAATGGAAAAGCTTATTGATGAGCTACAGAATGGCCCAGATGATATTATGAAGCCTCTTACGGCTAATCTTTGTAAGAGAATAGAATATATGCAAGACAATGAACAAGCGGCAATTCTATTCGATGAACTGACTAAACCGGAATTCGGCCCTTTTTGTAATGAGAAAGTTGTTTGTTCTGACACGGGTTCACGGCTCTTTCTCGCTATGTCTGTAGTGAATCCTGTCGCAATTTCGAAGTGCTTATATTATATTTTTCAAGATAAGGATTTCGAATGGATAAAGTTATATGTTACCGGAGACGCAAGGAGAAATCTAGTATGGGCGTTGGAGAAACTATGCTATGATGATGAAAGTTTTGAATTCGCAGTAAAGGTTTTAGCTATATTTTCTTTGGCAGAAAATGAAGGTATATCAAACAATGCTTCTGGCCAATTATTACAGTTGTTTCATATAATGATCCCTGGAACATCAGCCAATTTGAAGGTCAGACTCAGAGTTATTCAATTCTTTAAGTCAAAAGGAAAGGCTTACAATTCTTTGTTATTGAAGGTAATTAATAGCGCATTTATGAATGGCCATTTTACAAGAATGGGAGGAGCAGAACAATACGGATTTAAAAAGAGAGTGGACTATTCGCCACAGAACAACTCTGAGATTTTTGACTATTGGAACGGCTGTAAGGAGATTTTAATAGATTGGATAGATAAAGATCCAAATATTATCGAGGGAGTTGCTGAAATTATACAGAACAATACCAATCGTTGGTGTAATGATGAAAATGCTAATTTAATGTTGCCGTTAATTGAAAAGATAGCTGCGTTAAAATCTTATGAATGGGAGAAAGAATATGAGATTCTGGTGAGAAACAAAACATACTATGAAAAGCGTTTGACACCAGAAGTAGTTGAACAGATTGATCATTGGATAGAACGATTACAACCAAAAAGTTTCTTGTCGAAGTTTCGTATGGCAAAATTGGAAAAAGATGTTGATTATCGTTTGCCATACGAAGAGCGTGTAAAGCAACTATCAGAGAAATATTCCCCGTTGGTAAATGAGTTCCTTGAACAGCGGTTATATTTAGAAAAGAAATTGATTGCTAACCTTATTCAAGATCAGGGTTTCTTTGAACCCTATATGTGTATTGAATTGAAAAAAAAGGCCACTGATGAACAATCAGTAGCTTTGTACAATACTCTGTACGAAGTTACGGTAGAATTAAAGGGCGAGGATTTAAGATCTTTCTTTTTCTTACTTTGCAATGCATATCGCGGAACTAATTGTTTGTCCACATACCTCAATAGATTAAAAGATAATCATTTTACGGAATTATATTCCAGAATTTTAGCTGACATCGAAGATGACAAACTAACATCATTCAAGATACTTCTAAAGGATTTTGACAAGAAAGAGTTGGATTCATCATTTGTTGATATTTATCTAAGAAACATCGGTTGTTGCTCTAACGATATGATGAAGGTAGTAATAGAGACTATTCAAGACAAGTTTCCAGATAAAAATAAACAACTTATGGGGTTTGTACAGCGATTTAAGTTTCGGGCAGATATTAAGGAAGATGAATCATTAATTCCATTATTTAAAAATATAATAATTTATTTCCCTATTGAACCAAATGCTGGGAATGAAAACTATGAATATGCCAGCTTTGCAAAAGATCTGCTTGAAAAACAACATGACGAAGAGTTTGCAAAGGCGATGAATAAAAAACTGATACATGATTTCAATAGTAATTATTTGCATGGAAATTTTGAAGGAATCTATGGCACATTGGTTGAGCAGTATACTAATGTTGTCTGGGATGATTTTGTTAAAGCATTCTTGTCAGATGATTACATTGAATTCTCAATGCAGATAAGACATGAATTGGGTTCGGCTTCAGGTTTTAGTGCAGGACCATTGTTCCGAATAGATGATGACAGAATCAAGAAGATGTGTGAGGATTATCCTGACAAAGCCCCCACTCAGATAGCTGGAATGATACCAGTATTTCATTTCGAGAAACAGCCGGATGATAGCGTTACAAGTGACCGCTTTAGTGATCTGTTCATTTGGTTATTGGATGAATTTGGTGATAAGAAAGACGTATTAGGTGACTTGCATGCAAATATCGGAACCTTTTCTTGGACCGGCTCTACTATCCCATATTATGAACGAAATATAAAGTGTTTTGAACAACTACTAACTCACAAAAGACCTGAAGTCAGAGATTGGGCGACACTATGTATAAACGACGAAAAGAAAATGCTTCAAATGGAAATCAACAGGGAAGACTACTTGAGGTTACATTATAATTAGTAGAATAAATATGCTAATAAAGCTGGCTGGAACGGAAAAGGTCCGGGTATTGGGCATCGTTCAATGTGGTGTACCGTTGGTTTCCAACACGCTCGACAATTTCTACAATCAAAAGGAAATTGGCAAAGGGCTGTACCTGATTACGCACAGCTCAACGGTACAGAAACGCTAACAGTTGGAACGCATTTCTGAAGCGTTGAAGTTGGGGTTAAAAGTGGAGATCGTATGATATAAGTAGATCAAACCGTATAATGTCGTATTTTAGCTTTTCAAAATTCCATGTAAGGTATTAAAAGATAGCTAATTGTATAATATATAAATACGACAACGAATGCTGCTCATTACTTAGATATGAATTTAAAGATACAACCAATGGGTTTTTGTATTAATCGATGACATTAGATGCTAATTTTAGAAAACAATTAGAGAATAGATATGACCAAACAACAAGCAATACAGCTTTTTGAGCAAAAGCAAGTCCGTACAGTCTGGGACGAGGAACAGGAGAAATGGTATTTTTCAATTGTGGATGTGGTGGCAGTCTTAAGTGACAGCGTTGATGCCACGGCCTATTGGCGGAAGCTCAAACAGCGTCTCAGAGCGGAAGGCAATGAAACCGTGACAAACTGTCACGGTTTGAAGATGCGCGCAATTGATGGGAAACAACGCCTTACCGATGTTGCCGACACCGAGCAACTTTTCCGTTTGATTCAGTCTATTCCCTCCCCTAAGGCTGAGCCATTTAAACAGTGGATGGCCAACGTGGCAAGCGAACGGTTGGACCAGATGCAAGACCCGGAGCTCTCCATTGAGCAGGCGATGTTGGACTACAAGCGTTTGGGCTATTCCGACAATTGGATTAACCAACGTCTAAAATCGATTGAAATTCGTAAAGACTTGACCGATGAATGGAAAAAGCGAGGTTTGTTAGAGGGACAACAGTTTGCCACACTTACGGATATTATTTACCAGACTTGGGCAGATAAGACCGCCAAAGAGTATAAGCAATTTAAAGGGCTGAAAAAAGAGAATCTTCGGGACAATATGACCAACAAGGAGTTGATTTTGAATATGCTCGCAGAGCTATCAACCAAAGAAATTTCGGAGGCTACCAACGCGGATACTTTTAACGAACATATCAACGTAGCAAAACAAGGTGGCCAAATTGCCCGTAATGCCAGATTGGAATTGGAAGAGAAAACAGGCAAACAAGTCGTTTCTCCGCTAAATGCTAAAGATGGCATTATGCTAAAAGGAGATGAAGGGAAATAACGACATGGGAATATGAAACGACTGTAAGAGCGTTATTGTCAGGAAGAGGTAAAACTGCTACAGCTTGTTGCAGTTTTACCGTGAGGACATAATATATGGCAACAAATTTAGGCAATTGCCCGTGCATGAAATCCAAAAGGCTGTTTAAATTACTCCCTGAACTAGGCATGCCTTATACTATTCATTCATACTTTTCAGGCAAAATCCACAGATCATATTTTGAAAATAGTTTATTTTGATCTATATTTGCGGTATATAACGCCCTATATGGCAACTAAAATAAACTTACTGCTTCAGCAGGTGCCTAAAAACTCCTTGCTGATATCCTCTTGGATGACAAAACAAAATATGTCGACCAAAGAGCAAAGTTTGTGTGTAACATCCGGTTGGCTAAGTCGATTATCACAAGGTGTTTATTATAGGGTCGGAGACGTTCCAACACTGTATGCCGCCATATCCTCATACAACAGACAGTTGGGAAAGAAGTGTTTTGTAGGAGCTTCGACCGCTCTCGATTTAAGAGGCTTCTCACACTTTGTGGCAATGGGTAAGCCTACAGCATATCTATTTACTCAAACATCGCAAAGGCTTCCTTTCTGGTTACTAAATAACTCCTGGGATATGGAGGTTCGATATTTTACCACCAAAATATTCGGCAGTGATTTTATAGGCATAGAGGAAATGGAGGTTAATGGTGTAGAGCTGTTGGTCTCGTCACCCGAAAGAGCGTTTATGGAGTGTTTGCATCTCGTGCCGGCCTATTACTCCATAATGGACACATACTACGTTATGGAGATGCTAACGACGCTTCGCCCTAAATTGGTACAGCAACTACTTGAAGCATGCACCTCTGTAAAGGTGAAACGGTTGTTTCTTTATATGGCGGAGAAATCAAAGCATCCATGGTTTCATGCGATAAGCCTTTCGAAGGTAGATTTGGGAGAAGGGAAACGCTCCATAGTAAAGAATGGCGTTTACAACAACAAATATGGGATAACAATATCTAAAGAACTGGATGATTATGAATAATGTATATACTAAAAAAGTTGAAGTACTTTTAAAGATTATTCCCATTGTTGCCGGTGAAGAGTGTTTTGCAATACACGGAGGTACAGCGATAAATCTTTTTGTCAAAAATCTACCTCGTTACTCGATCGATATTGACTTGACATATATTCCGCTTGAGGATAGAAATACAAGCATTACCAACATAAACAATAGATTATTGGCAATTGCAGAAAAAGTAAAGAAATCGCTCAGGGGTGTCAATATCACCCACCGTCCCGATAGTTGCAAACTTCTCTGCGAATATAAAGGCAAGCAGATAAAGATTGAAGTGAATCAGACTAAAAGAGGAATCGTTGGTGGTGATATAGTCGCAATGCCACTATGTGAGAAAGCGCAGGAGCAGTTCGGACTTTATTGTGAAGCCAATATTGTTCCACTTTCATTGCTTTACGGAGGTAAGGTTGCGGCAGCATTATCCCGCCAACATCCAAGAGATCTGTTTGATGTTAAATACATGGATGTGGACTTTGATAGTATTAAGCCTGGATTTATTTTTTGCCTTTTGGGTAGCGACCGTCCAATACGCGAATCGTTTGCTCCCAACTTAATTGACCAACGAGATGCTATGGTGAATCAATTTGTGGGTATGACTGACGTTGAATTTGATTATTCCGAGTTTGAAGAGACACGCTGGAATCTTATTAAAAGCGTTAACGATATGCTAACAGACGAAGATAAATCATTCTTGATTGCATTTGAAAGTGGAGATCCAAATTGGGAAGTATCTGAATATGATTCATTCAAAAATTATCCATCTGTTCAGTGGAAACAACTCAACATCCAAAAACTCAAGAAATCTAATCCTGCAAAATGGCAGGAGGAAATTGAGAAGTTGAAGCAGGTGCTTAACATCAATGAATAGATATGAGCTACGAGGAAGACTGGACAAGGTTGTCTCATCTTGAATAGGTTATAATATACTGAGGAAAGCAGTAGAAAAATACAAATAAATTTTTCAACGCCGAGTTATGGCGTTTATCATTTGTTGTTTTGTAGCAAACAATTTAATAAAACGACAAATGATGAGAAAAAATTTAATGATAGCCTTTCTGTCGATTATTGCTATGGGATGTAGCAAAGAATCGGAACTATCGGAGTTGGAATCAATTCAATTGGATAAGAATAGCCTTACTTTACAAATTGGTGCGACGTATCAATTTAAAGTTACCAGCAAATCCGAAAATGCGCAACAGTCGGATTACATCTGGTCAACAAATAATCCAAACATCCTATCCATAACAGACGATGGTGCAGTCAAAGCATTGTCAGTCGGCGAAGCTAAAGTTATCGTTAAAACCGGTGACTCTAAGTACACAGATACATGTAGCGTAGTGGTGAGTCCCATATATGTGGAATCTTTCACCCTTTCATACCCTTCTACCGAGTTGGAGGTAAATCAAACCATGATCCTATCAGCGACCTATACACCGTCGGATGCCACCTACAAGGATTTGTTATTCGAAAGTTCCGACACAACCGTTGCTACTGTTAAAGACAGTATTGTTACGGCAAAAGCAGCCGGTAATACAACTATTAAAGCAACGACCATAGATGGCAGCAACATTACCCGGTCGTTCAATCTTGTTGTCAAAGAGGTACCACTGACCATCAATGCAACTTCCATAAGCCTTGTATCAACCAAGACATTTTCTTTAGTTGTTTCTCCAAATACTGATGGATGTACCTATGAATCTGAAAACAGTTATATAGCCTCCGTTTCGTCCAATGGGCTGATTACGGCAAAAATAGTGGGTAAAACGATTATTCATGTGAAAAATACAAACAAGAATTTAGATGCAACCTGTGAGGTTACGGTTACACCCCAATATGAACTATTCAGGGAACCATACTTCGGATTCGGAGCAACTCCCGCCACTATAAAGGCGTACGAAAAAAGAGTATTAGCCAGTGAAACGACGACAACCCTCATGTATACCGGGGAAAATTCGTATCTAACAGCCGTACTCTATCTTTTTGAAAATTCAGCCAATACAGGTTCCAGTTGTCTTGTTCCCACCGTTTATTCAAGTCTTTTAGGTAGTTTTATTGGTGAAAGGTATGTTTATATTGGCACCACCTCCGATGACCTCATAATGTATCTAAGCATAGATTCAAAAACCTCAGTAGTATTAGGGCTGTATTCAATATACTATTGGATGGTAATATTTGTACCAAACACAACAGACACCAAACTTTCATCGCCTCAGAGTTATAGCATCATATTAAAAAAGATCGCTCCGATTGCAAAATCCATGAAAGTCCAAATGCCTGTACAATAAATCATATTGGACAACACCAAACTCAGCAACTTTTTTAATTAAAAACTCTAAAATATTTGACTATGAAAAAGGCAGTTTATTTCCTTTCAATTTTTGTTTTTATGGTTTGTTTATTGTCCTGTTCGAAGAATGACGAGGAATATTTTCTATCCGGAACGATGTGGGAAGATATGGAAGATAATGTCATGAAAACCATCAAATTCGATAACGCGACTTGTACCTATACCATCTCGTCTGCTGTGATCAACATAAAAACCACTATATCTTATGATTATAGCATAGCGTACCCAAAAGTCTATATGGAGTCACAAACGTCAGGATATGCAGATTTGGAAGGCACTATTTCGGGGGAAAATATGATCGTTGTAAATACATCCAAGAGTACTACAATTGGAACTTTTGTAAAACAGTAGTATGTTTATATTCAGGATATTATTCTTTTTCTTTCAAAACATCAGTGATGGTTTGTTGAAATTGCTCATTCGTATACCCCAAAGCGATGGCTATTGCTCCTAATGATGCTGGATAATTGTCTGATCTGCTTATGTTCAGCCCATTTTCGAGTAATTGATTCCTCTCAATTTGTATTGCTAAAGATAGCAACTCAAATTCTGTAAGGTTTGGATAATATTTCATAAGATCTCGTGCAATTTTGGAATAACTGTCAATCTGTAGATTCATAATATATTGATTTTTTTTTTTATTTCAATCGTTTTCTGTTTTCAACCTCCATTGGGCCTTCGAATTGTCGCATATTTTGCAACTGTTGCCTTTTGCTCCTCACATTACTATGATATTATAAAGTTTTTATAGTTCCTTCAGGAGTGTCAATATAGTATTTTGCATCGTCATCTGGAACCAAAAATAAGTATTCAACTTTATATTTTAGTTTGGGTATTAAATCTGGAACATATAAATGATGTATATGAGCAAAATCAGAACAAATTTTTAAATGAGAATCTTCTAATTCAGCAAATTGAAAATCATCTTGATCTTTTAATAGAAGTTTTGGAGGATAATTTGTAACCCTAGACACATTAATAATCTCTGTGCCTAACATTAAGAGCTTACTACTGCTAAGAGGCAAATTATTGTTAACCTCATTAATATCGTCTATTTCTGCCAAATCTACATTCCTTATAGATAAGATCCTTATTTTCATATTTACGTCTTTTTCAAGATATTGAAGCCATTCTCCACTAGCTATAGCTTCTTTTATTGCTATTTTTTCCATATTTATAAAGTATTATTGGTTATGAAATTTTCTGTTGATATTATATTATTAACCATGCTGTTACATATCCAGCTCCAACGCTCACACTGTTTATCCAGTGTAAGATTTGAAATCGGATTTTGTATAAACATTACTTGAAAATCTGCATTATTCACAACTAATGCCAAATAGTATTGGTCTTGATAGTTGTGTGCCGTAGAATACTCATTATTGGTTATTTTGAAAGATTCACCAAAAAATGATACGGATTTCACTTCTACAAATACACGCTTCCCATTGGTAAATAAAACTTCAATGTCGTATCCAATATTAGCACTAGCAACATCAATTGCCTGTTCTACTTCTTGTATGCATTTTAGATACTCGACTAGGTTTTCTTCTGCACTTCTCCAACATTGTATTTGTGGAGCTTTAATAAACAAAGTTTGTTCGTTAAGTGGGGGCGATGAGATTGCTGATTTTTTGTTTTCTAAAGTATATCCTCCTGTTGCTTCTCTCGTTGATTCTTGTGGAAGTTCTATATCTAACTTCTTAAAGAAGGAAGCTAAATCACTTTTTTCATTAGTATTAGAAATAAAGTCTAAGCATTTGTCATCAAGTTCTGTTAGTTTTGAAAACTCAGTAACTTTATGTAGACCAGATTTAAACTGTACAGGAAATAGTTTTAACGATTTTATGAAATCTATATTCTCTGTAGTCATATCAAAGTAATATTGAGAAATGACTTTCGAAAGAATTTGGGATGCTCCAACCTTAGAGATTACGGCTGTATTTGCTAATCCCAATATTTCTTTGAGAGAAAGGGACTGGATTCCGAAATTCTCCAAATAAATAATACTTTCAGGATAGTTAGTAACAAATATTTTGTTCAAATAGCCAAAGTTTCTAAAGCATAATGATTCATAATCTTCATAAGGTAGCCATTGAGGACAGAGTCTCAAATTATTGAGGTTTAGTTCATTATCTACATGAAGACTATCTTCGATTTTACTAATAAATAATTTACCTCCAGCAGATTTTGTTTCTGTTAAGGTGTTTATGAAGGGGAGAAAAAGACCTCTCATGTCTTGCTTTCCTAACAAGACGTTCTTTATTAATACTGCCACGATATTTGCACAATTCTCTATTGCTGTTTTAGAATAAGTATCTAAATCAATGCTTTTTCGTGATGGATCAGTGCTGAAATCACCATTAATTTTTAGAAATGCACCAGTAAATTCAATAGAGGGCATAAATGAGTGCATTACTGATTCACTTCCGATTGCAGGTATGATGCTATCGTTTTCGCATTTAAAAGCTACAATATCTTTTAAATTTAGCTCTGAGTGCAGTAATAGCCATTCTGCAATAACATTATCATACTCTGTGACGCATATTTTTATTTGGTTTTTATCTATTACTTTTCGGCTTAATCTAATGAATGAGTTCTTTTGCTCAGTTTGAATATTTACGTTTAATATATGATTAAGAAATAGCAAACAGCTATAATCAAAACGAGAAACTTCTGAATTAAGAACTGTAATATCAACATCTTTGAAAGCAAAAATTGTAGTATAACCATATCTTTGTTTTAAAAAGCTGATTTCCTCTGAATATAGAGTCGTGAGAATATCCGTAATATGTGGTATTCTAACAACTGGTGTGTTTTCAATATGTAATAATTGTTTGCTCCTCACTTTATCAAAACATATTTGATAGTCTCCGCTCAGCAGAATAATCTGTTTAGCTAAACCCACAACTGATTTAAAGCCTATTCCTCTGAATCCAATGGTATTAACGCCTCTTTGTTTATTAGATGAACCGCTGCGACAAATCGCTTCTAAATCACTATTATTAAATGGTCTTCCATTATTACACACGACGAAGCCAAAGCTGGTTTTATGGATGCCAAATGATGTTGCTTCCGCATCGTCTGCATTCTGTATTAGTTCTATGAATGATCTGTTCTTATAGGTTTCTGCAATATATTCTTCTACTTTAGATAAATCTTCAAAAAGATTTGGAGCTGCCATAGCTTCTTTTACAAAAGAACTTATTAATTTATTTATTGAATCCATGAATGACAAATTTCGTAAGATGAATTTGGTATATTAGATTGTTGTAATCAATATGTTTATCAAAGATAAGTGTTATTTCATTTATAATGTCATTAGCGGCCCGTTAAACTTTAGTATTTTCAGTTTCAACGATTTGAATTTGTACATTCAGAGCCAAGTCGAAGAATTTCAGGCTATAAATACCGAGAAAACCGTTTTTGCCCAATTGTTGACTGACCATGCTTCCAGAATACGTATTTGACAAATGTGTTGCTCGTGACAAAGGCAATCATCGCATTAGTAACTTCTCCTGACGGGATCATTTCTATACCATGGGTGCCCAATCAAATCCTTGTAGGGGTCACTCGTAATGTTGTTTACTCCCAGATTTGGATTGCCAACTGCACCTACATGCTTATCGCTATAGCCAAGAAAATGATGCAAATTGGTTTGGATTCAAGTTTTGTAAATTATATTTGCGTATATTTTCTATATTTGTAATTTAACACTTGATTGAAATATTATAGCAATATGTTGTTTTTGTATTAGTTTAAAGTCCATATATTGTAAGAGAATTTGTTTGACGATAGAAAAATATGAGTGTTTCTTCTGAATTGTATTTTAATGGTTATTGTGCATTAGAACTGGATAATGGCTTTGATTCATATATTGTTAGCCGAATTTTTACAGTTGATAATTTTTATGAAGAAAAAATTGGAGATGAAATTAATGCTATCACTAGATTTGGATTTAGAGAATCGGTCAAAGTATGTAAAGATAGGCTCCGGATCTTTGGTGTAACAGAAGAAAAGTCGGCTTCTGATTTCTATAATTTGATGGGCAAAATGCATGATGAAGGATATGTTTTTGTTAATCATGATAATATAACGTATAAAATATATCTTGATTTAATTAAAGATATTATTGATAATAAACTCACTGGTGGTAATCCCTTTTCTTTAGACTTTAAAGACTCTTTAATTGGCAATGAATGTTATTTTGGAGGGCTAATAGGAGCGTTAGAGACTGACAATTGGCTTTATTCTATGTTATCAGTCATCGGTGATGACGCTTTGATTGATTATGATTTATCAGCTGTAATCGAAAATGGATGTATCTCTTCTGATCCAAAAATGTTAGTCTTGAATCCTAAAATAATAGTTTTGACTGAGGGTACTACAGACACTGAATTTATTAAGGGTGGATTTATGCATTTCTATCCTCATTTATTACCCTTTTATCATTTTATTGATTATGAAAATATAAAACCAAATAGTGGAGCTTCGGCATTGGCACATTCAATTAAATCTTTTGCTGGCTCAGGTATAGATAATTTAATTATAGCATTATTTGACAATGATACAACTGGACACAAAGAATCTGATACGTTAAATACAATAGAATTACCTAAAACCATGAAGATTCAACATTATCCTGATATTGATATTCTTAGAAATTATCCATCGATTAGTCCTGATGGATCGTTACAGAATGTGAATGTAAATAGTTTAGCAGGTAGCTTGGAAATGTACTTGGGCGTAGATTTGTTGAAAGATGACAATGGATCGCTGTACCCTATAATATGGTCTAGTTATGAGTTCAGCCTTGAAAAATATCAAGGAGGATTATCGAAATTGGCTAAAGAAAAAATCGATAAAAGTTTTAGAATTAAATTGAAGAGCTCTAAAGTAATATGGCCTGAATTTGAATGTTTATTGAATATGATAATTAATGCTTGGGTATAGATTAAAATCATGGAAAAAATTAGATGCCATGTGTAAAGTAAAATCCGTTGATCAATTTCTGAAAATAGTTTTTGAAAAGATTTTCGAAGCAAATAAAAAAAAGGATGATGATCCTTTTAATTTATTCTGGTTTAGAGGTGAGAGTTGTTATTACAATGAGACTTCTTTAGTCCCAAGTGCGTATCGAGATCTTGTTGTTAAGAATAATGCTGCAATAAAGGAGAAAAAATACTCAGTAACTGGGAAGGATCACACATTCTCATATGTTGAACAGAATATAAGAGCCGACTTTGACAGAAGGGCCTTACCCTATATTCTGTCAAAAAACATCGAGAGCACAGCCTGGAATCGATATTTCTTAATGCAGCACTACAATGTAAATACGAGACTGCTTGATTGGACAGAGGATGCGATCAAGGCTCTTTTTTTTGCGGTTAAAATAGAGGCGGTGAAGGAGAATACTGAGGATACCAAGGATGCCGATGCCAAGGTTTGGATATTACAGCCATTTGAATTAAATCATTTTACATTCAATAAATTATCCGATTACAAATTTCAGAATTATCTAATTCCTCCTTTATCTAATGATAATGATAAGCCGCAGAATTTATTATATGAAGATAAGACTATTAGACTTATAGAGTTGACGCGCAGATATCTAATAATGGATTCCGAAGAGGTTAAAAGTAAGGATTATTACCCTTTGGCCATTTATCCGCCTTTCCTGGATGAGAGAATGGCTGCTCAAAAGGCTTGTTTTACTATTTTTGGTAATAAATGTGACGGATTACGCGAGGTTATCAAATTACAGAATAGTCTCAGTCCAAAAATTATTGACTCTATCGTTATTGATGGGAAAAGTAAGAAAAAGATACGGAGCCAACTTCGGTTAATAGGTATTGATGACAGTAGTATTTATCCGGATTTAGATGGATTAGGGAACGCACTAAAAAGTAAATACAAAGGCGAATACAAGAATATTGAAATCTCTGATGAAAAGTGGTAAGTTGATGTTTTCAAATAGATGGCCTTCCGAAGTAGGGGCACCATATTTTTAATAGTCATAGATAAGAAACAAATCAATATAATGGAAAAAGTTGAGGTAAATCCACTAATATCATTCTCCCGCATCTTCCCCGATAGTGATATATCAATAGACGATGTGATAAGAACCTTGCCCTCTAAGAAATCCATTGAATGGATTTCTTACTTTCTCATCCTGAAGTATAATAAAAGCATTTCTCAACCTGATTATAAATTGTTTAAGCCTTTACTGTCTTATATAAATATTCAACTCAAAAAAGATATTTGTAGTTATATACAAAAGGATGAAGAGAATGATTATGGTTTTATTGACAATGTCGCTCTTTTGATATTACTGGATAAGCTGTTGACAGTACACAACGACAACATTAATGAATTGTCAGAAACGGATTACTCAAACTTAATGATTGCATATTTAATGTGCTGTGATAAAAGGATCAGCCTAAATGCAGACATTGTAGATGCTATTAATGAAAATATGGATGCAGATTCATTTGTAAGAATTTATCTATCAGAAAAGCTAAAATACTACGACATTGAAGATAAAGACATTCGTGTAGAGTTTATTCGCTCAATGATGTTTAAGGATTTCTGTGAAAAAGATAATACATTCCAGCCTCTATTTAAATTATATTTAGATAGGATGAATATAAGCAACTGGGAAGAATCTAAATTTTTTATCATTGATTTAATCAATAGAATTAAAAAATCAGACAAACACTTTTGTGGAATCAAAATTCGCCCTGATTCATACATGAAAAAGTATCTTGATGCAATGAGTGTGGATATGAACAAATACAGATCATCTTCAGATTTAGATTTTAAAGACATAAGGGATAAGCCTATTTATTATCAGGGAGATAACAAGTACCATATCTTATCGTTTAGTTTTCTTATTGACAAATTGTATCAGGGCTTTTTGTTTGACTTTGCAGCAGTCCTTAAAAAGGAAAAAGAAGTTAAAGAGATAAATAGCTATCCTGATCTTAAACAACGAGTCGGGGATCTATTCTCAGAAAAATACTTGTTTTATGCAATAATGAAGGGCTGTTTTGAGCAAACATGTGATGTAAGAATATCTGGACAGGAATTAGAAAAATGTTTAAAGGGCGGAGAGCCGGATTACTATTTGAGAAAAGGCAAGAATATCTTCTTGTTTGAATTTAAGGATGTGATGCTAAATGCTAAAACCAAGCATTGTAATAATTTTGATGAAATTGTGAAAGAGTTATTGGAGCAATTTGAACGCTCTACTGAGGAAAAAAGTACAGGGAAGATAAAAGACCAACCAAAAGGAATCACTCAATTGTTAAATGTGATTGAGAAAAAATTGGATGTAATCATTGAAAGGTCAGATAAAATAGAATTATCGGATGATTTAAATGTTTTTCCAATAATTATTTATCAAGACTGTAACTTTGATATTGAAGGGATAAATTATATCTTAAATAATAGATTTCATGAGCTGCTGAAGTCAAGAAACATACCGAAGCAATATATCATAAAAAAATTTGTAATGTTTTCTTTAACTACACTAATTCAGTTGGAGGACTTTTTTTCAGAAGGAAAGCTGGATTTGGAACAAATCATAATGGACTATTTTACAGACTGTTCTCTTTCAGAAAGGAATAAGACCACACCTTTTGAAAAATATATTTTGAGATATGCCAAAGATAAAGGCTACAATCAAGAAAATACCAAACGGTTTAACGATATCAATAATAGTATAGAAAACAAAATTATCAAGCAAACCACATGACCAAACTCGAAAAACTATACAGCACCATCAAAAACCTGAAAGAACTAGGCCTGGAGTTAGGCGAAGACCTATTAAAACAGACGAATGAACTGGAGCAAGAAATCATCAAGAGAGGCATTGGATGTTGTTCAATGTGGTGTTGGCTTCCGATACAATTGGCATCATAGATATACTGAAAAAAATAATGCGCTATGGCTAAAGAAATAGTAAATATCATAAATGAGAATGAGTATGTTGAGATACTGCAACAAGCTGTTGCAAAAATCCACACAGCTCGAACCGCTCTTGCCAGACAGGTAAACAGCTCTGTTCATTCTGCATACTGGAAACTAGGGACGCTGTTGGTTGAAAAACAGTTGGAGGGTGGATATGGTAGCGGAGTTGTCAAAAGTCTGTTGTTGACCTAAAGATGCAGTTCCCGGATATGGGGTTATCCCCTCGTAATCTTTGGAATATGAAACGGCTGTATGAGCGTTATTGTCAGGTAGATGCAAAACTGCTACAGCTTGTAGCAGTTTTACCGTGCAGACATAATCTGTTGCTTCTTGATAAGGCTCTGGCACGAGAAGAAACGCTGTTTTATATAGAAGAGTGTTTGCAAAAAGGTTGGTCAAGAGATATGCTGCTCAATGCCATAAAGATGAACACGTACACTTCCCATCATGGGCAAAATGAACCTTTATCTTTCACTTCTTGATCGCAAATAAAAGGGTTAAAATGAAAATCCGTCAATAGGTATAATTTTTTGTGCCGACAAAGATCACTTAGATGTGGAGATTGCCTTGCAAGATGTAAACAAGCCAATCGGGGTTGCCGAATACCAATTACTGTTACCAAAGGAGGAGCTTCAAACGTTACTCTTTCTATTGGCGATGAAATTGCTCGTGAAGGTGAAGGAGCTGATGAAAACGGATAAGTTCCTGTAAGGAGATAGATACTTTGTCAATCCAATGCCACCGCAGATTGAAACAGGAAACCCGACTTCGGAGGGTTGCCAGCCCCCCTGCAAGGGTAAGGAACTTTTGGCAGCCGAATTTATTTCGAGCGGCTCAAAAGATACCTTGCTATGTTCTGTAGAACATAAAATCCGACTGATGACGGGTAAGAAGATGCCAATGCTTTTATACGTACAGATGCAGGTTTGCCATACTCAACATAGAAATGGAAACCAGTCAGTCGATCAACTAACGAACTAACCAACCAACGTTGGGCGGAATCTTTCTATCTTCATTTGACGAAACGAATGTTTGGATAAACTGATAAATGGACACACGAATGATCCTTTCGTTTAATTTTATGCGGATTCAAGAGGCAAGGGAGTTTCGTTTCAATAATAACAGCCTATCTCGTTAATCCGACATTTTTTTTATGCGTCTTTCGGTCGGGTCGGTCGTTTTCGTTTCAGGGGCATTTCCGGTGTAGGGGTTAAGAAATACAAGGTTTTTCAGGAAAATACTACCAACGTGTGGAGATTATTCTGAAAACAGCTTGCGACCTTGTATTTCTGTCAAGACCCCGTAAACATCTTAGCACCTGATAAACGAAATACCGACTTGACTGGAAACATCTACTAATGGAGGTTTGTCCAGTAGGGCATTAATTTCTCACTTATAAATCGCATAACTTCTTCGAATTCCAGTTCTTTGTCTCTGTTTATTTTGTTTAGAAATGCTGTCCAACTTTTTTTTCTTTGCGGATTAGTTGCGAACTCAGCTGTAAACAGCGCATGATTCTCTGTATATGAAGTTCCTCTGTTTACAAAAGTTGCTTTAATTGCTTCTTCCAATGTGTCGTTGTCAAATTTGTTGTCAGTTAGCAAATTGTACACATCATAGAAATCCTTCATTCGACTATTGGCTACCGATAATTCTATCATTGCCTGAAACTTTTCGGCAATGACCGTTTCTGTTGAATATGCTTGTATTACTGGAATTTGCATTTCATCCAACAGTATTGGATATTCCAATTTTTGAACAACCGGAATCACGATGTCGCCAAAGCCAACATCAATTTGTATTCGTTGTCTAACGGTGTGAAAAGTTGCATCGATATAAAGGCGAACACCGTTATACTTGTCTTGTTGGGTTATCAATTCTCCAACAACGCTTTCTCGATTAAATGCTACCTCATCTTCTGATTCAATAGTGCATATTTGCCTAAATACTTCACAAAGAGCCTCAATATCATTCGATATTTGCGTTCCTAGCAAGTCAACATCTATTGTGGGACGACTTTTTATTCCTTGCACGGCATAAATAAAGGCTCCACCTTTCAGAATCAATTGCTGAGAATAATTAGAAACCGAAATTCGATACAATAAACGTTCGTGCAAAAAACGGATGATGATAAGTTGAAAATCAATTCCTTCTTTTTTTGCCAAGTTGAGCAATCTTGCTCTTATTGAAACTGCACGGCTCTTCATAGCATCATGGTTAGATATTGGTTCAACACCGTTGAAATACGCATTCTTTCAGCGTATTTCATTAGTTTATCCAAATTGCGGTCTGTGTCTTTTAGGTAATTTCTCAACACTTCGGATGTTATGTCCGTTCCTATTTTATTACGATAACGAACAGCATCGCACACCGATTTTTCTTTGTCGTAAATGGTGATTTGTTCTTCATTATTAGTAGTTGAAACCTTTCCGATTTCATAATAATCAGCACTCCAAAAGTATATTTTTGTTGGTGGAAAGTCTGCTAGTATAGGCTTTTTGCGTACTGGAATAGCAATGTGTACGAATGATGAGACAGTAGTAGTAAGGCCATAGAACTGCCAGGCTGAGAAAAGGCAAAGTACTGCTTGTGGGGCTGACTTACACACCTCTCCCCAATTGGCTTCTTCTGTAAAGTCAATATGACGGTACAATCCTCTTTTTATCTGTATTACTTTACCAGTTTCCAGCATTGCTTTTAGCTGATAGTAAAGCGACCGATTTCCACGGATAAGTTTTGATGTCAAATAACCTTTGTATTTGGCAAACAAGTCATACAGTTGTTGTTCCATGCTGTTTTATTTTGCACAAAAATACGAAGAATATTTACAAACTTCGTATTTTTGTGCAAATGGTTTGTTGAAAGTAAAAGTTATGCAATACTTTTATTTAGAACTTGTTTCCATTTCAAGCAATGCAGCGGTCAAGTTATCATGATTTCCGCCATGACCAATTCCAATGGTATTTATTCTATCGACTAAGTTTGTAACTACCGATTCAACATCGTCTTCTTCAGAAATCATTTCAATCAGTTTACATTCTGTCATCATACTCCAAAGTCCATCTGTACACAATAAAAAGCGGTCACCTGCATGGTAGCATAAATTGGCAGTAATTTCAATATCCACTAATGATCTTTTTCCCAGTGAACGAGTAATGATATTCGATTTATCTGATAATCGCGCTTGTTCTTCTGAAATTTTACCTATTCGAACCAAATCAAAGACTAATGAGTGGTCAGATGTTCGGTGAAGGACTTTCCCTTTTCTTAATTGGTAAACTCGACTATCGCCTACATGACAACAAATGGCTCTTTCGGGAGTGATGAGCAAAGCCACTACAGTTGACCCCATTCCTTTAAGACTAATATTTGTATTACTATCTTGCCAAATTGTTTCATTTGCTTTTGCTATCGCTTCTTGAAGAGCTTTAGACGGATTTTTATTATCACTTTTGGTCACTTCTTCAATAACTATTTGTACAGCTCTTTCAGCTGCGTATCTTCCACCATGCCCTCCCATACCATCACATACAATAATAAGTTCTCCAAATCTTGTTTGTGCAGAACCATAATAATCTTGATTTTCTGTTCGACCACCGATATGGGATTGGATGTAAGTCATATTGAGTGTTTATGATAGTTTTGTCGATAAGTAAAATAAACGCCCAAAGTTATTAGAAAATATTCAATGAGTAGTTATCGAAATATGATTACGAAAAAACACCTATCTTTATAGATATAATATTGAGTGGACATTTAATAGTCAGTAAAGGACATTGATAGACAATATGCCGTTACTAAAGCGTTACTAATAGAAATATCAGCACAATTAAGTGATTGATAATTACGGGATAAGGAGAGGAAAGTTCATTACCCTCACTCTCCGCAGAAAAGTAAGGAAAAAACGAGCGCAGCTTTTCAGGCGATTCCTGTTTAGAGAATCGTTTTTCCTTGATTTTCTGCAGGTTCACCCACTCGGGATGGCGGCGCATCAGCGACGCAATTCCTTCAGAAGGTCTAAGACAAACGAAAGAAAATCGAATACTACACAATCTCCATCCGTACTTTTCAGTGAGAGCTGGATACTCATCCGCAAACTGTTTTTGGTTAATTACAAAATCCGGTGTATCGGAGAAAGATCTGAATAAAGTCAAAGAAACTCAAAAAAACGATCTTGAAGTTAGTCTGAAAGAAAATGCATATTGGACCAATGAACTAACTGACGACATCGTAAACAAGAGCAAGATTGAAATCGGGACCAAAGATTTTGAACAGATTAAAAATTTGACATCCAAAGAAATTCAAAAAGCAGCCAGGAAATTCTTCGGACAAAACTACGCCAGACTGGTTTTGTTGCCGGAAAAGCAGGCTCAGGTTCAATAATTTTATAGAGAAAATGTTTAAAAAAGTTTTTATTGCATTGTTTTTAAGCAGTACCGTGGCTTTTGGCCAGCAGACCAAAAAACCGGCACCTGTTTTTCACCAAATTTCAAACAAACAATTGGTACAAAGCGTCTATCCTGAGGCCGCCAAAGTGGTAAAGGTCAACGCATATTGGTATAAGGTTGTAAGCAATGATCAAAAAATCCTCGGATATGCTTTATCCAGCGCGAATTATTGCAAAGACGTAAAGGGCTACAACGATGTGACGCCGGTTATGATCATTACCGATAAGAATTATATCATTGAGAAAGTAGCTTTGCTCTCCAACTATGAGACACAAAGCTATGTGAACAAATTAGAGAGAAACGGATTCTTTCGTTCTTTGGTCGGGAAGAGCATTAAAAACGTCAGTACCGATCAGCTTGATGGTTATACAGGAGCCACTTATACGGCTAATGCCATCACTAATAATGTTGAATTTCTGTTAAAGAACGGATCAAGAAAATTGCCCAGATAATCAGCTTCTGGTAAGTTAATAAAAGAGCATCCCGGTTGAACAACAGGGATGCTCTTTTTGTAAGCATACGGTCAACTTCGTATTGTGTCTCTGAAAAAGATGATGTTGAGCGCGTCTTTGGTTTTTACCTTAAAATTGTGCGGTTAAATAGTATATCAATATACCCAGTTCATGCAACATTATAGCGGTAAAAGTATCTAATAGAGTACCTTAATCTCATATTTTATTCCACGTTATAACTTCTCCTTGCGAAGTTTTCATTGATTTATCTCCCGCATATACGGCAAAGCATTGTTCGGGCGTTGCCCCTGATAGTTTCGCCCACTTGCTGATACCTTTGAAATAATCAGAAGAGTAAGTTGCCCCCGATTTTATTTCGTAAGCATTTTGTTTACCTCGGACTGTTTGAAGTAAATCAACTTCATTGCCTGTACTGTCACGCCAAAAGGTCAAATTCGGTTCTTCGCCT
Source organism: Bacteroidales bacterium (assembly GCA_021373135.1). GTDB lineage: Bacteria > Bacteroidota > Bacteroidia > Bacteroidales > UBA1402 > UBA8389. Next base: position 843,227 of record JAJFTH010000003.1, read on the forward strand.
TTATTAAGAGACTCTTTCACAAATTCATTGATCACTAAATTCTCAAAAAGTCCTCCTCTCAAAAAATGTGTAGAGACCTGTTCGACACTCTTTATTTCCAATAGCGAGCACGCCAAACCAGTATCGTAGAAGTATAGTTTGGGACTTTTCACTAATCGCTTTGCATAGTTATTGTGGTCTGGCTTTAACAAATAGGTAATATAACTTGCCTCAAGCAGTGACATCCAAGCCGTTGCTGTAGATACAGATACGCCACACTCATTTGCCAACCCAGACAGATTTAGTAGTTGCCCGATACGTCCGGCACAAAGTTTTATAAAGCGAATAAATTTGCTTAAATCTCCTATATTTTTCATCAAACGAACATCACGCTCCACATAAGTTTGAATGTAGAACGGATAATAATCTGTTGGTGCGATATTTTTATCATAAAGGCGAGGATAATCACCTTTATATATCTCTTCATCAATAGTATTCGGCAATATATTACCCGCCTTCATTTCGTAATGAGAGAATGGGAGCAGGCGTAAGATAGCTGTTCTTCCGGCAAGTGATTGATTAATGCTTTCCATAAGCAAGAAATTATGCGAACCTGCTAATAAGTACATACCTTCCTTATTTTCTTTATCTACGTGAGTTTGCAAATAAGAGAAAAGTTCCGGAACCCGTTGCGCCTCGTCAATAATCGTTTTATCGGGATAGGTGGTCAAAAAGCCACGTGGATCTTCTGTTGCAAAAAGTCTCATATCCAGGTCTTCAAGCGACACATATTGATAATCGGGAAAAGAAGTCCTAAGTAAAGTCGATTTACCCGATTGTCTGGGACCCGTTAAGGTCACAATCGGATACTTGGATATTATCTCTAACAGTTTGGTTTTTAATAATCTTTCTATCATAGTAATTTCCATTTTCTGCAAATCTACGATTAAAAAGTGAATTTGCAAACTTTTTATAAAGGCTTTAATCAGTATCTGCCCGATAACTTTTCATCATTTCACTTTTCCCTTATTCGTTTAAGCTGTCTGCTATGTCTTTCAGAAGGATCTGAACGTCTTCCAGTCCGACGGAAAGCCGGATGGTTGTGTCCCGGATATCCATTTCGCGGCGTACTGCTTCGCTGAATGTACCGAAGATGGTGCTGGCCGGATGGATGATGAGCGATTTGTTGTCGAATAAATTGGTTGCCCGTTTGATCAGTTTCAGGTGATTCAGGAAAGCGAAGCATCTGGAACGGCTTTCTAAATCAAATGTCAGCATGGCTCCCGGCAACGGACCGAATTGCTTCTCACTGAGTGTGTGGAAAGGATTTTCAGGCAGTCCGGTATAATTGACCGACACGATTCCTGGAACGGTTTTCAGTTGTCCGGCCAGTTTCAGGCAAGAAGAAGAGGCCCGTTCAAAACGCAGTGAAAGTGATTCGATGCCCAGTGCTTGTTGATAGGCTACTTGTGGTGTCATGTAGGCTCCCAGATTCCGATGGATTTCCCGCCGAAGTTTGAAGGTGAAGGCATCACGGCCGTGTTGTCCGGCCAGAGCATTCAGTTTTTTGGAGGCTTTCCAGTCAAACGTACCATAATCGAGAATCAGGCCGCCGAGGCTGGTGGCCCCTCCGGAAATATATTTGGTACTTGAAATGATTTCTATATCAACGCCGAATTCTTTGGCGGACCAGGCGCAGAACGGTACGACGGTAGTGTCGGCTACCAATGGTACACCAGCGCGGTGCATGATTTCCGAAAGCATTTTCAGGTCAGCGATTTCCAGTTGCGGATTGGTAATGACTTCCAGAAAAAGTGCGCATGTATTTTCATCGGTGTTGGCCTTTACTTCTTCCGGATCGTTCAGATTGCAAAACCGGGTTTCCACGCCGAAAGATGCCAGCGTTGAAGCCATCAAAGCATAGGTATTGCCGAAAAGATGCGGAGAAGTGACAATGTTCGAGCCCGCACTTGCCAACGCAATCAGGGTGTTGCTAATGGCTGCCATGCCGGAGTTCAGTGCAGTGACACTGGTGGCTCCGGTTATGTTCCGAACCCGTTCTTCAAAAAATTGAACGGTAGGGTTGGTAATGCGGGAATAGCAGTAGTCTGCCGATTTGCCGGTAAAAGCAGCCTCCATTTCTTCGGCTGTATCAAATTCGAAAGCGACAGATTGATAAACCGGAATCTGTAATGCATGATAAGCGTCCGGTTTTTGAAAGGAGGTGTGTTGATACTTCATTTGATTATATGTTTAAAAGAGTCGTTTCTTGTAGTTTCCGGATCGTGTAATCACGGATATCAGAAAAAACAGAACGTGTTTTGCAGGTTTCCAGATCTTTGCAGAACAAGCAATCGCCCGGATGAGTCTCACTGACACAGTCCATCAGCCCAATGCTTTGCTCACAAAGTTGAATGACGGACAGCAGGCTGATTTTTTCCGGTGCCTGTGTCAGAAAATAGCCGCCATTCTTTCCCATCAGACTGTTTACAATGCCCAGCGTTTTAAGTTCCTGAAGAATATTGACCAAAAAGCGTTTGGGAATGTTTTCCTTTCTGGCTATTTCAGTGATGGACACCGTCCCGTTTCCATATTCGCGAGACAGCATGGACAAAGCACGCAACGCATATTTGGTTTTCATAGAGAACATTTTCTGTATCTTTTTGTTTGACGATACAAAGTTATACTATTTTTGTGTGATATAGTATGATTTTTTTTCCTGATAATGGAGCCAAACCAAGATTTGCTGATTTAAGACCTTGCTCTCTTAAATAATTAAACATCGATAGAATCAGGTAATCATCCACACCGTTAGGTGTATCGTGTGTTTTCCTGATAAGGTCATAAGTCCCTTCAAGGGGTGTATAATCCGGAATTAAATTGATAAAGCCTACCATTTTTTCTTCCTGATTTTCAACCGTAATAATCACTTGTTGTTTCAGCTCTTCCCACAAAAACATTCCATCCATACCTTCTGGCATAAAACTATGCGGCTTTTGTAGGAGAAGTTCTTGGATTGGTTGAAAAATACAACCGGAAATACAAAAGCAAGGAAGTCATGTTCAATTGTGAAAGGATACCGGCTGAAAATGTAGGAGTCAAACACGCCAAATGGGATAAGGAAGACGGCTATTCCGTGACAAGAGATTGCTACAACAGCTACTTTTATATTGTGGAGGATCAGATGCTGAACATCATAGATAAGATACGTTTGCATGGTAACCGATATATCAAACATCTGACGGGTGGTTCGGCCCTTCATCTGAATCTGGAAGAATACCTGAGCAAAGAGCAATACCGCAATCTGTTCCGGGTTGCCGCTTCAGAAGGATGCAACTATTATCAAACCGTAGCTGAAGTGAAGGTTGGCTGGTATTCGGGAAAGCCGGCATTACCGCCGAACTTTTTGCTGAACGATTTTCAGTATGTTAAATTGGGGCCTTATATTGAGAGGCTTGGAGGATTGAATTCAAAAAATACCAATCAAAGATTATACAGAATTGACGGGCAGGAGCTTATTGATATCACGTCTTGTTATTGGAAATAGAATCGCAAACTTTAATATTTTTTATAATGTTTGCAATTATGAGCAAAAATAGTTAATTTTGTGCACAATCATAAACATTATAGAAATGAAACGCACCTTATTGCCGAGTCAGCAAAGAACACTGAGTGCTTTTGGTGAAAATATGAAGTATGCACGCCTGCGACGGGATTTTTCTTCGGAGCAAGTGGCTGAGCGTGCAGGAATATCTCGTAATACCTTGATTAAAATTGAAAAAGGCGAAGAAGGTGTTGCCATTGGTTTCTATTTCCGGGTGCTTGCTGTACTCGGATTGGAAAAAGATTTGCTACGGGTTGCCAAAGATGATGAGTTGGGAAGAAAACTGCAGGATGCAAAACTGACGGTAAAGGAACGTGCTTCTAAAAAATAAGCGATGGCAGAACATAAGAACATATACGTTTATATGGATGCCGGTGAAACGGATTGTCCCATCCTTATGGGTACATTGCATTGTGAAATGATCCGGGGAAAAGAGGTTTTCTCGTTTGAGAACGATCCTGAATGGTTAAAATACAGTCAGTTCCGGGCATTGGATCCCGATTTGGTTAATTTCTCAGGAAAACAGTATTTGCCTTCAGGTAAAAATAATTTCGGAATGTTTTTGGATTCCTCTCCCGACAGATGGGGACGTGTATTGATGCGCAGACGTGAAGCCCTGATTGCCAGAATGGAGAACCGGCCTGTACGGGCACTGACAGAGACGGATTATCTGATGGGGGTCTATGATGGTAATCGAATGGGAGCATTGCGTTTCAAATTCGTACCTGACGGTGATTTTATGGATCATAATAGAGCATTGGCAACACCACCCTGGGCTTCCATCCGTGATCTTGAATATGCCAGTTTGGAACTGGAGAAGGAAGATGTAAAAGAAGATGCATCGTATAGAAATTGGCTGACGATGTTGATTGCTCCGGGATCGTCGTTGGGAGGTGCCAGGCCCAAAGCCAATATCCTTGATGAGAACGGTAAGTTGTGGATTGCCAAATTCCCGAGCGGTCGCGATACTAAAAATGTCGGAGCATGGGAAGCTGTGACAGCAGAATTGGCATTAGATTGCGGCATTCAAGTGTCGGATTTTCGGGCTCAGAAGTTTAGCAGCAAAGACCATACTTTTTTAACGAAGCGTTTTGACAGGTCAGATGACGGCAGACGTATCCATTTTGCTTCGGCCATGACATTGCTCGGCTATACGGATGGGGCAGATTCTGAAAAGGGAGTCAGTTATTTGGAACTTGCTGAATGGATAATGGGCCATTGTATAAATACCAATCAAAACCTGGAACAATTATGGCGTAGAATCGTTTTCAATATTGCCGTATCAAATTGTGATGACCATTTACGGAATCATGGTTTTTTGCTCACTTCCAAAGGATGGACGTTATCTCCTGCCTATGACATCAATCCGGACGAGCAAGGTATGGGGTTAAAACTGAATATTTCGGAGGATGACAATTCTTTGGACTTTGATTTGGCTTTAAGTGTGGCCGGCTATTTCGGCTTGAACCAAAATCAGGCAACATCCATTCTGAAAAAAGTAAAGGCTTCTGTTTCCAATTGGCAAAAAGTATCTACAAAATGGGGTGTTCCCAGGTTGGAACAGGAAATGGTCCGGAGAGCATTTCTAAAAGATTGAAAATCCTTGCGACAAATGAAGCATCGTACCCATAACCAATAATCGAATAGGAATACGATGCTTAAAATAGGATATTGTTTTCGACTATATCGTCACCTTAAACCCGATAGTCAACGACCGTGGTAAAGCAGGTCCGTAGATGTACTTCGAATCGCGGTCTGTGCCCTTGTCAAAATCATTTTGATAACTGTTCAGGATATTCTGGACACCTCCGTTCAGTTGCAATTTTGTACTGCCGTTCAACTTGAAATCGTACGATAGCTTTAAATTCAAATCAAAAAAAGCAGGCGTGTTCACTTCGATATCGTTTGGTATATACCCGGCAAAATGCTGAACCAGCATGCTTCCGGTGTACGTTCCGGTCAAAGAAGCATTGAAATTCTTAACGACTTGGTAAATAGCCGTAAAATAGCCATATTGGTCGGGGGAACGAAACATTTTTTTCTGTGGAACCAGTGTTAAGTCATCGCTCCACTGCTGTGCAACCTTATAGTCACTTTTCTGAAAAGTCATTCCCAATTGAAATTGCAAGTCGGTCGAAGGAACGATTTTACCCTCTAAGTTTATACCTTTTATTACAGCCCCGGAGGTATTATCCCTTTCAAGAATGAAACTTCCGTCTGAATTGGTCCCGATCTCATTCAACACAAAAACATGGTCTAAATTCGTATAAAATCCTTCTATCAAGAATTCGGTCTGAATACTTCCGAAGGTTTTGTCCATGTCGATGGATTCGCTGTAGCTTTGAGATCTTTCCGGTTTCAGATCCGGATTGTTTTGAATAAAGGAAATTTCCCCTCCAATGGCCGTACCGTGCAGATCTTCGTCATATACTTGCGGGGCGCGAAATCCGGTGGAATAGCTGGTTCTGAAACTAAACGTACTGTTTGGATTGTAGCGCAAATTCACCCGCGGGCTCCAGATCGGATCTCCAATTAAACTATGTTTGTCAAAACGCCCTCCCAAAAGAATACTCCATTGTTTGTTTTTCCATTCGTTTTGTAAATAAGCACTTCCGATTTTTATATTTTGGTCGGTTGTTCTATGGTAACCCACTATTTCATCGTGTAAATCGTCCACATTGTATTCGGCACCTGTTGTGAGTTCTGCCGGCATAAAAAACAGTTTGTCCATGGAATAAGTATATTGTCCACCTGCAACAAGCGTCTTGCCGTCCGTCTTTCCAAAGCCGTTCAGATCCTGTTCGGCACCTGCATAGTTGGTGCGATTAATAAGTTGAGCCGATGAAAAAATATTGAAACGGTGCTTATTATTTTTGGATATCACATCGTAATTCAAACTACCTGTATTTATTTCATACTCGGCCTCTTCGGCGATATCAGCCTGTTGTTCTGGTAAGTCAAAATCGTTTCCGCCTCTCAGATAATTGTACAGATTGTGGTATTCAACCGTCAATTTACTGTAATCTCCTGTTTTGTAAAAGCCTTTGAATCCGATATTTTGCACCCTGAGTTTGGTGATTTCTGAATAAACGTCTCCATTGTTGTCGTACGGACTCCGTTGTCTTGTCGAACCAAAGAGTGTAATACCGGCTTTGTTATCGTCCGAAACAACGGAAGCATTCAAGGTGGTATTGATGTCGGGCGATTTTCCACCGATCAGGGTCGACGTATTTGCCAGTGTGATGGAATTGGTGGTCGGATCTTTGGTGATGATGTTGATGGTTCCTCCGATGGCATTGGTGCCGAAAAGTGCAGAGCCACCGCCACGAACCACTTCCACCCGTTCGATCATATTGGTTGGAATTTGCTCAATGCCGTAAACACTTTGCAAAGCACTGTAAATAGGGCGGCTGTCGATCAGGATTTGTGAATAGGTACCATCCAGACCGTTGATTCGGACTTGCGGCAAACCGCAATTTTGGCAGTTGATTTCCGTTCTTAACCCGGGCTGAAAATTCAACCCTTGTGACAGACATACGGAATTCGTACTTTCAAAGATATTAGGACTTATAATATTCACAATATTTGGTGCTTCCCTACGGTTTGTTTCGTTGCGGTTGGCGGAAACGACAACACTTTCCAGCATGATCTGATCTTCCTCCATCTCAAAATCCATTTCCAGACTTTTGACGGAAGTCAGGTCTATTTCTTTTTCAATGGTTTTATATCCCATACCTGATACGACCATGGTGTATTTACCGGATGGCAGGTTTTTTAAAAAATAGTGACCGGTGGCGTCTGCCGTTGTACTTATTGTTGTTCCTTTTATAGAGATATTCATATATGGAATGTATTCTTTGGAGGTTTTATTGGTCACATGACCGAATAGGTGTTCATCCGGCGTGTTTTGGGCGTATCCGGCTATCTGCCCCAAAACAAGAAGCAGTAATAGAATTATTTTTGTTTTCATTTTAATTTTGGATTTAATACACAAGGAGTTACTTATCAAAATCTATCGAATATTATGTTTGGCTATTTTATTTATATATGAAACAATGTTGCAAATGTAGCAATATTACAGATAAACAAACCGTTTTTGTGCGATTTTTATTAAGTTTGCAACTTAAAAGATAAAAAAATGACTCCTGTAGAAATGCTGACACTGCATCATTTGCGCAAGACACCGACCCGTCTGGCCATCCTTAAATATTTACAGACAGCTCCATTTCCACAGTCTGAAAATGACATTCATAAAAAGATGCAGGATTCTTACGATCGCATCACTTTTTACCGTACCATCCAGACGCTGATGGAATCAGGAATTATTCACCGGATTGTGGCAGACAATACAACTGTACGCTACGCGCTCAATCATTGTACTTCTGCTCTCAACGAACAGGACGCTGACCATGTTCACTTTTTTTGCACGAAGTGTGGGAAAGTGGAATGTATGGAAGAGGTGGCAGTCCAGCCATATCAATTACCGGATGGTTATAAAAAGGAGGAATGTAATGTCGTTGTTAAAGGACTTTGTAATGAGTGCGCCAAGAAAAATAGTGCAGAAAAATGAATATTTTCTGCACTATGAAGGGTCTAAATTGGCTTAGTGTAATGTCTTTTTAATAGCTTGGTATAACTTTTCGGAAAAGCGTTCAAAGCCTAAATCTGTGAGATGGATGCCGTCAACGGTAGCTTCTCCATCGTTCCCAAGGAAGTTGTGTGACGGGAGGTAGTAGATGTTTTTATCTCCATTCTTTCTCAATCTGTCACATTCCGCTTTCAATGTACTATTTTTTTCAGCGACAATAGCTTCGATAGATTGATCGAATACCGAATGTGAAAAAATGACTGATTCCACCAATAGAATAGGGGTTTCCGGATTTTCTTTTCTAAGTATCCCGATGAATTTTGCCGTCTTTTCTTTTATTTGCGTTGTATTTACATTTGGGATAAAGTCGAGCAGAAACAACGCAGCATCGTGTCTTTTAGCCATTACTTCGGCAATCTCGTAGTCCAACTGGCCATTTCCGCTGAATCCCAGATTGATAAATTCTTTATTCAGTTTTCGTTCCAAAATATTCGTGTAAGCCATGCCCGGTCTGCTGGCACAACCTCCTTGTGTGATGCTGGTTCCGTAAACAATGATCGGTTTTTCGGTTTCAGGAAAACTCAAGACCGGTTGCTGTATGGTTGTCGTCGAATCAATTCCAACCGATAAAGCGGTAACCCCATCGTATAACGGGAGATAAAGCAGGTACTCTCTTTCCGTAGGGGTCATATTGGCAATAATCTGTTTTTCGTTTGATTTTCCATCCGGTCGACCCGTATTAACGAACTGCCAATGGTCTTTTTCCCAGGCATAAAGATCGAGACCTTTAATTCCGGTTGCGGTCATGTGATTCATGTATCTGTTTTCATACAAGTCCCATTTGGCTGAGATGCTTGTACTGTTTGTCCGGAAACGAATAGCCAGCCCGGCGGTATTTTTTCCCAAGTTCCACACCGGTGGGCGACATTCGTTTTTCAGTGCTGCAGGCAATCTTTCATACCGGGTTTCTGTTTGCGTTGTTATTTTTCCGATAAGCGGAAACTGTGCAGCATCGTAATATTTTGTTTGTCCGCACAAAAGTACTGTCGGAAAAAGCATTGCCAACAGCAAAATCATTCGATATTTTTTCATCTGTAAATAATTGTTTTTAAGGTCGTATAGAACCCGCATGTCCATCTTATCATGAATCTGGACGTCTTTACAAACATGCTCGTTTCATCTTTCTACACTAATAAATTGCAACGGCATTGATTGCAGATCGTTTCCTATCAAATTATTCATTGATTTTTTTTATGGCAAGGTCAATTCCTTCCTTTGCATATCCCCATTGATTTGCATTTTTCAAGTGAATGATGTCAAACAGGAAATAACCGTCGCATGCATCCATACAAGCTTTTACGGAGTTCACAATAGCCTGATTCTCATCGTCCTGACTTACAGAGTTGGAGGAGTCCCAGTTACCGACATCAGGACCGCCTGCCACCATCGGGCAATCTCCTTTTGTCTTATCTTTTGCCAGTTTACAGAAACCTTGCATGGTCCATTCGGTGGTGCCATAAACATGGAGCGGAGAAGCATAAGCTCCAATCAACATTTGATCCATCAAAGCGGCAAATCCATAGTTCTTGTAATTGACCGTAGCCCATTTGTAATAGGATGAAGTATTATATTTCGGACTTGCCCAGTTGACACCAACTTCATAATAGGTTGAATACCAACCACCGACATATACACCGAATTTGATTTTCGAATGAACGGACTTGACGGCATTACGTGCTTTTGCCATAAAATCATACATCACTTTAGCCCTGAATTCCAACCACTTGGTAAAATAAGTCGGATAGGTACTCATCGCGATGACATTGCTTATAGTCGTTCCGGCGGGCAATATATCACCCGGAAAATTTGAAATGGTCACCCCGCCGAGATAGATCTGAAATTTCTGACGGGTAATATCTGAAAAATCAGATTGGATTCCGTCAAAACGGCCCCTGTCGATGATGATACCATCCAGATCATATTTTGCCAAATCTTTCAGTAAACTACATATATATTCCTGTACCTCCTCATTGGCGGGATTGAAAAATTTTGCCCCTGTTCCCTGATCCATAGTGTTCGTAATTCCGGTAGACAAGTTTTTATAAGTAGCCCAGGATTTTTTGGTATTATCCCTGTAAAGAATACCCTGATTACCCAATGTACTGCTATTTCCGCCAACCATGGTATTGAAACCTGCATGAACTTTCAGTCCCAACTCATGTCCTTTATCTATGAACGCCTGCAAATAATCCCAGGTTGCCGTACGGTTGACTTTCGAATAAACACCGTTTACCCAGGCTCCCAGCCATTCCACTTGCTGCACTCCGGCTACCGAAGATTGGAAAAGGATATCACCGTTTGTGGGACGTACGTCCACAACAACATCAGTAAAACCGGCATTTTTAGCCAAAGTCAGGTCTCTTGCAATATTTTCCTTGCTGTTTGCAAAATCATTGAAATTTCCTGCCGCATCAATCCAGATGAAACGTGGTTTATCGCTGTTCGTTATAGCGGTTGAATCCGGAAATTGATAATCAATAGGTTCCTTTTTACAGGAAGTATTCTGAAACAGGGAAAATACTGTAAGTAAAATGATATAAACAGGTGTCATTTTTCTTAAATTTTTCATACAGTAAAATACCTGCACCTTTCGGTGCAGGCTTTTTTTAAATAGATTTCTAATAATCAATATTCATTACATATTGATACAGTCGTACTGTACACAAACAACGCATCCGTTGGTAAACATGAAGTAAAGATACATGTAATATCCGTCGTCTGAAACTTTCAGCGCAACATCACCGGAACCATTTCCATTTGTTCCACCATTTCCTTTACCGCCATATAAATCGGGCAGATTTTGCCATACAGCGGTTGCCAGACCGGAAGAGGAACTTACATCGTACAAATAGATGACATCGGCAGAACCTGATGCGGCTGGATTGACGGAGTTACTTACTGTATATGGACAATTATTGAATACCGTATAATCCGTGGCATTTTGAATATAATTGCTACTAATAGCTTTAGCTGTAGTTTTGAATGTATTTGTGTTACCATCCACCCATGCGAACATATAAGGTTCAGCATAGCTTGAAACGAAATAATTGCTGTTCAAATTTGTCGGATTTGTATAGACAATATCACAATTGTAGTTCCATGTTTTTGTGTAATTGCCAGATATTGTGATGATTGTCGGAGTCTGTGACTGAAGGACGCCACCTATTACCTGCCAACGTGCGAATTGGTATCCGGCTGCATTGATTGGAACTGTAATGATGGCATTTCCGTCAAGACTGCCTTTGATGGATAACTTTCGTCCCATGGTCAAACCACCGTTCCATTGAATATACAATTGCGGGGTTCCGGTCACGCCGTTGATTCTCCAAACCTTGAATGCACTTGATGCGGAAGCAAGATTACAAAACAGGATATTGTCACCGTCATCACAGGTATTGTAGAAGTTAATCAAACTACCCTTGTTTGTACCCAAATCAATCTCACCGACCTTTTCGCCTGTCTTTCGATCCAGGTAAATGCTGTTCAGACCTCTGGTATTCAACACGACGTAGTCTTTCGTTACCGCCATGCCACCCGTCATGTTCAGGGTAGTAATACCAAGGTCGGTATTCAGTTTTTTAGACCAAAGAATCTTGGCACTACCGGTACGCATTCCTAAATCAATCTTGGAAGGGACAACTTTTTTTACCGTATAAACAGCGGAGTTCGTTCCATTCTGAGCGGTAACGGTAATCTGAACACCATCGTTATAATTCAAAGCCGTTGTTGTCGGATCCGGCGACATGATAGCACCGTGTGATATCGTCACTGTAGCCAAGGCGGAACCGATGGGGTCAATGGAGATCAGGGAAATCTTTTTGTTGGCCTCATCAATGACTCCACTTAGACCAAGAGAAGCCAATTCGAAGTTTGTGATGGCGCATTCGGCACTCTTACGAATTTCCGCAACGACGTCATATCCTTTCTTCTTTTTAGTCTGATCAGTCACGATAAGGTGGTTTTCCTTTGTGAAATCCATATACAGGATAGCCGGAGAAATGGTGACATTATCATCCAGGTTTGCAGTAACCCTCATTTTTGTCAAATCAGACATCGTCAGAACATTGTCCGACGTTCTGGGATAATTATAAGGGAATACAACGGTAATAATTCCGTTGATAGAGTCTATCTCACTGGTAAAGGCATTTTCAGAGCTTTCATCGCCATAGAAGGAAGCCGTGATGCCATTAATGCCCGAGCGTGAAACGGAAGGGGTCAGATCTTCAACTTCCTGGCACCCGAATCCGCCAAACACAATTGAAGCAATAGCAATCAATGATATAATTTTATTTTTCATTGCATTATTCTTTATATTTATTATAACCATTCATCGTATTGAAGCATCAAAGAATTGTTCTTTAATTCTTCATCAGGAATAGGAAGAACATATGTCTTCTCCAAGAACTTACGATCCTGGTAGTCTACGTCAATATATTCGTAATTATCGCCGGTAATCTTGAAGCCATGGCAACGGTAGTTGTTATACTCGATATGAGCCAGCTTCCATCTGCGCATGTCCCAGAACAATTGTCCCTCGTAAGCCAATTCAACCTTACGTTCGTTTCTGTAATCTTTGAACCAGTCGGCACCGGTCGTATATTTCCCCGGAAGCCCGACACGTGCCCGGACCTCATTCATAGCACTCTGGGCATCACCAATTTTGTTTAACCGGTAAGCAGCTTCCGCCTTGTTCAGAAGAACTTCGGCATAACGGATCTCCACCCAGGGTTGCGTACTTGGAGTACCTTTTACGTCGGTGATGGATTCATTCATCAATTTTCTCAGATAATAACCGGTAGTAGTATATCCGTAAGTATAAGGTTGTGCCCTGTAAGCCATGAACATTCCATAGGTGCCGTTTACAGAGTTCTGCATCACGTGTCCTTTCCAGGTACATCCCGGATAGATGACGGAAGCCTTGAAACGGGGTTCAAGAGATTCGTAATTGGGACGGGTTGCTGTCGTTGAATGGTAAGGAGTCCAGTCCACCTTATTGCCAAGGCTGTCTTCATAGCATTCTACCATTTCCTGTGTCGGGGTACCCAATCCTCCGGAATCGTAGCCATCACTCAACGGAACATAATCTTTATCAAAGGTATGGTTTGGACCGGAAAGGTTGTAATCAAATTCGAGGAGGGCCTCTTTGTTGTTTCCGGCACAGGCATTTTTATAGTCGCCCATCAATCCGTATTTCTTTGATATGATGACAGAGTCTGCAGCATTGTATGCCTCCTGCCAGTTTTCCGCATACAACATGGCGCGGGATTTGAAAGCCAATGCGGCATATTTGGTGACACGGCCTTTATCTGCAGGATCTGTCCATAATTCAGGCAGATTGGCTATGGCATAGTCCAAATCCGATTTAATCAAAGCCCAGGTCTCTTCCTTTGTGCTGCGGGCCTTGTCATTCTGCATCTGATTCAAGTCTGTGTAAAGAATTACCCCGTCGTGGCGTTTTGCCAGTTGGAAGTAAACATAGGCCCGGAAGAAAAGAGCTTGAGCTTTCAATTCTGTTTCTTTTTCCTCCGGAAAATTTGAATATTTTTCCATGGAGTTCAGAAACTGGTTGATTCGCCTGATTTCATCATAAGCATCATTCCAGCAGCTGTATAAGCAACCGGCAGAAGTGATAATAGTCGGGTTGAACACATAATTGTTCGGGTGTCCGGCTTTGTTTCCCAAGGCATAAGAACCATATTTGAAAACATCCGTCAGACTCTCTGTCAGGCTGCCCTTAAACTGTAACGTTCCAAATTGGCCGTATTTGTTCAGATAGGTATAGAACCCATTGACATACAGATCGGCACTTGCTTCATCCTCCCAGATATTCTGATTGGACAGGCTGTCTGTTGACGTAAGTTCCAGCCAGTCGTTACAGCTGCTGAATCCGGCTACAATAGTAGCCAAAATCGTTATTTTGAATATTTTTTTCATCATTTTTTGAATCATAATGTGAGGTTAACACCAAAAGAGAAAGTCATCTGCTGTGGATAGTATCCATTGTTTACACCCGGCGATTCAGGATCTATGTTATATTTGGTAAGTTCACTGAATGTCAGGATGTTCGACCCTTCAACATAAAGCCTGAGATTATTGATACCCCAGGTTGTGATTATCCTTTTGGGAAGAGAATAACCAACCTGGAATGTTTTCAGGCGTAGATAATCCCCCGATCTGTAATAGAGCGTAGACGCAAAAGCGTTATTGTTGCTTACAGGGACGATGGACAAACGGGGAAATTCCGCATCGGTGTGTTCCGGAGTCCAGGAATTTTCTGCCAGAAAAACCGGAGAGTTGCCACCGTGATTGAATATTTTAGTAAAGGAAGTATTACCCATATTACCTGCTGAACCGGTTGCCGTATAAACTCCTGACAAAGCGATCGTACGGCCCAATGCTCCCTGGAACAACAAATCAAAATCAAATCCTTTCCAGTTACCGTTTAAGTTCAGAGAAGACTGGAACCTTGGATAGGCACTCTTACCTACATAGCCCATATCCTGCGCAACGGTAATCTTTCCGTCACCGTTTCTATCCTTATATTTGATACAACCCGGCAAAACGGCCGATCCCGGTATCGTAGCCGAATTATCGATCTCTTCCTGAGACTGGAACAAGCCTTCGGCGATGAAACCAAGCTGGGAGCCGACTTCCTTGCCGGTCAGTTTCATATAATCAGGCGTATTCTGGGAATCACCGGAATAATACAACCAGGTACGTTTGGCTAAAGAGCCGACCCATTTCACGCCATAGTTGAAATCTCCGAGGTGATTGTTATGGCTGATGGTAAAGTCAAAACCACGATAGTCTATCTTGTTCTTATTGTCCAAGCTGTAAAAATAACCCCCCATGGAAGGAGAATAGGAGCCACCGGCGGATGCAAGCAAATCGTATTGGTACTTGTAGAATACATCGAATTCAATACCCAACAATCCTTTCCACGCAGAAAAATCCGTACCTAAGTTATAGGTTATACATTTGGCCCAGGTTAGAGTTGGATTACCCAATGTGGAGGCATACGCAATGCTTTGGCTTGCACTACCAAGAACGACTTGATTTGTGGATATGCCCATCAAATCCAAATATTGGAAAGGACTGACTCCAGAGGTGGCTGTCTTACCGATACCACCCCTGATTTTCAGATTGTCGATCCAATCGGCTGAAAACCATTCCTCATTGTTCATTCTCCAGCCAAGAGAAACAGCCGGTAAATTCACCCAGCGGGAACCGTTCATTCCACTGAAAAGATAGCTTCCGTCACGACGGAAAGAGACTTCGGCCAAATATCTGTCGCTGTATTCATAGTTCACACGACCGACAAAACCCAGCACACGCGATTGAGAACTGGAACCGCTTAGAGCAGCATATTTATCCGTTCCGGCACCTGTCTTGTTGGTGATCTTGCTTAACTCATCCAGAGCAATAAAGTCAAGACCATAACCCGTTACACCAAGAACATTACCATAGACGTTACGGGTTTCAGCCAAACCGATAGCATTTATTTTATGCTCTCCGAAGGTCCTGTCGAAGTTGACACTGGTTTGAGTCACCACATTGGTTGACTGAGAAGCAGACTCAGAAAGGGTTCTATTTCCTGAGTTATCAGTAAACACACTATAACTTAAGGTCTCTGTAGAAGAGCTCGGTGCAGAGACCAATGCTGTTTTGTACGGAATGGAAAGGCTTTTGGTAAATTGATAAGACAAGTCATAAGCACCCGCAAATTTGAAGTTCAAACCTTTCAGCCATGGAGCATCGTACTTCAAGGAGAAGTTGGATTGAATATATGTATTGTTGGTTCTGTAATAACCTGATTCATAAATGGATGCTATGGGGCTTACCGAAGAAGAGCTTGTTGGAGTGGATGTATAATACTCATTTCCTTGGTATGTTATTGTTTCAGGAACGTAAGGCAATGCACTTACGGCCTGTTGAGGGATGTTATGCCAATCATCCGGATCTGCAGAGTAACGGGGTCTGTCCCGTTTCTCAACACGGGCGGAAATGCCCAATTCCATGGAAAAATTGTTACGGATTTTAGCATCGACGTTAGAACGAAGGTTATAACGATCGTAGTTGTATTTATCAACATTACCTTTTTGAGAAAAAGTACCGAGAGAAGTAAAGAAACGAACTTTATCGTTACCGCCTGCAGCACTTACATTGTGGTGCGCATTGGTTCCTGTACCGAACACTTTGTCGTACCAGTCGGTATTGCCCCAACCGTCAACGCCATCTTTCATCTTCTGAACCTGGGCGGCAGTGAAGACTGCTTCATCACCATCCATTACTCTGGCCTTATTGTACCAATAGGCATAACCCGGAGCATCCAGCCATTCTATTTGGTTCGAATTCTGGCTGATGCCATAGGTCCCGGAATAGTTGATACGTGCTTTTTCCGCTTTACCTTTTTTGGTGGTCACAATGATGACCGCAGAGGCATCCAAACCATAAACGGCTGCAGAGGTCGCGTCTTTTAACACGGAGATGGATTCAACCTCATTCGGATCGATTTCGTTGAAACTGCGCTTAACACCATCCACAATATAGGTGGCACTTTGGCCGCGAATCAACAAGGATGCGGCATCGTTGCCCGGTTGTCCGGAAGACTGCAACATTGTGACACCGGCCACACGGGCACCAAGTACATTCGTGATACCCATTGCAGGAGCTTTCAACAATTCCTTGTCAGACATCGTGGATACTGCACCCGTGATGCTTGCACGTTTCTGGGTTCCGTAACCGACAACGACAACTTCATCCAGGGCCTTCAGGTTCTCCTCTAAAGTCACACTCAGATTTGTTTTCCCGTCTAAAGCAATACTTTTAGTGTCGTAACCTATGTACGAAAATTCAATAGTTGCATTTTTTGAAGGGACATTCATTTTAAATGTGCCGTCAGTATTCGTCACAGTATTTGAACCTGTTCCTTTTACTTTAATGCTTACTCCTATCAAACTTTCTCCTTGCGTGTTGATCACTTTTCCCTGTACTGTTGTCGTTTGAGCAAAGGCAACAGTGGAGCATAGAAGTGAGCAAGCACACAAAAATGGAATCAAATATCTTGATTTCCATTTTAGTAAAGTGATTTTGTTCTTTTTCATGAAAGAGTTAATTTTAATGGTTAAATAATTAATTTTGAAGTGTATGATTAATAGATATACTGGTTGTTAAAATAGATTGATGATCATTCGATGATAACGACAATCAGATCCATGACATTAGTCCGCGTTGATCCCGTCATGATATGTCCACCAAGCTGTTTGAAAAAATGATAGGAATCCGAATTTTTCAGATAGTCTTTCGGATCAATATGATTGGCCAGCGCATTTTCACAAGTGTTACAATCAACTGCTGCTCCGGCAACATCTGTAGGCCCATCGGTTCCATCGGTTCCGGCAGAGAGTAAGGTTATATGTTGTTTTCCGGCTAATTTCGTTGCACAATACAAAGCCAAATGCTGATTGCGCCCGCCCATACCGGTTCCTGTAACTTTTACCGTGGGTTCGCCGCTGAAAAGCAGACAGGTTGGCCTGATTTCTTTAAATCGATTGCGGTATTCATCTGTCGTTTCCAACACATATTGAGCTACCTGGATGTAATCTCCTTCCAGACCATCAGAAATAATGTAGCAAGAATAACCAAGTTCTTCGGCTTTACGGCGGGCTGCCTGCAACGCTATTTTATTACTTCCGATGATGATGTTTTGTGTTTTGGAAAACAAAAAATCGTCGGGTTTGGGCGTCTCTGGAATCAGACCTGCAACCCCGGCCTGAATATATTGAGTCATAACATATGGCAACTTTTCTAAAAGCTGGTATTTTTTTATTACTTCAAAAGCATCGGCAAAGGTTGATTGATCCCCACAAGTCGGCCCCGAAGCAATGACATCAATCGGATTGCCGATTACATCCGATAAAATAAGGCTTACGGTTGTAGCAGGATAAATCGCTTTGGCAAGTTGACCGCCTTTCACACCGGAAAGATGTTTGCGAACCGTATTCATTTCTTTAATATCGGCTCCGCATTTTACCAATATTTCATTTGTTGTAACCAAATCATCAAGAGTTGCTCCTTCGGGAAAATCAGCCATGAGCGAGGATGCTCCTCCCGAAAGAAGACAGATTACCAAATCTCGTTCGCCTGCCCGGTTGGCAATACTCAAAATACGTTTTGTAGTCTCAATACCATTTTGGTCGGGTATCGGATGACCTGCTTCGATTAGTTTGAGTTTTTGCAACTCAGCACCGTAGCCGTATTTCACCACCACCAGCCCATCGGTGATATTGTCACCTAAAATCAATTCCATTTCCTTTGCCATCAAAGCTCCGGCTTTTCCGACTGCAATAACATAGATGTTTTCGAAATTCCGAAGAGGAAATTTACTTTCTGGCACATAGAGTATCCCGTCGGTCAATTTCACCTGCGACCGGATCAGTTTATCGGGTAGCACACTTTCCACTCCCGAAAGAAATATTTGTTCTGCAGCTGTTTTCATTTTTATATTTGAAGACTTAAAGGACAAAATAGGACGTCAAAAGGACACAAAGAAAGACCGTAACACCCATTACAACGGTTGCCGTTGAATACACTTTCAGCGTTGTATTGACATTGATTCCCGAAAAACGAGTTATCACCCAGAAATAGGCATCGTTGGCATGTGAAATCATCATAGAACCTGCTCCCATTGATATCATGGTCAATAGCTTGCCTGTTTCTGTTTGCAAACCAAGTGCAGGAAGCATAGGAACAACAAACGATGCCGCTGTAATAATAGCTACCGTCGAAGAACCCTGAGCTGTTTTCAGAATTGCTGCAATAAGAAAAGGAACGGCCAGGCCCAAACCCGTATTGACGAGTAATTCGCCGATATACCCACCGACACCGGTTTCTTTGATTACCAAACCGAACATCCCACCGGAGGCAACAATGATTAAAATAGGACCGGCTTTTTCTATCGCGCTGTCAAATAAAAGATTGATCGTTTTTATCCCGCTATTTTTAATTAACAGGAAAGAGGATATGACACCCACAAGAAGTGCCATAACAGGTTGACCGATAAAAATCAGACTTTTGACAAAAAAATGACTGTCTGAAAAACCAAACATTTTCATCAGAGAACCTAATGCAATCAGCACCAACGGAGCAACAATAGGAAGTAATGACAAACCGATGGAAGGAAGATCTTTTTGCTCTGGGATTTGTAAATTATGCTCGTGCGATTCTATTTCATAAGCAGATTCCTTTCTCGTCATCCATTTAGTATAGAAAAAAGCAGTAAGTGCCGCTGGAATGGCATACAACGTACCAAGTAAAATGAGATGACCTACATTTACATTCATGATTCCGGCAGCCGCCAAAGTCCCCGGATGTGTTGGTAGCAGGCAATGAACCGAATACAATGAAGTCGCCAATACAATGGCTACAAAAGGTAATGCTATTCTCGATTTGGCACTGAATGATTTTGCCAGTCCGCTTAGAATGATAAATCCGGAATCGCAAAAAATGGGCATTCCGGCAATGAATCCGGTGATACCAAGAGCCGCGGCAGCTTTACTTTTACCTGTTTTGGAAAGCATATAGTTGGCAATGCTTACTGCTCCTCCCGATTTTTCAAGCATAACGGCAATCATGGCTCCAAAAATGATCAGAAATCCGATGGAAGACATTGTACTTCCGAAACCGTCTTTCATCACACTGATTACATCGCGACCGGGCAATGCCGTCAGAGCCAACAATAAAGAAACTGCGAATAGCGACACGAAAGCATTCAGTTTCAAAACCGAGGTCAGCAAAACGATTAACACAATGGCAATCAACACAAAAACAGAAACTGTAATCAAACTCATGATTTAATGTAATGGTTTGTTATAAATTGAAATAAGCGATTTGAAATTCAGATAGTTTTATTAAAATTTAGGTAAAGCATTGACTTTAATATAGTTATATATTATTACGAAAACGTATAGGTTTGTCAACCGACGAACTTCCAAATACCAGAGTGCTTAATTTTTTTCTCGCATGTTTTATTTTACCCTTTTCTTCAAATCTTCTACCCTGATGGTCATCAACCGACCTATAGGTCTTTTGCCTTTATACGTGATTATACGCATGAGAGAAGCGTCTTTCGGAATCAACAACGGTTCTTTGTATTTCGGATAGAAACAGTCGGGAGAGGAGTTATCAAAGCTGGTGTAAATATCCAATCCGTCAATTTCGGTACTTAAATCCACATAATATTTGTCGGCTTTTTTGGTTACATTTACAATCGGATCATACATGGCCGGAGAATACTTGATATCTGCATAATCCAGTCTTTTGAAATGGTCTTCGGTCTTCCTGATAAAGTTGTCCCAGTTTTTATTCTCTTTCGGTGACCAAACTGCTTCAGCTACCGCAAAGCCACGGGGCCAGGTCATGTATTCCGCCTGGCGGATATTATAAACCTGTTCCGTCCATAAATTAGCTTGTCCGCCCAACACGTATTTTACATCGGCCCCTTCCGGTAAAGGATTGAACTGATAGGTTTTATTCAGTCGTAAGGTTTTATACACCGGAGGTTCCGTGGAAGCATCGCCCTGCATCTGGTCGATATAAGTATAATCATTCGGACTCATCACTACTTCATGGCCGGATTTGGAGGCTTCTATTCCTGAATTTGTACTGCGCCAGCTCATCAGGGCCGTAGTCTGAGCAATGCCACCTTCCAATATCTCCGCCCAACCCATCATTTTTTTACCTTTGGATTGAATGATTTTTTCCAGTCGCTTATTCATATAAGCCTGAACCTGCGGGTAAGTGGTCAAACCTTCGCGATGCATCAACTCCGGAATTTCCGTACTTTTCGCCCAGTAATTGTGAAAAACCTCATCACCCCCTATATGAATGTACGGATAGGGAAATAATTCCGCCACTTCGGTCATCACTTTGTCCAAAAAATCATAAACCTTTTCGTTGGCAGGACAAAGCGTATTGTCCACTATACCAACCGGAACCACGCCTTGCGACCGATCCGTAATAGGTTCTCCTGCACGAATGCCGTATTTATCAGCACCTTCCGTGCAGGACAATTCCGGATAGGAAACTATGGCGGCGAGACAGTGTCCCGGTATGTCTATTTCCGGCATAATATTCACATACCGTTCCCCGGCATATTGTACCAACTCTTTAATATCCTGATGGGTGTAGAAGCCACCGTAATTTTTAGGTTCATCCGGAAGCGGAGCGGAGAATTGGCCGAAATTTCCGATTTTCTCCACCCGCCAGGCACCAACTTCGGTGAGTCTCGGAAGACTTTCAATCTCAATTCTCCAACCTTCATCATCGGTCAGGTGCAGATGCAACATATTGTACTTATATCGTGCCATGACGTCAATGTATTGTTTCACTTCATCCACCGTAAAGAAATGCCGGGCAACATCCAACATCAGTCCGCGCCAGCCCATTTTTGGATAATCGGTTATCTCGACGGCAGGAACTTTCCACGAAACATTTTTCACAAGATTCTTGCTTTCTATTTCAGGTGGGAAGAGCTGAATGAAACTTTGTGCACCGTAAAACAATCCGGCCGGCTTATTGGCTTTGATAACCACTTTTTGAGGTGTAACCGACAAGATATAACCTTCCTCTCCCAGTATGGGATTAACCTTGTCGTTGAGGACGAGCCGAATGCTTTTCAAAACTGATTTTGAGGCCTTAACGTTTACTTCGCAGCCTGTGGCAGTAGAAAGTTTTTGTTTCAGGAACGCAATCGTCCGGTCAAGTTCTTTATTCGCAGGGGCTAGCACAACAACCTTTTTTCCCAAAACAAAATAGCCGGTTTTTTTAACGACCGACACCGGTTCGGGAATAATAGAAACAATACTTTCTGTCTGTTGGCTATATATAGTTAAACTGTATAATGTAAGACAAAGGATGCTGATTAATTGTTTCATTTTAATAGGATTATAAATGATGTGAAATCCGGGTACACATTAGATCGTCAATGGCACAACGGGCTTGTTTAAATATGCCAATGCGTTTCAACTCCTTGACTCCGAATGAGTTTCTGAAATTCGGATAATAAATCATTTCGTTCTCTAATAGCTTTGACCGGTATTTTTTTATTTTTTGAAAAGGCAATCAACATTCCTACCGCTTCTCCTATACTCCATTCTATCGGATGCAATCGATAGCAACCGTTGGTGATATGAGTCGTACCGATGTTTTTATTTGCAGGTAGTAGATTGTTGACTCTTTGAGGTAATAGTGCACCCAAAGGAATTTGAAACGGAAGGGAATCGATATCGATATAATTATTTCCTTTGGTACTCGGATGCAAATCAATATGGTAATACCCGATGCCAACGCTATCCTTAAAATCAATTGCTTTTTTACCCTCTGTTTCACCGGCAACCAATTTCCTGTTTTCTGCACCGACATGTTCTTCCAATATGGTCAGCAACGCTTTGATTCTCCTTGATTCACGGATATACGGATATTTAGCCATTCCATCTTCAGTTCCCATGACATCTCCACGTAACCTTAATCCGGGCCAGCCCAAACCTCCGTCTGCACGTGGTGCGCTTGTTTGGAGCCAATAGAACAGTGATAGGTTCAATTGTTTGGCAGATGCTACATTCTTTTTGAATTCTTCCTCTGAAACATCTATTAGATTACCGAGTAAATAATCGTTTTGAGGCCAGTTTACGATGGTAATGTCTCCGTTATATGTTCCTTTAACAAAATTATTCTTATGGATGATTCTTCTGTAATTCCAAAGATTAAACAACGGATCAGTACTTTTCCCATCGGGTCTGAATCCCATTTTTCTTGGTTTTAAAGTTGTCGGATTTGAATCAGTCAAATCCAATGATTTTCCCGGCCATGCCGGAGTCAATGCCGGAATATAATTACTCCAGAAATCATAATTCTTCGGACGATCAATCAGATGGTTCGTTTCGGGCTGGTAATCCATCGCAAAGCATACTGTAAAAGCCTGATTATTTTTCGGATCGGCTTTTTCTGCAGCGTGCAATTCCTTGGTCTGATTTTTCGATTCAGTTCCGGTTACATATTCTGTTTTTGTCAGAGGCAATAAATCACCGCATTCGGTGGCATCAACAAAATAAGGTGCTGATAATACCAGTTTTTTCCCATCAATCAAATGGACCATTTGAACTGCTCTTACCAGATCTCCGTCCACGTCGGCAGATTTGGCTTTATAATTGCACAGGATGGTTAATTTTCCGGAACTCATATATGGAGCCAACATTTCTATCAATACCGATACGGCTACTTTGGGCTCATGACATAATCGGGAAACGGAGCCATCACCCGGGTTGAGATTTGTCCTATTCAGAGCATCAGCGGTCAGTGGATAATTCCTTTTATAATAGGCCCGGACACGATTTCTATAATCTAAGAAAGAGGCTGGAGCTCCGTGAGTTTCAATCCACGGATTCTCATCCGGCGGAACTCCCTGTTGGGAGACCTGACCGCCAATCCAGTCAGTCTCTTCTGTCATAATAACATTCAGGCCATTGCGGCAAGCAGCCAAAGCTGTTGCACAACCACCTAAACCTCCTCCGACAACAATGATGTCTCCCGATAACTCTTTAGACATGGATTTATCTTCTTTTTTGCTCTTTGAGAATTCGCTCATCTTATTAACGGCAGGATTTGCCAATACAACGGCACTACAGCCTGCGGATGCCGTTAATGTAAAAAAGTCACGCCTGTTCATATTTCTTTGATATTTTCTGTTTTTATTAAAAGAATCTCCGGGAACAAAAGATCGGTTAGATGGCTTTAATTCCCTAACATCCCTGCAATATGTTCCCTGATTTTCGATTCGGTGCCTTTGTCAATGACGGTGGAGCGACCTTCATATCCGCCGTCGTCTAACATTTTATCCGTAGGAATATACATGATCGTTCCTCCTGTCAGGCTGATAACCCATGGATTGAGTGCTTTAAACTGATCACGCAAGGCCAGAGTGGTTTCAACCATAATTTCGGAATTCATGAAAACAATAGGCGTTGAATTTATTTGTAAAACGGAATACGGCATGGGCTTATAGCCATTTTTACGATCGTTCTCACTGGTATAACCCAATGCATAATAGGCTCCCCAATCAAGCCAGTTCATAGCATTGGCCAGACGTCGTATTTCATTCAAGGTTCCGTTTGTATTCTTATAATCGTTGTATTCGTTTGTCAGTGCTTTGCGTACCATTTCGATTTCTTTTTTGGAATTTAGAAGGGAAGGGTTGAGCGGTATGTTCAATGGTTTGAAAGTGTAATCAACCATCGTCAGTTTCGTGAATTTCTCTCTTCCCAAGGCTTTAACGGCAGCATGGGCAATATCTTCACCGATGCGGTTTATTTCAGAAAGCAGTTTGTTTTCGTCAACGGCACAAAATCTACTTATCGGTCCCAGGTAAACGTTGCTAAACTTATAATTGTCACTCAATTGGTATTTCACTTTTTCTTTGGGAACAAGGTCTCCGGCACCTCCTTGCAGGAACAGGCATTGTCCGCCCAGTTCTTTTTCCATGAACCGGCGTGTACGACCGGGGAAATCGGGATCGAACAATTGGTTCTTAAAAAAAGATGCCAGATGGGGATGTGCTGAAAAACGGACGATACTTCCAAGTGGTTTATTCTGTAAATCAACAAAATACATGACTTGAACCAAGGAATCTACTGCTCTGTCAAAATAGACCTTGTCAGGCCCGCTTTTATAATTACCCATTTTACCCATCCAACGGGATGACATTTCGTTAATCAGTGCGGAGGCTTCAGGCCTGTCGTCATTTTCGGCGTATTGATATCCGAACCAATAGGTTTGAATACCCAAGCCTGTTCCGGTATCGTGCCTTCTGTTAACGCTTAGGCTTTTACCTATATTTTCTTCACCGATTTTCACCTTTGCCGGTTTGGCTTTTGCCATTGCTTCCTTGGCAGCTTGAATCAGCAAAACCGCAAGTTTCTGTTTGTCAATTTCCGGCATTCCCTGATTATAATCTGCCGGAGCACTATGTGTATGGGTGGTGTGAAGGAGAATAGATTCAGGGTTGATGTTCAATTCTTTGCCGATCTCTGTCTGGACGTACCAACAAAACTCATTGGACACCTCCATGAAATCCAATGCATAAATCAGTGTATTTTGCCGGTTCCCTTCAAGAGCCATACACTTCGCTTCCAAGGGCAACCGATAACCCTGTTTGCTTTTAATGCAACTTGTCAATTCAACGGAAGAGAATCCGACTTTAACGGTTTTATTCGTTGGATTATTAGAGGCAAAATCCGGAAAAATAGAAAACAATACCATGCAGCAGATCATTGCTGCATGAGAGAAAATACTGTGTTTCATACGATAATAATTTTTTCGTTTAAGGTCATATGGAACTCGCATGTCCATTTTATCATAAACTTGGACGTTTTTACAAACATGCTCGTTTCATAATGAGATTTTATTTTTATATTTTTATGAAAAACCAATCTTATATATCTTTATCTATCACAAGAACAGGCTCTTTTCCATCCAAATCCGGCCTGTAAAAATGAGCTGTAATCACTTTTTCTTCTCCCGGAAGTAGACTGAAGTAATTATCGCTCCAGAAAGTAGGCAGAACTTCATCCCCTTTCTCTCCCTTTGTGATCATAAGCCGGTTGAAAAACGCAAGTTTGTTTGAGGTATTCTTTACTTTTACTTCCATAACGCCTTCGTCACCCTTCCAGCTAAAGTTGTGCGATATTTTCAATTTAACTTTTGGCATTCTGGCAATTTCACTTAAGTCAATTTGATTCTTTGCTGAAGAGAACCAGTAGAAATTATCGGATACGATGTTGCCTTTTACATCCTTGAGTATCAGTTTGACAAAATAGACAGGAGTCAAGCCTTTCAGCGTCGGCAGTTTGAAAAGTTCCTTGTAACGATCTTCCTCCATGTCGAATTTTATCTCTTTCTCCCATTTCACTTTCATATCGGAGTTCAGCACCCTGACATTTGCCGTCATATTTTGATGCGCTTGATGATTTGTGTTTATGACCGATACTGTAAAATCATTTTCATTCAGTTGTATATGAACCTGTTCCAATGCTTTCTTTGTGTAAAAATAGGCCGCATTGGGGTTTAGGAACCAGTCGTAAATCTGCCACAATACTTGCGGCCAGGTTGCATTGAGTTTCCAAAGCATCACCCCTGAAGTAATATCCCACATACGATGGTTGGCTGCTTCAAACATGGCCCTGTAACTTCCTGCATTTACATATTGTGCATGACGGACATATTCTTCCACGGTTGAGGGTTGTCCGTATTCTTCTCTGATAGCTCTGTCATAAGCCCCGTAAGCATAGCCATTCCCGTCCCAGGCATCATGATATGCCCATTTTTTATCCAAAGGATAGATCGAATCTTTCTTTCCTTGCCCCAAATCAAAGATGTATTTTTTCATGCTGGAAAGCGTCGAAATTGCCGGAACACCCAATTCGTTCCGGAACATTTGCTGTTTGACTTCCAATACTTTTTTATAATAGTAGGGATGTGGATACCAGGTATAATCAGGTGCGCCTTCATCAGTCATTCCCAAAGGCAGATCCGGTTTGATGTACGGAGTCAGTTTATCGACATCCCAACCGCAACTTGATGTGGGTAGGAAGGGTCTTGTCGGATCCAGTTCCTTAATGTATTGACGCAAAGGCACGTACAATTCTTCTCGAAACATGGTTTCAATCTGACCCACCCACATCACCAAACCGGGGTGATTCCGGTATCTTTTAATGATGTCATAATCGTTTTTCAGCGAAAGCTTGGTATCCAACGGATAAGCCATGCTTTTGGTTCCCGGATAGCTGGTCCAGCATTGATAAAAGACTTCCCAGTTCAACATCCCGTATTTATCGTAAATATCCATGATGTGATCAGGGGGGGAAGGCATGTCTTCGTTGGCAATCATATTGATGTTTGCTTCTGCCAAAAATCGGGTTTCGTCATAAATTCTTTTCTCGTTCATATCGAGCATCATATCCGGTTGAAGGAAACCACCCCGGCAAAAAATCCGCTCCCCGTTTACCCAAAAAATCCGTCCGAATTCGCCGTCAATCTCTTTGAACGTATTCGTAATTTCCCGGATGCCGAATGTCGTGTTCCGAATGTCGGAAACGGCTCCATCGATTTCAAAAGAAAGATTCAGATTGTGCAGATACTGTTTCCCGTATCCGTTCGGCCACCACAAATAAGGATTCTTGATGGTCAACTGTGAAAACTCTTCCGGTGAAAACGAAACGGTGATTGTTTGTCCGGCAGGTATATCCACTTCTTTTTCAAAGGCAACGGTTTCAAAATGCCCCGGCATTTCCTTTTTGTAAGTGTAAAAATCAACATCCTTGATTAGGTCTATCGTACCTTTGAGTACTCCTTTTACAGATGATTTTCCTACATTTTTCAGCTCAGTAGAAACAGTGATATTTGCACGTGTGGTGTCCGGTAACGGAAGGTCTGTTACGATGTACGGATCAACGATCACTACGTTGTTTGAATAGGTCAGATATACATCCTGATAAAGCCCTGTGTTGCGATCTCTGACCACGGGTGCACAGTCCCAGCCACCCATCAATTTAAGTGTTACATCTTTCCAGATGTCTTCGCTGCTTCCGCGATGATGGCCGAATGGCTTGAACTGAAAACCCGGATTGGGTGTCCCCACATGGTCTACCTGATGGATTTTTACAGCCAGAATATTTTCTCCTTCCTGATTTACATATTCGGTGATATTGTATTTGAAGCGTTGAAACATGCCTGCCATTTCCTGTGCTCCGGCTATTTGCTTGCCGTTTAGCCAGACATCGGCACGGTAATTGATACCATCGAAATTCAACCACACCTGTTTGCCTTTCTCTTCCTTTGGAATTCGGAATGTGGTTCGAAACCAGTATGGATCTTTAAACGGATTCGGAACACCTTTCAAATGTGAATATTTGTTTAAATCCAAACGTTTGCTGAGATCGTCGGATGCATCCGGAATTTTCAGATCGTTCAAATCGAAATGCGGATCGGGATAAATGCCGGCTTTTACCAAGGCCCTTAACACGGTGGTAGGGACCTGTGCTTTGACCCATTTCTCACTGTTAAAATCAGAAGTGGAGACCATGCTGTCAGAGTCTGTAACCTGTGTCGAAGACTGCAACATCCATTCTTGAAGCATTTGCTTTTTATTGGCTGTCTTTACAACTGCATTTTGTGCATGAATGTAAGATTGAGTTACAATAAAGTAAAGGACGAATAGTATGATTTTGGTTGACTTCATTGTTTTTATTTTCTGTTTTTGCAATTCTCAAGCAATAGACAAGCAGCTCCGATAAAACCGGCATAATCGCCCAACTGAGCGAGTACTACTTTCGTTTTTTCGGCGGGAACAGGACAGATCCTTTTTCGCAGATTAACTTCCATGGTGTCTTTGAAAAATGGGTGAGCGGCAGCAATGGAACCGCCCAATACTACGATTTCCGGGTCAATGATGTTGATAGCCCAGGCTAATGGTACGGCAAGATGAGTCCCGAACTCTGCCCAGGTTTGCAAGGCATCCGCATCGCCGCATTCAGCCATTTGATAGATTTCAAGCGACGATTTATCGTTGCCCGAAATGGATTTGTAAATTTTCGAAACGCCTGCGCCCGAAATATAATCTTCCATGATGCCTTCCTGATAAGGTGATGTCCAGATTTCACCGGCTGTGCCGGTGGCACCATTCAATATCTTTCCATCCATCACAGTGGCACAACCGATTCCGGTACCCAAGGTGAAACCCAAAACGTTTTTTTTATGAACTGCCGCACCAAAAATACACTCGCCAAAAATCAAACAGTTTGCATCGTTATTGATGGAAACCGGAATGCCAAAATAGCTTTGTACAGCCTCACGCAAGGGAAAAAATGGCATAGTAGGCAATTGCGGGCATTCGAGAATAACACCTGTTTCAATGTCCAACGGCCCTGTAGTACCAATACCGATACCTGCCACATCCTTGATTGTCAGTTTTAAATCACTGATGGTCTTTTCAATGGCATCTATT
Organism: Bacteroidales bacterium; assembly: GCA_021373135.1. Taxonomy (GTDB): domain Bacteria; phylum Bacteroidota; class Bacteroidia; order Bacteroidales; family UBA1402; genus UBA8389. Next base: position 872,513 of record JAJFTH010000003.1, read on the forward strand.
ATTTTTTTTAGAATAATTTCTTTCGGCAAATGGCTTTCAGTAGGTACTTTCACAGGGGTACCCAGTACTCTCCCAGCCGTATCAATGGCACCTGTCATTATTTTGGTACCACCCAAATCTACTCCGATCATTATTTTCTTCATATAGTCAGTTTCTTATTTTCGTTGATATCCAACTTCCCTTTCCCAAAACAGGATAAGGCAAAAACGTAAATAAATGCCAGCACGTTGATCATCATTCCCCATCGCATCGTAGAAACTTGTCCGGTGAAACCGACCAGCCATCCGATAAAAGCTCCTCCGACAATGGCTGTTCCTAAAATACCGGAGATAGTGCCATGGTTTCCCTTAAAGCTGTTAATGGCTGCACTGAATATGGAGGTAAATGAAGCACAGGTGAAATATCCCACCAAAGCAAAGGCTATAAGTGCCGTATTTGCATTCCCTACAATTGCTGTGATTAGGGCAAGCACTGTACAAAGGCTGTGGAAAATGAAAATCTTTCTTTCGCTGACATATTTCATCATCAAAGAAATGATCAACCTTCCGAATGCCTGAAATAACCAAAACAAAGCCACTACAAGTGCCGTTTTTGAGGGGAATACGGCATTCATAAAAGAGCCTTCATTCCAAAAAGATTGTGAATTGCTCATCCCATGTATTTTGTTCATGTAGGTGATGATGTATGAAGACACGCCGACTTCTGCACCTACGTAAAGGAAAATGCCTAAACTATAGGTAAGTATGATGGGGTTCTTGAGCAGGAATTTGATTTTTGACAAATTTATTTTTTCATCTTCCTGAAGTTTTATGTCTGGAAATTTAGATAATGCCAGCATAAACAGAATGACGGCATTGATTATTCCAAACAGAAGATACACGGATTTCCATGAAAAGCCGTTTGACTGCATCAAAGGTACCAGAAGCGGACTAAATGCATATCCCAATGCCCCGATTCCGATGATCATCGTGAGATTTGCCGTGTATTTGCCTGGTATATCCAATTCCCTGATAAACGGATTTCCGGCTATCTGAATAGCCGTGACACCGACACCCACGAGGAAGATTACCAGAATAACAACCATATAATTATTGCTGATGAAACAAAGGAATGAGCCCAATGTCATCAAAACGGTACCCAAAAGAAGAATACTTTTTGCTCCGTATTTATCCATTGCCATCCCGAACGGTATCGAAGCAAGTCCATAGGACAAAAAGAAAGCAAATGGGAGCAGAGCTGCTATGGTAAGAGAAACATGGTATTCAATCTGAAATTTGTCAATAATCACCCCGAGGACTGATGTCAGCAATCCGAAGGAAACATACAGCAGTACTGTTACAAATAGCAAGTATTTATTTTGTTTTGAGTGGACCATGGTTTATTCTATTGCTGTTACTTTAGCACCACGCGAAAAGCTACCGGCTTCGAAATTCTTGGCTTTGGCATACGCGTCAATAAAGATTTGTACAGGGGTGATACTTTGAATGGAGAAAAGAAATTCATTTGATTCATCTATAAAAAAAGGCAGGATATTTTTGTTGTCCCAATCCATCTGAACGTTGGTTATCAGCCAAACCTTGCCGCCGAAGTTTGCTATATCTTCCGCCATGCGCAGGCTTTGCTTCAAGGTCTTGCCTTTGGCTGCGAACAAGATGGACTGAAAACCTTTAGTAACCATTTCCATGGGCCCATGTCTGAATTCACCTCCCAAAATACCTGTGGCAGCGATATGTGTAGCTTCTTTAAACATCAAAGCACTTTGACTGGCAGTTGAAAAGGCCGGTCCTCTGGCAATAACTTGTATGGCACCGACTTCACCGAAAAATTCCAGTATCTCTTTTAGCCAATTGTCTGAATGGAAAAATAGTTCAAAATTTGTCTGTAAACGGTTCAGCATTTTTATTTTGGCCGTATTCCAATCTCCTGAAAGATACCAACCTAAAATAAATGCCACCAGCGATGTGACGACATACGTTTTAGTGGAAGTCATTTCTTCCTTTCCGCCTTTGCATAACAAAGCGACATCGGCTTTTTTTGCGAGTACACTTTTTTCATCATTCACAATGCCCACTGAAAAAACAGTTGATGGCAGCCGCTTTAAAATTTCCTTTATTTCAAAACTTTCCCCCGATTGTGATAAGCATACCAACATGGTCGGTTTGTTTAATAAAGAATAGTTATAATGCAATAGCTCACTCGTGTTGATGTATATGGAGTCTATCTTCAAGCTATTGAACAACCCTGAAGCCGCATGGGAAATGAAATAAGAACTACCCATACCGGTAAAAATGATTTGTTCGATATGCTTTTCTGAAATGGTCGTTTTTATTCTTTTCAAAAGTTCCAGACCTTCGATATTCGTATAGAAATTGATTACATTTTCAATAGCCTTTGGCTGTTCCAATATTTCTTTGAGAAACTGATTCATCTTATTTCTTGACATTTTGTATAAAATCGCTATCTTTTTTTTAAACCATAAATACATCAATTCCGTCGTTGGAGAATCTCTTTTGTTCCGTATCCGACAGTTTCTTAGTAGTGATAATGATATCAATATCTTTTACTTGAGAGATGACTCCGAGACTTCTTCTTCCGAATTTGGAAGAATCTACGACTAAAATGATCTCGCTGGATATTTCCATCATAACACGGCTGGTTTTTGCTTCCTGGATATTTGGAGTGGTAAGACCTCTTTCAAAATCAATTCCGTCTACGCCAATAAATAATTTGGCAGCGGATAGTTTCCTTAGAGAATCGTCGGCGATGGGTCCTACCAATGTAGACGTTTCTTTTAGCAGAGAACCTCCGATAAGTATCACCTCAATATCGCTTTGCAACAGTTCATTTGCTATGTTTATGGCATTTGTAATGACTGTCAGCCGGTGCATGTGCTTTATTTCTTTGGCCAGCAGACTGGTTGTGGATCCGGAATCGAGAATAATGGTATCACCTTCGGAGATGAGTTTGGAAGCTTGTTTTGCAATTCTTAATTTCTCGTCCAGATTAATCTTTTCTTTTTCCGTCAGGGCCAGTCCGGGGTAAAGTTTATTAACTTTAATGGCACCTCCGTGTGTACGTTTTAATAACCCTCTTTTTTCGAGAATGATCAAGTCTTTGCGTATGGTTACAGAAGTGGTATTAAACATCGCAGGCAAATCATTTGTTACCAAACGGTTCTCTTTTTCAAGTAATGCCATGATCTTTTCAAGCCGTTCTTCTTGAAATATTGCACTATGATTTTCGATTTTCAAATTTTTCATCTGTTTATAATTTTATTCATTTGATAGACAACTTTGTAGAAAAAACCAAGAAAGTAAATGATCATCTACATGCTTTTCAGGTAATACTTTGATAGAGTGTGTTTCTCACGACTAAAGTCTATTTATTAGATTTAGAAACTAAACGAAAGCAAACATAATTAAAAGAAAATAATAAAAGCTATATGAAAGTTCATATTTAACATTATTTAAAACATTTTATGTTTGGAATTGTAGGAAACTCTCGGTTTTTGAATGTCGGTTATTCCCGTCGTTTCCTTTACGGATCGTACCTTGAGAAGTGAGAAGATACCTGCCAACGTGGGATCAAATTGAAAAATTGTGGAGAAGTGTCAAAAGTATGGCATTTGTGATCTGCGGGATATTTAACATCGCTCCATTCGTGCAGGTAAAAAACACCGCTCCCTTTCGTACAGCGGCATAGCCTCCGTCTCCGCTAGTCCAGGTTTGTGTTCACTCGACTCCGGCATTTTTTGTTAGTCTCAAGAGCCGTCACAAAAAATATCGCCGGACTCTTCGTGTCCACTGCACCTGTCCGTCGAAGTCGACGTCAGCCATGCCACGGCCCTTCAGTGCGCTGCTTTGGGTGCATGAGACCGATTCGCCATTTAATGGAACTACTCGGAAAAGGCATTTATTACAAATACAAGAACCGATATATTAAGGATTGCATCCAGGTATGAAAACAAAAAGCTTTTAAGTTTCCGGTGAGTCGTTGCTATTTTTAGTATCACAAGTGTTGTTATCAGGAATGTTTATGAATAAGTACCGGATTTTTGGATAAAGAAAAGGTATGGTATAATGAACGTCCCCCTAACCGGATGAGCCTTTAAAAAATAGTAGAAAGAGAGTGCCTCTGCAATCTTCGGCATCTCTGAAAAGATGGACATTCTTTACCGCAAAATCATCAAGTTGAAGATTGAGGACGAACTCGAATAATTCTGGGATCGTTTGTACTGGAGAAGTACCACAGACCTTATATGCCCCAAGTAGCGCACTGAAGGGGAGCGGCATGGCCGACGCCGACTTCGACGGACAGGTGCAGTGGACACGAAGAGTTCGGCAAGACAAAATATTGAAGGTTCGAAGAAACGAAATTTTTGTGCCGGAGTCGAGTGGACACAAACCTGGACTAGCGGAGGCGGAGGTTATGCCGCTGCACGAAAGAAGCGGTGCCCATTTTGCCAATACTCCACAACTTTGTAACTTAATCCGCTAACGGACAGATAGGTTGTCTGAGAATTGGAAAACATGATAGTCACAAAAAAAAGCCGGATCCACTTGGGTCCGGCTTTTTTAGCAAAAAGAAAGAAAAGGATTTTTTACTTCTTAGAGGTTTCGATAGAAACTTTTCTGAATTCTTTCATCAACTTTTCAATTTCCAAAGATGCTTTTCTAGCTCTTGCACCTGCAGCTTTGTTGCCATTTCCCAATTGTAAACCTGCGTTTTTTGTAAAATCAGCAATAAAACCATTTGCTTTTTCCAGTAATTCGTTCATGATATAATATTTTTAAATTTAGGATGTTGCAAATATAAAATCTTAATTCTAATAGCAAATCATGAATTCGCTTTTTTTTAATAATTTTTCTTCTTTTGATGATGAATGAATGCCTTTAATGCTGCATTTTTGAACATTTTCTCCAAAAAAGGCAAAAATTCGCGGACTCATATTCAAACCAAGGCCTGTTTCTTTTTTAGTACATTTGTAAAAAAATAAGATAGACAATGGAAATGAATATTGGAGATAAAGTACGTTACCTTGACGCAGTCGGAGGAGGCGTCGTTACAGCTTTCAAAAGCAAAGATATGGTTATTATCCTTGAAGATGACGGTTTTGAGACTCCGGTTTTCAAAAGGCAATGTGTTGTCATAGAAAGCGCAGCACCTCAAGCTCAGCCTGCCCAGCCCAAAACATCTGTGCAAAAGACGGAGTCACCCAAGGTTGAAGCATCCAAAGCTGTTATAACCAAAACACCTGAGACCAGAGAAGGTGAATACCTGAATATATCATTGGCTTATTTACCAAGTCCAGACAAATCTTTTACCGATTCGGAATTTGAATGCTATCTCATCAATGATAGTAATTATACGTTGATGTTCAATTATGCTTCATGCAGTGGTAAAACCTGGAAAAGCCGTGCAACAGGGACTTTGGAACCAAACTCAAAACTGTTTTTAGAAGTATTCAATAAGGAAAGTATTCTTGAACTCGAAAAAATAAGCTTTCAATGTATAGCACTGAAGGCTGAGGCTTTTTATTCCTTTAAGAATACCGTTTCTGTTGAAATACGTCTGGATACCGTCAAGTTTTATAAAATCCATTGCTTTAGAGAAAACGATTACTTTGACGAAGATGCCTTAATCGTTCCTGTTGTAAAAAGAGATGTTCCAGAGAAGGGCATGTTCATCTCCGCTGATGAAATAGCCAAAGCTATTCGACAAAAGGAACCGGAAAAGCCCAGAGTTTCAGAGCCTCTGTCTAAGAAAAAAAGTGAGATCCTGGAAGTGGATCTTCATATTGGCAACTTGCTGGATACGACAGCAGGAATGAACAATGCCGATATGCTGAAATATCAGATGGATACTTTTCGTAAGGTCATGGATGAGCATCGTTCAAAAAAGGCATTCAAAATTGTTTTCATCCATGGAAAAGGTGACGGTGTTTTACGTTCGGCTATCCTGAATGAACTGAAAACCAAATATAAAAGTTGCAAATGGCAGGACGCATCCTTCCGTGAATATGGATTCGGTGCTACCATGGTCACTATTTATTGATTTTAAAGAAAGAACAGCATGACCACGATATTGGCTACGCTGATGATGGAAAAACCAATGAACAAAGGTCTGGCGAGCTCTTTCCTGTTTCCGGAAAACCCCATGGCATAAGCCATTTTGATGATGTTGTTGCTTAAGGTCGCCTGTAAACAACAGGCAGCCATCAAGTTGAGTGATATGCCCTCGAATTGCCCATCGGTCAGATTGAGGATAAAAGGAGTGATGTCACCTGCTCCGGATATGAAAGATAAGATAGTCAGTCCTTGTGTGCCCAAATACTTGATGGCATAATAGGTCAATAAAGTGAAAACGATATACAGGAAGGCAAAAATCAGGGCTACCTTAAATTCCAAAGGGTTCTCATCTAATTCTTGTTGCTCTTTTTCCGGAAGATGAAGCTTCGAATGATTCCGGCTCCTGACGTAAAGTCCTACAATACAGGAAATGATCATTAATATGCTCATTGGGAGGGCCAACAGCAGAAATACCTGAAAGTTGAAGATGGCAATGATGATCATCAAACGCAGAAACATCATGCCGACGGCAAGAAACATGGCAGTGGCATATTCCGGAATGTGCTCATCACTCGCATTCTTGCATTTTCTGGCTAAAATGGTGATAGTAGCAGTGCTGCTGTACAATCCGCCCAATAATCCGGAAACGACAACACCGGACTTGGGGAAAATGTACATTTTCACCAGGTAACTCAGATATGAAACACCTGAAACGATTACAGTGGCCAACCAGATTCTGTATGGTGTCAGGCTGATTTCAGGGAATATCCTTGTGTCCGGCAACATCGGCAGGATGATAAAACTGATCAGAAGAAATTTTGCCAGGGTGATGAATTCATCATTGTTCATTTTCTGCGCCAGTTCTACAAAAGTGGATTTCATTTCCGTGAGCAGCAATATCACAACAACGACAGATACAAAGAACCATGAAGGGGTCAAAGTGACCAATGGCCCGATGCAGTAAGTGATCAAGGCTGTGATGATGGCTGTGATGCCATAATTTTCCAGTTTGCTGACCTTAAAATAGTAGTTGAGTCCCAATAGAATAGCAAGGACGAGACCGCCTCCTGCAAAAAGTGAAAAATCCTTCGGACTAAACAAATAAAGGATGTAACCCAGAAGTCCTATCAACGTAAAAGTACGATCAGAACCAAAAAGAGTAGCTTCTTTGTGAAGATTCAATCTCCTTTGCGAAAGACCGATCAGTAAGGAAAATGTCAGTACCAGTACGAAATCGGTCAAGCCTGAGGGAAGGTTTATGCCCAATGTCTCCATCCTACATTTTTACCACTTTTTATAAGGTGTTTTGATGAGATTGGCGTTGTAGTAACGCTTGTCTCCGGTTACTTCTTTGCCAATCCAATCCGGCTTGATAAATTCTTCGGTTTCAGAACTGAGCTCAATTTCGGCAACAGTCAGCCCTATATTTTCACCAAAAAATTCGTCTACTTCATAAATGTGCTTTCCGACTTTGATTTCATAGCGTATTTTTTCGATGATACCTGGCTCGCAGAGCTGAAAGAGGTCTTCGGCTTCTTCTGTGGAAATTTCCTTTTCCCACTCAAAACGGCTTAAACCGGAAGCATTGCTTTCCCCTTTGATGGTAATGTATCCTTTGTCTCCTTTTGTCCGGATACGCACACAACGCTCTGACTGGGAAGAAAGATATCCCTGCTTGATATAAAGTTGGTTGAATGCCAGATTTTTATAGGACCCTTTCACTAAAAACTTGCGTTCTGTTTCTTTTGCCATGGCCTTTGTTAGACTATAGATGTTAAGTGGCAAATATACTTATTTTATTAAAATAATTTAATTTTTTTCTTTCATACGAAAATAATTGTTTTTTAAGGTCGTATGGAACTCGCATGTCCATCTTACCATAAACTTGGACGTTTTTACAAACATCCTCGTTTCATATAAATATCATTGTATAAAATATCATTGTGCTCTAAAACAATGTTCTGTAACAGGAATTCAGAATTGTTTTTATATCCATAATTTTTTACTTTGCACAGCCTTTTTACAAAGGCAACTGTTTTTCTTAAATTTAGTACTAACAAAAAGATTCTTGACGTATGAAAGTTTATCAATCTAATGAAATCAAGAACATTTCCATTGTGGGAAGTTCAAGATCTGGGAAAACCACTCTCGCTGAAGCAATGCTTTACGAGGGTGGTTTAATAAAACGACGCGGAACAGTAGAAGCACAAAATACTGTTTGTGATTATTTTCCAGTGGAACATGAATATGGCTATTCTGTTTTTTCCACCGTTTTTCATGTGGAATGGAACGGAAAGAAGTTGAATTTTATTGATTGCCCGGGGTCTGATGATTTTGTGGGTGGAGCGGTTACCGCACTGAATGTAACTGATACGGCCCTTTTGCTGATTAATGGACAGTATGGAGTGGAAGTTGGAACTCAAAACAGTTTCCGAAATACAGAAAAATATAATAAACCTGTGATATTTGTCGTCAATCAACTTGATCATGAAAAAGCTGATTACGATAAGGTGTTGGAACAATTACGCGAATCTTACGGATCCAATGTTGTTCCGGTACAATATCCCATCACTTGCGGACCAGACTATAATTCCGTGATTGATGTCTTGCTGATGAAAAGATATACCTGGAAACCCGAAGGTGGTGTTCCGGAGATCGATGATATACCTGCAGAAGAGAAAGCAAAAGCCGAAGCATGGCATCAGGCTTTGGTGGAAGCTGCAGCTGAAAATGATGAATCTTTGATGGAAAAATTCTTTGACCAGGGAACCTTGACTGAAGATGATGTCCGGTTGGGTATTCGCCAGGGCTTGATAGCCCGTGGCATGTTCCCCGTTTTTTGCGTTTGCGCTGGCCGTGATATGGGCGTCCGTCGTTTGATGGAATTTCTCGGGAACGTTGTCCCATTCGTAACGGATATGCCTAAGATATCCAATAAAAAAGGCGAGGAAATTGTTCCTGATTCCAAAGGACCTTCCAGTCTCTATTTCTTTAAAACTTCAGTAGAACCGCACATCGGTGAAGTTTCCTATTTCAAGGTGATGTCCGGCAACGTGAGAGAAGGTGACGACTTGCTCAATACCGATCGCGGATCGAAGGAGCGTATCGCCCAGCTGTTCTGTGTTGCGGGCTCAAATCGTATTCCAGTGGAGGAATTGGAAGCCGGAGATATTGGTGCTACTGTAAAACTTAAAGATGTCAAGACTGGAAATACTTTGAATGGAAAAGGCGTTGACAACAGTTTTGATTTTATCCGATATCCGGAACCAAAATACCGCCGTGCCATCAAACCTGTCAATGAAGCGGACGTTGAAAAGATGATGTCCATCCTCAACCGGATGCGTGAAGAGGATCCGACATGGATTGTTGAACAATCCAAGGAACTGAAACAAACCATTGTTCATGGACAAGGTGAGTTCCACTTGCGTACGCTTAAATGGAGAATGGAAAATAATGAAAAGATGCCTATCCAGTTTTTGGAACCACGCATCCCTTATCGTGAAACCATAACGAAGACTGCCCGTGCCGATTACCGGCACAGAAAACAATCAGGTGGTGCCGGACAATTTGGTGAAGTTCATTTAATTGTAGAGCCCTACACAGAAGGAATGCCTATTCCAGAAATCTATAAATTCAACGGACAGGAATTCAAGATTTCTGCCCGTGATACTCAGGAAATCAAACTGGAATGGGGGGGTAAACTCGTTTTTGTGAACAGTATTGTTGGGGGAGCCATTGACACACGTTTTCTGCCGGCCATTCAGAAGGGCATCATGGCCCGCATGGAACAGGGTCCGCTCACCGGATCCTATGCCCGTGATGTTCGTGTCATTATATATGATGGTAAGATGCATCCGGTAGATTCCAATGAAATTTCCTTCATGCTTGCCGGACGAAATGCATTTAGTGAAGCATTCAAGCAAGCAGGCCCAAAGATTCTTGAACCGATTTATGACGTGACGGTATTGGTCCCGGGCGATCGTATGGGTGATGTGATGGGAGACCTGCAGGGCCGTCGTGCGCTGATCATGGGTATGAGCAGCGAAAAAGGCTATGAAAAGCTTTCCGCTAAAGTACCGTTAAAAGAAATGTCAAGTTATTCAACATCTTTGAGCTCGCTAACTGGCGGACGTGCTTCTTTCAGCATGAAATTCGCCAATTATGAATTAGTTCCAACTGATGTTCAGGATAAACTGTTGAAAGAATACGAAGCTCAACAACAGGATAAGGAATAATAAAAAAAGAGTATTGTAAAAGCTTACCCTGATTTTTTTTGGGTAAGCTTTTTTTGTATAATCATCAGCTCATTGTATTAGTTAATTTGTGTTTCTTTTAGGGTTAATATTTATGAATCCAATTGAAATGTTAAATTTTGAACCTATTTTTGCTAAATGAAGAAGTCTGCTATATGGATATTGATTGCTGTTATGGTGCTGACATTTGCAAGTCTGCTCACGCTTCAGTATTCCTATATCCGTACTTTAGGCAAAATGAGGACGGAACAGTTTGATGAGGCTGTCAAACGCAGTTTGTCTCAGGTTGTTCGAAATCTGGAGTTGGATGAAACTGCTCGATTTTTGAGCGAAGATATGAATGAGCATGAAAGTGATGCTTTCTCTGTGCCAAAAGTTACCCGCAAAATCACCCGTCAAAGTCAAACAGCAACATTGCATTCTATCGGAGGCCTTTCTTCCATTTCCTCTATGTTTGAGTATGATGAAACGACGACTCTTTCTCAAACAGGGCCTAAAGTCTTTATATCCATGAGTCATGGAAAAAATACCCTTTCAGGAACTTCCACCAAGATGCAGGAAAACCTCCGTGAACGATATCTGGCACAAAAAGGCCTGATGGAGGATGTTATCTTGCGTATATTATATGAAGCAAACAACAGGCCAATCGAACAGCGTGTTGACTTTAGCAAGCTGGAAAATTATCTGAAAGTTGAATTGGAGAACAATGGGTTGGAAAATATGCCTTTCCATTTCAGGGTGACAGATAAGAATGATGTTGAGGTATATCGGTGTAAAGAAATGATCGGAAAAAATGAGAATGGTGGATATAAACAAGTCCTTTTTCCGAATGACCCGGATGTGGAAACCGGAACGCTTTATTTATACTTTCCGACCAAGAAGAATTATATCTATGAATCGCTTCGGATTTATATTCCATCCATCATTTTTTCTATTGTATTGTTGATTGTTTTCGGAACAACAATCATTATCATCTTTCGTCAGAAGAAACTGAATGATATGAAGAATGATTTTGTGAATAATATGACACATGAGTTAAAGACGCCGATATCGACCATATCACTTGCTGCTCAGATGCTGAAAGACGGAGATGTGGGTAAGACGCCTGCCATGTTGAAGCATATTTCAGGTGTTATTGTCGATGAAACCAAACGCTTGAGTTTTCAGGTTGAAAAAGTACTTCAGGTTTCCCTTTTTGAACGGGATAGGTCCAACCTGACTTTCAAGGAAGTGGATGTCAATGAGATGCTGGATACCATCGTGGCAACATTCAAACTCAAGGTGGAGAACTTCGATGGAAAACTTGAAAAAGATTTAAGTGCAAAAAGAGCAGATGTTACAGCAGATGAAATGCATTTGACCAATGTCTTCTTCAATCTGATGGATAACGCGGTGAAGTACCGCAGTGAGCGTGATCTGGTGCTGACAGTCCATACCTGGAACGAAAAGGATAACATTATGATTTCTATCCAGGATAACGGTATCGGCATCAAGAAAGATAATTTGAAAAGAGTGTTTGAACGTTTCTATCGTGTTCCTACAGGAAATGTTCACGATGTTAAAGGCTTTGGCCTGGGCTTGGCTTATGTGCAGAAAATCGTCCAAAACCACAACGGTACGATTCGCGCTGAAAGCGAAGTCAATATGGGAACAAAATTCATTATTAGTTTACCATTAATAAAAAATGAGCTATGACAGAAGAAAAAATGCACATCTTGTTGTGCGAGGACGACGAAAATCTGGGCATGCTTTTGCGTGAATATTTACAGGCAAAAGGCATTGTAACAGACTTGATGAGCGATGGTGAGAAAGGCTATAAAGCTTTCCAGAAAGCAAAGTATGATTTGTGTGTGCTCGATGTGATGATGCCTAAAAAAGATGGTTTTACGCTGGCTCAGGATATCCGTGCCATGAATTCCGAAACTCCCATCATCTTTTTGACGGCCAAGAACTTGAAGGAAGATATTTTGACCGGATTTAAACTTGGAGCTGATGACTATATCACCAAACCTTTCAGCATGGAAGAGCTTTTATTTCGTATAGAAGCCATTATTCGTCGTGTTAAAGGCAAGAAGACCAAAGAAGTGACCATGTATCAGATTGGCCAGTTCACTTTTGATACGCCCAAACAGATTCTTTCAATCGGTGACAAACAGACCCGCCTGACGACCAAAGAATGTGAACTCCTGACTTTGCTTTGCAGCCATCAGAACCAGATACTGGAAAGGAACTATGCATTGATGACCATTTGGGAAGAGAATACGTATTTCAATGCAAGGAGTATGGATGTCTATATCACTAAGTTGAGGAAGCATCTGAAAGATGATCCTTCCATCCAGATCATGAATATTCATGGGAAGGGATATAAATTAGTAGTCCCGGAATAGCAAGGCCGTTGTCTAAAGCTGTAGTGCTCTACGGCACGTTGCAACCCGATTTTCAGTCCTCACGTACTTTTCGTGCGTGAGGACTGAAAATCGGGTTGTGCTTTGTACCTGTACAAATAGAGCAATTTTAAATTTCCTGCCGATCACAAATGTTATACTTTTGCTATTTCTCCACAATTTTTCAATTTGATCCAAGAAAACCATGAAACAACTTTGAAAAAGAAATGAGACTTTTTGTGTTTGCGTTTGGTATGTCTTAATTTTTTTTTGTAACTTCGCGCCGCTGTTTTTTGAGAAGCATGCCTTTCGGTAAGCATTTACGAATCAGCCCATTTAAAACAATTAACATAAACAGTTGTTATGAACAATTACGAAACCGTTTTCATTTTAACTCCCGTTTTGTCTGATGTACAGATGAAGGAAGCGGTAGAAAAATTCAAGGCTCTGCTGGTAGCAGAAGGCTCTGAAATTGTGCATGAGGAAAACTGGGGATTACGCAAATTGGAATACCCAATAGCTAAAAAGTCCACCGGATTTTACCAATTGCTCGAGTTTAAGGCAGATCCATCCGTGATCGCCAAGTTAGAACTAAACTTCCGTCGTGACGAACGTGTGATTCGTTTCCTGACATTCAAGCAAGACAAGTTCCACGCTTTGTATGCAGAAAAGAGAAGAAGTCTGAAACAATCTAAAGAAGTAAAGGAGAACTAAACAATGGCACAAAATTCATCTGAAATTCGTTATTTGACTCCGCCTACGGTAGATCTCAAAAAGAAAAAATACTGTCGCTTCAAAAAAAGTGGTATTCGTTACATCGATTACAAAGATCCTGAATTCCTGAAAAAATTCCTGAATGAACAAGGTAAAATCCTGCCACGCCGTATTACCGGTACTTCCCTGAAGTATCAACGTAAAGTCGCTCAGGCTGTGAAACGTGCAAGACATTTGGCTTTGCTGCCTTACGTAACCGATTTGATGAAATAATTAGCGAAGGAGAAAAAGTATGGAAATTATATTGAAAGAAGACGTAACAGGTCTTGGATACAAAGACGACGTTTTGACCGTCAAAGACGGATATGGAAGGAACTTCCTCATCCCTCAGGGAAAAGCAGTCGTTGCTACACCTTCTGCTAAGAAAGTGTTGGCTGAAAATATGAAACAGCGTGCACACAAGCTTGCCCAAATGAAGAAAGATGCCGAAGAACTGGCAGCAAAACTCAAAGAAGTAAGTCTGACTATTGGTGCAAAAGTAAGTTCAACCGGTAAGATTTTTGGTTCAGTAGGCCCGATACAGGTATCTGAAGCATTTGAAAAAGCAGGTTTTGAGATTGACCGTAAGGTCATTGTCATCAAGGATGCGGTAAAAGAAGTCGGTTCTTACAAAGCCATCGTTAAACTTCACCGTGAGGTTAGCCTGGAAGTTCCTTTTGAGGTAGTAGCTGAATAATAGCATATCGCAATACGTAAAAAGCCGGTTGATTTCAATCGGCTTTTTTTATGCGCAAAAATCAAGGATCAGTTTTTGATGGATAATTGATCCCGCGAAAGGACAGGAGAAAGTGTTCAAATAAGGGCAAAAAAAAGTCCACCCTATAGGGCAGACTTTTTAATTTCTTTTGTTCCGGCTTATTCAGCAGCGGGAGTAGCTGTTTCAGCAGCAGGAGCAGCTTCAGCAGGAGCAGCGGCAGCAGTTGAATCAACAGCAGCAGGAGCAGCTTCAGTAGCAACTTCTTCGGTTGCAACTTCTTCAGGAGCTTCAGTTTTTGCTTTGTTACCACAAGATGCGAAAGATACTGCTACAACAACAGCGAAGAATAATACTAACTTTTTCATTTTTTTTCTGTTTTAAACAATAAATAGGAGTTTCTTGAAATCGCGGCAAAATTAAGTATAATTTTTATTCTGTGTACTCAAAACTGTAAATATTTCTAAAAAACTTTTTTTTTTCTCCTTTTTGGGACAAAAAATGCATTTTTATACTCGTTTTATAGAAAAATAACGGGGTAGTCTCAAAAAAACATCAAAGATTTGGAGCCAAATTTTCCTTGAGGACTAAAATCCTTACCTTTGCAAAGAAATAAAAAATCTATGATTGATACAAGTTTTTTTCAGACCCGGAAAGTTGCCTATGTCAATTTGGGGTGCAAATTAAATTTCGCGGAAACATATAGTCTTGGAAAAAAGATGATCAGCGCAGGTTATAGCACGGTCAAATTTGGAGAAAGGCCGGATGTCTGTGTCATCAATACCTGTTCGGTAACAGATACCGCCGACAAAAAAGGACGTCAGGCCATCCATAAGGTGATCCGTCAGTATCCTGAAGCACTTGTTGTTGTGATAGGATGCTATGCTCAACTCAAGTCAGACGAAATATCGGAAATTCCAGGAGTGAACCTGGTTCTGGGTGCCAATCAAAAATTTGACCTTCCCGGACTTTTGGAAGGCCTTCAGAAAGGTGAACATGCCAAAATATATACTTCAGAAGTAAAAGATATCAACCGATTTCTGCCATCTTGTTCCCGTGGAAACCGTACACGCTATTTTTTGAAGGTACAGGATGGCTGTGACTATTTCTGTACCTATTGTACAATCCCTTTTGCGCGAGGAACCAGCCGTAACCCAAAGATAGCCTTTTTGGTTGATCAGGCAAAAGAAGTAGCTGCAGAGGGAGGAAAAGAAATTGTTTTATCCGGTGTCAACATTGGAGATTTCGGGAAAAGTACAGGTGAAACCTTTATTGACCTGATCCGTGCTTTGGATGAGGTGGAAGGTATTGACCGTTACAGAATATCCTCCATAGAACCCAATTTGCTGACGGATGAGGTGATTGCCTTTGTCGCCGCGTCTAAACGCTTTGCGCCTCATTTTCATATTCCCCTTCAGGCAGGCAGTGATGAATTGCTTAAACTGATGCACCGTCGTTACGATACATCCCTGTTTGCTGCAAAAATTGATCTGATCAAACGTGTGATCCCTCATGCCTTTATCGGAGTGGATGTCATTGTCGGTTCCCGTGGGGAAACCCCGGAACGATTTGAGGAAGCATTCGTTTTTTTGGAAAAGCTGGACATTTCCCAATTACATATTTTCTCCTATTCTGAAAGGCCTGGAACACAGGCTTTAAAAATTGATTACATCGTTTCACCTGCAGCTAAAAAGGCTCGTCATGAACGTCTGCAAAAACTTTCCGATGCGAAATGGAAGGCATTTTATCAGAAACATGTCGGATACGAGGGTAAAGTGCTCTTTGAACATACCAAAACGGAAGGGAAAATGCATGGTTTTTCGGAAAATTACATTCGTGTTGAGGTTCCTTATCAAAAAAATTGGGTGAATCAAACTATTTCAGTACGTTTGAGTGACTTTAACACGGAGGGCACCGCTTTGAAGGGAGAGTTGCCTGGATGCACGGAATAGGTGGTTTCAAGCAGCCTTTTTAAAATGATTTATAAATTTTATTTGAGTGAAAAGGATTTTTTCTGGTCTTCTATTTGGATTTGTAAGGCTCTGCGCTTTTTTGCCGCTACCCGTTCTTTTCTTTTTTTCGGACATTTTTTTGTATCCCATCGTTTATTATGTGGTGAGATACCGTTTGAAAGTAGTCAGGAAAAATCTGAAAAATAGCTTTCCGGAGAAGACTCGGAAAGAATTGCACCAGATCGAACGAAAATTTTATCGTCATTTCTGTGATACTTTCCAGGAAACCATACGCATTTTAGGAATGTCCCCGGAAGAGGCAAAGAAGCGGATGGTTTTTAAGAATCCGGAGATGGTGACTGATTTTTCCAAACAACAGCAAGGCGTTCTGATCGTATTGGGCCATTACGGGAACTGGGAATATCAGCCTTTCCTTTTTTTATATATGCTGGAATCCGGCAATCAGGTAGGATATAGCATTTACAGGCCATTGAAGAATGAGGCGTTCGATCAGTTGTATATCAGAATCAGGACTCGTTTTCAAGGAGGTATCGCCACCAAAAGTCAGGCGTACCGTAAATTGATTAATCTGCGTCATGAAGGTAAAGCAGCCGTTTTTGGGCTGGTGTGTGATCAGACTCCTTCGGCTGCCAATTTGCATTACTGGACCCCCTTCCTGAATCAGGACACTTCCATTCTTATCGGACCGGAGAGAATGGCAAAACAAACCGGATTTGCAGTGGTGTATGCTGATGTCGAAAAAATGGCGAGGGGACGTTATCGAACTACTTATGAGTTGATTACAGACAAGCCGCAGGAAACCGAAACGTTTGAAATTACAGAGAAATATGCCCGCCTGATGGAGAAGACTATTTTACGGGAACCTGCATACTGGCTTTGGACACACAAGCGCTGGAAACACAAACACCAGCTTGAAACAGTCCATAAAGCAAAAGATTTTAAGATTGAAGCATCATGAAGACATCTGTCGTAATTCTGAATTGGAATGGTAAGTCTCTGATGGAGTCTCTGTTACCTAATGTTTTAGAACATACACTTTCCGATTTATCTCAGGATGTAGAGTTGGTGGTGGCAGATAACGGATCGACTGATGGCTCGCTTGCCTTTTTGGAGACGAATTATCCTGATACCATCAAACGCATCGATTTGGCCTATAATCATGGTTTTGCCGAAGGTTATAATCAGGCTTTGTCCCAGCTTGATTCTAAATATGCCGTGTTGTTGAATTCCGATGTGGAGGTTACTCCCGGTTGGTTGATCTTCTTGACTGATTATATGGATGCTCATCCTGATGTGGCTGCTTGTCAGCCTAAAATCAGATCTCTTCGTCAAAGAGAATGTTTTGAACATGCCGGTGCTTCCGGTGGCTTTATGGATTTTCTGGGATATCCGTTTTGTCGTGGAAGGGTGCTCTCCTTCGTGGAAGAGGACAGGGGACAGTATGATACCCCTATCGACTTATTTTGGGCTACAGGGGCTTGTTTGTGCGTTAGAATGGATGATTTCCGAAATGTAGGTGAGTTTGATGCCAGATTTTTTGCCCATATGGAAGAAATTGACCTGTGCTGGCGTCTTCGAAGCAGAGGAAGGCGCATCGTTTGTCTTCCGCAGAGTGTCGTCTACCATTTGGGCGGCGCGACTTTAAACAAGGAGAATCCACGCAAAACTTATCTGAATTATCGGAACAATCTTTTGATGCTTTATAAGAATTGTACCCCCAATGAATTTGCGGTGGTGTTCATCATCCGTTTGATTCTGGACTATATGTCTGTTCTGGTTTTTCTGCTTTCCTGGAAATGGAGGGACGCAAAGGCTGTGTTACGTGCAAGATGGTCATTTTTGAAAATGAAACCTCATTTCACCTTGCAACGTCTGGAAAATTTGCAGCAAACAAAAATAACTTCCATTCCGGAAATTTACCGGGGAAGTATCATCTTGGGTTATTATTTATGCGGAAAACGCCGCTTTACTGATTTCTTTCATACATAAATAATATTTTTAAAGGTCGTATGGAACTTGCATGTCAAATTTTCATTGTTTTTGGTGAATACTCCTATCCATGCTCGTTTCGTAAAGAAAAATAGTAAAGCAGCTTATATGCAACGGGCTAGTAACCCAATATCTTCATCATGGATTTGTAACTTTGCTCCTTGGCAAAAAGCTTGGTGTAGTATTCTCCGTCTTCATCCAAATCAATGAGTACCATTTTCGGAGCAGGGGTGAGGCAATGTTGAATGCCACCGTATCCGCTTAATGACTCCTGGTAAGCTCCACAATGGAAAAACCCGATATATTGTTCACTGTCCTGAACGATTTTAGGCAAGAAGACGGCATTGGAGTGCGCTTCAGAGTTGTAGAAGTCTTCACTGTCGCAAGTCAAGCCTCCTAAATGAACCCGTTGATATTCTTTGTCCCAATTATTGATGGCCAATTGAACAAAGCGTTGGTTGATGGCCCAGGTATCGGGAAGGGTTGTGATGAATGAGCTGTCGATCATGTTCCACAATTCTCTGTCGTTTTGTTGTTTTTGGTTGATGATGGAATAAAGCATGGCACCACTTTCTCCGACAGTGAATGATCCGAATTCCGTAAAGATGTCAGGCTCTTTTACTTTGTTCTGGACACAAATGTTCTTGATTTGGGCGATGATTTCTTCAGCCATGTATTCATAGTCATATTCAAAGTCCAAGTGAACTTGAATCGGGAAACCTCCACCTATATTGATGCTGTCGAGTTCAGGGCAAATTTGTTTTAGTTCACAATATAGTTCTACAGCTTTGGTCAACTCATTCCAGTAATAAGCGGTGTCTTTGATACCTGTGTTGATAAAAAAGTGAAGCATTTTGAGATTAACCAGTGGATTTGTCTCGATTTTTTCGAGATAATATGGGATAATGTCGCTGTACCGAATGCCAAGTCTGGAAGTATAAAAATCAAATTTCGGTTCTTCTTCCGAGGCAATCCGGATGCCTACATTTATCTTTTTATCAATATTCGTCATCAATAAATCAAGCTCAAACTTGTTATCCAAAATGGGTATAGTGTTCTCAAAGCCATTATTTATAAGAGCTTGGATGTTTTCAATATACTGCGGTCTCTTGAATCCGTTGCAGATAATATACTTCTCTTTGGTAATCTTCTCTGTTTCGTATAAGGCTTCAATAATATTGATGTCGAAGGCGGAAGAGGTCTCAATATGTACATTGTGTTTAAGCACTTCTTCAAGAATGAAGGAAAAATGGGAACTCTTGGTGCAATAGCAATAATTGTAATCGCCGTCGTAATCGGCTTTCGCCATAGCAACGTTGAACATTTTCCGACAATGTTGGATGTTTTGTGCAATTTTAGGCAGGTAGAATATTCTTAAAGGTGTGCCATATTGTTTAATGATGTCCATCAATGAAATGTTGAACCATTGGAGTTCGTTTTCGGAATTTACGGTGAACTCTTCGTTTGGAAATTCAAATGATTGCTCAATCAGGTGAATGTACTTATTTTTCATCGTTCTTTTCTTTAAAATGTGGAATCCGACTCACTCGGATTATCGATCTTGTTAGAATCCGACTCGCACGGATTGCTTTAATCTATGCAAAAAGGACGACAAAAATACATAAAATTTTCGAAGATTGGTGTTTATTTATTGAATATATTCCTCAACGGAACAAAAGAACACTGACACTATTGATCTGTCCTTGGATGGGCGGATTTACTTTAGTTACCTTTATTTCAATGTTTTGTATTTTTTGGAAAGAGGTTTTAAGTTCTATACAGATATTTTCGGCAAGGTGCTCAATTAATTTACATGGCTTTTGCATGACAGTATTGACTTTCTCAAATACGGATGCATAATTGATGGTGTCTTCAAGTGAATCGCTTTTGCAAGCTTTACTCAAATCTATTCCAAGTTTCAAGTCTACCAAGTAATTGTTTCCGACTTTGTTCTCTTGCTCGTATACGCCATGGTAAGCGTAAAACTGCATATTGTTGATCAAAAGATAGTCCATTTGAAGCTGTATTTCGAATAGGACAAATGTAATTTTTCTTCTTTTAACTGACAAATTTTGATTAGTATTATGGGTTAAGGTATAGACTTTGATAAAAAATAGTATTTTTGTTGTACTAAAGTCATTCTAAAGAATTTATTATGTCAAAGGAAATCGTTGCAACAACAGGTGCGGTTTATAGCATACTTGCTCCTGGAACCCGAATCATAGGAGATATCTATTCGGAAGAAGATATCCGGATTGAAGGTGGTCTTGAGGGGAATCTGACGAGCAAAGGAAAAGTGATATTGGGGCCACAATCTGTTCTGAAAGGTAATCTCAAATGTGTCAATGCTGAAGTTGCCGGATCTGTCGAAGGTGATATTGAGGCGAATGAACAGCTTTCACTCAGGGGTAACTCCAGTGTTAGAGGAGCTGTAAAAACATCAACTCTTGTCATAGAGCCGGGTTCTGTATTTAATGGTTCCTGTGAAATGAATCTGGAAAACAGATAATAGCTCACCTGTTGAGTCAATAAAAAAAGCGATGGATGCTCCATCGCTTTTTTTATTGATTGATACAGCGGATCATCCACATTTTGAATAACCGCAATTGGTGCAATGCAGACAACCTTCTTCGTAGACAAGACTTTCATTGCCACAATTGGGGCAAATCAGGCCTTTTGCTTCGGTTCCGTTTGGCAAGTAATTTTTCAATGCTCGCTCAACACCATTTTTCCAAGTGTTGATGGATTCATTGTCAAGGTCAAGGCCTGAAATCAGTTTGATTACCTGATCGATGGGCATTCCATAACGTAAAACTCCTGAAATCAGTTTTGCATAGTTCCAGTATTCGGAGTTGAATTTTTCCGACAAGCCTTCAATGGTTATTTTGTAGCCGCGACGGTTGGCAAACTGGAAGTCGTAGTGCTTTACACCATCCTCGTCAATGTTCTTGATGATTTTACCATCCGTTACATTCTTGGGCAGCAAGATACCATCATCGTCATCCTGGATACCGGTAAAGATTTCGTATGGGCGACCGTTTTGCAAACCGATGAAAGCAATCCATTTTTCTTTGTTGTTCTGGAAACGGATAACTTCTGCTTCAAGTTCTCTTGGACGTTTTGGCGTACTCTGAGGATAACATATCAGCTTTCTGTCTTCCTTATCTTCCTTGGTAGGATTGGGCGTGTTTGCCACAAGTACGCCGGAACGGCAGCCGTCGCGGTAAACCGTGCAACCTTTGCAGCCACAACGCCATGCTTCCACATAAAGTTGTCCGACAAGTTCTTCCGTAGCGTCGGATGGCAGGTTGATGGTGACACTGATGGAGTGATCCACCCATTTTTGGATACGTCCCTGCATTTTTACCTTTTGCATCCAGTCGATGTCGTTTGCCGTTGCTTTGTAGTAAGGGGATTGCATGATCAGTTCGTCCAATTCTTCCTGAGTGTATTTTTTGGCGGTAGGATAGCCGTTGGCTTCCATCCAAGTGACAAATTTGTGGTGGAAAACGATGTATTCTTCAAAGCTATCGCCGCTATCGTCGACATAGTCTATGCGTACATCATGGTCGTTGGGGTTGATTTTACGACGACGTTTGTAAATCAGCATAAATGCCGGTTCTATGCCGGATGTGGTTTGCGACATCAAACTGGTGGTTCCTGTCGGTGCAATCGTCAGACAGGCAATGTTCCTGCGCCCATACTGCTTCATTTCTTTTTCCAACTCAGGGTCGGCTTTGAACAAACGCTGAATGAACGGATTGTCTTTTTCTCTTTTTGCATCAAAAATCTCAAATGCTCCACGGTCTTTGGCGAGGTGTACGGAAGAACGATAAGCTTCGATGGCAAGAGTCTTGTGTACTTTTTCGGAATAGGCGGATGCTTCTTCTGTGCCGTAACGCAAGCCAATAGCTGCAAGCATATCACCTTCGGCGGTGATCCCTACACCCGTCCGACGTCCCATGGCGGTCTTTGATTTGATCTTCTCCCATAATTCGCGTTCTGTACGTTTGATTTCGTCCTGTTCGGGGTCGGATTGTATCTTTTGCAGGATCAGGTCGATTTTTTCCATCTCCAAATCGATGATGTCATCCATGATGCGTTGTGCAAGGGCTGAATGCTTTATAAAAAGGTCAAAATCAAATTTTGCATTTTTGGTAAAAGGATCTTTTACATAGGAATATAGGTTGATTGCCAGCAAGCGACAACTGTCATAGGGACAAAGGGGAATTTCCCCGCAAGGGTTTGTCGATACGGTTCGGAAGCCAAGATCCGCATAACAGTCGGGAACCGATTCCCTGAGAATGGTATCCCAGAACAAAACACCGGGTTCCGCTGATTGCCAGGCATTGTGGACAATTTTCATCCATAATTTTGTGGCGTCAATTTCTTTGGTTGTAGTCGGGTTCGGGCTTCCGACGGGATATTGTTGTATATAAGTGCCGTCACTTGTCGCAGCTTCCATAAACTTGTCGGTCATCTTTACGGAAACGTTTGCTCCTGTCACTTTTCCTTCTGTCATTTTGGCGTCGATGAAAGCTTCTGAGTCAGGATGCTGGATGGAAACACTCAGCATCAAGGCTCCCCGGCGACCATCCTGGG
This sequence comes from Bacteroidales bacterium, assembly GCA_021373135.1. Taxonomy (GTDB): domain Bacteria; phylum Bacteroidota; class Bacteroidia; order Bacteroidales; family UBA1402; genus UBA8389. Next base: position 895,250 of record JAJFTH010000003.1, read on the forward strand.
CTACTTCACGGGTTGAATTGGAATAGCGTTCCATGAAAGGTACGATGCCTGTAGATGTAAGTGCCGAGTTTTTGACAGGAGTACCTTTCGGGCGGATATGAGACAAGTCGTGACCTACACCGCCGCGACGTTTCATTAGTTGAACCTGCTCTTCATCAATTTTGATGACAGCTCCATAGGAGTCTGCAGGTCCGTCAACGCCGATAACAAAACAGTTGGACAAAGATCCCACCTGAAAATTGTTTCCGATGCCGGTCATTGGACTCCCTTGGGGTATAATGTAACGGAAGTGATCGAAAAGGTCGAAGAGTTCTTTTTCGGGAATCGGGTTCGGATATTTTTTCTCAACTCTGGCAATTTCTTTTGCCAGTCTGTGATGCATGTCATCCGGAGTCTTTTCGAAGAGGTTTCCATAAGAATCTTTAAGGGCATATTTGTTTACCCAGACTCTTGCAGCCAGCTCATCTCCCTGGAAATAATCCAGTGAAGCCTGAAATGCTTCATCGTGTGTGTAGGATTGTTCTTTCACTTTCTATTGGTTTTAAGTATGTTGTATTAAGATTAATTGAATGTCGTTTACTTTTTTAAACATTACAATTGTAGTCATCATTAATGACTTTACAAAATGTTTGTTGTAAAGAGATTGTTAATTATTTAAAGTTTTCAAAAAATATTTTTAAATATCAGAAAATCAGATATATGTGAAAAATTTAGGTGGTAAAAATTTTCTTTTTTGGAAATTTTATAGAAGACGGGATAACTTATTTTTATAAGTAATGATAAATCAAAAAATAATATTATGTTACTTTCTATGTTATTCAGCAGGTTTTTCTTCTTGGAAAAGAATCTTTACCTTTGTATCAGAATCATGAAAAAAATACCAAAATGAATTCAATGAATACGAGGCGCACCGTTCGCGCTTATTCCGACCAACCTTTAAGTGACCAATTGCTTCATGAGTTGATGGCTACTGCTTGCAGAGCGTCCAATACCGGAAATATGCAGGCATATAGTGTCATTGTAACCCGCGATGCCGAGCGTAAAAGTATCCTGGCTCCGTTTCATTTCAATCAGTCACAGGTGACACAAGCACCGGTTGTGCTTACCTTTTGTGTGGATTTCAACCGGTTTGGAAAATGGTGTGAACAACGAAAGGCCGTTCCCGGTTATTCGAACTTTCAGGCATTGACTTATGCGACCATTGACACCATCATTCTTGCACAGGCATTTTGTGATGCTGCAGAAGCTGTCGGATTGGGTATATGTTACCTGGGAACCACGACTTACAATGCTGAACAAATTGCCGAAGCCCTGGAATTACCGAAGTTGGTGCTTCCCGTCACAACCCTCAGTGTAGGATACCCGCAGCAGGCAGCTACCGCTCCGCTGAGCGACAGGTTGCCCTTGGATGGAGTCCTTCATCAGGAAAAATACAGAGATTATACAGCGCATGATATTGACCGGATTTTTGCTGAAAAGGAAGCTTTACCTGAAAACCGGCATTTTGTGGAAATCAATAAAAAAGAGACCTTGGCTCAGATTTTTACGGATATACGTTATACAAAAAATGACAATGAACACTTTTCGGAGGCATATCTGAAAGCCATCCGTAAACAGGGTTTTGAAATTTAACGGTCAAAAAAAATGGAAATTCAGATCAGTTTCTGAATTTCCACTATATATCATAGATAATCAAGAATTATATACCTTGAATCTGCTGTTCTATTTCCTGAATGCAGGTCTTGAATTTCTTGTCTGTCTCTATCCAGTTTCCAACAGTCTTGCACGCATGTAAAACAGTGGCATGATCACGTTTGCCGATCATTTGTCCAATATTGGAGTAGGACTTGTCCGTATATTTTCTCGATAAATACATGGCAATCTGTCTGGCCTGAGAAATCTCCTGTTTCTTGGATTTGGAGTGGATCAAGTCCGGCTCCAAGTCGAAATATTTGCAGACCTTTTCTTCTATCAATTCCACAGATATCTGACGTTCCTGAACTTTGATGGCGTTTGAAACGACTTTTTTTGCCAGTTCCATATCCACATCCTTTCCATAGATGACAGCGTGTGCCATCAGTGAAACGACGATACCTTCCAGATCTCTGACATTCTCCGTGGCATTCCGGGCGATGTATTCGATGACTTCCTGTGGAAAATGAAGTCCATCTCTTAAAATCTTGCTTTCAAGAATAGCGATGCGCAAAGCATAGTTCGGTTTTTCCATTTCGGCAGTCAAGCCCCATTTGAAACGGGTCAGCAAACGGTCATCGATACCGATGATGTCCTTAGGCGGGCGGTCGCAGGTGATAACCAACTGTCTGCCGTTTTGGTGAAGGTGGTTGAATATATGGAAGAACACGTTTTGAGTTCCTGTCTTGCCTGATAATTCATGAATATCATCAATCAACAAGATGTCAATGCTTTGATAAAAATGAATAAAGTCATTGACGGTGTTGTTTAAATATGCTTGGGAATACTGTACCTGAAACAGGTGGGATGAAACGTATAAAACTCTCAGGTTGCTGTTTTGCTGCAGGGCGGCATTTCCAATGGCGTGAAGCAAATGCGTTTTTCCAACTCCGGATTTACCATGAACGAATAAAGGGTTGAAAACGGTCTTTCCCGGTTTCTCAGCGATAGAGAAACCTGCTGTTCTGGCCAACATATTGCTTTCGCCTCCGATGAAGTTTCCAAAATTCAGGTTGGTATTCAATTGAGAATCCAGTTTGCCGGGGACAATCTGATCAAACGGATTAGACGGCATGGTTGGACGTGTCGGGATATTTGTCAGCTTGTTGACATTGGACTGATGTTCTGGAGCCAACTGCACAGGAGTATCGGAAACCATGACCTGATATAGTAGCCTTGAATTGTCACCGGTGATGCGATACAATGCTTTGCCAATCAAATCTGCATATTGATTTTCCAGTTGCTCGTAAAAGAAGTGACTCGGAACCTGTATGAGCAAAGCTTTGTCTTCATATTTTAAAGGTACAATGGGAATAAACCATGTGGAGTAGCTCAACTCCGGAACATTATCTTTAATAATATTCAGGCAGTGATTCCAGAGTGTAATATGATTTAAGGGCATTGTCTTTTTAATTTCTTTCTTAATTGTTCTTGCAAATTTTTAAAAAAAAAACGAATTAACCAAATCGATTTTTATTTAAAAAAATGTGAAAAATGTAATTAGTTTACTCTTAGAGTTTTACTTAATTTGTTGATAATCAGATTACTGCGCTGTTAACATTCCGCAACTATCTTAGTTCGAACGGCTTGCAATATTGTCAGTCTCGCAAACCAAAAATGGCATGAAGTGCTTTAACCCGCTGTTAATAAAGGTTTATGCTTCTGTATTATTTTTACGTTAAATATTAAAAAGGCGTATTTTTATCATTTTTCCTTTTTTATTCAAACGAATATTACTTGGATTCTTTTGAACCAAAAATGGAGAAATGAACGTAACGTTTTGGTCTTTCTTTCAAATCAAGCAGAAGCGTATTGGCACTTTGCGCCGTGTTGCTAAGATTTAGATAAAGAGACTGATCGTTCAACAGTAAACCCATCGAATTGTCTGGGCTGTTGAGTTTTACAGACAAGTTCTCCAGTTGATTGATGGTCTTGTTTAAAGAAGCAAAGTCCAACTGGTTTATTTTGGTGCCTGCATCCGAAAATTTGGCGGTGAGCGTTTCTACATTATTCAGAATGGAAGGAATTTGTTTATCCATTGAGTGATTTAGTTTGGCAGAGATCTGTTCGAGCTCTTTGGTGGTCTTTTCAATGGAGGTGAGTGATTTGTCGAGGCTGCCGTTTGAAACAAGGACATCAATGCTTGCGACCAGAGAGTCTGTTCGGTGAATCATGTTTCGCATGTCGGTGAGAAGACCGTCAGAAAGCTGATCCATCATGCCAGGTGTGTTCTCGGCTATCAAGGTATCTCCACTTTGCAGCATTTCTGCATTTTGTGGTCCGAGTTCCAGAACGATGGTTGGATTTCCAAGCATTTCCGATTTGATAATGGCTTTGGTGCCTTTCGGCAAACGGAGTTTACTGTTCAGATCCAAATCCACTAAAATATGGCCGGGATTGTCATACTGGTATTGGATATCGCGAACCAAACCAACCTGATAACCGTCCAGATTGACAGGACTGGACTTTACAAGTCCGTCAATTTTATTGTAAGTGACATAAAAATGGTTAGACGGACTTAAAAGATTGACTCCTTTTAAATAGTTAAGTCCCCATACAAAGATGGAAAACGTCAATATGACAATTAAACCAATCTTGGCTTCGCTTTTTATTTCGCTTTTCACTCGAATCTGTTTTTAGTTAAAAAACTTCCGGAATCTTCATATTTGGAATTCCATTATTTCCACGATTCAAAAATACAAATAATTAATGCTTGGTTTGTGCTCTTGCGTCATCAACGGCTATTTTTTGACCATTTTTTAAGGCGATGACAAAAGCATCAGGGAAAAATTTTCTCAATTCTCTGCGTTTCAGGTTGGCTTCATCAAAACTTGAGAATTTTCCGTATGTGTATTTGTATAGTTTATTTTCAAAAAAGTAGTCCAGCTCATTACCTCTAAATTTCTTGTCATTTTCTTTTAACTTGAAGGAGGATGTTATTACCTGAACTTTAAAAATGATATCTGTATCGGTTGTAATTTTGTCAGACAGTTTGCTTGTCTGACTTTGAACGTTCTTTCTTTTACCGGCTGAGTCCGTTTTCTGAGACTGGCTTTGTCCGGAGTCTCTCCTTTCGGTAAAGCTTTCATTGGAAACCTTCTTCGCAATAGCGGAATTTCCTGTTGATTTTCGTTCGTAATTGTTCTTGAAATCTGAAAATCCTCTCAGGAGGGCTAATGCCATTTGGTCACGACCCTCTTCGCTTTTCAGAAATTGTTCTTCTTCGTGATTGGACAGGAAGCCCAATTCCACCAAAACAGACGGCATACTGGTGCAGCGCAATACGAGGAACACATCCTGACGTACCCCGCGGTCTTTCCGCCCTGAGGACATAAACTTTTCCTGCAGGATGGATGCAAACTGGATGCTTTGATTCATATAGTTATCCTGCATGAATTCAAACATAATGTAGGATTCAGCAGAGTTCGGGTCGAACCCTTCGTACCTTTGTTTATAGTCGTCTTCCAATAGGATGACAGAGTTTTCACGTTTGGCAATTTCGAAATTTTCTCTTGTCCTGTTCTGACCGAGGGTAAAGGTCGAAGCACCTCTTACTGTCGGTGTTTCAGCGTGGTCAGCATGAATGGAAAGAAACAAGTTGGCTTTGGCTTTATTGGCAATCATGGCACGCTGATCCAAAGGAATGAAAACATCCGTGCTTCTGGTATAAATGACTTTTACATCCGGGTGTTGTCTCTTGATGAGCTGTCCCAGTTTGAGTCCGACAGACAATACAACATCCTTTTCTTTTATGGAAGTTCCCAATGTTCCGGAATCTTTGCCTCCGTGACCAGGGTCAATGACGACGGTGAAGGTCGATGGTGCTGCCGCAAAAGATGCAGGAATCAATAATCCTGAAAACAGAATAAGAAGCAGGTTTAAAAGTCTATGTTGCATACATATGAAATTACTATTGCAAAAGTAGATGAAAATTGCCAAGAAGCCAAAAGTTTTCTTTTTCTTTGTTATGATGAATGCGTATGTTGAGACAATCTTAAATCGCATGATTAAAAATTTCTTTTATTTGACTATAATGATGGATGCCGTTAAACTTCTTCAGAAATATATTGATCCGGATACCGAACTTTACCATATTGTATATACACATAGCAGAAGTGTGGCAGATAAAGCACTTTCAATAGCTGCCAATCATCCTGAATGGTCACTTAATCCGACTTTCTTGGAAGAGGCTGGTCTGCTGCATGATATTGGTGTTTTTCTGACAAAGGCTGATACAATCCAGTGCTTTGGAGTATATCCATATATCTGTCATGGCTATCTGGGGCGTGAAATTCTTGAAAAAGAGGGTTTCCCAAAGCATGGCTTGGTTTGTGAAAGGCATACGGGTACAGGTCTGACGCTATCTGAAATATTAAACAGAGATTTGCCATTGCCGCATCGTGATTTATGTCCTGTTAGCATAGAGGAACAATTGATTTGTTTTGCTGACAAGTTTTTCTCAAAAACATTTTTGAATCAAGAACTTACGTCCTCAGAAGCACGGTCGAAACTTGAGAAATATGGAAACGAAGGCTTGAAACGCTTTGATGTTTGGTGTGAACGATTCCTATGATTGATAAAGAATCAGCTATTTTAGATGAAGGAATCTGCTGTTAAGTACTTTTCACGTCTGCGCTTTTTGATTCCAAGTAGTTTTACGTACATTTGCGCTCTAATCTTAGAGCAGCTCATGACTCTTTTGCGCCGTCATTCTATATGTTTATATTCAGGACTTTTAGTGCTGTTTTGTTGTTCCCTTATCCCTGTTCGGGCACAGCATGGCTCTTTCTCCAAAAAAAAGGTCTCGGCTGTTTCTATGTCAACTGCTTCAAATAATGTCCAGCCTCTTCAAAGTCCTGCAACTTTATCCGGCTCAAAAGTACAATCAGTGCCTCTTTCCGCTTCCCACGCCCTCGTAGACTCAACACAGAAAAAAGACTCCCTCTCTGTCAAAAAGACAAAAGGTCTCACTGAAATTGTGGATTATGAAGCCAGCGATTCTTTGGTTTTTCTTGCCGGAGGTACCGGCCTTCTATATGGTGATGGTAAGATCGTTTATGGAAAGACAAACCTGGATGCCGGTTTTATCAGAATGGATATGGACAGCAGTCTTTTATTTGCTACCGGACGGCCTGATTCGTCAGGTAAAATCGTTGGTGATCCTGTGTTTAAGGATGAGAGTGGAGAGTATCCTTCCAAGAATCTGAAATATAATTTCAATACAAAAAAAGGTTTCATAACCCAAGTAGTTACCCAACAGGGTGAAGGCTATGTGGTGAGTGGCAAGACCAAAAAAATGTCCGACGATATCATGTATATGGTTGGTGGAAAGTATACGACTTGCGATAATCATGAACATCCACATTTCTATCTGGACTTGAGCAGGGCAAAAGTGAAACCGGGAAGCTATATTGTATCCGGGCCTGCCCACTTGGTCATGGAAGATGTAGACCTTCCTCTGATGTTGCCATTCGGCTATTTCCCTTTCAAGGGTAAATATTCTTCAGGCATGTTGACTCCTACTTATGGTGATGAGCTAACCCGCGGTTTTTACCTGAAAGACGGAGGATACTATTTTGCATTCAATGATTATATGGATTTGGCTCTGACCGGTGAATTGTACTCCAAAGGTTCATGGGGCTTGAGTGCCAGGTCTTCCTACAGGGTAAAGTACAAATATTCCGGAAGTTTCAATGCCTCCTATCTTGAATCCGTTACCAGTGAAAAGAATCTGCCCGATTATGGAAAATCCAAAAACTTGAGTGTTACATGGAGCCATTCCCAGGATGCAAAGGCCAATCCATTCAGTACTTTTTCTGCCAGTGTGAATTTTCAGACCAGTGGCTATACCAGAAATGATTTAACGTCTTATTACAATCCGGAAGCTTTCTCGAACAATACAAAAAGTTCTTCCGTCAATTTTACCCAGCGTTTTCCTGAAAGTCCTTTCAGTTTAAGCACAAGTATGAGCATTTCCCAAAGAAGTTCGGATTCAACTTTGACGGTTTCTCTGCCTAATCTGAATGTGTCAATGTCGAGTATCAGTCCTTTCAAACGAAAAAATCCGATAGGTGGTGAGCGGTGGTATGAAAAGATTCGCATGGGATATACCGGTACTTTTACGAACAGTATTAGTCAGGTTAAGGAAAAAGATTTTTTAAAAAAGTCGCTCATCAAGGATTGGCGTAACGGAGCGAAGCATAGCATTCCTGTTACTGCTACATTCAATGTTCTAAACTACATCAATATCTCTCCATCCTTAAACTATACGGAACGTTGGTATTCCAGTTCTATAGATAAGCATTTTGATAAGAATCTGAATCAAGTTGTTACAGATACACTTTGGGGGTTCAACCGTGTCTGGGATTATTCTACATCAGTGAACGTCTCTACCACGATTTACGGGATGTACCAACCCATCCAGAAAATTTTCGGCAAGAAGATCAACATGATCCGTCATGTCATCAAACCTTCCATATCTTTCTCCTATACTCCAGATTTCGGGGCAGAAAAATACGGCTATTATGGTAGCTATTCATATATTGATGGCTATGGTGTTGAGCAATTTGTGAATTACTCCCATTACGATAATGCCTTGTATGGTTTGCCAGGCAAGGGTGAGTCCGGTAGCATCGGTTTCGAGTTAGCCAATAATCTGGAAATGAAAATAAAGCAACAGACAGATACGGCCGTCATAGATAAAAAGGTCAGTTTGATTGATAACCTCTCTTTCCGAACAAGTTATAATATGGCGGCTGATAGCTTGAATTGGAGTGATATAGCGGCCAATATTCGTTTGAGATTCGGGCCAAAATACACTTTAAATCTGAGCGGATCGTTTGACCCGTACACATACCAGCTGAACAAGGCTGGAACTCCGGTAAGGGTCAATACGACCCAATTTAAGAAGTACGGTATTCCCGGGCGTCTCATAAGCACCGGAACCTCTTTTTCTTATACTTTTAACAATGATACATTCAAGAAGAAAGATAAAAATAAGAAAGGGAAAGAATCAGGTTCAACTTCCAATGAACAACCAGACGGAGAAACCCGTGATGGGGGAGTGATTCCACCTTCGGAGCCTCTTGATCCCGAAGCTGCACTCTATGCACCATTTAAAATGCCATGGAGCCTGAGCATCAATTATACTTTGAACTATTCCCGTTCCACATTTGATACGGAACGCTTGGAATACAACCACAAAATATTTCAAAATTTGAGTTTGAGTGGAACTATTTCTCTGACGGACAAATGGAAGATGAATGCGTCAACCAGTTACAATTTCGATACAAAACAGCTGGCAACCATGAATTGCTCCATCACGCGTGATTTGCACTGCTGGGAGATGTCGGCCAATATTATTCCGATCGGCCGGTATAAATCCTATAACTTTTCGGTTCGTGTAAAATCCACCTTGTTGCAGGATCTAAAGTATGAGCAGCATCAGAATCCGAGAGACAACACCATTTGGGGCTATTAATGCCAATCGATGGGGACAAGACCCTGTGCCGTCAGGTATTCATTGGCCTTGCTGAAATGCTTGTTTCCGAAAAATCCCCGATGTGCTGAAAGTGGAGAGGGGTGCACCGATTTCAGGACCAAATGTTTGCTTTCATCAATAAACGCTCCTTTCTTTTGGGCGTATGCTCCCCATAAAATGAAAACTAAGCCTGAACGGTTTTCTGCCAACTCGTGGATGACAGCATCTGTAAATGTTTCCCAGCCTTTGTTCTGATGAGATCCCGCCAAGTGAGCCTTCACAGTCAGGGTGGCGTTGAGCAACAGCACACCTTGATTGGCCCAGCGCTCCAGGTTTCCGCTTTTGTAAGGTTCGTATCCTTCATCTGAACGTATTTCCTTAAAGATATTCAAAAGCGAAGGAGGATATGCTACTCCGTCTTTCACGGAGAAACAGAGACCATGAGCCTGTCCGGGTTCGTGGTATGGGTCTTGTCCGAGAATGACTACTTTAACCTGGTCGAAAGGACAGTGGTCGAAGGCGTTAAATATGAGCTTCCCTTCAGGGTATATTGTCTGATGTTGGTATTCCGAACGAATATATTGAGTCAACTTAAAAAAATAGTCTTTCTCAAACTCTTTTTCAAGCTGATTCTTCCACGATTTTTCTATCTTTACGTCCATAATAAATGGAAAATAGCAGGTTTGTACATCACTTATCCTTGCAAAAATACACAAACTTTTTAATTATGCGTCGGGCAAAACGTTTAAGCATCCTCTTTTTTGTGATAGGTTTTTGTACATGTCTGTTTTTAATAGGGACAGTTCGGTTTTTAAGCAAGTTGAATTGGAGTAAGATAACGGAATGTAATGAAAAGGCAGTTTTCTTCCCTGTTGGTAAATGCCCCGATTGCCAAATTATTTCTACAAAATATTGGAATATTGCGAAATTGAATGATAACAACACACTCCATCTGGAATGTGCCCGGGAAATGGGTATTGAACCATTTCAGACAAATCAGGATCTTGAAAACAATATCGAGTCTTTCGTCTTTAAGGGTAAATTGAAAAAACTGGAAGATTGTGATACGTACAAACTGAAGGAACTGACACATTCATATCCTTATCTGGTTCCCAAAGCTGTTGACCTTTTGGATGAAATCGGTGATCGATTTGAAGAAAAGTTGCATGAAATGAATATTCCTTCTTACTATATGCTGATAAGTTCTGTGCTTCGCACCAAAGAAAGTCAAAATGGTTTGGGTAAGCGCAACAGAAACGCCACAGCTCTGTCAGCCCATATGTATGGCACCACTTTTGATATCTCTTATAAGGAATTCTTGCCACTTCATGGCAAACAGGCCAGAGAAGGCTTTTGCAGACATGATATGTTACGTCATCCTTTGGGTGAAGTCCTGACTGAAATGAGTAATGAAGGCCGTTGCAGGGTGGTTCGTGAAAAGAAACAAGCCTGTTTCCACATCACTGTAGCGAAATAGAAACAGGCTTGCAAAAGCTTTATAATATTTATTAGATCAGAATCATGCCATGTTCACGGCAGGTTTTCCGCATATCTTCCGACCAGATGCTGGCTTGTATTTCACCGATGTGACCTTTACGAAGCAGGTACATGCATAAGCGGGATTGGCCGATGCCTCCGCCGATGCTCAATGGTAATTCTCCGTTCAGCAATCTCTTATGGAAGAAAAGGTTTTTGCGGTCTTCACATTTGCAAATCCTAAGCTGTTTAAGCATCGCTTTTTGGTCTACACGAATACCCATGGATGAAAGTTCCATGGAGCATCCCAAAATATCATTCCAAACGAAAAGATCTCCGTTCAACCCGACAAAACCGTCTTCATTTGGTGTTGTCCAATCGTCGTAGTCCGGTGCACGTTCATCGTGTTTGCTTCCGTTGGATAAAATACTTCCGATCCCTATGATGAAGACAGCTTTGTGTTCTTTGGTGAACTCGTTTTCCCGTTCTTTGGGTGTCAGATTGGGGTATTTTTTTAGTAATTCTTCTGAATGGATGAAGGTGATTTTTTCCGGAAGGCAAGGGCTAATATTGGGAAATTGTTCAAAAACCAAATACTCTGTTTGGCGGATAGCTCCATATATGCGTCTTACGACGTCTTTGAGAAACTCTATGTTGCGGTCTTTTTCTTCCATGGAAAGTTCCCAATCCCACTGGTCAACATAAAGTGAATGCAGGTTACCGAGTTCTTCGTCAGCTCTGATGGCATTCATGTCTGTATATATGCCGTAACCGGATTCGATATTGTATTCTGATAGAGTGAGGCGTTTCCATTTTGCAAGTGAATGTACTATTTCAGCACTCTGATCGTTCAAGTCTTTAATAGTAAAGCTTACCGGGCGTTCCCGACCGGAAAGATTATCATTGATGCCTGTACCGGAAAGAACAAACAGTGGTGCGGTTACTCTACGGAGACGTAATTCTGCAGATAGACTCAGCTGAAAGAATTCCTTGATTTGTTTGATGCCCTGTTCGGTTTGTTTTAAATCGATCAAAGCCTCATAATCTTTAGGCAAAATTAAATAGCTCATATTTATTAGGTTATTATACCGGATTTATTTGATCGGGCAAAGATAATCAAATTTGACAAAATGAAAGTATTTTGCAGAAAGTTATAGCCAAAATTTAAACAAATTTCAAGAATTTCAATTCAAAAAACACATTTTTGAGTATATATATATCAGTATTAAAAGACTTTTTATGTATTCGTTCATTGTCTGAATCCGGATTTTTATTGTATTTTTGCATCTGTTTTTGGGCCCCGTAGTTCAATGGATAGAATAATGGATTCCGGTTCCATCGATTGGAGTTCGAATCTCCACGGGGTCACGAAAAGTTTTCATAAAACGTTGTAATCGAATTGATTGCAACGTTTTATGTTTTAACGGGGTAAACATAGGTAAAACTGGAGTTGCTAACTTGGCGGGGATACAGAGTTAAGCATAAAAGTTTAAATTTGTGTGTTATGAGAAACCAACTTAGGGCTTACTAATGCTTCGGGACATGATGCCCGCGTATCATGGATTTGCACTCGCTGGAAAAATAAAATTGCTGTTTTGCTAATGTAAAACTTATTTGTATTTTTATAGTTATTAAACCGTTTACAACAAGTATGTGCTGTTTATGCAGGAGACACACTCTACTCAAAAGTACACCCGTCTTCGGTTGGCGTTCTGGTTTCCCGTTACCAAACATGCAAAAAAAGACGATGTCAGCAACAAAGAGAAATAGGACAAAAAGGATACAAATTGTCATAAAAAAAAGAGAATAAAAAATGAAAGGCAAACTACTGAAATTAAACACAGTGCTATTGCTAGGACTCTGTCTCACTCCAATGCAAGCGCAAACAGACACCATGTATATAATGAAAGCGGGCGCAATTATACACAAGCAATCTGTTAATTTAGCAGATGTTGACAGCATCATTTTCTACAAACCAGTGATAACATACCCTAACATCAACATCCAAACTGCCCTTATTCCTGCCGGCACTTTTACCATGGGCAGCCCATCAACAGAAGTAAGTAGATTTTCAGACGAAACCCAACACTCTGTAACCCTTTCAGCTTTCCGAATGAGCAAATACGAGATAACCAATGAGCAGTACGCCGCTTTTCTAAATGCCAAAGGCATTGGCAGCAACGGGCTGTATGCTGCAGGTGCTTATCCTACCCATGCTTTGATTTATGCCAATACATCTTTGGGGTTAATCTATAGTGGCTCACGGTGGGTATCGGTAGCAGGTTACCAAACTTCGCCGGTAATAAATGTAACGTGGTACGGTTCTACTGAGTTTGCCACCTACGTGGGTGGCTCTTTGCCTACAGAAGCACAGTGGGAATATGCATGCCGTGCAGGCACCACCACTCCTTTCAACACCGGTAGTTGCTTAACAAACACACAAGCCAATTACTTTTGGCTATATCCATACGGCACTTGCTCCAATACCGTAACAACCTTCCCGGGTGAAACGCAGCCGGTGGGTACTTATGCGCCCAATGGGTATGGTTTGTACGATATGCATGGCAATGTGTGGGAATGGTGTTCCGACTGGTACGGTATTTATCCAACAACCCCTCAGACCAATCCTACAGGTAACGCCACAGGCTCGAACTACGTGATTCGTGGTGGAACTTGGAACAACGATGCTCGGTCTTGTCGCTCTGCTATTCGCATGCATTACAATCCGGACGATCATGATTACTCTGTTGGTTTTCGGGTGGTTTTCGTCCCTTAGTTCATTGAGTATAAGTATCGCTCTTCCAAAGAATCAGGAGCAAGCCGAAAATCCTTTTTAAAGAGTAGGCAGATAAAACAAATACTATGAAAAAAACTCTTTTATTCATGATGATTTTTTCATTTTCATTACTCTTTGCCGTAAGTGTAAATGGTCAAACGGATCCACAGGCTCAAAAACTAATTGATGCCATGCAGGAAAGAGATTGCGCCAAAGCCAACCTATTGGTACAATCTGTTAAGTCTGTTAATTATATAGACGCGGAAGGCAGAAGTCTGTTGATTTACAGCTCCTATTTTGGATGTACAGATGTGGTTAAATTTTTGTTGGATAAAAAAGTCAATATAGACATACAAGAACCTACGGGATTTTCCGCATTGATGTTTGCTTCACAATATGGAAAAACAGAAATAGCAAAGTTACTTATAGATCATGGGGCAAAGATGGATTTGATGTTATCAAATGGGTCTAAGGCTATTCATGTTGCATCGGAATCCGGATCTAACGATATCATAAAACTATTGTTGGACAAAGGAGTAAAGGTGGATTCACCGGATTCTACCGGAATTACGCCTTTGATATATGCATCGTTATGTGGACAAATGGAAACGGTAAAGTTACTATTGACGAGTGGAGCCAAGATTGATTTACAGTCCTTGGAAGGGTTTACAGCTCTGTGGGCAGCTTCACAAAGCGGTAATACGGAAACAGCCAGAATATTATTGACTAACGGAGCAAAGGTCGATCTACAAGCTTTTGACGGATTTTCACCATTAATGATTGCATGTCAAACCGGACAAACAAAAACGGCAAAGCTACTATTGGAAAGTGGGGCAAAGATTGATTTAATGTCATCCGACGGGTCTTTTGCTTTGCTTGCAGCAACGGTAAACGGACATAAGGATGTGGTACAATTGCTTTTGGATCATGGAGCAAAGATTGATTTACAAGCCTATGATCAATTTACGGCCTTGATGATAGCTTCTCAATTCGGACATACGGAAATTGTAAAATTATTGTTGGAAAAAGGGGCAAAGGCTGATTTAAAAAACAAAGAAAATAAAACCGCTTTTGACCTGGCAAAGAATGAAGATATTAAAAACTTACTTACGCCCTATTTGAAAAATTAATATTTCACGAAACAAATACAGTGTGTATAACCAGATGCTGGTTAATATTTTGCTCTTGGTTTAGCTGTGTTTATAGAAAAATGAAATGCCTTGAAAACGCAATATAGAAGAAGTATTATATATATTGACATCAATATCAAATCAATGAGATTTTTCAAACAATCATTCAAACCAAAAGGGAAACAGATGATGTTTATTATTTTTATTATTTTATTGGCTTGCATCGTTATTCCTTTTGTGATGCTGACTGCACACAGTCCCGGAAAACCCAAGCCTTTCACAGATGGAAACGGAACGCCTTTGCCTGGAAGTATTTCAGAAAAAATTCATGTTGATATCAATGGCATTAGCCAGGGAATGTTTATTAAAGGAAAGGATGCAACAAAGCCGGTGCTTCTATTTTTGCATGGGGGACCTGGTTTTCCAGAATATGCGATTAGTTATAAATATCCTGTCGTTCTTGAGAATAATTTTGTTGTCTGTTGGTGGGAGCAGCGGGGAGCAGGACTTTCCTATTGTTCTGATATTCCGCTGGAATCTATGACATTCGATCAATTGATATCCGATGTTCTGGAAGTGACCAAATATCTTCGCAAGCGTTTCGGACAGGATAAGATTTACCTGATGGCTCATTCGGGAGGAACTTTTATTGGGATTCAGGCAGCTGCGCGGGCACCGGAGTTTTACAAGGCTTACATTGCCGTGTCTCAGATGTCCTATCAGCTCGAATCTGAAAAGTTGGCATACAAATATATGATTGAACAGTTTACGAAACTCGGGGATAAAAAGATGCTTCGAAAATTTGAGAAATATTCCATCAATGATATAAATACACCTTCATACTATACCATGCGTGATGCGCCGATGCACAAACTTGGCATTGGCACGACACATCAGATGAAGTCTGTAATCAGTGGTGTCTTTTGGCCGGTAATGCTAAATAAAGAGTACACTCTATATGAAAAAATAAATATATGGCGTGGAAAATCTTTTACAACAAAGACTGCCCACCTGTGGAGTGACATCGCTTTAACCGATTTGACCAAGAAGGTACAAAAGCTGGATATTCCTGTCTATTTCTTTCATGGAATATATGATTTTACAATATCCTACCTTTTGAGTAAGGACTATTTTGGAAAGTTACAGGCACCAATAAAAGGTTTTTACATCTTCAAACAATCCGCCCACAGCCCATTGTTTGAAGAGCCTGCAAAAATACAGGAGATTCTGCAGAAGGATATACTGACAGGAACAAACAGCCTTGCTGACATAAAATAGCCCATTCATCGCTTGCCTGATGTTACTCACGATCTTCTTGTTGTAAGACATATTGAAACAACAACTTAATCAATTACCATGAAAAAAACCATTCTGATTTCGTTATTTTTAACCCAGTACTTTTTTTCTTATGCACAAATTGACACCGTAGTAATAAAAGGGATAGTTCGCGGAAATGTAAAGGAGGTCAATATACAAATGTTGATGAATAATCCTATCAATTATGACAATGAGAGCTTTTCTGCGCCGGTCGATGATAACGGTGAATTCGTTATGAAAATTCCTGTTACACGGTTGTCAAGAGGTAGAATTGTAGCCGGACGTTATTCTCATGATATATGTTTGCTCCAGTCGGATGATCTTTTCGTTGAAATTGAAAATGATACCATTAAATACTCGGGTAAAGGAGCCGATAAGAATAATTTTCTTTATTTCCTGGAGGTAAATGGATACAATAATAGCAAATATTATGCTGAAGCAAATGACGTAAAGTTATCGCCGAAAGAATTTGCCGTTAAAATGGCCGAGTTCAGAGATAAAAGGATCGAACTGGCTAATAAATATAAACTGGAACAAACGTTTAAAGCGTATTTTCTTGCGGAGAATTCGTCGATATATGTCTCCTTAATGCAGGACTATCCAGAACGTTATGCCCATTTTAATAATGTAAGGGTCGATTCACTGGAAGTCCCGGCTGAATATCATAAATATTGGCAATTGAAAAACATTGTTAATGATCAATATGTTGTCTCTCCCACATATATCGAAGGTTTCGGGAAGTATATGTACAAAATGAGGGAAAAAATTAAAAACCAGTTAACAACGAATGCCGAACCTTTTAATCCGTCTCATTCTCTGATGATTGATTCATTAAAAGGCAAAACACAGGAATATGTGATGGCAGGGTTTATATGTAGCGGACTTTCTATGAGTAACCATGTGGATACCATCATTTATAACAAATTCAAGGAAATAGCTAAAGATCTATTACCTATCGAAGTCGTAACAAAAGCTTTTGATAAATACAACCGGAAACAGATGCTTTTAGGTCAACCGCTAAATAATGCGTTTGTCGAAACACAAGTGGAAGATACACTTGGTAATGTCCTTTCTTTTGGTGAAATGATAGAAAAATATAAAGGCAAAGTGGTTTATCTGGATATCTGGTCACTGGGGTGTGGCCCTTGCAGGGTATCCATGCCGGCATCTAAAAAGCTAAAAGAAAAGTTGGCTGATAAACCTATCGTTTTTGTTTATCTCACATTGGATCGTAAGAATAAAAAGCTCTGGTCGCAAGTAGTCGAAGTTTCATTGTCCAATGATAACCATTATCGTCTCGTCAAGGGATTTGATTCCGAATTTTTAAAATATTTGGAGATAGGCTGGGTGCCTTGTTATATGATAATTGATAAAAAAGGTCATCTAATGGATTTTTCGGCACCAAGACCCGACGAACAAAGATTAGAGCAGAAATTGTTAGAATTGGCAAAAAAATAGAAACGTTGTTGATTAAAAAGGAAATAAAATAACACACAAAAGCTCCTGCAGTGTATTCACCAAACGTTAGCGTCATGCTAACATAAAATAGGATAGATTTTGAAAGTTGAAAAATCAAATAATACCTTCTTAAGGACCACAATAACCATTTATTTTTTACTGGGGCTTATAGCTTTTAGTATTCGGCTCTATCTGAATTTCTCTCAAGAATTAATTCCTGGTGTTAACGGTGGTTATTATCCTTTACAAGTAAGGTCAATTTTAACAAATGGATTATTAGGGTTCTCTGATATGCCATTGCTCTTTTATTTTGACGCATACTTAATAAAGTTCATTACGTTTTTTGGTTTATCATTGACAGACACTCTGATAATGATTGTGGTGAAAATTGTTGACAGTTTTTCAATTCCACTATTACTCATTCCACTTTACAAAATTATACGGTTAGAGGGTCATAAAACACCAATAATATTTGAAACGAGTATTATTTCTTTTGCCGTTCTTTCATTTTCACCGCTTATACTAACATCAGATTTACAAAAGAATGCCTTAGCGATTACTTTTCTGTTTTGCTTTGTAGCCTATCTGCTGTCCTATCTGAATAATAAGAGAAGATTTGAAATGATCCTATCTATTGTCTTTCTGATTCTGACAGGATTGACTCATTTTGGAACGTTTATAATCGCAGTATTGTTTCTGGTTTTGATCATTGGATATATTTATAAAAGAAAAGCGATAATACCCTTGTCAATAGTTATTTTAATCGGTCTTGGTCTTATAGCTGTATTTGATATTACTCGTCTGAATAGGTTGTTTTCTGTTGGGGCATTGGCTTTTGAGAACTCTGCCCTTTTAAATAAGATGTTGGCACCTCCGGATATTTTGATTATTTTAGTTTCAATCGTTCTTGCTGTCGTTGGTATAATCATCCTAAAAACAAAAAGCAGCAAATTAAGATTAGTTCAAAAAGCAATTATTTTTGCTTGTATTGTTTGCTTGATTTTTCTTTCTTTTCCGCTACTTGACGGAGAATATTTTAAAAGGCTCAGTTTATTCTTATTCATTTTTCAAATACTATTCATACTTCAAATATCTTCGGTTATTAGCATTAAACAACATAAAGCGATAAGCATTTCCCTTTTCCTGTTTATTTTCCTGTCAATATTTGCAGTAACCGGGCATCCAAAAGAAACTATTATTGATAAAAATGCATACAAAGAATTAAAAGAGCTCAAATCTGTAATTAGGAATGATGATGAAACGATAGTAATAGCAAGACACGGCCTTGAATGGTGGACTGCCTGGGCGTTGCATACTAAGGTCGGACAAGATAAAGCTATTGACAGTGAATTATTTAATAAATACAAAAGAATAATTTTTATCAATCAAATGAGTGGTTTTAGCGATGATAGTAAGAATACGCCATTCCATGAACCAAAAATACCCAGGAATTCTGAGATGATATTTTCAGCAGAATATTTCAAGGCGTTTAAATGGAATAATAACCAATCATTAGTGTCCCAATTTTAATGGGACACTAGTGACCAGAGGAATAAAAAATAAAGTTGGCAAATACAATTGTTATTCACGAGTGGAAAGAAATAATAAAGGCAATGACATGAAAACCATCATGAGATTATTAAGTGTATTTTCTGTGATTTTGTTCTTAAGTGTACTTTCATCGTGTGAAAGATCGGATCAATTAGATTCAGGAATAAACCCATTTAGCAATGGCGGGAATGAAAGGAATATAATCGTTGTTATGAGTGACTTGCATCTTGGTGCCAATCTTGCTTATGCTGAGTGCAACAATAACCTCGGTGCTCTTGAAAGAATGCTTAAAAAAATAAAAGCTGCCCCAAATGTAAAAGAACTTGTTATCGCCGGAGATTTGCTTGATGAATGGTTTGTGCCAGCCAACGTAGATACTTATCAGGGAAAGGATCAGGCTGATTTTGTAAAACGTATTGCCGCAACCAATAAAGGTGTGATTACCGCTATTAACAGTATCATACAGGACGGTAAAATATTAGTTACTTATGTGCCTGGAAACCATGATTTGACCATTACCGCGGAAAATGTTGAAAGTATCTTTCCGGGGATAAACCAGGCAAGGGATACGGAGCAAGGTTTGGGCACTTATTCACCGGCCGGATGTCCTACAATCGCTATCGAGCATGGCCACCGTTACAATTTCTTCTGTGCACCCGACCCGATTTCAAATCAGGATGTTGCACCGGGTACCATCTTGCCTCCAGGATACTTTTATACAAGAATAGCTGTACTCCATGTAATGCAAAAACCTTCAACACCGGCTGATACGGTACCGCTTGTTACACGAAATGCTTCGGGAGATGTAAGCCAATATTTGCTGTTCATATATTGGAATATATGGAATAAAGCATTGACTACCTATATGATAGCAAACAAGTTTAATGAAAAGATCATCTTAACCAATGTGGATGGATTCACAGGGACATATTCTGTAAACGATTTGTTACCCTACCAAACAACAGCAGGAGGATTAATCGATGTTAACCTTTATAAGGGCATTCAGGATACCTGGAACCAAAGACAAGCACTCAATCATGTCGCTGTCAATATTCCTATTGCCCAGGCAATTGCAAACGTTGGCAAGTCAAGTGAATCGGACTATCAGGCAACGAATCAATACTTTTTGAATCCAAATTCAGATAAAAGAATTGTCATCTTTGGACATACCCATGATCCGAAAATGATTGCTTCCAATAACTATAATGATCAAAAATCGATCTATGCAAACACCGGGACATGGATTGACCATAATACGGTAGCTACCACAACCATGACTTTTGTAGTAGTTACTCCACAGAGTACTGATGCTTCTTCTCAAACTTTTGTAAAACTTTACAATTTTGAAAATGAAGTCGTAACAAAAATGGCTGAAGACTCATTACGCTATTGACAATAAGAAATCGTATAGTTAATATTTGATTTATTATAAAATTCCCCTATTTTTGATGAAGATAAGATAATCACGTTTGGTAAAACCATCCTCTACGTTGAAAACCAAATAATTTGAGCATTATTTTTTAAAACATAGGGACTGAAACTGTAGGCGAATCAACCACAATCAATAGGAAATGGACTGTTTCAATGATAATGATTTAAAACATCTTAACCATGAGAATAATAAAAATCGTATTGCTAAGTTTGACTTGCTTTATTTTTGTCGTTTTTGCCTTATTTGCATGTGATGACTATTTTAAAAATGGCGATAATCCAAAGTCTTTGATTTTGTTTCAATATGAATATACAAATTGGGCTTGGGGTTACTCTCATAGTGGTTGGTTTATTGATAATCAAGGAAACGTAAAGGGATATAATATGCCTGATGATTGGAAATGGCCAGATAAATCCGGCTATATCGCATTTGATAGTTTGATTTTTAATTATCATCAAACGGACACTTTATATTTCCAGATTGACATTTTATCATTGGCTGAAAAAACGAATTTAATTAAAGGGGCCATTAACGGAGAACTTTCAGATAAAGTATACAATGGAGCAGATATAGGGAAAATGGCTCTTTATTGTTATTATTGGGATCGTAAGAAAAATAAATATAAAAGGCAATTATTGGCAGTAACAGGAGATTATGGACAAATTAACACGACTTCCAACGCGATACAACTGACCAATTATTTGATACAGATTGGAGAATTAAACAAATTATTTTTGTGGTTTCCTTAAAATCGCTCCATACGCCAAAGCTTTTCTGGTCATCGTGATTGATAATTCCGCAAACGGGTAAATATTATTTATACGATTTTGACTATGACTTCAGTCTGGCTGATGAAACCATTTATAATTACTGATGATTATTCTGTATATGAAATCAATGGAGATTTTAATTATATTCGTGCTGACAAAGAGATATGCTTCTGATACAATAGAGACATATTGACCAATAATAAATTTGATACCCTACAATGATGAAGTACAAAATTCTATTTTCTATTTTTATAGGCTTATCGTTCAGTTCTTTTGGGCAAAAACTCTATGAAATTCCAGCCAACACCCAATCAAAAGTGATTAGCTTTGAAAATCCAACCGGCGAAATCAATCATGGAGGCAAAGAAAACAGGTCAGCCAAGGGACATCCGTTTGAAATTATAAAATCCGGAGAAAAGCAGATTTTACTTAACCTCCAATCGTCCGGCATTATTCAAAGAATTTGGTGTACCTTGGATGAAAGAAGTCCGGAAATTTTGAGAGCAATACGAATTCAATTTTTTTGGGAGAACTCAGATGAACCGGCAGTAGACGTTCCATTAGGTGACTTTTTTGGAGTTGGTTTGGGAAAAATGGCCAGCTTTGAATCTTCATTATTTAGTAGTCCCGAAGGGCGTTCCTTTAATTGTTTGATACCCATGCCTTTTAAAAAGGCAGCCAAAATTATGATAATCAATGAAAGCACAAAAAACATTAAACTGTTTTATGAAATAGATTTAATTGAACAAGAACATTCAAATGAAATAAATTATTTCCACGCTTATTGGAGTCGTCAAATGACATCTGAGTTGAAAAAAGACTTTGAAATTTTACCGGAGACTTTAGGGAAAGGACGTTTTTTAGGGGCTAATATAGGAGTCATTGCTGATTCTGCTTATTCCAACACTTGGTGGGGCGAAGGTGAAGTGAAAATGTACATTGACGAGGACACTGATTTCCCAACGATCAACGGTACGGGTACCGAAGATTATATTGGCACGGGCTGGGGAATGAATACATACCACAATCAGTTCCAAGGCTGTTTGCTTTCCGACGGCAAGAAAGGTTGTTTCACTTTCTATCGTTATCACATTCCGGATGCCATTTATTTCAAACAAAACATCAGAGTTCAAATTCAACAAATTGGTGGTGGAGAACTCAAAATTGTAAGGGATTTATTGAAGAAAAATGTGAAACTTGAGCCGATCACCATATCGGGTGAAAAAGGCTTTATCAAATTATATGAATGTACGCCGACAGTAAGTATCAATGATCCTAAATTTACAAAAGGGTGGGTTAATTTTTACAGGATTGACGATTATTCGGCAACTGCCTATTTCTATTTGGATAAGCCGATACATCATTTGCCAGCTTTGCCGAATGTGGAGTATAGAATTAAAGGATTGTTGAAATAGAATAAGGGGAAATATATCATATTGCGTTAGGTGTATGCATGAAAGTTGATGACAAATCGAAGCAGAATACCGAACAAGTAATGATATAATGCCTGTCCATAACGAAAGTCAATCTCAAAAAATGAATGCAAAAGATAGAAGCAGACGAGAATACATAGCGAGGATAAATAGGGTGATGGACTATATTGAGCAGCATTTGAATGAGCAAATAAGTCTTGATGTGGTTGCCCAAATTGCTTGTTTTTCACCTTTTCACTTTCATCGGATTTTCTCAAGTTTGACTGGTGAAACACTCAACACTTTTATACAACGAAAACGAATTGAAAAAGCAGCCCAACAACTTAAAAATAATGAAAATGTTTCTATAAGCGAAATTGCCTATGATTGCGGCTTTTGTAGCGTAGCCCACTTTAGCCGTACATTTCGTAAATACTTTGGATTGACTGCCAAAGAATTTCGGGAAACAGAAAAAGCAATTTTCGCGAAAGACGGTTTGTATTATAGCAAGAATGGTCAATTGACTCGCAAGATCAATCAACTATGTCCAGATTTTAGGGTGCAACTTTGCAGTGATAGTTTAAATCAATTTAATCACTCAAATTTTATTATTATGGACACAAAAGTTGAAATTAAAGAAATGCCTGAAATGAACGTCGTTTATTTACGTCATACAGGCAAGTTTGACCAAATCGGGAAAGTCTACGAGAAGTTGATGAAATGGGCAGGGCCACGGGGGCTATTGAATTTTCCGCAAACAAAAACGATTACAGTTTATCACGATGACCCTTCTGTAACTGCCATTGAAAAAGTTCGTCAGAGTGCTTGTATCACTGTTGAAAACGATGTGAAAGTTGATGGTGAGATTGGAAAAATGAAATTGGAAGGTGGAAAATACGCTGTCGGCCATTTTGAGATTGATGAGAAAGGATTTGAGAAAGCATGGAATACCATGTGCTTGTGGTTTACAGAAAGCGGCTACCAACCGGGAGAAGGCTATCCGTATGAGTTGTATTATAATTCGCCGGATGAAGATATTAAAAGAAGATTTGTCTTAGATATTTGTATTCCAGTGAAACGGTTGTAATTTTTCATGCCTTACGGAGAAATTTAAAAATAAGAGCGATTGAAAAATTTCCAATCGCTCTTATGAGCTATAAACATCACTAAAAACAAGCTCAAAAAAATTGACATAACAAATTAACACAAGTTAGAATGAAGGTATTTCCTATTTTATTCACTTTTGTCATATTTGTATTGACTACGAATATAAATGCTCAGACATATTCTTATGACTTTATGACCGGATATGAAGGCTGGTCAGGCGATTTTGCAGACTATCCTGCAACCGATTCCATTTCCTTTGAGCTTGACCGTTACAGAACAACTTTGCCTGCACCTCTTGATACAAACAAATTCGCTTTGAAGGTTACCGGAAATAATCACAGTGATGATTTGTTTATGTTTATCAAACGAAAAATATCCGGATTACTGCCTAATGCCACTTATAAACTTTTCATAAATGTCGAATTCGCTTCAAAAGCTCCTACCAATGCTGTTGGTGTTGGAGGAGCACCGGGAGAAGGTGTAAGAATGAAAGCAGGAGCAACCATCGTGGAGCCTCTGAAAATATTGGATTCAAAAGGTTACTATAGAATGAATATCAATAAGTCAAACCAGGTAAGCCCTGGAATGGATATGGATACCATTGGACATGTTGGTGTTTCCGATACAACAAAGGTTTTTACTTTGATAAACAGAAACAATGCAACTCATTTGTTTACTATAACAGCAGATGAAAAAGGTGAAGTATGGGTGTGTATTGGAACAGATTCAGGATTTGAGTCGACAACAACGCTTTATTACAATTTAATTACCCTAACATTCACAAGTGTTTTAGGATTAGAGGATTCTAATATGCCCAAAGGTATCATCGTATATCCTAATCCTGCAAAAGGGTTTATTAAAGTAAAAATCAATGAAATATCATTAGGTAAAAAGTTCACAATCTTAAACCAGGAAGGAAAAATGATATGGACCGGCAAATTGATGTACGAAACATCAACTATAAATATCCAGGAATTACCCAATGGCATTTATTTCTTTCAAATCCAAGGGCAATATAAACAAGCTTTTAAAATAATGAAGAAATAAAATCAGGTCATAACAGGACTTAAACAGTAGCCTTCACAGGTATGTGGCTTATTTACCGTTATATTTCCTGCAAAGACATCACAAACAAACATTAATAATCTAATGAACAAACAAGATCCCCCAAATATTGCCAACGTATATTTTGAACTATTAAACCGGCAAAAATTTGCGGCAGAGGAATTAGATTATTCAATTCTTGATAAACACATACCTATGCTTCAAACCCTTGCTACGGTTGGCAATAGCGGTGTGAGTGTTTTTGATGTTTTCAAAAAAGAGCACGTTTTTTATTCACCAAATTTCGGCGTTTTACTTGGATACGATGCCAATCTTATCAAAGAGAAAGGGCCTGAATATTGGGATGAAAAAATTCATCCCGACGATTATGTTTCATTAATGCAGAATGGTATTTCAATATTTAAACTATACATTCAATTGTCGACTGAGGAAAAAGAAAAATACAAACTTATAAATGAGTACAGAATTTTGAATGCTGATAACAAATATGTTCGGGTGATTGAACAACACCAAACTTTAGCATTAGACACTTTTGGAAATTTGTGGTTGTCATTGAGTATCATTGACATTTCTCCTAATCAAGATTCCGATCAAGAGCTTAAATGTCAATTGGTCAATTTCAAGACAGGAGATATTTATCCTTTTGGAAACACAAAAAATAACCATGAAAGCATTGGCGTAGCTTTATCAAAAAGAGAACTTCAGATACTGAAAATGGTAAAGGCTGGACTTCTAAGCAAAGAAATTTCAGATAATCTGAATATTAGCTTTCACACCGTAAACACTCATCGTCAAAGAATTTTAGAAAAACTTGGGGCTAACAACTCTATGGAAGCTGTTGTCTATGCTTCTAAGTTGGGATTATTGTAATTACTTACTACTGATAAATCAGTATTGTATGGAGTTTGATTTAGAAAGACTTTTGTTCATTCTAAATTAAAAACATGAATATGAGACGATTTTGTTCAGCTTTGATCATTGTATTGGTGATTTCTTTGAATTTATTTGCGCAACAACCCACTCAAACCATCAGAGGAATTGTAATAGACAATTCATCCAATACACCATTACCTGATGTCAATGTCGTGCTCCCAAATACGAATTTCGGCACAATAACAGATAGCTTAGGGACTTTTATACTTAAAAAGGTCACTGTTGGCAGGTACAACATACAATTTTCAATGATGGGATATGAGCCATTTGTTGTAAAAGAAATGCAAGTGTCATCGGGCAAAGAAGTTTTTTTGAACATCTCCATGAAAGAATGTGTCAATACTCTTGCAGAAGTAGTAGTCAAACCAAGAGTAAACAAAGAACAACCGTTAAATACCACGGCTTCTGTAAGTGCAAAAATGTTAAGTGTAGAAGAAGCAAAACGCTATGCAGGAGGATATGATGATCCTGCAAGGTTAGTCTCTTCATTTGCAGGAGTATCCAGCAATGTGAGTAATAATGCAATTGTAGTTCGTGGTAATAGTCCACAGTCCTTGCAATGGAAAATGGAAGGTGTAGAAATACCCAACCCCAATCACTTTGCCGATTTAAGTACATTTGGTGGTGGTGCTATAACAGCTTTGAGCAGTCAGCTTTTGGCTAATTCTGATTTCTTTTTGGGGGCAATGCCTGCTGAATACAACAATGCACTTTCCGGAGTATTTGATATTTTTATGCGTAATGGTAACAACCAAAAGGCGGAGCATACTTTTCAATTAGGGCTTTTGGGGATAGATGTTTCTTCGGAAGGACCCTTTAAAAAAGGCGGAAAGTCATCCTATTTATTCAATTACCGTTATTCAACTTTGGCGTTGCTTGAACCTATATTGCCCGAAAATGCCGGAGGAACAACCTATCAAGATCTTTCTTTTAAACTGAATTTTCCCACTAAAAAAGCCGGTACATTTTCCTTTTGGGGAATTGGACTGATAGATGGTTCGGATGCAATAGCAAAAACTAAGCCCACTGATTGGATATACGATAGCGATAAAGAGACACTGGAAGTAAAACAATACATGGCTGCAACCGGAATGAACCATAAAATCATTTTGACCAATAAACAATATTTAAAATCATCATTGGCTACAACCATTAATGGCATGAATTATTCGACGGAAAGAATAAACAATGATTCAGAACTGGTCCCTAAAAATAAAATTAACAACAAAAATTACAGCTTTGTATTGTCCTCGTTTTTAAACACAAAATTCAATGCAAGACATACCAATAAAACAGGTTTCGTAGTTACCGGAATGAAATATGACTTATTATTTCAAAATGCTTTCCCAATGAGCAGTCCGTTACAAATCATTGCTGACGAAAACGGATTTAGCACATTGATGTCAGCATACAGTAATTCTACTTTAAACATTTCAAATAAATTCACCATGAATATGGGTGTAAACGGGCAATTCTTCACATTAAACGAACATTACACCATTGAACCAAGGGTTGGAATCAAATATCAATTTACACCGACGCAAGCAATCAGTTTCGCGTATGGGTTGCATAGCCGTTTGGAGCGATTGAACTACTATTTTACAAAAAACAGTACATACGGAAATGAATTAATCAACAAAAACCTTGATTTTACAAAATCACATCATTTGGTTTTGGGTTATGATCTATCTCTTTCAGAATGGATACATTTTAAAATTGAAACATATTTTCAGCATTTATTCAATGTACCGGTCATTGCTGACAGCTCTTTTTCAATGATTAACCAACAAAATGATTGGTTTTTCAATGAAAAATTACAAAACACGGGTACAGGAAATAATTATGGAGTGGACATCACTTTTGAAAAATATTTGTCGGAGGGGTATTACTACATGATAACGGGTTCAGTATTTAATTCGAAATACCAAGGTGGTGACAATATATGGAGAGACACTCGATACAACCGAAATTTTGCTTTCAATTTTCTCATTGGTAAAGAGTGGCAAATGGGCAACAACAAACAAAATGTTTTTGGCTTGAATGCAAGAATTTGTTATCAAGGAGGAGATCATTATTCACCAATTAATGCAGCTGCATCGATAAGTTCGAAAGACGCAATTTTTGACGAGACAAGAGCCTTTTCAAAACAATTTTCACCAGCCTTTATAAGTCATTTAACGGCAAGTTATAAAATAAATAAAAAGAGATCGACACACGAAATCGCATTAAAAATCATTAATGCAACTAATTATAAAGAGTTTACAGGGTTTCAATATAATCACCAAACCCAAAACATAGATGAACGAAGAGAAGCTCTCATGTTTCCAAATTTGAGTTATAAGATTGAGTTTTAGTTCTTCCATTAGCAAATGGAAAAACAGGGATCAAATTGAAAAATTGTGGAAAAGAGTCAAAAGTATGACATTTGTGATCTGCGGGAAATTGAACATCGCTCCATTTGTGCACGAAAGAAGCGGTGCCCATTTTGCCAATACTCCACAACTTTGTAACTTGATCCAAAAACAGGAGGGTATCACTACAAATATGGCTTATCATGAACCGGATGAAGCAGGGACATGGGCTTCCTTGGTTTATGATAAAATTAAATGAATCAACCGGCAATTTTTTCGTTTGATCAGTCAAAATAGCTGGAGCCATCCCAACAATGCGTACACAGTTTCTTTTTTGGGAGACCGATTGCTTCAACGAGGTCATCCAGATTTTGGAACTTGAGTGTTGTCAAGTCTAGATTTTCCCTGATTTGATCGACCATAGCTTTATATTTCTCACTGTTGCTATCGGAGTATTCTTTCATATCGACGTCGTCTTTGCCTTCCAGTTGTTTCACGGCTTTTTTGGTAGCCAGTTCCATGCTTGAACGTGCCCGGCTGAAGTTCAAAAACTCACAAGGATAAGTAAGCGGCGGGCATGCAATACGCATATTGACCTCTTTGATGCCGGCATTGTGCAAGTCGCGGACATTGTCTTTTAATTGTGTCCCACGTACAATGGAGTCATCGAGGAAAATGCCGCTTTTTCCATTGATGATGGCTTTATTGGGAATCAATTTCATTTTGGCCACCAATTCCCGGGTATCCTGACTTTGAGGCATGAAACTACGAGGCCATGTAGGTGTATATTTGGAATATGGACGTTTTAGGGGAATACTTGCCTTATTACTATATCCAATAGCATGTCCGATACCTGAATCGGGTATTCCGGCTACAAAGTCAGCTTTGACGTTGTCATTTTTTGCGAGAGCTGCTCCGCAACGATAACGGCATTCGTCAACGTTGATTCCTTCATAAAAGGAGGGGGGATAGCCATAATAAACCCAAAGGAATGAGCATATTTGCATCTTTTCATTGGGCTTGCGCAATTGTTCATAGCCATTGGCTGTAATGCGGACAACTTCACCAGGTCCTATGAATTTTTCGATTTCATAATCAAGATTCGAAAAAGCGCAGGTCTCGAAAGTTACGCTGTAGGCGTTTTTCTTTTTGCCTAAAATGATGGGGGTGCGTCCCAGTTTGTCACGGGCTGCAAAAATTCCGTCATTAGTCAGTATCAGCATGGAGCAGGAACCTTTTACCCTGTCATATACATTTTGAATACCTGACAGGAAATCTTTTCCTTCGGCAATCAGCATTGCTACCAATTCTGTGGGGTTGACTGCTCCAAGACTGGTTTCGGAAAATGTATGGCGTTTTTCCAGAAAATAAGCTTCCAGTTCATCATAGTTGATGATCTTGCAGACTGTTGCCACGGCATAACGTCCCAAATGTGAGTTCACAATAATTGGTTGTGGTTCCGTGTCACTGATAACGCCAATTCCGCTTGTGCCTGTAAAGTTCTTGATGTCGTTCTCAAACTTGTTTCTGAAATAGCCATCTTCGAGGCTATGGATAGCCCGTTGAAATCCTTTTTCTTTTGAAAAAAAGGCAAGACCAGCCCTTTTTGTTCCCAAATGGGAATGATAATCAGTGCCGTAAAAGACATCTTTTACACAATCACTTTTGGAAATGCTGCCAAAAAAACCACTCATTGATATTTGAATTTAATGATTTAAGATGAAAGTGCTAAAATACCTCAAAATAGTGTAAAAACAAGAACGTTATTCTATAAAAGATGCACAAAAATAAAATTAAACGGTTTTAAAAATGAAAAGGTCTATTTGCTATTTTACTTTCCAAATAGGGCATCTTTTTTATAAAATCTTTGTAGAGGTGATGGCTTTGTAAACTTCCGGCCAAGCCTCACTTAAGGCAGGCATTCCATGGAATAGGAGATCAGCACCTGCATCCAGTAGATAGTGATCGGCCAGTTTTCCTGTGTTTACAGCAATAGTGAAGATGCCGGCAGCTTTTGATGCTTGAACGCCAAGAGGGGCATTCTCAACGACAATGGCATTGAAGGCTTTGATACCGGCTTTGCACAAACCTTGAAGGTAGGGTTCCGGATCAGGTTTTCCTTTGGTTACATCGTATGCAGTAACCATTTTTGATTTGGTGAAATGTCCGGGGAAATGGTGGTTAAGTTTGGAGAGCAGGGCTTCTTGTCCTGAACCGGTGACAATGATGCGATCAAGTCCGTTTTTACGAACTTTGTTCAGTAATTCCAACGAACCTGGCATGACTGGTGCTTTTGGGCTCATGTCGAACAAATCGGATTTCTTCTTGTAGAGGTTTTCAATTTCTTCAGGCGTGGCATTGCGGCCAAGTTCCCTGTTGAATATGATATTGATGGTGTCGCTGCCGGTGCGTCCTTCGTGAATATAGCATTCTTTTTCTGAAAATGTCAGGCCTTCTTGCTGGAGTGTCTTTGTCCAGGCTTTGGCATGAGTGGGCATGGAATCGAATAAAACCCCATCCATGTCAAACAGGACGGCTTTCAGATCAATTTTTGAATAATTGTTTGTAGAAAGATATGATAAAATGGCTTCTTGATACATTAAACGGGATATTATAAGAATCCCTCTGTTCCAAAAACAGAGGGATTTATTTTTTATAAACGGGTCTTGATGGCTTTTGTTTCTGCTTCGTAACCTGGTTTCTCGAGCAGGGCAAACATGTTTTTCTTGTATGCCTCAACGCCCGGTTGGTCGAATGGGTTGACTTCCAGCAAATATCCGCTGATACCACAAGCTTTTTCGAAGAAATAGATCAATTGGCCGATGTAGTATTCGTTCAAAACAGGAACTTCCACTTTCAGGTTGGGTACGTTACCGTCCACATGAGCAATCTGTGTGCCGAGTTCCGCCATTTTGTTGACTTCGTCAACACGTTTTCCGGCCAGGTAATTCAGACCGTCCAGATTGTCTTTGTCTGATGGGATAACTACTTTGCGGTTGGCTTTATCGATGCTGATGACCGTTTCAAAGATGGTGCGCTCTCCTTGTTGGATCCATTGGCCCATGGAGTGTAAATCGGTGGTCAAATCGACAGCAGCAGGGTAAATGCCTTTGTTGTCCTTCCCTTCGCTTTCTCCGTACAATTGTTTCCACCATTCGGATACATAGTGAAGTTTGGGATTGAAATTCACCATGATTTCAATCTTCTTTCCCGATTTGTATAGTTCGTTGCGGGTAGCTGCATAAACAGCTGCCGGATTTTCCTCGAAAGGGGTTTCGAGGCCGCAAACTTTTTCCATGGATACCGCACCTGCTATCAGTTGTTTGATATCATATCCTGCAACGGCGATGGGAAGCAAACCTACCGGAGTGAGTACGGAATAACGTCCGCCGATGTTGTCCGGAATGACATAAGTCTTATAGCCTTCCAGATTGGCTAAAGTGCGGAGTGCACCGCGCTTTGCATCTGTGATGGCGACAATGCGGCTCTTGGCTTCTTCTTTGCCTGCCTTGTTTTCCAATAGGGTCTTCAATAAACGGAAAGCCAGGGCTGTTTCGGTAGTGGTGCCTGATTTGGAAATATTGATGATGCCAAAGGATTTGTTTTCCAGGTAATCGGTCAGTTCAGCCAGGTAGTCTTCGCTGATATTGTTTCCTGCATATAGGATGGCTGGATTTTTGCGGTTCTTCTGTAACCAATCGAAACTGTTGTTGAGTGCATCTATGACTGCTCTGGCTCCAAGATAGCTCCCTCCGATACCTGCCACGACAACTACTTCGCATTTGTTGCGAAGAATATTTGCGGTAGTTTGGATATCTTCCAGAAAGTCTGTCTGAACAGAAGAAGGCAGGTCGATCCAACCTAAAAAGTCGCAACCTTTTCCACTTCCTGCATGAAGCATTTTGTTGGCTTCGGCAGTTCTTGTTGCGTAACTTTTGATAGCTTCTTTTGAAACGAAACCCAACGATTTCTCGATGTTTAACTTGATATTTTCCATAATGATTATCTTAAAGATTCAGTAAGTAATTTAATTTCAATGCTTGGTGATACCTTTTCGTATAAAATATTGTAGACTGCATCAAGGATGGGCATGTTGACATGATAGCATTCGTTGATTTCCTTGATACACTTTGTGGCGTAATAACCTTCGGCTATCATTTCCATTTCGAGGTGTGCTGTGCGTACGGAATAACCTTTACCGATCATCGTACCGAAAGTCCTGTTGCGACTGAATTTTGAATAGCCTGTAACGAGGAGGTCGCCCAAATAAACGGATTCGTTGATGTTTCTGATCATAGGAAAGGCTGTATTGATAAATCGGTTGATTTCCTGAATGGAATTTGAAATCAGGACTGCCTGAAAATTGTCTCCGTATTTTTGACCATGACAAATACCTGCGGCGATGGCATAAACATTTTTGAGGGTTGAAGAATACTCAATACCGTAAATGTCGTCGGAAATGGTGGTCTTGACAAAGCTGCAGGCGAATTTCTGAGCGATGCTTCTTGCCCTTTCTTTATTCACGCAGCCAATGGTCAGATAGGATAAACGTTCCAGTGCTACTTCTTCTGCATGGCAAGGGCCTCCGATGGCTGCGATATTCTCCATCGGTACATGGTACATTTTGTGGAAGTAATCGGAGACAGATATATTTTCATCGGGCACGATGCCTTTGATGGCTGAAACAATGACTTTTTCGCTGATATCTTGTTTTAGTTTTTTGAGATGTTGCTTCAAATATGGAGAGGGTGTGGCGAAGATTAATACGTCTGAATTTTTTACGGCCAGGTTGATATTGCTGTAAAAGTGAATACGGCTGATATCAAACTTGATTGCCGTCAGATAGGATGGATTATGTGCCAGGCGCTTAAAATCCTCAATCTGACTGGGGCGGCGCATATACCAATTGATTTTTTCGGTACCGTTCATCATTAGGATTTTAGCAATAGCTGTGGCCCAACTACCTCCTCCCATGATGCAAAATTTACCCTCAAGTTCCATGTTTAATAGATTTAGAGATTTGAAATCCAAGAATTTACTTGATCGATTGTCGGGTTTACCAAATCTAATTTATATTTCTTGTTCAGGCCGCAAAGTTCCTGATGGAATTTCCCGGCTGAGACATTTTTCAGATTTTCGACTAGAATATATCCTGCTTTTTGCATGACCGGAACCCATTCTTCAGGAATTCCTATGGCGGTATAGGCATTGGTTGGGTCTTTCTTCACTGTTTTTTCAGGACGCATCTGTGGAAAGAAAAGAACTTCCTGAATGGTGGTCTGTCCGGTCATCAACATGACGAGACGGTCCATTCCTATACCCATACCTGATGTAGGGGGCATACCATATTCGAGTGCGCGAACAAAGTCCATATCGATGAACATGGCTTCGTCATCTCCTTTTTCAGCGAGTTTAAGCTGCTCCTGGAAACGTTCGAGCTGGTCAATCGGGTCATTGAGTTCTGAATAAGCATTGGCCAATTCCTTGCCGTTTACCATCAGTTCAAAACGTTCTGTCAGTTCCGGATTGTTGCGGTGACGCTTGCAAAGCGGTGACATTTCGCAGGGATAGTCGGTAATGAAAGTTGGTTGGATATATAAGCCTTCGCATTTAGCACCGAAAATCTCATCGATAAGTTTGCCTTTACCCATGGTTTCGTCTGCTTCGACTTCCAATTTTTTGCAGACCTCCCGAAGTTGTGCTTCATCCATGCCGTTGATGTCGATGCCGGTATTTTCCTTGATAGAGTCAATCATTGTCACACGGCGAAATGGAGTCTTGAAACTGATGGTCTGGTCTCCGACTTTCAGTTCGGTGGTCCCGTTCACTTCGAGTGCGATTCTTTCAAGCATCATTTCTGTGAAATCCATCATCCAGTTGTAATCTTTGTAGGAAACATAGATTTCCATGCAAGTGAATTCCGGATTGTGGGTGCGATCCATGCCTTCGTTACGGAAGTTTTTGGAGAATTCGTAAACACCTTCGAAGCCACCTACGATGAGACGTTTCAGATAAAGTTCATCTGCGACACGCAGGTAAAGCGGAATGTCCAATGCGTTGTGGTGGGTAATGAACGGTCTGGCCGCTGCTCCTCCGGGGATGGATTGCAGGATAGGCGTTTCAACTTCCATGTAGCCGCTTTCGTTGAAGAAGTTACGCATGGAGGTGAAAACTTGGGTTCGTTTGCGGAAAATATCTTTGACTTGACTGTTTACGACCAGATCAACATAACGTTGGCGGTAGCGGAGTTCCGGATCTGAAAATGCGTCAAAAATTTCACCGTCTTTTTCTTTCACGATGGGAAGGGGTCGGAGGGTCTTGGCCAAAACGGTAAGCGACTCTGCATGAACGGATATTTCACCCATTTGAGTACGGAATACGTATCCTTTGATTCCTACGAAGTCACCTATGTCCAGTAATTTTTTGAAAACGGTATTGTAGAGTTCCTTATCGTTTTCATCGGGGCAAATGCCGTCACGGGCGATATAGACCTGAATACGACCTGCAGAATCCTGCAATTCCATGAAAGAGGCTTTACCCATGATGCGGCGGGTCATGATACGACCTGCAATGCAAACCTGACGTTTCTCTTCAATTTCGTCTTTGAAATTTTCTTTAATTTCAGTGGAGAATGCGTCTGTGGGATAAGCTTCTGCCGGATAGGGGTTGATGCCTGCATCACGCAGGTCTTGTAGGCTCTGACGACGGCCAAATTCTTGTTCGCTCAGTTCTAAAGGATTCATATATATTGTTTTATATTTTAAAATGGAATCACTTCAACAGTGAAATTAATTCACAGACAGGGATGGTTTTTTGTTCCCCACTGGTCATATTTTTTAGGGTGATGCTGTTTGCTGCCAGTTCTGTTTCGCCTGCGATGGCTACATATTCCACTTTCCTGACATTGGCATAACTCATTTGTTTTTTCATTTTGGAGGCTTCCGGGAATATTTCTGCTGAGATGCCGGCTTCACGGACAGCTTTGATGATCGGTAGGCAGTAGGCGCATTCTTTTTCACCAAAATTGGTGAACATCACTTTGGTCGTACGCAGTGCTTCTGCCGGATAAAGATGGAGGGTGTTCAGTACATCAAAAATACGGTCAGCACCAAAGGAAATACCCACGCCTGAAACGTCTGGAAGGCCGAATACACCGGTGAGGTTGTCATATCGACCTCCTCCTGTGATGCTTCCCATTTCAGCATCTATTGCCTTGACTTCGAAAATGGCTCCTGTATAGTAATTAAGGCCTCTGGCTAAGCGAAGATCCAACTCTATTTGTGCGCCGAGGTTGAGGTCTTTTGTCAGACTGAAAATGGTTTCCAGCTCCTCTATTCCTTTCAACCCGATCTCTGATTTGGCTATGATTGTTTTTAAGTTGCTGATTTTGGATTCGTAGGAACCTTCGAGTTGAAGAATGGGCTGTAGTTTTACAATAGCTTCGGTTGAAAGGCCTTTTTCTTCCAGTTCTCTGTTGACGTTTTCTGCACCGATCTTGTCGAATTTGTCAATGGCGACGGTGATGTCTGTAAGGTGTTTCGTTTCACCAATGATTTCAGCAATGCCACTCAGGATTTTGCGGTTGTTGAGTTTGATGCAAACCTTCAGCCCGAAGCGTTTGAACACTTCATCAATAATCTGGATCAGTTCGACTTCGTTCAGGAGAGAATCGCTGCCGACAACATCCGCATCGCATTGGAAAAATTCGCGGTAACGGCCTTTTTGCGGGCGGTCTGCGCGCCACACCGGTTGTATCTGGAAACGTTTGAAAGGGAAGTCAATGTCGTTGCGGTGCATCACAACGTAACGTGCAAAGGGTACAGTCAAATCGTAACGTAAGCCTTTTTCGGAAATCTTGTTGGTCAGTTTCACTGAGTTGTGTGCCAGAAGTTCGTCCTGGTCTACACCGCCGATAAAATCGCCTGAATTTAAGATCTTGAAAAGTAATTTGTCGCCTTCTTCGCCGTATTTTCCCATCAATGTGGAAAGGTTTTCCATCGCAGGGGTTTCGATTTGCTGAAATCCGTACAGGTAAAAAACCGATCGTATGGTGTCGAAGATATAATTTCGTTTCGCCATTTCTTCGGGCGAAAAATCGCGCGTTCCTTTTGGAATGGATGGTTTTTGCATCTGAATATTTTAGTCCCGGCTTCTACCGCCAAGGAAAATAAGAATATAATAAACCAAAGTGGCCAAAGAAGAGAGTGCTGCTACAACGTATGTGTAGGCAGCCCATTTCAGAGCATCCGTGGCCATCGGGTATGTTGAGTTATTGGTGATACCGGCATTGCTCAGCCAAGTGACGGCACGCCTGCTTGCGTTGATTTCAACGGGAAGTGTGATGAAACTGAACAGGGTGGTCAATGCGAAAAGAACAATTCCTGCTATCATGAGTTGTGGGAATGAATTTATCGTAAAGATACCTGCAAGCAGAATCCATTGCATCCATCTGGATGCAAAGCTGACGGAAGGAACCATTTTGGATCGCATGTTCAAAAAGGCATAAGAGGTAGCATGTTGGACGGCGTGTCCGCATTCGTGTGCGGCAACGGCTGCAGCTGCAATGCTGTTACTCAGGTAGACTTCATCACTCAGATTGACAATCTTGGTGGCAGGGTTGTAGTGGTCGGTCAACTGGCCGCCTACATGTTGAACCTTTACATCGTTGATTCCGTTTTCGCGAAGCATTTTTTCAGCTATATCTTTTCCTGTCATACCGTTAGGCATAGCCACTTCGCTGTACTTTTTGAATTTGGATTTTAATGTTCTTTGGATAACCCAACTCAATAGTGCAAAGAAAATAAATATACCGTAAATCATTAAGTTTGATCCGCCGATATGAGCACCGGTTTGTGTAAATTGTGCAAAGATGAGGTTGTATATCATGATTTAATAGTTATAACGTTCAATGGTTTGTGCGCGATCCGGGCCGACAGAAACAATTTTGATCCGAACGCCCAGTTGTTCTTCGAGAAAGCTTAAGTAGTTGTTGAATTCTTCAGGGAATTCGTCTTCGGACTGCATCTTAGTCATGTCGGTCTTCCATCCCGGCAATTCAGTATAGATCGGTTCGACGCCTTCGTTGATGTCGAAAGGAAAGTCTTCGGTTTCTTCACCGTTCACTTGATAGGCTATGCAGGCTTTGATGGTATCAAAGTTGTCCATGACATCGCTTTTCATCATGATAAGGTCAGAGACACCATTAATCATGATGGCGTAGCGGAGTGCGACTAAATCTATCCAGCCGCAACGGCGTGGGCGACCTGTGACAGACCCGTATTCGTGTCCATTGTCACGAAGGAGTTGTCCGGCTTTGTCAAACAATTCGGTTGGAAATGGTCCGCTGCCTACGCGGGTGCAATAAGCCTTGAAAATGCCATAGACATTTCCGATGTTGCGTGGGGCTACGCCAAGACCGGTACAGGCACCTGCACAGATGGTGTTGGAAGAGGTGACAAAGGGGTAGGATCCAAAATCAATGTCAAGCATGGTGCCTTGAGCACCTTCACAGAGTACACCTTTTTTTTCTTTGAGCTTTTTGTTGATGAAATGCTCACTGTCAATGAATTTGAATTGTTTCAGACATTCGACTCCTTCAAACCATTCTTTTTCGATGGGAGCCAGGTCGTATTTGAAATTCATCTGGTCGAGCAGAATTTTATGACGATCAGTGGCAGCTTTGTATTTGGCCTCGAAATTGTTCAGTAAATCTCCGACACGCAGACCATTACGGCTGACTTTGTCGGTGTAGGCAGGGCCGATGCCTTTTCCGGTAGTTCCGATTTTTCCTGCGCCTTTGGATGCTTCATTGGCGGCATCCAATAAACGGTGGGTCGGTAGGATTAGGTGGGCTTTTTTGGAGATAAGCAATCTTTCTGTAAGCGGATGTCCGCTGGCCATCAGCTGTTCAACTTCAACTTTGAACAATGCGGGGTCAAGTACGACGCCGTTTCCGATGATATTGATTTTGTCTCCTTGAAATATTCCGGAGGGAATGGATCTGAGCACATATTTTTGTCCATTAAATTCCAAGGTGTGTCCGGCATTGGGACCACCCTGAAATCGACACACCACGTCGTAACGGGGTGTCAGGACATCTACAACTTTTCCTTTTCCTTCATCGCCCCACTGGAGCCCAAGCAAAACATCTACTTTCATATACGAACGAGTTTATTTTTACAACATGGCCGCATTAAACCTCATAGTCGCTTTTTTCTTGGTGAACGGCTATGCCGGTTTATATCTTACGGATTTTTGACTTTGAAAACCTTGAAAACAAATAAACCGGACAAATGTTTCCTTTGCCCGACATTTAAATGTCTGTTCCTGACCTTGTTTCAGAAACCTGACAAAGATACAAAAAGAATGTAGAAATAGTGTTTGTTTGGCGAAATTCCTTGATGATATTGACTGGAAAATTATACAATTTTAGCACGTTCAAGAAAACGTTCAGCTGATTGTTGTAGTCTGAAATTGTTGGAAAAGAGGTCTTTTTCCGCCAGTTGTATCGCGGAGGAGAGCTCCGGAAGGCTCTTTTTCCCGATAATCAGACGAAGGAGTAAAGTATAACCTGCTGTCCTGATTTCAGGTGCTTCATTGTTGATCCATTCCATGGTTTTTTCAGGTGCATAGTCCAGGTGTTGCAACAGATTGAAACAGAGTTGCTCCATTAATTCCGGAACGAAACAGTCTTTCAGCCACAGGTCAGCTTTCTCGGATGTGAATGCTGTTTTTGGGAAGAGCAGTGTGGCCAGAATCTTGCATTCACGGGCGTTTTCTCCCCAAAGATGTTCTGCCAATGCTGCATTTGGCTCAAATTGCCTGGCTATGTCTCGAAGTGACATGGCGTCCAAGCCGTAGTTCAGTTTATAGTTCAGTCCACTGTTGCGCATAGCAGTTGAGGCTACGCCGTTCATGCGTAGCCTCAACATTTTTTTTATCTGATGGATTTGCTCTTTCAAATCAGTTGTAAGTTGGTAATGTCTTATATTGTTTGGAATAGCGCAGGTGCTGTTCTGCGTAGCCTTCCGTATAGCTGACTTTCACATCCTTGATTTTGCCGTTTTTGTCAAATTCCGGGGTGTAGACCGGATTGACAAAGCCTTTGTAAGGAGCCAGATTCAATGCTTTATAGCGTTCCAGTATTTCCTTGTGTAAAATAGGATCAACTTTTACGGCATAAGTTTCGATTAATTTCTGTGCAGCCTTGTAGTCCCCGGTAGACCGAATGCGCTGGATTTCTGCCAGTAATTCTCCAAAAAGGGTACGAACCTTTTGGTAGTCGTTGATGACGACGTAGGTCTTTCCGTCTTTTTTACGGAATTCAACAGCTTTGGAGGGGGTTGCTTTCTCATAAACCCAGCGTGCTATCAGGGCACGGTTGCGCATGTGTGATTCTTCGATGTTGTTGCCTGGACTGATGCGGGTGAGCTGAGTCATCAGACCGTTCATCAGATATTTGTAGTATTCAGCCTTATAGGCTTCCTTGTTTGGTACAAGTTTTAAATCAATCATTCTTTGATCAGCCAGATAATATAATCCGAACAGATCGGCACGGGCTTCCTCTATCGTTGAGCCGTATGATTTCAAACCATCAGGGTCAACACCCGGCAGCAATTTACCGGATCCGTGTCCCAGACATTCGTGTAAGTCTGTATGTAGATTATCGGTCAGGAAACCGTATTTTTCAACTAATCCGACTTCGACGTCGCTCCACATGAACTCTTCATTGAAGCCTGTCCCCTGTGTCGCTTTGTCATAAGCTTCGGTGATATTTTCAATGGTCACGGATTTGGAACCGTGGTCACGGCGTATCCAGTTGGCATTTGGAAGGTTGATGCCGATAGGAGTGGTCGGATAGCAATCTCCTGCAAGGATAGAAACGTTGATGACTTTGGCTGTTACGCCTTTGACTTTTTCTTTTTTGAATTCTTTGGCAACAGGAGAATGATCTTCAAACCATTGTGCATTGTTGCTAATGGTCTCCGTGCGTTTGGTGGCTTCCTCGTTCTTAAAGTTGACGATGCTTTCCCAGCTGGCCTTGAGACCAATCGGATCTCCGTATGTTTCGATGAAACCGTTCACAAAATCCACACGTGAATTGAGATCTTCAACCCAAAGGATGCTGTAGTCGTCAAAAGTTTTAAGATCTCCGGTTTTGTAATATTCAATGAGTTTTTGGATGATTTCGGCTTGTTTTTCGTTTTCAGCAACTTGAGAGGCTTTCTCCAGCCAATAAATGATTTTTGTGATGGCCTGTCCGTAAAGTGCGTCTGCTTTCCAGACCTTTTCTGTCACTTTGCCGTTCTCCTTGACCAAACGACTGTTCAGTCCATAAGAAATGGGCGTGTTGTCTTTGGGATCCTTGAGTGCATTGTAAAAATCTTCGGCTTCTTTTTGGGTGACACCTTGGTAATAATTGTTGGCAGAGGTGAGTATCAGGTCTTGTCCGTCTGTCTGATTGAGTCGTTTGGCATCAATTTTCGGATCAAAAATGATGGGAGCCAATTTGTCGAGAAGTTCTTGTACGGTTTCACCATCGCTTAAAGGCAGTGAGTCTTGGTTGACAGATAGAACGGCCTTGGTGAAAAAATCTTTGGAGAAACCGGGCACAAATTTATCGGTAGCATAATGGTGATGGATACCGTTTGAAACCCAGACGCGTTTGAGATAGGTTTCGAATTCTTTCCAGTCTTTGCTTGTCTTGTCTACTTGGCCATACTGATAGATGGCTTCCATGGTACGGCGGATGCAAAGATTGTGTTTGCAATTCTGATCGTAGATGATGTCGCGACCCTGTAGGGCAGCTTCATTCAGATAATAAATCAGCTCTTTTTGTTTTAAGGACAATTTGTCGAAGCCAGGTACTTGATAACGCAAGATTTGAATATCGGCGAATTGGTCCACTGCATAATTGAAATCTGAATCAGCCTGTTCCGCTTTTTTAGAAGTAGAGCAAGCAGAAAAACAAAATAACGCTGAAAGCATACTGAGATATATTAGTTTTTTCATACAAAAATGATGTATTTCTTTGTAAATTATTTTTACAAGCATTTCGCTGTAAGTCATTTCAAGAGGGAGCGAATAACAAGGCGCAACATACGAGTCATACCGGAGTGTGCTTTACGTAAGTGAGGATTGACGAACTTATAAGCTCGTACACTTATTGCACAAATACATGTCGAGCATCACCATTGCCGCCATCGCCTCGACAATGGGCACAGCCCTCGGCAATACGCACGGGTCATGACGCCCTTCTGCCTTGAACTCAATGTCATTTCCTGAAGCATTGACTGTATGCTGCTCCATTAAAATGGTGGCTACAGGTTTGAAGGCTACCCGAAAATAGATGTCCTCTCCATTTGAAATTCCACCTTGAATTCCACCGGAGTTGTTGGTCTTGGTGTGAATTTTTCCATTATTTGAATAGAAGATGTCATTGACTTCAGAACCAAGGTGGTCTACATCGAAACCGGAACCATATTCAAACCCTTTGGCTGCATTGATGGAAAGCATAGCCGACCCCAAAATTGCATGAAGTTTGTCGAAAACAGGCTCACCAAGGCCTACTGGTGTCCCCTGTATGACACAGGTGACGATGCCACCGATGGTGTCTCCTTTTGCCTTGACTTGGGTAATAAGCTCGGACATTTTTTTGGCCATTTCAGGATCAGGACATCTTACCGGATTCTTTTCAATCTGGCTAAAGTCATAGACTGAATAATCCGATCCCAATTTGAGGGGGCCTACCTGTGAGGTGTAAGCTGTAATTTTGATGCCAAGCTGGTTTAAAGCAAGTTTGGCAATAGCACCTGCCACAACACGGGCGATGGTTTCACGGGCGGAAGACCTGCCTCCACCCCGGTTGTCACGTATGCCGTATTTTTGCTGGTAGGTATAATCAGCATGTGAAGGACGATACAAATCTTTCATGGAATTGTAGTCGCCCGACCTTTGCTTGGCATTCCAGACACAAAAGGCTATGGGTGTACCTGTCGTTTTTCCTTCGAAAATACCTGAAAAAAACTCTACTTCGTCTGACTCATTTCTGGATGTTGTCAGGCTTGATTGTCCGGGTTTGCGCCTGTTCAACTCTTTTTGGATAAAAGGAATATCCAGTCCGATACCTGCAGGACAACCGTCAATGACACCACCGATCCCTCTTCCGTGAGATTCTCCGAAAGAGGTGAGTGTAAAGATTTTTCCGAATGTGTTACTCATAGCCATTAAATATTTTTAATGCAATTTAAAGGCTTGGCTAAAATGGATCAGTGGCAACTGCCACAACCGCAGTTAGCTTCGTCTTCATGCTCGCCACAGCCGTCGCAACCTTCTTCACCACATCCGCAGCCACAACCGCCGCCCATGAGTTGTTTCACCTCTTCTTCGGATGGTTCGCGTATGACCAATACTTGACCGATAAAGTGAAGGTCTTCGCCAGCCAACGGATGGTTGAAGTCCATTTTTACATGCTCTTCTCCGATCGAAACAACGGCACCGTCAAGGCGATTGCCGTTCTGGTCCATCATCGGAACGATATTGTTCTCGAAAATGACATCTTCGTCGATTTTTCCGTCAACTTCAAATACTGAACGTGGAATGTCTACAACTTGTTCATCCGAATATTCTCCGTATGCGTCTTCTGAAGCAAGTGTGAAATCAAAAGAAGCACCTTCCGAAAGACCAGCCAGGTTATTTTCGAATGCTTCAAGCATCATTCCTGTTCCGAAGATAAATGATAGAGGCTTTTCTGCTGTTGCTTTTTCCATTAATTCTGGCTCATTGCCATCTTCACCACCTACATATAAGTCATAAGACGCTGAGACAAACTTGTTTGTTGAAACCTTCATTTTTTAAGGGTATAAATTATTAATGCGTTTGTTTGGGGTATGAAAGAGGGTTGTATTGTTCAACTCCATCCGATCAAGCTGCAAAGGTAAGAAAAATTCTCAGGAGAATAATTCATCAACAGCAGTTTTGAGTTGGTTCATAGCTTTTTGTAGAGAGTCTCTGGTACAGCCTACATTCATTCTCATAAACCCTTCTCCTCCTTTTCCGAAACTGTTTCC
Source organism: Bacteroidales bacterium (assembly GCA_021373135.1). Classification (GTDB taxonomy): domain Bacteria; phylum Bacteroidota; class Bacteroidia; order Bacteroidales; family UBA1402; genus UBA8389. The sequence continues at coordinate 938,268 of JAJFTH010000003.1, forward strand.
TGCATTTAATCCGAGTTTGGCCTTGGTAATAAAGAAATTCTGAAGGTCTTTGGGTGACATTTTCAGATCCCGGCAATCAAGCCATACCAAAAAAGAGGCCTGTGGAACACATTCTTTTATCTGAGGTATATTTTTTTTGAGAAATTGGTCTACAAAGTCGATATTTCCCTGAATGTATTCCATCGATTGTCTGAGCCAGTCTTCTCCGTTTTCATAAGCGGCTTGTGCAGCAGTAAATGCAAAGATGTTGCCATGGGATAGTTCTGCATTGTCCATGAATCGCTGGAATTTTGTCAGCAATTCTTGATTTTGAATCACATAGAAAGAACTGCTCAGACCAGGCATGTTAAATGTCTTGCTGGGAGCCATCAGGGTAATGATCTTTTCCTGTTTTTTAGAAGATAGAGATCCCAGCGTGGCATGAGTATGACCGGGCAGGGCAAGGTCGGCATGGATTTCGTCGGAAACGATAATGATTCCATACTTTTCGCAAATGGAAATCATCTTCAAAAGTTCTTCTTTTGTCCATATCCGCCCTCCAGGGTTATGCGGACTGCAAAGAATGAACATTTTGCAACCTGATGCTGCTTTGACTTCAAAGTCTTCGAAGTCTATTTCCCATTGTCCATTTTTATATAATAGGGGATTGATAACGAGCTTTCTGCCATTTTTGGTTGGAACATTATGAAATGGAGGATAAACCGGTGATTGGATTAGAACCTTTTCACCAGGTTTTGTAAAACATTGAATGAGAAAGGCAATACCTGCAACGATACCGGGCACAAATCCCATTTCCTTTGGAGAGACGTTCCACTGGTATCTTTTTTGCAACCATGAATGAATGGCTTTGCTCCAGCCTTCAGGAATAAGTGAATATCCAAGTACTTCATGTTCTGTGCGTTTTCGGATGGCTTCAAGAATAAAATCCGGTGTAGCAAAATCCATATCGGCTATCCACATAGGCATGATATCGGTGGTGCCGAATTCTTCTTTGGCTGAGTCATATTTGAGGCAGTTGCTATGGTTTCTGTCAATATTTTTGTCAAAAGAATATTGCTTCATAATTAGGAGAGTTTTTTAGTTCATAAGTATATGTTAATTTTCCTGCAAATTTAGTAGTTTTTGCTATAAGTTTTCATTTTTTTTCGATAAACTGAACAGCATTTTTAAATACTATTGTAAAATGGCAGTAAAATGGCCTCAAAAAATTACATATTGTACGGAAAACGGCTTATTAAAAACGAATATGAATTAAAAATACCCAATAAAATAGTATATCTTTGTCCGAAAATATAAAAATGATGAAACAACCACTAAGAAGTTCCACAAATACTGTAGGCCGTCGCATGGCCGGAGCAAGGGCTTTATGGGTTGCCAACGGAATGAAACCTGAACAAATTGGAAAACCCATCATTGCCATAGTGAATTCTTTTACACAGTTTGTCCCCGGACATGTGCATTTGCATGAGATTGGACAGTTGGTGAAAGCCGAAATCGAAAAGATGGGCTGTTTTGCAGCCGAATTCAATACCATCGCCATCGATGATGGAATAGCCATGGGGCATGACGGTATGTTATATTCTCTCCCAAGCAGGGATATCATTGCAGACAGTGTCGAATACATGGTCAATGCGCATAAGGCTGACGCTATGGTGTGTATTTCAAATTGTGACAAAATTACGCCAGGAATGCTCATGGCATCCATGCGCATGAATATCCCGACCGTTTTTGTCTCCGGAGGTCCGATGGAAGCCGGAGAACTGGATGGCGTTCATCTGGATTTGATTGATGCCATGGTGCAGTCTGCTGATGAAAGTGTCAGTGATGCCCAGGTAGCCCGTGTTGAAAAATCGGCTTGTCCTACCTGTGGATGTTGCTCCGGAATGTTTACGGCAAATTCCATGAATTGTCTGAATGAGGCTATCGGTATGGCTTTGCCTGGAAATGGAACGATCGTGGCTACGCACGAAAACAGGATCCGTTTGTTTAAGGATGCGGCTAAACTGATTGTGGAGAATGCCAGAAAATATTACGAAGAAGGGGATGAAAGTGTTCTTCCCAGAAGCATTGCAACCAGATCTGCATTCCTGAACGCCATGACGCTCGATATTGCGATGGGTGGTTCAACCAATACGGTACTTCATTTACTTGCCGTTGCAAGCGAAGCAGAAGTTGATTTTACCATGGATGACATTGATGCGCTTTCCCGCAAGACTCCTTGCTTGTGTAAGGTGGCTCCAAATACCCAAAAATATCATTTACAGGATGTAAACCGCGCCGGTGGCATTTTGAATATCATGGGTGAACTTGCAAAACATCAATTGGTGGACACAAGCGTTGTGCGTGTGGACGGAATGACCTTGGCCGAGGCTATCGGTCAGTATGATTGTACCAAATCCCAGGTAAGTGAAAAGGCACAATCAATTTATAAATCTGCCCCCGCAGGCAAATTTAATTTGGTGATGGGTTCGCAGAAAACCAATTACAAAGAATTGGACACAGATCGTGCAGAAGGTTGTATCCGTGACTTTGAACACGCCTATACCAAGGATGGAGGGATGGGAATCTTAAAAGGAAATATCGCCGTAGATGGCTGTGTGGTTAAGACCGCAGGTGTTGACGAAAGTCTCTGGCATTTTAAGGGAACCGCAAAAGTGTATGACTCTCAGGAAGCCGCCAGTGAAGGAATCTTAAAAGGAGAGGTTGTAGCCGGAGATGTAGTCGTAATCACACATGAAGGTCCGAAAGGCGGTCCGGGTATGCAGGAAATGCTTTACCCGACTTCTTACCTCAAGTCAAAACATTTAGGAAAAGTTTGTGCATTGATTACAGACGGTCGTTTTTCCGGTGGCACATCAGGCCTTTCCATCGGGCATGTTTCTCCCGAAGCAGCCAGTGGCGGTGCTATTGGCTTATTGAGAAACGGCGATGTCATTGATATCAATATTCCCGAACGCAGCATCAATGTCTTGTTGAGTGATGAGGAATTGGATAAACGCCGTAAACAAGAGGTGGCAAGAGGTTCTAAAGCATTTACAGCCCCCAAACGTGATCGTTTCGTGCCTAAATCTTTAAGAGCTTATGCTTCTATGGTCAGTTCCGCAGATAAGGGCGCAGTTCGAATAATTGACTAAATAAATCATGGAAAAGAAAATAATGAAGGGTGCCGAGGCGCTTATGTGTTCTCTGATTGAAGAGAATGTGAACACCATATTCGGTTATCCGGGTGGCCAGATCATCACTGTTTTTGACGCATTGTATTCTTACAGGGATTCTTTTCAGTATATACTTACCCGTCATGAACAGGGTGCCATACATGCAGCACAAGGTTATGCAAGGGTTTCCGGAGATACCGGAGTTGTTATTGTGACTTCAGGACCCGGTGCAACCAATGTCATCACCGGATTGGCTGATGCCATGCTGGACAGTACGCCGCTTGTCGTCATCACCGGACAGGTTGGAGCTTCTTTGCTTGGCTCTGATGCTTTTCAGGAAACGGATGTGATAGGTGTCACCCAGCCTATCACCAAATGGAGTTACCAGATACGCAAAGCCTCGGAAATTCCCTGGGCTGTTGCCCGCGCTTTCTATATTGCCCGTGAAGGCAGACCCGGCCCTGTCGTTTTGGATCTTACAAAAGATGCTCAAAGCGAAATGGTGGAGTTCTCTTACAAGAAATGTATTTTCATCCGCAGTTATCAGCCATATCCTGAACTCCAACCTGAAAATATTGCTCAGGCTGCAGAGATGATCAATAAAGCCAAACGTCCGATGGCACTGGTGGGACAGGGCGTCCTATTAGGCCATGCCGAAGAAGAACTCAAGGCTTTTCTGACGAAGGCCGACATTCCTGCAGGAAGTACTTTGTTGGGACTTTCTGCATTATCCAGCGATTTTAGCTTATATAAAGGTCTGCTTGGAATGCATGGAAATCTCGGCCCCAATAAAAAAACGGCAGAATGTGATGTACTGATTGCCATTGGAATGCGTTTTGATGACAGGGTCACCGGCGATTTGAAAAAATATGCCAAGCAAGCTAAAGTCATTCATTTCGACATAGATACTTCTGAAATAGACAAGAATGTCAAGACTTCTGTTGCTGTATTGGGTAATGCCAAGGAAACGCTTCCGGCTGTGACCGAATTATTGCAACCTGCCCGACATACAGCATGGATCCAGAGTTTTGAGGCCTGTGAAAAAGAGGAAATGGAACGGGTCATCATCCCTGAAATCATGCCTATAGCAGGTCCGATAACCATGGGAGAAGTTGTTAACAGGGTATCTGAAGCAACCAACCATGAGGCTATTTTGGTGACTGATGTCGGCCAGAACCAAATGATTGCAGCCAGGTATTTCAAATTCTCCAGGAGTCGTAGCATGATTACTTCCGGAGGACTTGGAACAATGGGCTTTGGACTTCCCGCATCCATTGGTGCAGCCTTGGGAGCTCCGGAACGCAGAGTCTGTTTTTTTACAGGTGATGGAGGTATTCAAATGACGCTTCAGGAATTGGGAACCATCATGCAATATAAAATTCCGGTCAAGATCATTATCTTGAACAACAACTTTTTGGGTATGGTCCGTCAGTGGCAGGAACTGTTTTATAGAGAAAGATACTCTTCAACACCCATGAATAATCCTGATTTTCCAAAAATTGCGGAAGCTTACGGCATCGCAGGAAAAAAGGTAACCAAACGTGAGGATTTGGATGATGCCATCGAGGAAATGCTGAAAGACAATAAGGCTTACCTGCTTGAAGTGGAAGTGGAAGAAAACGGCATGGTTTATCCCATGATTCCGGCCGGAACCAGCGTAGACCAAATTATTTTAGGAGATTAAGCACATGGAAAAGACACTCTATACCATCACGGTTTATACAGAAAATTTTGTTGGCCTTTTGAACCAAATCACCATCATTTTTACGCGTCGTCAGATCAATATAGAATCTTTGACTGTATCAAAATCCTCCATTCCCGGAATTCACAAGTTTACCATTACCGCTGAAACGGATTTGGAAATGGTCAAAAAGGTGGTGAAACAGATTGAAAAACGGATTGATGTATTGAAAGCTTTCTATCATACGGATGATGATGTCATCTATCAGGAGGTGGCTTTATATAAGATTGGTGCGGAAGCGATGCTGGATAATCCGGAGATCGAAAGCATTGTCCGGAAATACAATGCACGTATTCTGGAAGTAAACCGTTCTTACGGTGTTTTGGAATTGTCCGGTCATACCGAAGATACTCAGGAATTGTTTGAACGATTGAAGGAATTCCATGTATTGCAATTTGTCCGTTCCGGCAGGATTGCCATCACGAAATCAACGGTAGAAAGGCTGAGCGACTTTCTGGCAGAAATGGAAGCCCGTAATCCGGAGCATCAATGCAAAAAATAGCCAGGTACGATTATAAGGTTCAGCCGATGGATGTGGATTTCAATGAAACCATCCGTTTTACGCAAATGGGAGGTTATTTGTTGCATGCCGCCGGCGAACATGCCGAAAAAAATGGGTTCGGAACCAACGTTCTTCATGAGCAGAATCTGGCTTGGGTTTTGTCGCGGCTTGCCATAGAGATGTACCGGTATCCTTCATCGGAAGAATTATTTCAGGTTGAGACCTGGATTGAGAATTATACCCGTATTTCCACCACCCGTAATTTCAGGATGCTGGATGCTGCCGGTGAGGTTATTGGTGCTGCTTCAAGTATTTGGTGCATGTTGGACATGACTACCCGAAAGGCCATCGATCTCAAATCGAAACAGGAATATGCGGCTTTTGCCACCGGAATATCGTCCCTGATAGAAAGTCCGGTGAAGGTTGCAGGTGTAGATGGGCATTCGGTGTCGAGACACAGGGTAAAATACAGTGACATTGATTTTAACCGTCATGCAAACAGCATGAAATATTTAGAGTGGATGGTCGATCTGTTTCCATTGGAAGCTTTTTCCCATCAGAAGGTTAAACGAGTCGATATAAACTATATCAATGAAGTTCTTTTTGGAGAAATTGTTGAAATTTATCAGGATTTTTCACAAACCGGAAAGTGTCTTTTTGATCTTCGCAGAGGCGAGGATATGATTTGCAAAGCACAGATTTTATTCGAAAATGATATATAATTGGGCATTTATTAAATAAAGTCGTACTTTTGTACCCGAAAGAAGTTGAAAATTATTACAATTTTATATTTTAATTCTAAAGAAAATGGCAGTTATTAATTTTGGCGGTGTTGAAGAAAATGTGGAGACCCGCGAAGAATTTCCCTTGGAAAAAGCACGTGAAGTGATGAAAGATGAAACAATCGCAGTGATTGGTTATGGCGTTCAAGGTCCGGGACAATCCCTGAATCTTCGCGATAACGGTTTCAATGTAATTGTAGGCCAACGCAAGGGTGGAAAGACATGGGACAAGGCAGTCGCAGACGGCTGGGTTCCGGGAGAAACTTTATTTGAAATTGAAGAAGCTTGCAAACGTGCAACTGTGATTCAATACCTATTGTCTGATGCTGCCCAGATTGAAGTTTGGCCACGCATCAAACCATACCTGACAGCTGGAAAAGCTTTGTATTTTTCTCATGGTTTTGCCATTACATACAAAGAACGTACAAACATTGTACCACCGGCAAACATTGATGTGATCATGGTTGCGCCTAAGGGTTCCGGTACGTCATTACGCACCATGTTTCTGGAAGGCCGCGGGTTGAACTCTTCCTTTGCTATTTTCCAGGATGCTACCGGTCGTGCTAAAGAACGTGTACTTGCTCTTGGTATCGGTGTTGGTTCCGGTTATCTGTTTGAAACAACTTTCAAACGCGAAGTTTATTCCGACCTGACCGGTGAACGTGGTACCTTGATGGGTGCGATCCAAGGTTTGTTGCTTGCCCAATACGAAACACTCCGTGAAAACGGTCATACACCTTCTGAGGCATTCAATGAAACCGTTGAAGAACTGACTCAGTCTTTGATGCCTTTGTTTGCAAAGAACGGTATGGACTGGATGTACGCAAATTGTTCCACCACTGCCCAACGCGGTGCTTTGGACTGGATGGGCCCGTTCCATGATGCGACCAAGCCGGTTTTTCAAAAACTATATGCAGAAGTTGCTTGCGGCAATGAAGCTCAGCGTTCCATCAATTCCAACTCTAAAGTTGACTATCGCGAAAAGCTGAACGAAGAACTGAAAGCTTTGCGTGAAAGTGAAATGTGGAGAACCGGTGCCGTGGTTCGTAAATTGCGTCCTGAAAACAATTAAAATTTAGGATAGATATCATAAAAGAAGCGAACCTCAAAAGTCTTTTGGGGTTCGCTTCTTTTTTGAGATACCCTTTTTGAGGGATCAATCAGTTGGTCAATGTTATTGAAGATGAATGTCCGCTTTTTTTGAGATACTTTTTTTTGAGCGGGCATTCCGATATTATCAGGAATTTCTTTGATCTTTCAGAATGACATCATGGGCTCCGCCTTCAATGATGCTGGTTGAAGAAACAAGTGTCACTTTTGTTTTGGTTTTGAGTTCGGACAGATTGGTGACGCCGCAGCTGCACATGGTTGATTTTACTTTACCCAGTGTCATGTCCATATTATCCTTCAGTTTCCCGGCATAAGGAACAAAACTGTCAACGCCTTCTTCAAATTTCAAGCCGTCGGAGCCACCCATGTCATAACGTTGCCAGTTGCGTGCACGGTTGGAGCCTTCACCCCAGTATTCCTTCACATAGTTACCACCTACCAGGAGCTTGCGCGTCGGACTTTCGTCAAAGCGGGCAAAATAGCGTCCCATCATCAGAAAGTCTGCGCCCATGGATAACGCGAGCACCATGTGGTAATCCTGCACGATACCACCATCAGAGCAGATTGGAATATAATCTCCGGTTCTTTCGTAATATTCGTCACGAGCTTCAGCCACTTCAATCAGGGAGGTGGCTTGGCCTCTTCCTATACCTTTTTGTTCACGGGTGATGCAAATGGAACCACCGCCGATGCCGACCTTGATGAAATCAGCTCCAGCTTCTGCCAGGTATAAAAAACCATCCCTGTCGACAACGTTTCCGGCACCGACTTTTACTTTTCCATGGTAGGCTTTTTTAATATATTCCAACGTCTCTTTTTGCCAAACGGAATATCCGTCTGAGGAATCGAGGCACAAGACGTCGGCACCTGCTTCAAGCAATTTTGGAACACGTTCCTTGAAATCACGGGTGTTGATTCCGGCACCCACAAGCAGTTTTTTGTGCTCGTCCGAAAGTTCATTCGGATTTTCTTTGTGGTCGTCATAATCCTTGCGGAAAACCAAATATTTCAGATTTTGATTTTTGTCGATGATCGGGAGGCAATTCAATTTATGATCCCAAATAATGTCATTGGCTTCACTCAGTGAGATTCCAAATTCACCGGTGATTAGTTTGTCAAACGGCGTCATCACCTCTTTGACTTTCATGTCTAAGCTATCTTTTCCGGGTCTGTAATCACGTCCGGTAATGATGCCCATCAATTTTCCGTCAGGACTACCGTCTTCGGTAACACCAAAGGTGGAATGCCCGGTTTTTTCTTTGATGGTAATCATGTCTTGAAGTAGATTATCAGGGGTCAGGTTGGCATCACTGACCACAAATCCGGATTTGTATTTTTTGACTTTCCTGACCATTTCAGCCTGTTCCTCTATCGCTTGTGAACCATAAATAAAAGAGATTCCTCCGTTTTTAGCGAGGGCGATGGCCATGTTGTGATCGGAAACTGACTGCATGATTGCAGATACAAAAGGAACATTTAATGTGATATCCGATTCCTGACCCTTTTTGAATTTTACCAACGGGGTTTTCAGTGATACCAAATCAGGAACGCAATTTTTTGTAGTTAAACCCGGTATCAACAGGTACTCGCTAAACGTTCTCGAAATGTCATTTAAGTATTGTGCCATAAATCCTCCTTCTTTTAAAAAATTTTGCGAAGTTACAAATTTTCCTGTTAAATTTAAACAGGTATCCGGCAAAAAAGCATATAGAACCTGATCATGATTTTGATATAAATATAGTTTCTGTGGATTTTTAAAAGAGCTTCCATGAAAATATTCGGACAGATTTTCTAACCTCTTCTATGATTATTACAAAGATTTTGTACTTTTGCAGCACCAAAGGAATGCGGAAATAGCTCAGTTGGTAGAGCATCAGCTTCCCAAGCTGAGGGTCGCGGGTTCGAGTCCCGTTTTCCGCTCAAAACTTTGAAAGCGAATCTGAAAAGATTCGCTTTTTTGCAATTGAATCAAAACTTAATCATATTCCGATGAAAAAACCAATCTTAATGGTTGCTATGGCTCTTGCAGCAACCAATACATTCGCACAAGACAAGGACTGGGCTCAATTTGGCCGCTATGAAAAACAAAATGCAGAGATGACGACATCCCCTGACGTGGTTTTTATGGGGAACTCTATCACAGACTTCTGGTATAACTTTGATGAGACTTTTTTTAAGAACAACAATTTTGCCGGTCGTGGCATCAGTGGTCAGACAACAGCTCAGATGCTCGTCCGTTTCAGGAAAGATGTCATCGAACTGAATCCGAAGGCGGTGGTTATATTGGCAGGAATAAACGATATTGCACAAAACAACGGGCCTATCAAGCTTGAAAATGTATTGTCCAATATCATTTCCATGAGCGAATTGGCAAGATACCATAAAATCAAGGTGATACTGTGTTCCATATTGCCCTGCAATCATTTCACGTGGAGACCGGACCTTCAACCTGCTGAGGATGTCAAACACTTGAATGCGATGATTAAGGATTACGCATGCAAAAACAAGATGACCTTTGTTGATTATTATACACCGCTTGTGAATGATGAAGGAGGTTTGTCACCGGAGTTGAGCAAAGATGGCTGCCATCCTGTGTACAATTGCTATACCACCATGGAATCGATTGTTACAAAAGGAATCAACAGGGCTCTCAATAATAGGAAGGTTTATCATGTTTCGACGCCGAAAGAAGACCAATAAACCGATTCAATCAAAAATAAAAGGCGACATAGAAAGAATTTTCGAAATTGTGTGTGCTCAATGTGGCTTTATTGGTTCCTTCACTGAATAAACGGGTGTTTTGTTCTACCTGACCATCGATTGTGTTGAAACGTTCCCAATTTTCATGGTGTGAAGATTTTGATGATAAAAAGTCCGGAAAAGGACTTTTTAAATATCGAATGTGCGCCCGAAGGGACTCGAACCCCCACGCCTTTCAGCACCAGATCCTAAGTCTGGCGTGGCTACCAATTACACCACGAGCGCGATATGCTGAATATATGAGCTGCAAAAGTAGGAAAAATTTGCAAATAATAAAATCAGATTTGAATAAAGGTGTTCTATGGTCATCCTTTTTTTTTGGAAAAGATGGATAGTCAATTTTTCTGCAGTAGAGAATAAGCTGTTTCAATAATGACATCAACTCCCCTTTGTATATCGTGATCAGTCAGATAAACCGTGCTATCCGGTTCAATGCCTTCTTCGGTGAGTTTGTAATTTTCATCATAGGTCGGACAAGAGGAAAAGCGTACACTCCAACCGTTCGGAAGCATGGAACTGATGGGAAATCCTCCGCCACCACCTGTACGGTCACCCATGATGATGACATTGGGTAGTTGACGCATGACCGTGACAAAAGTATTTGTAGCACTGTAACACATCCTGTTGGTAAGAATGACCACCTTTTTGGTGTATCTTTTTCCTTGATATGGTTCCAGATAAATGGGGTAAGGTTCGGAAAAATCATTGTGTCCTGGTCCGGTTTTATGACGTATATATCCGCAAATGAACTTTTTTTCCGTGAAACGACAGGCCAGTTTATTGACATTGCTCAGATTACCTCCTGAATTGTCGCGAACATCAATGATGATGCCACGGCAGTTCTCAAAATAGTTAAATATATAATCCAGGCCGGCATTGCTGATGGCAGAAGAGAAGCTACTGTAAGTGATATAACCTATATTACCACCTATTATCTTGTATTTCAGCCCAGAAGATATCTGATAATCAGTACCCAGAAGATTGCGTTGTAAAGATTCATCAAAGTTGGGCTCGTAATCCTCAAACCATTTCCAGTAACGTATCAGATCATGTGCTGTATAAAGATTGACATGCCCGTCTTGCAAGGTGCAGATCATTTCTCCCAGCACTTTCAGAAGTGAGTCTGAATTTTTACAGGTATCCACCCGAAGCGCATATTTATCATGCACTTGATCCCAGTCTACACCTTTGGCATCAAAGAAACAATATTTTTCATCAAGGATAGACCATAGGGTTTCAAAAATATTTTTGGAATCGGTACTTTCATTGACCTCTTCATGGCAGGCGCTGAGGCTGAATATCAGGATTAATAACAATGCTGTTCGTTTCATGGCGGCTCTTTTTTACAAAATACTGAAATAACTGATGTAGCCTACAGAAAAATGATTCGAAAGCACCCTGGTGCGAATATTGTTGAACATACTGATGCGCCCCTCGTTCCAGTAGCTTACGCGAAAACTGCTTTTACGGCCTGAAATGGGAATGTTCAGGCTGAGTTGCTGTCTCCAGTGTTGTTTGTTGATAGGGTTCGTAAATTTAATGATGTTTTTGTGATTGTTTAGATAGAAAATCTCGTAATAAGATTCGGCATATTCCGGAGAAAAGGCTAAACCAGCCATAGCCATACTGCCCTGATAACTTACGATCATTGATCTTTTCCAAAGGATGAATTTATAGTCTGAGAAAACGGTTATACCCAAATCAAACATGGCATCTACAGAACCAGGGTTATTACCGTTATGGATGCTGTATCTTCCTCCTCCGCTTAGTGCAGCAAAGGCTCCGGTGGAGATATGATACTTCGGATCGGAGACAATTTGTCTTAAAATGCTTTTGCGTAAGTCTATATTTCCATATAGCAGCGTGGATCCGGCCGAAGACTGACCATAAACAGGATTGATGGAATAGTTGCATTGGCTGAACCATTTTACCTCGTCGAAAGAGGTTCCAGAGCTGTCCGGAAGGCCCCATTTCAAGGGTTTCATACTCCCACTTGAAAAGAGGGCGGAAATTCCGTCATGGGGCAGCGGAGATAAATAGTTGTCGTATAAATAGGTGTTGCCGACACCCAATTGCCAATAAACACTTTTTTGATTTCCGGTTTGCGCGTTTAAGGGTTGAAGCAGATAAATCCAAAATACAAACAGGATTATATGACTTGATTTGATCTCTGGATTTTCTGAAAAAAGCATACTTAATTTATTTTTCTAATCATTCGAATAACTTCATTTGTCCCACAATCTCGTCAGCTATGTCTGTATTACTTTTGACGTCATCATAATCTTCTTCGATTTCTACAGGACTGGGAATATCCTCTTTTTCTATTTTCTCCGGAAAGCGGACCGGTTCCAGTTCTCTAATCTCGCTGACTTCAAAAGTGGTGATGCGCTTCCCCTTTGCTTTAAAACTCTTGATGCTGATGAATTCGTCACCGTCAATCGTAAACTTTTCACGGTAGCTATCGTTTCCGCCAAAGATAACTTCAAAACGCGGATAATATACATCTGTCAGGAGAATGATCTTTGTTTCGGGGTTTTCGCCAATAAACGACTGAGATTTCGGGCTGGGCTCCAAAGCAAATCGTTTCAGGTATGGGTAGTTTTGTTGATCAGCATCGTACAGAGCTGCTGTCCAGATTTTTTCCGGATCATATTTTTCCACAATCATGACGTCATCGTTGTAATGGTTGCTCAGTTCAAAGTTTGTTGTATAGAAGCTTCCATTGTTTCGGATGACCAGTATGTTGTCGTCATTCTGGAACTCTCCGAGATATTCTCCTCTTTCATCGGTATTCAGGCGGAAGACATCCCTGTCAAACCAAACCTTCAATCCACCCAGTGTGGAACCTCCTTTTTGTTTGAGTGTGATCCTGTGAATATCGTTTTTTGACAGGATATTACCCATGGATTGACGGCCTTTGATGGCAATTTCACTGAAGTCCTTGTCGAATTGCAGCTTCTTGATTCTTGGACCGGGCTTAAGCAAGACCTTGATCACTTCGGCTTCTCCGTTGGGATTTGCACTGAAGTACAATACGCGTGAACCGGTTACACCTTGTGCGAGGTCGTATTCCTTATCTCTTGTGACACCGCTTACTGCGAATCTTTTGATGTATGATGCTCCGTCTTTGCCATTGCGGTAAACCATGTTGTAAATCGTGCGGGAGTCGTTTTTCTTGAAAACATTGACGTACAAAAGGTTTTTGCCGACAAACATCTTTTCGGAGACTTTGACCACCTTGAGTTTTCCGTCCTTGTAGAAAAGAATGATGTCATCAATATTGGAGCAGGGACAAATGTATTCGTCCTTTTTCAGACCGGTACCGATAAAGCCTTCTTCGCGGTTGATGTACAGTTTTTCGTTGGCTTCAACCACTTTTGCAGCTTCAATGGTGTCAAAGCTTCTGATTTCGGTACGGCGCGGAAAGTTTTTGCCGTATTTTTTCTTGAGGCCTTCAAACCATTCGATGGTATAATTGACAATATGTGTCAGGTTGTGGTCAATTTCTTCAACCTGGGTCTTCATGCTTGCTATCAGTTCATCAGCCTTGACGGAGTTGAATTTCAGGATTCGGTTCATCTTGATCTCAAGGAGCTTCAAAATATCCTCGCTCGTAATTTCTCTGATGAAATTGGGTTTGAAAGGTTCCAACCGTTTGTCAACATGACGGATAGCCTGCTCCATGTCCTTACTGTCTTCGAATCCTTTATCCTTGTAGATGCGTTCTTCGATGAAAATTTTCTCAAGGGAAGCAAACAAGAGGCTTTCCTGCAGTTCGGACTTGTGAATCTCCAGTTCGAGGCGTAAAAGGTGCATTGTGGTTTCGGCTGAAGTTTTCAGTACCTCGGAAACATTCAGAAAATTCGGCCTTTCGTCACGGATGACGCAGCAATTGGGTGAAATGCTGATTTCACAGTCGCTGAACGCGTAAAGTGCGTCAATGGTCTTGTCGGAAGAAACTCCGGGTGCAAGGTGGACCAGAATTTCCACATTCTGGGCAGTGTTGTCATCCACTTTACGGATTTTGATCTTGCCTTTGTCATTGGCTTTCAGGATGGATTCGATAACAGAAGATGTGGTTCTGCCGTAGGGAATCTCAGAGATGACCAAAGTTTTGGAATCCAGCTTGCTTATTTTTGCTCTGATTTTGACAACACCACCGCGTTCACCGTCGTTGTATCGGGAAACGTCGATGTAACCGCCGGTCTGGAAATCCGGGAATATTTCAAAATCCTCGCCTTGCAGATAGGCAATCGAGGCATTGATGAGCTCGTTGAAGTTATGCGGCAAGATTTTGCAGGACAGACCGACAGCAATACCTTCCACACCTTGTGCCAGCAAAAGTGGAAACTTGACCGGCAAACAAATTGGTTCCTTGTTCCTGCCGTCATAGGATGGTTTCCATTTGGTGGTCTTGGAATTGAATACGACGTCTATGGCGAATTTGGAAAGCCTTGCCTCGATGTAACGGGGAGCAGCAGCTCCGTCACCGGTCAGGATATTTCCCCAGTTTCCCTGGCAATCTATCAGTATGTCTTTTTGACCCAATTGTACCAAAGCGTCGCCGATGGAAGCATCACCGTGAGGGTGAAACTGCATGGTTTGTCCGATGATGTTGGCCACTTTGTTGTACCTGCCGTCGTCAATTCTCTTCATGGCGTGAAGAATACGACGCTGGACAGGTTTCAGCCCATCTTCGATATGAGGTACGGCACGCTCCAGAATAACGTAAGAAGCATAATCCAGAAACCAATTCTGGTACATTCCTGAAAGTTGATGCTTGACGCTGACGTCTTTATAATCGGGAACCTGATATTCTGAATGTCCACCATCAATGGTGTCTGTTTCAGATTCTTCTGATTCGTTGAGTGTTTCTGTTTGGCTGGTATAGACTTCTTCCGTTTCTTCCGGCACTTCGCCATCTGGAATAGGTTTGTTGTCCTTGTCGTTAATTTTCATGGAAAATTGCTGCTAAATATGTATTTTTTACGCTTTTGCGGGCGTCAAGTGCAAATATAATTCAAAAAAATCACTTACTTTGCAGCCGCAGAAAAAATAATCTGAATTATAATGGCTCAACAAGAAGACGTATTTAAGAAGTTGGTGTCTCATTGTAAGGAATACGGTTTTGTGTTTCCTTCAAGTGAGATTTATGATGGACTGGCAGCAGTATATGACTATGGCCAGATGGGTGTGGAACTGAAAAATAACATCAAGAAATATTGGTGGGATTCCATGGTATTGCTTAATGACAATATCGTCGGCATCGATTCTTCCATTTTTATGCATCCGACCATTTGGAAAGCGTCCGGTCATGTGGATGCATTCAATGACCCTTTGATTGATAATAAGGATTCCAAAAAACGTTATCGGGCAGATGTCCTCATTGAAGACCAATTGGCAAAATACGATGACAAAATAGATAAAGAAGTGGCCAAAGCCGCCAAGCGTTTTGGCGATAGTTTCGATGAAGCTCAATTCCGTTCTACAAATGCCCGTGTCATCGAACATCAGGAAAAGAGAGAGGCCTTGCATACCCGATATTCAAAAGCTTTGAATGCCGGTGATTTCGAAGAATTGAGACAAATCATCATTGATGAAGAAATTGTTTGTCCCGTTTCCGGAACCAAAAACTGGACGGAAGTGCGTCAGTTCAACCTGATGTTCTCTACAGAAATGGGTTCAACTTCTGATGGAACTCTGAAAGTTTACTTACGTCCGGAAACGGCTCAGGGTATTTTTGTAAACTACCTGAACGTTCAAAAGACGGGTCGTATGAAGATTCCGTTTGGTATAGCCCAGATCGGTAAGGCTTTCAGAAATGAGATAGTTGCCCGTCAGTTTATTTTCCGTATGCGTGAATTTGAACAGATGGAAATGCAATTTTTCGTGAAGCCCGGAACAGAACTTGATTGGTTTGCCAAATGGAAGGAAACCCGTCTGAAATGGCACAAAGCTCTCGGATTGGGTGACCAGAAATACCGTTTCCATGACCATGATAAATTGGCCCATTATGCCAATGCTGCAACGGATATCGAATTTGAAATGCCTTTTGGTTTCAAGGAAGTGGAAGGTATCCATTCCCGTACGAATTTTGATTTGTCCCAACATGAGAAATTCTCCGGCAAGAATATCAAATATTTTGATCCCGATTTGGGCGAAAGCTATACACCCTATGTCATCGAGACTTCTATCGGTGTTGACCGCATGTTTCTGAGTATCATGGCGGGTTCTTATGTAGAAGAAAAATTGGAAAATGGTGAAACCCGTGTTGTTTTGCAATTACCGCCTGCCTTAGCTCCGATCAAGTTGGCGATACTGCCTTTGATTAAGAAAGACGGTCTTCCTGAATTGGCAAAAGAGATTATGGATGATCTCAAGTTTGATTTCAAATGCCAGTATGATGAAAAGGATTCCATTGGAAAACGTTACCGTCGTCAGGATGCCATCGGTACACCTTTCTGTGTAACTGTTGACCATCAGTCTTTGGAAGACAGAACAGTAACCATCCGTCACCGTGACAGCATGGAACAGGAACGTGCAGCCATCTCCGAATTGAAAGCTATTATTTCGGCCGGAGTAAGCATGAAAGAATTGTTCAAGAAACTGGTGAAATAAAAGCTGGTTTCCAAACATACACAAACAGGCGAATCCGAAAAGATCCGCCTGTTTTGTTGAATGATAAAAAGCGTTTTTTTATTTAATTGTCTGAAACGATTTCCTTCAATTCGATATCGAATATCAAAGTGGAATAGGCCGGTACGTTGGAATTGTCGTAGTTTCCATATCCCATGTCGTATCGGATGAAGACTCTCCATTTGTCTCCGACATGCATATACTGTGTGGCTAAGCTCCAACCATCAATCACCTCGCTTCCGACTGTGAACTCGTAATTACTGCTGCTGTTAAAAGCAGTCTTGGTTTTTAGTTCGGGAATAGCATCGTATGAAATGGTGTCGTTGTATAGCCAGGCTTCATAGGAAACGTTCACAACATTCCCAATGATTGGTGTCTTTCCGGAACCTTCTTTGATGATCTGATAGCAAACGCCTGGAAAACCGTTGATGGAGTCTCCGATTGCATGAACGTTCGGTAACTTCGTCATTCTATTATAAAATGCCAGATTATCATCTCTCCATTTATCATCCGAATTTTCAGAGCAAGAACTGAAAGCAATGGCTATAGAGCAGATAGCGAGTAAGTAAATCCCAATTTTCTTCATATAAACGTTTTTTTCTTGAATATTCAATGACAAATTTATTATAAAACCGGAAGACTTGTTCCGTTAATTTTTTGGTATAGATCAAGTGCATAAATGTCTGTCATGCCCGAAATATAATCGAGAACGGCCTGAATGCGTCCGTAAACCGTTTCGGCACTGACTTCATATTGCTGTGGAATGCGTGCCAGAAGTACTCTGGAATAGGCATGTTCCGGATAATTGACTGCAGAGAGTACTTCTTCGAGCAAGGTTTTGATGATTTTGTATCCGGCCAGCTCAATATCGAGCACATCAGACGACTGGTAGATTTTTTTTACAGAAAGTTTTGCACAGGTTTCATAGGCAGAACAGGCCTGTCGGTCCATTTTTTGAATGAGTGTCCCGTCAAATGTCCCGTTCAGGATTTTTGACTCGTTTTCCACAAAAGTTTCAGAGCAGGCCTGAACCAGGCGACCGATCACACAAGACCGCAGGTAAGCAATCTGTTCATTGACATCTTCCACGAGATGCATCGTTTCATGAATGTGTGACAGACGGGGGCCGGAGAAAAAGTTTAATAAAAGCGTCTTTATTTCTTCTGTACTGATGATTTTCAGCTTATGGGCATCTTCCATATCCATGATCTGGTAACAAATGTCATCAGCGGCTTCCACTAAGTAAACAAGCGGATGACGTCTGAAACACAGGGCTTGGCCGGGTACCTGAATCAGACCCAGTTCCCCGGCAATTTTTTCGAAGCTTTCTGACTCACTCGTGAAAAATCCGAATTTGGAATGTTTGTTTGAAGTAAGTGTAGAAGCGTAAGGATATTTGACGATAGAAGCCAGTGTGGAGTATGTCAGGGCAAAACCACCCGGACGTCTTCCGTTGAAAGTATGTGTCAGCAGCCTGAAAGCATTTGCATTGCCTTCAAAATGACTGAAATCGTTGAATTCTGATTCTGAAAGGACCTTGCTCCATTTCTGACCGTTCCCTTCAGAAAAATAAGATGCGATGGCTTTTTCTCCGGAATGTCCGAAAGGCGGATTTCCCAAATCATGTGCCAGACAAGCAGCCGAAACAATGGGCCCGATTTCGGTGAGCAACTCTTCATGTACAATCTGATGCTTTTCACGCAACAACTTTGTTACAGCCAATCCGAGAGAGCGACCCACGGAAGAAACTTCCAGACTGTGAGTTAACCGGTT
Source organism: Bacteroidales bacterium (assembly GCA_021373135.1). Classification (GTDB taxonomy): domain Bacteria; phylum Bacteroidota; class Bacteroidia; order Bacteroidales; family UBA1402; genus UBA8389. Next base: position 956,727 of record JAJFTH010000003.1, read on the forward strand.
GTGTACGAAGACGCTGCCCGGTAACGGAAAAACTTGTGTCTTGTTTTGCAGGCGGCGGAAAGGGGAAGAGAAAATCAACCTGTCATAATCTCTTTGGAATTCGCTTCTGTCATGGACACGTTTATCCTCATACGCTTCATTTCCAAAGCGTTTTGATGATAAAAGTTTATTCCATTGCATTTGCTGATCCATCATTCTGCGAGTTGATTCCTATGGTGAATATCATTTGTGCTGCAAATGTAGGCAAAACAAAATATAAAAACACTTAAATAATCGGTACACGTATAGGTTTCAACGTTTTTTAGTACTTTTGCCCCCTATACAAATCAAAGAATATATCTTCAAATGATCATTAACATTGTTAACCGTTCCAAGCACAAATTGCCTCAGTATGCCACTGCATTGTCAGCAGGTTTGGATTTAAGGGCAAACATCGATGAGCCGATTATTCTAAAGCCTTTGGAAAGGAAATTGATTCCTACCGGCTTGTTTATTGAATTACCTGTCGGATATGAAGCTCAAATTCGTCCCCGGAGTGGTTTGGCCATCAAGAAAGGAGTTACTGTTCTGAATACCCCGGGCACCATTGATGCAGATTATAGAGGCGAGATATGTGTCATTCTGATCAATCTCTCGAAGGAGGATTTCCTGATCGAAGATGGCGAACGTATATGCCAAATGGTGATAGCTGCTCATGAACAAGCGGAATGGAATCAGGTTGAAGTGTTGAATGAAACAGAACGTGGTGCCGGAGGTTTTGGCCATACGGGAAAAAAATAAATTTATGCGGATACGCTTATCCATATTTCTTTTGCTTCTTGCCTTCTTTTCACTTCCGGCGTCAGCACGTCATAAAAAGGCAACAGATGTCACCATTGATTCGAATAAAGCGAAAACCCAAACGCTTACTGAAAACGATCAAAGAGCATTTGACTATTATTTTGATGAAGCTTTGTCTCTCAAACATCAGGAGAAATATGCTGCAGCATTCGACTTGTTCCGCTATTGTATAGCCATTGACTCTTTGAATGCTCAAGCCTGGTATGAGACTGCTGCTTTCTATATAAATCTGAAGCAACCTGAACAGGCCTTGGTATCCATGGAAAAGGCATTTTCTCTGAATAAAGGAAACGAGTGGTATGCGTTGGGATTGGCAGGTATGTACATTTCTCATGATAAGGAATCGGATGCCATTGCGATTTATGAAGATTTGGTAAAGATGAAACCGGAGGATGAAAATTTGCTTTATCAGCTCGCCGGCCTCTATGCGCAGACAGAAAATTATAAAGCAGCCATTCGTACTTATGAAAAGGTGGAAAGATTGATCGGTAAAAATGAAAGTGTCAGTTTCGAGAAGTATAAGCTTTATAAAACATTAAACAATCCGAAGAAAGCGATTCGTGAGATTGTAACCTTATGTGCAGATTATCCTTACGATACGGAATATGTTTTGCTTTTAGGGGATGCCTGGATGGATCTTGGAAAACCGGATAAAGCACTTGTCCAATATATGGCAGCCAAAGCCATGGATTCAAACAATCCTGCTGTCGCTTTGTCTTTTGCTGATTATTACAATGAAACCGGAGATACCTTGGCTGCCCAGCGGCAGCTGATTCTCGCCTTGACCAATCCAAGTACCGATGTGGATATGAAACTGAATATCTTTTCACCTATTCTGGCGACATCCATGCAAACCGCAGATAGTGTGAAAATCCCAAAATATTTTGAGATACTGTTGGAACAACATCCGAATGATCCGAAAATCAGGGATTTGCATGTGCAATGGCTTTTAAAAAGCGGACAAAAGCAAGAAGCAAAGAATGAATTGCGTACTGTTCTTGATTTGAATCCCAATCAGCTTCAGTCTTGGAAAATGTATTTGGAGCTAAATGCGGAGGCTGATAATCAGCAACAGTTGCGGCAAATATGTACAGAAGCTTTGACCTACTTTCCCAAAGAACCCATATTCTGGTTTTATCAGGGTTTGTCATGGATATCGGATCCTGTTTCTGAAGCTGACAGCACCAATCATCTCAATGCTATTGACTTTTTCCAAAAAGCGGTTGCTGTTGCGAAACCGGAAGATGCTGTTTTTCTGTCCAGGTTGTACGGATTGATTGGTGACTCTTATAACGCTCTAAGTAAGAAAACGCTGGCTTTTGAGTATTATGACAAGGCGTTGGCTGCATTTCCTGGGAACATACTGGTATTAAATAACTATGCCTATTATCTTTGCGAAGATGGCGGAGATTTGGCCAAGGCAGAGCGGATGTCAAGAAAGACCATTGAGGCTGAGCCCAAAAATCCTACCTATCTGGATACTTTTGCCTGGATTTTCTTTAAAGAGGGAAAATACGGATTGGCAAAAATATACATAGAAAGAGCAGTGGCCAACGAGTTGGATCCAAGTTCGGTCATTTTGGAACATTACGGGGATATCCTTTGGTTCAACGGAGAACAGGATGCCGCCCTGGTTCAGTGGGGTAAAGCACTTAAATTGCAGGATCCTTCTGAAATATTGTTCCAAAAAGTGGAAACCGGGAAGTATGTAAACCCTTAATATCATGTTCATGAATCGCAAACCTCAGACCTTATTTCCTCATTCCCATATAGTATTGTTTTCCGGAAAAGTGATCTCTATTTTCAAAATCTTATCCCTGGTTCTTATTTTTTCAGGAGTAATGGGTTGCCGATCAAGTAGAGATGTCGTGAAGAAACCTTCCGAATCTGATGTTAAACGTCTTGATCAGCTGATTTTCGAACACGGAAATTTTGAATACCTGAGTTCAAAGGTGGATTTTAAATTTATGCCAAAAGCCGGTGTAAGTGCAGGAATGAGAGGTACAATCAAGTTGCGGCGTGATAGCTGCCTGATCTTGTCCGTTCAGCCGTTTGCCGGTATTGAGGTTGTAAAATGCCTGATCCGGAAAGACAGTCTTTTTATTGTGAGCCGTTTGCATCAGACTTATGCCGTTGAGGATTTGAGCGTTCTGAAGGGCTCCCGATATCTGAACCTGGAATTGGTACAATCGATACTCTTCAACAGGATATTTGTTCTTGGCGAAACAAACCCTACACCCAAGGATTTAAGTAGATTTGAGTGGCATAAACAAAAAGATGGTAATTATTTTCGCTGGCCTGACGAAGATTATATCTTTGATTTTTGCTTAAATAAAGATGGTCAGTACAGTGATTTTAAGGCCTCGAATCCGGAAAAACAACAGAAAATACAAATTACTTATAGTCTTTTTCAAGATGAAACTGCAGGTGAGATGCCTTATCGGATATTATTTTCTACCGACGGACTTAAGAATGCATTCAAATTTCAGATTACTTATCTGAAGCCTGATTTTGAGACTCCTGCCGATTTCCGTTTTGAAATACCCTCAAAGTATAAGAAAGAGACAACAGCAGAGTTGGTTAAAAGATTTCAAACAATGTTATGAAAAGAGGTTTAAGCATACTTTTGATTTGTTTGTTGAGCGTTGGCTTCTACGCCCAGAGCAGCCGTTTATCTGACTTGGAAAAAAAGCGCAAGGAAGCCCTTGAACGTGTGGAAAGGACTACTCAAATGCTAAGTAAGAACAAGGCAACCACCAAAAATACCATATACAGGCTTAATGTATTGGGTGATCAAATTAAAGCAAGAGAATCTTTTTTGAATGATTTAAGCAAAGAGTTGGGTGTGATTTCTACAGAGATGTCTGAAATCCAAGAGGAATATTCAGAATTAAGCTTGAATCTGAGTGTCAAGAAGGAGCAATATGCCAAGTCTATCCGGTTGATGTCCAGACGGAATAAGTCGGAAGACAAGCTGATGTTCATCCTTTCTGCCAAGGATTTGAATCAAATGACAAGCCGTATGCGCTATTTGGATGAATATGCCGGTTATCAACGAGTTCAAGCCAATGAAATATCCCGCAAACAAACTGAACTGAGCGAAAAACGGCTTGCTCTTGAAACCGTTTACCGTGAGAAGGAAGCTGTCAAAAATAAACAGGCTCAGGAAGCTAGAATTCTCGAAAAAGAAAGAGGAGACCAAAAGAATCTTGTCTCTCAACTAAAAGGTAAGGAAAAGCAACTGAAAGCTGAACTGAGTAAGCAAAGGAAACAGGCCGAGCAATTGAATAGGCAGATTGAAAATCTGATTGCTGAAGAAGCAAGAAAAGCAGCGGAAAAAGCGGCCAGAGACAAGACCACCGTCAGAAAAGCGGAAACCAAAGGCGGGTATGCCATGACCGTTGATGAGAAAAAACTTTCCAGTGATTTCGGCAAGAATCAAGGGGCCTTGCCGTTCCCTGTATCTCAGCAAGGGACAATCATTGTCCATTTTGGTGAACAGAAATATCAGGATTTGAAGTATGTGCAAAACAACAGCAAAGGCATTGACATACAGACAAGACCAGGCGCATCCGCAATGGCCGTTTTCGGTGGTGTGGTCAGTAAAGTCTTTGCTTTACCGGGTTTCAACAATTCAGTCATCATCAGGCATGGTAATTATCTTACCGTGTATGCCAATCTTAGCAGTATCTATGTAAAGTCCGGCGATAAAGTCAAGATAGGTGAAGCTATCGGGAAAATTTTTGTCGACAGTGAACAAAATGATCTTACTGTCCTTCATTTCCAGTTGTGGAAAGATACACAGCGTCTGAATCCTGAGTTGTGGTTAAGACAGCGCTAATCCGTCGAGTATCTTGATATACAGATTAATGCTTTCCCTGATCTCATCCAACCGGATGAATTCGTTGGACGTGTGAGAACGAGATGATTCACCGGGTCCGATTTTTAGCGTGTTGAATGGCATTCTGGCCTGATCAGACAGTGTCGGAGATCCGTAAGGAGACCGGCCGGAAGCCAGACAAGCTTTCACAACGGGGTGATCCGGGTCGATTCGGGATGAATTGAGCCGAAATGAACGGGGCTTGACTTCACATTTCACTTGTTCCTTGATTTCCTCATACAGACTTTCGGGAGCGTAGAATTCATTGATACGGACATCCACTACAAATTCGCAGATGTCAGGGACAACGTTATGCTGTGTCCCGGAATTGATTTGGGTGACCGTCATTTTGACCGGTCCCAGTAAGTTTGACTGTAAAGGAAATTCATGAGTCCTGAACCATTCAATGTCCGGCACGGCTTTATAGATGGCATTTACCCCTTCGTTTCGGGCGGCATGACCTGATTTTCCATGAACAATACAATCCAGCACCATCAACCCTTTCTCGGCAATGGCCGGGTGCATATTGGTGGGTTCACCGACGATACCTAAAGAGATGGGAGGTAGTTTCGGTAAAAGGGCTTCAATCCCGTTTTTCCCCGTAATTTCTTCTTCTGCGGTAATGCCCAGAATCAGGTTGTAATTTTGAGGAATGGCACATAATATCCGGAAGACCTGGATCAGGCTGACCAAGCTTGCGCCGGCATCATTGCTACCTAAACCGTACAAACGGTCATCTACGCGTGTTGGCTTGAAGGGCTCAAACTCCCATCCGTCCACTGGCTTTACCGTATCAATATGGGAGTTGAGCAAGATGGTCGGACGTTCGGGGTCGTAATCAGATGATAAACACCACAAGTTGTTTTGTTCCCGATTTACTTTCAAACCGCGATTTCTCAACCATGAATATATGTAATCAGCCCTGTCGGACTCGTTGCGACTTGGTGAAGGAATGGCAATGATTTGCTCCAATAGCTCTACTGCTTCATTGAAATAGCTGTCGTTGTTCATATCTGATAAACCTTATATTTTACAAAGATAAAAATCTTCCAAAAGAAATGATTTTTTATGAACAATAATCCTGAAAAATGCGTAATATTGCACAGATATTTACAAAATGTGCAAAAAATATGGAAATTTTACACTTTGCAAAACTCGTTTCGGCACAGGCCAAAATGTTTGGGGATGCTCCCGCAATGAGGTACCGCGATTATACAGACGGAACCTGGAGACCGATTTCGTGGAATGAATTTAACCGCGATGTTGACAGAACTGCGAAAGCTTTGATCGAATTCAGTGTTTTTGAGAAAGATCGCATCGGGCTTTATACACAAAATAAACCGGAAGGTCTGGTCATTGAATTTGCATTATATTCAAACAGGGCTATTTGTGTGCCGATGTATGCCACAAGTACCACTGCGCAGATCGAGTATATCATCAATGATGCCGGAATCCATATACTGTTTGTTGGCGACCAATATCAGTATGACAGGGCGTTTGAGGCTATTAAATCCTGCCCAAGCCTGAATCACATTATCATCATTGACACCAATGTCCGTCTGGCAATTACAGATGTGACCTCCATCTATTTCAAGGATTTTCTTCAAACCGGCGTATTGTCCAAAAAAGATCAGGGACTCTCTGATCGTAGAAATAGGGCAGAAGCGGCTGATTTGGCCAATATCCTATATACTTCCGGTACGACAGGTGAACCGAAAGGAGTGCTATTGACACATGCCATGTATCTGGAAGCCATGCGTGTCAACAAGATTAAACTGAATATGGCGAGTAGGGATGATGTTTCCATGAGCTTTTTACCCATGAACCATATTTTTGAAAAAGCCTGGAATTGTTTCTGTTTGTCAAACGGAATCAGGATTGATATCAATCTGCGACCGGCTGATATCCAGATGACGTTGAAGGAGGTTCGTCCAACCTGTATATGCAGTGTACCTCGGTTTTGGGAAAAAATATATCATGGCATTCAGGAAAAGATCAATAGTTATCCGGGATTCATCAGACACCTCTTCAACAGAGGAGTACGGGTTGGAAAAATTTACAATCTGGATTACAAACGAAAAGGACTACGTCCTCCATTCTGGAACAGGATCAGCTATTTTATTTACGCCCATACCATCTTTAGAACCATAAAAAAAACTGTTGGACTGGAAAATGGAAAGATATTTCCGGTGGCAGGTGCCAAACTATCCGATGATCTCTGCCTTTTTTTCAGATCCATCGGTTTTCCAATCTATTACGGTTATGGTTTGACCGAAAGTACTGCTACCGTCTCTGCTTTTGATGAGAAAAATTATCATGTCGGCACAGTGGGAAGCATCATTGACGGACTACAGGTGAGGATCAGCCCGGAAGGGGAAATTCTGCTGAAGGGCAAGACCATCACGCCCGGATATTATAAGAAGCCTGAAGCTACAGCTGCGGCTTTTACTGAAGATGGATTTTTTCGTACCGGGGATGCAGGAACCATTGATACCTTCGGTCATTTGGTCATTACCGACCGAATCAAGGATTTATATAAAACCTCCAATGGAAAATATATTGCACCGCAGCTCATTGAAACGGCTTTGAGTGAAGACGCATATATAGATATGGTGGCTGTCATCGGTGATGAACATAAGTATGTAACAGCCTTGATTGTTCCTGCTTTGTCTGAAATTCCTGCACTTGGTAAATCTTTGGGCATTGAATCCACAGACTTGCAAAAAATTCTTGAGGATGAGCGCATGTATGCTTTCTTTGAAAAACGCATACGAAACAGGCAAAAAAACATGGCAGGATTCGAACAGATCAGAAGGTTTTCCCTGCTACCCGCTCCCTTTACGATGGAGCGCGGTGAGCTGACCAATACGCTGAAGCTGAGACGTAAGACCATTGCCGAACACTATGCGGACATCATCAATGCTATGTACTGATTTTTTGTGTACCTTTGCGCGACAAAAAATTATACTCATTTATGATTACGACCGAACAGATTAAAGAAGTTCAGGAACGCGAGCACGCGTTGAGGAGGTATCTTTGACATCGATTCCAAGATTATTCAATTAGAAGAAGAAGAAATTCGCACGCAAGTCCCGGGATTCTGGGATGACAATAAGGCCGCAGAGGCTCAGATGCGTAAAGTCAAAGGCATAAAAAGCTGGATTGAATCTTACAATGAAGTGGTTCAGGCCAATGAAGAGCTTAATCTTGCTTTTGATTTCTATAAGGAAGAAGTGGCCACCGAAGAAGAGGTCGATGCGGCATATGCCCATTGTATCGGGCTACTTGAAGCCCTTGAGTTGAAAAACATGCTTCGTAAGGAAGAGGACAAGCTTGGTGCTGTCCTGAAAATCAATTCCGGTGCCGGTGGTACTGAAAGCCAGGACTGGGCTTCCATGATTTTCCGCATGTATCAGCGATGGGCTGACGCTCATGGCTACAAGACTGAAATTACCAACTGGCAGGATGGCGATGAGGCTGGCATCAAGACTGTTACCATGACCATCGAGGGTGATTATGCCTATGGCTATCTGAAAGGTGAAAACGGGGTGCATCGTTTGGTACGTGTCTCTCCATTTAATGCCCAGGGGAAACGGATGACATCCTTCTCCTCTGTTTTTATCGTGCCATTGGTGGATGATACCATTGAAATTGAAATTAAGGATTCGGATATTACCTGGGATACTTTCCGCTCATCCGGAGCCGGTGGCCAGAATGTGAACAAGGTGGAAACCGGTGTCCGCCTGCATCATGCTCCATCAGGCATTGTCATTGAAAATACCGAAAGCCGTTCACAACTCGGAAATAAGGAGAATGCGCTTCGTTTGTTGAAATCTCAACTCTACGAAATTGAACTCGAGAAACGCCGTGCAGAACAACAAGTGGTAGAAGCCGGCAAAAAGAAGATAGAGTGGGGTTCGCAGATACGCAGTTATGTTTTTGATGACCGTCGCGTAAAAGACCACCGCACCAACTTCCAGACTTCCAATGTGCAGGCAGTCATGGACGGTGATCTGGATGGTTTCATCAAGGCTTATCTGATGGAATATGGAGGCGAAAACTAAAATTTACAAAGCACTTTCCTTAACCAGATATTCTGCAATCTGAACAGCGTTCAAAGCGGCACCTTTCCTGATTTGGTCGCTGACGGTCCAGAAAGTCAAGCCATTCGGGTTGGAGAGATCTTTACGGACACGGCCCACATAAACAGGATTCTTACCGGCGATGAACAAAGGCATCGGGTATTCTTTAGCTGCATCATTTTGTTGCAGGACGATTCCTTCTGCTTCTGCAAAAGCTTTTTTGGCTTCTTCAATGGATACCGGCCGTTCGGTTTCTACCCACGTTGTTTCTGAGTGGGCACGCAATACAGGTACACGTACGCAGGTTGCACTGACCTCAACATCTGAGTGCATGATTTTGCGTGTTTCGTTGTACATCTTCATTTCTTCCTTGGTGTAGCCGTTTTCGAGGAAAACATCAATATGAGGAATGACATTATATGCCAACTGATATGCAAATTTGGAAACGGTGGGTTTTTCGCCATGCTGCAATTGTGCATATTGTTCCACCAGTTCGTCCATGGCTGCTGCTCCTGCACCGCTTGCTGCCTGATAGGTCGAAACGTGCACTTTCTTAATGTGTGACAGCTTTTCGATGGCATTCATGGCCACCACCATCTGGATGGTTGAACAATTCGGATTGGCAATGATGTTTTTTGGACGGACTTTTGCATCTTCCGGGTTGACTTCGGGAACGACCAAGGGCACATCCTTATCCATACGGAAAGCACTGGAGTTATCTATAACGATTGCACCATGTTTGGTCATGGTTTCGGCAAATTCTTTGGAGGTACCGGCACCGGCAGAAGCAAACACAATATCAATATCCTTGAAGTCATCATTGTGTTTTAGTTCTTTGACGGTTATTGATTTACCACGGAATGTGTATGACCTTCCCGCACTCCGGGAAGAGCCGAATAACACCAATTCATCCATCGGGAAGTTTCTCTCTTCCAGAACGCGCAGGAATTCTTGTCCTACTGCGCCACTTGTGCCAACAATCGCAATCTTCATTTTAATGTAAATAAAATATTAAATAAATGTATATTTTACAGATTTATCCGTATTTTTGACAAATAATTAATCAATAGCGCAAAGATATGATTTTTTACTCAAAACACATGGATTTACACAGATTTGTATGGTTGATTTGTCTGATGTGTCCGTTTTATTCTTTTTCGGGTACTTATGGAAGCCTTGTATTCAGTGAACTGATGGTCGATCCTGAGCCTGCTGTCGGTTTACCGGAGGTTGAATACCTTGAAATCTATAACAGAGGAGATCAGACGGTATCTCTTCATGGCTGGACGTTGTGTTATGGAGAGAAGTCTTATGCATTTCCGGATTGCAGCATTGATTCGGCGGGTTTTTGTCTGTTATGTTCCAAAAAGGCGGCTGTTTTGTTTCCTTCGGGAATATTTCCGGTTGCTTTTGAATCTTTTCCGATACTGGCCAATACCGGGCAATTGATTTCTCTGAAAAATGAACACGGAGCATTGATTACCTGTCTCGAGTATGGTGATGACTGGTATAAAAACGAATTCAAGGCAAAAGGTGGTTGGAGTCTTGAGTGCATAGACATGGACAACCTTTCCGGAAATTCATCCAACTGGAATTCCTCTTCGAATCTGAACGGTGGTACTCCCGGATATGCCAACTCTGTTTCTGCTGTTCGTCCGGATGATATAGCACCGATATGTACCGGTATTTTTGTACCGGCATCCAATCGGATTGAGTTGATTTTTTCAAAAACCATGCAACCTGATAACCTTATCTCCATTGCAAATTATGAAATTTCGCCGAAAACGACTTTGGTGTCTGCTGTTATGCCTTTGACGCCACCATATCGTTCAGTTGTTTTAATGCTGAGTGATACTTTGGAATATAAAACCATGTATCATTTGAAAATTTCCAATTTGACAGATGTCTCCGGACTTTCCCTGCCCGAAGTGTCGATTCCGTTTGGCTTGCCTGAGGATCCTTCCTTTTTTGACCTGAGTCTGAATGAGGTGCTGTTTAATCCTGCTCCAAACGGCTGCGATTATGTTGAATTTGTGAATATCTCCGATAAATGCATTGACCTTTCTCAGGTTTGGCTTACCAATAAAACTGCATCCGGTTCTTTGGATAAAGGTGTACGACTTTCTGAAAAACCGTTGCCATGCGTACCTGGAAGTTATTGGCTTTTATCCGCCAATGCAGATAGTCCCTTTTCTATCAATAACGGTTCAAAAATCCCGAATGGAATCTATTTGTCCGAATTTCCTTCGATGCCGGATACTTCCGGCCATTTGATGCTACTGACAACTTCTGCTCAGATTGTTGATGAAATGACCTATAAAGAATCCATGCATTTTCCTTTAATCAGTTCGTGTGAAGGTGTTTCCCTTGAAAAACTGAACCCTAAACTCAAGTCTTTGGAGGAGGCATCGTGGCGGTCAGCATCTTCCGCTTCCGGGTATGGCACTCCCGGAATCATTAATTCGCAGTACCGTGATTTGAGTGACATGGAAGAGGATGGCTTCTCTATTCAGAATAAATGGATTACACCGGATAATGATGGATTGGATGATTATTTGACCATCCATTATCGGGTGAAAGATTCCAGTCTGGCCAATGTAACGATTTTTGATCTTGAAGGCAGGGTGATTAAGTTTCTGGCAAAGAATGAATTACTGGCATCGGAAGGTTTCATCTACTGGGATGGGATAAATGAGGATGGAGGACTCGTCTCTTTTGGTCGGTACATTCTACAGACTGACTATTTTACGTCATCCGGACAAAGGAACAAAAAGCGCTTTATATTGACTGTGTTATTTTAATCTGTATCTTTGCAGTGATGTACCAATTCTGAAAAGTGTTTGTATCTATCATATATTCAGATATATAGAACTTTCTATGTGGATTGTTGTTCATCTGTGATGTTATTAAAGACTGATTACAAGCGAATCATTATGATACAAGGAGAAAATATTCAAAAACATTTTGGAAACTTACATGTGCTCAAGGGTGTGGACATCCACGTCAATGCCGGCGAGGTTGTTGCCGTGGTGGGACCAAGCGGTGCCGGAAAAACCACGCTTCTACAGCTGTTGGGAACATTGGACAGGGCTGATTCCGGATTGATTCGTATCGGAGGGGTTGATGTATCCCAATTGAAAGATAAGGAGCAGGCAGATTTCAGAAACAAACATATAGGATTTGTTTTTCAGTTTCATCAACTTTTACCGGAATTTACCGCATTGGAAAATGTGATGATACCGGCCCTGATCGCGGGAAAGTCGAAGAAAGCCGCACACGAACGGGCTTTGGAAATACTGGAATACATGAAACTGACTGACAGACTTCAGCACAAGCCCGCTCAACTGTCAGGCGGAGAAAATCAAAGGGTGGCAGTAGCCAGGGCTTTGGTGAACCATCCGAAAGTTGTCTTGGCGGATGAGCCTTCGGGAAGTCTGGATAGTAAAAACAAGGACGAACTTCACCAACTGTTTTTTGATTTACGGGACCAGTTTCAACAAACTTTCGTGATCGTAACACACGATACTCAATTGGCCAAACTGACCGACCGTGTCATCGAAATGCGAGACGGATTAATCCTGTAACGAGGCAAGCCGAAACAGACCCACCCATATCGGAAAGCCAGTCTATAATGTCACCTGACCTGTAGCTGGTAAAGTCACTTTGTATGATTTCAATCAGTCCCCCTAGAATCAAAGTGGTTATGATGGCAATCAGGCATGCCCGTAAAAAGCCTTTTATGGAAAAGTTTTTTAATCCAATTGTCTCGAGAATCAGAATCGTGCTGAGGGAAAAATACATCATGAAGTGTACAAACTTGTCAAAATTAGGAAATAGTGACACCTGATCCTGATCCGGCAGCTTGATGGTGCAAAGGATTAATATGCACATACTGCACAAGATGGAGAATCCATGAAATTTGATGAATTTTTTTGCAAAACTGCCTGGCATGTTGATTTCTTTAATTCGTCCAAATATACGACATATTTTCAACTGTAGTGGTAATTAATGTAAAATTTATAATATATTTGCATAAAGTAAATATATTATAAATGTGGAAGGACTTCTTTTATTTTAGCAAGGGGGAAAGACGTGCAATTGTTGCATTGACGGTGATCATCATTCTTGTCCAGATTGGGCTCTGGACTGCAGATTATTGGGTACCTGCCTTGCCGGAAAAGCTGACGAAAATGGCAGCCATTCAACAAGAATTGAAAATTTTTAGAGACACGTTGTCCGGACAAAATAGTAATGAATCCTACGGAAAGACCGGCCTGAAGTATTCCGGCTATCCGAGTTCTGCGAAACTGACTAATTTCGACCCCAATACTGCTGATTCTGCTGAATTTGTATCTCTGGGTTTACGTCCCTATATAGCCAGAAACATCCTGAAATACAGGAGTAAAGGTGGCGTTTTTCGAAAAGCGGAGGATTTTGCCCGTGTTTATGGATTGACTCCGGAGCAGTTTGCAAGGATGAAACCTTATATCAGAATACATTCTCAAGATAAAAATCTTTCCGGTAGTCCGGTTTTTTCCGGTTTAACAGATGAAAGAACACCTTTTTCTGCTTTCGATTCCGAAACGACTTCTGCGACTTCTACTTCTGAAAGGAGTGAATCTGTCTTACCGCAAAATCCGGCAAAGGTAAAACCATCAGGTTTCACTTTCATGGAAATTAACCGGGCAGATACGGCCATACTGCAACAATTGAAAGGTGTCGGTGGCATTACAGCCAGCAGAATCGTTCAATACCGAAACAGATTGGGAGGATTCTATTCAATCAATCAACTGAAAGAGATCAACGGAATCTATCCGGATGCCTTGGCCAGGTTGCAGACTTTGATGAAAGTGGATACGACGCAGATTATCAGAATCAATGTGAACAAGGCTTCCCTGGAAAGGTTGAAATCACATCCGTATCTCTCTTTTTATCAAGCCAAGGTGATCATAGAATTGCGAAAAGCCAGGTCTGTCATTAAAAATATAGACGAATTAGCGCAATTTAAAGAGTTTTCAAAGGCAGACGTCGAAAGATTGAAGTGGTATCTGGCTTTTTAGGATAAAAAATGGTGTCCCAGACTTTTGAGACACCATTTTACTTTATATTTTCTGACGGATTTTGTCTTTATTTTTTCTTTGAACGATCGCCGTAACGGTTCATGAATTTGTCCACACGACCTGCCGTATCCACCAATTTTGATTTACCGGTGTAGAATGGGTGCGAGGAAGATGAAATTTCCAATTTTACCACGGGGTAGGTCTCACCGTCAATATCGATGGTCTCTTTCGTGTTGATGCAAGAACGCGAAATAAAAGTATCGCCGTTTGACATATCTTTGAATGCTACCGGACGATAGTTTGCAGGATGCAAATCTTTTTTCATAATTATATATCGTTATAATGTTTGTACGAGGTGGTAATTCGTAATGGCCTGCAAAAGTAGGCAATTTCCGTAAAACAAAAAACAAAACTCAAATATTTATTCAAAAATCTTCGAAATGCATATTTTTTCATACAAAATATCTATCTTTGCGCGACGAAATCAAAATATCACTCATATAACTACTTATAATAAGGTAAAATGGTAAACTATAAAGAATTAGGTCTTGTCAACACCCGGGAGATGTTCAAGAAGGCCATCGCTGGCAAATATGCCATTCCTGCATTTAATTTTAATAATATGGAACAAATGCAGGCTATTGTTCAAGCTGCTGTTGAAGCAAAATCCCCGGTGATTTTACAGGTTTCAAGTGGTGCCCGTAAATATGCCAACCAGACATTGTTGCGCTATATGGCTCAGGGAGCTGTTGAATATGCAAAAGAACTGGGACAGGAAAAGCCTCAGATTTGTCTGCACCTCGATCACGGAGACACTTTTGAATTGTGTAAGTCTTGCGTTGACATGGGCTTTTCTTCTGTAATGATTGATGGCTCTCATTTTTCTTTTGATGAAAATATTGAATTGACTAAAAAAGTAGTTGAATATGCCCATCAGTTTGATGTAACCGTAGAAGGTGAACTTGGCGTTTTGGCCGGCATCGAAGATGCAGTGGTTTCAGATCACCATACTTACACCGATCCGAAAGATGTTGTTGAATTTGTAAAACGCACAGGCGTTGATTCTTTGGCTATCTCCATCGGTACTTCACATGGTGCCAACAAATTTACACCGGCTCAATGTACACGTGATGAAAACGGTATTTTGATTCCGCCTCCTTTACGCTTTGACATCCTAAAAGAAGTAGAAGCAAAATTACCTGGATTCCCAATTGTTTTGCACGGTTCTTCATCAGTTCCTCAAGATTTGGTGGCTATCATCAATAAATATGGTGGTGCCATGAAAGATTCAATCGGAATTCCCGAAGATCAGCTGCGTGAAGCATCAAAATCTGCAGTATGCAAAATCAATATAGACTCTGACGGACGTATTGCAATGACAGCTGCAGTCCGCGAATTCTTCGCAAAGGAACCTTCCAAATTTGACCCTCGTCAATATTTAGGACCGGCCCGAGAGTCACTGAAAAAACTGTACATGCACAAAATTGTTGATGTGCTGGGTTGTGCAGGAAAAGCAGAATAAAGTATATATATGAAACAGGCTGTTTTCGGCAAAATGAAGACAGTCTGTTTTGCTTTATACGATGGACCTAACCTTTGCAGTATGCGTTTGTCCATCTCAGACAATTTATAACTATAGTCACAAATAATTCCTTTTGGAATGGTTACTTTTAGAATTCGTCGACTTGACGTCAGTTAAGGAGGATGAATTGTTTTCCTGTTAAGACTTCTGTTGAACCGACTTTAATGAATAATAATTTTTAATCGTATGGATTATGCCTATTTTTTGGTGACGCTGATTACCGCCATTGTTTTGGTGATTGGCGGACTTGGATTGGCTCTCTTGATTTCGCCAAGATCAAATAACCCTCAAAAGAGGGAAGCGTATGAATCCGGTATTCCTACCAGAGGAACATCCTGGATGCAGTTTAGGGTTGGATATTATCTGTATGCCATCCTTTATCTGATGTTCGATGTGGAAACAGTGTTTCTATTTCCTTGGGCAGTTGTGGTACGCGACCTAAGTATTTCCGGATTGGTAAGCATTTTATTCTTTTTATTGATTCTAGTCCTTGGCTTAGCATACGCCTGGAAGAAAGGAGCACTTGAATGGAAGTAAAAGATATCAAGATAAAAGGAATTTCTTACGACGAATTCAAGGACAACGACTCTCTCGAAAAATATGTAGAGGAACTTCGCGCCAATGGTGTTGGCATTATCACCGGTGTTTTGGATGACATCATCAACTGGGGACGTTCAAATTCGCTTTGGCCTTTAACTTTCGCCACCAGTTGCTGCGGTATTGAATTCATGGCAGTAGGAGCTGCAAGATATGACTTTGCCCGTTTCGGTTTTGAGGTTACCCGTAACAGCCCCCGTCAGGCTGACGTCATCATTGTTGCCGGAACCATTGTAGACAAGATGGCTCCGGTTCTGAAACGTCTGTATGACCAGATGGCTGAACCGAAATATGTGATTGCTATGGGAAGCTGTGCTATCTCCGGTGGCCCTTTCTGTAATTCATACTGTGTGGTGAACGGTGTAGATGAATTCCTGCCTGTCGATGTTTATGTCCCGGGATGTCCGCCAAAGCCCGAAGCCCTGCTTTACGGAATGATGCAATTGCAACGTAAGGTCAAGATGGAGCGTTTTATGTTCAAAGATAAAGAAGTAAAGGAAAACGAATAGATGGAAAATATAAAAGAACTTATCCTGGCAAAGGTTTCCGATGCCGTGATTGAAGATAAGCAATATCTGACTGTCACCGTAAAGCCTGAAGACTTAAGAACTTTAGCTAAAATGCTGAGATATGATGAAGGTTTTGATTACCTGATTCAGCTGACAGGTGTAGACTACGGTGATTCTTTGGGTGTTGTCTATTTATTGGCAAAATCCGAAGATATGGCCGTTTGCATTGTTATAAAGACCGCTACTGCCGACAAAGAAAACCCGACTCTTCCGACTGTTTCCGATATGTGGAAAGCAGCCAACTGGAATGAAAGGGAAGTTTATGATTATTTCGGAGTCATTTTCATCAATCACCCCGACATGCGTCATCTCTTCTTGACGGAAAGATGGAAAGGATATCCGCTGCGTAAAGATTATGATGCCGGTCGTGATGTCAACCCGCTTGACCTAAAGAGTTACGATATGTCTGATACCACCGTCAGCTATGTTTCTGAAGGTGATGGTATCAAAAAAATAGAAAAAAATCTTTTTGAAGAGGAGGACTATGTTGTGAACATTGGTCCGCAACACCCTGCAACCCACGGTGTGCTCCATTTCCGAACAGCACTCGACGGAGAAATCATCAAGAAAATCGACGCAAACTGCGGTTACATTCACCGTGGTGTTGAGAAACTCTGTGAAGGACTCACCTATCCCCAGTCTCTGCATTTTACCGACAGGTTGGATTATCTTTGCGCACACATCTACCGTCATGGCCTTTGCATGTGCGTTGAAAAGGCTGCAGGCATAGAAGTCCCTGAAAGGGCAGAAGTCATCCGTACCATTATGGATGAATTGCAACGTATAGATTCTCACCTGATTGCATGGTCTTGCATGTGTCAGGACATGAGTGCGCTGACCGCCTTTATCTATGGTATGCGCGACCGTGAGAAAATTCTTGATATTTTTGAGGAGACCGGTGGCGGGCGTCTGATTCAGAATTACAATGTCATCGGAGGTGTGATGGCTGACATTCATCCCAATTTTGTACAACGTGTAAAGGATTTCATCCCTGTCATGCGTAAGGGGCTCAAGGAATATCATCAATTATATACAGGCAATGTCATTGCGCGCGAACGAATGATCGGGGTCGGGGTGATGTCTAAGGAAACGGCCATCGCTTATGGTGTTACCGGACCGTCTGCCCGTGCTTCAGGCATTCATTGCGATTTGCGTAAGATGGCTCCTTATGCTGCCTATGACAAGGTGGAATTTAAGGAAATCATCCGTATGGAAGGTGACAGTATGGCCCGTTACATGAATCGTCTGGATGAAATCGAGGAATCACTGCATATCATTGAACAATTGATTGACAACATTCCCGAAGGCGATTTTTGTGCCAAGACAAAGGCCATCATCAAATTGCCTGAAGGAGAATATTTCCAGCGGGTAGAAGGTGGAAGGGGCGAATGGGGCGTTTATATCCTGAGCAAGGGCGACAAGACCCCATATCGTATGAAGTTCCGTTCTCCATGTATGACTTTGGTTAACGCCATGGATACGATTAGTCGTGGTGGAAAAATTGCCGATTTGATCACCATTGGTGGTTCGATGGATTATATCATTCCTGACATTGACAGATAAAATGATTGTCAGAAGATTAGTAGATAATAATATAAAAAACACATACAATTATGTTTGATTTTTCGATATGGACTAATTGGATAGACCAATTCCTTCGGACCAACCTTCCGGAATTTTGGGCGTTGGCCATTGAATTCGTCGTGGTCGGGGTCATTATTCTGGCGCTATATTGTATTATAGCTTTGGCTCTGATTTATTTTGAGAGGAAGATTTGTGCTTTTTTCCAATGCCGCCTTGGCCCGAACCGTGTAGGACCTTACGGCATTTTTCAGAGTGTGGCCGACATGTTGAAGATGTTGATCAAGGAAATCATTCCGATCAACCACACCGATAAGTTTCTGTTCTATCTGGCACCGTTCTTTGTACTCATCGCTTCCATCCTTGCTTTTGGAGCAATACCTTGGGGAAACGGATTGCAGATCCTTGATTTCAATATCGGTATTTTCTATATTCTATCCGTTTCTTCGCTGGGTGTCATAGGTATCCTGTTGGCCGGATGGGCCAGCAACAACAAGTACTCCATGATCGGAGCCATGCGTAGTGGTGCTCAGCTCATCAGTTATGAGTTGTCTGCCGGTCTGGCTTTGATGACCATCGTGGTTCTGAGTGGTTCCATGCAGCTTTCAACCATGATCGAAGGTCAGAAAGATTGCTGGTATCTGTTTCAGGGACATATTCCTGCTGTGATAGCATTCATCATCTATTTGATTGCCGGTCATGCAGAAACCAACCGTGGTCCGTTTGACCTGCCTGAGGCTGAATCAGAATTGGCAGCCGGTTATCATACAGAATATTCCGGTCTTCAGTTTGGTTTCTTTTACCTTGCTGAATATCTGAACATGTTTATCATTGCTTCTATTGCCGCTACCGTATTTCTGGGCGGTTGGATGCCTTTTCATGTGACAGGTCTGGATGGTTTTAATGCTGTAATGGATTACATTCCTTCCGTGATTTGGTTTTTCGGCAAAGTGGTATTCCTGATGATGCTCAGCTTGTGGGTAAGATGGACATTCCCGCGTTTGCGTATCGACCATTTGCTTGATTTGGAATGGAAGTATTTGTTGCCGATCAACATGGTCAACTTGCTTGTCATGGTCATTGTTGTCATTTACGGATGGTATTTTTAATTTCCAAGAAATAAACACATACGTATGAAATCTGTATATAACTATATCATCTCCATATTCAAGGCCGTATATTCTTTGGCCCAGGGATTTGAGATTACGTTTAAAGAATTTTTCACTAAGAAGATTACAGAACAGTATCCCGAAAACAGAAAGACCACGCTTGTCACTTTTGACCGTTTCCGTGGAGAACTGGTGATGCCGCATGATGAAAACAACGAACATGCATGTACAGCCTGTGGTATTTGTATGATGAACTGTCCCAACGGAACCATCAAGGTGGTTTCTAAGATGGTTGAAGCAGAAGATGGTGGAAAGCCAAAAAAAGTGTTGGATAAATATTATTACGATCTGGGGAAATGCACCTTTTGTAATCTTTGCGTCCTTAATTGCCCTTCCAAGGCTATCCATTTTCAAAATACCTTTGAAAATTCCGTCTTTACCAGATCTAAATTACAGGAAACCCTGAATAAGGAAGGCTCTAAAATGAGAGAAAAAAATAAAGAATAAAGATTATGGCTGAACAGATTATATTTTACGTTTTGGCGATAGTGATTGTCGTTTTTTCGATTTTATCGGTAAGCTCGAAAAGAATCCTTCGTTCCGCAACCTATCTGCTTTTTGTTTTATTGGCAACTGCCGGTTTATATCTATTGATGGGCTATCAGTTCCTATTTGGTGTGCAGATTTCAGTTTATGCCGGTGGTATCATGGTGCTTTATATCTTCTCCATACTGCTGACCAGTCATGCCGGCGATAAGGCCAAGAGTGTATCCTGGAAAAGATTGCTTCTTGCAGGAATAGCTGCAATTGCTGGTTTGGCCGTTTGCGGTCACATTATTTTCCACAATGTGTACAAGGTTGTTGAGGCCGTTGCTGCTGAACCGACCATGCAGGAAATCGGAAAAGCCATGATGGGTACTGAAAAGAATCAGTATTTATTGCCATTTGAAGCGATCAGTGTTTTGCTGCTGGCATGTATCATTGGTGGTATCATGATTGCAAGAAAACGCTAATCTACCTCATGTACAAGAATTTAAAAACAACTAATTATGAGTAATATTCCTTTAGCAGGCTACTTAATAGTAAGTGCAATCATGTTTTTTGCAGGAGTTTATGGATTCCTTTCACGCAGAAACATGCTGACCATATTGATGTCACTTGAGTTGATGTTAAATGCAGCAGACATAAACTTTGTCGCTTTCAACAAATTTCTGTATCCCGGGCAAATGGACGGTGCATTTTTTGCCATGTTTGCCATTGGCGTTTCTGCCGCTGAGACAGCAATAGCAATAGCGATTATTATAAATATTTACCGTAACATCAAGAACATTTATGTTGATGAGGTGAACAAAATGAAATATTGATGATGAGCTACACCTTGATTATAGTTGCCTTGCCATTCCTGATGTTCCTTTTCCTGGGACTTGTTGGTGGTAAAATGAAGCCGGTTGTTGCCGGTCTGATCGGAACCACCGGTCTGATCATTTCTACAGTACTTTCTTATATTGCTGCCGGAAGTTATTTTTTCTCTGTCGGAAAAATCGGTGAAACCTATCAGACCATCGTACCGATGAATTTTGAATGGTTGCGTTTTACCGACAAACTTCACATAGATCTGGGTATCATGCTTGATCCTATTTCAGTGATGATGTTGGTCGTGATCACCACCGTTTCCCTGATGGTCCATATTTACAGTTTTGGATACATGAAAGGAGAAAGAGGCTTTCAGCGTTATTATGCGTTGTTATCCTTGTTCTCTTTCTCCATGTTGGGATTGGTGATAGCCCCGAATATTTTCCAGATGTATATTTTTTGGGAATTGGTTGGTGTATCTTCCTATTCCCTGATTGGTTTCTATTATACAAAACCTTCGGCGGTCGCCGCTTCCAAGAAGGCATTCATAGTCACCCGTTTTGCTGACTTGTTCTTCCTGATCGGTATTCTGGTGTTGTCCTTCTATTCCGGAACATTCAGCTTCCGGGATTTGACAAGTCCGGCAGGCTGTGCTTTTGCACAGAGTATCACCGATACCTTTATGGGTTGGTCGGTCGTTTCCTGGGCTATGATGCTGATCTTTATCGGTGGTGCCGGTAAATCAGCCATGCTTCCGTTCCATATATGGCTGCCGGATGCCATGGAAGGCCCGACCCCTGTTTCTGCCTTAATCCATGCTGCAACCATGGTTGTTGCCGGTGTATTCCTCGTAGCAAGGATGTTTCCGGTATATATTTTCGGAGCACCGGATGTCTTGACCATCATCACTTATATAGGTGCAACCACAGCTTTGTTTGCGGCAGTGATCGCTTGTACGCAAACCGATATCAAACGCGTGTTGGCTTTTTCAACCATTTCTCAGATTGCATACATGATTACTGCACTGGGCGTTTCCGGTTACGGTGCTCATGAGGGTTTGGGTTATATGGCTTCCATGTTCCATTTGTTTACGCACGCCTTTTTCAAAGCCTTGTTGTTCCTGGGTGCAGGTGCAGTGATTCACGCTGTTCATAGCAATGAAATGGATTCGATGGGAGGTTTGAGGAAATATCTGCCGATTACACACATCACCTTCCTGATAGCCTGTTTGTCCATATCCGGCATTCCTCCTTTCTCCGGCTTTTTCAGTAAGGATGAAATTCTGGTGGCAGCTTTCGAAAAAAATCAGATTGTATTCTGGTGCTTGTATTTCTGCGCCGGTTTGACCGCTTTTTATATGTTCAGACTTTATTACCGGATATTCTGGGGAGACAACAACAAGGTTTATCAGCATACGCCGCATGAAGCTCCGGCGTCGATGACCATTCCTTTGATATTCCTTGCTGCGTTGACTTGTGTGGTTGGCTTTATTCCGTTCTCTGAATTTATTTCTACAGACAAGACTGTTTTTCATACGCATATTGAATGGTCAATCGCTTCTTTGAGTATTCTGGTTGCTGTGACCGGTATTGCAATTGCCACATGGATGTATCGGAAGAAAAACACCTCTTCCGATAAAGTGACGGCAAGTATCAAGGGGCTTTATACAGCAGCTTATCACAAATTCTACTTTGATGAGATTTGGATATTTGTTACCAAGAAAATCATTTTCAACGGTATCTCACAACCTGTTGCATGGTTTGACCGTCATGTTGTCGATGGTTTCATGAACCTACAGTCGACCATAACCAATTACCTTTCCAGAAAGATCAAGTTTACTCAGTCAGGAGAAATCCAGGATTATGCCTGGGCTTTCATGATGGGTGCAGTGGTAATCATATCACTTCTGGTTTTTATTTAATAATTGCTAAATGATACAGAATATGGATTTTCTTTCATTATTTGTACTTGTTCCGATACTGATGCTGGTTGGTTTCCTGCCATGTAAAAACATCCGCCAGATCCGAACGGTAGCCGTTATCGGCTCTTCAATCCTTCTGGGATTGTCTGTTGCATTGGTTTGTATGTTTATAGGAGAAAGAGCTGCCGGTAATACTGCGGAGATGTTGTTCACTTTTGACCGGGTTTGGTTTCCGACATTAAATATTCATTACTCCGTAGGCGTTGATGGAGTTTCGGTTGTCATGTTGTTGCTTTCGTCCATCATTGTGTTTACCGGAGTTTTTGCTTCGTGGAATCAGCAACCACTCACCAAAGAATTTTTCATGTGGCTTATTTTGCTGGCTACCGGAGTTTTTGGATTTTTTATTTCCGTCGACTTATTCACCATGTTGCTTTTCTACGAAGTAGCCTTGATTCCGATGTATTTGTTGATTGGTGTTTGGGGTACAGGAAAGAAGGAATATTCTGCTATGAAACTGACTTTGATGCTGATGGGGGGATCAGCCCTCATGATGGTAGGTATTTTCGGTATCTATTTCAATTCTGCCGGTTCAACCGGTACTTTTACTTTCAATCTTCAGGAAATCGCACAAAACGGGATTCCAATCGAGGCTCAGCGTATTTTCTTCCCGCTGACTTTTATAGGTTTTGGTGTCCTTGGTGCTATGTTTCCTTTCCATACATGGTCTCCTGATGGTCATGCTTCAGCCCCGACCGCCGTATCCATGTTGCATGCCGGTGTATTAATGAAACTTGGAGGGTATGGTTGTTACCGGGTCGCCATTTGTTTGATGCCTCAAGCTGCACACGAACAATCTTGGTTCTTTCTGATCCTGACTGGTATCAGTGTCGTTTACGGTGCTTTTGGTGCTTGTGTACAAAAAGACTTGAAATATATCAATGCATATTCTTCGGTAAGTCACTGCGGTCTTGTGCTTTTTGCTATTTTGATGCTGAATGAGACGGCAATGACAGGTGCTTTCATGCAGATGCTTTCCCACGGTTTGATGACGGCCCTCTTCTTTGCATTGATCGGTATGATTTACGGAAGAACCCATACCCGCGATATTCGTGAAATGGGTGGTTTGATGCGCATCATGCCTTTCCTTTCCGTGTCTTATGTGATTGCCGGTTTGGCTTCCTTAGGCTTACCTGGATTTAGCGGTTTTGTTTCTGAAATGATGATTTTTGTCGGATCTTTCCAACATACCGATATGTTCCATCGTGTATTTACCGTCGTTGCTTGTTCATCCATCGTCATTACTGCAGTTTACATCCTGCGTGTTGTCGGTAAGATCCTTTTCGGTGGCGTACAGAATGAACATCATAAAACGTTGACCGATGCTACCTGGTTTGAAAAGATTGCCGTCGTTACGCTGATTGTATGTATTACCGGAATCGGATTTTTCCCGAGTTTTGTATCTGACATCATCAAAGGCAGCTTAACAATAATGACAAGTTGGTAATGACTTATTCGTAAAGAAAGATTAATCGAAAACTATACTATATTATATACAATGGATTTAAGCAATTATTTGTTGATGAAACAGGAAATGTCACTGATGGTGGTATTTCTCATTCTGATTGTTTATGACTTGTTCGCTTCGGAAAATTTGAAAAAATATTTTCAACCGGTGGCTTGTCTGCTTTTCTTGGCACATACCATTTATGGCTTTTTTCCTCAGGCTGTCGGTACATCCTTTGCCGGAATGTACGTATGCTACGGGGCTGAAATTTCCATGAAAAACATATTGAACATTGGTGTCCTGCTTGTTTTGCTCCAGTCTAATGGTTGGTTGTCAAAAGAAGATACCAGTTTCAAACGTGGCGAATTTTTTATGCTGACACTCCTGACATTGTTTGGGATGTATCTGATGATTTCATCCGGAAACTTTATTTTGTTCTATATCGGTTTGGAAACCGCCTCTTTACCTATGGCTGCTCTTGCTGCTTTCGACAAGTACAAGAACAATTCCGCGGAGGCTGGTGCAAAATACATTTTCAACGCCGTGTTCTCCTCTGCATGTCTGTTGTTCGGACTATCCTTCCTGTATGGTGCCTGCGGTACTTTTTACTTTGAGGATTTGGCAACCTGTGTGTATTCTACACCTCTGTTGGTGATGTCACTGGTCTTTATTTCCGTCGGGTTGTTCTTCAAGATTTCACTGGTGCCTTTCCACTTCTGGACGGCTGATGTTTATCAGGGGGCTCCGACAAATGTGACCGCATACCTCTCGACGATCTCCAAGGGTGCAGCTGTGTTTGCACTGATGGCCATTTTATATAAGGTGTTCGGAAACATGTATGATGAATGGCAGAACATGCTTTGGTGGATTGTCTTGATTACCATCACCGTAGGAAACTTGTTCGCTATGAGGCAGACGAATTTAAAGCGTTTCCTGGCCTTCTCTTCGGTTTCACAGGCAGGTTATATTGCTTTGGCTGTTTTGGCCGGTTCTGTCCAGGGGATGGCTTCCACGATGTATTACATCCTTGTTTATATTTTCTCCAATATGGCCGCATTCGGTGTGATTAACGCCATTGAAACGAAAACAGGCAAGGTAGACATGACGGATTACAATGGTTTATACAAGACCAATCCAAAATTGGCACTTGCCATGATGATTTCCGTTTTCTCTTTGGGCGGTATTCCTCCTTTGGCCGGCTTCTTCAGTAAGTTCTTCGTCTTTACTGCTGCGGCTGCTCAAGGTCAGTATCTCTTGGTATTGTTTGCATTGCTGAATACCATCATATCCTTGTATTATTACCTGTTGGTGGTAAAGGCTATGTTTATCAATCCGAATGAAACTCCGATTGAAAAATTCAATAGCGACGGATATATGAAAATTTCACTTGTCTTCTGTATGATCGGTTTGATCGTTGTCGGATTTGCAAGAGGAATATATGAGTATTTGAGCCTGGTTGGTTTTGGTGCATAATTCTTTCGGTATAGCACGGTCTGACTTTTAAGATAAATGGAGAGCATCTCAAATATGATTTTTGGGATGCTCTCTTTTTTATGATTAGCCGTTTATCCTGTAAACTTCGTTACAAGAAAGGGACGATTGATTCCAACTGGTTTCCTCTGGAACCCTTGATTAGAATGGTATAGCCCTGTAATGGCTGCTCTTTCAGATAATCCGTAAATGCTTCCGCGTTTTCAAAGATGGGATAATCGCTGTAAGCCAGATGGAATTCAGTACCAATCAAAAAAACACGGTCAAAATTGCTTTCGGCTATTTTGAAAGTAAGTTTTCTGTGCTCTTCTTCGCTTTGAGATCCAAGTTCTTTCATGCTGCCCAGTATGACTGCTTTTCGGGAGGCATCATATTGCTGGAAGTTTTTGAGGGCAGCAGCCATGCTGGTCGGATTGGCATTGTAAGCGTCAATGATCACTGTATTTTGCTCGGTTTGCTTGAGTTGTGAGCGGTTGTTGCTTGGAACGTATTCTTCCAATGCTTGACGTATCAAGTCGTTCCCGACTTCGAATTCGCGTCCTACACAGATGGCAGCCATTGCGTTTTCGAGGTTGTAGGATCCGATCAGATTGGTTTGGGCTTCATTGGGGGTATCACTGTAGTCTGTAAACCAACGTAGTTTCAGAAAAGGAGAACAGGAGAGGGCTTCTCCCCATAATTCATATCCCGGCTGTGTGGCGTATTTGATATGATAAAGCCCTTTGGCAATGCTCCTTAGATAGGGGTTTTCCATATTGATGAAAATTTTTCCACCTTTGGCTCTCAGAAAGTCGTATAATTCCCCTTTGGTCTTGATGACACCTTCGAAAGAACCGAACCCTTCCAGATGTGCTTTCCCGACATTGGTGATCAGACCGTAATCCGGATCGACGATTTCAACCAGTTCCTTGATTTCTCCGGGATGGTTGGCACCCATCTCGATAACGGCAATATCGTGCCCTGCATTCAGGCGAAGCAGTGTCAACGGAACTCCAATGTGGTTGTTCAGGTTTCCCTGAGTATATAAAACATTGTATTTTTTGCTCAAAACAGAAGCCATCAGTTCCTTGGTGGTAGTCTTACCGTTGGTGCCGGTGATGCCGATAACGGGAATCTTGCATTGATGCCTGTGGTATGAAGCAAGATTTTGTAAGGTTTTCAGGCAATCATCCACCAATAATATTCGTTCATCTGTTACGGCATCGGGTTCATCAACAACTGCATAACTGCAGCCCAAATCCAATGCTTGTTTGGCAAATCGGTTTCCATTGAAGTTCTCACCTTTTAAGGCAATGAAAATGGATTTTTTCGGGCAGTTGCGACTGTCTGTCGTTACAACGGGGTTTGCCCGGTAAAGCGAATATAAAAATTCAATTGTCATCATTTTTCGCAGTATTTGGATATATTATCGGAAACCTTTTCATTCACAACAAAAATACATAATAATGTGGAAATGTGCAGAGGTGATGATAAGCATTTTTTTCAGATGCCAAAATTCCATCTAAAAACCATCAATCGTTTTTATTTTTGCGTACATTTGTGTTCGAAGGCAGATGGTACGCTACAATATCAATTAATAGATTATGCAGTTTTTGGGTAAATCCTATTCCATAAATATTCACGGCCGACTCATGGATCTTGGTATTCCAAAAGTGATGGGAGTTCTTAATGTGACGCCGGATTCTTTCTTTTCAAGCAGTCGTTATATGTCTGAAGAAGGAATATTGTACAGGGTAGGCCAAATCATAGATGAAGGAGCTGATATCCTTGATGTCGGAGCCTGTTCAACAAAACCAGGTATAGAACTGGTATCGGAAGAGGAAGAATTGATTCGTTTGCGCATGGCATTGCATCTGATTCGCAAGCGCTTCCCTGATTTCCCCATATCCGTGGATACTTTTCGTGCCCGGGTTTCAAAGGCCGTTGTAGAAGAATATGATGTTGACATCATCAATGATATTTCCGGCGGGGACATGGACCCTGATATGTTTGAAACGGTTGCAGGCCTTCATGTGCCGTATATTCTGATGCACATGCAAGGAAAAACACCTGCGGACATGCAACTGAATCCGCATTATGAAGACATGATGTCTGAAATTTTTCAATATTTGGCAAAACGAGTAGAAAAATTGCGCAACTTGGGCGTCAATGACATTATTTTGGATCCTGGTTTTGGTTTTGGGAAGACGGTCGAAAATAATTATGAAATGCTTCGTCGGCTGAATGAATTTGAGATATTCGATTTGCCTTTGCTTGTTGGAATTTCGAGAAAATCGATGATCTATAAATATTTGGGAACTACTCCTGAAACAAGCTTGAACGGAACCAGTGTGATCAATACGATGGCATTGATGGGTGGGGCTCACATTCTGAGGGTACATGATGTGAAAGAAGCTGTTGAATGCGTGAAATTAGTACAAATTTGTAAAAAATCCGGATTATGCCATTGATGCCACACCTTCGCGATATTATTGATATCTTATTGGTTGCCTTGTTGTTATATGGTACCTTCAAGTTGATGAAAAGTTCAGGAGCACTGTCCATATTTACAGGAGTCCTCTCTTTTGTCGCTTTATGGATTCTGGTTTCCTATGTCTTTGAGATGCGATTGATGGGGGCTATTATGGATAAAGTAATCAGCGTCGGGGCTATCGCATTGATTGTCCTTTTTCAAAATGAGATCCGGCGTTTTTTGGTGATGCTCGGTTCGCGCAGAAGGTGGCAGATCCTTACCCGCTTTTTCTCTCAGAATAAAGTGGCCAAGGACAAAACGGATGCCTGGATCATGCAGATCGTGCTTGCCTGTCAGGAATTGTCCAAAAAGAAGACCGGAGCCCTTATTGTGCTTGAAAATTCGACTTATTTGGATGAATATGTTCATTCCGGGGAAAAGCTTGATGCAATCATCAGCGGACAACTTATTCAAAACATCTTTTTTAAAAACAGTCCGCTTCACGATGGGGCTGTCATCATCAGCAATTATAGGATCAAAGCTGCCGCATGTATTTTACCTGTTGCCCACGATAATAATTTACCCAAGGAGATGGGACTCAGACATCGTGCGGCATTGGGGATCACTCAAATCACAGACGCCAAGGCCATCGTCGTTTCCGAAGAGACCGGGAATATCAGCCTGGCCTATATGGGAGATATTCAGCAGAAACTGACCATAGAAGATCTGGAACGGTTGCTGGCCGATAATACATAATCTTTATTCTAATGGCATTTATAGACAAGCTTTTGGTTAAACTTGTTTCATAAAAGGAGTATCTTGATTCATTTAAATATTTTTTTGAAATATTACTCATTTTGCTATCTCTATATTGCAAAAAGGCGTACCTTTGTGGTCTGAAAACATATTCAAAAAATACTAATATGGATCTTTTACAAAAAATACTTTCTATCGCTCAAGCAAATCCACAGCGCATTGTCCTTCCGGAGGGCACTGAAATCCGGACATTGAAGGCCGCAGATAGAATTATATCTGAAAATGCAGCAAAAATAACGCTGATCGGAAATCCTGAAGAAATCAATCGGTTGGCAAAAGATAATGGTCTGACCAACATCGGAAAAGCAATAATTATTGATCCGAAGAATCATGCAAAAAAGGAACTTTATACCAATTTGCTTGTTGAACTTCGCAAGAAAAAAGGTATGACTTTCGAACAAGCATCTGTTCTGGTGGAAGATCCTTTGTATCTGGGTTGTTTGATGATCAAGAACGGAGATGCGGACGGAGAAGTTGCAGGTGCCCGCAATGCTACCGGTGATGTACTACGTCCTGCTTTCCAAATTGTAAAAACCTTACCGGGCATCAGCGTTGTTTCCGGAGCATTCCTGATGTTCTTGAAAGATAAGTCCTATGGTGAAAATGGTTTGATGATTTTTGGTGATTGCGCTGTCAATCCAACGCCTAATGCCGCAGAGTTGGCTCAAATTGCCATCTCGACCGCAGAAACCGCAAGAAATATTGCCGGTTTTGAACCCCGAATTGCAATGTTAAGCTTCTCTACCAAAGGTAGTTCCAAGAATGAAGCGGTAGACAAAGTGGTTGAGGCGACTAGATTGGCCAAAGAAATGCAACCTACTTTGATGATTGACGGTGAGTTGCAGGCTGATGCTGCTTTGGTTGAATCCGTTGCAGGACTAAAAGTTAAGGACAGTGATGTTGCCGGAAAAGCAAACGCTTTGATTTTCCCGTCGCTTGAAGCTGCAAATATCGCCTACAAACTGGTACAACGTCTTGCAGGTGCTGAAGCAATCGGACCTATCCTCCAAGGTATAGCTGCTCCGGTCAATGATCTTTCACGCGGTTGCTCCACAGATGATATTTTTAGGATGATTACCATCACCTCCAACCAAGCTATTGAACTTAAGAAATAAACTTTATGGCATGATTCATCGTTAAAAGGTGAATATTGATTTTGGCTATAAATATGATATGAAATGGGCGTGATGTGGATAAAACAATAATTTACGTATGAAAATTTTAGTATTGAATTGCGGAAGTTCCTCCATCAAATACAAGTTGTTTGATATGGATTCCAAGAATGTGATGGCTCAGGGCGGTATTGAGAAAATTGGCCTCAAAGGTTCATTTTTGAAACTGACCACCCCTGACGACCGGAAGGTAATTCTTGAAAAAAATATTCCTGAGCATCAGACTGGCGTTGAATTTATCTTGAGTGTTTTGACCAGTAAAGAAAATGGTTGTCTGCGATCGTTGAAAGAAATTGACGCCGTTGGCCATCGGGTTGTACACGGAGGCGAAAAATTCAATTCAAGTGTTCTGATCAACAAAGCTGTTATTGATCAGATTGAGGAATGTATAGCGTTGGCTCCTTTGCACAATCCTTCCAATTTGATTGGGATCAGGGCTGTTGAGAAAGTGTTGCCCGGTATTCGGCAGGTTGCTGTTTTTGACACGGCTTTCCATCAGACGATGCCTCCGAAGGCTTATATTTATGGTCTGCCTTATTCCTATTACGAAAAGTATGGCATCCGTCGTTATGGCTTCCATGGAACCAGTCACCGCTACGTTTCAAAACGTGCCTGTGATGTGCTTGGCGTAAAATACGAAGATCAGAGAATCATCACGGCACATATCGGTAACGGTGCTTCCATCACTGCCATAAAAGATGGTAAATCTGTCGATACATCAATGGGTATGACTCCTGTTGACGGACTCCTGATGGGCACACGTTCGGGAGAAATCGATGCCGGTGTATTGACTTTCATCTCTGAAAAGGAACATTTAAGTGCCAAGGGGGTCAGTGAACTTCTCAATAAGAGAAGTGGCGTTCTTGGTGTTTCAGGAATTTCTTCTGATATGCGTGAATTGAGTGCCGCTTGCGAACAAGGAAATCCGAGGGCAATTTTAGCCATGGATATGTTTAATTATCGTATCCATAAATATGTAGGGTCCTATGCTGCTGTCTTGGGAGGTCTGGATATTCTGGTATTTACCGGAGGGGTCGGCGAAAATCAATGGACAACTCGTACTGCTGTTTGCAAAAATCTGGAGTTTATGGGTATCAAACTTGATGAGTCCAGGAATACAGGTATGCGTGGTAAGGAGATGATCATTTCTACACCTGATTCAAAGGTTACGGTCATGGTGATACCTACTGATGAAGAATTTATGATAGCAAAGGATACCCTTGAAATACTGACAAAATAAGGCTGTCTTGATTCCATATAAATAAAAAGCTGCAAATCGAAAGGTTTGCAGCTTTTTATATGATTAAGAGTTGCGACTCTTCTTCAAAAAAGTTCAATCCGGAATCCATTTTCATCCAATACTCCATAGGAGAAGATTTTTATCCAGTCTCCCAATATGATGACCCTGCTTTTTGGAGAAATCATTAAATCCACAAGAATATGCCTGTGCCCGAATATGTAATAATCAGCCGCATTTTCTCCGTTTTCTGCGGCATGTTTTTTGGAAAACTGAATCAGGTATTCTTTGTCTTCACCAAGATATTCTTCCGGATTAGCCTCCCGTTTCAATCTGCTGTGCTTTGCCCAGGCAAGACCCAATCCGATGCTTTGGCGAGGGTGAAGGGTGGAAAAAAGTCTTTGGCAAAGTTTGCTATGGAACAGGATTCTCAGCAACCTGAACTGGAGAGAGGGGTCTCCAAGGCCGTCTCCATGTGCCATGTAAAACTTCTTACCACGAATGACTGTTTCTATGGGTCCTGTGTAGACAGTTACACCCAGTTCACTTTGAACATAGTTGAATAACCAGACATCATGATTACCGGTAAACCAATAGACAGGAATGCCGGCATCCGTAAATTCTGCGATTTTTCCAAAGAAGCGGGCATAACCTTTTGGTACAACCAATTGATGTTCGTACCAAAAGTCAATCATGTCCCCCAGCATGTAGAGGGCTTCACAGTCAGGTTTGATGCTGTTCATCCAGCATACCAGCTTTTTTTCGTTGGCTGGTTTATCTTTAT
Organism: Bacteroidales bacterium; assembly: GCA_021373135.1. Classification (GTDB taxonomy): domain Bacteria; phylum Bacteroidota; class Bacteroidia; order Bacteroidales; family UBA1402; genus UBA8389. The sequence goes on from JAJFTH010000003.1 coordinate 988,760, forward strand.
AGGCTAAAGATCCCAGGTGGGCATCTGTGACAAAATAGGTTTTCATTTGCATTTTTATAAGAATCCCAATTCCAGTTTCGCTTCTTCTGTCATCATATCCTTATCCCAGACGGGTTCAAAAACGAGGTTGATGGTGACGTTTTTGATTCCTTCGATGGATTCGACTTTCATGCGCACATCTTCCATGATAAAATCGGCTGCAGGGCAGTTTGGGGCTGTCAGTGTCATTTCAAGGAAAACATCACCTTCCTCGGTAACTTCAATTTTGTAAATCATTCCCAAGTCATAGACATTGATGGGGATTTCGGGATCGTACACGGTCTTCAGCATACGAACGATGGCTTCTTCTGTCTGTAAAAACGGATTATCCATTATCTTTCATTTTCGGCAAAGGTACATTTTTTTCCAATACGTTGAAAACCTCAGATTTTTCCCTCGTCAGCGTAACTGTAATAACTGTTGTCGCTGAAAATGATGTGGTCGGTAAATTGGATATCCATGTTTTGGCAGGCATTTCTGAGTTTGTTGGTAATCTTGTCATCGCAGGAGCTTGGATGGGGGTTTCCGGAAGGATGGTTATGGCAAAGAACGATGGCCGATGCCAGCTTTTCCAGTGCATGCTTTAGCACAATCTTCGGATCGACGGTCGTTTCTGAAACTCCTCCATGGCTAATACGTATGGTATCTATGATTCCGTGTTGATTGTTCATCAGCAAAAGCCAGCACTCTTCATGGGAGAGGTCGATTAGCCTCGAATGGAAGAGTTCGTAAATGTCTCTGCTGTTGGTAATTTGAAGTCGCCTGACCACTTCGGAGGAACGTCTGCGTTTGCCCAATTCCATGGCTGCCGCGATGGTGACCGCTTTGGCAGGTCCAACACCTACGAATTGGTTGCATAAACTGTTGATGGTGATCTTTCCCAATTCATTGAGATTGTTTTCCACGTGACTTAATATCCGTTTTGCCAAATCCACGGCACTTTCCTTCTGTGAACCCGATCCCAGCAGAATGGCCAGCAACTCCGCATTGCTTAACGTCTCCGCCCCCTTATTGATCATTTTCTCCCTTGGCCTGTCCTCCACAGCCCATTCCTTGATTCCGAAACGCATCTCAGTTCCTGAACCCTGTGTACAATCGTTTACCATTGATTTTTTATTCTTCATATTAATTATAAATTATATTTATAGAAATGCAAATATAACATATAATAAATAATTATAAAATAAATGGCACAAAAAAAGGGTAAACATATTGTCCACCTTCTTTCCGCATAATTTTTTAGAGAGACTTAAAATCAGTGTTGGTTGGAATATTTTTAACCAAGTTTAACTGTCTTATCTTGTTGATTGTTAGGTAAAATCCAACGGAATGGAGGACTTTCCGTCCCAGTACATCATGACCAGCAGTTTGAAGCCCAGCATGTAACCGTTTGTCACATGGTCCCACACACGCCCAATCTTCTCCATGCGTTTGCCGGTCTTTGGTTACTTATCAGGACTTATGACCATAGAGATCAATACGGCCAGAGTTGTCTTGAAGTCGAATCCGCGGCTCTTGAATGTTTTAAACTCCAAAAGGCGTTCACTTAGCTTCAGTGCCTTGAAGCGGCTAAAAATATTTCCTGCAGATACCCATGTAGGGGTATAATCCGTTTTCAACTCTTGAATCTTTTTAATATTTTTGTCCTGCAGTATATTTTATTGGTTTGGTATCCAGTGCTAAGATAATCATTATCAATGATTTATTAGCTAAAATATGCTGTTTTCTTTTCTATTTCTTTGAAAATCAGACCTTTTTATTGGTGCAAAACTTTAGTAAAACTAAAAATGGGACACCTACACAGAAACAAATTATCAAGTTAAAAAAAGTTTATCCAAAGATTTCAAAAAACACTTTGAAATCTTTACTTTTGAATATAAAAAAACATAAAAAACAATCCTTATTTAATACCAATATTTTTGATAGATGCTGGGCACCAACATTCTAAAAAATAGAAAAAACATGAGATTATATTTTCCACTGATTTTCCTCCTATCAGGCGTTTGTTCTTTAGCAGCCCAAATTAAAATATCGGGCATAATTACAGACTCAGAAACCAATAATCCAATCGAATACAGTAATTTAGCTTTGCTCAGAAATGACTCTACATTTGTAAACGGAACATCGTCAGACTCTATAGGTTTCTTTGTTTTCGATAATATACCGCATGGTAATTATATTATATCTGTTTCTGTTGTCGGATATGAAAAAGTGTATATTCCACTGAACGAGGTAAATCAAGACATAAATATCGGTGTCTTATCGCTTAAAGCATCAAATTTTACCCTAAAAGACATAACCGTCACCGCAAATGCTGTAATACAAAAAGTCGATCGCAAATTAATCATACCATCAAAAGCTCAGATTAGGGTGTCGGATAACGGGCTAACCCTCTTGAGAAACCTACAACTATCTCGACTTATCATCAACCCTATAGACAACAGCATTTCTACTCTTGGAAATGGAGCAGTACAACTTCGTATCAATGGCGTATTGGTAAATATTCAAGAAATAGTTGCTTTGCAACCCGATAACGTCATACGTATCGAGTATCATGACGATCCGGGAATGCGCTATGGAAAAGCTGGCGCAGTGATAGATTATATTGTGCGGCGTAAAGATACAGGAGGAAGTATTTCAACGCTCTTGGCCAATGAAATTACAGGAAAGAATGATTGGGGAGAGAATTATCTGTCAGGAAAGATAAATCATAAAAAATCTGAGTTTAGCATCAACACATATTGGAGGCGCAGAGGAATAGAATGGACTCGAGAAAATGAAGAAACCTTTATTTTTCCGAACGAAACACTGGTTCGTAAAGAGATTGGAGAACCAACTAAACTGAAAGATAATAGCTACAACTTAGCTCTCAATTACAATCTTAACGAGCCGGACAAATATGTTTTCAACCTCAGGTTCAGAAACAATTATCAAGACATTCCAAATAGTCGTAACGACCGAAACAGCACTATTTATTCGTCAGACAACACATTACCAATATCTGTTTCGGAACATTCAACATGGCTCAACAACACCCCATCGATAGACTTATATTATCAAAGAAATCTTAAAAAAGACCGGATATTTATCCTAAATATAGTTGGAATATATTTAGATTCACGATCAACGCGTAAATACACGGAAAAAGGAGCCGACAACTCCCTTGATATATATTCATGTGTGAATGGTGATAAATACTCATTCATTGGCGAAGCCATATATGAACATATACTACCCGCAGGAAAATTATCCACCGGTCTAAAACACTCTCAAAGCTATACTCAAAACGAATATACTGGGAATTATTCAAATACCGTAAATTTGCGTACTGCCGAAACATTTGCCTATGCCGAATACATGGTAAAGATAAAAGAAATCACCTATGTTGCAGGAATAGGTATGACACGAACTTACAATAATCAAGAAGACAGAAGCTATGAAAAGTATATACTCCGCCCCAATATTAGAGTTATTTACAATATAAACAGCAACGCTTATATACGATATAACGGATTCATAACCAGTGATTCTCCATCTCTATCAGACATGAACGATATACAAATGCAAATAGACTCATTTCAGATACGCCGAGGAAATCCTGAACTGAAAACCGTAACCTCATATATCCAAACCTTAAATACAGGATATAACAAAGGAGCATGTAGTGCCGAGCTATTTGTTCGTTATAGTTATGATCATAAACCCACAATGGAACAAATAACGTATGAACCAACCGAGAATGGTGATTTTAAATTTTTTCGCACAGTTGTAAATCAGAAAGGATATCACAAATTATACAGTAGCCTATATCTGAAACTAAAACCATGGAAAGACTATGTGAGTATCAGCTTGACTCCTGGATACAACTATTACATCAGCAACGGAAATAACTTCCGGCACACCTATTCATATTGGCGATTAAACACATCTATTTATGGGATATACAAGAAATGGTCGGCTGGATTCGAAGGATATACTCGTTGGAATGATTTCAACGGAGAAACAAAAGTTTTAGGTGAGAAGTATCACACCTTAAATATCAAATACACCACGCCTAAATGGAGTTTGGGATTAAGAAGTGTTAACCCGTTTTCGACATATTATGATCAGAAAGTGATAAATTACTCTAAGCTACTGCCAAGCATCTCGCATGTATACACAGATAACATGAAAGGATCTTTTATACTAACATTTTCGGCAAATATTAAGTTTGGAAGACAGTTTAAAACCGGAGAGAAACGTCTTGAAAATGATGACTCCGATGCAGGGATCATGTCAGGAAGCAAAAGATAAAAAGAAAAGATTTAACATCACATGATCATGAAAAAAACTATTCTTATTTTATTGACCCTTATTGGCGTATTAAGTGCTGGCGGTAAAGGCAAAGTCACAAAATCCGAATCTAAATCTACTCAGATAATAACGGGTGCTGAACAATTGGATGCTTATCTGACCATACTGAAAGACAAAAAGGTCGGCTTGATGGCCAATCAAACTACCGTTGTCAAGGATAAACATTTAGTTGACATTCTTTTGGAGAATGGTATCGACCTGAAATTTGCATTTATACCTGAACATGGTTTTCGCGGAACGATAGAACGTGGTGAAGATGTTAACAATGATGTTGATAGCAAAACTGGTTTACCTCTCTATTCCCTTTATGGAGAGAATCATCAAGCAGATTCTTTAGTTCGTTCAGTTGATATTATGATTTTTGATATACAAGATGTAGGAGCGCGTTTTTATACCTATGTTGTCGGAATGCACAACGTGATGCAACTATGTGCCAATAATGATCGGCCGATAATAATTCTTGATCGTCCAAATCCAAATGGAGAGCAAGTTGACGGACCAGTACGCAAAGATGACAAATTCAAATCAGACATAAGTTTTCATAAGGTGGCTATGATACATGGTTTGACGATAGGGGAACTGGCTCAAATGATTAATGGAGAAGGATGGCTTGATAAAGGAAAGAAATGCAACCTGACTGTCATTCCATTAAAAAATTATTCTCATAAGTCCAGATACAAATTGCCTGTCATCCCATCTCCAAGTTTACCTAATTATTTATCTGTACGCTTGTTTCCTTCACTTTGCTTATTTGAGGCTACAGATTGCAGCATAGGTCGTGGAACAGACTTTCCATTTCAGGTTATCGGATATTCCGACCCTTCATTTGGTGATTTTACTTTTACACCGGAGTCAAAAGTTGGCATGTCCGCTCATGTCGAGCAACAGGAGAACTTATGTTACGGTATAGATTTACGCACACTAGAGCCGGATAGTATCAGGTTTACACTCAAATACGTTTTAGACTTTTACTCAAAAGCACCGGATAAGTTTTTTGCACGTCCGGAGTTTTTTGACAAGTTGGCAGGAACAGATAAGTTGCGAAAGCAAATCGTAGAAGGATGGACAGAAGAACAAATACGAGATAGTTGGAAAGAAGAATTAGCCGAGTACAAAACGATGCGCAAGAAATATTTATTATACAAAGATTTTGAATAGCATCCGATAACGCCTCTATATTGGATATGACAACTCGGCAAATTGCTGATTGTTATAAAAGAAGATGGGATATTGAAGTTTTCTTTCGTTTTATAAAATAGGAACTTAACTTCAAGCACTTTCTATCTGTAAACGAAAATGGAATACAGGTAATGATGTATATGACACTTATTGCGGCTATGATGCTGATGATATACAAAAAAGAAAATGGAATTGGATTTACCACAGCCAAACGTAGATTTACAATTGAAATTGAGGATATTGTAACTTCTCTGGCTGTACTATATTATGGAGGGGATATTAGTAAATATGGGAAGTTCGATTATTATCAAAGATTCGTCCCAAAATAGCCGTTTTGATGAATAACAAAAGCTATCTGAAAATTCATCTTCCGACCAACACTGACTCAAAACCGCCCCACGAAAATTTATCTTACGCGTTCGGCGTATGATCCGTCTCTCGTATCGACTTTTATTTTTTCGCCGACTTCAATGAATAAGGGAACCCTAACCGTTGCCCCCGTTTCAACCTTTGCCGGTTTCAATGTATTGGTAGCTGTATCACCCTTCAATCCGGGTTCCGTATAGGTCACTTCCAGAATAACATGTGTAGGCATGTCTGCATATAATACGGTTTCGGATTCTGCGTGTGTAACAACGTCCAACATGTCACCCTCTTTCATGAATTCAACACCGTTGATGCATTCCCCTTTGATGAAGATTTGTTCGTAGGTCTCAACATTCATAAAGTTGTAACCCATATCATCTTTGTAAAGATATTGATAAGGCCTGCGTTCGATGCGGACTTCATCAATCTTGACACCGGCATTAAAAGTGCGATCCAGGGTACGACCTGTTACAACGTTTTTCAGCTTTGTGCGAACGAATGCAGCACCTTTGCCTGGTTTCACATGTAGAAATTCTGTAACGAAAAAGTATTGGCCATCAATGTCGAGGCACATTCCATTTTTAATATCAGCTGTTGTTGCCATATCCTATTGTCTAATATATTGATTATCGATTATTTCGCTTTTTTGAAAAGAAAGTGCAAATATCGGCAAAATCTCCAGAACAAGCAAGTTTTGAATGGAAAAGCTGGTGTAAAAGCCATTATATATTGTACTTGAAATTCTGAAGTTTGCCAATAAAACCCGAAAAAGTCAAAAAAAACATAGCTTTAGGTTGTGAATTGTAAAAATAAATCCTACTTTTGCAGGCCGAAAATGCATATAAATAAATACAAAATACAAGAACTTCTATGAAGAGGACATTTCAACCATCAAACAGGAAAAGAGCGAATAAACATGGTTTTCGCTCCAGAATGGCAACGGCAAACGGTCGTCGCGTTTTAGCTAATCGCCGTGCAAACGGTCGTAAGAAATTAACCGTTTCAGATGAAGAGCGTTTGAGAGGATAATTCTTTTGTACTGCAACAAAATATAAAAAGTAAAGATCGCAACGTCTTTACTTTTTTGTTTTTATGACTTAACCTTAAGTATGGTTTTTTTCGTACTTTTGAACTTCGAAAAAAATGATCATTTATGAGCGATGCCTTTAAACGAATTCTCAAAAATCTGTTGATTTTTGCGGTCATACTGACAGTATTGATTGTCATAGTGCTAGTCGTCTTGAAAAAGTATACACGTCATGATTCAGTCATCACTGTTCCTGATGTGACAACGTTGACAGTAGACGTCGCGGCTCCTTTTATAGAGAAAAAGAATCTCCGATACAAGGTCGTTGATTCTATTCGTGTGAAAACACAACCTCCCGGTTCCATTCTGGAACAGAAACCATCTCCGGGAGCACATGTTAAGGAAAACAGAATCATATTTTTGACCATCAATGCATCTTCAGAAGAAAAAATCGTCATACCCGATGTCAAAGATTGTTCACAACGCCAAGCAGTTGCCACTTTGGAAGCATCCGGTATACATGTACGTGACGTTCAATTTGTCCCTTCTGAATTCAGAGATTTGGTTTTGGGCGTAAGGTATAACGGCAAAGAGATTTCTGCTGGCTTTAGATTGCCCAAAGGATCTTCTGTTACACTGATTGTAGGACAAAGTTCATCTGAAGGAGTCCTTTTGATACCGAGTATGAAAGGGCTTTTCCTGGATGAAGCCATAGAATTGGCCCATTCCAAGAGTCTGAACATAGGTGATGTCCATTATGACGTGACACCGCCAAATCAGGAAGAGGCAAAATATTATCAGGTTTACAAGCAAGAGCCTATCACCGGAAGTTCAGCCAGTATGGGAAAGAAGATCACCATCTGGATGACCACAGATCCAACGTTGATTGAAGCACCTGAAGATATTGCCTTACCCGAGGATTCACTGAAGACGGAATAGTAAAGATATGCAAGACAATTTTTTTGAAGAGATCGAAGGCACTGATGATCCCGATATGATAGGAGAGGATCTGTTGGATGTCTCAGATGGTCCGGATAGCAAATTGTATGAGCAATACCGCTTTGTGGCCGACCCTGGACAAACTTTGCTCCGTATAGACAAGTTCTTGGTTTGCCGTATCACCAAAGTTTCCCGAAACCGTATTCAGGATGCAGCCGATGCTGGATTTGTCTTGGTCAATGGAAAGCCTGTCAAGTCCAGTTACAAGGTAAAACCTTTGGATGTGGTGTCCATCATGGTAACCAAACCTCCTGTCGATACGGAATTGGTACCTGAAGATATTCTCCTGGATATTGTATATGAGGATACAGATATCCTTGTCGTGAACAAACCGGCTGGTATGGTGGTGCATCCCGGACACGGAAATTATACAGGAACCTTGGTGAATGGTCTTGCCTGGCATTTCAAGGAAGACACCAAATTCGCAACTGATGATCCGCGCCCTGGTTTGGTGCATCGCATCGATAAAAATACGTCCGGTCTTTTAGTGATAGCCAAAAACCCGGAAGCCAAGGCCAATCTGGGTTGGCAATTCTTCCGCAAAACGACACAACGAAAATATACAGCTTTGGTATGGGGCAGTCTGGAAAACGAAACAGGAACCATTACAGGAAATATTGGCCGAAATCTGAGAGACCGTTTGCAGATGAGTGTTTTTCCAGATGGTGAACAAGGAAAGCCTGCGGTGACACACTACAGAATACTCGAAAGATTGGGCTATGTCACCTTGGTGGAGTGTCAACTGGAAACAGGAAGGACTCATCAGATCCGGGCTCACATGAAGTATATCGGTCATCCTTTGTTTAATGACGAAAGATATGGAGGTCATGAAATACTTAAAGGAACAACTTTTGTAAAGTATAAGCAATTTGTCAGAAATTGTTTCGATATTTGTCCTCGTCAAGCATTACATGCCAGGACACTGGGTTTCAAGCATCCGGTAACAGGCGAGGAGATGACTTTTGAATGTCCTTTGCCTGAGGATATGCAGCTTTTGATAGAAAAATGGAGGGGATATGTGTCCTCCAGAGATATAGAATAAGGAAAAGGTTATAGAATTAGGATTATGAAGAGTCGTAGAATTGCCATCGTATGCGGAGGAGATTCCTCCGAAATGCCCGTTTCCCTGGAAAGTGCACAGGGTCTTTACTCATTTATTGACAAGACGATTTATCAGGCTTGGATTGTAGTAATCCAAAGCGGGAATTGGTATGTCCGTTTGAATGAAGAAGAGACAACTCCGGTTGATAAAAATGATTTCAGTTTCAGCAACAACGGTGAAAAAATAACATTTGATTTTGCGTGGATAACCATTCACGGAACACCAGGTGAAGATGGTCGTCTTCAAGGCTATTTCGACTTGATCGGAATGCCCTATAGTTGTTGCGGTGTATTGTCTGCAGCCATCACTTTCAGTAAATTCACCTGTAACCAATATCTGAAAGGATTTGGTGTCAAGGTGGCTGAATCCGTTTTACTTCGCCACGGACAAAATATTAGTGACACGGAAGTTGTTGATGCTGTGGGTTTACCTTGTTTCATCAAATGCAATGTGGGCGGTTCCAGTTTTGGCGTGACGAAAGTCAAAAAGGCTGAAGAAATCCAGGTTGCAATAGACAGGGCTTTTGCAGAAGGGTCTGAGGTCATCATTGAATCGTTCATGAGTGGAACGGAAGTGACGTGCGGTTGCTATAAGACCAAAAAAGGCACACACCTTTTTCCGATAACGGAAGTTGTGAGCCAAAACGAGTTCTTTGATTACGATGCAAAATACAAGGGAAAAGTACAGGAAATCACTCCGGCACGCATTCCGGATGGAACCCGGGACCGTATCCAGGCCATTACATCATTGATTTATGATATTCTTGGATGTAAAGGCATTATCAGGGCGGACTATATCATCACAAGCGATGGCATCAAATTGCTTGAGGTAAATACGACTCCGGGAATGACGGCAACCAGCTTCATTCCTCAGCAAGTAGCTGCTGCCGATATGAAGATGTGTGATGTGATGGATGAGATAATAGAAGACTGTTTTCAGTAGCAATTTAAAATATATATTATGGAAGTTCAGAAATATGATGACATTCGTCCGTTCAGAGACGAGGAATTGCCTGAAGTAATCGACCGTTTGTTACAAGATCCGCAGTTCTGTGCATTTATTCTTTTAGTGGCACCTGACGTTCCCATTGATGCCATGAAAGCTCAATTGCGACAATTAAAAGGTGTTTTGGATTTTCAGCAAAAAGTGATGCATCCCATCTTACGAAACGTTGCCAAAAAAACGACGGATTCCTTAGATCTTTCCGGATTCAAACAACTCGATAAATCACACTCCTATACTTATGTGTCAAATCATCGGGATATCATACTTGATTCTGCCTTTTTGGATATTCTTTTGATAGAAAAGAACCTTGATACATTTGAAATAGCCATAGGAGACAATCTTCTGATATATCCCTGGATCAGTGATTTAGTCAGGATTAACAAAAGCTTTTTGGTAAAGCGGGGGCTTCCTGTCAGGCAACAACTTGAAGCTTCTCTGGAATTGTCATCCTATATGCATGATACCATAGAAGAAAGGAATCAATCCATCTGGATAGCCCAGCGGGAAGGCCGTGCCAAGGATTCCAATGACCGTACACAGGTAAGTGTACTTAAAATGTTAAATCTTGGCGGATCCGGTAGCGTTTTGGAAAACATTGCATCTATGAACTTAGTACCGGTTTCGATATCTTACGAATATGATCCTTGCGATTATCTGAAGGCTAAAGAAATGCAGCAGAAACGAGATGATCCTGATTATAAAAAAAGTCAGAAGGATGATATCCTGAGTATGAGGACCGGACTCATAGGTTATAAAGGACGTGTGTTCTATAAAGTAAGCCCATGTATTTCAGAAGAACTCTTAAAAATGGAGGAGAGTATGCATAAGAATGAATTGTATGAAAAAGTTGCTGATCTGATGGATATCCGTATTCATCAGAACTATCATTTATATCCGGGCAATTATATTGCAGCGGACATGTTGGATGGTATTGATCGCTTTTCTCAAAGCTATTCTGCAAGTGAAAAGGAACATTTTGCCGCATACATCAAGCAACAGTTGGATAAGATCGATTTGAAAAACAAAGATGAAAATTTTCTTCGAAAAAGTATGCTTGAAATGTATTCCAATCCATTAAAGAACAAGCTTGAAGCAGAAAAAAGACGATAGTGTCTATGATGCAAATATGGACATGTTGTGAAATTTTAATATACGTTTTTATCAAATTATACACCGAATGAAAAGATTGACTTTTATATTTCCATTGATTTTTCTGATGTTTGCGACATTTCCTTCATGTAATTTGGGTGATGAAAGTGATAATACTTATAATTATTTAAGGATGGTAACTGTAGTTTCCGGTGGTGACTATCCATTTTTCAAAACTGATGTCGGGGAAGTTTTAAAATGTTCCAATATCGTTGAGAATGATTCCGGTTTTAATGTGGGAGATCGTTATTATCTGTCTTTTTCAATGGTTGACACAGTAGCTGCCGATGCATACATATTTCCCATCACTTATATTTCTTCTGCGAAAGTAAAGACAAGAAATTTTGTCACCGTTGAAAAGGATTCTGCGGATATTTATAAAAATAAACAATTGGGAAGCGCATATAATTTCTTTATATCCGGAAATTACATGAATATGATATTTTATGCATATGTTCCGTTAACTTCGAAAAGCACTTTTGAGCTGGTTCGTTATAAGAAAAATGAAAGCAATAAGTCACAGGATACGATACCTACAATTTATTTTGAACTTAGACATAACACAGAGGAAACATCTTCATCACCTACACTGAGGTTGTTCAGTTACGAGTTAAGCCCGTTAACTTCTGATTTTCCGATGGCCACTAAATTCAGAATCTATTTGATATGGTATTCTATCTCCGGTACTCAGACTTGTGAGTTCATCTATACCCCCTATGATCCAAACGAAAGTCTTTATTCTTCGATAAAGAAATTTGCTGTTCCCCATATTTCAAGAACAGCCACGGGAAACATTCCCTATGGTTTGTAAACCGGAATGATGATGGCTACATTCTGCAAAATAGCCTATTTTATGACCCTTCTAACGATGGCATGTGCATGCAACGAGGATGAGGTTAATTATACTGTAGAGTTTTGTGATGTTAAAGAGACGGGAGATGGGTCACTTTATCTAATTTCTGATGCAGGAAATACCCTCAATACTTCAACGGCCCTCGATACTGCTTGTAAACCTGGACAACGTTTCAAAGTGACATACATCAAACTTGAAGGTAATAATCTTCTGAAAAATGAAGCCACTATTGAGGTGAAATTTATGATGCCCGTTATTGTAAAAGATGCGGTTACATCATCTTCTTGCAAAGAAATCTTCGCAGATTCCCTTTGGCTGGTTGATAAACCATGGTATGGAGGCGGTTACCTGAATTTTGAGTTTTCATATAAAAAAAATGAAGCTAAAAAAATCATGCATGACATTCGGCTGGTTCAGGATTCTTTGGTTCATAGAAAGGTATACATGACCTTCGGGCATAATGCTCATGGGGATATATCCCAAAAAAGTGTCATTGCATTGGCTTCCTTCCCATTGATTTCCATACCGGATCTACCATTGGCAGACAGTTTGATTCTGAATGTGCTTGAGGGCTCTGATAAAAAGGTTTACAAACTGGCAGTCAGGCATTAATAGCCTATTCTTTTTCTTCTGGATCTTCTTCTGAGCTTTCTTTAATGGATTCTGTTGATGTCGGGTCTGAAACTAGGTCATCGATGAATCCTCCCGCTATCACAAACCTTTCATAGTATGAAATGATCAGTGTGGTCATCGGTAGGGCAAGAATCATGCCGACAACACCGAACAGTGAACCCCAGATTGATAATGAAAGCAAGATGACGGCTGGATTAAGTCCGGTGGCATCTCCCATAATCTTGGGTGTGAGAATCAGGTCTTCAATGATCTGTATAATGGCAAAAACAGCCACAATGGAAATAACTACCCAGAAAAAGTTCTGATTATATTCTGCAGCCTTGATGGCTCCCAACATGATACCAGGAATGATGGCAAATGTCTGCATATAAGGTATCATATTCAGGAGGCCGGCGCAAAGGCCTAAAGCGATGGCCAGGGGTAAGCCGATGATACTGAAACCCGTAATGAACAGGATGCAGTTGATCATCGCAATCAAAGCCTGTCCACGAAAGTATCTGTTCATGCCCCCTTTTACGTCCTCACCTACCTGATGAATAAACGGCCTGTAATGTTTTGGAATCAGTTTGATCCAATCTTTGGAAATCTTTTCATAGTCCTTGAGAATGAAAATCAAGTATAAAAGGACCATGAAAACAATGAAAAGGTCTAGGATCATGCTTCCGGCACCTGTCACAAGGTTCCATATTTTTGGAAGAAAACTTTTGAAAATTTCTTCCAAATTCTGATAATCAAGCTGGTTCTGAATATCAATGCTTGTCAGAAACTTCTGAATGGTATCCATGAGTGCCGGCGGAATGTTCCAACCGTATTGCGGATCTGTCAAAAACTTGTTGATGATCAGCCCGGCTTTTTGAACTTCATCAATGATGGGTGGAATAAGCAAATATCCGGCTATGAACAAAACGCCGAAAACTGTCAACAAAGTGACTATGACCGATATAATGCGGTTTTTCAGTCTGAGCTTATACTGAAAAAAGCTCATCAGCGGGTACATTAGGTATGCTATCAACCAAGCAATCAGGAATGGAAGGAGCACGCCGCTCAGCTTGTGCACAAGCAGACCTATGGCAATAAGGATAATCAATCCAATGATGATTCGGACAACCCTGTCCAAGGTGAAAGGTTTCCTGTTGATATTGCTCATAATGAATACGTTTTTGGCAAAGATACATTTATTTTTAAATTTTTGTATTTACACCTATATTTGTGTAAAAATAAGATGATGTCGAAATCCCTCATACAGATATTGTTTTTTTTAAGTTTGTGTATACAGTTGCATGGACAGACTACTGAAATGTTTGCAAAGAAGGCTTATAAACATGCGTCTGTCGGAATTTGCGTACTTGATTTGGCCTCTTCAAAAATGGTCATGAATCTGAATGCCCAACGATGCATGGAACCGGCATCCGTGGTTAAGCTCATTACCACCTCTGCTGCTTTGGAAATCTTGGGGCCTGACCATCGTTTTGAAACACGTATCGAATATTCCGGTTCCATTGTTAATGGCATTCTTGAAGGTGATTTATGGATCAGGGGTGGGGGTGATCCCAGTTTAGGTTCCCGACATGTGGACGGTAATCCGGAGGCTTTTATGGAAGAATGGGTGCAGGCTGTAAAATTAGCCGGTATTAGAACGGTGAACGGCCGGATTTTGGCTGATGCAACGCTGTTTGATGATGAGCCTGTCTCTCCTTACTGGCTTTGGGAGGATCTTGGAAATTATTATGCTTCAGGTATTTTCGGGATAGCGGTGTTTGACAATAGTTATCAACTCACCTTGAGATCAGGTGAATCCGGCAGCCAACCCGAAATAGTCTCCGTCAAACCAGCTTTGCCGGAATTGAAGTTTGAAAATCATTTGATTGCAGCCAGCAACAATAAAGATAGCGCATACATTCACGGTGCTCCCTATCAATGGGAAAGAAGCTTATTTGGAACCATGCCTGACAACCGTCAAAGTTTTGTCATCAAAGGAGATATACCTGATCCTCCTTATTATTTGGCCGGATATTTTCGTACAGCACTTGAAGATGTCGGAATAAAAGTAAATGGAAAAGCTGTTTCTTTGAGGTCGTCAGACAAGAAGGCTTTGAATGTGACGGACACTTTTAAAATCTTGCACAAGACCTATTCCGTACCTCTATCCCAGATGATCCGTTTCATACATGTAAATAGTGACAATTTATATACAGAGTATTTGTTGCGCCATCTATCCTTGACGGCATCCGATAAACCGGCGTCCGCACGTGCAGGTCTTCAGGTTGTCAAGAATTTCTGGAAACAAAAAGGCTTGGATGTTTCAGCCTTGTTCCTTTCAGATGCTTGTGGTTTATCACCCAATGATCGCGTATCTCCGGAGCTTTTGGCGCAAATATTGCGCTACATGTCAGTCAAGAGTAAAAATGCATCCGTCTTTAAATCCTCATTTCCTTTGGCGGGGAAGGAAGGTTCTGTATCCGGATTTCTGAAAGGCACGGTATTGGAAGGTCGGCTTCGTCTGAAAAGCGGATCGGCTCAATCTGTAACTTCTTATGCAGGATATTATGAACAAAAAGGCAAGTCTTACGTGGTCGTTTTACTTGTAAATGATGCTGATGCAAACAGATTACAGATTCGTAAGGATATGGAAGATTTTTTGTTATCACTCTGATTTTTTTCGTACTTTTGTAGCTCAAAAATAGCTTTATATGGATTCAGAAAACGAACTTCGTCACGAACTGACCGAGTTGAATCTTTTGTTGAAAGGTTTGGCGAAAATTCCTGCATTCCCAGCTGAATTGTTTGAGCTAATCTCCGACAAGGTTGAATCAATATCCCTTTTGGCTATGCAGAAAGAAAAGCCAAAATCATCCAATGAGCCGGAACTGTTTCCTGAAAGAATGTTTGATTCTGAGTTTGAAGATATTGAAAGGAATCATTTTAACCATGATTATGGTACTCAACCCGATTCTTCATATTTCGAGGTAATTACTTCAATGTCTGTACCTGTATTGGATCCCGATAAGAAATCTTCAGAAAATATGGATGCTCCACTGAAAACAACCGGGGAGTCCCGATTTTCCACAACTGTTACAGTCGAGCGGATCAATGATCAGATGGAGCAGAGACGTATGTCAGACTTGGCCAAGTCTTTGACGCTTAATGATCGTTTCCGCTTTCAAAGAGAATTTTTTGAAAATGATCCTTCTAAAATGGCAGAAGCTCTTTCTGTCATCAATGAGACGCATTCCGTGGAAGAAGCAATCGATTATTTGCGTGAGGTTTACTCTGTGGATGAAGAATCCGATTGTTTTCATGATTTTTGCATGATGTTGAACTTGCATTTTGCAAACGTATCAGGCATTAGCCAATCCAATTGATATGATGGCAAAGTTATTTTTGGTTCCGACACCGGTTGGAAATTTGGAAGACATCACTTTACGGGCTCTTAGAATTCTGAAAGAATGTGACCTGATTCTCGCGGAAGATACGCGTACCACTTCTCATTTATTGAAACATTACGACATTCAGACCCGTATGCAATCCCATCACAAGTTTAATGAACATAAAATGGTTGAACAAGTGGCTGCCCGTATTTTGTCGGGAGAAACAATTGCGCTCGTCTCTGATGCCGGAACGCCTGGTATTTCTGACCCGGGATTTCTGTTGGTTAGACAGTGTGTGCAGATGGGCGTTGATATAGAGTGTCTTCCCGGTGCAACAGCTTTTGTTCCGGCGTTGGTGGATTCCGGATTGCCCAATGACAAGTTCCATTTTGAAGGCTTTTTGCCACCAAAGAAGGGGAGGCAGACAAGATTGAAAGAACTATCCGTTTTACCGGTCAGCTTTATTTTGTATGAGTCTCCATATCGGGTATTGAAAACCCTTGCTCAGTTGGCAGAATTCTGCGGACCGGATCGTATGGCGTCTGTTTCCCGTGAGATCAGCAAGATTTACGAGGAAACAAGAAGGGGCACGTTGGAAGAACTGATTACTTACTTTACAGCAACTGAACCTCGTGGTGAATTTGTTTTGGTGATAGCTGGCCTGACTGACAAGGGAATCAGAGAGAAATGATTTTCTATTTTTTATTGATAGATTTTAGGTGTTTTTTTGAACTAAGTGGTAAAAAATAAAAGTATGAAGAAATGGATGTTATGCCTGTTTGTACCCATGGTGCTGACAAGCTGCAATTACAAGACGAACGCCTATAAGGCATTGGAGCAGGAAAAGGATTCCCTTTTACTGGAAGAACAGAAGAAAACGGCTCAACTGAATCAGGTGATGGCCGTCATGAACCTGATTGAAGATAACTTTGAGCAGATTAAGGAGGCGGAGAATTTTGTGACATTCCAGACCAATCAGGAACAGATTGCACAGGACAGTATGTCTCAAGTTGTCGAAGATTTGGATTTGATCAAAAACTCCCTGACAGACAACAGAAAACAAATAGCCGGTTTGAAGAAACAATTGGCAAAAAGTCGGTTGATGTCCAAAGACCTTGCGAAAATGATTGAACGTCTGAATTCAAAAATTGAACAACATACCAAAGTTATTACGGATTTGCGTGAAGAACTGGCTCAGAAAAATGTCCGCATACAGGAATTGGATCAATTGGTTACCGCATTGCATGAAAATGTGGAAGGTCTTCAAGAAAGTGTATCAGAAAGAGATGTCCAACTCTCCTCTCAGGAAAAACAAATGAATAAGGTATGGTATGCCTTTGGAACAAGAAAGGAATTGAAGGCTCACGGAGTCTTTACCAGAAATGGCTTATTGGAAGAAGGATTTGACAAGAGCTATCTTTTGGAAGCAGACTTAAGGAATTTGACGGAAATATCACTTTATTCCAAGAAGGCTAAATTGCTGACGAATCATCCTGCCAGCAGCTATGTCTTGGAGAAAGTGAATGAATATTTGGTTCTTAAGATTACAAATCCGAAGAAATTTTGGGAGATTTCCCACTATCTAATTATTGAAGTCAATTAAAGCTGGAGTTCTATAATTTTATTATCTCCTGTTTTTATTGTGCACCAAGTTAGTTTTTTGTCTGATTTGGTGCATTTTTTTTATTTTTTGACTTAAAAACTTAGCTTTTTTTATTTTCTAATATGATTTATTTATTATAAATAAGTTAAATAAATATGTTGATTATTATCAAATGCATAAGTCTGCCTTATTGTAAATGTATATTTATGCATATTTATAACAGCTTAATAATTAGATAATTAAATTAACGATTGAAAGGAAGATTGTATATTTTCTTTACTTTTTTTAGAGTTTTGAAAGTTAAAAATATGTTTTTAGCTTTTTTTTACCTTGTTAACTAAAAATTGCAAAACGTAAATACATTCAAAAAAGTGTATATATTTGTCAGGCTGGTTAAATAGAGTTAACAAAATAGGCACTGGAAAGTATATATTAACACTTATGACGTAAGAATGTTAAGATTTACTCCGGTGTTCTTTTATTTATTTAACCAGAACTTTAAATATGAATGATATAGCTGGAAATTCAAATTTATTCTATTAATATAAATGTAAATGAAAGATCTATGAGAAAATCTCTTTTCTTATTTGCTTGCTTTTTGTTGGCAAGCATAGGTTTGGTCTGTGCTCAGTCAAAGTCTGTGACAGGAAAGGTTCTTTCTGCAGAGGATGGGCAACCAATTATTGGAGCAACTGTCATGATTAAGGGGTCAAATATTGGCTCCATGACTGATGAACAAGGAAATTTTGCTTTGAAAGCATCAATCGGAAGTAAGCTGGTGTTTACTTATGTTGGCATGGTTACTACAGAAGTTAATGCCACGGAAAAAATGGTTGTTAGAATGCAATCCAGCGAAAGAAACCTGGAAGAGGTGGTTGTTACGGCTATGGGTATAACCAGAACAAAAAAATCACTGGGTTATGCAGCTTCTTCCGTATCAGGCAAGGAATTGACAGAAAGTCGTCGTTCCGATGTCATGACCGCTTTGAGCGGAAAAATCGCTGGTGTACAAATATCTTCTGCTGCCGGTGATCCGGGATCTTCAAACTCTGTTATTATTCGTGGTATCACATCTTTAAGTGGTAGCAACCAACCTTTATATATTATTGACGGAGTACCTATGAATAACAGTGCTGTCTTTTCTGATAACTGGTTGGACAATGCCTACGACTATGGTAATGGTGCGAATATGATTAATCCAGAGGATGTCGCTTCAATGACGATTCTTAAGGGTGCTGCTTCTACTGCATTGTATGGTAGCCGTGCTGCCAATGGCGTTGTATTGATTACAACAAAAAGTGGTTCTAAACAAAATAAAGGTGTTGGTGTTGAATACAACGGAGGTCTTCAATGGTCCACGCTCCTGAGATTACCCGATTTTCAAAATGAATTCGGTATGGGATGGGATGGTACCCATACATTAATCGAAAATGGTAGCTGGGGACCAAAAATGGATGGATCGTTGCAACTTTGGGGAAATATATACAAGAACAGCCAAAAGCTGAAAACATATAGTCCCATGGAAAATAACCTGAAAGATTTCTTTGATACCGGTTTCCGCTATTCAAACAGTATTTCATTCAATGGAGCTACAGATAAATCTGATTATTTTGTTTCATTTTCTCAGTTGAGCGATGATGGCTTGATTCCTACCGATGTTGATACGTATGATAAGTATACTTTCTCTTTTAGAGCAAGCCATACGACGGGTAATCTGAAATTATCGACTTCTATGAATTATGCTGATCAGACCAATAATTTTACTCCTACGGGACAAGGTCTTTCCATGATCAATTCCTTGTATCAGGTTCCTCGTGATGTTAGTATTGTCGGTATGAAAGATTTGACTGATCCATTCAATACGCTGGATTATTTCTTTACCCCTTACGGTATTACAAATCCATATTGGTTGATCGAAAATGTAGAAAACACTTACAATCAAAAGAAATTATATGGTAAAATGCAGGCTGAGTATAAGATTCTGCATAACCTGACAGCTACATACCGTTTAGGTATTGATGTTTCAAATAGTTTGAACAAACAAGGATCACCAAAGATTGTCGGAACAGTCGGTACTCCGAACGAAGATAAAATTGATCAGTCTGGTTCGTTTGTTGAAACATCAACAAGACGTCAGGAACTGAACCATGAGTTCTTATTGAATTACAATAAGGGATTCAATGATTTCAATGTAACTGCTCTTTTGGGTGCGAATATCAACGAAAGAACATATTCAGAACAAGAAAGTAAATTATCCAGTTTGGATATCCCTACTTTTTATAACCTCAGTAATTCAGGATCTGCTCCTGTTGTAAGTGAATATTCTTATATCAGAAGGCTTATCGGTGGTTTCGGCAATGTAGAGGTTGATTATAAAAACTTGTTGTTCTTGAACTTGTCAGCACGTAACGATTGGTCTTCAACATTACCAAAAGCAAATAACAGTTTCTTCTATCCTGGAACTACAGTAAGTTTTGTATTTTCCGAACTGCTTCCTGAAAATATAAAGAAAACGGTGTCATTTGGTAAATTGCGTTTGGCTTATGGTAAAACAGGTAACGATGCCAATGTGTATATGATTGCCCCATGTTATAGACAAAGTAAGGCGAGTACATCTTTTGGCTACAATAGTTTTCCATTGAATGGCATTAATGCCTTTACATTGTACAATGTGCTTGGTAATGATAATCTGTCTCCGGAAATTACGACGGAATATGAGGTTGGTATGAATGTCGCATTCCTTAATGGTAGAATTGATGTAGATGCTTCTTATTATAACAGAAATTCAGATAAGCAAATCTTTAGTTTGAATATGGATCCTGCATCCGGATATTCTGCTCAAAATATGAATTTAGGTAAGATCAGCAATAAGGGCATTGAAATGTTGGTCAACTTAAAAGTAATTAATGAAAAAGATTTCAAATGGAATTTGAGTTGGAACTATACCAAGAACAACAGTGAAATCGTAAGTCTTCCTGAAGAATTGGGCGGTGAAGCTCTTTTGGAAGGTTTTTCCTCTACTCATTTGGTTGCACAAGTTGGCAAACCGATTGGAATCAAAACCTATAGAGCTTTGAAAGATGAAGAAGGACATATCGTAGTCAATCCCAATACCGGTCTACCTCAAAAGTCAGATAAGATGGAATACATCGGAAAGATTGATTATGATTATGAAATGGGCATTACAAATGCATTCACCTATAAAAATGTAACTCTTGGATTTGATATCGATATTCGTCAGGGTGGTCTGATGTATTCCCGTACAAAAGAACTCAACTATTTCGTAGGTAATGCTATTCAGACTGCATATAATGACCGTAATCCGTTCATTATCCCTGGATCTGTTGTTGAAAACGAGGATGGCACCTATTCAGAAAATACAGTGGCTATCAGTGTTGCCAATCAGGGTGAATACTGGACAGAAGGTGCATGTAATATGGGCTCGGATTTCCTGATTGATAAATCATACGTTAAATTGCGTTCTGTAACTCTGGCCTATGATTTACCAAAATCATTGATAAACAAAGTTGGTTTTATTACTGATGCTCGTATCAGTGCTTTTGGTAGTAACCTCTTGTTGTGGACTCCAGTCACTAACTCTTTCATAGATCCTGAAGTTTCAAGTTTGGGTAATGATCTTTCTGGAAAATTCGGTGAATTCTCAGCTAATCCGACTACCAGAAAATTTGGTTTCAACTTGATGTTAAAATTCTAAATAATAGCTAAGATGAAAAAAATACTATATTTTATGCTTTCCATCTGCTTTTTAAGCAGTTGCGATTCGTATCTGGATGTTAATGAGGATCCGAACTATCCAAAAGATGTCCCTAACTATTTGCTGATTCCTTCTGCGGAGAATTTCATTTCTGCGAAGATGGGAGAAAGTATCTTTAATTTCGGAGGTTTTTTTGCTCAGTATTGGGATCAGGCTGTTGAAGCAAACCAATATAATGAAATCGCTGAGTATAATATTCAACAAGCTTTCTTTAATTACAATTATAGAGATCTTTATGCCGGTGCCCTTGCAGACTTGCAGGTCGTTCAGAAACAAGCTGTCGAAGAAGAGAATTGGGCTGACAATTTGGTCGCTACTGTTTTAAAAGCATATACCTATCAGATATTGGTGGATATGATGGATCAAGCTCCTTATACTGAAGCACTTCAAGGCAAAGCAAATCCAACTCCTGCATGGGATGAGGGTGCTGATATTTATAAAAGTCTTCTTACTGAAATTGATTCGGCTTTATATAAAATTCAACATCCTAAAGCACCATTGTTGACTTCACAGTTAACAATTTCCTCTGATATGTTACTTCAGGCTAACCTGAGTAAATGGATCGTTTTTGCCAAGGCTTTGAAGCTTAAACTTTATATGCGTTCGTCTAATGTACAAGATAACAAAGATGAAATTATGGCTCTTGTCAATGATACGACACTCACCTTATCCGATGATATCAAGATGGATGTGTATTCAGATGCAACAGAAAAAAGGAATCCTTGGTTTGAATGCAATTGGAGTGATAACGAAGAGGGTCTTGGTACAAAGAACAACATTGCCTCTTATCCTATCATCAGTTATCTAAAAATCACTGCCGATCCAAGGATTTCATCCTTGTTTAGCCTTGCTGCCAATAGCAGTACGTATGAAGGAGCAATTCCCGGAAGTAAGACTCAGTCTGCTGCGGATAATATGAAAAATGGTGATTTTAGTTATCCTGTCATGACAGCTACCACACCGGTTTATTTCTATACGGTTAGTGAACTTGATTTCTTCATTGCAGAAGCTCAACTTCGTTTTGGAACTGATGCCGCTGCTAAAACAGCATATGAAGCTGCAATAAAAGCGAATTTCGATTTACATGGAGTTTCCGGTGACAGTGCATTTATTGCTTCATCCCCGATTAAATGGGGTAATGCTGGTACGACTGAAGCCAAAATTAGACTGATTGGTATGCAGAAATGGGTGGCACTATGTATGGTTAACCATGGTGAAGCTTGGACAGAAGCACGTCGTTTGGATTATCCGGCATTGTCATCGTACACTGGTAAACAAGTTTATGACGACCAGACTTTGTATACGGCCGGTGACTTGATTTCTCCATATGTAAATTATCTTGGAGATGGCGTCATTGTTAAGCGTGTACCTTTCCCTGAAACTGCTGTAATTATGAACAAAAATACACCACAGCAAAAAGGTGTTTCTACACGTGTATGGTGGGACAATAAATAATTGATAAAACGATAATTCTATGAAAAAGATATTATATAGTACTTTATTGGTTTGCGGCCTCCTTTCATTTGCAGGCTGTGAAGATATAACTACTGAAGATACGTCCAAGGTAACTTACTTCATCGATTTTAATATGGCTGGAGACAAGGTAATGAATGTAGTTGTTGGAACTGGATTTACGGATCCCGGAGTTACTGCTAAAGAAGGGGCCCAAGATGTGACGTCATCTATGGTGATAGAAGGCACTGTTAATCCTAACGAAGTAGGTGCTTATAAGATTACCTATTCAGCTAAGAATGTTGATGGTTTTTCAAGCTCTGTAACAAGATTGGTCTACGTGTACGATCCATCTGCAGCGGATCTTTCAGGTACATATACCGTACAAGGAGGTTCATACCGTCTTACTTTAAGTGGCGGTGCACAGGTCCCATATGCGGGGTATCCTATTACAATTACGAAGTTCCTGCCTGGATTCTACAATATATCTGATTTCTTTGGTGGATACTATGAAGGATATAGAGGCTATGGATCAGATTATGCAATGACTGGATCTTTTGCATTAAAGGTAGATAACACGATTGGTTATATTTCTAGCACAAATAAAGGTTGGAGCGATTCAATGGATGGTGTTACCGGTTCTTATGATCCTGCAACAGGTGTATTTAGCTTGGCTGCAACCTACGCAGGCTCTTATACATTTAATATCATAATCAAAAAATAAACATCAAACGCGATATGAAAAAAATTAGTATATTGATATTTGCGGCTTTTGCCCTTGCTTTTAGCGGTTGTCAGGATGAAGCAGAGCCAGGAGGAACAGCATTGGAAGAAATGGCTGGTGACTGGTGGGTTACTTTCGACGCTAACTATTATCATTACATGAATTGCTATAATGAAGCTTATGGTGAAGACAAACCTTTTCCTGCATATTCAGCAGATATTAATGGTGATGGCGTTGTGAATTTGACTGATCTGGAATCTTCAGAATATGCAGAGGCATGGACTGGTATGATGGATGCCCCCATTAGAATCTATACCTACAATACAGCTGCCAATGACAAGACAAAGATGTGGGTTGAAGAAAGTTTTTGGTCAACAAAAACTCAGATTGATGTGGATTATGCCGCCAAAACATTTAGTGTAACTGATAAGGATAATATTATTGTTACAAAACCGAAAAATTCGGATCCTTATTATTGTACTGTAAACATTCTTGGAGGTAAAATCCTTAAGAATGCAGCGACAACTCCTTCAGGAAATCCTGCTGACAGTATCATCTTCTACATCAAATACAATGATGATTATGGCAATGATATCTGGTACAAAGTATCCGGTTTCCGCCGTTCCGGTTTCAAAGAAGATGATTTTTAATAAGTCTGTAGTCTGTTAAATTATTGAAGAGGGCGTCTAAAGTGAAAACTTGGAGACGCCCTCTTCGATTATTCCAAAGTCAGACGATGTCTAAACCTTGAGATTCATTCAGACAGGATTCTTCTTCTAGTTTTCTTTTATTTCTTTGGATTCTTTCTTCTTGTTATATACCGAAGCAAGAATTGAAACAGTAAGGAAAGTGATAATCACACCGAGTGATGCAAAATTGGAAATGTGAAAACCATATCCACAATCGCTTGCAAATTCATTCACGCACATCTTGATACCGATGAAGGTTAAGATACCTGCAAGGGCATACTTGAGATACTTGAAGAGTGGCATGATGCCGCTCAGCGCAAAATAGAGGGAACGTAAGCCAAGGATTGCAAAGATGTTTGAAGTGTACACAATGAAAACATCCGTTGACACAGATAACACTGCAGGAATAGAGTCAACGGCAAAAATAATGTCTGATGCCTCGATGAACAATAAAGCAACAAAAAAAGTGGTGGCAAACGTTTTGCCATCTTTCTTTATGAAAAAAGCAGGTTTTGACATATCATCCGAGACCGGAAAGAATTTCCGGAAAGTTTTGATGACAATGTTTTCGTTGGGGTTGAACTCTGAAGCTTCTTTTTTCTCAATCAACATTTTGAGACCCGTATAAAGCAGGAAGGCACCAAAAATGTACATGATCCATGCGAATTTTTGGATCAGGGCAACACCTGCAAAAATGAAGATGGCTCTAAAGACGATGGCTCCGATGATACCCCAGAACAAGACACTGTGCTGGAATTTCGGTTCAATCTTGAAAAAACCGAAAATCATGATGAAGACAAACAAGTTGTCGATACTCAGGGACTCTTCAATGAGGTAACCGGTAAAGAACTCAATCGCTTTTGTCTGACCAAGTGTCATATAAACAACGATATTGAATGCCAGAGCCAGGCCAATCCAGAACATACTCCACAAAAGGGCACTTTTTACCTTAATAACTTCATTTTCTTTGTGAAAAACGAAAAGATCGAGTGCCAGCATGATGAGCACAAAAACAAAAAAACCAATCCAGAATATTGGACCTTCCATATTTGTAAAATTAGAGTTTATACCTATGAACCTAAAAATAGGTGAAAAAAGAGAAACAAAGTAAATAAAAAAAATGAAGGTATGCAAAATAACCCGTTTCCGGATGTGCTGTTTCTGGTCAGATTGTTACTTTTTATGATGATTGTCTATTAGTTATCGATTCCTTTGCCTTATATTTGCACTCAAACCAACAATGCATGTTTGACCAATTAAAACAAGAAGCCGAAACAGAAAAAACTGTTCTGGTCGGATTGATAACACCCGATCAACCGGAGAATAAAGTGAATGAATATTTGGAGGAACTGGCTTTTCTTGCCGATACAGCTGGAGCCGAACCCGTCAAATCATTTGTTCAGAGACTGGATTTTCCCAATCCGAAAACCTTTGTGGGTACAGGAAAACTCGAGGAAATCAGGGCTTATATTGAAGAACAGGAAATCGGGATGGCCATTTTTGATGATGAATTGACGGCCAAACAGGTGCGAAATATCTCTGCTGAACTGAAGGTGAAAATCCTTGACAGAACGAACCTGATTCTGGATATCTTTGCTAAAAGGGCACAGACGGCTCATGCGAAGACGCAGGTTGAGCTGGCGCAATATAAATATATGTTGCCCCGTTTGACCGGTTTGTGGACACACCTGGAGCGTCAGCGGGGCGGTATCGGGATGCGTGGCCCCGGTGAAGCTCAGATAGAAACAGACCGCCGGATCATCCTCGACAGGATAGCCAGACTAAAGGATGAGTTGATTCATATTGACAAACAAAAGGCTACCCAGCGGAAAAATCGGGGAAAGATGGTACGCGTTGCTTTGGTGGGTTATACAAATGTTGGAAAATCCACATTGATGAATGTATTGAGCAAATCTGATGTCTTTGCGGAAAACAAGCTGTTCGCGACTCTTGATACGACCGTACGCAAGGTCATCATTGACAATCTGCCTTTTTTGTTGACAGACACTGTCGGCTTTATCAGGAAATTGCCCCATGATTTGGTGGAATCTTTTAAATCGACTCTTGATGAAGTGCGGGAAGCTGATCTTTTGCTGCATGTTGTTGATATTTCGCACAGCGGATTTGAAGAGCAGATAGAGGTAGTCAATAAGACTTTGGCCGAACTTGAGGCTCAGGATAAACCTACTATTCTTGTGTTTAATAAAATAGATGCCTTTACATGTATCGAAAAGGAAGCAGACGACTTGACACCCAAAACACGTGAAAATACCACCTTGGAAGAATTACAGCAAACCTGGATGTCCAAAATGAGCAAAGATTGCATTTTCATTTCTGCGAAAGATTTATCAAATATGGAGGCTTTGAAAGAGATGGTCTATGAACGGGTGAAGGCAATTCATGTGACTCGCTTCCCCTATAATGATTTCCTGTTTCAGAAGTATGATGATCAGGAAGAGTTATAATCAAGTCTCGTTGAATCATTTCTGGTTTAAGTTTTAGTGACTGAATTTTTACTTGGGAAAATTCAACCTCTCTGTTGGATTTTGTATCTTTGTCGTCCTAATATCCGGATGAGGTTGTTTTAAAAAACACTCTTTTGCTATTATGCTAAAAATATAAAAACATGGCAGTTCCTCCTTTTCATTATCAAGATCCCTTTCCGGTCGGAAAAGATCAGACAGCGTATTATTTACTTACCAAAGATTTTGTGTCTGTTGCCGAATTCGACGGCAAAGAAGTGTTGAAAGTCAAATCGGAAGGTTTGACCTTATTGGCCAAGATAGCCATGCATGATGTTTCTTTTATGTTGCGTCCTGCTCACCAAAAACAAGTGGCTTCCATCTTGCATGATCCCGAAGCGACGGAAAACGATCGATTCGTGGCTTTGACGATGCTTAGAAATGCAGAAGTTTCTGCCAAAGGTGTGCTTCCGTTTTGTCAGGATACAGGTACGGCTACAGTTTTTGCCAAGAAAGGACAGCAAGTCTGGACTGACGGTGAAGACGAAGAAGCCTTGTCTTATGGTATCTATCAAACCTATACGGAGGATAATTTGCGATATTCGCAGAATGTTCCGCTTGACATGTACAAGGAAAAGAACACAGGTTGTAACCTTCCTGCACAAATCGACCTGATGGCCAGCCACGGAGCCGAATACAAGTTCTTGTTCATCGCCAAAGGCGGTGGTTCACAAAACAAGACTTACTTGTTTCAGGAAACCAAGGCTTTGTTGAATCCGGTTACTCTGGAAAATTTCCTGATTGAAAAGATGAAGACTTTGGGTACAGCGGCATGTCCTCCTTATCATATTGCTTTTGTAATTGGTGGTACTTCTGCAGACCAAACCGTAAAAACGGTGAAACTGGCTTCCACCAAATATTACGATGAATTACCCACTGAGGGTAATGGATGGGGGCAGGCTTTCCGTGATGTGGAACTGGAAGCAAAAATGCTGAAGGCGGCACAATGCATCGGTCTGGGTGCTCAGTTCGGCGGAAAATATCTCGCTCACGATGTCCGCATCATTCGTTTGCCGCGTCATGGTGCTTCCTGTCCTGTGGCAATGGCTGTTTCCTGCTCTGCAGACCGAAACATCAAGGCCAAAATCAATAAAGAAGGTATCTGGGTAGAAAAGATGGAAAGCAATCCCGGCCAGTATATTCCTGAAGAATTGCGTCAGGCTGGCGAAGGAAATGCTGTTCGGATAGACTTGGATCAGCCGATGTCCGAGGTTCTGAAAGAATTGACCAAATACCCTGTTTCAACCCGTCTTTCTTTGAATGGTACCATCATCGTAGGACGTGACATTGCGCATGCCAAACTGAAGGAGCGTCTGGATGCCGGTGAGGACTTGCCTCAATATATCAAGGATCATCCCATCTATTATGCCGGTCCTGCCAAGACGCCGGAAGGTTATGCTTGCGGTTCCATGGGGCCGACGACTGCCGGTCGTATGGATTCTTATGTGGAACTCTTCCAGAGCCATGGCGGCAGCATGATCATGCTTGCCAAGGGTAACCGTTCACAACAGGTGACGGATGCCTGCAAGAAATACGGCGGTTTTTACCTGGGTTCCATCGGTGGTCCTGCTGCTATTCTTGCTTATGAAAACATCAAGAGCATCGAATGTTTGGAATATCCTGAACTTGGTATGGAAGCCATCTGGAAAATCAGGGTTGAGAATTTTCCTGCATTCATTCTGGTCGATGACAAGGGCAATGATTTCTTCAAGCAGTTGAAGCCGGTTTGTCCTATGGGTAAATAACCATAAATAGCTACCATAAATGAAAAGGGCCATCTTTCGGGATGGCTTTTTCTATGTCCGTATGTTTGTTTTTTTATGATTTCTATTCCCGGTATTTTCCATCACCCTCATCATGAAGGATGCTCAGGTAACTCATGTAGCGAGATTCGCTGATGAAATGGTTTTCGATGGCTGTCAGGACAGCACATCCTGGTTCCTGTGTATGGGTACAGTTGTTGAAACGGCAATGGGCTGAGGCTTTGAATATTTCCGGGAAATAGTGTCCAACTTCTTCCGTTTTCATATCGATGGTGCCAAAGCCTTTGATACCCGGCGTGTCAATCAGGTAGCCTCCATTTTCCAATTCATACATTTCTGAAAAGGTGGTGGTATGCATGCCTTTGTGGTGGGATTCGGAGATGAGGCCTGTCCTGGCTTGGCTGATAGGGCGGATGGCGTTGATGAGGGTGGATTTTCCTACTCCGGAATTGCCCGAAAGCAGGCTTATTTTGTCTTTGAAAAGGGTTCGAAGCGGTTCTACACCATCACCGTTTTTGGCAGAAATACAGGTGCATGGATAGCCGATGGTCTTGTAGAGATTCATCAATCCATCCATATAGTCCTTGTCTTCATCGTTGTAGATGTCGGTCTTGTTGATAAGTATATGGGCTGGTATCCTGTAAGCCTCGGCTGAAGCCAAAAACCTGTCCATGAAAACCGTATTGGTTACCGGAGACTTGATGGTTATCAAAAGAAAGGCCTGGTCAATATTTGCAGCCAGGATATGTAATTGTTTGGAAAGGTTGGTCGGTTTTCGTACCAGATAATTCTTGCGGTCTTCAATTTCAGTGATGAATTCATTTTCTTCGCCGGTATCGGAAATGACAACACGATCACCTACCGCCACCGGATTGGTGCTCCGCAACCCTTTCATGCGAAAGTTCCCTTTCACCTTGCATTCCACTTGTCTCCCGTCCTCCGTCTTCACGAGATACCAGCTTCCGGTATTCTTCACCACCAACCCCTTCATCCTCTTTCTTTAAACTGCAAATAAACCAAAATCACACGGTCATGATTTCTTTTTCCTTCGCTAACAAAATCTCGTCAATACGCCTGATATGTTTATCATGCATTTTCTGAGCATCTTCTTCAGCATCTTTCCCAACATCTTCAGGCAGACCATCCTTTACGAGCTTCTTGATGGCGTCAATGGCGTCACGGCGGGCATTACGGACACTGATCCTGGCATCTTCGCCTTCTGTGCGCACCTGTTTGGCAAGTGCTTTACGACGTTCTTCCGTAAGGGGTGGAATGGATAGACGGATCATCTCGCCGTTGTTGTCAGGCATAATACCTACTTCTGAGTTGATGATGGCCTTTTCGATTTCCTTAATCATGGATTTTTCCCAAGGTTGGATGGCGATGGTTCTGGCATCAGGTGTGGTGATGGTTGCTACGTTGCTGATGGGTACGCTACTTCCGTAATAGTTCACACGAACTGCATCCAGTATGCGGATATTGGCTTTTCCGGCACGGATATGTACCAAGGATTCTTCAAGATGGGCTTCAGCATGTTTCATGCTGTCATTGGCCATGTCGAGGTAAAGTTGTACTTCTTCGTTCATTGTATAATTTTTTAGTTGTGTACGTATGTTCCGATTTTTTCCCCTTTGAGCACTTTAAGCAGATTTCCAGGGGTGTCCATGTCAAAAACCACGATGGGAAGATTGTTTTCCTTACACATGGTGGTAGCGGTCAAATCCATCACCTTAAGGCCTCTGGTGTATATTTCGTCGTAGGTGATATCGTCAAATTTGACGGCTTTCGGGTCTATCTCAGGGTCTGCGGTGTAGATACCATCAACGCGCGTGCCTTTCAACATGGCATCGGCTTCGATTTCAATACCACGTAAGGAGGATCCGGTGTCTGTGGTGAAATAAGGACAGCCTGTCCCGCCTGAGAAAATGACGACTTCACCTTTCTGCATGCTTTCAAGAGCTTTGTCCTTGCTGAAGAATTCACCGATGGGTTCCATACGGATGGCGGTGAGAAGTCTTGCCTTGATGCCCATGCTCTGAAGTTCGGAACACAAAGCCAGACCATTGATACAGGTAGCCAGCATCCCCATCTGATCGCCCTTGACGCGATCAAAGCCTTTGGATGCACCGCTCAGGCCACGGAAAATGTTTCCACCTCCTATCACAATACTTATCTGAACACCCAGCTTTACGACGTCCTTGATTTGCGCTGCATATTCACTCAGCTTTTTTTCATCGATGCCGTATTGTTTTTCACCCATGAGTGATTCTCCGCTCAATTTGAGCAGAACCCGTTTGTATGGTATCATTTCTGTCAATTTTAGGAATTCTTTGTGCAAAAATAATCTTTTTTGGTGCATTTGTTGTTGTACTTCTTTCTTTTGTGATTTTTCAGCTATTTTTGTTCAAATAAAATCCATCTATATATCATACAACGATGCGCAAGATACTACTTTTAAGTTGTTTTTTCTTATTGGGCCTGGTGATGGCTTCTGCTCAGAATGTTGACACCTTGATGAATGAAGCAAAACGGTTGTTGGAACAGAATCATCCCGCAGAAGCGGCCTTGATTTTTGAAAAAATGGTGGAGACTGATACCCAAAATTACGAGTCTTTAGCCTTTCTCGGAAATTATAACTATCTGTTGGGAAAACAAATGATAGACAAAGTGGAGGCCGACTATAAAACCATTTCTCAGCCAAACCGAATGCAAACGGCTTCTTATCAGGAAGAACTGAAACATATATATGATCTTTATTATGAAAAGGCCGATAGATATTTGATGAAAGCCCTTCATATCCGGGAAAATGATCATCTGAATAGTTTGGTGCAATCCATTCAAACATTTAAGAAAAGAATTGAATTGACGCCCGCCAAATTAAAGAAAAGGTGATATATATCACAATTGAAAAAGCATCAGAGGTATTCGATTTCCTTAAATGCGTAGTTTTTCACATTTCCGTCTTCATGTTCCAGCATCAAATAGCCCAAAGCACTGACGCCCCGGATTTTTGCTGAAAAATCCCCATTCTGGCTTCTGTATGAATGGAAACCGTCCCTGTGGTATAGGCTGTTTACGTAATATCGTTGAATGTCACCCTCTGTACCAAGATTAAGCTCTTCCAATGAAGTCCGGATCTTGTGATGGAGTTTGTTGGCTATTTCATTCAAATCATATTTATCGCCTGTAATTTGGCTGAGTGAAACCGGATTCGGCAGGTTTTTCGGAAATTGGATCTGGTTGATATTGACACCGATGCCAATGACAGAGTATTCAATAATGTCTTTCTTCAGTTTGTTTTCAATCAGGATGCCTGCTATTTTTTTATCATTCCAATAAATGTCGTTTGGCCATTTGATGGAGATGTTGCCGGAAAATTCTTCCAGAAAAGCTTTGGTGGCCAAAGAAATAACCTGTGAGATAATGAATTGGTTCCTGACAGGAATATAATCAGGTTTAATGAAGATGCTGTAGCAAACGTTCTTTCCCGGTTCTGAAATCCAGGTGTTTCCTTTTTGCCCCTTGCCTTTTGTTTGATTAAAACTAAAGACAGCAATACCTTCTTTCACTTGATCGGACTCAATAAGGTTAATCAGGTACTGATTTGTAGAATCTGTTTTCTCAAGGTAAAGGGTCGGTGTCATAAAATATGATTGGTTACTTTGCAAAGATACTTCAATTAATTAAAAACGAACAATTTTATTTATACGGGGCAAGAAATGCATCCTCAAAATGCTCCAATATATAGTGCCCGTTTTCGCTGACAACGGAAATGACGTCGAAACGAACAGGTGCATCAATTTGATGCAGGCAGATATAATGATTGGCCGCTTTTACGATACGATTTATTTTTATCTTGTTTACGGCATCTTCCGGAGGCTCCCATGTGTATCCGGTACGGGTCTTGACTTCGACCACGATGATCCAACCTTCATATTCGGCTATGATATCTAATTCTTTGTGAGCGGAATACCAATTGCGTTCCCGTATGGTGTAGCCTTTCTCGATCAAATATGCTTCAGCAACCTTTTCTCCTGCTTTACCCAAAGCATTGTGTTCAGCCATGTTCCTTTTTGGAACAAAAGTATCATTTCTTTTTTTAATGTAAAAAAAATGTTGTTATTTTACGGAGAAAATAGCGGTGGATGAAAAAAGGGGAACAAAATTCTACGAAGGTCAAGGGGGTATCAAGGCGGTCTGCAATGCTGCGTAACCGAACTGTTACGATTACCTTAAATGATCCGGAATACAAAGCTTTGGAAAAATATTGCGTAAAATATAAAATCACCAACCGTGCGCGCTTTATCCGCGAATCATTGATGAAAAGCATCATTACAAGAATGAGTGAGGATTATCCCACACTTTTCGGGGAAAATGAGATGAGATGAGGATTCTTCCTTTGGCAGAAATTATGGAAATCAATCACGAACATTATATGAAACAAGCTTTATCAGAAGCGAAACAGGCTTTTGATCAAGGTGAAATTCCTGTTGGCGTTGTGGTGGTTTGTAAAGATCGCATCATCGCACGCGGCCACAATTTGACAGAAACGCTCCATGATGTGACTGCCCATGCAGAGATGCAAGCCATTACGGCAGCAGCAGCCACTTTGGGCGGAAAGTATCTGCAAGACTGCTCGGTGTATGTAACTTTGGAACCTTGTATCATGTGTGCGGGTGCACTTGGCTGGGCTCAAATAGCTCACCTGATATACGGTGCTTCCGATGAGAAACGTGGTTATACAATTTTCGCTCCCAAAGCTTTACACCCGAAAACTACTGTAACCAAGGGGGTCCTGGAAAAAGAATGTGCCAAACTGATGGTCGATTTTTTCCAATCAAAACGATAAATTTAATTCTTTAGTGCCACAACTGGTATAACTTCCCAGAATACCGATACCATCATGTACGTTACAGTGTATTTGTATGGGTTCAGCAAAGATATCTTCAATGTCGCAGGAAGGCCGTGATTTAAGGTACAAGTAGTAGCTTTTACTGATGGATTGGAGTTCCACGACTATTTTCAGGGTTGGTTGAGAACCCTCCATAGAAGCATTTTTCGGTAAGTATTTGATCTGCTCAGTGGTGACACTGAATTTTAGCGGATATTCCTTTCCGTTAAACAATTCATCTGAGAACACATGATAGGTGTTTGGGTAAATGCTTTCGCTGACAATATTATCTTCAGAATCAGAACTTTCTCCTGAGACAATATCTGTAAAATCAAAATCGTAACTTTCGAAATTGTAGTTTCCTTCATCACTGATAACGAGTTTTACAAGCAGGCGATAATAATTTTGTCCGGATTCCTGATCTTTAAAATGCAGGGAAAAATCATGTCTTATTTTATAATAATATCCAATAGTGTCTTCTGTTCCAGATGCTGGTGTTTCATCGTAATAGCCATTGGATATTGGATATGATTTCGTTATTTTACTGGTTGAGTCTAAAGCAATGATTTGGGCGGCATCTTCCATTTTAGTTTCACACCATGCAGTATTCAATCCTGGTGCAGATACTTCCAGTTTAATGGTTTCACCAATAGCCGGTGCGAAACTGGCTTTGTAATTACCGTTTGAGATGTAGCTCATTTTTTCTTTGAAAACATCATTTACATAAATCCGGACTTCAGCGTTTTCCACTGTGATGAAGTTTCCGGAGTCGTCATTTTCATCCAGAAAGAATTTGCTTTTAGTGATATTGGCAGTGATGACGGAATCCGGTGTGATGAAACTGTTTATGACCAGCATTGGATCGACAATTTCACCGGTAAACTCAATATCTTTTTCGCAGGAGGTAAATAAAATTACAACCAGTAAACCTGTGAGTATTTGGATTGGTTTCATCGTTGCGCTTTTATTAAAATTTATAATTATAACTGATGGAAGGAATTATTGGAAAAATGCTGACTTGGCGGAGTTTTTGCCTTGTTTTGTAAAGTCCTGTTTTCGGATCTGTGTAATTGACCGTATTGGGATAAACCAGGAATGGATTCAGTTGGTTATAGGCATTATATACGCTCATGTTCCAGGTGCGTGTCCCATGATGCAGTTTCTTGTGGAAGTTGATGCCAAGGTCCAGTCTGTGGTAAGGGCTATATCTGAAATTGTTCCGGGAGCTGATATAGGATAATTGTTGACTGCTGTTGTCTGTGCTTTGCTGTATGCCTGGACCGGAGTATGTTTGCAGGGCCAAAGTCCCACATTGCCCTGTGTAATAGACCCATGAGCCGGAAAGGTCGATTCGCTCACTGAATTGATGGGTCATGGTTAAACTCACATTGTGACGTCTGTCATATTTTGCAGGAAAGACTTCGCCATTGTTTATTTCTTGATCCGGCCGGTTAAATAACCGTTCTGATTTAGACCAGGTGTATCCAAGCCACCCCGTTGTATTTCCGTACGATTTCTGAATAAGAAATTCGATGCCGTATGCCCGGCCGCGTCCTATTGAAACCTTGTTCTCCCATCCGGTGCTTGATCCCATAAAAGAAGCTCCGTCCTTGTATTCGATCAGATTGTTCATCGATTTGTAATAGCCTTCGATGGACAGGTCCAAATACTTCATCAGGTTGTAGTAAAACCCTGCTGAAACCTGTTGTGATTTCATAGGAGTGATGCGTTTGGTGACAGGTACCCACAAATCTGTTGGCAAGCTAATGTTGCTGTTGGACAGCAGGTGTATATACTGACTCATTGTCGCAAACCCGGTTTTGAAAGATAATTTGTCGCTCAGTAAAAACCGCATGCTAAGGCGGGGTTCCAGAGAGTGGTAAAACTGCTTCTGTACGTTGAAGGTTGAATAATGCAGACCAATGTTTGCTTTGACAAATGTGCAGAGGTTAATATCATCTTCTGCATACAGCATGGTTTCGTGAGCATATACATTTCTATCCCCGATGGTCGTATCAATTCTGGAAGAGACATCATCGTCCTGGTTAAATTTTTGAACGGTCACTCCCGGGCGAAAAGTGTGATAAATGTAATTTCCGCCGAATTTGATATTGTGTCCTGCCCCAGGGATGTAGTCAAAATCAGCTTTGACCGAATAGTCCTGAATGCCGGAACTGTACCCTGCATATAAATATTGGGAATTCTCAGATTGGGAATTTTCCGTTTTTTCTTTTGTGGACTCTTCAATACCCATGTCAAAACGATAACGGGTAAAGGAGGCAGTCGCATTCATAAACAATTTGCTGTTTATTAAATGATTCCAGCGGAATGCAGAAATGATATTACCCCAATCCCAGTCCATTCCCATATTGGATTTTACCGTGTTTTGATCGTCGTTTTTATAATTCTCCCTGAGAACGGAATAAATGGCATCGTCTCCTGAATAGAAGCTTAGGAACAGTTTGTCTTTGTCGGATATTTTATGGCTGATCTTTGTATTCAGATCATAAAAATAGTAACCTGCTTTAGTCTTTTCCACATTTTCATCCTGTTTGGCCATATAGGCAATAACAGGTTTAAGTAAAAGATCAGCGTATGTCCGTCTTAACGAAATGTTGAAGGTTGTTTTTTCTTTGATGATGGGCCCTTCCAGATTGAATTTGGAAGAAATCAGCCCGACACTGACGTTCCCATGGTATGTTTTATCATTTCCGTCATTCGTCCGGATATCTACGACAGAAGACAGCCTTCCTCCGAATCTTGCCGGAAAATTGCCTTTGTACAAAGTCACATTTTTAATGGCATCAGCATTGAAAACCGAGAAAAAACCAAACATATGGTTTACGTTGTACACAGGAATGCCATCCAAAAGCAAAAGATTCTCGTCCGGTCCGCCGCCGCGAACATATAGACCTGCAGAACCTTCGGTTCCACCCTGTACTCCTGGCAGTAACTGTAAAGCTTTGATGACGTCTGTTTCCCCGAAAAGGGTGGGAATGGACTTGATTTGAGAAACCGGCACCTCAATGGCTCCCATCTGAGATCCAAGTACGCCGAATTCCTTTCTGGAATCTCCGGTAATGACGATTTCCTTCAACTCATGGGAGCCAATCAGTCTAATATGAATGATGGTATCTTTATTCAGATGGAATTTTCGGTTTTCTTTTTGATAACCGACATAAGAATATTGAAGGTCGACTTCTCCTGCAGGGATAGTGAGTGAATAATATCCAAAAGCATTGCTTACCGCTCCTTTTAGTGAAATTTGATCAAAAACTGAAGCACTGATTAGGGTTTCGCCTGTGCTTTGATCTGTGATGTATCCGCTTATTGTGAAGTTTGTAGCACTGATACCAATTGTCTGAAAGATGAGAATAAAAAAAAGTACAGATTTCTTTAGCATAAAATCAAAGTCTTGATCCGGATCCATTTGCACAAAGGTGCTAAATGAATATCTATTTTTTGTCCAATTCTTCGAAATCCACATAATCACCTTCGTTCTTGTGGATGATCTTTTTCTTGTTTTTCGAAGTTGCATTTTCCCCATCCTCATTTCTTGTTTCTCCGGACATCCTGGATTTATTGACCTTGTGTGCCAGAATCCGAATGAATAAGTTGGAAAAAAACCGGAAAAAAAGGTAAATAAGAATGATTGTAAGAATGAGTTTCATGAGAATGCCATTTATGCCCGTTTCTTTTCAGAGATGGCGGAAAGTGTTGATAGTCCGATATACCATAGGATGCATGCCGATACTCCAGGGAGACCAAAAAGGATCAACAGGATGATGCAGCCGGCCAAAAAGTAGTAACGCTTCCGGTTTCCTTGCCATTTGTAATGTTTGAACTTGAGGGAAAACATGGGTATGTTTG
Organism: Bacteroidales bacterium; assembly: GCA_021373135.1. Taxonomy (GTDB): domain Bacteria; phylum Bacteroidota; class Bacteroidia; order Bacteroidales; family UBA1402; genus UBA8389. Next base: position 1,026,122 of record JAJFTH010000003.1, read on the forward strand.
AAACCAGAAGCCATGAGAAGAAGATGGTCACAGCGACAATGATCAGAGGATCGATGGTTGCATCCAGTACATATTCGAAAGAACCGGCAATACCGAAAGCCCAAAACAGGGCGTTTGCAGGAGTCGGCAAACCAATGAATGACGTAGTCTGGCGTTCGTCTATGTTGAATTTTGCAAGACGCAGGGCCGAAAAGACCGGGATAAGAAAAGCAAAATATGCCAGACTTTCCGAATTATCTGTGGCATAAGACATATCGGAGATAAAACTGTAAATCATGGCACCTGGTGCCACGCCAAAACTAACGATGTCAGCCAGTGAATCCAATTCTTTTCCGATGGGAGAATAGGCTTTTAATAATCTTGCTGCAAAACCGTCGAGGAAATCGAATACGGCGGCTATGGCAATCAAACAAGCGGCAGTCATATAGGCTCCCTGAAAAGCAAAAACGATGGCGATGCATCCTGAAAAAAGATTCAGGCAGGTGATCGCATTTGGAATGTGTTTGCGTATCATAAGAATTCGGTTTTAATTATTTGCCGGCTGTTCTTTCCACCTGGCAATGATTGTTTTGTTTCCGATTGTTTTGTCTCCTGGTTTAACCAGAATTTCTACTGAATCCATAGGAAAGAAAATATCAACTCTGGATCCGAATTTTATAAAGCCCAAATGTTCGTTCAGATGAACATTTTTATCCGTATAGGCGTATGTAACGATACGTCTGGCCATTGCTCCGGCAATCTGGCGTATCAAAAGGGTCTTTTGGTTGACTGAAGCACGGATGACTACTGTTGACCGTTCATTTTCAATGCTGGATTTTGGTAAGTATGCTGCCAAAAAATTTCCACTCTGATGGCTGTAATGGATCACTTTCCCTTCGATGGGGTACCAATTGGCATGTACATTGAAAATGGACATGAAAATGGAAAACTGGACGCGCTCTTCATGAAGCAATCCACTTTCAAAAGTCTTTTCGATGACGACGACTTTTCCATCCGCGGGTGCAACAATATCCAATGGCCCCGCTGAAACCACACGCTTGGGGCTTCTGAAAAAGTTGGTGATGAAAATGAACAGAACGATAGAAATGGTCATAAGAACAACAAAGGCAATGTGGCCGGCAAGAATCCATATTGAAAGGTTCAGGAATGCTAGGATAAATAATAACCAAAGCAGAATCTTTCTACCTTCCTTATGTATGGTTATTCCGAAAGTTCTTTTCATCGGTCGAAAATTGCTCTTATGAGTTTAGGCCGCAAAATTACGGTTTATTCGGTAGAACGCCAAATCTTTTCATTTTTTGAGTTTTGTTGAAAAGTTTTTACAAAAGGAGTATTGTATGTATGGTATTTCGAGGTATCTTTAAAACCTAAATCGTGTATTTTTAAGTATTTGATTATGAATCCTTTTGTGCATCTTCACGTCCACTCTCAATATTCAATTCTTGACGGACAGGCGTCCATTACCGGCTTGGTAGACAAGGCCATTGCCGATGGCATGAAAGCCATTGCGTTGACTGATCACGGGTGTATGTTTGGAATCAAGGAATTGTTCGATTACGTCAATAAAAAGAATAGGGGTAAGGAGGATTCCCAAAAACTTAAGCCGATTATTGGTTGCGAGGTCTATGTGGCACGCAATGGCATGGATAAGATGCGAAAAGAGGTGAAAGAAGATGCGAGGGGGTGGCACCTGATACTTCTGGCAAAAAATGATCACGGTTACAAAAATCTGCTGAAGATTATTTCCAATGCCTGGACAGATGGATATTATTATCGTCCCCGTACCGACCATGCACAACTTGAAAAATACCACGAAGACATCATCGCCTGTTCAGCTTGTCTGGGTGGAGAAATACCACAGGCTATCCTGAATGACAGGTTGGAAGAAGCAGAAGAGGCTGTCAAATGGTTCAAGAACCTGTTCGGTGATGATTTTTATCTGGAATTGCAACGCCATAAACCAACAGTGCCCAATGCCGCACAGGATACCTATCCAAAACAGGTGGAAGTCAACAAACACTTGATTGAATTTTCCAGGAAATATCAGGTCAAGTTGATTTGTACCAATGATACACACTTTGTGAACGAAGAAGATGCTGAAGCCCACCATCGTCTGATTTGCCTGAATACAGGACGCGATTTGGATGACATGTCCGGTATGGCCTATACCAAACAGGAGTGGCTGAAGACACAAGAGGAGATGAACAAGGTTTTTGCCGATGTTCCGGAAGCATTATCCAATACCGTTGAGATTGCCGACAAAGTGGAATTCTATTCCATCGACCATAAGCCCATCATGCCGAAATTTCCGTTACCGGAAGGTTTTACAGATGATAATGTATATCTGAAATATCTGACTTATAAAGGTGCCGAGAAAATCTATCCCAAGATGGATGATGAAATCAGGGAACGCCTCGATTTTGAATTGGGGGTTATGAAGAATATGGGTTTTCCGGGCTATTTTCTCATTGTGCAGGATTTTGTCCAGGCGGCCAAGGATATGGGTGTTGCCGTGGGCCCCGGACGTGGATCTGCCGCCGGCTCGGCTGTTGCCTATTGTTTGGGCATCACCAAGGTGGATCCCATCAAATATGATTTGCTGTTTGAACGTTTTTTGAACCCTGACCGTATCTCTCTTCCCGATATCGATATGGACTTCGATGATGACGGGCGTGGTCAGTTGTTGCACTGGGTGGAAAACCGTTATGGAAAGGAAAAGGTGGCTCACATCATCACTTATGGGACGATGGCTGCAAAATCCGCCATCAAGGATGTTGCCAGGGTGGAAAGACTTCCCTTGGCAGAGTCTGAGAGACTGGCGAAATTGGTACCGGATAAAATTCCGGATGTCAAGAAAGTCAACTTGAAGAATGCCATCTCTTTTGTCCCGGAGCTGAAGGAGGCCGTTGAATCCTCCAATCCACTGGTACGGGATACGATGAAATATGCACAGATGCTGGAAGGCAACGTCCGGAACACCGGTGTACACGCTTGTGGTGTCATCATTGGCCGCGACCCTATTTCTGACTGGGTACCGGTCTGTACCGCCGATGACAAGGAGTCCGGTGAAAAATTGCTGGTGACCCAGTACGAAGGCTCTGTGATCGAATCAACCGGTCTGATCAAGATGGACTTTCTGGGTTTGAAGACTCTCTCCATTATCAGGGATGCCATTGAAAACATTCGTTTGTCAAAAGGCATCGAAGTTGATATTGATCATATATCCCTGGAGGATGAAAAGACCTACGCGCTGTACTGTGCCGGAGCTACTATCGGTACTTTCCAGTTTGAGTCTGCCGGTATGCAGAAGTATTTGCGTGAATTGCAACCCTCCAAATTCGAGGACTTGATTGCGATGAATGCCCTGTACCGTCCGGGGCCTATGGATTACATTCCATCGTTCATAGCCCGTAAACAGGGGCGTGACCCTATTGAGTACGATATTCCCGTGATGGAACGTTATCTGAAGGATACCTATGGAATAACGGTTTATCAGGAACAGGTCATGTTACTCTCCCGATTGTTGGCCAACTTCACCCGAGGTGAGTCTGATGAGCTCCGCAAAGCTATGGGTAAGAAAATCATCGAGAAGTTGAATCATCTGAAGCCTTTATTCATGCAAGGTGGGCAGGAAAACGGGCATGATCCGAAAACACTGGAAAAAATTTGGGCAGACTGGGAAAAATTTGCATCCTACGCATTTAATAAATCGCACGCAACCTGTTATTCCATTGTGGCTTTTCAAACAGCCTGGCTGAAAGCCAACCATCCGGCTGAATATATGGCAGCCGTGTTGAGTCGAAGTTTAAACAACATCACGGATATCACCAAATACATGGATGAATGTAAAGCCATGGGCATTCAGGTGCTTGGCCCTGATGTCAATGAATCAAACATCCACTTTACGGTAAACAAGGAAGGCAATATTCGTTTTGGACTTGGAGCCATCAAAGGGGTAGGAGAAGGTGCCGTCCGCGCTATCCTTGATGAACGTGAGAATGGCCCTTTCATCGATGTTTATGATTTTCTGGAACGTGTAAACTTGAATGCCTGCAACAAGAAAAGCGTGGAATCTATGGCCATGGCAGGGAGTTTTGATGGCTTCGGACAGATTACCCGTGAGCAATTTGCAGCAGAGAATGGAAAAGGTGAAACTTTCCTTGACATTCTGATTAGATATGGAAATAAGGCTCAAATAGATAAGGCAAGCGTATCCAACTCTCTGTTTGGTGGAGACAATGCGGTTTGCATTGCAAAGCCTGAACTGCCCCGTGTACCATCCTGGCCGGATCTTGTGAGATTGAGCAAGGAAAAGGAATTGGTGGGCATGTATCTATCTTCCCATCCGCTGGACGGTTTTTCTGTCGTGATGAATTATGTGTGTAATACGACGATGGATGACATCAAACAGACAAACCTGATACAAAACAAAGAGCTGGTTTTCGGAGGTATTGTTACTGATGTCAGGGAAAGGATGAGCAAGAAAAATGAACAATATGCCTTCGTAACCATCGAAGATTATTCCGGTTCAGCTGAGATTCCATTCTGGCCAAAAGATTATGTGGATTTTGGAAAATATCTGCGTCCGTCCATGTTCCTGATGGTTAAGGCCAGGTATGTCCCCAGGTCGTGGAAACCCGGTGAATTTGAGTTAAAGGTCCATTCGATTTCATTGTTGGCTGACGTTATGGACACCGCTGTTGAAAAAATCAATATTTCCATACCGCTGTCGATTGTTGAAAAATCTTTTGTGGAAGATTTGTATGATGAAGTGCGGAAACATCCTGGTAAAACCCAACTTACCATGACAGTCATTGACTACGATGAAGAGCCGCCACTCCGTCTGGACTTTTTTTCGAGATCTTATCAGGTAAAGCCGGACAAAGAATTTATTCGATATATAGAGGAAATGGATTCAGTCAGTTTGAAAATAAATTGACAAAGTTTGCCTATGTAAAAGGAAGATTTTGTACATTTGCCCCACAATTTTTTTAATTCATTCAGATATGGCATTAGTAATTACAGATTCGAATTTTGACGAATTGTTACAATCAAATAAACCCCTGGTTGTTGATTTTTGGGCAGAATGGTGCGGCCCTTGCAAAATGATTGGACCAATTGTTGAAGAGCTGGCTCATGAATTTGAGGAAAAGGTGATCATCGGAAAGATGGATGTGGATGACAATAACGATGTCACTACCCGTTACGGCATTCGCAATATTCCGACGCTGTTATTTTTCAAGAACGGTCAGTTGGTTGACAAACAAGTTGGTGCCGCACAGAAAAGTGCATTGGCGCAAAAAGTGGAATCGTTGCTACAATAGCAGTCAAAAATATTTTTCATGATAGAGTCCTGCAAATCTTTTGGATTGCAGGACTTTTTCTTTTCGTACAGGCTGTCTCGGATCAAGTTGAAAAATTGTGGAATAACGATAAGAGTGTGATCTTTGAGGATTAGCTGGGATCAATAAATTAGGAATCAACTGTAAATTGAGTATCGTTTCTTCCTGGTTGGTTTGGCATCGCTCTCTTCGGGCAGCGGCATGACCTCCGTCTCCGCTAGTCCAGATTTGTGTCCACTCGACTCCGGCACAAAAATTTTGTCTCTATCGAGCCTTCAATATTTTGTTTTGCCGGACTCTTCGTGTCCACTGCACCTGTCCGTCGAAGTCGACGTCGGCCACGCCGCTGCCCTTCAGTGCGCTTTCCGAAACGTCCGCAACACCACGTTACTGAGCTTTTCTTTTCAAGGATATTCCAGCTTCATCAATATCCTTTACCCTTATAAAAAAGGTTTATATAATACATTTATAAATATTTGTTCTGTTTGATTTAAAATAAACAAAAAATTTATTGAATATTTCATCATACAATAATCAGATAATTTGTATTTTAGCCACCGGAAAGACACTTGATATTAATTTTATCTTCAATTGAACAAATTGATTTCACAGACTAACCATCTGCAGACCATGTTAAAATAACAATATGGGCCTTGATACAAAAGCAATGTGGTTTGCATTTCTTTAGTGTATAATCGCATTGATAATATAAAAATCAAATAAACGCAGTTGATGAAATGCTGTATGTCAAACTGATAGAACAGATTTATTATACTGTTGTTAGGGCTCATTTTAGAAGTCCCGCTGCAGTACCATTTTTGAATTTTTAAGGTAAATAAAGAATAAAAAATTCAGTGTTTATACAAGGTGTTGATTTATAAATATATTGAATAAATACATTTAGTGATGTATACAAAATTATTTGAATTTATTAGAAATGAGGATGTTGTTCTGTTTTTAGGTGCAGGATTCTCTCTTCGATCAGGATATCCAAGTGGTTATAAACTTTCTAATGTAATCTATAATGATTTAAAAAGAAGTGAGCGGACTCACATAAGACAAAATCTTGGGTTGACAGAAATGGCAGAGGAATATGTTCAGCTAAAGAACAACGATAGAGAACCTTTAATTACATTATTAAAAAGAGAGTTTTGTCATCCACCCCTCAATACAAAAAGCCAAGAAATCCTCAGGTCAATTCCTCATTTTAAGACAATTATTACAACTAATTATGATAACACCTTAGAGTCTGTCTATGGAGATACTTGTAATATCATTATTAATGATTCCGATTGTTCAAGTATTGATAAAAATAAGGTAAGCATTTTAAAAGTGCATGGGGATTTAATGTATCCAGAGAGTATTATAATAACAAGAAGCGATTATATCCGCTACTTTGATACACAGAACAATCCTATTCTCTGGAACATGGTAAGAGCTATAATGGCAACAAAAAATATTCTATTTATTGGGTATGGTTATGAAGATGATAATGTTGAATCAATATTATTTAACATCAATAAAAGTATTGGAGATAAGCGTAAAGAAATGTTCTTATTAGCCCCTAGTATCCCAAAACATAAAGTGAATCGACTACATAGGTATGGTATTACTTATATCAAAAGTACAGGAGAAGATTTTTTAGAGCAGTTAATAATAAATATCAAAGAAAATATCAAGTTTGATTTTGATAAAAAAGCCGTCTCGATAGAAACATTTAATCGGTTCTGTCAAGATTTCAAAATTCAAGTAACTGTAACTCCGGAAAAAAAGAATAATATTATAAATGATATTCAACCACTTGCTGGTTCTTGTGTTGAAAGAAAACTCGAGTTTGTTGTCAGTGCTGATTTAGGAAATAAAATAATGAGTGGAGATTATAATGATATTTCTACAGATATCCCGAATTTTCTTGGATTAGGATGTTCACATTTGCCATCAATCAAATTAACTCAAGAAGATTTCCTTAATTTTCGACATACCGAAAACGGAATCCTTTTTCATAAACAAAGTGATATATCTGCTTTATGGATAATTAAACAGCCATCAAGACATGGAATAATCTCAATTACTACTCCTGATGGACAAATTTATCCATCCATGAAATATGAATCATATTCATTGAAGGATAATCGCGTTAAAGCAAATATTCATACACCAATTTACACATATAACTTAGATCTTAATGTAACTGATGGCAATCTATTAACATTTAATGGAACACCAGAATTTGAAAATGTTTATTTGGACAAGGAGACTGCTATCTATTGGACAAAGCTATTGCTTTATTTTTCAAAAGGCGGTAATTTTAAATTTAATATTGATAATATTAGATTTGAACAAGAAATTCCATTTAACGAGTCCGTTGTAATTTATTTTCAAAATGTACTTGATTATTATGAATGTATAGATAAAATTGAGCGATTTTCAAACGAAAGATTTAAAAAATATGATAGTTTCTCATTTGAAAGATATGAGAATGCAAGGAAAATATTTTGCTATTTTAATAAGAGTGCATATTTCTCGCAAACAAATAATGGAAAAGAAATCATTACTATCAAACAAGATTCAAATTCTAATTTAATTAGAGATCTCAAACAGAAAGCTGGACCATGGATGATGTGTTTTTCAAATATGGTTGAGCACCCAATAGTTATAAATGATAAAGAATTTGGACATTTTTATCAAAATTCACTTTTTAGAAATTGTTCTTTAATTGAGATAAATAAAATTGATGATAATGAAAGTGAGATTATTATTATGGATAAGGAAAATGAAATCCAAGTATTTTTTTCTGATAATCCTATTAAGCAAGAGGGCAACAATATTTTATTTAAATAGTAATATTTTTCTCAATCTCTAAAACAAAAACGAGCCCTAACATCACCCAAACCACATGCGCCTAAAGGCGCACGCGGTCTGGCTTACCGTTAGGGGGCATAATAAAATTCGGCATTTTGAAATTTTTTTGTTCACTTTTGAGATAACATTAAAAATAATGTGTTATCTTTGGGGATAACTTTTAACTATGGCAAGACAGATAATCTTTTACGGTGATTACTTCATTGATTTCTATAAAGACCTTGGTGACAAGGTGAAGGATAAGGTTAAGGTTAAGTACGTTCTTGAGTTAATAAAACAAGTTGATAGAGTTCCAGAAAAGTTTCTGGCTCCTATGTCAGGATATGACGGATTATTTGAAGTACGAGTTGAGTACCAGTCAAATATTTATAGGATATTCTGTTGTTTTGACCAAGGGCAATTGGTTGTATTATTCAACGGATTTCAGAAGAAGACACAAAAAACTCCAAAAGATGAGATCGATCGAGCCATAAGATTAAAAGAAGAGTATTTTAACTCCAAAAAATGAAGAAGATGACAGATTACAGCAACATTAGGAATTTTGATGAATTGATAGAGAGAGAGCACGGCAAAATCGGGACTGATAGTCGCAATGAATATGAAGAACGTGCCCAAATGTTCATCGTTAGCGAGATGCTTAAAGAAGCCAGACTGGAGGCGAATCTTACTCAAGAGCAATTGGCTGATAAAGCAGGCACGAAAAAAAGTTATATCTCTAAAATTGAAAATGCAAAGGGCAATATCCAATTATCAACTTTGATACGGATTTTTGAAAAAGGATTGGATAGGAAAATAGGTTTGACCTTTTTATAAAAAAATTACGCTCCTTAACACCGCCCAAGCCACACCCGCCTGTCGGCGGTCTCGGTCTGGCTACCCGTTAGTGGAAACCATAAGAGCGCACATTTCTAGTTTCTTGCAATAATTCATTTAGAATTTGTGGCATAATTGTATATTTGTAGAAAAGGGAAAATAATATGAGTGCTATACGACTATTTGATAATAAGCAGATTAGATCAGCTTGGAATGAAGAAGAGGGAAAGTGGTATTTTTCAGTTCAGGATGTAGTTCAACTTTTATCTGACTCTGTTGATGTTAAGGATTACATCAAGAAGATGAAGAAACGTGATTCTGAGTTGAATGTCAACTGGGGGACAATTTGTCCCCTGGTTGAAATGACAGCGGCAGACGGAAAAAACCTGAATATTCCATCTTGACTGCAGAGATTTCGAGGGCAACTTTTGGGATAAATCCATCGGAGCATAAGCTGATAAAAGGGTTGAAAAGCCAAAACCTCAGGGATCATATGACAGATTTGGAGTTGATATTTTCCATGCTTGGCGAGGCTTCAACAAAGGAGATTACTGTAAATACTGATGCTAAAGGATTTGAAGAAAATAAACGGGCAGCCAAAGCAGGAGGAAAAATTGCCGGTGATGCAAGAAAACAATTGGAATTGAAATCTGGTAAAAAAGTTGTGACAACCGATAATTACCTGCCGGAAGAGAAAAAACCTAAAAAGCTCAAGGAATAAAAAATCAACTATCCCTATACCACCAAAACCATATATGCCTGAAGGCTCCCGTGCTCTGGCTTTCCTTTACCTGAAAATAAACACATTAACATGGACAAGTACATCAAACCATTGATTTTCTTATTGCTAATAAGCTTTTCTTCTTGTAAAGAAGAAGAAAATAATGAATCTGTTAGCTATCCAATAATTTACACAAATGTTCCTGTAACAGAGAATTGCTTCAAGGTTTTTACAAAAAATGGAGAAATAACAGATTTCATTACAATCAATAATCTTATTAACAAATATGCAGATTTCCTAGTTGGGATGAACAAATACAATCTTGAAGGAAAAGTTACATTAACATATTTAAGCTCGGAATCCGTTGAATTATACATGTTGGATTCTGATAATACTGACACGTTGGCTGTACATAATAAGCCTGAATTGATTTATTGGGAAGAAAAAGATACCACTTGTCAGCCTATTGGGACTAACTTGGACGACCGTTTCTTCATGTATAAATATAAACCATTGTATTATGAAGAATTTGCAATTCCTTTGTCCTCTGGTTATACGACGGCGGTTAGATATAAACAATGTTACTATGCAAAAAGAGATGAAGAGAATTTCATTCTACCAATGCTTGATTTTCTCTATAAACATGATAATTTATTTTGCACCTATGGTATTGCAATAAATAATGTCTTTAGCAGAAAATCCATATCCAATTTTGGCACAAATGATACTCTCATAATCAATGAGTATTCTTTGAAATTAAAAAGATAAACTTCAGATAACACCACCAAAATCACATACGTTTGAAGGCACCTGTCTTTGGTTTACCGTTATGTCGCATCTAAAACCCGCATTTATGCAAATAACGAAGCATAAAACATAGACAATCTGGTGCATTTATGCAGTTAAAGTAGCGGACTGAGGGGAAGCGGCACTAAATGAACGGATGTGGAAAAAAGCTACCTCTTTCTGAGACAACTTTTTTTAACTACAGGCTGCTGATTGCTGGATATCTTCAAAATTGATTTCTCTTTTCCCGTCCGGCATTTCTTTAATATGCACAGCCAGACAATTTTCAGGCAATAAGGATTCAATCATTTCCGGCCATTCGATGAAACAGTATTCGCCACTGTAGAAATATTCCTCGTAACCCAGGTCAAAGGCTTCTTCCAATTTCTGGATACGGTAAAAATCAAAATGATAGATGCTGCCTCCGTTAGGAATGGAATATTCATTCACGATGGCAAAGGTGGGGCTATTGATTACATCCTTAACACCAAGTTCTTCACAGATTGCCTTGATAAAGCTGGTTTTTCCGGCACCCATCAATCCGTAAAATGCAAAAACGGTTTTACCTTCTGTCGCTTGGAGAAAATCTTTGGCGGTTTGACGAATTTGATTTAATGAAGTAATTTCCAGCGTCATTGTTATTTCTTTTTGGGTTCTAAAGTAATGAAAGGAATCAGCATCTCTTCCATGGAGATTCCTCCGTGTTGAAAGGTGTCCTTATAATAGGTTGCGTAATAATTATAATTGTTGGGATAGGCGAAGAAGTCGTTGTTCGTTGCAAAAATGTAAGTGGAACTGACATTCGGGCTGGGTAGGCCGTGCTTGTTGGGATCCTTGATTTCAAAGACCTGCTTGGGGTCATAATTGAGGCTTTTGCCCACTTTGTAACGGAGATTGGTGTTGGTGTTCCTGTCACCGATGATCTTGATCGGATTGTCCACGTGAATGGTCCCGTGGTCTGTCGTCAAAATGATCTTCACATGATGCTCTACCAAAAAATCAAATATTTCAGAGATGGCAGAATGTTTGTACCAGGATTCTGTGAGCGAACGATAGGCCGATTCCGTGCTGGCCAGTTCCCGAATCATTTTTGATTCGGTGCGGGCATGGGACAGCATGTCGATAAAGTTGAAAACCACCACATTCAGTGGCGTATTCAACATGGATTTTACTTTGGTCATCAATTTTTCACCGGTCTGGTTATTGTTGATTTTGTTGTAGGTGAAATCATATTTCTTGCGGAATCGGTCGAGTTGTGTCTGGATGAGTGGAGATTCGTTCAGATTCTTTCCTTCTTCCTCGTCTTCGTCCACCCAGAGGTCAGGGAACATCTCCTGGATCTGAAGCGGCATCAGGCCGGAGAAGATGGAGTTCCTGGCGTATTGTGTGGCTGTAGGCAGCAAACTGTAATAGATATTCTCATCGATGTTGAACTGATCGCCTAACAGCCGTTTGATGACTTGCCACTGATCAAAACGGAAATTGTCTATCAGGATGAAAAAGACTTTTTCTCCGGAATCTAATAAAGGGAAGACTTTGGTCTTGAAGAGATCCGGACTCATCAACGGACGGCTTTCGGGATGGTCTATCCAATCGATGTAATGCTTTCGGATAAAGCGTGAGAAAAGGTTGTTCGCTTCCACTTTTTGTTGTTTCAGCATATCATCCATCCCTGTTTTAGTCTGGTCGAGTTCCAACTCCCAATGCACAATTTTTTTATAAACGTCAATCCAGTCTTCCCATGTACCTGATTCATTGATTTGCTGGTTGAGCTTTACAAAATTTTGCTGAAAGGAGGTGGTGGTCGCATCGAGAATAATTTCGTCCTTGTGAACGTTTTTTTTGATGGTCAGCAACATCTGTGTGGGATTGACAGGTTTGATCAGATAATCGGCAATTTTGTTGCCTATGGCCTGATCCATGATATCTTCTTCTTCGCTCTTGGTAATCATCACAACGGGCAGGGATGGCAAGAATTCCTTGATGGCGTTCAAGGTCTCCAAACCGCTGAGGCCAGGCATGTTTTCATCGAGAAAGACCAGATCGAAGGATTGTTCCCGGCACAAATCCAATGCATCCTGTCCATTGGTCGTCGTAATGACTTCATACCCCTTGTCCTCCAAAAAGAGAATATGGGGTTTCAGTAAATCAATCTCATCGTCAGCCCAAAGCAGTCGGTCTTTTGTCATAATGTTTGTCTTTTTGTCATGGGTTTGGTCGGATGCCTGCATAATTTTTCTCGAAAAATTCGAGATATTTTTCCGGTGGAACGCCTGCTTCCAAAAGTTTCAGATTGGAATCCGATACCATCAATAGTTTTATTCCGGGATATTTGTCTTCCGGCTTTTCATTCTGGAAAACTATCCAGGATTTGTAGCGCATCACATCTTCTGCATTCTCAAAACCACGGATCAAAAGTACATCCATTTGACCCACTTTTGCAAAACTTAAGTCATAATCTCGGATTAAAAAATTGGTAAAGTTGTAAAGAGCCACATCAAACTGCAATTTGTTGATGTTGGTCGTCTCTTTCGGATAGCTGATCAGCATCACATGAGGTTCGGCAGGGTCGAACTTGAATTGTTGCGCCAGTGAGTCAAGTTTGGCGACACTATCTGTCTGCATGGTATAGCTCATGCTAAATAAATTGGTGTATCCTGCCGATGGAACAGGACGGCGGCCTTCGTTCCAGTAGGCCAGCATTTGGGTGATGGTCGGAATGAGGTCACTTTTAGGATAATGATCCACGATGTAGGTCAGCAGACGGTGAAAATCTTCCGGTTTGCCGGTTCTGGCCGATTCCATGGCTTGGAGAAAGGTGAATTTGGGGATGAGCGGACTGACCGGATAATTTTCTTCCACGTAATGCCCGATGTAGAAAATGCTGTCTGTCTGCTTCTGAAGGTATAAATGGTATGCTTTTGCGTATAAGGTGTCCTGAACCTGATACATTTCAATCAATTTCTCGATGAAAAGCGAATCGTCGAGGCGTTTGGCCAAAGGGCTTTCAGGAAAAAGAGCGATTTGTTTGTTTCTGTCGATGTCTGCTTCGGCATCCCGTTTCTGCTGTTTTAGCATCAGGTAGGTGATGTAATAGGCGTTTTCCAGCCATGGACTTTTGGGATAACGTGTTTCCAGTTTCCTAAAAGTTTTCAGAGCCAGTCTGTCGTTTTCCATTTGCTCGCGGTAAATCAGTCCGGAGTTGTAAAGGGCTTCGGCAATTTTTTCGTTGGAAACTTTCAACTGTTCCTCTGTGAAAGGTAAGTTTTTGAGGTAAAAATTGGGGTTCAGGGGATCGTCCGTACCTTCTTTTATTTCCGGTGGAAGGCTTTGTGTCGAGTCTCTTGCCGTTGAATCGGTTTCTGGCTTTTTAAGTTCGGTTCCTGTCTCTTCTGCATTTGCTGTATTTTCAAAAAGGGCAGTCTTGTTGTTTCTCCTCCAGTCGTCTTTTAAGCTGCGGTTTCCCCATTTTCTGCGGAATTCCGTCAGACCTATGCCGATGGTGGTTGGATTATAAAAGTACCAGTTCTTGTCTGTGGAAATCTGAGGCATGGCAGGTGAAGATCCTTTTTTGGTTGGCGTAGCATTGTCTTCCATCGCTTCTTGATTTGCACTTAAGGCCTCTTCCGTATCTTTCAGCCTTTTTTCTTCTTTGGCTTTCTTTTCCGCTGCTTTAACAAATCCGTCAATCAATTTGTCGCGTTTTTCTTTAGGCATTTTGGCAACAATTTGCAGACTGTCTTCATCATGGATGGTCACTAAATGTGGAGCCAGGACTTTCAGAATTTCAGCTCTTTGTGAAGCCAAAGCATAGCGTTCATCTTCTTTGCCCAATATAGTTAGAGCTTCAGCATAGCAGGAATCTGCCTGTATGAATTGTTCGGTCTTATAGTAGAAATCACCCAGTGCCAACAAGGCTTTGAGTTTATGAGGACCATTCTGTGTGCTTTTTTCAAGGGCAGTGTGATAGCTTTTAATTGCTTTCGCTGTGTCTTTGGCCGCAAAATATAGGTTTCCCAAGGCGTAATAAATCTGGTCCAGATATTCTTTATTCTTGTTGCTTCGGCTTAATTTTGTGAGCTTCTTCAGCGGTTTTTGGGGATCAGTTTCCGGATAAACCTCTGTTTGCCGGATGCGAGCACTCAATTCCATTTCGTAAGGTGGATTCATACCTGGAATGGAACTATAGATTTTGTAAGCCTGATAGGTTTTTCCTGTTTCCTGATAGATCTGTCCTAAAAGGTAGCTCCAGCGGTATTTTTCGACTTTTTTACGGGCTTTTTGGACGGCTATTTCCAGAAATGGAATGGCTTCCGAATATTTTTTCTTTCGTATCAAAAAATCGGCATAGGCACTTGAAAATTCTGTGTTTAAGGAAGGGGTCAGGCTCTCTTTGTTCAAGTCGTTCAGGACGTTTTCCGCATCATAATACCATTCCAGTTCTGTATAGGCTCTGGCCATCAGAATGCCGGCCTTGTCGCAGAGTCGCTTGTCTGTGGAAAAATGTCGGATGATATAGGAACAGGTTGAAGAGGCGGACAAAAAGTCTCCTTTGTGAAACTGGGAATTGGCCATCAACAGGAACACGTCATCCATAAACGGATTGAACTCTTCTTTGCTGTAGAATAGCTTTTTTTCTGCGCTACTTCTTGAATTTGGTTTTTTGTCAGGTTTTACGCGGATGGAATGTTTCTTGATGGCTTTTTGGCATTTCTCTATGCTTCTATTCATGTTGGAAGCGGTGCTTTCTGCATTTTTGTGATTACTGACCGCGTAAAGCGGCAAGAATTTTGTGTAGTCATCCTTGTGCGCGTCCTGAAGCTGTTTCATGCCTCGCTTGTATGCTTCATGTCCGTTGAAATAGATGTTGTACCTTGTGGTCAGGTCGTGATAATGACGGCTGCTCCACGTGTTCTTTTGTGCAGAACAGGCAGAGAAGAACAGAAGTAGCAGCATGACAGCTGCATAAAGGAAAAATCTGTTTCTCATCCGTACAAATGTTTCAAAAAAGGTGCCTGTATGTTTCGCACCTGTCATTTTCTAAAAACTGCTTTTCCGGTCATTTATTGTACTTCCTGTCTTCTTTCTATTCTGCAGATTCAATGATGAAACCGCATGATTTCAAATCTTCCCAGTAGGAGGGATATGATTTGGAAACCACTTCCGGATGGTTGATCCGGATGGTACCTTTGACCAGGGCGGCTGGAGCAAAAGCCATGGCCATCCGGTGGTCTTCATAGGTGTCAATGGCTTCTTCGGGACTGGAGGAACAGCGTTCGCCATTCCATTCCAGAATGCTGTCTTCTTTTTCATTGAAAAGGAAGCCGATTTTTTGACTTTCATTGATGAGGGCTTTTATCCGGTCTGTTTCCTTGATTTTCAGACTTTGCAATCCGTCCAGGCGGAAGTGGATACCCTTCAGGGCGCAAGTAACGGCAACGGTCTGGGCAAGGTCAGGTTGATCAGTAAAATCAGCCTGAAAGACCTGTATCTTTTGATCGGTCTTGGTTAGTTTGACACCATCTTCCAGATAAGAAGTATGTACACCTAAGTCTTCAAACCATGTTGCAATTCTGGAATCTCCCTGCATACTTTCCTGGAAGAGACCTTTTAACAGGATACTGCCTTCTTTGGCCAGACTGAGCATCTGATACCAATAGGAAGCTCCGGACCAGTCTGATTCCACTTGAAAACGGATGGCCCGATAAGGTTGGGGTCTAATGTCAATGTGCTTGTCCGACCATTCGGATTGAATGCCGTATTGACGCATCATTTCGAGCGTCATACTGATGTATGGGCTGGAAATCAGTTCTCCCTGAACGGTCAGCCGCAGGCCTTTCTGCATGGTTGGTGCCAGCATCATCAAGGCCGAAAGATATTGACTGCTGATGCCTCCATCTATGCCGATTTCTCCTCCGATAAGCTGATGACCGTCTATTTTAAGCGGCGGAAAGCCTTCTTTTTCAAGGTACTCTATTTTTGCGCCCAACTGGTTCAGCGCATCTACCAATATTTTGATCGGACGGTTTTTCATCCGTTGGCTTCCGGTAATTTCCCAGATGCCTTCATGTCCTGCCAGAAATGCGGTCAGAAATCGCATGGCGGTACCTGCGGCTCCGATATCCATTTTGTTTGACTGAAAACTCAAGGCTTTCATCAGGACATCGGTATCATCGCAATCGGCCAGATTTTCGAGGAGGTTGTATTGCTTTTTACCGGATAGCGCGTTTAGGATCAAAGCCCTATTACTGATGCTTTTTGAGGCTGGCAGTTTGATGGAACCTTCCAGTAAAGTAGGAGCCTTAAGAATGTATTGCATAGTGATGCGTCGTTTCTGTAGGTGACAAAGATACGAATCCTGAATTAAAAATAAAACGGAGTTGGTTAATGTCTCAGTTACCGGTAAAAATACTCCTCGTCGGGCAAGATTCTGATGTGTTTGTCGGTTTTTGTAATAGTTTATGAACCTTATCAGGTCATTCATTGTTACTGCAGTAACAATGAATATTTTTTTAATTTTTTTTAACCAGCCGCAACATTGAGCTTTTTGTGGGTATAGGTTGTATCCTTTCCTCAAATGCTTCTGTGTAACATATCACCATCAGATCAGTTCATTTGTTACAAAACGAAAAGAACTACTAATTTGCCCGGTCATTATTGTCTAAAACAAGACTTTAAAAAAAAATGTCGTTGATATTTTTCCTTAAAAAAGATGTACAAATGTGTATTTTGATAAAAATTTAGTCTTTTTTGATACAAAAATCATAGCTAATATTTTTTGAATACAAACATCTTTGTACAATTATTGTATGCAGTAAAAATTTAATTATTAATTTTTAATAACTAATACCATGAAGAAAAAAGTTTTTACTGAAAACCTTTCGGACAAAAACTCATTAAAGTTTTTATTTAAATTATGTTTTCTAACATTATTAGGGTTTTCAGTTTTCTCGCCAATGCTTTATGCTAACATTTCTGGAAGTGTATCAACCAACGGTGTTCAGCAAGGAAACATTATTGCAAAAGGAGTGGTTATGGATAATAATGGTGATCTGGTGCCAGGGGTTAGTGTTATTATCAAAGGAACAACTATAGGAACGATCACTGATAGTGATGGAAATTTTCAAATTTCTGTTCCTGAAAATGCTGTGTTGGTCTTTTCGTTCATTGGTTCTGAAACGCAGGAAATAGTGGTTAAAGGTTCAAGCCCTATATCCTTGACATTGAATGAAAACTCAACTTTATTAAGAGATGTCATTGTAACTGGTGTTGCTTCTGGAACGCCAAAACAAAAACTAGGTTTTTCCATCGAAAAATTATCATCTGATCAATTGCAGAGAGTTCCGGCATCAGATGCTGCATCCGCAATACTGGGAAAGGTTGCCGGTGTACGTGTAACCAAAACAAGTGGAGCTCCTGGTTCTGAATCGGATGTTCAACTTCGTGGTGTTAAAACAATTTTTGGTTCTTCAAACCCACTTTATATTGTCGATGGCGTTATGACTGAAAATGGTTTGTCAGATGTTAACGCTGAAGATATTGAATCAATAGAAGTACTAAAAGGTGCTGCTGCATCGTCGTTATATGGCTCTAGGGCTGCTAATGGGGTAGTAAGTATCTTTACTAAGCGTGGAGCTTCTGTAGGAGCAGGAAAAACTCAAGTAGATGTACGTAGTGAATTTGGACAAAGTTCGTTAGGCTTCGTCCCTGAGCAATCAAAATCAACAGATCGTCTAATTGAAAATGGAGTTGTAAATTATGGTGTTACTGAACCTAATCAGGTGTACGATAATCCTTACCCTACAGTTTATAACCATATTAAACAGTTTTTTAATCCTGGAAGTTACTTTACAAATCACGTTGCTATAAAAGGTAGTTCAGCTGATTCAAAACTGAGCGTTTATACCTCTCTGCAAACTACCAAAGAAAGTGGTGTCGTAAAATTGGTAGATGGTATAAACCGGACAAACATCCGTTTGAATGTTGATTATCGCATTACAAATAATCTTATATTTTCAACCTCAAATCTTTACGCAATTACCGAATCTGATAATAGAGCAGGTGGGGCTTTCGGATCTTTATACAGATCAGACCCAGCTGCCAATTTATTATTACCGAATGAGGATGGCTCTCCATATCTTGTTAATGTAAATAAGATTGAAAATATCGTCAATCCTCTGTATAACATTTATAATTCGAAAAATGTATCGACTTCAGAAAAGTTATTATCATTCTTTTCTTTAAAGTATGACCCCACAAGATTCTTAACTTTCACAACCTCGTTTGGTACTACCCGTAATAATGGAGAGAGTCTTTACCTTTCTCCCAAAGGACTTTTGAATTATGATCTTACTGCACAAACCGGATATATATCCCGGGATATGTTTAGAAGTGTTGAGCAGTCATTCACGGTAGATGGATTATTTCATAAAAAGATTGGTGATTTCAATACAAAATTCAAAGTGCAATATTTGTACGAATCTTCCAATTCATCCAGTTTATGGGGTGGAGGAAATGACTTAGGTGTCGGAGGTATGGATGTCACATCAGTTAATTTATCTTCCAATCAATCGGCTAGTTCAAGTGTTTACAGAACCGTCGCAAATAATGTTGCCAGTATGTTGGTCTTGGATTACAAAGATAAATACATATTTGATGGGTTAATACGTAAAGATGCCAGTTCGTTATTTGGTTCTGATGTTAGATGGCAAACATTCTATCGTTTGTCAGGTGCATGGAGGATCACTGAAGATTTCAAAATACCTGGAATTCAGGAATGGAAATTAAGAGCCTCTTATGGTGTTGCCGGTTTGCGTCCTCCTTTTGAAGCACAATATGAGGTTTTTGCTTTAAATAATGGGGTCCCCGGGAACATGGAAACTTTAGGTAATACAAAATTGAAACCTTCATTTTCAAAAGAAACAGAAATTGGTACTGACATTAGTTTCCTGGAGAGGTTTACATTTAGCACAAATTATTCGATTGCCAATAATACAGATCAAATACTTAAAGTTCCTATTTCTCCACTTTCAGGTGCCGCATTCCAATGGCAAAATGCAGGAACAATACAGACCAGAGTTCTTGAGGCAACATTGACTGCGGATGTCATTCGTCAAAAAAACACAAAATGGAATTTAGGATTGACTTTTGATAAAATCAAACAGAGAATAACGAAATTGAATTGCACTCCATATATGTTAAATGGAACTCGTTTCAGGATTGAGGAAGGTGTTGATTTTGGTGTAATGTATCTTGACAAATTCGCAAAAAGCTTGGATGAAGTTGCCAATCAGGTGCCTGCAGGAAGAAATATAAATGAAGTTTTTGCAATCAATAATCAGGGATTCGTTGTTTATCGAAACCAAATAGGAACGATTGATGAAACTCCTGTAAAAATTAAAGATGATAAAGGAAATATTTTAGCTCTTCCATCCAAGAATTTGACTCCCAATTTCAATCTGAATCTTACATCAACATTCAGCTACAAGAAACTGAATGTCTATATGTTGTGGGCATATCAAAATGGAGGAACTGTTTATGACCATGCCGTAAGATATATGACAGAACCTGCACTTTTTGATCAAGCTGGAAAACCATGGAATGAGGTTAAAGCATCTTCTTATTACAGTAATGGTGGTCAATCCATTGGTTTGTTAGGCTGGGATAATGATGTATTATTATTTGATGCTTCATTCTTAAAGCTACGTGAAGCCTCTATTAGCTATGATATTGTCCCTGAATCATTTAAACCTTTTGTTAAAAACATAAGACTGAGTATCATTGGACGTAATTTATTGACCTTTACCAGTTATCCGGGATTTGATCCGGAAGGTGTTTCCGCTGATAAGAGCAAAGGCGTGGATTCGAATACTTTCCGTTTCGAATCTAACGAACAATATCCACTATTCAGAACTATCAGTGGTTCAATAGCTGTTACTTTTTAATTAATTGTAATTTATTAAATACAATATTATTATGAAAAAGATCTTTTTATTAATACTAGTTGGTTTAACGTTGACTTTTACGTCCTGCGATGTTTTTGAAAGTATGGATGTTCCCAACGAAAATCAACCAAATATTAAAGATTTGGCAACACCAGCGGAATTTTATTCCATGCTTCGTAATGGTTATAATACATGGTATAATGGATCTATTGCTGCAAGTCCTACTATGGCATTTGCTTGCGCCGAATTATTTCAATCAGGAACAAATAGTTGGGGTTCAGGAATGATGTGGTTCCAGCCAAGACGCAGCCTTTTTAATGATGACGCTCCGGATCCTGTGATTATAATTAATTTTGGAGCATGGTATAATTATTATACTAGTGTCGGAATTACTGTCAAGATGTCAAAAATGTTTGCTGATCCAAACTTTAAAATTATGATGAACGGTGTAGATTATACAAACCGGGCTAAAGCACACACATACATTATTCAGGCATTACTTTACGGGAACATTGCCTTGCTTTATGATAAAGCGTATTTATTTACTGAGGAAAGCACTTTGCCTTTTGATTATGTAGCAAATACGAAGACAAATAAAGAAGTGATGGCTTATGCAATCTCTAAACTTGACCAGGCAATCGATATTATCGAAAAGGATGATATTGATACTGACCCAGGATCCGTGATTGCAGGAGTCGATTTTGACAAAACGACATTACTTCAATTTGCTAATTCAATGGCCGCTAGATTTTTGGCTTGTAATGCAAGAACAAAAGCCGAAAACGCACAGATAGAATGGGGCAAAGTTAAAACATACGCTGAAAAAGGATTGCAAAGCGATTTCAAAGTTGCTTATGAAAATGGATGGAAAGGAAAAGTGATGACACGTGACGAAGGGATGAACTATTTTGTATTATATAATTATAACTGGCTCAGAGCAAGTCAATGGTTAATACATAAAATGGCCCCCAATGATCCTAATGCTGTATTCCCAATTCCGGTTGTGGCAGGTAGCGATAGCTTTAAAGACTGGCCAGAAATTTCAAATTGTCCTGACAAACGTTTAGAAAAGTACTTTAGATTTGATAGTATGCGAAATTGGTTTGGAGCAGACCGTACTACACGTCCCGGTTATGGAACTTATATTCTTTGTCAGTATCGTTATTGGAGATATTACGATGTTATTGAGCAAGATCAAGGCTATCTCGACCATTTCCTGAAAATGGAAAATGACACTTATTTGGCAGAAGCATTAATCAGGACGAATGGGGATAAAGCCAAAATCGCAGAATTGATTAATAATACACGTGTTGATATTGGTGAATTACCTCCTTCCAGTGCTGCAGAGTCTTATGATGCTTTGGAAGAAAAAATGTTCTATGAACGATATGTTGAATGCGATTTAGTTTGGCCGCAATTAGGTTTCTTTGACAGACGCAGAAATAATGACCAAATGATGGAAGGAACTCCAAGGCATTTTCCTATTCCTGCTCCTGAATTAAAGATGAATGGCCAATCTATTTATACCTTTGGTGGCGTAGGTAAAGAAATGTGATGAAAATCAATTAATTAAAAAAATAATATTTATGAAACGAGTCCATGATCTATCGCTCACACAAGTGAACAATTATTTGGCGAGTTACATCGAATACCTAAATGTTAAAATAAAAAATAATGAGATGAAAAAAATAATATTTATACTGCTTACAACTTTTTTAGTTGTATCCTGTGACAGAAATTTAGATTTTGATACTATCTCTACTACGGATCCGTCTCTCGAAGTATTGGTCGAAGGAGCTGTCACGAATAATACATATCCAAAAATTAACGGAGCAACTGTTAAGCTTTATAACAGCGATAACCAATTATTAGCTACTAAAACGACTGATGCAACTGGAAAAGTAATATTTACCGAACAGGAACTTGCAAAGGAAGGTAAATTCAAAGTTGTAGCAACTAAAGGGGCACTTAACGGAGAAGGTGAAACTGCTTATATGTTGCTTAATGATGGCGTAACATTGATTATCATTTCAATTATTTAATTATCGTTTTGTAAATGAAGGTTCTCTGCCTTTTTTTTCAGGCAGAGAACCTTCATTCTTTAAAGTATATTATGAAAGCATTAAATATTTTCATCAAAGTTGCACTTTTACTATTTCTTTTCCAGCCCTTTTTAACTCAGGAATTAGTTCAGGCTAAAAATTTACAAAAAAATAGTCGTATAAGCGAAGTTCTAAAAATTAAGGTGGCAGTTGTTTTTGAAAATCCTGTCTTACCTCAGTTTGAAAATAAAAGAATGAACCAATGCTTTCATACTCCCGGTTTGAAGACAAGATTGTGGAATGATCCTGAAATGTTATCAAACGAATATGAAAAATGTCTTGAAGAAGTTTCAGGCAATACGATTGATTATGAAGTTGTCAAAGAAATTCAGGCTGAAAAGTTTTTTACTTATTTAAAGAATGATCCTTTAAAGCGATTACTGACAAGGGACGAAATTGCGACTTTGCTGTCAGAACCCGATTGGAAGACGTTTAAAGATATTGGGACTTCGTATGACTATAATGCTATGGTGAAGTATTATGGTTTTGATAAAATGAGAGATAATGGTGAGATTAATGAAGTCTGGGTATGGACTTTTCCTTACTGCGGAATGTGGGAATCTCACATGATGGGGAAAAATGCTTTCTGGATAAATTCCGAACCGAATGAAAATCCTACCTGTACAGAATTGCTTAGTATTATGGGTTTGAATTATGAACGCGATTTGGCCTGTGCCATGGAAAGTTACGGGCATCGTTTCGAATCAACCATGATGCAGGTTTACGGATGGTGGAATTACGACAAAAAAACCAATAAAAACGAATTGACAAACTGGGAACGATTTGCAGGATACACAAAAAACTATGAAAAATTTTCTCCAGGTAATACCCATGTTGGAAACATTCATTTTCCGCCTAACGGTGAATTCGATTATAACTGGAAGAATGAAAAAATGGTGAACAGTTTTTCCGATGAATGGTTTAATTATCCGAATATTAAAGAAAAGAAATCCAGAAAAATAAATTGCTCCGAGTGGAATTGCAGCCACATAGGATATATGAAATGGTGGTTTTCTCATGTTCCTCATTTCAAAGGAGTAAACCCGAAGGACGGAAAGCTGAATAATTGGTGGCATTATGTGGTTGATTACAATAAAGCATTGTTGGAAGAGAAAAAATTAAATCCCCAAAAATGAAACAATCAATATATGTTAATTTGCTATTCTGGATTATTTCCTGCTGCCAGATTTCAGCCCAATCATTGGAAAGTTTTAAAGTTGATACATTAAACCGACTTGTTGTTCAATCAATTGCTCCGGGCTTTCAATTCACAAAAGAGCACCCATTAATTTCCTACGAAATAAATGGAAAACAATATAACACATCTTCCAAATCAAAGGAAATATACATTCGCTATGAAACAGAACCGTTTGAATATGGAATAAAAGGTAAAATTCATTTTACAAACATTAGCTCTGATACGTTGAAACTGCATAATGTCGTGCCTTTCGGAATCTCAGAAGAAAATGTTTATATTACAGGTAAAGGCGACCATGAATTGTCCCGCACTCATTTATTTATTCCTGGCAGAGTACCGGTGAATGTCATTGTTCCTGATAATGCTTGGGAATTAGGTTTTTCAGCCCTTGAACTGTCCCATGGAAAGAATATTGCAGCACTTGTCCGGCGTGACAGAGCTACCATAAAAAATGGTCAGCGGAGAAGATTTGAAACGGTTTTGTTTCCCGGAGGCACTGTTGTGTATAATTTTTGGATAGACCAATATCAGGGAGAATGGCAAAACGGTTTAAGGCTGATGTTTCAGGACAGACTTTTGTACGATATTCCCGTCGGGACATTTGACAATTCTTTGCTGCAGCGCGAAGATCTTAAATGGTTTCGGAGTTGCTATGCCGTAAACCTGATGATGACCTGGGACAAGCATTTTTATGATTACAAAGACAGTTCATTTCATGTAAAAGAACATCTTGATAAAATGAAAAAGCTGATAGGCGGATATGATGTTTATAGTATCTGGCCAACCTGGCCTGCATTAGGTATGGATCAAAGAAATCAGTGGGATATGTTCAGGGATTTGCCGGGCGGATATAAAAAACTGAGAGAAATTTCAGACTTATGTCATCAAATGGGTTCTCATTTCTTTGTTTGTTATAATCCATGGGATGAAAGTACGCGTTCTGATGAGGGACATTTTGATGGAATGACGAATATTACAAAAATTGCAAACATAGACGGATTTGTACTGGATACAAAAGGTAGTTCCAGTGCGGAACTCCAGAATGCAGCAGATGCTGCCCGTCCAGGTGTTATCATGTACAGCGAAGGCATGGCGGTTCCCCGTGACATGCAGGGAATTCCATCGGGGCGGGTGCATAACGCATTATATTTTTCTCCTGTGCTGAACCTGAATAAACTAATCAAACCGGACTTTGCCATTTTCAGGGTTGCGGAAGAAGCACGCGAACCAATTCGCCGTGAATTCAATCTGTCCTTCTTTAATGGATATGGAACCGAAATAAATAACTTCCCGGCCGGCAAGTTTGAATGGGCAGACGAACAAATGAGGTATTGGGGAAAATTGCTTTTGATTCAACGGGAAAATAGTGAGAATTTTCTGCAGTTTTCTTTTCAGCCTTTAGTTCCAACCCTTGTTGACAGCATTTATGTGAATAAGTGGCCGTCAAAAACAAAAACGGTCTATACGGTTTTGAATCTGCATCCGTCTGGATTTAACGGAAATTTATTTCAGGTAGAAAAAAAAGATTCCTGCCATTTTATGGATTTATTTATGCACGAAGAGGTGCCTGTTAATATTGTTGATGGGAAATCATTTGCTCAGGTAAAATTGGATGCATTTAATTCTTTTGATCTTGGAACAAACAATGAAAGTTCGGTTTCTGCCATTGTTCAATTTCCAGATATTTTATCTGTGAAACTGAAAGGTGATAAACTCTCATTTTCTTCTGAAAAAGGTGATAAAATTAAGATATGGGCAGGTGAGCCTTCTTATGAAAACACACCTCTTGAGTATGAAATACAGACACAGTCTATTCAGCTGCTTGAAAAATTTCCGAACAAAGAGGGTAAGTTTGTTATTCAGGCTTTTGAGGGCAAAGAATTGTTGGACGAGAGGGTGATTCATATCATTCCGGGGACAGCACGGTTAATTTCAAATAAAGAAATAACTGAAAAAGCAAAAAAAGCACCACAAGGTATGGTTGCAATTCCTGCAGGTATTTTCAGCTGTGGAAGTTATCGGATAGGGGATTCGTTTATTTCTTATCCGGAAAATTTGACAGCCAAAGGAGAAAAAGTATCCATGAAAAAATATTATATGGATAAATATCCTGTCACCAACATAGAATTTAAGGCATTTCTGGATGCAACAGGCTATCAGCCAAATGATACGACCAATTTCCTAAAACATTGGAAAAACCATCAGATTCCACAAGGGCAGGGACGTTATCCGGTAATATATGTGACGCTTGAAGATGCAAAAGCCTATGCAAAATGGGCAGGAAAAAGGATTCCCACTGAAATGGAATGGCAATATGCTGCTCAGACTGATCAAGGAAATGAATGGCCATGGATACAAAAAACACCTGTAAAACGGGAAGAAGAGTTTATTACCAATACACTTTCCGTGTGGAAACTGAAGGGAATTGATGAGAACAGGTGCAATTTGGGAAATGGTTTGCTTTACCCGGTCGGAAAATACCCTAAGGGGAGAAATCCATATGGATTGTATGATCTGGTAGGTTGCGTCTGGCAATTAACGAGTGATGTTTATGATAATACTACTTATAGATACATCATGGTTAAAGGCGGAAGTTATTTTTTGCCAACGTCGAGTTTTTGGTATGTTCAGGGAGGTCCCCGTGAATTGAATTTCAGACAATACCTGTTACGTGTTTCACCATCTTTTGAACGAAAGTCTACTGTGGGATTCCGTTGTGTAAAAGATGCATTATAATTTTAATTGATAGAGATATGACAATAAGAGTTTTCTTAATTTCTGTTTTTTGTTTCTTCAATGTCGCTTTTATCGCAGCCAAGTCTCCAATAAGAGTTGCATTGATAACTAACAGTCAGAAAGAACTGGTTAGTGAAGTCACAGCCTTAAAGACAATGCTTGAAAATCATTCTGATGAAATAGAATGCCAGGTTCTCCCCCTTGCTCATTTATCAGATATGAAGAATTTTGATGTCGTTTGGTTTCAGCGTCTGGATTCGTCGGAGATTTCACTTCAGGAAATCAAAGCACGGAAAACAATCATAGATTATGTTTCAAAGGGAGGGAAGCTTATATTATCGATGGATGCCGTGAGATTACTAAATGCGTGGGGTATTGAATCTCAAGAAATGCAGATAAAACATTTTAATGTTGTTGATGAAGGGTTTGGTCGTAAAGTTGGATTTCATGCATTTAGAGAACATCCTGTATTTGATAAAATGTTCGGAGGAGCTTATACGTGGCATGGCAAAAAAGATAACACCTGTCGTGTGATAGGATTCTTTGACGATTCAAGTCCTAAAGCTAAGAATTCATTGGTAATCGGGACGTTGTGGGAATATATTTACTATCATCCGCAAGATAAAATCCTGTGGGAAACTTCGGTCGGAAAAGGTAAAATATTAGCAATCGGCGGTTTTTTATATTATAATCAGGAAAATTTTCACGCAAAGATTCTGGATCAATTTACTACGAATTGCATCAAATACATGGTGGGTAAAAAAACAGATTCAAAAGCTTATTATTGGACAACCAACGATTCTACCGAAGTCATATTGTCAAAGAATGATTTAACGGGTGTTTCTCTGTCAAAACCTGAAAAATGGGTTTTACCTGAAAATCAGATGAAACTGGACAGGAATGCCGCTAACTTTTACTGTGACCTACCCACCCAGCGTTGTTTGGTTGTCGCGCAGGAAAAAGCCGGAATTGAAGAAATCTGGACACATCCTTTCATGTCGCTGAGAGATTTTCATACCTATCTGGATATTGAAGGTGTCGATACATTGGTTTCATTAAACAAGTATCTTCCACATTTTGAAATTAGGCCGAATGCACTGGTAAGAACATATCAGATAGGGAAAATTACCTTAAAAGAGATCATTACAGCTAAAATCTCAGATCCGACAGTTGTCGTTCATTACCAATGGGAAGGTTCTGGATTAAAAAACCTGATTACCGATTTTTGCAGTAACATCCGTTTTATGTGGCCCTATGATGAAAAAGCACTGGGTTCTATTTATTATGAATGGTCGGATGCAATGAATGCCTTTGTGGTGTCAGATATAAATAAAGAATTCTGTTCACTGGTCGGAGCCAATTTGAAAGGTGAAAATCTGCTTACAGGCCGATACGATGGGTTTATATACACAAAAGACAAATTGCCAGTAGGAACTAAAACCGATAAATTGCAGGTTGCGGCATCCATGAGGTATCATGTTGAAAATCAAACATCCCTGGATATGTTTATGATTGCATCGAATACCGGACTGAAAGATGTGGAAAAAGAATATGCATCAGTGATGAAAAATCCATCAAATGTTCTGGATGAAAGTTCCGATTATTATGATGATTATTTTTCAAAAACATTAAATATAACAACTCCTGATTCTTTGTTTAACGAAGGATTTAAATGGGCAGTATTGGGATCAGAGCAATTCAATGTTCATACACCCGGTGTCGGAACTTCCCTGATGGCAGGTTATTCTTCTTCCAGAAGAGGATGGGGTGGTGGTCAAAAAGTGAGCGGAAGGCCGGGCTACGCATGGTATTTTGGCCGTGATGCCGTATGGTCTGGTTTTGCTTTTGATGGTTTGGGTGATTTTAAAACAGTGAAACAAATATTGGAAACATTAATCCGTTTTCAACAGGTTGATGGCAAAATTTATCACGAATTAACTTCAAGTGTTTCCGTTCATTTTGACGCTTCGGATGCAACTCCCCTGTTTGTGAATCTGATGGCACAGTACTTACGCAGAAGCGGGGATATTGATTTTGTAAAAGCAAACATAAATGCCATTCACAAAGCAATGGACTATTGCGCTTCTACCGATACGGATGGAGATCATTTGATCGAAATAAGCAATGTGGGACACGGTTGGCTCGAAGGTGGCGAATTATATGGGTCTCATACTGAGTTTTATCTTGTCGGTTTATGGAATGCCGCCCTGAATGATGCGTCTTATTTATCTGAGGTGGTGGGTGAGAAAGACAGAGCCTTAAAATATAAAGCCGAATCCCAAGTGGTCAACAAAATAATAAATACAGATTTTTGGAATCCGAAAGGCTACTATAATTATGGTAAAAAGAAAGACGGAAGTTTTACCGATGATTTGATTTCTTTGGTAACGGTACCTGTATATTTCGGAGTAACGGATGATGATAAATCACTGAAAACAATCAAACATTTTGCATCAGCGGAATATTCTGCTGATTGGGGTGTCCGGATGATCAACGACAATTACTCTCTTTTTAATCCGACAGCATATCATTTTGGAAGTATCTGGCCATTGTTTACCGGATGGGCTTCTTTGTCAGAATATAAAATTGGCCTTTACAACCAGGCTTATACTCATCTGATGGCCAATCTGCTTAATTATAAAACATTTTCTTTGGGTCGTGCACCTGAGGTGATTAACGGGCTAATCTTTAAACCTTCAGGAGTTACTTTACATCAGTGCTGGTCTGAAACGATGGCTATTCAGCCTGTCATTGAAGGAATGCTCGGAATCAGCTCTGATGCGCTGAATCACTCGCTCACATTAGCTCCAAAAATTCCCATAGAATGGAATACCTGTAAGGTCAATAACATTAGGGTTGGAAACAATAATATAGATTTCTCAATGAGTAAAAGCGATGGTAAAGTGAGCTATTTGTTCACTTCAAAGGAACCTGTAAGAATTCAATTTCAACCCTCTTTCCCCTGCGGAACTAAAATTAAAAAAATAAAGATAAATGGAGAAAATGCAACTATTAATAGTGAGACTGAAAAGGAATCTGTTACTATTGGCACTGCCTTTACAACTGACCAACAAACCATTGTTGAAATTACCTATACTGAGGGAGTTGCAGCATTACCATCGATTTCTTATCCTACATTTGAGAAATTATCCAGTGGATTCAGAATTTTAGAGCAGACTTTAAAGGATGGAGTATTTGAAGTTCAGTTACAAGGTCGTCCGGGGAACAGCTATTCTTTGAAACTTTATTTGCCATACGGCTATCAAAAAATGGAAGGAGCCACTGAAATTGTAAAAACCTCGAAAAATATCTATACCGTAACCGTCTTTTTTGATAAGACGTCATCAAATTACTCGGTCAAAAAATTAAAAGTATTTATATCAAAATAAGACTGTTTCTATGCAAAGGGTAATATTAAGTATTTTATTTTGTGGAATATGGATTGTTAATTGTCAATCTGCAACTTTAACATCCGATTTATACCAGAACAATCGTGAACCTCTAATTACAAAGCCTCTTATCGAGCTTCCACTTGGTGCTGTACGTCCTGACGGATGGTTAAAAGATCAGATGGTCAGAATGAGAAATGGGATGACCGGAAATCTGGATTCACTTTACAGTCAGGTGATGGGTAAGCGTAATGGCTGGCTGGGAGGTGATGGTGATGTTTGGGAAAGAGGGCCGTATTGGATTGACGGATTACTTCCTTTGGCTTATATATTAGATGACAAAGCCCTGAAAGCCAAAGTGCAGCCATGGGTCGAGTGGACACTTAAAAGTCAACAACCGGATGGCTATTTCGGACCATCGGTTGACAGAAAGCCTGAGTCCGGTTTGCAACGCACAAATGCACGTGACTGGTGGCCAAAAATGGTTGTTTTGAAGTTTATGCAACAATATTACGATGCAACAGGAGACAAGCGTGTTATTTCATTCATGACCAGATATTTTCAGTATCAGTTAAGAGAATTGCCTAAGACACCTCTTAATAATTGGACGTCGTGGGGACAAGAACGCGGTGGAGATAATTTAATGGTGATTTACTGGCTCTATAATATTACAGGCGATCCTTTCTTGCTTGAACTTGGAGACTTGATAACCCAGCAAACGACCGATTGGACCGGCTTATTTTCAGATGGTCATACTTTGAATACCCTATTTAGTATTCATGGCGTCAATTTGGCTCAGGCTATGAAGCAGCCGATTATTCGTTATCAGGCTATAAAGGATAAAAAATACATAGATGCTATTACAAAGGGAGCTGCCGATTTGAAAAAAGCTCATGGATGGCCTACCGGATTATACGCAGCTGATGAAATGCTGCATACCGGAAATCCTACTCAGGGTTCTGAACTTTGCACAGCAGTAGAAATGATGTTCTCGCTGGAAAAAATGATTGAAATAGTGGATCAGGTTGAATGGGCAGACTGGCTGGAAAGAATAGCTTTCAATGCACTTCCGACACAGGTTACCGACAATTTTGATGCACGTCAATACTATCAGCAGCTCAATCAGGTTCAAATATCCCGTCAGATGCGGAATTTTATGACCTGTTATAATGGTACGGATCAAGTTTTTGGATTATTGACGGGTTATCCGTGTTGCACTTCAAATTTGCATCAGGGCTGGCCAAAATTTACCCGTCATTTATGGTTTGCATCTAAAGATCATGGACTGGCAGCACTTATTTATTCACCAAATACTGTAACGGCAAAAGTTGCTTCCGGCACTGAGGTCAGAATTAAAGAAGTTACAAACTATCCTTTTGATGAATCAATTAAATTTAATATTGAGATTCCAAACAAAAAGATTAAATCAGTAGAATTCCCGTTTTATTTGCGAATACCTCAATGGTGCAATCAGGCTGAAATTAAAATTAACGGTGTTGTTTGGAAAAATGTTGCGGGAGGAAAGATTGAAAGTATATTACGGACATGGAAATCCGGGGATCAGGTTGAATTAAATTTACCCATGAGGGTTACCGTTTCTCGCTGGTATGAAGAGTCAGCAGCAATCGAACGGGGCCCGCTGCTGTACGCATTAAGAATGAATGAAAAATGGGTCAAAGTACAGGATGACCATAAATTCGGCACCCGTTACGGTGATTGGTATTATGAAGTTTACAGCGATTCTCCGTGGAATTATTGTCTTAAAGAAGAATCCATTAAACCGGAAAATATTGAAACGAACTTTCAGGTAGTAAAACGAACCGTAAACGGTTATCCGTGGAATATTGAAAACGCTCCTGTTGAAATTAAAACAAAAGGTAAGCGAATGAATGAGTGGGGACTTTATAACAGCTCTGCCGGCCCATTGCCGTTTAGCGTTCAGTATCAGGCAGAAACAATGCCTGAAGAAGAAATTACGCTGGTTCCATATGGATGTACAACCTTAAGAATCACAGAATTTCCGGTTACATCAAAATAATTTTTAAGTAAAAGATCATGTCACGAAGACAGTCCATTTTTATTGTTTGCTTTTTATCATTGACTCTTCAACTCTCTGCTCAATCCGAGCCGTGGTTGGATGAGTCTTTACCGGTTGAACAACGGGTGGAAAAATTGATAAAACAAATGACTCTGACGGAAAAGATTCAGCAGATGATGAGTGATGCTCCGGCGATAGATCGTTTGCATATTCCTCAGTATAACTGGTGGAATGAATGTTTACACGGCGTTGCACGAGCCGGTTTAGCTACAGTTTATCCACAGGCAATAGGTTTGGCCGCAACCTTTGATAGCGAAGCTTTGAACAAATCTGCATTGTGTATTTCTGATGAGGCTGTAGCCAAACATTATGAATTTATACGTCATGGAGAAAGAGGGATATATCAAGGTTTGACATTCTGGTCTCCCAACATAAACATCTTCCGAGATCCGAGATGGGGTCGCGGGCAGGAAACCTACGGCGAGGATCCTTACTTGACCTCTCAAATGGGTATTGCTTTTGTAAGGGGTTTGCAGGGAAATGATCCGGATTTTTATAAACTAATTGCTACAGCCAAACATTTTGCGGTTCACAGCGGCCCTGAAAGTGAACGCCATTTGTTTAATGCAGAACCAAGCGCATTTGATTTATATGATACCTATCTGCCTGCATTCAAAGCATTGGTAAAAGATGCCAAAGTGGCTTCAATTATGTGTGCGTATAACCGATTGGATGATCTTCCATGTTGCGGAAACAAATCGCTTTTGGTGGATATACTGAGAAATAGATGGGGATTTGATGGCTATATCGTTTCTGATTGTGGAGCTATTGATGATTTTTACAGAACACACAAAACATCCAAGGACGCAAGTGAAGCGTCAGCACAGGCTGTCCGTGCAGGAACGGATCTTGAATGTGGTAATAGTTATCAGGCAATAGGCGATGCTGTGGAAAAAGGCTATTTATCAGAAAAAGAAATTGATGAGTCGCTCGGTAGATTATTTACAGCACGTTTCAAACTGGGTATGTTTGCTTCGACGGATAAAAATCCTTATTCTAAAATACCTTATTCCGTAGTCGATTCAAAGTCGCATCAGCAAGATGTACTGTCAATGGCTCAAAAATCGATTGTGTTACTTAAAAATGACAATAAAACCCTCCCGCTGTCAAAAAACATAAAAAAGATAGCAGTCGTTGGCCCATGTGCCGATGATTCGATATCATTACTTGGAAATTACAATGGATTTCCCAGCAAACGTGTGACTATATTGCAGGGAATCAAGGAAAAACTGGGGAAGTCGGCTGACGTTGTTTACGAACAGGGAATTAATCTGTTGGATGACAAGCTATTCTATCCATTTGATATGGTGCCTTTATTAAAAGAAAAAGGATTTAAAGCTGATTACTTTCAGAACATTAAATTAGATGGATTACCAGTAATTTCCCGAACTGAAAAGATTATTCATTTTAAAGGAGATACGAACAAAGAAATTGTTCCCGGATTAAAAGCAGCATGGATCTCGGCCCGTTGGACAGCTCAGTTTATTCCCGATTCAACAACAGATTTTACCTTCAAAATATCGGGCGATGATGGTTTTCGGTTATTTGTAAATAATCAGAAAGTGATGGATCATTTCAGTTATCATGAAGAGATGACCGATTTTTATACATTCAAAGCGGAGAAAGGGAAAAAATATGAACTCTGTTTAGAATATTTTCAGGGTGATCAAGGGGCTTCTATCAGTTTTGAAGGTGGATTTATCAGACAGACAAATTACGAACAAATAACAGATCATATAAAAGATGCTGATGCAATAGTTTTTGTAGGCGGAATTTCTCCGAGTCTTGAGGGTGAAGAAATGCCCGTAAATTTTCAGGGATTTAGTAAAGGTGACCGAACGACTATTGCATTGCCAGAGGTGCAAACTCGAATGATGCAGGCACTGGTCAAATCGAAAAAGCCTGTGATATTTATTATGCAAACAGGTAGTGCTTTATCTGTGAACTGGGAACAACAAAATATTCCAGCAATTCTTAATGTCTGGTATGGCGGACAATCCATTGGGACAGCCGTGGCAGATATCCTTTTCGGTGATTATAATCCTGCCGGTCGACTTCCTGTAACATTTTACAAATCAGATGAAGATTTGCCTCCATTTGTTGATTATTCCATGAAAGGCCGTACTTACCGGTATTTTGATAAAGAGCCTCTCTATCCTTTTGGCTATGGATTAAGTTATTCTACATTTATGTACAGTAACCTAAAAACAGTAAAAACAAGTTTAACAGGTAAAGAGATTTTGGTTTCAGCTACAGTGAAAAATATCGGATCAATGGACGGAGATGAAGTTGTGCAGTTATATATTTCACATGATAAAACAAGTTTTACGGCTCCGAGGTGTGCTTTGAAAGGCTTCAAAAGGATATTTCTCCGAAATGGAGAACAACGTGAAATTACTTTCAAACTCACTCCCGAGGATTTAAGTCTTGTGAATAAGAATGGGGAACAAATCCAAAAACCGGAAAAGATTTCCATTTTTGTTGGCGGAGGACAACCTTTTTTTGATTCAACGAAAAACGGTGTAAAAGCAAAAATTCAATTGAAGGGAAAAACCTTTTATCCAAATTGAAAGAATGCCATCGGAAATAGACAAAGAGGCCTGTCGCTTTTGATATGAATTTATAATTTAATGAGAAAATAGTATGCCTGGTTGCTCATGGACTTTAATACATTTGTTGTTAAAACATATATAATATGATACATTCAACATTTCATAAATTTACCTTTCTATTAATGGCATTGGTGATTTCAATCAATGTTTCAGGGAAAAAAAGGATAAATAATGATTTTTCACAGAAAAATAATCCGATTAATTTCTCCCAAGTTAAAATCGATGATAATTTTTGGCTTCCCCGTTTGAAAACACATGCGGCAGTCACACTCCCTGCTTGCATTGATCAATGTGAAAATAAAACGCAAAGAATAAAAAACTTTGCCATTGCTGCTGGAATGGAACAAGGTACTTTCAAAGGCTTTGTCTATGACGATTCCGATTTATATAAAATGATTGAAGGTGCATCCTATTCATTAATGAACAATGCCAATCCTGAATTAGAGAGGAATTTGGACAGTATAATTGCCAAGATAGCTGCAGCTCAGCGTCCTGATGGATATTTAATGACCTATTTTGAGCTGGGAGATCTGACTCAAAGATGGACCAATATGGATAAACATGAGATGTACTGTTGCGGTCATCTTATCGAAGCAGGAATTGCATTCTATAATGCTACGGGTAAGAGATCATTGCTCGATGTCGCAATTAAGTATGCCAATCATATCGATCAAACTTTTGGTCCTGGCAAACGCATCTGGGTTCCCGGTCATGAAGAAATAGAACTTGCATTGGTAAAATTGTATCGGGTCACTGACGACGAGAGATATTTGAGACTTTCTCATTGGTTACTGGAACAACGTGGTCATAACAATGGTACCTGGAATCAGGCTGATAGAGATTATTATCAGGATTTGGTACCGGTTAAAGACTTAAAAAAAATCAGTGGACATGCAGTCCGGTCTATGTATTTATTTACCGGAATGGCGGATTATTCTTCTACAACAAAAGATACCACCTATATCCGAGCATTAGACAGATTGTGGGATAATGTGATTCATGCAAAAATGTATATTACTGGCGGAATAGGTTCTTCGCGCGAAAATGAAGGATTTTCTGAAGATTATGATTTACCTAATGAAGAAGCCTATTGCGAAACTTGCGCGTCAGTGGGAATGGTTTTCTGGAATCAACGTATGAATATGTTGAAAGGAGATGGAAAATATGTTGACATACTGGAACGCTCGATGTACAATGGTGCATTGGCTGGAATTTCACTTTCTGGAGACAGGTTTTTCTATGTGAATCCATTAGAATCAAAAGGAGACCATCATCGAAAAGCATGGTATGGAACAGCCTGCTGTCCGAGTCAGATATCCAGATTTCTACCTTCCATCGGGAGCTATATATATGCCACCTCTCCAGACAAAACCGTATGGATTAATTTATATATCGGTAGCGAGACCAAGATCAAACTTGAAAATAATTTAATTGCACTTAAACAAGAGACTAAATATCCATGGAACGGTGAGGTTACCATTTATATCAAACCTGAACAAACTCAAAAATTCAATTTTAAATTACGCGTGCCTGAATGGTGTAAAAAATATACTGTTGCAGTGAATGGAAAAGTAATCCATGCGAAAGTGAATCTGCAATATCTGTTGATTAGCCGGAAATGGAAAAAAGGTGATAAAATTACTTTTAATATGGATATGCCGGTAGAAGTTATAGCCGCTGATTCGCGTGTTAAGGCAGATGTAGGTAAAAGAGCCATTCAAAGGGGACCTTTGGTCTATTGCATGGAACAAGTGGATAATCCGGATATTGATCATGCGGAATTAAATGCTTCAACTACATTTAATATCCAGGAAGAAAAAAATCTTTTAGGTTCTGTGGTGACAATCAATGCTCGAACAGGAAATAAGACCTATCAATTTATCCCTTACTACGCATGGGATAACCGTCAGCCTGGAAAGATGAAAGTATGGGTTGATTATAAATAATTAGTTTGGCAATACTATGAAAATCATTCAATTAATAACAGTGTCTTTTTTTGTTTTTTTTCCATTGAATTTATCTTCTCAGGCTCTTAAATCAATTGATGTTGCAGCGACACAAGACAAAGGGTTACAGATAAGAACATTCAATGGGTTTCAACAGCCTGGATATGATTTGCCATTTGTTTCATTAAGAATAAATGACAAAGTGTTCAGTTCGCTGGAAGCAAAAATAATTGGAGATAAAGGAACAACTTTAGATAACAGGTTGCAGCTAACTGTTGAAAATATCGCACCTCTTAAATCTGGTGGTTTCAATATGAAACTTCGGATTAAAAACATTTCGAATGATACTTTAAAAATTTCCAATATTGTTCCTTTCGGAGAATCGAAGAAACAGATTTATCTAACCTCAGGGGATAAAGGAGATCCTTTATCGTGTGCTTTCATTTACCGTCCAGGTTTTTCACCGGTCAATGTGACACTTCCGGACAATTCATGGGGAATTGGCTTGGGAATAGTAGACGTTGATAATGGGAGTTCCGTTGTTGCATTATCAAAAATTGATAAAACAGCTTGCTCCAAAGTTGGATTACGCCGGTTTTATTCATCCCTGTATCCAGATGGTGTCATTGTATGCAATGTATGGATGGATTCCTATATTGGACGCTGGCAAGAAGGATTGAGATTAATGTTTCAAAGAAACATGCTCTTTGATGTAGAACCTGGTACTTTTGATAATTGGATGTATGAACGGGCTGATTTGAAATGGGTTAGAAAAGGATTTGTGGGCCATTTCATTTCAGCATGGCATAATTACTTTTATGATGGTGAAAAAGGAAAATACACTTACTTCGATTTTGATAATAACATTCAGAAGCTCTTTGGGGGTAATGATGTGATGGTATTGTGGAGTGGCTTTCCGGTACTTGGTTTGGACCAGCGAAACCAGTGGGATTTAATGCGTGCTTTGCCCGGAGGAGTGGAGCAAATACGTAAAATTTCTTCGCAAGGACTTAAAGAAGGTATGCATCTGATGACAAACTATAAACCCTGGGACTTACCGGCATCATACGACCAGCTTTTAAATTCAACACATTATGAAAATCCGATGGTAGGATTGGGGAGCATTTCGCAGGAAGCTGGATTTTCCGGTGTCATGTTTGACACTCGAAGTGAGTCAAGCAAGTATTTTCAGACTGAAATTGATCAGTTTGTTAAGGGATTTGCCGTATTTCCTGAAGGTATGTGCATCCCTGCCGATATGCAAAACTGTGTAATCGGAAGAACTCATGCAGCTATTGAATATGCTCCTTTCTTAAACCTGAATAAATTAATTAAACCTGATTTTGCCATTTACAGACAAGTTGTGGTGGATAAGGAGAATCCCCGAAGGGATATCTCATTGGCATTTTTTGGTGGACATGGAGTGGAGTTTCATACATACCTTCCATGGAATATAGACTGGCTGCAAGAATTATATGCTTATACCGGTAAAACAGTTCGTATTTTGAGGGAAAATGCTGACAATTTTGTAAGGTATGACTGGACTCCATTATTACCAACGACTACAGACAGTGTTTGGGTAAATGAATGGCCCGGAGATAATAAAAATATTTATACCATTTATAATCTGAAAACAAAAGGTTTTAATGGTTCACTGTTTGAAGTATCGCCTAAGGATGGCTGGCATTATGTTGACCTATGGCACAATAAAGAATTGAAAACCAAATGTATAGGGTCTAAATATTTAGTTGAAGTGAAAATAGATTCATTTCCTGCAAGGTATTTAGGAACCAGAGCCGAATCTTCAGTTTCGTGTGTGGCATATTTTCCAAGGCTCATATCCGTTTCCCAAAAGAACAATCAAATGACTATTTCGGTTCCTGCAGGAAAATTGCTGAAAGTATGGAAAGGAAATCCTTCTTACGCTCAGAAACCTGCATGGACTTCAAGAACAGGGAAACAGATAATCAAAGAATCCGAATTTCGGGAAGACCATTATGCAGGAGATATCGTTTTACAATTATTTGAAGGGAACAGCCTGTTAGATGAATGCATCGTTTCAGGATCGTCTGTTGATAATCAGGAATTATTTTACTCAAATTATTCCCCTTCAAAAGGAGAAACAACATACGATGGGCCCTTCATGAAAGTATTGCTGCAACGGGAAAAAGACTTATTGAATGTTACTTGCAAAAAAAATGTAGAACTTAAGATATATCCGAAAGATAACAAAAATCAACCTGCTCTCATGTATAATCAACAGGATATATCAATTAAGTTGCTGGATGCATTTGGACGCTATGAAGGAGATTTTGTCGTTGTAGCCAAACAAAACGAAAAAACAGTTGATAGTACAAATGTTAACATGCCTTATGGTTATGCACGGATTGCTTCTGTTGTAAAACCTACAAAACTGCTTTCTGGAGTTCCGCATGACATGTGCTTCATTCCTGCCGGTAGATTTACTTTTAATGCCAAACATATCGGAGACTGGATGATAAAATATCCGACTGAAGACACCGCAAAGGTCTTTGATATGAAATCTTTTTATATCGACAAACATCCGGTTACCAATGTTCAATTCAAAGAATTTTTAGATGCAACAAATTACAAACCAATAGATTATGAAAACTTTCTGAAACACTGGCCGGACGGAAATATTACATCTGGTGAAGAAAACCATCCTGTTACTTTTGTCTCTTATGAAGATGCACAGGCTTATGCGTTTTGGGCAGGGAAACGTTTACCAACAGAAAAGGAATGGCAATATGCTGCCCAAACGGATTTGAATGACTTATATCCATGGGGTAACAAAATGGATTCAACCAAATGCAATACCGGAAACGGATTTCTTGACCCGATTGGAAAATATCCACAAGCTGCCAATAAGTTTGGACTTGAAGAATTAACCGGTTCTGTATGGCAACTTACAAATGATTTATATAAAAATGGCACTGTTAGTTTTATCATTCTTAAAGGTGGATCATATTTTATTCCACGTTCCAGCTGGTGGTATGTGACAGGAGGTGCTTTACCCTTAATTTACCGACAACAATTATTGCGTGTTTCACAAGGATATGAAAGAAATGCT
This sequence comes from Bacteroidales bacterium, assembly GCA_021373135.1. Classification (GTDB taxonomy): domain Bacteria; phylum Bacteroidota; class Bacteroidia; order Bacteroidales; family UBA1402; genus UBA8389. Next base: position 1,065,762 of record JAJFTH010000003.1, read on the forward strand.
ACAGTGGGATTCCGTTTAGTAAGTGATTGTCAATAAAATATATTTCAAATGAACAAGACATATCAAATATTTATTATTGTTTTTTTTTTCTTTGTGAATTTTCTTTAATAAAGGCAGAGAATCAAGTTTTGACGTCTGTTCAAAAGAGCAGAGCCCCATTAATGCAAAATCCCTATATTGAACTACCAATAGGGTCAATTAAACCTCACGGCATGTTACTGGAGATGCTGAACACACAGAGAACTGGTTTGACCTCACAGCTTGACACATACTATCCAAGTGTTATGGGGTCGCGTAATGGCTGGCTTGGAGGTGATGGTGATCAGTGGGAGAGAGGCCCTTATTGGATTGATGGCCTGGTTCCTTTAGCATATATTTTAAATGACGATAAGCTTAAGAAGAAAGCGCAATTATGGATTGAATGGGCATTAAAGAGTCAACGGGAAGATGGTTTTTTTGGTCCGTCAAAAGAATATCCGCCAGAACCAGGACTTCAGCGAAATCATTCTGAAGATTGGTGGCCACGGATGGTGGTGCTCAAGTTTCTAAAACAATATTATTCTGCTACCGGAGACAAAAGAGTCATTGATTTTTTATCCCGTTATTTTCATTATCAACTGAATACACTTCCCCAAAAACCTCTTGGAAACTGGACCTTTTGGGCAGAGTATCGTGCGGGTGATAATTTGCAGATAGTATACTGGCTCTATCATATTACTGGTGAGACTTACCTGTTGGATTTGGCCAGGATGATACATCAGCAGAGTTTTAATTTTGTGGATATGTTTTTGAATGGTGAAGCCCTGACGGAATTAAGTACGATTCATTGCGTTAATTTAGCGCAAGGTATAAAAGAACCAATCATCTTTTATCAGCAAGATAGCGATCACAAGTATATTGATGCAGTAAAAAAAGCATTTAAAGATATAAAAAAAATCCATGGTCAGCCTCAGGGAATGTTTGGAGGGGATGAAGCTATTCATGGAAATAACCCGACGCAAGGATCTGAGCTTTGTTCAGCAGTTGAATTAATGTACTCTCTTGAGGAAATGTCAAAAATTACCGGAGATATTGAATTTCTGGATCATCTTGAGCGTATTGCTTTTAATGCTTTGCCCACACAAATTACAGATGATTTCATGAATAGGCAGTATTTTCAACAGCCTAATCAGGTTATGATTACCAGAGCAACAAGGAACTTCAATATTAATCATGGAGGTACAGACCTTGTTTTCGGTTTACTGACCGGATATCCTTGTTGTACCTCAAATATGCATCAAGCTTGGCCAAAATTTACTCAAAACTTGTGGTATTCAACTTCTGATAATGGCTTGGCAGCATTAATCTATTCTGCTTCAGAAGTGGAGACAAAAGTTGCTAATGAAGTTAAAATAAAGATGAAAGAGGGAACCAACTATCCAATGGATGACAAACTGCTTTTTACGCTGAATATATTAGACAAGAAGGTGAAGGAAGTCAGGTTTCCATTTCATTTGAGAATTCCAGGATGGTGTAAATCAGCCAGGATATCAATTAACGGAAATCTGTACAAGGATCATTTAACGAATGAGATCGTCGTTATTGACAGAAATTGGAAATCAGGTGATATCGTTGAACTTTCTTTACCAATGAATATTCAAATTAGTAAGTGGTATGAAAATTCAGTCTCAATCGAAAGAGGTCCATTGGTTTATGCTCTGAAGATAGCCGAAAAATGGGAAAAGCACGTATTTGAGGATTCCCAAAGTAAATATGGACAAACATACTATGAAGTGTTGCCTCAATCAAAATGGAATTTTGGATTGATGGATTTTGATACCAAGAATCCTGATAAAGCTTTTGAAGTTATCATAGACAGAAATAAAGCATCAAAAACAAATCCTTGGAATTTAGATAATGCTCCAATTGAAATTAAAGCTAAAGCAAAAGAAATACCAAATTGGTCATTATATAATCAGAGTGCCGGTCCATTGCCATATAGCAGTGTTATATACGGTCTTGGAACAAATGATTTCCCAGTAGAGACAATCACTCTAATTCCTTATGGATGTACAACACTTCGAATTTCAGAGTTCCCTGTGATTAAGGAATATTAAAAAATGGGAAGCTGTCTCAAAAGTTTTTTAAGCCTCTGAGGATTGAATATTTGAGTTTGATCTCAGATAGGTGTACGAATAAAACGAGGGTGCCTCAGACTTTTGAGACACCCTCAGGTTTTGAAGGGGTTCATATATTTTTAAAAGTCTTTAGGTAGGATACCAAATTGTTTATAAAAACATTTTGAAAAATAAGATGAAGAACTAAAACCAACTATGTAAGCCACCTCGTTAACTCTGTATTTTTTTTCCTTAAATAACTCTGCCGCTTTTTTTAATCTTACAAGTAGTATAAAATCATTAGGGGTAAGTTCTGATATGCTTTTCACTTTTCTGTATAAAGTTGCGCGGCTGATATTCATTTCCTCTGCAAGTTTGTCAACATCCAGATCAAAATCTTCCAGTCGTTCATGTATAATACCTACCAGTTTGTTCAGGAACTCTTCGTCAACTTTTGTATGGGCAATGGTTTGATAGGCTAATTCCGGAGAGTGTTTATAAGTTTCTCTAATTTTTTTTCTATTTTCCAGTAAATTATCAATTCTTGCAATCAAAAAATCAATGGAGTAAGGTTTTTCTATATATTCATCTGCTCCTAATTTTATTCCTTCGATTTTTGATATAAGAGTGGTTTTAGCGGTTAGTAATATGATTGGGATATGACTGAATTTAATATTTTCCTTGATAATTTTACACAATTCAAGTCCGTCCATAACAGGCATCATGATATCACAGACTACAATATCAACATTTTCTTTATTAAGAATCTCCAATGCTTCCTTACCGTTGTGACCTAATAAAACATGATAATAGGAAGATAATTGTTTGCTGAGAAACTGTTGGAATTCTTCATTATCTTCTACTGATAAAATGACGGGTTTTGTTTTGGATGATTCTTTTTCACTTACAGAAGAATAATCCGTTTCAGTCTTTGGTTCTGCTGGTTCATCTTTATCAAACCGAATTGCATTTTCCTGATAAATGGGAAATGTAACTACAAAGGAAGTTCTATCTTTTTGAGAATTATCACAATATATTGAACCATGATGCAACTCAACCAGAGATTTGACAAAAGAAAGTCCCAAACCTGTACCTTGAACATTGGGATTTAACTTAAAGAACGGCTCAAATATTTTTTCGACAAACTGTTCCGGAATCGTATCTCCGTCATTGGTTACAACCAATTCAAAATTGGTTATATCAGGTTTAAACGTAATATTAACTGTTTCTTTTGCGTGTTTTAAAGCATTCAAAAGAAGATTGCTCAGAATTTTAGTAAAAATTTCCGGGTCTAAGTCCGCTGAGAATGAATTTACCGGGGAATCTGTTTTAAAGGAAATGCCATTTAAACTCGCACTTGGTTTAAATCTGCTAACGGTTTCGTTGATTATGTGAATGATGTCTGAGCTGATAAAACTCAGTATGAGCCCTTTAGACTCAGCCTTTCTAAAATCAAGAAGTTCATTAACAAGCTTAAGCAGTCTGTTCACATTCCGTTGAATGATGGACAGGTTATCCCAGTTTGAATCTGTACTATTCACATTTTTCAGAACTTCTTCAAGAGGTGCTTTGATCAGGCTCAATGGAGTACGGATTTCATGGGTAATATTTGTAAAAAATTCAATTTTTGCCGAATACAATTCTTTCTCTTTCTTGCTCTCAAGTTCCTGCAGGAGTTGGGCATTATGATGCATCGTTTTGTTTATCAGCCCTTTTATGATCAGATATATACTTACAACGATCAAAATAAAATAAAGCAAATAAGCCCAGAATGTTCTGTACCATGGTGGTAATACATTAATTTTTATGGATGTTCCTTTATCATTCCAGAATCCATCACTGTTTGAGCCTTTAACTTTAAAGATATAGGTCCCCGGTGCTAAATCCGAGTAATTAACCTGGTTTATGTTATTTGGATAAATCCAGTCATTATCTCTTCCCTCAAGTTTATAAGCATAGCGATTCCCTTTAGGCGAAATATAGCTTAATGCAGAAAAACCCAAACTAAATATTGCTACCTTATGGGGGATATTAATAGTATTAGTATAGATAATTGATTGTTTCTGATGCGATTTTTTGTTAATTAATGAAACCTCTTTATTTTGTATCTGAAAACTATTTATTACTATCGGGGGAATGATTTCATTCATTTTTTGATTTCCCGGAGAAAAAGCAATAAACCCTTTTACACCACCGAAATATATTTTGTCATTGCTGCTTTTGAATCCGGATTTATAATTAAACTGATCTCCAAGCAATCCGTTGGTGTGAGTAAAAACAGAAATTTTTCTGTTTTCAGGATTTAATTTAAAAATCCCCTTATTTGTAGTACCCCAAATATTTCCTCTATAGTCGTCTATTAATTTATATATTACATCATTAGGCAATCCATCATCGGAAGTAATGGCTTTTGAAAACGAGTTCGTTTTTCTGTCAAATATACATAGACCAGCTCCTTCTGTTCCCACCCAGAGTCTGTTTTTTTGATCCTGTAGAAAACAGATGATCATTTTTCCGGTACGCTCGTGGTTATTGATGGGAGTTGGATAATTCGTCCATTTTCTAGAGAATTTATCATAAGAGAATATTCCGTCTCCAATCGTTGCAATCCATAATGTGCCTTTATAATCTTCAATAATATCGTTTACCTGATTTTTGATCATTTTCTCCTGAACCCTTACAAAACTGTCTGATGTTGGAGAATAGTATTGCAATCCTGTCATTGACCCAATCCATATTTTACCTGATGAATCTTTATAGATAGAATAAATATTATCATCACTTAATGAATTATTTGAAGAAGAGTTTCTATATGAATGTATGCTTTTGTTTTTAAGGTTAATCACATACAAGCCGTTTGAAAATGTTCCAACCCAGAGCTTTCCGTTATCATAAAGCAAGGAGTGAATGTTTTTTGCAGGAACAGGTTCTTTTGTAAATGTTTTTGTCGTGGGATTAAACACATTAAGTCCTGCATCTTCAGTGCCAATCCATATATTCTTCTGAGCGTCTTCACAAAATTCGCTGATGCTCTTTCCACTGATGGAATTTTCGCCATTGATTGGGTAATACTTTTCAAAATAGGAATAGGAAGATGTATAATAATTTACACCTCCGAAAAAAGTTCCTATCCACATACCGCCTTCCCTGTCCTGATAAAGGCTGTGAATGGCATTGTCAGATAAAGAATACATGTCATTAGGGAAATGCTGAAGATTTGTTACCTTATGCGTTTTAAGGTCATATATGTAAATTCCTGTTTCGGTTCCAATCCACAATTCTTGATTTTCCGTTTTATAAATACGTCTGACAAAAAGTGGATTGCCATCTTTATCTTTTTCCAGAAATGGCGAAAAAGTTTTCGTCGTCAGATTGAACAATTGTACACCTCTGTTGACTGTACCAACCAAAAGCTGTTCGGAGTTTAACAAATACAAATCATTGAAATTGTTTTCCGATAATTTTTCAGTAGAATGAGCTATTTGAAATTGCTGTATTTGGGAATATTTTGGATTTAGTTTCATTATTCCGTGTCCGTATGTAGCAATCCATATATTTCCAGATAAATCAAACACTATTTTTCTAATATTTACTCCTTTTATAGGATACATCTTCATCCTCTTTCCTTTTGAATAACAAAATAAACCTTCATCCTGGATCGCCATCCAGATATTTTCGGATTTATCTTTCTTTATATCTCGTACAATACCGGTTATCTCTTGCTTTTTGGAAGTTTTAATGCGTAGATGAGTAAAGTCTTCGTTGGCCGGATTATAGGTGTAAATGCCATTTGCAGTTCCTACCCAGATCATTCCGTCATCATTTTGAAGTAAAGAAAATATGGCATTGGAACCAATGCTGTGAGGGTCTTTATTGCTTTTTTTGAAAATTTTGAATTCAATTCCGTTGTAGCGGTTCAAACCATCCTGGGTCCCAAACCATATAAAGCCGGTCTTATCCTGAATAATAGAATATACCATGTTTTGTGAAAGGCCATCTTCAACTCCCATATTTCTAAAGTAGTAGTCATAATTCCTACTAAATGCAGCAGAAGCGATGCAACAATTTAATAGAAGAAGAGCTATGCATAATTTCGTTAATCTCATGGTAATTAATGCTAAAGTTAACTAATCAAAAAAGTCTATCATTTATTGCAAACTGATTTGTTTATTCTTTTGTGAGTTCCAGCTCCATCTGTTGCTGACCATTCTGGCGTTCAGCAATACTCTAAAAATTAATAGAATTCAATGCAATCTATTCCTACCTTGTTTTCATTATTTGATTGAGGCAAGAATTCGATTTCGATAGTATTATTGCCTTTCTTCAAACTTATTTTTTCGAAATTAAAACTTCCGACTTTAAAATTTTTATCCGAAGCATTGATAATTGAAAAGTATTGACCGTTAATTGCAATTCTAAAAGTTCCGTATCCTGGTGCTTTTGTAAATTTGACCGTTGAATTAATATTTATACTTGTATCAGAAATAAAGGAGAGATAAAGTTTATCAGATGGTTTTAAATCTGTCCACACCAATTGCATATTGTTGCTCCAGCCTTTTGTGACATCGTTACTATAACGAAAATTTCCTCCTGAAGTTTTTTCCAGTTTCATGTTTTCGCCTTCAATTTTATTATCTTTTATAACCGGAGAAATAATATCCTCTCGTTTTAGAGCGACAGGAGCCGTTGCGTCTGTCAGATTTGATTTCGGACACATTTTTACATCGTCCGGACTTATATACCAGAATGTGATAGGAGCATAATTTATAATTGCTTTCGTCCAATGCCACATTTCCATATCGAATTTTATCTGTTTACGGAAAGGAATAGCGTCTAATGACCTGAATCTAAGAATATTAGTGTAACCTGGATTAAAATTGCCACTTCCATCCGATTGACCAATAAAAGGATGATTTGTGAATTTTTCCGGACGGCACCAAGCATATCCGTAATAGTCTTCACTTCCTGTTCCGAAGTGGGATGGAAATGTCTCATTATCTACATATACTTTTTCATCACCTTCGCCCCACCAGGCGTAAACGGTATTGAAAAGAGTCAGGCAGTCGCCGACATAAATACCTTTGCCGTTTAACGTAACATAATTAATGTCAAATGGACCTCCGTCACCTTCATTGTTTTTCATTTCTCCAGTTTTCAAAAAACCGAATTGTTTCCAGTAGGAACCAAAATACATGGTTTTATTTGTCCAATTATAGGGTGAAGTGGTAATTTCTCCACGAGAAATTGTCACATTTTGAGTACCTTTATTTTCGATAGCAATCTTACATACGTTTTTGAAAGGCATCACCCAATAGCAAGACATTGTTCCGTCATTTTCAATTTTTGCATACCAGTTATTTGAATTTCGAATCTGGTAACCTGTTCCCATAAAATCACCAATCGGGCAAGCGACGGTGGAATTATTGTCAAATGAAATATGAATTATTGTACTCCGGAGAGCCTGCTCTATATTTTTTGCATCTAATTTGAAGGTCAGTTTTCGGATTGCGGCAGATTTTTTTGTAATGGTAAGATCTTTACTCATATCTGGCAGTATATTTCCGGCTATAATTTCTGTGGATGAATTTTGTGGATTTTGGAATTCCTTTTCTCTTAATTTTTTTTGTGTATGATCAATGGTGGATTTACATTTTTTCAGCTGATTGAGAGAGAATGTTTTTACCTTTATTGAGGCATCATAGATTCTGTAACCAATATTATAATAGACTGACTCGCCCGCATCTTTTGCCCCAAAATCCATGATATTTTCGCTTTGATATGTTATCTTACAGCTTTTTGAGTATGGAATGGGAAGATAAAGATTGTGCCCTCTCATTCTGTAATCTGTTAAATCGGAGACTGATGTTGATAGAGGAGCTCCAACAAGTTTTCCGCCACTGATGATATCTAACGCACTTCCTTCAATTGCTGCTATGGGATTATTATCCAGATAAATTCGCAGGGTTCCTTTGCCAGAGTTTTCTCCGGCAAATGTCATCCAGAAACGTACAATAGCTCCGGGACCTTTTGCATCCATCATCACATATTCTTTTCTGCCGGAATTTGTTTCTGTCTTGACAAACATGGTTCTATCCCAATTTGAATACCAACTTTTATCATTTTTTGTCACAGAAGCTCTGTCGTAACTGCTGAACTGTTTACAAACATAATTAGGTGACGGATATTCTGCCATATGTTCCCGGTTTGTTAATTCCTGCAACAGGGTTTTTAGTGTAATAGTTTTAGAACTAACTGAATTTGTGCTGATTAACAGTATCCAGATAAAGAAATGATATTTTATCTTGTACTTCATGGTAAATAATAATTTTGATGAAAGATATAATTTTACAGACTTTATAAAAAAAATATTATCACCAATAAAGGTACTTTTCTATTCCTGAATAAAGCAGGAAAATTTTCTCATAAATAGGAAAAACTTCTCATAAATTCCCCCAAGGAAAAACGAATGGTAAAAAATAAAAATTAGTTTTACAACTGCCGTCCTGATGTAGTGTTACGTAAAAAGTAAAAACTCAAAGACGAATAAAAATGAAGATTTTTTCAAGTTTAAGATTGAAACCATCTGAAAAAAATAATATTTGGTATAAATCGGGAAGTGATAGGATTTTTAAATAAGTCCTATTATTTTACTTCGTGCCAACAAACAGGCACCGATCAAACCTGTCTTATCACCCAATTTGGAGAGTTTGATATCTGTATCTTTGCTTACCAGATTCAATGAATACTTTTTAATGGAACTTCTCAGTGGTAAAAGTAAATAGTCACCTGCTGCCGATAAGGAACCTCCGATCACAACCAATTCGGGATTGAATAAATTGATCAGTCCTGCGATATGTTTTCCCAAAGTATTACCTACATTTTCAATCAGTTCAATGGCAAGCATATCTTCGTGTAATGCAGCACTTATGATGTCTTCAGATGTGATCTCTTCTTTTTGTTTGAGGATTTTCTTGCTTAGTCTGGAGGAATAGCCATTATTCACTTTTTCCAAAAAAAGTCTGTGTATGTAGGAACCGGAAGCCTCTGTCTCCAGGCAACCTTTTTTTCCGCAATGGCAGAGCACTTCATTGTCAAAAGCGGCCATATGTCCGAATTCACCTGAAAAACCTGATTTCCCATAATATAACTGGCCATTGACGATGATTCCCAAGCCTAAACCCCAGCCCACATTAATGAATAAGATATTTTTTTCACCTTTGATACAACCTTTCAGGTATTCTCCGTAGGCCATTGCTCTGGAATCATTGTCTATACTTACATTAATTCCAAATTTTTTTTCAAGAATCTCAGTTACCGGCATTTCGTCAAAATTGAAAAAGCTGTAACTGTAGCCGGCTTGTGCATTGATGCGTCCGGAGATGTTCATACCTATGCTCAGTATTTTTTCTTTAGGGACAACAGTGCTGTTTATGAAGCCATCAATGATGGCGCACAATTCATCGAAACTTTCACGTACCTGGCTGATTTTGTAAGGGATCTTCATTTGCGAATCAATCATTTCGCCTTTGAAATTGATTAATCCGATGTTTACACAGAAATGTCTGATATCGACTCCGATAAAATATCCGGAATTCTCATTCAAGCCATAAATGTTTGGCCGACGTCCGCCTGTTGTCTCTTGTTTGCCGAAGTCTACCACAAATCCATCATCAATGAGTTCGGAAACCAATTTGGTGATGGTAGGGATACTCAGGTTCATTTCTTTCCCCAAGTCGGCTAAAGAGTTCTCACCATTATTAATATAGTAACGTACAATGTCCTTTTTTAAAAGGGCATTTCTTGAGCTGGGATTTGTTTCTTGTAAAAAGCGCAAATTCATTCTGATGGTTATAGAATCATTGGTTATGCAAAAATAAAAATATTTTCTATCATAACACCATTTCTTATTTATTTTTATAAATAATGACATTACGAATAATTTTTTTGACTTGATTTTAGGACCATTTTGTTTAAAAAAGGCTATATATGCCTTCTACCCATTATGCTTGCAATCATACCCGTATGTATTTTAATATTTTATATGTTTAAGAACATATATACTAAAAATATTTAATAACAATAGTATATTTAATAAAATATATTGATATATTTGCCCTTGTTATTGTTAAAATATTTAATAAGTCTCCAGAAAGACGTCAATTTTAAAAATTAATTAATAAATACATTAACTATAAATAGGATGATCAGTAAAATAAAGTTAGTTAATCTGTTTACAATGCTGGCTTTAACTTGTTTTTCCTTACAAGCTCAGCAAAAGGCTGTGGATGTTTTGGTCATTGGCGGAGGTGCCAGTGGAACAGCCGCTTCAGTTGAGAGTGCACGCTTGGGTGTGAAAACGCTTTTGGTAGAAGAGTCTGGTTGGTTGGGTGGTATGCTTACCGGCGCAGGCGTTAGTGCCATTGATGGGAATCACAGACTTCCGGGGGGCTTTTGGGGTGAATTCAGAGATTCACTGGCAATTTATTACGGAAGTAATAATGCCATGACAACTGGTTGGGTAAGTTACACTCTTTTTGAGCCATCCGTCGGCAATGAGATATTTCAAAAGATAACTCAGAGAGAAAAAAATCTTTCAGTTTACTTCAATTCTTCCCTTCAAACAATTTCAAGACAAAATGGCTTTTGGATTGCATCCATAAAAACTCCGAATGGAGTCTTTGATGTCAAGAGCAAAATACTGATTGATGCTACCGAATTGGGCGATGTGGCAAAAATGTGTGGCGTAAAATATGACATAGGCATGGAAGACCGCCATATTACCGGTGAACCGGCTGCTGCAGATAAAGCGCATGACATTATTCAGGATTTGACTTATGTTGCCATATTGAAAGACTTTCATAAAGATGTCAGCATCCTGCGTCCTGTTGATTATGATTCCACTTTATACATTAATTGTTGCATCAATCCGCTGAACAACATCAGTACAGGACCGGACAAACCGACATGGACGCCCCAAAAGATGCTTACTTATGGAAAACTTCCGAATGACAAGTATATGATCAATTGGCCTGGCTATGGGAATGATTATTATTTGAATATCATTGAAATGACACCGGAAGAACGGGTAGAGGCTTTGAAAAAAGCAAAGAGTGTGACGATGGGATTTGTCTATTTTATTCAAAAAGAATTGGGTATGAATACATTAGGTTTGGCTGATGATGAATATCCTACTTTTGACAAATTGCCTTTTATTCCTTATCATCGGGAATCAAGACGTATCCATGGTTTGGTCCGGTTCAAAGAAAATCATATTCTTAATCCATATACACAATCGGAAAAACTCTATCGGACAACAATAGCTGTGGGTGATTATCCGGTGGATCATCATCATAACAGATATACCGGTGAAGAAAAACTTCCTGATTTAAGTTTCCATCCTGTCCCTTCGTATGGATTGCCATTGGGTACATTGATTCCTCAGAATGTAGACGGCTTGATCGTTGCTGAAAAATCCATATCCGTATCCAACATTGTCAACGGAACCACCAGATTGCAACCTGTAGTCCTCCAAATCGGACAAGCTGCGGGAACTTTGGCCGCATTGTCCGTATTGCAGAATAAGCGTATTGATGAAGTAGGAGTGCGCGATGTCCAAAATTCATTGTTGAAACATGGCGGATATATTCTTCCTTATTTAGATGTTCAAAAAGATTATCCCGCTTTTTTAGCCTTACAGCATATCGGTTCTACCGGAATATTAAAAGGGGAGGGTAAAAGTGTGGATTGGTCCAATGAGACTTGGTTCAAGGCTGATTCTGTCTTAAAAATGAATGAATTGGATGGATTGACAGATGTTTATCCTTATCTCAAGATAAATAAATGGAACAATAAAGAATTAAGCTGGAATGATGCTTTGAGACTTCTTGAAAAAATTTCAAAGAATGAAAAACTTTTAACCACTAAGAATGTTAAATCATCTGTATTAAGTATTTATAAATCGATGAAAAAAGGCGGTAATCCTGATTTGAATCATAAGATTACGCGCCTGGAAATGGCTGTATTAATGGATAAGATATTGGATCCATTTAATAATAAGCAAGTTAACATTTACGGAAAATACATTAAAAGGTAAAATATGGACAATAGGCGTGATTTTATGAAAAAATCAGCAATGGTTGTTGCTGGAGCATTGGCATTACCTCATATCGAGGGTTTTGCTGCCGAACAGAAATTCAGAAACTTGAATTTAACCCCCGGATTTGTACCAAAGAAGAATGCTTCTCTTCAAAGTAAGTTGATTGTACCGCAAAAAGCCGGATTACCCATCACAGGAACATTCCTGGACGAAATATCTCATGACATTCCACATCAAAACTGGGGTGAAGCTGAATGGGATTTGGATTTTCAATACATGAAATCAGTGGGTATCGATACGGTCATCATGATTCGTTCCGGTTACAAGAAATTTATTACTTATCCGTCAAAATATTTACTTGGAAAAGGATGCTATATGCCTTCGGTTGATTTATTGGATATGTATTTACGTTTGGCTGATAAATACGGCATGAAGTTCTATTTTGGACTTTATGATACTGGACATTATTGGGAAACCGGAGATATGACCTATGAAATTGAAGACAACAAATATGTGATCGATGAAGTTTGGCAGAATTACGGAGCCAAACATCAGAGTTTCCAGGGCTGGTATATCAGCGGTGAAATCAGTCGTGCTACAAAAGGTGCCATCGGTGCTTTTCACGCAATGGGAAAACAATGTAAAGATGTTTCCAATGGGTTGCCGACTTTCATTTCTCCTTGGATCGACGGAAAAAAAGCTGTTGCTGCAAGTGGAGCCAATTTGACCAAAGAAAACGCCGTTTCGGTGCAGCAACACGAAAAAGAATGGGATGAGATTTTTGCAGGCATATCCGATGTGGTTGATGCTTGTGCCTTTCAGGATGGTCAGATTGATTATAATGAACTGGATGCTTTTTTTACTGTCAATAAAAAGCTGGCTGATAAATATCACATGCAGTGCTGGACCAATGCGGAGTCTTTTGACCGCGATATGCCCATTCGATTCTTACCGATCAAATTCGATAAACTCCGGTTGAAACTGGAAGCAGCCAAACGCTGTGGTTACGATAAAGCCATCACTTTTGAATTTTCCCATTTCATGAGCCCGCAATCATCTTATGCACAGGCTGGGAATTTGTATAATCGGTACAAAGAATATTTCAATATAAAATGACCTGAAAAATGGATAAAAAAGAAAATATTGGTTATGTGGCCTTTATTTCAGTCGTTTCAGCATTGGGCGGTTTGCTTTTTGGATATGATACAGCTGTAATTTCAGGAACTGTTTCGCAAGTGACCGCTCAGTTTCAGTTGACAACCCTTATGAGCGGTTGGTTTGTGGGCTGTGCCCTGATTGGCTCTATCATTGGAGTGGCATTTGGCGGAGCGTTAAGTGACCGGTTTGGCCGAAAAAAAACGATGGTACTTTCAGCCATTCTTTTTACCGTTTCAGGTTTTGGCTGTGCGCTTTCCAATAGTTTTTACCAGTTGGTTGTCTGGCGAATGATAGGTGGTGCGGGCATTGGCATCGTATCCATTGTTTGTCCGCTTTATATATCGGAAATCTCTCCCGCATTGCACCGTGGCCGGTTGGTCTCTTTATATCAGTTGGCTGTTACAATAGGATTTCTTGCAGCTTACCTGATGAACTATTTTTTGTTGAATATCTCAGTAGGATACGTTTCCTCGAGTCCGATTCTACAAAATGTATTCGGTACGGAAATCTGGCGTGGTATGTTGGGCTTCGAATCGCTTCCTGCCTTATTATTCTTAGTGGTGATTTTCTTTATACCTGAGAGCCCGAGATGGCTTATTGTAAGGAATAGGGAAAATGAAGCTGTAAATGTTTTCTCTAAAATATACAATGAAAAGCAAGATGTTGCATTTCAGGTCAGTGAAACAAAGGGAATGTTGCTAAACCAGGAAAAGTCGGATTGGAAAATGTTGTTTCAACCAGGGATTCGTAAAGCTGTTATTATAGGTTGTGCCATTGCCATATTGGGACAATTCATGGGGGTGAATGCGGTCTTGTATTATGGCCCTTCCATTTTTGAACAAAGTGGATTGTCAAGCGGAGATTCCTTGTTCTATCAATCTTTAATTGGTGTTATAAATATGCTGACTACAGTTTTGGCTCTGCTTATCATTGACAAGGTGGGACGTAAGAAACTGGTATATTTTGGAGTGACCGGAATGATCTTATCACTAATCTTGATAGGAATATATTTTATAAATGCAGAAGCCTTAGGCTTAACAAGCATTTTCCTGCTGGTTTGCTTCCTTGCTTACATTTTCTTCTGTGCCATCTCCATCAGTGCCGTCATATTTGTCTTCCTGTCAGAAATGTACCCCACAAAGATTCGTGGTTTGGCCATGTCAGTCGCAGGATTTTCGCTATGGATCGGTACTTATCTGATCGGGCAACTTACACCGTGGATGCTTGAAACGCTTGCTCCAGCAGGTACGTTCTTCATGTTCGCTTTAATGTGCATCCCTTACATGTTGATTGTCTGGAAATTAATGCCGGAAACAGCTGGAAAATCATTGGAAGAAATTGAACGTTTCTGGCTTAAAAACACAAAAAAATAAGAATCAAAATTTAAAATACAATATCATGGACTTTAAAAAACTTGAAATACAATATCGGGATGAATTGCTCAAAAATGTGATCCCTTTTTGGCTTGACAATTCGCAGGATAAAGTGTATGGTGGTTATTTCAGTTGCCTTGACCGAAAAGGAGATGTATATGATACCGATAAGTTTATATGGTTGCAAGGCCGTGAAGTGTGGTTGTTTTCTATGCTTTACAACAAGGTTGAAAAACGTCAGGAATGGCTTGACTGTGCCATTCAAGGTGGTGAATTCTTGAAAAAATACGGACACGACGGTAATTATAATTGGTATTTTGCCATTGACAGGGAAGGAAATCCGCTGGTGGAACCTTACAACATCTTTTCATACACTTTTGCCACGATGGCTTTTGGACAACTGAGTCTGGCAACCGGTAATCAGGAATATGCCGATATAGCAAAGAAGACATTCGATATTGTCTTATCAAAGGTGGATAATCCAAAAGGAAAATGGAACAAAGCATATCCAGGAACACGTAATTTGAAAACCTTTGCTTTGCCGATGATTCTTTGCAATCTCTCCTTGGAAATCGAACATCTGATTGACAAAGATTTTCTGCAAAAAACAATAGATGACTGTATTCATGAAGTGATGGATGTGTTTTTACGTCCGGAATTAGGTGGCATTATCGTTGAAAACGTGAATCTTGACGGAAGCTTATCCGATACTTTCGAGGGAAGGTCGATGAATCCGGGTCATTCAATCGAAGCCATGTGGTTTATCATGGATTTGGGCGTACGGTTAAATCGTCCCGACTTAATTGATAAGGCTGTGGAAACCACTTTAAAGATGGTTGAATTTGGTTGGGACAAAAAATTCGGAGGTATATTCTATTTCATGGACAGGTTGGGATATCCTACCCAACAATTGGAATGGGATCAAAAACTATGGTGGGTACATATTGAAACCTTGATTTCACTCCTGAAAGGTTATCAACTCACCGGTTCAAAAGAGTGCTTGCGATGGTTTAAAAAAGTGCATGACTACACCTGGTCACATTTCAAAGATACTGAATATCCTGAGTGGTGGGGTTATCTGAATCGTCAGGGCGAAGTCTTGCTGTCATTAAAAGGCGGAAAATGGAAAGGTTGTTTCCATGTACCAAGAGGTATGTACCAATGCTGGAAAACATTGGAGAAAATAAATAATGAATGATTTAGATACAAAAACATGTTATTTAACCTTAAAAAAATGTGCTTATGAAAAAATTTACTTTAATGCTTGCCATGTCATGCATGACAGCAGTTCTTGCAGCTGAAACGCCAACAGTCACTAGTGTTTGGGAATACACGACAGCCAATTCTACGTTACCGGATTTTTTCGGTACAGGTAGCGGTTGTCGCACTGTTGGATTTGGCACTTTCGAATCAGAAAAAGTAATTGCAGTACCTACACGCACTTTAACAAATCCGGCTGTGATACTTTTAAAAGCATCAGACGGTACAGAAAAGGTCCGTTTAGACATGACGGGCGTTACTGGTGGCAGATTTGTTATTAACGATGCCGGATTTACGACGGATGGCAAGCTTTTGGCATGTAATATGGTAATGACGGCCAATGATGTATTCAAAGTATATCGTTGGGACAATTCCACTGCTGCTCCAACGGTTGCACTTGAGTATACAATGACGGAAGCACATCGTTATGGTGATTATTTAAATGTGACGGGGAGTATTACTGATGGAACAGCAAAGATTTATGCTTCAAGTTTCTATGTTGTCGGAGGAACACGCAATATTCTCCGCTTTTCCATGATAGCTGATGTGAACAATCCCGGTAGTTTCAAATTCAATCCGGTACCTGAAATGTTCCCCATAACCCCTACTTACGCAAATGGATCCATGTCGTCACTGGCTTTTTTACCGAATGGAACATTCGCTTATAAATGTCCGGGAGAACAGGTTCGTAAATTGAATGCCAGTATGGTCGCAACTGGAGATACATTACCTGTAAAAACAGCGTCAACCTTTACAACGACTCCTAATTACGTTACGACAGTAGGTTCTTCGGTTTATTTGGCCTTTTATAACTATGGGTCAGGGGCGGAATTGGCTTCAATTGTCAAAATCGATAATGATAATTGGTTGGCTGCAACTTATGTTCTTTCCACTCCTTCTTTAGGTACAACCTCCAACGGAAATGGATGTGGTCGCGTTTGGGCAGATGAATATGCAGGACATTTATATTTATATGTATACGGATGTAACAACGGTATTGCAAAATATGAGATTGGCGGAATCTTAGCTGGTATCAATCAGACGGAAAGTGATGATATTCAGGTGATTAATAATGACGGATTTATTACAGTAAAAGGAGTAAATCCTTCCAGTATTGAAGTTTACAACATATTGGGACAAAAGATCAAAACACAAATCAATGATAATCAAGTCGCAATCGGTGATTTGAAAGGTGTCCAGATTGTTCTGGTGAAAGTTGATGGAAAATTGGTCAAAACAGCTAAAGTATTAATTAATTGATTGATCCGGTAGCAACACTTGATTGTGTTGCTACTGACAAAAAAAGACGATAATAATCTTAATCATAAATAGTGATCATACGTGAATGATATGATGAATAAAGACAATACAAAGGGTAGAAGAACTTTTTTACGTGATCTGGCGATAGGCTCGGGAGGTATTTTGGCATATACACTAAATAGCCAACCGATAAATGCCACAGCTACAGCCGCGTATCGTTCCTCTGAAAAGAAAAGGAAAGGTAACTTGTCCGATAAGATGTTTGAAACTCCAGGTATTCTTAAAGGTATGCCCATTAAAGCTACTTTCCTGGATGAAGTCAGTTGGGACATACCTCATCAAAACTGGGGTGTAAAGGAATGGGACCTGGATTTTCAGGCTATGAAAACCATGGGTATAAATACGGTGGTGATGATTCGCGCCGGTTTGGGTAAATGGATTGCTTCTCCGTTTAATTGTATCCTGAAAACAGAAGATGTCAATTATCCTCCGGTTGATCTGGTGGAGATGTTTTTAACCTTAGCCGACAGACACAACATGGCATTCTTTTTTGGAATGTATGATTCCGGAAAATACTGGATAGAAGGTACCTTTCAAAAAGAGATTGATTTGAATTTAGCTCTGATTGACGAAGTCTGGAAAAAATACGGACATCATCAATCATTCCAGGGATGGTATTTGTCGCAGGAAATCAGCCGGCGTACCAAAAATATGTCTAAGATTTATGCGGAGGTAGGTAAACATGCCAAAGCTGTTTCCAATAATCTGACCACTTTGATTTCTCCGTATATCCATGGTGTAAAGACAGATCAGGTGATGACCGGAGGCGATAAAGCAATCACGGTGCAGGAACATGAGGAAGAATGGAATGAAATTTTGACCAATGTTGAAGGTGCTGTCGATATTCTGGCATTTCAGGATGGGCAAGTCGATTATCATGAACTTCCCGAATATCTGACTGTCAATAAAAAATTAGCGGATGCGCATCAGATGAAATGTTGGACGAACATAGAATCTTTTGACCGGGATATGCCTATCCGTTTTTTGCCGATTAAATGGGAAAAGCTATTGTTGAAGCTGGAAGCGGCCCGAAAGTCAGGGATGGAGAATGCCATCACTTTTGAATTTTCTCATTTTATGAGCCCCAACTCTACTTATTTGCAGGCAGGATATTTATTCGAGAGATATAAAGAACATTTTGGTATCAGGTAAATTAACAGATATTTTTTAACCATTAAAATCAATTCTTTCATGAAAAAGAACAAAATCACTTTACTAAAATGGAAATCAAAATATTTGATTCCATTTTTGTGTGTTTGCTTCCTTTTGTTTTCAAGTGGTTTGTATGCACAAACCACAACGATTCAGGGGAAAGTCAAAGACTCAAAAGGAGAAAATTTGATCGGCGTGAGTGTCAAGGTAAATGGGACCAGCTCCGGTACGATAACCAATGCTGATGGAGAATTTAGAATCAGCGTACCACAACCAAATGCTACACTTGAATTTTCGTATTTAGGTTGTATTACTCAGAAAATCGCATTAAACGGCTTAACCACTTTGGCTATTTACATGCAAGAAGACAGGACGCTATTAGATGAAGTTGTGGTAGTGGGTTATGGTACTCAAAAGAAATCTTCCATGACAGGCTCTGTAGCACAAATAGACAATAAACAATTGATGCAGGCTCCTCCGGCAAATATTTCCACCATGCTTGCTGGACGTTTGCCAGGTTTAACTGCGGTACAATCATCTGGAAAGCCAGGTTCTGATGATGCAAGTTTATTAGTAAGAGGGTCTTCTACTTTTGGAAGTACATCTCCAA
Source organism: Bacteroidales bacterium (assembly GCA_021373135.1). Taxonomy (GTDB): domain Bacteria; phylum Bacteroidota; class Bacteroidia; order Bacteroidales; family UBA1402; genus UBA8389. Next base: position 1,084,827 of record JAJFTH010000003.1, read on the forward strand.
TGGTGATTGTTGATGGAATTCCACGTAGTTTTAATAACTTGGATCCCAATGAAATTCAATCTGTTTCAATTTTGAAAGATGCTTCTGCGGCTGCCGTTTATGGTATGCAAGCTGCTAATGGTGTTATCTTGGTAACAACAAAAAAAGGTTCTAATCAAAAAGCGTCAATTACTTATTCATATAGTTCAGGGATAGACAAAAATACCCGCTTCCCTGAATTTCTGGATGGCCCTCAATTCGCATACTATTGGAATAAAGCCATGGAATTGGATGGAAAAACTCCAACTTTTACTGAAGGTATGCTTAACAGCATTAAAGCAGGTACGGACGGATTTGGAAATACGAATTGGCTAAAACAAATATTTAAAACTGGCACAACTCAACATCATAATGTTACAGTAGATGGAGGTAATGACAGAACAAAATATTTTATTTCTCTTGGATATTATGATCAAGAGGGTAATGTTAAAAATTTTGGGTTTAATCGTTTTAATTTTCGAAGTAATATAGACACCAAAATTACGGATGATTTGTCTATTAACTTGAACATTGGTGGACGTCAGGAAAAAAGAAATAACCCAAATACAGATCCTTCTACAGTCGTGTTTAGTGCCATTCAAATGTATCCGTTTTTACCAATGGAATACGACGGAATGGAGGTTGCTTCAGTACCTCAATATGGATTATTAAATCCGGTAGCATCATTGAATAATTCTGGATATTCAAAATCTATAATGAATGTATTCCAAAGTAATTTGAATTTGAAATGGAATGTTCCTTTTGTTAAGGGGTTGAATCTGAACGCATTGGTCAGCTATGACCACGACTATACAACAAGTAGTGCGTTTTCAGTACCTTACCAATTAAATGTGGCAGCTTTAGGTTATGATAAAATAACTTATTCTTCTCAATATGCTGCAGGTTTTAAAGATCCTGATACCAATGAGTATGAATCAACTTTATATGAAGGATTTAGTAAAGCAGAAAGGCTTACTGGCCAATTTTCAATGAATTATGCAAATAAATTTGGTTTACATGATATTACAGCATTATTCTTGTATGAATATGGTAAGTATACAACTCATGGATTTGGCGTAACCGGTCAAGGTTTTGAATTTGATGATATTCAAGAATTAGATTTAACCAATAGAATTATCAATTCCGGGAAAGGATACTCGGGTATGAGTACATCCACTCCCCGTGCCGGTTATGTTGGACGTATTACTTATGCCTATGATAATAAATATCTTGCAGAAGTGTCCGGACGTTATGATGGTTCTTATAGATTTAAACCGGAAAATCGTTGGGCATTTTTCCCTGCCGTTTCTTTAGGTTATAGAATATCAGAAGAAGACTTTTTCAAAGACGCTGTTCCTTTTATGGACAACTTGAAATTTAGAGTATCTTGGGGTAAATTAGGTAGTGATGCAAATGTTGGAGCTTTCCAATTCTATAATTACATCAAACCTATTAGTGCAAATCCACAAGTAATCATAGGAGGACAACAACAAAAAGCTTATATGACTGATGCTGTTCCTAATCCGGATTTGACATGGGAGGTCTCAACCAATTATAATGCAGGTTTTGATGCTTCATTTTGGCATGGGTTACTTGGTGTGGAATTTGATGTCTTCTATAAAGTAACAGAAAATATTTTGGCTAGCCAATCTGGAAATTATCCTTCATCTGTGGGAAATTATTTTCCTAGTACAATTAATTATGGTATTGTTGATAACAGAGGTTTTGAGTTGGCACTTACCAATAATTCACAATTTGGTGAAGTCAACTTTTCCGCACGGGGAAGTCTAAACTGGGCACGAAATAAAATTATTCGTATAGAAGATTCGGATATTCCCGCCTATCAAAGAAGCATAGGAAGAAGTTTAGGTGAAAAGGATGGTTTTATTGCCTTAGGATTATTCCAAAGTCAGGAAGAGATTGATAATTCTGCAGTTGTTGGTTCCAATACATTACCTGGTGATATTAAATATAAGGATTTGAACGGAGACGGTAAAATTGATTATGATCAAGATAGAACCTGGATTGGACACAGCAGTATTCCGGAAATGACGTTTGGACTAAATCTTGCCGCTTCCTATAGGAATTTTGATTTTTCAGCTTTATTTCAAGGTGCTGCTATATGCGATAATGCTTTAATGGGATCTTATCCTGGTATAGGTTGGGATGATACGCAATTTACGCGCACTTTCTATAATGGTGGTAATTCTCCGGTTTATTTGATTGAAAATAGTTGGACTCCGGAGAATACGACTGCAAAATATCCACGACTAAGTACTCAATATCGTTATAACGGATATGCAAATACAATGTGGTTGTTTGATGGGTCATATTTGAGGTTAAAAAATCTTCAAATTGGTTATACTATACCAAAAGTAGCCAGCAATATGATTCATGCACAAAGAATAAGATGTTACATTGCAGGAAGCAATCTTTTAACATTTAGTCACAATCCTTTCCTTGATCCTGAAGCACCGGATGTGACAAATGGGTATTATCCTCAACAGAAAAATTATACAGCTGGATTAACGGTAACATTTTAAAAAAAGAAAAAGATGAAAAAATATTATAGCGTTATAAGTGTTGTGGTGGGACTACTTACATTCTATTCATGTAGCCTGGATGAGGTACCCTATGACAAGTACTCAGAAAAAATTATATGGAGCACACCTGAGAAGGCTAATCTGTATTTGAATGGGTTTTATACCTATTTTTCAAAATACGGTCAATTTGGCTCAGATCAATTCGACACACAAGGTGTGTTAACCGACGGAATGACGTATGCGTTAAAATATGCTTCTACGGTGCCAGCCTATGGTACGCCTAATGATTATGCATATTATCCTGATAAGATTACGTCTCAGCAAAATTCTCTGGATGTATGGCCTGGTGCGTATGACCGAATCAGACGTATTCACGAATTTATGAATGGATTAAACAAATATGCCGAATTTGATGCAAGTATAAAAACAGATCTTGAAGCACAAATTCGATTTTTCAGAGCTTATATCTATTTCCAGATAATGATTCGTCATAATCAATTCATTATACTGGATAAATTAACCTCTGAAAAAAATAATCCTCTTGGTTCAACGGAAGATTGTTGGAATTTCATAGAAACGGATTTGGAATTTGCAGCAGAAAACCTTCCTGTAACCAGATCCAGTTCTGATGCAGGAAGATTGACAAAAGGAGCCGCATTGGCTTATTTATCAAGAGTAGCATTATTTGCGAAACATTGGGCTAAAGCTAAAACTGCAGCACAGGATTGTATTAACTTAAAAGACGGAAACGGTGCTTTTGTATACGAATTAAATAGTAGTTATGAGGATTCGTTTAGAAAATCCTATTTTTCGGGAAATAAAGAATCCATCATAGAATTTCAATATGCTTCACCCAACATCACTCATGAGATGGATTTGTTATTTGCACCTGGAGGTGATAACGGGAATTCAGCTAAAGTTACATTAGCCGGACCGACACAGGAAATGGTGGAATTGTATGAGTTGAAAACCGGAGGATATCCTGATTGGAGTCAATGGCATAGTACTACTACTGAGACACCACCTTACGATCAGTTGGAACCACGATTCAAAGCTAGCATTCTTTATAATGATGCTACTTGGAAAGGAAGAAAAATTCAAGCTTATATAGATGGTGTTGACGGATTTCATAATTATGGTGATTATCAACAATCTAATGGACATACTGTAACAGGATATTTCTTGAAAAAAGTTTTGGATGAAAACAAAACGGTTATTGATGGTCAAAGTGTAACCCCTTATATTGAAATTCGCTTGGCAGAAGTTTATCTGAATTTGGCAGAAGCTGCAAATAATTTATCGGACGATGTTACTGCAAATAGTGCAATCAATAGTGTAAGATCAAGAGTCGGATTGCCTTGGGCAGATAAAACAGGTACTGATTTGGGAAATGCAATCAAACATGAACGTAAAGTAGAGCTTGCTTTTGAAGGTCATATATTCTGGGATTTAAGACGTTGGGGGTTAGCTCCTACTGAATTAAACGACGTTCGCTTCCATGGATTAAGAATTACAAAGACAGGTGGTACGACATTCCAATACGAATACGTTGTTGTGGATGATCATGATCGTAAGTTCCCGGAACTTTTGGGAAAAACATTCCCACTACCTCTTTCGGAATTAAACAATAATAGTGCAGTAGAACAATTACCTGGTTGGTAATCATATAACTCATATAATATTTATGGATATGAAAAAATTTAAATATTTTCCTATAGTATTTGTTATCGCATTTACTGGTTGTATGCAACCCGATGAACCAGTAATTACGTCGGACAACTTATTACGAGATATTAAACTCTCGGTTCCCGGAGTCGAAGGAACATTTAGTCCTGAAGAACAAGGACCTTATGCAAATGATAGTATTGAAATCGTTTTTGAAGGGGATCCTAAAACGGATTTAACCAAATCGAAAATTACGATTTCAATGCCAAACAATGCCGTTTGTAAACCTGCTTTCGGAGGCTATCAAGATTTATCAGAACCTTATCAATTTAAGGTTATCGGATATGATGGAACAGAAAAAAACTATACCGTTTCTGTTCGGATTATTCCTTCTGTTTTCCATGTAAGAACATTATACACAAAATCCGCAACAGAAATGGGCTTCGCGGATGGGGCAAACAGAGCCGTTGCTTTAAGCGGAAACTATTTTGTTGTCCATTCATCAACAGGTGTATTTAACTATTACAATGTCGCTGATGCCTCCTCTGCTGGAACACTTTCCATGAGTGGGATTGATTGGTCTTCATTAACAGCACCCGCTTTGACAAGAGCATTTTATATGACTTCTGATGACGCAGGTCATATTTTTGCAGCAAATCTCGTAACAGGTAACGGCGGAACTGTAAAAATGTACCAATGGGATAATGTTACAGCAACACCAAAATTGCTGATCACTTGGGTTAATAATCAAGGTGGCCAGGTCGGCAGAAAATTTTATGTAAAAGGTGATGTAACTAAAACAGCTTATATTTATTTCCCGGTAGCAACAATGAATAAATTTGTTCGGTTTGAAGTAATAAATGGAGCTGTAACTTCAACTACGCCTGACGCAGTAACTATAACAAATCCTGGATCATGGGACTATAATGGATTAATTATTCCTACTGATGTAAGTAAAAATAGTAATTACTTTACGATTGGAAATTATTCGTCACCAGATGGATGGCCTGGATTTAATACCGTTTACAATGATGGGGTAACAAATCAGCCGCTATACACAGGGGATGCCTTCCAATTCCTTGGATATTCCTCCGGAATGGACTACATCGATTTCATGGGAATCAAGCTCTTATTCCAAACTGAATTGAACGCCTGGAACTGGATGACATACTATATCAAAGTTTCCAAGATCATCAAAGATCCGACGATTTCTACAGATATGTCACCTTATATTTCGGGTCACGATTGGGGAGCTTGGAGTCCTACAGATATTGGTGCCAATGGTAATCTAACGACAGATGTTAAAACATTGCTTGCACCTGACGGGCAATCAGCTACGATTGTTTATTTAGGTACAAATACAGGAATTGTAGTGAAAAAACTTTCTGTTGAATAATTCAAAATTGCTCAAATAATGAACTGATTTATCCATAATAGCCAAGCTTCTTGTTACTGTCAACAGGAGAGTTTTGAGAAGCTTGGCTATTTTTTATAATGATATGACAAACAAAAGTTTGATAGTTTTTTCCCTTTGCTCTTTGTTTTTATTTGTTTCATGCAAAGACGAACCTAAAGCCTTGGAATGGGAATGGCCTGATTCTCCCAGTCTTACTAAGATCCCGGTAGCTCAAAAACCTAAAATACTATGGATAGACGCTTCTGCCAATTTTAAATATTTGGCAAATAATAAAGAAAACGTTTCCAAGTATTTGGATCTGGCAAAGTCTTCAGGTTTTACAGAAATCGTCCTGGATGTACGTCCCGGATGCGGAGATGTTCTTTATCAGAGCAGTATTGTTCAACAAATTAAGAAATTGGGAGAGGTAGAACGAACCGATACTTGGGATTATTTAGGAACTTTTATTAACGAGGCTCACAAAAGGGGGTTGAAAATTAATGCCAGTTTATGTGCCATGTTGGGTGGAACGGTACGCGACGGAGGTGTCATGTATCGGGAACCTGAAAAAGCAGCTTGGGCAACAACTATGTATTATCCTTCGGGGTTAAAATCGATAATGGACGATGCCAATTCCTATGCAAAATTTTTCAATCTGGTAAATCCGGAAGTTCAAAATTACATTTTAAGTATTGTAGCGGAATTAGCGACTAACTATCCTACATTGGATGGAATTGTCTATGATTATGGCAGATTTACGTCCATCAATAGTGATTTTTCCGAACTTACGAGGAAAGAATTTGAAAAATATATCGGTCAAACGGTAACAAATTTTCCTTCGGACATTTTTACCTGGAACGGAGAAACTGTTGTACCTGGAAAATATTACAAAAAATGGCTGGAATTTCGGGCAAGTGCAGTTTACAGTCTTTTTGAAAAAACAAAGGCGGAGATTAAAGGAATTAATCCAAATATCAAATTCGGAACATATACCGGATGTTGGTATTCAAGTTATTATGAACTTGGTGTAAATTGGGCAAGTAAGAAATACGATGCTTCTAAATATTATCCCACTTGGGCGAGTCCTGATTACAAAAATTATGGTTATGCAGCTCTTTTGGATTTTTATATGACTGGAGCATACGGTGAAGCTCTTTACGGTGCCAATACGGAATGGAGTGTTGAAGGAGGTATAATAAAAGCTCAACAAGTAGTAATGGGAGATGTACGTGTTATCGGAAGTTTATACGGCTTGAATTTCTATAATAAGCCAAAGGATTGCGAAGATGCTGTGTATATCACGTTGACAACAGGAGATGGGCTCATGTTTTTCGACATGATTTATCTAATCATGTACGACCAATGGAACAATGTAAAAAATGGTATTGATAGGGCTTTAGCTACTGATAATTAATAACTTTCCATGAATCGAAACCTGTTTCATTTGATATGTTTTTTGGCCTTAATCTGTGCATTATTACCTATACACAGTAAGGCTCAAAATTCTTGTATTGACGGAAAAGTAACCAACAATGGAGAAGGCATTGCCAATGTGGTCGTTACAGACGGGAATAAATGTGTCCTTTCCGATAAGAAAGGCCATTATTCCATTCCTGCTTCTGCAAATACGGAATTCGTATATGTCTCGACTCCTTCAGGATATCTTCCTCAGGATAGTTTGAATATTCCTCGATTCTATCAGAAAGTGAATTTTAAAAAGACTGCCACATACAATTTTGAGTTAAAAAAAAATCCCAGGAATGATAATAATCATCTGCTGTTAGTACATTCCGATCCTCAATTTTTTAAAGAAGGTAACTTTGATCATTACTCAAAGGTGGTGGATGATTGTCTTGCCACCATCAACGAAAATAAAGAACGGGATGTTTTTGGTATTGACTGTGGTGATTTGGCAGGTGACAGATCAGAATTATATCCCAAATACATAGACTGTCTCAATCGAACAAATGTTCCGTTTTACAGAGTATTGGGTAATCATGACATGAATTATGGAGGTCGTACGGACGAAACTTCCACTAAGACCTATAATCATACTTTCGGGCCGGCTTATTATTCTTTCAATCGGGGAAAAGTTCATTATATCATTCTTGACAATGTTTTTTACTTTGGACGGGATTATTTTTACATGGGTTATATTGATGAAAGGATTTTCCAATGGCTGGAACAAGATTTGTCCTATATTCCAAAAGGTTCCACGGTCTTTCTGGCTATGCACATCCCTGCTTGTCTGGAGGAACAACCTCAGCCTTTTTCTTATAATTCTGTCAGCATGGGGGATCAAACCGTAAATGCGTCTTCCTTGTTTAACATGTTGAAACCTTATCATGTGCATATTCTTACCGGACATATGCACTATAATCGAAATATCATCCATTCAACTTCTATGTATGAACATAATACAGGGGCTACTTGCGGCACATGGTGGCAAGGTGATTACTGTTTGGATGGGGCACCGATAGGATATGGTGTGTATCAGATCGACGGGGACAAAGTATCCTGGTATTTCAAAAGTGCAGGCCATCCCCGTGATTACCAAATGAGGGCTTACCCGGTGGGAAGCAATACGGATTTTCCGGAAGATATTTCTGTCAATGTTTGGAATTGGGATAAAAACTGGAAAGTTGAATGGTATGAGAATGGAATCAATCAAGGAGAGATGATACGTTGTGAAAGCATTGATCCTGAGGTTGCCAAGATGTGTGCGGATAAAGAAAAACTGGAATTCAAGTGGATTGGCCCGATAAAGACTGATCATATATTCAGGGCAACGCCGCAAAATAAAAACACCATGATAGAAATCCGTGTAACCGATTCTTTCAATAATGTCTATCAAACGACGATTAAACAATAATTCTGACAAAATAGGAAACGAGCATGTTTGTAAAAACTCCAAGTTTATGATAAAATGGACATGCGAGTTGCATCGAATTCCTAAATGTTAAAATAAAAAATAATGAGATGAAAAAGTACCTGTTGGTTTGTTTGGGAATGCTTATGCTTCTGTTGAATGCAGATCTGTTAAATGCAAAAAGCAATAAGTCCATTCCATGTAAAAAGTCTGCTTCAACGGCTCTCATGTGGATTGATGCCACTGCCAATATTGAAAGATTCAATAATAAGGACACTATTGATTTTTATCTGCAAAAAATCAAAAAACTTGGATTTACGGATATTGTAGTGGACATCCGGCCCATATCCGGATATGTACTTTATGATAGTGAATATGCGCCTAAACTCACAGAATTTCGTGGGAAACCGATCGTTTATACCTTTGATTATTTAGGCTATTATATAGAGGTAGCTCACAAAATCGGGTTGAAAGTACAAGCTTCCATGAATACCTTCGTAGCGGGAAATAATTTTGTGGATAAGGGAATCATCTACGAACAAGGAAAATCAGAATGGGCATCCATCGTTTATCCTCCCGTAGTCGATGGGAAATTCATTCCAATCACTCAGGAAAAACAGAAATATTCGGCCATGGTCAATCCTGTGAATGAAGAATTCCAGAAATATATCCTGAACATCTTTGCCGAGGTGGCTACAAAGTATCCCAAACTGGACGGAATCCTTCTGGATCGGGTGCGTTATGATGGATTTATAGCGGATTTTTCAGACTTGTCCCGTCAAAAATTTGAGGAATATCTGGGAACGAAACTTGACAAGTTCCCGGACGATATTTACGTATGGAAAGAGGATGAACAGAAAAACCTCTATCCTCAAAAAGGCAAATACTACCTTCAATGGCTGGAATGGCGTTCAACTGTGATTCACGATTTTATGGTGAAAGCCAGGAAAACGGTGAAGGCTGTCAATCCAAACCTTTCTTTCGGAACATACACCGGTGCGTGGTATCCTTCCTATTTTGAGGTGGGTGTCAATTTTGCCAGCAAGAATTATGACCCGTCCAAGGAATTCGACTGGGCAACGCCTACTTACAAGAATACAGGATATGCCGAACTGATGGATCTCTTTACCGTTGGGAATTATTATAAAAATATCACCAAGAAACAATATATAGCCAACAATGCTGCAGTCAAAAACGAAACGGACATGTATGCCAAGAAAAATATCTGGTATAGCGTGGAAGGTTCCTGCGAAAATCTTCGCACCATCATGGGCGGAAACAAGTTTCTGGGAGGCATACTCGTTTCTGATTTCTACAAGAATCCAAAAGGTTTGGCAGAGAGTATTGAAATGAATCTGAAGAAATCGGATGGAGTGATGCTTTTTGATGTCGTACATGTAATCGACAAAAATATGTGGAAAGAAGTGGAGGAAGGCATGCGTGCAGGCGGTGCCATTAAATAAAATATACCTCTATTTGTCCAAGTAAACAAGTATGAAATTTTTAACAATCATAGTATCATTTATTCTTTGTTTATGCAGTCCTTATGCTAAGGCTCGAAATGCAATGATTCCAAAAGATAGAATTTGGTACGTGACTGATTTTGGGGCAAAAGGTGATGGGAAAACCATCAATACATCATCCATTCAACATGCCATTGACGTTTGTCATCAATCCGGAGGAGGAACGGTGAAAATGACTCAAGGGACTTATATATCCGGAACATTATTTCTTAAAGATGGAGTTCAACTTTATTTAGACGTCAACGCAAAAATAGGTGGAAGTGAAAATCAACGGGATTATCAAACAGTAAAAGGGTTGAATGCCAAAAAAGAATTCATGTTTGGTAAAAACGGAACTTTTTTAATTTATGCCGAAAACGCCAAGCATATTTCAATACAAGGCAACGGCGAAATTAATGGAAATGGCGATCAATTTTGGCAAAAGGAAATGCTTTCCGACTATGTCAGAAAACCAAAAGAATGGAGACCGAACGGATTAATTTGTTTTGTCAATTGCCAATTCATTAATATTGGTGACATTTTTTTAGTGAATTCTCCTTGTTACACGCTTTGGACTTTGGGTTGCAACGATGTTAAAATGAATGGAATAACAATTCGTAATGCTGTTGACGGACCTAATACGGATGGCATTGATGTTGATTGTTGCCTTCGCGTATCCATAACGAATTGTAACATAGAAGGTGGAGATGATGCCATCGCAATTAAAAGTGATGGAGGAAAGTTGGGAGAGGATCGCCCTTGCGAAAATGTCGTTGTCAGTAATTGTATTTTAAGTTCACCACCCGCCTGTGCCGTACGTGTCGGTTACGAAGGGGATTCACCCATCAAAAATTGCACTTTCAGTAATCTTGCTATCTATAAAAGTCATCATGGAATAGACGTTGTAAGTGTTTTAGCCAAGAGAGATCCACCGTTTCAAATGCTGAAAGGAACGAGAATTGAAGGTATTCAGTTCGACGATGTGATTATGGATGATGTTATACAGCCAATCTATTTATGGATGGGCAATGAACAAAAAGACATGGAATCTTCTGTTAGCATGAAAAACATCCGGATTTCTAATTTGACTGCCACAAATTCCGGAGATAGTTTTATTGGAAGCTCCTTCGAAAAGAATATTGAAAATATCAATCTTTCAAACATTCATATAGAATCGATCAAGTCATTTCCAGAAAGCACGAATTTTTACAATAATGTATGGGGAAGTGAATATCCGTATACCTTTTACTTTAAAAATATTTCCGGGTTACATATCAATGAGTTGTGTGTCGATTTTTCTGATAGCGTTGAATATTGGAAACATGCCGTTTATTTTGAAAAATCAAAGGATGTTTTTTTAAGTAATTTTTCTGTGAAAGGGTATGAGAAAATAAAATTGATTTCTCAGATAGGTGTAAGTAATTCTTCCATTCAAATACATGGATTTACAAAAGAAGAAGATCCTAAATTTATTTTTGCTGATAAAAATTCTCAAATTATCATAAAGGATTAATTGATAACTTGAGTTGAATCTTGTGGAAAAATAAAATATAAAAAAAACTATGAAAAAGACTTTTTCCCCTTTCTATGCAATTTTTTTGGTAGCATTTTTAATTTCATGTGAACAGGAGAATCAATCAAAATCAATCGAAGTAGAAAAATTGGTTCTTGAGGTAAAAGCTGTTAATACAGATGCAGAAAACATCGTGATTGATAATTTTTCTCATTTTGTATCTTTAGAAGTTGTTAAAGGAAAATCGAGTATTGAACTGGAAATTTCACTTGCACCTGGTGTTACAATGGATACTCCTACTACTCTTAAAGCTGTCTATGATTTAAATAATGAGCCTTCCTTTGTTGTTAAATATCATGGAAATAAGATAAAATATACCATTAAATTTACGACCCGTGTTCCTGAATTTGATCCAACAGATAAAGGCTGGGTTAAGGACGAAACTTTCGGTACTTTGCCTGCTTATCTATCCGTTTATAAATACAATAAAACTGTTGACGGAAAAGCTGTGAAAGCCTATTTAGCTGTTGCTGATATGAATGATCCGAAGGCAAGATTTACAGTTTTAGGAGAGTATCATTATGATACTGGTAGTTCTGTACCTACACCAACACAATTTTATGAAAATAATTCAAAGCCTGTTGTTGTTTTAAATGGAGGATATTTTTGGGATGGTTATTCTTTGGGATTAATTATAAGAAATGGAAAAACAATCAGTCTATCTCAAACAATGTTCTGGAGAGATTATAATGGAGCAAGTACTGTATATTATCCTACAGTCGGCTCATTTGGCCAAAATGATGATGGCTCATTTTCAGTAAATTGGAGTTACCATACGGATGCAAATACGCTTTATACTTATACTTCGCCTTCGCCAAACAAAGCAGGTGAAAAACCACAACCAATTCCTTCAGCAACGTTTCCGACTGAAGGGAAAATATGGACACCAAAAGAAGCGATAGGTGCCGGACCTATATTAATAAAAAATGGTGTGTATAAAAATTTATGGGAAGCCGAAATGTACGACGAATATAGTGGTGTTGGTCCTACGGGCAAGAATCCCCGTTCGTCGGTTGGATATGTGCCGTCAGGTTATCTTCTGTTTTTTGTTTGCGAAGGTCGATATATGACTTCACAAATTCCAGGATTAACTCTTGAAAATGAAGCCAATTTATTATTGGAAATCGGCTGTACGGAGGCTCTTGCTTTAGATGACGGAGGATCTTCTTGTATGTTGATTAATGGGAAAGAAACTATAAAACCCAGTGATGGGACACAACGTAGAATAACTAATGTGGTTGTACTTTATTAGTCAGAAAAATGAAACAAAGAGCTTATGCCTTGGATGCTTTGCGAGGATATGCCATTATCACGATGGTGTTGTCGGCAACCGTTGCTTTCGGGATTCTTCCCGGTTGGATGTATCATGCTCAGGTACCTCCTCCAAACCATATATTTAACCCTGATTTGCCGGGGCTTACCTGGGTGGATTTGGTGTTTCCTTTCTTCCTTTTTGCGATGGGAGCTGCTTTTCCTTTCTCGATGGGTAAAAGGATTGAAAGAGGAGAAAATCAGATTCATCTGGTATGGGACGCTGTTAAGAGGGGATTGCAACTCACTTTCTTTGCTATTTTTATCCAGCATTTCTATCCTTATGTGATTAGTGCCCCTCAGGATGCTCGTTCCTGGGGATTGGCCCTTCTTTCTTTCGCATTGCTTTTTCCCATGTTTATGCGCATACCGTTAAAGATGCCTGCCTGGATGCATACTTGCATTAAGCTCCTGGCGTATGTACTGGCTTTCGTCCTGATGGTTACGGTAAAGTATGCACAGGGGAGAACATGGAGTCTGGACTTTAGTAATATCATTATTCTATTGTTGGCTAATATGGCTGTTTTTGGATCTATTGTTTATATTTTTACAAAGCAGAATCGTTGGGCACGGATCGCTGTTCTTATTTGTTTGATGGCGATTTTCCTGTCGGCCGGAACGGAAGGTTCCTGGGCACAAGCGGTATTCGATTTCACTCCGTTTCCATGGATGTATCAGTTCACTTATCTGAAGTATCTTTTCATTGTGGTTCCCGGTAGCATTGCCGGAGAATACCTGATGGAATGGATGAAACGTAGGGAAAAAGAAGAAGCGACTGCACCGGTTGAAGGTGACCGCATGCTTTCAATCTTTTTTCTGGTATTGACAATAGGTATCATCCTATTGAATCTCTACTTTCTGTATTGCCGGTTGTTATTGGCAAATTTGATAGTTACCGGTTTCCTTTTGGCTCTCGGTTGCTTTCTTTTGAAAAAAGCGAAGAGTAATTATCAAAAGCTGTGGAAAAATCTTTTTTATGCCGGCTCTTATCTGTTGATACTTGGGCTGTGCTTCGAGTCTTATGAAGGAGGAATTAAAAAAGATCCTTCCACATACAGCTATTATTTTGTTACTTCCGGACTGGCGTTCATGGCACTGCTGGCTTTCAACATTCTTTGCGACTTTTACGGATATGTGCGTTCCACAAAGTTTCTGGTGATGTCCGGACAGAATCCGATGATTGCCTATGTTGCCGCAGATTTGTTTATCATGCCTGTTGCCAGTCTGATGGGAATAACTCCTCTGCTTTCCTATTTCTCAGTCAATCCTTGGTTGGGATTCTTGAGAGGAGTGATTATCACTGCGTTAGCTGTACTGGTAACCATGTTTTTTACCCGGATCAAGTGGTTTTGGAGAACTTAAATGGAAAAGTCAATTTTAACCTCATGATACCCATTGATTTATTTTCTATTTTTACACTAGTGTTTCATGATAGAGTGATATAGTACCAAATGATGGTTAAAATAAAATTTGTCGGGAATAGTCATGATCAATGTCCAGGTTTTCTAAATTTAATTCAAATGAAAAACAAATTCAATCTTATTTTTCTCTGCTTATTCCTCGTCATTACAGGATATTTGCAAGCAAAAGTGATTAGTAAAAATGAGTACAATCTCATTCCGCTACCCAATCAATTAACAGCCAAAGAGGGACGCTTTGTCTTTTCCAACAAAGTAGTGGTGGAAAACGCCTCCACATCCAAAGAAATTCAAGCTGTTTCTACGGATTTTATAAAAAAAATAAAAGAGGTTAGCGGGTTCAATATCAGAGAAGCAATAAGTGCGGATGCCCGGACTCCGGCCCTGTGTTTCATTACCACCCCGGGAATGGGGAAAGAAGATTATCAACTATTCGTTACTCCAACGCGTATCACCATTACCGCCAGTGAAGTAAATGGATTCTTTTATGGTATACAGACCCTTTATCAATTGTTGCCGCCGGAAGTTTACGGTAAAAAACAAGTTAAAGCCGATTGGTCTGTGCCTTGTGTAGAAATTAAAGACTCTCCCCGTTTCGCCTACCGTGGGTTAATGCTGGATGCTTGCCGTCACTTTGCGCCGTTGGATTATGTTTATAAGTTCATTGACATGTTGGCCATGCACAAAATGAACACTTTCCATTGGCATCTGACCGAAGACCAGGGATGGAGAATAGAGATTAAGAAGTATCCCAAACTGATGGAAATCGGTTCCACCCGAAAAGAGACCTTGGTTGGTTACTTTTTTGAGAATTATCCGCTCATCTACGACGGAAAAGAACACAAAGGATATTACACACAGGAAGAAATAAAAAAAGTGGTGGCATACGCTGCAAGCAAGCAGATTAACGTTATTCCAGAGATAGAAATGCCGGGGCACGCGTTGGCTGCCATTGCTTCTTATCCTCAACTGTCTTGTAATCCGGACTCTACTTATCAGGTTTCCGGAAGATGGGGGGTATTTGAACAAGTATATTGTCCGAAAGAAGAAACTTTTAAATTTTTGGAAGATGTAATCGATGAAGTGCTGGATCTTTTTCCCAGTCCGTATATTCATATAGGAGGAGACGAATGCCCTAAAACGGCTTGGAAGAATAGCAGCTACTGTCAACAGCTGATCAAAGAGCTGAAACTGGAAGATGATACGGTTCCCAATGCGATAGACGGAAAAAAGCATTCCAAAGAGGATAAATTACAGAGTTACTTTATTACCCGGATGGAAAAATATATCAATAGCAAGGGACGCAACATTATCGGCTGGGACGAGATTCTGGAAGGTGGACTGGCTCCCAATGCAACTGTGATGTCCTGGCGGGGAGTTGAAGGCGGACTGAACGCGGCAAAAGCCGGTCATCATGCGATTATGACTCCCGGTAGCTATGCTTATCTGGACAATTATCAGGAAAATCCGGAGATTGCTCCGACCACCATTGGCGGATACATCACTTTGAAAAAAATTTATAGTTATAATCCCGTGCCGGCTGACGCCAACGATCTGGTAAAACAACACATTATCGGTTTGCAAGGAAACTGCTGGGCTGAATATATGCCTACGGTAGAGCGCAGGGATTATCAAATATTCCCCCGTGCCGTTGCCATCGCAGAAACAGACTGGACTTTGGATTCCAATAAAAACTGGAAAAACTTCTGCGGACGTATGGCTGAAGAATTTCAACGTTTTAAAATATTGAATGTAAAAGCTTGTACCAACTTTTTGGATGTAACGATTGATACCCATGTTGATGATGGTATTTTAAAGGTCTATCTGGAAAATAATTATCCCGGAGCAACCATTCACCTGACCTTCGATGGTAGTGAACCCACTACTGAGTCTACGCAATACAATGCACCTTTCCCATTAAAAGGCACAGGATCTTATAAAGCGGAGAATATGCTGATTAAAGCTGTTGCCTTTGTCAACGGTAAAAAAGTGGGGAAAGTAGCAGAAAAGAGACTTTACGGAAACTTGATCAGTGGAAAAAACTATATGGTTTACCCTAATCCTGGAGCGATGACCGGTGATGTTTTCGGTCCGAATGATGAACTGGGTGGAGATAAAAAAACACTGGGATTGACCAACGGAAAAAGAGGATATATTCAAAGTTATACTCCTTGGGTGGGGTTCGGAATCAATGATAAATGCAACAACGAACTTGTTTTTACAGTGAAATTGGATAACCCTGCAAAGGTGAGCAAAGTGATTTTCGGAAGTCTGCACAATCCGGCTATGAGCATACTTACAGCCGGTGGAGCCGTTGTAGAGGTTTCATCAGATGGAACCAATTACCGGGAAGTAGCCAATGAAACCTTTACGCATCAGTTTGCACCTCACGGACGTCAGCGTTTTATGAATACCATGAACTTTGAACCGACAGAGGCACTTTTTGTAAAGGTGAAAATTAAAAGCGGAGGAATTATTCGTAATGGTATCGATTGTATGTCAAGTGTAAATCGTCCGGCAGTTTACACCGGTGATTTATTGATTGACGAGATAGAAGTTTATTAAACGGATCATAATAACCGGTAATAACTTGTGGTTTTTCTGGAGCCTCTTAAGTTACTCATGTTATAATTTCAATAATCATTAAATATATTAACGTATGAAAAAGAAAATCGTGCCATTTTTTGTATTTCTGATGGCATTTATTTCTTCCTGTGGTAATGGTGGAAATGATCAATTGTCAGTAGATCAGTTGATTCTTGATGTGCAAGTCAAGAATAATCTGAATGCACAAAATATTGTGATCGATAATTTTGCACATTTTATTTCTTTTGATTTCGGAAAGGGTGCAGATATCTCCAATGTTGAGTTGGAATTCACATTGGCAGAAGGGGTGACCATGGTCTCTCCAAAAACACTTGATACAACTTTCAATTTTAATGAATCTCCATCAATCACCGTCAAATCAAATAATGTTGAGGCTAATTACAAATTAAAATTCAATTATTATATTCCGGATTTTGATCCATCTGAAAAAGGATGGGTACAGGACAATAGTTTCGGTACACTCCCTGAATATCTAACTGTGTATAAATACTCAGGAAATTTTGACGGGAAGTCGGTTAAGGCTTATATCGCAGTAGCGGATATGAATGATGCAAATGCCCGGTTTTCTGTTTTGGGAGAAGCTCATTATAACGCGCCAACTCCTACACCGATTCAATTCTATCAAAATAATTCGCAGCCGAAAATTGTCATGAATGGCGGATATTTTTGGGACGGTTATTCTTTGGGGTTATTGATCAGAGGTGGAAATACGATAAATGTAGATCAGCCGATGGTGTACAGAACGTATAATGGAGCAAGCACCATTTATTATCCGACAACCGGTGTTATCGGACAAAACGCCGATGGATCATTCTCTGCAAACTGGTGTTACTCTCCCGATGCCAATACAAAAACCATTTATACCTATACTTCTCCTTCTCCCAATAAGGTTAATGAAGCACCACAGCAGTTCCCATCAGCTACATTTCCAACTGTTGGAACCGTATGGGCTCCTAAAGAAGCTATCGGTGCCGGACCAATATTGATAAAGGGTGGCGTTTACAAAAATTTATGGGAAAATGAGATGTTTGATTCGGCCAGCGGTATTGGAGCAACTTCCACCAATCCGCGTTCAGCCATCGGCTATTTGTCTTCAGGTTATCTGGTATTTTTTGTTTGTGAAGGCAGGAACAAAACACCTCTGACTCCGGGACTGACTCTTCAGAATGTAGCGGACATGCTTCTTGAAATAGGTTGCACGGAAGCCATCAATTTGGATGGTGGCGGCTCTTCATGTATGCTTGTCAATGGAAATGAAACCATTATACCAAGCGATGGCAGTCAGCGAAAAATAACAAATGCAGTTGCTATATATTAACTAAAATAAGAAATAATGAAACTATGTAGATTGATATTATTCTTATCAATTTTTTCTTTTTCTACATTTATATCAGGTGAAACCAAGTACTATGATGCTGCGCAATTTCCACTTATCGGAAAAATAACGAATGATACGGAAACGAGATATGAACGGTTGCCGTCTTATTTGAAAGGCAAAACTCGTCCACCTGTTTGGGATTTGGGAAAAAACACTTCCGGCATGGCCATTCGTTTTCGGTCAAATAGTACAAGCATATCTGCAAAATGGGATTTGTACCAAGATAGAACTATGAACCACATGACGGCGACCGGAATCAAAGGTCTGGATTTGTACGCATGGACCAAAGATCACTGGCAGTTTGTGAATACCGGCAGACCAACCGGTAAATCCAATGAACAGACAATCATTGCCAATATGATTCCGGAAGAAAGGGAATATATGCTGTACCTTCCGTTATATGACGGCATCACATCCTTGTCCATCGGCATTGATTCCACTGCTGTTATTCTACCACCGGCCTTGGATGAACCGGATACGAAGCATCCTGTCATTTGTTACGGGACAAGTATTACGCAAGGTGGATGTGCCAGTAGACCGGGTATGTCTTATTCAAATATCCTGATGCGCAAATTTAACCGAGAGTTCATTAATCTGGGATTTAGCGGGAATGGTCAGTTGGATTTTGAGATTGCGGAAGTGATGGCTAAAAGGCATGATGCCTCTTTGTTTGTCCTTGATTTTGTCCCAAATGTAAATATGAAACAACTGAAAGAAAAGACTGCAAATTTTGTTCGGATTTTAAGAGATGAGAATCCCGAGACGCCCATCCTTTTGATGGAGTCTATTATTTTCCCCCATATGAAGTTCGATCAATCAATACAACAGGTAGTTTTAGAAAAAAATACCGCTCTACGCGAAGAGTATCAAAAATTAAAGCAAAAGGGTTATAAGAATTTATATTATTTATCTTCCGACAATCTGATCGGAAAAGACGGAGAAGCGACGGTGGATGGTGTCCATCTCACGGATTTAGGTTTTGAACGTATTTCTGAAAAGTTATATCAAGCGATTAAAAGAATATGGTAGAAGTCCCTTTATTGAAATAAAGAGGCTTACATCAAAAGATCCGGTTCCTGATTTACAATCGTTATGCAGCAGAGCATGAGCCTCCTCTTTTCACCTCCGCTAAGTGTTATACACGGCTTGTCCCATAAATCTTTTCCGAACAGATAGATCGGGTTCAGCTTGGTATTAATATCACATATCGGTATTTCGAATGCCCGCAAACCGGTCATAAACCAACGCATAATAATGACCACGAAACCGATATACCTCACAGTCCCGGTGGCCGGGTGCGGATTTTAAATCCGGCCAGCCCAGATATTTATTCAGTTTGGCCAAACAGCTGCAAATTTCTGCGGCACTGTCTGCCTTTACGATGTAAAACGATTGTTGTGCGTCGGCTTTGAACAGCGGAACTGATGGCAGGAGCCGATGCTCTTCCGTGCAAAACGATTCTGCCTTTTTGGGAGAAAAAGGCAGGACACATTTGACTAAACCTGGATTTTTGCCTTTGGTCAGGTAGACAGACAACAGATGTTTGTGGGTGCTATCTCCCATGTAGAAAACCACCCTAAAATAATTTTCCATGAAACGGTATCGTTTCTGAAAAGCACGTCCCGTTACTTCGTAATCGGCCTGAATGATACCGGTTCTGGTGGTTCGCGCTGCCTGAACCAAAGCCTCATGTTCGGTAAACAGTTCCTTGCGGATTTCGAGAGCCGAGACGTAGGTCGTAATCATGAAAACCGCTACTGCAGAAAGGATTACTGCCTGGTATTTGACATGCAACTGTTCCCATTTTTCAAATGCAGGGCGCGCCAGCATGATGATGGTAAACATGGCAGAAATAATGATTTGCCACGGGCCCATATAGGCGATTACTAAGGCGAAAATAAGATTGATGGCAATTGCCGTTAAGTAAATCTGATTTTTTTTAACGAATCCGATGGCTGATCTTTTATGACGGATAAACATCAGTACCAATGTCACAAGTAGTAAGGTCAGGACAGGCACGCTGAACGCGATGTCTTTCAGGTAATCCCATTTCGTGAGAATCAGCAT
Organism: Bacteroidales bacterium; assembly: GCA_021373135.1. GTDB lineage: Bacteria > Bacteroidota > Bacteroidia > Bacteroidales > UBA1402 > UBA8389. The sequence continues at coordinate 1,105,174 of JAJFTH010000003.1, forward strand.
CTTCAGACTGGAGTGGACCAGCGGACCTTGATTGTCAAGCATCCGGATAAAATTGCCCGGCGCACCGACAATGATCAATGTCCCCAGCCAGTATCCAAGCACCAAATATAGTCTTTGTCCTTTCAGCTCTTTCCGATGAAATCCGTAATAAAGGAGCAAAGCCCCGGCAATTCCCACGGAAAAACTTTCCTGCAGAGAACCTGCGAATAGGCTGAATATTAGCAACAGCACCGATTGCCACCAGCGGCTTGTCTCTTTTGTCTTTCTTTGGTACAGGAGAATAAATCCGAGATTGACCACGCTGACCCACAGATAATTCACACTAAATGCAATGTTGCCTAGAAAAGCAATGCCTTGCACCGGAACGAAAAGCCAGATAACGGCTACCAGCAGGAAGGCTTTCACGAAAAGTTGCTTTTTACCGGTTATGGTCAATTTAAACATAAACCAGAAAAACAGCAGAAACATGAGTGTATTCGCTACGGAAAAAACGGCCCGGCCCCAAATGCTGCAAAACAAATGGACGATGGTGTGGACCACAAACCGTCCGTTGCATTCCATGTAGGCGACTGTCTGCGAATACAAGGCATCCCGAACGGACATAATCGGACGGTCGCTTCCGGTAAACGATGAAAACAGGTAATCATCGTCCAGAAACAGGTTGTACCGATATTGAAGATAGAATGCTGCTCCTAAAGCCAAAAAAGCCGGGATCACCCACGGCCTGAATCTTTTCCCGGGAATATGCTGTGAATTTATTGTCTTTTTTTCCGGCAAGGAAAATGCCCCTGCTGCAATCAAAAATAGAAACTAATATCGAATAAATCAATAGTTTGTATATCCAAACGATATTTCCTTGATTGCTTTGCCGGATTGTTGAATAAAACTAAATCCGTCTGCAGAGAGAACGGATATTCTACAAACTTTGAAGAAAAAGAAAGAAGCTGCCCTCTTTTGAGGCAGCTTCTTTCTTTTTCAGCAGTCGGGGTGACTAGATTCGAACTAGCGACCACTCGCCCCCCAGACGAGTACTCTAAACCGGGCTGAGCTACACCCCGAACTAAATGCGGCACAAAAGTACGCCTTTTTTGTAATTTGTCAAAGCCGGTATATGCTTTTTCTTTAAAAAATCATATCTGAAAAGCTATCCGTCTCACACATAGAGTCGAATGGAAGTCAGATGCCCATCATGTCTCTGTAAAAATCAAGCATTTCTTCTATTTGGGCTTGATTGGCCGTCTGATCCAGATGAATTTCACCGATATTGGAAAGCAACGTGAAATTGATAGCCTTGCTTTCATTCTTTTTGTCATGCGTCATCGATTCATAGAGTCCGGGGTAGTCTTTGCAAGTAATATGGAAAACGCCATATTCTTCGCGGACAAAGTGAATGTAGCGTTGCAGGATATCTTTTGGAAAACCAAAGAATTTCGATGAAAGGTAAAGTTCACAGAGAAGTCCCCAGGCAATGGCATAGCCGTGCAAAATAGGCATACCGCGTTTGAGGGCCAGACTTTCAAAGGCGTGTCCTGCCGTATGCCCCAGGTTGAGGGCCTTGCGAAGGCCTTGTTCCTTGGGATCCTGTTCGGTTATGTTTTCCTTGATCAGTACCGACTCTTTGACGGCTGCCAAAAATTCGACACTTTCAGGGTTGGAAAGATTCAAGGAAAGCAGTTCGTTCCAGTACTTGGTATTTGAAAGCAGTCCGTGCTTCAGCATTTCAGCGTAGCCGGAGAGCAAGTTCTGACGGTCAAGACTCTTGAAAAACGGTGCATAAAACAAGACCGCTTTCGGCAGATGGAATGCACCGATCTCATTTTTCAGTCCGTTGAAATTGATGCCGGTTTTCCCGCCGACAGAAGCATCCACCGCTGCCAGGATTGTGGTCGGAATATGAATGCATGGGATACCCCGTTTGAAGGATGCAGCGGCAAAACCGCCCAAATCAGTGATCATTCCGCCGCCGATATTTATCAGGATGGACTTGCGGGTAGCACCTTCTTGACTCAGAAACTGCCAGACTTTGGCCAGATTCTCAATGTTTTTGTGGTCGTCACCGGCAGGGATGCTCAGGAAATGGGCTTCGGACAAACACCTTAGTCCTCGGATGACAGGCAGGCACAAGGTTTGTGTGTTTGAGTCACTCAGCATGAAAATTTGATTGGGAGCATAGCCGGAAAGTTCTTTTTTCAGGTCAGCTTCAATGTTTTCAGTGAAAATGAGGCTTGTAAATGGCATGTTTGTAGATTTTTTACAAGGCAAAGATAGCATATTCGACGCTTTTTTTTCATATTTGTATCGACGCAATATTATTTATATGAATCCTATACGTCAAATATTTTGATTTCAATCTTTAGTGATGATACTCTTACCCGATTTTAACTGGCCCGACATTTTTATGTTTCTGTTTAATTCAGTCTACTGGATTACGCTGGTTGGTGTCATGGTGGTGGTCATTCTGGATAATAGAAATCCTGTCAAGACGATTTCCTGGATATTGGTTTTGTTCTTTTTGCCATACGTCGGCATCATTTTGTATATATTTTTTGGGCAACGTTATCGGAAACAGAAAATCATCTCCAAAAAAAGTATCCGGAATATCGAAAACAATCCGGCTTACCTCTATGAAGAGTTGGATCCTGCTCATTATCCGGCCGAATGTACCAAGTTGATTCGAATGTTTCGCAGAAACAATTCACATCCGGTCTTTTCGGGTAATTCCGTGGAATTGTTTACAGATGGACGTGAAAAGTTTGACCGTATGTTTGAAGACATCCGTCATGCCAGGAAACATATCCATGTGGATTATTATATTATAGAACAAGGCAAGATTGGAGACGAACTTCAGCACTTGCTGATAGAGAAGGCAAAAGAAGGGGTTGAAGTTCGCCTGATTTATGATGATATCGGCTCATGGAAAACCAAACAACGTTTCTTTACTGAAATGAAGGATGCAGGAATTCAGGTATATCCGTTCCTGAAAGTGCTTTTGCCCTATCTTTCTCCCAAATTCAATTATCGCAATCACAGGAAGATTGTTGTTATTGACGGTGAAATCGGTTATACGGGAGGATTCAATGTGGCCGACCGGTATATTGATGGTGGCAAATTCCCTTTTTGGCGGGATAGCCATGTGCGGATTGCGGGCAAGGCTGTTTATGGTTTACAGACCGCTTTTTTGATTGATTGGTTCTTTGTGAGCAGGAGCCTGCTTACTTCCAAATATTTTTTTCCAAATCTGAATGATGCCGGGGATTGTCTGGTGCAGACAGCTACCAGTAGTCCTGATACGGATTGGGAGAACATCATGCAAGGTATATTCAGCATCCTGAACAATGCAAAAAAGTATGTCTATATTCAAACTCCGTATTTCCTACCCAATGAAAGTTTGTTGACCGCTTTGCAGACTGCCGCTCTGAGCGGGGTTGATGTGCGGTTGATGGTTCCGGAAAAATCGGATACCTGGGTGGCGTTGAAAGCTATGCAATCCTATCTGGCTGAAACGATGGAGGCTGGTGTGAAGGTGTATTTTTATCAGGAAGGGTACCTGCATGCCAAAACTTTAGTCGCTGATGATATCGTTTCTACGGTAGGGTCCACCAATTTGGATTATCGAAGCTTTGAGTTTAATTTTGAAGTGAATGCATTCATTTATAACAAAGATTTTGGAAAACGCATGAAAGAGGTTTTCCTGAAAGATCAAAAACAATGCCGGCTGATTGATCTGGAAGAATGGATGCACCGGCCAAAGATGGTGCGTTGGAGTGAATCTATTTGTCGTTTGATTGGTCCGCTTCTTTAACATCAGGCTCTTTAGCCTGAAAGAAACTGAAATTTACACTTCCATAAGTGCGTGTTTCCCTGTACAAAGGATGTTTGCTGAAATTGTTGGATTTGGAGTGTTCTACAATCAGCAGTCCGCCTTCGGTCAATAAGGTTGATTTCAGGATGCGGTCAGGAATACTCTCCAATCTTTCGTCAGCATAAGGCGCATCGGCAAAAATCAGGTCAAATTTACCTGCTGAATTTTCTATGAAACGGTAAACATCTCCGGTCACAACGGTCAGATTGTCGACCTTCAGTTTTTCCGCCACTTCTTTGATAAATTTCACGTGGGGGGTATAATGTTCCACACAAGTGACTGCTTTTGCACCTCTTGAGAGAAATTCGAAAGAAATGCTGCCTGTACCGGAAAAAAGGTCCAGGATCCTGAGCTCCTCAAAATCGACGCGATTAGCAAGAATGTTGAATAAATTTTCTTTGGCAAAGTCTGTGGTAGGTCTTGCCTTAAGGTTTTTAGGCAATTGAAATCTTCTGCCTCTGAATGTACCGCTAACGATTCGCATGGCTATCTTTTTTACCTTCAGTGAAAAGAAGCGGTTCCTCAATCTGATGGGTGAAAGTGGCTATCTTAATATGTTGCAGATAGGAACTGAAAATCTCGAATATTTCTTGTTCCGGTACGGATTCTGAACAGAACACACAATAGGTATGATTCGGGTCTAAAGATAGCTGTTCCATGCAACGAAGCAGAAAATAGGGCAACTCCTGGCGGTTGCTCATCGGAAAAGTGTTTGCAAATAACAAGGTGTGGTTTTCTCCTATAAAAACCTGCATGCTATTCCCATACAAATGAGCCACTAAAATGGCCTGCTGCTTGATGGTAGGTTGATGTACGACCCAATCGGCCAGGAGAAAGGCACTGGAAAAAATGGTCAGTTTCTGAAACAAGCGTTCAAAACACCGGACACGTTCGTTGGCTATTTCCCAGCAGAAAAGTTGTTTATTGTCGCTCAGAGGCGTTGTGAAAATCTGACACTCCTCTTCATGTTGAAACTGGAAATTAAAAAAGGTCTTGATCTGTTCTGTATCCGTGATTTCTAAAGGAAGCACCATGAAGTGTTCGGCAAAGTCAGTGATTGTGACGGACAGATTTTCTCTTTCCGACCAGCCCCGTGACTGGATATAGTCCTCAAATCGTTCCGGAAAATCAAAATTGGAAGCCATTTTCAACTCTTTATAGATCGCACTTTTGACTGTTGAAGTGCAAAATGAAAATCCATTAGGGGTTGAACGGATGGATAGGGTGCGTTGATAAGGTTGAAATTGATTCCTGTTTTCCTGCATCATGAAAAGTGAATTATAGCGCAAGCAAAATTAGCAAATGAAATCGAAACGCACTACTTTTAGATCCAAATTTAGCTTTTTAAAATGAATCAAAAGCACCTTACCGCCGAAATCTCTTCCTATTTTCCGTTTCAACCGACTCCGGAGCAAGCTGTCACTTTGGAAAAGCTGGCTTTTTTTATGTTGACTGCCGACGAACAGCAGGTTTTCTTGTTGAAAGGATATGCAGGTACAGGAAAAACGACATTGATCAGTGCCCTGATCCGATATTTGGATGAACATCAGATTGGTTGCGTTCTGATGGCTCCGACCGGCCGTGCAGCCAAGGTGCTCGCATCCTACAGCGGACATCAGGCCATGACCCTCCACAAAAAAATCTATCGAAAATCCAAGGTAAATGGGGAAGATGGCCCTTTTGCCCTGAACTTTAACAAGCATAAGGATACCTTTTTTATTGTTGATGAAGCGTCCATGATATCCAATGAAAGGGGCGAAAACGCTTTTTTCGGAAGTGGCCGCTTACTGGGAGATCTTCTGGAATTTGTCTATACCGGAGAAAATTGCCGGCTGATTTTGATGGGGGATACGGCGCAGTTACCACCGGTTGGACAGATATTAAGCCCTGCGCTGGATCCCGCACAATTACGCATTCTGGGCATGGAACCCCAGGAAATGGAACTGACCACCGTGGTGCGCCAGGCAGAAGACAGCGGTATCCTGATGAATGCAACAGCCTTGCGGGATGCTATCCGGAATGATCTGACCAAGCTTATGCCCAAGCTTAAAATCAATCAAGTCGATGTTATCCGGGTTTCCGGAGAAGAATTGATAGATACGATTACCGCTTCGTATAGCCGTGTCGGACCGGAAGAAAGCAAAATCGTCTGTTATTCCAACAAACGTGCTGTTCTTTTCAATAAAGGCATTCGAAATTCAGTGCTGTACAAGGAAGATGAAATCACCGGTGGCGATTTTCTGATGGTAGCCAAAAACAATTATCTCTGGTCGGATAAGTACAAGGAAATTCCTTTCATTGCCAATGGAGACTTGGTGGAGATTGTCCGCATACGCAAAAATTATGAAATGTACGGTTTCAGATTTGCCGATATGGAAGTACGTTTCCCCGATTACAACTGGGAACTCGAAGTGCGTGTATTGCTGGATTCCCTGGTGGCTGAAGCTCCGGCTTTGGATAAAGTTTCTCAGGAAAAGCTTTATCAGGATGTCACTCAGGATTATGCGCCCTATTGTCGGACCAAGAAAGAACTCTATGAAAAATTGCGGGAGGATCCTTGGTTGAATGCCCTTCAGGTAAAATACGGCTATGCATTTACCTGCCACAAGGCACAAGGAGGTCAGTGGAAAGAGGTCTTTATAGATCAGGGTTACATCACCGAAGAGCGCATGGGGCTCGATTATTACCGATGGCTGTATACGGCATTGACCCGTGCTACTGAGAAAATTTATCTGATCAATTTCAGGGATGAATTTATAGAAGAATAAATCCATCCTGATTTTTAGAAAAGTTTGTGGTCGTAGAAATAAAAAGAATTTCATATCTTTGAACGTGATATTGATTTATGTTTAAGAATTATTGGATACCTTTGTATCAGGAAATTAAATATTAGAGAGTTCAATCGGGTAGCTTTTGCCCATGTTTTTTTAAACTTCTGTCTTAAATTGTTGTGCCATGTTTAATAATAAAACAATTGTATATACATCAGGAACGTTTGATATGTTTCACAGCAATCATTTGAAAATGATCAATTATGCACGGGGATTGGCTGACATTTTAATTGTTGGAGTAAGCACGGACGAATTGGTCAGCTCCTATAAAGCACACCCCATCATCCCTTTCAACGAACGCCTGGAAATTGTGGCTGCCCTGAAATCTCCGGATATTGTGATACCTCAACATACACTGGACCATACCGAAATTGTCAAAAAACTTCATATTGACGCCTTCGTAGTCGGAGACGATTGGTATGGCAAGTATGACTATCTCGAAGAATTGGGCGTAAAAGTGTTCTATTTTCCATATGGCAATGGTATTTCTTCATCTTCTTTAAAGAAAACCATTTACGATACGTACGATCAACATTTGCATGCTGAACGGCAAACGAAGCCAGTGACCATTAACAAGAAAGATGAATAGAACTGCAATCGTCACCGGTGCCACCAAAGGAATCGGAAAGGCAATCGCGTCCCGTCTTTTGCAAGAAGGTTGGATGGTGGTCATTACGTACTCTTCAGATACGCAAGCAGCCACTGTCACCTATAATGAATTTTGCGGAATGGCTCCCGGACGGGTGTATTTGCTTCAGGCCGACAATTCCGATTTAAGTAGTGTCGAAACCATTGACGGTTTTCTGGACGAAAATAATCTGACGGTGGACGCGGTGATTCTCAATGCCGGCATCACGGATAGATCAGATTTTCTTTCCATCAAACCTGAAAACTGGTCCAAAGTCTTTACGGCAAATGTCCATTTTCCTGTATTCTTACTTCAAAAAATATATCCACGGATGAATGAAAAAGGCAGCGTTACCTTTACAGGGTCGTTGATGGGTATTCAACCGCATTCGGTTTCATTGGCTTATGGGGTGACCAAGGCATCTGTACATGCTTTGGTGAAAAATCTGGTCAAGTTTTTTACCGAAAAACAAATCCGTATCAATGCTGTCGCTCCAGGTTTCGTGGACACGGAATGGCAAAAGACCAAGCCGGCGGAAATCCGCAGCAATATCACCCGAAAAGTGGCTGCCGGCAGGTTCTGTACACCGGAAGAACTCACGGACGTTTATATGTTGCTCATTGAGAATCAATATATGAATGGGGAAGTTGTTGTTTGCGATGGTGGATACAGCTATAAATGATTTTAATTGCAATTAGTATATCAGATGAACGAACAATCAAAAATTTCTTTTAAAGATTCTCTTAAATCCTGGGATACCGAAAACTGGCTTGACAGAGTTTTTTATCGCAGGGTCGGTTTTAAAATAGCTCTTTTACTCAAGTCTACCAAAATAACGCCCAACCAGATTACCATTTTTTCCATCTTTGTTGGAGTTGCGGCCTGTCTCTTGTTTTATCCGGACAATCAGCTTGGCATCAATCTGATTGGTTTTGCGCTGTTGGTATTCGCCAACATTCTGGATTGTGTGGATGGACAGTTGTCCAGAATAACAGGCATTAAGTCTGAACTTGGAAGAATCCTCGATGGCTTTTGCGGAGATATCTGGTTCCTGACTTTTTATTCGGTCATGACTTTACGTATCATCAATGGTGGAGAATGGGGCTTAGGCTATTGGACTATTCTCATTGTGGTACTATCTGCGCTCTCACACTTCAATCAGGCCGGAATGGTCGATATGTATAAAACCTTGCACCTTCACTTCCTGAAAGGTGGCAAAGACAGTGAATTTGAAAGTCTCAAATCCGTGAAGGCCCGTTATAAGTCTTTGACGTGGAAGAAAGACGCTGTTTCTAAAGTGTTTATGAAACTTTATACTTTCTATACCTGGAATCAGGAAAGAAAAACACCTCAGCTTTGCAGTTATATTGATCACATGACTGCGACATATCCTGACGGTTTCCCCGAGGAAAAAATAATAGCTTTCAGAGAAAAAAGTTTAAAAATGATGCCTTTGTTGGATTGCTTCACGTTTAATACCCGCAGTATCATCATGCTTTTTACACTTGTTCTGAATGTGGAGTGGCTTTATTTTGCAATAGAGATTCTTGTGCTCAATCCATTGCTGCTTTTTGTAATTCGCCGTCATGAAAAGATGTGTTCTGAACTGAATAAACAGTAAATCATTTCATATGGGAAGGAACGGTACAATTGCAGCTCGGAATATATTCTTTGTATTGGGCTTTTTAGCCTTGATTGTGATGGTCTGGTGTATCGGATTTGATACCATTGTTGCAAATGTGGTCAAAACCGGGTGGTGGTTTTTTGTCATCATTGCAATGTGGTTGCCCATCTACCTGATCAATACTGCAGCTTTGAATATTATCATCCGTGATGACAATCCTGCGAATTGTAAAGTTCCTTTTTTGCACATATTTAAAATAAACGTCAGCGGTTTTGCGCTCAAGGCGGCTACGCCTCTTGGCTTTTTGGGAGGTGATCCGTATAAGATCATTGAACTTACGCCCATGTTAGGTGTAGAAAAAGCAACTTCATCCGTGTTGCTTTATACGATGACGCATATTACCGCCCAATGTATTTTTTGGGCATTGTCCGTTGTTGCTGCAGCTTTATTTTTACCCATACCTCTGAAAACCAGCATTATTCTATTGGTCTCCTTTATTATTTTTGTTTTGCTGCTTTATTTGCTTTGGAGGGGTTATCGCAGAGGATTGACTGTACGTTTTTTCAGATTGATGTCGCGCGTCCCTTTTCTGAAACGTTGGGTTGTACCGTTCTGCATAAGAAACAATGATACCCTTTTGAATATAGATCATCAAATATCTCATCTGTATAATGTCCGTCGTCGCTCTTTTTTTCTTACCTTGAGCCTGGAATTGGTGGCACGTATTTGCAATTGCCTTGAAGTTTATGTGATTTTGAAATCCGTAAACGTAGATGTCAGTTTGATACAGTCCGTTGTCATCTATTCTTTTATGAGTTTGTTTACGAATATACTTTTCTTTTCTCCAATGCAGATCGGAACTCGTGAAGGAGGTTTCCTTTTGGCATTCACCGCACTCTCTTTGCCTGGATGGCTGGGTGTTTATGTGAGTTTGGTGACCCGTGTCAGGGAATTGTTCTGGATAGGAATCGGTGTGTTGTTGATGAAAGTAAAAGGTGGAACCCCTCCGTTGCAGGTCGCTGAAAATGTGACGGATAAACAAAACAATTGAACATTTTGAAAACGAAAGCCGTTGAAATAAAAGACATGGAGAAATTGTCTCCGATTTTCAAAGGGAAAAATGGAAATCGGTTTGCAAGATTTTTCATGCATATATTCGCTATTGATAAGGTGAACTGGGTGTATGAACGTTCATGCGATTATACCGGTTCTGATTTTGCAGGGAGCCTATTGAATGATTTGGGTGCCAATTACGTTATTGGAAATGTTGAAAGATTGAAAAATTTGCCGGAAGGTGCCTTTATTACCATATCGAATCACCCTTATGGTGGCTTGGACGGTATCATGCTGGTAGACCTGATGGCTGGGATCCGACCCGATTACAAGCTGATGGTCAATCAATTCCTTACGATGGTGGAAACGATGGATGATAATTTTATACCTGTGAAACCCAGAGTTGGGAAAAGGAACACAGATCCGACGGCTCAAGGTATCAACGGTATTCGCGAGACTTTGGCTCAACTGCAAGGTGGTCATCCTGTCGGATTTTTTCCCGCAGGAGCTGTATCTATGTTTCGCTTCAGGAATCTTCGTATCCGTGACCGTGAATGGCAAAAAAGCATTGTCAGACTGATACAGATGGCAAAAGTGCCGGTGTTGCCCATCCGCTTTTTTGATTATAATTCCAAGTTTTTCTACTTTCTTGGCATCATAAACTGGAGAATCCGTTCGTTGCGGATGCCTTACGAACTTTTTAATAAAAAAGGCCATCGTCACCGCATTGGAATTGGGGAAATGATATCTGTCGAGGAACAGGCTGAATTTAAGGATTATAAGTTGTTCGGCACATTTTTACGGAAATCGGTCTATGATATGCCTAAGCCAAAATCATTTACACCAAGAACCATTCTGGTACTCCCGAATAAATTAAGAAACCCTCAGAAGTAGAATCAGAAGATTTTGGATGCTGTCTTGCTTTTTGATTTATGATAAAGCAGCTTTAATCTTTTCTATGATTTCTTTGACCGCGTTGGTAAGGCCGGTTGTGTCCTTGCCGCCAGCGGTTGCAAAATGGGGTTGACCACCGCCACCACCCTGGATGGCTTTGGCGGCTTCGCGAATCATGGTGCCGGCGTTCAGGCCTGCAGCTACGAGTTCATCGCTGAACATGATAGTTAGCATCGGTTTATTTTCATTGATGCTACCGGCTATAAAGGCCAACTTGCCTTCTACTTCCCCACGAAGTTGGAAGGCAATATTCTTGATGGCTTCAGCTGTAGCTTCACCTTCAAAGCTGATCAGTTTGGTTCCGTTGATTTCAACAGCTGCTTTCAGCAATTCGTTTTTCAGATCTTTGGACTTTTCTGCAGCGAAGGCTTCAAGTTTCTTGTGATTTTCCTGATTTTCGGCTACCAGTTTCTCGATGGCCTGTGTCAGGTTGGGGGTATTGTTGAAATAACCGCGGATGTTTCGAAGTTCATCCTGCATATCGTAATAAAGTTCATCCGCTTTTACACCGGAGGTGGCCTCGATACGACGGATACCTGCAGCGATAGAGCTTTCCGAGAGGATGCGGAAACTTCCTATCTGACCTGTTGAAGAAACGTGGGTGCCCCCGCAGAACTCGATGGAGTTGCCAAATTTGATGACGCGGACGTCTTCTCCGTATTTTTCGCCGAACAAGGCCATGGCTCCCATGGCGCGGGCTTCAGCGATGGGGGTGTGCCGGTTTTCTTCCAACGGAATGTTGCGACGGATGGCTGAATTCACTAACTTCTCGACTTCACGGAGCTCTTCGTTGGTCACTTTCTGGAAATGCGCAAAGTCGAAACGTAAGTTTTCAGGACAGACCAAAGATCCTTTTTGCTCTACGTGTGTACCGAGGATTTCGCGCAATGCTTCGTCCAACAAGTGCGTGGCTGAGTGGTTGCAGGAAGTGGCTTGACGTTTTTCCTTGTCGATGACAGCCTTGAAAGACTGTGTCGGGTCGGTTGGCATTTTCGAGCTGATATGCACCGTTAAATTATTTTCTTTTTTGGCTGTTTCAATGATGATGCGTTCTCCTTCAGCTTCCAAATAACCGGAGTCACCAACCTGACCACCCATTTCGCCATAGAAAGGGGTGCGGTCTAGTACGATTTGGTAGAAGGTCTTGCCTTTTTGTGCCATTTTGCGATAGCGAAGGATTTCGGCATCACACTCGGTGAAATCATAGCCGACGAATTCGGATTCCTGGTCTTTCAGGATAACCCAATCTCCGGTTTCAATGGCTGCTGCGTTGCGGGCGCGGGCCTTTTGCTGTTCCATTTCCTTATTGAAGCCATCAACATCGGCGAATAAATTGTTTTCGCGGAGAATCAATTCCGTCAAGTCCACAGGGAAACCGAAAGTGTCGTATAAGGTGAACATATCTTTACCTGAAAGGGTATCCTTTCCTGAGGTCTTGAGTTCAGCCATGGATTTGTCGAGCAAGCGGATGCCTGTTTCGAGGGTGCGGAGGAAGGATTCTTCTTCTTCTTTAATGACTTTCTCAACAAGAGACTGCTGTGCCATCAATTCAGGGTATGCGGAGCCCATGGAATCGATCAGTGCAGGAACCAGTTTATATAAGAATGCGTTGCGGCGTCCGAGGAAGGTGTATCCGTAACGGACTGCACGACGCAGGATCCGGCGGATAACGTAGCCGGCCTTGGCATTCGAAGGCAGCTGGCCGTCCGTGATGGAGAAAGAGATGGCGCGGATATGGTCGGCAATGACGCGCATGGCGATGTCCACTTTCTCATCTTCGCCATAGGTTACGTTGCAGTAATTGCCGATTTCTTTCAGAATGGGTTGGAATACATCGGTGTCGTAATTGGAACGTTTGCCCTGAATGGCCATGCAAAGACGTTCAAAACCCATGCCGGTGTCGACATGCTTGTTCGGAAGCTGTTCCAGTGAGCCGTCAGCCTTGCGGTTGAACTGCATGAATACGTTGTTCCAGATTTCGATGACTTGCGGGTCGCTTTGGTTTACTAAGCTTAGTCCATCCACTTTGGCACGTTCTTCGTCTGAACGCAAATCTATGTGTATTTCTGAGCAAGGACCGCAGGGACCGGTATCGCCCATTTCCCAGAAATTGTCATGTTTGTTTCCGTTGATGATGCGTTCTGCAGGTAGGAATTGTCCCCAGATGGCGGCAGCTTCATTGTCGCGTTCCAGACCTTCAGGAGCATAGCCCTCAAAGATGGTTGCGTATAAACGCTTCGGGTCTAATTTCAGGATATCTACCAGATATTCCCAGGCCCATTCGATGGCGTCTTTCTTGAAATAGTCTCCAAACGACCAGTTTCCCAACATTTCAAACATGGTGTGGTGGTAGGTGTCGTGTCCCACTTCTTCAAGGTCATTGTGTTTACCACTGACGCGAAGGCATTTTTGTGAGTTGCATACGCGGGTGTACTTGGGAGCGGTGTTGCCCAGAATGATATCCTTGAATTGGTTCATTCCTGCATTGGTGAACATCAGGGTCGGGTCGTTCTTGACCACCATGGGTGCCGAAGGAACAATCTTATGTCCTTTGGATGCAAAAAAGTTTTTGAACGATTCTCGAATTTCCTTGGATGTCATGCCTTTGCCTGAATTACTGATTGCCATCTTAGCTGTTCTTTTTGAGTGAATTGGTTTAGAAATCTTAAAGTACAAATAGATTTCTTAAAATCGGGTGCAAAAATACGGCTTTATTATTATTTTTGCATCTAAAACATCCGAAAAAGATACGTAAGCGTGAGTAAGAAAGTCAAATATCATTTTAATCCTGAGTTATTACGCTTTGAACGTATCCAAAAAAATGCCCTGGATTGGTTTAAGTCGTTTCTCTTTCATACATTTACCGGTATATCAATGGGGCTTGTTTTCTTCGGAATCTATCTTGCTTTTTTTGAAACGCCTGATGCCAAGAAATACAGGGTGGAGAATGAAAGGTTGCAAAGTCAATATAAAGTGTTGCAATTGCAGACCAGGCATATCAATGATGTCCTGACAGATCTTCAGCAAAGGGATGACAATCTTTACCGGGCCATCTTGCAGGCTGAACCGATTCCCAAAGATATACGTGAAGGCTCTTTTGCCGGAACAAACCGCTATGCTTCGTTCAGTGATATGGACAATGCGGAACTGGTTACTTACACCACGCAGCAGGTTGATCAGTTGTCCAAGATGACATACACTCAATCAAAGTCGTATGATGTACTGATAGGCTTGGTGAAGAACAAGGAGGCCCGTTTGCTATGTCTTCCGGCCATTCAACCTGTGTTGAACAAAGATATGAAAACAGTTGCTTCCGGTTATGGCCGTCGTATTGACCCGATTTATCATGTTCCGACTTTCCACAAAGGAATGGACTTTTCCGCACCGACAGGAACGGATATTTATGCCACCGGCGAAGGGCAAGTGACTTTGGCAGGGTGGAAGCAGGGTTATGGAAATACCATCATTATCAATCACGGGTATAATTATCAGACGCTTTACGGCCATTTGAGCAAAATCAATGTCCGGAATGGTCAAAAAGTGGTTCGCGGTGACATTATCGGAGAAGTGGGAAGTACCGGAAAATCGACCGGTCCGCACTTGCATTATGAAGTTCATTACAAAGGCGAAGTACAGAATCCTTCCAATTATTACTATTTGGATTTGTCGCCTGCCGAATATGACAAGATGGTTCAGATTTCGTCCAACTTCGGACAAACAATGGATTGATTACCTTAAAACAAATGATTATGCCAGAAGATTCCAGAAAATTATTTTACTCCATCGGGGAAGTTGCCGCGATGTTTGGTGTGAATGAGTCTTTGTTGCGCTTTTGGGAGAAAGAGTTTGATACCATCAAGCCCAAGAAGAATGCCAAAGGTACCCGATCTTATACCAAAGAGGATATGGAGGATATCCGGCAGATTTACTATCTCGTCAAAGAAAAAGGGATGACGCTGGTCGGTGCCAAAAAACGCATCAAGGAGGACAGGAAAGGTGTATCCGCTCAAATCGAGGCGGTAGAACGTCTTACCAAGGTTAAGGAAGAATTGCTAAAGATGAAGATGGAAATGGCTGAAACGGCACTTCCTGAAAGCTTGTAGTGCTTGCGTTTTTTATCCTATTCGTTCATTTGTTCTTTTCGATGCACCAGCTGCACATTCTTGATCTTGGCAATCTTCATGCAGAGGTTTTGGATGTCTTCCACGTCGTGAACGAAAAGTCCGATGGAACCTTTGAAAATGCCGTCCTTGGTCTCAAAGAGCAGTTTCGTCATGTTTACGGCCAACTCGTCTGAGACGATTTTTGTAATTTTGCTGACAACACCGACGGCATCAATTCCTCTCAATTCTAGCTCAACAGGGAAGGACATTTTCTTGTGAGTTGCCCATTCAGCGGAAATGATTCTTGGTCCGTAGCTGCTCTTGAGTTTCATGGCAACCGGACAACGTCTTTTATGAACAGAAATGTTCCCGTTTTCATCGACATAACCCAATACATCGTCACCGGGAATAGGTTGACAACATTCGGCCAGACGGTATTTCTGTTGAATGGAATCTTCGGTAAGAATGTGGGTGGATTTGAAATCAATGGTTCCCTTTTCGATAGGAGCGGATTCTTGCCTGGGCTGTTTGTTGCCTCCAATCCCAAATGTCAACTTCCAGTATTTGATCAGTTTATTCTCGTCTTTGGCTGTAGTTGAAGTGAATAATTGGGTTTCTGCTTCTCCAAAGCTGAGTTCACCCATACCAATTTTCATCAGCATATCGTCCTTGCTTACGCAGCCAAAATGTTCCTGAAGTTTCTCGATGTTGATCGGGTCACCAGGTATTCTAAGCGAAGTGAAAAACTGGACCAGCGTATTTTCACCTTTTTTGATGTAGGTCTTGTTTTCTTTTCGGAATTTGGCACGAATACGAGTTTGTGCGCGTCCGGTGGTCACATAATTGAGCCATTCGTATTTGGGCGTCTGGCTTTTTGAGGTCAGGATTTCAACTTGATCCCCACTTTTGAGTACATGACTCATAGGAACTAATTTGTGGTTGACCTTGGCACCGATGCAATGGAATCCGATTTCCGTATGGAGCTCAAAGGCAAAATCAAGTGCGGTGGATCCTGCCGCCATAGTCTTGATTTCTCCTTTGGGTGTGAAAACGAATATTTCCGAAGAAAAAAGATTCATCTTGATGGTATCCAGAAAATCGATGGCGTTGGGTTCCGGATTTTCCAAAATTTCTTTGATGGTGTAAATCCAGCGGTTGAGTTCGGTTTCTTCTTCGATTTCCCCGGTTTTGTATTTCCAGTGTGCAGCGAAACCGCGTTCTGCGATTTCGTCCATACGGGTGCTTCTGATCTGAACTTCAATCCATTCTCCGTCCGGACCCATAACCGTTACATGCAACGCCTGATAACCGTTGGCCTTAGGACTGCTTACCCAGTCACGAATGCGGTCGGGATGGTGTTTATAGATGTCGGTGATGACGGAATAAATATCCCAGCATTTTTTCTTTTCTTCAGCGTATACAGTAGGTTCAGGTTCATTCGCAACGGTGTTGAATATGATTCTCACAGCCAGGATATCGTATATCTCTTCGAAAGGAAGTCCTTTGGTCTGCATTTTATTCCAAATGGAATAAATGGATTTCGTTCGGGCTTTCAGACGGTAATTCAGGCCCATCGCATCTAATTTTTCTTTGACGGGGGCTGTGAATTTTTCGTATAACTCATTTCGGGCAGCTGCTGTGTTTTCGATTTTTTTCGAAAGTTCGGCATAAGTGTCCGGGTGTTCATATTTGAAACTGAGGTTTTCTAACTCGGTTTTGATACGGTTGAGTCCAAGTCTGTTAGCCAGTGGTGCGTACAGGTACATGGTTTCACCGGATATTTTGTACTGCTTGCTTGGAAGCATGACGCCCAGAGTGCGCATGTTATGCAGACGGTCTGCCATCTTGATTAAGACGACCCTGATGTCTTCTGCCATGGTGAGAAGCAGTTTTCGGAAATTTTCAGCCTGTTCCGAGGCTTGTTCTCCGAATATCCCTCCGGATATTTTGGTCAATCCGTCAACGATGGAAGCTATTTTCGATCCAAAGTTTTTTTCGATGTCTTCGATGGTGTATTCGGTGTCTTCTACGACATCATGTAAAAGAGCGGAACAGATGGAAGTCGATCCAAGGCCGATTTCCGTGCAACAGATTTTTGCAACGGCAATAGGGTGCATAATGTATGGCTCTCCTGAACGTCGCTTGATGCCTTTGTGGGCATTGTTTGCGAAATGGAACGCTTTGGTGATGATTTCGACTTTTTGTCGGTGGTTGGAATTCATATAATCCTGGAGAAGTTCCTGAAACTTCTCGTTGATCATATCATTTTCCGCTTGACTAAAAGTTGATAAATCTTCCATTTTTTGTCAGGATTAATAGATTTTCAAACGTTGTCCCGGCTGAATTCTGGAAGAACGAATGTTGTTCCACCTTTTCAATTTTATCACGGTGACATGATGGTGACTGGCTATTTTTGAAAGCGTATCACCTCTCCGTACTTTGTAAATTTTGCATTTTGGTGCAGCAGGTTTAACGTTTACAGCTGGTTCTACTGTCAGTTGGTTAAAAAGCGAATCAGCCATAAAATTTTGAATACTGTCCTGATTGTCGATGAAAGAAAGGGTGTAATTTGCAGGCATGCAAAGTGGTAATGGCTTCTCTTGTGTCGCAGGGATGATGTCACGTCTGTACTGCGGGTTGAGCATTTTGAGCTCTTCCTTTGGGATACCGATGACGGCTGAAATTTGCTCGAAATACATCTTGCCGTTCAACAGTAAGGTATCGGTGTGTAAAGGATAGTTAGTCCGGACCGGACAGATCAGGTGTTCTTTATTGTAAGTCATGATGTAGTTGGCGGCGATGAACAAAGGTACATAACCGCGGGTTTCCCGTGGAAGGTAATAATAGAGATTCCAGTAATCTTTCTTGCCTCCTGAGCGGCGGATGGCTTTGTTGACGTTGCCCGGACCGCAATTGTAAGCGGCGATGGCGAGATGCCAGTCTCCGAAAATTCCGTAAAGGTCTTTCATATAACGAACTGCGGCGTCCGTTTCTTTGATCGGGTCACGACGTTCGTCAACAAGACTATTGATTTCCAAGCCGTAAACTTTACCGGTGCCAAACATGAATTGCCAAATACCGGTTGCTCCGGCTCTGGATACAGCATTTGGATTGAGAGCAGACTCGATGACAGCCATATACTTGAGTTCGTTTGGCATATCATATTTTTCAAGAGCTTGTTCAATGATGGGAAAATAATAATCGCTGATGCCCAACATGACAGAAACCTGTTTCCTCTTTTTCACGCTGTACATATCGATGAATTGCCTGATGATTTTGTTGTATGGGAGTGATATGATTGTTGGCATTTCAGCAAGGCGTTTCTTCATGACTTCATCTGAGACTTCCGGATTGATGGAATCACAGTCGCAATTCTGATCTACATTTGTAAATGTTTTGATATGCCATTCTTGCAACAAGCTGTCCAGGTTGTTGTCAAAATCTTCAGGAACACTGATTTCCTGACTGGAACTTTCGTTTTTAAAATAATCTTCAGCCCGTGGAATGCTGTCATTTGAATATACTGATAGACAAAAGGTCAGTCCGGCTATAAGTAGGATCTCTATTTTCATATTGTACGTTTTTATTCTTAAAATTGAAAGGCCAAACTGACTTCAAAGCCTTTGGTACCCCCCAAACCAGGGGAAACAGACTGAGGCCTGAACGACAGGTCCGGACTCATGTCAAAGTCGTAGAGCTGTGCGTCAACGTAAGCGTCAATCATGCAAATCAAATAAACGCCGACAGCACCGATGATGCTTAAATCGCGGTACCGCCTGTATATCTGCTGGCGGTTTTTTATCAAGGTCGTCAGTTGCGAAATATTGTAATCCGTATATCCTTTTGGTAAAAGATCCAGATAACTGTTTGTGTTTGGATTGTCATCTGCTATATCCCTGTAGGCATTTGTGTAGGCGGTATAATATTTCCCGTTCCAGCCAATGGCGTAAGCGATACCTACCACTCCGGCTCCTACAATGGGTAGTTTCCAGTAACGACGGTTGTAAAGTTGTCCCAAACCAGGGCATAGAGCCGAATACCAAATGGCTTTCTGAGGGTCTGGTTTGTATATTTTTACAGAAGCTGTATCCGCTGATAAGCTTGTTATTGTATCTGAAAGTTTATTAACCAATGTGCCAGGAGATTTCATATCCTTGATAGAATCGGTTACTCCTGCATATACACTGTTTGCCCCGGTTTCCGGAAAGAGACAAGATGCAAAAAGTATACTTACCAAAAGACAATATGTACGAATGATTTTTTTCAATCTTTTAGCGTAACATTTTATCGAAAGAAGCCAATAGAAGCTCCAGTTGACTTTCTGACTTGAAAGTAATGGTAATGAATCCCTTACCAGTCTCGTTCATTGAAAAACGAACCTTTGTTTTCAATTGTTCAGAGAGTACCTTTTGCAAAGCTTTATATTCTTCAGGTGTCTTATGGGCTACTTTTTTGCTTTTCTTTGTTTTATCCGAATGCTGATCTTCGGAAACTGCCCTGACTATTTCTTCAATCATACGGACGGAATAACCATTTTGAATAGCTTCTTCGTAAATGGCCAGCTGGACAGTCGGGTCTTCAATGTTGACCAATGCTCTGGCATGTCCCATGTCGATTTTACGATTCTGAAGACCAATCTGTATTTCGGCAGGGAGCTTCAGTAAGCGTAAGTAATTGGCAATGGTTGTCCGCTTTTTGCCAAGTCTTTCACTGAGCTTTTCCTGAGTCAGGTTGTAAATTTCCTGAAGTTTCTGGAAAGCCAAGGCTATTTCAATGGAATTCAAGTCTTCACGCTGAATGTTCTCAATCAACGCCATTTCCATGACCGAATCGTCTTCGGCTGTCTTGATATAGGCTGGAATCTGTGTTAGACCAGCCATTTTTGCTGCTCTGAACCTGCGCTCACCAGCTATAATCTGATAATTTCCGTCAGACATCAGCCTTAAAGAAACCGGTTGAATGACACCGATGGTTTTGATGGATGTGCAAAGTTCTTCCATGGCATCCATATCAAACTCACGGCGTGGCTGATCGGGATTTGGAAAAATCTTTGACAATTCCACCTCGCTGATGGATGAAGAACCTTCAGTACGAATTTCTTCCGTACTGATCAAAGCATCCAGTCCTCTCCCCAAAGCATTTTTCTTAATCATAAAGCTCTAATCGTTTTGCATGTCCGGCATATCCGACGCCGTCGCAATATAGTAATTTATTTTTTATTTCTCTGAATGATTTCGAGCGCAAGTTGCATGTAATCCACAGAACCTTTTGAATCTGCATCGTAAAGCAAAACCGGCGTTCCATAGCTGGGTGCCTCACTCAGTTTTACATTTCGTTGAATGATGGTATTGAAGACCAAATCCTGGAAATGACGTTTCACCTCTTCGCTGACTTGTCTGGCAAGACGCAAACGAGAATCGTACATGGTCAGCAGAAAACCTTCGATTTCAAGACCAGGATTGAGTTTGGACTTGATGATCTTGATGGTGTTCAATAATTTGCTGATACCTTCAAGTGCAAAATATTCGCACTGTACCGGAATGATGACGGAGTCTGCCGCAGTCAGGGAATTGACGGTGATCAAGCCCAGTGACGGTGAACAATCTATCAGGATATAGTCATATTTGTTTTTGAGTGGGGCAAGGACTTTGGTCAGAATCTTTTCTCGATCAGGGATGCTGATCATTTCAAGTTCTGCTCCGACCAGATCAATGTGAGATGGCAAAATGAACAATCCATCCATTTCTGTCTTAAGTATGGCGTTCTGAGGGTCGATATTGTTGATCAGACATTCATAGATGGTTGAATCCAAAATCTTAATATCAACACCCAGACCGGAAGATGCATTGGCCTGAGGGTCAGCGTCAACAACCAAAACTTTTTTTTCCTGTGCTGCCAGAGATGCTGCCAAATTGATGGTCGTCGTTGTTTTACCGACGCCTCCTTTTTGATTGGCTAAAGCGATGATTTTTCCCATATAGTTTTTTATCTGTGAAAGATAACTTGATAACAGGCTATTTTAATAGCATTCGCATAATTTCGACAGGCAAAGATAGGGAAAAAAATGGATAGGGTGCAGGCTGAGACCTTCAGGTTGTCAACAGATAATCTTATTCTTTGTTAATAAATGATTCGAAATCAACAAAAACCCTCTTTACTCAAACTTCTGAAATAAGGATTTTTCTCGAATAATATGTACCTTTGCAGGTAATAGATTTGTTTTAAATATGAAAAAAAGACCTTTGATTTTGCTATCCAATGATGATGGTTACATGGCTCCCGGAATCTTGTTTCTGATTGATATTCTGCGTCCCCTTGGAGATTTGGTGGTGGTGGCACCCAATATCGGGCAATCCGGAATGTCTGCGGCTATTACTGTCAAGACACCGTTGCTGCTGAACTTAGTATCCAAGGAAGAAGGTCTTACAGTTTATAAAAGTACAGGGACACCTGTTGACTGTGTCAAGCTTGCTTTGGATCAGGTTTTTACCGAAAGAAAACCGGACGCAGCGTTTTCAGGCATTAATCATGGAACCAATTCTTCTGTGGCCATTCACTATTCCGGGACATTGGGTGCAGTGATGGAAGCGTGTATGAATGGGATTCCTGCAGTGGGTTTTTCATTGGATGACCATTCATCCAATGCGGATTTTGAACCTGCCCGTGCTTATATGGAAAAAATTGCCAGGGCAGTCTTGAAAAATGGTTTGCCAGAAGGTCATTGCTTGAATGTGAATATACCCGCAATACCTGAACTGAAAGGTATCCGTTTGTGCCGTCAGGCTCGTGGCCGTTGGGTTGAGGAATTTGACAAGCGGAAACATCCGCAGGGAGGAAATTATTATTGGCTGACCGGTAATTTCCACAATGATGAACCTGAAGCAGAAGATACCGATATGTTTGCCATGAAAGAAGGTTATATCTCTGTAGTGCCTTCCAATATCGACATGACGGCTTATTCGTTTATGGAAAGGATGAAGGGCTGGAATTTATAAAGATATCTTATGAAGTATTTTTTAGTGGCGGGAGAGGCTTCCGGCGATTTACACGCCTCCAATCTGATGCGTGAACTTTTGGTACTGGATCCGAAAGCCGAATTTCGCTTTCTGGGAGGAGACGAAATGGCGGCTATCGGCGGACAACCTGTGAAGCATTACCGCGATATGGCTTTTATGGGAATAATCGCCGTTGTACTGCATGCCCGCACCATCTTGAAGAATATGACTTTGTGCAGGGAAGAAATCCGCAGTTGGAAACCGGATGTGCTCATTCTGGTGGATTATGCCGGTTTTAATCTGAAAATTGCCAGGTATGTCAAGGAAAATATACCCGAATTGCCTGTCTATTTCTATATTTCACCCAAAATCTGGGCATGGAAAGAATATCGCATCAAGTCTTTCAAACGTTACATTGACAAGATGTTTGTAATCCTGCCTTTTGAAACGGAATTTTTTGCCAAGCATGATTTCCCGGTTCAATATGTTGGAAATCCCAGCGTGGACAGTGTCGCCAGATTCCGGTCGGAAACTTTTGACCGATCGGCCTTCATTGCTCGGTACGGTTTGGATGAAAGACCCGTTTTGGCCGTTTTGCCCGGTAGTCGGAAAGCTGAAGTGAAGGCCAATCTGCCTTTGATGCTTGAAGTCGCGTCAAAATATCCGAGATTTCAAATGGTCGTAGCCGGATCGCCGGGTCTGGAAGAAAGCTTTTATACCCCCTTAATACCTGTAGGAACCAAATTAATTTTTGGAGAGACCTATCCTATACTGGAGCTGGCATACACAGCTCTGGTCACTTCCGGTACAGCAACTTTGGAAACAGGTCTGATTTCTACGCCGCAAGTGGTTTGTTACGCTGTCCATGGTGGCAGTTTACCGAATAAAATTTTCAAACGATTCATGCATGTACCTTACATATCGCTGGTGAATTTGATTGCAGGCAGATTGGTGGTTCCGGAACTGATGGGTGCCCTTTTTAACAAGATGCAGCTTACTACTGCTCTTGAGCCTCTGTTGTCAGAAACTCCGGAAAGGAAAGCCATGCTTGAGGGTTATGCGGAAGTTCGGAAAAAGTTGGGTAAACCCGGGGCTGCTGTTCATACGGCTTCACTGATTTATCAGGCTTTGACTGAAAAATAATTTTTGCATGATTTTGCTTTTTAACGAGAATTTTGAGGTGTTAATGAGGATATTTTGTTTCTTTGACAATCATACTATCTTTGCCCTGCAAACAAAACATTGATGAGAAATTTATTGAAGGATATCCAATCTATTTATTTGCAAAAGCCTGTTGTTTGCATTCTTCTGGCAAGTATGCTTCTTACTTTACCCTATATAGGCATCGGTGATTTTTATACCAAAGGAGAACCGAGGGAAGCCTCTTTGGCTATTTCCATGATTCAGGACGGACACTGGGTTTTGCCTGTCGGATATGCAGATGAAATAGGATACAAACCTCCTCTGATGCATTGGATGATTGCGGGCTTTTCCCTGATTGCGGGAAAAGTCAGTGAAGCGACATCCCGTCTCCCTTCTGCGTTGGGTTTGATTGGCATGACTGTTTTTACATTGATTTTTTTAATTCGCCGAAAATCAAAAGTGGAGGCTGTACTTACAGCCTTGATTTTGCTGACTGGCTTTGAGATGCATCGGAATGGTTTGGAATGTAGGGTAGACATGACGCTTGCTTTCTTTATGTCCATGGCTTTGATAGAAATGTTCAAGTGGGAGGAGAAGGGACTGAAGGGCTTTCCGATACTGCTTTTGATCTTTCTTGGTTGTGCCAGTCTGGTGAAGGGACCTGTTGGAATTGTTTTGCCCTGTATTGTTTTTGGTGTTTATTTGCTCATCATTAAATATCCCTTTTGGAAGGTTCTTTGGAAAAATTTGATGGTGGTTTTGCCTGCTTTTGTGATCCTTTTTGGTTGGTACGCAATGGCTTACAAGCAGGATGGAAACCATTTTCTGACTATTGTTTACGCTGAAAATATCGGACGTTTTTTGGGAATGAACAGTGATGTTCTGGGTATCAATTATGATTTGGGACATGAAGGCCCCTTCTGGTATTATATTCCGGCTATTCTGGCCGGATTTCTGCCTTGGTCTTTGGCTTTGGTCTTTGCCGCCTGCACTTTTAGTTACAAAAAATGGTGGGGAAAAGTGAAAAGCTCCGGCTCAATCTGTTTCCAGCGTTTTGCATCCATGGATAAGATTACCTTATACAGTATCTTGGTGGTGGTTATTTTTATCGTTTTTTATGCCATTCCATCCTCGAAACGTAGTGTTTATATCATGCCCGTTTATCCTTTTGCCTCCTATTTACTGGCAAAGGTCTTCCTTTGGGCAGAAAAAAATAAGCCTTCCATTTTTAAGGTTTTAGGCTCCATCGTATTGACCATGGTAGCCATGCTGCTGTCGTTAACTGCAATTTTCCATTTCTTCAATCTGTCAGATTTTGCCACACCGTTCATGACGGATAATAAAACGCTCTATGATGTTGGCTTGTTTGCCCAATATTTTATGCATCCGGGCTGGTCCGGCATTTTATTATGGTTGTTTTTATTAGTCGTTCTAGTCTTGTTTACGGGTTGGATGCGCTCGAAAAATGTCAGGACGCTTATCTTTGGCATATTTACGCTTTTTATCAGTACGCAGATTTTTTTGGAAGGCTCCGCCTACCCTGTCTTTAAAAACGGTTATACCCTTCGGAAGGTGGCTGATGAGTTTTCTTCGTCTTATGATCTCAAGGGCAATAGTTATGTCATGAATGATTTACGATATTATAGAAATATTTATGGTTTGAATTTTTATCTGAATAATGAATTCAGGAATTTCGAGAAGGAATTGCCCTCAGATGGATATCTGATCATCGGAAAAAAGAGTTTTTCCAGTGTACGTAGGAAATATCTGGGTAAATATGGTTTTGTTGTATTGAGACAAACCAGGAAACCTAATAATGAATTGAATGATGGTATCCTTCTTTGCAAGATTATTAAAATCTAGCTTCCTGAAATATGGAATAGTAGGTGTCTTTGGCCTGGTTGTCGATATGGGCATTTTCTATCTGCTACATAAAATGTTGGGCGTGAATTACGTTGTTTCCAATATTATCAGTTCATCATTGGCGGTGGTTCACAATTTTATCATGAACAGTTTCATAACCTTTAAGGTGAAAGACAGGCTTTTGAGACGTTTTGCCTCTTTCTATCTGATAGCCTTGGTTGGAATGGCCGTGAGTTCCGGTATGCTGGCATTGATGATAGACGGTCTCAGCATGGACAGTATGGTGGCCAAGATGATATCTGTTCTGGTTGTTGCCGTGACACAGTATTTTTTAAATAAGAAGCTGACCTTTCGTAAGAAAAGAATTCCTCAATAACTTTAGGATATGCAAACACTTAGTCTGATTGTTCCTTGTTTCAATGAAGTTGATGTCATAGAGACTTCTTATGTCCGTTTTAAGAAGGTGATGGATGGATTGACCGATGTCACACCTGAACTCATCTTCATCAACGATGGAAGTACGGACAAAACGGGTGAATTGCTTTCTGCCATCGCGAAAAATGATTATCGGGTCACTGTTTTGCATTTTTCCAGAAATTTTGGACATCAACCTGCTGTAACGGCAGGGATCCATCACTGTACCGGTGATCTGGCTGTCATTATGGATGCTGACCTGCAGGATCCTCCCGAATTGATTCCTGATTTGTTGGAAACACAAAGAAAGGAAAATGCCAACGTTGTGTACTGTGTCCGAAAAAAACGGGATGGCGAAAGCCTTTTGAAACGATTGACTTCCAAATTGTTTTACCGGTCGTTAAACAGCCTTTCTGAAGTTCAATTTCCTTTGGATACCGGAGATTTTCGTCTCATTGACCGGAAAGTGATGAATGAATTCGATCGTTTCCGTGAAAAAGGGAAATACATTCGCGGTATTATCAGCTGGGTTGGTTTTAAGCAAGTTCCTTTTTATTACCATCGGGACGCTCGTTTTGCCGGTGAAACCAAATATCCTTTCCGAAAAATGATTCATTTTGCCGGGACTGCCATGCTCTACTTCTCAAAAAAGCCTCTGAAAATAGCCATCGGACTGGGATTTTTCGCCGTAATGATCGGTCTTGTCTATGGTATCTGGATACTGATGGGCAAAATATTGGGTTTCTCAAATGCGGCCACAGGCTGGAGCTCGATCATCCTTTTGATCATTTTCTTCGGTGGTGTACAATTGCTCACAGTTGGAGTTTTGGGTCAGTATATCGGTATCATTTTTGATGAGGTGAAGGACAGGCCGGAATATATTATTGATAAGGAGGAAAAGTACGGAGAGTAAATCTACAGGATTTTCTCCCAGTAGTGCATTTTTGGTTCACATTCTCCAAAGCCAAGTTTATGATACAGCTCTTTGGCTGAAGTGTTGTCTGACCGTACCTCGAGCGATATTTTGCAATAATTCCGTTCTTTAGCGATAGAAACCAGTTTTTCCATGAGTTTTCTACCCAACTCTTTTCCACGGAATTTCTGATGGATGCATAGGTCGTGGATGTAGAGAAAAGGTTTAATTTTAAAAGTGGAGAAATTCACGAAACAGGTACTGAAACCGACAAATTTTCCGTCACACAGAATGAAAAGCACAAATGCAGTCGGATGTTTTGACAAACGCTCCACCAAAAGTTGCTGTAGGTTCTTGTCGTGTAGCGGAAAATCACCCATGGGATCGCTCATGTAATGATTAAGCAGACCGGTGTAGGCTTCAACATGCTGCGGATTTTGGAAATCGCAAAATTCAAAAGAAATATCACTCATGTTTTTGTTGTGAAATATAGATGGAAGATTCACTGTTATCCGTCTGATTTTCAGTGTTATTTGTGATGTGGTGTACGACTGTTTGTGGATACGGAATCTCAATGCCTTCTTTCTCAAAGGTTTCCTTGATGCGTTTACGCAACTCACCGGCAACACTCCATTGCTCCTGAGGCTTTGTCACACCGACAATCTTGATGCTGACTGAGGACTCGTCCAGGGAATCAACCCTCAGAAATTTGGGGGCTTCACTGATGGATTCTTTCCATGCAGGATCATTGGCCATTTCCCGGCCTATTCTATTGACAACCTCAATGACATGATTCAAATCGGCTTCATAGGCAATACCTACATTCAGGTTAATTCTTGAATAGAGTCTGGTAAGGTTTGAAACGATTTTGATTTCTCCGTGCGGTATGTAGTGGACGGTCCCGTTGATATCTCTGAGGGTGGTTACGCGCAGGCTGATCTCTTCAACAGTTCCGCTGATGGTGCCGATTTCGATAACATCTCCGATACGGTATTGGTTTTCAAAGATGATGAAAATTCCGGTGATGATGTCCTTGACCAGATATTGTGCACCAAAACCGATGGCTACACCGGCAATACCGGCTGTGGCCAGAATTGCCGTGATTTTTACGCCGAATTCTTCTATGATCATCATGCCGGCTACGATCACAATGATGGTATTGATGGTATAGGAAAAAATATGAACCAGGGTTTGCATCCGCTTCAGTTCTGCATCTTCCGTAATCAGTCTGTCTGAAGCCACTGCCGCTTTTACAACCCTTTGTATGAATCGTTTGGCTATCACCTTTAATATATAGGCTGCAAGGACAATGAAAATAATTTTTATCCCGCTGGTTAAGACCCAATCAATCAATTCGCTCAGAAAAGAAGTGAACTGATCTTGTATTTGTTGATGTTTAGAAAGAAGGTCTATCATGATGGTTTGTTTTTTTATGATTTGTCCGGCAAAATTACAATAATTTTGAATGCTGTTCGCTTTTAATTGCTGTTCCACAAAAAAATAACCCACAATTTACTTCTGAAAAGTAGAATTCGCGTTAATCAGTTTCATTTTCACACCGAACAGAGTCTCAAAATAGATTAATTTTTTTGTCACAAAAATCCTTTCTGCTCAGACTAAGTATAAAACGCTTTCAATCAGTTGAGTTCCTAAATGTCGGAAATCACACCGGATGTTATTGGTGTATCATTCTCATTGAGGTGGAAAAACACTGGCATAAAGAAATGAAATGGCGACAAAGGTTATATAAAATTAATCATAAATAATTTATTAACAATTAATAGGCCTTAAGAATTGTATTAAATTATGCTTTTACAGCCAATAATATCTTAATTTATTAAACAATTGTTAAACTCATAGAGCTATAAAAATGAGAAAAATTATCCTATTATTTATTTTATCTCTTTTCTTTTCTAATCTGAAAGCTGAAATGGTCGTTCAAAAATATCTGATTACTGGACAAGCTGTTGAAATAAAAGATGGAAAAGGAATTCCATATGCAACAGCCATCGTACAAGATCAGAAATCAAAAGTCATCAAGAAAATGAGTAGTGATGCTTCAGGAAAGTTTACGATTTCTGTCGATAACGTAGGAAAATATACGCTTCTTTTAACAGCTTTCGGTTATACCGAATCGAAATTATCCTTTACCGTTACTGAGCCGAATACAAATCTCGGAGCCATTCGGCTGGAAAAAGGCATTGCTATCAAGGAGGTTTCAGTCGTCGGTCAAAAACCTTTGGTCAAAATAGATCCGGATAAAATAACCTACAGCATCGAGTCCGACCCTGACGCTAAAACCAGCAACGGTTTGGAGATGCTGCGTAAGGTGCCCTTGCTGAGTGTCGATGGCGATGATAATGTCACCCTCAACGGACAATCCAATTATAAGGTATTGGTCAATGGCAAGAGTTCATCCATGATGTCAAACCACTTCAAGGACGTCATCAAAAGTATGCCTGCCAATACCATCAAAGATATTGAGGTCATCACCAATCCGTCCTCCAAATATGAGGCTGAAGGCGTCGGAGGTATCATCAATATTATTACCCTGAAAAATACAAACAACGGCTATAATGGAAGCGTCATCGGTGGCTTTAATTCTCGTGGTGAAATGAAGGGAAGTCTGTCTTTTGCGACAAAAATCAATAAATTCGGATTTTCAGCCCATTATTTTGGCAGCCAACTTAAAAGACCGACATCCGGAGGATTCAGCACCAATGAAAATTCAAATAGTACGGTTTATCGTAGCAGCCGCAGTGATTATATCAACACCTACCATGGATATGCAAATGGCTATGAGAGTGAAGTCAGCTATGACATCGACACTTTCAACCTAATCAGCATGTCCTTTTGGGGATATTCGCAGAATTATCAGAGTGATGTTTTGAGTACATCTGTCATCAAGGACAACAATGGCAATCTTTCCAGAAGATTTGTAAATCATTATTTTGGAGAGAATGCTTACGGTTCTTTATCCGGTAATATCGATTATCAAAAGACTTTCAAAAAACCAGACAAAACTTTTACCATCTCTTATAAACTGGAATCAAACCCCAACACTTCGGATAACGATAACAGGATAGATGGATGTTTCAATTATTCCGAGTATCGCCAAAGATCCAATTCTAAGAGCAATACTCAGGAACATACCATTCAGGTTGATTATTACGATCCATTAGCAAAAATGCATCAACTGGAATTGGGAGTTAAGGCTATTTTTCGGGATAACTTCAGCAATTCCGATCAATACCGGAATGATACCCTAAGAACCGACTTCAGCAATGATCTGGACTATAATCAATACATCATTGGTGCTTATGCGGGTTATGTCTTTAAATTAAAGAAATTGACGGCCAAGTCCGGCTTGCGTCTTGAAGCAACCTGGAATGATTGTGTTTCAACGTCGGATAGTGTCGTGCGTTTTTCTAACCGATTGTTCAATATCGTACCATACATCAATTTTGCCTATCAGCTTAAACAAGGGCAGATTTTGAAATTATCCTATACACAACGTTTATATAGACCCGGAATATGGTATTTGAATCCATACGTGGACAACTCCAATCCTTTAAGCATCAAATTTGGTAATCCGGACTTGGTTTCGGAAATTGCGCATTCTTTTGAAGCAGGATACAGTCTGTTCAACCAAAAGATCAGTCTGAGTGCCTCTTTAGGTGCATCTATCAACAACAATTCCATTGAGCTTGTTTCGACCATGGATGAGCGGGGCGTTACCTCTTCGACTTATAAAAATATAGGAATGAATCAGTCTTACTACTGGAATAATTACTTTTCTTATCGTTTGGGCGTCAAGTTCAGTGTCAGTGCAAACACAAACGTAAGTTACACAAGAATGGCTGCCAATAATGGTTTTAACATGTCCAATGACGGATTTGGATTCAGAGGTTCGCTGAACCTTCGCAAATCGCTTTGGAAAGACGCAGCAATCAGTGGAAATACCGGATATTCTTCTCCCTACATCGGTTTGCAGGGAAAATTCTCGGGATATACCTATACCAGTTTTGGTCTTTCACAAAAATTGCTTAAACAGAAACTTTCGTTGAACCTATCCATTTCAGAACCATTTCGCGAAAAAAGGACTTATTCCTCAAATACCAAAGGACAAGGGTATGTATTTTATTCTGAAGGATATAACTCTGTTCGTAACCTGCGATTCAGTGTAAGTTATAATTTCGGAAAATTGAAATCCGCTGTAAAAAAAGCCAAGCGCAGTATTTCCAATGAAGACCTCAAGAGCGGAGGTGGCAACTCCGGTAGTGGCGGTGAACAATAACCTTCTTTCGAACTCACGCTCATTAAATATGAGAAAAAGCTTGTTCCAGGTCGGCTTTGATATCTTCGATGTTTTCAATGCCGACAGAAAGACGGATCAAGCCCGGTTCAGCACCTGCAGCTATCAGATCTTCTTCTGAAAGTTGGGAGTGTGTCGTGGATGCAGGATGTATAATCAGTGATTTTGCATCACCGATGTTTGCCAGATGGCTGAATAACCTGACGTTGCCGATCACTGCGTCTGCCTTCTTGGGGTCACCTTTGATTTTGAAGGTCAGCACGCCCCCTGCACCTCTATGAAAGTATTTTTTTGCGAGATGGTAGTAAGGGCTGCTCTTCAGACCCGGGTAGTTTACATATTCCACTTTGGGGTGCTGCTCAAGCCATTCAGCAAGGGCTTGCGTGTTTTGTACGTGGCGTTCCATTCTCAGAGAAAGGGATTCCAGGCCCTGAACCAGCAGGAAAGAGTTGAATGGGCTGATGGTGTTACCCCAGTCACGAAGACCTTCTACACGGGCACGGATGCTGAAGGCGATGTTTCCGAAAGGACTTCCTATGCCGAAAGTGTCTGCAAAAACCAGTCCGTGGTAACTTTCTGATGGTTCTGTGAAAGAAAGGAACTTGCCGTTACCCCAGTTGAAGTTTCCGCCGTCAACGATAATTCCACCCAATGAAGTTCCGTGACCGCCGATCCATTTGGTGGCGGATTCCACGACAACGGCGGCTCCGTGTTCAAGTGGTCTGAAAAGATAACCGCCTGCACCGAAAGTATTGTCAACGATCAATGGAATATCGTGCTTTTGAGCAACTGCGGCGATGGCATCGAAGTCCGGTACATTGAGTCCGGGATTTCCGATGGTTTCCAGATAGAGGACTTTGGTGTTTTCATCAATTAAAGCTTCAAAATCTTCTGGTTTGTCATCTTTTGTGAAGCGTGCTTCTACGCCCAAACGCTTGAATTGGTTCTTGAACTGGTTATAAGTGCCGCCATAGAGGTGAGCGGTTGAAACAATGTTGTCACCGACTTGCACAATATTGTTCAGGGCAATGAACTGTGCAGATTGACCGGAGGAAGTGGCCAAAGCGGCTACTCCGCCTTCCAAAGCTGCGACGCGCTTTTCAAAAACATCGGTTGTAGGATTTTGTAGTCTGGTGTAGATGTTTCCAAACTTGCGTAAATTAAATAGGTCTGCACCGTCTTGTGCATCATCAAACACATAGGATGATGTTTGGTAAATAGGTAATGCACGGGAATGAGTTGTTTGATCTACTACTTGCCCTGCGTGTACTTGAAGCGTTTCAAAGCGCAATTTTTCAGTTGTTGCCATTTTTTATATATTACTTTTTTTCTGATACAAAAATATAGGAGATACGGGGTGTTTGAAATCCTATGGATGTGGCATTTCGCATACCATGAATATGGTATATGCGGGAGTTACTGTTTTGAAAATTATAGCTGCCGTTTTCTCGGCTCAAATGGAAAAATTGTGGAGAAGTAGCAAAAATATGACATTTGTAATCTGCCGGAAATCTATCATCGCTCCCTTTCGTGCAGCGGCATAGCCTCCGTCTCCACTAGTCCAGGTTTGTGTCCACTCGACTCCGGCATTTTTTGTTAGTCTCAAGAGCCGTCACAAAAAATATCGCCGGACTCTTCGTGTCCACTGCACCTGTCCGTCGAAGTCGGCGTCAGCCATGCCGCTGCACGAAAGGGAGCGATGCCCATCATCAGAAAGGGAAAAACGATACTCATTACAATTGATTCCAGCTAATCTTAAAGGATCATACTTTTCAGATTACTCCACAACTTTTCAATTTGATCCGTTTTCTCCATATATTCCTAATATGGAAAGAAGAAACTGGTATAAAGTATTGAAATACTTTTAGTTAATATACATTGGCTTTGACATCTTTTTCTTAAATATTTTCTTATTGATATAATGGCACAGATAAGCACTTCCGGCACCAACAACTGCTCCCATCAGGACATCCGAAGGGTAATGGACGCCCAAATCCATTCGCGAGTAAGCAACAGCGGATGCCCAGGTATAAGAAGGTACAATGACATACCATTTGGGGTATTCAAGACTGAGTGAAGTTGCCAGAGAAAAAGCACCGGAAGTATGATTTGAAGGAAAAGAATAACTTCCTTCAGTGGTCAGTTCTTCTAAATCAGGATAAGTTATATAAGGTCTTGTGCGTTTCACCGTTTTCTTTATGATTGTATTCACTATCGTCGAAGAGACAACGGAAACACCTAATTCCACAGCATTTCGTACCAAGGTTGAATCTCCCTTAATCAGACCGACTCCAAACATCCCTACCGGCATTCCGACAACAAGGGGCACAACCGAGTTGCTAATGGCTTTAAATGTACCGTCAAGTGATTGGTTTCGGTTTAGATTTATTTCGCGAAGAACTTTTATATCAATGTTCTGGCAATAAGAAATATTGCTGAACAAGATAAGGGCAGCAAACAAAAATAGGAACTTCCGTAACATACTATAAATTGTTATGTAGGTCAGCGGCGTTACCGCCGCCTTCCCCATTAAGAACTGTACGTGCGACTTTCACCGCATACAGCTCCGATAATTCTAAATTTAATTCTCATAAAATCAAATCGGCTCGATCGCATTATTCATGCGCCATCCGATAAAGTATCCGCCTAAGCGGAGCGAACTCGTAGGCGTTTTGTATTTCGCCTTTCAAAGTAGGTATCCCAGGTCGTGTCAAACGGATTGGCATCATTCTTTACCTTGATGTACCGTTCAATAGGGATGTCTGCCAGTTTCATCAGTGCAAAGGTACGCTTTTTATCACAAGCCTCACACTTGATCCCGAACGTCCAATTCCTTGAACCTGTCTTGATAAAGTATTTGTCCTTTATCCATTTCCTCGACTTGTTGGTATGCCTTCTATATGACCATCTCTTTAACTGTAACGTCAGGATGTGGTCTGCTTTGCTGAACACTTGCTTTGACACTACGTGCTTGTAGTAATTTCCCCATCCTCGCAGTACGGGGTTGAGTCTTTCTATCAAAGCCTGCTGGGACACCGACTTGTGACCAAATACAATGTCGTGCAGCTTTTCAGTGAAGCGTTTCTGACTTTTCTTAGAGGGCTTTATCAATAACGTACCGTTGTACTTCCGGACGTTGAAGCCTAAAAAGTCAAAACCATCTCTCACATGTGTTATCTTCATCTTTTCTTCTGACAATGTCAATCTCCTTTTTGCAAGGAATTCAGTCAGCAACACTTTGATATCTTCCAGTGTTTCCCGTTGATCCGCTGTGACACAGAAGTCATCGGCGTAACGTACCAGGTGCACTTTGGGATAGTATAGCTTCCCGTCTTTATACCTTGCGGCATAGTTCTCTTCCAGCAGTTTCTCCATCCCGTCAAGAGTTGCATTGGCAAGGGTTGGAGAGATGATACCGCCTTGCGGGGTGCCCTCCACGGTGGGAGTAAGCAGCTTGTTGAATACCACTCCACATTTGAGCCACTTGCCCAGCACGGTCTTGTCAGTTCGTACGTTACTGAGAAGCCAGTCATGGCTGATGTGGTCGAAGCATCCTTTGATGTCCCCCTCCAGTATCCACCCGGGGGAACAATCTCTGCTTAGCCATCTGTGTAAGGCATCTATCGCATCGGCAGTACGGCGGTATTTACGGAATCCGTAAGAATTGCCGTCCGCCACTGTTTCCGTCACAGGCTCCAATGCCATCAAGTAGAGAGCTTGCATGGCTCTGTCTTTCATGGTTGGTATGCCTAACGGCCGTTTCTTCCCGTTGCTCTTGGCTATATACACTCTTTTCAGGGGACGGGGATGGTAACCTCGTCGTTTCAAAGAACGAATTGCGTCCAGCTTGTCTGTAGGGGTAGTCCATTTTACGTTGTCTACCCCCGATGTTCGTTTTCCCTTATTGGATGTCACCCGTTTTACGGCCAACGCTTTGGCCTGAAAGGAGGTGACAAGGAGATGTTGCAAGGCTTTCACCTTGTTGTATCTCTTTTCTTTCTGAGCCTTTGCTATGCGGACTTGTAGCTTTCGTACTTTACGCTCACTTTTGTTCCAGTCTATGCTGTTCCAACCGTTCCCGTTTTTTGCTGAAGATGCACACTTCGTTTTCACTCCGTCCATTTGCCGTTTCTTCATTCTGAAAAAGTTCTACCTTCCTTTAGCAAAGAATTACCCTGTGGAAGTCTGCCCGTTTTCACGTGAGGTGACCTTTGGAACCTCTATCTTCCTCATTACAAAGAAGCATTCGCTTTCTCCACAATCCTTTACCTGCATCTCATTCTGCATCCCTTACGGTTTGCTTACCTGTTTCCCCTCAAAAAAAAGGAGAACAGGAGATATACAGGCTTACCAAGTTTCGTACAAGCAACTCACGACCGACTTAGAACCCGTCCATCCACCGGCAGAACTGCATCCGTGTAACCCAAAAAAACAGTGGGTTATCCTGTCTGCTTACCTTTTTTTGGTCAAGGCTTGTCAATATCCATAAGCCTTTTCTTTGTTACGATGGTGCAACGGTTCACATCTGTTGTCCATATCGGTCAGCCTTGCCATCCGAACCGCAGGATATTGGCGGTTGTTGAAGTTGCCTCGCGGCTCATTCTTCCTTTTATCAGCGGACGTCGTCGTCCGAAGGGCTCCGCACCAGACCGTTACCAGTCACGCACGCCTCCGTAGGCTACTATTGACGGAACAATAGGTTCGATTGTTTTATCGAACATTTACTTGTACGACTTACTTGTCGCACGTTTTTTAGCAAAGATAATTTTTTTTGGAAGAGATTGACCTATATTCGTTTTTCATCATTCACATATTCGGTAATTCCCGCAAAAGAGATTTTTTTCCGCCGCATTTGACGATGCCTTTTTTTGCAGAATCAGATGGCATTTTCAATCATGAAGTGCAACCTGTTCATGATGTTGGCCTCGCTCATACCGCTGTCAAAGTCGAGAAACAACAAGTTCAGGTTCGGGTAAATTTCCCGGACTCGTTTTTCGATTCCCTTGGAAATGACTTGGTTGGCAATGCAGCCGAAAGGTTGCAGGCTCACCACTCGGTTGATGCCGTTTTCGGCAAAGTGGGCGTAGTCACCCGGAATACCCCAGCCTTCTCCGAACTGAGCGTTCAGATTGATGATTTTTGAAGCGGAATCCGCCATCTTTTCAGGTGTTACAAAAGGTCTGAAATACGGGAAACTCTTCACACGGTCTTCTATCAGATGTACCACCCTATAGATATAGTGCTCTGCAAAGTCGTAAATGGGTTTTGGAACGCGACGTCTGTCAACATTTCCGGACTCACGGACGGTCTGGTTCACAAAAGTGGAGGTAAAGAAATCGGTGATGGGTGGTAGGACGGTTTCCACGCCTTGATTTACCAACCAGTTGACCACATTTTTGTGCCCGAAACGGTTGTACTTGACATAGATTTCTCCGACAATACCGATTTGCGGTATATTCTTGATTTCCACAGCTTCTGTGAAACGTTTGCAAGCTATGGATGCCAAATCCAAAAAACGTTTTGCGTCATTGGCCTCCGCCGCTTTTATGCCCAATTGAAGCATCTTATCCTTGATGCGTTTGGCTTCACCTTTCACTTTTTCTCTGGGTGCAGTCGAGTAATACATTTGGGAGAGAAAGTCCGTATAAATGAGCGCATATATGACAACTTTATAAATTTTCTTCCAGTTAATTTTAAAACCCGGTTGTTCATTGACACCGCCGCCCATGGCTATCGTAATCACTGGAATCTTTTCCAGACCGGCTGTCGTAAGGGCTTTTTTCAGCAACGCTGCGTAGTTGGTTGCGCGACACTGACCTCCGGTCTGCGAGATGGCCAAAGCAATTTTGTCCGGATCGTATTTTCCGCTATCGAGTGCTTTCATGAAGTCTCCGACAATCAAGGTGGCAGGATAGCATATTTCGTTGTTGGAATATTTCAGGCCATATTCTACCGATTGCCGGTCACTGGGGGCAAGGTTGATGGCGTCGTATCCGCACAACTTGAAGACCGCCGGCAACAATGGGGAATAAAAGTCGCCAAACCAGGGCATCAGGATGGTTCGCTTCCGGTCTTCGGTGGTGAATGGTTTGGTTTGAATGGCTTTGGTGTCGATCACTTTTTCCACAACAGATTTGTAACGCAGGCTTTCAATCAAGGAACGGATACGCAGACGCATGGAACCGATGTTGTTGATGTCGTCGATTTTCAGGAAAGTGGCATTCTTGCCTCCGCGACGAAGAATGTCCGACACTTCATCAATGATAAAAGAGTCAGGACCGCAACCGAAGGAGGTCAGTTCGATGTAATGGATGTTTTCATCGGCGTTTGCCGCCCAGTTCGCTGCTTTAAGGATACGGTTGGTATAAGCCCATTGCATGATGCTTTGTATCTTGTCTGAGTTGTTCTCGTCACAACGTATCACATCTTCCGTGATAACATCTGTACCGAAATCAGCAATGACCTGTGCAAGCTTATGTTGTATCAACGGATCGGAATGGTAGGGACGCCCTGCCAGTAGAACGACCAAACGCTTGTGCTCTTTGGCGTTTTTCAGTACTTCCTTGCAACGTATGGTAAGCCTTTCCTGATAGGTTTTTTGCTCTTCAATGGCTTTTTGGTATGCTTTTTCTATGTCTTTTTTTTCTATACTACCCGGTAGTGACAGAATGTATTCCACACATGCTTTTTTCTTGAGCTTTTCATTCTTAAAGGTGAAAGTCGGCGCATCAAGTGGAATGCCGTGTTTCCCGGCCGGATCGATGGCACTGCGAATCACTTCCGAATATCCGGTAACGATGGGACAGTTATAACTGTTGGGGGTATTCTTGTCTTCCTTACTCTCGTAAACCACAAAAGGCAGGAAAATGCGATCCACCTTTTTTTCAATCAGGTTTAAAATATGTCCGTTGGTGATTTTAGCAGGGAAACAGATGTTGTCAGCCATGACCGTCTTGATGCCGGTCTCGTACAGTTTCATGGTCGATTTGTCGGAAAGCTGTACATTGAAACCGCAGCCGGTAAACAAGGTGTGCCAAAATGGGTAGTCTTCGTATATACCCAGTGCACGGGGAATTCCGATGGTGATGGCCCCTTCTTTTTGGGGAGCCTTCCTGTCCATCAACAGTCTGTATTTTTCTGTGTAGAGGTTGACCCCGGAATCATTTTGGCTGCCCAGGTTACTGACCATCTTTTCGCACTTGTTGCCTGCAAAATATTTGTTGCCGTTGTCAAAGGTAAAACAGGTGACGGCGCATTGGTTTTCACAGCCTTTGCACTGCGTCTTATTGCCTGTATATTTTTCAACCTTGACAAATTCACTGAGTGGAACGGATTTCTGACGTTTTTTTTTCTGTGCAAAGAGTGCTGCTCCGTAAGCACCCATCAATTCCGGTAAATCGGTGACAATCACGGACTTTCCCGTCTCGATTTCGAAAGCACGGATCAGGGCCTGATTTCTGAATGTTCCGCCTTGAACCATAATAAAGTCGCCCATCTCGGAAAAATCCTTGATCTTCAACACCTTGTTCAGGCAATTCTTGATGACGGAGTAGCCCAATCCTGCCGATATGTCTGCCACCGAGGCTCCTTCACGCAGGAATTGCTTGACTTTTGAGTTCATAAAAACGGTGCAGCGGGTCCCCAGATCGCAGGGATATTTGGAGCTGCCTGCCACTTTGGAAAAGTCGGCCACTTTGTAACCCAGGCTTTGTGCAAAGGTTTCAATGAACGATCCGCAACCCGAAGAACAGGCTTCGTTGATTTCGAGGCGTTTGATAGTGCCGCCTTCGATAAAGGCGGCTTTCATGTCCTGGCCTCCGATATCGAGGATAAAGGAAACCCTCGGCTCAAAATGGCAGGCTGCGGTATAGTGTGCGATGGTTTCAACCACCCCGTTTTCCATGTTGAATGCTTTTTTCAGCAAGTCTTCCCCATAACCGGTGACACAGCTTCCTGCCACTTTCAAGTTCTTTCCTGCCTCTATCGCTTTTTGATTGAATTCAGCCAGTCCTTTGTCTACGGTTTCGAGGGAAAGTCCTTTGTTCTTTTCGTAAAAGTGATAAAAGAGGCGGCCTTCGGTGTCCACTGCTACGATCTTGGTGGTGGTCGATCCGCTGTCTATGCCGATGTAACATTCGTCTGAGGATAGTTCTTCGAAGGTGGTTTGTTTGAGATGGTAATTGCTTTTTGATTCGTTAAAGGCATTGAATTCAGCATCATTGGCAAACAAGGCTTTCAATCTTTTACTGGTATCAGGCGTTTGGTGGTTTGCTTCCTCGAAAATCCGGAT
This sequence comes from Bacteroidales bacterium, assembly GCA_021373135.1. GTDB lineage: Bacteria > Bacteroidota > Bacteroidia > Bacteroidales > UBA1402 > UBA8389. The sequence goes on from JAJFTH010000003.1 coordinate 1,144,162, forward strand.
GTATTCGGCCAGCGTTTTTGTTTCCGTCAGTTTGGATGCGTTGATGGCTGCACCCCAGGCAGGTATGATTTCCGAATTTTCCGATACGACAATATCGCTGTCACCGGCTTTTAACTCTTCCTGAAAGGCTTTTCTGAGGGCGGGTATGAAATGGAAAGGCCCCCCGCAAAGGAAAATTTTCGGTAAAATATCGTAACCTCGCGAGAGGGAGGTGAGTACCTGCATACTGACTGCATGAAAAACAGAAGCGGCGATGTCTTCTTTATTGACGTTGCGACTCAACAGGTTCTGAACATCTGTTTTGGAAAAGACCCCGCAACGTGATGCGATGGGGTAGATGGTGGTGGCGTTTTCCGCCAAAGCACCGAGTTCATTGACATCAACGTTCAGAATGTTTGCCATCTGGTCTATGAAGGAACCTGTCCCTCCGGCGCAATTGCCGTTCATTCGGATATCAGGGGTCTTTTTTTTGCAAAAAAAGATCATTTTGGCATCCTCTCCACCGATATCGACCAGGGTCTTTATTTCCGGATGTTCACTGGCAATGTACCCGCAAGAAGAAACGACTTCCTGGATGAACGGCAGCTTGCATCGTTCTGCTATTCCCATTCCGGCGGATCCGGTGAGGGTCAGCCGGACTTTCGTGTCTCCGATTTTTTCCTGAATGAAGGTGAATATTTCGGCCAGGACACAGGAAATGTTTGCGTGGTGTCTGCGATAATCCTTGAAAAGGAGTTTACCCTCCGAATCTAAAGCGGCAACTTTTACAGTGGTGGATCCGGCGTCTAAACCTATATTGATGATTGAATTCATATTTGTTGCTGGAAGATTTTTATGGTTGATCAGGCTTTAAAAAATCCGAAAATAACCTTTTGGCATTTTCTTTTTGTGCATCAAAAAAAGTCTTTTTATTTTTTTCATTTCTATCAAAGAATTCGTTGACCAAGGGGTTCAGCAGATACGGAGTAAAAACCATGCTGAAAAAGATAGCGATGATCTGTTCAATGGGTATGGTCCTAATGGTGCCGACTTCCATTTCTTTTTTTAATGTTTCGGTCATCATTGACAGGTAAGATTGTATTCTCGGGCTGTTTCTGATAAAGTCATGGATGGTTACAGGATTTCTTTGAACTTCAACGATCACAAAACGGGGTATAAAATCGTTTTGGCGCAATTGAACATCATAAATATCCACAATGATTTTCGCTTTTTCCACAAAAGATATGTTTGTGGAAATCAAACCTTCAATGGCAGGAATGATACCGTCGAGCAGCTGATCGATCAGAACGGAAAATAAGTTTTTCTTGGTCCTGAAATAGTAATTGAGTGCAGTCCGGCTAATGCCGGCCCTGTTTGCGATGTCCTGCATTTTTGCTTTTTCCAGACCGTTTTCCAAGAAAACCTGCTTGGCTGCATCTATAATTTTTTGTTCGGTATTTTGGGAATTGTTTTCTATATTCATATATTTATATATTTCCTGACACGCATGTCAGACAGGTGTGACAAAGATAATAAAATCCAATTGTTTCAACGATTTTAGAGGAATTTTTAATAAAATGACAAGATGTTTGGAATTTGTAGGATTTGACGACTTCGCTACATCATCTTCATGATCTTATACCATAAGGTCAAAGGTTCTGTGTGGCAAAAATTTGTCAGATAATCCTGCTTTTAGGGATACGTCCTAATGAAATAAGACAAAAAGTATACGGATGTATACAATCAATATTAATTGATCAATAATTTCTCTGTGTTTGTTCCGGATTTTACGATATACATTCCTGGCGAAAGTAAAATTATTATTTCATCGCCGGATCTTATTAATTCATTGCAAACCAATATACCCGAAATATTGTAAATGCGAATGCTATCTTCTGACAGAGAGGTATTCATATGCACTTTCCCGTCTGATGACCATATATGGGTATTTGATGCTTTTTTGTCTTTAATGTCTGAAACATATGGATAAGTAACACTATCTTTATCCAACATTGTCCAATTTTTGTCTTTTGAGATTGTAAAATGTACTGTAGTGACCTCGTTTTTTTCAATAGTAGATTTGCCATCAAAAAGGTATATACAACCTGAAGTATTTATTTTACGATCAGGAAGGGAATTAATCAATCCAGTCATTGCCTCTCCTGTTATATAGTTATCATAACAATACAATTTCTCCAGTTCCACATTTTGAGTGACGTCAAGCGAAGTGAGCTGATTTCTTTCACAATGCAACTGTTTTAAGGCCGTATTTTTTGAGACATCTATCGAAATAAGTCTATTGTTACTACATTGAAGATCCATCGTTTTGCCATGAATTGTTACAGTATCGGATGTTAGAACGTATTTTACAAAGTTGTCGAAAACAGTTATTGCTTCTCCAGTATCTTTGACGTCATTATTATTCAAATCAATCCACATATCATTCTGATTTTCAGGAGCTGCCACAATTTTTAAAGTAACACTGTCTGTTGAATCTTCAACAGCATGGACAGAATGCAATAAACTGTTAAGTGTTACGAAAAACACAGTTACTGTAATGAATAAAGTTTCTCTTTTCATCTCATTATTTTATATTTTAACATTTAGGTATTCGATGTAACTCGCCAAATAATTGTTTACTTGTGTGAGCGATAGATCATGGGCTCGTTTCATACGTCTTTCAGATTACATTTTTTACGACATGTTTTTAGATACTCACTATTGAAAATCTTGTTAGAAATAATATCCCAAACCGAATTTGTTTTCAGTCACTCCGTGTTCCACATCGGGGTAGTAAGTGTAAACACTTTTTCGATAATAATAACTGCCTTCGATCTCAACCAGAAAATGTTTATTGATGATATAACTGAAGTTTAGCCTCGCTGTGCTAAGACTGGCATTACCTTTGTCTCCCTGAACACTCGTATGAATATCTTCCGGATTGTTCGGGTCATAGCCTATCCAGGAATAAATGCGATAATCCTCTGAGTTCATGCTCAAGATGGCTTTACTGCCAAACTGTAACTCCATGTTCAATTTCGAACTGAAACCACTTCCCATATTGTAATCTCTATCTTCGACATTGTAATGGTCGGTCTGGCTGCCTCCAAGCAAAATAGCACTCAAATATGCCGAAGCTATGAATGTGATATGTTTGATAAGTCTATTTTTGAATAGTAGACCAGGCCCAACCGATGCCGCTTCCGATAGTTTGTAAGGACTCAATGTTACATGGTTGATGTCAGCTTTTGATTCATAATAATTGAAATGCTGAAAAAGACCCACTGCCAGTTGACGTCTCGGATTCTTAAGATTGATATCCTTGGAGTATAACATGCCTATTCCGTTTACTCTACCGATAAAAGGCTGTTTTGAAAAAAGATTTCCGCCCACCTTGAATATAAAATAGTCGTAAGGCTTTTCGTTCTCTTCATTATACGGGTCGCCGTAATTGAGACCCAAATCAAAACAAAGCATATTGCTGACATCATGCTTGTCGCTGCTTTTGGCATTATCGGCAATGATACGGTGTCCGATGGCTGTATAAATGGATAGGGGGGTATCCTGTATCGAATTGCCTCTTGAGAGCTTGTGTCTCCATGCGTCGCCGTTTATGATGCGGTTCAGTCCCCTGGCTGGCGAAATGAGGGTTAATAATGCTTCCCGTTTGAAACGATCAAAGCCAAAAGTCCTGTCATCAATGATCCGGTCAGAAAGTCTATAAGTCATCTCACCCAGACTTGCACCACCGATGGTAGTTGCCAGAAAGTCATTGATGGCCGGGTGTTCATTTTCCATGAAAAATTCCCACATCAAACTTCCTCCGGCTGTGTATGGCACGGATTGCCAGAAATTCATCCCATTTGAGCGAGCGGCGTTAAAGTATAGTCCACCATGATACGGATGTGCAAAAAGGTTGGTGATAAACATATCATTGTCCCATACAAAGCCGGTCTTGAAATTACTTTTCATGGTGTTGAGGTTGATATGGGCATATTCGCCATTGGTTATGTAACGATCGAAAGCCCAGACGCTCATGTTGGTGGTAAAGATTAATCCGGCAGCATTTAGTTTGCTTTTAGGGATGTTCAATATGGAATCGGAATGTTCACCATTCAGAAAAAAATCTGAGCTGACGTCTATTTGGGCATTAACAGAAAATAATAGTATAAAGCCAAAGAGGAAAATTAAGATGCTTTTTTGAATATACATATATCCTGGGAAATGATTGATAAAGAGGACTAAATATTTGTTGGTTGACTGATACACATATAGAAAAGTGATAGGAATGTTGCAAAAACAGATAAAAATTCGGATTTTTTTTTGTAAACCGGAGTTTAGAAAGAGGGCAGTTTTATGATATTGTCCTGAATCTGTTGTTCAACATTATGTTTTTGCTTATCTATACTTTTCCCGACCTTAAAATTATATTGATAGGTCAACATAAATCCGGATGTTTGTTTAATGGAATAACTTTGTCTTTGATGAATGAGATTATTCCTGATTGTTGTGACGTTGTCGGAAAATTCATCAGCAAAGGGGTTTAATGCAAAAAAATAGAGAGAACTGTTGTTCTTAAATTGTTTGATGATGCCTGCCATATAAAAAGGAGAGGTCTTAATCTCCGTTTGACCGTTCAATACTGGCCCACTTAAATTTAACATCATCATAAACTGCAGGTTTAGGGGCAACGTGCACACAGCATACGAATTCCATCTCCAACTCTGTTGGTTTGTCGGTTCAATCTGGTTGAGGTATCTGTCTATATGATTGAACGAATACCTGAAATTAGAGTTGAACAAAAGCTTATCTATCTGAGAATTCAGGGATAAAGCACCTCCACCTTCATAACCATTGGAAATGTTTGTCGGAACACTTTCGAAAACTCTCGTCATGCTGTTCTGGCTTACTATTCTTTGAATAAGGTTGGTTTTATATTCGTAAAACAACTGAGGAGACAGATTGACTGTCACTTTTTTTCTGGTAAATTTCAAGTTGTAGGTCAACTGGAAATTATCTCTGTAAGCCGGCTTAAGGTCTATATTTCCATGACTGACCGTTTGACTGTCTACAACACTTACAAACGGGTTAAGTTGACTGCTGTTAGGCCTGATCACCCTTCTGGAATATGCCAGCTTGATGCTATTGTCGCCGTTGATCTTATACAAACCGTTCATATACGGAAGCGGCGAACTGTAATGGTGAGGGGCCGAAGAATTGATGATGACACGTGAGGTCTCAAATCTTGATCCAATTTTAAAGCTACCTTTTTTGAAGGTCTTTGATAACTCGGCATAAGCGCCGATCCGTAAATCGGAATAATCCATATCCGGGGCATCAAGCAATGAACTGACATTGTCTGTCCGGTATTCATTATAATTGGCACTTATCCCCGCATTAAAGGAATATACGCTATCGAAAGGCAAGGTATAGTTTGACTGACCGGATATTGTCTGAATTTTGCTATCGGTAAATTCTTTTTGCCAGACACCGTTGTAAAGTATGGTTGTGTCTATGGGATCATAACCTGTGTTCTGGAAATTCGTGGTCGAATGATTGTTTAGGTTATTGTAATAATTTAGTTCTGCTTCAAACCCGTGTTGGGTTTTATTATCGAACTTGTGCTTATAAAACAAGGATGAATTAAGTCCGCCATTTTTGATTTTTGTATCGCTGACTGTTCTGTATATACTGTTTATATCATCTGAAGAACTGTAATTCCAGGCGTCATTATTGTATTTATTTGTGTATTCGTTATAAGAAACGTTCAGGTTTATATTGTTAAACTCGTCGGGATCATAAATTAAACCCAAATTGACATTGCCCATACCAAGTTTGTTCGTCTGAGAACTCTGCTGCTGGAGTTCGTTGGTGCCGGCAATACGACTCATATCAGAATTCAGGTCGATATTTTGACCTACTGCGTATGCCGCAATATAATATGAGACCTTATCCAGACCATAATCGAGACTTGTATTCACCGTTCCCAAATAGGAATCCGAACTGATTGGAATGGCCGAAACGGCTGCCATCCCTTTGAGACCAAAACGCATGGCAGGATTGGTTATGATGTTAATGACAGCATCAACATCGGCATCATATTTTCCCGAAGGGCTGGTTATTATCTCCATCTTGCTGATTTGCGAAGGATGCAGTCTTTTCAGATATCCCTTGTCGCGGGTTACACCGTCAACTTCAATCTTAATGTTTGATTTCCCATTGACTGTGATTTCCTCATTTAAGTAATCAACCTGCACCGAAGGTACTTTACGAAGCACATCGAGGCCGTCGGTCGATGTCTTTTTGAAGCCATCCGGTATTCCATAGATGGTTCGATCACCCAATTCGGTGACACTTACTTTCGATCCATTCACAATAATGTCTTTTAAATGGAAGGTTTTAGGCTCAATGGTGATGGCTCCCACATTATTGATCATGCTTTTCTTTTTGGGTACGACCGATAACGACATGGTTTTGTGAATCATGCTTTTTACCCTTAAACAATAGGTATGAATGGTGTCAGCCACATAAAAGATAAAGAGTCCTTCTGAGTTGGTTTTTGTCGTTTCAACAGTGATGCTATCCGGTAACTGCAGCAATTCAACATGAGCCCCTTCTACCGGTTTTGTCGTTTCCTTGTCAGTGAGACTTCCTGTTATTATTTGTCTTGCATTTGCGTTCACCGCAACGAAACACAACAGCACGATCAGAAATTTATGGCTCATTTTGTTGATTATTGACTTGAGTCGGTTTTTATTTGGTCATGGTTATTTCCGATTGGGAATCCATTGCAATCTTCACCTCACTGTTATTGTTCTTCACCTTTATTCCCCCTTCATAATGGCCTTTTGACGTATTTTTTAAAATAAGTCCGGTTGATACATCCATTTTACTATCAAAAGTCGAAGACCCTTTTATCTCCTGTAAAGTTTGAGCGGAAGGATCATTCGAAGGCATGGATTCCATGTCGGACTGGCCGGATATTGTTGCCATATTGTTTTCAATTCCTTTTAGAGCGTACGAATTAAGTACGACCATAGATAAATTGTTTGCAACATTGAAATAGGATGTTTCCCAGGTATCGCCAATTTTAACAGCTTTATCAGGCAGATAAGCAAAAAATGGTTCTATCATGCTTTTAACAGTTGATTCCTTTAATAGTGCATCAGCCACCTTTCTTGCCATATCTTTTTTGGTATCGGGAATCGAATCAAAGACAAACATGACGCTGTCTTTGAATTTCCCGAAATTTATAAAATCAATAAATTTTCCGGCTGTCGAAATTTTTGCAATGATCTTATACGTGCTCATTTTGTTCATGATTTTTTCTGTGGGATCATTGCTTCCAGACTTAGCGGAATTTGTTTCCTTGTTAAACATTGGCGAACTGATTTTTGATTCGATCGTGTCGAATTTAAATTCAATATCCATGATATCATTCTCCTGTTGAAGGACTTTGTAACTAACGACGTTGTTGGAATAAATATCCAAAGTATATGATTGTCCGTTGACTGTTTGTTGTAAGGACTGTTTGCTGATATTCTTAATCGTGTACACTTTGCCTTTCTCAAGGTTAAACTTCAGTTCAACAGGCGTTTGTGCCATCATTGAAATACCCGAAAAGGCCATAAAGACTGACAATATAAATGTTTTCATTTTGTGAACAGTTTAATAAATGAATCTAAGGTACCTTTAGAATTTGAGTGGCAAAAGTAATCAGAATATTTTAATATTTATTTATTGTTGAGTATTTGTTGTACAGTTGTCTTGACTTATTTTCCAAGAGCATATTCAACCGCCTTATTCAGCCAAGTGTTGAATGAAACGGTTTCGTGAAAATCAGAGAGAACCTTTTCAAGGAGGTCATTGCTTAACAAGAAGTCATTGTCAAAAGTTTTGTACAGACTTGGATTTTTTAATTTGAGGTATTCTGCATATTTGAAATCAGTGGGATAACCTCTCGGCACTTTCTTCAAAGCCTGGTCGTCTTCCAGTACAAAACTTTTGGCTTCACAGACAGCCTTTTCAAAAGTCTCTCCATTCAGGCAGATTTCTTCCCGGACGCTTTTCAATACATTCGGTTGTGGCATATAAAGTCCGGAAGACAATAAATTTCCACCGATAAAGCCGGCTCCTTTTGGTTCAATATGAAAGTAATATCCGGCATACCCGGATTTCTTACCGTAGGGACAAATATATGCTCCGAAATGTGTTTTGTAGGGCATTTTGTTGGTAGAAAACCGGATGTCGCGATAAAAGCGGTAGGTGCAATCTTTGACGGTGATGCCCTTTATGGATGGATCGAAACTGGCAATTCCGACAATCAGTTTTTCGATAAAAGAGTTGAAAGTTTTATTGGCAGCAACATATTCGGACTTGTGGGCGTCAAACCAGGATTTGTTGTTGTTATCGCTGATTTGGTTTAGGAAGGAGAGGATTGTTTTCATAACAAGATGGGTTCAATTTGAGTGGTGTAAATATACATATTTTCGTTGTCTGTAAAAGAGACAATCCAGCGTTTCACTTCTTGCGTATTTAAGAATGGTGCAGTGACTATTTAAACCCTTGTATCGTTTCATACACCCTCTTTTTGATTTCTTCTGCTGTCGGGTTTAACTCTTCTCCTGTGAAGCTCCCATTTTTGATATCGATCCTTTCAAATACCATCAAATACAAATTGAAAATGATCTCAAGGCTCAGTTGATAACGTGGTTCCAGGCATGGCTTAATTCTCAGGATCATATCATACGTTTTTTGCCGATAATCATCGGCTATCGAGTAGTATTCCCGAATCAGGTTGCGGAAACCTTCTTCCATTTTTCCGCCATGAGCCATGTCGTTCAGCATTTTCCTGTTCAGCCCGTTTTTCACGAGGATGTCATCTGCAAAATAATTCAGATGGTTGTATTGGTCCTTCTGAAAATCCCGAATGATATGGACTACATAACTGAAGATTGCGCAAGAAGTAGCAGCCTCCTTGACATCAAAGGCCGGTGTCGTATATTGTCCGTTTGTTTTTTTGATGCCGCATAAATGGACAAAAATGGATGCAGGGGCGATGGAAGCACCTTGGGCATAATCCAAAAAGGACTGAATGGTGGGGAAGCCGTCGTGATTGATGTCGTAAATCATTGACTTGGCAAAGGCTTCCATTGGCCATGACGGAATTAAGAACTTGTTGAAAGTTTCCACGATGTCAGCAGTAACGGGACTGTTGTTCGATTGATGGAGGATGGTGCCGATCCAGCTTTCAACATCGGTGATGAGCTGTTTCTTTTCATTTTCAGCAATGACAATATGTTCTGTTTTGTAGTTGTCCACCAAATCGTCAATGGCACGCATCAGTCTGTAACAGGTCTTGGCAGCATCATATCTTTCTTCATCCCAAAAATGGGCGGCTATCAGGATATTGGGGTGGTCCTTGATTTTATCAAAATCAAGGATATTGAAAATCTCCAGGTAGAGGTTCGTTTGTGAGTCCATTCAGGTATCGGTTATATTTCTTTTAAAATTCGTTCAGTAGTTAGCTTGGAAGACAGCAGAACCAAAGGAACCGCGTTGCCCGGATGGGTGCTTCCGCCGACAAAGTAGAGGCTCTTGTAACGGCTGTGCCGGTTGTGGGGGCGAAAATATCCCATTTGAAAGATATTGTGGTTGACGCTTCCGAAAACAGATCCCCTGGTGATGTTTAGAGCTGTTTCCCAGGTCTTTGGCATAAAACAAATTTCAAACTTGATATGCTCTTCGAGGTCTTCTAAGCCCTGTTTCTTCAACCTTTCGATGACCGAAGCCTTGGCTACTTCTTTCAGATGGTCCCAGTCTTGTCCTTTTCTTGGATTGAGATGCCCGACTGGAACGATGATGGAGATTGAATCCTGATTTTCAGGTGCGGCGGTCGGATCGGAACCGACCGGGGCATGAACATAGAAACAAGGTTCGTCGGACATGGCATTCTCGTTGAATATCCGATTCAGACTTTCACGATATTTTTTAGAGACAAAGACACAGTGATCTGCCAGCTGGGGATACACTTTATCAAGCCCCCAATGAAAGATGATGGCTGAACACGAATAGTTCAAATGTTCTATTCTTGCCGATTTTCTTTTGTCCGGCAGCAGTTCGCGGTAAACATAGGGTAAGTCTGCATTTGCAACAATAACATCGGCTTGTATTTCATCTCCGTTTTCGAGCATGATGCTCTTTGCCTGATTGTCCTCTACTGTAATTTTGACAACGGGTTCATTATAAAAAAAGTCCACACCAAGGTTCTTGGCGGTAGTTACCAATTTTTCGACGATACTGTACATGCCACCGATCGGGACATAAGAACCTTCCGTCAATTCCGCAGCAGGTAACATGGAGAAAAGGGCAGGGGCTTTGTATGGGTTCTGTCCGACATAGATATTCTGGAAAGTAAAAGCCATTTTCAGACGGGAATCCTTAAAAAAATGTCCGACATAAGTCATGTGTCTGACATGTGTTTTCAATTTGAATAAAAGCCCGGCGTTTTTCAGGTTGACAAATTCGAACAGGGAATAAAAATTACGTTCCAGCATCTTGCTCATCCCAAGCTGAAACAGGGTATATCCTTTTGAAATATACGATTCGAATTTATCGTAACTGCCGGGCTCAATCTTTTCAAGTTGCGATTGCATGTTGACCTTATCAGTCGTGAAGTTGAAAATTTCCCCGTCAGGAAAGTATATTTTATAAATGATGGGCAAAGGTTTTACCGTCAGACTGTTTTCGATGGTCAGACCAAGATCTTCAAAAACTTTCCGATAAATGGATGGCATCAAAAAAATGGTGGCCCCAAGGTCGAACCGATGTCCGTCGCGCACAATTTGCCCGCAACGTCCCCCGGGAGTCGGATTTTTTTCGTACACTTTGACATCATATCCATTTTTTGCCAGTTGAATGGCCGTAGCAATGCCTCCAACTCCCGCGCCGATAATGACGGCTGATTTTTTCTCAGTCATTTTTTCTCAATTTATGGAGGATAAATGTAATGCATTTGCTGTGAATTTAATATAAATATATGTTAATTTTAACGGATGTATGAGGGTGCGCTTTGCAACTGACACCTTTCAAAGACCTTTCGAACCATCAAATGTTTGATATTTGATGTAAAAGTAGATATCTTTATCTCGTTAATTTTTTTAAATAGAATACCATGAAAGCATTCAGAATGATACTTATCGCTACTTTCATTTCAGGAATAAATGCTCTTCTCATGGCTTCTACGACAAGCAAAGAAGAAGCATTACAGAAAGCGCAACAATTTTATGCTGTTCATGTTCAGAAAGGTTTGAGAAGCGGTGTTGAGTTCCGGCTGGCTTATTCGGATACAAACAGGGATTCCGGCAAAGTTTCAACGTCAGATTCTGTCGGTTTCTATGTTTTCAATGCCGGATCCAATGGCGGATTTGTCATTGTTTCGGGAGATGATGCTGTCAGACCGATTCTGGCTTATTCGGATGAAGGAAGTTTCCCGTCGGAAAATATCCCCGAAAACGTAAAAAATTGGCTGGATTACTATCATCATGAAATACAATATGCGGTTACCCAAGCCTCGTCTCAAGTATATAAAACAGAGAGCAGCCTTGGCTCCACTTATTCAGCCGTAGCACCTTTACTGGGGAAAATCAAGTGGAATCAGCTTACTCCGTATAATTTGCTATGTCCGTACGACAAAAAAAGTTCAGCGGAAACCGTGGTCGGATGTGTTGCATTGGCCATGGCTCAGGTGATGGATTATTATAAATGGCCGGAGAAAGGGACCGGATCCAATGCTTATTATCTTACGACATTGGATACAGTTGCAACTCTTGTTTCTGCCAATTTTGGGAATACCACTTATCAGTGGAATAAGATATTGGATTATTATGATCAAAATGCTACTCCTGAACAAGACTCGGCAGTTGCAACATTGGCCTACCATTGCGGAGTGGCTTGTCATATGGAATACGGTACGGCAGCGTCAGGAGGTAGCTCTGCCTATTCCAACGATGCCGGTACGGCCATGATTAAATATTTTGGGTATGACCCTGATTTACAAATGCTCACGCGATCTTATTATGATTTGGCTTCCTGGACTGAAATCATGTTGAATGAACTGGATGCAGACCGACCGATTCTTTATGGTGGATCTTCAGTTTATGGTGGACACGAGTTTGTTTGTGACGGTTATGACAATGACGGTTTTTTCCATTTCAATTGGGGATGGGGTGGCAGTGCCGATGGCTATTATTCGATCAGTACCCTGGATCCTTTTAGTTATGACACAGGAACATCGACACTTGGATTTTCTCAAAATCAGGATATGATCATAGGTATACAAAAGCCCGATGGAATCAACAAAGAGAACTATGAGATGTGCATGGCCAAAAAACTGACCAGCAACAAGACATCGATCAATGCGATCAGTGCTGATGTCTTTAACATAAACTTTGGTTACTTCAACATGGGAGTGAACGTCTTCAATGGTTCCGTTGCTGCAGCTTTGTACAAAGACGAATCATTCCTGAAGACGATCTCAACGGAAAATTCGGTAAAACATAACTCATCTTATGGTTATAGTTCCTATGATTTGAACGGCCTGTCCCTTTCCGGATTGACAGATGGAAAATACAAGTTGTATCTTGTTTATAAACCGGTAGGAAGCAATACTTGGTCTAAATTCAGAGGCAATGCCATGTATAATAACAACCTTGATATTTCCATCAGCCGCGAAAAAGCGACTGTGACTGTTCCGGCCTTCAAACCGGATTTGGTGTTGACTTCTGCTGTTCAACCCATAGGAAATATCTATCAGAACAGAACCGGGCGTTTTTCTGTTTCTGTCAAGAACAAGGGTGCTGAGTATAATTCTTATATGTCTGTAATGATTTATTCAGCCACGAATCCTGCCGTCAGCCAATATTTGGACAATGTCCTGGCCGTTATTGAAAAAGATGATACGAAGACGCTGGAAATTCCCGGACTCATCGAACTTGCCCCCGGCACCTATTATGCCTATGCTTTGTATGACAGCACTTCAGACTTTGATGCCAATGGATTTAAGGAGGTGGCAGATTCTTCTTTTAGTCCTTTGCCGTTCACCATTTATGAAGAACCAGATGCTTCTGCCCTGACGCTTAATAAAAAAATCAGTCTGAATTTACGTACCAATCCTGTTGGAGCGTCCATAGAAATCGTTTCGGACGAAACAGTCCTTCAGGCTGATATTTACAACATGAACGGACAATTGCTCGGTCGGTTCAGAAATTCAGCAACACTTCCTGCAGGCAACCTTGGCAAAGGCGTATATGTCTTGCGTGTCACAACGGAAAGTGGTATCAAAACGATTCGTTTCATCAAGTGAATATGTCCTCCATTCGTTCGTAGGATCGGATAAATCCTGAAAGCGCGAATATCGTTAGTACTTGTCTTTATAATAATTATGTTGTTTGTTCCTATGGTTTTAAAAGCAAAAAAGTGTATTTTTGTCAATCATATAGATTTGCCGTAAACTTTAGGATTTTAATCAGAATATAAAAATGGATAAGATTAACTGGTCAGAATTGTCGTTCGGGTATATGCCGACCGATTACAATGTCCGTTGCTATTTTAGAAACGGAAAATGGGGAGAATTGGAAGTTTCAACCTCAGAAAACATTACCATGCACATGGCTGCTACTTGTCTTCATTATGGGCAAGAAGCTTTTGAAGGCTTGAAAGCATTCAAAGGCGTTGACGGTAAAATCAGGATTTTCCGCTTGGACGAGAATGCAAAACGTATGCAGTCTTCCTGCGAAATGATCATGATGGAAAAATTTCCGGTTGATATGTTTGAAGAAGCTATCCTGAAAGTGGTAAAAATGAACAAAAGATTTGTTCCGCCTTATGAATCCGGAGCATCCTTATATATCCGCCCATTATTGATCGGTACTGGTGCCAAGGTCGGTGTTTCTCCTGCCGATGAATATTTGTTCGTCGTTTTTGTAACACCGGTCGGGCCTTATTTCAAAGGTGGATTCCAAACAGCAAACATGGTCATCATGCGTGAATTCGACCGTTGTGCACCTCAGGGAACAGGTACCGTCAAAATTGGCGGAAACTATGCCGCCAGTCTGAAATCAGGTGAAATAGCACATCAGAAAGGTTATTCATCTGTGTTGTATCTCGATTCCAAAGAAAAGAAATACATCGATGAATGTGGTGCTGCCAACTTTTTTATGATCAAGGGCAATACCTACGCTACACCGAGATCCAATTCGGTTCTTCCTTCCATCACCAACAAGAGTCTTTGCCAATTGGCAGAAGATATGGGGATGACTGTTGAACGCCGCAAGATTACCGTTGAGGAACTTCCTGAATTTGAAGAGGTTGGCGCATGTGGTACAGCTGCGGTCATCACTCCGATCGAACGTATCGATGATGCTGATACCGGTAAGAGTTATGTATTTGCAAAAGACGGTGTACCTGGAAAAGTTTGCCGGAAGCTTTATGATGCTTTACGTGCCATTCAATATGGTGAAGCTCCCGACCATTACGGCTGGACTACGATTGTAGAATAAAAAATCGCATTGATTCCATTTCATGGGAAAAAATAAAATGCAAAAATTCGAAGACATGAACCATTTTCCTCATGTCTTCGAATTTGCTCAGTTTGAAGAACAGGATAGCCCGTTAAAAGGTCATTGGGGAGAGAAAGTCTTTAAGAATGACAGACCGATCGTCCTTGAACTGGGTTGCGGCAAGGGAGAATATGCCGTGGGTCTGGCTGAGCTTTATCCTGAGAAAAATTTTATCGGAGTCGATATTAAAGGTGCCAGAATGTGGACAGGTGCCAAAGAATCAGCAGAAAAAGGATTGAAGAACGTTGCTTTTTTGCGTACGCATATCGAGTTTGTCAATAGATTTTTCGCAAATAGTGAAGTGTCGGAAATTTGGCTGACATTTCCGGACCCTCAAATGAAAAAAGTGCGCAAGCGTCTCACTTCCACACGTTTTATGGTCGATTACGAAAAGTTCATTGGCCCGGGTGGCCGGATCCATCTGAAAACCGACAGTCCGTTTATGTACCGGTATACGATGGAAATGATCAAAGTCAACCATTTGCCTGTCAAGTTCAGTACCGATGATTTGTACCATTGCAGCTGGGTTGACAAGATCTTGACCATTCAGACTTTTTATGAAAATCAGTGGCTTCAGCGTGGATTTGCCATTAAATATATTCAGTTTGAAATTCCTGCCGGAATTGAATGGAAAGAACCTGATGTGGAAATTGAGCCTGATCCGTACCGCAGTTTTGGACGAAGCGCGCGCAATCTTCCGGTCGATAAACAAACAATTTTAAGATGACACTATATCCGAAATTGATTCTTGACGCCCTGACCAATGTACGTTATCCGGGTACAGGAAAAGACCTCGTTTCTGCCGGTATGGTTGAAGACAACATCCGGATAGATGGAAACAGAGTCAGTTTTTCACTCAAATTTGAAAAGCCCAACGATCCTTTCATCAAATCGGTGGTGAAGGCTGCAGAAACAGCCATCCATACTTTTGCAGATAAAGAGGCAGAGGTGACGATTGATGTAAAAACCAAGCAATTGACCCGTCCGAATCCGGACAAGCTTTTACCGAAAGTGAAAAATATCTTAGCCATTTCTTCCGGAAAAGGCGGGGTAGGGAAGTCCACTATTTCTGCCAATCTGGCTGTCTCTTTGGCAGCAATGGGGTACAAGGTCGGTTTGCTGGATGCGGATATTTTCGGCCCTTCCATCCCCAAGATGTTTGATATGGAAAAAGCCAGACCGGTACTTGTAAAGGTAGATGGACGTGATCTGATTGAACCTGAGGAAAAATACGGTGTTAAGATTTTGTCCATTGGATTTTTTGTCAATCCGAACGATGCTGTCGCATGGAGAGGCGGCATGGCATCCAATGCGCTCAAACAGCTTATTGCCGATGCAAATTGGGGAGAGCTGGATTATTTTCTGATTGATTTGCCTCCCGGGACCAGTGACATTCAGCTGACGTTGGTACAGATGCTGTCCATTACGGGAGCCGTGGTGGTCAGCACTCCTCAGCAGGTGGCTCTTGCTGATGCCCGTAAAGGTATCAGCTTGTTTCAGGGCGAAAAGGTCAAAGTTCCGGTTTTGGGTTTGGTGGAAAATATGGCCTGGTTTACACCGGCAGAATTGCCATCCAATCGTTATTACCTTTTCGGACAAGAAGGATGTAAGCAGTTGGCGGAAGAAATGAATTTGCCTTTACTGGGTCAGATACCTATTGTGCAAGGCATTTGTGAGTCGGGGGACAGTGGTATACCTGTTGCGTTGAATGCGGATTCTGTTACCGGTATGGCATTCATGCATCTGGCAAAGAATGTTGTTGAACAGACAGAATATAGAAATAGTCATACAGCTCCTACGGAAAGAGTAGTTGTGAAAAATGATATCCTTTCTAAACATGCAAACACTTGAAAAATCAATCTTCTAACATAAAATCGTCAATTTATTGGAGGGGCTTGTCTCTTCTCTTTTGTTTTCTGGTGACATTGTCTGCAAATGCCATGATTCCTGAATGGTGGAAAGAGGTGCACCATTACAATGAAGCGACGGATTGGCATGAATATTATACCTATACCACTTCCTATTTTGGACCCAATGCCATCCCTGTTCCTGAAATTCTTGATGGCCGCATTCCAAAAACACACAAGGAAGAGGTGTCAACCGACTTTTTCTGGGGTTTCGGAGACCAAACTCAAAGTTTGTCTACCCGCTTGACTTATACCTTGATTCCCGGAAGGTTTGCCGTCAGTGGCTTTGGCGTTTTGGCAGAACATTACAAAACAACTATGGAAGTCAGGGATCAACGGGCTTCTATGGAAAAAGACGGAGAGGAAACCTTGCTCATCGGTGACTTTTGTATTTCAACGCTCCTCAGGTTGTTTCAGGAAAAAAAATATTGCCCCGACGTCGTTTTGGAAATCGCGTTGAAGACTGCATCCAGTGAAACTCCGAGAAGTGCCCGCTATATCGATTCTCCCGGTTATTATTTTGATTTCACGACAGGTAAATCTCTATATTTTAAACATTCATACATCAATGAGCTTCGTTTGGTCGGAATGATTGGATTTTTAAGTTATCAGTTACAGAATTCCCAACAAAATGATGCTCCGCTTTTTGGCGGGAAAATGGTTCTTTCTTCCGACAAGTGGTCTTTGGAAAACGGGATAGCCGGTTATAGCGGTTGGCTCGGTCAGGGTGATTGTCCGCTCGTTTTGCGAAGTAAGCTGAATATGAAATCCGGCTCTTGGACCTATTTTTTTCAATATCAACATGCATTGCGGGATTATCCTTTTCGCCGGATTCAAGTAGGCGTCAATTTTGATTTTTAAACGCAGAATTTTTCCTGTCATGAAAAAATATCTTGCTATCCTCTTTTTTGTTTCCTTAATTTTTGTTTCGTATTCCTGTGCCGGAAGACAAATGAAGAGGGAAAAAATAAATGCACAAATACTAAATAATCAATATATGAAAGCTCTTTTACCGGAAGAAAAGGCCGTCATCATCGATAAAGGGACAGAACGTCCTTTTTCGGGGATTTATGAGAAAAGCAATGAAAAGGGAACATACCTGTGCAAACAATGTCAGGCACCTTTGTTCAGGTCTGAAGACAAGTTTGATGCCGGTTGTGGCTGGCCAAGCTTTGATGATGAAATTGACGGTGCTGTGAAAAAATCGCCCGATGCCGACGGACGAAGAACAGAAATTACCTGCGCCAAATGCGGGGCACATCTGGGACATGTCTTTGTTGGCGAAGAATTTACCAATAAAAATACCCGACATTGCGTGAATTCTGTTTCAATGGAATTTATACCCGCTAAGAAAACCGGGCAATCATCGAAATGAGATAATTCCGGCAAAAAGGTATTGATGTTATTCTGACCCGGCTGCTTTTTCTTCCCCGGCGACATCCGGATCCACTGCCTTGTTTTCCACGAAAAGATTAATTTTATCAAACAGCCGGTTCAGATATGCCCGGATCGACTCAGCATTTTTGGCGATAAAGCCTGCCACACCGAACTGCATAATCGTTCCCAGTATTCGGGTCAGAATATTACTCCCCGGGCGAACGATCAGCTTTTGGGTAAAATATCCGGAAAGAATGGATATAACGGTTTCCAGCATCCCTGATCTGATCTCAACGGAACTTGAAATATCGCGGATTGTACTTTTTAACAGATTTACCGGCTTTAAACTCTCATAGGTAAGCCGAAGATGCTCTTTTAAAATCTTTTCTTCTTCAGCCTGTTTTATCTCCAGTAACCGAATGGATTCCCTGAGTGAATCGACTGCACTTTGTTTTCCCATAATTAATCAAGGACTTGAGTGATAATTGAATTATTTACCGGCCTCTTTATTAATTGCTTCCGGAAGACACCGAACACAAGGGCTAAGATGCCGTAAAATCCGGCTATCACAAAAAAACCATAACAGGATTTGCCCAACAGATCTCCCAGCCAGAGAGCTATCCCAATATTCAGTATAAGAAAAAACAAGGTCGCAAAAATAACGATGATCAGCCATGACACCAGATCGGAAGCAACGTTTGCCGTTTTATCCAGTGTTTTCAATTTTAGTAATTCCAGCGTTGTCTTACCGTATTGCTCCCCTTTTTCAATTAACGATTCAATCAAAGTCTCCCTTTCATCCATAGTTCCGTTTTCAGTTTAATTCATTTACTGCAAAAAAGCATGTTACCGGATTCCGGTAACATGCAACTAAAATAAAACTAAATCTGTGCCTTTACGTCCTCAACTTTTCCTTTGGCATCAGCCGCCATTTTGTCGGCTTTTGCTTTAGTGGCATCCATTTTTTTGGTTACCTCATCAAGCATATCGTTGAACTTCTTCTGAATGCCATCCACATAATCCTCACCTTTTTCCACAATCTTTCTGCGGGTTTCACTTCCTTTATCGGGAGCAAATAAAATTCCCACTAATGCACCGGCAGCTACACCTGCCAAAACGCCTAATAAAATTTTTCCTGAACTCATAATGCTAAATTTTAATTGTTTATCAATATAC
>JAJFTH010000002.1 GCA_021373135.1 Bacteroidales bacterium
TGCTCTGACAACGAAGAAAGCTTCTATCTGATGAATCTTATACAACATCTTGAAATGGTTGTATGCACGGTCAAATATATAATAAGATCCTGATTCATAAGGAATTTCTTTCATTGCCGTAGAGTCGTGTACAGAAGCTTCGGTAATATGAAAGAATGTTGGGATCTGTGTTTCAACATCGTATAATGTATGCACTTTGATTCCACCTTTTTTCTTGCGGAATTTCGCCCACCAGAACACTGAAAGGCACAAGTCAATCGTCGTTGAATCAAAAGCGTAGACATTACCTTCAAGTTTGAAGATGTCAGAAACTCGTTTCTGCCTGGCTTCGTTTACTAGATAGTAAGCATACTCTTCAAAGATGTGATAGTCTCTGTCTTGATTGGCTCTTGCCAGAGATGATTTTGAAACATTCTTGCCCATACCCAAATGATACGATTTGGAGTGATGAGCATCAAGTGCGACAATTAAATCTCTCAGACTTTCACGGTTGGACAATTGCCCAAACATCAGAGAAAGCAGTTGATTCCAACATGTGAAATGCTTCACGTATCTGTTACTGTCATACTTGTGAACGATGTCGTTGAACTTATTCCTGTCCAGGAAGGATGCTAACTGAGCGAAAACGTATTTATCCTTATGCATTTGCAATTCTCTTTAAGAATAGCAAAAGAGCAAATTGAAATCCGTTTAATCGAAAATCGCTTGTAACTAACTAAATTTCAAATATTTCAAAGATCTTTTTTTGATTTTAATGGGACAGTAATGACTTTCCCCTTTTTATAAAGCAACTTTGAATGTTTTACCCATTGTATTGACTATATAAATATGATTGGGCGGAAGGTTAATTCTAACCATGTTGTCTGTTGCTTTAATGATTTGGAGTAAAATTCCGGAGCAAGTATAAACAGAAATATTTTTTTCTGAATCTATTCCTGTTACTACTATTGCATCTTGATCTGTATAAATCTTAATATTTTTTCTTTGAGCTTGAGAAATATCAGTATATATTTTAAAAAATACCACAAATTCAATATTCATCTTGATCCCTGTTGCAGTATATGCATTGTTCGCAATGCTATCAGTGATATCAGTACCGTTCTTGGTTACTTTATCAACCACATATCCTTCATTGGGAGTGATCGTTAAGGTTACGGAGTTCCCATAATCCACGCTCTGGCTGCTGAGGATTGCTTGACCCCCTTCACCTGCAGTAACCGTTGTAGCCAATGCTATCTTTTTAAAAGTAACATTGAAAACCTGATTTTGAGTAACGGATGGAATAATGTATGAATTGTTGCTAATATTTGAAGTAATATCATTTTCATTTAATAAAACGGTTGAGAGTATATAACCCTCATTAGGTAAGAATGTGATTGTTCCAGACTTCCCTTCTTCAATAGTTATTGATATTTTATTGAGTTCATTAATGGTTGCGACCCCTCCTTCATTACAGTTCGTTGTAATATTATAAAGTATTGAGCCATTATGGTTTACCTCAAAGGTGTTTATAAAATAATTCCATCCAGTAGCCTTTGTATATGCTGAGTAAGAATTTTCCGGAATATAAAGTTTGCATGTTGCTTTATTTATACCAGAAAATGTATTGTAACTTGCATTTGGTGGAGTTATATTATTACTGTGAACTTCTGTTAATCCTGTGCAATCATAAAATGCATAATCCCCTATAGAAGTCACACTATCAGGTATAATTATAGAAGTCAATCCTCTACAACCATAAAATGAATGATCCCCTATAGAAGTAACACTATTTGGTATGGTTATAGAAGTTAATCCTGTGCAACTAGAAAACAGGTTATTAGGTAGTGTCTTAACGTTATCGCCGATATTTACTGTTTTTAAAGACGATTGAAATGTAAAAGCATGACTCCCAATAGAAGTGCAATTTGTTGGGTTGAAGTTAAGTGTAGTTATGCTGCAAAACCAAAAAGCATCATCCCCTATAGAGGTAACACTATTAGGTATGGTTATTGAAGTCAATCCTGTGCAATTTGAAAAAGCATTTGCACTTATAGATGTAACACTATTGGGTATAGTGATAGAAGTTAATCCTGTACAATCATAAAATGCATAATTTCCAATAGAAGTCACACTATTTGGTATTGTATATTGTTCGGATTTTCCATTTGGATAAGCAATAAGTAAAGTCCAATCTTTATTAAATAACACTCCATCTAATGAAGAAAAATTGGAATTATTACTGTCTACAATAATCTGAGTCAATCCTGTACAATTATAAAAAACTTGTTGACCTATAGAGGTAACACTACTAGGTATAGTAATAGAAGTCAATCCTGTACAATTATAAAATGCATAATCCCCTATAGAAGTCACATCATTTGGTATGGTTATTGAAGTTAATCCTGTGCAATTATTAAATGCATGATTTCCTATAGAAGTCACACTATCAGGTATAGTTACAGAAGTCAATCCTGTGCAACGATCAAATGCATAAACTCCAATGGATGTTACACTACCAGGTATTGTTATAGAAGTCAATCCTGTGCAACTAGAAAAGGCATAAACTCCAATGGATGTTACACTACCAGGTATTGTTATAGAAGTCAGACTTGTACAATTGCGGAACATATAATTCGAAATTGAGTTGTCTGAGGTGGAATAATCATAAGAAATAAAACTGACATAATAAGCACTACCGCCACTTACAATCTTAGCTCCGGATAGATCAAGTACAGAAAGCGTTCCTGAAGTAGCATTCCCTTTCACATTACTTCCGGCCATTTCACGAATATAAAGAATATCCGTTCCGTTCAAATTACCAGTAAGCGTTAAACTTGTAATTAGATTTTTCTGGCTTGGATCAATCAATGTACTTAACGTACCAGCAGTTGCGACATTTAGGGTCACTGTAACCTGAGCCTGTAGATCAATGCCTTTAAAAAGAGCAATAACAAAAGCAATTAAAATAAATGTTTTCCTCATTCTCATGGTTATCTTAGATTTTGCTTTAATAAATCCTCCAACAATATCTTGCAAATATATATTAAATCAAACTAATATATTCATAATCAGTGCAATTATTGTCCATGATTAATCAATTTTGTAACATAGGATATGCCTTTTCTGAAAGCCCAATCATTGCAAATAGGATCACCTTTCGGATATTATTGCAGCCAATATATATATTTTATGCGACAGGATAGAATTAACTATAGTTTACTTATAATATCCTTTTTAATTAATTTGTATGCTTCTTGTGGATCGTAAGCTTCACCATCTCTTAATAATAATTGAGTGTCGCCCAAAAAATCATCATCTTGCATTTTTTCTTCCATATTTAGCAGGAATTCTTTTTGCGTGGGTACATTGCTGCCTACGACAAAGTTCATGTATTCGCGATAGCAAGTTAGTACTTTGTCTAAATCTAAATCTTTTTGAGTAGATACAGCGGTGTATAAGTCAAATAAATCGCGACCTTTGCGCCGTTGATAGAGTGCCCGGAGTTTTGTCCCCAACAATTCTTCGAGTGGGTAAGTGGTAATTTCGCAAGAATCGGTATACCATTCACTATCTACGGAGTATGGGAATTTCGACCAGCCTAATACCGAAAAATGTTCCCTGCAATTTGTTTCTACCTTTAACCGAATGGGCATGACCGGTGCAATTTCGGATTCTAACCGAAAAATCAAGGTATTGTTATTGGCTTTTTGCTTTACGACAGGTACACCAAGAAAGGATAAAACTTCATCACGAAGTTTATCTATAATTGGTTTTATTGGTCCGGCACTGATTTGCACTAAATCGATATCCTCGGAATAGCGGGGTTGTGGCGAAAGGTATAATTTGTGTAGGGCTGTACCTCCGCGAAATGCCAACGATTTTGCCAGGAATTCATCCTTAAATATTTCAGTTAGTCCACGACAAATAATCAAGTCTTGTTCGACTTGTTCGTTTGTTTGCCATGGCACTTTGTGTCTCCATTCTTCAATAGCTGATACCGGTATCATTCGTTTATTTTAAACAGTTGATTTTCGAGACTCGGCATAGTCAAAACAAGTTTTGCCTCTGTACTCGCTACTCAAATCATTCGTCAATTTCAATTTCAGTATTAATAATTATTTTCCATTTTTTATCTAACATCCTTTTCTCAATAGTTTTTCCGTTTTTTAGTGGAATCTTTTGAAAGCAACAATTGGCTTGTAATGCTTTTTTATATAGCTGATTAGCCAAATCTGGAGATTCGACAGCATTCTCCAATAAATAACCCAATCGTTGAATTGTAGCTGTCCTGACTATCTCAAAGAAAGCATCAGGAGTATTTGTAAAATCCAGCACTTCTGTCAGATCGTTCAACACAGTACATGCCCTACTCAACCCACCAATTTCTTTTTCATATTGAATGATATCTGCAGCAGTAAGAGCAGGGGAGGATATTTTAACATAGCCGGTTTGAGTTTTACGTGATTCGAGTAATTCAACCGTAGGAAAATTACGGCGTGCCACAAACTGCAACCGAACATTTTTTTTGTTATTGTCGCGAAGTGTGGGATGTTGAATAATCACCGAGAACGCCTGTGGCTGTTGAAGAGCAGCACCATAGAATGCAGCAGCATTGAGTAATCCAACATAATAAGGACGTTTAATATGCTGCATTAAATGGTCGATATACATAACCGGAGGTAGTATTCCTTTGACCGTATATGATATTGGTACAATTACATAAAATCCTTTCCAAACAGAAACAATACTGTTTTTTGCGGAGAGACGAGCCAGTGCACTGCGTATACCAGTGGGTTGTATATCAGGGAAAGCTTCAGAAACCTGCTCAATGGAAAAGTAGAGCTTGCCGTTTTGTTGGAGCTTGTTTATCCAGTCTTTTATGCTAGCAGCAGTATTCATTTTTCTGATTTAAGATATTATGACTGCAAATATAATCACTTTTCGGATATTATTGCAGCCATAATATATATTTTTTTCTAAATAGAAAGATTTTGACTCCAATGAATATAAAAGGAACCAAACAGGTTATTTATGTCAAGTTAGCGGCGCAAAATACATGAAAACCGTTGAAAAGGTTATTAGAATGGCTGCGATAAGTGCCGTTATTTGGATATTATCGCAGTCAAAATATTTTGCAAGCTTTTAAGGAATGATATATTGGTTTATATATATGGTGTCTAGTGTGGAAAGTTTTTTGTGGTGATGATATTCACTAACCTTGTGAAGTTTAAAAGCAAAATTGCGTCGCCTGCGTCGCCGCGATCCTCGGTGGGGGTCCCTGCAAACAATTTCTTTTCAAAAAGCCCCTTCGGGTCTTACGCTTAAAAACAAAAAAGGCCGCAATCAAACAAGTTTGATGCGGGCCTTTTTTTGTTTTTGAGCTACGAGCTGAAGCTCGTTTTCAGATAAATATTCTTTTGCGGAGAAAGCGGGATTCGAACCCGCGGTACCCTTTAGAGGTACACACGCTTTCCAGGCGTGCCTCATCAACCACTCGAGCATCTCTCCTTGTTAGGGGTTGGTTAGTTTCCCCAAATGCGGTCGCAAATTTAAGAAAAAAATGGGACTCGCAAAGTAAATCTGATGGAGAATATGAAAAAGAAAAGGTATTTCACGGGAGTGTTCAGGCTAGAAGCTGTCTGGCATTCAAGGTCGTTTGCCTTTCAACATGTTCTGCCGGAAGTTCATAGATTTCTGAAAGTTTCTGAATGACGAGGGTCATATAGGCTGATTCGTTGCGTTTACCGCGGTGGGGAACAGGGGCGAGGTAGGGTGAATCGGTTTCGGTGACGATATGTTTTAAAGGAATGTTTCTGAGAAATCGGGCGACCGGGTTTTTTTTATAGGTGATGTTTCCGTTGATGCCAAGCAGAAAACCCTCACGGGTCAGTTCCTCGGCTTGTTCCTGATTCCCTGCGAAACAATGGAAAATGCCTTTCAGACCTTTGGAATAATAGTTTCGGATAATGGGCATCAATTCGTCGAAAGCGTCCCTGATGTGGATCAGTACCGGTTGTTTCCGTCTCAGAGCCCAGTCTATCTGATAAATGAGAGCCTCTTTTTGCTCTTCAAGAAAGGTCTTGTCCCAGTAAAGGTCGAGACCGATTTCTCCGATGCCACAGTAAGAACCGGCATCTACGATTTGTCTGATTTTGGAAAGCTCTTCGCGGAAATTTTCATGGACGTCTTCTGGATGAAGTCCTCCGAAGAAACGGAAAAAACCGGAATCAAGTTTCCTGAGCTTTTGCATCTGGCTTAAGCTTTCAACATCCGTTCCCGGTATCCATATTTCTTCGATGCCTTTATCTTTTGCCTTTTGAATCACTTCAGCAAGGTCTGTGTCGAATGTTGAATCGTATAAATGTGCGTGTGTGTCAATCATCCCCGGAATCTTCTGCTTCGGAATGGATTTTTTCGTTCTTACGGTAGTAATAGCGTAATCCGTATATCTTGCAGTACATACGCTTTTCTTCATCCGGATAGGATTTATAGAAATCTTCCACCTCGTTCCAGAGGTTGAGGATAATCTCATCTGCCGTTTCCCGAAGGGAGGCCAATTGTTCCAAAGAACGGTTTGTGCTTTTCTGAAACGTCTTTTGGGAAATGCCGGAGTCTTTGAATATGTCGTAATGTACCCGCACTTTGGCTATGGCCGGGTTGTATATGGGTGCTCCTCCATTTTTGATACGTTCCTGTTCACCCCTGATGATGCGTTCTCCCCAACGGAGCAGTGCTTTTTCCGTACTCAGGTCCGGGACGGAAAAATTATTGGGATCGAGACCGTATAATGTCTTTTGTTCCTTTTTGATTTCATTTCTTATGACACTGAAATTCAGTACCTGGATGAAGTGGGAGATGTACAGGCGAACGGTCTTGATTTGCTGTTGGTATTTTTTTCCGGCAGTGACCTGACTGTTTAAACACATCAGATAATCATGATGTGCCCCTTCAAAGTTGGGTAGAAAAACCTCAGCTTCGTTGATGGTCTTGATTGTAAGAGCCAACTCCGGTACATTGGTTTGCCGAAAGACCTCAATGGCTGTTCGTAATGCACGAATCCTTGCCTGGTCGGTATTGGGTAATCTTCTGTATGGCATAATGGAAATTGTTTTAAGAGTTTTCTATTACTTCTTTCGGTCCATCAATTCATTCGCAAGATCGGTCAGTGGTGCCTTACAGGTATCTGAAACGGAAATCTTGTTTAATGACTCGAATGCCAGTTTTTGGTGCTTTTTCATTTCATTCAAACATATTTCTTTGACGCCTATCTGATTGTATATTTTTGTGATGGCCTCAATCTTTTCTTCACGGATAAAGTCAGTTTTTTTCAGCCAATAATTTAGATTGTTCAATGTGGCTTTGTCGGCATTGTTAAGTGCCTGTATCAGCAGAAAGGTCTTTTTGTTGCAGAGGATATCACCGCCTATCTTTTTGCCGAAAGTGGCGGGATCTCCGTATACATCCAGAAGGTCATCTTTCAGCTGGAAGGCGAAACCGGTTTCAATGCCGAATTGATAGAGAAGTTCGGACTCTTTTGGGGTGGCACCGCCAATGATGGCACCCATCTTAAGGCTGGCTGCGAGAAGTACGGCTGTTTTCAGGCGGATCATTTTCATGTATTCCCCGATAGTCACTTCTTCCTGGGTTTCAAAGTCCATGTCTAACTGCTGCCCTTCGCACACTTCGATGGCTGTTTTTGTAAAAAGAGCGAGGCATACTTTCAGATGTTTTTCCGGCAATTGGTCCAAAATCTGGTAGGATAAGATTTGCATGGCATCCCCGGAAAGAATGGCTACGTTTTCGTCCCATTTGATGTGCACGCAGTCCATGTTGCGCCGTTTTTCGGCTTTATCCATGATGTCATCGTGCAAGAGCGTGAAGTTGTGGAATATTTCAAGAGCCAGTGCAGGCTGTATCGCTTTTTCTATCTGGTTATCGTAAAGTTCACAGGCCATCAGGCATAGAACAGGCCTTATCCTTTTCCCCCCTACGGAAAGGACATAACGAATGGGATCATATAATTTTGCAGGTTTTTTATCGAGATTGACCTGTTCAAGGGATATATTTATGAGCTCAATAAGCTCATTTTGTGTTCTCATTTCGAATTTTTTATTTCAAAAGTACAGATTCAATGTGTATTTAACAAAAAAAAAGGTGGTATAAAATGATAGAAGTCTTTTTCATTGCCTGATTTTTCCTATTTCAGACGGAAAACGATGGGTAGGGTGTATTTTACCCGGATTGGTTTCCCGTGCTGTTTTGCAGGCTTCCATTTCGGAAGGGTATTGAGCACGCGGATTGCTTCTCTGTCGAGGTACGGGTGAGCAGATTGTGTCACTTCTATCTGTTTCACGGATCCGTCTTTATCAATGATAAAGGTGCAAATGACGGTATTTTCAATTTTCTTGCTGGATGCCGCGTATGGGTATCTGAGATTTTTGTAGATGTATTCCATTAGACCGTCTTCTCCTCCGGGAAAGGAAGGCATTTGTTCTACGGTGAGGTAAAGTCCGTCATCAGACTCGCTTTCATCAACTTCTTCCTTTTTGGTCTCAGGCTTGGAAGTGGCAGTATCCGGCAGCAGATCTTCGGGAATGGGTTCATCAAGGTATGGTTCGTCAACGATGACCGGAATCCTTAATTTAATTTGCTCGGCAGTAAGTGGTTGCTCTTTGCTAATTTGGGGTGCCGCCTCAGCCTCAGCCTTCGCCGGTTTTGGTATATATTGTTTGGACAGTTGTTGCAATTCTACTTCCGTCAGACTTTCAGTGATATATTTATAATCTTCCAGGATATAATCAGATTCTGTATTTTGAAAGATATAGAATTCGATTTTATCAATCAGGATGGGGATGGAGACAAGCAAAGCAGCAGATAGGATGGTGATGATGAATGCCAGGATATGTCTTTTTGAAGACGACTGTCGGATTCGATAGGCACCATATCGTTTGTTCCTGCCTTCAAAAACAAGGTCGCACCATTCTTTGGAATTTGTATTGATATATTTTCCCACTTAATTTTTATTCTGCTAATTCTTGCCCACAAAAGTACAACTAAATCTTTAGCAAGGAGGCCAAGATTAAAGACAAAAGTTTTATTCTGATATAAATTTGATTTAAAAAAGGGAAACCTCAATCCTTAACATCACTTTTGTAGTAGAAAAAATCTGTATCTTTGAGGGCTTTTAGAAAAAACAGAGAAGATGCTTCGTAAATCGTGGATGTGTATCCTTCTGACTTTTTTGTCTTGGTCGCTATATGCTCAAAGCGGTGAGGACCTGTATCAGTTTCTGAATCTTCCCACTTCTGTTTCTGCTTCCGGAGTTGGCGGCAATTCGGTCTCTTCTGTGGAAAAGGATTTGAATTTGACCTTTCACAATCCTGCTATTTTATCTACTGAAATGAACAATGATTTTTCGGTGGGGTATATGCATTATATCTCTGATATCAATGCGGGTTCTGTTGCTTATGCCCGGAAAATTGACGACAAAAGGACGTGGATGGTGGGTGTGCGTTACGTGGATTATGGTTCCATGTTGTGGACTACTGCAGAAAATGAGATTTTGGGCGATACTTATGCTCAGGATCTGGCTTTGACAGGTGCTTATTCCTGGATGTTGTCAGAGTACTGGAGGGCTGGTGGCGGGGTGAGTTTAATCTACTCTGTTTTGGATGAATATACATCTTTTGCTCTTGCGGTTGACCTTGGTCTTTATTACAATGATCCCGAACATTTTCTTTCAGCAGGTTTTGTCCTTAAGAATCTTGGATCGCAGATTGTATCTTATGATGGAAATTATGAAAAGATGCCCTGGGATGTACAATTTGGAGTGTCCAAGAAACTGGCGCATGCACCTTTTCGGTTTACAATGACGGTGCAAAATCTGAATAACCTGAAACTCCCCTATGAGGAAGATGAGGCGACAGAACTTGCAAG
The DNA here is from genome assembly GCA_021373135.1 of Bacteroidales bacterium. Lineage (GTDB taxonomy): Bacteria > Bacteroidota > Bacteroidia > Bacteroidales > UBA1402 > UBA8389. The sequence goes on from JAJFTH010000002.1 coordinate 9,919, forward strand.
TCCGGTTTCCAAAAGCTTTGCAACCACACTTTTCAGGCATCTTTTACTTGGAGTTGAATTCGTTCCATCTGATCAATTTCTGTTGAGTCTTGGCTATAATTATCGCAGGATATCAGAATTGAGCATCAATCAGCGTACTTCTTTCGGTGGGTTTACGGTAGGTTTTTCCACTCGTGTCAAAAATTTGCGCATAGGAGCTTCTTATGCAAAGTATCATATTGCAGGAGGCTCCTTACAAATGACGTTGGGTATGAATATGAATAAATTCGGATTATGAGAAAACTGATTATAGCGGTGGATGGCTTTTCGTCTTGTGGCAAGAGTACCATGGCAAAAGCCTTGGCAAAGACGTTGGGCTATACGTATATTGACAGTGGGGCGATGTATCGGGCACTTAGCCTTTATTGTCTCCGGAACGGCCTGATGAAGGATGGTTCAATAGATGAGCCTGCTTTGATGGCGGCTCTTGATGGCATCGAGATCACCTTTGAAAAAAATGCGGAAGGTGTTTCTCAGACTTATCTGAACGGAGAAAACGTGGAAAACGAAATTCGAAATCTGGAAGTTTCGAATGCCGTCAGCATAGTCAGTGCTGTTGGCTTTGTCCGTAAGGCTTTGGTAGCTCTACAACGCAAATTGAGTGTAGGAGGAGGTGTTGTCATGGATGGCAGGGATATCGGAACAGTGGTTTTCCCGAATGCAGACTTGAAACTGTTTGTGACTGCCGATGCTAAAGTTCGTGCAAAAAGGCGTTATGATGAATTGGTGGAAAAAGGGCAGCCGGAAGACTTTGAAGCCATTCTTGCCAATATTGAATGGCGTGATAAGTTGGATCAGACCCGTGCTGTGAGCCCTTTGAAAAAGGCTGATGATGCAGTCGTATTAGATAATGGGAATATGACGATAGAAGAACAGGATGCTTGGCTTCTGGAACAAGTAAACAGAAAAATTTATGGCAATTATTGAAATTGATACCCATTCCGGCTTTTGTCTGGGTGTGGTGAATGCCATCAAAAAAGCGGAAGATTTTTTGGAAGGTCATGACACTTTATATAGTTTGGGCGATATCGTCCACAACAACAAAGAAGTGGAAAGGCTTGAGTCAAAAGGGATGAAGACCATCACACGTGAGCAGATGCTTGAAATGCATCATACGGATATTCTTTTCAGGGCGCATGGGGAGCCACCTGTAACTTACGAGAAAGCAAAAGAGCTTGGACTGAGGCTGATTGATGCCACTTGCCCGGTGGTGCTGAGTTTGCAGGCTAAAGTCCGGATAAAATATAAAGAATTAAAAGATACGGATACACAGTTGGTCCTTTTTGGTAAGAAAGGTCATGCAGAGGTGATTGGGTTGTTGGGACAAACGGAAAATACAGCCATTGTTCTGGAAGATTTGTCTGATGCCGGTCTTTTGGATTTTTCAAAGCCCATTGTTCTTTTTTCGCAGACCACCAAGTCGCTCGAAGAATTTCAGGCTTTGGTTTCTTTGCTTAGAGCATCCATGAATCCGGGCGTTCCTTTTGAGTATCATGATACGATATGTCGTCAGGTTGCCAATCGGATGCCGCTCATCCGGGATTTTGCCAAACGACATGACTGTATTTTGTTTGTAAGCGGAGCCAAGAGCTCAAACGGAAAGGCACTTTATGACGCCTGTCATAGTGAAAATGCCAGGACATTTTTTATCACAGGTCCGGATGATGTGCTCCCTTCCATGTTTTCCGAGAGTGACAGGATAGGTATTTGCGGTGCGACTTCTACTCCGGTTTGGTTGATGGAGGACGTCAAAAAACAAGTTGAAAAATGGTTGTCCGTTTGATAAAAAGAGTATATTTGTCTTTTGGTTTTTGTATAGGCTCCTTATTCTAAACTGTCTTTTTTAGTGATGCTGATTAAGAATTTAGAATGGTTTTATTTATTAATTTAAGGTATTCATTATGTCTGAAATCAGAACTATTGGTATTTTAACTTCGGGCGGAGACGCTCCCGGTATGAATGCAGCTATCCGTGCATTGACCCGTACTGCAATTTTCAATAACTTTAGGGTAAAAGCTATTTTTCGTGGTTATAAAGGTCTGATAACCGGAGAAATCAGTGAGTTTAAGACTCAAAATGTCAGCAATATCATACAACAAGGCGGAACGATACTTAAAACGGCTCGTAGTGAAGAATTCCGTACTCCGGAAGGTCGGATGCTTGCTTATGAAACGCTGGTTCGCGAAGAGATTGATGCTCTTATTGTTGTTGGTGGTGACGGTACTTTGACCGGTGCCCGCATTTTCGCTTCAGAATTCAATTATCCGATTGTAGGTGTTCCGGGTACGATAGACAATGATATTTATGGTACGGATGCAACCATCGGTTATGATACGGCTTTGAATACCATTATTGAAGCTGTCGATAAGATTCGGGATACTGCTTCTTCTCATGATCGCCTTTTCTTTATAGAGGTGATGGGACGGGATGCCGGTTTTCTTGCTTTGAACGGTGCCATTGCTTCCGGAGCGGAAGCGGCAATTATTCCTGAAATCGCAACTGAAGTCGATCAATTGGAGGAACTTATCAAGAATGGTTTCAGAAAAACAAAGAACAGTAGCATCGTTTTGGTAGCGGAAAGTGACATCACCGGTGGTGCCATGCATTATGCCGATCGTGTGAAAAAAGAATATCCGGAATATGATGTACGTGTTGTCATTTTGGGTCATGTTCAACGCGGTGGATCTCCGTCAGCTTATGACCGTATCTTGGCCAGTCGTCTTGGAAATGCTGCCATTGAGGCGTTGATTGAAGGGCAGCGTAATGTCATGGTGGGTATCGATGATGATAAAGTTGTATATGTGCCTTTCACTCAGGCTATTAAAAATGACAAGCCGATTGATAAGGATCTGCTGAAGGTTTTGAGAACACTTTCCATCTAAAAAAGTAGATGTATTTATTGAAAAAAGCCGTTTCAAAAGTATTTTGAGCGGCTTTTTTAGTGTTTGTAATATTTCGTCAGAAGTTCATGAGCGGCTGCAAAGGAACTGATCTCATTATTCAGCACTTGCTGTTCCTTGACGGAAAGTAGTTTTTGAATCTGTTCATTCTGATAAAAACGTTTGCGAAGTTGCTCATTGATGCTTTCATACATCCAGTATTTAGCCTGTGAAGCTCTTTTATGTTCGAAATAATGGTTTGCTTTGGTGAAAGTGATATATCTGTAAACCATTTCTAAGACTTCAGGGACGCCACGACCTGTCAGTCCTGAATAAGTCAGGACTTCGGGACTCCATCCGGATTCATGTCCTGGAAAAAGATGCAACGCATTTTTGTATTGAGCCTGGGTCAATTTGGCCTTTTCCATATTGTCTCCGTCGGCCTTGTTGATGATGATGCCGTCGGCCATCTCCATGATGCCTCGCTTGATGCCCTGCAATTCGTCGCCGCCTCCTGTCAGTTGAATGAGCAGGAAAAAATCGACCATGGAATGGACAGCTGTTTCAGATTGCCCGACACCGACTGTTTCTACAAAAATGGTGTCGAATCCTGCGGCTTCGCAAAGAACGATGGTCTCCCGGGTTTTTCTTGCGACACCTCCCAAAGATCCGGCTGCAGGAGAAGGGCGGATAAAAGCGTTTTTCTGGATGGATAATTCTTCCATTCTGGTTTTGTCTCCCAGTATGCTACCTTTGGATCGCTCACTGCTTGGGTCGATGGCTAAAACGGCGAGTTTTTTCCCGGATCGGATGATTTGCATACCAAAAGATTCGATGGAAGTGCTTTTTCCGGATCCCGGTACTCCTGTAATGCCTACCCGAACGGACGCTCCTGCGTATGGCAGACATTTTTCAATAATTTCCTGTGCTTTTTGCTGATGGTCAAAACGGGCACTTTCAATCAGCGTGACAGCCTGGCTTAATATCACCATATTTCCTTGAAGAATGCCTTCTACGTATTCGGATACGCTATAATCTTTTTTACGTATCGTTCTGATGCGGTATGGATTTACGATAGGAGGCTGTTCAATGCCTTTACTAACCGATAAACCTTTGTATTTTTTATCGTTTTCAGGGTGTTTCATTTTTTGTCTTTGACCAGAGCGGTGACGAGAACTCTATTAAGGCTATTGTTCGGATCGTTGGTAAAGATGGAAATGCGATGTGCCACATGACCGCTGAAAGTTCCGGCATAAAAGTCAACTTTCATTTTGATGGTTTTTCCGGCCTGTATCTCTTTTTTTTCCGGTGTAACTTTGATGCCATCATAATCGGTCATTATTTTACGAATATATAAAGGCGATTGACCATCGTTTGTCAGTGAAAGGGCTGTTGTTTTGTTTGATTCGGCCATCATGATTCCGAAGTTGATGCGATTGTCTGAGTATGTGGCTTTTGGTGCTTTAGCAAGTTCTGCCGAACTCAAATGTGAAAAATCTTCTGTGATAAATGCACTGACCTGTATTTTGTTATTCAGGTTTGCCTTGTTATCCGGGTCTGTGACTACATAAAAAAAGTCTTGTCTTTTCCCATAGTCTTTGGCCAATTTGGGGGTGTATTTGATGGTCAGCATGCCGGCCTCGTTGGCTCCCAAAGTCGATTTGGAGGGGATAATCCGGATATGTTTGGGCACTTTGTAAAAGGATATGTTGACAGGAAATGTGTTTGTGTTGATCATATCGATGGTTTCGGTGCGTACGCTACCGATTTTTGCGTCAAGCAAGGATAGACTGCCTCGGCTTAGACGTAAGCCTTGTATGTCCTTTGGGTATAATACTTCTGCATTTTGCTGTTTGGATATGACTTTCCCCTTGATGATAAGCATAATGACGGGTGAATCGATATCATTGCAGTAGATGGTGATAGATTTGTGAAAAGATCCCGGCCTTCCTACCGTATTGTAAGTCACCTTGATAGAGCTTGATGCCCCTGCTGCAATGGGTTCCTTGGAGTGAACAGGAGTGGTACACCCACAGGATGCAATGGCTTTGTGAATGACCAAAGGGCCGGTTCCGGTATTCGTGAACATGAAGTCATAAGTGGCGGTCTTGCTCTCTTCCGTGATTTCACCGAAATCATGGATTTTTGTTTTAAAGCTGATGTTTGCGCCATTTTTTGCGTTGCAAAAGGTACAAATCAGCAAAATGGTAAAAGGCAATACAATTTTTTTCATCTTTTTAATATTTTTCTTGTATAATTCTCGTAAGAAAATGCCGGTACATCATAGGATGCATCATGCGGTTCTGTAAAGGTTTTTTCCCATTGGCTGTAATCTATTTCCGGGAAAAAAGTGTCTGCTTCAAAATCAGCGTGAATCTTGGTGAGATAAAGCTTGTCGACAAGGGGGTATGCCTGCCTGTAAATCATGGCTCCGCCAATGAAGAACACTTTTTCGTCTGTAGAACACATTCCCAGTGCTTCCTCAATGGAATGGGCGGTTTCGCATCCTTTGAACGTTTCTTCATCTGGGCTGAGTACGATGTTTCTGCGATTTGGCAGTGCCCCTTTGGGTAAAGAGAAGAATGTATTTCTGCCCATGATGACGGTATGTCCGTTGGTGATGGCTTTGAAGTGCTTCAGGTCATCCGGCAGGTGACAAAGTAGTCCGTTGTTTTTACCGATGGCGTTTTGATGGGCTATAGCGACAATAATTCCTGTTTCCATAATGGTGTTTTATACGGCAACCGTAGCTTTGATGTGCGGATGTGGGTTATAGTTTTCCAATATGAAATCTTCGTATGAAAAACCAAAAATATCTTTTATCTCGGGATTGATTCTCATGGTCGGCAACGGCCTTGGTTCCCGACTCAGTTGCTCCTTCACCTGTTCCAGATGATTGCTGTAAATGTGGGCATCACCAAGGGTATGGACGAAATCGCCGGCTTTCAGGCCTGTCACTTGTGCCATCATTTGAAGCAACAAAGCATAAGAGGCAATGTTGAAAGGCACTCCTATAAAAATGTCGGCACTGCGCTGATAAAGCTGCAGGCTGAGTTTTCCGTCAGCTACGTAAAATTGAAAGAAAGCATGGCAGGGCGGCAGGTTCATGTTTGGCAAATCGGCCACATTCCAGGCACTGACAATGATTCGGCGGGAATCGGGATTGGTCTTGATGGTATGTACTGCTTCTGAAATTTGGTCAATGCTTCCACCTTTATAATCAGGCCAGGATCGCCATTGATAGCCGTATATATGACCGAGATTTCCGTCTTCGTCAGCCCATTCATTCCAAATCCTGACACCGTTGTCCTGGAGATAACGGGCATTCGTGTCTCCCTTCAAAAACCAAAGAAGTTCGTAGATGATGGATTTCAGATGTAATTTTTTGGTGGTCAGGCAGGGAAAACCATCATCCATTTTGAAACGCATTTGATGGCCGAAAACGCTTAAAGTACCTGTTCCGGTACGGTCTTCTTTGTGTACTCCTTCGTCCAACACGCGTTGTAAAAGGTCTAAATATTGTTTCATCTGATAATCATTTTTTCGTCCAAGGTCAGATGGAACTCGCATGTTCATTTTATCATAAACCCGGAGGTTCTTACAAACATGCTCGTTTCATAGGAATATATCGTTCGGATGACAAACCTACGTAAAAAAAATGAGTATTTAAAACAATTTGTAGGTCGTTTTAAGAACTTTAAACTCACATCTCCGGTTAATCTGGTCGGCCGTTTGTTGCTGCTCTGCCGGCAGGGTTTCTATGAAACCTTCCGTCAGGAAAAAGCCTTCCGTCAGAAACTTGAATTTGTCTTCCATGTAGCTGTCCACTTTGGCCGGTTGGCTCTTTCCGTAACCATGGGCTTGAAGTCTTTCTTTTTCGATGCCTTGTTGTTGAAGATATTCCACGACAGATTCCGCACGTTTTTCAGACAACAGATTGTTGTACTCATCTGTTCCTACCCTGTCGGTATGGGCTCCGATTTCAATGACGATGTGAGGATTGTCCCGCAATAGTTTAACCAATTCATCCAATGCAGAGAATGATTCAGACATTAGTGTTGATTTATTGAATTCAAAAAAGATGTTTTCAATACGTATTGCCCTGTGAAGAGGGGTGAGGGTGAAGTCGAGGACGTAAGAAGTATCTTTTTCTACATTCAGGGCATAAAACCTGTTGGAATAGTTCAGGTAAGAGCGACAGGTGGCCATCATGGCATAATCTGCGTCTTTTTCCACTTTCAGACTGTAGGTGCCGTCTTTTTGGGAACGGGTTTTGGTATTGAGCCCTTTGTCATTGACGATCCGGATGGTCGCATCAGGGATGGGCTCTCCGTAACGGTCAATCACAATGCCTTTTACTTCTGAATATGGGCTTGGACGTTCAAAGCTCCATATTTTGTCCCAGCCTCTGGGTTCTTTTCTGTTGGATGAAAAAAAACCCCGGTCTTCATTCCCAAAAAAGGTGATGCCAAAATCATCTCCGTTGGAGTTGATGTCTTTTTGCATGTTCTCGACTGTATATCCATGATCCTTATCCGGTATTGCTACAAACAGGTCAAGACCTCCAAAACCCGGATGTCCGTCTGAGGAAAAATAAAATTCACCATTTTTACGGAAATAGGGAAAAACTTCATCTCCGGGAGTGTTGATGTCCTGACCGAGATTTTCAGGCGGTCCAAAAGTTTTTTCGCTCATTTCACACCGCCAGATATCTTTGCCGCCATGTCCTCCCGGCATGTCGGAGACGAAGTACAGGTATTTGCCGTCAGGGGAAACTGCGGGGTGTGCGAATAGGATGGTGGAGTCGCGGTAGACCTGTAGCTTTTCCGGTTTGCTCCATTCGGATCCGGAACGGACAGAACGGAACAGTTCCACTTTGGAACTTGTTTCTATCGAATCCGATTTGGTGATACAACGGGTAAAATACATCGTTTTTCCATCGGGAGAAAAGGAGGCGGCTCCTTCATCAAATTCTGAATTGACGGCACCTTCGATATATTCCGGCTTGCTCCATTTATTATTGACATCTAATTTGGATATCCAGAAATCATTATTGGGAAGTCCGGTAATCTTGCTGGCCTTTTGATCTTCTGAAATATGGGCGGAGGAAGTGATGTACAAGGTGTTATATTCGCCGGGGACCAAGACGGGCGAAAAGTCTCCTTTCCTCGAATTGAGGATGTTGGCTTTCTTCACTTCAAAACGAGTCCTTTCCTTTTTCCATTGGTCGATGTGGTGGCATGCATAAATACCGTTCAGGGCCAGCGTGTCATCCGGATGATTTTTCAGGAAAGATTCGTAAGCATTTTCGGCTTCCTGGTATTTGGCATTTTTATGGAGCGTTTGCGCAAACTTGAGATAGACGGTGTCGCTGGAATAATTGTAACGGATGGCTTTCCTGTATTCACTTTCGGCCTTGAGCGGTTGATTGATGCGCCGGAAGCATTCTCCCCTGAGAAAGGAAGTGTGTGCCTTGAGCTTTTTTTCTTTGCTGTTGAGGTGGCGGTAGGCTTTTCCGTATTGTACGGATGCGGCATAAAATTCTCCGTATCCGTACAGCTTGTCAGCCTTGCGGACATACATTCCTGCCGAACAGCCCTCAAGGAGTAGTAGTACCGGAAAAATCCAGGAAATAATTTGTCGTAAATGCATGCTGGATAAACGGAGAAAATGCTTGCTTATTGTTTTATGGTACAAGAAGTGAGCTGTCTCCATAGCTCAAAAACCGGAATTGATGGCTCAGGGCATAGTCATAGATTTTTTTCCATTCATCTCCTCCCAAAAAGGCTGAAACGAGAAGCAGCAGGGTGCTGTTCGGCTGATGAAAATTGGTCAGCATGGCGTTGACAAGGTGAAACCGGAAGCCTGGGGCGATGAGCAACCGGGTGGATGCGGTGAAGACTTCGATCCCGTTTTGGTCGAGGTATCTGACAATGGCTTTTAGTGCGTCTTTGGCGTCCACGTTGATGTTATGGGGCGATTTTTCGATGGCCGTCATTTGCTTGTAGGCATACCATTGGTCAAGTGTCCATTCGTCGGGGTGGATTTCGGGACTTTTGATCAGCTTGTATCCAAACCAGTAGAGGCTTTCCAGGGTACGAACCGAGGTTGTACCTACGGCTGTGATGTGTCCAATATGATGGATGAGTGTGAGCAGGAAACTGCGGTCGACGGAGATGAATTCGCTGTGCATGACGTGGTCTGCAATCTGTTCTGAAAGGACAGGTTGGAATGTACCGGCACCGACGTGAAGTGTCACTTCGGTACGCAGGATGTTTTTTTGGTCGATGGCAGACAACACTTCAGGGGTAAAATGCAATCCGGCTGTGGGGGCGGCAACGGAACCTTCGATTTTGGAAAAGACGGTTTGATAGGTGATTTCATCGGAAGCCTCGGTAGCCCTGTTCAAATAGGGAGGGATGGGCAACTGACCTGCCGCTTCGAGCAAGTCTCCGAATAGGAGTTTATCTCCGTTTGCGACAGGGTCAAGATCATGCCAGGTGAAACGGATCCGGTGGGCCTTGTTTTCGGTGGCAAGCTTTTCTGCCGTTAGTTGAATCTGCTTCCCATTGACGGACAATTCACGTTCCAGTTTCTCCTTTTTCCATTTTTTCAGGTTGCCGATCATACAAAGCCATTCGCAACTTTCGGTTGACTGAAAGTTTTGGGCATAATCCGCAGGAGTCAATGGTTCCAGACAAAAGACCTCAATGCGTGCTCCCGTTTCCTTATGGAAAAAAAGACGGGCGTGGATGACTTTGGTGTTGTTGTATACCAACATGCTCTTTTCTTCCAGATGGTTTGGAAGATCTCTGAAAATGGCTTCCGAGATGTTACCTTTCCGATAGATTAGCAGTTTTGAAGCATCACGCGGTTCAATGGGGAATTTTGCGATTCTTTCATCTTCAAGAGAGTAGGTATAGTCTTCAATACGGATGGATTCGATTTTCTCGAGGAGATCTTTCATAGTCGGTTGAATTATTTTTTGTTCGGGTTTATCGGAAAGCATCCTTTTTTGATGCGTTTGACCTGGTCGAACATTTGATTCCGCTGAAGTTGACGGGCGAAAGGGTCTGCTTTTTATAACTTGAAAAGGCTGCCTTGATCAGACAGCCTCTCCGTGTTTATGCGGTTGAAAGTTAGAATTTGTAACGAGCGGCAAGATTTGCACCGAATCCAAATCCGTATTTGTCCCCGGAATAGTACCCTGGACGGGTATCCAATGAAAATTGCAAAGGGATTTCTTTTAAGGTATATTCTATACCGAGTTGACCGTTGATACCAAGACCGACCATATCACCGATAAGGATCCCTGCACCTGCACCATAATACCATTTAACGCCATCAGCGAGGCTGCTCAAATCCTTGACCCATTGATAAGTGCCGTTTAAGGATGCCCATGAATTTTCAAGGCCAAGATCTGCTTCCAAACGATTGGCTGTACCAAGATCTTTTTGATAAGAGAATTCGGCACCGAAAGCCGTGCCACCTCCAAATCTGAGACCTAAAGCTTGTTGAGCATTGGATGTTGTAACAAATGCAAAACAAATGACTAATACCGTAAATAATTTTTTCATCGTTGAAAATGTTATTGAATAAAGCAATTATAAGAGTTCAATTTCTTCACGGGGGAAGATTTCCGTTAAAAGCTGTTTTAAACAGCTGCAAAGTTATAAAAATTATCTATTCACAAAAAATCTTTGGCCATTTTAAGCTTGGAAAGGCTTCGGGATTTTGGATGAATCCTCCAGTTTATGGTTTCGCTTATCGTCTGCAAATTTTTTTGTAGTCGCAATAATTGCATTTTTCCGGAATATCTGTCTGTTGGAAACAGCGTTTGGAATCAAATAGTTGCTTGAGTGTATCGTCCACTTTTTCGCGGAAAGTTTCTTCGTATTCACGGATATCTTCCACTTCTTTTTTCTGTTTGTAGGAACCGAAGTAGATGGCGGCACTGTAATCTTCCGCGGCAGCTTTGTGGATATAAAGTATCTGCGGGGTGATTTTGGCCGCCGGATATTTCTTTTTCAGAATGACGGAGTAGAGGAAAATCTGGAAAATATAACCCGAACGGTCGGCGTTGTCTTCAAAAAGGGATTCCACGGAATCCGGTGTTTTGGGTATTCCTCCGGTTTTGTAATCAAGCACACGAAAATCGTCGTATTTCGAATCGATACGGTCTATGATACCCCCTATCCTGAGGTTAACTTTTCCGACTTCGGTTTCGGTTACAAAGTTTTCAGAAACATGTTTTTCAATGGCAATCATCTCGAAAGGGGCGCGCTCCTGGTCGATCTTAAGTAGGGTTTTCAGGAAACCGGTGACTAATTTCCGTTTGATGAGCTGTTCTCCGTTGAATTCCAATGGGGCATCTTCCTTGTCAAGTTGAAAGAAGTCTTTGCGGAAATACAGGTCTACTACTTTTTCGATTTTGTAGATGCCTTTTAACCAGGGTTCCAGGTCTGAGGCTTCGATTTTCCCTGAGATTGCTCCGGATTCGAGACCTTTGTTGATGGTGTCTTCTTTGATGGCGGTTTCGACAGCTTTGGCGGAAAAATCTTTCCCCGCCTTTTTCAGTAGGATAAAGGTATAGATGTATTGAGCCGAATGGTGGAAGAAATTGCCGAGTATGGCTCCGTCAATTTCCTCCGAAACTTCCTCTGCTTTTTTCAGCCCTGCAATGTATCTGAAATAAAACCGCAACGAGCAATCTAAGAGGCTGTTCAATGCAGTAGGCGAGAAGTCCTTGATGTTCTGGTTGGTCTGGAGATCGTAGCTTTTCCGGAGGGTGTCCATGATTTCCTGCGTCTTTTCAATCCGGATAGGCCTTGGGGAAGATATCTCTATTCCGGAATTCAGGTTGAAATGTTTTACAGGGTGCTTTGATTCGACAAGCAGTTGAAGCATGAAGCGACTCATTTCCCCCCGATGGAGACCGTCGGTGGATGTGTTGTACACCAAGCTGATATTTTCGGCGCGTTGCAGCAACCGGAAAAAGTAATAGGAAAAGATAGAGTCTTTGTGCTCGGAAGTGGTCAGGTCGAAGCCCTTGCGAAGGTTGAAGGGGATAAAAGAGGTGTCTCCGCCGCCTTTTGGCAACATGCCTTCGTTCACTGAAAGCAAGAGTACGTTTTTGAAGTCAAGGTTGCGTGTCTCCAGCATACCCATGATCTGCATACCCCGGACGGGTTCGCCTGAAAAAGGAATCGATGCCGTGGAAAGGACTTTCTGCAACAGTTTCTGGAAGGTATGGATATTGACCTCGATAACGCCGTCCTCCAATAAATTGAATATCCTGCTTGTCAGTGAATAGCACCTGAAAACGGCTTCAGCATATAAAGGATCGTATTCACCAGACTCTTCCTGAGACTGTTCGGAACGGTCTGTTTCTTCCGGTTCCCGGTTGGATTGTGCCAGTTGCCTGCAAAGTTCGAGTATGCGCTGTGAAAGATCTTTGGGACTTTCTACCGGTGTAAAGATATTTTTTAGTACATCATCTCTTTGCAGTTCTTCTGCCGAGGGTCTGAAGCTGTTTTTTGACCGTAAGTCTTTTTCGAGTTTTTCCGTTTCCTTGCTGATTTGCCGGATGAGCGGATGTTGCAGGATCGGAAGGACGAAGCGGTGATTGTACCTTCCGGTTGCGTCTTCGATAAATCCGTCTGCATGCAGCACGGTGATTTCGTTAATCAGGTTGAAGACGGGGGTTTGTGCCATTGGAAAGCCCATGGTGACGTTCAACTCATGAATGTCGTCAGGGACACTGTGCAAGACCGGTAAAAGCAGATTTTCATTACAAAGCACAACGGCTGTTTCTTCCGGGTGAAACTCCCCCTTCTGAAGTTCCTGAATCCATTCCGGCAAGAATCTAGCCTGGGCATTTTCGGTGGAAGCAGAAATGAACTGAATGTTTTTGGTCGTTTTTTCGAAGGTATCGAATCCAGTCTTGCCCAGTTCATTGGGAAACTGATCCAGGTTCTGCAACATGAAACGTCCGGCTTCATGCCTTGGATTTTTGAGGTAAAAGATATCGTAATCCCAGTAGAATAAGGCTTTACCCGCTTTTTGAAGCGATGAAAAGAGCGAAATTTCACATTTGTTCAGCACGTTGAATCCTACAAATACATATTTGTCAAAGTCGAAACCGGAGGGCCCTTCCGTTTTGATTTTTTCGACGACCCTGCGGTAAAGCATTCCTTCGTAAGCCAGTTGCTTTTCTTCCAGCATTTTTTGAAAACCATCGTACACTTCGTACAGGATATTCCAGTTTTCAATGAAACGACGTTTGAGTTCTGTCTTTCTGTCCGGATCAAAATTTTTGAAGAAAAGACGAATGGAGGCAACCTGCTCTTCAGACAGGTGCTCCAAGGTATCGGTATAGGCTGCCTGCTCCTTGATGTTGCGGAACAGCTGATGTGCATCGGCAAGATTTTTATCCACATCATCGAAATCGCTCAGCAGAATTTCTCCCCAATGGTAAAATTCGTCGAAACTTTCTTCCTTCCCGCTTTCACGGATGTAGACATGATATAGATATCCGACCAAGGCCAGGGAATCTGCTGATTTTAGTTCCGACTGTTCTCTGAACAGGTCGCTGATGGTTACAAATATAGGAGTCCAGACAGGTTTTCCTGCCAGCCTGTACAGCTGTTCGCTGAAAAATAGCCTGGCGCGGTTGTTGGGAAAGACAACAACGATGGAGGTGAGATCGTCACCATATTTGGCATAAATATCTTCGGCGGTTTGTTGGAGGAAGGATATCATATTTGTTCTCTTGACTTTTTGTGGGTACTAAGATAGCTTACAGAAAAAGAATCGTCGTGATTTTGCCCGGAAAAAGTTTTTGTTTTTTGTATAAAATTCTTCTTATCTAATCAAAAATATGTATTTTCGGCGGGCAAAAAAATCTAACACCTTATCAATATACATTTTATGTCAAAATTGTTTATCAGAAAGTCGTTAACCCAACTTTTAAAAGAAGCGGAACTCAATGAATACGGATTAAAGAAGCACCTGACAGCCTGGAACCTTATTCTACTGGGAGTCGGTTGTGTCATTGGTGCGGGAATTTTTGTAATTACAGGGACGGCTTCTGCCTTATATGCAGGTCCTTCTCTGGCCATTTCATTCGTTTTATCTGCCTGTGCCTGCGCCTTTGCGGGCTTGTGCTATGCGGAATTCGCTTCTATGATCCCCATTTCCGGCAGTGCCTATACTTATGCTTATGCCACCATGGGGGAATTTATTGCCTGGATTATCGGCTGGGATCTGATTTTGGAATATTTGTTCGGTGCTGCGACGGTGGCAGTGGGGTGGAGTGGTTATGTGAATAATTTTCTGAACCATCTGGGTTTGTATTTGCCTCAATCCATCAGCGGCAGTCCTTTTTCCATCGATATAAACGGGTGGCATGCCACAGGGTCTTTCATCAATTTTCCTGCCATGTTCATCATTTTGCTGATGACGGCTTTTTTGGTCATCGGCATTAAGGAATCAGCCAAATTAAATGATATTGTCGTGTTGATTAAAGTGACTGTTATCTTGCTGTTTATCGGTTTTGGAATTTCGTATATCAATGTGGATAACTGGGTGCCTTTCATACCTGAAAATGCCGGAAAGTGGGGACATTATGGATGGTCCGGCATTTTGACTGGGGCAGGAGTGATTTTTTTCGCATACATCGGGTTTGATGCTGTATCCACAACTTCTCAGGAGGCTATCAATCCCAAAAGGGATTTGCCCATCGGCATTCTGGTTTCTTTGGCTATCTGTACCATACTTTATATTGCCGTGTGTCTGACAATGACGGGTATCGTAAACTATAAGGAACTGAATGTCCCGGCACCTGTAGCCCTGGCTATCAGCCAAGCCGGGTTTTCGCTTAACTGGTTGCGTCCCATCGTCGATATTGGTGCCATTGCAGGTTTGACATCGGTGGTGCTTGTTTTGATTCTGGGACAGTCCAGAGTGTTTTTTACCATGGCGAGTGACGGTTTGCTCTGGAAAAAATTTGCCAAGGTGCATCCCAAATATAAAACACCTTATGTGACCACTATAGTTACCGGATGTGTCTGTGCCTTGATTGCCGGCACTCTTCCCATCGGATTGTTGGGTGAAATGGTCTCCATTGGTACTTTGCTGGCTTTCACCATTGTATGCTTTGGTATCATACTTCTTCGAAAATCAGAGCCTGATGCTCCCCGTTCTTTCAGAACGCCATGGGTACCATTCATACCCATAGCAGGAATGGTTGTATGTTTGGCGGAAATGGCCGCATTGCCGTTTGGTACCTGGATGCGCCTTTTGGGGTGGATGGCGATAGGTTTTGTTATTTATTTCACATACAGCAGGAAACACAGCAAGATTAGAAAGGCCGCCAAAAGTCGTTCAAAGTTACGTAACTGATTTATCACAACATATTCGAACCGATAAAGAAGTATGCCAATGCTGCAAGCAAAGCACTGACAGGAATCGTCAGTATCCAGGCAACCATCAGCGTTTTGGTGACACCCCAGCGTACCGCTGAAAGTCGCTTGACAGCTCCAACACCCATGATGGCTCCGGTAATGGTATGGGTGGAACTGACAGGAATGTGAAGGAATTCAGTCAAATAAAGGGTGATGGCACCGGCTGTTTCTGCGGCTACACCTTCAATGGGGGTTACTTTTGTGATTTTGGAGCCCATCGTTTTGACAATTTTCCAGCCACCTGTCATTGTTCCCAGGGATATGGCGGTAAAACAGGAAAATGCAACCCAATCAGGTAAATCATTTGTGTTTTGAATTTCAGGGAAAAAACCCTGAGAGTGAGATGCAATCATGGCAGCAGCAATGATACCCATTACTTTTTGCGAGTCATTGAGCCCGAACCCTATGCTGAACAACCCTGAGGAGGCCAACTGCAAATGTTTGAACCAAGTGTTTGCCTTGTGAGGGTTTGTTTTTCTGAAAAGCCATTGGATAGAGATGGTGAGTACGGAAGATATAGCCATACCGATGGCTGGAGCCAGGATGATAAAGAGTGCAATGTTGAGAATGACATCTCCTTGTATGGACTCAAATCCGCTTGTGGTATACCCGTTTCTCATGATGGTACTCATGATGGCCGCACCCGCAAATCCACCGATCAATGTATGGGATGATGATGATGGAATTCCAAACCACCAAGTGGCCAGATTCCAGGTGATGGCAGCTATGATTCCTGAAAATATGACCGGAAGTGTGATATAATGTTCGAATACGGTTTTGGAAACTGTGTTGGCTATCCCAAATTCGCCAATAATGTATTTGGCGATAAAATAAGCAACGAAGTTCCAGAATGCAGCCCACAAAACTGCCTGAAAAGGGGTAAGAACCTTGGTTGATACAATCGTTGCTATGGAATTGGCTGCATCGTGAAAACCATTGATATAATCAAAGAGCAATGCAAGGACAATAATTGCAATTAGGAGGCTCATCAATTGATACGATAAAGGTTATGCATACTTGACAACGATCGTTTTAATGATTTTGCCGACATATTCGGCAACATCAGTGGCCTTTTCAAGCTCGAACATGATCTCTTTCAATTTGATGATTTCAATACTATCTTTTTCTTTTTCGAACAAGTCGATGATAAAATGTTCATAAACGTCATCAGCCTTATTTTCTATGTCGTGGAGTTCCTGACAGTAACCTTTGATTTTCTTGGCGTCTTTTTTCAGGACATCCAGTTCGTCAACAGCCTTCCCGATGCAGATGACGCCTTCCTTGATCAATGCTGCCATTTCACCTGCACTGGGGGGCATGTTCGCCGGATTGTAAAGTACCATACGTTTGGCACAACTGTTGATGTAGTCCGTGACATCATCCAGCCTTCCGGCCAAATGATTAATGTCTTCCCGGTCGAAAGGAGTGATGAAGGTTGTATTCAGGTCATCAAAAATCTTGTTTGATAACATGTCGCCTTTTTTCTCTTGTTCCTTGATCTTTTTGTAATAGTCAGCAGCTGTGGTGTGATCATAATTTCGGATAAATTCGATCAGAAGATCTGAAGCAACCAGCATGACATCTGACATTTCTTTTAATACAGGAAAGAATTTTGGCTCTTTTGGAGTAAACTTGCTGAAAAACGAGTTGTTCATTGCAAAATGATTTTTTTCTGAAGTTTTATGGAGGTGAGAAGAAAAAATACACCCCTATATCATTGCTTGCAAAAGTAAAAAAAAACAATGGTTCTAAAGATATTTTATGATTAAAAATTCAAGTTATTTCATGGCTGGAATTTTTTCCGGATATGCCATTTTATGAAAAATGACAAGGCTCTCATACGTGTTTTTCAGCCTTAAGTTCCTGAATTTGATGCCAGATCAAAAGGATGCCATGATTTGTTTTGTCAATAATTTCATTTACATTCGTGCGAAAATTAATATGATACCGGGAAAACGCTTTTAATTCAATGATCTGATGAAAAATTTAATCGCTCTGAGTGCCTTTTTTATGATTTTATCTCTACAGGCTTTTTCACAGGAAACCAATGAAACGACTGAACAAACTTCCGTTAAAAAACCAAAATTTTGGATTGGCCCTAAATTTGGTCTTGACATGTCTCCGATTACCTATAACTTTAAGGAAATAAGTAATCAATTGAAAACGAACTATCAGGCTGGAATCATGATGCAGTATGGCCGTACATTATATCTGCAGCCGGAAGTCTACTATGCAAGCTATCAGATGGAAGGCTCGGAAACATCTGTCAATTTTATCAAGGTGCCGGCTATGCTTGGACTTCGGTTTGTCAATCTGGGCCTTTTCAGTCTCCATTTGATGGGAGGGCCGGCCTTCAGCTTTCAACTTGACAACAAAGATTCTTTTACAGGTAACAATACATTCTCATGGCAGGTGGGGGCAGGAATTGACGTGTTGGGCTTCATCACGTTGGATGCGCGGTATAACTTGATCAAAGACCTGACCATAGCAGAGCAGATTTCTCAGTTCAATCAGGAAACCAGTATGCTGAACGTTACAGCTGGGCTAAAGTTCAGATAGATATCAGGATTTAACGTCTTCAATCTTGTCTTCATCCACATACCACAAAAATCCCTGGATTCCGGTATATCCCATCTTCTTGAGTAGTGCCATATATTCCTGGACTTGTTTGTGGTATTTTTGAGCGGCTTTTCCGAATTTGAAATCGACAACGATGACATTTTCCGGCGTTTTTATGACGCGGTCGGGACGCTTGAGTTGAAGATTGCCGTTCTCGTCCGGAAAAAGGATGGAACATTCATTGAATAGCTTGTATTTGTCAGAAAACCAATCGGATACCTCAGGTTTGCCGATGGCTTTTTTTACAAAAGCCAGGTATTCATTTGCTTCGGCTGTGGTGACAAGGCCTTCATTCAACAAATCTTGCATGGCTGTGGGCAAATCCTCCTTGCTGCGTATTTCGGAGAAAAGTTTGTGGAGCAATTTGCCCCGGTCGATGAAGCTACTGCCGAAACCTTCGGGGTTGTGTCCCTTGCTGAATTCCAGGGAACGGTTGGATTGTTTGAACTTGGTCTTATGGATAAAGCTTTTAAAAGGCAAAGCGATGTCTTCGCCTTTTTGGCTGAGCCCTTTTTCTTCTAAGATTTCTAAAACTGTTTCAAGACTGAGTTCTCCGAAAGAAAAAGTTGCTTCTGAAGCAGTACCGGATTCTTCCGAAGATGCTTCCCTATAGTATTGCCGGAGTCCGGCCGCTTGCGGGTCTGATGTTTGTGATAAACCGTTTTGAAAGATATCTTGTATCAGGTCGGAAATAGTGATCAGATTTCCTGTCCCTTTTTGAGGATCTTTTCCCTGACAAAAAACGATCAGATTGTGTTTGGCACGCGTAAATGCCACGTATAGCAGATTGATACTGTCAACCCAAAGCTGCAGGGTTTCTTCTTGGTATTCCTTGTGGAAGCAGGATTCGTTCATCTCATTCCTGTAATCAATGGGCAACAGGTCAAGCTGGTTGTATGGTGCTGTCTCCGGCTGACACCAAACCTGCATGGACTTTTCATTCAGAAGTTTCCAGTCGCAGAAAGGGACCAGTACGGTGTGAAATTCCAGACCTTTGGATTTATGGATGGACATGATGCGGATGCCGTTGATGCCTGAACCGGCGGGAATGCTGGTGGTGGACATTCTTTCGTCCCAATGCTTGAGAAAAGATGCAATATCTGACAGCCCGTGCTGCAGATACTCACTGAGACCGTCCATAAAGGCGTACAGGTAGCTGTCCTGAGAAGGAATGCGGCAGATTTGGAACATCCTGTATAATTCTTCCGCCAATTCGTATAGCGGCATGCGCTGGAGGGTATCAAAGGAATCAATAAACTCGGATGGGAGCAATGAATCCTCAGGATTGGCATCAGAGAATGTTTTCTTGTAACTCGTTTTGGAGGATACATGATTGCTTTTTTGTTGGTCCGTTCGCTTGAATATCGAGCTCATTTCTCCTTCGCGGTTGAGAACGTCTTTCTGATAATCAAATTTCAACATGGCTTCGTAAAGCGGATTTTCAGGGTCGCAGAGCAGGCGCAAGGCGTCGATGATCAGTTGAACAGCCTTGGAAGATCCAAGCAAAAAAGCCTCATCCGAGATGATATCATAGCAATAGGGGCAGTTTTCACCTTTCGTCTTTTTGTAATTGGCGAAATAGGCTCCAATCTCCGGAATGTATTTGTTTTTGCGGATCAGGATGGCAATCTGGTTGGGTTTTACGCCTTGTTCCTGCAACTCCTCCACTTTTTGTACCAACCGTTCCAGGACGAGTTGATGGTAATCGGAGCTTAGCTTGGCGAATGGAAAGGAAACCTCGATCAGGCCTTTTGTATCCTTTTTGTTTGATTCCTGGGCCACATCCTTGTATGCTTTTTCCAATTCTTCACTTTCGCTTTCAAATTCTTCTATATGTTTTTGGTTGATCCGTTTTTCGATCAGTTGGAAAAGGATGTTGTTGAATTCAATGATGCGGCGTTCGCTTCGCCAGTTGTTTTTCAAGACTTTTTCCTGCACTTCGGCCGGACGCATTTCCTTTCCGATATTACCCAATATGCGCCAGTCTCCGTTCCGCCAGCGGTAGATGGATTGTTTTTCATCTCCCACGATGAGGCTTTTGTATCCGTTGGCCAGACTTTCGGCCAGGAGTGGGCGGAAAGTATCCCATTGCATGCGGGAGGTATCCTGAAACTCGTCAAAAAGGATGTGGTTCAATTCTGTGCCTGTCTTTTCGTAGACAAAGGATGCGTCAGAGCCGTCAATCAGGCTTTTCAGCAGAGCATTGGTGTCAGAAAGCAGAAATCGGTTGTTCTCGCGGTTCAGTTCTTTTACTTCCCTGGATATGTCTGTCAGAAGACCCACTTTGTTCAGGTGTGCTCCTGCAAGCCTGCAGGAAGTAATGTCCGGGTAATATTTGGCGCGGATTTGTTCGGTCTCTTCGAGCAGAGGTATGAGCTTTTCAGCTGCCAAAGCAGATATTTCCTTGTGCCTTTGGCTTTTGACCGTAGACCAACTATCCGGGCTTTCGCGGCAGGCCTGAACCCGTTTTAATTCAAATCCGCTTTTGTCGAATTTTCCCTGCTTCAACTTCAGGAAATAGCCGCAGATACCGCTTTCCTTATTGCTGAAATCTTCGACATCGAGTTCCTGTTCCTGGATGGTGTTGAAAAAAACATCGGCAGCCTGATCAATTTGTTTGATGGAATAAGATTCGAGTTCACGCAACTCCTTTTTGTATTTATTCAGAAAGCCCTTGTCGCTCAGTTTTTGATTCAAGACGCCTTCTTTTTCCTTGAAGTATTCCTTAAAAATGGTTTGTCCGAAACTTTTGAGTGCCTGATCAATTTTCCAGCTTTTGCCTTCCTGTACCAGATCCTCGATGTAGTCCGTCATCCATTTGAGAAGTTCCGGATTATTGTCGGCTTTGTCAACCATGGCGTCAACGGCATCGCTCAGCACTTCGGAATTGTTTAGCTCAATGTTGAGGTAAGCACCCAGACCCAATTCGCGTGCAAGGTTTCGGAGAATGGACTGAAAAAAACTGTCAATGGTCTCGATGTGGAAACGTCCGTAGTCGTGAAGGAGGAAACTCATGGCGGAGATTGCCTGACCTTTGACAAAGGTTGGTGTGACATTCAGTTCTGAACAGATGGTCTCCAGCATGTCGGTCGGTTTGGCTGCCGGATCGATCCGCATCATTTCGTAGAGGGCATTCATGATGCGCTCTTTCATTTCACCGGTAGCCTTGTTTGTAAAAGTGACGGCCAGGATGTTGCGGTAGGATTCCGGATGGCGCAACAGCAACTTGAGGTACTCCACCGTGAGACGCCAGGTTTTTCCGGAACCTGCAGAGGCTTTGTATATGGTCAGTAATGGAACGGTACTATTCATCTGTTTCTGAATCTGCTTGTTCGTCTCCGATGCTTAGCGGCGGCAATAAGTTCTGGCTTTGGTCGGGTGGCAGGACTTCTATATGTTTCAGGCTTCGCTGGATGGCTCTGGTTCGGACACCACGGACTTTTTCCAGATCATCGCCGGCTTTGCGCAGGTTATCCTGGACTTTATCGAGCATCCCGCCGAATTTGTCGAATTCGGTTTTGACCGCTCCCAGAATTTGCCAGACTTCGCTGCTGCGTTTTTGGATGGCCAGGGTTTTGAAACCCATCTGCAGACTGTTCAGGATGGCACCGAGCGTGGTGGGTCCGGTAACGATGACCTTGAGCTCCCGTTGGAGGTATTCCATCAATTCCGTGCGTCGGATGATTTCTGCATAAATGTTCTCAAAAGGGAGGAAGAGGATGGCAAAATCTGTGGTGAAAGGAGGATCGATGTATTTGTCGTGGACGTCTTTGGCCATTTTTTTGATGGTAGCCTCTAATTGTTTTGAAGTTGCAGAAACTTGTACCGTATCGCCGGAGTCGTAGGCATCGGTGAATTGTTCATAGATGTCTTTCGGGAATTTGGCATCGATGGGCAGATATACCGGTTTATCCTTGATTTCTTTTCCGGGAAGTTTGACGGCAAATTCCACGAAGTCATTCCCACTTCTGCTGGTCTTGACGTTGGTGTCATATTGTTCGGGAGAAAGCATCTGCTCCAGCAGCGCGCCAAGCTGAACCTCGCCGAAGGTACCCCTGACCTTGACGTTGCTCAGCACTTTTTTGAGACCACTTACATCGGTGGCCAGATTTTGCATTTCGCCCAAACCTTTTTGTACGCTTTCCAATTGCTTGCTGACCAGTTGAAAAGACTGGCTGATACGCTCATTAAGTGTTTTTTGCAATTTTTCGTCGACGGTGGCACGCATTTCATCCAACTTCTTTTCGGTGGAAAGGATGAGGTTGTCCTGCTTGTGTTCCATCTTGGTCGTCAAATCTTTCTGGTTGGTGGAAATCTCTGTCCTGAAGGCTGTTTGCGCCTGCGTCAGTTCGCTGCGAAGCTGGCTCATTTGCTGTCCCAGTTCATCCCGTTGTTTGTTGAGTACGCCGGTCAGTTCCTCCCTCTGTCTGTTGATGGTGGCACTAAGCTCTTCGCGGTTTTCCTTCATCCGGCTGTTATTTTCTTCGCGATTTGTTCTCAGCTCTTCGCGAATAGCCTGCTCGAGGCGTTTGTTCTCTTGCAAGAGGGTATCGAAACGGGCTGAATAATCTTCAGCTTTTCCGGATTTCTGCTTCATCAGAAGAAAAAGAAGCAAAAGGAGATTGAGGGCGGTTAAAAGGATGATGATGATTTCCATTTTATTTATTCAAGATTATACAGTTTTGTCGATAAAGTCAACCTCTATTTTTCGTTTCATGACAAATATCGTCATTCTATTTGATACTGCGATAAATTCAAACAAGAAGAATATTTTTTTATTGATAAAATATAAATATATTTGTCCGTCGATTTCGTTAGATTTTATATGAAATTTATCATATCAAACATACGATATCTACGATATTTCTGATATTCCATTCGTGTTTTTAAATGATTATTTTCAAGATAGTGCTCTTAACCCCTTTATTTAATAAAAAGATAAAACTATGGAAAGTCTAAAAAAAATCCTTTTGTTTGCAAGCATGAGCCTTTTTGCATTAACTGCTTGTAATGAAGATAATGAAGAAGTTTACACCAAACAGTCAACCGAAGAAGTTAAAGCAAATTTGGAGGAAGATGGTATACAACTCCTTGATGATCTGGACGGACTGAAAAGTCTGAAAGCCGTTGAAGTACTTCAGAGCTTTAGTCAACTTTCTGGTGTGGCAAGCAACAATTATCAAAAATCCAAGACCATGGAGTATATCGCATCATTGAAGAAATCGCAAGGAATTCCGGTATTGCGTTATTCCGATGCTGCATACGACATGAGTAACATGTCAGATTTTTTTGATGATTATTCCGGCGTTTATACCTATGATAAATCAACGGGAGAGTTTGCCCGTACGAGTGATGCCACTCAAATTAAATTTATTTTCCCTTCAGAAGGTTCCTCCAGTAACAATTCGACACTGACTATTTCAAATTTTAGTGTATTAAAAACAAGTAATTCGGATTTTGAAGGTGCAGAATTTTTGAAGTCGGTTAAGATGACCTTGATTGTTGATGCTCAGACGCTATTGTCTGTTCAAATGAACGGAACCTATAACAGTGACGATATTCCATCCAACCTGACGGAAACGATAGAATTCAAAGAAGGCTATAAGATATCCGGCACATTTGTCAATACGGAAAAATCTGTTTCAATGGATCAATCTTTCAACAAAGGAAATGCAAATATTTTAGGCTTACATTTTGATACAAAGGGCGACTATGATTATACTAATTTGAAAGATATTGATATTAAAGATATTGATGATGTCAATGATTTTCTCGAATCAGTTAATATGTGGGTTAAAGTCAAAAATATAAAAATGGTGGGTGCCCTGAACTATACTTCTTTCTTTAAGGCATTTGATGCAGCAGGATATAATAGCAATAACGGACCTAAGACGAAGGGTGAATATGATCAGGTTGTCAAAATGTTTAACGACAATGTCAAAGGTTATTTCAAGTATGATGACAGCAATGAAATCATCGCAAAACTTGTCTTCTATACGCATGAATATCAATATGATAATGCCGATCATTATGCATTAGGGACCAAGCTGGTTTTCAATGATGGTTCGTCTGTAGATGATAGCTTTTTTAATACCGGATTCGAAGACTTTATGGAAGCTGTGGATGATTTTATGGCTGATATGTAATTAGATATGAAACGAGCATGTTTGTAAAAACGTCCAAGTGGATGATAAAATGGACATGCGAGTTCCATATGACCTTAGACGAAAAAATGATTATCATGTGAATATGCATATATGGAATGAAGGCTTGAGCCTTCATTCCTTTTTTAGATACTTTACATAATTATGAGCAAAGGACGGATCTTATTCTTTTTTATACTCTTCCTGTATCCGTCTTGGAACCAAACATTTGGTCTCTGTCTGAAAGGCAGGATCGTTGAAGGTGGCTCCGGACGTCCGGTTGCCAACGCTCTTGTGCAGGTCTTGCATGAGAACAGAAGTCTTTTATGTGATACTTTAGGTCGTTTCGAACTGTGCGACCTGAAAAATAGAAACTGCGAAATAAAGGTTTCTCATGCATCGTACAAACCTAAAACTATTCGGGTCAGGCCAACTTTGGAAGAGTTCCTTCTTATTGAGATGGAAGAGAGAGTGGTGGAAACGAAAGAAGTCGTAGTCTATGGAGACCGTCATTATTCTTTGAATGCAGCCATGCCGGGTATGGAAACTGTCGGTCAGAAAGATATCCGGAACATTCCGGCTTTCTTAGGGGAAAAAGATGTGCTTAAGGCCATTCAGGCATTACCCGGGGTTCAATCGGTCAGTGAGGGAAATGGCGGAATTTTTGTCCGTGGTGGCGGTAACGGCCAAAATTTATTTTTGCTGGACGAGATGGAAATCATGAACCCATCGCATATCATGGGCATCTATTCTGTTTTTAACCCCTTGACCACTGACAAGGCTGAATTGTTCAAAGGCAGTGCTCCTGTTTATTTACAAGGTCGGCTGGCTTCAACCATCTTGGTATCTACCAAAAATCCGCTTCTGGAACATTCAGGTATTGAAGCCAATATAGGGAACATCAGTTCGACGATTTCTTTAGACAAGACTTCAGCTGATGGGAAGGTGGGTATCATCATGGGATATCGTCGCAGTTACCTGGATGGTTTGGGTTGGATGTCTTCCCTGTTCATAACGGATGAAAAGAATTATTTCAAAAAATATGGCTATAACTTTTACGATTTCAATGGAAGGATACAGCTCAAATTGTCAGATCAAGCTTCCATTTCTGCGGGATGGTACACCGGTAAAGATGTGTTCTCCCTGAATAATGCAGATTTGATGTATAGGGCTTCAAGCAATTGGAAAAATCAGGCTTTTGATATTACTTACCGGCAATCCTCGGCAAATGGTTCCGTCTTCAGGCATTCTGTCAGCTACAGTTCAACCAGTTCCCTGTTTGATGGAGAAATCATAGAAAACGACATCTATTTGAAAAGTGTTTTTTCCAATTGGCAGCAAAAGAACCAGTGGTTTCATTCCTGGAGTCATCATGACGTACATGCAGGACTGGACTTTTTTTATCAGAAAACGATGCCGATGGATCTGAAGTATTACTATATGGACGAGTCTTTTGACAGAAAAGCGCAATATCGCAATGAAGGTGCCACGGTGTATGCAGGTGACCATTTCAAGCTTTCGCAGAGAAGCGAAATCTATTTTGGCCTTCGTTCAACAGTCGATTTGGCAAAGGATTCCACATACAGAAAATTACACTTTTCAGTTTCTCCTGTCATCTCTTTTTCCATCCATCCAAATACGGAATGTGCCTATAAGGCATCCTATTCAGCCAACAGTCAGCATCTTCATTTGGCATCCTTCAGTTCCATTCCTTTACCAAATGACATCTGGGTGTCTTCCTCGCCAAAGATCAAGCCGGAAAAGGCTCATCAACTGACGGTGGGGTATTATCGGACCTTCAATGCGTATGATTTTTCAGCAGAAATATTCGGCAAATACATGTTGAATCAGTTACTGTTTGGTTTTGTGACCAACTCTGCCGATTACACGGATTTTGAAGATCAGTTTATGGTCGGTAAGGGGATAGCATACGGTATAGATTTGTCTCTTGAAAAGAATGAAGGGCTTTTCACCGGCTTTGTGAATTATTCCTTTTCACGATCTAAACGATCTTTTCCTAAAATTGAATCAGGACATTGGTTTAATGATAAGTACGATCGTCCGCATGACCTGAGCGTCAATGTCGCTTATCATGTTAATGACCGTTGGGATGTTTCTGCTCTTTGGACATTTGCTTCCGGTTCGAATCAGACGTTGCCGACAGGTCGTTATTGGTTGATGGGTTCCGTGATGAACGATTATGAGGGCTATAATTCTTTTAGGTTGCCAAGTTATCATCGGTTGGATTTGTCTGCCAGTTTGCGCTTAAAACCAAGGCATTTTAAGGAATCCGTCCTGAATTTTTCGATTATCAATGCCTATAACCGGGCAAACCCTTATTATGCATTTTTCAAGGTATTGACCGGTGAAACCAGATATAATATTAAAATCAAGTCCATGCAGGTTTCGTTATTTCCAATCATGCCTTCTGTCAGTTGGCGGTTTAAGATATAAAGTATGAAATACATCTGGGGTATATTATTTTCAGCAGTGATGGTTGCATGCAGCACTGATGTTGAATTGAAACAATCCGATTACGATAAACAGATTGTGGTGGATGGATGGATTGAAACCAATGGCTATGCGAATGTCTATCTAACGCTGAGTTCTCCATTTTTAAGTGAATATGATTCAGCGTCCATACGGAAATCTTTTCTGAACTATGCCAAAATTACGCTGACCAATTCAGCGGATGAATCGGAAATTCTGACTTTGTTCCGATATGATGATTTTTTCCCTCCTTTTGTGTTTCGATCTGTTCAAATGAAAGGAGTGGAAGGAGAAACCTATCAGATTAAAGTGGAAGTATCCGGTAAAGTCGTAACTGCTTCAACGACCATTCCGAAAGCACCTGTGATAACGAGTGCCCTAATGGTGCCGGTATCGGACAGCTCTGGTCTTGTAAAAATAAAAGTCCGGTCAGTGGTAAATAATACACAAAGACTTTTTACACAGGTTCGAAGTATAAAAGCCGATCAATATTTTCACCCATCCCGCATTGCATTGTTTGATATCAAACCGGCAACTGAAGAAGAGATAACGATCTATCGCTCTAGAGAAACAAACCTTAGTGCCATCAATTTAAAGATAGGGCCGTATTCAGGCTGGGACTTATATCATTATGCCTTGAACGATACTGTTTATCTGAAAATCGGAACGGTTGACAGCATTTCTTACAAAGTATTGAAAAGTTTATCAATGGATAATTTTTCTGTTGATAATCCGTTTACCTTCAACACAGGAGGTGTCCAAAGCAATATTTCCGGAGGGATCGGACGCTGGACAGGCATTGGAATGGCTCCGTTGCAGATGGTGACTAAATAACCGAATCTTATTTACGCTCCGGATTTCCCCCTGTTTTTCCTATCTTTGCCGACCAAAGAAAAGAATGCCTGATGAAACGAGCATGTTTTTAAAAACGTCCAAGTTTTTGATAAGATGGACATGTAAGTCTTATATGACCTTAGACGAAAAGATGATTATCCGATGAAAGTTTGTATCGCAGAAAAACCCAGTGTCGCCCGTGAAATTGCAGCCATTCTTGGTGCCAGCCAGAAGAAGGATGGTTACATGGAAGGAAACGGCTATCAGGTTACCTGGACTTTCGGGCATCTCTGTACCCTCAAAGAGCCCCATGAATACGCAGCTGAGTGGAAGTCATGGGATTTGAGGTACCTGCCGATGATTCCTCCCCGTTTCGGCATCAAGCTCATAAATACCGAAAGCTACAAAAAGCAATTTGCTGTAATCAACAAGCTTTTCAATGAGGCAGAAGAGATTATCAACTGCGGTGATGCCGGTCAGGAGGGAGAACTCATTCAACGCTGGGTGATGCAGAAAACAGGCTGCAAATGTCCGGTGCGTCGTTTGTGGATTTCATCCCTGACCACCGAAGCCATCAAGGAAGGATTTACCAAACTGAAACCCCAGGAAGATTACAATTCCCTTTATGAAGCCGGCCTGCTGCGAGCCATTGGTGATTGGTTGCTGGGCATGAATGCCACCAGGCTTTATACGGTCAAATATGGCCAGAACCGGCAGGTGCTTTCCATCGGCAGGGTTCAGACACCAACGCTGGCATTGATTGTAAACCGTCAATTGGAAATTGAGCATTTTGTTCCCCAAACCTACTGGGAGTTGAAGACCGTCTATCGGGATACCACCTTTTCTGCCACCAAAGGCAGGTTTACCACCAAAGAGGAGGGTGCTGAATTTCTGGAGAAAGTGAGTGCCTCCCCATTCATCGTTACCGACACCTCTGCCAAAAAAGGTACCGAAGCACCTCCCAGATTGTTTGACCTGACTTCCCTGCAGGTGGAATGCAACAAAAAATTTGCTTTTTCGGCGGATGAAACCCTCAAATTGATCCAGTCGCTTTATGAAAAGAAACTGACCACCTATCCGAGGGTGGACACCACTTATCTGAGTGATGACATCTATCCAAAGATTGAGCCGACCTTGAAAGGCCTGCGGGATTATACCACTTTGACGGCACCCGTTTTGGCCGTCAAGATACCCAAGTCTAAGAAAGTATTTGACAACAGCAAAGTGACAGATCACCATGCCATCATACCTACAGGTGTTTACCCGCTCAATATCACAGCAGAAGAACGCAAAGTTTACGACATGGTGACGAGACGTTTCATTGCAGCCTTCTATCCCGATTGCAAATTTTCAACGACCACCGTGATGGGAGCCGTGGAGGATGTGCCTTTCAAAGTGACCGGAAAACAGATACTTGATCCGGGATGGCGTGTCGTGTTTGAAAAAGAACCTGCTACATCCCAAAATGAGGAAGAAGAAGCATCCGGAAAAACGGTTGACGAAGAACGCACATTGCCTGTCTTTGTGAAAGGAGAACAAGGCCCTCATACTCCGGATTTGAGTGAAAAACAGACTCAGCCCCCTAAGCCATACACCGAAGCGACCCTTCTGCGAGCCATGGAAACGGCCGGAAAACTGGTCGAAAACGAGGATCTTAGGGATGCCTTGAAGGAAAATGGCATAGGCCGTCCGTCCACCCGCGCCAGTATCATTGAGACCCTCTTTAAAAGAAATTATGTCCGCAAGGAAAGAAAGAATCTGATTGCCACCCCGACGGGTGTTGAATTGATTCAGCTCATTCGGGAGGAATTGTTGAAATCGGCAGAACTTACCGGCCTTTGGGAAAAGAAGTTGCGGCAGATAGAACGGAAAGAATACAATTCGTCGCAATTTCTGGATGAACTCAAATTGATGGTTACGGAAGTGGTCAACAATGTAAAAAACGGATAATTTTCTAAATTTTAAGGTTGATTTGTAATGTGGAGTTTGCAAAATCAAGTTTATTGTGTAACTTTGCACATCCAATTTGAATCCAAATAATGGAAACTTTTTACCGTACTCACAAATATTTGGTGGAGCATCTGCAACCCCATGTCAGGCGGCAGTTGATGGATGAAATCGACTGGAATGACCGGTTGATTGGAATCAAAGGCAGTCGCGGTGTGGGAAAGACCACCTTTTTGCTCCAATATGCCAAGGAAAAATTTGGTACGAGTCGTTCCTGTCTATACATCAATCTCAATCAATTATATTTTACG
Source organism: Bacteroidales bacterium (assembly GCA_021373135.1). Taxonomy (GTDB): domain Bacteria; phylum Bacteroidota; class Bacteroidia; order Bacteroidales; family UBA1402; genus UBA8389. Next base: position 39,645 of record JAJFTH010000002.1, read on the forward strand.
ACGCACACTTTGGTGGAATTTGCAGAAGATTTCTGTAAACGGGGAGGTAAAACATTGCTGATTGACCAGGTTTTCAAATATCCCGAATGGTCAAAGGAACTAAGAGCTATTTACGACAAATGCATAGACTTGCACATTGTATTTTCCGGCTCGTCTGTGATGAGACTTAAAGAAGAAAACCCTGATTTGTTTGATGTGGTCAAGTCCTACAATTTACGTGGATTTTCCTTCAGGGAATATTTGAACCTGATGGCCGGAACAGATTTCCCGCTTTATTCCTTGGATGATTTACTGAAAAACCACGAAAAAATCGAGGCAGAGATATTATCCAAAGTAAAGCCCCTCGATTATTTTCAGGATTATATCCATCATGGTTTTTATCCGTTTTTTCTGGAAAAACGAAACTTTTCAGAAAATTTGTTGAAAACCATGAACATGATGATAGAGGTTGATGTTCTTTTAATTAAGCAAATTGACTTAAAATATCTGGCTAAAATCCGGAAATTGCTTTATCTGTTGGGACTTGATGCACCTTGTACGCCGAATGTCAGCCATTTAAGCACTGAAATTGAGATATCCAGGGCTACTGTGATGAATTACATCAAGTATCTGAAGGACGCAAGACTGATTGATTTGTTATATCCGGTCGGAGATTGTTTCCCCAAAAAACCTTCAAGGATTTATTTGCACAATACGAACCTGATGTATGTTCTTCAGGATAAAATAAAGATTAACCGACAAGCACTTTGTGAGACTTTTTTCCATAATACGACCCATCGTGACAATAAATTGAATCAAGGGAAAAAGAACACGCAGTTTATCTTGAACGAAAATAAAACGTTCCAGATTTGCAGCGGCAAGCTGAGTGGAAAAAACAATCCGGGCATCATTTATGCCATGGATAAGATAGATACAGGCTGTGACAATGTCATTCCATTGTGGCTTTTCGGCTTTTTATATTAGAAAAGATATAAGATTTAAATAAACACCTAATTATTATTTGTATGACAAAAGAGAAAAAATTTTTGACCTGTGACGGTAATCAGGCAGCTGCACACATCGCTTACATGTTTAGCGAAGTTGCTGCTATTTACCCCATCACGCCGTCTTCTACGATGGCAGAATATGTGGACGAATGGGCTGCCGCCGGAAGAAAAAATATCTTCGGAGAAATTGTCCAGGTTCAGGAAATGCAATCTGAAGCCGGTGCTGCCGGTGCTATGCATGGATCGCTTCAAGCCGGTGCTTTATCAACAACATTTACTGCTTCGCAAGGTCTGTTGCTGATGGTTCCGAATATGTATAAGGTTGCAGGCGAACTTCTTCCTGGAGTTTATCACGTGGCTGCACGTGCTTTGGCTTCTCATGCATTATCCATCTTCGGTGACCAACAGGATGTAATGGCTGTTCGTCAGACCGGTTGTGCCATGTTTGCCACAGGCTCCGTACAGGAAGTAATGGATTTGGCTTCTGTATCCCATTTGGCTGCTATCAAATCCCGCGTCCCTTTTGTTCATTTCTTTGACGGTTTCCGTACCTCTCACGAAATTCAGAAAATTGAACAAATCGATCAGGATGAAGTTGCAGCATTGATTGACCAGGATGCTTTGAAAGCATTCCGCGAACGTGCGCTCAATCCGGAAAACCCCGTACTGAGAGGTACTGCTCAAAACCCCGATATTTACTTCCAGGCTCGGGAAGCTTGTAATCCATTCTATGATAACATCGTTCCCATTGTTGAGGAATATGTCAACGAGATGAACAAAATCACCGGACGTAAATATGGTTTGTTCGACTATTACGGAGCACCTGATGCTGATCGCGTGGTTATTGCCATGGGCTCTGCAACACAAGCTATCCGTGAAGGTATCGACTACCTGACTGCCAAAGGCGAAAAAGTCGGTTTGGTAGCGGTACATCTTTATCGTCCGTTCTCAGCCAAACATTTCCTGGCTGCAGTTCCAAAGACTGCCAAAAAGATTTGTGTACTGGATCGTACCAAAGAACCGGGAGCCAACGGCGAACCTCTTTACTTAGATGTAAAAGATTGTTTCTATGGTGCAAAAGAAGAACCGATCATTGTCGGTGGCCGCTATGGATTGTCTTCCAAAGACTTTACACCTGCACAAGTACTTGCCATCTACGAAAATCTGGGTATGAATATGCCTAAAAACCATTTTACGGTTGGTATCGTTGATGATGTTACCTTTACTTCACTTCCTTTGAAAGAAGAAATCGCTCTTGGCGGCAAAGGTATCTTTGAAGCAAAATTCTACGGACTTGGAGCTGACGGTACTGTCGGTGCAAACAAGAATTCCGTCAAAATCATCGGTGACAATACCGATAAAAAGGTTCAGGCTTATTTTGCCTATGACAGTAAAAAATCCGGTGGTTTCACTTGTTCCCACCTTCGTTTCGGCGACTCTGAGATTCGTTCCACTTACCAGGTTACAACTCCTGACTTTGTGGCATGCCATGTTCAGGCTTACATCAACCTTTACGATATCACCAAAGGTTTGAAGAAAAACGGAACATTCCTGTTGAACACCATCTGGAGTGCCGAAGAAGTAAAAAAACACTTGCCGAACAAGATTAAGAAATATCTGGCAGTCAACAACATCAGTTTCTACATCATCGACGCTACTGAAATTGCACAGACCATAGGTTTGGGCAACCGTACCAATACCATTTTGCAATCGGCATTCTTTAAGATCACCAATGTGATTCCTTATGAACTGGCTGTAGAAAAAATGAAATATGCCATCAATAAATCGTACGGCAAGAAAGGCGAAAATATCGTCAATATGAACTATGCTGCCGTTGATCGCGGCGGAGACTATGTGAAAGTTGATGTGCCTGCAGAATGGGCAAATCTTGTAGTTGAAGAAGAGGTTGTCGATAGCAGCATTCCTGATTTTGTAAAGAGAATCGTGATGCCTATCAATGCACAGGCCGGTGACGATCTTCCGGTTTCAGCATTCAAAGGCCGTGAAGACGGTACCTGGGAACAAGGAACCGCCAAATATGAGAAACGTGGTGTTGCCGCTTTCGTCCCTGTTTGGAATTCCGACAACTGTATCCAGTGTAACCAATGCGCTTACGTTTGTCCTCATGCTTCTATCCGTCCGTTTGTCCTTGATGAAGCCGAACAGGCTAAAGCACCTGCCGGTTACAAGATGATCAAAGCTACCGGCAAACAATTTGCAGGAATGACTTTCCGCCAGCAGGTGGACGTTCTTGACTGTCTTGGTTGCGGTAACTGTGTGGATGTCTGTCCGGGTAACAGAGGCAACAAGGCTTTGTCTATGGTGCCGACCGAAGGTCAGCTTCCGGAACAGGCCAACTGGGATTTTTCCATTGCCAATGTCAAGACCAAACAAAATCTGGTAGACATTCAGTCCAATGTCAAAAACTCACAGTTTGCAACTCCTTTGTTTGAATTCTCGGGTGCTTGCTCCGGTTGTGGTGAAACGCCATATTTGAAATTGATTTCTCAGTTGTTTGGTGACCGTCAGATGGTAGCCAATGCAACGGGTTGTACTTCCATCTATTCAGGTTCAGCTCCTTCCATGCCTTATACCAAAAACGAACAAGGCCATGGTACTGCCTGGGCAAACTCTTTGTTTGAAGACAATGCTGAATTCGGTCTGGGTATGTCTTTTGCAGTCGATGCCATGCGTGACCGTTTGGCAGACCTTTTCAAAAAAGGCATAGCCTGCGAATGCTGCAGTGACGAATTGAAAGGTTACTTTACCGAATGGCTTGAAAACCGCAATGATGCTGCCAAGACTGTTGAACTCGAAGCTAAGATCACGCCGTTGGTTGATGCTTGTGGTTGTGATATTTGCAAGGATATCCGTCCGTTGACCAAATTTATCATCAAGAAATCTCAATGGATCATCGGTGGTGACGGTTGGGGGTATGATATCGGTTTCGGTGGTTTGGATCACGTTTTGGCATCCGGCAAGGATGTAAACGTTTTGGTTGTTGATACCGAAGTTTATTCCAATACCGGTGGTCAGTCTTCCAAATCAACACCAACTGCTGCTGTCGCCAAGTTTGCCGCTGCCGGTAAACGTGTCCGCAAGAAAGACCTTGGTATGATTGCTGCAACATACGGATACGTTTATGTCGCTCAGATTGCCATGGGTGCCAACCAGGCTCAGACCTTGAAGGCTATCCGCGAAGCTGAAGCTTATAACGGACCTTCATTGATTATTGCTTATGCACCATGTATCAACCACGGTTTGAAAGCCGGTATGGGCAAAACTCAGGCCGAGGAAGCACGCGCTGTCGAATGCGGATACTGGCATTTGTATCGCTTCAATCCTGAATTGGCAGCAGAAGGCAAAAACCCCATGCAATTAGATAGCAAGGAACCTGACTGGACTAAATTCCAGGAATTCCTGATGGGTGAGGTTCGTTACAATTCTCTGAAGAAAGTTTATCCTGAAAAAGCAGAAGACTTGTTTCAGGAGACCCAAAAGAATGCCCTGTGGCGTTATGAAGGTTACAAGAGAATGGCTGAACGTCAATTCTAATCTTTTCGAAGATTGAATAGCCTTAAAAAAACCGTTATAGGTTTTTACTAATAAAAAATAAACATTTTTAGATGGTCCCAGGTTCAAACTTGGGACCATCTTTTTTGTGCGTTTTTATTCTGACTTTTCATTGTCTGGCGGTATTAAAGGACAAGACCTTTTTTGTTTTTTTGAGATCAAATTCAAAATAGAATGCTCCAAAAATAAAGATTCTGACCAATTTGGTGTTATCTTTGTTTTTTATTAAAAAAGATTTGAGTTTTTCAAATTTGTTCCATAGCAACACTCAAACAAACTTTAAATATGTCTACATTAAGATTTCATTTGGTCAGAGAAGCTTTCTCACACACAGCCGTACCCGTTCAGGCACCTGCCGGAAAAACCTCCGATTACTATGGCGTGAATGTTTTTAACCGCGATAAAATGCGCAAGTACCTTTCAAAAGAAACCTATAAAGTACTTACGGAAGCTATCGATAACGGAAAAAATCTGGACCGGCAAATTGCCAACCATGTGGCGTCAGGAATGAAGATGTGGGCTATGGAAATGGGTGTAACGCATTATACACATTGGTTCCACCCCCTGACAGGCGGAACTGCGGAAAAACATGACTCCTTCATTGAACATTCCGATAAAGGGCATGTCATTGAGGAATTCGACGGAAAGATACTTGCACAGCAAGAACCGGATGCTTCCAGTTTTCCAAGCGGCGGTCTTCGCAACACTTTCGAAGCAAGGGGTTATACAGCTTGGGATCCTTCCTCTCCTGCATTTATTATGGACGATACCTTGTGTATCCCTACCATTTTCATTGCCTATACCGGCGAAGCACTGGACTTCAAGACTCCTTTACTGAAAGCTTTGTCAGCAGTAGATAAGGCTGCAACCGAAACATGCCAGTTTTTTGATCCTAAAGTGAAAAAAGTCCAAACCAATCTTGGCTGGGAACAGGAATATTTTCTGGTGGATGAAGCACTATACAGTGCGCGTCCTGACTTGATGCTTACCGGAAGAACGCTGATGGGGCATGAATCTGCCAAAAATCAGCAGCTGGATGACCATTATTTCGGTGCCATTCCTACCCGTGTGGCCGCATTCATGAAAGAACTGGAATATGAAAGCTATAAATTGGGCATGCCGTTGAAGACCCGTCACAATGAAGTGGCACCCAACCAGTTTGAACTTGCTCCGATTTACGAGGAAGCCAATCTGGCTGTTGATCACAACCTCTTGCTGATGGATGTGATGAATAGGGTGGCAAAACGCCATAATTTTCACGTGTTGCTGCATGAAAAACCTTTTGCAGGCATCAACGGATCAGGCAAACACAACAACTGGTCTTTAATGACTGATACCGGCGTCAACTTGTTCAACCCAGGAAAAACCGGCGAGGAAAATCTGTTGTTTGTCACTTTCCTTGTCAATACCCTGATGGCAGTCTACAAAAACAACGCACTCTTAAAAGCTTCCGTTGCTTCTGCTACGAATGAACATCGTCTGGGAGCCAATGAAGCCCCTCCTGCCATTATCTCTGCCTTTTTGGGTTCCCAGATTTCTCAGGTGCTGGATAAATTGGAAGCATCTACGACAGATGAGGCCATCAAGTTTGATGCAAAGGGTGTTTTGCAATTGGGCGTAGGTCAGATTCCTGAGTTATTGATAGACAATACAGACCGCAACCGTACTTCACCTTTTGCCTTTACAGGAAACCGGTTTGAATTTCGTGCCGTCGGGTCTTCCGCCAACTGTGCATCAGCCATTACAGCATTGAACACAGCTGTTGCCGATCAATTGATGAATTTCAACGCAGATGTGAAAAAGCATATTGCTGCCGGTGAGACCAAGGAGGAAGCTATTTTCGCCATCATCCGTGAATTAATCACCGCTTCAAAACCTGTTTGTTTTGACGGAAACGGATACAGCGATGAATGGAAAGCGGAAGCCTCAGCCCGCGGCCTTGACTGTGAAGTCAGTGTACCTGTACAGTTTGATGCTTATCTGAAGCCGTCTGTCATCGATATGTATGCCCGGACAGGCGTTATGAGCGAAGTGGAATTGAATGCCCGTAACGAAGTGAAATGGGAAACTTACACCAAGAAGATACAGATTGAAGCCAGGGTACTTGGAGACATGGCCTTAAACCATATCATTCCTCTTGTTACGCTCTATCAGTCGTCTCTGCTTGATAATGTCTATAAACTCAAACAATTGTTTGAACCTGAAAAATACAAGAAACTGTCTGCCGAAAAACTGGATTTGATTGAAGAAATCGAATCAAATATGGATGCTGTTCATAAAATGGTCGGTTTGATGGTTGAAGCCAGAAAAGTGGCTAATAAGATTGAAAGTGAAAGAGAAAAGGCCGTCGCTTATCACGATACGGTTGCTCCATATTTCAACAAGATCCGTTATCATATTGACAAGTTGGAACTGATTGTCGACAACGAGATGTGGACTTTGCCAAAATATCGCGAATTGCTCTTCATCAGATAAACCAAGTCGTACAATATTTCGGATTAAATCTATTTTTATGGAAGAAGAAGAAAAATCCGGTTTGCCGGAAAATGCTTTCCGTGAATTGAAACCGGGTGAAGAATACAAACCCCTCATGTCTCCGGATAAAACATATCCGGAAGCTACCTCGTGGTCAATATCCTGGGGTTTGTTGATGGCTGTGCTTTTTTCAGCTGCTGCTGCTTATTTGGGTCTCAAGGTCGGACAGGTTTTTGAGGCGGCCATACCGATTGCCATCATTGCAGTCGGATTGTCCGGTGCCACCAAGCGAAAAAACGCCCTGGGGGAAAATGTGATCATCCAATCCATTGGTGCCAGCTCCGGCGTCATTGTGGCAGGTGCCATTTTTACTTTGCCTGCACTATACATTCTACAGGCAAAATATCCGGACATGACGGTCAATTTCATGCAGGTATTCCTGAGTTCCTTGTTAGGTGGTATTTTGGGTATCTTGTTCCTGATACCGTTCCGAAAATATTTTGTCAAGGACATGCATGGGAAATACCCTTTTCCGGAAGCAACGGCCACGACACAGGTGCTTGTCTCGGGAGAGAAGGGTGGGAGCCAGGCCAAGCCGCTTCTGATAGCCGGTCTTGTAGGTGGACTTTTTGATTTTGTGGTTGCCTCCTTCGGAGCATGGAGTGAAGCTTTCACTTCCCGGGTTCTTCCTTACGGAGCCGAAATAGCCGATAAATTCAAGGCTGTCTTTAAGATCAATACGAGTGCGGCCATTCTTGGTTTGGGCTATATTGTCGGCCTGAAATACGCAGCAATCATTTGTGCCGGTTCCGCTTTGGTATGGTGGATCATCGTCCCCATCCTCGGCCAAATGAACGATGGTACTTTACAGTGGCTGAATCCCGCCATTGTGGACTCCGTGAAAGGCATGTCCCCCGAAGTGATATTCAGCAGCTATGCCCGCCACATCGGTATCGGGGGTATCGCCATGGCCGGCATCATCGGCATCATCAAATCTTGGGGTATCATCAAGTCTGCAGTAGGCGTGGCATCTCGAGAGCTGAAAGGAGATAAGTCACAGGTAAAAAAAGTGGATACCCGTACCCAAAGGGACCTCCCGATGAAAATTGTTGCCATTGGGGTTGTTGTCGCTTTGTTGGCTGTTTTTGCCTTTTTCTTCTTTGGTGTGATGCATTTTAATCTGTTGTATGCCGTGGTCGGCATTTTAGTGATCGGCATCATCGCCTTTCTGTTTACCACCGTTGCCGCAAACGCCATTGCCATCGTGGGTACCAATCCTGTTTCCGGCATGACCTTGATGACCTTGATTTTGGCTTCTGTCATCATGGTCGCTGTCGGTCTGAAAGGCTCCAGCGGTATCGTTTCCGCCTTGATCATGGGCGGTGTCGTTTGTACGGCTCTTTCCATGGCCGGTGGTTTTATCACCGATCTGAAAATCGGATACTGGTTGGGTTCAACACCGGCGACTCAGGAAAAATGGAAATTTCTCGGAACCTTGGTCTCCGCCGCTACGGTCGGTGGCGTTATCCTGATCTTAAACAAAACCTATGGCTTTGTCGGTGACGGTGCACTCGTCGCTCCGCAGGCAAACGCCATGGCTGCTGTCATTGACCCGCTGATGTCGGGCACCTCTGCTCCATGGTATTTATACGGAGTAGGAGCATTGTTGGCTGTCATCCTGACCTTTTTCCATGTCCCGGCCCTGGCCTTTGCTTTGGGAATGTTTATTCCCCTGGATCTGAACTTGCCGTTATTGGTGGGTGGAGCCATCCAATGGTATGTTTCCACGCGCACCAAAGATCAGAAAGTGAATGAAGAACGCAAAGACAAAGGTACGCTGATTGCATCCGGTTTCATTGCCGGTGGTGCCTTGATGGGGGTGGTCAGTGCCGCCATCCGTTTCTTGGGCGCGAACTGGGTGATGGCTGACTGGATGGCTTCTGCCGGTTCGGAATGGGTCTCATTGGGTGCTTACTTGATGCTGATCGGTTTCTTTATCTGGCAGGTGATGAAGAAAGTGAAATTTTGAGATGCTCTTTTTTATAAGGAAATCGACAGCACTCCCTTCGGGCAACGGCATAACCTCCGTCTCCGCTAGTCCATGCTTGTGTCCACTTGACTCCGGCATTTTTTGTTAGTCTCAAGAGCCGTCACAAAAAATATCGCCGGACTCTTCGTGTCCACTGCACCTGTCCGTCGAAGTCGACGTCGGCCATGCCGCTGCCCTTCAGTTCGTTTTTCGGAACGTTTAGTGCATCACGTCATTTAGTTATTGCTTTTGATGATGTTTCCACCTTCCATATATATTCGTTTTTATGAATATTTAAAGTGCTATTTGAAGTAATTGTACTATATTTGTAGTGCTAACATAATATTACTTGAGTTATGAATAATGGGATAAATAGTAATATATTATCACTTATTGATAAAACACCTGCTTCAATCCTTTCCGCTTTAGCTTCACGAGTTAAACAAAGGCGATTGGAGTTGAATTGGACTCAGAAGTTTGTTGCATCAAAAGCAGGCATGCCTCTTGCAACATATCGCAGGTTTGAGTCCAAAGGGGAAGTTTCGCTTCGCGGATTGGTGATGATTGCCATTGCGCTAGGAGCGGAAGATGATCTCTCGACGCTTTTTGCCAGGCAAAACTACCAAAGCATGGATGATTTGGTCAATAAAAAAGCTGAAAGCCAACGCAAAAGAGGAAGTAAAAATGGATAAGATTGATCTGCTGGAAGTCTATCTCAATGAGCGTAGTGTGGGGCGAATCGCTCTGACTCCGGAGGGCTTGTGTGCGTTTGAATACGACACTGAGTGGATCAAAAACGGATATTCGATTTCTCCATACTATCTTCCGTTGAAACCGGGTTTGATGATTGCAAAACGAGACCCGTTTCGGGGCAACTTCGGGGTGTTTGACGACTCTTTGCCTGATGGTTGGGGGAATCTGCTGTTCGACCGCTTTCTGCAGGAAAAAGGCATCAATCCATCTAAACTAACCATCCTTGAACGCCTTTCGCTAATTGGTTCTACCGGACGTGGTGCGTTGGAGTATCGCCCGGATCGTAGCATTGCAACGGCTGATGAATTGCTTGATTTTGATAAACTGGCCGCTGAATCCCAAAAGCTCCTAACTTCATCTACCGCAACAGATTCATTGGATGAACTATACCGATACGGGGGATCATCGGGCGGTGCACGTCCCAAAGTATTTACGAAGATGGATGGACGGGAGTGGCTTGTGAAATTCAAGGCCTCGACTGACCCCGATAATGTGGGGCAGACAGAGTATGATTATTCACTGCTTGCCAAAGCGTGCGGAATAAAGATGCAGGAAACACGTCTTTTTAAAGGCAAGTATTTTGGTGTGGAGCGTTTTGATCGTACCGCAACCGGTAAGATCCATACAGTGAGCGCGGCAGGTTTGCTACACGCGGATTATCGGATTCCGAGCCTTGACTATTCCCTGCTGCTAAAATTGACGTTGCAATTGACCAAAGACATGGAGCAAGTTACCGACATGTTCCGCTTGATGGTTTTCAACGCGGTGATATCCAACCGCGACGACCACGCCAAGAATTTCTCGTTTCAATACAGCCACGGACGTTGGCACTTATCACCTGCTTACGACCTGCTACCAAGCAACGGATTTAACGGCTACCACACTACAACCATCAATGGCAAAGGCGAACCAACCCGTACCGATATTCTTTCCCTGGCTGCTGAGGTAGGATTGCAAAAAAAACGTGCCGAAAGCATTTTGGAGGAGATTATCACAAAAAGTACGCCTCTCCTGTCCAAAAAAACACAAAAGTAGATCAAAGTTTTCCTGCATCAATAAACCCGCTTCGGATGTGTATTCGGATTGTAACACTCAAATTTTGCACTCGAGGGTCTTTGTTCAATCAGGATGGAATTTCAATTCCACATTGGTCTGATTAAAAGTCCGGAGAAAACTATTGATGTATGTCGGCGTTTGATGTTTCAATTCCACATTGGTCTGATTAAAAGATTGATTTTTCACAATTAAGTGAGCCCTAATACTACGTTTCAATTCCACATTGGTCTGATTAAAAGCAAAGGAACCCTTCAAACAAAAAGGAAGTAACAGAAGTTTCAATTCCACATTGGTCTGATTAAAAGTGTATATACCTGACGGAACATCAATGGAACTCAGTAGTTTCAATTCCACATTGGTCTGATTAAAAGTGGGCTAAAGATAACGAAGAGTTTATTAAGACCCCGTTTCAATTCCACATTGGTCTGATTAAAAGACAATGGAAACAACAGAATTAGTACAGCAGGAAACGAGTTTCAATTCCACATTGGTCTGATTAAAAGGCCTGTACTTCCGGTTACATTACCAAGATTATCCCGTTTCAATTCCACATTGGTCTGATTAAAAGTTTTCAAGAGAGATAAATCAGACCGTCAACAACTATGTTTCAATTCCACATTGGTCTGATTAAAAGTCCTTTCAGGATATCGGTTTCGTTGATGTACATAGGTTTCAATTCCACATTGGTCTGATTAAAAGATTGATTTTTCACTGTTATACCATTTCTGTGTTATCGTTTCAATTCCACATTGGTCTGATTAAAAGGGTGACTTTTATCGTGTAGCTTTCGGCCACCTTCGTTTCAATTCCACATTGGTCTGATTAAAAGCTCGAAACGAATCTGCATAAAACGAATCCCAATCTTTGTTTCAATTCCACATTGGTCTGATTAAAAGGCTGCTATGGCTTCTTCAAAAACACGATAACCAGAGTTTCAATTCCACATTGGTCTGATTAAAAGAAAGCGCGTGGAATATATGGGTATTGGTCGAACTGGGTTTCAATTCCACATTGGTCTGATTAAAAGCACCAATCTACAAAATGAGCTTTTAAATTATGTTGTTTCAATTCCACATTGGTCTGATTAAAAGATCTGAGACATCATATAGCAGTTTGCTCAATTCCGAGTTTCAATTCCACATTGGTCTGATTAAAAGAGAGCGGAACGCCTATTGATAAAGCGAATCATCTTCGTTTCAATTCCACATTGGTCTGATTAAAAGGCATGTAAGAAATTACCTATTGACACATTCTTCCAGGTTTCAATTCCACATTGGTCTGATTAAAAGGCATAGGCAACAACGAAAGGCAGCGTGTTGAGCAAGTTTCAATTCCACATTGGTCTGATTAAAAGCGCCCTAACCAGGCTTTGTAAAGGTTACTTTATTAGTTTCAATTCCACATTGGTCTGATTAAAAGGTTCAGATCCTGCGAACACAATACGGCTAACGATGTTTCAATTCCACATTGGTCTGATTAAAAGACAAAATAAAACCTCCCGCAAGAAAAGTATCTAAGTTTCAATTCCACATTGGTCTGATTAAAAGAAAGCAGAAGGATATGGAACGTTCCTGGAAGGAAAGTTTCAATTCCACATTGGTCTGATTAAAAGTTTTTCAAATTGTTTTAGATAGTCTTTAAATTCTTGTTTCAATTCCACATTGGTCTGATTAAAAGGGAAATGGATTGCAGATGTAACTTCGGATTATACGTTTCAATTCCACATTGGTCTGATTAAAAGTGAGTAAGGAATTTGTACATGCCATTTCCATGTTGCTGTTTCAATTCCACATTGGTCTGATTAAAAGATCTTTGGATCGTAACGCTGCCGTTGCTTCTGAAAAGTTTCAATTCCACATTGGTCTGATTAAAAGTCAGCAATTCCACATTCACACCGTTTTCCTGATTCTCGTTTCAATTCCACATTGGTCTGATTAAAAGATATTTGTTTTCCTTAATATAGTCCGCGATAATCTGTTTCAATTCCACATTGGTCTGATTAAAAGGTTACAAACTTTCGGTCAATCACGAAAAGCTCATCTGTTTCAATTCCACATTGGTCTGATTAAAAGCAATCAGGTTGACAACTCTTGTGAAATCTTACTGTAGTTTCAATTCCACATTGGTCTGATTAAAAGAATGCTGCTGCCAATCGGAAAATGTTTTTCATTGTCCGTTTCAATTCCACATTGGTCTGATTAAAAGCCACTCAGGTCAAAACGGATGCTACCATTTATCAGAGTTTCAATTCCACATTGGTCTGATTAAAAGAGGTTTATGCATTCTATCATATAGAGTCTTTTCCTGTTTCAATTCCACATTGGTCTGATTAAAAGTGTCACCTATGACCTCACGGAGGACCTTATGAGCCGTTTCAATTCCACATTGGTCTGATTAAAAGACAGTTCCTGACTGCCAATTTCAAAAACATTTCAGCGTTTCAATTCCACATTGGTCTGATTAAAAGATTAAAGAACTGAAAGGTAAATTTACACATTTCGAAGTTTCAATTCCACATTGGTCTGATTAAAAGCTCTGACGGCTCTACTCAATCAAATATGAGCACTGTAGTTTCAATTCCACATTGGTCTGATTAAAAGATATTGTATCAATAGATGTTGTTACACTTCATAGGTTTCAATTCCACATTGGTCTGATTAAAAGGCGCGAAGAACATCCGAAGCGTACTATTTTATTTTGTTTCAATTCCACATTGGTCTGATTAAAAGTCCATTAGCCGCTCAATAGGCGTTATACGACCTACGTTTCAATTCCACATTGGTCTGATTAAAAGTCAGAAACATATTGAGCTTTTCTTGTGCAACTTTAAGTTTCAATTCCACATTGGTCTGATTAAAAGGAAACTGAAACCAAACTCGATCTGACTTATTTTAAAGTTTCAATTCCACATTGGTCTGATTAAAAGATGGCCATCGAACATATCGTAAATTGATTTTCTATCGTTTCAATTCCACATTGGTCTGATTAAAAGAACACCATATTTATCAAAAACAGCTTTAATAATTGGTTTCAATTCCACATTGGTCTGATTAAAAGTAATGACATAATTTCAGAAATAGGCTTATATGCCATGTTTCAATTCCACATTGGTCTGATTAAAAGAAAGACGCGGACTCTCCCCATTGCCCCGAATTGACAGGTTTCAATTCCACATTGGTCTGATTAAAAGGGCATCGACTTGGAGACTTTAGAGGGTATGATCCTGGTTTCAATTCCACATTGGTCTGATTAAAAGTTCTGGGCTGCAGCCCAGGTTAAGGGTGCTAATTAGTTTCAATTCCACATTGGTCTGATTAAAAGCCAATTGATGGATTCAAGTCTTCAACTTTTACCCTGTTTCAATTCCACATTGGTCTGATTAAAAGCAAGTCTGCTTACCGGTTTCCCGTTTTCATCCAGGTTTCAATTCCACATTGGTCTGATTAAAAGACTTTGCCATGTTCACATTCCCTATCCGGGTAAGATCGTTTCAATTCCACATTGGTCTGATTAAAAGAACGAAATGGAATAAAGCAGATGATTGTTTACCCGAGTTTCAATTCCACATTGGTCTGATTAAAAGCAAATCCAACCATCACTTATTCGCAGATAACATCTTGTTTCAATTCCACATTGGTCTGATTAAAAGATATTGACGGGATAGAGGCGAGTGAAACTAAACCTATGTTTCAATTCCACATTGGTCTGATTAAAAGGGTATTGACCGTCTGGTCCAACTTCTTTTTCTCTTCGTTTCAATTCCACATTGGTCTGATTAAAAGCCTTATCGGAACGTATGACGCTTCAGGAAATTTCAGTTTCAATTCCACATTGGTCTGATTAAAAGCCACTAAAGGCACATCCCAGACATCCACATACCGGTTTCAATTCCACATTGGTCTGATTAAAAGAACCGTTCCCGCATTATCCGACTTCGCGGAACAGAGTTTCAATTCCACATTGGTCTGATTAAAAGTAAATGAGAATTTAAACGCTAAAATAACCATCATAGGTTTCAATTCCACATTGGTCTGATTAAAAGATTGCTTCTCTCTCATAGATCATCTCCGCGTCCTCTGTTTCAATTCCACATTGGTCTGATTAAAAGTAATGGGAAAAGAGTCTTTATTCAAAGGGAAATAGGTTTCAATTCCACATTGGTCTGATTAAAAGATGCCTACGCATCAAATCCGAGTTGGTATGAAGAGTTTCAATTCCACATTGGTCTGATTAAAAGTTACATAGAATCCTAAAGCAATATCTGTATCTGCGTTTCAATTCCACATTGGTCTGATTAAAAGTGTGTCAGCCTCAATTAAGGATAATATTACATTTGTTTCAATTCCACATTGGTCTGATTAAAAGTTTGCTCTTACGTCCCGAAATACCACTCTTTCGGTGTTTCAATTCCACATTGGTCTGATTAAAAGGAAAAGGAGGGTAAGTCTTTGACGGACGATAAGCGTTTCAATTCCACATTGGTCTGATTAAAAGTCATCCCGGTAGACACGATATTTTACATAATAGCAGTTTCAATTCCACATTGGTCTGATTAAAAGGGGCGGTACTATTTTCCCGGGCAAGTGTTTTTTTAGTTTCAATTCCACATTGGTCTGATTAAAAGAACCTTATATTCTAATGTGTGCAAACTATACGCAGGTTTCAATTCCACATTGGTCTGATTAAAAGAAAGCTACACGATAAAAGTCACCAACCGTGCCGCGGTTTCAATTCCACATTGGTCTGATTAAAAGAAAATGAATTTTTAAACATTGAAAGAAGCCGTTATTAGTTTCAATTCCACATTGGTCTGATTAAAAGTATGAGGAAAAAGTTGCACCTCAAAGATCAAACATGTTTCAATTCCACATTGGTCTGATTAAAAGATTTATGTCTGAATGTCGCCCATCTTCCGCACCGAGGTTTCAATTCCACATTGGTCTGATTAAAAGTAAAAGGCTGCCGAACTTCTTCACCGACACTCATACGTTTCAATTCCACATTGGTCTGATTAAAAGGCGGGAAGATACCCTAAAACATTCAGGTTTGACAGCGTTTCAATTCCACATTGGTCTGATTAAAAGCACTAAACCCAATTAAAAAACCCGGCTTCCTATGACGTTTCAATTCCACATTGGTCTGATTAAAAGAGCGGATTTTGCGATAAATGTATCTGGGGATTCAAGTTTCAATTCCACATTGGTCTGATTAAAAGAATTTAAAGCTCGCCGTAAAATCATTAAACAACGAAGTTTCAATTCCACATTGGTCTGATTAAAAGTCTATCTCTTTTTTACCGATATAATCTTCAAGATCTTGTTTCAATTCCACATTGGTCTGATTAAAAGAAGAAATAGAAAAGATTTTCAAATTAGAGATAACAGGTTTCAATTCCACATTGGTCTGATTAAAAGCTGATAGTTCCATACAAGGACTGAAGCACGTATAGTGTTTCAATTCCACATTGGTCTGATTAAAAGCTTGTAGATTCTTTGATTATCACCGTCAAAGAGCTGTTTCAATTCCACATTGGTCTGATTAAAAGCTGGCCGGAATAGATATAAAATTCATTCAAGAAATACTGTTTCAATTCCACATTGGTCTGATTAAAAGGAACAATATTCGTATAACCCCGCACACTGATTCAGTTTCAATTCCACATTGGTCTGATTAAAAGAAAGCTACACGATAAAAGTCACCAACCGTGCCGCGGTTTCAATTCCACATTGGTCTGATTAAAAGTCGGCATAGCGTTCTACAGCTGTCCCCAATTCCTGTTTCAATTCCACATTGGTCTGATTAAAAGATCGGCCTGATCTGAACTAATATGGTTCAATTCTTGTTTCAATTCCACATTGGTCTGATTAAAAGGTTTAGTTTTCATCTTGTTCAAGAACATCAATTAGTGTTTCAATACCACATTGGTCTGATTAAAAGACAGGTATTCGTTCTCCATATTCATACTGTCTGTCGTTTCAATTCCACATTGGTCTGATTAAAAGCAGAAAAACTGAATAAGTTGTCGTTAACAATACAAACGTTTCAATTCCACATTGGTCTGATTAAAAGCTGCTAAAAAACGTATTTTTCTTCCAAATGTACCTGTTTCAATTCCACATTGGTCTGATTAAAAGTTAGCTATAAATCATCTATTGAAATTAAGTAGCGAGTTTCAATTCCACATTGGTCTGATTAAAAGTGCTAACAAACTATAAAGAATAGTGTCTTTTTCATTGTTTCAATTCCACATTGGTCTGATTAAAAGATCGTAGATTATCTACCTACGATTCCAAGACAAAGTTTCAATTCCACATTGGTCTGATTAAAAGAATCCGTTTTTCTTTTGTGACGATAAGCTAACCCCGGTTTCAATTCCACATTGGTCTGATTAAAAGTAGTTTGGAGTAGGCGGCCTGGATATAACTTAACTGGTTTCAATTCCACATTGGTCTGATTAAAAGGTTATAGACTTGTGGGTGTATGTGAAAATACCGGGTTTCAATTCCACATTGGTCTGATTAAAAGAAAACATACAATTATGGAAACAATCTTAAAAGCCGTTTCAATTCCACATTGGTCTGATTAAAAGCCGACAAAACAACCAAAGTTCTTGATTGATTTTCAACCTTTTATATTTTGCAAAACTACAAATTTTTTATTGAAAAGTTGTCGATGTACAATGCTATAAAAAGCACCGTACATCGACAATATATATTAAAGTGGTGTATTTCAGTATGTCAAAGAACTAACAGCGTACTTATTCTTCCTTTTCTACGCTCAAAAAAGCTAATTATATATTGTTCGACAATTTCCTAAAGAAAATTATCTATGCTACTGCGCTCTTTACCAATGATTTCCTTTTCTAGCCACTTCTCATTGCGACTTTTGAAAATGATCAGACTATCTTCGTCTTCTTTCATTATCAATTTTGCTTTTATTTGAAGTTCCTTCAGCTTCACTTCGCTTAATTCACCCTCAAAAACAGAGTTCTGAATCCAGCTAAGATATTTCCGACAGAGTTTAAGCATCTTTGCTACCCTTTTTTCTCCACAATCGTACACCAAAATAATATACACTACCACCACATTTTAAAAGGTTTATACTCTTCCATGCCTAACAAATGTTTGCTCAGTTTATAACACTCAAGTTTTATCAGATGTTTATAGCTCACACTACGATTTAAGGTGCGGTGTTGAATGGTTTCGTTCAAACGTTCTTCAAAAGCTTTGACGAAAATCTTTTTACCGGTTTCATTCAACAAACATCGGTTCAATTTTTTGTCGAAATGCTTTTCTTGTATTTCTTTCTTATTCAACACCTTAAAAATAACGCGATCCACCAATAACGGTTTGAAGATTTCAGAGATATCCAAAGAAAGCGAATATCGACGTTCTCCGGGAGTGTGAAGATAGCTGATGGTCGGATTCAGTTGCGTTTGATGGATTGCTCGCAGACATTGGCTATAGCACATCATATTGCCGAACGAAATCAAGGCATTCACTTCATTTTCGGGCGGTTGCTTGGTCCGGTTGCCCATTTCAAAGTCATTCAAAATTAGATTAAAGGCATCATAATAAGCCATCCGAATGTTTCCTTCCAACCCCATCAGTTCGTCAACAGCCGATACATTCGGAATCCTGGCTGCATAGTCTTCGATCAATTTGATGATTGGCTCCATGTCACGCCCACGACTGTTGTAGTATTTCAGGTTCTTCACCATATTGAAAGCGGCACCTTCAATAAACTTCCGAGCAATGATTACACGTTTTTTCTTATCCTGATAATAGGCGGTTTGAGCCAAAATCATCCGACCGGAAAGCAAGAAATCCTTGGGCATAAAGGATCCGGTATAGTTCTCATAATAATCGAAAAAATGTACAGCAATGTCATTTTGTCCCAAGAAATTGTACAAGGAACTTTTTGCAGTCAGCGAACCAAAAATATACAAATCACTGATCGTCTCAACCGGCAAATAGCGAGCCTGACCTTCGCGTTCGATACCGTTTTCATCCTCTTCAACAGGCGTAAACTTTAAGGTATTATCCTTTCGTTCAAGATGTCCGGGGTTAAACAAATAGTAGGTTTTTTTCATAGTTCAACTTCACCTGAATAACAAAAATCATAATAGCTGCAATTTTTACAGATTCTGGAATGAATCGTAGCCGGGCATTCATCACTTTCAACAATTCGCCGGATATCATCCTCAATGACATTCAACTGCTTCCGGTCTTCATCCGATAATAAAACCTTGTTTGTCTGCCGCAACGCAGGGTATTCCAACAAACCAGTAACGCCCTCAATGCCATTCCGTTCCAATACAAATATATAATACTTTACCTGCCATTCGTGCGCTTCTTCAATTTTATCAGATTTCTTAATTTCATGAATTATCTTGTTGCGGGCATCGTAAAAGTCAATCTTGATGCCGTCAATCTCCATTTCCTCATAACGCTCAGGACGCTGTGGATAAGATGCCTCATGAAGCAATTTACCTTCAAAAACCAGGTCGGAAGTGTGCTCCATTGCAATTCCATTTGCAAACAGCCAAAGTTTTCGCTTGCAAACAAAATAGTAATTGAAATGAGTTCCGGTAATGTTCATATCTAAAATGTATAAGGGCTTTTCAAGTTATAAGTCCATCTGTTTATATCTTTTGATTATTTCCCGATTTTCTGTGACCTTATCTGTGACCTCACCAGTGACCTTTTCAGTGACCTCACCAGTCAAAGGAACACTAACCCGAAAAATATCATCTTCCAGAAAAACAATTTTTTCGCTTCTGGAATATGCTTTTGAATATTTATAGACATTTCGCAGACCGGTTCCAAATTCTTCCGAACGCCCCATCTGAGTAAAGATCTGTGCCAGGCAAGGATTCTTCGGAAAAGGTTGAAAGGTGTCCGGGTACAATTGATCGTACACATGTGGCTTATTGGCATTACTTGTTTCAACCTTATTATTGTAAATGACAAATATTTCAGGAGGAACGCCTTCCTTTTCCGCAATTTTTAATATCTCGCTCTGTAAAATCATCAATACATTTTTTTGATTATTTCCAACAACTTCTCTCTGGGAATATTGACCCTGATTTTCCATTTACTAATAAACTCTCCGGTGTCTTCTCCCATCGGGTCTAACAGCGTGTAGCGATTATTTACCATTTTCTGGACATCTGTTTGAAAAACCCTGAAAGTATTCAATTCAAACAGTTCAGACAAAAAAGCTAACCGCTTCAATACTGAAATATTATTCATTTGCTTTCCATAAGCCAACAACTTGGTGCTACTGATTTTCGCCTCATAAAATGCCCTGATCAGCTCTTCGTATCCTCCGGAATATTGCGGCAAATCAAAACAATCCAGTAAAGTCTTTTCCACATCCGTCACCCGAAAACGCTCATTACCAAAGCCCATCTGCATGATGCCGCAGACTTTCTCAGTCTTCACCTTGACAAACTTATAGCGAACATTAAATACTTTTTTGTCCTTCTTTTGTAAACCCGATTGTGAGAAGACAACATTCGGAATCTGCTCCGTCAGATGATGAAGGTTTAACGCCGACCAGTAAGCGATGGCACTATCTTTATGCAAAGCATTGGCGATTACGTAAGGGTTTCTGAAATTTCTAATACAGTAAAGGCCCTTTTCTATTCGCGAAAGCTGTTCATTGCGTATCAGTTTCTTTAAGACCGGCTTCAAATCATCGTATTTCTTCCCTGTTAAAGGCACGAGAGAATCTATATCAATAACGGTCATCTCGTTATCGACAAGAATATTCATTATTCTGGAATCTTCACTTTGCAAATTTGCTTTATGTGATAGTTTTTCGAATACAAGAATATTCATTATTCTGGAATCTTCACTGGTGGAAATGTTATTAAAAGACATATTGACGATTATTACATTTTGTTGTTAGATTAGTGTCAAATATAATACTTTTATTACAACGAAAAGTAATTAACTATTTTTTCTTTTCCTTATCCAAATAATTCAAAAGAGCTTTTCCCTTCGATGTAATCTGATATTTCAAGTTTGGGCTTTGTAGGCTTACACCTTCAGGACGTTTTATCAAATCCATTTCCAAAAGCGGATCGATAAAGCGTTTGGCGTTAAAAGAATGATTCGTGACGCCTATAGCATCTAACACTTCTTTTCTTTTGCCATTGCTTTTACTTAGGCACTTTAATATCAGAGTAGATTCATTTAATATATCTCTGGAAATCAAATTACTAACCATCTTACTAACTAAGCTACTGTCTAAGTCACTGTCCAAGCTACTGTCTAAGCTACTGTCTAGGCTTGCGCCAACATCTCTTCTCGGTATTAGAATAATAAACTCCTCCCTAACCTTATCATCAATAAGCTGAATTTGCGGACATAGCTCCAAAGCACGACGGATCCCACTTCCAGCACCGGTATATGGCAATAGTACGTTTGCATTACTGAACAGCAGTTCATTCCGCGGAATAGATACCCCTCTGCGAATTTTTTCTTCATTAAGCGACCCAGGCAAATTGCCCGGACTTATTATTTCAACCCGGTTATCAAAAATAAACAGCCGAATGGGAGACTGATGAAAATAATCCCGGTGTACCAAGGCATTGACCAATAACTCCATCAAAACACCATAAGGAATTTCCAACTCACCAAGCGTATTAAAGCCTGGCTCTACCTGGACATTTTTTAGATTCCTCTTCAGAAATTGCATCGCCGTTTCATACTGATGACTCAAATTACCCACCATATCAGGATCATCCAGCTTATCACGAAACGAAGAAACAGTCAAATCATTCCCGAGAAAACTAATACACTTAATCGTTAATACCGGACGAAAATGCTGCGGACGTTTCCCCAAAAGTAACAATGCCGCCAGCGTTAACTCACCTCCCTCACTGGCAAGATCTATATTCTGCAAAAGCTGCAACAACGATTGTCCCGGCACAATTGCCGATACAATCTGTTCCACCGAAGTCTCCTCCATCATCTGCATCGTTATGCCTTCAGCCTTACATTTTGCAGCATACCGTTTCAGCAAAAAAAGCTTCACCGTTTTAATGGATAAATCATTTACTGAACTTTCGGGAATTAAACAACGATCAGCGTATAGTTGCCCGCAGCTCTGCATCATTTTAGCTAATTCAGAATTGGCAAAAACTTTCCGTTTATCCGAAGCATTCTTAATCCAGACAATTCCCTTATTATCTTTATAGGGCTTATCCGTACCTTCTTTAACGGTCGCCACCAGCACATTTCCATCTTCAGTTGTGACAGTTTCAGTAATAACAACAATGGGCGGCTTGACATTCTCGGATGCAACATTAGCCAACAAATTGGTCGCTGCCTGCAACTCATCAAATGACAATCCGTTTATCTTACCAGTCTTATCATTCACGCCGACAATAAGTATACCGCCGTTGGTATTGCTGAAAGCTACAAGCTCTGCCCCGAGTTTGTAGGCATCGGTTATGCGCTCCTTGAACTGGACGGTGGAGGATTCGGCGCGGGAGATTATTTGTTTTAATTGGGTGATGAGCATAATTTTGCAAAATATTTAATACATGATATCCAATATTACATTCAAATAGTATCTTTCATAGAAAAATACCCGCTTCAATTTTCTTTGAATCAAATCCATATTCCGGGGAATAACATTGTTTCCAGTTCAGTAAATAGTTAAACCCGTATTTGCTTTTATAGGGATCAAGCATCCCTGATATTGCATCAAGTTGTTTTTTATAAACAGAAATGCAAAACTGCGACATGATACTCCCCAATTTCTTCATTTCAATCTGTTTTATGACATAATCTTCAGATTCACAACGAATAGATCGCTGATAAACATCGAACACTTTACTACCTAAAACAAACTCTTCATCATCGGATAGCATCTCCATTCGTTTCAAATCGGAGTGGTTTTCAAAATATTTAAGCGGAATCGATACTGGAATAAATAATTGCTGACTGTCATTATTTTCAATTAACTCAAACTCACTATGTAGTTTTGAAAAATTAAAATCTTTGAAGTATTGATAGTATTGCCAACTTGCGTAAAAGTTACTTTTCATTTTCTTCCGTTTCTCTTCAAAGACCTTTTCGTACAAGGCATGGAATTGCTTTTTCACCAATATATCTTTATAATCATCGAAAATATCCTTGTCTGTTTGTTGAATTTTATAACGAGTGTCTGAGCCATAAATCGTACTGGTTTTATCACAATCAAATAAATAAACCGTGCAATTTTCTTTTGAAGCATTTCTATTTATACGTCCAGCTAATTGCTCATCGCTATCAATTAATGAGCGGTCTTTAAATCCCAAATCCATATCAATATCGGCACCGGCTTCTACAACTTGGGTTGATACAACAATGACCTTTGAAAATTTCGAGGCTTTGATTGATCCGATTATTTCTTTTCGTCTAAATTCTAATATATCGCCTGAAAGGAGAAGCGCCTCATATTCACTATATTTTTCATCTTGTGTTATAATACTGAAAAAGGATGATGCTGTCTTTTTGGTAATAAACTCTATCAGAACTTTTACATGACCATTTGAGTTTAAAGCATATTGTTCTGCTTTCTCAAACAGAAAGGCAGATAATTCAAAAAGGTATGCTTCTTTCTCACTATTATCCGGCCTCTTTCGATTCATCAACGAGAAATCAAAAGAAACCCGTCCTGAAAAATTTGGATTCGTAAAATAACTTTCTCTGTTAGAAATCAACGAAACAAAAGTTCCTTTTAGCTGATCATGCAAAGCATCAATTTTGGGCAGTGTGGCTGACATAATAAGAAAACGAATATTAAAGAGTCGGGCATAGTTTGCTATGAAATAAACAATTTTATCCCAATGTTCAGGATTGTAAGTCTGAATTTCATCAATTATCACAATTGAATTACACATGCGATGTAATAAGTAATTACTTTCTTTCTCGTTTCCTTTCAAGACGTCGAAAAAACGAATGTGAGACATAAGAGCAATTGGATAATTGACAAAAAGATTATCAACAAACAGCCGCTTCTTATTTCCATAAGAGCCATCGCCACTTTCGTGAAATCCCGCTTTCGAATGAAGTTGAATGATAAAATCGTTATTGACATCCAAGGCCTCTTTAATCGAATTGAATGTTTGAGTAATTAAAGTAGTAAATGGGAAAACGTAAAATATTTTGTTTAATGAAGGATCGACACTCAATAGTTCTGTTGAGAAAGCTAATGACAGATTTGTTTTTCCTGCCCCTGTCGGTGCTTCAATATAGAAACAATGCTTATTAGTATTATTTCTAAGATTAAAGACCATTTCAGCAGTGAGCTTTTGCCTAAGGATATTCAAATTTTGGTTGTTCCTTTCAATTAGTTGCTCAAACGGATATAAATGGTAATGCTCCAGTTTTGAATACAAATCCTTATTGTAAGGCTTAACGGATCTAAACTTTTCTATTAGTCTTTCTTTTTCATCAGGAGTTAAAACACCAAACTCGTCAATTTTAATTTTCGACATAAACTCATTGGTCGCATAAAAATCGGAAGCAGTCAAAAGAGAATAAAGGAGTTTTGTTGTAGAGAATAAAGGAAAATATACTTCTGTCTTACCACACAAATCATTAAAACTATTCAAAATATCTTGGGCTCCGACAAAAAAGCTTTTACAAAAAAGCTCATCTAATTGAATACAATATATTTTTAAAAATGAAAAACAATCATCAACTTGCTTCTCATCAAAATTCAACGACAAATCAATTGTAGGATTGTGATGTTTTATAATTGCACTTGAAAAAAGCAATACTAAAAAATAAAGCGAAAGCTGCTCTTCCTCATTTAATTTTTTGTTTTCGTATATCTGCTTAAAAAAGAGATTTGAGTAAATATAAGCTCCCAAAAACGAATGATTCGACTGAATAGAAAGATTCTTATTTTGCAAAAACGATTCATTTTCCATTTTCAGAATCTGAAAATTTGGATTAATTTTACCCAAATCATGATAAAGAATTGCACCAAGAAAAGCCTCTTTATAAAGATTCATCCATTCAACTTGATTTTCGATTTGCAATGTTTGAATCAAATTATCTATATGGCAATCCACTACATTTTCAACGCCATGTGCATTGCTCAATTTTATGCAATAGTCCAAGACTAATTTCGAATGTTCAAAAAGAGATTCTTTTTGTTTTTTATCCTTTGACAAATGGGCAAAATAGTCTTTTTGTAACTTTGTGAAAATCCCAAGTAAGTTATTCGAACTATCTTCAAAACATCTGGATAATTTCATTGCTTGAGAGCTTATATAATGAAACAGATTCAGGTAAAGCATAATCTTGCTTTAACTCCCAATTTGTAAAAGCAAAATCCATGTATTTGTATTGAAATAAAGGAGCTTCCATATATTCCAAAGGCAAACGCTCAAAATACATAAAATTACTTTTTGTTAAAGAGAGTACACCTGGTTTAAAAAAAGTTTTTACCTTCTCATCTTTTATCGGTTCTTCCTTAATAAAAAGGCTATCTATATGAAAACTTCCTTTTGGAGAATAGATTTCATACCCATACTCTGTAAAATTATCCCACCAAAGCGAAAATTCATTTTTACCAAGATAGGGTAGATATTCCGCTTTATAATTCTTGAGATAGTTATAAAGCTTAATCTCCAGCTCTTTTTCCAAATCAAGCTCAACCCAGCACTTGAAAGCAGGAGCAACCAAAACCTGTTCCGTCACCATCAGGTTGCCTCCTTCTTCTTCACTTGCTAACCCGGTCGTATTATTGTATTTGATGATGGTTTTTACAAAGTTTCCGTTCTCATGGTAAATTTTACCATCCTCATCCAATGGAGCAATCGAGACTGGTATTGATTTTAAGTTTTTATAGTATTCTGGCATTTCGCCATGCTTCTGAAAACCTTTTTCTCCAATAATAGCACCCAATATCCCTAAAAACGCAGGTTTATGCAGCATATTAAAGGTTATATAAATCGGATCATTGGTGTCTGGTTTTTTTAGGAAGCCAAAATCCGATTTTAAATTGATGGATATTACCGTCTTCATTTTTTTAGTTCTAAACAGGTCAGGCTTATACATCCTGACCCGCTGGTACAACAAATTAAATATCTTTGATCACAGAAACTTTCGGCTCGTTAATAATTACAACTGAAGCTTGGTTGCTATAAATTTCTACAGATTCTATATCGACGCTGTTTTTTTCAACAATTGCTTTTAATTCGCTTAAATCAATTTGAATTTTACCATTCAATTTTTCTTTACTAACTTTTATCAATTGGGTAAAATTGGGTAGAACAACTTTTGATCCTTCTTTTAGTGTAAGCCAAATCAATAATTCATTTTCACACCCTGCTTTGGCTGCCGAATCATAGTAAGTTACTCCTTTTTGAAGAGCTTCTTTTAATTTTGATATATCATCTATAGAAAGAGATTGAGCACCTGCGCCAGCAAGCGAGACAATCTCTTCC
Source organism: Bacteroidales bacterium (assembly GCA_021373135.1). Taxonomy (GTDB): domain Bacteria; phylum Bacteroidota; class Bacteroidia; order Bacteroidales; family UBA1402; genus UBA8389. The sequence continues at coordinate 65,977 of JAJFTH010000002.1, forward strand.
AAATTTTTAGGGTTAACCGAAAAATGATGCAAATAATGCCCTTCATGTAAGCGAGTTTGACGACCTAAGGTGGTGGCAGTATTGTCTTCGCTCGCTTCATTTGGGTTACGAAATGGAGACATTATCTGTTCCGAATAGAAATTATTTTCGTGCCAAAGATTTACACCATGAGTAATTTGAACAGGGCCATGCACAGAAATGGCCACATTATTGTTTTTGGCTTTACGGGCGAATGTTGCTCCAAAAAGGCGGATATCTAGACAACTTAACAAGTCTTTTGCTACAAGTATTCTTTCTTTTGCATCTTTATTTTCCGGAAACATTGCAGCATATGCATCATCTAAGCTGTATGGAATAAACTCCTTATTAAACCGCTTAAAATAGAATATCTTATCCGAAAGATAGTTTTCTTTAAGATAGTTCTTCACTGCATATTTCAACGCTTTATCGGTAGCATATACTACGCCATTTGGTAATGTACGAGGTTGACCGGAAAAATCGGCATTGTAATTGGCATTAGAGGCCTTAATCATCGCCGCACCAAAAATTCTTTTTGAGTAAGTCATTTTTATTCAGGTTTTAAATTATTATTATCTTTTTCTTTTTTAAAAATCGAATCAGAAAAATATCCTGCCAATATTATTGGCAAATGTTCTTTCATGTTTGTATTTGTAGGAATAAATCCCATTACTTCGCTAAATAGTTTATCAAACTCATATTTATTGGGATACAAAACAAACTTGTGCTTGTACATATTAAATGTATTGGCAATAGCTTGTTTAAACAACGTTGGTTCTGCCTTTTGAAGAAATGGTTCCAATAACGCATGCGAACGGTTTGCAGACTCACTTTGTACCAGAAGTTTCCAAATCACTTGCCCTGCTGCAAAAGCAAATTCGTCATCATTTTCGATGTGAAGCGATTCGGATTGGGCAATACTCCGAAGTTTTGTTTGTAATTCAACTGTTTTATTTGCCATATTGTTTATTTTAAATTGGTTATCAAAAAGAGGTTGCAAACCGAACCAGATACTTAATTTTTTTCTTATCTGTGCTGTTTTTTTTAGCTCATCATCATGCCGTAGATCATCTATAATAGAATCAGTGAGCATTTCATCTATCATTGTCATTGTTATCTCTTGCTGCATTGACTTATAAATAAAGTCATACCAAACACGACGATATTTGTATAGAAGATTGTAAATAGCATCGGTTAATCCATAATCTGGTTTTATCTCTAAATCGTCAAAATATTTTATCCAGAGAGAGCCGGCCTTGGTTTCTTGAACTAATTGACGGTTAAAAATGTAATTGACGATATTGAACTGAAAGTCAAAAACATTATTCTTTGAGCTTTGAAAATAAACAGAGGGTTCTGCTCCGAATAGCTCCTTAATCTCAAAATCCTCAGAGTTCTTATTTTTTAAAGTATATATAAAAACTGGAACAAAATCCAAATCGATTATTTGTCCTTTTTGTACAAACAGGAGATAAAAGTTTTGAAGGTTAGTGTTTCTTTTAGTCAGCAGAGACCGAATAATCTCCGAATAACTGGCTTTGCCTTCATTGTTAAAGAGCTTTACGACATCGGAATTTACATTTGCCTCATCCTTACTAACAAATATAGGTAATGGGTTCGGCAGCTGTTTATTTTGCAGGAGTTGATAAAATTTCCAAATCAACTGTGCTTCCTCCCCATGAACGCGAAAGTTGTATTTAAAGCATGCCGATTGATGCTGCAAAAACCGTTTTTTATCATTAAAGGTACTTAAACAGTCGCTAATTCCGTATAAAATATGATCATAGGTGGTATTAAAATCGGCTTTATTAAAAACATTCAATCCTTGATATTTCTGATAAGGCATTTTGAAATCTTCTATGGTTGGCTCTTTTAAGAAAAATACAATAACAAAGGTGTCCTTCAATTCATCGTATCCTACTTTTTCCAACAGTGACCAAAAGTGTGAAGATAAATAGATTTTCATTGCCTCAAACCAAACACGAAACGGTCCATCTTCCACAAAATCCTCAGCTTTTTTGAAATATTGGTTTGTCAATTCTGCTAAAATTCCCGATTTCCCAATATCAGACAAATTCTTGTCAATGATTTTTTTAGTAAAACCAAGTGCAAAAGGAGAACAGGTGACATTAAATATTTTCTTGTTCGGATTGAATATTTTTGCTGGAGACACAGGCTTAGAAGCTCGCATTACTAAGCGGCATTTTTCAAAAAAGGGTGTTATCTCAGATTTCTTTGTAAAAAGCCCAATATCTTCCTTAAAGATACGACCTTCCTCATCCGAATTTCTAAGCTCATATTTTCCATCGTTTAGTCCAATGTCAAGAGCAACATAAAGACCTTCTTTGAGTTTACCTCCTTCTTCAAACAAGTCAGGTGTTTCCTCTTCCAGCGTTTCTACAAATTGACAAATTTCTTTAATCATTTCTATTTTGTTTTAATAATGTTTTCCACCATCCCAAACCCCATACTCCCTTTTTCACCCACACCCGTTTCGTACAACATCTTCATCAACTCCTCTGGAAGTCGAATACTAAATCGTCCCATGTACCCAACGATATACGTTTCCTGCGGTGTTCCCGCTTTTATCGTAATCTTCTTCCGTTTTACCGGCCCCAACAAGTTAAAGTCTGGCTCCAAGGTGCCCTCAAACGGTTTGCCATAATAAGCAAGATATTTGGCGCGTAAAGTGTCGGCAAGTAATTTGGCCGTATCAAAAGCTTCCGGACTAAGATAAGTGGGCTTCCCATTTTCCAGATGTCCGGAAATAGCCATCGGGGAAAGCGTCTGAAAGGTCATGATTGGCTCAAATTCAGGAGGGGCAACAAGCTCAATGTTTTGCACGCTGCATTGCACTTGGCTGTGGCGGTCACCCAAAACGAAAGATTGAGAGGCAAAAACGCCTTTGATAAATTCTTCGGTGGCGCGTTCGGGTAGAAAGGATAGGTAGAGCGTGGCTTGGTCGGACAGTAAAACCAAGCGGTCGCCTTCCATGCGAAGTTTGGGTATTTGCAGATGAGAAAACGTAAACATCCGGAATTGCTTTTGATTGTTGACATAGCCGTTTTGGTGCAGCCATTCCGAATACGCCGCATCGCCATTGGCCAGCATGTGGTAAATCCAGCCGGAGAGTTCGTACTGGTAGTTTGCCGGCAACAACTTCCCCAAAGCCCTAAAATCAAAAGAAAGCGTCAATTTAAATCGCATATTTTTATATTAAATAAATTATTGACAATAATTTCCCACAAATAAACCCATATCCACTGACAAATTTCGTCATAGCCCCATCTTTTTTTGAGCTTCCCGTAAAAAATTCTTAAACTCTTCCGGGCCAACCACCTTTACTTCTCCCTGGAGTCCAAGCACAAAACGCCCGATACCGTGATAATCTGCTACCGGAATCTTCAGCAGGTAACGAAGAGTTCCGGAAACGTCCAGGTCACTTAGATATTTTTCTGCCAATGGATATTCTTCCCGCAACAAATTGGCTGCTTTCAGGGATAGTTCGGCCTCAACTGTAGCCAAAGATTCAAAAGCAGACATTCTGAAGGCATCTGTAAAAGGAACGCGATGAAGCATTTGGTTTTGCCGGTTGGAATTCAACACATAAACTTGTTCGATACGGCTTATTTTAAATTGCTTGCAGGTTTTGTCGAAAAGATCGAGACACCAAACAGCCGAGTATTCGGGAAGGAATTCGAAGGGTTCGACGATACGGTCGGTGATGGTTTCGCTGTGGGAAGAGCGGTAAGAATGAAGGTTCACTTGCTTATTGGTGCGGATGGCTTCGTCGAGGGTATGAATGATTTCTATTTCTGGTTTTCGCGACAAATTGGATAGGGCGCGGAAGTCGTAGAGGGCGTTGAGTTTACGGACCAACTGTTCGCTGACGGAGGTTCCGCCTTTAACCATTTCGAGTGCCCGGTACAGGATGTAGGCTTCTTCTTCGCTAAAATGAAGCAGGCGATGAAGTTTTTTAGCTTCCTCTGGGCAAAGATTCAAGGAGTAATGTCCCTGAGTTCTGTCCAAAACAAAACCCGCATTCTCCATGGTGTATAGATCGCGATAGATGGTTCGTTCTGAACACGAAAAGTGTATAGCCAGTTCGGAAACGGTATAACGAGCACCGCCGGAAAGCAACACCAGCATACGCAGAATGGTTTCGGTTTTTGGTTGATCCATGGTATTATATTCTTTTAATAAGCGCAAAAGAAAAAATGATTAGAGAACAAACATTGTTTGAATCATTTCTTTATAAACTTCTAAAATAATATTATGATACCAAATATACCGTTAATTTTTTATGAAGCAACTACACCGAAAACATTTTATGAATAAAAACGGACGAACTGTTTGACCACTTCGGATATATTGATTTTCTTTTTAGGTTTGTTTTTAATCTGTAATCAGCAGATGATGTAATCAAACCCCGTTCAACTCGAAAGCGTATTTGTAATCAATGAGCTTGTGGTCTTTTTCGTTGGCGGTCCAGGCAGTTTCCCGGTGACTCAAATCGATTATTTCTTGCGTGGTCGTTTTTTCAAAGCGGTCTGCAATAAGGTGGAGGACATCAAGTTCTGCCGCTGTAAAAATGGAGGAATTGAAAGTCCTGTTCGGGTATGAGAGAAACTGCTCCCCAATTCCTCCGTCAGGAAAAGCCGTACTTTGTACGGTAATTTGTTCCTTGGCACAGATGTATTCAAACAGGCTGTGGTACTTCTCTGGAACCGGTCCCATCGGAATGGCTCTGTAGGAGGTTCCGCTTATGGAGAAGCCCGATTGCTTGAACATTGCAAAGTCGGAATAGAACAGCAATTTGTTCAATTTTGTCTTCCATGGTTGCATCTTCTCTGCAAAAAAGACAACCATTTCCGTCAGCTTTGACAAATCGGGACGCGTGTAGCCCGTCTGTTCGTTTGGCCACTCTGAACCCAGCAGATAGTTTTCGACATCGCGATTTGCACGCTCTTGCCGTTTTTCATCGAACAGGATTTCAATTCTGTCGTAGATTTTTGACCGGTGTTTTTCATCTATGGTGCCACAACGTGCAACCAATTTTTTGAATTCGCCGGGATCGGCGGCCAACTGAATCAACTTGCCATTGGAGAGATTGGGCACTTCTCCGTTCTCGTACAACCGCCAAACATTTGTTCCAAAGCCCAATATCTCCGACAACCGGGCAGCAGACAAACCGTATTGGATTCTGATTTTCACGATTTCATTCGGAAAAGGCAATGCATATTTTGCCCGGTATTGATTGACCAGCTGGTTGTAATTCAGCTGTGTAAAAGCCTCATCTTCGAAACTATTCCCAGTATCCGGGCAACGATAAGCATGAAACAGTACCCGAAAGCTTTCCTTACGAAAAGTCATGGACACCCACTCTCTCGTAATTTCAGCTTCTGTACCGGTAAATGGACTTTTCATAGTTTATTTCTTTAATGGATAATTCAATGGATGTTCTGCAATATGGAAAGAAATGCAAACTGCACTGATATTCGTAAGACCCAAACATATTTTTACATAAACTTCAACCGACTTGACAGTAATTCCGAATACCCACATATCTGAAAAGCCTCTCATTTTCTCATTAACTGGGCCTGAAGAGTAATCTTCAGCTTTTAATTCCTGGATGAACTCTGTCCGTCGTATCGGAGAAATTTCCAACGAAAAGAGTGTTTGTGCATTCTTTTTTCGATCATCCAGATAGACAATACCAAAAATATTTATCTTTGCTTTTAGTTCGTTTAAAAAGGATTCGACTTCATGTCTGTCTGCCATGGTTGTTATTTTGCAAAATTAGTATAATAATTCATGTTATACAACTTTATAGTTTATATTTTTTCAATAATTGTATATATTACTATATCTTTCTCTGGTTCTTGAATGATCAAATATACCTATTAGCATTATTACATAAATCACAAATATAACATATATATTTATAATATATTCACACAATGTAAATCTTTCACTCTTTGATTTTTATTGCTAAGCTCTAAAGCATCCCGAAAAGCGGACGGCGGGAAGCGGTATGGTTGAGGGCGACTTTGAGAACGGACGCAGGGAGTCGCGCAGATGACTGCAAGGCTATTTTGTGAAGGCTCTGCAAGAGACAAACAAATAGCGCAGGAATCAAGCGATCACAAGGACGAACGAACGGAGCCCGAGGCTATGCCGCTGCACACCGGGAGCGATGCCCGATTACCTGAAAAAAAAAGAAAGACACTTATTTTTTTATTCCCACTCAATGGTTGCCGGCGGCTTGGACGAGATGTCATAAGTTACGCGGTTAACCCCTTTCACTTTGTTGATGATTTCGTTGGACACCTTGGCCAGAAATTCGTAAGGCAAATGAGCCCAGTCGGCAGTCATGGCATCCGTAGAAGTTACGGCGCGCAGGGCGACTGCGTTTTCATAAGTGCGTTCATCACCCATCACACCAACCGAACGAATCGGCAACAAAATGACACCGGCCTGCCAAACCTGATCGTAGAGATTCCATTCGCGCAAGCTGTCGATGAAGATGGCGTCGGCTTCCTGCGCAATGCGTACTTTTTCTTTCGTGATGTCTCCCAGAATTCGCACAGCCAAGCCCGGGCCGGGGAAGGGTTGACGCTTGATGAGGTTTTGCGGCATTCCCAATTTGTTTCCCACGCGGCGGACTTCATCTTTGAATAACAGACGCAGCGGTTCACAAAGTTTCAGGTTCATCTTTTTGGGCAAGCCTCCAACATTGTGGTGGGATTTGATGGTGGTACCGGTGATGGAAAGCGATTCGATGCAATCGGGATAAATGGTGCCCTGGGCAAGCCATTTGACATCCTTTATTTTTCGGGCTTCCTCATCAAATATATCGATAAAGCCTTTGCCTATGATTTTGCGTTTCTTTTCAGGATCGGCGACGCCTGCCAGTTCTTTGTAAAAATGATCTTCTGCATTGACGCCGATGACGTTCAGGCCGAGCTGTTCGTAGTCGTGCATCACATTCTTGAATTCATCTTTACGAAGCAAACCGTGATCAACGAAAATACAGGTCAGGTTTTTGCCGATGGCTTTATTCAGCAAAACGGCACAAACGGAAGAATCAACCCCGCCGGACAGGCCCAGTACCACTTTGTCATCGCCAAGCTGAGCTTTCAGGGATGCGACGGTGGAATCGATAAAGGATGCTGCCGACCAGTCTTTGGCACAACCGCAAATGGTCAGGAAGTTGTCCAAAAGTTTTGTTCCGTCTACTGTATGAAAAACTTCCGGGTGAAACTGAACGCCCCATGTATTTTCACCTTTGATATGATAAGCCGCAATGGGAACATCTTTCGTCGAAGCAATGGTTTCAAAATCTTCAGGGATGTTGGTGATGGTATCACCGTGCGACATCCATATTTGTGAGTTTTCTGTAAAATCTTTCAGAAGCGGATTTTCGGAGGAAAAATACCCGATATTTGCGCGGCCGTATTCGCGGGAACCGGCAGGCTGCACCGAACCGCCTGCGTTGTAAGCGATCAGTTGGGCACCATAACAGATACCCAAAACCGGATATTTCTTGCGAAGTCTGGAAACGTCTGTCTTGAAAGCCGCTTCGTCGTACACTGAAAATGGGCTTCCGGAAAGGATCACCCCTTTTACATCGGATGCTCCGTATGGAAATTTGTTGTACGGAAGGATTTCGCAATACGTATCTAACTCACGCACACGACGGGCAATCAATTGTGTGGTTTGTGAACCGAAGTCGAGGATAATGATTCTTTCTTGCATGGGAAAATTCTCTAAGAAATTAAGCTGCGAAATTACGGAATATTTTTGAAAATCATGGTGGAATATCTTACATTTGTGCGCCCTTCATGCGTCTGCTTTTAAGCTTTCCATGGGAATATTTGCAGCAATATGGGCTATCCTGAATGGCTTAAGTGTTTCTTTTAGGTTTGTAATATATGAATAGAAAGTACTTGTTTTTCTTCTTTTTCCTATTGGTTGTGGTATTGGTAATGACTTCCTGCAAGTCTCCGTGTGGATGTTGAAATGCAGTAGTAAAAAAAACGAAAGAAATCTTTTTTTTTGATGCAAAATGTGTAATTTTGTGGTCGATTTTGATTATACACTAAAATAATAAGATTAAGACAATGATTAAGGTAGGTATTAACGGTTTTGGCCGTATCGGCCGCTTGGTTTTCCGTGCCGCTCAAGAAAGAAACGACATCCAGGTCGTTGCAGTGAATGACCCTTTCATGGATGTGGACTATATGGTTTACATGCTGAAATATGATTCTGTTCATGGTCAATTCCAAGGCACAGCTGAAGCTAAAGATGGCAATTTGATTGTTAATGGTAAAGAAGTTAAATTCTTTGCAGAAAAAGATCCTGCTGACATCGCTTGGGGCGCTGCCGGTGCTGACTATGTAGTTGAATCCACAGGTGTATTCACCACGGTAGAAAAAGCTTCCGCCCACTTTAAAGGTGGTGCAAAAAAGGTTGTTATTTCTGCTCCTTCTGCTGATGCTCCCATGTTTGTTTGCGGTGTTAACTTAGACGCATATACCAAGGACATGAACGTTGTTTCCAACGCTTCTTGTACGACCAACTGTCTTGCTCCTCTTGCTAAGGTGGTCAATGATAACTTCGGTATCATCGAAGGTTTGATGACTACTGTTCACGCTGCAACTGCCACACAGAAAACAGTTGACGGTCCTTCTAAGAAAGACTGGAGAGGCGGCCGTTCCATCCTGAACAACATTATCCCTTCTTCAACCGGTGCTGCCAAAGCTGTCGGTAAAGTGATTCCTTCTTTGAATGGTAAATTGACCGGTATGTCTTTGCGTGTTCCTACCTCTGACGTGTCTGTCGTTGACTTGACCTGCCGTTTGGCTAAACCTGCCACCTATGACGAAATCAAGGCAGCTATGAAGAAAGCTTCTGAAAATGAGATGAAAGGTATTCTCGGTTACACGGAAGATTCGGTTGTTTCTACAGATTTCATCAACGAAAAACGTACTTCTGTTTTTGATGCCAAAGCCGGCATCGCTTTGAACGACACTTTCGTTAAATTAGTTAGCTGGTATGACAACGAATGGGGATATTCAAACAAAGTTTTGGATTTGATTGCCCACATGGACACTGTAAAATAATTTACGATATAAACTTTTGGAAAGCCGTTCCTTTGGAGCGGCTTTTCTTTTTTCGTATACTTGCATAAAAGAGCATATTAAGGAGTCCCTAACTTATGAAGAATACCCTCATCACCATCATCGGGCCTACAGCCTCTGGAAAGACCAAACTGGCCGTTAACCTCGCCAATGTTCTGGATGCGGAAATTATCAGCGGCGATTCCAGGCAGGTCTATCGTGGAATGGATATCGGTACAGGCAAGGATCTTTCAGAATATACCATTGGTGGCAAGCAAATTCCTTATCATTTGATTGATATGGCAGATGCCGGATACAAGTACAATGTGTACGAGTATCAGCATGATTTCCTACAGGCATATACTTCCATCTGTGAAAGGGGAAAACGGCCGATCCTTTGCGGCGGCACCGGATTGTATGTCGAATCTGTCCTGAGGGGGTATAAGTTGGTGCCTGTTCCGGCGGATCCCGTATTGAGATGCAGGTTGGAACAAAACACGCTTCCTGAGTTGATCAAAATCCTGTCGACCTATAAGAAACTGCACAATACTACGGATGTGGATACGGTCAAAAGGGCAATCCGTGCCATCGAGATTGAGGAGTACTATATGAACCATCCGGAAATATCATCCGGATTTCCTGAAATACCTTATGTCGTTTTCGGGTTACAGCTCGATAGGGAAGAACGCCGGAAACGAATCAGCCAAAGGTTGAAAGCCAGACTGAATGAAGGTTTGGTGGAAGAAATCCGCGCGCTTCTGGATCGGGGTATTCCGGTAGAAGACCTGATATACTACGGTCTTGAGTATAAGTATGTCAGTCTGTACGTGACCGGGGCTCTAAGTTATGAGGCCATGTTCAGTCAGTTGGAAATAGCCATCCATCAATTTGCAAAAAGGCAAATGACCTGGTTCAGGGGAATGGAAAAGCGCGGAATTTCGATTGTTTGGCTGGATGCCCTGACAGATACCGATGAAAATGTTCAGATGATGCTCGATGCTCTGTCAGCCAAGTCTGCTGATCTTGCGTAATTTTTCCTCATCAATGATTTTGATCCTTCGCCCGTCCATGGCGATGACTTTTTCGGAAACAAACATGGAAAGAGTCCTGATGGCATTGGATGTTGTCATGTTGGACAAGTTTGCCAGATCTTCTCTGGAAAGATAAACGTTGATGGTTGCTCCGTCTTCTTCCAAATCGTAGTTGTCGCGCATGAAAATCAGGGATTCGGCCAGACGTCCACGGATATGTTTTTGGGTCAGGTTGACCTGCCTGGCGTCAGAAATGCCTAAATCAACGGACAGGGCGCGAATAAAGAAGTATGATAAAGTCAGATTCTGGTGGATCAGTTTCAGGATGACCTCTTTTGGAATCAGTACAACAGTGGCTGATTCAAAGGCACAGGCTGTCGTGTTATATTTTTCTTCGGCAAAAATCGCCCGATAAGCAAAATAACTGATTGGTTGCATGATACGCACGATTTGGTTGCGTCCTCCAACGCCTTCCTTATAGATTTTTATCTTGCCTTTGACAAGACACATCATATGGGTAGGCTTATCTCCTTCATAATGAATGATTTCATTCTTCTTGAAGTGCTGCACAAAAAAATTGGATTTCAGGTATTCTTGTTCTTCGGGAGTCAGTGCTTGCCAAATCTCGACCAAATTCTCCAATTCCTTGGTTTCAGTGATGGTCTGCTTTTTTACCATTTGTTGTTTTAAAACATACTTTTATAACGCAAAAATAGGTGATATATTCGAAAAAACAATTTAATTGTGTGTTTTTTGCTATTTTTGCAGCTCTTTAATCTGAAAGATTTATGACGATCCTGAACCATCCTGATAAAACAGCTATCTTATTGATACATTGCCCTGATCAAAAGGGAATCCTTGCAGCTGTGACAGACTTCATCAATGTGAATAAAGGAAACATATTATATCTTGACCAGCATGTTGACCGTAAGGCAGATGTTTTTTTTATGCGTGTGGAGTGGTCTCTGGAACAGTTTACAATTCCTATTGAAAAAATCGAAGACTATTTCAACACGCTCTATGCTCAAAAGTATCAAATGTCCTTTCGTCTATATTTCGGAGATCATAAACCCAAAATGGCCATTTTTGTATCAAGAATGTCACATTGCCTTTTTGACCTTTTGGCACACTATACTTCAGGTGACTGGAATGTGGAAATACCTTGCATTATCAGCAATCATGAAGATTTAGCTCTTCTTGTAGAACAATTTGGCATTCCCTTTCATCATATTCCCATCACCAAGGATAATAAAGATGCGCAGGAAGTGCGGGAAATAGAGCTTTTAGACTCTTACGGCATTGATTTTATCGTTTTGGCCAGATATATGCAGATCGTTTCTGACGAGTTTGTTGCTCATTATCCCAATAAGATCATCAACATTCATCATTCCACCTTGCCTGCTTTTGTCGGATCAAAACCCTATCATGCAGCTTATGAAAGGGGAGTGAAGATTATCGGGGCTACCAGCCATTATGTGACGGCCGATCTGGATGCAGGACCCATCATTGAACAGGATGTCATCCGCATTTCTCACAAGGACTCGGTGGAAGCATTGATACACCGGGGACAGGAAATTGAAAAAATTGTCCTCTCGAGGGCTGTCGAAAAACACCTTCAACGGAAAATTCTGGTTTACCAAAACCGTACAGTGGTTTTTAATTGATCTTACCAAGTTATCAGCATGAAAGTTGCCATCATAAAATATAACGCAGGGAATATTTATTCAGTCATGCATGGTTTGAAACGCATCGGCATCGAACCGATCGTGACTGACGACAAGAGCTTTATCCTGTCTGCAGACAAAGTCATTTTTCCCGGAGTGGGCGAGGCTTCTTCAACGATGGCCTATTTGCATGAGCATAAACTGGACGAGTTGATTCGGGATCTGAAACAACCAGTGCTTGGTATCTGTATTGGCCTTCAACTGATGTGCAAACATTCAGAAGAAGGTAACACGGAATGTTTGGGCATATTCGATGCAGAAGTCAAGCGTTTTCAGTCTCAAAAAATCAGCGACAAAGTGCCTCAGATGGGCTGGAACACCATCCATTCTTTGCAGACAAAGCTGTTTACCCCTGAAATGGAAAACCAGTATGTCTATTACGTTCACAGTTATTATGCAACCTGTTGTAGCCAGACCATTGCTGTGACCGATTATCTGCAGCCGTTTAGTGCCGCCTTGAACCGGGACAATTTTTATGCGACACAGTTCCATCCGGAAAAAAGCGGATTATTGGGTGAAAGTATTTTACGAAATTTCATGAATTTGTAGAGCGATGGATATCATACCGGCAATAGACTTGATGGAAGGTAAATGTGTACGATTGGCACAAGGTGATTACGACCGAAAGACCACTTACAACGAAAATCCGCTGGAAGTGGCCAAGGCGTTTGAAGACCATGGCATTCGTCGTTTGCATCTGGTTGACCTGGATGGAGCGAAAGCGCAACATATAGTGAATCACCGGGTGCTTGAAAATATTGCGACACACACTTCTTTGGTGATTGATTTTGGAGGAGGTCTCAAGACCGATGATGATTTGCGCATTGCTTTTGAATGTGGCGCAAAAATGATTACAGGAGGAAGCATTGCCGTAAAATCACCCGGTATTTTTGAGTCGTGGATTCATCAATTCGGTGCAGAAAAAATCATTCTCGGTGCCGATGTAAAAAATGAAAAAATAGCGGTGACCGGCTGGACGGAGGATACCGGACTTTCTCTCTTGCCCTTTCTGAAAGATTATACCGGCAAGGGCATCCGAAAAGTGATTTGCACCGACATCAGCAAAGATGGTATGTTGCAAGGTCCTTCCACTGAATTGTACAAGAAGATACTCACCGCTTTTCCGGATATGTATCTGGTGGCCAGTGGCGGTGTCGGCTCTGTGGCAGACCTCGAGGTACTTGATCAAGCCGGTTTGCCGGCGGTCATTTTTGGGAAGGCCCTCTATGAAGGTCAGATTGCCTTGAAGGATTTGCGTCCGTTTTTGTAAAATAGGCTAAAAAAGATATGCTCGCAAAAAGAATTGTCCCTTGTTTGGACGTTAAAGATGGAGAAACAGTAAAAGGTATTAACTTTGTAAACTTTCGTCAGGCGGGTGATCCTGTGGAGCTTGGCGCAGAGTATAGCCGTCAGGGTGCTGATGAGCTGGTTTACCTCGATATTACCGCTTCTCACGAAGGTCGCAAGACTTTTACCGATATGGTGAAAAGAGTAGCAGCTGAAGTGAGTATCCCTTTTACGGTGGGTGGAGGTATCAATGAGCTGAAAGATGTGGATCGTTTACTGAATGCGGGTGCTGACAAAGTTTCCGTCAATTCCGCTGTGATAAGAAATCCACAACTCATCAACGATATTTCGCGTAACTTTGGTGCACAAGTTTGCGTGGTTGCCATTGATGCCAAATATGAAGGCGGAGAATGGATTTGTTATTTAAACGGTGGCCGGATCCCAACAGACAAAAAATTATTCACCTGGGCTTTGGAAGCGCAGGAGCGGGGAGCCGGGGAAATTCTGTTCACCAGTATGTCCCACGATGGTGTGAAAATGGGTTATGCCAACGATGCCTTGAGCCATTTGGCGGACAGTTTGTCCATACCTGTCATTGCTTCGGGAGGAGCTGGAACAAAAGAACATTTCAGGGATGCGTTTCTCATCGGAAAAGCTGATGCGGCATTGGCAGCCAGTGTTTTCCACTTTGGGGAGATTACCATTCCGGATTTGAAAGATTACCTGAGCACTCAGGGTGTTGTGGTTAGAAAATAAAAGTTATAATTATAGTCTTATGAACTTAGATTACAGTAAATTGAATGGCTTGGTGCCTGCTATCATTCAAGACGCCAAAACCGGAAAAGTTTTGATGCTGGGTTTTATGAATGAAGAAGCATTTGCTAAAACCCTGGAGACCGGACAAGTATGTTTTTTCAGTCGTACCAAACAACGTCTTTGGACGAAAGGTGAGGAAAGTGGAAACTTTTTGAATGTGGTTTCCATGAAGGAAGATTGCGATCACGACACTTTACTGATTCAGGCCAATCCTGTTGGCCCTGTATGTCATATGGGATGGGACACCTGTTTCAACGAGGAAAACCAAACCGGCGATTTTGAATTTTTACGTTATTTGCAGGATTTTATTGACCGTCGCTATCAGGAAAAGCCGGAAAATTCTTATACGACCTCTTTGTTTAACAGCGGTGTAAACCGTATGGCGCAGAAAGTGGGAGAAGAGGCTGTTGAGACTGTCATTGAAGCAACAAACGGTACTGACGAACGTTTCCTGTATGAAGCGTCTGATCTGGTCTATCACTTGATTGTGCTGCTTACCAGCAAAGGATACCGCCTGGAAGATCTGGGCAGGGAATTGAAGAAAAGACATCAATAATATCTGGTTTGGTGGTGCTGATACCAGATGGAAAAAAGCTTTCTATAAAACAATATACAAATGGACGAGGATATTCTGATTCAATACAAAGGTGTTGAAGTTTGTCGGGAAGAACTTACGGTACTTCATAATGTCAATTTGGAGGTACACAAAGGTGAATTTGTCTATATTATCGGAAAAGTAGGTTCGGGAAAAAGCAGCCTGCTTAAAACCATGTACAATGATGTACCTGTATTTGTCGGGACTGCGCGCATTTTTGAATACGATTTGACTTGTTTGAAAAGTAAACAGGTACCTTTTTTACGCCGTCGTTTTGGTATTGTATTCCAGGATTTTCAACTGTTGATAGACCGTAATGTGGAAGAAAATCTTTCATTTGTCCTTCGATCAACCGGCTGGAAAAACAAGCCGCAAATGGATGATCGCATCAAAGAGGTGCTTGACCAGGTCGGAATGTCCAATAAAGGGTACAAAATGCCGCATGAGCTATCCGGAGGTGAACAGCAAAGAATTGTCATGGCCAGGGCATTGCTCAATTATCCGGATATCATTTTGGCAGACGAACCTACCGGAAATCTTGATCCGGAAACAGGCAGCGAAATTGTGAAGTTGTTGCACAACATACGGGAATCAGGCACGACTGTGATTATGAGCACCCATAATCTGGGCTTTGTCCGGAGCTATCCGGGCCGCGTCCTAAAATGCGAAAATAACAGATTGATTGAATAAAAAAAATGTACCTTTGTGATCGGTTGCACAACTGTGTGAATGAGCCTGTCAACGGCATGTGTCAACCACTTGAAGCGATAAAATAAAAAACGAACCAATAAAGAAACAATAAAATGAAAGTGCTCAAGTTTGGTGGTACTTCAGTAGGGTCCGCCCAAAGAATGAAAGAAGTATCCAATCTCATCCTCGATGGTCAAAAGAAAATTGTTGTACTGTCGGCTATGTCTGGAACGACCAATACCTTGGTGGAAATTTCGGATTACTTATACAAACGTAATCCCGATGCAGCCAATGAAACCATCAATAAGTTGGCACTCAAATATGCCGGCATCGTTGAAGAATTGTATTCGACCGAAGAATACAAACAAAAAGCATTGGATATCATTCAATCACATTTCGACTATATCCGTAGTTTTACCGGCAACTTGTTCACCCTTTTTGAAGAAAAAGTGATTTTGTCTCAGGGTGAATTGCTTTCTACAGCCATGTTTACGAACTATCTCGAAGAAAAAGGGGTGAAAGCCGTTTTGCTCCCTGCTTTGGAATTTATGCGCGTAGACAAGAACGGTGAGCCGGATTCTGAATATATTCATGAAAATCTGATCAAACAGTTGGCTTTATATCCGGATGTGGATATTTACATCACACAAGGTTTCATTTGCTTGAATGCTTATGGTGAAGTGGACAACCTGCAACGTGGCGGAAGTGACTATTCTGCTTCTCTGATAGGGGCTGCCATCAAAGCTGAAGAAATTCAGATTTGGACTGATATAGACGGTATGCATAACAACGATCCACGTTTTGTAGACAAGACCGCTCCTGTTGCAAATCTTCACTTTGAAGAAGCAGCTGAGTTGGCTTATTTCGGCGCAAAAATTCTGCACCCCACATGTATCCTTCCTGCAAAATTGGCCAATATTCCGGTTCGTTTGTTGAATACCATGCAGCCTGAAGCCTTCGGAACGATGATTTCCAATAAGACGGAGAAAGATAAGATCAAGGCTGTCGCAGCCAAGGACGGCATCACAGCCATCAAGATCAAATCCGGACGTATGCTTCTGGCTTATGGTTTCCTGCGCAAGATCTTTGAAATATTTGAGAGCTATCAGACTCCTATTGATATGATTTGCACCTCTGAAGTCGGTGTTTCACTTTCTATCGATAAGAATAAACACTTGCAGGAAATCATCGATGAACTGAAAAAATATGGGACAGTCACTGTTGATACCGATATGGTCATCATCTGTGTGGTTGGAGACTTGGAATGGGATAACGTCGGTTTTGAATCCCGTGTCTTGCAAGCCATCAAGAATGTGCCTGTTCGTATGATATCTTATGGAGGTAGCAATTACAACATTTCAATGCTTGTGAAGGCTTCAGATAAACAAAGAGCCATGCAGGCTTTGAGTGATCATCTTTTTAACAACAAAAATTAATATAGCCATAGGCTTACGTATCACACATTTATGGATACAAAAGGAAAGTTCCCCTTGGATAAATTTCCCAAACTGGAGACCCCATTTTATTATTACGATATAAACGTATTGAACCGGACGCTGGACACGCTGACATCAGAAGCCAATAAATTTAATTTCAAGGTCCATTATGCATTGAAAGCCAATGCAAATCCACGTATCCTCTCCATTATCCGTGGCTATGGCCTGGGAGCGGATTGTGTGAGTGGCGGCGAGATTCGGGCAGCCATCCAGGCAGGTTTTCCTGCATCCAAAATTGTTTTTGCCGGTGTCGGTAAGGCTGATTGGGAAATCAATATGGCACTCGATTACAACATTTTCTGTTTCAATGTGGAATCAATACCAGAATTGGAAGTCATCAATGAATTGGCTGCTGCAAAGGGAAAGACAGCTCATGTAGCATTGAGAATCAATCCAAACGTCAATGCCGATACCCATCACTATATCGCAACCGGTCGTGAAGAAAACAAATTTGGAATAGCACTTGGTGATGTGGAAAAGGTCATCGATGTGGTGGAAGCTTCTTCCAATGTCAAGCTGGTCGGTTTGCATTTTCATATTGGTTCCCAAATACTTGAAATGAATAATTTCGCAGGACTTTGCAGCCGTGTCAACGAATTGCAGGATCAATTGGCAAAACGGAATATCATGGTTGAACATATCAATGTCGGAGGTGGATTGGGCATAGATTATCATTATCCTGAAAGGCAATCCATTCCGGATTTTGTGGATTATTTCAAGACATTCAAAAGCATGCTGAAATTACGTGATGGTCAGACCGTTCATTTTGAACCGGGTCGTTCCGTGGTGGGACAGTGTGGTAGTTTAATCACCAAAGTGCTGTATGTCAAGGAAGGAACAAACAAGAAATTTTCCATTGTTGATGCAGGTATGACGGATTTGATCCGTCCTGCGCTCTATCAGGCTTACCATAAGATTGAAAACTGTTCATCTGACGAACCCATCCAAAAGTATGATGTGGTTGGCCCGATTTGTGAATCTTCCGATTGTTTCGGAAAGGATGTCGAACTGAACGGGACAAAGCGCGGGGATTATTTCGCAATCCGTTCAGCCGGAGCCTACGGGGAAGTCATGGCATTTCAGTATAACTTGCGTCGTTTGCCACAAGCTTGTTTTTCAGATGAAATTTAAAATAAATGTTTCTTTGAAAATTTAACCGATACAGGATATAAATATGATTTTTGACTGGTTTCAACTTTCTCTTATAGAGTGGATATTTGTAGCATTGCTGTTTGTAGTATTTTTATTGCAGCTTTTATTTTATCTCTATTATTATCGCGGTGTATGGAGGAAATCAAACCGTATTCGTAGCGGGAAAGTGACCTACGAGACTGCGCAGCCTCCGGTAAGTGTCATTATCTGTGCTCGAAATCAGGCTTTTAGTCTGGAACAAAATTTGCCTTTGATATTGGAACAGGATTATCCTGAATTTCAGGTTGTTGTCGTGAATGATGCTTCCACGGATGATACCGAAAATGTTTTGGTTCGTTTGGAACAAAGCCATTTCAATCTATACCATACCTTTCTTCCTACTGCTGTACAGAGTGTCAGTGCCAAAAAAATGGCCATGACAATAGGTATAAAAGCTGCCAAATATGACATTTTGTTATTGACCGAAGCCAATTGCATACCAACCAGCAACCAATGGATATCATCCATGATGCGACACTTTGATGCGAAATGCGACGTCGTTCTCGGCTATAGTTCCTATAAAACAATCAAGGGTTTCCTTCAGCACTTGGTCACTTATGATACCTTGTTTACAGCACTTCAGTTTATGGGGTTTGCAGAAACCGGAAGACCATTCATGGGCTTTGGCCAAAACTTGGCATATCGTAAAGATCTTTTCTTCAAAAACAGAGGTTTTGCTTCGCATCTGAATTTGAAATCAGGTGAAGATGATTTGTTTGTCGGAGAAATCGCAAACACGACCAATACAAGTATTGATGTTTCACCTGAGAGTAAAATTCTGGCCAGCACCTCAGATATCTGGGACCATTGGAAAGAACAGAAGAAGGATCGCCTATCCACTTCTTCTTTTTACAGGGCAGGGACAAAGTTCAGGACAGGTATGGAAATATTCAGCCGTTTCTTGTTTTATGTCTTGTCAACAGGTCTATTGATCATTGGTATCCTGAGACTGAATATTCCCATGATTGTCTTTTCCTGCGTGCTTTTCATCCTCCGCTATATTTTGCAGCTTAATGTCTTGAACCAAAGTGCAAAATGTTTTGGTGAACATCGGTTCTATTTTTCCATTCCTTTATTTGATGTTTTGCTGCCAATGATGAATTTATGGTTTCGGATAGGCCGGATTTTCCACAAGGACAATTCCTATACGTGGCGGGTATTGAGATGACCCTCTTCTTGCCGCATTTTTTTGATTAACCTGATTACACAAAGTGTTGTGGTAAAAGTTGCCAGAACATCACTGGTCGGAAGAGCCATCCAGACTCCGTTCAATCCAAAATAGTGCGGTATGATCAATAGAGCGGGAATTAAGAAGATGAACTGCCGTGAAAGACTGAGAAAGATAGCGGTAGAGGCCTTGCCGATTGATTGGAAAAAGTTGGAAGAGACCATCTGAAAACCGATGATGGGAAACATCATCATCGCAAAACCTAAAGCTACTTTAGATTGGGCAATGAGTTCTGCGTCATTGGTAAAGGCTGAAACAATAGTTGTTGGAAAAAGCATGGATATGGCAAATCCAAACGTTGTGACGATGGTTGCTGCTACCACGGTCAATTTATAAACCTTTCGGACCCTGTCGTTCTTGTGGGCTCCAAAATTGAAACCGGCAATAGGCTGCATGCCCATATTGAGTCCCATGACGATCATGATAAAAAGCATGGCGACACTATTGACGATACCATAAGCTCCGATAGCCATATCGCTATGCTTTCCGCCATATTTTGCGAGACTGATGTTCACAATCATTGCAATCAAGCTGGAACCTACATTCATGAGGAACGGAGCCAGTCCGATGGATAAAATATCCCCGACGATGCGCTTTTTCAGTTTAAAGTAGCCTTTTTGAAAATGGAGGTAGCTGCTTTTGTTTATAAAATGGGCCATGACCCAGATAAACCCGCATAATTGTGCAATGGCGGTAGCTGTTGCCGCACCTCTGATGCCCCAATGAAAGACAAAAATGAAAATGGGAGCCAGACAAAGATTGACAAGAACGGTAAGGAGTGAAGACCACATGGCCTTTTTGGGATAACCGGAAGCACGCATGACATTGTTCAATCCGACGAAATTATGGTTGAACAAGTTTGCAATCAATATGATTTGCATGAAGTCTTTGGCATAGGGTAAAGTTGCCGGACTTGCTCCGAAAGCGATTAAGATGGGATCCAAAAAAATCAATCCAATAGTCGTGACGGCTATGCCGATCATCAAATTTAATATAAGGGTGTTCCCCAAAATATTGGTTGCATCCTTGTAACGATTTTGCCCCAGACGAATGGAAACCATGGTGGATGCTCCGGCACCGATCATGGCTCCGAAAGCAATCGTCAGGATCATGAGGGGCATGGTTAGTGCCAAACCTGAAATAGCCAACGGGCCAACGCCGTTTCCGATAAAGATCCGGTCTATGACGTTGTAAAGAGAAGATGCCGTCATTCCGATGATGGCAGGTAGAGAATAGTGTAATAGAAGCTTGCCGATGGAATCTGTCCCTAAGCGGCTTGCATTATTTTTTTCAGAATTGTTTTTGGCAGTTTCCGTTAGATGTACATCTACAGATTGAATGATATCTCCCGACATGTTGAGCTTGTTCGCTTTAGTAAGATTATTGAAAACCGTTGCAAAAATAAGCTTTTTTTAGCAGAGAAGTATTACATCGTGTGAAAAAGAAGCTGTTCTTTTGAGACAGCTTCTATAATAAAGATCATTGTTATTTTATGGCCAACAGCGTTTTTATCCAAAAACCAATATCTGAAACGGTCACATTTGCATTCATTTGCCCTTGGTCGCCCATGCCCATACCGCCGCCAGGACCGCCCATACCGCCAGGACCGCCCATACCGCTTGGACCGCCACCGGGGCCACCCATACCGCCACCGGGGCCACCCATACTATTCATACCGCCAATTTCCTTTTCTTTAGTAGTATCTTCTCCTTTTACAACAATGCCGATAGAGAATTTTACTTTGACATCGCTCAGATCCAGCTTTTCCTTGTAGAAAGTATTAAAAGGTATGGCCAATTCGTAAATCAGGCAATTTGACTGATCCCTTGCTAAAGATACTTTTACCGGACAGTTCTTAGTCGGTTGTGTTCCATTGTCAATCAAGAAACCCTTCAAGGTAAGTTCATTGTTTGGCAACGGCATTCCCATCTCCATCACAGGCTGTTGTCCTCGATCAGGTAGTTTTTGACCGGAAAGCATGGCATTTGCTTTTTTCATTTCTTTCTTCATTGGAAGTGGAAAAGTGATGCCTGTCACTTTTTTGTTTTTCCCTTGTTTGTTGATCCAAACTTCAAGCCCGTTTTGTATCACTAGTTTCTGAACGGCTTCATTTGTTATCCGCATGATGATGAACAGATTCCTTTCATCGTTGGCAATGGAATAATTGATGCTGGTTCTTTTATCAAATTTTGGCAGATGTGCGTTCCATTCATTATTGACACCATCGATAACCACGTCAGATTTGTAGGGCAGGACTTCCACTCCGGCATAAACGGCACCTGAAAATATAAAGGGTAGCAAGAAAATATAGAATCTGCTGGACATATAGGGTCTATTTTTTGAGGTTGAGTGCTTTCTTGACTGAATCGATGTATGACTTACCAATCGGTATTTCCTTGTCTACCAGTTGAATATGCTGATTGTAAATGCGCTGTATCTTCCTGATCGGAACGATGTATGAACGGTGAACCCTTAAAAAATCTCCTTCAGGCAGCTTTTCCAAAACGCATTTCAGGCTCATCAGGGTAAAAATGCTTTTTCCGGAATCCAAATGGATACGGATATAATCATCAAATCCTTCGATGAAGAGAATCTCCCTTGTACTGATACGCAGGTTCTGGTAATCTGATTTGACGAAAATCGCCGCGTCATCAGAAGGATTTACGGTTACATCACTTAATGTCTTGTAGTTTTTCGCTTTGTTGATTGCTTCGAGAAAACGGTTGAAATCAAAAGGTTTCAGTAAATAATCAACGGCATCCACACTGAATCCGTCAACCGCATATTTGCTGTATGCAGTCGTAAAGATGATCATCGGTTGGCGGTGGTTCATCGACTTGGCCAACTGAATGCCCGTGATATCCGGCATCTGAATATCGAGAAAAACCAAGTCGACGGGATTTTTTTGAAGGAAACCCCATGCTGAGATTGCATCCGAAAAAGTTTCCATCAATTCGAGACCGGGCACCTGTGATATGTAGGATTCCATCAATTCCAGAGCCAAAGGCTCATCATCAACTGCAATACATTTTATCATGTTAATTCAATTTTTAGGAGAACCATATAACTGTCGGTTTTTTTATCGATTTTAAGAGCATACTTATCCTGATAGAGCAAGTCTAACCGCCGTTTGGCGTTTTCAAGTCCTACTCCCGAAGATTCGATGCTTTCTCCGCCGTATGGGTGGATGGCATTCTTAATGACAAAATATAAAATATTTTCCTTGAAATTCAAACTGATCTTGATTTCAGATTCGTACCGGTTGCTTACACCGTATTTAAAAGCATTGTCAATGAATGGAATCAAGATTCTCGGGGCAATCGTCAGCGACTGATATTCACCTTCAATCTCATAGATGATATGCGTCTTCTCCGTCAGACGCATTTCCTGCAACTCGATATAATCGCGGATAAAGCTTTCCTCTTCTTTGAAAGGCACATAATCCACTTCCGTGTCATTGGTGATTTTTCGCATGATATTGGAGAGCTTCATGACAGCCAAAGGTGCGTCATCTGATTTTTTCAGTGTCAGTGCATAGATATTGTTCAGCGTATTAAACAGAAAATGCGGATTGATTTGGGCTTTCAAAAAGGATAGCTCCGATTGAAGTGCTGAGGCTTGTACCTTATCGGCGTGCTGTATGGATTCTTGTAGCTGGACGAACAGAAAATAGGCCATACTCAATGCCCAAACCATGGCAAACATAAAAATGAAAGAGAACTGCCTGAATTCAAATCCCCTTGGAGGTTTTGGCATAAGACCCATTCCATGGATGATGTGTTGTCCGAAAAGGTTATCAACTTCTTTTGAAAATGTATGGATAAAGAAACTGCCGGCCAGAAAAATACATGTGAAGAAGGCATAATAAACCCATTTCTTTTTATTGAAGAATTTGGGCATGAGTACCAGTAAGTTGATGTAAAAAGCGATGACAAGGAAAAGATCGTTCATGAGCATCGGAATGGGTATCATGAAAGGAAGAGGCGGCATGTCCGGTCTGTGGCCAGGATTTGGCCTGAACAATAACGGCAAAGAGAAGATGACTAACCATATAAAAAGATGGATGAGAATAGTCGAAAACTTCTTTTTGAAGTGTTCACGGGCATTCTTGTCTGCTTGAGTATTTTTGTTATCCATTTACCGATTCTTTCAACTGTCAAAAGTACCGAATTCTTATTGGGAGAAACAAGCAGACTCGGTTATAAAATGCAATTTATCGGTTAAAAAATCTATACATCCAAGTCAATCTCGATATCTTTTCTGTATACGGTACCTTCCAGTGTAGCAATCAACTCATCATTCTGGTTGGTGACATCAACTTGATAATTGGCAATCCTTTTGTGCAAAAAGCGTTCTTTAGCTACGGCAAATAAAGTATCGCCGGGTTTGCTGCCTCTCAGAAAATTGACGGATGCGTTGATGGAAAAAGCCAACCGTCCATGCGAATTGGAAGCCGCCGCCAAGACAAAATCGGCCAGGGTGAAGATGACCCCACCTTGTGTCGTATTTCCGGCATTCAGATGCATATCCTTGATGAGCAGTTTTGCTTTGGCATAACCTTCTGATATTTCGAGCAATTCTATGCCGGTCATCATGGCATAACGGTCATTCTTGAAAAAATCCGCAGCATTCATAATCTCCATTTTATACTTTCAAAGATAACAATAAAAAATATGGATTTTATACCTTTGGGCAATTGAGAAAGTGATATGATGAAACAAATTGAAATTGATCCGCTTATTCGTGTGCAAGCCCCTCGCTATTCTGGTATTGTCCTGGTTTGTCCTGTTGTCAATACGGATTCGGATCAAGGGCTTTGGCTAGAAATGAATGCCGAAATTGAATCCTTTCGTCAACGTTACGTTGTTGAAGATATTAATAAACTTCACGGTATTTACGAAATGCGGCAACTTTATAAAAAGTTGGGTAAAGATCCAAACCGCTATCGTCCCTCAGCAGAAGCGTTATGCCGCAGAATTCTGAAAGACAAGGATTTGTACCGCATCAATACGCTGGTTGATGTGATCAACCTGATATCCATTCATTCCGGATTTTCCATCGGAGGCTTTGATTATGATCAGATTGAAGGAGACATCAAGTTGGGTGTAGGTATGTCAGGAGAGAAATTTGAAGCCATTGGACGTGGATTGTTGAACATCGAAGGACTTCCGGTCTACAGAGACGAAGTGGGTGGTATCGGGACACCAACAAGCGATGAAGAACGGACCAAGATAGATTTAAGCACCAAAAAGCTTTTGATGATCATCAATTCAGCGGTTGGTCCGGAAGGATTGGAAAAAACGCTTGTCTTATCGCGGAAGCTTCTGGTAGATTATGTTCAGGCAAAAAGTTTCGAGATTGGGCGATTTTAGACTCTTTAAATGGCCGTAATTTGTAGATCGTTTTTTTATACAGGTCAAATAAAATGTATTCATTGTGTAGAAACTAATTTGAGAAAAGTATTTACCTTTGTTGCACCCATGAAATGTTTTACAAATAGTCCCAAGCATGTTAGGTAAGATAAAAGAACTGCGAAATGTTAATCAATGGGCATTCGAGCATTTGTTTGAAAATTGATGCGAGCAAGATTTTGAGGAGTATGGCTCCATTTAAAAGACAAAAAATCTGGAATAATCTTAAACAATCAATCATTTAAATAAAAAAGTATGAAACGAGCTCATGATCTATTACTCACACAAATGAACAATTATTTGGCGAGTTACATCGAATACCTAAATGTTAAAATAAAAAATAATGAGATGAAAAGGTTCTTTATTGGTGTTGCCTTGTTAGGCATTTTGAGTGCTTGTGATAATAACAGCGATGACAAGGCCACGGTTTCATTTTCTTTAACCGATGCCCCTTCTCTGCAAGGCTATCAGGCATTGAATGTGGATGTACAAGGAATTGAATACGCAGTTGATAGTGGTGAATTTGTTTCTTTGCCCATTACACCTGCAATCGTGAACCTGATGGATCTGACCAATGGCAAGGATACATTATTAGGAAATGTAGAGCTGGAAGCCGGACAAAGGGTTTCTCAGGTGAGGTTGATTCTGGGTGATAACAACACCTTGGTTTTGGCAGATGGTACCGAGAAGAATATCAAAACTCCGAGCGCGCAAACATCCGGATTGAAAATCAATATTCAGTCAGACGTAAATGCAACAAGCGGGTACAAGGTCATGATCGACTTTGATGCCGAGAAATCCGTGGTGGCTAAGGGGAACGGCACTTATTCGTTAAAACCCGTGCTGCGCGGCTATATTGTAGCGAATACATCAAAAGTATTCGGATACATTTCTCCATCCAAAGTCCCATACAGATTGATGGCCATCAAAGGCACAGACACCATACAGACGGTATCCGACACATTGCTCAACAACTATTTTATGCTTCATGGCCTCATTTCGGGAACGTATGACATTAAATTCCTTAATTCTAAGGATTCTGTATGTAAAACATTGACCCAAGAAGTTCACGGAGGAACCAATGTGGATTTAGGGACTGTCGAAATTGCACAGTAATTGAAAGACCATAAAAAAAACGAAATGCGAATCAGGGATGAGCTCAAAGAGCTTGATGAGCTCAAATTAGAACTTGAAAAGAAATCGCAAGATAAAATTTGTGGTGGAGAATAAAATAAAAACCCTTGAAAATCATCTGACTTTCAAGGGCTTTTTGCTTTAAGTGATCCGCCTGGGGTTCGAACCCAGGACCCCAACATTAAAAGTGTTGTGCTCTACCAACTGAGCTAGCGAATCTGACCTGTTTTTGCTTCTAAAAAGCGAGTGCAAAGATAGTGTGTCTGACGAAAACAGCAAAATTCTCAACGGTTATTTTTGAAAATTCTTGCGAATAAGAGGCTATATTTCAGAGAATGAGGTGTATAAAAAGTCTTTTTTACAGTTTCCTGTTGTCATGAGGCAGTGATTGTAATGCTGAATTCCATAAAAAGCGGGCAGGGGATTGCTTAAGCTGAAGGTATTTTTCCCTACCTTTGTCTTCAGGAAAATAAAAATCAATTTATGGCGGACGACAAAAAGATCATTTTTTCGATGGTGGGTGTCAATAAGATTTTCCCTCCACAGAAACAAGTATTAAAAAATATCTACCTCTCCTTTTTCTATGGAGCTAAAATCGGTATTATCGGTTTGAATGGCTCCGGTAAATCAACCCTGATGAAAATCATAGCTGGTATTGAAAAAGAATATCAGGGCGAAGTCGTCTTTTCACCGGGTTATTCTGTGGGATATCTCGAACAGGAACCTCATTTAGATGGAGACAAGACGGTGAAGGAAGTCGTGATGGAAGGTGTTCAGGGAATCGTGGACATTTTAGCAGAGTACGAAGAAATCAACAACAAGTTCGGGCTTCCGGAATATTATGAAGATTCAGACAAAATGGACCAACTTTTTGCCCGTCAGGCAGAATTACAGGATCATATTGATGCTACCGATGCCTGGAATATAGACAGCAAACTGGAACGTGCCATGGATGCTTTGCGTTGTCCTCCGGATGATCAGCTGGTAAATTCGCTTTCAGGCGGAGAACGCAGACGTGTGGCTCTCTGTCGTTTGCTGTTACAACAACCGGATGTGTTGCTGCTTGATGAGCCGACCAACCATCTGGACGCTGAATCCATCGACTGGCTGCAACAGCATCTGCAACAATATCCGGGTACTGTAATAGCTGTTACTCACGACCGTTACTTCCTGGATCAGGTGGCCGGATGGATTCTGGAACTCGACCGTGGAGAAGGTATTCCATGGAAAGGAAACTATACCTCCTGGCTTGAACAGAAGACCAAACGCATGGAGATGGAAGAGAAACAGGCCAGCAAACGTCGCAAGACGCTGGAACGGGAACTCGAATGGGTCCGTATGTCTCCCAAAGCCCGTCAGTCCAAAGGCAAAGCCCGTCTGAATTCTTATGACAAATTATTGAATGAAGATCAGAAAGCCAAGGAAGAAAGTTTGGAATTGTTTATCCCGAATGGCCCGCGTCTTGGCAATAAGGTTCTGGAAGTGCAAGGCGTATCCAAGGCTTTCGGTTCCAAACTACTGTTTGACAACCTCACTTTCACTTTGCCGCCCAATGGCATAGTTGGTATCATCGGGCCCAATGGTGCCGGTAAAACAACTTTGTTCAAGCTGATCATGGGGCTTGAAAAACCGGATGCCGGTACGTTCGAAGTGGGCGAAACCGTGAAATTAGGCTATGTTGACCAGAGCCATGAAGCGATAGACCCTCAGAAAACTGTTTATCAAATAGTGTCGGGCGGCACCGAATTCATCAGAGTAGGGGGGCGCGAAATCAATGCCAGGGCATACCTTTCGAAATTCAATTTCACCGGTGCCGATCAGGAAAAACAGGCCGGCGTTCTTTCCGGCGGCGAACGTAATCGTTTGCATCTGGCCCTCAATCTGAAATCAGAGGCCAATGTGCTGTTGCTCGATGAACCGACCAATGATATTGACGTAAACACCCTCAGGGCTTTGGAGGAAGGTTTGGAAAACTTTGCAGGTTGTGCCGTCGTTATCAGTCATGACCGTTGGTTTCTGGATAGGATTTGCACCCACATCCTGGCCTTTGAAGGAAATTCAGAAATATTCTTCTTTGAAGGCTCCTATTCGGCTTATGAAGAAAACAAACGGATGCGTCTTGGCGATGAGGCTCCAAAACGTGTACGTTACCGTAAGTTGATGGTGGATTAATGTCCCTGATATTTGCACCAGGATATCAGCCCGCATTCTCCGCAAAGGGGTTTGCGGGCTTGGCATATATATCGGCCATGTAAAATGAACCAATGGTGGGCGATGGGCAGTAAATTTTCAGGAATGTTTGCTAAAAGAATCTTCTCTGTCTCGTTCGGACTTTTGGAATTGTCTGTAAGCCCGAGGCGGTTGGCAACCCGGAAAACATGCGTATCTACAGGCATGGCCGGCTTTTCGAAAGCGCAAATCAGTATGACGCTGGCTGTCTTTCGGCCTACACCCGGCAAAGTCAGCAATTCCTCCATATTGTCCGGTACTTTCCCTCCAAAATCAGACATCAGTTTTTGTGCCATTCCAACCAGCGATTTGGCTTTGTTGTTGGGATAAGAGATGCTCTTGACGTAGTGGTAGACAACGTCCGGAGAAGTGAGTGCCAAGACTTCAGGTGTCGGAAAAGCTTCAAAGAATGCAGGTGTGGTCATGTTAACCCTTTTGTCCGTGCATTGTGCCGAAAGTATGACCGCCACCAAAAGTTCATAGGGATTCCTGAACTCAAGCTCGGATTTGGCTTCGGGTACATTGACCAGAAACCAGTCTATGATA
Source organism: Bacteroidales bacterium (assembly GCA_021373135.1). Classification (GTDB taxonomy): domain Bacteria; phylum Bacteroidota; class Bacteroidia; order Bacteroidales; family UBA1402; genus UBA8389. The sequence continues at coordinate 94,495 of JAJFTH010000002.1, forward strand.
TGTTGGTATCGTTTTTTCGTTGTCATGTCTGATAAAATTAAAAAACCTCCCAATCCATGAAGGAAGCGGAGGCTTTTTGATGGCAAATATCTTCCTAAAGTAGCCTTTAATAAGCAGCCTTGAATTGTTCCAGAAAGCGAACATCGTTTTCGGAGAACATACGCAAGTCTTTTACCTGGTATTTTAAGTTGGTGATACGCTCAATGCCCATTCCCAAGGCATATCCGCTGTAAACTTTGCTGTCTATGCCGCAATTTTCCAAAACAGCGGGATCGACCATGCCGCATCCAAGAATTTCGACCCAACCGGTATGTTTGCAGAAATTGCAACCTTTACCGCCGCAGATGTTGCAGGAAATATCCATCTCTGCAGATGGTTCCGTAAACGGGAAATAGGAGGGGCGTAAACGAATCTCCGTTTTTTCCCCGAACATTTCACGGGCGAAAAAGAGCAGGGCTTGCTTCAAGTCTGCAAAAGATACGTTCTTGTCGATATATAGAGCTTCAACCTGGTGGAAGAAACAGTGTGCGCGGTAAGAAATGGCTTCGTTGCGGTATACGCGACCCGGGCAAATGATGCGGATAGGAGGCTGCGTGCCTGTCATGACCCTTGACTGCACCGAAGAAGTGTGGGTGCGGAGCAGAATGTCCGGCGTTTTTTCAATGAAAAAAGTATCCTGCATATCACGCGCCGGGTGCTCCAACGGGAAGTTCAGCGATTCAAACACATGCCAGTCGTCTTCAATTTCAGGCCCTTCGGCGATGGTAAAACCAAGGCGTGCAAAAATATCCACGATTTCGTTCTTGACGATTGAAAGCGGGTGACGCGTTCCCAATGACACAGGGTAGGCACTTCTGCTGTAATCAGCGTCTGCGTCCGTACAGTTAGTACCTTCAAATCCGGATTTCAAATCATTGAGGCGATCCTGTGCTTTTACTTTTAATTCATTCAAGAACTGACCCACCTGACGCTTTTGGTCGTTCGGCACTTCTCTGAAGTCGTTGAAAAGTTGGCTGATTTCTCCTTTTTTACTGAGATATTTAATGCGCAGAGCTTCCAATTCTTCGGCATTGGCTGCCGACCAGGAACTTACCTCTGCCATAAGTTTTTGAATCCGTTCAATCATTGTTGTAAAATGTTTCAAAAATTAAGCCTACAAATGTACGGTTTTTTTTATCTTTACCGAAGAAATGGTATGCTAAATGATGGAACAATGATTGATCGTATCGTTAAGAAATACATAGAATCCCTGGATTTGTTGCCTGAAGGTGCCAGGGTTGTGGTTGCCCTCAGTGGGGGTGCAGATTCTGTAGCCTTGATGGATATTTTGCATCGGTTGGATTATTATTGTATAGGTGCCCATGTCAATTTCCACCTCCGCGGTGAGGAATCTGATCGTGATGCTGCATTCTCGCATCAATTCTGCATGGATCTTGGAGTTCCTTTCTACAAAATCGACTTGTATGCTGCCGAATATGCCGAACAAGAAGGCATTTCGGTAGAAATGGCTGCCAGGGATTTGCGATATAACTGGTTTGAACAATTGCGAAAGGAACAAGGTGCTGTTGCTGTAGCTGTAGCCCATCATCGGGATGATAGCGTTGAAACAGTTCTGTTAAATCTGATTCGTGGTACAGGTATCCGTGGACTGACGGGTATCAAGCCGCGCAACGGAAATGTCGTGAGACCATTGCTTTGCTGTGGTCGGGAAGATGTACTCGAATATATTGAACAAAGAGGGCTTACGTTTGTGACCGACCGGAGTAATTTGTTGAATGAATATCGCAGAAACAAGATTCGTCTGGAGGTGCTTCCTCTGTTGGAAAGCATTCAACCTTCTGTCCGCGAATCCATAGCCAGGACCATGGATCATCTTGGGGAAACAGAAATTCTATATGAACAGGCCATTGATGAGGCGAAGTCTCGTTTGTGCAAGGACTCTAAAAGCGGATCGTCGGAATTCCTTTTGAAGATTTCATTGTCGGCTCTGGAGTTGGAAAAAGCACCTCAAAGTGTTTTATATGAACTTCTTTCTGAGTATGGCTTTGGCCGTGCTGATGTCCAATCCGTCTGGAAAAACCGGTGGGGAACTTCAGGAAGAGTCTATTTCTCGCATACCCATCGGTTGATTTTTGACAGAGACTGTATTCTGGTTTCTGAACTGCCGGCCCAAGAGATCACTGAATATCCTTTGGAGGAGGCTCAAACGTCTATATCCGAACCTGTTAATCTAAAATGTAAATTCGTGAAACCAGGCAAGGATTATAAAATCTCAATTTCCAAATCGATGGCATTTATCGATGCGGATAAATTACTGTTTCCTTTAACAATCAGGCATCCTAAAAAAGGAGATAACTTTATTCCTTTTGGGATGCACGGCCGTAAACTAATCAGTGATTATTGCATAGACCGAAAAATGAACGCAATAGAAAAAGAAGAACTTTGGTTGTTGTGTTCAGGAAAAGACGTTGTTTGGGTTATTGGTGAACGTATTGACAACCGTTTTCGTGTAGATGAAATGACCAAACGAGTCTATCATTTGACTGTGGATCCTTCCTGATCAAAAAAAAATTGCAAGAATTGCACACATATCGGAAAAAAACGTATCTTTGTCCAGAAATCTTCCGATAGACACAATTCTGTTGTCTGTTGAAATCTACAAATATATAATTCTCTCTTCATGCCCAACTTCAATATTGTGCAATTGAACTCAAAATCATTGCCTGAACTAATCGAAATAGCCAAAGAATTAGGCTTGTCCAAAATCGATTCCAGTGCAAAAGACGCACTTGTCTATCGTATACTTGATGAACAAGCCATTCAAAATGCTAGCCGAAAGGCTGCTCAACTTAAAGATATTAATCCTGAAGACAGGCGAAAACGAGCCCGCATCACTCCAACAAAAGAGAAAGAAGTGAAGGTTTATACAGCCAATGATAAGGAGGCAAAGCAAATTAAGCAAATTAAGCCAGAGAAGCCACAAGCTAAGAAAGATGATGCATCCGTTGTCAGCGAAAATGTAACACCGGAAGCCAGTCAGAAAGAACCTGCCGCAGAAACTCCTGCAGAAAATATGGCTCAGGTACGCAGGGATGGCTCTTTCCAAGGTCAGAAACAAAATCAGAAACCCCGTCCCAAACTGGAAAAACCGCGCAAGATAGAACAGCCGGTTCCTCAGCAGGATGCCTCTGTTCCACAAGATATAAGCATTAAAACAGAAATAAGTGCTGAAAAAGCACCGGTTCCTGTTGAAAAAGCTGTTGTTGCAGAAATTCCGGTAGCAACAGAGGCTCCCATCGAAACCAAAGTGACAATACCGCAAAAACCTGCTGTTTCTCCGGCTCCCAAAAAGAGAGGAAGACCAAAAGCAAAACCCATATTAAAGAATACAGCTGAAACTCAACTTGAGATTCCAACTTCGATATCTGAACCGGCTGCCCCGGCAGAATTAGAAACTACAATTGTCCAGGTCACACCCAAAGAAACATTGGAAGCTCCTTCTTTGCTTACTGCAGGAGAAGAAGCATTGGCAGAAGCCCGTCGTCTGGCCGGCATTGGTCCGAAAAATGAAGCAGGTTCTTCGGAAAATCGTCCCAACCGTCCCATCAAGGTTGGACAACAAAACCCGAATCAAAATCCAAATCAAAATCCGAATCAGCAAAACAGAGGAAACTTTCAAAGGCAAAACAATCAGAATCGTCCTCAACGTACCGAAGAAGAACGATTGTTTGAGTTTGAAGGCATCCTGATGGGTTCAGGCTGTCTTGAAATTATGCCTGACGGTTACGGATTCCTCCGCTCTTCCGATTATAACTACCTTTCATCTCCGGATGATATCTATGTTTCACAATCCCAGATCAAACTTTTTGGCCTGAAGACAGGTGACGTTGTTCTCGGACCTATCCGTCCGCCGAAGGAAGGTGAAAAATATTTTCCGTTGGTCAAAGTGGAGCGAATCAATGGCCGCGAACCGTCTTTTGTACGAGACCGTTTGTCTTTTGACCACCTGACACCACTTTTCCCTGAAGAAAAATTCAATCTGACCGGAGACAAGAGATATGCCAATACCTCTGTCCGCGTAGTCGATCTTTTCTCTCCGATTGGTAAAGGTCAGCGTGGCTTGATTGTTGCCCAGCCGAAAACCGGTAAGACTGTCTTGTTGAAAGATATCGCCAATGCCATCGCAGCCAACCATCCTGAAGTTTATATGATTGTCCTTCTGATAGACGAACGTCCGGAAGAAGTGACGGATATGGCACGCAGTGTAAATGCCGAAGTGATTGCTTCGACCTTTGATGAACCGGCAGAGCGTCACGTCAAGATTGCCAGCATTGTTTTGGAAAAAGCAAAACGTATGGTGGAATGTGGTCATGACGTTGTCATACTTTTGGATTCCATCACCCGTTTGGCTCGTGCCTACAATACAGTAGCACCCGCGTCCGGCAAGGTCTTGTCCGGTGGTGTCGATGCCAATGCCCTTCACAAACCGAAACGCTTCTTCGGAGCAGCCCGTAATATTGAAAACGGAGGCTCCTTGACCATTATTGCCACAGCCCTGACAGAAACAGGTTCCAAAATGGATGACGTCATCTTTGAGGAATTCAAGGGAACCGGTAATATGGAATTGCAGCTTGACCGCAAGCTCTCCAACAAACGTATCTTCCCTGCTGTGGATATCACTGCATCTAGCACCCGTCGTGACGACCTGTTGCTGGACAAACAGACACAAGACCGTCTATGGATACTCCGCCGCTACCTTGCAGACATGAATTCTCTTGAAGCGATGGACTTCCTGAAAGGCAGACTGGAAAAGACCGCGTCCAATGAGGAATTTTTGGCCTCCATGAATGATTGATCGATAAAAAAAATCATACAATAAAGAAAGTCAGGTGAAAGCCTGGCTTTTTTTATTGTAAGTGAAAATAGAAAAGCTTGACGATTTTGCCGTCAAAATGCTTTCGCTTTGGAACGTTCCGAAAAATCAAACATTACGATCTCTTTTTTTGTTAAACAGAATATGACACACATGTCGCAGTCTATATCTAAAAAAAATCGCTATGACAACCGTAAAAGTACAATTGAACAAAAGTCGCGCTTTGCGTGACGGTCGTTACCCGCTGGTGTTTCAGATTATACATCGCCGTAAAAAGCGGCTTTTGTATTCTCCTTACCATTTTCATGAGCAAAACTTTGACGTAAGCCATGGCAGGGTGGTAAACCGCCGCACCCGGCGGATTGCCGACCTTGCACAGATCAACGCCTACATCGAATCCAACCTTCAGGAACTTCAACAGACCATCGACAATCTGGAGCACCGTCTGGAGGAGTATTCCGTCTCAGACATCATTCAGTTATACCGGTCGGGACAGGACCGCAGTTTTGTGGTAATCTACATGCGCCGGCTGATTGAGACCATTGAGCAAGAGGGCCGTGCAGGCACAGCCTGTGCCTATCGCAGCACCCTCAACTGTCTGCTGCGCTATTTGGTCCAAAACGAGCACCTAAGTTTTGAGGACATTTCCGCCCGCTGGCTGAACGACTTCATGAGCTATCTTCATCGCTGCGGTCTGAAACCCAATACGGTGAATTTCTATTTGCGCATCTTGCGCGCGGTATACAACAGGGCGTGGAGGGAAGAAGTGCCTGGAGCACATTCCATCTCCCCCTTCCGGAAAATCCGCCTCGGCACAGCCCGTACGGCCAAAAGAGCCGTAAGCAAGGAATGCATCCATCAGATAGCCCGCGAGAGGGTGTCCAACGACAGGCGGCTGGATCTGGCCCGTGACCTGTTCCTGTTTAGTTTCTATAGCCGGGGAATGCCTTTTGTAGATATGGCCTTTCTGAAATACAGCAACATTACCGGCAATACGATTCGCTATACGAGACACAAAACAGGACAACCGCTGAATGTTATGATGGAGGCACCCCTGAAACACTTGGTTGAAAAATACCGCAATGAGGGAGAATATGTACTTCCCATCCTAAAATCCGGCAGTAAGGCACTTTACAAACAATATCAGAGCGCACTGAGGCGGTATAACCGCCAACTGTCCAGTCTTTCATCCAAGCTTGACCTTCCAACGCCGCTAACCTCGTATGTGGCTCGTCACTCCTGGGCGACCATCGCCCGCAGCAGCGGTATACCGGTCTCGGTCATCAGCGAAGGCTTGGGGCATAGCAGCGAAAAAATCACGTATACTTACCTTGCAGCACTTGACCCTTCGGTAATAAATGCCGCCAACCGACGGGTAACAAATCTGAACTCCAGAAAAAAAAGTTTATGATTTATTCATTATGACTCAAAAGCCTCAAAAAGAAGGTGATACAAATGTGAAAATGTCTTTAAACTGCGAAGTTAACTCCATATTTGATAAAAAAAGGAAACATTTATTTTCACAAAGCAAAGAAAGCACTTTTTTTATAATAAGAATTGATTTTAAGCAGATATTTACAATAATTAACATTATATCGGAAGGATAATTAAACCTCAAAACCTGACACCAGTAACGAAAAACCAAAAAACACTGCCTAATTATATTCATTATCATTCTTTATCTTAACGCTTTAACAGCTCTCTGAAGTCTAACTACACCTCTTCCTTCCTCTGTGGATTTTATGTGAGCCTGTCATTCTTACCTCCTTTCTGTACCTACCAACTTTCTCCAAGCATACCTCTTTCTCCTCTTTCCTCTGTGCGCCCTTGCTATACTTCTATCCTAATTGGCGCAGGTGATAAGTGGATGAAATGTTTCACAAATCCGCTCCATGGATGCTTTTTGTAGAAACAGGCATAATCATCTGTCAGTCAGGTATATTTGAAAATCGTCCCATATCTAATTTATTAACTATGTATTTATTAAACATATCTAAATAAGTGTATGTTTCATTTTAAGTTTCATAATATTTAATCATAAGTAACAGATAATCAATTCTTATATACAATAATAGACTTATTATATTATATAAAAATGACAATGCTGAAACATGAGATATGTGTATCTCGCTATTATACAACATTATACATCAATATATAACCTTCTATCCATCAATTCGCAGTTTAAAGAAAGAATTTTATGGCCATTTATGTAAAAAATCGTTGATAGCAAAAATATTTTATTACAAACGACTATGAAATTAAAGTATCTCTTCTTGTTGCTTTTTGGAGTCGGAGTTTGCACACTTCATGGGCAGAATGTCACAGTCAGTGAGATGCCTTCACGCTGGGCTTTGAAGACCAACCTACTTTATCTGTGCGTCCTGATGCCCAACTTGGAGTTGGAGTATCTGTTCTCCAAACGCTGGTCGTTGAATATGGAAGGGCAGTATGCCTGGTGGTCCATATCGGAGAAAAATAAATATTATCAGATTGCAGCTGTGAGTCCGGAAATACGTTACCGGCTTAGCTGCAAGGAACCGTTCAGCGGACATTATCTGGGTTTATATTATGGTAGTGGACTCTTTGACCTTGAGAATGGCGGCAAAGGTTTCCGGGGAGAATGTTACCTGTCGACCGGCTTGAGTTATGGCTATATGAAATCCCTTGGCCCCCACTTGTCTCTGGAACTGGGCTTGGGTGTAGGCTACTTGTCCACCCAATACAAGAAATACCTTCCCATTGACGGTCGCTGTGTCTACCAGTCGACGGAGCATCTCAACTATATAGGGCCAACCAAAGCAAAAATATCGTTGGTCTGGAAATGGCGTAAAAGTGTAAATAAGCAAACTAAAGGGGATAGATAATGGTACAGAAAATGAGAAAAGTTGTTTTCGTCTCCATATTGGTCTTTTTATGCCTGTCGGCAAGCAGCTGCCGCAAGGATTTATATTATGACGGGACAACGCAAACGGTGGATATCAACGTTCTCTGGCCTGACACCATCACTGTGCCCGAAGGCGTCCGTGCCATTTTTTTCCCAACCGACGGTTCTACTCCCCATGTGTACAACCTGTCCGCTACCGGTGGTTCTGTTTTGGTTCCTGTAGGTGAATACACGGTTTTGCTCTTCAACAATGACACCGAATATGCCAGGTTGCAGAACACCGAAAGCCTTTCCACGATAGAAGCCTATACAAGTTTGCTGTTGAAAGCTGGAGATACCAAAAGTTTTCCCGAACAAAACATCGTTAACATGCCGGATATGTTCTATACCTATTTACTGAAGGATTATCAGGTGTTGGGAAACGGGACTTCTGCAGACATTGAGGCCGCTCCGAAGGCCAGGGTTTTTGATTCCCGGATTCTGGTAAAAATAGTCGGGCTAAAGAACGTATCCTCAAGTAGGGGGTACATCAGTGGCGTGGCAGGGAGCTACTTTCCGGGAAAGGACAGCCTTCCGGTCACCTCTTCGGCTGTGGCCTTCGATTTCGGACAGAAAAGCAGCAACTACATTTCCGCAATCATGCGCATATTCGGTATGAGCCGGACTCTTCCGCAGCAAAACATCTTCCGGCTTTCCCTGACATTGATCAATGGAGAGAACAAATATTACGATTTTAACATAACCGATCAACTAAAGGTGGATCTGAGCACCGGTCTGGTTATAACTATAGCGGATTCCATCGTGGTGGAAGACGTCTCCGGAAATACAGGATCCGGTTTTAATGCCACAGTCAATGACTGGACAAATACGGATGCAGATGTGCCTTTGTAATTATTTCATGTATTAAACTTAATTTTTCTATTTATCGACCTAAAAACAGTTTTTATGAAAAGATCTATTTTTTTATTAGGCTTGGCGGCTTTTGCCATGACGAGTTGCACACAAGAAGAGAACACCGCTGGTGGAACAGGGAATGTCAATGCCATCAGTTTCGGCACTTTTGTGGGAAAAGCAACTAAGGGAACACCGGTAACAGGTATAGATTTTCCCGTGGATGGGGATTTTCTGGTGATTGGATACAACACTTCATCTACGCTGACAGCTGCTACTGCTTATCCGAACTTTATGAGGCAAACAGTGACGAAAACGGACGCTTCGACGTATTCTTATTTTCCACTCCGTTATTGGCCATCAACAGGTTATGTCAGCTTTTTTGCCGTTTTTCCGGCCGGTGTGAGCACCATCACTCCTGCGGCAGTATCTTCAGCGATAGCAACTCTTCCTGCTGTGTCTTATGCCGTCAATACCGATCCGGTCAAACAGGCTGATTTGATGCTTGCTTCGGCTGTCAATAAGACATCAGCCGATGGTACTGCAAGCTTCTCTTTCACCCATGCGCTGACAAAGATTGGTTTTACCGCCAAGTTGGCCGCCGATTATGGAGCCAACGGCACCTACATCCGCATCACCAGCATCAGCCTGAAGAACGTCGCCGGCACGGGTGACTTCACTGCAGCTGAAGGTGGATCTTGGTCGCAGACCACCCCTACCGTTTTCACATCCACCTTTACGTTGGATTATCTGAAGAATCTGGTTGACAATGGCTCTGTATCCACTACGACCGACAAGAACATGGTTCTGGCCAATTCCTACCTGATGATGGTTCCTGCAGATTATGCTGCATCTGCCGACGCAGCCTTGGAAGTCAAATATACCATTACTTATGCGGATGGTACAACTTACGACTTTACAAGCAACAAGTTGCTTAAGGATTTGACTGTTGTTGCCGGAAAGACGTGGACCTCAGCCAGTGCCATCACCTACAAAATGACCATCACCCTGAATGCTGTCAGTTTCAGTGCTACCACGACCGACTGGTCAGCCAATTCTGATGTTGCTTTGTAAGGATTGATTTCTTTCATTCCATATTTCATAGTTTCAGGCCGGGCGGGGTTGGATGTCCCCTCCCGGTCACATGTACCAACAAAAATTCATACCTGATGCAACGAGTTCTTCATAGATTTGTATCTGCCGTCTTACTGATCTGCCTTGTTCTGGCAGGCTGTAACAATGACGACCTCTCGTCCGGTAGCTCTTCCGGTGATGTCGCTTCCGGTGCCATCGGTTTCAATACCACAGAAAATGCCCTGACAAAGGGACTGATGGAGAGCGACTGGGAAACAGTGGAGGTGCCTCTTAGCGAGAACACCCCAGGCAAGTCTGTCAATACATCTTTGAAGTCATCCTTTTCAGAAACAGCTTCTACCGCAGTTGCGTCTTCCGCTTCCGCCTATCCTTCCGCCTCGGCCCTGCAAACCCGTGGTGCCCCTGTTTTTGGGACGGAGGCTCCTGCCGGCAGTTTTGGAGTGCTGGGCTATTTGCTTACGGGTGGTACCTGGAATAGCACCACAGCCACTCCTTCCTTTATGTACAACACCCAAGTGACCCGCACGGGCAGTTCAGGCAGCTATTCGTACAGCTACTATCCTGTAAAATACTGGCCCAATGATACGAGTGACAAGGTCCGATTCTTTGCCTACTATCCCTATCAAGGCAACGGCATCAGCCTGTCATCGGCCACAACGACAGGCTATCCGGTCATTACCTACACTCCCGGCACGACGGTATCAAACCAGATCGATCTGATGTACGCTGCTTGCAGCGCGGTAAACAACAAATCTACCGAAACTGCCGTCAGTTTGAGCTTCAACCATGCGCTCACCTGTATCAATTTTTCTGCTAAGTTGGATTCTTTTTTTTCCACCGAAAAAGTAGTCATCCGGTCCATTCAGATGACAGGTATCAAGAGCAGCGGCACACTGTCGCTCGACTCTTCCTTGAGTAATCCGTGGACCATTGGTTTTACTACCACTTCTTATACCGCATCTATCAGTGATGGCTCAGTAGTACCTGCAGCAAATCAGTCTTTAAGCAGTGCCGGATACATCTCCGTTTCTACATATAATGGCTACCTGCTGCTTTTACCACAGAGTGTAACAACCTCTAACACGGTGGTGGTGAGCTATACCGTTAATGGTTTGGAAAAAACTGTCACTTATCTGTTGCCATCCGCTACCTGGAGCAAAGGGCAGAGCATCAATTATCGGTTAACCATTCCTTTTGAAGAAATAGCCAATTGTTACATTTTGTCTCCGGGTTCGAAGCGAATTATTCCGGTAGGCATCAAGGGAAACGGTGATGCCACAACCGCATCGTTGGCCGGAATCAGCACCACTCATACGGCCGCCTCTGTCGGTGTGTTGTGGGAAACCACGTCTGGTCTCGTCACCTGCACGGGCTTCAATGCTACCTCTCAAACCGTCACCGTAAATGCGCCTTTAATGAATCAATCAGGAAACGCAGTTATTGCTGCTTACAGCGGCGACAGCCAGTCTGGAACGATTCTTTGGTCCTGGCATATTTGGGTGACCTCATACAATCCGAATACCAAGATAAACGGGACCACATACAGTTATACCAATACATCAGGAGTCACCAATGTGTTCATGGATAGAAATCTCGGAGCGACTTCGGTGGTTGCTGCTGATGTCAATACGTATGGTTTGCTTTATCAGTGGGGGCGTAAAGATCCGTTTACGGGTTCCGGCACATATAATGGAAACACGGCTCAAACAGTTTACGGAACCAAAACTGTTACCACATCCGCTGGTCCAATCAGTATCGCTGAAGCAATTAATGCTCCGAATGTCTTTTACTATAACAGTACTACTCCATACAACTGGTGTTCCACACAGTATGATGGTCTTTGGTCAGGGACTGTCAGTACTTCTGCCAAGTCCATTTTCGATCCAAGTCCATTTGGATGGCGTGTACCAAGTTGGAAAAAGACCGGCACCAGTGCATCTCCGTGGATTGGTCTTGCTTCTTATCAGGGTTCTTCGTATTGGAGTACCAATGGATATAATTGGGTTACCACTCCCGGTATTGGTTTCTGGCCGGCTGCGGGTTATCGCGGCAACGGCAGTGGGGCACTCGACGGCGTTGGCAGCAGCGGCGACGACTGGTCTGCATCGCCTAACAGCAGCTACGGGTACAAGCTGAAAATCTACAGTAGCAGCGTGTATCCGGAGGGCAACGACAGTCGGGCGAACGGGTTCTCGGTCAGGTGTGTTCAAGCATGGTAGGGGCCATGAGCCCCGCATTCGATTATTCGATTCATTCTCGTCGGACATTGAAAGGCCGGCGAGGTCTTACCGCCTTTGAGGCGGTCGGAAATTTTTAAAATATTGAAATGAGTATTCAAGAGATTATAAACATTGAAGACCGCAACAAGGGCGAGATTCATCTGTACAAGGAAGGCATTTTTTGGAAAGCCTACCAACAGTCGGCATACCTTTTTACACGGGAGGTGAGGGCGTTCAAGATTTCCAAAAAGATGGTGAAGTCGGTTGGTCGGGAGGTGGTCTCTCTTGGTTTCCCAAAAAATGCGCTGGAACAGTATTTTAGCAAAGAAAAGCTGACAGAAATAAATGAGAAGCAGTTGTTGATTACGGGTTATACGTTTAAGATGGAGGATTACCAGCAGTGGCTGGAATCTTTACCGTTGGTCTCCAAACAAAAGCAAACGAATGACCGGCAGCCAATAAATAAAGAAGATGCAGTCTTGGCTTTGCTTCTGGGATTCAGGGTGGAAAGATCTACGCCTATGGAGTGCATGCAATTAGTGGTTTCCCTTCAAAAAATGTTGGATGGCAGTCTATGAAAATTTACCGGTATTCAAGGCTTCTTACGATTTGCTGCTTGCTTCGTTTAAAATGTGTAGCAGTCTGTCTCGCGATTATCGGCACACGTTGGGCGAGCGGCTTAAGGTGGAATTGACCGATTTGATGGTTTGCATTTACAGGGCCAATGGGACGGAAGATAAGTTGCCGTTTCTGGCCGAAGCCCGTGAACGAGTGGTGGTGATAAAACTACACCTACGCTTGCTGCACGATTTGAAACAGATTTCTCTTAAGCAGTACGCTCTACAGGCTGAAAATATCGAGTCGGTATCGAAGCAGCTGGCGGCCTGGCAAAAGAAATATAAATAGAAAAAAGAAACAAGAATAAACAGGTTGATTGTACGGAGTCTCAGCGGAGGCCTCTGGTTCTTCCTGAGAGTGTGACATGTAAATTCAGTAACCCGCTGACGGCGTAAAGGCGCAACTCTTTGATGGAAATGCGTAGCCGTTAGCTATATATCCTAGTCTGTCAAGGTGTTTGGGCTTTGTTGACATCTCCATGAGGTGCTGATGAAAGCGAGCCGCCCTGACATTCATCACCAGTGGTTACTTTTTCCGGCTGCGGGTTATCGCAACAACAGCAGTGGGGCACTCAACAACGTTGGCAACAACGGCGACTACTGGTCTGCATCGCCTAACAGCAGCAACGGGTACAACCTGAATTTCAACAGTAGCAACGTGAATCCGGAGAACAACAACAATCGGGCGAACGGGTTCTCGGTCAGGTGTGTTCAAGCATTTACAGACCTGTTTTTTCGTGTTTCTTTTTAATGAGCTATAAACAAAGATGATAGACAAAGACACGACATTACTTACAGCAGTGTTCCAGGCATATTACGATGCCAGGGCGCATAAGCGCAATTCCATCAACCAGCTTCGCTTTGAGATTAACCTTGAAGAGAATCTGGTGGAGCTTTATCACGAGATCCTCGAATGGCGGTATAAGGTGGGTCGAAGTGTTTGTTTTATCGTGAACAAACCGGTGCAAAGGGAAATATTTGCTGCCGATTTTCGTGACAGGGTAGTGCATAATTTGCTGTATAATTACATTTCACCGTTGTTCGATCCCACGTTTATTGATGACAGCTACGCATGCCGCAAAGGTTATGGCACACTGAAGGGCATTGAACGTTTGGAGCATCATATTCGTTCGTGTACGAATAATTATACCCAACCGGCATATATACTCAAACTTGATATTCAAGGGTATTTCATGAGTATGAACCGGAATGTTTTATACGGTAAGGTAGAGCATTTTCTACTTAAATATGATGCCCGGCATGATGTGTCCACGAAAGGAATCTTCAACCTGAAGCGGATATTATACCTTATTCGGGAAATTGTTTTTAATGACCCTACAAAGGATTGCATCATCCGTGGAAGTCGGAAAGACTGGGAAGGGTTGCCGATGTCGAAAAGCCTGTTTCATTCTGCCCCGCAGTGTGGACTTCCCATTGGGAATCTGACTTCTCAGTTGTTCAGTAATATCTATCTGGATGAACTGGATCAGTTTGTAAAAAGGGAATTGGGGGTACGGCATTATGGACGGTATGTGGACGATTTTTTTCTTGTCCATTCTAATAAATATTTTTTGTTGAAAGCCGAAGAGCAAATAAAGGTTTTTTTACAGGATTCGCTCGGTCTGACGCTTCACCCTAAAAAGGTCTATTTGCAGGATGCAACCAAAGGTGTTGTTTATTTAGGAGCGGTGGTTAAGCCGTATCGGCGGTATGTGGTGAATAAGACCAGAAGGCGAATCTTTCAGTCGTTGAGCGAACTTAATGTGAAGGCTGGGCGGAGTCGTCCGCTATCAAAAACGGAAGCTATGAAGTTGCAGGCTTCTGTGAATTCAAACCTTGGTTACTTGAATCATTTTCGATTGTACCGCATGAAATGTGTCCTTGAAAAACGAAATACTTCATTCATTAATTACTTATGAAAATCGCATGATTAAGAAAGGCGTCGAGACCATTATTCTGTTCATTCTCCTGTTATCCATGAATGCTTGCTGTAACGATGACGATTCCGTTAAAACATTTTCAGGAAAAACCGTCTTAGTGTATATGGTGGCCGATAACAGTCTTAGCAGTGATGCACAGGTTAATATAGACAGCTTAGTGTCTGGCTTCGGCAGAAATGACATAAATGGAAACCTGCTTATCTATCTGGATCGCAGAAATGAAGTTCCCAAGTTGATACAGCTGTTAAAATCTGATGATGGAACAGTGAGCCGGCAGGCAGTCAGGACTTATGAGGAGCAGAATTCGGTGTCGCCCACCGTCATGGCATCGGTTCTTAAAGAGGTGACCGCACGTTTTCCATCCACCAGCTACGGGTTGGTGCTCTGGTCGCATGGTTACGGCTGGCTGCCGGGAACGACCAGTTCCAAGGCTGTCACCACCCGCTGGTTCGGACAGGACGGAACTGACGAGATGGACCTTGCAGATTTGGCGACAGCACTCAGTGAAGGGCCACATTTCGATTATATCCTTTTTGATGCCTGCTTCATGGGCGGGGTGGAGACGGCTTATGCCCTCAGGGGGTGCACGGACTACCTGATCGCATCTCCTACGGAGGTACTTTCGGACGGTTTTCCATATAGCGAGATGGTACCTTATATGATGGGCAGTACAAAGTCCGACTATATCCGGATGGCTTCGCTTTATTATGAGCATTACAGTGCCATGACCGGTTACAGTTGCTCGGCAGCAGTAGGCTGCATCAAGTGTAGTGAGCTTGAAGCACTGGCCTTAGAAACAAAAATGCTGATCAGTGCGCATGCTGCCGACCTGGATTCCTTCGACGTCTCCTCGGTACAATGTTTTGAGAGCTACTCCCCGCATCTGTTTTATGATTTCGGGGATTTCGTGGAGAACTTCACGACGGAGCTACAACGTCATTATTTTAAACTGCAGCTTGAAAAAGCAGTAGTCTATAAGGCATGTACCGAGAACATCCTCTCGGTAAACGGTAGCAGTCATTATTTTTCTGTGGAGCATTTCAGCGGCCTGAGCACCTACATACCCAGTAGCGTAACCGCCACAAGAAACGCTTCCTATCAGACTTTGGAATGGTATACGGCTGTAGGATGGAGCAAGACCAAGTGGTAAAGGTTTTAAACGACAATAGACGCATGAATGCCTAATCTAAAAGAAAAGAAGTTAAACTATTTGTAGCAAATCATGAATACAACAAAAGACATGGGGATATTTGGCAAACTCAAAATCCTGATTTTCAAACACGCTATCGGCACAAAACCTTGTACAAGCACCTCTCGCACTATCGGAAAGCCTTGTACAATCGTGGCTGAACGCCCCACCGGCAGTGGGACGGATCGTGACCCTTTTATCCTAT
This sequence comes from Bacteroidales bacterium, assembly GCA_021373135.1. Classification (GTDB taxonomy): domain Bacteria; phylum Bacteroidota; class Bacteroidia; order Bacteroidales; family UBA1402; genus UBA8389. The sequence goes on from JAJFTH010000002.1 coordinate 110,411, forward strand.
CGACATTGGGACATTTGGTCTGGTTATCGAGAAACGGATGGTGCTGGAATGCGGCCTTTAGACAGATAAAAGATATTGATGCCGGCAAGACCCGGTCCCTTGAGGGCGAGTTCTCACCCATAGGCTCTTCTTCCATTCCATTCGTCGGCACCTATGATGGGAGCGGACACATCATCTCAGGATTAAGCATATCGGAACCTGAGACGGACTATCAGGGCTTTTTTGGAATGACAATGAATGCCTGCATCTGCAATCTTGGGCTTCCGGATGTCAATATGAAGGGTCTTAACAACGTAGGGGGCGTGGTGGGCTATATGAATGGTGGCTATATCAGGAATTGTTATGCCACGGGTAGTGTGCTTGGTTGCTATTATGTGGGAGGAATCTGTGGCAAGGCTGACTTTCCCGACATATCCGACTGCTACGCAACAGTTGCCGTCAATGGCGGATACTTCTGCGGCGGGCTCGTAGGTAAAAGCCATGCGGGAATAATAACCCGATCCTATTCAACAGGATGCATATTCAGTGCTGCCGAATCAGAGTATTCGGGTGGCTTTATAGGCCACAACGTCGGCAACTCCACTGTCATAGACCGAGATATCTACAACAGTGACTTTTTTACCGATCACACCAAATCCTGATTTGAAAAAAACACGGTCGAGACGAAGTCCGTGAAGACTTCTTAATCTGCCAACTGGCATTTTTACAGCAACGGACCTATATCGTCTTTCTCTCAATAATCATCAGTATATTTCGGCTCTTCACAGAACCGGTCGGACAGGGAATCAAACAAGCGGTTCGATATGATGTAAAAAAGAATGGCTGAAAGGAAACCACCCAAGACATCGACCATGTAATGAGCCTTGATGTAGACCGTGGAAAATGCCAGGATGACATATATCGGTAAAATGAACCAAAAAGTTTTACGAAATTTTGAAAACGTCAGCAGCAGCAAGATGGTGGAGATTCCGACATGTGAGCTTGGAAAGGCTCCGGTCGGTTTTTCGCCAAATCTTTGAATATAATGGATTAATTGTGAGAAAAAATATCCTGAGGGTGCTTTTCCGGGATCTCCCTGATAATAGAACTGAGGACCGCCCACAGGCAAAATGATGTAGATGATATAATAAAGGTAAAAGGAGCATAAAATCACAAATATTGCCCGGCTGAACTCTTTTGGCCGCTTCTGCCAAAACAGGAAAGGCACACCTACCGCAATGATATAATAAGAGAAATAGCCGAAATACATCAATTCACTGAACCACCGTTCCGGAAGATATTTACAGAAGGCCAAAGAAGGCTCCATTCCGAAAAGTTTTTGATCTGCCCGACAAAAAAACGGATCTTGATTCGGTAAGAACATACCGGCAAAATCATAAGTTTCCGAATACCAATAACCGAGAATAATAAACGGAAGGAATTGCCTGAAAGCTTTCAGATACCGCCAGTCCCTGTTGCGGGAAATGCTTGCAAGTGAAAGAATCATGACGACAGTCATTAATCGGGCCTCGAAAAAAAAGGAAGTATCAGGGAATTTAGACAAATTAAAAACCAGAAATACCGTTGTAACCAAAACATAAGCCAACGTTATCCATTCGCCGGAATAGAACTTAAGTGAATGCAATTTAAACATGACTCTTTCCTATTGTATAGATTGAAAGACATGAGGTATGTCCTGAATATCTAAGTTGGGGCAAAGAAACTGAATTTAGAGGTATAAAACAAATTCAATATTTTTTATTAACAATCGATCATCAGAATTCAAGATAGATTTTGAGTCTTACTGCCAAAAAGTCATATTCGTTTGTCAGATTTAAAGACAAATTCTCCTGTTTGCTGTCAAAAGATCGTATCGGACACTCCTTTTTATTTTGGCACGGGTTTTGACTTTTAGCAAGTGTCGGCAACGATATAAATCATGAAACGAATAAACTAAAAGATAAAATTTAAAATGGGAAAGATTATTGGAATTGACTTAGGAACCACCAACTCGTGTGTTTCTGTTTTGGAAGGAAACGACCCGATTGTTATTGCCAACAGTGAAGGCAAACGTACGACTCCTTCTGTTGTAGCTTTTATTGATGGCGGCGAACGTAAAGTAGGTGATCCGGCAAAACGTCAAGCCATCACCAACCCACAAAAGACTGTTTCATCCATCAAACGTTTTATGGGAACTTCCTATGATCAAGCAGGAGTCGATATTAAACGTATGCCTTATAAAGTGGTCCGTGGTGAAAACAATACACCACGTGTAGATATCGATGGACGTATGTACACCCCGCAAGAAATTTCAGCTATGATTCTTCAAAAAATGAAGAAGACCGCCGAAGATTATTTGGGAACGGAAGTAACGGAAGCGGTCATTACCGTACCGGCATACTTTAACGACTCGCAGCGTCAGGCAACCAAAGAAGCCGGTGAAATTGCAGGTTTGAAAGTTCGCCGTATCGTAAACGAACCTACTGCTGCAGCTTTGGCTTACGGCTTGGACAAGAAGAGCAAAGATATGAAGATCGCCGTATTCGACCTTGGTGGCGGAACGTTCGATATCTCTATCCTTGAATTGGGTGACGGTGTGTTTGAAGTTAAATCAACCAATGGTGATACACACCTTGGTGGCGATGACTTTGACCAGACCATCATTGACTGGTTGGCAGACGAATTCCTGAAAGAAGAGGGCATCGACCTTCGCAAAGATCCGATGGCTTTACAACGTTTGAAGGAAGCTGCCGAAAAAGCAAAAATCGAATTGTCAAGTTCTACTTCCACCGAAATCAACCTGCCGTACATCATGCCGGTAAACGGTATTCCAAAACACTTGGTAAAAACCTTGAGCCGTGCACAATTTGAAAAATTGGCAGACCGTTATATCCAGGCATGTGTTGAGCCTTGTCGCAAAGCGATGGCTGATGCCGGGCTTACAGCAAGTGATATAGATGAGGTGATCCTTGTAGGTGGTTCGACCCGTATCCCTGTCATCCAAACATTGGTGGAGAAATTCTTCGGAAAGGTTCCTTCCAAAGGTGTGAATCCTGATGAAGTGGTAGCTGTAGGTGCTGCTATTCAAGGTGGTGTACTTTCAGGAGAGGTAACGGATGTTTTGCTGCTTGATGTTACCCCGCTTTCTTTGGGTATTGAAACCATGGGTGGTGTAATGACCAAACTGATTGAATCAAACACCACCATTCCTACCAAGAAATCGGAAGTATTCACAACCGCAGCCGACAACCAGCCTTCTGTAGAAATCCATATTCTTCAGGGTGAACGTTCCATGGCCAAAGACAATAAGACCATCGGTCGTTTCCATTTGGATGGTCTTCCTGCTGCCCGTCGTGGTACTCCTCAAATCGAGGTTACTTTTGATATTGATGCAAACGGTATCCTGAATGTATCTGCCAAGGATAAGGCTACAGGCAAATCTCAAAGCATCCGTATCGAAGCTTCAAGCGGTTTGACCGATGCTGAAATCAAGCGTATGAAAGATGAAGCTCAGGCCAATGCTGAAGCTGATAGCAAGGAAAAGGAGCGCATAGATAAACTGAACCACGCCGACAGTTTGATTTTTCAAACGGAAAAGCAACTGGAAGAATTGGGTGACAAGCTTCCGGCAGACAAGAAAGCTCCTATCGAAGCTGCCCTTGCCAAACTGAAAGACGCTCACAAGGCTCAGGATATTGCCGGAATCGATGCTGCAACCGCAGAACTCAATAGCGTTTTCCAGGCTGCTTCTGAGGAGATGTACAACCAGGCTAACACTCAGGGTGGCGCGCAAGCTCAACCGAATCCTCAGGATTTTGGCGGTCAGCAAGCCAATCCGAACCAAGGCGAAAGCAAGTCCGGTGATGATAATGTGACTGATGTGGACTTTGAAGAAGTGAAGTAAATCCCACAAACAAGGGTTTGTGAAAATATCATAACCGCTGTAAAACATGTGTTTACAGCGGTTTTTTGTTTCATTTTCTTTGATTGTTTATTGTTTTTATGTATGCTACCATCCGAAGTCGTTACAACAGTTCCGAAAAATCAGCAATAGTTTTGTTTGATTGATTGATATATTTAACTTCGCACACAGAAAACACAGAGATTGAATCTGTTTTATCTTTTCTCTCGGTGTTATCTGTGTGCTTTTTTATTCATTATTTTTCATGAAAAGACGACTTCTCATATTCCTTTATTTTTCATGCTGTGTATTGCTCGTTCAGGCGCAACAATCGCAGGTTGTTGTCGGGGCCGAGCAGACTGATGCTTATCTTCCTCTTTTAAGAGGAAAACGGGTGGCACTTTTTTCCAACCATACGGGAATAGTAAACGGAAAACATACTTTGGATATTCTGGTTGAAAATAAAATAGCGGTTACGGCCATTTTTTCGCCCGAACATGGTTTTCGGGGAGATGCAGGTGCCGGTGACCACATAGCAAGTTCTGTTGACGGGAAAACAGGTGTGCCTATCCTTTCGCTCTACGATGGGGAAAGCGGCAAACCGGGCAAGGGCTCGATGCGTAAATTCGATATTTTGGTTGTTGACATTCAAGATGTCGGTTTGCGGTTTTATACCTATTATATTACGATGGTTAAATTGATGGACGCATGTGCAGAAAATCACAAGTCGGTACTGATTCTTGACCGTCCTAACCCGAATGGACATTACGTGGACGGACCCATTTTGGATATGAAATACAAATCGGGCGTAGGTTGGTTGCCCATTCCGGTGGTTCACGGGCTCACGCTCGGTGAACTCGCGTTGATGGTCAATGGCGAGAAGTGGCTTCCAAAAGGGCGTATTTGCAGCTTGAAGGTCATTCCCTGTTTGAATTACACGCATCAAACCATGTACCGGCTACCCATTCCTCCGTCACCCAATCTGCCCAACATGACGGCCATTTACCTCTACCCGTCGCTTTGCTATTTTGAAGCAACACCGGTCAGTTTGGGACGCGGGACGGATTTACCCTTCCAGATTTACGGACACCCCAACATGCGAAACTATGATTTCACTTTTACACCACTTAGTATGCCGTCGGCAAAAGAGCCGCCGCAAAAAGACCGTTTGTGTTACGGTGTAAACCTCAGTATGCTTTCCGATGAGGAGATCAGGGAAAAAGGCCTTGATTTGACGTATCTGATTGATGCTTACCGAAACCTAAATATGGATAACTATTTCTTTCGTTCATTTTTTGAAAATCTGATGGGTGTAAGTTATGTTCGAAAAATGATTATGCAGGGAAAAAGTGCCGGTGAAATCAAGGCAATGTGGGCTGGTGATGTAGAAAAATTCAAAGAACAGCGCAAACCGTATCTGCTGTATCATCCATAGATCTATATTTGCAATAAAGTGATTGAAGAAGTGATTATGCTCTGCTATTTGTTTTAAATCTAAAATTGATCTATGTCTCCAATATTCATAATACTTACCATAGTCATTTATTTTACCGTTCTGTTCGGCATTTCTTATTTTTCCGGCCGGAAAGCCGACAATGCCGGTTTTTTCTCCGGCAATCGAAAATCGCCGTGGTATGTTGTGGCGTTTGCCACGATCGGCGCAGCCATTTCGGGGGTCACCTTTGTCTCCGTACCTGGAATGGTAGCGGGAAGCGGATTCTCTTATTTACAAATGGTGCTGGGCTTTGCCGTTGGGCAGTTGCTTATAGCCTTTGTGCTGATTCCGCTGTTTTACCGGATGAACCTAGTTTCTATTTACGAGTATTTGGAGAATCGTTTTGGAATGTCAACCTACAAAACCGGTGCGTGGTTTTTCTTCGTTTCCAAAATGCTGGGTGCATCTATCAGGCTGTTTATTGTGTGCGTGGTACTGCAGCTGCTGGTTTTCGAGCCGTTTCACCTGCCTTTTGTCTTGAACCTGATTTTCACGGTGGGCATTGTTTGGCTCTACACCTTTCGGGGTGGGGTTAAGTCGCTGATATGGACGGATTCGCTAAAAACTTTCAGTCTGATTGTTTCCGTCGGGTTGTGTATCTACTATATTGTCCATAATTTGGGAGGAAATTTATTGGATATAATAGGAAAATCGGACATGTCGAAGACTTTCTTTTTTGACGATGTGAACGACAAACGTTTCTTTTTTAAGCAGTTTTTGGCCGGCGTTTTCACTGTGATAGCCACTTCGGGATTGGATCAGGATTTGATGCAAAAAACCCTGAGTTGCAAAAATTCCCGCGATTCGCAGAAAAACATGATTACAGGAGGCATCTTGCAGATATTTATTAACTTGCTTTTTCTGATGCTTGGCGTTTTGCTCTATACTTTTGCTGCGAAAAACAACATCACATTGCCCGATAAAGGCGATGAAGTTTTCCCTTTCCTTGCCACAGGGAGATATTTTCCTATTATTGTGAGTATTCTGTTTATCGTCGGTTTGATCTCGGCAGCTTATGCAGCGGCTGGTTCGGCACTTACTGCTCTGACTACTTCGTTTGTCATTGATATTTTAGAAACTCCGAAAAAAAAGACCGAAAAAGAAGTGTCTTCTATCCGCATCAAAGTGCATGTTGCGATGGCGGTCGTTATGGCTGTGGTTATTTTCGTCATCAACATTTTGAACAACGCTTCGGTCATCGATACCGTTTATAAAATAGCAAGTTACACCTACGGACCATTACTCGGAATGTTTGTCTTCGGGATATTTATAAAGAGAAAGGTAAAAGACCGTTACGTGCCCTGGGTTGCTATTGCATCGCCGATTTTATGCTTTGTTTTCGATATAAATTCCAAAGTTTGGTTCAATGGTTATGAGTTCAGTCACGAGCGATTGATATTGAACGCTTTGTTCACTTTCATCGGATTGTGTTTGCTGATAAAAAAAGAAAAATAGGATTTTCTTTTGAACATAATTATTACATTTGTCACCTATAATGAGAATCATAGCTTTCATATTGTCAATTTATATTTTGTTTCTGACAGGTGTGCCATGCGCTGATGGACTCAAGGAACCGATTGCCGGTCAAGTGGAGCGAGTTGCGCAAGCACACGCTGACCATCAAAACGATATAGATTGCTGTTCTCCCTTCTGCACCTGTAATTGTTGTGTGACTCCCGTCTGTTGTCAGGATTTCGCCATCGATTTCAAATGTTATTCCATTCCGCAATTACAGGTCTATGCCTATCTCTCTGGCTTTGACTCTTATAATTATGCTTCTATCTGGCAACCGCCGAAATTAAGCTAATACAGTATTTCCCTTTCAATTTTTTTTTCTATGTTCATGATTTTCAGTCATCTGGAAGCCTGTGAGCCTGTATTAACTTTCAATCTATTTAGATATGATAGAACGTATCATCCATTTTTCAATAAAAAATAAATTTATTGTCGAACTATTTGTTGTTGCACTGATCGGCTGGGGTATATACTCTTTAACCCGGTTGCCCATTGATGCAACACCGGATATAACCAACAACCAGGTGCAGGTTATTGCGCTTGCCCCATCTTTGGCAGTACAGGAAGTAGAAAGCTCTATTACTGCGCCTATTGAAGTAGCTGTTGCCAATATTCCAAATATTATTGAGCTTCGCTCCATTTCTCGCTTGGGTTTATCCGTGACCACTGTTGTGTTCAAAGACAACGTTGACATTTATTGGGCACGACAACAAATGAATGAACGACTCAAAGAAGCCGAAGAAATGATCCCTACCGGTGTAGCCAAAGTCGAGCTGGCTCCTATCTCAACCGGATTGGGTGAAATATACCAATACCGTCTTGCCGTAGATAAAGGATTTGAAAATAAATATGACCCGATGGAGTTGCGGACTCTTCAGGATTGGGTTGTACGCAGGGAGATGCTTGGTACTCCCGGTGTGGCTGATATTAACAGTTATGGCGGTTTTGTGAAACAATATGAAATTGCGATTAACCCGGATAGGCTCAGGGGAATGAATTTGACCCTTACTGATATTTTTGATGCACTCGAGAGAAACAACGAAAATACAGGAAGTGCTTATATCGATAAAAAGCCGACTGCTTATTTTATCCGTGGTATCGGACTGGTGAAATCGTTGGAAGATATTGAAAAAATAGTGGTTAAAAGCAATTCCTCCGGTATTCCTATCTTAATCCGGGATGTGGCAACCGTGCAATATGGCAGCGCAACACGTTACGGTGCTTTTGTTGTGGATACGGCCGAAGCAGTCGGCGGTGTCGTTATGATGTTGAAAGGGGCAAACGCCAATGAGGTGATCAAAAACGTTGAAACACGTGTGGAATCTATTCAAAAGTCATTGCCCGAAGGAGTTAAAATAGAGCCTTTTCTAAATCGTTCAGACCTTGTCGGACGTGCTATCGGTACGGTTTCAAGAAATTTGATCGAGGGAGCCTTGATTGTCATCTTTATTTTGGTCCTATTCCTGGGCAATATGAGGGCCGGACTGATTGTGGCATCTGTTATCCCGCTTTCCATGCTTTTTGCCATCTCATTGATGAACTTTTTCGGAGTATCCGGAAACTTGATGAGTTTGGGGGCTATCGACTTCGGATTGATTGTGGACGGTGCGGTCATCATCGTCGAAAGTGTTGTCCATCGAATAACAATGAGCAAAACGCACCATCTCGGGATCAAAAGGCTTACACAACATCAAATGGATGAAAACGTATTTGAGTCTGCCAAACAAATGATGAGTAGTGCCACTTTCGGACAAATAATCATTCTGATTGTTTATGTACCGATATTGGCCCTTGTAGGCATTGAAGGTAAAATGTTCCGCCCCATGGCTCAGGTGGTATCGTTTGCATTGATTGGAGCTACGATTCTCTCTTTGACTTATGTACCTATGATTTCATCCTTGTTTTTGAGCAAGGACACCGAGCATAAACCGAATTTCTCAGACAAACTGATGAAGTGGTTTCAAAAAATATACAACCCGGCCATCCTTTTTTCCTTAAGGCACAAAAGGTCTGTAACTCTTTCCACCATTGCATTGTTCATCATCAGCCTATTTATATTCAATAGTCTGGGTGGAGAGTTTATTCCTCAACTGGAAGAAGGGGATCTTGCGGCAGGAGTAATCACTTTGCAAGGAGGTTCGCTGTCAAATACGGTAGAACAGGTAAAGAAAGCAAACAAAATACTGCTCGAAAACTTTCCTGAAATAAAGCATACCGTTTGTAAAATCGGAGCAGGAGAAATTCCGACAGATCCAACCCCGATGGAGACAGGAGATTATATCATCACTCTAAAAGATAAAAGTGAATGGACGAGTGCTGAAAACAGAGAAGAACTGGTTGAGAAAATGCAGGAAGCACTGGTTCCGTTGGCTGGTGTGAAATTTGAATTCCAGCAACCGATCCAAATGCGTCAAAACGAATTACTTTCCGGCTCCAAACAGGATATTGCCGTAAAAATATTTGGAGACGACCTGAATACCTTGGCGGACAAAGCAACTGAAGTTGAAAAGATCATCCGGAATGTTCAAGGTGTTGAAGATATAAACGTGGAGAAAGTGACCGGACTGGCGCAAGTGCAGGTGGAATACAATCGGGACCGGCTTGCAGAATATGGGCTGTCCGTCGAAGATGCAAACCGCATTTTACGTGCTGCTTTTGCAGGAAGTCAGGCAGGTGTTGTCTATGACGGGGAAAAGCGTTTTGGGTTGGTGGTTCGGTTGGATAAAGATTACAGGCAAAATCTCGATGACGTAAAAAGCCTTTTTGTTGCATTGCCTACAGGTGGACAAATTCCACTTGAACAGATTGCCGACGTTGAAATCAAATCGGGCCCGGCTCAAGTTTCCCGTGAAGATACCAAACGCAGAATTACTGTTGGGTTTAATGTCCGTAATCGGGACATTCAAAGTGTCATAGACGATGTTACAAAACAAATTGATGCAAAGGTGCAAATGCCGACGGGTTATTATGTGACCTACGGCGGTCAGTTTGAGAACCTTCAAGCTGCTAAAAATCGCTTGGGCATTGCCGTTCCTGTGGCCTTGTTACTCATTTTTGTGCTTTTGTTTTTTACCTTTCATTCGGTAAAACAAGCCCTGTTGATTTATACGGCCGTACCCATGTCGTTGATCGGTGGTATTCTTGCTTTATGGTTACGTGGTATGAACTTTTCCATTTCTGCCGGAGTTGGTTTTATTGCTTTGTTTGGTATAGCGGTATTGAACGGTATTGTGCTGATTGCAGAATTCAACCGGCTTGAAAAGGATGGTGTTGCAGATATTAAAGAACGGGTGTTGAAAGGCTTACGTACCCGATTACGCCCTGTCCTTATGACGGCATTCGTCGCTTCAATGGGCTTCTTGCCGATGGCCTTGTCCACTTCCGCAGGAGCGGAAGTTCAAAAACCTTTGGCAACAGTGGTTATCGGCGGATTGATGACCGCCACTCTACTGACATTGATCGTTTTGCCCATCTTTTATGTTTTCTTTTCAACCCGTTCATTCAGGTTCGTTTTTAAAAGGAAACGGTCAAAATTACTGCCTGCCGTTTTGCTGCTTTTGTTTGGTTCAGCCTGTTTTGGCAACGCCAAAGCACAGCAAATAACTGTTATCAATGCGAAACAAGCCATCCGGATGGCTTTGGACAGTAATTTATCCATACGCTCATCCGTTTATTCGGTATATGCGCAGAAAGCATTGAAAGGCGCATCATGGGACATTCCAAAAACAGCAATTGACGGTGAATACGGACAGATAAATTCTTACACCAGGGATAACAGTTTTACCGTATCGCAATCTTTTGCTTTTCCAACGGTTTATGTCAATCAGAACAAACTGGCAAAGGCCAACGTCAAAAGCAGCGAGTGGCAGTTAAAAACTTCCCGGCTCGAAATCGCCACACAGGTAAAACAGGTTTATTGGCAGTTGGTCTATCTTCATGCAAAACAAAAACTATTTACCTATCAGGATAGTTTGTATTCCGGCTTTTTACGGGCAGCCGAACTAAGAACAAGAACAGGTGAAACAAATCGCCTCGAAATGGTTGCTGCGCGCTCACAAAGCCTTGAAGTCAAAAACCAGTTGCAACAGATTTTGGCCGATGTCGCCATTTATAGCCAAAAGTTACAAACGCTACTGAATGTCGAAACGACTGTGCTTCCGGCGGACACCCTTTTACATCGTATGGAGTTCATACCGGATGATAGTTTGACCTTGGCCGGGAATCCATCGGTAGCATATATAAAACAACAAGTTGAGATATCACGTGCTGAAAAAGAGCTGGAACGCAGCCGTATGATGCCTGATCTTAGTATCGGCTATTTCAGTCAAACCATGCAAGGGGTTCAAGAGGTAAACGGAGCATCACGAACCTTCGGTACCGGAGATCGCTTCACGAGTATTCAAGCCGGCATAGCCGTTCCTTTATGGTTCTTGTCCAATACTTCCAAAATAAAGGCAGCCAGGCTAAAAGAGCAATCTGCTCAGGCAAATGCCGAGTATTATTCTAAATCGCTCTCCGGAAGTTATCGTTCGTTGATGGGCGAATATGAAAAATACAGCAATAGCGTGAACTTTTATGAGAGTCAGGCTATACCTGAAGCCGATTTAATGATTGAACAGGCAACACTCAGTTACAAGGCCGGTGCAATAGATTATCTCGATTATACGATGAACCTGAACCGTGCTTTAAGCATTAAACAAAATTACATCGAAGCATTGAACAATTACAATCAAACCATTATAAACATTGATTTTATTACAGGTAAAATCTTTTAAACAGACGAAATATGACAAATAATAAATTCCTATCATCACTTTTAATCCTGATTTCCATTTTTATATTCCTGTCATGCAACGGAGCATCCAAAAAGGAAGTGGAAACCAAAGAAGCCGAGGTTATACCCGAAGATATCGTTGAGTTGCGTCAAGACCAGATCAAGCTTGCCAACATCGAAACCGGAGCAATAGAATTGCGGTCGCTCAGTGGTACGCTCAAAGTCAACGGAACTGTGGGTGTCGCCCCTCAGAACCTGGCTACCGTTTGTATGCCGATGGGTGGTTTTATAAAAAGCACCTCTCTGATGCCCGGTCATGCTGTCAGAAAAGGGCAAACACTGGCTATTATCGAAAATCAAGCGTTTGTCGATTTGCAACAGAATTATCTGGAAGCAAAAAATAAGCTTGAATTTGCCAAGGCCGAATATGAACGTCAAAACGACCTTTACAAAAACGAGGTAGCCTCTCAAAAAAACATGCAACAGGTTACTTCTGATTATAAGAGTCTTAAAGTTCAGATGAAAGCTTTGGAACAGAAACTGGCACTAATCGGCATAAACCCTTACCGGTTGAATGAGAATAATATCAGGAGGTCTGTATCTTTGGTTTCACCTATTTCCGGCTATGTGAAAGCTGTCAATGTAAGTATCGGGAAGTCAGTGACAGAATCCGATGTATTGTTTGAGATTGTAAACAGGGACAAACTTTTTCTTGAACTTACTTTATTTGAAAAAGACGCCGATAAAGTCTCCATCGGACAGCAAATCCGTTTCTTCATAAATAATGAAACAGAGCAGCACGAAGCGGTGATTTATCAAACCAGCAAATCGATAAACAGTGATAAGACATACAACGTTTACGCCAATGTGACCAATCATTGTAAAAACATCTTGCCCGGCATGTATGTGAATGCTATTATTGAAGCTTCAAGCGATCAGGTTAAGTCCGTACCTTCGGATGCCATTGTCAGTTTCGACGACAAAGATTACATTTTTGTTTTCGACAGAAACAAGGTGGAAAGCGGCAAGAATTTTACCGAATACCGTATGATACAAGTACAAAAAGGCGTTTCAGATAAAGGGTTTACGGAAATAATCCTACCTGAGAAATTCAATGCGAAAGATGCGAAAGTTGTAATAAAAGGGGCGTACAATCTACTTTCTGCAAAGAAAAACGCTGGAGAAATGGCTTGTTGAGTCAACTATTTCTGACCGGACTTTTTCATCTGATTGTTTGTTTTTTCATCCGGACTTGATTCAAGGCGGAATGTTGGAATTTGCTCTGGAGGGTGTCTCCTTTTCCAGCTAATCCGAAACCTTTTCTGCTTTTTCAAGTTTGGGATGAATCAATCCGACCAAAATGAAAGGCACCAAAGCACAAATCATGACCCAGATAAAGAAATGTTGATAGCCCATCGCTTCCTGGATTTTACCTGCGAACATACCGGGCAACATCATGCTTAAAGCCATAAAACCGGTCGCGATGGCGTAATGTGCCGTCTGATGTTCACCCTTACAAAACTGAATCATAAAAAGCGTATAAGCTGTAAATCCAAAACCATAGCCGAATTGTTCAAAAGCAACACCGGCGTTGATGATCCAGAGATTGTCCGGCAGTGCGTAAGCAAAATAAATGGAAGTCAGGTTGGGTAGGCTCATGAAAAGAACCATGGGCCAGATCCATCGGCGGAGTCCGTTTTTCGCAATGACGATGCCTCCCAGAATGCCTCCCAGGATCAGGGCAATGACACCGACGACTCCATAGACTGTGGCATAGGCGGAAGTGCTTAATCCCAGGCCTCCGTTTTCCAGACTGTCAATCAGGAAAAGCGGGGATATTTTTTGTAGTTGTGCCTCCGAAAATCGGTAAAAGAGGAGAAAAGCAATGGCTAGGATGCTGTTTCTTTTCGTGAAAAAACTGACAAAAGTCATCCCGAATTCTTTCAGGATTTCTTTGACTGTCCTGCTTGGATTAGAGACATCTGCCGTTGGTTTTGGAAGCATAAAGAAATGGTAGATGCCGAATAGTATCATACAAATTCCCATTACCAGAAAGGTGACAGACCAGGCAAACGGAATGTTTCCCATGCCCTGTGCGAATTTTGGCAAAGGCATTTCCTCTAAAAAACCGGCCAGATAGATGAGCAGACCTTGGCCGCTAATCATGGCCAGACGGTAGAAAGTGTTTCGGATGCCAACAAAAAAGGCTTGGTCCGTATCTTTTAACCCCAACATGTAAAAACCGTCTGCTGCGATATCATGGGTGGCCGAGCTGAAGGCAAGTAACCAGAAAAAAGCCATGCTGAATTGAAACCAATGTGGGGTGGGCAGGCAGAATGCAACTCCGCTCAATCCTGCACCAATCAACAATTGCATGGTAACGATCCACCAGCGTTTGGTCTTGATCAAATCCACGAAGGGACTCCAGATTCCTTTGATGACCCAGGGCAAATTCAGCCAGCTGGTGTAAAATGCTATATCGGTATTGGAAAGTCCGAACCTTTTGAACATAATCAGTGAAACGGTCATGACGGCTACATACGGCAGGCCTTCTGCGAAATAAAGTGACGGGATCCAAGTCCAGGGATTGCGTTTTTGCATGATTAATCGTATAAATGCTTTAATTCTGTATTTGGATAATAATGATGGAGAATATCCGTGTACTTGTAACCCTTTTCACCCATCATGGCTGCGCCAATCTGGCAAAGTCCCACACCGTGTCCCCAGCCTGCACCGTGCAGGATAAAGCCTTCATCTGTCTTTTCAACCACAAAGGCCGAACTGTACAGGTGTGAAGTGGACAGAGTCCTGCGGATTTCAAGCTCTTTGCCGATGATGAGGCTTTTCTTGTTTCCGATAATATTCAGTTTGACGATTCGTCCTGAGACGCCCCTTTCCATGGGAATGAGCTCCTGAATTTCCCCGAAATCGATACCGGATCGTTCATGAATGAGTTTGCTGATTTCCTCTTTTTTGTAGGGAACGGTCCAGCGGTAAAAATCTGCTGTTTCCTGATCGTAGTTGTTCAGGACTTGTTGCAGGACGCTTTTGTCGGAAGTGTTGCAGAAGGCCGGCGGGTTGCCGAGAATCCAGGATTTGGCATTTTCCTCCATCCTTAAATCAGGAACGGTGGTTTGTTCCGTATGGTCTGCAAGCCCGACCAAATAAGGTTTCGGACTGTCTTCCCAGCAATACTGGAATTCTTCCAAAATACCTCCGCAGCATTTGGAAAAACGGGCATCACAGATTTCGTTTTCTGAGTACAGTACCTGTCCACGTGTTGCCTTGACGGCTTCACGTACCTGAGGAGTACTGGCTCTGGTGATGCCTTGATATCGCTGGCAGTGGTCATCGGCACAAACATCGAAATTTGCGTGATCTTCCCTGTCGTACCAACGAATCCGTTCCGAATCATTTTCAATGAAACCTGGATTTTTGGTCACATTCTTACCTTTCTGTTGCATTTGGGATAAAAGCCAGCTTCTTGAAATGACCGCATGTGCCTTGAGCAGTTCAGCAGAGGCTTTCGCACTCATCTCCGAAGAAATGACGCTATTCAGGTAGGATTCGAGCGGTATTCTGTTGACGGCTGTAATTTTATCGTCTTCGACGATGCATTTCAGGTGGCCTTCAAACACTTGCTTTTCAGTACGTTCCCAGTGAAAGTTGATGCCGATGCGTACATCAAAAAGTTCAAAGGCTGAATCCGCTTTGTTGACAGGTTCAAATTCGAGCACCGTAAAAGTTTGGTTTTCGAATAAGATTTTCCCCTCTTTAAAACTGACGGCGAATGTGCCGCTGTATGTCTTTTCCTTTCCTGTTTGTCCTGAAATGAAGTAGGGGCATGGGAAATGGAAGTTTATTTCGATACCCGAAACGATGCCCACTTCGAGCATGGGTTCTTGATGATTCATGGTTTTCTTTCTTTAAATTTTTTGGAAATCAGATCGATTTCTTTTTCTGAAACCGAAACATCGCCGTATATTTCTCTTATCTCTTTTTCTCCGATTTTATCAAAGTCTTCCCGACGTGCAGCGACCATCAGGCCACCCATTTCCACGGCCGCCGGACTGATTAATAACCTGGTGTCATCATCCTTGAAGTAACATTTTGGACGATGTGCCTTACGCGGAAAGATCAGGCAAATCCAATTTTCGTTTTGGTACCAGCAAAGCAAGTTAACCATGGGCTCTTCCGTGGATGCCGGATTTTCCGATTTTAGCAAATCCAACAATTGTTCAAAGGCCTCAGTCAGTTCGGTAGAATCCGGACCTTCCATCACCCAGCCGTTTCTCAGGAGACCTTCCATTTTTGAAACAGAGATATCCTGCCCTTTCCAGATAAGCGTTTTTTTCCATTGGCCGTAATCCGACTCGAGGGGCATAAGCCCTTTGCTGCCTGCCTGAAAATGCAGGTGATCGGGAGCGGATGCTCCGCAACGGGGTCCATTGTAGAAAATGACACAATCTTCCATGCTTTTTCCCAGTTGGAGGAAAGACTTGAAGTTTCCGTGAATGGCCTGAAGCTGATGTTCTGTTGAGGCTATGGTGAAATGTTGCGGGAAAACGGGAAAGGGATTTACCAGAATCTGAAATTCGGAAATGGAAGCATTTTCCGCTTTAAAGGTCAGACTTTCCTGTTCGGAAGGACGATTTTTGGCACAAAGGAAACAAGGACGTGCCCGGATGGCGTCTTTGGAGGTATCGGCAGCGGATGACGTCATCCTGCCGGGATTGAATTGCAGCCTGATCCGAATATGATCAATCGTCAAATCCTTGAAAACGACTTCGGATAATGCTTGATAGTTTTTCTCCGCTAAAGGCCATGTTGTAGACTGTCTCTGAAATAGTTGCCTGTAATCTTGCATTTTCTAAAGCCTTTTAATCAGGATTTCTTGTCATGCGTTTCCGCCTTGGTGATCAAAGTGAATTTTTCCGTTTAAGACTTCAATCACCTGATCATAAACGCCATTGCGTTTGATGCTACCACCTCCGTAAAGGATCAGTGTTCTTGCACTTTCAGGAATTTCAACCGCCAATGCTGGAATGGTATTTTTCCCAAAGATGATTTTTACCGGGTTCGAATAGGTGAAATTTCTCATAAGCCAAAATATTAACAGTTTATTCTTTGTCTGGCTGCAATCTCTATGCTTCGCAGTTTGTCTTTATAAGCGTTGTTGGCGTTCAGCTTGTTGAGGTCGAGAGCAGCATCCGAATTGTCGTCCCAACGTCTGCAAAGGTAAAGTACTTCATAGATGCGTCCAATCTGCCACTTTCGGGAGAACTGCAAACCCAGTGCGTAATCTTCTCCGTAACTGGTGTTGGGTACTTTGATCTTTCTCAGGGCAGGGGTGAAGAATGCTCTTGGTGCGCCAAGACCGTTAATCCTGAGCGCATTGTTCCTCCCGTTTTCAAGAGTCCATTCCCGATGGTCGATGATGCCCGGAGGTATGGTTTGCAGCTCAAAATTGCACATCCGGTAGCTGCCCACCAGCATGGCACAATTTTGTGCATAAAATTCCGTCACCATTCGGCTCAACGTATTTGTATCGCTATAAACGTCATCGCTGTCCAGTTGTACGGAAAACCGCCCACATTCCGGGTGTTGCACGCCTTCGTTCCAGCATCCGCCGATACCCAGGTCTTCGCGTTCCGGAATCAGGTGGATGATGCGTTTGTCTTTTTCAGCCTTTTCAGCGATGGCAGCTGTCGTTCCGTCTGTCGAATGGTTGTCAATGACGATCAGGTTGAAAGCGAAAGTCACTTTCTGACTCAAAACGGAGTCAATGGCATCGGTGATGGTTCTGATCCTGTTTCTGACAGGAATGATGACAGAGGCTTCTACAGGGAAAGTCCCTTTATGAAGATCAATATCTTCGAATATGGGAGGAAGCCATGCTCCGATTGCTTTCAGATGTTCTGTGCAAGCCTGCTCCATTTCAACCTGAACAGCCCTGTTTTTCGGATCGACGTAAGCAAACATTTTCTCCTCTGAATTTCGCAGGTCGTTTTCTTCGAGGATGTATAGATATTCATTCAGATGTACCAACGGATAATTCTGTGAAATCTTCAGTCTCATATCATAAAGGGCTGCAAAACTGTAATTTGATTTTTCTTCGACCATTGCTTTTCTGGCAGCCTCTGTCCTGATCAATAGTAAAGGGCCGAAATCAAAATCATCGCGGATGCTGCCGGTTTGATAATCATTCAGAGGATGTGCCTTTCTAAGGCCTTCCTTAATCTCGTGGTAATCGGTATAAACCATACCTGCTCTTGAATCTTCGGCAACCTGTATCATCCTGTCGATGGCGAATTTTCCCAAAACGGGCAGGCAGGGCTTATTGAAAAGAATGAAATAATCTTCTTTTGTGCACTGTATGATATTCAGAAGGCCTTCTGCTGAATTTGGATTTGCTTCAGCATGAAAAATGCAGGATAAAGCAGAATCCTTTTGCGTTTGAAGGAGGTCGGATTTCCCGGTATAAAAAAAGTCGATTTTGGGCATTTTCATAAAGGTGTGATATAGTATAAGGTGATATTTTTTACCTGATAAATCTTCCTTCTCATTACAAATGTATCGATTTCTTTGGATAGAATGGTTGTTCTACCGTTTCCATCTGTATGGACTTTGTTTCCGTTTGATCAGAGCTGTCCTGTCTTTTTAAAATATTTTTGAAGAACAAGCAATGAGATGAGCTTTTCCATTTTCTTGTTTTTAAATGGCTCAATATATTGATGGGCATGTTCTATGATCTGTTTGGCTTCATCAGGATGTGTGATGTAATAAGTCAGTCTTTCTTCGAGGTCCGAATAATCATCCTTGATGATGATATAATGATAATCCGGCAACAGTGTGCCTTCCATGAACCAGGTTTCAAATTTGGGCTTGGGCATGACGGCAATGGAGTTGGAGGACATCACCCATTTAAGGTTGCTGGCCACATCAAAACCTTCCAGGCATAAGATAAACTTGTAATCGAGATGTTCGGTAATGGTCATTCTCGGAACCAAAAATTCCTGACACATCCCACCTTTTTTCACCTGACCGATATTGCAAAGTGGATTATTGAAATACATCTCAAGGAATTTGACTCTGTGTATCTGTGCGACTTTTGCTCTCCCGACCAGCATATCCTTTTTGCTTTCAAAAGTTTTTTTGTCATGTGTGAAAATAAAATGGCGGATGCTGTCCAGTTTAATGATTACAGCATTGGCATTGTTGTCGCAGATGGGTCTGCTCTTGACGATGGAAGGCTTTTCCGGTATGTAATCGATGTCACCGAACAAGAAGTGGGCACCGAGCCTGGAATTAAAAAAACGGGAATACCTGTAAGCGTCAAAAAAGTAGGTTTTCAACTTCTTTCCAAGTTTGAATTTCGAGAGCCGATCTTCATTTTGAGGCATCACATAACTACCGTCAAGCCTATTGTAATATTCCACCCTTTCATTGATATAGTCAGCATCATATTGTTTGATTTTTAGCAGTTCCTTGTCCAAACGCAAGCGAAAAAGCCAATTTGGAACAACCAATCTGGAGTATCCGGCTATATAAAAAAAGAATTTGTTGTTCTTGTGCTTGAAAGAAAGTCTTTTCAATGATGAGAAATCCATGGGACAATGTTTAGAATTGATTTTCAAAAGTACATTTTTTATTTTATCCCGACAATCATTGTTGGGGTGCAAAAGAGGATATTCCTTTATTTTTGAAAGGTGTTCGTCAAACAGGAAAGTTCCGGCTGGTTTGTTGATTCGTTCCGGATGCTGTATATTTGCTCCTGTTGGTATTTATCTGATAAAAATGGAATCAATCAAGGTTATCGGTTTTGACGCGGACGACACTTTGTGGGTCAATGGATCCTATTTTAGCGAAGTTGAAGCATCTTTTTGTGCGCTCCTTGCAGAATATATGCCTGAGAAAGAGCTTACTGCCGAACTATTCCGGACAGAAATGAAGAATATGGAATGGTATGGGTATGGGGCTATGGCCTATACACTTTCCTTGATTGAAACAGCTCTGCGCATTAGCCATGAAAAAGTATCTGCTACTGTGATCTGGGAGATTCTTGCATTGGGGCGTTCCCTTCTGAATAAACCTGTTCAATTGTTTCCCGGGGTAACTGATGTTTTACCGTTCCTGCAGGATAAGTATCGCCTGATAGTCGTTACCAAAGGCGACTTGCTCGATCAGGAAAGAAAACTTGAGAAATCCGGTTTACTTCCGTTTTTTCATCACATCGAAGTGGTAAGCGAAAAATGCGAATCCAATTATTTGAATCTGATCAATGCTCTGGATATTCGACCTGAAGAATTTCTGATGGTTGGGAACTCTTTGAAATCGGATGTGCTTCCTGTTTTGGCTATTGGCGGCAAAGCCGTTCATGTGCCTTTCGACACCGTTTGGCAGCACGAGACGGCTGAAAAACCAGATACACCTTATATAGAGATAAAGTCGCTGGTTGATCTGCCGCGTGTACTTGCCTGATGAGTCCCCTTTGAGACAATCTCCATGACAAAAACTTAGTTTAATTCGAATCTTGCGTTGACCTGATATTCCAACTTGATCTTTTCGAATGCAATATCCGGTACGGCTTCTGATTCCAATGCATCTGCAGTTGACATTTTGACCATGATGTTTGCGGTGCTTCTCCTCATTGATGAGAAATTATCGTACTCGATTTCTTGTATATATATTGCTTTTCCTGCATTTTGACCGATAGCTTGTGCCATATCTGTAGCTTTTTCCTTGGCGGCTTTGACTGCATTGACTTTTACTTCTCTTCGAAATTGATCTATTTTCGAATGATTCACCTTTTCGATTGAAACGTTTGATATCCCGATTTTCTCAAGTCCTTGCATCACTTTACCTGCTGTTTGTGCGCTGTTGACTACTAATTGATACTCTTTGCTTGTCATGATTTCAGAACTCTTTATCCAGTAATTCTTGAAGTTGCTGGACATATCCTTTACTGAAAGGTCTTTTTTTGTATCAATACCGATTTCTTTCAGTAAGGAAAGCATATTCTTTTCGGCTTGAGCCAGTACCACTTTTCCTTTGTTGTCTTTTTCGTTGATGACAATGTTCAGATAGATTTGATCAGGTATGATTTCCATCTCGGCTTTTCCGGTAACCTCTATATAAGGTCTGTCGATAAAATTTTTTTCACCACTTTGTGCCTTGATTGCAGTGAAACCAAGTGACAATAATAAAAGCATGCAAATCGTCTTTTTCATTTTTCTATGTTTAAATGTGTACAAACCTTGAAATGTTCTGGTGGATCATTCATAGATCAAAGATGCAAATTTAGTCTGATAGTTTATTCTTGTTTGGTTGATTTAAGTATTTAGTCTCATTTTTTACGACTTTTTACAAATAACAGGCCTTTTAATCAGAGGCTATATCTATTTAAAACGAAACAAGCCCATGATTTATCGCCCACACAAGTGAACGTTTTAAGTAGCGAAAGCAGAAACAAAACTTGTTTTTGGTTATGTTGAGTCACGCAAAACGACTGTTTAGAATAAACGAACAATGATTTGGCGAGTTATATCGAATTCCTAAATGTTAAAATAAATAATAATGATTTCTTTTATTTTTTAATGGTTGATAGTTAGCCGTTTGAAAGAAATATGTTTTATAGCATAAAATAATGCCTCGAAAACTTGCATCGTAACCGAAAACCTTTTACTTTTGCACCCGCTTTAAGAGAGAAGCATACAACGAATGTTTGACAGGATTCCTTCTTACTTTTTTTTGAAAAATCAGAAGAAAGTTTTGGAGATTAAATATTAAGCAGTATCTTTGTAGCCCTTTCGCCTTAGAAGCCGAGTCTGAGAAGTTCTCGGTTGTTTTTTGTAGAAAGGTGAGCTTTGAAAAAGCCAAAAAAAGTGTTCTTTGAAAGGATTGAAGATAGTAGTACAAGAGATTTTACAGGGTAAAATCGAACCGTCAATGTTAAATTGAAGGATAAACATGCTGGACAGAGAAAAAACAAAAACTTTATACAAGGAAGAGTTTGATCCTGGCTCAGGATGAACGCTAGCGATAG